>NZ_CP186008.1:0-182500 GCF_049311595.1 Cupriavidus sp. H18C1
TCAGCTCGAATCCGAGGCTGACCGGTTGATGCGCGGGGCGATTTCCAAGCTGTTCCGCGACGAGACCGACGTAAAGCGGCTGATCAAGATGAAGGCCATCTTCGAGCAGCTCGAGACGATTACGGACAAGTGCGAGGACGTGGCCAACATCATCGAAGGCATCGTGCTGGAAAACGCCTTGAGCGCGCCAACCGGAACTCCGCATGCAGACTGTACAAATGAGCTTGTGGGTGATCGTCCTGCTGGTGACGCTCGCCCTGCTGTTCGATTTCATGAACGGCTTTCACGATGCCGCGAACTCGATCGCGACCGTGGTATCGACCGGCGTGCTCAAGCCCCATCACGCGGTGGCGCTGGCCGCCGTCTGCAACGTGATCGCGATCTTCGTCTTCCACCTGAAGGTGGCGGCCACGGTCGGCACGGGCACCATCGACGTCAATATCGTCGACCACTACGTGGTCTTCGGCGCCCTGGTCGGGGCGATCGCATGGAACCTGATCACCTGGTATTACGGCATCCCGTCCTCGTCCTCGCACGCGCTGATCGGCGGCCTGGTGGGCGCCGCGGTGGCCAAGGCGGGCACCGGCGCACTGGTCGCCAGCGGCCTGCTGAAGACCGTGGCATTCATCCTGATCTCCCCCGCTGGCGGGCATGCTGCTCGGCTCGCTGCTGATGCTGGTGGTCGGCTGGACCTTCTTCCGTACGCCGCCGTCGCGCGTGGACCGCTGGTTCCGCCGTCTGCAGCTGGTGTCGGCCTCGCTCTACAGCCTGGGCCACGGCGGCAATGACGCGCAGAAGACCATCGGCATCATCTGGATGCTGCTGATCGCCAGCGGCCACGTGATGCAGAGCGACAGCGCGCCGCCGACCTGGGTCATCGTCAGCTGCTACGTCGCGATCGGCATGGGCACGCTGTTCGGCGGCTGGCGCATCGTGCGGACCATGGGTCAGAAGATTACCAAGCTCAAGCCGGTGGGCGGCTTCTGTGCGGAGACGGGCGGGGCGATCTCGCTGTTCCTGGCTTCCACGCTGGGCGTGCCGGTCTCGACCACGCATACGATCACCGGCGCCATCGTCGGCGTCGGCTCGGTGCGCAAGACCTCGGCCGTGCGCTGGGGCGTGGCCGGCAACATCGTCTGGGCCTGGGTGCTGACCATTCCGGCGTCGGCCTTCATGGCGGCGATCGCCTGGTGGATCGGGCGGCATCTGCTGTGAGGCTCGCCCGCAAGGGCAGGCGATGAAAGACAAGGCCAGGCATTTGCCTGGCCTTTGTCATTGGGGCTCCGTCTTTCGGCTGGCGCCGGCCCACCGGCTCAGTGTGCCGTGGGCCAAGGCCAAGCGGCTCAGCGATTGGCGAAGGCGGCGATCGGATCGTCGTCTTCCGGGACCGGCACCGGGGCGGGTGCTGGCGAAGGCGCTGCGGGCGGCGGCGGGGAGGCGGGCACAGCCGGCACCGCCTGCGGAACCGGCGTGCTGGGCACGACCGGTACCGCGGCATTGGCGATGCGCCGCGCGCCGTTGTAGCGCGACGCCCAGTAAGACTTGGTCATGTCCTCCAGCCGCACGGTGCCGCCGCTCGACGGCGCGTGCACGAAGCGGTTCTGGCCGACGTAGATGCCGACATGCGAGTTCGCCCGCCCCGTGGTGTTGAAGAACACCAGATCGCCCGAGGCCACCTGCTCGCGCGATAGCGGCGTGCCGCGCGTGCCCATCGCCTCGGTGGTGCGCGGCAGATTGACGTTGGCCGCGCGCGACACCACGTAGCGGACCAAGCCGCTGCAGTCGAAGCCGGAATCGGGCGTATTGCCGCCGTAGCGGTAGGGCGTGCCGACCAGCGACATCGCCTGGATCGAGATCTCTTCCAGGCCGGCGCTCGGCTCGACGATCGGCGTGCGCGGGGTGTTGCGGGCATGGCCGCCGTGGCGCGACGGCGGCGTGCTGGCGCAGGCCGCCAGCAGCAGGGCGAGGGCGCCTACCAGCAGCCGGCGCGTGTCAATCACGGCGGATCGAATCGACGACAGTGTCGAAGGCAGCGTCGAGGAAAGCGTCGAAGGAAGCGAAGAAGGAAGGCCGGTGCTGGTCGATCGCATGGACTGGTGGACCAGCCGGTGCGGTCCCATCGACCGGGGCATCGCTGCGCGCGATGCCCGGATGGCTACCAGCGCAACTGCGCGTCGTAGGTGCCGGTGCCGACGGTCATGGACTTGGGCTGGCCGTTGTAAGTGGCGTGCACATTGTAGCGGCCCTCCGGCGCCTTGATCAGGCAGCGCGGCCCTTCGGTGCGAAAACGCGCCACTTCGTGGCCTTCGCGCATCAGTCGGACCTCGACATCGGCCAGGAATTCGCCGGTCGCGCCCTGCGTAAACAGCACGCCCATATTGAACTGCTTCTGGCGTGCGGCCAGCCGCCGCTGCTCGTCCTCGCCGACGCCGCCGCAGACGTAGCTGACCGCGCCGATGGTGCGGATCACCGGCTCGTTGACCGGCGGCGCGGCCACCGGTGCAGGGGCCGGCGTCGGGGCCGGCGTGGGCGTCTGAACGGATGACGGCACCACGCCGGGCGCCGGCGCGGTCGCGCCCGGGGGCGGCGCCGCGGCCGGTTCGGAGATGGCCTGCGCACGCAGCAGCCCCGGCGCGGCGGCCGCGCTCGCCGCCATCAGGCAAGGGATCAGCGCGCCGGAGGCGCGCTGCCAGCGATCGCTTCGCATCGCTTGCCTCCGTGCGCTCACAGCACGTCCGCCGCGTGGTCGGCCAGGCGCGAACGCTCGCCGCGTGCCAGCGTGATATGGCCGCTGTGGCTCCAGCCCTTGAAGCGGTCGACCACGAAGGTCAGGCCCGACGAGCCCTCGGTCAGGTACGGCGTGTCGATTTGCGCGATGTTGCCGAGGCAGACGATCTTGGTGCCGGGGCCCGCGCGCGTGACCAGCGTCTTCATCTGCTTGGGCGTCAGGTTCTGCGCCTCGTCGATGATGACGAACTTGTTGACGAAGGTGCGGCCGCGCATGAAGTTCATGCTCTTGACCTTGATGCGCGAGCGGATCAGTTCCTGCGTGGCGGCGCGCCCCCATTCGCCGGCGCTGTCGTCGCTCTTCTGCAGGACTTCCAGGTTGTCGTCGAACGCGCCCATCCACGGCTGCATCTTCTCTTCCTCGGTGCCCGGCAGGAAGCCGATGTCCTCGCCGACCGGCACGGTCGCCCGCGTGACGATGATCTCGTTGTACAGCTTCTGGTCCAGCACCTGCTCCAGCCCCGCGGCCAGCGCCAGCAGCGTCTTGCCGGTGCCGGCCTGGCCCAGCAGCGTGACGAAGTCGATGTCGGGGTTCATCAGCAGGTTCAGCGCGAAGTTCTGCTCGCGGTTGCGCGCGGTCACGCTCCACACGTTGTTCTTGTGGTGCGTGTAGTCCTTCAGCGTCTGCAGCAGCGCGGTCTTGCCGTTGATCTCCTTGACCTGCGCGTACAGCGGCAGGCTGCCGTCCATCGGTTCCAGGTAGACGAACTGGTTGACGAGGAAGGAGGGCACCAGCGGGCCGGTCAGCCGGTAGAACATCGC
Organism: Cupriavidus sp. H18C1; assembly: GCF_049311595.1. NCBI lineage: Bacteria > Pseudomonadati > Pseudomonadota > Betaproteobacteria > Burkholderiales > Burkholderiaceae > Cupriavidus > Cupriavidus sp. H18C1. The sequence goes on from NZ_CP186008.1 coordinate 3,550, forward strand.
GCCGGTCTTCGGGTCCTGCCAGCTCTCGACGCCCTTGCCGTGCTTCGTCCAGAAGTCGTTGGGCAGCACCATCACGCCCGAGTACAGCAGGTCCTTGTCCTCGAGAACCTGGTCGTTGAAATAGTCCTCGGCCGGCAGGCCCAGCGCGCGGGCCTTGATCCGCATGTTGATGTCCTTGGACACCAGCACGACGTCGCGTTCCGGATGCTGCTGCCGCAGCGCGCTGACCACCGCCAGGATCTGGTTGTCGGCCTTGCCCTCGGGCAGGCCTTCGGGCAGCTTGGTGTCGTTCAGTCGGGTCTGGAAGAACAGCGTCCCCTGCGCGTCGCGGTTGCCCAGCTTGGCCAGCGGCAGGCCTTCGTCGAGCACGCCGTCGGTGCCGGCCACCAGCGCGTCGAGCGTGCGGCTGACCGCGCGCGCGTTGCGGGCGACTTCGCTCATGCCCTTCTTGTGGTTGTCCAGCTCCTCGAGCGTCATCATCGGCAGATAGATGTCGTGCTCTTCGAAGCGGAACAGCGAGGTCGGATCGTGCATCAGCACATTGGTGTCGAGCACGAACAGCTTGGCGGGGCCGGTGTCCTTGCGCTGGCGGCGGCTGGTGGTGCCGGTGCTGGACTTGACCAGCGACACGGGCGAGGCCGGCGTCGTCGACACCGGGGCGCTCGGCCGTCCCTTCGCGCGGGCGCGCGTGCCGGCGGCACGGGCCTCCACCGCGGGCGCGGCGGCTTCGCTGGGTCCGCTTTCAAGCAGGGCCACGCGTTCCAAGGCCGGAACGGGCTTTCTTGCCTGCGTCGCGGACTTCGGCAACCTTGCAACCGGAGCGAACTCGCTCGGGTCCAGCAGTTGTGCAGGCTTGGCGGGCATGGTCGGCAGCGGCATGCTGGGCGTTCCTTTCAGGGGGAGGGGAAAACGGGCGGGGCCGCGCACAGACGAAAAAGCCGCCGGGCCCGTTGAGCGGGCGAGGCGGCTTGTCTTGTGCGGGCGGACGGCACGGCAGTTCCGCTACCGGCCCTGGGCATCGTGCGCCTGGGCCGGAGGGGAGAAGCAGCGTGGCAACCAGAATCTGAACTCATTACGGGGCAATGTATCCGAACGATTTCCGTTTGGCAATTGCCCTGTGAAGGTCACATCGCGCGCACCAGTTCGAGCACTTCGTCGACGTGGCTGGGCACCTTGATGCCGCGCAACTCATGGCGCAGCTTGCCCTTGCCATCGATCACGAAGGTGCTGCGCTCGATGCCGCGCACTTCCTTGCCATAGAGCTTTTTCATCTTGATGACATCGAACAGCTGGCACAGCGCTTCGTCGCCATCGGAGATCAGTTCGAAGGGCAGTTCGAGCTTGGCCTTGAAGTTTTCGTGCGACTTCATGCTGTCGCGCGAGATGCCGAACACCACCGCGCCGGCGGCCTCGAACGCCTCGTACTGGTCGCGGAAGTCCATCGCCTCGTTGGTGCAGCCCGGGGTGTTGTCCTTCGGATAGAAGTACAGCACCACCGTCTTGCCGCGGTAGTCGGCGAGGCGGAAGGTGCCGCCGGTGGCCGGTGCGCTGAAATCGGGAACGGCCTGGTTGAGACTCACTGTCATTCTTATGGCTCCTGGAGGAAGCGGCGCTGGGGAAATCGGCTCGCCGGGGACTGGCCCGCCGCCTGCTCGGGCGAGGGCCGGTCGCGGCGGGCGGGGATCGCGGGCATGGCCGTGCTCACGGCAAATGAGGGCGCGTCGGCATAGTTCAAGCGTGGCATCGGGCAGACATCGGCCGACCGCAGGGACGGCCGCTTCAGCCGCCCGCGGCCGCGTCCTCGAGCAGCAGCACCGCCGCCACCTTGCGGCCCTCGGCCATCAGGATGTTGTAGGTGCGGCAGGCCGCCGGCATGTCCATCGCATCGACGCCGATATGGCGGCGGGACAGGGCCGCGGTCAGGCGCGGATGCGGAAAGCGCAGGCGGTCGCCGGTGCCGAGCAGCACCACCTCGGGGGCATGGTCCAGCAGGCCCTCGAACTGGTCCGCGGCCAGGTCCTCGAAGCGCTGGACGGGCCAGGGCCTTACCTCGCCCTCGGGCATCACCAGCACCGACATGGTGTAGCGCACCTTGTTGATCTCGATATAGCCCGGGCCATACGCCGTGACGGTGTTCATGGCGTTGGGCTGGTCGGCATGGAGTTTCACGGGGGGAACCTTGTGGGGAATCTGGTCGGGGAACTGGTGGCAGAACTTGTCGCGGAACTTGTCGCGGAACCGGCGGCCGGGAAGGCGCGGACCGGGGCGGTGGCAAGCGCGGTCGGGCCACGCTGCATCGCAAGATCCCTGCCGAAGTCTGTCATAATCCGCTAAATTATAGCCTTTGCCTTCCTGCCGGCCGCGCTGCCCTCGCATCGCCCCGCAGTGCAGCGAAGCGCGCTCCGGACGACCCCCTGTTTTACGCAGATTCCCTGTTCGCCGCCGCACGAACCGGCGGCCCCATGCTCCCTTTGTCCCTGCCAGACTCCTGCCCGACCACGCCGTGAAACCGATCCAGAAATCCAACAAGCTGAACAACGTCTGCTACGACATCCGCGGCCCGGTGCTGGAGAAGGCCAAGCAGATGGAGGAAGAAGGGCACAAGATCATCAAGCTCAATATCGGCAACCTGGCCGTGTTCGGCTTCGATGCGCCGGAGGAGATCCAGCAGGACATGATGCGCAACCTGCCGAACTCGGCGGGCTACTCGGATTCGAAGGGCATCTTCGCCGCGCGCAAGGCGATCATGCACTACACCCAGCAGAAGAACATCCACGGCGTCGGCCTGGAGGACATCTATGTCGGCAACGGCGCGTCCGAGCTGATCGTGATGTCGATGAACGCGCTGCTGAACAACGGCGACGAGGTGCTGGTGCCCACGCCGGACTACCCGCTGTGGACCGCCGCGGTCAGCCTGTCGGGCGGCACCCCGGTGCACTACCTGTGCGACGAGGCCAACGACTGGATGCCGGACCTGGACGACATCCGCGCGAAGATCACGCCGAACACCAAGGCCATCGTCGTGATCAACCCGAACAACCCGACCGGGGCGCTGTACTCGGACGAGCTGCTGCGCGAGATCGTCGCGATCGCACGCCAGCACGGGCTGATCATCTTCGCCGACGAGATCTACGACAAGGTGCTGTACGACGGCCATACGCACACCTCGATCGCCGCGCTGTCGACCGACGTGCTGACGGTGACCTTCAACGGCCTGTCGAAGAACTACCGCTCGTGCGGCTACCGCGCCGGCTGGATGGTGGTGTCGGGCGACAAGCGGCCCGCGCACGACTATATCGAGGGCCTGAACATGCTGTCCTCGATGCGGCTGTGCGCCAACGTGCCGGGCCAGTGGGCAATCCAGACCGCGCTCGGCGGCTACCAGAGCATCAACGACCTGGTGGCCGAGGGCGGCCGCCTGCGCCGCCAGCGCGACCTGGCCTACGAGCTGATCACGCAGATCCCCGGCATTACCTGCGTCAAGCCGAAGGCGGCGCTGTACCTGTTCCCGAAGCTCGACCTGTCGATGTATCCGATCCAGGACGACCAGGAGTTCATCTACGAGCTGCTGCAGGAATCGAAGGTGCTGCTGGTGCAGGGCAGTGGCTTCAACTGGGCCAAGCCCGACCATTTCCGCATCGTGTTCCTGCCGCACGAAGAAGACCTGCGCGAGGCCATCGGCCGCGTCGGGCGCTTCCTCGAGTCCTATCGAAAACGACACGGCGCGACGGCCTGACTCCGGCTGCGGCCGGCTCCGAACGCACGCACCGTCGCGCTCTCCCATTTGCAAACTGGAATCTGATTGACCATGAACCCCATCAAAGTAGGCCTGCTCGGCATCGGTACCGTCGGTAGCGGCACGTTCGACGTGCTCAAGCGCAACCAGGAGGAGATCCGCCGCCGCGCGGGCCGCGGCATCGAGATTACGATGGTGGCCGACCTGAACACCGAGCGCGCACGCGAGCTGACCGGTGGGCAGGTCGAGGTGGTGGCCGATGCGCGCGAGGTGGTGAGCCATCCCGACATCGACATCGTGGTCGAACTGATCGGCGGCTACGGCATCGCCCGCGAGCTGGTGCTGCAGGCGATCGCCAACGGCAAGCATGTGGTGACGGCCAACAAGGCGCTGCTCGCCGTGCACGGCAACGAGATCTTCGAGGCCGCGCGCAGCAAGGGCGTGATGGTCGCGTTCGAGGCCGCGGTGGCCGGCGGCATCCCCATCATCAAGGCGCTGCGCGAGGGCCTGAGCGCCAACCGGATCCAGTGGATCGCCGGCATCATCAACGGCACCACCAACTTCATCCTGTCGGAGATGCGCGACAAGGGCCTGGACTTCGACACCGTGCTGAAGGAGGCCCAGCAGCTGGGCTATGCCGAGGCCGATCCGACCTTCGACATCGAGGGCATCGACGCCGCGCACAAGATCACGCTGATGAGCGCGATCGCCTTCGGCATGCCGGTGCAGTTCGACAAGACCCACGTCGAGGGCATCACGCGCCTGTCCGCGATCGACATCCAGTACGCCGAGGAACTGGGCTACCGCATCAAGCTGCTGGGCCTGACCCGCCGCCGCGAGGACGGCATCGAGCTGCGCGTGCATCCGACGCTGGTGCCGGCCTCGCGCCTGATCGCCAACGTCGAGGGCGCGATGAACGCGGTGCTGGTGCAGGGCGACGCCGTCGGCGCCACGCTGTACTACGGCAAGGGCGCCGGCGCCGAGCCGACCGCCTCGGCGGTGATCGCCGACCTGGTCGACGTGACCCGCCTGCATACCGCCGATCCGGAACACCGCGTGCCGCATCTGGCGTTCCAGCCGGACGAGCTGTCCAGCGTGCCGGTGCTGCCGATCGAGGAGGTCACCAGCAGCTACTATCTGCGCATGCGCGTGTCGGACGAGACCGGCGTGCTGGCCGATATCACGCGCATCCTGGCCGATTCCGGCATCTCGATCGACGCGATGCTGCAGAAGGAATCGCGTGAGGGCGAGCCGCAGACCGATATCATCATGCTGTCGCACCTGGCCCGCGAGAAGCAGGTCAATGCCGCCATCGCGAAGATCGAGGCGCTGCCGACGGTGCTCTCGGGCGTCACCCGCCTGCGCATGGAAGAACTGAACTGAAGCCTTGCCGATGGCCGCGTTGCCGCCCGAATCCGGGCGCCGGCGCGGCCTGGCGGCCACCATCACGATGAACTACAAGTCGACCCGCGGCCATGACGTGCCGCAAACCTTCTCCGAGATCCTGCTGGGCGGCCTGGCGCCGGACGGCGGCCTGTACCTGCCGCAGCAATATCCGCAGGTCAGCGCCGACGAACTCGAATCGTGGCGCAAGCTGTCGTACGCGGACCTCGCCTATGAAATCCTCGCCAGGTTCTGCGACGACATTCCGACCGAGGACCTGCGCGCGCTGACGCGCAAGACCTATACCGCCGAGGTCTATTGCAACGTGCGCGCCGGCGACAACACCGCCGACATCACGCCGCTGCGCAAGCTGGGCGACGAGGCGGGCGCGCCGCTGTACCTGCTGGGCCTGTCCAATGGCCCGACGCTGGCGTTCAAGGACATGGCGATGCAGCTGCTGGGCAACCTGTTCGAGTACGCGCTGGCGCGCGCCGGACAGGAACTCAATATCCTGGGCGCGACCTCCGGCGACACCGGCAGCGCGGCCGAATACGCGATGCGCGGCAAGCGCGGCATCCGCGTCTTCATGCTGAGCCCGCACAAGAAGATGAGCGCGTTCCAGACCGCGCAGATGTTCAGCCTGCAGGATCCGAACATCTTCAATCTGGCGGTGGAGGGGTGTGTTCGACGACTGCCAGGACATCGTCAAGGCGGTCTCCAACGACCTCGACTTCAAGTCGCGCCAGAAGATCGGCACGGTCAATTCGATCAACTGGGCGCGCGTGGTCGCGCAGGTGGTCTACTACTTCAAGGGCTGGCTGCTCGCCACCGATGGCCCCGGCCAGAAGGTCTCGTTCTGCGTGCCGTCGGGCAACTTCGGCAATGTCTGCGCCGGCCATATCGCGCGCATGATGGGTTTGCCGATCGACAAGCTGGTGGTGGCAACCAACGAGAACGACGTGCTCGACGAATTCTTCCGCACCGGCGTCTATCGCGTGCGCAAGTCGGCCGAGACCTACCACACCTCCAGCCCGAGCATGGACATCTCGAAGGCCTCCAACTTCGAGCGCTTCATCTTCGACCTGCTGGGGCAGGATGCCGGCAAGCTGGCGCAGCTGTTCCGCGACGTCGATACCAAGGGCGGCTTCGACCTGTCCGGCACGCCGGACTACGAGCGCATCCGCCAGTTCGGTTTCGTCTCGGGCCGCAGCACGCACGACGACCGCGTCGCGACGATCCGCGATCTGTCCTCGCGCTATGGCATCACCATCGACACGCACACTGCCGACGGCGTCAAGGTCGCGCGCGAGCACCTGTCGGCGGGCACGCCGATGGTGGTGCTGGAAACCGCGCTGCCGGCCAAGTTCGCCGACACGATCCGCGAGGCGCTGGGCCACGAGCCCGAACGTCCGGCCGCCTTCGAGGGCATCGAGGCGCTGCCGCAGCGCTTCGAGGTGATGCCGGCCGACGCGGCGCGGGTCAAGGCGTACATCGCCCGGCATACCGGGCTGTAATCGGCGAGCCGCCGCCGCGCCTGCCTGCGCGGCGGCCGCCGAGTCATTACAATCGGCTCGTACAATCGAGCTGGTACGAATCGAATCAGCCGCTTGCCGCCGCCGGCCCCACCGCCGCGGCCCCAAGCGCCGCCTCGCGCAGGCGGGGCCTGTCCGGACACTGCGTTCCCGCCTGCGCGGGCCGCGACGACAACGCACCTCGCATGGAAAATCGTCCCCCGATGCTGACCCTGGCGCAGGCGCTCGACGCGCTGCTGGCCGGCGCCCAGCCGATCGCCGAAAGCGAACGCGTCGATACGCTGCAGGCCAATGGCCGCGTGCTGGCCCAGCCGGTCACGAGCACGCTCGACGTCCCGCCCGCCGACAACACGTCGATGGACGGCTATGCGCTGCGCTGCGCCGACGTGCCGATGCCCGGCGCGCGGCTGCGGGTCGCCCAGCGCATTCCCGCCGGCCATGTCGGCGTGCCGCTGGAACCCGGTACCGCGGCCCGCATCTTCACCGGCGGGCTGATTCCGGCCGGCGCCGATGCCGTGGTGATGCAGGAGCAGTGCCAGGCCGACGGCGACTTCGTCGTGGTCAACCATGCCCCCGGGCCGGGCGAGTGGATCCGCCGCGCCGGTGAGGACATCATGGCCGGCGCCGTGATCCTGCCCACCGGCACGCGGCTGACGCCGCAGGCGCTGGGACTGGCCGCCTCGGTCGGCCAGGCGCAGGTGGACGTGGTGCGGCGCCCGCGCGTGGCGGTGTTCTTCACCGGCGACGAGCTGGCAATGCCGGGCGAGCCGTTGAAGCCGGGCGCGATCTACAACTCCAACCGCTTCACGCTGCGCGGCCTGCTGGAAAACCTCGGCTGCGAGGTCACCGATTTCGGCATCGTGCCCGACACGCTGGACGCCACGCGCGACACGCTGCGCCGCGCGGCGCAGGGGCATGACCTGATCCTGACCTCGGGCGGCGTCTCGGTCGGCGAGGAAGACCATATCAAGCCCGCGGTGCAGGCCGAAGGGCGGCTGGACCTGTGGCAGATCGCGATCAAGCCGGGCAAGCCGCTGGCGTTCGGCCATGTGTCGCGCGGCGGTGCCGGCGGTACTGCAGCTAGGGGAGATGCAGCGAGCGTCGCCGACAGCGCGGCCTTCCTCGGCCTGCCCGGCAATCCGGTGTCGAGCTTCGTCACCTTCCTGCTGTTCGTGCGGCCCTTCCTGCTGCGCATGCAGGGCGTGACCGACGTTGCGCCGCGGCGCATCCCGATGCGGGCCGACTTCGATCTGACCAAGTTCGATCGCCGCAACGAATTCCTGCGCGTGAAGATCAACGAAGGCGGCGGGCTGGACCTGTTCCCGAACCAGAGCTCAGGCGTCCTGACCTCGACGGTCTGGGGCGACGGCCTGGTCGACAATCCGCCCAACCAGCCGATCCGGCGCGGCGACATGGTGTCGTTCCTGCCGTTTGCCAATCTGGTGGCCTAGCGCCGACGAGGGCGGCCGAAGCAGTCGAGAGAAGAGGGTAGCGATGCAGATCGAATTGCGGTTCTTTGCCAGCGTACGCGAGCAACTGGGGGTGGCCCAGGAGCGCGTCGAGCTGCCGGACACGGTCGCCACCGTGGGGCAGGTGCGGCAGTGGCTGCGCGAGCGCGGCGGCGTCTGGCAAGAGGCGCTGGCCGAGGGCCGGGCGCTGCGCATGGCGGTGAACCATGCGGTCGCGCGCGCCGATACCGCGGTGGCCGACGGCAGCGAAGTGGCCTTCTTCCCGCCGGTGACCGGAGGCTGAGATGAGCGTCAGGGTACAGCGCGAGGATTTCGACCTCGGTGCCGAGGTGGCGGCGCTGCGCGCGGGGCGTCCGGGCATCGGCGCCGTGGCCAGCTTCATCGGCACGGTGCGGGACGTCAACGACGGCAGCCCGGTGCAGGCGATGGAGCTCGAGCACTATCCGGGCATGACCGAGAAGGCGCTGGAACGCATCGAGGCGGTCGCGCGCGAGCGCTGGGCCCTTGAAGGCGTGACCATCATCCACCGCGTCGGCCCGCTGCAGCCGCAGGACCAGATCGTGCTGGTGGCGGTGGCCTCGGCCCATCGCGGCAATGCCTTCGCCGCCTGCGAATTCATCATGGACTACCTGAAGTCCGAGGCGCCGTTCTGGAAGAAGGAATCGACGCCCGAGGGCGCCCGCTGGGTCGATGCGCGCGTCACCGACGAGGCCGCGCTGGCGCGCTGGGGCGTGCGCTCGCTCAATGCCGGCGGCGATGCCGGGGTGGGCGAAGGCCAGCCCGGAGCCCCGGCTTGAGCCCGCTCGGCTTCGTCGCGGTCGGCGTCGGCGCGGCGATCGGCGCCTGGCTGCGCTGGCTGTTCTCGCTGCTGTGGAATGCCGCCAACCCGGCGTTGCCCTACGGCACGCTGGCGGCCAATCTGCTCGGCGGCTTCCTGATCGGCGTCGCGGTGGGTTTCTTCGATGCCCATGCCTCGCTGCCCCCGGCCTGGCGCCTGCTGGTGATCACCGGCTTTCTCGGCGGGCTGACCACCTTCTCGACCTTCTCCAGCGAGCTGACGGCGAACCTGCTGGCCGGCGACTACGCCGCCGCGGCGCTGCACGTGCTGCTGCACCTGGGCGGCTCGCTGCTGCTGACGCTGTTCGGGCTGTGGAGTTATCGGGCGCTGGCGTGAGGTGGGTCGCTCTCGATCCTTCGAGGATCATCTGCCGATGTTTCGACGATCCTGCGCCGCCGATGCTTCGACGGTCATCTGCCGACCCTTCGTCGATCCTGCGCGAATGATCCGCCGACCCTACGCCGAATCATCCGCCGATCATCCGCAATAACGCCTCGTTGAAATCCTGCGGCCGCTCCAGATGCGGACTGTGGCCGGCCGCCGGGATCGTCGCCACCCGCAGCCCCGGTTGCAGCGCGGCCATGGCCGCCGCCAGCGGCGGCCGGTAGAGCCGGCTTCGCTCCCCATACAGGCAGAACAGCGGCACGGTCGCCTCGCAAAGGGTCTGCCGGTAGTCCTGCCGCGCCATGTCCAGCCACAGCGCGGCCAGCGCGCCGGCGTCGCAGCAGGCCATCCATTCCCGCACCCGTGCCGCCTCGTGTGCCGGCGGCTCGGTGCCGTCGGCCCACAGGCCCGCGCCGACCAGCGGCACCATGCCGTGCCAGTGGCGCCGCACCTGCGCCGCCATCTGCCAGGCCTGCGCCGCGGTGTAGCCGCCATGCAGGCCATGCGGCCAGTCCGGTGCGGTCACCAGGCGGGGCGTCATGTCGATCGCGCCGATCGCGGCGACGCGCCGCTCGAGCCATTGCCGGGGACGGCCGCGCGCCAGTTCCCAGGCGACCATCGCCCCCATCGACCAGCCCACCACGATGGCATCGCGCAGATCCAGTGCGTCGATCAGCCCGGCCACGCCGTCGGCCAGCCCGGCGATCGTGCCGCCGGCCGCAGGGCGCCAGCGTACCGACAGCCCGTGGCCCGCATGGTCGGGCGCGATCACGCGATAGCCCCGCTGCGCCAGCGCCGCCTGGCCGGCGAAGGCCTGGCCGGGCGCCGACCACCCGTGCAGCAGCAGCAAGGGCCTGCCGGTGCCGGCCTCGCGCCAGCCGGGCAGGTCCGCGTGGGCGGGGTATTCGGTGAAGCTGAACGAGGCCGGGGACGGCGCGGCATGGTCCGGCGGGGCATGGGCCGGCGAGGCATAGGACGGCTCGGCAGCGGACGGCGCGGCACGGGACGGCTCGGCAGGGCACGGCTCGGCAGGGCACGGCTCGGCAGGGCACGGCTCGGCAGGGTACGGCTCGGCAGGGTACGGCTCGGCAGGGTACGGCTCGGCAGGGTACGGCGCGGCAGGGTACGGCGCGGCAGGGTACGGCGCGGCAGGGTACGGCGCAGCAGGGTACGGCTCGGCAGGGCACGGCGCGGTAGCGGGAGGCGCGGCCGTGGAAGGCGCGGCTGGACCGGGCAGGGCGGAGGGATCGGCTGCGTCCAAACGGTGTCTCCGTGGCGGCGTGGCGCATCCCGTGGCGCGGCGACGCCGCGTGCCGCCGCCGTGCCGGCCGGGGCCCCTTGGGACAGCCATCTATTGACATTCCGATTCGCTGCTTTATACCATGAAACATGAATCACTTATCAGGTTTCCGGGCCTGATGCGCGATTCCGGAACATGGCCTCGCCCATGCTGCACGGCGCCATGCAACTCCGTTGCCATCCAACCGTTTTTCGCTTGAACGAAGGCGCCGATGCCACCGACCGAAGCCTGTGTGATCCCGAAAACCGCGCGCGGCCAGAAGACGCGCGAGGCGCTGCTGCGGGCCGCCGAGAAGGTGTTCGGCGAGAAGGGCTACTACGCCGCGTCGATCTCCGAGATCACGCAGGAGGCGCAGGTGGCGATGGGCACCTTCTACCTGTACTTCAAGGACAAGGAAGACGTGTTCCGCGCGCTGGTCCAGCACATGCTGGAACTGGTGCGCGCGCATCTGCGCAAGCATGTGGCGCCGGCCACCACGCAGATCGAGGCCGAGCGCCTGGGCCTGAAGGCCTTCCTGTCCTTCGTCTCGCGCCACAAGAACCTGTACCGGATCGTGCTCGACTCGTATTCGGTCGACGAGACCATCTACAGCCAATACTTCCAGGTCTTCGCCGAGCTCTACAGCCGCCGGCTGACCCGCGCGCAGGAGCTGGGCGAGATCGTGCCCGGCGATGCCGAGGTGCGCGCCTGGTGCCTGATCGGCATCAGCAACTTCCTCGGCATGCGCTATGCGCGCTGGAAGCGGCCGGCGTCGATGGAGAAGGTGGTCGACACCGCGTTCGACCTGATCACGCACGGGCTGGCGCCGCGATGAGGGCGCGATGAGCCGGACACCGGCAACGACATAGGCGAGACATCAGCGGTACCAGCCAGGCCACGACAAAACAAAAAGGACCGAGGAGACGAACGATGGGACCCCACCGCATTACCTGCCGCATCAGCCGCGGCGTTACGCAGGACATCACCCACCGCATCACCCACCGCACCACGCACCGCATTACCGGCCGCATCACCCGCCGCACCGCCGCGCTCGCCGCGGCACTGGCGGCCGCGCTGCTGGCCGCCACCGGCACGGCCGCCGCCAAGGACATCCGCATCGCCCACGTCTACGACAAGACGGGCGCGCTCGAGGCCTACGCCAAGCAGACCCAGATCGGGCTGATGATGGGCCTCGAATACGCGACCGCGGGCACGATGACGGTCAACGGCCGCAAGCTGGTGGTGATCGAGAAGGACACGCAGGGCAAGCCCGACGTCGCCAAGGCGCAGCTGGCCGCCGCCTACAGCGACGACGGCGCCGATATCGCGGTCGGGCCGACCTCGTCCGGCACCGCGCTGGCGATGCTGCCGGTCGCCGAGGAATACCGCAAGGTGCTGCTGGTCGAGCCCGCCGTGGCCGATTCGATCACCGGCGACAAGTGGAACCGCTATATCTTCCGCACCGGCCGCAACTCGTCGCAGGACGCGATCGCCAACGCGGTCGCGCTCGACAAGCCCGGCGTGCAGATCGCCACGCTGGCGCAGGACTACGCGTTCGGCCGCGACGGCGTCAAGGCGTTCAAGGACGCGCTGAAGCAGGCGAAGGTCGTGCACGAGGAATACCTGCCGACCAATACCACCGATTTCACCGCGGGCGCGCAGCGGCTGTTCGATGCGCTGAAGGACAAGCCCGGCCGCAAGGTGATCTTCATCATCTGGGCCGGCGCCGGCAATCCGTTCAAGATCGCGGACCTTGATCCGAAGCGCTACGGCATCGAGATCGCCACCGGCGGCAACATCCTGCCGGCGATGGCGAGCTACAAGAACTTCCCCGGCATGGAAGGCGCGACCTACTACTACTTCGGCATCCCGAAGAATCCGGCCAACCAGTGGCTGGTGGCCAACCACTACAACAAGTACAAGACGCCGCCCGACTTCTTCACCGCCGGCGGCATGGCCTCTGGCATCGCGCTGGTCGAGGCGCTGAAGAAGACCGGCGGCGCCACCGGCACCGAGAAGCTGATCGCGGCGATGGAGGGTATGTCCTTCGATACGCCCAAGGGCCGGATGACCTTCCGCAAGGAGGACCATCAGGCGATGCAGTCGATGTACCACTTCAAGATCAAGGTCGATCCGGCGTTTGCCTGGGGCGTTCCCGAGCTGGTCCGCGAGATCAAGCCCGAGGAGATGCAGGTGCCGATCCGCAACAAGCGGCAATAGGCGGGGGAGAGCCCGGTGCAAGCCAGTCCCGCCACCCGCGGCGCCGCCCGCTTGGCCACGGCCGCCCGCCCGGCCACGTCCGCGGGCCCACACATGGTCGCCCATACGGTCGCCCACACGGCCACGCACACGGCCGCCCACACGGCCGCCCACACGGCCGCGCGCACCGCGGCCGCCGATGGCGCGGCGCCGCTGCCCGGCGGCGATGCGCAGCGCGGACCCGCGGGCGCCGCGCCGCCGGCCGGACAGCCGGCGCTCGAAACGCACGACCTGACGATCCGCTTCGGCGGCCATGTGGCCGTCAACGCGGTGTCCTGTGCGTTCCGTGCCGGCGAGCTGACCTGCATCGTCGGCCCGAACGGCGCCGGCAAGACCACCTACTTCAACCTGATCTCAGGCCAGCTGGCCCCGACCAGCGGCCGCATCGCGCTGTACGGCCGCGACATCACCGGCCTGAGCGCGTCCGGCAAGGCGCGCCGCGGCATCGGCCGTGCCTTCCAGCTGACCAGCCTGTTCCCCAATCTGTCGGTGCTGGAGAACGTGCGGCTGGCGGTGCAGGCGCGGGCCCGCATCGGACTCGATCTGCTGACCGTCTGGAGCAGCCATCGCGGCGTCAACGCCGAGGCCGAGCGCTGCCTGGAGCGGGTCGCGCTGGCGGCCAAGCGCGACCTGACCGTCGCCGCGTTGCCGCACGGCGACCAGCGCAAGCTCGAGGTCGCGATCCTGCTGGCGCTGCGCCCGCGCGTCTTCATGTTCGACGAGCCGACCGCCGGCATGAGCGTCGACGAGGTGCCGGTGATCCTCGACCTGATCCGCGAGATCAAGCAGGAGCGCTCGCACACCGTGCTGCTGGTCGAACACAAGATGGACGTGGTGCGCTCGCTGGCCGATCGCATCGTGGTGCTGCACAACGGCAGCCTGATGGCCGACGGCGATCCGGCCGAGGTCATTGCCTCGCCGATCGTGCAGCAGGCGTATCTGGGCCTGCCGGCCGACGGGGAGGGCCTTGATGTCTGAACGCACCGCCTCGCCATCCGTCCCGAATGCCGCACCGCAAGGCGCACCGCAAGGCGCACCGCACGACGCACCGCATGCCGCGGCACCGCCGCTGCTGCGTCTCGCCGACGTGCAGACGCATATCGGCCCGTATCACATCCTGCACGGCGTCACGCTCGAGGTGCCGCGCGGCGGCGTGACGATGCTGCTCGGACGCAACGGCGCCGGCAAGACCACGACGCTGCGCACCGTGATGGGCCTGTGGCGCGCGAGTGCGGGCCGGATCGAATTCGACGGCAGGGACATCACCGCGCGCGATACCCCGGCGATCGCGCAGGCCGGCATCGGCTACGTGCCGGAGAACATGGGCGTGTTCTCCGACCTGACCGTGGCCGAGAACCTGCGGCTGGCCGCGCGCCAGGGCCCGGCCGATCCGCAGCGGCTCGACTGGGTGCTCCGCATGTTCCCGGCGCTGAAGGTGTTCTGGCATCAGCGCGCCGGCGTGCTGTCGGGCGGCCAGAAGCAGATGCTGTCGGTGGCGCGCGCCATCGTCGAGCCGCGCCGGCTCTTGATCGTCGACGAACCGACCAAGGGGCTGGCTCCGGCCATCATCCAGAACATGATCGCGGTGTTCCGCGAACTGAAGCAGACCGAGGTGTCGATGCTGCTGGTCGAACAGAACTTCCAGATGGCGCGCGCGGTGGGCGACACGGTGGCCGTGATGGACGACGGCCGCGTGGTGCACGCCGGCACCATGGCCCAGCTCGCCGCCGACGAGGGCCTGCAGCAGCGCCTGCTGGGGCTGTCGCTGGCGGCGCACCAGTGAGGAGCGCGATGATGCCGCCGAACCCGTCTTGCACGTCCCCATGCGCGCCCCCCATGCGCGCCGGCATGCGTGCCGTCATGTGCGCCGGCGGGCGTGCCATCGTGCGAGGAAATCGAATCATGACCGCTGGCAGGACCGTGTCCGAATCCGCCGCACCGCATCCGGCAGCGTCGGCAGCAACGTCGGCAGCAACGTCGGCCAGTGGGTCGGCAGCAGCGCCGGCCACTACAGCCCCGCCCACCGCCGCCGATCTGCCCGCCGCCCGCCTGGACTGGCTGCCGCTGGCGCTGGCGCCGCTGCTGATGCTGCTGGCCTGGCCGCTGATCGGCAGCGGCTCGACCTGGCTGACGCTGACCATCGCGGGGCTGGCGATGGGCATGATCATCTTCGTGGTGTCGTCGGGGCTCACGTTGGTGTTCGGCCTGATGGACGTGCTGAACTTCGGCCACGGCGCCTTCATCGCGCTGGGCGCCTATATCGCGGCTTCGGTGCTGCTGCCGCTGGCGCCCTGGGTCAAGGCCGACAGCCTGGCGCTGAACCTGGCGGTGTTCGCGCTGGCGATCTTCGCCGCGATGGCGGTGGCCGGCGTGCTGGGCCTGGCCTTCGAGCGCGTGATGGTGCGCCCGGTCTACGGCCAGCACCTGAAGCAGATCCTGATCACGATGGGCGGCATGATCGTCGCCGAGCAGCTGATCAAGGCGATCTGGGGACCGGAGACCATCGCGTTGACGCTGCCGGCCAGCTTCCGCGGCGCGGTGCTGCTGGGCGACGCCGCGATCGAGAAATACCGGCTGATCGCGGTGGTGCTTGGGCTGGTGGTCTTCCTCGCGATGCTGCTGGTATTGAACCGCACGCGCATCGGCCTGCTGATCCGCGCCGGCGTCGAGAACCGCGAGATGGTCGAGGCGCTCGGCTATCGCGTGCGCCGGCTGTTCGTCGGCGTGTTCGCGGTCGGCGCCGGCCTGGCCGGCATGGGCGGCGTGCTGTGGGGCCTCTATCAGCAGAACATCACCGCGGCGATCGGCGCGCAGGTCAATGTGCTGATCTTCATCGTGATCATCATCGGCGGGCTCGGGTCCACCACCGGCTGCTTCGTCGGCGCGCTGCTGGTTGGCCTGATGGCGAACTACACCGGCTTCCTGTTTCCCAAGGTGGCGCTGTTCTCGAACATCCTGCTGATGGTGCTGATCCTGCTGTGGCGGCCGCAGGGCCTGTATCCGGTGGCCCGGCGCTGAGGCGGACGCCAGAGCCGCCCATCGCATCGTTGCCAGGCCATCCGTGCATCGCCGTCATTGCCTCCTCTTCGAGAAACCGACCGCATCATGATTCGACTGCTCTCCGGCGATACCCCGCGCAGCCGCACGCTGACGGTGCTGCTGCTCCTGCTGCTGCTGGCGCTGGTCTGCACGCCGTTCCTGATTCCGGGCGCGCGGGCGCTGAACATGGCCGCCAAGATCTGCATCTTCGTGGTGCTGGTGGCCAGCTACGACCTGCTGCTGGGCTACACCGGCATCGTCTCGTTCGCGCACACGATGTTCTTCGGCATCGGCGGCTACGGCGTGGCGATTGCGATGACGCGTTTCGAGCCCGGCTGGGGCGCGCTGCTGGCGGGCATCGCCGGCGCGCTGGCGGTGTCGATGCTGCTGGCGCTGGTGATCGGCCTGTTCTCGCTTCGCGTGCGCGCGATCTTCTTCGCGATGATCACGCTGGCGGTGGCGACCGCCTTCGCCACGCTGGTGTCGCAGCTGTCGGCCTGGACCGGCGGCGAGGATGGGCTGTCGTTCAAGGTGCCGGCGCTGCTGACGCCGGGCTTCGCGCTGGAGGACGCCGACGGCGAGGTGCGCGAATGGCTGGGCGTGCCGCTCAATGGCAAGCTGATTTCGTATTACCTGGTGCTGGCCGGCGCCGCGGTGCTGTTCCTGTTGCTGCTGCGCGTGGTCAATTCGCCGTTCGGGCGCGTGCTGCAGGCCATCCGCGAGAACGACTTCCGCGCCGAGGCGATCGGCTACCGCACCGTGGTCTACCGCACCGTGTCGACCGTGCTGTCGGCGGCGTTCGCCACGCTGGCCGGCGTGCTGATGGCGATCTGGCTGCGCTACAACGGCCCGGATACCTCGCTGTCGTTCGAGATCATGGTCGACATCCTGCTGATCGTGGTGATCGGCGGCATGGGCACGATGTATGGCGCGGTGATCGGCACCGTGCTGTTCCTGCTGGCGCAGACCTATCTGCAGGACGTGATGAAGCTCGCCAGCGAGGCCACCGCCGCGCTGCCGCTGCTGTCGTCGCTGCTGCATCCGGATCGCTGGCTGCTGTGGCTGGGCCTGCTGTTCGTGCTCAGCGTCTATTATTTCCCGCAGGGCATCGTCGGGCGCCTGCGGGCCGTGCGATGAACACCGGCGCAATGAACACCGGCACGATTGACACCGGCACGATCGACACCGGCGCGATCGGCATCCGCGCGATGCACTCCATCACCGGCACCATGCCGATCCCAGGCCAAGCGGGGCGCCCATGTACGTAGTCGACTGGCTGCACAAGCACGCACAGCACCGCCCCGACAAGATCGCGCTGGTCGACGTCGACAGTGGCCGGCAGATCAGCTACCGCCAGTTCGACGAGCGCGCCAGCCGCTTCGCCGAGTATCTGGCCGATACGCTGGCGCTCGCCCCGGGCAGCCGCGTCGCCGTGCTGGCCGACAACAGCTCCGACTATCTCGAGATGCTGTACGGCTGCGCCAAGGCCGGCATGGTGATGGTGTGCCTGAACTGGCGGCTGGCGCCGGCCGAGCTGAAGCCGATTCTCGACGACTGCACGCCGCAGGTGCTGGTCGCCGGCGACGGATTCCCTTCACGTGGTCGCCGAGCTGGCACGCGGACGCGCGCTGCGCGCGGTGCTGCATCTGGCCGACGACGAGGCCGCCGATGTGCCGGCGGGCTGGACCGAATACGAGGCGGTGCTGGCCGCGGCGTCCGGGCGCATCGTCGAGATGCCTTGCCGCGACGAGCACGAGGTCTGGCATCTGCTGGTATACCTCCGGCACCACCGGCCGGCCGAAGGGCGTGATCCAGACCTACGGCATGGTGTTCTTCAACGCCGTCAACGCGACCATCGCCAACCGCATCACCCGCGACGACGTGATGCTGGCGGTGCTGCCGTTCTTCCATACCGGCGGCCTGAACCTGTACGCGAATCCGGTGCTGCACGCCGGCGGCACCGTGCATGTCGCGCGCCAGTTCGACGCGGGCGCGACGCTGGCGCGGCTCGATGCGCGCTCCGGCGCCGGCATCACGATGTTCTTCGCGGTGCCGTCGATCTACCAGTTCCTCAGCCAGCATCCGGACTTCGAACGCGCCGACCTGTCCCGGCTGCGCAGCTGCGCGGCCGGCGGCTCGCCGGTGCCGCTGCCGCTGCTGCAGGCGTATCAGGCCAAGGGCGTGACGATCTGCTTCGGCTTCGGCATGACCGAGACCGGCCCGACCGTGTTCGTCGCCGACGAGGACACCGCGCGCCGCAAGCCCGGCACCATCGGCAAGCCGGTCGGCTCGATGCTGACGCGCGTGGTCGATCCGCTCGGCAACGATGTCGCGCCGGGCGAGCGCGGCGAGCTGCTGATCAAGGGGCCGGGCGTGACGCCGGGCTACTGGAACCTGCCCGAGGCGACCGCGGCCGCGCTGCGCGACGGCTGGCTGCATTCGGGCGACATCGCCTATGTCGACGCCGACGGCGACTACTACATCGTCGATCGCGCCAAGGACATGTTCATTTCCGGCGGCGAGAACGTCTATCCGGCCGAAGTCGAGCAGGCGCTGTTCGCGCTGCTGCAGGTCGCCGAGGCGGCGGTGATCGGCGTCGCCGACGAACGCTGGGGCGAGGTCGGCATGGCCTTGCTGGTACTCAAGCCCGGCGCGAGCCTGGACCCGCAGGACGTCATCGCGCATTGCCGGCAACGGCTGGCGGGCTACAAGGTGCCGCGCCATGTGCGCGTGGTCGACGCCCTGCCGCGCACGCCGTCCGGAAAGATCGAGAAACACAAGCTGCGCATGCAATACCGGCAGCATTGATGCGGCGCTCGCATGCGGCGTTGCCACGCAAGGAGACCACGATGCAGCACAGACACGGAAGCGATGCGGCAGGGCAGGAGGCGGGGCAAGCGGCTGGGCAAGGGACGGGGCAAGGACGCGGCGGCGCCCCAGGGGCCGTGCCAACAACGCCAGGCGCGGCGCCATCGATGTCCCGGCCGGCCGTGCGCCGGGCGGGCCGGGCAGGCTGTGCGGGGCCGGCGCGTCCCGCCGCGGCCCGCCTGCTCGCGGTCCCGCTGGCCTGCATGGCGCTGGTCGCATGCGGCTCCGACGATGACGACGACCATCGCGCCCCGGTCAACCAGCGCCCGGCCTATATCAGTTCGCTGACGGTGCATGAGTACGACGGCAGCGCCGACGACCTGCTGACCGCCGGGCTCGGCAAGGACGGGCTGGCGGGCACCGCGCCGCTGCCGGCCGATCCCAATGCGCCGACCCGCACCGAGCTGCGCCGCTATGCGATCTGGAGCAACTACACGGCGCTGGTCGATGTCAGCGCCGCCGGTGGTTACGGCACGCTGTACGGGCCCAATGTCGATGCGCAGGGCAATGTCACCGGCGGCCAGGGCAAGATCCCCGGCGTCGAGTACCTGGCCTATGCCGACGATGGCAGCGGCCGGCAGAACGTCACGATGATGGTGCAGATCCCGGCCAGCTTCGATCCCGCGCGGCCCTGCCTGATCACCGCCACGTCGTCCGGCTCACGCGGGGTCTACGGCGGCATCTCGACCGGCGAATGGGGCCTGAAGCGCGGCTGCGCGGTTGCCTATACCGACAAGGGCACCGGCGCCGCGCCGCACGATCTGGGCAACGACACCGTCGCGCTGATCGACGGCACCCGCACCAGCCGCGCCGCCGCCGGCCGCGAGGCGCATTTCGCCGCGCCGATCGACGACAACGCGCGCGCGGCCTTCAACGCCGCGGCCCCGCATCGGCTGGCGTTCAAGCACGCGCATTCCCAGCGCAATCCCGAGAAGGACTGGGGCCTGTTCACGCTGCAGGCGATCGAATTCGGCATCTGGGCGATCAACGACCGCCATGGCGAGATGCGCGACGGCCAGCGCCGCCGCACCATCGACAAGGACAAGCTGCTGGTGATTGCCTCGAGCCTGTCGAATGGCGGCGGCGCGGCGGTCGCCGCGGCCGAGGCCGACGTGCAGGGCCTGATCGACGGCGTCGCGGTCAGCGAGCCGAACCTGAACATGCCGCAGGATGCCGGCATCACGGTGCGGCGCGGCGGCACGCCCGTGGCGGTGAACGGCCGCCCGCTGTACGACTACACGACGATGGCGAACCTGCTGCAGTTGTGCGCGGCGCAGGACCCGGCCAACGCGCAGGCGCCGGCGGTCGGCTTCTATGCCACGCTGGGCGCCATCCCGGCCAACCGCTGCGCCGCGCTGGCCAGCGCCGGCATCGTCAAGGGCGCGACGCTGGCGGAGCAGGCGGCCAGCGCCCAGCAGGCGCTGCGCGACTACGGCTGGGAGCCCGAATCCGCGGTGCTGCACGCCTCGCTGGGCTTCTTCGAGGTGTCGAGCGCGGTGTCGGTGTCCTATGCCAATGCGCTGTCGCGCGCCAGCGTGACCGACCGGCTGTGCGGCTACAGCTTCAGCGGCATCAACGCGGCGTTCGAACCCGCGCCGGTGACCCAGGCACAGATGGCCAACATGTTCGCCACCGGCAATGGCGTGCCGCCGTCGTCGGGCGTGCAGCTGATCAACGACCTGGACCCGCGCGGTCCGCGCCGCGACCTGCTCTCGCGCTCGCCCGGCTCGCCGGTCGACGACGCCAACACCGCCGGCGCGCGCTGCCTGCGCGACCTGGTGACCGGCAACTCGCCGCAGGCGCTCGCGCTGCAGGTGGGCCAGCGCCTGACGCTGCGCAACGGCAACCTGCGCGGCAAGCCGGCGCTGATCGTACACGGCCGCGACGATGCGCTGCTGCCGGTCAACCACACCTCGCGCCCGTACCTGGGCCTGAACCGGCAGCGCGAGGGCGCGGCCAGCCGGCTGTCGTATGTCGAGGTGACCAACGCCCAGCACTTCGACGCCTTCAATGCGCTGGTGCCCGGCTATGGCAATCGCTACGTGCCGCTGCACCTGTACCTGAACCGCGCGCTCGACGCGATGTACGACCATCTGCGCAGCGGCACGCCGCTGCCGCCGTCACAGGTGGTGCGCACGGTGCCGCGCGGCGGTACGCCGAACTCGCCGGCGCCGGCCATCCAGCCGTCCAACGTTCCCGGCTTTGCCGCCAACCCCGCCGCCGGCGACCGCATCGAGGTGGTCGGGGGCATCGTCGAGGTACCGCAGTGACGATGGCCATCAAGCAGACTGCCGGGCCCGCGGTGGGCGCCGCGCCCGCCGCGCCCATTGCCCCCTTCGCACCCGCCGCGATCCGCGTGCTGACGCAGCACGACTTCGATCGCTTCGCGCGCCTGTCGCGCGACGACAATCCGATCCACTGCGATCCGGCGTTCGCGCGCGGCACGCATTTCGGTGCCACCGTCGCGCACGGCATGCTGCTGTTCTCGCTGCTGTGCGCGCAGATGCAGCGAGGGCGAGCGGGGCCGGTGCTGCCGCTGGCGCAGACGCTGATGTTTCCGCAGCCCACCTACGTCGGCGACGGCGTGGTGGCGGAACTGGTGCCGGGGGAGGGCGCGGCCGGACGGATCGCGCTGCGCACCGCGATCCGCTGCGTGCGGCGCGGCGGCCGCGCATTGACGGCTGGGGCGGCGGCGAACGCGGAGCCGGGGCCGGTCACGGCGAGCGGGGACGCCGAGCTGCTGCTCGAGCCCGATGCCGCCGCGCTGGCCGGGCCGCTGGTGGCGGGTGCCGACGCGGCGATCGCCGGCGACGCAGCGCTGTACCACCTGCGGCCCGGGCAGCAGGCCGAGGCGGTGCGGGGCTTCGAACGGGCGGATATCGACGAGTACGTGTCGCTGAGCGAGGACGCCAATCCGCTCTACACGGACGCGGCGCTGGCCCGGCGCCGCGGCTTCGACGGCCCGCTGGTGCCGCTGCCGCTGCTGGCCGGCATGTTCTCCGACCTGCTCGGTACCCGCCTGCCGGGGCGCGGCACCGGCTGGATGAAGCAGTCGCTGCGGCTGCGCGCGGCGGCCCGGCTGGGCGAGCCGCTGCGGGCCTCGGTGCGGATCGTGCGGCTGCGCGCCGACAAGGAGTTGGTCAACCTGGCCACCGATATCACCGGCGAGGGCGGCCGGCTGGTGCTGCAGGGCGAGGCGCTGGTGCTGGTGCGCAACCTGGAGCGCAAGCTGGCGGGCGGGGCCGCCGACACGGGGCAGGGCCGGCCCGCGGCGGTGTCGTCCTGATCCATTCGCTGGCGCGCCGCTAGTCCGCCGCCGTTCTGTCGCTGGCACGCCGCTCGCGCGCTGCTTGCGCCACATCAAATACGCATCGTTTCGTCTTGAAATGTCACGGCAAAGCCCTATCTTCGGCAGTGACATCCGGTGTCCTGCCGGCCGACGACGCGGTGCGTACCGACTGCGCCGCCGGGGCCGCCTCGGGACACGTATCCCAGAGAGGGTTTCCCTATGCGTCTTGACAAACTGACTACCCGATTCCAGGAAGCGCTGGCCGATGCCCAGACCCTGGCGATCGGCAACGACAACCAATACATCGAACCGCAGCATCTGCTGCGCGCGCTGCTGGCGCAGAACGACGGCTCGGCGCGCGCGCTGCTGTCGCGCGCCGGCGTCAACATCAACGGCCTTGCCAGCGCGCTCGACGCCGCCATCAAGCGGCTGCCGCAGGTGCAGGGCACCAGCGAGGTCCAGCTCGGCCGCGAGCTGGCGGCGCTGTTCAACGCCACCGAGAAGGAAGCGATCAAGCGCGGCGACCAGTTCGTCGCCAGCGAGCTGTTCCTGCTCGCGGTCGCCGACGACAAGGGCGAGACCGGCCGCATCGCGCGCGAGCACGGCATGAGCCGCAAGTCGCTGGAGGCGGCGATCGACGCCGTGCGCGGCGGCGAGTCCGTCAACAGCGCGGACGCCGAGGCCCAGCGCGAGGCGCTGAAGAAATACACGATCGACCTGACCGAGCGCGCCCGCCTGGGCAAGCTCGACCCGGTGATCGGCCGCGACGACGAGATCCGCCGCGCGATCCAGATCCTGCAGCGCCGCACCAAGAACAACCCGGTGCTGATCGGCGAGCCCGGCGTCGGCAAGACCGCGATCGTCGAAGGGCTGGCGCAGCGCATCGTCAACGGCGAAGTGCCCGAGTCGCTGAAGAACAAGCGCGTGCTGGTGCTCGACATGGCGGGCCTGCTGGCCGGCGCCAAGTATCGCGGCGAGTTCGAGGAGCGCCTGAAGGCGGTGCTGTCCGATATCGCCAAGGACGAGGGCCAGACCATCGTCTTCATCGACGAGATCCACACGATGGTCGGCGCCGGCAAGGCCGAGGGCGCGATCGACGCCGGCAACATGCTCAAGCCCGCGCTGGCGCGCGGCGAGCTGCACTGCATCGGCGCGACCACGCTGGACGAGTACCGCAAGTACATCGAGAAGGATGCCGCGCTGGAGCGCCGCTTCCAGAAGGTGCTGGTCGACGAGCCGACGGTCGAGGCGACCATTGCGATCCTGCGCGGCCTGCAGGAAAAGTACGAGCTGCACCACGGTGTCGAGATCACCGACCCGGCCATCGTCGCCGCGGCCGAGCTGTCGCACCGCTATATCACCGACCGTTTCCTGCCCGACAAGGCGATCGACCTGATCGACGAGGCGGCCGCGCGCATCAAGATGGAAATCGACTCCAAGCCGGAGGAGATGGACAAGCTCGAGCGCCGCACGATCCAGCTGAAGATCGAGCGCGAGGCGGTCAAGAAGGAAACCGACGAGGCCTCGCGCAAGCGGCTCGAACTGATCGAGCAGGAGATCGCGCGGCTCGAGAAGGAGTACGCCGACCTCGACGAGATCTGGAAGGCCGAGAAGGGCGCGGCCCAGGGCGCGGCCGCGCTGAAGGAGGAGATCGACAAGATCCGCCTCGAGATCGCGCGGCTGCAGCGCGAGGGCAAGCTGGACAAGGTCGCCGAGCTGCAGTACGGCAGGCTGCCGGAGCTCGAAGGCAAGCTCAAGGCCGCCACCGCGGCCGAGGCCAGCGAGCAGAAGCAGCCCAACCGGCTGCTGCGCACGCAGGTCGGCGCCGAGGAGATCGCCGAGGTGGTCAGCCGCGCGACCGGCATTCCGGTGGCCAAGATGATGCAGGGCGAGCGCGAGAAGCTGATCGCGATGGAGGACTACCTGCACAAGCGGGTGGTCGGCCAGGACGAGGCCGTGCGGCTGGTGTCCGACGCGATCCGTCGTTCGCGCGCCGGGCTGGCCGACGAGAACAAGCCGTATGGCTCGTTCCTGTTCCTGGGCCCGACCGGCGTCGGCAAGACCGAGCTGTGCAAGGCGCTGGCCGAGTTCCTGTTCGACTCGGAGGAGCATCTGATCCGCATCGACATGAGCGAATTCATGGAGAAGCACAGCGTGTCGCGGCTGATCGGCGCGCCGCCGGGCTATGTCGGTTACGAGGAAGGCGGCTACCTGACCGAGGCGGTGCGGCGCAAGCCGTATAGCGTGGTGCTGCTCGACGAAGTCGAGAAGGCCCATCCGGACGTGTTCAACGTGCTGCTGCAGGTGCTCGACGACGGCCGGCTGACCGATGGCCAGGGGCGCACCGTGGACTTCAAGAACACGGTGATCGTGATGACCTCGAACCTGGGCTCGCAGATCATCCAGCAGATGAGCGGCGAACCGCACGAGGCCATCAAGGGCGCCGTGTGGCAGGAGGTCAAGACGCAGTTCCGGCCGGAGTTCCTGAACCGCATCGACGAAGTGGTGGTGTTCCACGCGCTCGACCAGAAGCACATCGAGTCGATCGCGAAGATCCAGCTGCAGCGCCTGCAGTCGCGCCTGGCCCGCATGGACATGGCGCTGGAAGTCAGCGACGCCGCCCTCGAGCGCATCGCCAGCGCGGGCTACGATCCGGTGTTCGGCGCGCGCCCGCTCAAGCGCGCGATCCAGCAGCAGATCGAAAACCCGGTCGCGCGGCTGATCCTCGAAGGCAAGTTCGCCGCCAAGGACGTCGTGCCGGTGGACTACCAGAACGGGGAGTTCACGTTTGGGCGGGTGGTGCATTGAAGTGCTGCGGGTCAGCCGGGCTGTTGGCTGACGTTACGGGGAAACGCCGGGCCGATGCCCGGCGTTTTTTTCTTCTGTCGGTACTCTTGAGGCTTTGGACCCATAGCGCTGCGGGCGCATATCGGCGCGAGGAGCCGCCGGCTAACGTCGCCGGATGCCGACTATCCGCGCGACATCCGAGTTCGATGCATGGTTCTCCTCCTTGAGGGACGAACAGGCGAAGGCGCGCGTGTTGGCGCGTATCCGGCGACTGGGTCTGGGAAATGCCGGCGATTGGGCTTCCGTTGGCGAGGGCGTCGCTGAAATGCGCATACACTATGGCCCCGGCTATCGCGTGTATTTCAAGCAGAACGGGCGCGCTTCCGTGCTGCTGTTGGCAGCAGGAGACAAACGGAGCCAGCGCCAGGACATTGCATTGGCGTTGCGCCTTGCCCGGCTGCATCTGGAGTAGGAAATGACCGCAAAACCCCGAATCTTCGACGTTGCCGATCAACTCAAGACGGATCGCCAGATGGCGCTGTATCTGGAGGCTTGTCTCGAGGAGCAGGATCCCGAGCTGGTGATCGCGGCGCTGGGTGACATCGTTCGTGCCAAGGGCCTTCACGATGTGGCTGTACGCGCCGGTCTGTCCGTCGACGCGCTCGGCAAGGTTCTGAACACCAAGTCGACGGCCGACTTTGCGACGGTTCTGCGGATCGTCGCGGCGCTTGGCTTGCGTCTGCATGCCATCCCGGCGACGGTTCATGGCAAGACCGGCGCCGCTGCACTGGCGCAATGGTCGTATGAAATGGACAAGCGCCTGCATTCATGAAAGCCGATGGTCCGCTCCCGCGATACCTCGTCCGCTTGCCGAAGTACGAGAGCAGCGGTGAGGGTCCCGGGGGCATCGCGGCGCCACGACGGCGCCTGTTCTTGACCTGCGTCAAGGCGCCGTTCCTTCCTTGCTCCTAACATCGACCCTGTCATGAAGCTGCGGGGGCGCACTTCATGACTTGTCTACCCGTTTCCAACCTGGAAACTTGACCCGCGGTGCTCCCGTACCGCGGGTTTTTTCTTTGGGCGCGCGTCCGCGGCCCGTCGTCGCCAAGTCCGGTCATTGCCTCGTCGTTGCCCGGTCCTGCCCCCCGTCCTTCCCCCCTCATTGCCCCGTTTCTTGGCCTCGTCCTTGGGCCTCGTCCTTGGGCCTGGTCCTTGGGCCTCGTCATTGCCGCCGCCACGGTCCTCCCGCCGCCTTATGCGAAAAACGTGCTTGGATCGGCGAAACCATTCGTTCCTTGTCGCCTTGCCCGCCGGTAGCCTCGATGCTGTCGCGATGGCCCATGCATGCCGTCGCGCATGCCAGCCTTCTTTTTTCCGACGGACGGGAGCCCTTGAAGATGATTCGCCAGTTGGCCATTGCGGCCGCAGTGTTGTCCCTTGCCGGCGCGGCCGGTCTCGCGCATGCCCAAACGACCCTGCTCAACGTGTCCTACGACCCCACGCGCGAGCTGTATGTCGACGTGAATGCCGCCTTCGCCAAGGCCTGGAAGGCCAGGGGCGGCGACAACGTGACGATCCGCCAGTCGCACGGCGGCTCGGGCAAGCAGGCCCGCTCGGTGATCGACGGGCTGGAGGCGGACGTGGTCACGCTGGCGCTCGGCTACGACGTCGATGCGGTGGCGCAGAAGGGCCTGATCAAGCCGGACTGGCAGAAGCGGCTGCCGCACAACGCCTCGCCCTATACCTCGACCATCGTGTTCTTGGTGCGCAAGGGCAATCCGAAAAACATCCGCGACTGGAGCGACCTGGTCAAGCCGGGCGTGCAGGTCATCACGCCCAACCCGAAGACCTCCGGCGGCGCCCGCTGGAACTATCTGGCGGCCTGGGGCTATGCGCTGCGCCAGCCGGGCGGCAACGAAGCCAAGGCGCGCGATTTCGTCGCCCAGCTGCTGAAGAACGTGCCGGTGCTGGACTCCGGCGCGCGCGGCGCGACCACGACCTTCGTCGAGCGCGGCATCGGCGATGTGCTGATCGCCTGGGAGAACGAGGCGCTGCTGGCGATCAAGGAGCTCGGCCCGGACAAGTTCGATATCGTCGCCCCGTCCGTGTCGATCCTGGCGGAGCCGCCGGTCGCGGTGGTCGACAAGGTGGTCGACAAGCGCGGCACGCGCCGCGCCGCCGAGGCCTATCTGCAGTTCCTCTATACCGACGAGGGCCAGGAGATCGCGGCGCGCAACTACTATCGCCCGATCTCGCAGAAGATCGCGGCCAAGTACGCGTCGGCCTTCCCGCAGGTGAAGCTGTTTACCATCGACGAGGTGTTCGGCGGCTGGCAGAAGGCGCAGCAGGCCCACTTCGCCGACGGCGGCACCTTCGACCAGGTCTATCAGCCTGGCCGGCGCTGAGCCACGGGACGGGAAGCATTCATGAGCCCAGCCGGCACCGAACGCGGCATCGACCGTGGCACCGAACGCGGCAGCGAGCGCGGCACCGACCGTGGCGCGCTCCGCCGTCGCGCGCCCGCCGATGGACGGCCGCTCGCGGAGGCGGGCGGCATTCGGGATCTTGAACGGTGCGCCGGCGCGCGGTTCGACACGGCCGGCGCGCCGCCGCTTGTGGCCGGCATGCCGCCGATACCGGCCGCGCTGGCCCGCTATCTCGAGGCGCTGCCGGCGCGGCCCGAGCCCGGCTATTCGCTGTGGCGCGATGCCCGCGGCCAGGTGCAGGGGCGCTTCCACCATTGCTCGCTGACCAGCGCGTTCGCGCCGCTGATCGCGCTGGCCGACCGCCGCGTGATCGGCCATGAAGGCACCATCCGCACCTATGCGGGCGAGCAGCCCGGACTGGCCGCGTGGAAGCTGTTCGCGCTGGCGGCCGACGACGCCTCGCTGGTCGCGCTCGACCGGCTGTCGCGGCTGCTGCATGCAATCAATTACGTGGCGGCGGGCGGCACGGGCCGCCTCGTGCTGAACGTGCACAATCGCCTGCTGGCGGCGGTGGCCGACGACCACGGCGCGGCGTTCCGGCGCGCGGTGCAGGCGCTGGACCTGCCGCAGTCGCAGCTGGTGATCCAGGTGCCGGCCAGCGCCAACGACAATCTGCCGCTGCTGCTGCAGGTCGTCGGCAACTACCGGCGCAACGGCTTCGCCGTCAGCCTGCAGGCGTCCGATCCGGCCGAGGCCGGCGTGCTGATCGCGCAGGCGCGGCCGGATTGGCTCAAGCTCGATATGGGCCGGCTGTGGACGGATCGCCAGTTGGCGGGCCTGCGCGCCAGCGCTGCCGATGCCGGCGTGACGCTGATCGGCCGCCGGCTCGACAGCGCGGAAACCGCGCTGCGGCTGCAGGCGGCCGGCATCGAGCTGGGGCAGGGGGCCCATGCCGGCGCGACGCTTGCCCCGGGTGAACTGCGGCGCGCGGGGCCCCTGTCGTGGCACCCCGACTCGCACCACCCCGATTCGCACCACCCCGATTCGCACCACCCCGACCCGTGCCGCGCGGACTCGCGCCGCGCGGACTCGCGCCGACTCGACTCGCGCCACCCCGACTCGCGCCACCCCGACTCGCACCACGAAGACCAGGAGGAACCGAGATGACGTCGCGTCTGCCATCCCATGCCGCCGAAATCGAGCTCGAGGTCCCGTCGGGGCTTGGCATCCTGACCGTGCCGGGGTTGCACGGCAGCGGCCCCGAGCACTGGCAGAGCCGCTGGGAACGCCGCTTCCCCCGACTGGCAGCGGGTCGAGCAGCGCGACTGGTCGCGCCCCAGCCTGCATCTGTGGGCCGAGCGGGTAGGCGACGCAGTCGCGCGGGTGCGGCGGGTGGCGCCGCGCGGCGCGGTGCTGGTGGCCCACAGCTTCGGCTGCCTGGCGACGCTGCGGCACGCGGCCAACGACGCCGACGGCATCGCCGGCGCCTTGCTGGTCGCCCCGGCCGATCCCGACAAGTTCGGCGTCGCGCCGCTGCTGCCGGCGTTCCGGCTGCCGTTTCCGACGCTGCTGGTGGCAAGCCGCAACGACCCGTGGATGGCGCAGCGCACCGCCTTCACGTGGGGCACGTTGTGGGGCAGCGAGCTGCACGACGCGGGCAGTCTTGGTCACATCAACGCCGATTCGGGCCTGGGCCTCTGGCCGGAAGGGCTGGGATTGCTCGGCACGCTGCTGCAAAGGATCGACGGCCGGGCCGCCGGACGCCCTCACGACCGGCACGGCACCGCGTGGGAAGCCGGGCTCGAAGTGATCCCGACGGTGCCATATATCTGAATCGACTAAAGACATGCGTAAATATTCGTTCTGGATATAAGCGACGCTCTGCACAATCTATTGGCCCCGCTGCCGACGTCGCACCGACGCGCCGGCGGCGGCCAACGTGCGTCCCGCGTGGCGCGCCTCGTCGCCGTCGGCGGCTTTCGAACCAGACACCATGCCTGCCACCCTGCCATTGACCGATACCGTGCCAGCGGTGCCGCGCTTTCCGCGGCG
The DNA here is from genome assembly GCF_049311595.1 of Cupriavidus sp. H18C1. Taxonomy (NCBI): domain Bacteria; kingdom Pseudomonadati; phylum Pseudomonadota; class Betaproteobacteria; order Burkholderiales; family Burkholderiaceae; genus Cupriavidus; species Cupriavidus sp. H18C1. Next base: position 32,891 of record NZ_CP186008.1, read on the forward strand.
CCTGCCCGGCCCGCTGCGCGCCCGCCCGACGGTACTGCCGGGCTTCGGCCTGTCGCTCGGCTTCACGCTGCTGTATCTGACGCTGATCGTGCTGATTCCGCTGGCGGCAGCCTTCCTGAAGGCATTCACGCTGAGCTGGGACAGCTTCTGGGCGATCGTCACGGCGCCGCGCGTGCTGGCCGCCTACAAGCTGAGCTTCGGCGCCTCGCTGATCGCGGCGCTGGTCAATACCGTGTTCGGGCTGGTGGTGGCCTGGGTGCTGGTGCGCTACCGCTTTCCCGGCCGGCGCCTGGTCGATGCGCTGGTCGACCTGCCGTTCGCGCTGCCGACCGCGGTGGCCGGCATCGCGCTGACCGCGCTGTTCGCCGGCAACGGCTGGATCGGCCGCTGGCTCGAGCCGCTGGGCATCAAGGTCGCGTTCACCCCGCTGGGCGTGGTGATCGCGCTGACGTTCATCGGCCTGCCGTTTGTCGTGCGCACCGTGCAGCCGGTGCTGGAGGAACTCGAGCGCGAGCTGGAAGAGGCCGCGGCCAGCCTGGGCGCGACGCGCTGGCAGACCTTCCGGCGCGTGATCGTGCCGGCGATCGCGCCGGCGCTGCTGACCGGGTTTGCGCTGGCCTTCGCCCGCGCCACCGGCGAGTACGGCTCCGTGGTCTTCATCAGCGGCAACATGCCGATGGTGTCGGAGATCGCGCCGCTGATGATCTACGCCAAGCTCGAGCAGTACGACTATGCCGGCGCGACCGCGGTGGCGGTGGTGATGCTGCTGATCTCGTTCGCGCTGCTGCTGCTGATCAACGGGCTGCAGGCCTGGTCGCGGCGCCGCCAGAACGGCGGCCGCCAGGCCCCGGCGCAGGCGCGCGACGACGCGGCCGACTCCTCCCGTGCGCTGACCGCGGCCGGAGACTTCTGAGATGGCCGCGACGATTCCTCTGGGCGCCGCCCGTGCGCTGCCGCCCGGGCGCCTGCATGACGCCACCGCCGAGGCACCGTGGGTGCGGCGCACGCTGATCGCGCTGGCCGCGCTGTTCCTGACGCTGTTCCTCTTCGTGCCGCTGGCGGCGGTGTTCTACGAGGCGCTGCGCCAGGGTTTGAACGCCTACTGGAACGCGCTGGTCGAGCCCGATGCGCTGTCCGCGATCCGCCTGACGCTGACCGTCGCGGCGATCGCGGTGCCGCTGAACCTGGTGTTCGGCGTGGCCGCGGCCTGGGCCATCGCCAAGTTCGAATTTCCCGGCAAGAGCCTGCTGACCACGCTGATCGATCTGCCGTTCTCGGTCTCGCCGGTGATCTCGGGCCTGATCTATGTGCTGCTGTTCGGCGCGCAGGGCTGGCTCGGTCCGTGGCTGGCCGAGCACGACATCCGCATCCTGTTCGCGGTGCCGGGCATCGTGCTGGCGACCGTCTTCGTGACCTTTCCCTTCGTCGCCCGCGAGCTGATTCCGCTGATGCAGGCGCAGGGCACCGAGGAAGAGGAGGCCGCCATCGTGCTCGGCGCCTCGGGCTGGCAGACCTTCTGGCGCGTGACGCTGCCCAATATCCGCTGGGGCCTGCTGTACGGCGTGATCCTGTGCAATGCGCGCGCGATGGGCGAGTTCGGCGCGGTGTCGGTGGTGTCCGGCCATATCCGCGGGCTGACCAACACGATGCCGCTTCACGTCGAGATTCTCTACAACGAATACAACTTCGTCGCCGCCTTCGCGGTGGCCTCGCTGCTGACGCTGCTGGCCCTGCTGACGCTGGCGATCAAGACGCTGGTCGAATTCCGGACGCGGCGGGAGCTGGGCGAGCCGAGCGAAGAGGCCGAGCCGGCCGCTTCGGCTGCATCGCCCGCATCGGCGGTTTCGGCGGTATCGGCGGCAACGTCCGCAGCGGCCGCACGGCCGGCCACGTTGCACGCGCATGCCCCCCTCGTTCGGTGGGGAATCCGCGCGCGACGGGCACCCCGCCAAGGTACGCGGCCCGGTCGCCGCGGCCGACCCGCAAGACAGCTTGGGATGGACATCATGAGCATTCAGGTAAGGCATCTGCACAAACAGTTCGGCGATTTCGTCGCGCTGGACGACGTCTCGCTCGATTTCGCCGAAGGCGAATTGACCGCGCTGCTGGGGCCCTCCGGCTGCGGCAAGACCACGCTGCTGCGCGTGATCGCGGGGCTCGAGCGCGCCGACCGCGGGCAGGTGCTGCTGGAAGGCCAGGATGCGACCGGGCAGCCGGTGCGCCAGCGCCAGGTCGGCTTCGTGTTCCAGCACTACGCGCTGTTCCGCCATATGACGGTGTTCGAGAACGTCGCCTTCGGCCTGCGCGTCAAGCCGCGCGGCGAGCGGCCGAGCGAGGCGCAGATCCGCGAGCGGGTGCGCGCGCTGCTGGAGCTGGTGCAGCTGGACTGGCTGGCCGACCGCTATCCGCCGCAGCTGTCCGGCGGCCAGCGCCAGCGCATCGCGCTGGCCCGCGCGCTGGCGGTCGAGCCGCGCGTGCTGCTGCTGGACGAACCGTTTGGCGCGCTCGATGCCAAGGTCCGCAAGGAACTGCGGCGCTGGCTGCGGCGCCTGCACGACGAGCTGCATGTGACCAGCGTGTTCGTCACGCACGACCAGGAGGAAGCGCTCGAGGTGGCCGACCGCGTGGTGCTGATGCAGCGCGGCCGCGTCGAGCAGGTGGGCTCGCCGCAGGCGGTCTACGAACATCCGGCCACGCCGTTCGTGTTCGGCTTCCTTGGCCATGTCAATCGCATTCACGGGCGGCTCGAGCGCGGGGCCGATGGCGGCGCGCTGCGTAGCGGGGCGGCGCTGCTGTCGCTGTCCGATGGCCTGGGCGACGACGGCCTGGGCTCGGTCGACGAGGCCGAGGGCGCCGAGGCGATCGGCTACGTCCGTCCGCACGAGGTCGAGCTGGAGCGCTATGCGCCCGGCGCCGAAGGCATCGTCGCGACGCTGCGGCGTGCGCTGGCGCTCGGACCGGTCGCGCAGCTGGAACTGGAGCGCGAGGACAACCGCGAGCTGATCGAGGTCGTGCTGCCGCTCGAACGCTTCCAGCGCGACGGCTATCGCGAGGGCGAGCTGCTGGCCGCGCGGCCGCGGCGCATGCGCGTGTTCGCGGGCGGGCAGGGCGTGCGGCAGGCGGGCCGAGGTTCGGCACAAGCGGCGACGCAAGCGGCGGCGCAAGCGTCTGCACAGGCAGGAGGGGCCCGATGAACTTCCAGCAACTGCGATCGATCCGCGAGGCGGTGCGCCGCCAGTTCAACCTGACCGAGGTTGCCAACGCGCTGTACACCTCGCAGCCGGGCGTGTCGCGCCAGATCCGCGAGCTCGAGGAAGAGCTGGGCGTCGAGATCTTCGAGCGCTACGGCAAGCGGCTGACCGGGCTGACCGCGCCGGGCCGCGAGATCGTCCGCATCGTCGAGCGCCTGCTGCTCGAGGCGGAGAACCTGCGCCAGGCGGGCGACGAATTCGCGGGCCGCCATACCGGCCGGCTGACGGTGGCCACCACGCATACGCAGGCCCGCTATGCGCTGCCCAAGGTCGTCACCGAATTCCGGCGCGCCTATCCGCACGTCACGCTGGCGCTGCAGGAGGCCTCGCCCAACCATATCGTCGAGCTGCTGCTGTCGGGGCAGGCCGATATCGGCATCGCCACCGAGGCGCTGGCGAGCGAGCCGTCGCTGACCGCGTTCGACGCCTACACCTGGCGCCATGTGCTGGTGGTCGCGCCGGACCACCCGCTGACGCGGCTGCCCGAGCCGACGCTGGAGGACCTGGCCGGCTTTCCCATCATCACCTACGACGCGGGCTTCACCGGCCGGCGCAAGATCGACAGCGCCTTCGCGCAGGCCGGCCTGCAGCCGGAGATCGTGCTGACCGCGCTGGATGCCGACGTGATCAAGACCTATGCGGAGCTCGATCTCGGCGTTGGCATCATCGCCTCGATGGCCTACGATCCGCGCAAGGACAGCGGCCTGGTGCGGATCGCGGCCGATCATCTGTTCGCGCCGAACACCACCAGCGTGGCGGTGCGCCGCGGCGCCTATCTGCGCGGCTATGCGCATGCCTTCATCCAGCTGTTCGCGCCGCAGCTGTCCGAGCAGGCGGTCAGCAGCGCGCTGGCCGAGGGCGGCAGCTTCGGGGCGCTGACGGCCGAGGCCGCGTAGGCTTGCGCACGAAGCCGGCATCGCGGCGCCGCCGCATGCTGGCTCTTCTCCGGCGCCGCGCGATCGCCGCGGTGCATCGTTCCATTGCCTCGCGATGCCGTCGCCTGGCCGCATCCGGTTCGGACCCGGCAGCGGCCCCTTCGCGCCGCTGGTCGCCCGTTCGTCGCATCCGGGTTTCATTCGCGCCGTGACCCGGGTTACATTACGCGCACGGACACGGGATGCGTACCGATGCAGCGGCCGCCAGTCATGCTGCACCGCATCGCCGGTCATCCCGTGCCGCATGCGATCCGCCTCCGAGCTGGCGAATGCCGCGGTTGGGCGCCGCACCGCCGCATGGAACGTCGGCGGGTCGCGGCTAGAATGAGGCAATGGTCCCTCCCCCACACCCGCGTCGCCGAGGTGGCGGTGGAAGGACGGAGGCGACATGAGATCGACGCACCGCTGTTTCACCCACGCCATTCCTTCCCGCCTGACGCTGCTGGGGCGCGACCTGGTGTTCGTGCTCGTCATGAACGGCGTGATCGCGGTCAGCCTCACCTGGGGCTTCCAGACCGGCGGCACCTTCCTGAAGAACTTCGTCTATAGCCAGCTGATCGGCCTGTCGATCTGGGCGCTGATCGATATTCCGCGCGTGGTGATCTGGCGCAACGAGCGCCCGGCGGGCTGGCCCTTCATCCTGCTGGCGATCGCCGCGGTGCCGCTCGGCGTGCTGTTCGGCAGCTGGGCGACGCGGATGGTGTTGGACCTGCCGCCCAAGTCGATGGAAGAGGCCAACGACATGCTGCGCATGTGCCTGGTGGTCGGGATGCTGGCGGCGACCAGCATGATCTACTTCTACTGGTCGCGCGAACGCCTGGCCTTCCTGCAGCGTCAGGCCGCGCTCGACGCGCTGCAGCGCGAGGAGGCCGAGAAGCAGCTGGTGCGCGCCCAGCTGATGGCGCTGCAGGCGCAGATCGAACCGCACTTCCTGTTCAATTCGCTGGCCCACCTGGACGGCCTGATCGCCACCGATCCGCATGCCGCGCGCAAGCTGCTGCAGGGGCTGATTGGCTTCCTGCGGCGCTCGCTGGCGCATACCCGCGCGGAGCAATGCACGCTGCAGCAGGAGTTCGCGCTGCTGCGCAGCTATCTCGATATCCAGGGGCTGCGCTTCGGCCAGCGCCTGTCCTATCAGTTCGATCTGCCCGCCGATCTGGCCGAGGTCGAGATTCCCCCGATGCTGATCCAGCCGCTGGTCGAGAACGCCGTCACGCACGGCATCGAGCCGTGCATGGCGGGGGGGCGCATTACCGTGTCGGCGCGCGCGCAGGGCGAGAACGCCGTGCAGGTGTCGATCGCCGATACCGGCGTCGGTTTTGCGCAGGCGCCGGTCAAGGGCTCGGGCCTGGGCCTGACCCATGTGCGCGAACGCCTGGCGCGGATCTTCGGCGCCGCCGCCACGATGCAGATCGAGGAGAACGTGCCCAGCGGGGTGGTGGTGCGGCTGACCGTGCCGGTCACGCGCAAGCCGGTCCAGCAGGGCGTTGCCGCGCCGGCCGCCACCTGCGGGACGGCCCAGGCCGGCGCCGGCGCGGCGGTGCCCGTGCCGCCCGTGCCGGCTGCCTCCCGCCGCGGCGCGGTCCTGATACCGATATCGCGAGGCCTGCGGACTGTCGCCGCGGGCCCGCCCCGTTTCGTTACCGCTGACGGTCCGCCGACGACCGTCGATGATCCCCGATCGACTGCCACCGATTCCACGATGACGCCGACCCTGCTGATTGCCGACGACGAACCGCTGCTCGCCCGCGTGTTGCATGCCGAATTGTCCAGCCTGTGGCCCGAGGCGCAGATCGTCGCGACGGTGCATGACGGGGTGTCGGCGCTCGAAGCGGTGCGCCAGCACGCGCCGCGCGTCGCCTTTCTCGATATCCGGATGCCCGGCATCACCGGCATGGAGGTCGCGCGCGACCTGCTGGGCAAGCCCGGCGCGCCGCTGGTGGTGTTCGTCACCGCCTACGACCAGTTCGCGCTGGAGGCCTTCGAGAGCGCGGCCGTCGACTACGTGCTCAAGCCGATCCAGCGCGAGCGGCTGGAGGCGACCGTGAACCGGCTGAAGACGCGGCTGGCGATGCCGCCGCAGACGATGGACGGCTCCGCGTCTGCGGGCGCGCTCGAAGGCGAGCGGCTGGAGCAGTTGCTGAACCGGCTCGAGGCGCTGGACCGCGACACCATCGCGCGCACCGGCGGGCCGTACCTGCGCTTCATCAAGGCCCTGGTCGGCCAGGAGGTGCGGATCATCCCGGTCGACGAGGTGATCTACCTCGAGGCCACCGACAAGTACGTCAACGTGGTGTCCAGCAGCGGCGAGGCGCTGATCCGCACCAGCCTGCGCGAGCTGACCCAGCAGCTCGACCCGGACCGCTTCTGGCAGATCCATCGCGGCACGGTGGTCAACATCGATTGCGTCGCCGCCGCCGTCAATCAGTCGCTCGGGCGGCTCACGCTGAAGCTGCGCAATCGTCCCGAGACGCTGCCGGTGGCGCGGCAGTACGCGTATCTGTTCAAGCAGATGTAAGGGCCCGCGGCGCGCCGGCGCGCGCCTTGCCTCGCACTTGCCTTGGACGTGCCCCGGACTTCTCCGGACCACCCCGGACTGCCCCGGACCGCCCCGGACTGCCCCGGACTGCCCCGGACTGCCCCTGCCCCGGACTGCCCCGGACTTGTCCCGGACCGGGCAGGACTTCCCCCCGGTCGTTTTCCACTATGATGCTTCGGCTGCGCCGCGCCATCGGGCGCACCCGGGCATCGCGCCCGTCTTCGCGTTTTTCGCCTTGTTCCCTTTTTCCCCCTTTGTTTCCCTGCTGATCGAGGAGTGAATTGCCATGGATTTCGCCACCACCGACCTTTGCGACGACCACGAGGCACGCCTGGCCGACGGCTCGCTGCGCGTGCTGACGCCGGGCTGGCAGGCCTTCGGCAAGCGCGCGCGCTTCGCCGGCCCGGCCATGACGCTGAAGGTGTTCGAGGACAACTCGCTGGTGCGCGAGGCGCTGGAGTCGCCCGGGCAGGGCAGGGTGCTGGTGGTCGACGCGGGCGGCTCGGCGCGCTGCGCGCTGGTCGGCGGCAACCTGGGCCAGCTGGGCGAGAAAAATGGCTGGGCCGGCATCGTGCTCAACGGCTATGTGCGCGACACCGTCGAGCTCAACGATTGCGACATCGGCATCCGCGCGCTGGGCGTGCATCCGCGCAAGAGCGAGAAGCGCAACAGCGGGCAGCGCGACGTCGCGCTGCAGATGCCGGGCGCGGTGGTGCGTCCGGGCAACTGGATCTACGTGGACGAGGACGGCGTGCTGGTGTCGGACGTCGACCTGGCGAGCCCGGTGAGCGCGAAGCAGGGCTGACGATGGCGCTGGTGTTCGCCTATGGCACCTTGCGCGCCGGCGAGGTCAACGACCTGAACGAGGCGGCGCGCCGCCATGGCCTGCCGGCGCCGCGGCTGGTCGGCAGCGGCAGCGTGCCGGGGCGGCTCTACGACTTCGGCAGCTATCCGGGCTATGTGCCGGCGGCGCTTGAGCCGGAGAGCGCTGGCCTGCCCGGCGGTCCGCGCGTGGTCGGGGACATCTACGAGATCGACGAGGCCCTGATTCCCGTGCTCGACGAGATCGAGGAGGTCTATCCGGGCCAGGCGACGCTGTTCGTGCGCACCGAGCAGGAGGTGGCATGCGCCGATGGCAAGCGGCGCTGCCTGCTCTATCCGGTCGGCGCGGAGGCGGTGCGCAGCCTGCCGGAAATCGAAGGCGGCGACTGGGTGGCCTACCGGCGCGCCCGGGTTGCGGCCGGCTGAACCGCCCGACAGCGCTTGCACACAATTTCACGATGCGGAAAGGCGTTTTGGTCCGCAAAAATACATGGATGCGTGGCACAACGGTCGTTTCTCATGATGGGAAAGGTCTTGCCGCATCGTGAAATGTTTTCGATAAACTACTGAAATATAAGGATAAAAAATCTACGGCGCAGGCCCCATCGAGCCTTGTTGCGTCGCGGGACGCTTCTCTACACTCTTATATAAGACATATGACTTGCGGCGCCACCGGAACGCTGAAACCGGCACCCCGGCGCCCAGGTCGGCAGACCGGCTCCCCGTCCGGTCGCGTCGCAAAGATTTGCCGAACCCCATCAACAGGAGAGTGACATGTCCCGCGAAATCGAAGCACAAAAGCTCAAGCAAGACTGGGAGACCAACCCGCGCTGGAAGGGTATCAGCCGCCACTACAGCGCCGACGACGTGGTGCGCCTGCGCGGCTCCGTGCAGATCGAGCACACGCTGGCCCGCCGCGGTGCCGAGAAGCTGTGGCATCTGCTCAATACCGAGCCGTTCGTCAACACGCTGGGCGCGCTGACCGGCAACCAGGCGATGCAGCAGGTCAAGGCCGGCCTGAAGGCGATCTATCTGTCGGGCTGGCAGGTCGCCGGCGACGCCAATCTGGCCGGCGAGATGTATCCGGACCAGTCGCTGTATCCGGCCAACTCGGTGCCGCAGGTGGTCAAGCGCATCAACAACACCTTCCAGCGCGCCGACCAGATCCAGTGGAGCGAGGGCAAGGGCGACGTCGATTTCTTCGCGCCGATCGTGGCCGATGCGGAAGCCGGCTTCGGCGGCGTGCTGAACGCGTTCGAGCTGATGAAGGCAATGATCGAAGCGGGCGCCGCCGGCGTGCACTTCGAAGACCAGCTGGCCTCGGTCAAGAAGTGCGGCCACATGGGCGGCAAGGTGCTGGTGCCGACCCGCGAGGCGGTCGCCAAGCTGACCGCCGCGCGCCTGGCCGCCGACGTGATGGGCGTGCCCACGCTGGTGATCGCCCGTACCGACGCGGAAGCGGCCGATCTGCTGACCTCGGACATCGACGATCGCGACAAGCCGTTCTGCACCGGCGAGCGCACCGTCGAAGGCTTCTACCGCACCAAGCCCGGCATCGAGCAGTCGATCGCCCGCGCGCTGGCCTATGCGGAAGTGGCCGACCTGGTCTGGTGCGAAACCGGCAAGCCGGATCTGGAGTTCGCCAAGAAGTTTGCCGAGGCGGTGCACGCCAAGTTTCCGGGCAAGCTGCTGGCCTACAACTGCTCGCCGTCGTTCAACTGGAAGAAGAACCTGGACGACGCCACCATCGCCAAGTTCCAGAAGGAGCTGGGCGCGATGGGCTACAAGTTCCAGTTCATCACGCTGGCCGGCTTCCACTCGCTGAACTACTCGATGTTCAACCTGGCCTACGGCTATGCGCGCAACCAGATGAGCGCGTTCGTCGAGCTGCAGGAAGCCGAGTTCAAGGCGGCCGAGAAGGGCTTCACCGCGGTCAAGCACCAGCGCGAAGTCGGCACCGGCTACTTCGACGCGGTCACGCAGACCATCGAAGGCGGCCAGTCGTCGACCACCGCGCTGAAGGGCTCGACCGAGGACGAGCAGTTCTTCGACAAGAAGGTGGCTTGATGTAGTGGGTTCTCCCTCTCCGTCTCCCTCTTCCGATGGCGGGAGAGGGAGAGGGGAAGGGGTTCAGCGAAGGTGCTGCCTTACCGGTAGACGATCACCGGAATATCGGTATGCGTCAGCACCTTCTGCGTCTCGCTGCCGAGCAGCAGGCCGGACAGGCCGCGGCGGCCGTGCGAGGCCATGAAGATCACGTCGCAGCCATGCCGTTCGGCCGCGTCGATGATGCCCAGATAGGGCACCGCGAAGGTCGACATATCGGTGTCGCAAGGCACACCGGCCGCGGTCGCGGCGGTTTCGACCTCCTTCAGATAGATGCGCGCCTGCGCCTCGATGCGGTCCTTGAAGGCCTGCGGGGCCTCGACCACGATTTCGCTGAAAGGCGTGTACGGATATTCCTCGAGACAGACGTAGGCCGTGACCCGGGCGCCGATGGCCCTGGCCAGTTCGATGCCACCGTCGATCGCTTTCTTGGACAGCTCCGAACCGTCAGTGGGGAGCAGGATGTGCTTGAACATGGCCGATCTCCTTGCGATGAGTCCAAAGGCATACCCGAGGGCACCGGAAGCGGGCGGACAACGGACGGACAAAACCGGGCCCGCGCTGACTTCATTGTAGCCAGTGTGGCGGCTAATGCATCGCGGGCGAACCCTTGCCCGGTCGTCGTGCCGGCTCAGGCACCGACCGGTTCGTCGGCGGCGGGCAGCGGCGCCTGCTCGCCGCGGCGCCAGTAGGCGGGGTTGCCGTAGGTGTTCTTCAGATGATCGATAAACAGCCGCACCCGCAGCGGCAGATGCTTGCGCTGCGGAAACACCGCATGGATGCCGATCGGCGGCGCCTGGAATTCGTCGAGCACCGTCACCAGGCGCCCGGTCGCGATCTCGTGGCCGACCTCCCACCACGAGCGCCACGCCAGCCCATGCCCCTGCAGGCACCAGGCATGCAGCACCGCGCCGTCGGTGCATTCCATATTGCCGCCGACCTTGACCGTGACCGGTCGTCCATCCTGCTGGAACACCCAGCCGCGCTGCACGTTGGCACTGGCGCCGAAGGCCAGGCAGTTGTGCGCGGCGAGCTCTTCCGGCAGCTGGGGCGTACCGCGCCGCGCGAGATACGAGGGCGCGGCCACCACCACGCGGCGGTTCTCGGCCAGCCGGATCGACACCAGGCTCGAATCGGGCAGGTCGCCCAGGCGAATCGCGCAATCGAAGCCCTCGTTGACCAGGTCGACCACGCGGTCCGACAGGTCCAGCGTGATGGTCACGTCCGGATGCGACTCGATGAACAGCGGGACCACCGGCGCCACGTGCTTGCGGCCGAAGCCCGCCGGTGCCGTCACGCGCAGATGGCCGCTGGCCTTGACGCCGCCCGCCGAGACGCTGGCCTCGGCGTTCTGCAGGTCGTTGAGGATGCGCTGGCAATCTTCCAGGAAGGCCGAGCCCTCGAAGGTCAGCGTGATCTTGCGGGTGGTGCGCACCAGCAGCTTGACGCCCAGCCGTTCTTCGAGTGCGTCGATGCGGCGGCCAATGATGGCCGGCGCGACGCCTTCGGCGGTGGCGGCCGCGGACAGGCTGCCGCGCGAGGCGACCGAGACGAAGGTCGCCAGTTGCTTGAAATGATCCACGTGTCCCCGACGTTTTGCGGCTGCCCGGACACAAAGCGATCTTGGCGATACGTGCCGGTCAGCGGATGGCAGGGTCGGAGCCGATATTGGTTTCGGATCTTCCGACGGTTCGCCAAGATTAGTAGGGCAAAAGTAAAAGATCAAGTGACCCGGGTCGGCTATGCCGCGCTGCAGCGCGTGCCTACAATGCTCGGAATTCGTGGTACGCCGGCCCTGCGCCGCGGCCGCAAAACCTGGTCCTTGCCCGCTATGAACCCGATCCGCGCCGTCGTCTTCGATGCCTATGGCACGCTGTTCGACGTGTATTCCGTCACGGCGCGCGCGGAGCAGCTGTTTCCCGGCAAGGGCGAGGCGCTGGCGCTGCTGTGGCGCGACCGCCAGATCGACTACACGCGGATCCGCACCCTGGCCGCGCCGGACGGGGCCTGGTACAAGCCGTTCTGGGCGATCACCGTCGACGCGCTGCGCTATGCGGCGCAGCGGTTGGCGCTGCGGCTCGATGCCGCGGCCGAGGCGCAGCTGCTGAAGGAATACGCCTGCCTGTCGGCCTTTCCGGAGAACCTGGGCGCGCTGCGCCGCCTGCGCGCGGCCGGGCTGCCGCTGGGCATCCTGTCCAACGGCAATCCGGAGATGCTCGACATCTCGGTCAAGAGCGCCGGCATGCAGGGCCTGTTCGACCATGTGCTGTCGGTCGACGCGGTGCGCCAGTACAAGACCGCGCCGGCCGCCTATGCGCTCGGTCCCGCGGCCTTCGGCGTGCCGGCGCACGAGATGCTGTTCGTCTCGTCCAACGGCTGGGACGCATGCGGCGCGACCTGGTTCGGCTACACCACGTTCTGGATCAATCGTGCCGGCCACCCGGCGGAGCGGCTCGACGCCGAGCCGAGCGGGACCGGGCACGACATGAACGACCTGCTCGATTTCGTGCGCGCACGCGGCATTGCCGTCGCGCAGGGATGAAGAGGGCAGGCATGGCACAACCCCCATCGATCACAGGAGAACATTGATGGCCATCACGTTGCCTGCGGGCATGAAGATTACCGGCGAAATCCTGCCGGCCTACGAAGATATCCTCACGCCGGAAGCGCTGGCCCTGGTGGACAAGCTGCACCGCGCCTTCGAGCCGCGCCGCCAGCAGTTGCTGGCCGCGCGCGTCGAACGCGCCAAGCGCCTGGACGCGGGCGAGCGCCCCGACTTCCTGCCGGAGACCAAGTCGATCCGCGAAGGCGACTGGAAGATCGCGCCGATCCCCAAGGCGCTGGAGTGCCGCCGCGTCGAAATCACCGGCCCGGTCGAAGCCAAGATGGTCATCAACGCGTTCAACTCGGGCGCGGACAGCTACATGACCGACTTCGAGGACTCGAACACCCCGAACTGGCACAACCAGCTGCAGGGCCAGGTCAACCTGAAGGCCGCCGTGCGCCGCACGCTGACGCTCGAGGCCAAGGGCAAGGTCTACAAGCTGAACGACAAGATCGCCACGCTGCAGGTGCGTCCGCGCGGCTGGCATCTGGACGAGAAGCACGTGACCATCGACGGCCAGCGCGTGTCGGGCGGCATCTGGGACTTCGCGCTGTTCCTGTTCCATAACGCCAAGGAGCAGATCGCGCGCGGCGCCGGTCCGTTCTTCTATCTGCCGAAGATGGAAAGCCATCTCGAGGCTCGCCTGTGGAACGACATCTTCGTGATGGCGCAGAACGAGATCGGCCTGCCGCAGGGCACCATCAAGGCGACCGTGCTGATCGAGACGATCCTGGCCGCCTTCGAGATGGAAGAGATCCTGTACGAACTGCGCGAGCACAGCGCGGGCCTGAACGCCGGCCGCTGGGACTACATCTTCTCGTGCATCAAGAAGTTCAAGACCGACAAGAACTTCTGCCTGGCCGACCGCGCCAAGGTCACGATGACCGCGCCGTTCATGCGCGCCTACGCGCTGCTGCTGCTCAAGACCTGCCACAAGCGCGGCGCGCCCGCGATCGGCGGCATGAGCGCGCTGATCCCGATCAAGAACGATCCGGAGAAGAACGAGATCGCGATGCAGGGCATCATCGGCGACAAGCGCCGCGATGCGACCGACGGCTATGACGGCGGCTGGGTGGCCCACCCGGGCCTGGTCGAGCCGGCGATGAAGGAATTCGTCGCGGTGCTGGGCGACAAGCCGAACCAGTTCGAGAAGCAGCGCCCGGACGTCAACGTGAGCGCCGCCGACCTGCTGAACTTCCAGCCGGAAACGCCGATCACCGAAGGTGGCCTGCGCATGAACATCAACGTGGGCATCCATTACCTGGGCGCCTGGCTGGCCGGCAACGGCTGCGTGCCGATCCACAACCTGATGGAAGACGCCGCCACCGCCGAGATCTCGCGTTCGCAGGTCTGGCAGTGGATCCGGTCGCCCAAGGGCGTGCTGGAAGACGGCCGCAAGGTGACCGCCGAGATGGTGCGCGCGCTGATTCCGGAAGAGCTCGCCAAGGTCAAGGAAGTGGTCGGTGGCGACACCAAGACCTACGACCGCGCCGCGGAGATCTTCGAGCAGATGTCGACGTCGGAATCGTTCGCCGAATTCCTGACGCTGCCGCTGTACGAGGAGATCTGAGTCTGAACGCCGTCCCCGCCCGCGCGGGGGACGGCTGCCATCTCGACTCGAAAGCCCCCAAGCCCGCATCCGCGGGCTTTTTGCTTTGCGGGATGCGGCCCCGGCGCGGGGCCTTCATAATGGCGGCTTGAGCAAGAGGGAGAATCAAGTTGCGCTTCGAGCATCTGGTAGAGATCAATGACCCCAACATGCCGGCGCTGGACCCGCTGACGGCGGACCAGGTCTGGCAGGGGCTGGTGCTGCGCGGCCAGTCGCCGGAGCTGTTCGTGCTGGGCCTGGACCGCGCCGAAATCACGGGCCGCGGCGACGACTGGATCGAGCGCGTGCTGCATTTCGGCAAGGCCGAGGTGCGCGACCGGGTCGTGTTCGAATCGCGCCGCTCGGTCCGTTACGAGACCGCCGCCACCGCCGACCATGCCGGCGGCACGCTGACGATGACCATCGAGACGCCCGGCCCGGGCGCGCTGCTGCTGCGCTTCACCTACGAGACCACGATGCCGGCGGTCGACGCCAGGGGCGACGACCGCTACGCCGAGATCGTCAAGTCGGCCTATCACGAGGCCGATCTCGATACGGTCCGCAAGATCCGCGAACTGGCCAGCACCGGCAGGCTCGGGTGAGCGAGGATTCCTTGCCGCCGCGCGGCGGCGACGGTCCCGCGCGCAGCGCCCCGACGCGCGCGCAGCTGCGCGAGCGCTACGGCGACAAGCTGCGCTGGCTGGTGCTGGTCACGCTGATGATCGGCACGATGTCGTCGATCGTGTCGTCGACCATCGTCAATGTCGCGGTGCCGGACCTGAGCCGGCATTTCGGCCTGGGGCAGGAACGCGCGCAATGGGTCGCGGCCAGCTTCATGATCGCGATGACGCTGGCGATGCTGCTGACCCCGTGGCTGCTGAACCGCTACGGCCTGCGCCGCACCTTTCTCGGCGCCGCCGTGCTGCTCGGCGGCGGCGGGCTGGTCGGCGGCTTCTCGCCCAGCTATGGCGTGATGATCGCGATGCGCGTGGCCGAAGGCGTCGCCGCGGGCATCATGCAGCCGCTGCCGAACATCCTGATCCTGCGCGTGTTCGAGGAGCGCGAGCAGGGCCGGGCGATGGGCATGTTCGGCTTCGGCGTGGTGCTGGCGCCGGCGCTGGGGCCGAGCCTGGGCGGCTTCCTGGTGGAATCGTTCGGCTGGCGCTCGATCTTCTTCGTGGTGGTGCCGCTGACCATCGTCGCCGGACTGATGGCGCGCCGCTTCATGGCGATCGATTCCGCGATGATGGGCGAGCGCAAGCCGCTCGACTGGCAGGGCCTGGCGCTGGCCGGCGTCGCCACCGTGATGCTGCTCAACGGCCTGGTCGAGCTGCGCGAGGACACCGTCACCGGCCTGCTGCTGTCGGGCCTGGGCGTGCTGCTGCTGGTGCTGTTCGTGCTGTGGCAACTGCGCGCGTCGGACCCGCTGATGAACATGCGGCTCTACAGCTATCGGCAGTTCTCCGCCGGCGCGGTGGTGGCCTTCATCTATGGCGCCGGGCTGTTCGGTTCGACCTATCTGCTGCCGGTCTATATGCAGATGGCGCTGCAGTACTCGCCGTCGCAGGCGGGCTTCGTGCTGCTGCCGGCGGGGGATCGCGCTGGCCGTGACCATCGCCGCGGCCGGCCGGCTGACCAGCCGCGTGCCGCCGCATATCCAGGTGTCGGTGGGGCTGGCGCTGCTGGCCGCGTCCTTCCTGCTGATGGCGCTGGGCTCGCTGACGACGCCCTATGTGGTACTGATCGCGCTGGCGGTGCTGGGCCGCGTCGGCCTGGGCTGCATCCTGCCGTCGCTGTCGCTGGGCGCGATGCGGGGCGTCGATTTCTCGCTGATCGCGCAGGGCTCCAGCGTGATCAACTTCGTGCGGCAGTTGGGTGGTGCCATCGGCGTCAGCTTGGCCGGGGTCGGCCTGCAATGGCGGCTGGAGTCGCACGGCGCGCTGCTGGCCGGCAATCAGGCCGGGGCCGATGCCGCGGCGCGCATCCGCGCGTTCGACGAGACCTTCCTGGCGGTGGGGCTGGTGATCGCGACCGCGATCCTGGCCGCCTGGCGGATCCGGCCGCGGCAGCAGCCGGAGCGGGTGGGGCAGTAGCGCCTGATGAAGTTGCCCCCGCGAAAGCGGGGGCAGCGTAACCGCGTGGTTCGTTTTGAAGCCACCGTGTCGCCGCCTGCGCGAAGACGGCAGCGCGGCGCTGGTTCAGCTGGCCGCGCCCGACTTCAGTTCCTCCACCAGCTCGATGTACTTCTGCATTGCCTCTTCCTGGCTGGTGCCCTTCAGCGTTTCCCACGCCTCGAACTTGTAGCGGCCGACGAAGTCGGTCATGCCGGGCTTGTCGCCATGGACGTCGCCCTCGCTGCCTTGCTTGAACAGCGCGTACAGGCGCAGCAGCGTCATGTTGCTGGGGCGTTCGGGCAGTTGCTTGACGTCGTTCTGCGCTTGCTCGAAGCGCTGTTGCAGGTCGCTCATGGGGACTCCGGGACGGTAAGGGAGATGGACCCGCGATGATAGCCCCGCCGGCCGCCAAACCCGCCCGGAAAAAACCGAGGGCGGCTTCGGTTCGGCGGCCAGCGGATACAATCGCGGCATGTCATGGATTCTTGCCGTTGAAACCTCCACCGAGTGGTGTTCGGTCGCGCTCGGACAAGCCTCGCCGACCGGCGGCCTGCGTTGCCTGGCCCGCCACGAACAGACCGGTCCGCGCTCGTCGGGCCGGGTCCTGCCCGCCGCGGGCGAGCTGCTGGCCGAGGCCGGCATCCGTCTGGCCGACTGCGCCGCGATCGCCTTCGGCGCCGGCCCGGGCTCGTTTTACCGGCCTGCGCACCGCCTGCGGCATCGCCCAAGGGCTGGCCTTCGGCGCCGATCTGCCGGTCGTCCCCGTCAACACGCTGATGGCCTGCGCCGAACGCGTGCGCGGGGTGTCCGGGGCCGCGCTGGAGGGCGACACCGCGGCCGAGCCGCTGCCCGCCGGCGTGCCGGTGCTGGTCGCGCTCGACGCGCGCATGGACGAGGTCTACACCGCGCTGTTCGAGTGGGATGCGGTCCGCGGCGAATGGCAGGAAGCCGGTCCGATGCGCGTGGCCGCCCCCGAGGCGGTGCAGGCCCCGGCCGGGCCGTTCTGGCTGGCCGGCAACGGCGCCTCCGTCTATGGCGAACGCCTGCACGCCGCCGCGCAGGCCGCGCGCACGATTGCCGGCGCGATGCCGCACGCGGCCGCCGTGGTCGCGCTCGCGCAGCGCGCACTGGCGCGCGGCGAGACCGTGGCCGCCGCCGATGCCGCGCCGCTGTATCTGCGCGACAAGGTCGCCCAGACCGTGGCCGAGCGCCAGGCCGCGGCGGCGGGGCGCGCGTCGCTGGCGGCCACCGGAGAACGGCAATGAGCGCCGCGCTCGGCGACAGCCGCACCCGCGCCGCCGCCTGGCCCGCGGTGCCCGACATGCCGACGCTGCCGGGCGGCTGGGCGCTGGCGCGCATGAGCGCGCGCGACCTCGACGCGGTGGTCGATATCGAGCAGCGCGCCTACAGCCATCCGTGGACGCGCGGCAATTTCGAGAACTCGGTCAAGGCCGGCCATATCGGGCTGACACTGCGCGACCCGGCCGGCAAGCTCGCCGGCTACGCGGTGCTGATGCCGGTGGTCGACGAGATGCATCTGCTCAATATCACGATCGAGCCGGCGCGCCATCGCCAGGGACTCGGCAAGCTGCTGCTGGCCGTGGCGCTGGCCACCGCGCATCAGCATCGGCTGCCCAATGTGCTGCTCGAAGTCAGGCCGTCGAATACCGCCGCGCTGGCGCTGTACGAGGCCGCCGGTTTCGAGACGATCGGCCGGCGCAAGGGCTATTACCCGGCCGCCGACGGGCGCGAGGATGCGCTGGTGCTGCGCCGCCGCTGGGGGAACGGAGCAGGGCACGGAGCAGGATGGGCAGCAGGGCGGCCCGCGGGGGGGCATCGGCATGAACCGGCGCGCGCTGTTTCTCGAAGCGCTCGGCATCGGCACCGAATGGGTGCCGCGCCATGCCGAAGCGGTGCAGGCCGAGCCCGAGTCCACGTCGGCATTGGCCGACGCCGTGAGCCACGACGCGCCGAGCCACGAAGGGCCGAGCCGTGAAGCCTTGGGCCGTGAAGCGCCGAGCCGCGAACTACTTAGCCGGGAGGCGCCGACCAACGAAGCGCCGAGTCGTGAAGCGTTGGGCCGTGAAGTGCTGAGCCAGGAAGCGCAGGGCCATGAAGCGGCAAGCGCGATGGCCGCCGCCGCGCCGGCGCCCCGCCAGCCGGCCATCCCGGTCGTGCCGATCATGCAGAGCGTGCCCGACGATGGCCTGCCGCTGTCGGAAGGCCAATCCATCGCCGCGCCCGCCGACGACCTCTCCACGCTCGACTGGCAGGCGCTGGAAGCGCGCGTCGCCGGCTGCACGGCCTGCCAGTTGTGCAGCACGCGGACCCGCACGGTGTTCGGCGTCGGCGACCGCGAGGCCGACTGGATGCTGATCGGCGAGGCCCCGGGCGAGAACGAGGACCGGCAGGGCGAGCCCTTCGTCGGCCAGGCCGGCAAGCTGCTCGACAACATGCTGGCGTCGCTGCAGCTGGCGCGCGGGCGCAATGTGTTCATCGCCAACGTGCTCAAGTGCCGGCCGCCCGGCAACCGCAATCCCGAGCCGGCCGAGGTCGAGCAGTGCGAGCCCTTCCTGCGCCGGCAGATCGCGCTGGTGCGTCCGCGCCTGATCGTCGTGCTGGGCCGTTTCGCTGCGCAGACGCTGCTGCGCACCACCACGCCGATCAGCAAGCTGCGCGGCACGGTGCATCGCTACGAGGGCATCCCCGTGGTGGTGACCTATCACCCGGCCTATCTGCTGCGCACGCTGACCGACAAGGCGCGCGCCTGGGAAGACCTGTGCCTGGCGCGCGATGTCTATCGGCAGAACGACCCGGCCGCTCCGGCCGATCTGCTCGACTCCCCACGGGCCGGCGCTGCCGGCGACGGCGATGCGGGAGCCGGTCACTGAACTGGCCGGCGCCGGCGCGACCACGGCCGAGCCGCTGTGGCGCGCCGCCACGTCGGCGCGCGTGCGGGATCTGGCCTGGTGCACGCTGGCGCCGCCGCTGCTGAGCGCCTTGCCGCGCGATTTCGCCGCGCTGGCCGAATTCGGCGGCGCCGCGCTGGCGAGCTGGCCAACCGGGGCGATCGCTGCCTGGCAGCGCTGGCTGGCGAGCGCCGATCCGGATTTACTGCCACCGACCATCGAGGAACTGTCCGCCTTGCCCGGCGCGGTCCAGGCGCTGGCCCCGGCCGCGCGCAGCCTGCGGCTGGGCCGGCATGCCGAACGGCTGCTGCATTTCGCGCTGCAGCATGGCGAGGGCATCGAGCTGGTCGCCTCCAATCTGCCGGTGCGCCGGCACGGCGCGCACGGCGTGCAGACGCTGGGCGAGCTGGACTTCGTCTGGCGCGAGACGTCGACCAGTGCGGCCAGTGCAAACGCCGCAGAACCGACACAGGCCGGACAGGCTGGCCAGCTGGTGCACTGGGAGATGGCCGCCAAGTTCTATCTGCTGGTGGAGCCGGGCAGCGATGCGTCGCACGCGGCGGCGCCCGTCGAGCGCGCCGCGTGGCTGCAGGCCTTCGTCGGCCCGAACCTGGTCGATCGCCTCGGCGACAAGCTGTCGCATATCGTTCGCCGGCAGCTGCCGCTGTCGCGCACGCCGGAGGCCGAGGCGCTGCTGGGTGCGCGCGTCGACCGCAGCGAAATCTATCTGCTGGGCTGGCTGTTCTATCGCGATGGGGTGATGCCGGCCGGCCTGGACGCGTTGGGGCTCAATCCTGCCCATTTGCGTGGCTGGTGGTCGACGCTGGAGCAATGGGCGCAGCGGGTGGCGGCACGCTCGTCAGGCTCATCGGGCTCATCGGGCTCATCGGGCTCATCAGGCTCATCAGGCTCATCAGGCTCATCAGGCTCATCAGGCTCATCAGGCTCGTCAGGCTCATCGGGCTCGTCGGGCTCGTCGGGCTCGTTGGGCTCGCCGGGCTCGTTTGGCTCGTCGGCCTCCGCCTCATCGGTGCGCTGGCACCGGCTGCCGCGTGCCCGCTGGCTGTCGCCGGCGCTGGTGCCGGAGCAGGACACCGAAGCATTCGAAACCCTGCGCGACGCGCTGGCCGCGCGCTTCGCCGAGCCGCATCGCGACCTGGCCTGGCGGCGCGAGTCGCCGGTGATGATCTGCGAGATGGAGCCGGCCGGCGCCTCGGCGCCGGGCTGGTGGCGCGAGCGTTCGCGCGGGTTCGTGGTGCCGCCGGGATGGGAGGAGAGGGCGCGGCAGCGGGTCGCGCAGCCGCCGCGGTACTGAGGGCGGAGCGCCGTCCTGGGGCCGGCGCTGCGTCGGTGGTACCTGTGTCGTTGGTGCCTGCCCTGGTGGGAGCGGCCTCGGCGGCATCGGTGTCGGCGGTACCGGCCCCGGAGGTACCCGTCCCGATGGCCCCTACCTCCGTGGTGCCTGCCTCGGCGGTACCTGCCCTGGTGGTTCCGGCCTCAGTGGTGCTTGTCCTCGCCGATCATCGCCAGCGAGTTGTACAGACGGACATTCTTGCGATGCTGGCGCATCACCAGCAGCATGGTGCCGCAGACGAACATGCCGAAGGCGATGATGACGATGCCGATCGGCACGTTCAGCTTGATCAGCAGCGCGTACAGGCACAGCATCAGCAGCACCGAGACGTTCTCGTTGAAGTTCTGCACCGCGATCGAGTGGCCCGCCGACAGCAGCACGTGGCCGCGATGCTGCAGCAGCGCGTTCATCGGCACCACGAAGTAGCCCGACATGCCGCCCACCAGCATCAGGAACACGTAGGCGATCGCCATGTACAGCGGCATCCGCATGCCCAGTATGTCGAGCGCGACATCGGGCATCGCGTCCTTGGTGTAGAAGGCCATCAGCATCACGATCGCGCCCATCGCCACGCCGAACGGCAGCACCGACAGCGACTTGCGCAGCGGGATGCGCATCGCCGCCATGATCGCGCCGACGGCCACGCCGACCGCCACCACCGCCTGCAGCAGCGCGCCTTGCGACAGGTTCAGGCCGAGCGACTTTTCCGCCCACTTCAGCACGATGAACTGCAGCGTCGCGCCGGCGCCCCAGAACAGCGTGGTGACCGCCAGCGAGATCTGGCCGAGCTTGTCCTTCCATAGCGCGGTGAAGCAGTCGGCGAACTCGGCGATCAGCTTGATCGGGTTCTTCTCCTGCTGCGGATAGCGGGCGCCGGTGTCGGGGATGAACAGGTTGAACAGGGCGGCGATCACGTAGAACAGCATGATGACCACCATCGCGGCTTCGGCCGGCGTGTCGATGCCGGTCTCGATCCACGGCAGGTCCATCGCCAGCATCAGGCTCGACACCTTGACCGAGATCAGCGCGCCGCCGACCACCGTGCCGAGGATGATCGAGCCGACCGTCAGGCCCTCGATCCAGCCGTTGGCGGCCACCAGGCGCTCGGCCGGCAGCAGCTCGGTAAGGATGCCGTACTTGGCCGGCGAATAGGCCGCCGCGCCGAAGCCGACCACCCCATAGGCGAGCAGCGGGTGCAACCCGAACATCATGATCGCGCAGCCGCCGATCTTGATCGTGTTGGTGATGAACATCACCTTGCCCTTGGGCATCGAATCGGCGAAGGCGCCGACGAAGGCGGCCAGCACGACATAGGACAGCACGAAGAACAGCTTGAGCAGCGGCGTCATCCACTGCGGGGAGTGCAATTCGGCGAGGAGGGCAATGGCGGCGATGAGCAGAGCGTTGTCGGCCAGCGAAGAGAAGAACTGCGCGGCCATGATGGTGTAAAAACCCTTCTTCATACCTTGGACTCTGTCTCCATCGCGATTTCCTTGCGCTACTGGCGTGCCCGCGCCAACGGCTGTCGGCATCGTGCGGAGGGGGTGAACGGCGGCCGTGCCAAAAGGACGCCCGCGCCTGGTCCGGTTCGGCGTGGCTGGGGCGTGGACGTACCTGACGGGACCCGTCATATTGAATCACTTTTGAAACATGGCCGGAACGTCCGGCTTTATATCACGAAAGTCTTTCAATTCCGAAGAAGGGAAGACCGCAAATTGACCGGGTTTGACCATTCGACGTGGAGCGGATTCCCGGGGGATCGCCGAACCAATGTGGTCAAATAACGGTCTACGCGGTGCCCCTTCGGTGCGCTGCCGCGCGTGGTTGCCAAACGCGGCGCCAAACGTGATGCCAAACGTGGCCCGAACGTGGCCCGAACGTGGCCCGAACGTGGCCCGAACGTGGCCCGAACGTGGCCCGAACGTGGCCCGAACGTGGCCCGAACGTGGCCCGAACGTGGTGCCGAATCCCCGTCGACGTTGCTGCGGACAGTGCCCCGGGCACCACTTCGGTACGCCCGCCCAGGCCGTCGCACGGCAGGGCCCGGCGCGCCGCGAGGCCGCAGTGACGAACCTTCCCTGATCCCATGCCAAGACCGATTCACGCTGTCATCCATCAACCCGCCCTGGCCAACAATCTCGAGGTGGTGCGCCGCCACGCGCCGGCGTCCCGCGTCTGGGCGGTGGTCAAAGCCAACGCCTACGGTCACGGCATCCGCCGCGCCTTCGCCGGCCTGCGCGCGGCCGACGGGTTCGGCCTGCTGGACCTGAACGAGGCCGTGCTGCTGCGTGAACTCGGCTGGCAGGGTCCGATCCTGCTGCTCGAGGGCTTCTTCCAGCCGCAGGACGTGCCGCTGCTCGAGGAATACCGGCTGACCACGGCGATCCACAACGAGGAGCAGCTGCGCATGCTGGAGGTCGCGCGGCCCAAGGGTCCGCTGGCGATCCAGCTCAAGCTCAATACCGGCATGAACCGGCTCGGCTTCGCGCCGGACCAGTACCGCGCCGCCTGGGAGCGCGCCCGTACCCTGTCGGGGAGTGGGCAGCATCGTCCATATGACCCACTTCTCGGACGCCGACGGCGAGCGCGGCATCGCGCACCAGCTGGAGGTGTTCGACGCCACCACGGCCAATCTGCCGGGCGAGGCGAGCCTGTCCAACTCGGCCGCCACGCTGTGGCATCCGGCCGCGCACCGCGCCTGGGTGCGGCCCGGCATCGTGCTGTACGGCGCCTCGCCGAGCGGCCGGCACGCCGACATCGCCGATACCGGGCTGATGCCGGCGATGTCGCTGCACAGCGAACTGATCGCGGTGCAGGAATTGCGGCCCGGCGACACGGTCGGCTACGGCTCGCTGTTCACCGCGGACCGGCCGATGCGGATCGGCGTGGTCGCCTGCGGCTATGCCGACGGTTATCCGCGCCATGCCGCGGGCTGGGGCGACCAGCCGGCGCCGGTGCTGGTCGACGGCGTGCGCACGCACCTGGTCGGCAGGGTGTCGATGGACATGCTGTGCGTCGACCTGACGCCGTGCCCGAAGGCGCGGGTCGGTTCGCCGGTCACGCTGTGGGGCCACGGCCTGCCGATCGACGACGTGGCCGCCGCCAGCGGCACCGTCGGCTACGAGCTGATGTGCGCGCTGGCGCCGCGGGTGCCGGTGACGGTCGCGACGCTGACCGTGCCGGACGCGCCCAGCATGGCCGAGGCCGCGCCGGCCAAGTAGAATCGGCGCCTCGCGGCGCCTTGCAGCACTCGGCAGCACCCCGCAGCACCCCGCAGCACCCGCGGGCCTGTCGGCTGCGCCGCCTCTCCGCTCCCCCGGCCCCAAGGATTCCCGTTGGCAAAGACCAAGACCGCCAAGACCGTTTTACACCTGTACCGAATGCGGCGGCTCCGTGCCGCGCTGGCAGGGGCAGTGCCCGCATTGCCAGCAATGGAACACGCTGGTCGAGAGCGTGCCCGAGGCGCCCTCGGCGCGGCGCTTCCAGCCGCTGGCGGCCTCCGCCACGGTGCAGCGCCTGTCCGAGATCGAGGCGTCCGATGTGCCGCGCTTTACCAGCGGCATCGAGGAATTCGACCGGGTGCTGGGGGGCGGGCTGGTGGCCGGCGGGGTGGTGCTGATCGGCGGCGACCCCGGCATCGGCAAGTCGACGCTGCTGTTGCAGGCGCTGGCGAACCTGGCGGCCAGCCGGCGCGTGCTCTATGTCAGCGGCGAGGAGTCGGGCGCGCAGATCGCGCTGCGCGCCCAGCGGCTCGGCATCGACAGCCCGAGCCTGGGCCTGCTGGCCGAGATCCAGCTGGAGAAGATCCAGGCGACGCTGGACGCGGACAAGCCCGAGGTCGCGGTGATCGACTCGATCCAGACGCTGTACTCGGAGGCGCTCAGTTCGGCGCCGGGCTCGGTCGCCCAGGTGCGCGAATGCGCGGCGCAGCTGACGCGGATCGCCAAGAGCAGCGGCACCACGATCATCCTGGTCGGCCATGTGACCAAGGAGGGGAGCCTGGCGGGGCCGCGCGTGCTCGAGCACATCGTCGACACGGTGCTGTACTTCGAGGGCGACACGCATTCTTCGCACCGGCTGATCCGCGCATTCAAGAACCGCTTCGGCGCGGTCAACGAACTGGGCGTGTTCGCGATGACCGAGCGCGGGCTGCGCGGCATCAGCAATCCGTCGGCGCTGTTCCTGTCGCAGCATGAGCAGACCGTGTCCGGTTCCTGCGTGATGGTCACGCAGGAGGGCTCGCGTCCGCTGCTGGTCGAGATCCAGGCGCTGGTCGATGCGGCGCACGTGCCGAATCCGCGCCGCCTCGCGGTCGGCCTCGAGCAGAACCGGCTGGCGCTGCTGCTGGCCGTGCTGCACCGCCACGCGGGCATCGCCTGCTTCGACCAGGACGTGTTCCTCAATGCGGTGGGCGGGGTCAAGATCACCGAGCCGGCGGCCGACCTGGCCGTGCTGCTGTCGATCCATTCGTCGATGCGCAACAAGCCCTTGCCGCGTGGGCTGGTGGTATTCGGCGAGGTGGGGCTGGCGGGGGAGATCCGTCCGAGCCCGCGCGGCCAGGACCGGCTGCGCGAGGCGGCCAAGCTGGGCTTCACGCAGGCGGTGATTCCCAAGGCCAACGCGCCGAAGCAGCCGATCGAGGGGCTCGAGGTGATCGCCGTCGAGCGGATCGAGCAGGCGATCGAACGCGTGCGCTATCTCGACGGCTGATCGCTGTCCGCCAATCGCCAGGGGCAAAGGGCAAGCGGCTAAGGGCTAAGGACTAGCGGCCAACGGTCCAGGGCCACCAAGGGCCAAGGCGGCGGGCGCCACCGCCCTCAACCGAACACCGAGTCCTCGCACAGCGCCCCGAGCAGCGCCGCGATCAGCACCACCGCCGACACGAACAGCCAGCGCTGCGTGCGGCGGTACTCGGGCACCTGGTCGTCCTCGACCCGCAGCGAACGGAACAGCGCCACCACCTGCAGGCCGGCGGCAAGGCTCAGCGAGACCTCGACCCCCAGCGACACCGGGTTCCACGGGCCGGGGCTCTCGAAGCTCCAGTAGCGCCAGAAGGCCAGCGTAAAGGCCAGCAGCACGGAGATCGCGG
Source organism: Cupriavidus sp. H18C1 (assembly GCF_049311595.1). NCBI lineage: Bacteria > Pseudomonadati > Pseudomonadota > Betaproteobacteria > Burkholderiales > Burkholderiaceae > Cupriavidus > Cupriavidus sp. H18C1. The sequence continues at coordinate 58,203 of NZ_CP186008.1, forward strand.
TGATGAAGCCCTGGCGGTAGCCGACCGGTACCACCGGCACCGGGGGGATTTCCGGGGTTGGCCGCCGGGCCGCGGCCCACCATGGGCGCCGACGGCGGCGGGGTCGTGCGAAAACGTAGGGCACGAACGTCGTTGCTGCGCACCGCGCGCAGCGCATTGCTCTTCATGGGTACGGTCCTCGATGAAATCAGGGGGTCGAACGCATGGGAACGCATGGGGTTCACGGGGCGTGCCGACGCAATGAAACGGCATTGTTGGCGCGTTCGGCGCCATGGGCAATGCCGAGGTGCCGCGCTGCGGCGATCGGCCGCAACGATGGCCCCAGCGCGTGCAGGGGTCATCGCATCGCTGCGACGCGCGTGGCGCAAAATCGGTAAGATGGCGCCTGTCCGCGATGCCCGGCACGCCGGGGCTTGCGTGCCTCGCCGTCTATTCACGTGGTCTATTCACGCCGTCAATTCACGCCGTCTATTCACGCTGTATTCCTTACCGCTCTGTCGACCGCCACTCCGCCATGCAAGCGAATTCCCGCGCCTACTTCCTGCTGATTGCCATCGTCTCGTTCGGGCTGGTCGGCTACGCCCTCTATCTGCAGCACGCACAGGGCTACCAGCCGTGTCCGCTCTGCGTGATGCAGCGCTTCGCCTTCGTCGCGATCGGCCTGTTCTCGCTGCTGGCGGCGCTGGGGCAGGGCACGCGCACGCTGTGGCAAGGGCTGGCGATGCTGTCCGGCGTCGGCGGCATCGCGGTGGCGGGCTATCACATCTCGCTGCTGCTCGATCCGAAGGCGAGCTGCGGCATCGATCCGCTGGAAAACTGGGTCAACGCGCTGCCGACCGCGCGCGTGCTGCCGCAGGTCTTCTATTCGGACGGCCTGTGCACCGCGCCGCTGCCGCCGGTGTTCGGCATCTCGATTCCCGGCTGGTCGCTGATCTGGCTGGTGGTGCTGACCGGCGTGCTGGCGGTCGGACTGATCCGGCGCGAGCGCAATTACCGTTGAGCGAGCCCGCGCGGCCGCTCGACACCATTCCTGGAGAAACTGGCCGTGTTCCGTTGGTTTGAAAGGCGCATCCACAACTACCCGGATTCGCTTCCCGATACGCCCCCGCAGCACTGGATCGCGTTCATCGTCGATTGCACCGCGGGCGTGCGGCGTTACCTGCTGCTGCTGGTGCTGTGCGCGATGGCGATCGGCATCTTCGAGGCGGTGCTGTTCAGCATGCTGGGCCGCCTGGTCGACTGGCTCGCCGCGGTCAAGCCGCAGGAGCTGTGGTCGACCTATTCGGACCGCCTGCTGCTGCTGGCCGGCATCGTGCTGGCGAGCATCGTCGTGGTCGCGGTCTGGAGCATGCTGAAGTTCCAGACGCTGTTCGGCAATTTCCCGATGCGGCTGCGCTGGAATTTCCACCGGCTGATGCTCAACCAGAGCATGGGCTTCTTCCAGGACGAGTTCGCCGGGCGCGTCACCACCAAGGTCATGCAGACCGCGCTGGCCGTGCGCGACGCGGTGATGACGGTGGCCGATATCCTGGTCTACATCGTGATCTACCTGGTGTCGGCGGCGGTGGTGCTGGCCAATTTCGACGGCTGGCTGCTGGCGCCGTTCCTGCTGTGGGTGGTCGCCTATGTCGGCGCGTCGTGGTACTTCGTGCCGCGGCTGGCGCGCGTGTCCGCGCACCAGGCCGACGCGCGCTCGGTGATGACCGGGCGCGTCACCGACGCGTACACCAATATCGCCACCGTCAAGCTGTTCTCGCACTCGCGGCGCGAGGCCAGCTACGTGCGCAGCGCGATGCAGGGAATTCATGCAGCCGGTCTATGCGCAGGGCCGGCTGATCAGCGCCTTCGAGATCGTCAACCACACGCTCATCATGATGCTGATCGTCGCCACCACCGGGCTCGCGCTGTACCTGTGGTCGGCCGGCCAGATCGGCATCGGCGCGGTGGCGGCGGCGACCGCGATGGCGATGCGCCTGAACGGCATTTCACAATGGGCGATGTGGGAGATTGCCGAGCTGTTCGAGCATATCGGCACGGTGCGCGACGGCGTGTCGACGCTGGCGCGTCCCCGGCATATCGAGGACCGTGCCGATGCCGTACCGTTGCGGGTGCCGCACGGCGAAATCCGCTTCGAGCACGTCGGCTTCTCCTACGGCTCCGGCCGGCCGGTATTCGACGACTTCACGCTGACGATCCGCCCCGGCGAGAAGGTCGGGCTGGTGGGCCGCTCGGGCGCGGGCAAGTCGACGCTGGTCAACCTGCTGCTGCGCTTCTATGACGTCGAATCGGGCCGCATCCTGATCGACGGCCAGGATATCGCCGGCGTGACGCAGGACAGCCTGCGCGCGCAGATCGGCATGGTCACGCAGGACACCTCGCTGCTGCACCGCTCGGTGCGCGACAACATCGTCTACGGCCGGCCCGATGCCAGCGATGCCGAGATGATTGCCGCCGCGCGGCGCGCGGAGGCCGAGGACTTCATCCATACGCTGAGCGACCGGGAGGGGGCGGCGCGGCTACGACGCGCACGTCGGCGAGCGCGGCGTCAAGCTGTCGGGCGGCCAGCGCCAGCGCATCGCGATCGCGCGCGTGATGCTCAAGGACGCGCCGATCCTGCTGCTGGACGAAGCCACCAGCGCGCTCGACAGCGAGGTCGAGATCGCGATCCAGCAGAGCCTGTACCGGCTGATGGAGGGCAAGACCGTGGTGGCGATCGCGCACCGGCTGTCGACGCTGGCGGCGATGGACCGCATCGTCGTGCTCGACCGCGGCCGCATCGTCGAGCAGGGCTCGCACCGCGAGCTGCTGCAGCGCGGCGGCCTGTACAGCCGGCTGTGGGCGCACCAGAGCGGCGGCTTCCTGACGGCCGAGGAGGCGTTGCAGGAGTAGGCGGCGGGGCTGCGGGAAAGCCGCCGCGGGGGAGACGGCCGCCGGAAACGGCGGCGGAAAACCAACGCGGGGCAGCAGCGGGAAAGCGGAGGCGGGAAGCGGAGAGGGGAAGCGGAGAAGGGAAGCGGAGAAGGGGAAGCGGAGAAGCGGGCCGGGAAGGGCAAGCGGCGCGAAGCCGCCCGCCTCGTCAGGCGATCTGCTCGATCTGTTCCTGCAGCTCCAGCCAGCGCTCCTCCAGCGTGGCCAGTTCGCCGTCGACTTCGCCCTGGCGCTTGAGCATCTCCAGCAGCCTGGCCTTGTTGGCCTCGGCATAGCTGGCTTCGTCGGCCATGAAGCCGTCGATCTCGGTCTTGGCCTGTTGCAGCACGGCCATCCGCTTCTCGACCTTTTCCAGTTCCTTGGTCAAGGGTTTGCGCAGCTGCGCCAGCCGCTGCCGTTCGTCGGCCTCGGCGCGGCGCTGGTCGCGGCGGTTCTGCGCCGGCACCGCGGCGTCGGCCCCGTTGCTTCCTTCACCGCCATGGGCTCCGTCCGAGCGATGCGCCGCGGCCGCGGCGTTGCGCTTGGCGGCGGCCTGCTGCAGCAGCCAGTCGCGATAGTCGTCGAGGTCGCCGTCGAAGGGGTTCAGGCCGCCGTCGGCCACCAGCATGAACTGGTCGGTGGTGGCGCGCAGCAGATGCCGGTCGTGCGAGACCAGGATCAGCGTGCCCTCGAACTGCGCCAGCGCCATCGTCAGCGCCTCGCGCGTATCGAGGTCCAGGTGGTTGGTCGGTTCGTCGAGCAGCAGCAGGTTGGGCTTCTGCCAGACGATCAGCGCCAGCGCGAGCCGCGCCTTCTCGCCGCCCGAGAACGGTTCGATCGGCGAGGTCGCCATGTCGCCGCGGAAATTGAAGCTGCCGAGGAAGTCGCGCAGTTCCTGCTCGCGCGTATCGGGCGCCAGCCGCGCCAGATGCTGCAGCGGCGAGTCGTGGTCGCGCAGCGTTTCCAGCTGGTGCTGGGCGAAGTAGCCGATCTGCAGGCCCTTGCCGTGGCGCAGCGTGCCGGCCAGCGCCGCCAGCGTGCCCGCCAGCGTCTTGACCAGCGTCGATTTGCCCTGGCCGTTGGCGCCCAGCAGGCCGATGCGCTGGCCGTTCTGGATCGACAACGTCAGGCCGCGCAGGATCGTCACCGGCGGCGGACCCGCGTAGCCGCAGTCGACGGCATCGAGCACCATCATCGGATTGGGCGCGGCATCGGGCTCGCGGAATTCGAACGAGAAGCCGGCCGCCGCATGCACCGGCGCCAGCCGTTCCATCTTCTCCAGCGCCTTGACGCGGCTCTGCGCCTGGCGGGCCTTGGTCGCCTTGGCCTTGAAGCGGGTGATGAACGATTCGAGATGCGCGATCTGCTTCTGCTGGCGCGCGTAGGCGGCCTGCTGCTGCGCCATCTGCTGCAGCCGCAGCGTCTCGAACAGGCTGTAGTTGCCGCCGTAGCGGCGCAGCTGCTGCTGTTCGATATGGACCGTGACGTTGCAGATCGCGTCGAGGAATTCGCGGTCGTGCGAGATCATCACCAGCGTGCCGGGATAGCGCGCCAGCCAGTCCTCGAGCCAGACGATCGCGTCGAGGTCCAGGTGATTGGTCGGTTCGTCGAGCAGCAGCAGATCGGACGGGCACATCAGCGCCTGCGCCAGGTTCAGGCGCATGCGCCAGCCGCCGGAGAAGGCCGCCACCGGCTGGCCGACCTGGGCCAGCGTGAAACCCAGGCCCAGCAGCAGCGCCTCGGCGCGCGAGGCCGCGGTGTAGCCGTCGGCGTCCGCGTAGGCCGCATGCGCCTCGGCCTCGGCGTGGCCGTCGCCGCTGGCCTGCGCGGTGGCGATGGTCTGCTCGATCGCGCGCAGCCGGGTGTCGCCGTCGATCACGTATTCCAGCGCGCTGCGCGCCACCGCCGGCGTTTCCTGCGCGACATGGGCCACGCGCCATTGCGCCGGCACCGCGACGTCGCCGCCGTCCGGATGCAGTTCGCCGCGCAGCAGCGCGAACAGCGTCGATTTGCCGCTGCCGTTGGCACCGACCAGGCCGACGCGCTCGCCGGGGTTCAGCGTCACGCTGGTGTGGTCGAACAGCACCTTGGTGCCGCGCTGGAGTACTAGCTGGTCGATTCGGATCACGAGAGTCTTCTATGGAAAGTCGAGCCCGGCACGGGGCCGGGCAGGGCGCATTTTAGCCCGGGGCGGCGGGCGGCATGGCGCGAGGCTGTCGGGCGCCTGTCGCGCGGCCCACGCCAACGTCTAGCCAACGTCTAGCCAACGTCTAGCCAGGCTCGCCGGGCTTGCCAGGCTTTCGCCCGGCGATTGCGCCGCGATTGCCGGGCCATCGGCGGCTATCGCGTCCGGCGGGTTTTCGCGCGACAATGCGCGCCCCGCCGTCGTTTCGTCGCGGTTTCGCCGTCCTTCGCCGTTTCGCTGTTCCCCAATCAAGGCATGCCCCTCGAGCCCGCTTCCACCCCTCGCCCCGCCTGGACCGCCGTCCGCAAGGATTTCGTCGAGCCGGGCACGCGCTGCGCCGGCTCGGACGTTGGCAGCGGTGTCGGCGCTGGTGTCGGCGCTGGCGTCGCGTCGGCTGGCAGGAAGGGCCACGGCATTGGCTCGGGCCACGCCTATATCCTGCGCGACGCGGCCGGCCACGAGCATGCCTTCGGGCCGGATTGCGCGCTGCGGGTGCTGGGCGGCCCTGGCGCGCTCGACGGCGTGCCGGACTTCACCGCCCGCGCCGCCGGCGCCGGGCCGTGGCGCGACGACGCACGGCCACGGCGCGGCGCGGGCGCCAGCCGCGAGCCGGAACAGGCCCGCCAGCATGCCGCCGCGGTCCGCTATCTGCTGCTGCGCATGGAGAAGGTCGCCGGCGTGCCGCGCGTGCAGCCCAGCGTCCGTTTCGCGCCGTTGGAGCCCTTGTATGCCGCCTATCGCGAGACCGGCGCGCTGACGCCGCAGCAGGCCAGCCGCGTGCTGGCGATCGAGCGCAGCCCATGGACGCCGGCCACGCTCAAGAGCGCCAATCTGCTCGATGTCTACACCGCCTACGTGCAGCTCGAACGCGCGCTGCGCGACGCCGTGCGGCTCGAGCAGCAACGCTTCCTGCGCGGCGTGATGGACTGGCTGGCGCGCCATCTGACGCTGACGCGCGCGCAGGGCGAAGCGGCTGGACTGGCGCTGCATCCGCGTGCCTGGCAGCTGGAGGCGCCGCCGCGGCGCGCGGCGGGCGCCGGGGATGCCGACTGGGAGGGATGACTTGCCGGCGCCTTGCCGGCGCCGACCTATCTGCGCCGACCTATCTGCGCTGACTTATCGGCGCTGACTTATCGGCGCTGACTTGTCGGCGCCGGCTTGCCGCCGCCGGCCTACCGATCGCCGGCCAGATCGAGATCGTCGTACGGCAAGCTGACGTAGATCAGCACCGTCAGCAGCGTGATGAAGAAGCGGAACGCGTCGGGCACGCCGTTCCATTCCTTCGACATCCACATGCCGAACCACTCGCCGCCGACCGACATGAAGGCGACCTGCCAGGTGAGGAAGCCCAGCGTCAGGCCCGCCACCGCCCAGGTCTTGGCGCGATGGAAGGCACGCGGCGATTGCCGGCGCGCGCGCCACAGCGCGATGCCGCCGGCCCAGCACAGCAGCGCGGTGGCGGTCTCCAGCGCGATGATGCCGATATAACCGGCGTGATGCAGTACCGGCGACCGGATGGCGCGGTACATGATGCCGTTGCCGGGGAAGGTCGTGTCCATCAGGAACACATGCTGGACGAAGGCGAAGTTGGTGCCGTAGTCGGTGATGTTGCCGAACGACACCAGCGAGGCGAACAGGGCCATGGCCAATACCGCGGCGATCTTGGAATAACGCACGATCATGTTGACAGTCTCAGGATGAAGGACCGCGAGTCCGCGGGCGGGATGGGCGTGCCAACCCGTGCCGGTCGCGCGACGTGGCGGTCGAAATGAAGGGATCAGGCGGGACCCGGAACGGGCGCGAGGGAAATCCGGCTGGAGATCGGGACTGGTGTTACCTGAGACGCGTGGCGGGCCTGGGAAGCCGCGCCGGCCGCGCTGGATCGATCCAACCTTGTGCGGACGGGATTGTACCGGCTGGCGCGCGGCGGCGGAATGGCGTTTAATGCGGTCATCGATCCTGGTCGCCCCGGAGAGCCGCCGATGCAGCTGCACGATTGCTTTTCAAGCCGCTACGAGGAAGCCCGCGCCAAATTCAGGCTCGCGGCCGAGAACGTGGGCGACGTGCCCACGCCGTTCGCGCATCCCACGCGGCGCGGGGCCGAGGATGAGGAACTGGCGATGGACGTCGCCTGGATCGGCCCGCGCGATGCGCGCCATCTGATCCTGGTCACCTCCGCGATGCACGGCGCCGAGGGCTTCTGCGGCTCGGGCGCGCAGATCGCGCTGCTGCACGATGCCGCGCTGCTGCAGCAATGTGCCAAGGCCGGCGCGGCGCTGCTGCTGGTGCATGCGGTCAACCCCCTACGGCTTCTCGCACATGCGCCGGGTCAACGAGGACAACGTCGACCTGAACCGCAATTTCATGGATTTCACGCGGCCGCTGCCGCAAAACCCCGCCTATGCCGAGGTCGCGCCGCTGCTGCTGCCGGCGCACTGGCCGCCGTCGGAGCAGGACGAGGCCGCGCTGGCGCGTGCGATCGCCGAGCGCGGCATGAGCTGGTACCAGGCCGCCGTCAGCGCGGGCCAGTACGACGATCCGCACGGCATGTTCTATGGCGGGCGCGTGGCTACCTGGAGCAATTACACGCTGCGCCGCATCCTCGCGCGCTACGGCGCGGGACGGACGGGCATGCGCTGGATCGACATCCATACCGGGCTCGGCCCGTGGGGCTATGGCGAGCCGATCTACATGGGGCCGGACGATGTGGCGCAACTGGAGCGGACCCGCGCGATCTGGGGCCAGCACGTGACCTCGATGTACGACGGCTCGTCGACCTCGGCCAATCTGACGGGCCTGGCCTGGCACGCCGTTCCGGATACGCTGCCCGGCATCGACTTTGCCGGCATCGCGCTGGAGTTCGGCACCTTGCCGCTGCCGGACGTATTGCAGGCGCTGCGCGGCGACCACTGGCTGCATCTGCATCCCGACGCCGACAACACGCAGCGCGCGCTGATCCGCCAGGGCATGTGGCGCGCCTTCTATGGCGACGCCGACGACTGGCGCGAAGGGGTAGTCGAGCAGTGCACGACCGCGGTGCGGGCCGCGGCGGCGGCGCTGGCGGCCGGGCAATAAGCCGCGCGCCGCGGCGATCCCGCGCCCGCGCGCTCCTGCGTCCCCGCGCGCCAGCGCTCGCGCGTCACGCCCCAGCGCCGCGGCCGTCCTTACAGGCCCGCAGCCTGCAGCGCCTCGTACGTCAGCAGGAACACCTGCTCCTCGCCGGCGCTGACCGTCAGCCAGACCAGTTCCAGATCGGGGGAAGGCGGCCTCGACATTCTCGAACTCGTTGCCGATCTCGACCACCAGCACGCCGCCGGGGTTCAGGTGGGCGCGTGCGCCGGCCACGATCCGGCGCACCACGTCCATGCCGTCGTCGCCGCCGGCCAGCGCAATGCGCGGCTCGGCCTGATATTCGGCCGGCAGACGCTGCATGGCGCCTTCGTTCACATAGGGCGGATTGCTGAGGATCACGTCGTAGGTGGCGCCGGCCGGAAGCGGCGCGTACAGGTCGCCGTGATACAGGTGGATGCGGTCCTCGAGGCCGTAGTCGGCGACATTGCGGCGCGCCACGTCCAGCGCATCGGCGGAAATGTCGACCGCATCGATGCTCGCGTGCGGCCAGGCCTGCGCGGCCAGGATCGGCAGGCAGCCCGAGCCGGTGCACAGCTCCAGCACCGGGCCAATCGCGTCGATGTCGCTGACCCACGGGGCCAGTCCGTCCTGCAGCAGCTCGCCGATGAAGCTGCGCGGCACGATCACGCGCTCGTCGACATAGAAGCGCTGCCCATGCATGTACGCCTCGTGCGTGATGTAGGCCGCCGGCACGCGCTCGTCGACGCGGCGGCGGATCACCTCCATCACCGCGGCGATCTCGTCGGGCAGCAGCCGCGCGTCGAGGAACGGGTCCAGCGTATCGAGCGGCAGATGCAGCGTATGCAGGATCAGGTAGACGGCCTCGTCGTAGGCGTTGTCGGTGCCGTGGCCGAACGACAGGCCGGCCTGGGTGAAGCGCGATACCGCCAGGCGCAGCAGATCGCGGACGGTGGACAGGGGGAGAGGCGGTGGCCATGGCGAATGAAAGGTCAGGGGTCGGTCGGGGCGGCGCGATGACAGCGGCGCGGTCAGCGCAACGTGACAAGTGCGGCGCGATCGGGGCGGTGCGGTCGCGGAAGACCGCTCAGGCGATCAGCCGCTCCAGCACGCCGCGATAGATGTTCTTCAGCGGCTCGATGAAGCGCACTTCGACGTGCTCGTCGATCTTGTGGATGCTGGCGTTGGGCGGGCCGAACTCGATCACCTGCGGACAGAGCTTGGCGATGAAGCGGCCGTCCGAGGTGCCGCCGGTGGTCGACAGCTCGGTCTGCACGCCCGTCTCGGCGGCGATCGCCGCGGCCAGCGCCTCGGACAGATCGCCGCGCGGCGTCAGGAACGGTTCGCCGCCGAGCGTCCAGTCGATCTGGTAGTCGAGCCCGTGCCGATCGAGGATCGCGTGCACGCGATCCTTCAGCTGCTCCGGCGTGCTGGCCGTCGAGAAGCGGAAGTTGAAATCGATCGTCACGTGGCCGGGGATCACGTTGGTCGCGCCGGTGCCCGCGTGGATGTTCGACATCTGCCAGGTGGTCGGCGGGAAATACTCGTTGCCGTCGTCCCAGCGCTCGCCGACGAGTTCGGTCAGCGCCGGCGCCGCCAGATGGATCGGGTTGCGCGCCAGGTGCGGATAGGCGATATGGCCCTGCACGCCCTTGACGGTCAGCTTGCCGGACAGCGAGCCGCGCCGGCCGTTCTTGACCATGTCGCCCAGCGTATCGACCGAGGTCGGTTCGCCGACCACGCAGTAGTCGAGCCGCTCGCCGCGCGCCTGCAGCGCCTGCACGACCTTGACGGTGCCGTCGTGGGCCGGGCCTTCCTCGTCGCTGGTGATCAGCAGCGCGATCGAACCGGCATGGTCCGGATGGGCCTGCAGGAATTCCTCGATCGCCACCACGAAGCCCGCGATCGACGTCTTCATGTCGGCGGCGCCGCGGCCGTACAGCTTGCCGTCGCGATGGGTCGGCTCGAACGGCGGCGAGGTCCATTGCTCGAGCGGGCCGGTGGGCACCACGTCGGTGTGTCCGGCGAAGGCCAGCAGCTTGCCGGCGGTGCCCAGACGGCCGCGCTTGACGGCCCACAGATTGGTGACGCGGAACGCGTCGGGGCCGCTGACCAGCGATTCGCAGGCGAAGCCGAGCGCGGACAGCCGCGCCTGCAGCACGGCCTGGCAGCCTTCGTCGGCGGGGGGTCACCGACTGGCGGCGGATCAGGTCTTCGGTCAGCGCCAGCGTGGGGTTGGCGGCGGGCGTGGCGGAGGCGTTGGAGGTCATGGGGCGGCGATGGTTAAGCGGGCATTCGGACTGGCGGCGAGCAAACGGAAATCCAGCGGCAATCGAGCGGCAATCGATCGGCAAGCAAACGAGCGGCAGTCCGGCAATCGGCGGGCTCAGCCCTGGAAACGTTCGGCGTACTGATCGGCGGCGAAGCCGACCGCGACCGCGCCGTCATGCTCGAGCACCGGCCGCTTGATCAGCGAGGGGCTGCGCTGCATCAGCGCGATCGCGCCATCGGCGTCCTCGGCCAGGGCCTTGTCGGCGTCCGGCAGCGCGCGCCAGGTGGTGCCCTTCCGGTTGAGCAGCAGCGACAGTGGCACCTGCTTGAGCCAGCGGCGCAGCATCGTCTCGTCGACACCCTGCTTCTTGAAATCGTGGAAGGCGTAGTCGACGCCGTTTGCGTCGAGCCAGGTGCGGGCTTTCTTGACGGTATCGCAGTTCGGGATGCCGTAGAGCTGGACGGTCATGGCGAATGAAGAATGAATCGTTGGCGAGAAAGACGCGAGGCGCGGTGGCGGCAAAGGACGATGACAGCGCTGGCGCGAGCCGTGGCCAGCTTCAGCGCAGCAGCAGATTGATGGCGATCACCAGCGCGGGCAGGCCCAGCGCGAAGCCGGCCATCGCCACCCCGGTCATCAGCCGCAGCCGGCGGTCCAGCCGGGCCGCTTCCTTGCGCAGCGCGTCGATCGTGATCGCATGCTGTTCGGCCAGCAGCTTGACGTTCTCCGCCTGCTGCATCGCGGCCGTTTCCAGCTCGGCGACGCGCGCCGCGAGCTGGCGCGCCTGCTCCTGCGGATCGGCGGCCGGCGTGCCGTCGCCGCCCTCGGCGGGCTCGTCCTTGCGCTTGCTCTTCTTGAGCTTCTCGATGGTCTTGTTGGCCTGCTCGAGAATGGTGGGCAGCAGGGACAGCACGGTGCTGACGGTAGCGGGGGTCCAGGGCCATGAATCGCTTGCGAAGGGGAGGGCACGGGTCACCTCACGTGGAAGCCGGCGCGTTGCGCCGCTCGGGGGCGAGGAGGGCGGGGCGCGGGTTGGGGCGCGGGTTGGGGCGCGGGTTGGGGCGAGCCGGACAGCGGTGGCGGCACGCGGGCCGCCACCAGGCTGGCGTCAGTCGCCGCGCAGCAGGTCGTTCAGGCTGGTCTTGGCGCGCGTCTGCGCGTCGACCTTCTTGACGATCACGGCGCAGTACAGGCTGTACTTGCCGTCCTTCGACGGCAGGTTGCCCGCCACCACCACCGAGCCCGCCGGCACGCGGCCGTAGTGGATCTCGCCGGTTTCGCGATCGTAGATCTTGGTCGACTGGCCCAGGTAGACGCCCATCGAGATCACCGAGTTCTCCTCGACGATCACGCCCTCGACGACTTCCGAGCGCGCGCCGATGAAGCAGTTGTCCTCGATGATGACCGGGTTGGCCTGCAGCGGCTCGAGCACGCCGCCGATGCCGACGCCGCCCGACAGGTGCACGTTCTTGCCGATCTGCGCGCACGAACCGACGGTCGCCCAGGTATCGACCATGGTGCCTTCATCGACATAGGCGCCGATGTTGACGTACGAGGGCATCAGCACCGCGTTCTTCGCGATGAACGAGCCGCGGCGGGCCACCGCCGGCGGCACCACGCGAAAGCCGCCCTTGGCGAAGTCCTCGGCCGACCAGCCGGCGAACTTGGTCGGCACCTTGTCGTAGAACTGCGCGAAGCCGCCGGCGGCCATCGGCGCGTTGTCTTCCAGGCGGAACGACAGCAGCACCGCCTTCTTGACCCACTGGTTGACGATCCAGTCCTTGCCTTGCTTCTCGGCCACGCGCAGCGTGCCCGCGTCGAGCTGGCCGATCACCGTGGCCACCGCTTCGCGGATGTCGGCCGGGGCGGACTTGGGCGACAGGCTGGCGCGGTCTTCCCAGGCCTGGTCGATCAGAGCTTGCAGTGCTTGCGTCATATGCGTTTCTTCGCGTGTTGTCGTGGTTGAATTCGTGGCCGCCGCGCATGGTGACGCTCGGCGGCCGATATTGGACCAGATATTGGGGCGGAGATTGCGGCCGATGCCAGGTCGAAGGGATGACTTCGGGCATCGAATCGGGATCGAACCGCGCTCCGGCCGGTTCAGCCGCGGCCCGCCAGGCCCCGGCAGAAGGCGACGATGCGCTCGGCACCCTCGCGGCATTCCTCCGGCGTCGCCACCAGCGCCATCCGCACGCGATTGGCGCCCGGATTGATGCCGTCGGCCTCGCGCGCCAGATAGCTGCCCGGCAGCACGGTCAGGTGCTGCTCGGCATAGAGCCGCGCGGCGAACTCGGTGTCGGTCAGGCCGGTGCGCGAGACGTCCGCCCACAGATAGAAGCCCGCGTCGGGCAGCGCGACGTCCAGCACCTCGGCCAGCATCGGCGTGACCTCGGCGAACTTGGCGACATAGGCGGCGCGGTTCTCGCGCACGTGCGCCTCGTCGTTCCAGGCCGCGACGCTGGCGCTCTGCACCGCCGGATTCATTGCGCCGCCGTGATAGGTGCGATACAGCAGGAAGCGGCCCAGCAGCGCCGCGTCGCCGGCGACGAAACCCGAGCGCAGGCCCGGCACGTTCGAGCGCTTGGACAGGCTGGAGAACATCACCAGCCGCTCGAAGCCGCGGCCCAGCCGGTGCGCCGCCTCCAGCGCGCCCAGCGGCGCCTTGCCCTCGTCGAAATAGATTTCCGGAATAGCACTCGTCGGAGGCGATCACGAAGCCGTGGCGGTCCGACAGCGCGAACAGCTGGCGCCAGTCCTCCAGCGACAGCACCGCGCCGGTCGGATTGCCCGGCGAGCAGACGTAGACCAGCTGCACGCGGGGCCAGACGTCGTCGGCAATGCGGTCGAAGGCGGGCGCGAAATTGCGGGACGGATCGCTGTTGGCGAACACCGGCGTCGCACCGGCCAGCAGCGCGGCGCCCTCGTAGATCTGATAGAAGGGGTTCGGGCACAGCACCAGCGCGCCGGGGCGGGTGCCGTCGACCACGGTCTGGGCGAAGGCGAACAGCGCCTCGCGCGAGCCGGTGACCGGCAGCACCTGGCTGGCGGGGTCGACGCGGGGCAGGCGGTAGCGGCGCTCCAACCAGCCGGCGATGCATTGGCGCAGCGCTTCGGAACCGGCCGTTGTGGGATAATTCGCCAGCCCGCCAAGCGACTCGGCCAGCGCATCGCGGATGAAGCGCGGGGTCGGATGCTTGGGCTCGCCGATGCCGAAACTGATCGGCCGCAGCGCGCCGTTCGGCTCGATTCCCGCAAACAGGGCCTTCAGTTTCTCGAACGGGTAGGGCTGCAGCAAATCGAGACGCGGGTTCATGATGGGTCGAAGGCCTGTCGAAACGCAGCATTATAAGGGACGAGGTAAGGGACGAGGCGTCGCGCCGAGGGACCGGCGGGCCGCAGGCGTTCCGGCCCCGATTCGGGCTCATCCGGCACCATCCGATCCTGCTCGGCCGCGATTGCACCCGATTGGCCCCGCTCGGGCTCCCATATCACCCAGAACCATGTCAGGCGCCGTTTCCCGGGTGCCGCCAGTGTTTTCCATTCCATGAGCCATTCCAACGCCAACGTGCGGCCCGGCGCCTCCCATGCCGATGCCCACGCCGATGCCGATACCGATACCTTCAAGGCTTCCCTGTCGATCCTGCTCGGCGCCTCGGTGTGGGGCATCGCCTGGTATCCGTATCGATTGCTGGCCGCCTGGGGCCTGGGCGGCATGAAGGCTGCGGCGGTGGTCAGCGCGGTCGCCGCCGTGCTGGCGCTGCTGGTGCTGCGGCGGCAATTGCGCGGCCTGCGCTGGTCGTGGCTGTTCGTCGCGATCGCGCTGGCGGCCGGCATCACCAATGCCGGCTTCGTCTGGGGCAGCGTCCATGGCCACGTGATGCGGGTGCTGCTGCTGTTCTATCTGACGCCGGTGTGGACCGTGCTGGTCGCGCGGCTGCTGCTGGGCGAGCGGGTCTCGCCGGCGGGGCTGATGCTGGTCGCGCTGGCGATGTTCGGCGCCGGGCTGATGCTGTGGACGCCGGAAGTCGGCGTGCCGCTGCCGGGCGATGCCGCCGAATGGGCGGGCCTCACCGCCGGCATCGCCTTCGCGTTCAACAACGTGCTGTCGCGCCGCGCGGGCCAGCGCTTTCCCGAGATGGACGCGCGGCTGCGCACGCTGATGGTGTTCGGCGGCGGCACGGTGGTCGGCGGCGTCGCGGCGTTGTGGCTGGACACCGGCGCCGTGGCGATCGCGCCCGAGGCGCGCGTGGCGGCCCCGCTGCTGGTGCTGGGCCTGGCGGCCACGCTGGTGGTCGGCAACGCCATCGTCCAGTACGGGCTGCAGCATCTGCCCGCCAACCGGGTCTCGCTGCTGATGCTGTTCGAGATCGTGGTCGCCGCGGTGTCGTCGTGGTGGCTGGCGACCGAGACGCTGAGCTGGAAGGAGGCGGCCGGCGGCCTGTGCATCGTGGCGGCCGGGGCGCTGTCGGGGCTGGTGCACCGGCGCAGCGGGCCGGCGCGGGCGCCGGCGGCCGAGGGCGCGGGGTGTACCGGCCTGCAGGGGCAGTAAGCGGGCGGCACGACCGCGGCGTGGGGGGTGCCGCCGGATCGCCTCAGGACTGGACCGATGCGGCCCGATATGCCGCCGGATGCCGGCCCGGTGCCGCCCGCACGCCGGCCGGACGCCGCTCGGACACTGCCCCGATGCCGCCCGGACGCCGCCCCGGTGCCGCCCGGACACCGCCCGGACACCGCCCGGACGCCGCCCCGATGCCGCCCCGATGCCGCCCGAACCGGCCGGCAACGACCCCGTAACTGCCGGTAAATCCGGCTGGACGGCGTCACACCGATGGTATGATTAGCGCCAATTTTCGGGCACAAGTGCGCGACGAATGCGGTGCGGGCGGCACGTCCGCGCAGGGCGTCGCGCAGGCTGTCCGGCCTTTCTGGGTGCCGCTCCCGGGCGTGCCTCACCACGGATTCGAACCCATTCAAGACCAACCGTGCGACTGTCCTCGATCAAGCTGGCGGGCTTCAAGTCCTTTGTCGATCCCACCAATTTCCAAGTGCCCGGCCAACTGGTCGGCATCGTCGGTCCCAACGGCTGCGGCAAGTCCAACATCATCGATGCGGTGCGCTGGGTGCTCGGCGAGTCCCGCGCCTCCGAGCTGCGCGGCGAATCGATGCAGGACGTCATCTTCAACGGTTCCACCGCGCGCAAGCCGGCCGGGCGCGCCAGCGTCGAGCTGGTGTTCGACAACGCCGAAGGCCGCGCCGCAGGCCAGTGGAGCCAGTACGCCGAAATCGCCGTCAAGCGGGTGCTGACCCGCGACGGCACCTCGTCCTACTACATCAACAACCAGCCGGTGCGCCGGCGCGACATCCAGGACATCTTCCTGGGCACGGGCCTGGGCCCGCGCGCCTACGCGATCATCGGCCAGGGCATGATCTCGCGGATCATCGAGGCCAAGCCCGACGACATGCGGATCTTCCTCGAGGAAGCGGCCGGCGTGTCGAAGTACAAGGAACGCCGCCGCGAGACCGAGAACCGCCTGTCGGACACGCGCGAGAACCTGACCCGGGTCGAGGACATCCTGCGCGAGCTGTCGGCCAACCTCGACAAGCTCGAGGGCCAGGCCGAAGTGGCGCAGCGCTTCAAGGCGCTGCAGGCCGAGGGCGAGGAGAAGCAGCATCTGCTGTGGCTGCTGCGCAAGCGCGAGGCGCTGGCGGAGCAGGAACGCCATCAGCGCGCGATCGAGCAGGCCCAGATCGACCTGGAAGCGCAGACGGCGCAGCTGCGCCATGTCGAGGCCGAGCTGGAGACGCTGCGCGCCGCGCACTACGCCGCTTCCGACGGCATGCACGCTGCGCAGGGCGCCCTCTACGAGGCCAATACCGAGGTCAGCAAGCTCGAGGCCGAGATCCGCTATGTGGTCGAATCGCGCAACCGCGTGCAGGCGCAGATCGCCGCGCTGACCGCGCAGCGCGAGCAATGGCAGGCCAAGGCCCAGCAGGCGAGCGACGAGCTCGAGCAGGCCGAGGAGGAACTGGCGCTGGCCGAGGGCCGCACCATCGAGGCGCAGCAGGCGGTCGAGCAGCAGAGCGAGGCCCTGCCGACGCTGGAGGCGCAATGGCGCGACGCGCAGGCGCTGCTGAACGAGCAGCGCACCGGCATCATGCAGGCCGAGCAGGCGCTCAAGCTCGAGGCCGCGCATCAGCGCAACGCCGACCAGATGCTGCAGCAGCTGGAGCAGCGCCGCGAACGCCTTTCGGGCGAGGAAAAGGGCCTGGACCGGCCCGACGACGTGCGGCTGGAGGAATTGCGCGCCGAGCTCGCCGAGCACGAGGCGATGCTGGAGGACGCCCAGGCCGCGCTGGCCGAGGCCGAGGACAATCTGCCGCGGCTCGATGCCGAACGCCGCGCCGCGCAGGAGCGCGTGCAACGCGAAGCCGCCGCGATCGCGGCGCTCGAGGCGCGCCTGGCCGCGCTGCGCCAGCTGCAGGAGAACGTGCAGAGCGAAGGCAAGGTCCAGCCGTGGCTGGCCAAGCACGGCCTGGCCGAACTGCCGCGCCTGTGGAAGAAGATCCATATCGAACCGGGCTGGGAAAACGCGCTCGAGTCGGTGCTGCGCGAAAAGCTGGCCGCGCTGGAGGTCTCCAACCTCGACTGGATCAAGGGACTGCTGACCGACGCGCCGCCCGCCAAGCTGGCCTTCTACGCGCCGCCGCCAGCGGCGCGCCCGGGCGAGGCGCCGGCCGGACTGCGTCCGCTGATGTCGCTGCTGCAGATCACCGAGCCCGGCATCCGCGCGGTGATGCAGGACTGGCTGGCCGACGTCTACACCGCCGACGACATGGAGCAGGCGCTGGCCGCACGCGCGAGCCTGCCCGAAGGCGCTACCTTCGTCGTCGCCGAGGGCCACCTGGTCGGCCGCAGCTCGGTGCACCTGTATGCCGCCGACTCCGAGCAGGCCGGCATGCTGGCGCGCGAGCAGGAAATCGAGAATCTGCAGAAGCAGGCGCGCGCGCAGACGCTGCTGGCCGACGAGGCCAAGGCGCAGGCGGTGCGCGCCGAGGCGGCCTATACCGAGGGCAGCCGCAAGCTGGTGGAAGCGCGCGCCGACAGCGAGCGCGTCACGCGACGCGTGCACGGGCTGCAGATGGACGTGCTCAAGCTGTCGCAGGCGATGGAGCGCTACGCCGCGCGCAGCAGCCAGATCCGCGAAGAGCTCGAGGAAATCGCCGCGCAGATCGACGAGCAGCGCGCGCTGAAGGCCGAATCCGAGGCCAACTTCGAGCGGCACGATACCGAGCTGGCCGAGATGCAGGCCGCGCACGAAGACCACCAGATGGCCTACGAAGCGCTGGATGCCAAGCTGTCCGACGCGCGCCAGCAGCTGCGCGATCTGGAACGCGCCGCGCAGGAGGCCGTGTTCGCCGAGCGCAATCTGGCGACCCGCATCGACGAGCTGCGCCGCAATATCCAGGTCGCGGGCGACCAGAGCGAGCGCATCGCCGAATCGCTGGAGAACGCGCGCGCCGAGCTGGAAACGATCAACGAGCAGACCGCGCACACCGGCCTGCAGGAAGCGCTCGAGCTGCGCGCCGAACGCGAGCAGAAGCTGGCGACGGCCCGCATCGAGCTGGACGCGCTGTCGGCGCAGCTGCGCCAGTTCGACGAGCAGCGCCTGGCCGCCGAACGCAGCCTGCAGCCGCTGCGCGATCGCATCACCGAACTGCAGCTCAAGGAGCAGGCCGCGCGTCTGGCGCAGGAGCAGTTCGCCGAGCAGCTGGCCGCGGCCGAGGTCGACGAGGCCGCGCTGGTCGGCAAGCTCAACGGCGACATGAAGCCCTCGTATCTGCAGGGCGAAGTCACGCGCATCAACAACGCGATCAACGCGCTCGGCCCGGTCAACATGGCCGCGCTCGAGGAACTGGCGGCGGCGCGCGAGCGCAAGACCTTCCTCGACGCGCAGTCGGCCGACCTGAACGACGCGATCCAGACGCTGGAAGACGCGATTCACAAGATCGACCAGGAAACGCGCGCGCTGCTGCAGGGCACCTTCGACCAGGTCAACCATCATTTCGGCGAGCTGTTCCCGCAGCTGTTCGGCGGCGGCCAGGCCAAGCTGATCATGACCGGCGAGGAAATCCTCGATGCCGGCGTGCAGGTGATGGCGCAGCCCCCGGGCAAGAAGAATTCGACCATCCATCTGCTGTCGGGCGGCGAAAAGGCACTGACCGCGATCGCGCTGGTGTTCGCGATGTTCCAGCTGAACCCGGCACCGTTCTGTCTGCTGGACGAGGTCGACGCGCCGCTGGACGACGCCAATACCGAGCGCTACGCCAATATGGTCGCGCGCATGTCCGACAAGACGCAGTTCGTCTTCATCTCACACAACAAGATCGCAATGGAAATGGCGCACCAGCTGATCGGCGTCACGATGCAGGAGCAGGGGGTGTCGCGGATCGTCGCCGTCGACATGGATGCGGCCGTTTCGATGGCGGAGGCGGCATGACCGGATCGCTTCGATCGACGCATGGGCCGAAGAACCGGCAGACGTATCGGCTGAAGGATTGGCTGAAGGATCGGCCGACGTCGGCCCTGAACCGCGGAGGGCGCGCGTGATGGACCTGCAAACCGCGCTGGTCGTCGCCGGCATCGTGCTGCTGCTGCTGGTAGTGGCCTACAACCAATGGCAGATCCGCAAGTCGCGCCGGCCGCGCGCGCTGCAACCCGAGGACGACCTGCCGCCGATGCGCGAGCCGGTGGTGGGCGAGGAAATCAAGCCCGAGGTCAGCGCCAAGCTGCACGAGCCGCCGCGTCCCGAAACGATCCAGCGCAAGGAGCCGACGCTGGTGGTGCCGCCGCTCGATGACGACGCGCAGGCGGCGCAGGCCGCGCAGGCTGCCTCGCCGCTGGTGTCCGGCAGCGCCGATGCCGACGAGCTGCTGGCCGAGGAGGTCGCCGATGGCGTCGCGCGCAGCGCGCCGTCCGCCCGGACCCCGGCCCCGCGCAGCGCCCAGGGCACCGATGCCCAGGGCACCGATGCCGGCGAAACGTCCGCGCAAGCGCCCGCATCTTCGTCCGCCGCGCCGTCCGCATCCCAGTCCGCCTCCCAGTCGGCACCGCAAGCAGCGCCGCAAGCAGCGCCGCGGCCCGAGCTCGCCGCCGAGCCCATCGTGGCCGACGGCCAGCCCCGGCCCGCGGTGATCGATCCGCTGATCGACTGCATCGTGCCGCTGCATCTGGAACGCAAGGCCTCCGGTGACCGCATCCTGCCGCTCACCGGGCGCCTGCGCCGCGCCGGCACCAAGCAGGTCCATATCGAGGGCCTGTACGAGCCGGCCAACGCCTGGGAGCCGGTGACCGCCGGCCATCAGTACGAGGACCTGCAGGTCGCGGTGCAGTTGGCCAATCGCGGCGGTCCGCTGAATGCGCTGGAGTTCTCCGAGTTCGTCAACGCGGTCGAGGCCCTGGCCGAATCGCTCGACGCGTCGGCCGAGCTGCCCGACATGAGCGAGACCGTTGCCAATGCGCGCGAGCTCGACGGCTTCGCCGCCGCCTGCGACGTGCAGCTGGGCGTCAACGTGGTGTCCGACGGCGCGCCCTGGTCGGCCGCCTATGTGCAGAACGTCGCCACCCAGGACGGCCTGGTGCTGTCGCGCGACGGCACCCGCTTCACCCGCTACCAGGCCGGCCCCGACGGCATCCAGCGCGCGCTGTTCACGCTGCAGTTCGGCGATACCAACTTCCTGCGCGACGATCTGACGGTCAAGGCGGGCAGCCAGATCACGCTGCTGCTGGACGTGCCGCAGGCATCCCAGGCGGTCAAGCCGCTGAAGACCATGTGCGAGTACGGCGACAGCCTGGCGCAGCGGATGGGCGCGCGACTGGTCGACGACAATCATCGGCCGCTGACCGAGACGTCGTTCGTCGCCATCTTCCAGCAGCTGCAGGCGCTCTACGACAAGCTCGAGGCGCGCGGCATGCCGGCCGGATCGCCGGTGGCGTTGCGCCTGTTCAGCAGCTGACGCGCGGACAGGCACCGGTTTTTCGCCGTCCGCCTTTCGCCGCCACCTTCGCCGCCCGCTTTTTCGTACCGCTCACGCCTCATGCCAGCAAAGAAACACGGCGCTCCCACTTCGGCTGATGCGCCGCGGCCTGCCGCGGCCGATGCAGCCGACACCGCCAATGCGGCCGACGCCGCCAATGCCGCCCGGCCGGACAATTCCGCCGACAAGCCCGACGCCCCGGCCGCGCGCGCGGACTGGCTGCGCGAGCAGCTTGAGCACCACAACTACCAGTATTACGTGCTCGACGCGCCGACCATTCCGGACGCCGAGTACGACGCGCTGTTTCGCGAGCTGCAGGAGCTCGAGGCCGCGCATCCCGAACTGCTGACGCCCGAATCGCCGACCCAGCGCGTCGGCGGCCAGCCCCTGACGGCGTTCGCGACGGTGCGCCACCGGCTGCCGATGCTGTCGCTGAACAACGCCTTCGACGACGACGACGTGATCGGCTTCGATCGCCGCTGCGCGCAGGGCCTGGGCCGCACCGTGGCCGCCGAGGGCGCCGCCGACCTGTTCTCGGCCGCCGATGCGGTCGAATACGCCTGCGAGTTGAAGTTCGACGGCCTGGCGATGTCGCTGCGTTACGAGAACGGCCGGCTGGTGCAGGCCGCCACGCGCGGCGATGGCGAGACCGGCGAGGACGTGACCGCCAATGTGCGCACGATCAAGGCGATTCCGCTGAAGCTGAAGGCCGGCGCGCCCGCGGTGATCGAGGTACGCGGCGAGGTCTTCATGTACCGGCGCGATTTCGACCGCCTCAATGCGCGCCAGGCCGAGGCCGGCGAGAAGACCTTCGTCAATCCGCGCAATGCCGCCGCCGGCAGCCTGCGCCAGCTCGATCCGCGCATCACCGCGCGCCGTCCGCTGTCGTTCTTCGCCTATGGGCTCGGCGAGCTGGATGGCGAGCCACGTCCGGCCACGCACGATGCGCTGCTGGAACGCTTCGCCGCGCTGGGCCTGCCGGTCTGCGCCGAGCGCGCCGTGGTCAAGGGCGCGCAGGGGCTGCTCGACTTCTATCGCGGCGTCGGCAAGAAGCGCGACAGCCTGCCCTACGACATCGACGGCGTGGTCTACAAGGTCAACGCGGTCGAGGAGCAGGAACGCCTGGGCTTCGTCTCGCGGGCGCCGCGCTTCGCACTGGCGCACAAGTTTCCGGCGCAGGAAATGACCACCGTGGTCGAGGACATCGAGGTCCAGGTCGGCCGCACCGGCGCGATCACCCCGGTGGCGCGGCTCGCGCCGGTGTTCGTCGGCGGCGTCACGGTGACCAATGCCACGCTGCACAACGAGGACGAGATCCGCCGCAAGGACGTGCATATCGGCGACACCGTGATCGTGCGCCGCGCCGGCGACGTGATCCCCGAGGTCGTCGCGGTGGTGCCCGAGCGCCGGCCCGCCAATGCGCGGCCCTTCACGATGCCGACCGCATGCCCGGTGTGCGGCTCGCATATCGAGCGGCTGGAGGACGAGGCCATCGCGCGCTGCACCGGCGGGCTGATCTGCGCCGCGCAGCGCAAGCAGGCGCTGCTGCATTTCGCGCAGCGCCGCGCGATGGATATCGAAGGGCTGGGCGAGAAGGTGGTCGACCAGCTGGTCGAGCAGGGCATCGTGCGCACGCCGGCCGACCTGTACAAGCTCGGCGTGGCCAAGCTGGCGGCGCTGGACCGCATGGCCGACAAGTCGGCCAGCAATCTGGTGGCCGCGATCGACGCGTCGCGCGCCACCACGCTGAACCGCTTCATCTTCGCGCTGGGCATCCGCCATGTCGGCGAGGCGACCGCCAAGGACCTGGCCCGGCATTTCGGCAAGCTCGACGGGCTGATGGCGGCCGACGAGGCGGCGCTGCTGGAGGTCAACGACGTCGGCCCGGTGGTCGCGCAGTCGATCGCGCATTTCTTTGCCGAGGCGCACAACGTCGAGGTCATCGAGCAGCTGCGCGCCGCCGGCGTGCACTGGCCCGAGAGCGAGCCCGCCGCGCGCGCGCCCGCGCCGCTGGCGGGCAAGACCTTCGTGCTGACCGGCACCTTGCCGACGCTGTCGCGCGAGGAGGCCAAGGAGAGGCTGGAGGCCGCGGGTGCCAAGGTCGCGGGCTCGGTGTCGAAGAAGACCGACTACGTGGTGGCCGGCGAGGAGGCGGGCAGCAAGCTCGCCAAGGCGCAGGAGTTGGGCGTGCCGGTGCTGGACGAGGCCGGCATGATGGCGCTGCTCGAGGCGCACGGGGCGGCGGGAGGCTGATGGGGCAGGGACGGCGGTCCCTGCCGCTGTCCGGGGACGATCCCAGCGGCGATCCCCAGCGGCGATGTTCGGCGACGATGGCCAGTGACGTGGTCGAATGACGTTGTCCAGTGAGACGGCCGATCGCGGGTCGCCAAAGCAAAGGGGCAGGGCCGAATCCGAAAGAAGCGGCCTGCGCCGCGCGATTAACCTCGCCGGGTTCTTCCACGTCTTCCACCACGACAAGGGGTTCCCATGGGTTCGATCGCCGCCGCACACCACGCGCCATGCCGGGATTGGGTCGCCGTCCGCGTCAAGCTCGAGGGCCTGCGCGAAGGCTTCCAGCGCCAGCCGGCGCAGCGGCATCAGCAAGCCTTCGTGTTTCGCGGCCAGCATTTCCAGCTCGAGTATGTCGCCGACACCAACGCCGGCATCCTGCACAGCATCCGGGCCCACCTGCGCAGCGTCGAGCGGCCCGCCGGACGTCTCGTATGCCGGGTCTCGTCCGCGCCGTCGCAGGCCCGCTGGGCGGACCGCATCCGCCAGGCCCTCGCGAACCTGTTTGCGCCGCTGCTCGACATGTGGGACGGCGACAAGCAGTGGACATTCGGCTGTCCGATGCTGGAATCGCGCGCACAGACGATGCTGCGCTATCTGGCGCCCCATGTGCCGCTCGAGCGCCTGCGCTCGATCAATGTCGACGTCGACAGGATCTTCGCCGCGTGAGCGCGGATTCTGCCCTGGCGCGGGCGCCGGCCGTGGCCGGAAGCGCTGGCTATAATCGACGGAATTTCGGCGGGAACCCGCCGCATGCGGCAGCCGCGGCATGACGCCCGGCTACCCGAGCAGAGGACAAGCAATGATTCGCGACATTCTGAAAATGGGCGACCCCCGGCTGCTGCAGGTCGCGCGCCCGGTCCAGCGCTTCAACACCCCCGAACTTCGCACGCTGATCGAGGACATGTTCGACACGATGGACCATGCCAACGGCGCCGGACTGGCCGCGCCGCAGATCGGCGTGGACCTGCAGGTGGTGATCTTCGGCTTCGAGCGCAACCCGCGCTATCCCGATGCGCCGCAGGTGCCGAAGACGGTGCTGATCAATCCGGAACTGACGCCGCTGTCCGACGAGATGGAAGATGGCTGGGAGGGGTGCCTGTCGGTGCCGGGCCTGCGCGGCATGGTGCCGCGCCATACCAGCCTGCGCTATACCGGCTTCGACCTGATGGGCCAGCGCATCGAGCGCGTCGCCGAGGGCTTCCATGCGCGCGTGGTGCAGCACGAGTGCGACCATCTGCGCGGCATCCTGTACCCGATGCGGGTGAAAGACTTCAGCAAGTTCGGTTTTACCGAGGTGCTGTTTCCCGAGTTGAACGGGGTGCAGTCGGACGACTGAGGCCCCGGGCCGTAGCTCCGGCCCTCGGCCCTTGGTCCTTGGCCCGTCGGCCCCTCGACCCCTGGCGATAGGCAACAGGCGACAGCAAATTGGGATGGGGCCGGGACCGCGCGGTGCGCCGGTCCCGGCAGCGGGCCTCAGAACTTCTCGAACGGCCCCAGGAAGCGCCACTGGCCGACCGGCAGGTCGCCCAGCACGATGCGGCCCATGCGGACGCGTTTGAGTCCCACCACCTTCAGGCCGACCTGCTCGCACATCCGGCGGATCTGCCGTTTCTTCCCTTCGCGCAGCACGAAGCGCAGCTGTTCCTCGTTCTGCCAGCTGACCTTGGCCGGCTTCAGCGGCTCGCCGTCGAGCGACAGGCCGTGGCGCAGCTTGTCCAGCCGCTCGGGGGGAAACACGGCCGAGACATTGCGCTCGACCGGGCCATCGGGCGCATCCTCCCAGACCACCCGCACCAGGTATTCCTTCTCGACGTTCGAGTCCTCTCCGATCAGGTGGCGGGCAATGCGGCCGTCCTGCGTCAGCACCAGCAGGCCGGTCGAATCGATATCGAGGCGTCCGGCCGGGGCCAGACCCTTGTGCTGCCAGGGCGCAAAGCGCTTGCGGGTCGGATCGTTCTCCCACTGGTTCTCGGCCGTGAACAGCGCGGCCGCCGGCTGATAGCCTTCCTCGGCCTGGCCGGAGACATAGCCGACCGGCTTGTGCAGCAGCACCGTGACGCGCTCGCCTTGCTCGGAGCGGGCGGCCTGATGGATCTCGATCGTCGCGTCCGGGCGGATGCGCGTGCCAAGCTCGGTCACGGGCTTGCCGTCGACCAGCACCCAGCCGCGCGGAATCCATTCGTCGGCCTCGCGGCGCGAGCACAGGCCGAGCTCGGACATCCGCTTGGACAGGCGCACCAGGCCGTCGGACTCGTGCGCCGCGCCGGCGGCATGCGCGTTCGACGGCGGGCGGGCCGGGCTGCGGGTTGCGGCGGAGCGGGGCGCGTCGTATGGCGCGGCGTATGGCGCGCCATGTGGCACGTTGCTGTGTGCACGGGCGCCGCCCGGCTTAGGCGCTCGGCCGGTGCCGGCGCCGAAGCCGGAGCGGGCCGGGCGCATGTCGCCGCCCCTCCTGCGGACGGCGGGGACGGTCGCGCGATTCGGCCGATGCCGGCCGCGAAGGACGGTCGCCGCGCTCGGTCGGGCGGGGGGCGCTGACCGCGCTCGGTGCGCTCACTGCGATCGCCCGCGAATTCCCGGCGCGGGCCGGCGCCGGGGCGCGCGCCGCGATCGGTGCGTTCGCCGCGCTCGAAGCGCGGCGGCCGCTCGGTGCGGTCGCCACGCTCGAAACGCTGCGGCCGCTCGGTACGCTCGCCACGCTCGAAACGCTGTGGACGTTCGGTACGGTCGCCACGCTCGAAACGCTGCGGGCGCTCGGTACGCTCGCCACGCTCAAAGCGCTGCGGGCGCTCGCTGCGTTCGCCACGCTCGAAGCGCTGCGGGCGTTCGGCACGCTCGCCGCGTTCGAACCGCGGCGGGCGCTCGGTGCGTTCCCCACGCTCGCTGCGCTCGCCCCAGCGCGCCGGCCGCTCGCGCGCCTCGTCGCCGAAACGGCGCGGTCCGCGCTCCTCGGAGCCGAAACGGCGCGGTCCGCGCTCGTCGCTGCTTGGACGGCGCAGGCCGCGTCCTTCCGGCGCGGGGCGGGCACCGCCTGCCTTGCGCGGCTTGCCGCTGCCCTCGGCGCGTTGCTGCGCGGCGCGCACGCCTTCGGCCACCGTCTGGACGCGGCGCCGGTTCAGGTCCGATACGCGGACCGGCCGGGTGGCGCCGCTCTTGCGCGCCGGACTGGCGGCCGCGGATTTCAGTCCCAAGGTCTTGCGCTTGGGGGAGGGTTGATCGCTCATGGTTTCAATGATGTCGCGGCTCAGATCTCGAGCGCCGCGAGCAAGTCCTGTTCAAGCTGGATTTCGAGCCGGTTGTCGGCGGCGAGTCGGCTGCCGTCGACGAGGAACATGTCCTCGACCCGTTCGCCCAGCGTGTTGATGCGTGCGGTATGCACGGAGATATGGTGGCGGCCCAGCACGCGGGCGATCGCGTACAGCAGGCCGGTGCGGTCGTTGGCCGACAGTTCGAGCAGGAAGTACTGGCCGCGCTCGTCGGGCCGCAGATCGACGCGCGGCTTGATCGGGAAGCTGCGCGACTGGCGCGACAGCCGGCCCTGCGACGGCTCGGGCAGCGGCGCCTGATGCATCAGCCGCTCGCACAGCTCGTGCTCGACCAGCGCGATGATGTCGCGGTACGTCTCGCGCCCGCCGCCGACGACGCCGGGATCGAACACCTGGAAGGTGTCCAGCGCGTAGCCATGCCGCGTGGTGTGGATCTTCGCCTCCTGGATCGAGAAGCCCTTGCGCTCGAAGTAGCCGCAGATGCGTGCGAACAGGTCGGGCTGGTCCTTGGCGTAGACCGCCACCTGCAGCCCCTCGCCGGCGGGCGACACGCGCGCCTTGACCACCGGCTGCTCGCTGTCGACGCGGTCGGCCAGATGGCGCGTCAGCCAGGCGATGTCGCGCGCGTCGTGGCGCAGGAAGAAGGCCACGTCGAGCCGTTCCCACAGCGCCTCGGCGCGGGACGGATCGAAGGCCTGCAGCCGCAGCGCGGCGATGGTTTCCTCGCGCCGCTGCGCCCACAGCGAATGCGGGTCGACACGCGCGCCGCCGAGCACGCGCAGCGTGATGCGGTACAGGTCCTCCAGCAGCTTGCCCTTCCACGCGTTCCAGACCTTGGGGCTGGTGCCGCGGATATCGGCCACCGTCAGCAGATACAGCGCGGTCAGGTAGCGCTCGTTGCCGACCACGCGGGCGAAGGCATGGACCACCTCGGGATCGGTCATGTCCTGCTTCTGCGCGACATGGCTCATGGTCAGGTGGTGCTCGACCAGCCAGGCGATCAGGTTGGCGTCCTCGCGCGCGATGCCGTGCTGGCGGCAGAAGCGGCGCGCATCGGCGGTGCCCAGCTTCGAGTGGTCGCCGCCGCGGCCCTTGGCGATATCGTGGAACAGCGCCGCCAGCCACAGCACCCACGGCTTGTCGAAGTTGGCCATCAGCTGGCTGCAGAACGGGAACTCGTGCGTGTGCTCGACGATGGCGAACCGCCGCATGTTGCGCACGACCATCAGGATGTGCTGGTCCACGGTATAGACGTGGAACAGGTCGTGCTGCATCTGGCCGACGATGCGCCGGAAGTTGATCAGGTAGCGGCCGAGCACGCTGGTCTGGTTCATCAGCCGCAGCGCGTGCGTGATGCCCTGCGGCTCCTGGATGATCGCCAGGAACTGCTGGCGGTTGACCGGATCGTTGCGCCAGCGCGCGTCCATCACGGTGCGCGCGTTGTACAGCCCCCGCAGCGTGCGCGGCGACAGGCCCTTGACGCCCGGCGTGCGCTCGTACAGCAGGAACGTTTCGAGGATCGCGTGCGGGTTGCGTTCGTACAGGTCGTCGCTGGTGATCTCCAGCATGCCCTGGCGCTCGACGAAACGCTCGTTCAGCACGCGCGTGACCTTCGACTCGCTGGGGAACAGCATCGCCTCGATATTGAGCAGCAGCACGCTGTTGAGCTGGGTCACCGCCTTGGCGGCCCAGTAGTAGCGCCGCATCAGCTGCTCGCTGGCGCGCTTGTTGGCGTTCTGGCGATAGCCGAAGGCCTCGGCCAGCGCGGTCTGCAGATCGAACACGAGCACGTCCTGGCGGCGTCCGGCCAGCAGGTGCAGCCGCGCGCGGATGGTCTTGAGCAGGCGCTCGTTGCGCGTCAGCTCCTGCGCCTCGCGCTCGGTCAGCAGGCCCTTGTCGCGCAGCTCCTTCCAGCTGTCGCCGTAGCCCGCCGCCTGCGTCATCCACAGGATCACCTGCAGGTCGCGCAGGCCGCCCGGGCTTTCCTTGCAGTTCGGCTCGAGCGCGTAGGGCGTGTCCTGGTACTTGGCGTGGCGCTGGCGCAGTTCGAGCAGCTTGGCCTGGAAGAAGGCGCGCGGGTCCAGCTCGGCGCGATAGCGCGCCTGCAGCTCGGCGAACAGCGTGCGGTTGCCCGTCACCAGCCGGGCCTCCAGCAGCGCGGTGCGGATCGTCACGTCCGCGCGCGCCTCGCGCAGGCAGTCCTCGACCGTGCGGACCGACGAGCCGATCTCCAGCCCCAGGTCCCAGCACAGGCCGATGAACTTCTCCATGCGGCCGACGGTGTCCGCGTCCGGCTCGGCCGGCAACAGCAGCAGCACGTCGACGTCCGAATGCGGGAACAGCTCGCCGCGGCCGTAGCCGCCCACGGCGACCAGCGCCATCCCGGCCGGCAGCCCGAGGCCGCGCCAGCACTCGACCAGCGCCTGGTCGACCGCCCGGCGCAGCCGCGTCAGCAACGTGCCGACCTGGCCGCCGCCGGTGAAGGCATCGAACAGCGCCTGCTTGCCGGCCTTGAGCCGGTCGCGCACGCGCGTGGCGAGCAGCAGTTCCGGGGACGAATCCATGGCTGGGACGGGTTGGGTCGACATGGGCGAAGGAGGGCGGCGAGGGGCGGCGAAGGGGGGACGAACGGGCGGGGGCTGCGGCGTATGTCGGCGAGCGGGATTCGGCGCGGCCCAAACGACAGGGGCGCCTTCCGGCGCCCCCTGCAATCAGGCCGCGAGCGTGTCGGTGATGAAGGCGGGCGGCGCCTGCGTGCCGGCCGAGACGGTCAGCACCTCGTAGCCGGTGTCGGTTACCAGCACCGTGTGTTCCCATTGCGCCGACAGGCTGCGGTCGCGCGTCTTGACGGTCCACTGGTCCGGCATCGTGCGGATGTCGCGCTTGCCCGCGTTGATCATCGGCTCGATCGTGAAGATCATGCCGGCCTGCAGTTCCATGCCGGTGCCGGGGCGGCCGTAGTGCAGGATCTGCGGGTCCTCGTGGAAGTTCTTGCCGATGCCGTGGCCGCAGTATTCGCGCACCACGCTGTAGCCGGCCGCCTCCGCGTGCTGCTGGATCACATGGCCGATATCGCCGAGCCTGGCGCCCGGGCGCACCTGGGCGATCCCCTTCCACATGCATTCGAAGGTCACCTGGGCCAGGCGCTTGGCCAGGATCGAGCCCTCGCCGACGATGAACATGCGGCTGGTGTCGCCGTAATAGCCTTCCTTGGTAATTACGGTGATGTCCAGGTTGACCGCGTCGCCGTTCTTCAGCACGCGATCGCCGGGGATGCCATGGCAGATCACGTCGTTGACCGAGGTGCAGATCGCGCCGGGGGAAGGGCGGATAGCCGGGGGGGCGCATAGTTCAGCGGCGCGGGCACCGTGCCTTGTACGTCACGCATATAGGCGTGGCACAGGCGGTCCAGCTCGCCGGTGGTGACGCCGGGCTTCACGAACGGCGTGATGTAGTCGAGGACTTCGCTGGCGAGCCGGCAGGCGACGCGCATCTGGGCGATGTCTTCGGCGGTCTTCAAATGGATGCTCATGCTGCGACGCGGAAAAGTGTCACGGGCGCCAAGTGGGGTCGGCGCCCGTTTCTGGATTGTCAAAACGGGATTATCGCACCATCGGGGGGCCCGCCGCACCCCGCGGCGGCGAGAAGCCGGCGCCGCACCGTGACGGTGCCTCCTGGATCGGCGACGTCGGGCGGGCTTGAGCGATGGCCGGGATGTTGCTACAATCGCGGGCTCGCTTGGCTTCGCCTCGCTTCGCGGATTCCTGACGTCAGGATTTCGGCAATGCGCGATGGCGGTCCGGGCGGGTGCGGGATTGGCGCAGCATGCCAATCCCGCGAAATCGCGAGTCCGCCCATCCGGGGTGTTCCTGTTCAGGAATGTCGGGGCGGACTTCAGACCGAACCCTTTTGGAGAATTCAATGTCCGTCACCATGCGTGAAATGCTGGAAGCCGGTTGCCACTTCGGCCACCAGACCCGCTTCTGGAACCCCAAGATGGCCCCGTTCATCTTCGGCCATCGCAACAAGATCCACATCATCAACCTGGAAAAGACGCTGCCGATGTTCCAGGACGCGCTGAAGTATGTGCGTCAGCTGGCAGCGAATCGCGGCACCATCCTGTTCGTCGGCACCAAGCGCCAATCGCGCGAGATCCTGGCCGAGGAAGCTGGCCGTGCCGGCATGCCCTACGTCGACGCCCGCTGGCTCGGCGGCATGCTGACCAACTTCAAGACGGTCAAGACCTCGATCAAGCGCCTGAAGGACATGGAAGCCGCCAAGGAAGCTGGCGCGCTGGACACCATGAGCAAGAAGGAAGCGCTGATGTTCGAGCGCGAGATGGAAAAGCTCGAGAAGTCGATCGGCGGCATCAAGGACATGGGCGGCATTCCTGACGCGATCTTCGTGGTCGACGTCGGCTACCACAAGATTGCCGTGACCGAAGCCAACAAGCTGGGCATTCCGGTGATCGGCGTGGTCGATACCAACCACTCGCCGGACGGCATCGACTATGTGATCCCGGGTAACGACGACTCGAGCAAGGCCGTTGCGCTGTACGTGCGCGGCGTCGCCGACGCGATCCTGGAAGGCCGCGCCAACGCGGTGCAGGACGTGGTCGAGGCGGTCCGCGGCAGCGACGACTTCGTCGAAGTCGAGGAAGCCTGAGGTCGGGCCTGAAGGCCCGGACGGCCCTGACGGACCCGTGGCGCGCGGCGGCATCGTCGGCCGCGCGACCACCAGAAAAGGGGGCGACATGGTACGCCCCTTTTTTGAATGCGCGCGGTCCGCGCGCAAGCCCGGCAACGGGCAGCAAGCAGCAAGCAGACAGGAATGATTGTCATCCGGCGTGGCTACGATCACGGCGGGTGAGTCTTTGAACACCACGCGGCCGGCCGCGGCGCGGGACTTCCAGGTCCGGCGGAACGGCGCGGGGCGTGAACCAATCAAGGAGTGACAAATGGCGGCAATTACCGCAAGCATGGTGGCTGAACTGCGCGCGAAGACCGACGCGCCGATGATGGAGTGCAAGAAGGCCCTGACCGAGGCGGACGGCGACCTGGCCAAGGCCGAGGAGCTGCTGCGCGTCAAGCTGGGCAACAAGGCCAGCAAGGCCGCTTCGCGCGTGACCGCCGAAGGCGTGGTCGCCGCCTTCATCGACGGCACCACCGGTGCGCTGGTCGAACTGAACTGCGAGACCGATTTCGTCTCGAAGAACGACGACTTCCTGGGCTTCTCGGCCAAGGTCGCCGAGCTGGTCGCCAAGCAGAACCCGGCCGACGTGGCCGCGCTGTCGGCGCTGCCGCTGGACGGCCAGACCGTCGACCAGGTCCGTTCGGCGCTGATCGGCAAGATCGGCGAGAACATGACGATCCGCCGTTTCGCCCGCTATGCCGGCGGCGGCAAGCTGGTGTCGTACCTGCACGGCACCCGCATCGGCGTGATGGTCGAGTTCGACGGCGATGAAGTCGCCGCCAAGGACGTCGCCATGCACATCGCCGCGATGAAGCCGGTGGCGCTGTCGTCGGCGGACGTGCCGGCCGATCTGATCGCCAAGGAGCGCAGCATCGCCGAGCAGAAGGCTGCCGAGTCGGGCAAGCCGGCCGAGATCACCGCCAAGATGGTGGAAGGCTCGGTGCAGAAGTACCTGAAGGAAGTCTCGCTGCTGAACCAGCCGTTCGTGAAGAACGACAAGCAGACCGTCGAGCAGATGCTCAAGGCCGCCAACACGACGGTCAAGGGCTTCACGCTGTACGTGGTCGGCGAGGGCATCGAGAAGCGTCAGGACGACTTCGCCGCCGAAGTGGCCGCGCAGGTCGCCGCCGCGCAGAAGGGCTGATATCCCGGGCGGGAGGCAGGCGCCGGTCTGGCGCCATGACGGCCCGCCGTATAATCCCGAGGGGCACCGCGAGGTGCCCCTCGGCACAAGAAGAGAGAACAATGGCGCGTGCCGCCCGAACGGCCGGCGCATGCGTCCAGCGCGTCGGTCCCCAGGCCGGCCGCGGAGCCCGTTTTCGCCGTCGCCCGTTTTGACTGGCATCGCCCCTTCGGGCCTGCCGACGCGCCCGGGCCACGGGGAAAGCCGGCTTGGTCCCGGCGGCATCCGCCCTCCGGGGCAAGGCCCAGATCGAAGACTCGAACCAGCCCGAGGGTGAATATGCCAGCCTACAAGCGCGTCCTTCTGAAACTGTCCGGTGAGGCCCTGATGGGCGACGATGCCTTCGGCATCAACCGGTCCACGATCGAAGGCATGGTCAATGATATTGCCGAGATCGTGAAGCTCGGCGTGCAGGTGGCAGTGGTGATCGGCGGCGGCAACATCTTCCGCGGCGTCGCCGGCGGCGCCGCCGGCATGGACCGCGCGACCGCCGACTACATGGGCATGCTGGCCACGATGATGAACGCGCTGGCGCTGCAGGACGCGATGCGGCACGCCAATATCGAGGGCCGGGTCCAATCGGCGCTGCGCATGGACCAGGTGGTCGAGCCCTATATCCGCCCCCCGCGCGATCCGCCAGCTGGAAGAGGGCAAGGTGGTGATCTTCGCCGCCGGCACCGGCAACCCGTTCTTCACCACCGATACCGCGGCCGCGCTGCGCGGCTCCGAGATCGGCGCCGAGGTGGTGCTCAAGGCCACCAAGGTCGACGGCGTCTATACCGCCGATCCGAAGAAGGATCCCAGCGCTACCCGCTACACCACGATCAGCTTCGACGAGGCCATCTCCCGCAATCTGCAGGTGATGGACGCCACCGCCTTCGCGCTGTGCCGCGACCAGAAGCTGCCGATCAAGGTGTTCTCGATCGTCAAGCCGGGCGCGCTCAAGCGCGTGATCCTGGGCGAGGACGAGGGTACGCTGGTCCACGTTTGAGGCGCCGTGCGGGGCCGCCGCGAGGTGGCGCACGCAACGGCACAGAGTAGAATGATTCGTTTTCGGCCCCGTCCGCCGGGGTCATGGCAGCCAGTTTTCCGGAGGTTATGATGAGCGTCGCCGACATCAAGAAGAGCGCCGAGCAGAAGATGCAGAAGACCATCGAAGCGTTCAAGGCCGATCTGGCCAAGATCCGCACGGGTCGTGCCCACACCGGTCTGCTCGACCATGTCCAGGTCGAATACTATGGCTCGCCGGTGCCCATCAGCCAGGTCGCCAATATCGGCCTGGCCGATGCCCGCACCATCAGCGTGCAGCCGTGGGAAAAGAAGATGGTCGGCGCGGTCGAGAAGGCCATCCGCGACGCCGACCTGGGCCTGAATCCGGCCACCATGGGCGAGGTCATCCGCGTGCCGATGCCGCCGCTGACCGAGGAGCGCCGCAAGGAGCTGACCAAGGTCGTCAAGGGCGAGGGCGAGAGCGCCAAGGTGGCGGTGCGCAATCTGCGCCGCGACGCGAACGAACAGTTCAAGAAGCTGGTCAAGGACAAGAGCATCTCGGAAGACGACGAGCGTCGTGGCCAGGACGAGGTGCAGAAGCTGACCGACCGCTATGTCGCCGAGATCGACAAGCTGGTCGCCGAGAAGGACAAGGAGATCATGACGGTCTGAGCCGCGGCGCCGCTCGCCAGTCCCGCCGTGGGCTGGCGCGGCGACGCCGTCGGGGACCCGTCCACCACCATGCACATCAGTTCCACACTCGCCATCCCCGAAACCGGTTACGTACCGGCCCACGTCGCCATCATCATGGATGGCAACGGGCGCTGGGCCACGCAGCGGCATCTGCCGCGGGTCGCCGGCCATAGCCGCGGCCTCGATGCGGTACGTACCGTGGTGGAGGCGTGCGCGGTGCGAGGGGTCAAGTACCTGACGCTGTTCGCCTTCAGTTCCGAGAACTGGCGGCGGCCGGCCGACGAGGTCACCTTCCTGATGCGGCTGTTCATGATGTCGCTGCGGCGCGAGGTGGTGAAGATGCACGCCAACAATATCCGCCTGAAGGTGGTTGGCGACCTGAGCCGCTTCAGCCCGCGCATCCAGCAGCTGATCGCCGACGCCGAGCGCCGCACTGCGGGCAATACCGGCCTGACGGTGACCATCGCCGCCAATTACGGCGGCCGCTGGGACCTGCTGCAGGCGGTGCGCAAGATGCTGCTGCAGCAGCCGATGCTCGACCCCTCGACGATCGAGGAATCGACGCTGGCGCCGCACCTGGCGATGGCCTACGCGCCCGAGCCGGACCTGTTCATCCGCACCGGCGGGGAACAGCGCATCAGCAATTTCCTGCTGTGGCAGTTGGCCTATTCCGAGCTCTATTTCACCGATGTGTTCTGGCCCGACTTCGACGCGGCCGAACTGGACAAGGCGTTCGCCTCGTACCGGCAGCGCGAACGGCGTTTCGGCCGCACCAGCGCGCAGGTCGTGGCGCCGTCCGGGCTGTCCGGCACCGCTTGAGCGGGCCGGCCGCTCGCCATCGAACCAACCGGGACTCGCAGCGCATGCTTCTTACCCGTGTCATCACCGCCCTGTGCCTGTTGCTGCTGATCCTGCCGATCCTGTTCCTGGCGCCGCCCGCGGCGCTGGCCGGCCTGATGGCGGTGATCGTGGCGCTGGCCGCCTGGGAATTCGGCCGCCTGCTGGGCCTGCGCGGCGCGGGCCCGTGGATCTACGCGATCGCCTGCGTGGTCGCGATGATCGCGTGGCATGACGTGCCGGCGCGCGGCGCCATGCTGTGGTTGATGCAGGCCTCGGTGGTCGCCTGGGGCGTCGCCATCGTGCTGCTGGCGCGCGGCGTGCGCAAGGCCACGCCGGCCTTCGCGATCGTCGCCGGCCTGGTCGGCCTGGTGATCCTGCCCGCCTTCGGCCATGCCGCGATGCTGCTGCGCGGCCTCGGCGTCGGCGTGCTGCTGTCGGCCGCGGCGCTGGTCTGGGCCGCCGATATCGGCGCCTATTTCGTCGGCAAGGCGATCGGCCGCCGCAAGCTGGCACCGTCGATCAGCCCCGGCAAGTCATGGGAGGGCGCGATCGGCGGCTGGCTGTTCGCGCTCGCCGTGGCGCTGTCGCTGGCGGCCACCCATGCCTTCGCGCCGACCTGGTTCGACCGTGTGGCCGACCGCAACGGCCTGCTGATGGTGGCGCTGCTGACCACGCTGATGGTGATCGCCAGCGTGGTGGGCGACCTGTTCGAATCACTGCTCAAGCGGCAGGTCGGCAAGAAGGACAGCAGCCGGCTGCTGCCGGGCCATGGCGGCGTGCTCGACCGCATCGACGCGCTGCTGCCGGTGCTGCCGCTGGCCGCGCTGCTGATCCTGTATCTCTGATTTTCCCCAGGCCTCTTTCATGCGTCGCATTACCGTCCTTGGCGCCACCGGTTCGATCGGCGACAGCACGCTGGACGTGATCCGGCGCCATCCCGAGCGCTACGCCGTGCATGCGCTGACCGCGCATCGCCAGATCGACAAGCTGGCCGAGCGCTGCGCCGAGTTCCGCCCGGCGCGGGCGGTGGTCGGCAGCGAGAGCGCCGCGATCGAGCTGCGCGAGCGGCTGCGCGTGGCCGGCGTGGGCACCGAGGTGCTGCACGGCGACGCCGCGCTCGCCGAGGTCGCCGCCGACCGCGAGGCCGATACCGTGATGGCCGCGATCGTCGGCGCCGCCGGGCTGCGGCCGACGCTGGCCGCGGCGCGAGCCGGCAAGCGCGTGCTGCTGGCCAACAAGGAGGCGCTGGTGATGTCCGGCGCCATCTTCATGGACGCGGTGCGCGAGCACGGCGCGACGCTGCTGCCGATCGACAGCGAGCACAACGCGATCTTCCAGTGCCTGCCGTTCGACGATCCGCGCTATCGGGCCGGCGTCGCCCGCGTGGTGCTGACCGCCTCCGGCGGGCCGTTCCGCACGCGCGATCCGGCCTCGCTGCACGACATTTCCCCCGGACGAGGCCTGCGCCCATCCGAACTGGGTGATGGGGCGCAAGATCTCGGTCGATTCGGCGACGATGATGAACAAGGGCCTCGAAGTCATCGAGGCCCACTGGCTGTTCGGCGCGCCGGCCGAGCGAATCGAGGTGCTGATCCACCCGCAGAGCATCGTCCATTCGATGGTCGCGTACGCCGACGGCTCGGTGCTGGCGCAGCTGGGCAACCCCGACATGCGCACGCCGATCGCCTATGGCCTGGCCTATCCCGAGCGCATCGACGCCGGGGTGTCGCCGCTGGATCTCGTCGCGGCGGGCACGCTGGCCTTCGAGACGCCGGACCTGCAGCGCTTCCCGTGCCTGGCGCTGGCCTTCGACGCGCTGCGCGCGGGCGGCGTGGCGCCGGCGGTGCTGAACGCCGCCAACGAGATCGCGGTCGACAGCTTCCTGCAGGGCGCGATCCGCTTCACCGACATCGCCGGCGTCGTCGCGCGCGTGCTCGAGCAGGGCCCGCGCCATGCGGCCGATTCGCTCGACGCGGTGCTGCGGGCCGATGCGCAGGCCCGCGCGCTGGCCCGTGCGCTGGTGCAGGCAGGCGGGCTGGCCAGCGTCGGCGCGAGGGCGGGCGCCAACGCCGGCGCCGACACCGGCACCAACGCCGCCACCAACGCCGGCGCGGCCACGCCCAGCTGAACCGGATCGCCGCCATGCAGACCATCCTCGCCTTCATCGTTGCGCTCGGCATCCTGATCTACGTGCACGAGATGGGCCACTACCTGGCCGCGCGCGCCTGCGGCGTCAAGGTGCTGCGCTTCTCGATCGGGTTCGGCCGTCCGCTGCTGCGCTGGGTCTCGCGCCATCGCGACCGCACCGAATGGACGCTGGCGGCGATTCCGCTGGGCGGCTACGTCAAGATGCTCGACGAGCGCGAACGCGATCCCGAGCGCGATCCGGCCTTCGATCCGGCCGACCTGCCGCGGGCCTTCAACCGGCAGCCGGTCGGCAAGCGCATCGCCATCGTCGCGGCCGGACCGGTCGCCAACTTCGTGCTGGCGATCGTGCTGTATTTCACACTGTTTGCCGGCGGCATGCAGGAGCCCGCGCCGGTGCTGGCCGCTCCCGTGGCCGGTACGGCCGCGGCCCAGGCCGGCGTGCGCGACGGCGACCGCGTGCTTGCGCTGACCGCCAACGACGAGACCGAGGCGGTGCGCTCGTGGAACGATCTGCGCATGGCCGTGATGGCGCAGGGATTCGACGGTGCCGGCGCGGTGCTGCGCGTGCGCGGGGCCGATGGCGCCGAGCGCGACCTGACCATCGCGCGGCTGCCCAATACCGGCGGCGATCCACAGCGCGATCCGCTGTCCACGCTGGGCCTTGCACTCAAGGGCGGGCCGGTGACGATCCGCGAGGTATTGCCCGATTCGGCCGCCGAACGCGCGGGCCTGCGCGCCGGCGACCGGGTGCTGGCGTGGCAGGGCGAACCGATCCGCCAGGCCGATCAGCTGATCCGCGCGGTGCGCGCGAATCCGGGCGCGCAGGCAACGCTGTCGATCGAACGCGAAGGCCGGACGCTGCAGGTGCCGGTCAAGGTCGACGCCGTGCCGGCCGAGGGCGACGAGATGCGCGAGGGAGCGGGCGAGGGCGGCGGCAAGGCCGCCACGGCCGGCAAGCTGGGCGCCGCGCTGGCGCAGGCGGTGCAGATGGAGACCGTGCGCGATGCCCCGCTGCAGGCGCTGGTCCGTGCCGGACAGCAGGTGTGGGACACCAGTGTGCTGTCGCTGAAGCTGCTCGGCCGCATGCTGATCGGCCAGGCTTCGCTGCAGAACCTCAGCGGTCCGCTGACCGTCGCCGACTACGCGGGCAAGGCCGCGAACCTCGGCTGGCAACCGTTCATCGGCTTCCTTGCGCTGGTCAGCGTCAGCCTCGGTGTATTGAATTTGTTACCCATTCCGGTATTGGACGGGGGGCATTTGCTGTATTATTGCGTTGAATTTTTGACTGGCAGGCCCGTTCCAGACCACTGGCAGGCTGTGCTGCAGAAGGTCGGCATTGCCTGCATCTTGCTCCTGACTTCGCTCGCCTTGTTCAACGACGTCAGCCGCCTGTTTCTCGCGCGCAGCTAGAATCCGGTGCGCAACGACGTAGCGGCGTGCTGTGGCACCGGCCACGGCGTACCGTTGCGGACCTCGTCGCGAGGCCGCCCGGCGAAGCATCAGAGCCCAATCCTGCATGGAATCAAAGAGGGGATCAAGATTGATCAGACATAAGCGCATCTCGCTTAGCATGCTGGCGAGTGCCATCATCGCGGCCTGGGCACCGGCGGGCTGGGCCGCGGATCCGTTTGTGGTCAGGGATATTCGGGTTGAAGGTCTGCAGCGGGTCGAACCCGGCACGGTCTTCGGCTATCTGCCAGTCAAGGTAGGCGAGACCTTCACCGACGACAAGGGCGCCGACGCGATCCGCGCGCTCTACAACACCGGCTTCTTCAAGGACGTGCAGATCCGCGCCGAGGACGGCGTGCTGGTCGTCCACGTCGAGGAACGCCCGGCCATCTCGCAGCTCGAGTTCGTCGGCATCAAGGAATTCGACAAGGACACGCTGCGCCGTTCGCTGCGGGCCGTCGGCGTGGCCGAGGCGCGCTACTACGACCGCGCGCTGATCGACAAGGCCGAGCAGGAACTGAAGCGCCAGTACGTCGCCCGCGGCTACTACGCGGCCGAGGTGCAGACCACGATCACGCCGGTGGACCGCAACCGCGTCTCCGTCGTGTTCAACGTCGACGAAGGCCCGATCGCCAAGATCCGGCAGATCAATATCGTCGGCAACAAGGCCTTCAAGGAAGGCACGCTGCGCGACGAGATGCAGCTGTCGACGCCGAACTGGCTGTCCTGGTACACCAAGAACGACCTGTACTCGAAGCAGAAGCTGACGGCCGACCTCGAGGCGCTGCGCTCGTTCTACCTGAACCGCGGCTATCTCGAGTTCGCGATCGAATCGACCCAGGTGTCGATCACGCCGGACAAGAAGGACATCTACCTGACGCTGAACATCAAGGAAGGCGACCAGTACAAGGTGTCCGACATCCGCCTGGCGGGCGAGCTGCTGGGCAAGCAGGAAGAAATGGAGAAGCTGCTGACCCTGAAGAAGGGCGACATCTTCTCGTCGGAAAAGCTGACGCAGAGCACCAAGGCCATCACCGACCTGATGGGCACCTACGGCTATGCGTTCACCACCATCAATCCGCAGCCGCAGATCGACCGCGAGAAGCGCGAGGTCGCGCTGACGCTGATGGTCGACCCGGGCCGCCGCGTCTACGTGCGCCGCGTCAACGTGGTCGGCAACAGCAAGACCCGCGACGAGGTGGTGCGCCGCGAGATGCGCCAGATGGAAAGCTCGTGGTTCGACAGCGAGAAGCTGACGCAATCGCAGGCCCGCATCAACCGCACCGGCTACTTCACCGACACCAACATCACCACCGAGGACGTGCCGGGCGCGCCCGACCAGGTCGATGTGAACGTCAACGTCACCGAGAAGCCGACCGGCCAGATCAGCCTGGGCATGGGCTTCTCGTCGACCGACAAGCTCGTGCTGCAGGCCGGCCTGCGCCAGGACAACGTATTCGGTTCGGGTACCAGCCTGGGCCTGGACGTGAACACCGCGAAGTCGTTCCGCACGATTGCCCTGACGCAGTACGACCCGTATTTCACCGTCGACGGCATCAGCCGCTCCACCGACATCTACTACCGGACCTCGCGCCCGCTGTACTACATCGGCGACCAGGACTACCGGATCGTGTCGACCGGCGGCGGCTTCAAGTTCGGCGTGCCGTTCTCCGAGAACGACACGGTGTTCTTCGGCATCGGCTACGAGCGGACCGAGCTGACGGTGTCGAACAACACGCCGATCCAGTACCAGCGCTGGGTGCGCGAAAACGGCGACGTCACCAACAACTTCCCGTTCACGATCGGCTGGGCGCGCGATCGCCGCGACAGCGCGCTGATCCCGACCAAGGGTCCGTACACGCAGGCCAACCTCGAAGTCGGCCTGCCCGGCATCGGCGATACGCAGTACTACCGCGCCACGCTGCAGCAGCAGTACTACTATCCGCTGTCGAAGGCCTTCACGCTGGCGTTCAACGGCGAGATCGCCTACGGTCACGGCTATGCCGGCAAGGACTTCCCGGTCTTCAAGTACTTCTACGCCGGCGGTATCGGCTCGGTGCGCGGCTACCAGACCAGCACGCTGGGTCCGAAGGACCAGAACGGCAACCCGATCGGTGGCGCGTCGAAGGTGATCGGCAACGTCGAATTCATCTTCCCGCTGCCGGGCTCCGGCGTGGACCGCACGCTGCGGCTCTTTACGTTCTTTGATTTCGGTAACGTGTACCAGGAAGGCGAGGCGCCGCGCTTCAGCGACCTGCGGTATTCGACCGGTCTCGGCCTGTCGTGGCTGTCGCCGATCGGTCCGCTGAAGGTCAGCGTGGGCTTCCCGCTCAAGCGCGAAGAGGGCGACCGCACCCAGCGCTTCCAGTTCCAGATCGGTACCGCGTTCTGACAGAGGTCGATTCATGAAAAATACAACCCGCATCATCCAGTCCTTCGCCGTCGCCGCCGCAGCGGCGGCCGCACTGGCGGTGGCAGCGCCCGCCGGCGCGCAGGAAACCCGCATTGCCGCCGTCAATTCCGAGCGCATCCTGCGCGATTCGCAGCCTGCCAAGCAGGCCCAGGTCAAGCTGGAACAGGAGTTCTCCAAGCGCGACCGCGAGCTGCAGGACATGGCCCAGAAGATCAAGGGCATGGCCGACCGGCTCGACAAGGACACCGCCGTGCTGGCGGACGCCGACCGCCAGCGCCGCCAGCGCGAACTGGCCGATCTGGACCGCGAATTCCAGCGCAAGCAGCGCGAGTTCCGCGAGGACCTGAACCAGCGCCGCAACGAGGAACTGGCGCAGGTGCTCGAGCGCGCCAACCGCGTGATCCGGCAACTGGCGGAGCAGCGCAAGTACGATCTGATCGTGCAGGAAGCCGTCTACGTCAATCCGCGCATCGACATCACCGACGATGTGATGAAGGCCCTGAACGCCGGCGGCAAGTAAGCCGTCCGCGTTCGTCGTTCCAGGAAGTACCGCGATGAAGACACCCACACTGGGTCAGCTCGCCACGGACACCGGCGCGCAAGTTGTGGGTGATCCCACGCTGGCCGTGCGCGGCCTCGCGCCGCTCGATCAGGCCGGGGAAGGGCAGCTGTCCTTCCTGTCCAATCCGCTGTATCTGCCGCAGGCGCTGACTTCGTCGGCGGCCGCGGTGATCGTCTCGCCGGCCGATCTTGAGCGCATCCGCGAGCAGGGCCACGCCGACGGCCGCAACTGGCTGGTCGCGCGCAACCCCTACGTCTGCTTCGCGCGCATCGCGCAGCAGTTCGACCGCGCCGCCAACCACGACCCGCGCACCGGCATCGATCCGCGCGCCAGCGTCGCGGACGACGCGGTGGTACCCGCCTCCTGCTATATCGGCCCCAATGTCGTGATCGAAGCCGGCGCCCGGCTCGGCGAGCGCGTGCGCGTGCTGGCCAACACCTATATCGGCGCGGGCGCGCAGGTCGGCGACGACACGCTGCTGTACGCCAACGTATCGATCTATCACGGCTGCGTGGTCGGGCAACGCTGCATCGTCCACAGCGGCGCTGTGATCGGTGCCGACGGTTTCGGTTTCGCGCCGGACATCCGCCCGGACGGCGTCGAATACGTCAAGATCCCGCAGACCGGCCGCGCGGTGCTCGGCAACGATGTCGAGATCGGCGCCAACACCGCGATCGACCGCGGTGCGATGGGCGATACCGTGATCGAGGAAGGCTGCAAGATCGACAACCAGGTCCAGATCGCGCATAACGTGCGCGTCGGCGCCCACACGGTGATCGCCGGCTGCGCCGCGGTCGCCGGCAGCACCCGGATCGGCCGCTTCTGCATGATCGGCGGCTCGGCGAATTTCGCCGGCCATCTGCAGATCGCCGATCGCACCACGGTATCGGGCGGGACCTCGATCACCAAATCGATCGCCAAGCCGGGCCAGCACTTCACCAGCGTGTTCCCCTTCCTGCCGCATGGCGACTGGGAGCGCAACGCCGCCATCGTGCGGGGGGCTGTCCAAGCTGCGCGAGCGCGTGATGCAGCTGGAGAAGCGCCTGCGCGGGCAGGGCCCGGACGCCACGACAAAGAATACGGAAGAGAAATCATCATGACCGCCACCGACATCGACATCCGCCAGATCCTGAAGCTGTTGCCGCATCGCTACCCGATCCTGCTGGTGGACCGCGTGCTCGAGTTCGAGCCGCAGAAGCGCATCAAGACGCTGAAGAACGTCACCATCAACGAGCCGTACTTCCAGGGCCATTTCCCCGGCGCGCCGGTGATGCCGGGCGTGATGATCCTCGAAGCGCTGGCGCAGTCGGCCGGCCTGCTGACCTTCGGCGCCGACATGGAGCGCAAGGAAGGCTCGCTGTACTACTTCGTCGGCATCGACGGCGCCCGCTTCAAGCAGGTGGTCTATCCTGGCGACCAGCTGCACATGCATGTCTCGGTCGAGCGCTACATCCGCGGCATCTGGAAATTCAAGGCCTACGCGACTGTCGAAGACAAGGTCGCCTGCGAGGCCGAACTGATGTGCACCGTCAAGCAGGCCGACGCCTGAAGACACGGCGCCAGGCGCCGTCTTGACGCGGCGTCCGCCACGGCGGACGCGCCGCCCACCACAAGATCGATAGGACTTTCACGCATGACGCAAATCCATCCCACCGCCCTGGTCGACCCGAAGGCCGAACTGGCGGCCGACGTCAGCGTCGGACCGTTTTCCATCGTCGGTCCCCATGTGCGGATCGGCAGCGGTACCGTGATCGGTGCGCATACCACGATCGAAGGCCACACCACCGTCGGCGCGGACAACCGCATCGGGCCGTACGCCTCGGTCGGCGGCGCGCCGCAGGACATGAAGTACCGCGACGAGCCGACCCGGCTGGTGATCGGCGACCGCAACCGCATCCGCGAATTCACCACGATCCATACCGGCACGGTGCAGGACGAGGGCCTGACCAGCATCGGCAACGACAACTGGATCATGGCGTACGTGCATATCGCACACGATTGCCGTGTCGGCAACCACACCGTGTTCTCGAGCAATGCGCAGATCGCTGGCCACGTGCAGGTCGGCGACTGGGCCATTCTCGGCGGCATGAGCGGGGTGCACCAGTTCGTGCGCATCGGCGACCACGCGATGCTCGGCGGCGCCTCGGCGCTGGTGCAGGACGTGCCGCCGTTCGTGATCGCGGCCAGCGACAAGAACGGCAACAAGGCCACGCCGCACGGCATCAACGTCGAAGGGCTGCGCCGCCGCGGTTTCGACGCCGGCCAGATTGCCGCGCTGCGCCAGGCCTACAAGCTGCTGTACAAGTCGGACCTGGGCTTCGACCAGGCCCAGGCCGAGATCGGCCAGATGCTGGCCCAGGCCGATGCGAGCACCGCCGTGCCGCTGCGCGCCTTCCTCGAGTTCATCGCCGCGACCAAGCGCGGCATCGTGCGCTGAAGCCCGGCGTCGCCATGGCCGACGCGAACATGCAGCCGATTCCGGTACTCGAACCCCAGGCCGCGGCGGCGCCGTCGGCGTTGTCCGATTTGCGCGGCGAGATCGCGATGGTGGCCGGCGAGGCCTCCGGCGATCTGCTCGCCTCGCTGCTGTTGTCCGGGCTGCGCGCCCGGCTCGGCGAGGCGGTGTCCTACTCGGGCATCGGCGGCTCTCGCATGATGTCGCAGGGCTTCGTCTCGCATTGGCCGATGGAGACCCTGTCGGTCAACGGCTATGTCGAGGTGCTGGGCTCACTGCGCGAGATTCTCGCCACCCGGCGCGCGATCCGCGACCGCCTGCTGGCCGACCCGCCGCTGTGCTTCATCGGCGTCGATGCGCCCGACTTCAACTTCGGGCTGGAGGTGCCGCTGCGCCGCGCCGGCATTCCGGTGGTGCACTTCGTCAGCCCGTCGATCTGGGCCTGGCGGGGCGGACGCATCCGCACCATCGCCAAAGCCGTCGACCATATCCTCTGCCTGTTCCCATTCGAGCCCGAGATCTACGCCAAGGCCGGCATCGCCGCGACCTATGTCGGCCACCCGCTGGCCGACGTGATCCCGATGGTGCCCGACGTCGAAGGCGCGCGCGCCAAGCTGGGCCTGCTGGCCGGGCGCCGCGTGGTGGCGGTGCTGCCGGGAAGCCGGCAGTCCGAGGTCCGGCACCTGGGCGCGACGTTCTTCGCCGCGATGGCGCAGATGCGCCAGATGGACAATGCGCTGGCCTTCGTGGTGCCGGCCGCCAATGCCTCGCTGCGGGCCGTGATCGAATCGCATGCCAGCGAATATCCGGAACTCGATGTCACCATCGTCGACGGCCAGTCGCATCTGGCGATGGAGGCGGCCGACGTGGTGCTGCTCGCCAGCGGCACCGCGACGCTGGAAGCGGCGCTGTACAAGAAGCCGATGGTGATCTCGTACAAGGTGCCCTGGCTGACCGCGCAGATCATGAAGCGGCAGGGCTATTTGCCCTATGTCGGCCTGCCAAATATCCTGTCGGGACGCTTCGTCGTTCCCGAGTTGCTGCAGGACGACGCCACGCCCGAAGCGCTGGCGCGCGAAACGCTGCTGCAGCTGAACGACCAGGACAACACCGCCTTCCTGTACGAGCACTTTACGCAGATGCACCAGACCCTGCGCCGCAACACCGCCGATATCGCCGCCGACGTGGTGGTCGATCTGCTGCGCAGCCGGAGGGCCGGCTGATGGCGCGGCTGCCTGCGCGCCAGCCCGGTACCGGCACCGGCACCGCCGCCGCCAAGTCGGGGAAGGGCGGCAAGGCCGGTGCGCCGGCCAAGGCCGCCACGGCGGGCAAGGCGACTAGGTCGGGAAAGGCCGCCAGGGCGGCCGCCGCCGACGCGCAGCTGGGCCTG
This sequence comes from Cupriavidus sp. H18C1, assembly GCF_049311595.1. NCBI lineage: Bacteria > Pseudomonadati > Pseudomonadota > Betaproteobacteria > Burkholderiales > Burkholderiaceae > Cupriavidus > Cupriavidus sp. H18C1. The sequence goes on from NZ_CP186008.1 coordinate 103,065, forward strand.
TCGCTATCGCCCGCCGCGGCGATGGCGCAGCGGCTGTGCGGCGTCGACGAGGCCGGACGCGGGCCGCTGGCCGGTCCGGTGTTCGCCGCCGCGGTCGTGCTCGATCCCGCGCGGCCGATCGAGGGCCTCGCCGACTCCAAGATCCTGACCGCGGCCCGGCGCGAGGCGCTGTTCGACGAGATCCGCTCGCGCGCGATGGCTTGGCATATCGCCTTCGCCACGGTCGAGGAGATCGACACGCTGAACATCCTGCACGCGACGATGCTGGCAATGCAGCGCGCGGTGCACGGCCTGGCCGCCTGCGGCATCGCGCCGGACCTGGTGCAGGTCGACGGCAACCGCTGCCCGCACGTGCCGTATCCGGTCGAGGCGGTCATCAAGGGCGATGCCACCGTGCAGGCGATCTCCGCCGCGTCGATCCTCGCCAAGGTCGCCCGCGATCGCGAACTGGTCGCGCTGCACGCGCAATATCCCGAATACGGCTTCGACAGCCACGTCGGCTACGGCACGCCGCAGCATCTGCTGGCACTGGCGCGCTTCGGCGCCACGCCGCATCACCGCCGCTCGTTCGCGCCGGTGCGCGAGGCGCTGGTGCGCGGGCCGCTGGGCGCCGACGCCATGCTGCCGATCGGCGAGCTGGAGGGGGCGGCCGCGGGCCTGCGGCCTTCGCCGGACGAACTGGCCGAGACCATCGACGCTTTCGACGCGCTCGACGCGATGGAAGCGATTGAGGACGCCATCGGCGCCGGCGTGAGCCCCGGGCCGGCACTGTCCTGAGCCGCGGCGGCATCACGCTGCGGCATAACGTAGAACCACGTGGATTAACGTGAAGCACGTCAGCTCGCGCGACAACGCGCTGTTCAAGCATCTGAAGGCCCTGACCGGCTCGACCCATCAGCGGCGCAAGGCCGGCCAGTCGGTGCTCGACGGCGTGCACCTGGCGGACGCCTATCTGGCCGCGCTCGGCCAGCCGGTCAGCTGCGTGGTGTCCGAGCGCCATGTCGATCATCCCGAGGTCGCCGCGTTGCTGGCCCGCATCGACGAGCAGCGCGTCGTGGTGCTGGCCGACGCGCTGTTCGCGCAGATCACCGGCGTGGTCAATGGCATCGACCTGATGCTGGTGATCGATACCCCAACGGGGCACCTGCCGGCTCACATCGACACCGACTGCATCGTGCTGGATGGCGTGCAGGACGCCGGCAACGTCGGCTCGATCCTGCGCAGCGCCGCGGCGGCCGGCATCCAGCACGCGTTTCTCGGTACCGGCTGCGCGTTCGCGTGGTCGACCAAGACGCTGCGCGCGGCGATGGGCGCCAACTTCCACCTGAATATCGTCGAGCACTGCACGGTCGAGATGCTGGCGCCGCGGCTGGCGGTGCCGCTGCTGGCGACCTCGTCGCACGCGGATGCGGCGCTGTTCGATACGGACCTGCGCGGGCCGGTCGGCTGGGTGGTCGGCAACGAAGGGGCGGGGGTCAGCGCCGAATGGATGGCGCGGGTCGAGCGCACGGTCGGCATTCCGCAGCCCGGCGGGCTCGAATCGCTGAACGTCGCCGCGGCTACCGCGGTGTGCCTGTTCGAGGCGGTGCGGCAGCGGCGGGGGTAGGGAACGCTCGAAGCGGGCGAGGGGGACGATAGCGCGCGCGGGCAATCGGCGCGGGCGCGGACAAACCGGGTAATCGCCGGCTCAATAATTGTCCCGATCCACCTTGATCTCCTGCAGGATCGTGGTGGCGATTTCCTCGATCGACTTGTGCGTCGACGACAGCCATTTGATCCCCTCGCGGCGCATCATGATCTCGGCTTCGTTGACCTCATAGCGGCAATTTTCCAGCGAGGCATATTTGCTGCCGGGCCGGCGCTCATTGCGGATCTCGGACAGCCGCTGCGGATCGATCGACAGGCCGAAGATCTTCGGCTTGAAATCGTACAGCGCCGAAGGCAGCTTGCCGCGTTCGAAATCGTCGGGAATCAGCGGGTAATTGGCCGCCTTCAGGCCATATTGCATGGCCAGATACAGGCTGGTCGGGGTCTTGCCGCTGCGCGACACGCCCACCAGGATCACGTCGGCCTCGGCCAGATTCTTGTGCGACTGGCCGTCGTCGTGCGCCAGCGAGAAATTGATGGCCTCGATCCGGTTCTTGTACGCCTCGGTATCGGCATTCTGGTGAAAGCGCCCGATCGCATGGGTCGACTTCAGCCCCAATTCCTTTTCGAGCGGCTCGATAAAGGTCTGGAACATGTCCAGAATCATGCCCTTGGCGCGGCGCAGCGCCTTGTTCGACTCGGCATTGACCAGCGTGGTGAAGACGATCGGCGGGACACCTTCGGCCTGGAAGGCCTCGTTGATCTTGCCGACCGCCATATGCGCCTTTTCCGGCGTATCGATAAAGGGCATTCGCACCTTGCGAAAGCGCATCTCGAACTGGGCCAGGATCGAATGGCTGAAGGTTTCGGCGGTGATCCCGGTGCCGTCCGAGACGATAAATACGGTGCGGACGGCGGGCTTGTCGGCGCGCGGCGAGGCGGGGGAATCCATGTCTGAACAATTATTTGGGGCCTGCCGCACGCGAAAGTGCGGTGCGGCACGGTAGAATAGCGGCGATCTTTTCGCTAAGCAATTGCACGGCGCGCCACGCGCGGGACGATCCGAAGCGGGATTGTCGACAAAATGGCTCGACAGCGTTCCCTCGATTCCATCGATCCGATCCGCCGCGATGGGCGCAATGGCCACGATGGCCACGATGGCCGACCGATGTCTTGATCGATATCTCGATCGATATCTCGATCGATGTCTCGATCGATATTCCGATCGGAATCCGGACTCGGTCTTCCCCCGTGCCCCGGATTGTTTAGCAAAGCGATCCGCCCGGTAGCAGAACTCCAACCACATTCCGGCGTGAGCGACAGGTTTCCTACTTTGTTTTGAGGCTTTTATGACCAACCTGGCAAATGACGGCGCCTACGTGCTGCCGTTCGAGCAGTTGCGCATGGCGGATGTGGAAGTGGTGGGGGGCAAGAATTCGTCGCTTGGCGAAATGATCTCCCAACTGGCGGGCGCCGGCGTGCGCGTGCCCGGCGGCTTCGCCACCACCGCGCTGGCCTTCCGCGACTTCCTGGCCCACAACAACCTGACCCAACGCATCTCCGATCGCCTGAAGGCGCTCGACGTCGACGACGTCAAGGCGCTGGCCGAGGCCGGTGCCGAGATCCGCAACTGGGTCGCCACCGCGCCGTTCCAGCCGCGCCTGGAACAGGAAATCCGCGAGCACTACGCGCGCGTCGCCGAGCGCGAGGGTGCCGAGGCTTCGTTCGCGGTGCGCTCGTCGGCGACTGCCGAAGACCTGCCCGACGCCTCGTTCGCCGGCCAGCAGGAGTCCTACCTGAACGTCAGCGGCATCGACGACGTGCTCGACAAGATCAAGCACGTGTTCGCCTCGCTGTACAACGACCGCGCGATCTCGTACCGCGTGCACAAGGGCTTCGCCCACGACGTGGTGGCGCTGTCGGCCGGCGTGCAGCGCATGGTCCGTTCGGACCTGGCCGCTTCGGGCGTGATGTTCACCATCGATACCGAATCGGGCTTCCCCGACGTGGTCTTCATCACCTCCAGCTATGGCCTGGGCGAAACGGTGGTGCAGGGCGCGGTCAATCCGGACGAGTTCTACGTGTTCAAGCCGACCCTGCAGGCCGGCAAGTACCCGATCATCCGCCGCTCCATCGGCTCGAAGCTGATCAAGATGGAATTCACCGCGCCGGGCGAAGCCGGCCGCGTCAAGACCGTCGACGTGCCGAGCGAACTGCGCAACCGCTACTCGATCACCGACGAGGACGTCAGCGAGCTGGCGCGCTACGCGATGACCATCGAGAAGCATTACGGCCGCCCGATGGACATCGAGTGGGGCAAGGACGGCAAGGACGGCAAGATCTACATCCTGCAGGCGCGTCCCGAGACCGTGAAGAGCCAGTCGGCCGGCAAGGCCGAGCAGCGCTTCAAGCTCAAGGGCACCTCGGCGGTGCTGGCCACCGGCCGCGCCATCGGCCAGAAGATCGGCACGGGTCCGGTCCGCGTGATCAACGACCCCAGCGAGATGGAGCGCGTGCAGCCCGGCGACGTGCTGGTTGCCGACATGACCGACCCGAACTGGGAGCCGGTGATGAAGCGCGCCTCGGCCATCGTGACGAACCGCGGCGGCCGCACCTGCCACGCCGCGATCATCGCGCGCGAGCTCGGTGTGCCGGCCGTGGTCGGCTGCGGCGACGCCACCGATGTGCTGAAGGACGGCACGCTGGTCACCGTCTCCTGCGCCGAGGGCGACGAGGGCCGCATCTACGACGGCCTGCTCGAGACCGAGGTCACCGAGGTGCAGCGCGGCGAGATGCCGGAACTGGACGTCAAGATCATGATGAACGTCGGCAATCCGCAGCTGGCGTTCGACTTCGCGCAGATCCCGAACAGCGGCGTCGGCCTGGCCCGCCTCGAATTCATCATCAACAACAACATCGGCGTCCACCCGAAGGCCATCCTCGACTATCCGCAGGTCGATTCCGACCTGAAGAAGGCGGTCGAGAGCGTGGCCCGCGGCCATGCGAGCCCGCGCGCCTTCTACATCGACAAGCTGGCCGAAGGCATCGCCACCATCGGCGCCGCCTTCTATCCGAAGCCGGTGATCGTGCGCCTGTCGGACTTCAAGTCCAACGAGTACAAGAAGCTGATCGGCGGTTCGCGCTACGAGCCGGACGAGGAAAACCCGATGCTGGGCTTCCGCGGCGCCTCGCGCTATATCGCCGAGGACTTCGCCGAGGCGTTCGAGATGGAATGCAAGGCCATGAAGCGCGTGCGCGACGAAATGGGCCTGACCAACGTCGAGATCATGGTGCCGTTCGTGCGCACGCTCGGCCAGGCCGAGAAGGTCGTCGACCTGCTGGCCAAGCACGGCCTGAAGCGCGGCGAGAACGGCCTGCGCGTGATCATGATGTGCGAGGTGCCGTCCAACGCGATCCTGGCCGAGGAGTTCCTGCAGTACTTCGACGGCTTCTCGATCGGCTCGAACGACCTGACGCAGCTGACGCTGGGCCTGGACCGCGATTCGGGCATGGAGCTGCTGGCCAAGGACTTCGACGAACGCGACCCCGCAGTGCGCTTCATGCTGTCGCGCGCGATCTCGACCGCGCTGCGGCTGGACAAGTATGTCGGCATCTGCGGCCAGGGGCCCTCGGACCATCCGGACTTCGCCGCCTGGCTGGCCAAGGAAGGCATCAAGTCGATCTCGCTGAATCCCGATTCGGTGATCGACACGTGGAAGCAGCTGGCGTCGTAATTTCGATCGACAACGCCAGTCAACACCACCGTCAGCCGCACCCTACCTCGGTCGGGTGCGGCCATGCCCCCGCAGGCGCCACGGCGCCGCGGGGGTTTTTCGCTTTGGCAGGGCGCGCCCGCGGTCCACGCACGGGGCCGCGCCCGGCATCAGAACAAGAACAGCAACAACGATATCGAGGGGTGAATCGCCATGGCGGACTACCACATCTGGTTCGGCCTTGCGGTCCTGCTGGTCATTGCGGAACTGGCCAGCCTGACGCTGTATCTGCTGATGGTCGCGCTGGCGGCCGTCGCCGCGGGCATCGCGGCGCTGTCCGGGCTCGGCATCGCGGCGCAGTTCGGCGTCGCGGCGGTGATTGCGCTGATCGGCTTCGCGGCGTTGCGGCGCTCGCGCTATGGCCGCGCGCGGCGCGGGGCGGCCGCCACCGATCCGAACGTCAATCTCGATATCGGGCAGGAGCTCGATGTGCCTGCGTGGGGCGCCGATCGGCGGGCCCGCGTGCCGTATCGCGGCGCGCAGTGGCAGGTCGAGCTGGGCGCGCCAGGCGAGGCCCTGCCGGGCCGCTATCGCATCGTCGAGGTCCGCGGTAATACGCTGGTCGTGGTGCCGCGCTAGGCTGCCGCGGGGCAGCACAGCACAGCACAGCACAGCGCAGCGCCGCGCAGTGCAGTGCCGCGCTGTGCGAGGCGATGCCGCGCGGGGCGCGACGCGTTGCCGCCCCCGGGCTGCCACTCCTGGCTTTCCCTTCGTTTTACCTTCGTTTTCCCTTCAAGCAACCGATGGAGTCCCCATGCTAGATGTCGCCGGCAGCGTGCTGCCTCTCCTGGTCCTGATCGCCGTGATCGTGCTGCTCGCGCAGAGCTTCAAGATCGTGCCTCAGCAGCACGCCTGGGTGCTCGAGCGCCTGGGCAAATATCGCGCGACGCTGACGCCCGGGCTCAACGTGGTGCTGCCGTTCATCGACCGCGTCGCCTACAAGCACATCCTGAAGGAAATTCCGCTCGACGTGCCCAGCCAGGTCTGCATCACCAAGGACAACACGCAGCTGCAGGTCGACGGCGTGCTGTACTTCCAGGTCACCGATCCGATGAAGGCGTCCTACGGCTCGAGCAACTTCGTCGTCGCGATCACGCAGCTGGCGCAGACCACGCTGCGCTCGGTGATCGGCAAGATGGAACTCGACAAGACCTTCGAGGAGCGCGAGTTCATCAACCACAGCATCGTCAATGCGCTGGACGAGGCGGCCTCGAACTGGGGCGTCAAGGTGCTGCGATACGAGATCAAGGACCTGACGCCGCCGAAGGAGATCCTGCATGCGATGCAGGCGCAGATCACGGCCGAGCGCGAAAAGCGGGCGCTGATCGCGGCCTCGGAGGGCCGCCGCCAGGAGCAGATCAACCTGGCCTCGGGGGCGCGCGAGGCGGCGATCCAGCAGTCGGAGGGCGAACGCCAGGCGGCGATCAACCAGGCGCAGGGCGAGGCCGCGGCGATCCTGGCGGTGGCCGAGGCCAATGCGCAGGCGATCGAGAAGATCGGCCGCGCGATTCGCGCGGAGGGCGGCGTCGAGGCGGTGAACCTGAAGGTCGCCGAGGAATATGTCGGCGCCTTCGCCAATCTGGCCAAGACCGGCAATACGCTGATCGTGCCGGGCAACCTGGGCGAAATGAGCTCGATGGTCGCGTCGGCGCTGCAGATCGTCAAAAGCCAGAAGAACGCGGGCTAGGCAATCCCGGCTCGAGCCGGGCTGAAGCCCCGGCGAGCCGGGCAGGGCGGCGGGGAGGACTGGGCGGCGGGACTTATTCCTTGCCGCCGCTCTTGATGATCCGCGCCTTCTCGCGCTGCCAGTCGCGGTCCTTCTCGGTCTCGCGCTTGTCGAACAGCTTCTTGCCCTTGGCCAGGCCGATCTCGCATTTGACGCGGCCGCGCGTGTAATGCAGGTTCAGCGGCACCAGCGTATAGCCGCGCTGCTCCACCTTGCCGATCAGCTTGCGGATCTCGTCGGCCTTGAGCAGCAGTTTGCGCGTGCGCACCGGATCGGGCTTGACGTGCGTCGAGGCGCTCTGCAGCGGGCTGATATGCGCGCCGATCAGGAACAGCTCGGCGTCGCGCACCACCACATAGCCTTCCTTGATCTGCACGCGCCCGGCGCGGATCGCCTTGACCTCCCAGCCTTCGAGCACGATGCCGGCTTCGTATCGCTCCTCGATGAAATAGTCGAAGAAGGCCTTCTTGTTGTCTGCGATGGTCATGCGTGGTGGTGGATGGTAGGGTGCGGCGGCGCCATTCTGCGGGCCCCGCCGGTTCGGCGGACGCCGGTGGCGGCCGCTGGTACGATGACTGGCGCCGCGGCCGATGGCGGTGTCCCGGCCGGAGTGTGCGCCAGGGCAGGCGCGCGTCGGCTAAAATCCGGATTCTAGCAAACAGACCGGCCCCGGTTGTCGCCCGTGGACAGCCCTCGGCCCAGAATCGTCAACTCATGGCAGACGTCCATAAAACCGTGCTGCTCGGTTATTCGGCCGAGCGAATGTACGACCTGGTCACGCGCGTCGAGGACTATCCCAAGTTCCTGCCCTGGTGCGGCGGCGTGGAAGTGTTCGAGCAGACCGAGACGTTGCTCGACGCCAAGCTGCATATCCATTTCAACGGCATCAAGCAGTATTTCCATACCCGCAATACGCAGCATCGGCCGACCCGCATCGACATGAATTTCGCCGATGGTCCGTTCAAGACCTTCAACGGCTACTGGAATTTCATTCCGCTGCGCGAGGATGCCTGCAAGATCGAATTCCATCTGCATTACGAGTTCTCCAGCATCATCCTCGAGAAAATCATCGGGCCGGTGTTCAGCATGATCGCGAATACCTTTGTCGACGCCTTCGTCAAGCGCGCGGAAGTGGTCTATGGCAATTCCTGAGGCGGGCGGGGCGACCGTGCGCGTGGCGGTCTGCCATGCGAAGCCGGACGCGGTGTTCATGAAGGAGATCGAACTGCCCGCCGGCAGCACGATCGCTGCTGCGATCGAGGCCAGCGGCGTGCTGGCGGCCCATCCGGAGCTCGATCCGGCGACGCTGCGCGTCGGCATCTTCGGCAAGCTCAAGACGCTGGAGACGGCGGTGCGCGAGGGCGATCGCATCGAGCTCTACCGGCCGCTGGTGGCCGATCCCAAGACGGCCCGCCGGCGCCGCGTGCAGAAGGCGCGGGAGGCCGGCACGCGCGAAGGCCAGAAGTGGATGCGCGGCGGCGGCGACAGCGAGGCGGTGGGGCGCTGAACCGTCGGCAGGCGAGGGCGAAAAGCCGCCCCAAGCCAGCCCAATCCGGTCTGTTCCAATCCGGTCGGTCCCAGTCCGGTCGGTCCCAGTCCGGTCGGTCCTGACCCGGCCCTAAGCGGTCCGTTTGCCGTCCTGGCCCGATTCGGCGGTTTCGCCGGCTTCGGCGATGGCAGGCTCACCGGCCGCCGTCGCCGCGGGCTTGTCCCCCCGCATGCAGCCGCACCGACCACGCCACGCCAATCATCAGCAGCACGATCGCCGCCAGCTCCAGCGGCCGCGGCCAGCGCTGCTCGTACAGGAAGCCGTAGGCCAGCGCGAACAACGTCTCGAACACGATCATCTGGCCCGACAGCGTCAGCGGCAGCCGCCGGCTGGCGATATTCCACAGGTTGTTGCCGATCAGCGAGGCGCCCAGCGCCACCGCCGCATTGACCCACCAGAACCATTGCCAGTCGCGCCCGCTGCCCGGGGCGGTCAGCACGTCGCGGAACAGCAGCCAGCCCACCAGCGCCAGCAGCGCCGACACGATGCCGGTCGACAGCCCGTACAGCGCCGACCATTCGTTGCCGCTGTATTGCGGATTGCGCTGCAGGTAGCGGGCATTGTCGACGGCGTAGAGCGTCCAGCAGACCAGCGCGCCGGCCGCGCAGACGACGCCAGCCAGCTTCTGCCAGACCGGCCGTGCGGCCTCGGCGGCCGCCGCGCCGTGGGCGCCGTGGCCGCCGCCGGCGAACAGGTCCAGGTTGATGCAGGCGATGCCGACCGCGACCACCAGCAGCGGCAGCAGCAGCCGCGACAGCGGCACCGCGCCGTGGTCGCGCCGGCCCATCACGGTGACGGAGATCGGCAGGATGCCGATGATCAGCGAGGTCGGACCGACCCCGGCCAGTTGCACGCCGAAGGCCAGCAGCACGTAGTAGAGCAGGTTGCCGGTGAAGGCCTGGCGCAGCAGGGCGATGCAGTCGGCGCGGGTCAGCTTGCGGGCAATCCGGCGCATCAGCGGCGCCGCCGCGACAGCGGCCACCAGCCCGTAGGCCAGGTAGCGGCCGATCGCCAGTTCCCACGGCGAAAATACCGGCAGCAGCTTGGGCGCGATAAAGACCATGCCCCAGAACGCGCCGGCCAGCAGGCCGCACAGTACGCCGATTCCCATCCGTTTTGCCGCGCTGGACGCGCCTCCGCTCAGAAAAGCCTCAAAGCATAGCATTGGCCCGGCAGTTTCCGCGCACGCGGACGTCATGCAAAGGGCGGTTCCTGTATAATTCGATTTTGCGCCTAGAGGAATCGCTATGCGTCTTGTCCAGAAAGCACTCACGTTCGATGATGTGCTGCTCGTGCCGGCCTATTCGGCCGTCCTCCCCCGGGATGTCTCCCTCCGCACCCGCCTGACCCGCTCGATCGAATTGAACATTCCGCTGGTATCCGCCGCCATGGATACCGTGACGGAAGCGCGCCTTGCGATCGCCATGGCGCAGGCGGGCGGCATCGGCATCGTTCACAAGAACCTGAAGCCGGCCGACCAGGCGCGGGAAGTGGCGCGGGTCAAGCGCTTCGAATCGGGCGTGCTGCGTGATCCGATCACCATTTCGCCGGACATGAAAATCCGCGACGTGATCGCGCTGTCGCAGCAGCACGGCATTTCGGGCTTCCCGGTGCTGGAAGGCAAGACCGTGGTCGGCATCATCACCAATCGCGACCTGCGCTTCGAGGAAGAACTCGACGCCCCGGTGCGCGCCAAGATGACTCCCCGCGAGAAGCTGGTCACGGTGGCCGAGGGCGCCAGCCTGGACGAGGCCAAGCGCCTGATGAACCGCCACCGCCTGGAGCGCGTGCTGGTCGTCGACGACGCCTTCCAGCTGCGCGGCCTGATCACCGTCAAGGACATCCAGAAGGCGGTCGAGCACCCGCTGGCGAGCAAGGACGACCATGGCCAGCTGCGCGTCGGCGCGGCGGTCGGCGTCGGCCCGGACAACGACGAGCGTGTCGAACTGCTGGTCAAGGCCGGCGTCGACGTGATCGTGGTCGATACCGCCCACGGCCATAGCCAAGGCGTGCTGAACCGCGTCCGCTGGGTCAAGGACAACTTCCCGCACGTGCAGGTGATCGGCGGCAATATCGCCACCGGCGAGGCTGCCCGCGCGCTGGTCGAGCATGGCGCCGACGGCGTCAAGGTCGGCATCGGCCCGGGTTCGATCTGCACCACGCGTATCGTCGCCGGCGTCGGCGTGCCGCAGATCACCGCGGTGTCGAACGTGGCCGAGGCGCTGGCCGGTACCGGCGTGCCGCTGGTGGCCGATGGCGGCGTCCGCTACTCGGGCGATATCGCCAAGGCGCTGGCAGCCGGTGCGCACACCGTGATGATGGGTGGCATGTTCTCGGGTACCGAGGAAGCGCCGGGCGAAGTGTTCCTGTACCAGGGCCGCTCGTTCAAGAGCTACCGCGGCATGGGCTCGGTCGGCGCGATGAAGGACGGCGCGGCGGATCGCTACTTCCAGGAAGACAACACCGCCAACGTCGACAAGCTGGTTCCCGAAGGGATCGAAGGCCGCGTGCCCTACAAGGGCTCGGTGATGGCCATCATTCACCAGCTGACCGGCGGCGTGCGCGCCTCGATGGGTTATTGCGGCAGCAGCTCGATCGCCGAATGGCACGAGAACGCGCAGTTCGTGCAGATCACCGCCGCCGGCATGCGCGAGTCGCATGTCCACGACGTGCAGATCACCAAGGAAGCACCGAACTACCATATCGACTGACGTCAGCGACTGACCGGCGAACGCCGCGCCATTCGCGATGCCAGTGATGCGCGGCTGCACGGCCTGAAGGCGGTGCAGCCGCGCGTCATATCCGGGCCGCGGATTGCACGCATATAGCACGCGCATTGCATGCGTATCGCACGATCCGGCCGGCGATGCTGACCGGCCGGCTGGTTTTTTTGCCGGTTTGATTGTTGGTCCGGTTGTTTTACCGGTCCGTTTTGTCTGTCGGTTCGTTTGTCAGCCGGAATCAGCCGAAATCAGTCGACGTCAGTCGGCCTGTCAATCCGCCAAGGAGAATCGATGAAGGTCCTGCTCCGCGCCGTGTTGTTCTTCGATGCCCTGTTCGACCTCGCGCTCGGCGCCGTGCTGCTGCTCGCGCCGTTCGCCACCTTCTATGCCGCGCTGCAACTGCCGCAGCCGCAGCCGGCGCTGTACGGACAGCTGCTCGGCATGGCGCTGCTCGGCTTCGCCTGGCTGCTGGCCCAGGCGGCGTTCCGCGGCCAGCTGACGGTGCCGGTCGCACGCATGGCCGGGCCGGTCAATCTGGCCAGCGCGGTGCTGATCGCGGCCTGGCTGATCTTCTTCGATCTGCCGGTGCAGGGCGCCGGCCGGATCTGGCTCGGACTGCTGGCCGCGATGCTGGCCTTCTTCGCGCTGGTGCAGATTCCGCTGGCCAAGCGCATCCGCAATCGCGAGCGCGAGGAACTGCTGCGCCGCGAGGCCGAACTGGCGGCGGCCAACCGACCCGCGGCCGCTGCGCCGACCATTCACCCAACCCCATCCTCCGAAGTCCGGCGCGAGCCGGTCATCACGCCGCCGCCCGGCTACGGTCCGGGCACCGAAGTGGTGACCGATGTCGAACCGGTCGACACGTCAATCGCTCCCCATCATGCACGACAAAATCCTCATCCTTGATTTCGGCTCGCAAGTTACGCAGCTGATCGCGCGACGCGTCCGCGAGGCGCACGTCTATTGCGAGATCCATCCGAACGACGTGTCGGACGAATTCGTGCGCGAGTTCGCGCCGAAGGGCATCATCCTGTCGGGCAGCCACGCCAGCACCTATGAGGACCATCAGCTGCGCGCGCCGCAGGCGGTGTGGGACCTGGGCGTGCCGGTGCTCGGCATCTGCTATGGCATGCAGACCATGGCCGTGCAGCTGGGCGGCAAGGTCGAGTGGAGCGATACGCGCGAGTTCGGCTACGCCGAGGTCCGCGCGCACGGCCATACCGAGCTGCTGAAGGACGTGCAGGACTTCGTCACGCCGGAAGGCCACGGCATGCTGAAGGTCTGGATGAGCCACGGCGACAAGGTTACCGAACTGCCGCCGGGCTTCAAGCTGATGGCGTCGACGCCGAGCTGCCCGATCGCCGGCATGGCCGACGAAGCGCGCGGCTACTACGCCGTGCAGTTCCACCCCGAGGTCACGCACACGGTCAAGGGCCGCGAAATGCTGGAGCGTTTCGTGCTGAAGATCGCCGGTGCCAGCCCCGACTGGGTCATGCGCGACCATATCGCCGAGGCCGTGGCCAAGATCCGCGAGCAGGTGGGCGACGAGGAGGTGATCCTCGGCCTCTCCGGCGGCGTCGATTCGTCGGTCGCCGCGGCGCTGATCCATCGCGCGATCGGCGACCAGCTGACCTGCGTGTTCGTCGACCACGGCCTGCTGCGCCAGGACGAGGGCAAGCTGGTGATGGAAATGTTCGCCGGCCGGCTGCACGCCAAGGTCGTGCACATCGACGCCTCGGAACAGTTCCTCGGCCACCTCGCCGGTGTCACCGATCCCGAGCAGAAGCGCAAGATCATCGGCCGCGAATTCGTCGAGGTGTTCCAGGCCGAGGCGAAGAAGCTGACCCGTGCCAAGTGGTTGGCCCAGGGCACCATCTATCCGGACGTGGTGGAGTCAGGCGGCACCAAGACCAAGAAGCAGACCACGATCAAGAGCCACCACAACGTCGGCGGCCTGCCCGAGACGCTGGGCCTGAAGCTGCTCGAGCCGCTGCGCGACCTGTTCAAGGACGAAGTGCGCGAACTCGGCGTCGAACTCGGCCTGCCGCCCGAAATGGTTTACCGCCACCCGTTCCCGGGCCCCGGCCTGGGCGTGCGGATTCTCGGCGAGGTCAAGCGCGAATACGCCGACCTGCTGCGCCGCGCCGACGCGATCTTCATCGAAGAACTGCGCGGCACCATTGCCACGGCACAGGACGCCGCCGCGGGCCTGTGCACCGAAGACCAGGTCGGCAAGAGCTGGTACGACCTGACCAGCCAGGCCTTCGCCGTCTTCCTGCCGGTCAAGTCGGTCGGCGTGATGGGCGACGGGCGGACCTACGACTACGTCGTCGCGCTGCGCGCGGTGCAGACCACCGACTTCATGACGGCGCATTGGGCGCATCTGCCGTATGCGCTGCTGGGCCGCTGCTCCAATCGGATCATCAATGAAGTGCGGGGGTTGAACCGGGTCGTGTACGACGTTTCGGGGAAGCCGCCGGCGACGATCGAGTGGGAGTGATCTGGTGTCCGGCACCGGCCGGTACCCGGTAGCACCAAAATAAAGCTGAGCCCGCGTAACCGCGGGCTTTTTTTGTTTTTGCTCAACGCCACCAATTGCCCGCAACGCAGTGCCCGCAACGCAGTGCCCGCAACGCAGTGCCCGCAACGCAGCAGCTTTCACTCCGGCTCAATCCCGGCCCCCTTGACGACACGGCCCCATTTCTGGATTTCGGCATTCTGGAACGCCCGCAGCTCGGCGGCCGTCGTGGTCCAGGGCTGTGTCGCGGAATTGCGGAAGAAGGCGCGCGCTCCCGCGCTGCCGACTGCCGTAATCAGTAGCTGTCGCAGCTTCGCGGCGACGGGGGTGGGCGTGCCTGCCGGCACGTAGGCGGCGAACCAGTACCCCATGTCGTAGCCCTTGATGCCGGCCTCATCCAGGGTCGGTATGTCCGGAAGCTCAGGCAGCCTCTCCCGGGTGGACGCGCCCAGTGCGCGGAGCTTGCCCGATCTGATCTGCGACAGACCGGTGACCGTGTCGATCACCATCATGTCGATATGACCGCCGAGCAGATCGTTCAGGGCGTTTGGATTGCTGTTGTATCCGACCCAGACGATGTCCGTACCGGTCAGCTGCTTGAGCATTTCGCCCGCCATTCGGCTGGAGGAATTGCCGCTGCCGAAGCTCAGTTTTCCTCTCGCCTTCCTGGCTGCCTGCGGCAGATCGTCGACGGTGCGGAAAGGCGCGTCGGCGCGCACGACGAGCACCTGACCGCCACGCCCCAATCCCGTCAAGGGCAGGAAATCCGTGATCGGGTCGTAGGGCAGTTTCTTGAAAAGGTGGGGATTGGCGGCTTGCGTCGTGTTCGTCGTAATCAGCACGGTGTAGCCGTCCGCGGCGGCGCGGGCAACATGCTGGGCAGCAATCATGCCGCTGGCGCCGGGCCGATTCTCGACGACGACCGCCTTCCCGGTCTGCTGTGCCGTCGACGCCGACAGGGCGCGCGCGAGCAGATCGGTCGCGCTGCCGGCGCCGAACGGCACGACAAAGGTGATCGGCTTTTCCGGAAAGTCGGCCGCCCGTGCCGATATGGCGCAGGCCAGGCCAATGACCGCCGATGCCATCGCCGCTGCCAGACGGGCGATGCGTGTTGTGGTTGGGATCATGGTGTTTGTCTCCTGTTATATGGGGACGCGGCGTGAGAGCGGCTTCAGCGTTCCATGCACCTGTCCCGAGCGAGCGCCGTAGCTGCGCCTTCAGCGGGATTGCGGGTAGAGGTGGCGTCGTGCGCGGCGCCCCAGGAAATCCCGCACGGCGGCCTTGTGCTCGTCACCGCAAAGCAGGATCGCCTGCATCGCGGCCGCAGTCTCCAGCGCCACGGGCAACGTCGTCTCGGCCGCATCCAATACCAGGCGCTTGGCCATGCGTAGGGCCTGGGGCGGGCTGGATGCGATCCGGCGCGCCATGGTGGTACTGACTTCGTCCAGCGCCTCGGGCGAAACGACACGGGACACCATGCCAAGCTGCAAGGCCGTAGGCGCATCGACAAATTCGCTGGTCAGCGTCAGTTCCAGCGCCTTTGCCGTTCCGACCAGCCGGGTCAGGAACCACGCGCCGCCGATGCCGGACACGAGTCCCAGCCGCAGAAAGCTCTCGGCGAAGGTGGCCCGCTCGCTCGCGACGCGCAGATCGCACATCAGCGCCAGGTCGCAACCCGCCCCGATCGCTGCCCCGTTGACCGCGGCGATCGACGGCACCTGCAGTGCCTGCAGGGCATGGGTGATTCGGTGCAACGTGGCTTTCAGCCGCTCCCGGACCTGCGTCGCGGAACCCTGCATCAGATCCGATCCGCTCTCCATGTCCTTGACGTTGCCGCCGGTGCAGAAATACTCGCCGGTGGAGCGCAGCAGTACGCAATGGACGTATGGCAGGCGATTGGCGGCCTCAAGGGCTTCGGCAAGCGCCTCGGCCATGGCCACCGACATGGCGTTGCCCGTGTCCGGGTCATTGAGGCTCAATGTGAGGACGCGTTTCGGCGATGTCTTGCCGGACCAGCGTGTCGGGCAGGGCAGTGGAGGGGCGCATTGCGCGGGCTTCATTCGATTTCATCGACGTATCCTGGGTCATGTGGATGGGGTGGGGTGAACGACGAGGACGCCGCGCTCGAGCATGGCGTCGATTTCAGGCCGCGTATAACCGCATTCCTCGAGGACATCGGGGCCATGCTGGCCCAGGGTAGGCGCGGGCATATCGCGATCCTCTGCACTGGCCGCGTTGGCAGGCCCCGGCGCGAAGCCGGGCATGCGCGCCTTTCCGGCGAGCGGATGGTCAACCCAGCTGTCGACGCCGCTAGCCGTGTACTGCGGCGATCGGAGAACGTCCTCGTAGTCGGCAACGGGCGCACACAAGATGTCGTGCACGGTCAGTTCCTGGATCCACGCTTCGGTGGAGCGCTGCTGGAACAACGGCGTCAGTGCCTGGCGCAGCGCGTCGCGGTGTGCGACGCGGTCAGCATTGCTGGCGAAGCGCGGATCGTTCTCGAGGTCCGGCGCTCCGAGGACTGCGCATAGTGCTTGCCAACGCTTCGGGTGGTAGGCAGCGACCATGAGCCAGCCATCACGCGTTTGATACGCTTCATTGGGCGCCGCGTACGGGGCTGCGCTGCCCGTCCTGGCAGGCAGCGCGTTCGTCGCGAAGTACGATGCGTACCCGATCTGCTGCAGCATCAGCGTCGCGTTGTACAGGCTGATGTCGAGGTACTCGCCTTGGCCGCCTTGCCGGGCAGCGTTGACCGCGGCAAGGACGGCGATCGTCGCCAGATAGCCCGCCACCATATCCGCGACCGGGATCGCGACCTTCATGGGCTCGCTGTGCGCGGTGCCAAGCGTGCTCATCAGCCCGCTGGCGGCCTGGATGATTCCGTCCACACCGGCGCGATCGCGCATCGGCCCGGTTTGGCCATAGGCGGAGATCGAGCAGTACACCAGTTTGCGATTGCTGCCAGCGAGCGTGTCATAGTCCAGGCCCAATGCCTGCATGACGCCCGGCCTGGAAGTTCTCGACCACTACGTCGGCGCCCTGGATCAGGCGACGAGCAACTTCGCGGCCATCCGCGCATTTCAGGTCCAAGGCGATGCCGCGCTTGTTGCGGTTGACGCTCAGGTACACCGCGCTTTCACCCGCTATCCAGGGTGGGCCGATCTGCCGCCCCAATTCGCCACCGGGCGGTTCGACCTTGATGACATCGGCGCCCATGTCGGCAAGCATCATGGTGCAAATGGGCCCCGCGAGTACATGCGAAAAATCGACGACCCGCAGTCCTCGCAAGCTGCGCTTCAACATATCCTGCCTCCCGGATGACACGGCCTCGCTGGTGGCCGCGATCAGTTGTGATGCGGGGAGAATAGGCAGGGGGACCCGGGCCGGCAATCGACTTTATGGGCCGTACGCTTTGACTTTTTGTAAAGGGGATCGCCTGGGCGGATCAGGTTGCGACGAGAGTGGCCAGCCAATCGCGAAATGCGCGCAATGCGCTGGACTGCGGTTTGCCCGTCGGCCACGCGAAGTAATATGTGTAATCGCCGCGATCGAGCGTCTGACCGAGTGGCGCCACCAGCGTCCGGTCCGCCAGCTCTTTCTCGATCAATGCTTTCTGTGCGATGGCCACGCCATGCCCTTCGATCGCCGCTTGATAGGCAAGCAACGATGTCTCGTATTTCATGCCGTGGGTAGGGCTGACGTTGCGCAAGCCTGCCGCGCGCAGCCATAGCATCCAGTCGTCGGGGCGCGCCATCGAATGGAGCAAGGTTTGCGTGGCCAACTGCTTCTTGTGCGTCAGGCGCACGGCAGGCGAGGCGACGGGAACAAGCTCGTTGCGAACAAGCTGCAGCGTTCGCATTCCCGGCCAACGCCCGTCGCCCAGTTGTATGCCTGCGTCGATGTCCTCGCGCTCGAAGTCCAACGGCGCGAACGAGGTCATGAGCTGAACGTCGATGTCCTTGTGCAGCTGGTGAAAGCTCGCGAGCCGGGGGATCAGCCAGCGCACCGCGAACGTGGCGGGCGATCTGATCCGCAAGGTGTTCCGGCCAGGGCTGCTGTTGGTCACCGCCAGGGTGGCTTCCCGCAATGTCTCGAACAGCGGTATCAGGTCGGAAAGGTAACGCGCGCCGGCCGGCGTCAATTCCAGCCCGCCGTGTACGCGGACGAACAGAGGCGTTCCGAGGTAGCTTTCCAGCGCGCGTACCTGCCTGCTGACCGCGGCGGGCGTGACACACAACTCATCGGCAGCCTTGGAAATGCTGAGCAGCCGCCCGGTGGCTTCGAATGCTCGGGCCGGATTCAGTGGGGGGAAGCAGGGCGCGACGGACCATGGCAGTCACAGGAAGCGTACGCTGAGTGGTCGTCACTATAACGCCCTATGCCCCGTGGAGTCAGGACGCCAAGCCGCTCATCAATACGTATTTGACCTCGACATACTCCTCGATCCCATAGAAGCTGCCTTCGCGCCCGTACCCCGAATGCTTGACCCCGCCGAATGGCACCGAGGCGGTGCCCACAGAGCCGGAATTCAGGATCACCATGCCCGCCTCGATATCGCGGGACAAGCGAAAGGCTCGGCCGAGGTCGCGCGTGTAGGCATAAGCTACGAGTCCGTATGCGGTGTTGTTGGCTCTGCTCACGACTTCGGCTTCATCACGGAAGCGGTAGAAGGGGAAGACCGGTCCGAAGATCTCGGTATGGGCGATCGGCATATCGTCATCGAGATCGGTGAGGACGGTGGGTTCATGGAACAGTCCGCCTTTCTCGTGCGGTTTGCCGCCGAGCAGAACTTTGCCACCGCGCCGCTTCGTGTCTTCGACGAGCTGAACGACCTTGTCGAAGCCCGCTTGATTGATCAGTGGCCCGACGACGAATTCCGGCTGCAATCCCTGGTCCACGCGGAATTGGGAGACTTTTTCCACCACGGCGGCGACGACGCGATCGTAGACGCCATCCTGCACGTAGATGCGGTTGGGCGAAATGCAGACCTGGCCGGAATTTCGCAGCTTGGCGGCGATCAGGCCGCTGACAGCGTCGTCCAAATTGGCGTCGTCGAAGACGATGAAAGGCGCATTGCCGCCCAATTCCAGTGTCATCTTTTTCAACGCGCGCCCGCTGGCCTCGGCCAGCAATTTGCCGACGGCGGTGGAGCCGGTGAACGAGATCTTGCGGATCCGGTCATCGCCGGTAAAGAGCGCACCGATCTCTTGCGGGTTGCCGGTGACCATTTCGAATACGCCCTCCGGAATGCCCGCCTTGCGCGCGTACTCGAGCAGCTTGTAGGCGGTCAGCGGCGTTTCTTCGGAAGGCTTGATGATCATGGTGCAACCGGCCGCCAGTGCCGTGGCGACTTTGCGCGTGATCATCATGAACGGGAAATTCCACGGCGTGATGGCCGCGGTCGGCCCAACCGGCTCTTTGATGACCATCACGGCGGCATCATTGGCGTGGGACGGGATGGTGTCGCCATAGACCCGTTTGGCTTCCTCGGCATACCACTCGATAAAGCCGAGCCCGTAGTCGATTTCGCCCAGTGCTTCGGCAAGGCACTTGCCGTTTTCCTTGACCATCAGTTCGGCAAAGACCTGCTTGTCGTCCCTGACCAGTTCGAACCAGCGGCGAAGCAGCTCGCTGCGTTCCTTGGCGAGTTTGCGCGACCATGCCGGGAATGCGCTGCAGGTTCTGTCTATTGCTGCCTTTACCCCCGCGCCGTTCATGTGGGGCGCGGCCCCCGACGCGCGATCCGTCTGCAGGGTTGAGTACGTCGATCATGAGAGTTCCACCGCTCCAGTTGATAGCAATGCGCGCCGCGTCACCACGACGCGGCCTGGCGCTGCGGATTGAATAATGGAATCAAGCTGCGCATGACTCCATGGCAGCGGGTCTCTGATGTTTGCCTGATCCTATGAGCGGCAAGAATTTCGGCAAGGGTGCTGCTAAGCTACGCCGCAGTGCAGACAAGAGGTTCAGGCCATGGCTCGATCTGGCAAAAGCGAGGCGCCAAGCCAATCGATGTTGGTACAGCGCATGGTGTCCATGCTGGCAGCGCTCGCGCCGCGCGAAGGATATAACTTGTCGGCGTTGCCCGATGTGCGATTCCTGCGTTCCAACCGCCCATTGAAGGCGGTGCCGGTGCTCTACGATCCCGGAATCGTGATCGTTTGCCAGGGCAGGAAACGCGGGTATTTCGGCGATCGGATTTACCTGTACGACGATCGGCATTACCTCGCGGTTTCGGTGCCCGTGCCATTCACCATGGAAACGGACGCCAGCGAATCGGAGCCGCTGCTGGCGATCTACATGCACCTCGATTTCAAGCTCGCCGCGGATCTGATGTTGCAGATCGACCAGCATGGCGGCATGGAGCCGACCGAGCCGCGGGGCATGATGTCTACCCCGATGGACAGCCGGCTATGCGAATCGCTGGTTCGATTTCTTGAGGCGATGAGCCGGCCTCTGGAAGCCCAGATTCTTGGCCCGGCGCTGGTGCGGGAAATCTACTTCCATGTGTTGACCGGAGAGCAAGGGGCATCGATGCGCGCCGCGCTGTCCATGCATGGGCAGTTCGGCAAGATTGCCCGAGCCTTGCGCCGCATCCATGCGTCTTTTCATGTCGACGTCAGTGTCGAGCAGCTGGCGCGCGAAGCCGGGATGAGCGTGCCTACGTTCCACGCCCACTTCAAAGCCGTCACCAAGACCTCGCCGGTGCAGTACCTGAAGTCGATCCGATTGCATCAGGCTCGCCTGCATATGGTCCGCAGTGGCATGACCGCGGCGGCCGCCAGTGCCGAAGTCGGCTATGACAGTCCCTCGCAGTTCAGCAGGGAATTCAAGCGCCTGTTCGGGCGAAGCCCCGTCGAAGAGGTCAAGCGGATGAAGGCGGAATTTGCCGTGCCGCCCGCGCATGCTGGCTCGCCGTTTGTGTCATCGCACTGACGCCACGCATCGCCGCGGTTCGGGCGCGGCCAGGGCCGCGCCGGCATGACGGACAAGGCGGAGCAACCAACCGGTCGACGATTGCGCTGGCCCTGATGAACGATGCCTGGCGTGCAGCGGTCGCGGCCCACGCGACTTCGGAGGGCCGCGTAGCCGGATCAGGCAAGTGGCGCGCGCCGGCGTTGCGAACGCATCCACCAAGCCTGCAACGCGGAGCCGACCACAAAGACGATCAGCCACGCGGCCAGTGTGCCGCGCACCACAGGCGATTGCGGGCCGTCCGCAAGAGGATGAGCGGCGGGCAGTCGCGTCAGCGTCTCGTTGATGCCGGGGACCATCAGCAGGAAGAAGCTGAACGTGAATCCGAACTGGGACAGGTAGGGTTGGGCACGCGGCAAGACGGAAGCCTGCTGCAGCAACAGCGCGACGGAAATGGCCAGCAGCGCCAGGATGCCGAGCGCATGGCCGACGTTGAAGCCGCCGGTGCTGGACAGCGCGAACGATGTCAGCACCGACAGCACCAGCCCGCCGAGGTAGATCCTGCCCGCTTGCGTGGCGCTGTCGATCCTGAAATAGCGCGCGAAGCTATAGAGGCCCGCGATGACGGGGACGATGCTGATGACGGTGTGCCCGGACCCCAGGGCGGAAATCGGATGCGGCATAGGACGATCACTCCTTCAAACCACGCGTTGAAACAACGGACTTCACCTGCATGACAACCAACTAGTTGGTCGGTAGCGCGATGAAAAAATAGCCGGCTCGCGGCCGGTAAAAGGCGGTCAGTTCGACCCGGTCAGCCGTCTGATCGCCGTTTGCGAGATCGAGGCGAATACCTCGGGATTTTCGAAAGCCCGTGCCGTCAACATGGCACCATGTACCGTGGACATGAACGTCTGTGCCTCGACCAGGGCGGTATCGCGCAGATGGAATTGTCCTCTCGCCGCACCGGCTTCAAGGACCGTTGCCAGCCATGCGGTCAGGTCGCCAAAATAGGCTCGCACCTCATGCGCGATCTCTTGCGGGATCATGGGCAATTCGGCGGCAAGCATCGCGCAAATGCATATCGGCAAAGTGCCATCGCCTATGCACCGGGACCAGTAATCGATATAGGCCGTCAGCCGCGCCAGCGGGTCATCGATCTGTTGATCGAGCGCGGCCATCCCTTGCACTGCCTGCGCGCGGTGCAGCCTGACCACAGTCAGAACCAGGTCTGCCTTGCTCGGAAAATGATGATGGATGCTCGGCTTGCCGATATGCACGCGCTCGGACAGATCCGCATAACTGAATCCGTGATAACCGCCGGCGGCGAGCAATTGCTTCGTATGCTCGGCGATTTCGCTCGCGCGGGGGGAAAGTCCCATATTCATCGGCAATAGGGCTGGATGGTGGAATACGCATGCGAGACATCGCTGACCCAGCTGCCGGGATGCTGCGCTCTGCATTCAACGTTTGGACCAATCTACTAGTTGGTCGGTTGTGTTGTCAAGGCTTTTCGCGCACGCGGCATGGGATGACGCTCGCGACAACGGGAAGCCTATTCAGCGGCGTTGGCCGCCTCGCCGAGCCGGGGAGTGCCGGTTCCGCTCCCGATCCGCCACCTCGCGAGCCAACGCCAGGAATGCCTTCATGCCGGCGGAGTGATTGCGCCGGCCAGGGTAATAGAGGCAGAGCCCCGGCAAATGCGGCGTCCAATCTGCCAGCACGCGAACCAGCCGTCCTGCCTCGATATCGGCCAGCACGTCCTGCTCCATGAAGTAGCCCAGGCCGATACTCTCGATCACCGCGGTCCGCGCCAGGCTCGCCTCGTCGAGCGTGATCTGGCCGCGCACGTCCATCTGCACGGTCTCGCCAGCCTTCTCGAATCGCCACCGATACAGCGTTCCGTCAGGCAGGCGTACCCGCACGCATGGGTGCTTCAGCAGATCGGGAGGGACGCGAGGCTTCCGATGATTCTCGAAGTACTCGGGCGAACCCACGACGGCGTAGCGTTGGGGCCGGCCCAGCGACACGGCGATCATGTCGCTCGGGACGAGGTCGGCGACGCGCACGCCGAGATCGAAGCCATCGGCGACGATATCCACCAATCGTCCTTCGGTGACCAGGTCGACGTTCATCTCCGGGTAGCGGCGGAGGAATTCCAGCACCAGCGGGGAAATGATCTCCCGCGCGGCAAAGGCGGCGGCATTGATCCGTAGCGTCCCGGCAGGCGTTTCGCGTTGCGAGCCCACGGCCGCCAACGCGCCGTGAATATCCTGCAGCGCAGGGCCAACGTTGTCGACGAATTGCCGACCGGCATCCGTCAGCGAGACGCTGCGGGTGGTGCGATTGAACAGGCGAACGCCGAGATTCGCCTCGAGCTTGCCAATGGCATGGCTCAGCGCCGTCGTCGACATCCCGAGATCGATCGCGGCTGCGCGGAACGTTCCACGGCGCGCGATCGCGATGACGGCTTCCAGGTCCTGAAGAGAGGTCCGTTCCATTGTCCCGAGTTTTTCATCATGGCATCCGGTTTTATCTTCTTTATCTGCACAATGGTCAAGCCCTAAACTTCATCCCGAACTTTGCCAGCAAGCAGGAACAGGAGCGAAACAATGAATATTCCGGCCGTTGTGAACGCGTATTTCGAGGCGGACAGGGGCAACGATGCCGAGGCCATCGCACGGGCCTTCGCGACCGATGCGGTGCTTGAAGATGAGGGCGCACGGCATCAGGGCGTCGGCGCGATACGCGCGTGGTGGTTGGCGGCCAAGGCGAAGTACCGCCACGTCGCCGAGCCGATCGAGATGTCGCGCAAGGGCGACGAGATCGCTGTCCGCGCCAGGGTGTCCGGCGAATTTCCGAACAGTCCGATTACGCTGGAATTTCTCTTTACCGTG
Source organism: Cupriavidus sp. H18C1 (assembly GCF_049311595.1). Taxonomy (NCBI): domain Bacteria; kingdom Pseudomonadati; phylum Pseudomonadota; class Betaproteobacteria; order Burkholderiales; family Burkholderiaceae; genus Cupriavidus; species Cupriavidus sp. H18C1. Next base: position 126,753 of record NZ_CP186008.1, read on the forward strand.
GAGGGCGACAAGATCGTCGGGCTTCGGATTCATTGATGCCCGGGTTGCAGCGTTCACGTAGGAGCTGCGGGCGGAGCAGCGAAGAAACGGCCTCCCGGGAGGCCTTTTTTATCCTCCTGCCGACTCGCTGCTGTCGGCGTACTCAGCCAACGAGAATAGAAGGGTGGCGAAATCGGACAGCCCGAGATCCCTCGTGGTGAGATCCACCATGGCATCTTCGAGGTCATCGTTCTTCTGCACGGTGACGCCATGCAGTTCGAGAAACGTCAGGCATGTGACAAGACCTGTCCGCTTGTTGGCATCCACGAAGCAGTGCCCTTGGCCAATGGCCTCGCATAGTGAGCCGCCAGCTCGAAGAGGTCATCGACGCCTTCATAGAACTGTGCCGCAGCGACGCGATGGAGCGCACCTTCCAGATATCCCGGGTGCTCGCCGGCCAGCCCGATCTCGGTCTCGAGAATCAGGTCATGAATCTCACGTACCTGATCTGCAGTGATCGAGATGAAGCCCTTGTTCATCGCTTGGCCAGGCGCTTGATCACTTCATGATGTTTCTGGATGACCTTGCGAGCGGCTTCCTGAACGGTGGATGAGTCAGCGTTCTCGATCACGACGATCCGCCCATCAAGCGAATGTTCGACCTTCGTGCTCGGCGCGACCTTGTCGGGACTGGGCGCGCTAGTGACCTTGGTTCGTTCCTTGATAGGGACGTTGTATTTGGATAGGGAGACCTTGCTCATTGGAAGCTCCGTGGTATTGGCGGAGTATATCGGCACAAGGCCATCGCGGTGACGACGCTTGCAAAGCCATATCCGTCCGCAACAGAGGAAGTGAAGCATTGGAGCCACTTTCCTCAAATCGCCTTCGGCACCTTTACCACCGTCTCCCAAGCCCCCACCACCTCCCCCGTCCGCCGACCGCGGCTCCATTGGAGCCAGCGGTTTTCCGGTGCCCTTGTCGATCAGTACCGAACGGGCCTCTCGCGATCCGAACAGATGCTGCTCGCCCCATTGCCGCAAGGCCACGATCACCGGAAATAGCCGCTCGCCCTTGGGCGTCAGCACATATTCCTGATACGACGTGCCGTCCGACGCCGGGCTGATCTCGAAGATGCCGGCTTCGACCAGCAGGCGCAGGCGATCGGCCAGGATGCTGCGTGCCACGCCGAGCCGCCGCTGGAATTCGCTGAAGCGGCGCACGCCATCGAAGGCGTCGCGCACGATCAGCAGGCACCAGCGATCGCCGATCAGGTCGAGTGAGCGGGCAACCGGACAGGTTTCCGTCTGGTTGTCGCGACGTTTTGCCATGCGTGCTCCTTCGGTAAAGGCATGAGCCGGAACTCATTTCGTCTTGGTGGTTTTCATTTTAAGACCAGTTTGCCTACAATCAAACCGGTCTTGATTTGAAACCAGCTTGAGCGCACGTGGGAGGCCACCTTCGAGGCCACCTTCGAGGCCACCTTCGAGGCCAGGCTGGAAACCACGTTTGAAACCACCTCGACGAAAGGAGAAACCATGCCGGGGGAACCGCCGACAGGACCTGTACCCAAGCAACAAACGCCGTCCACGAGCCCGATGCCCAGCGCCTTGTTGGCGCTGTTTGCCTGCGCCTGCGGGCTCAGCGTGGCGAACGTCTACTACGCGCAGCCCTTGCTGGACGCGCTGGGCGCGGAGTTTGCGCTGGACCATGCCGCGGTCGGCGGCGTGATCACCGCTACGCAGGTCGGCTGTGCGCTGGCCTTGTTGCTGCTGGTGCCGCTGGGCGATCGCATGGATCGGCGGCGCTTGATGCTGTGGCAAGCCGCTGCGCTGGTGGGCGCGCTGATCGCGGTGGCCGCGGCCGCATCGGCGCCGGCGCTGCTGGCCGGCATGCTGGCCGTCGGCATGTTGGGTACCGCGATGACGCAGGGTTTGATCGCCTATGCGGCGACCGCCGGCGCGCCCTCGGAGCGCGGACGGGTCGTGGGGGCCGCGCAGGGTGGTGTCGTGATCGGCCTGTTGCTGGCGCGCGTGCTCGCCGGCCTGATCGCCGATATGGCCGGATGGCGTGGCGTGTATCTGTTCTCGGCGCTGGCGATGCTGGCTCTGTCGCTGATCCTGTGGCGTCGTCTGCCGGCACAATCGCCTGCGATGGCACAGCTGAGCTATCCGCGGCTGATCCTGTCGATGCTGACCTTGCTGCGGCAGGAACGCGTGCTGCAGATTCGCGGCACGATCGCGATGCTGATGTTCGCCGCGTTCAGCGTGTTCTGGAGCGCGCTGGTCTTGCCGCTGAGCGCGCCGCCTTATGGGCTGTCGCACACGGCGATCGGCGCCTTCGGGCTGGTCGGCGTGGTGGGTGCGCTGGCGGCGGCGCGTGCCGGCCGTCTCGCCGATCGTGGGCTCGGCCAGCAGGTCACCGGCGGCGCTTTGCTGGTGTTGCTGCTCTCATGGCTGCCGCTGTGGTGGTTCGATGCGCACGGCCTGTGGTGGCTGGTGATCGGCATCGTCGCGCTGGACCTCGGCGGGCAGGCCATCCATGTCGCGAACCAGAGCATGATTTTCGCGGCGCAGCGCGACGCGCACAGCCGGCTCGTCGGCTGCTACATGCTGTTCTATTCGGTGGGCAGCGGGTTGGGCGCCATTGCATCGACATGGGTCTATGCGGCGGCCGGGTGGCAAGCGGTTTGCCTGCTCGGCGCCGGCATCAGTGCCGCGGCGCTGGCATTCTGGGCGTTGACGCTGCGCCATATGCCAAAGGGCTCGGCGGCCTGCGCGCAACCGGCCTAAGCTGAAGGTTTCGAAGGGGGGCGCCGCAAACGAAAGCGCAACGCCTGGCGCCATCTCCGGCCCACGAAACGCAGGACACGAACGCCACGCAGGAGGACACCATGGACGACGACATCGAGACGATGAGCCGCGAGCAGCTGATCGAAGAAGTGAAGCGATTGCGAGCCGGCATCCGCCGCCATCGGGATGCCTCGGGCCACGACCTGTGCTGGCATCACCCGGACCTGTGGGCCTTGCTGCCCGATGCCGCCACGCATACGCCCGCGGTACCGGACTGGCCGCAGTTCCTGCGCGGCTGCGTCAAGTACCGCGAGTCGCTGGACCGGCAATGCCCGCAGGCGCCGCGCATCCAGCGGGAGTTCGGCGAGTAGCGCGATTGGCAGGCCCGCGCGGTGACGCACTTCAACGCGCGCCGCGCGCCACCGCCAGCAACACGCCAAACGATACCAGCAGGGTGCCGAAGATCCGATCGATCCAGTGCCGCACGGACAGCAGCCGCTCGCGCACGGTGCCCGTCGACAGGCACACCGCGACCAGGCTGAACCAGCCGATATGGGCAATGGCAATGAAGGCGCCGTAGCCGATCTGCGTCGCCAGCGGCGTATCGGGCCGCACTACCTGCATGAACAGGCTGACGATAAAGACGGTCGTCTTGGGATTCAGCGCATTGGTCAGCAGACCGGTGCGCAAGGCGGCGAGGTCCGACAGCGCCGCGGTGTTGCCATCAGCAATCGCGCCGCCCGGCCTGGCGCGCAGCATGCCGATGCCCAGATAGACCAGATAGATGGCGGCCATCCATTTGGCCGTCTGGAACAGCCATAGCGACTGCTGGATCAGCACGCCGACGCCCAGGATGGTGTAGCTGACATGAATCAGCACGCCAAGCCCGATGCCCAGTGCCGTCAGCACACCGGCGCGGCGCGACAGCACCAGGCTGTTGCGGGTGACCATCGCAAAGTCCGGTCCGGGGCTGATCACGGCGAGCAGCGTAATGGTGATGACAGCTAACAGTTCGGTCATGGTTTACTCTGTCGGTTCCCTTGTGCGAAGTGCCACGGTAGAGCCCTATCTTAGGGATGCCGGCCACCGACGAATAACGATGTTTTCTGACCATCATGGTGAGTCCAGCTCACCATCGAACGACACCCGCCTGCCTTCACTGCTGGCCCTGCGCTGCTTCGAGGCCGCAGCGCGGCTGGAGAATTTCAGCCGCGCCGCCGACGAACTGCATCTGACGCATGGCGCCGTCAGCCGCGCGGTGCGGACGCTGGAGGACGACCTCGGCGTGGCGCTGTTCGAACGACGCAGCCGCCGCGTTTTCCTGACCGACGCCGGGCGCAAGCTCTCGCACGCGGTGCGCGATGGCCTTGGCGTGATCCGGCAGGCCACTCGCGAGCTGCGCGCCAGTGCGAGGCAGGCACGCCAATGGGTGCTGTCATGCGAGCCGACCTTGCTGATGCGCTGGTTGATTCCGCGCTGGCCAGACTTCAAGGCGCGGCATCCCGAACTCGACGTCCATCTCGTGGCCGGCGGCGGGCCGGTCGCGTTCGACAGCGGGATCGACCTTGCGATCCGGCGCGATGACTTCGCCTGGCCCGACAGCATCCACGCGGCGCCCTTGTTCGTCGAACGGGTCGGTCCGGTGTGCCGGCCGGACCAGGTCGGCGCATGGTTTGCCGTGCGCAAGGGCGGCACCGGCCTGCGTCCTTCCGCACCGCGCCTGCATGCGAGGACAAGGCCGCACGCCTGGCGGACCTGGGCCGACATCACAGGACAGACGCTGTCGCGCGCGCCGGAACAGAACTTCGAGCATTTTTACTTCAGCCTGCAGGCCGCGGTGGCGGGCCTTGGCGTTGCTGTCGGGCCCTGGCATCTGGTGCAGGACGATATCGCCAACGGCACGCTGGCTGCGCCGATGGGGTTTGTCGAGGACGGCTCGCGCTATTACCTGTTGTCGCCGGTGCCAATCCGGGCCGGCACTCCCGCTGCCGCGGTGCTCGAGTGGCTGAAAACGACAGCGGCCCTGGACCGTCTGCGTGCGGATTGAGCTGGCTTGGCTACGCCAGCGTCAGCGTGCTGCCGGGCCGAACCAGCGCGCCAGCAGCGTATTGACCTCGCGATGGCGCTCGTACTGGACCCAGTGTCCCGCGCCCGGAACGAGGCACCAGTCACGATGCGTCGCGGTCCCCGCCAGGCGGCTGGCCGCATCGATCGGCGAGGCGGTGACATCGTGCTCGCCCCACATCAGCAGCGTGGGCCCATTGAAAGTGTCCAACGCGGTTTCCAACAGCGCCTGCCGCGAGATTGCCTTGCTGCGAAATCGCGTCGCGCGGCAGGCAAGCTCGTGCACCAGCATGGCGGTCTCGTCGATGCCGCGTTCCTCATGCAGCATCAGCGCGAGCAGATTGTGCCGCAGCGCGACTCGCATGGCGTGGGGATCGTCCTTGCGCCAGTCCATCATCTCCATGCGCTGGCGCCGCGTGCCGCCGTGTCCGGCGGGCCCCAGCAGGGCGAGCCGCGCCGTGCCGCCGCGCCTGGCCGCGACTTGGGCGGCCACCAGTCCGCCGAAGGAAAAGCCGGCGAGCGAGACGATCGCATCCGCACCGACCAGGCGGTCCAGCGTCGCGATGACGGTGCCGACCAGGCGATCGAGCCGATCGGCGGCGTGGGGATCTCCCGGCAGCGCATCGGACTGGCCGAAGCCCGGCAGATCGGGCACCCACAGCGTGTGGGTTGCCGACAAGGGCTCGATATTGCGGACCCAATGCATCCAGTTGCCATGGCCGCCATGGATCAGCACCAGCGGCGGCCCGCCGCCGAACTTGCGCCAGACCATCGCCCGGTCGGCATCGTGCACGACGCAGGTCTCGGCGCGTCGGTCCAGGCGGATCAGTTCTGGGTTCATCGCGGGGGGCGTGGGGAAGGGCGGGGGGAACTCACGATGTCAGCACGAGGGCATCGACGGCGAGCACACCTTGCCCCTCGGGCAGCACCATCATCGGGTTGACTTCCGCTTCGGCAATGCCGAGCTCCGGGCGCACCGCCAGCTGGGACAGCGCGCAGACGGCCCTGGCCAGCGCCTCGAGGTCGCCGCGGGCCTTGCCGCGCAGCCCCGACACCGTCTTCAGGGCCTTCACTTCGGCGACCATGTCGCGCGCGACCTCGACCGTCACCGGCGCCAGCCGGATGCTTCGATCGCGCGCCACTTCGGCCCAGATGCCACCGGCGGCCAGCATGATGATCGGGCCGGCGTCCGGATCGATACGGTAGCCGACCAGCACCTCGGTCAGGCCCTTGGTCATCGGCTGCACCAGGACTTCATCGCATCGCACGGTCGGCGCGCGCTCGGCCACGTTGGTCTGCAGCGCCGCCAATGCGTTTTCCAGTTGACGGGCGTCCTGAATGCCGAGCACCACGCCGCCCACTTCGGTCTTGTGCGGAATCTCCGGCGAGCAGACCTTGGCGACTACCGGATAGCCGAAGGGCAGCGCCGGCACGGGGCCGTCGATCGGCAGCGTGATCGCAGGCGCGTACGGCACGCCGAGCCGTTCCAGCACGGCGTAGGCCTGCGCTTCGCTCAGCGCGCGCGGCGGCCGATTGCGCTTCGGTTGCGCCGCGGGTTGAATGCCGGGAGCGCGTCGTGCCAGTACCGCGGCAATGGCATCGGCACACGGTTCGGGCGAACGGAAGCATGGCACGCCGGCGGCCGTCAGCGCGGCCAGCGCCTCGGGTGCGTCGGGCACCAGCATCGCGGCCAGCGGCTTGGCGCTGTCGGCGCTGTCGATGATCGGCTTGACCGCGAGCTGCGGCTGGAAGCGCGCCGAGGAGCCGACGACGGCCAGCACGATATCGAACTCCGGTGCCTCGAACATGATGTCGAGCGCCGTCTTCATGACCTTGTAGTTGGTGCCCGCCAGCGTCAGGTCGAGCACGCGTCCCGTCGAGACCGCGATACCGGCCGCGGCCAGCTTGTCGAGCGTCGCCGGGGAGGCCGGTTCCACCACCACATCGCGGACACCGAGCTGATCGACGACCATCGCCGCGCCGCCGCCCGTGGTGGTGACCACGCCCACGCGGCGTGGCTGCGGGCGTGGCGTGCTGTGTAGCTGGCTGTGAGGCTCGCCGTGTGACGGCGTACCCGGCTGCGCCAACGGAATGCGCCGTGCCAGCGGGAACGCTTCCAGCAGCGCTTCCAGCACGCCGACGCGCGCAATGCCGAGATCCTTCAGGAAGGCATCGGCGATGTCGTCCTCGCCGGCCAGCGCCCCGGTGTGGGTCGCGGCCATCTCGGCGGCAGCGGCCGATCGCCCGAGCTTGTAGGCGATCACGGGTTTGCCGCGCCGGGCGGCCTCGATCGCGAAGGCACGCAGCTTGTCGCCGTGGCGCAGGCTCTCGAGAAACAGCAGGTAGCCGTCGATGGCGGGATCGTCGAGCGTGGCCGAGCAGATTTCGCCGATGCACAGGTCGGTCTCTCCGCCGACCGACACCAGTCCCGCAAAGCCGACGCCGCGCGCCTTGCCGCGCGAGACCAGCGCGCCGATCATGCTGCCGCTGTGCGAGGCGACGAACACGCGTCCCCGCGGCAGTTCCGGCTCGGCGAAGGCCGCATTGGCGGTCAGCACGACGCCGGCCCGCGGGTGGATGACACCGAGGCTGCTGGGGCCGAGCACGCGGATGCCGGTCTGCCGGCTCAGGGCATGCAGTTCCGCTTCCCTGGCCGCGCCTTCGGGCCCTGACTCGGCAAAGCCGCTGGCGAGGATGGTCACCACCTTGACGCCGAGGCGGGCGCTCTCGTGCACCACATCGAGCACGGTCTCGGTCGGCGTCAGCACGAAGACATGGTCAGGGACCTGCGGCAGCGAAGCCAGGCTCGGATAGGCGGTTTCGCCCTGCACCGTATCGCGGTTCGGATTGATCGGATAGATCGTTCCGCGATAGCCGGCGGCACGCAGGAATTTCAACGGCCGTCCCGCGGTCTTGGCCGGGTCGTCGGACGCGCCGAACAGCGCCACGCTGCGCGGAGACAGCAGCGCCTGCGCGAGGGCGGAGTCGATGTGGCCGGATGCTGGAGAGGTTGAATTCATCGCAACTGGAAACGGGGTATGAGGGAAATCGGAGCGGTCGGCTGGCCTGCTCAGTTTGTGGCCGGCCTGGGCGGGCGCTGCGGGAACGATCGGCCGAACACGCCCTCGGCGATGCGATTTTTGAGCATCTCGATCGAGCCACCGGCGATCATCCATCCGCGGATGCGGCGCAGGCAATATTCGACGATCGATTCCTGGCTGTAGCCCATGCCGCCCATGATCTGCAGCGCCTCGTTGGCGACGTCCCAGCCTGCCTGGTTGCAGGCCAGCTTGGCCATTGCCGTGCTATGCGCCGACGGCAGGCCGTGCTCGCCCTCCATGGCCGCGCGATACAGCAGAAGCTGGGCGGATTCGAGCTTCAAGGCCATCTCCGCGAACTTCCATTGAATCCCCCTGGAATTCGCACAATTCGCGACCGAACTGCTTGCGCACCATCGCATGTTCGCGCGCGACGTTGAAGCAGTGGCGGCCGAGCGCGAGGGCGCGCGACGAGTTGCCCAGCCGCTCGACGTTGAAGCCGGCGATCTGGCGCTTGAAGCCGCCTTCGCCAAGCAGCAGGTTGTCCGCGGGAATGCGGCAGTCCTCGAAATAGAGCTGGCACCATTCCTCGCCGCTCATGAATTTCGACGGCTCGCCGACCTGAAAGCCCGGCGCGCCGCGTTCCACCAGCACCGAACCGATGCCGTTGACGCCCGGGCCAAAGCGTACGTAGATCAGGAACAGCTCGGCCTCGGGGCTGTGCGTGGAGAAGATCTTGCTGCCGTCGATCACGTAGTGGTCGCCGTCGCGGCGCGCGGTGGTGCGCAGTTCGGTGACGGCGGAGCCAGCCTCCGGCTCCGTCATGCCGAGCGCGATCAGTTTGCGGCCGGCGAGCACATCGGGCAGGAAGCGCGCCTTCTGTTCTGGCGTCGCGTATTCGACGAAGGTGCGGATCGGCCCGAAATTGCCGGCCTGCACGATGTCCGCGCTCTTCGGGCAGACCAGCGCGATTTCCTGGATCGCGATGACCGCGTGCATCAGCGTGCCGCCCTGGCCGCCGTCCTCTTCGGGGGAAGGCGATGCCGAGCAATCCCTGCTCGGCCAGCATGCGTGCCGCGTCCCACGGGTACTGGGCGGAATGCGCGCGTCGCAGCGCGCCGGGCGCGAGCTTGTCCTGGGCGAACCGGCGCACCGATTCCGCAAATGCCTGATGCTCTTCGCTGAGTTCAAAGTTCATGTCGATGTCTCGGGATGGGGCAGAAGCCAGGCATCAGCTTCCGCTATCCCGAGACGGTTGTGAACTTCGTGTTTGGAGGGCAGGTAGAACTTATCGTCATACCTGACGCTGCCTGCAGCGTCGGGCGATACGCGGCGCTCGACGCGCGTCGTTCATTTCGCCGCACGCTGTTCGCGCGCCACGGTGTCGAGCAGCCAGTCCCGGAATGCCGTCACCTTGCGGGACTCGCGCTGCACGGCCGGCCGGACCAGATAGTAGGACTTGCTGCGTACCAGCGGCCGCGCGAATGGCCGGATCAGGCGGCCGGAGGCCAGCTCGGCCTGCAGCATGGCCGCCTGTCCGATCGCGATGCCAAGCCCATCGAGGGCGGCCTGCCAGGTCAGCACCGAACTGCCGAAGCTCATGCGTTCGGTGCGCTCGGCCATCTCGGTCAGGCCCGCGAACGCCAGCCAATCATCCCAGTCGTTGCGGCGATAGTGCGACACCAGCAGGCGGTGGCGCAGCAGCGCTTCGGGCTTGCCGCGGCTGCCGCCGCGATGCGTGCGCAGGTATTCGGGCGTGCAGACCGGTTCGATCTCGTCGTGGAACAGGAAGTCGGCGCTGACGCGGGGCCAGCGGCCGTCGCCGAACTGGATGGCAAGATCGGCGGGATCGCGATCGAAGTCGACATCGGGAATCGCGTTGTCGATGCGCACTTCGACGCTGGGATACTGGGCCTGGAAGTCCGGCAGCCGCGGGATCAGCCATTTCGCCGCGAAGGTCGTGTAGGTGCGCACGCGCAGTGCGCCCTGCGAGGTGTTCTTCAGCAGCCGCGCCGTCGCGGTGGCAATGGCATCGAAGGCCGGGACGACCTCCTCGGCATAGGCCTGGCCGACGCGCGTCAGCGAGACGCCGTGGCGTTCTCGCCGAAACAGCTCGACGCCCAGGTAGCCCTCGAGTACCGCGATCTGCCGGCTGACCGCCGACTGGGAAACGTGCAATTCCTGCGCGGCAACGGTCAGGTTCTGACTGCGTGCCACGACTTCGAAGACCCGCAGCGGGTTCAAGGGGGGAATACGCCGAGCCATGTTGTCGCGTCCGAGCAATGACTTTTCATTATATCTATGCCGTCGGACGCACCATCCCCCTCAGGGCAACGAGACCGCGCTGTCGAGCGACCACAGCTGCCGCAGCAGCGTGCGCGTTCGGGCCGGGCCCAGCACCGGCTCCACCAGCTCGACGAACTTGTCGTCGAGGTCGGCATCGCTCAGCGGCTCTTCGGGATCGCCCTTGCGGTTCGGCTGCAGATGGGTCAGTTCGCGCCCATCGCGCAGGCGTACCGTGACGCGCGCCGCGCGTTGTCCCGGGAAGGCGGCATCGAGCTGGCCGTCGACCGACAGTTCGATGCGCGACATCAGGGCGCGGATCGCCGGATCGGCCAGCCGTTCCGCGGAGAAGGCGGCCAGCCGCACGCTGCCATGGATCAGCGCGGAGGCCACGACAAACGGCACGCTGAAGCGGGCCTCGGCCGCGGTGCGCGGGTCGGGGTTGCCGGCAACATCGAGGGCCGGGCGATAGGTGCCGATCCGCACCGCGGCGATATCGTCGACGGAGAACCCATGCGCGCGCTGCAAGACCTGTGCGCCGTCGATCGCGGCGAAGGTGTGGCCGCAGCAGGCGTGGTTCTTGAAGGTGATCTGCGTGATATGGAAATCGCGGCCCAGTGTTGCGGCAGCCGCCTGCCAATCCGGCCCGTCGCTCATCGCGCGTCCCAGGCCCGCTTCGCCGTCGATCACGTCGAGCGAGCCGGTGACCCCGGCCTCGGCCGCCGTCGCGGCCAACAGCCCCGCCTCGGCGGCCCGGCCCGAATGCAGCGGCTTGGACATCGAGTCCATGCGAAACGCCTGCTGCAGGCCCGCGGCGAAGGTGGCGCCGGTGGCAAGCGCATGCGAAAAGCGCGCGGCATCGAGTTGGAACAGGGCCGCGGCGGCCGCGGCGGCGCCAAAGGTGCCGACGGTGCCGGTGTTGTGCCAGTAACGGTAATGCGTGCGGCCAAGCGCCGCGCCGATCCGCGTCGAGATCTCGTAGCCGATCACCACCGCGTGCAGGAATGCCGCGCCGCTTGCCCGGCGTTGCTGGGCGGCGGCAAGCGCGGCCGCGATCGTGGGCGCGCCCGGATGGTAGATCGCGTGCTTGTAGATGTCGTCGACCTCCACCGTATGCGCGGCAGTGCCGTTGATCAGCGCCGCCGTTCGCGCAGTGGCCGGGCGGCCCAGCGCCAGGCGGGCATCGCCGCGATCGAGATCGTCGGCGCAGGCACGCTCCAGCAGCGTGCAAGGCGCGACGACCGCGCCCGGCAGCAATGCCGCATACCAGTCGATCACCGCACGCTTGGCGTGGTGGATCACTTCGCTGGAGCGCGCGCCGGGGCCGGGCTGCTGGGCGAAGGCGGAAAAGGTCTCGATGATGGTCATGGGGTCCGTTCACGTTGGCAGGCTGGCGCCGATGCTCGCGCAGGGCGGTGCGGATGGCAACTTCCAATTGATCGTGCAGGTATGACATACAGGAATGCCAGGGCGGTGCGGGACCAGCGGCGCTGTATTGAGTTTTTCTCATGGCAGCGGGCCGAATCGGAAGTTCTCAGGGGCGAGCGGTTCACACACCATGGCGATGGTTCGACCGGACACGTGTGGTATGTCGCGGTTGCCATGCGGAAAACGGCGGGCAGCAGCCGGTCGTTGCCGACGAACAGAGCGCAGCCATGCGGCAATGCGCCATCCCTGATGCCATGACGGAGACATCCATGAAGACATTCGGTCCGGTCGCCGGCGCTCTCGCCGCCGGTGCGCTGATCCTTTCCTTTGCCAGCGGGGCACATGCCACGCCGTCCGGCTATCCCACCAAGCCGATCCGCATCATCGTCGGCTACCAGGCTGGCGGCCCCACCGATCTGACGGCGCGCTTGCTGGCCGGCAAGCTGCAGGCGGGGCTGGGGCAGCCGGTCATCGTCGAGAACAAGGTGGGCGCGGGCTCCAACATCGCCTCCGACTATGTCGCGTCGGCGCCCCCGGATGGCTACACGCTGCTGCTGGCCGCGGCGCCGATCACGATGACCAAGTACCTTTACAAGGGGCTGAAGTTCGATGTGCTCAAGAGCTTCGAGCCGATCGCCAACGTGATGACGGCGCCGGCCGTGCTGGCGGTATCGACCAGGCTGCCGGCGCACGACCTGCGCTCGCTGATCGCACTGGCGAAGAAAAAGCCGGGCACCTTGACCTTCGGCTCGACCGGCGCCGGCGGATCGCAGCACCTGGCCGGCGAACTGCTGAAGCAGCGCGCGGGCATCGACATGCTGCATGTTCCCTACAAGGGAGCCTCGGCCGCGCTGACGGACCTGATGGCGGGCACGGTCGACATGGTGTTCATGACGTCGATGTCGGCGTTGCCCACGTTGAAGTCCGGCAATCCGCGCGCGATCGCGGTGGCATCGAAGAAGCGCATGCCGCAGATGCCGCAGCTGCCGACGATGGAGGAGGCGGGGCTGCCCGGATTCGAGGCCGATTCGTGGAACGGCCTGCTGGCCCCGGCGGGAACGCCCAGGGAAGTGCTCGACCGCCTGAACGCCGAAGTCAACAAGGCGCTGGCCTCGCCCGACGTGCGCGACACGCTGGTATCGCAGGGGGGCCATTGTCGTCGGCGGCTCGCGCGAGCAGTTCCGGCAGTACCTGGTCGAAGAGGTCGATCGCTGGGGCAAGGTATTCCAGACGGTGCACATCTCGCTGCAATGAACGCGGGCAGACTGCGATGGCCAGGCGGATCGATTGATGTTTGACTATCTTGTCCGAAGGGACCGGGGAGGGGAAACACCCATCGAGGAACAGACCCATGCAGCAAGACATCGAGCAGCTATTCGAGCGATACCAGCAGTGCTTCGTGCAGGGCCTGCGCGGCGAGGCCGACCTGGAAACGGTCGCCGGCTTCTTCGCCGAGCACTTCATCACCGCGTGGCCCGGCGGCGTGATGACCGGCACCAACAACGAGCAACTGCGCAGCGTGATGGGCAAGGGCTTCGAGCACTACCGCGCGATGGGCATGCGGGATATGGCCGTCGACCATGTGGCGGTGCACCAGATCGATCCGATGCATGGCGTCGCCAGCGTGGCGTGGGCGTCCACCTTCGAGCGCCCCGGCGAGGCCCCTCGCGTGGTGCGGTTCAGCGTCCACTACCTGGTCCAGCTGCACGAGGGCGATGCCAGGATCTTCGGCTGGATCGCCGGCGACGAGGAAGCGGAACTGCGAGCGCAGGGGATCACGTCATAGTGCCTCGGGGTTGAGCCGGTCTTGCCGCGGTGCCAACGCCGGCGCCTCGATAGGCGCCGCCGAGCCGCGCGGTGGCGGAGACAGTGCCGCGATCTGCTGCGCGATCCACGCGTCGGCCAGGGCTTGCGCGCGCTCGAGATAGGCGGGGCCGCGCCGCAGATTGTCCAGCCGCAACACCGACAGGTCGTGCAGGCCGGCGGTGGCCAGCGCGTGACGCAGATAGGGCGTCAGGAAGTCCGGCTGCCCCTTGCCGTCATCGCCGAGCGGCCCGCCGCTGCCGACGATCAAGTAGACCGGGCGGTCTGGCAGCATTCCCTTCTTGCCTTCCGGCGTGCGCGCAAAGGTGCGGCCTGGGCGCAGGATCTGGTCGATCCAGGCTTTCAGCGTCGCCGGCACCGTGAAGTTGTGCATCGGCGTGGAGATCACGATGCGATCGGCGGCCCGCAATTCCGCGATCAGCGACGCCGACACGGCAAGCACGCCCGTATCGCCGGCCGCATCGGTCGACTCCGCCGCGAGGCTGGCATGCGCGAATGCGCCGTCGACCAGGGGCGGCGGACGACGCGCCAGGTCACGCTCGACCACGCGCAGCGTTTCCCGCTGCCGCATCCGCTCGATCAACGCGGCGCCCGGGGCGCGGCTGCTCGACGCCTCCCCATTGGGACTGGCGCTGACATGAAGCACGGTCTTCATCGTGGCTCCTGTTGGTCCATGACGCACCTTAACCGACCGCCTCGGAGAACCGCAGCCCGATGATCCCCACCACCGTCAACGTCAGGAACAGCAGCCGCTGCCATTGCATGCCCTCGCCGAAGCTGACGATGCCGATCGCGACCAGCCCCAGCGTGCCGATGCCGGTCCAGATCGCATAGGCGGTGCCCACCGGCAGATTGCGCAGCGCCTTGGCCAGCAGGTAGATGCTGGCCAGCCCCGCCGCCACGCCTACCACGCTCGGCAGCAGCCGTGTCCAGCCCTGGTTCAGCTTCAGCGCGACGCCCATCACGATCTCCAGCGCGGCGGCGGCAAACAGAAAGGTCCACGCCATCGCTCACGCCTCCGCCCGGTCCTGCGCCGCAGCCGCGGGCCGGCGCAACGCCGCGAGGCCGCGCTGTACTGCCGGCCGATCGGCGATGCGCTCGAGCCAGCGGGCCACATGCCGGTATTCGGCGATGTCGAGCCGCAGTTCGTCATGGCTGCGCAACCACGGAAACGCGGCGATATCGGCGATCGTGTAGCGGTCCAGCGCGAGATAGCGCGATTCCGCCAGCCGTCGGTCCACCACCCAATAGAGGCGATGTGCCTCCTTTGTATAGCGCTCGATCGCCTCGCGATTCCCGCTCTTCGAGCCATGCAGGAACCACCACAGCTGTCCCAGCATCGGCCCGATGCCGCCGATCTGGAAATGCTGCCATTGCTGGACCTGCCATTGCTCGTGGCGCTGCGTCGGATGCAGCGGGCCGTATTGGCTCGACAGATAGCTGAGGATCGCCCCGGACTCGAACACGGTGATGCCTTCGCCGTGATCGACCAGCGCCGGAATCTTGCCGTTCGGGTTGATCGCCAGATAGTCGGGGTGGCGCTGTTCGCCCTTGTCCAGGGCGATGTCGACCTGCCGGTAAGGCAATTCGGCCTCCTGCAGGTAGATGCTGACCTTCTGGCCATTGGGGGGTGTTGGCGGTGTAGAAGGTCAGGTCTGGCGTGGTCAGCCTTGACGGGATGACGGATGACATGGTGGTTCCTCCGATGATGTCCTGCGATGTGGTTATGAGTTGCATTTACAATCGTTGCAGATGCAACTGTAGTCGATGGAGACGGCTTCGGCAAGCACGGCCATCGGTGGAGCGATCGAAGGGCGGCCGGCGGATTGCCGGCGGCACCGGCGTGCTGGCACGGCAGCGGTCGACGCGCGCGTGCCGTCGCCGGGCCGGCGACAGTCACGGCGTGGTGCGCGAGTGTGATGGTGGGAGGACGGGTTGGTCCCGGTGGTGGGTCGTCAGCCGGTTCCCACCCGGGACACGGACCGGCGCAGCGGTGTCAGGAAGGGCGCGATACGGCCGCGGCGGCGCGCACGGCCTGCGCGGCGCGCTCGAGCGCGTCGGCGAAGCGCCGTTCGTCGGCGGGATCGAATTGGGACAGGAACAGATCGGCGATCGTGCCCTGGTAGATCTTCCACATTTTCTTGCGCAGGGCGCGGCCTTCGCGCGTGATCGTGAGGAAGGCGGCGCGGCCGTCGTCGGCCGAGCGGGTGCGCGTGACCAGGCCCTCGCTCTCCAGCCGGTCGACCAGGCGGGTCAGGTTGTAGCGTTCGATGACAAGCGCGTCGGCCAGCTCGTGCATGCGGCGCTTGCCGCCCGGACCGCTCTCCAGGCCCCAGAGCACGTCGTACCACGCATAGGTGGGCAGCCCGGCGTCGGCAAGGCGCCGTTCCACCTCGCGGATGATCAGCCGGTGCGCCCGCACGAACGAGAACCACAGGTCGGGCCCGTTTGTCGTCATGATGCTCTCCGGTATCGTTGCAGTTGCAATTATGCCGGCGATCGATGCCGCGGGCCAGAGCCGGGGCAGGGGACCGATCCTGTCCCGGCTCGCCGCCTACCAGCGGTGCTGATACATCGCCGTCAGCGTGATGCCCGCAGCCGGCAGCCGGCTGGTATTGCTGCTGTTGCGCAGCAGCTGGCTGTACAAGGGGTAGTAGTCGCGATTGAGCAGGTTCTCGATGCCGATCGTGATCGTGTCCTTGCGCGTCAGCTGGTAGCGGCTGATCAGGTCGAGCGTCGTATAGCTGCCGGTATCGCGCCGCCCGAAGCTGTTCTGGCCATTGAGCCGATAGTCGCGCCCGGCGTAATAGCTGACCTGCAGCCGGTTCGTCCATTGGCTGATCGGCCGGTATTGCAGATAGCCGGTCAGCTTCAGCGGCGGAATCCGGTAGCCCGTCATGTTCTGGAAGCTGCTGCTGCCTTGCGGCTGCTCGCGGCCGCGCATCCAGGTGAAGGTCCCGCCGACGCCCCATTTCTCGTCGTCGGTCAGGTAGTCGGCCGCGGCCTCGACGCCGAAGATGCGCTCCTTGGTGCGGGTCAGGATCAGCCCGTTGTTGAAGCTCTGCACGTCGCCGAGCTTCGAGGTGGTGTAGAACACCGCCACGTTGGCCAGCGTGTTGCTGCCCAGCGCGCCGCGCCAGCCCAGTTCGTAGTTGTTGGTCTTGACCGGCTCCAGGCTCGACGAGTTGATGTCGAAGCCCGGACGCGCGTTGCGGATCTGCAGACCGATGTCGGGCAGCTGGAAGCCCTGGCTGAAGGCGCCATAGAACTCCTGGCCCTTGACCGGCGCAAAGGCGGCGCCGATGTTGAACAGCCACGCGCCGTAGTCGACGGTGCCGCCCTTGACGCCGACCGGGTTGGCCACCTTCGACTGCGACAGCGGCACGAAGTCGTCGAAGCTGGCGCTGGCGCGCTCGTAGCGCACGCCGCCTTCCATCGACCAGCGCTCGTCGAACTTGTGCTGCAGCTGGCCGAACACGCCGCCGCTGCGCGTGGTCAGCGGCGGCATATAGGTCAGCTCGCCGGTGCGCTGGAACACCAGGCCGCCGCTCGCGTCGTAGCGCGCGGCGTTGAACACGTCGAGCGGCATGTCGCTGCGTTCCTGGTTGTAGTCCGCGCCCCACAGCAGCTTGGTCTGCTTGCTGGCGCCCAGCGGCGTGCCGACCGTCAGCCGGCCGCCGAATACGCTGCTGTTCTGGCTGATCTGGTCGACGTTGCCGCCGCGCGTGGCGACCGCGCGCGCGTCGAACGGGGGAAAGCGCGTGAAATAGTCGCGGTAGTAGAACTGCGTCGACACCGTGCTGCCGAAGAAGTCCTGGTGCTGGTAGTCCAGGTTCAGCACCGTGTTGCGCAGCTCGTTCTGGTTTTCGAGCTGCAGGCCGCGAATCGCGCGCGCCGCCGCCGAACCCGGAGGCAGGCGTCCGACCGAGGGATCCGACGCGTAGTCGGTGTTCTGCTTGGCGTGATAACGGCTCAGGCTCAGCTGCACGCGCTGCTGGCCGTCGATGCGCCAGCCGAGCTTGCCGCTGACGTTGTAGACGTTGGAATCGAACAGATCGCCCTGGCTCGGCTCCGGCGCGATGCGATGGCCGTGCGCGTCGTAGGGGCTGCCGATGCGCTGTGCGCCGATGTGGAAGGCGTAGTCGATCGGCCCCTGGCTGCCGGAGAAGTGCTGCTGCACGTTGGCGCTGAGGCCTTCCTTGCTGAGCCGCGTCAGCGGCGTGCCCAGCGTCACGGTGGTGTCGGCGCTGGGCGGGCCGCCCGCGGTGCGGGTCGTGATCGAGATGATGCCGCCGCTCGCTCCGGCGCCGTAGAGCGCGCTGCTGCCGCGCAGCACCTCGATCCGCTCGATGTTGCTCGGATCGATCGTGGCGAGATTGCGGGCGGAATCGCGGTTGGTATTAAGCGGAATGCCGTCGACCAGCACCAGCGCGCTGCGTCCGCGCAGCGTCTGGCCGAAGTCCGTCACGGTGCGGCTCGAATCGGCCATGCCTGGAATCAGCTTGCTCAGCATCGTCGCCAGATTGGTCGAGCCGGTCTTCAGCTCCTCGATCTGCTCGCGCTCGATCACGGTGACCTGTCGCGTCGGATTGACCAGGTCGCTCTTGATCCGGTCGACCCGTACCTCGACGGTGCTCAGCTCATGCGCGGGCGCGCTGCCCGGGCTGGCGGAGGACGCCTGCTGCGCCAGCGTGGAAAGCGGGGCGCCGCCGGCGATGGCCGCGGCGATCAGGGCCGACGGCGTCAGCCGCGACGGTTGCAAACAGGCCAGTTTCTGTCTCATGGCGCGTGGTCCGGGCTCTCTCGTAATCTACGGTTACAAAAAGCCGTCAATCATATTGATAAGCATTCCTGTTTGCAACATATCTCGGCACCTCATCGGCACTCCAGGACATAAACGAGGCGGTCAGCCCTGCGCGGCGATGCGGCCCAGCGCTTCGCGAAACGCCCGCGCGGCCGGTCCGAGCGGCTGGTCGACACGATGGGCCAGGTACGCTTCGTAGAGGACGCGCGCATCGCGGCCCAGCGAGGTGGTCGCGACGCGCACCAGCCGGCCTTCGCGCAGGTCGCGTTCGACCAGCCACCGCGGCAGCCGGCCCCAGCCGAGGCCGGACAGGATCAGCGCGTATTTGGTGTCCTGCGTGTTGACGCGGCAGGTCTGCGGCGACAGCACGCCGAAGTCGCGGCCGGCGGACAGGGGGCGTGGGATCGGACTGCACGATCTGCAGGTGATCGGCCAGGTCCGCGAGTTCGAGCGGCGGGCCGCGCCGCCGCGACGCCAGCGGGTGATGCGCGGACACGACCGCCACCACCTCGGTCGAGGACAGCGCCTGCAGCGCGACGCGTGGATCGCGAAAGCCCTCGCCGACCATCACCGCCAGCGTGGCGCGCTGCTCCAGCAGGGCGGCCAGCGGCCCGCCGAGCGGCTCGACTGCGAGCCGGATCGCCACCGAGGGATAGCGGCTGCGCATCGCTTCCAGCGCGGCACTGATCTGCACCAGCGGGAACAGCGTATCGACGACCACCGACAGTTCCAGCTCCAGCTGCTGGCCGAGGCCGCGGGCACGCGCCCGCATCGCATCGACGCGCAGCAGGATGTCGCGCGCGTTGACCAGCAGCGCCTGGCCCTCCGCGGTCAATGCCGGGCGCCGCGCGCTGCGGTCGAACAGCGCGACGCCGAGCTGCGCCTCCAGATTGGCGATCGCGTGGCTGACCGCCGATTGCACGCGGCCGAGCTTGGCGGCTCCCGCGCGGAAACTGCCGGCCTCCGCAACGGTGGCGAAGGTGCGCAACTGGTCGAGGGTCAGGGCATCGAGCATGGTGCGGAGCGGGGGGGAGTCGGTGGCTCGGCTGGGCTTGATTGATCTATCTGATCGATCGTTTGGATCGAACTTATATCACTTCCGTCGATGTACCGCCGATGCGATGCTGTGCGACATCGCGAGGTTCGGTGCAGGGGAACGAGATGACGGATTGTGTGAACGATCGGGCGAGCGATCGTGCGGACGGAGGGCGGGCATGGGCCGCCGGCGAAGGGCGGGGACAGGCGGCGCCGGTAGCCGCCGCGCCGTCCGGCAAGACGGCGCAGAGAGCGCCCGCGCCGTCAGGCAAGGCAGCCCAGATACCCGCGGCACCTTCCGGCGAGGCAGCACCGATGCCCGCCGCGCCGTCCAGCCAGGCGGCGATGTGGCTGACCGTGGTGGTGGTGGTCGGCGCCGGGGTCGTCGCGGCGTTGCAGGTCGGCAAGGCCGCGATCGCGATGCCGATGCTGCGGGCGGACCTTGGCGCGACCCTGGCGCAGGCCGGCTGGTTGATGGCCATC
Organism: Cupriavidus sp. H18C1; assembly: GCF_049311595.1. Taxonomy (NCBI): domain Bacteria; kingdom Pseudomonadati; phylum Pseudomonadota; class Betaproteobacteria; order Burkholderiales; family Burkholderiaceae; genus Cupriavidus; species Cupriavidus sp. H18C1. Next base: position 146,479 of record NZ_CP186008.1, read on the forward strand.
GTCGCGGTGCTCGGCTCGCTGGGCGGGATTCCGGCCGGCGCGTTGGTGCCCGCCTTCGGCGACCGGCGGGTCTTGCTGGGCGGTCTGCTCGCGGTGGTGCTCGGCGCCTGCGTCGGCGCACTGGCACCGACGCTGCCGGCGCTGATGGCGTCGCGCTTCGTCGAAGGACTGGGCTTCCTGCTGATCGCGGTCGCCGGGCCCGCGGTGCTGCAACGCGTGGTGCCGTTGCAGCGCCGCGATATCGCTTTTGCGCTGTGGAGTTGCTTCATGCCGGCCGGCATGGCGCTGGCGATGGTCGCCGGTCCGCTGTTCGGCAACTGGCGCGGACTATGGTGGGGGAGCGCGGCGCTCGCCGTGGTCGCGATGGCGGCGGCGCGGCTGGCGATACCGGCCTGCGCGCGGTGGCAGGCATTGACGCAGCGATCATCGCCATCGCAATCGCAGTCCCGGTCGCCGTCGCCGTCGCCGTCGCAGTCGCTGTCGCTGTCGCCGTCACAGTCCCAGTCCCAGTCCCAGTCCCAGTCCCAGTCGCAGTCGCAGTCGCAGTTGCCAACGTCAACGCCATCGCCATCGCGCGGCGTTGCCGGCATGCGCGCCGATATGGCGGCCGTGCTGCGCGCCGCGCAGCCGCTGCGGCTGGCCGCCTGCTTCGCGCTCTACAGCCTGATGTTCTTCGCGTTGTTCAGCTTCCTGCCGGTGCTGCTGATCGAGCGGATCGGCGCCTCGCACCGCATGGTGGGGCTGCTGACCGCGCTCGCGATCGGCGCCAACATGATCGGCAATCTGGCGGCCGGCTATCTGCTGGCGCGCGGCGTGTCGCGGCCCGTGCTGGTTGGCGGCACCTGCCTGACGATGGGGCTGGCCGCGCTCGGCATCTTCCTGCCGGTGTTCGGCGACGTGCCGACCTTCCTGCTGTGCCTACTGTTCTCGGCGGTGGGCGGCCTGATTCCCGCCACCTTGCTGTCGAGCGCCCCCCGTGGTGGCACCGACCGCCGCGCTGGTCCCGGTGGTGGTCGGCCTGCTGATGCAGGGCAGCAACCTGGGGCAGGTGGTGGGGCCGGTCACGGTAGGCGCGGCCATCGAGGCCTGGGGCTGGCACGCCGCCGTGGCCGTCGTGGCGCTGTCGGCATTGGCCGCCATGCTGCTGGCGCGCGGCATGCGTTTTCCGCGCGATGCTGTGTTCTGATCCGCTGCGCCGAGGCGCGCGGAGCCCGGATCAGAGCGCCTTTTCCGCCAGTGTGTCTGTGTTGCGCGCCAGTTCGTTCGCTTTGCGCTCGATGGTGGCGCAGCGCTCCAGCAGTCGCTCGAAGGGCTCACCTTCGTCGAGCAGCAGGCCGTCGTCGACCATGCGTTGATAGTCGGACGCCAATGCAGTGAGCGCCTTGTCGCCGGGCACCAGCTGCAATCCTCCTGACACCGCCAAGCCATAGTCGATGGGGGCGCCATCGGGGAACTTCTCGGCGAAGAAGATCCCTTTGTGCTGTGCGACGGCGTGCGCAAGACCGCGATCGGCAATGGCGGCATCGGCCAGGCCGGCATCGTCGAGACGCACCAGATCATGCCAATGCCTGGCGAATCGGGCGCTGCCACGGAACTGGCCCTGAGCACAGAAAACGTGGATCGCCGTGGCCTTTTCCCAGAACGTGCGCTCGGCACGCATTACGCGCGCGGTAGTCGCGGGAAATGCGATCTCGGGAAGATGCATGGCCGCATCGCATTGAATCGGGCGTGAGTGACTAGGCTCGCCGGTACATCGCGCACCGAACTCGAGCATGACGATCGGCAAAACGTAACCCGTTCCACCGGACAGCCGCTCGTAGGCAATGAAGACCTTGTCGCCTTCCGCGCTGGCGCGCGCCGGCAGCCGCTGCCTGGCCAATTCGCGCTGCATCGACGGAAGGACCTCTGCCGCGACCCAGGTCGACAGGCGCGCACGAATTGCCTTGCTCCATCGCTTTTCCTGACTCCGGTTTGGGGGCAGCGGTTCGCCGGCTTCTCCGATCAGGTCGCTGGCAATCGCCCGGATGTCATAGGTCAGATCGATGTCTTCGGAGAAGCGCCGGATCGCGCCATATGCCTTCGACAGCGAGGTGCCGCCCTTGAAGACCAGATGATCGGAATAAGGGCTCGCAAAAAGATGCCGCAGCGACCAAACCACCCACAGATCTTTTTCAAGCAGGTGCGGTGGCCTGCCGGAGCGCGTCGCGACCACTTCGAGAGCGTCCCGTTGCTCCGCCCGGGACAGGCTGAAGAATTCCGTCACGTTGGATCAATGCTGCAGCAGGGTACTGACTTCCTTGGCCATCCACGTCGGCAGCTGGCCGCGCGACGATGCGACTTCGGCAAGGTCCGATGCCGACAGCAGCGGCCGCAGTTTCCGGATCGCTTCATTGGCGTGCTGCGGCCCGAGCCAGGTCAAGGCACGCAAGATCTTGCCCGCCGGACGTCCCGCGAGGACCAGTTGCCATCGCGGCGCATGCCGGAACTCGATGGTTTGGGCCCCGAGCTTAAGCGTGCGGCTGCGGCCTGAAGTCAAATACACGGCCCGCACGGGGACCTGCGTGGTCAATCCCAGTTCATTTGCCGCTGCGGCACCGTGCGGCACCACGGTTTCCCCCGCGCTGTTGAGCCAAGCCTTCCACTACGGCCGAGGCTGCAGGGGCGCGCGTACCGAATCGGGTGGACACCGGCACGGCGTAGATCCCACGTTCGACTCGCAGCAGGGCACCCCGGCGCGTCAGGCGGCAAAGGGCTTGGTCGAGCGCCGCCCGATTGCCAAGGTGCAGCAAGCCCTTGGCGACCAGCGGTGCGCCTTCCGGCAAGCCGGCTGCGTATTCGAGGATGCGTTGGGCAAGAGTCTGCATGGTGGTGTCCTTTAGGGGTGTCAGAAGTATATATCCGTTTCTGACAAACGGCAAACAGAACGATGAGACGGCCGATAGCCACGGCCGCGAAGACACCGGTCAGGGATTACGTTTGACGGCCCGTCGACCGCTTCTTCGGCTCCGGCGAGAAGCTGTCCCACACCCGCATCGCACAATCCACCACGCGATGCAGCCGCTGGCGTGACGCGCCGGTGCGGGCCTGGATCGACAGGCCTTGCAGCACCGTTTCGAAATACGCGGCAAGGGCGCCCACGTCGGTGTCGGCCGGCAATTCGCCTGCCTCGACGCCTTGCTTCAGGCGCTGGCGTACCGATTCGCCGACCGTGCGCAGCTTGCTTGACAGCATGGTCTTCATCTCGCTGTCGTCGTCCGGGCACGCGGCGGCCACCGATACCACCAGGCAGCCGCGCGGCGTCGTCGGGTCGCAATAGGCATCGACGTTGTCGCGCAGCATCGCCTCGACCGCCGCGCGCGCGGTGGGGCGCGCCAGGGCCGGGGTGGTGAAGTTCATGGTGCGCTGGTACAGCGCCGTGGCCTCGCGGAACAGCTGCGCCTTGTCGCCGAAGGCGGCATAGAGGCTGGGGCGGTTGATCCCCATCGCGGCCGTCAGCTCGCTCAGGGACGCCTGTTCGTAGCCGCGCTCCCAGAACACGCGCATGGCCGCCTGCAGGGCGGTGTCGCGGTCGAAGGCGCGGGGTCTTCCTCGTTGGCTCATGGATGGAACGGTGAATTCTGTACTGACCGGATAGTAAATCCCTTGACCGTCGGCGACAACGTGCCAATAATTCGCTTTAAATTTGTACCGACAAGTACAGATTGTAAGTGGAACGCACGATGCCGGTCAGGCAGCCCGTCGGGCGACGGACCGGCGAACCGAAAGACACGTTGAGCATCACGTTCAAGGAGCAAGACATGGCATCCCTGCAAGGAAAAACGGCATTGGTCACCGGCGGCAGCCGGGGCATTGGCGCGGCGATCGCGCGCCGGCTGGCGGCCGACGGCGCGGACGTTGCGCTGACCTACGCCAGCTCGGAGCAGCAGGCCGAACAGGTCGCCGCCCAGGTGCGCGCGCACGGACGGCAGGCGCTGGCGATTCGCGCCGACAACACCGATCCGAAGGCCGTGGCCGACGCGGTGGCGCGCGCGGCCGCCCAGTTCGGCAAGATCGATATCCTGGTGAACAACGCCGGGATCTTCCGCGCGGGCTCGCCGGCCGAACTGACCCTCGACGACTTCGACGCCACGATGGCCGTGAACGTGCGCGCCGCCTTCGTCGCGATCAAGGCGGCGGCGCAGGTGATGCCCGATGGCGGTCGCATCATCTCGATCGGCAGCAGCCTGGCGGTGCGCGTGCCGGGGCAGGGGATGTCGATCTACAGTGCCAGCAAGGCCGCGCTGGTCGGCATGACGCAGGGTCTCGCGCGCGATTTCGGCCCGCGCGGCATCACCGTCAATGTGGTGCACCCCGGTTCGACGGCCACCGACATGAACCCGCCCGATGGCCCGCATGCGGACTGGCAGCGCTCGCTGATGGCGGGGCAGCAGCGTTATGCCTCGCCCGACGAGGTCGCCGCGGTCGTGGCGCTGCTGGCCTCGCCGGAGGCGCAGGCTGTGACCGGCGCGGCCTGGACGATCGATAACGGCGCCAACGCCTGATCGATCGAACGACCGGACCGATCGAACGACAGATCGATCGATTGACCGACTCGATCAAGCGAGCGCGATCGAGCGCGATCGACCGGTCGGGGGAAGGTGGGCGCGGCAACGTCGCGTCCACGCTTCCTGCTTGACATCCGAATTTCCGCGGCGGTATAAAGGCGCCGTGGGTAGAAGCGGTCGATTGAACAAGCAGCGGCGCAATGCCGCGATCGTTCAACTGGAGATTGCTCACTGACGGAGTACCGTCGGTGGCGCATTCTTCCAACGCTCCCCTCGACAGTGCTCCGAACGCAACGCGCGTCCGGCCCGTCCGCAAGGACCGGCCCGGTCCCGCATGCCTTCAACCTGCAGCATTGCGAGGAGACTCCCGCATGATCATCGACACCAGTTGCTATCCGACCAATCTGGTCGATCTGGCATGGCGGCACGATGGCGAGCCCTTCACCGGCGAGCGCCTGATCCAGATGATGGATGGCCCATTCCTGATCAACGGCAAGCCGCGCCGCATCGATCGCGCCTTCATCCAGCCGCCGCAAGGCAACACCATCTACACCTGGACCGACGGCACCAGGTCGGGCAGCGAATCGATCGACGCCTATATGGCCTACACGGTCGAGATGGTGCGCAAATATCCCGACCGCTTCATCGGCTGCTTCGTCTACAACCCGCGCTGCGGCGTCGAGAACGGCGTCAATGCGATCGACCATTACGTGCGCAAGCTCGGCTTCAAGATGGTCCAGTTCCAGGCCAATATGCACGCCTACCGGCCCGACCGGGCGCTCGACTGGCTGCGTCCGGCGCTGCAGAAATGCGCGGAACTGGGCGTGCTGGTCAAGCTGCATACCGGCGACGGTCCCTACAGCATCCCGACCGAATGGGTGCCGATGATCAAGGAATTCCCGACGGTCAATTTCATCATGGCCCACTTCGGCGTGCAGACCGGCGGCGTCTATTGCTTCGAGCCGTTCCAGATGGCGATGGACATGCCCAACGTCTATTGCGAATCGGGCTGGTGCCTGCAGTCGCGCATCGTCGAGTTCGCCAAGGTGTTGCCCAGGCACAAGATCCTGTTCGGCTCCGATACGCCGCCGAACGAGCCCGGCATGTGGCTGCGCCTGCTGGAGGTGCTGTGTTTCGAGCCGCCGCAGGGGCTCAATCTGGACGAGGACACGCTCGAGGACTACCTCGGCAACAACGTGGCGCGGATGATCGGGCTCGAACCGACGCCGGTGCCGCGCACGGTCGAAGAGGCCCGCGCCAGGCTCGCCGCCTGATGACGACCTGATGGCGCCACGATGGCGCGCCGATGGCGAGTCGATGGCGAGTCGATGGCGGCCCGCATGCCGCTCTCATCGCCGCTCCCATCGCCGTCCCGATCGCCGCCCACGACCGCTTCCAGACAACGCAGCCCGCACGGAGCCACTGCAATGATCATCGACACCCATCTGCATCCCACCAACCTCGTCGACGAGGCCTGGCGCCATACCGGCGAACCGTTCACCGGCGAACGCCTGCTCAAGATGATGGACGGCCCCTACATCATCAACGGCAAGCCGCGCCGCATCGATATGGGCTTTATCCAGCCGCCGCCCGGCAATACCGGCTATCGCGACGGCAATCGCCGCGGCCGCGAAGGCGTGCGCGACTACATGGCCTATGTGGCCGAGCTGTGCCAGAAATATCCGGACCGCTTCATCGGCAATTTCACCTTCAATCCGCGCTGGGGCCCGGAAGAGGGCGCGCTCGAGCTCGAATACCACGTCAAGGAATACGGCTTCAAGATGATGAAGCTGCATGCCAACATGCACGGCTATCGTCCCGACCGCGCGCTTGATTGGCTGCGGCCCGCCTTGAAGATGTGTGCCAAGTACAACGTCGTGGTACTGATCCATACCGGCGACGGGCCGTACACGATTCCGACGATGTTCTATCCGATCATCCGCGAATTCCCGATGGTCAATTTCATCATCGGCCATTTCGGCATCCAGACCGGCGGCAATTATTCGTTCGAGGCGTTCTGGATGGCGATGGACACGCCCAATGTCTATTGCGAATCGGGCTGGTGCTTCCAGTCGCGCATCGTCGAATTCGCCCGCCAATTGCCGCGCAACAAGATCGTGTTCGGCACCGACACGCCGCCGAACGAGCCCGGCATGTGGCTGCGCGAGCTGGAGATGCTGTGCGGCCCCGCGCCGCAGGGCATGGACCTGGACGAGGACGGGCTGGAGGACTACATGGGCAACAACATCGCCCGCCTGATCGGCCTGGAGACCACGCCGCCGCCGCGCACGATGGAGGAGGCGCAGGCCCGCCTGACCGACACCTACGCCGGTCTTCGCTGAACGGGCCGCTGATCGGGCCGACAACGCGTCCGGGCCGGGCGGCGCCAGCGTGCGCGGCCCGGCCGGCGTGACAAGGAGAGATCGATGACATCGCGGCTCAATTCGGGGGATCAATTCGGGGCCCGGTTCCGGGCTCCATCCCGGGCTCCATCCCGGGCTCCATCCCGGGCTCCATCCCGGGCGCCATTCGTCGTCGCAGGACTTTCGCGACTTTCTGGCGGCCTATCGGGCCGCGCATCCTGACGATGTACTGGTGATCGGCGAGGAGATCGGCGCGGACCAGGATGCGACCGCCGTGGTCTGGCAACTGGCCGCGCAGGGACGCCATCCGATGCTGGTGTTCGAGCGCGTGCGCGGACTCGACGCGCCGCTGGTGACCAATGTGTTCGCCTCGCGCGAGCGCGTCGGCCGGCTGCTCGGCGTCGGCGCGGACGGCATCCATGCCGAATACCAGGCGCGCAGCCGCCGCCTGGTGCCGCCGCGCGAGGTCGACAGTGGGCCGGTGCTGGAGGTCGTGCAGACCGACGGCATCGACCTGCGCACGATCCCGGCGATCCGGCATTTCGCCACCGACCGCGGGCCCTATATCACCAATGCGATCCTGATCGCGCAGGACCCCGAGACCGGCATCGGTAACGCCAGCTATCACCGCTCGATGGTGCATTCGACCACCGGCATCGCCACCAGCCTGCATTCGCGCGGCCATCTGTGGCGCATGCAGCAGCAGGCCGCCGCGCGCGGCCAGCCGCTGCCGGTGGCGATGGTGATCGGCGCGCATCCGCTGTTCATGCTGGCCGGCGCGGCGCGCCTGCCGTATGGCGTCGACGAGCGCCACGTTGCCGGCGGCCTGTTCGGCGCGCCGCTGGAGGTCGTGCGCACGCCGCGCCATGGCATCGCGGTGCCCGCCAGCGCGGAGATCGTGCTGGAGGGCGTGATCGATCCGGAGGCGCGCGTCGACGAGGGACCGTTCGGCGAGTTCACCGGCTATTCGTCGGACCGCTCGACCAACAACCTGCTGCGCGTCGAGACGATCCTGCGCCGGCGCGACGCGATGCTGATCGACGTTGTAGGCGGCAATTCCGCTGAGCACCTCAACCTCGGGCGGATTCCGCGCGAGTCCGAGATGGTCGAGAAGCTGAAGGAGCGTTTTCCAAGCGTCACCGCGGTGCACTACCCAAGTTCGGGCACGCATTTCCATGCCTATGTCGCGCTCAAGCCGATGCGCGCCGGCGAGGCGCGCCAGGTCATGCTGGGGCTGCTGGGCTGGGATCCGTACCTGAAGACGGTGATCGCGGTCGACGAGGATGTCGACATCACGCGCGACGAGGAGGTGCTGTGGGCGGTTGCCACGCATCTGCAGCCGCATCTGGACGTGGTGGTCGTCGACGGCCTGCCGGGCAGCGCGCTCGATCCCTCGGCCTCCGGCGCCGGCACCACCTCGCGCATGGGGCTCGATGCGACGCGCGGCCCGCAGTTCGACGGCATCCGCGCGCGCATCGGCGACGATGCGATGGCGAGGGCGGCGCGGCTGCTCGGCGAAGCGATGGGGCGCCCATGAGCCGGCGTCTCGTGGTCGCCATCACCGGCGCCAGCGGCGCGATCTACGGCGTGCGCCTGCTGCAGTGGCTGGCGCAGCAGCCGGACTGGCGCACCGATCTGGTGGTGACGCCATCGGGCTGGCTGACGATCCAGCATGAGCTCGGCCTGCGCCGCGCCGAGATCGAGGCGCTGGCCGACGTCGCGCACAACGTGCGCGATATCGGCGCCACCATCGCCAGCGGCTCCTACCGGTGCGCCGGCATGGTGGTGGCGCCGTGTTCGATGCGCACGCTGGCGGCGATCGCGCATGGGCTCGCGGACAACCTCGTCACGCGCGCCGCCGACGTGATGCTGAAGGAAAGGCGCCGGCTGGTGCTGCTGCCGCGCGAGACGCCGCTGCATCTGGGCCATCTGCGCAATCTGACCGCGGTGACCGAGATGGGCGCGATCGTGCTGCCGCCGGTGCCGGCGTTCTATCACCGGCCCAGCACCATCGACGATCTGGTCAACCATACCGTCGGGCGCACGCTCGACCTGTTCGATATCGACCATGCCGGTTTGGTCGCGCGTTGGCAGGGGATGCGTCCCGCGCCCGCCGAAGCGATGCCAGCGGCAATGGCGGAGGAGGAGACACGATGAATGCGTTTACGCCAGAAGCGGTTCGCCCGGGCACCGTCGAGCAAGCCGCCGCAGATCCTGCCAAGCGCGCCGCCGTGCCGGTGCCGGTGACGATCCTGACCGGCTTTCTCGGCGCGGGAAAGACCACGCTGCTGAACCATATCCTGACCGAGCGGCACGGCCACCGCATCGCGGTGATCGAGAACGAGTTCGGCGAGGTCGATGTCGATTCGGACCTGGTGCTCAGCTCCGACGAGGAGATCTACCAGATGACCAACGGCTGCATCTGCTGCGTGGTCGACGTGCGCACCGATCTGGTCCGCATCCTGCAGAAGCTGCTGACGCAGCCCGAACGCTTCGACCATATCATCGTCGAGACCAGTGGCCTGGCCGACCCGACCCCGGTCGCGGCGACCTTCTTCATGGATCACGAGGTCGCGCGCGAGGTCGCGCTCGACGGCGTGGTGACGCTGGTGGACGCGCTGCATATCGAAAGCCATCTGGACGATCCGCGGCTGCGCGGCTTCGACAACCAGGCGGTCGACCAGATCGTCGCGGCGGACCGCATCGTCATCAACAAGACCGACCTGGCCGATCCGGCGGCGGTCGACGCGCTGGAGGCGCGCCTGCGCCGGCTCAACGAGGGCGCGCGGATCCTGCGGTCGAACTATGCGCGCGTCGATCTGCGGCAGATCCTGGGGATCGGCGGGTTTACGCCGGGGATGGCGGTGCTCGACGACAGCGAGGACGAGTACGGGCATGACCACGACCACGCCCCCCACGGTGCCGACCATGGCCACGTCTGCGATCAGCATTGCGGCCATGACTATGGCGACGGCTACGATCATGACCACGATCATGGCCACCCTCATGACCACGCGCACCGCCACGACCCCTCGGTGTCCTCGGTTTCGTTGGTGTTCGACCGGCCGTTCGACGGAGACCGTCTCGCCAGCGCGATCCGCGCCTTGCTGGCGGCGCAAGGGGACGACCTGTTCCGCATCAAGGGCATCGTCGCCGTCGCCGGCAGCGAGCGGCGCCACGTCCTGCAGGCCGTGCACCGGCAGCTCGACCTGCATGCGGGCGACCCGTGGCTGGACGCGCCGCGCGACAGCAAGCTGGTCTTTATCGGCCGCAACCTGGATCGCGGTCGGCTGCAGACGATGCTGGGGATCTGCCTGACACGTTGAGGCGAGGGGTGTAGCGGCGCATCGACGCCGTGGCGGCGGGCGTAGGCGTAGGCGTAGGGCGTAGGGCGTAGGGCGTAGGGCGTAGGGCGTAGGGCGGAGGGCGGAGGGCGGAGGGCGGAGGGCGGAGGGCGGAGGGCGGAGGGCGGAGGGCGGAGGGCGGAGGGCGGAGGGCGGAGGGCGGAGGGCGGAGGGCGCCCTGGACCACGGTCATTTCGCTCCCCCGCATAAGCGCCGCTATCCGTCGCCCCGCCATTCTCCGCGCCGCTATTCTTCGCGCCGCTGCGCCCGGCGCAAGGTATCCGACGGCAACTCGCCAAATTCGCGCCGGTATTCGCGCGAGAACATGCTGAGGTGCGCGAAGCCGTGCCGCAGCGCGATCGCGGTCACCGCGCCGGGCTGCTGCGGCGCCCGCAGCAGGCTGTCGCGCGCGCCCTGCAGGCGCAGCAGCCGCAGATATTCCATCGGCGTCGCGTTCTTGCTGCGCCGAAAGCCCACCTGCAGCGAGCGCTCCGACACGCCGCAATGGTCGGCGAGTTCGCGCATCGTGATCGGGCGATCGAGATTGCGGCGCAGATACTGGATCGCGCGCCGCACATAGGCAGGCAGCGTCGGCTGGAAGCGCCGCGGCAGCGTGGCGCCGTCGCCCGAGAACTGGTCGAACAGCAGCGTCGACACCACCATATGTTCGATGCTGGCGTCGATGGTCGGATTGGCGGTGCCGGCCCGGCGCGTGCGCATCTCCGCGCGCAGATATCCCACCAACGCCTGCCAGCGCTCGGCCAGGCCATTCCCTCCATTGCCATTCGGTCCATCATCGCTGGCCAGCCGCGGCGCGAACGCGATCGGCGCCGGCGGTTCGAAACCGAAATGCTCGCGGAACGCATGCTCGATCGCGCGCCGGCGCAGCACCACGCAGAAGCGTTCGCAATCCTCATCGAGCAGCAGCCGCGTGCGCAGCGTCGGCGAGGCGACCAGCGTGCTGCCGTGCGGGTAATGCTGCGACTGGCCGTCGGTGAACGCCTCGCAATGGCCGGCCAGCGTGGTCTGAATCACGTATTCGTCCTTGCCGGGCTGCGGCTCGATCTCCGTTGCCGTGCTGTAGCGAATGTCGATCAGCGACAGCTGTCCGATATGGCATTGCTCGATCTCGACATGCAGCGGGCGCGCGCGTCGAGCGGTCGCACCCGCGTGGGTCCGAACAGCCGCGCGCAGAGGGCTTCCACATGCGGCAGTTCGCTGGCATGGAATCGATGGACGGCGCCGAGGCCAGGCGTGGGAACGTCGGAAGGCGGCTGCATGGAAGGGCGGAGCAGAGGATGCGATGGCAGGCACCCGCAACAGCGGTGCGCGCTATCGTAAGGGCCGCCCTTGCCGACGGCAAAGCCGGGACAAACCCGCAGCGCTCGGCGGCATCGCGGTCGTCTTCGGGCAGCCATCGCATGGCCACCGCATGTCCATCGCACCACCACCGCATCACCGTCGCACCGCACGCACCAGCACCGCACGCACCAGCACCGCGTGCCTCACATCGCTGCGCTTTGCGCCTATCGCCTTCGCAATTGCGCTATGACCGCCCACCCGCGGCCGCTACTGTGGCTGCAGGCGCCGCTTCGAGCGCCTTCAGCCACTACCAAGGAGACGACGATGGCTTCGCCCCAACACCCGGTCGACGCGGTGCTGCCGCCGCGCGCCATGCTCACGCTGGGCTTCCAGCACATGCTGGTCAGTTATCTGGGCGCGATCACGGTGCCGATGATCGTCGCCGCCGCGTTGAAGATGACGCCGGCGCAGACCACGCTGCTGATCAGCACCGCGCTGTTCACCTCGGGCATCGCCACGTTGCTGCAGACCGTGGGCTTCTGGAAGTTCGGCGTGCGGCTGCCGATCATGCAGGGCGTCGCGTTCAGCTCGGTCGGACCCGTGATCGCGATCGGCACCGATCCTTCGCTGGGCTTTCAGGGCGTCTGCGGCGCGATCATCGGCGCGGGCGTCATCACGCTGCTGCTGGCGCCGGTGATCGGGCGGCTGCGGCAGTTCTTCCCGCCGGTGGTGACGGGGTGCATCGTCACCGCGATCGGCCTGTCGCTGTTTCCCGTCGCCTATCAATGGCTGGGCGGCGGACGCGGTGCGCCGCAGTTCGGCGCGCCGGTGTTCTTTGCGGTGGCGATCGGCGTGGTCGCGCTGATCCTGGCGATCAATCGCTACGGCAGCGAGTTCCTGCGCAATCTGTCTGTGCTGATCGGCCTGCTGGCCGGCGCGGCGGTGGCAACGGCGCTCGGCATGGGCGACTTCACCGAGGTGCGGCGCGCGCCGTGGTTCACGATGGTGCAGCCGTTCGCCTTCGGCCTGCCGGTGTTCGATATCGGCGCGATCGTCACGATGACAATCGTGATGCTGGTGCAGATGGTCGAGTCGATGGGGCTGTTCATCGCGATCGGCGACCTGGTCAAGCGCCCGGTCAGCGAACGCGAGGCAACCAACGGCCTGCGCGCCAACGGCCTGGCTAGCGCGATCGGCGGCATGTTCGCGGCCTTTCCGTATATCGCCTTCATGGAGAACGTGGGGCTGGTGATCGTGACCGGCGTGCGCAGCCGCTGGGTCGTGGCCACCTGCGGTGTGTTGCTGTGCGCAGTCGCGCTGGTGCCGAAGATCGGCGCGCTGTTCGCGTCGATTCCGGCCGCCGCATTGGGCGGCGCCGCGCTGGTGATGTTCGGCGTGGTCGGCGCGGCGGGCATCAAGACGCTGGGCCAGGTCGACTACGAGAACAACCGCTCGAACCTGACCATCGTCGCCATCACGCTGGCCTGCGCGCTGATGCCGGTGATCATGCCGTCGGTGCTCGAGAAGCTGCCCGAAGCGCTGCAGCCGTTCGTGCACAGCAGCGTGATCATCGCCTGCGTGGTGTCCGTCTTCCTGAACCTGCTGCTCAACGGCCTGCCCGGCCGTGACGCACCGCTGGCCCATGCCGGCGAACATGCCCCGGAGATCTGATCTTGACTGAAGTCCAATGCATCAACGAAAACCCGTGCGAGAACCTGCGCGACAACCTGCTGATCCGCGGCGCCGCTGCGGTGATGACCGGCCAGGCGGGCCCGGCGGCGCGCGCCGGCGCGGCCGATATCCGCATCCGCGACGGCCGCATCGCCGAGATCGCGGCGGGGCTCGCGCCGCTGCCGGGCGAACGCGTGCTGGACGCCACGGGCTGCGTGGTCTATCCGGGCTGGATCAATACGCACCACCATCTGTTCCAGAACCTGCTCAAGGCCGTGCCCGCCGGTATCAACGCCGATCTGCAGGCCTGGCTGGCGGCAGTGCCGTATCCGCGCCTGGCGGCCTTCACGGCCGAGGTGCTGCGTGCCGCGGTGCGGCTCGGCATGGCGGAGCTGCTGCTGTCGGGCACCACCACCTGCGCCGATCATCATTACCTCTATCACCACGGCCATGGCGCCGAGACCGGCGACCTGCTGTTCGAGGTGGCCGACGAAATGGGGCTGCGGCTGGTGCTGTGCCGCGGTGGTGCGATCCAGTCGGCGGCCGACCATCCCGGCATGTCGAAGACCGCGCTGGTGCCGGAGACGCTCGACGAGATGGTGGCCGATATCGAGCGGCTGAAGGCGCGTTATCACGACCCCGCCGGCGATGCGATGCGGCGCGTCGCGGTGGCGCCGACCACGCCGACGTTCTCGCTGCCGCCGGCGATGCTGCGCGAGCTGGCCGAGTTCGGCCGCGGGCTCGGCCTGCGCCTGCACACGCATCTGTCGGAGACGGACAACTACGTGCGCTTCTGCCGCGAGAAATATCGCTGCACGCCGGTCGAGTTCGTCGGCGAGCATGGGTGGCTCGGCCCGGACGTCTGGTTCGCGCATCTGGTCACCTTGTCTCCCGACGAGATCCGCATGCTGGCCGCAACCGGTACCGGCATGGCGCACTGTCCGGTCAGCAACGCGCGGCTGGGCAGCGGCGTGGCACCGGTGCGCGCGCTGGCCGATGCCGGCGTGCGGATCTCGCTCGGGGTGGACGGCGTCGCCTCCAATGAATCGGGCAGCATGGTCAACGAGGCCAACTTCGCCTGGCTGGTGCACCGCGCGGTCGGCGGCGCCGCGCAGACCACGGTGGAGGAGGTGATTCACTGGGGCACCCGCCGGCGGCGCCGCGGTATTGGACCTGCCGCGGATCGGCACGCTGGCGCCGGGGCAGTCGGCCGATCTGGCGATCTACGACCTCAAAGGCCTGCGCTTTCACGGCTTTCACGATCTCGGCGCCGCGCCGGTGGCGGCGGGCGAACCGACGCCGGTGCGCCACGTGTTCGTGCGCGGACGCCAGGTCGTGCAGGAGGGCGCGATCGTGGGACTGGATCTGGAGCAACTGCGCCGCGAGGCGTACGACGCGATGCAGGTGCTGCAGCGGATCGCGGCTTGAATGTCGGGCGTGCGTGCGGCCCGAGCAGGGACCGGGCGGGGCGCCAGTAGCGCGTCAGTAGGGTGCGCGCAGAGCCCGAGTAGGGCTCGAGTAGGGCTCGAGTAGGGCTCGAGTAGGGCTCGAGTAGGGCTCGAGTGGGGCTCGAGTAGGGCGTGAGTGGGGCGAGAGCAGGGCGCGAAGTACGTCCCAAGTACGGCCTCGGTACGGGTCTGGAGGCGCGCCGTCGCCGGCGCGCCTCAAACGGGCTTAGCGACCGCTGGAGCCGCCGGCCCCTCCCGAACCGCCGGAGCCGCCACTGGTCCCGCCTGAGCCACCGGCGCCGCCGGAACCCATGCCCCCGGTACCGAGGCCGCCGGATCCCGTTCCGGTGCCGCCCGAGCCAGAGGTGCCCGTGCTGCCCGAACTGCCGGGGCTTCCGGGGCTGCCCGAACCGGTGCCGGTCGAACCGCTGCCGGAGCCGCTGGTGCCGCCGCTACCCGAGGTACCACCGGTGCCGCTGCCCGAGGTCCCGCCGCCGCCGCTGCCCGAGCGTCCGCGGGGGAGCACTGGCGCCGCTCTTGCTGCCCGAGCCGCCGGACTGATAGCCCGAGGTGCTGCCGCTGCCGCTGGTGCTGCCGCTGCCGGACCCGGTCGCGCTGGTGCCGCTGCCCGTTCCCGTGCCGGCGCTGCCGCCACCGCTGCCGCTACCGCTTCCGGTCCCACCGCCGCTGCCGCTGCCGCCGCTTTGCGCCAGCGCCGCACCGGCGGCCAGCGCCAGGCAGGAGGCGAGCGCCGCTGCCAAAGTCGTTGCTTTCATGTTGTCTCTCCGAGATGTGTGATATCGCCGGGCGTCGCCGGGCGTTCTGTCTTTGCGCGCAGACGGGCTAGCGGGACGCAAGTTGCATGCCGTGGTGGCATGGGTCACATGCGCGGGGCGGGGGTGGAGACAGGCTTGAAGCCTTGGTCGGCAAGCCCGGGAAGCGGTGCAGATTTCGCGCTTGGCGGCGGGCTTGCCCACGCCGCCACGCAGTAAGGATGGCCGATCGCCGGATGGCGATCGGCCCGGATGGCGATCGGCCCGGATGGGCAATCGGTGAGGATCGCTGATCAGCCCGGATGGCTGACCAGCGCCGATGACCGATCAGTGCGACATCGCGCCGGCAGTGCCGCCGCCGCGATGGACCACGCCGTCGGCGCGATCGAGGCGGCCGCTCCAGACCGTCAGCGCCAGCGCGACCAGCACCACCGCCGCGCCGATCCACGGCGTATGCATCAGGCCAAGGTGCGTCACGATCAGGCCGCCCGCCCACGCCGCGCCGGCGATGCCGAGATTGAACGCGGCGATATTGAGGCCGGAGGCGACATCGACCGCCTGCGGCGTGAAGCGCTCGGCCTGCTTGACGACATAGACCTGCAGGCCCGGCACGTTGCCGAAGGCGACCGCGCCCCAGGCCAGCACCGTCGCCACCACCAGCCAGCGGTGCGGCGCGGTGAAGTTCAGCACCAGCAGCACCGCGGCCAGCAGCACGAACATCGTCTTGAGCGCCGGGATCGGGCCGTGGCGGTCGGCCAGGCGGCCGCCCCAGATATTGCCCGCGGCGACCGACAGGCCGTACACCAGCATCACCAGGCTGACGGCGCCCGCGTCGAAGCCGGACACGTCCTGCAGGATCGGCGCGAGGAAGGTGAAGGGGATGAACGAGCCGCCGTAGCCGATCGCGGTCTTGGCATAGACCAGCAGCAGGCGCGGTTCGGCCAGCACGCGGGCCTGCTGCATCAGCGAGGCCCGCGGCGTATGGCGGATCCCCGAGGGGACGAACAGCAGGCTGCCGACGAAGGCGACCAGACCCAGCGCGGAGACGGTAAGGAAGGTCTCGCGCCAGCCGAAATGCTGGCCGATGAAGGTGCCCAGCGGCACGCCGGTGACCAGCGCGACGGTCAGGCCGGTGAACATGATGGCGATCGCGCTGGCGGCTTTCTCCCGCGGCACCAGCCCGGTCGCGATCGTCGAACCGATCGAGAAGAACACGCCGTGGGCGAGGCCGGTCAGCACGCGGGCCAGCACCAGCGAGCCGTAGCCGGGCGCCTGCCAGGCCAGCAGGTTGCCGAGCGTAAACAGCGCCATCAGCGACAGCAGCAGGGTCTTGCGCGGCAGCCGGCCGGTCAGCGCGGTCAGCAGCGGGGCGCCGACGGCGACGCCGAGCGCGTACAGGCTGACCAGCAGGCCGGCCGAGGGGAGCGACACGTGCAGATCGGCCGCGACGGTGGGAATCAGGCCGACGATGACGAACTCCGTCGTGCCGATGGCGAATGCGCTGATCGTCAGCGCGAGTAAGGCGAGGGGCATGATGGCCTCCAGGTTTCAAGTAGCGGAATGGCACGCATTGTGATCCTGGCCGGCTTGCCGATTAATCCGTTAATATGCAGAAAATATTTGATCCACAGTCAACAATCTCGCATCCCGCCTCGCTATGCCGGGTCGCCCGGCTCCCCGCCTGGAGCCTCGGCCGGCCGGAGCGGGCGCGATCGGCACCGCAGGAAACCCCGCACCGCAGGAAAACCCGCCATGAAAATGACCCTGGAAGAATTGCTGGCCTTCGTCACCGTGGTCGACAGCGGCTCGATCACCGCCGCGGCCGACCAGCTTGGCCAGACTGTCTCCGGCGTCAGCCGGCGCTGGCGCGGCTCGAGGACAAGCTCGCCACCGCGCTGCTGCGGCGGACCACGCGCCGGCTCGAGCTGACCGAGGAGGGCGCCGCGCTGCTGGCGCACGCCCGCGCGATCCTGGGCGCGGTCGACCAGGCCGAGGACCAGATCGCGCTGCGGCGGCAGAAGCCGGCCGGCAAGCTGCGCATCAACGCGGCTTCGCCGTTCATGCTCCATGTGGTGGTGCCGCTGGTCGACGACTTTCGCCGCGCCTATCCCGAGATCGAGCTGGAGCTGCACAGCAGCGACCAGATCATCGACCTGCTGGAGCACCGCACCGATGTCGCGATCCGCATCGGCGCGCTGCGCGATTCGACGCTGCATGCCCGGCCGTTGTGCCACAGCCGCCTGCGGGTGCTGGCCAGCCCCGCCTACCTGAAGGCGCACGGGCGGCCGCGCTCGGTCGGGGAGCTGGCCCGCCACAGCCTGCTCGGCTTCACGCAGCCCGACAGCCTGAACCGCTGGCCCCTGCGCGACGAGGCCGGCAACGAGTTCGAGATCACGCCGGCGGTGTCCGCCTCCAGCGGCGAGACGCTGCGCCAGCTGGCGCTGGCGGGCCAGGGCGTGGTGTGCCTGGCCGACTTCATGACCGCGCAGGACCGGGCCCGCGGCGACCTGGTGCAGCTGTTTCCCCCGCGAGACGCTCGACGTGCGCCAGCCCATCCACGCGGTCTACTATCTGAATACCCAGCTGTCGGCGCGCATTGCCTGCTTTCTGGACTTCCTGGCGGCGCGGATGCAGGACGACGCGCCGCGCCAGGCCTCGGACCGGCCGCCGGCCATGCGCCTGCGGCATTGAGGCGTCTTTGGTATACTGTCGCGTTTCCCCCGCGCGACCGGGAGCGCCTCCGCCAGGGTCAGCCGCACCGGCATCCGCCCCCTGCACGGCAGGGATAGCCAGGGCATCATCCCGTCGCCAATCTTCCAGGTCGAACCGACCGCAAGCATGACTTACGCCGTCAAGGAAATCTTCTACACGCTGCAGGGCGAGGGCGCCAACGCGGGCCGCGCCGCCGTGTTCTGCCGCTTCGCGGGCTGCAATCTGTGGACCGGCCGCGAGCAGGATCGCGAGCAGGCGATCTGCCGTTTCTGCGATACGGATTTCGTCGGCACCGACGGCACGCTGGGCGGCAAATACCGCAGCGCCGAGGAACTGGCCGCGCAGGTGGCCTCGCAATGGCCGCAAGGCGCGGGCGGCCGCCCGCTGGTGGTCTGCACCGGCGGCGAGCCGCTGCTGCAGCTCGATGCGCCGCTGATCGATGCGCTGCACGCGCAGGGCTTCGAGATCGCGATCGAGACCAACGGCACGATCGCGGTGCCGGACGGCATCGACTGGGTTTGCGTCAGCCCCAAGATGGGCGCCGAACTCGTGGTCACGCGCGGCGACGAGCTCAAGGTCGTGATCCCGCAGCCCGGCCAGGACTTCGCGGCATACGAGGCGCTGGATTTCCGCTATTTCCTCGTGCAGCCGATGGACGGCCCGCTGGCGCGCGAGAATACCGCCCTCGCGGTCGACTTCTGCCAGCGCCATCCGCGCTGGCGCCTTCGCTGCAAACCCACAAGCTGCTGGGCATCCGCTAGGCGTCTGCCGCACGGATCCCGGCACCGGTCTTCATGAACAAGCAAGTCTCGATCACGCGCCGCCTCGAATTCGACGCCGGCCACCGCATCCCCAACCATGGCGGCCAATGCCGCAATATCCATGGCCACCGATATCGGCTCGACCTGACGCTGTCGGGCGAGGTGCTGCATCGCGAGGGCGCGGCGGACGAGGGCATGATCCTGGACTTCAGCGACATCAAGGCGCTGGCGAACCAGCATCTGGTCGACAAGTGGGACCACGCCTTCCTGATCCATCGCGGCGACACCGCGCTGCTGGAATTCCTGCGCGGCATGGAGGGGCACAAGACGGTGGTGCTCGACGCGATTCCGACCGTCGAGAACCTGGCGCAGATCGCCTTCGACATGCTTGCGCCGGTGTTCAAGGACTGCTTCGGGCATCATCTGCAATTGACCCGGCTGGTGCTGTTCGAGACGCCGAACTGCTGGGCCGAGGTGACCGCGCCCGCCGTGGCGCCGGCGCAGGACTGAGGGCGTTCCGGCGTCTCGCGGAATTGATTGGCGCAAACTTGCCGCAAACTTGCCGCCAGTCAGCACCAAATCAACGCCGATTCAACGCAACCCGCTGCCTCAACTCACCACCAAATTCGCCACCGACGCGCCGATGACCGACACGCCGCCGCCATCGCCCACCGCCGCCGCCACGCCGCCGTTCGAGGGTCCGCTGGCCGACGAGCGCGACCAGCGCTTCATGCGCGCCGCGCTCGAGGAGGCCCGGCTGGCGGAAGCCGCGGGCGAGGTGCCGGTGGGCGCGGTGGTGGTATGGAACGACGCGATCATTGCGCGCGGCCACAACCTGCCGATCCGCTCGCGCGATCCGTCGGCGCATGCCGAAATGCAGGCGCTGCGCGCGGCCGCGCAGGTGGTCGGCAACTACCGCATGCCCGAGTGCGAGCTGTACGTGACGCTGGAACCGTGCGCGATGTGCAGCGGGGCGATGCTGCACGCGCGGCTGCGCCACGTGGTATTCGGCGCGACCGATCCCAAGACCGGTGCCGCCGGCAGCGTGCTGGACCTGTTCGCCGAGGCGCGGCTCAATCACCAGACCACGATACGCGGGGGCGTGCTGGCCGACGAATGCGGCCAGCTGCTGCGCGACTTCTTCCGGGCGCGGCGACGCGCGCAGAAGGCGGACCGTGCCGCCGCGCCGTTGGGCATCGAGCGTGGCGTTGGCCCCGGCGCCGAGCCCAGCATCGAGCCTAGCAGCATCGGGCCCACCAGCACCGAGCTCATCAGGGCTGAGCCCAGCACCGCGCCCGGCGCCGAACCGTCATCCGACTCGCAGGGAAAGACCGACGCATGCATGCGCCCATCGAAGTCCGCCTGATCGCTCCGTCCGGCTATCCGCACGACATGGCCGTCGCCACGCGCGGCTGCGACTGGCTGCGGGCGCATGGCTACCGCGTCCTCAACCCCGAGGTGCTGGCCCGCCGCCATCAGCGCTTCGGCGGTACCGACGACGAGCGGCTGGCGGACCTGCATGGCATCGGCACCGGCGCGCCCGGCGGGCTGACGCTGGCGGTGCGTGGCGGCTACGGCATGGCGCGGCTGCTGCCGCGCATCGACTTCGACCGCATCGCCGAGCAGGCCCGCCGCGCGGCCACGCCGATCGTCGGCCACAGCGATTTCACGGCATTCCAGCTGGCGTACCTGGCCAAGGCCGGCGGCATCAGCCTGGCCGGCCCGATGCTGCTGGCCGACTTCGGCGCCGAGCCGGTCGACGACTTCATGTGGCGGCATTTCGAGGGCCTGCTGCGCGCGTCGTCCTATACCGTTGACATCGACGCGCCGCAGGACGGCGGCCAGCCGTTCTCGGGCGAGGTGGCGGGCACGCTGTGGGGCGGCAATCTGGCGATACTGTGCAGCCTGCTGGGCACGCCGTACCTGCCGCAGGTCGAGGGCGGCATCCTGTTCCTCGAGGACGTCAACGAGCCGCCTTACCGCGTCGAGCGCATGCTGCTGCAGCTCGAGCAGGCCGGCGTGCTGGGCGCCCAGCGCGCGATCCTGCTGGGCGACTTCTCCAGCTACCGCGTCAGCGACTACGACAACGGCTACGATCTTCCGGCCGTGGTGGCCTATCTGCGCGAGCGCCTGCCGGTGCCGATCGTCACCGGGCTGCCGTTCGGCCACTGCGCGCGCAAGCTGACGCTGCCGGTGGGCGGGCAGGGCGTGCTGCGGGCCACGGCGGACGGCTTCACGCTGACGATGTCGGGGCATCCGCTGCTTGCCGGGGCGGCCTGAGCGCGCGGTGTGGGCGCCCCGCTGAGCGCCCGGCGCATCGCACCCGGCCCGGATCGGAGCATCTGATTGAAGGACCCGCCGCAGGATCCCACCGCAGGATCCGATCGCAGGCCGGCATCCCTACCCGCCGCCATCCTCGCGCCCGATTGCGCCAGGAATGGTAAAATCTCCGATTCTTCGCGAGGTGAAGGGCTCAGGCCTGTACGGCCACGCCACGGTCGCTCCGTTGGCCCAGCCCGCCGCGCCATGCGGCACGCCGTCGGCAGCTTCGCCGATCTGCCGCGTACATCGGCCCCCTTCACCGGCCGCCATCACCGCTACACCGCATTCCAAAAGGTTCTTCGACGTGCTATCTACCGCAAACATCACCATGCAGTTCGGCCCCAAGCCCTTGTTCGAGAATATCTCGGTCAAGTTCGGCGAGGGCAACCGCTACGGCCTGATCGGCGCGAACGGCTGCGGCAAGTCCACCTTCATGAAGATCCTCGGCGGCGACCTGGAGCCGAGCGCCGGCAACGTGATGCTGGAACCGGGCGTGCGCCTGGGCAAGCTGCGCCAGGACCAGTTCGCCTATGAGGACATGCGCGTGCTCGACGTGGTGATGATGGGCCATACCGAGATGTGGGCGGCGGCGCAGGAGCGCGACGCGATCTACGCGAACCCGGAAGCGACCGACGAAGACTACATGAAGGCCGCGGAGCTCGAGGCCAAGTACGCCGAGTACGACGGCTACACCGCCGAGGCGCGCGCCGGCGAGCTGCTGCTGGGCGTGGGCATCCCGACCGACCAGCACCAGGGCACGATGAGCAATATCGCCCCGGGCTGGAAGCTGCGCGTGCTGCTGGCGCAGGCGCTGTTCTCGAATCCGGACGTGCTGCTGCTGGACGAGCCGACCAACAACCTGGACATCAACACGATCCGCTGGCTGGAACATGTGCTCAACGAGCGCAATTCCACCATGATCATCATTTCTCACGATCGCCACTTCCTGAACTCGGTCTGTACGCACATGGCCGACATGGACTACGGCACGCTGAAGGTCTACCCGGGCAACTACGACGACTACATGGAAGCGTCGATGCAGGCTCGCGAGCGCCAGATGGCCGCCAATGCGCGCGCCAAGGAGCGGATCACCGAACTGCAGGACTTCGTGCGCCGCTTCTCGGCCAACAAGTCCAAGGCCCGCCAGGCCACCTCGCGCCTGAAGCAGATCGACAAGATCAAGGTCGAGGACATCAAGCCGTCGTCGCGCCAGAACCCGTTCATCCGCTTCGAGTTCGAGAAGAAGCTGCACAACCTGGCGGTGACCGCCGAGAACATCAGCAAGTCCTACGATCGCCAGATCCTGAACAACCTGTCGCTGTCGATCCAGGCCGGCGAGCGCGTCGCCATCATCGGCGAGAACGGCGCGGGCAAGACCACGCTGCTGCGCTGCCTGCTGGACGGCGCGGTGCAGACGGGCGTGCAGCGCGGCATCGAGGTCGACCACGGCACCGTCAAGTGGGCCGAGAACGCCAACGTCGGCTACATGCCCCAGGACACCTACGAGGAGTTCCCGGAAGAGAGCAACCTGATGGACTGGATGACCCAGTGGACGCAGGCCGGCGACGACGACCAGTCGCTGCGCGGCACGCTGGGCCGGCTGCTGTTCTCGGCCGACGACATCAAGAAGTCCGTCAAGGTGCTGTCCGGCGGCGAGAAGGGCCGCATGATCTGGGGCAAGCTGATGCTGGGCCGCCATAATGTGCTGGCGCTGGACGAGCCGACCAACCACATGGACATGGAGTCGATCGAGTCGCTGCAGATCGCGCTGGACAAGTTCACCGGCACGCTGATCTTCGTCTCGCACGACCGGGAATTCGTCAGCGCGCTGGCCACCCGGATCATCGAAATCCGCACCGACGGCACGGTGACCGATTATCTGGGTACCTACGACGAATATCTGGAATCGCAGGGTATCGCCGGCTGACGGGTTTCTGTCACGCCTGCTGCTCACCGCCCGCCCCCGTCGCCTGCCGCCCGCCACCACGGGCAGGCTGGCGAACGAAAGGCCGCAAGAAGGCCGCAACGCATCGACGCGTTGCGGCCTTTTTCATGGCCGGCGAGCGGTACCGCGCGATTATCGGCGGGATATTGGCAAGCGCAGGCCGTGCGCCGGGCGGCGAAGCGATATCGCCGGACAAAATCGGCTCTACAATGTCGGCACGGAAAACATTGATAACAACGGCAAACGCCCTGAAACACCTGAATCAGGTTGGAAACGCTGAAAGGCTGTACGCCTGACGGCTCACCGAGGAATTGTGGCTATGCAACAGCGAGACAAACTCTTTATCAACGGCAAATGGGTCGCCCCGCACGGCACCGGCCAGATCGACGTCATCCATTCCACCACCGAGGAGGTGATGGGGCGGATTCCCGAGGGCCATGCCCGCGACGCCGAGGACGCCATCCAGGCCGCCCGCGCCGCCTTCGACGGCTGGGCCGCCACGCCGCCGCAGCAGCGCGCCGACTATATCCGCAAGATCGCCGAGGGCCTGAAGGCGCGCACCGAGGAGCTGGCGCAGCTGATCGCCGCCGAGGTGGGCATGCCGATCAAGCTGGCCCGCGCGATCCAGGTCGGCGGCCCGGTCTTCAACTGGAGCCAGGCGGCCAAGCTGGTCGAGTCCTTCACCTTCGAGGAAGAGGTCGGCAATTCGCTGGTGGTGCGCGAACCGGTCGGCGTGGTCGCCGCCATCACGCCGTGGAACTACCCGCTGAACCAGATCACGCTGAAGGTCGCGCCGGCGCTGGCCGCGGGCTGCACGGTGGTGCTCAAGCCGTCCGAGGTGGCGCCGCTGAACGCCTTCGTGCTGGCCGAGGTGATCGAGGCCGCCGGCCTGCCGCCGGGCGTGTTCAACCTGGTGACGGGCTATGGTCCGGTGGTCGGCGAGGTGCTGGCCAGCCACCGCGAGGTCGACATGGTGTCGTTCACCGGCTCGACCCGCGCCGGCAAGCGCGTCTCCGAGCTGGCCGCGCAGACCGTCAAGCGCGTCGCGCTGGAACTGGGCGGCAAGTCCGCCTCGGTGATCCTGGACGACGCCGACCTGCCGGCCGCGGTCAAGGGCACCATCAACGCCTGCTTCCTGAACTCCGGCCAGACCTGCTCGGCGCATACGCGGATGCTGGTGCCGCGCGCCCGATATGACGAGGTCAAGGAGATCGTCAAGAAGGTGGTGGCGGGTTTCACCGTCGGCGATCCGCTGCAGGAGACCACCAAGCTGGGACCGCTGATCTCGGCCGCGCAGAAGGACCGCGTGACGGGGTACATCCAGCGCGGGCTCAACGAGGGCGCCGAACTGGTGGCGGGCGGGACCGAGCCGCCGGCGGGCCTGGACAAGGGCTTCTTCGTGCAGCCGACCGTGCTGGGCAACGTCGACCCCAAGGCGACCGTCGCGCAGGAAGAGATCTTCGGCCCGGTGCTGTCGATCATCTGCTACGACACCGAGGAAGACGCGGTGCGCATCGCCAACGACAGCGTCTATGGCCTCGGCGGCGGCGTATGGTCCGGCGACGAGGCGCGGGCGGTGCGCGTGGCGCGTCGCATCCGCACCGGCCAGGTCGATATCAACGGTGGCCCGTTCAACATGCTGGCGCCGTTCGGCGGCTACAAGCAGTCCGGCAATGGACGCGAGGCCGGCAAGTACGGCCTGGAGGAGTTCCTCGAGTACAAGGCGCTGCAGCTGAAGAAGCCCGCGGCCTGAGCGCCGACCGCTTTGAAGATGCCCGGCCTGTCCGGGCATTTTTACGTCGGCGATAATGGCGCGACCGCGCCGAGGTGGCGACCACCCGGCGCGGCCGGTGATGGAGACGGCCGTGCGGCCCGCGGTGCGCCGCACGACCTCCGCAACAACAGCACGACACCGCAACGAACGGTTGGACGGGGGAGGGGAAGGCGATGCATTGGCTCAAGCGGCTGGCATGGCTGACGGTGATCCTGGCGGGGCTGGCACTGGCCGCGGCGATCGGCGGCTATGCCTGGTATCGGCAGGCGTCGCAGCCGGCGGTGGCGGGCACCGTCGCGCTGGCGGGTTTGCATGGACGCGTCACCATCGTGCGCGACCGCCATGCGATCCCGCGCATCGAGGCCGGCGATCCGCGCGATGCGTATTTCGGGCTGGGCTTCGTCCATGCGCAGGACCGGCTCTGGCAGATGCAGATGAACAAGCGCATCGCCTCCGGCCGGCTGGCCGAGATCCTCGGACCGAGCGCGCTGCCGACCGATCGCTTCCTGCGCACCATCGGCGTGCGCCGCAATGCCGAGGCCGCCTTCGCCGCCAGCACGCCCGAGACGCGCGCCGCGCTGCAGGCCTATGCCGACGGCGTCAATGCCGGCATCGACAGCCACAAGGGCCCGTTGCCGCCCGAATTCGCGATCCTGCGCACCGTGCCCGAACGCTGGGAGCCGGCCGATACGCTGGCCTGGCAGACCATGATGGCCTGGGACCTGAGCGCCAACTGGAGCCGCGAGGTGCTGCGCATGCGGCTGGCGCAGACGCTGTCGCTGTCGCGCATCAACGAGCTGCTGGCGCCGTATCCGGGCGAGCAGCCGCTGCGCACCACCGACTATCCCGCGCTGTACCGCCAGCTGGCCCCGCTGACCACGGCGATGGCCAGCGTCGAGGCCGCGGCGCCGCGGGGGCTCGTCGAAGGCATGGGCTCGAACAACTGGGTGGTATCGGGCGCCCATACGCGCTCGGGCAAGCCGCTGCTGGCCAACGATCTGCATCTGGGCCTGCAGGCGCCGGCGCTGTGGTATTTCGCCACGCTGCGCGCGCCGGGGCTGGACGTCACCGGTGCCACCTTGCCCGGCATGCCGGTGGTCGTGATCGGCCATACGCCGCGCATCGCCTGGGGCTTTACCAATACCGCGCCGGATCTGCAGGACCTGTATATCGAACGGCTTCGTCCCGGCCGGCCCCAGCAGTACCAGACGCCGAACGGCTGGGCCGATTTCGCGGTGCGCGAAGAGACCATCCGGGTCAAGGACCAGCCCGACGTGACGATCCGCGTCCGCTCGACCCGCCATGGGCCGGTGATTTCCGATGTCGCCGACCCGCTTGCGGCCGCCGTCGCGCCGCTGGGCGCGCAGTATGTGGTGGCCTTCCAATGGGTCGCGCTGCGGCCGGACGACCGCACCGTGCAGGCCGGCCTGAAGCTGAATCGCGCGCACGACTGGACCAGCTTCACCGAGGCGCTGCGGGACTTCCATACGCCACAGCAGAGCGCGGTCTATGCCGATGTCGACGGCAATATCGGCTTCATCGCGCCGGGCCGCGTGCCGCTGCGCCACGCCTCCAACGATCTGAAGGGCCTGGCTCCCGCGCCGGGCTGGGACGCGCGCTACGACTGGAACGGCTTCATTCCGTTCGAACGGCTGCCGCGCAGCTTCAATCCGCCCGGCGGCATGGTGGTGACCGCGAACCAGAAGATCGTGCCGGACGACTATCCCTACTTCCTGACCAGCGAATGGACCGTGCCGTATCGGCACGACCGCATCCGCGCCTTGCTCGGCGCGCGGCGGCAGCACACGCTCGATACGTTCGCGGCGATCCAGAAGGACGAGCTGTCGCTGGCGGTCAAGGACGCCTTGCCGCTGCTGCTCGGCGCCTCGATCGCGGCCGACGAGACGCGTCCGCCCCGCGAGCGCGAGCTGTTCGCCGCGCTGGCGCGCTGGGACGGCACGATGTCGGCGGACCGCGCCGAGCCGCTGGTCGCCACCGCCTGGCTGCGCGAGCTGTCGCGCGGCATGTTCGAGGGCAAGGTCGGCGATGGCGTGTTCGCGCGCATGTGGGAGCAGCGCAATGTGCAACAGGCGATGCTGAACGTGCTGCGCAGCTCGCGGGGCCTTGGGCGCTTCTGGTGCGACGACCCGAAGACGCCGGCGCCCGAGGACTGCAACGACGCGATGGGCGCCGCGTGGAAACGTGCCATCGCCGATTTGCAGCAGCGCTATGGCGACGACCCGCGGCGCTGGCGCTGGGGCCATGCCCATGCCGCCCGCGCCGAACACCGGCCGTTCGCCAAGGTGCCGTCGCTGGCCGGCTTCTTCAATGTCAAGGTGCCGACCGGTGGGGACACCTATACGGTCAATGCGGGCCGCCACAACATCGGGGACGAGCAGGCGCCGTTCGAGAACGTGCATGGCGCCAGCGTGCGGGCGATCTACGATCTGGCCGATCTGTCGGCCTCGCGCTTCATCACGCCGACGGGGCAATCGGGCAACGTGTTGTCGCCGCACTATCGCGACTGGACCGAGCAATGGGCGCGCGGCGAGTACGTGACGATCCGGGGTGCCGGGCATCCGGCGGGGGCGAAGGCGTTCGAGACGCTGGTGCTGACGCCCGCGGCGCGCGATGGCGGCCGGACGAGCGGGGCGAGCCGGTGAGGGCTTGTCGGACCAGGGCTCTGCGAATCAGGGCGTTCTGGATCAGGGCTCTCCGGACCAGAGGGGCCAGAGCGGCCAGAGCGGCCAGAGCGGCCAGAGCGGCCAGAGCGGCCACAGGGGGAGCCCCTAGTCGCGCTGGAAACGGCGCGCGGTGGCTTCGCGCGTGATGCGTTCCCACACCGCCTGCTTTTCCGCGTCGCTCATGAAGACCCAGTTGCTGACCTCCATCGCGGTGCGGCCGCAACCCTGGCAGACCTCGTCGAACAGCGTCGAGCAGATGCCGATGCAGGGGCTGTCGGGGCGGTCGAACAGGCTGTCGTCGGTGGTCTCGGCGGTGTCGGCGGTATCGGGCAAGGCGAGCGGGTCTGGCGCGGAATCGGGGCGGGTTTGCGGCATGGCGGCTGGGTGTGGCAAAGGCGGCCATTATAAGCGGCGGGGTCGGGCGGTGCCGGGGGCCGGTGTGGCGCCGATCGGCAGGTTTTCCGTTCAGCGCGTCGTTCGCTCCATCGTCCACCGGCGTTGGCTACCGGCGTCGTGCACCGGTGTCGTCCACCGCCGGCGTCCACCGGTGTCGTCCGCCCGTGTCGTCCACCGGCGTCGACGATCGGATTACCTGCCGGGTAATTGAGCGTCGGCCGCGCCGGCCGCCATCATGGACTCACCACGACAGACCCTTCAGCCTACTTCAGGAGCCCGCATGATGTCTTCGCTGCCCCCACTCTCCGCTACCGGCACCTACGCCGAAGTCGCGCCCCGCGTTCGCGCGATGGTCGAGGAAATCCTGATCGGCTCGCCGGTGGCCCGCACGCTCGGCGTCGCGCTCGACGTGCTGGCGCCCGAGCATGTCGAGCTGGTGCTGCCGTTCAGCCCCGGCAATGTCACGGTTGGCAAGACGGTGCACGGGGGCGTGATCGCGACGCTGATCGATATCGCGGGCGCGGCGGCCGCGGCGTCCGGCGCGGACCCGGACAAGGTGCGCGGCGGGGCGACCAGCGCGCTGTCGATCCAGTATGTGGCGCCGGCCGAGGCGGCGGCGCTGCGCGCCGTGGCGACGGTGGTGCGCCGCGGCCAGCGGCAGATCGCCACGGAGGTCACGGTCTATGCCGAGCAGCCGGAAGCGGGGGACCGTGGTGGCGAAGGCGCTGATGAACAGCGTGTTGTTTGGTTGAGGGCCAGGGAGGCCCGGGCGCTGCCGAGACGTGCCGAAACGGGCCGAGACGGGACTGTCTGCCGCTTGGCGGTGAACGTCGTTCCGTTGGACATTGCACTGAAACGCAATTAACCGCCCGCTTTCCCCGCCGCCGCCATGACATGCCGGGACCGGCAAGCGGTCCCGGCATCCCGGCCATCAGGCAACGGGGTTCCAGTCGCCCGGCACGCGCACCCAACCCTCCATCAGGATCCGCGCACTGCGGCTCATGATGGCTTTCTTGACCGCCCATTCGCCGTCGACCTGCTCGGCCTCGGCGCCGACGCGCAGCGTCCCCGACGGATGGCCGAAGCGCACCGCCTGGCGTTTGCCGCCGCCGGCTGCCAGATTGACCAGCGTGCCGGGAATGGCCGCGGCGGTGCCGATCGCCACCGCGGCCGTCCCCATCATCGCGTGGTGCAGCTTGCCCATCGACAGCGCACGCACCAGCAGGTCGATGTCTTCCGCGCGCACCGCCTTGCCGCTCGACGCGGTATAGCCGGCCGGCGGAGCGACGAAGGCCACCTTGGGCGTGTGCTGCCGCCGGGCGGCCTCGTCGACGTTCTGGATCAGCCCCATGCGCACGGCCCCGTAGGCGCGGATGGTCTCGAACATCGCCAGCGCCTTGGGATCGCCATTGATGGCCTCCTGCAGCTCGGTGCCGCTGTAGCCGATCGCGTCGGCGTCGACGAAGATGGTCGGAATGCCGGCATTGATCATCGTCGCCTTCAGCGTGCCAACGCCCGGCACCTCGAGGTCGTCGACCAGGTTGCCGGTCGGGAACATCGCGCCGCCGCCGCCTTCCTCCTCGGCCGCCGGGTCCATGAACTCGAGCATGATCTCGGCGGCGGGGAAGGTCACGCCGTCCAGCTCGAAGTCGCCGGTTTCCTTGACCATGCCGTCGACGATCGGCACATGCGAGACGATCGTCTTGCCGATATTGGCCTGCCAGATGCGCACGGTGGCGACGCCCTCGCGCGGGATGCGAGCCGGGTCGATAAAGCCGGCGGCGATCGCGAGCGGGCCCACCGCGGCGGACAGGTTGCCGCAGTTGCCGCTCCAGTCGACGAAGGGCTGGTCGATCGCGACCTGGCCGAACAGATAGTCGACGTCGTGGTCCGGCCGGCTGCTGGGCGACACGATCACCGTCTTGCTGGTGCTCGACGTCGCCGCGCCCATGCCGTCGATCTGCTTGCCGTACGGGTCGGGGCTGCCGATCACGCGCATCAGCAGCGCATCGCGGGCGGGGCCGGGGGGACTGCGCCGCCTCGGGCAGGTCCTGCAGGCGGAAGAACACGCCCTTGCTGGTGCCGCCACGCATATAGGTGGCGGGGATGCGGATCTGGGGGAAGGGAAACCATGGGATGCCTCGTGCTGATTCAGGGTGGAGCGCCGCGCCGGTTCATGCAGCCGATGCGGCCGAGGCCGCCCGCGCCGCCTTGGTCGAATCCAGGAAGTCCTGCGCGAAGCGCTGCAGCACGCCGCCGGCCTCGTAGATCGACACTTCCTCGGCGGTATCGAGCCGGCAGGTCACCGCGGTTTCGACGCGCTCGCCGTTCCTGCGGTGGATCACCAGCGTCAGGTCCGCGCGCGGTTTGCGCTCGCCGATCACGTCGAAGGTCTCGGTGCCGTCGATCTGCAGCGTCAGGCGATTGGTGCCGGGCTTGAACTCCAGCGGCAGCACGCCCATGCCGATCAGATTGGTGCGGTGGATCCGCTCGAAGCCTTCGGCGACGATCGCCTCCACGCCGGCCAGCCGCACGCCCTTGGCCGCCCAGTCGCGCGACGAGCCCTGGCCGTAGTCGGCGCCGGCGACGATGATCAGCGGCTGCTTGCGTTCCATGTAGGTCTCGATCGCTTCCCACATGCGCACGACCTTGCCCTCCGGCTCGATCCGCGCCAGTGAACCCTTCCTGACCTTGCCGTCGACCACCGCCATTTCATTGACCAGGGTCGGGTTGGCGAAGGTCGCGCGCTGCGCCGTCAGGTGGTCGCCGCGGTGGGTCGCGTACGAATTGAAGTCTTCCTCGGGCAGGCCCATCTTCGCCAG
Source organism: Cupriavidus sp. H18C1 (assembly GCF_049311595.1). Lineage (NCBI taxonomy): Bacteria > Pseudomonadati > Pseudomonadota > Betaproteobacteria > Burkholderiales > Burkholderiaceae > Cupriavidus > Cupriavidus sp. H18C1. The sequence continues at coordinate 177,340 of NZ_CP186008.1, forward strand.
GTATTCGCCGGCGGCGCTGTCGGGCAGGATCGCGTTCGACGGCGACAGATGGTCGGTGGTGATGTTGTCGCCGAGCACCGCCAGCGGACGCAGGCCCTTGAGCGTGCGCTCCCCGGCCAGCGCGCCTTCCCAGTACGGCGGGCGGCGGATATAGGTGCTCTGCGGCCGCCAGTCGTACAGCGGGCTGATGGTCTCGGCGTTGGCCGCCTGTACCGCGAACATCGGCTCGTAGACCTTGCGGAACTGCTCGGGCTTGACGCTTTGCGCGACGATCGCGTCGATCTCCTCGTCGCTCGGCCAGATGTCCTTCAGCGTCACCGGCTGGCCGTTCGCGTCGTGGCCCAGCACGTCGCGCTCGATGTCGAAGCGGATGGTGCCGGCGATCGCGTAGGCGACCACCAGCGGCGGCGACGCCAGGAAGGCCTGCTTGGCGTAGGGATGGATGCGGCCGTCGAAATTGCGGTTGCCCGACAGCACCGCGGTCGCATACAGATCGCGCGCGACGATCTCCTGCTGGATCGCCGGATCGAGCGCGCCGGACATGCCGTTGCAGGTCGTGCAGGCGAACGCGACGATGCCGAAGCCGAGCTGTTCGAGCTCGGGCAGCAGGCCGGCTTCCTCCAGATACAGCTGCACGACCTTGGAGCCCGGCGCCAGCGAGGACTTGACCCAGGGCTTGCGCGTCAGGCCGCGCGCGTTGGCGTTGCGTGCCAGCAGGCCGGCGGCGATCACGTTGCGTGGATTGCTGGTGTTGGTGCAGCTGGTGATGGCGGCGATGATCACGGCGCCGTCCGGCATCTGTCCCGGCACTTCTTGCCATTGGCCGGCGATGCCACGTTCGGCTAGCGCGGTGGTCGGCAGGCGCTTGTGCGGGTTCGACGGGCCGGCCATGTTGCGGACCACGGTCGACAGGTCGAACGCGAGCACGCGCTCGTATTCGGCGCGATCGAGCGTATCGGCCCACAGGCCCGCCGTCTTCGCGTAGGTCTCGACCAGGCGCACCTGTTCGTCGCTGCGGCCGGTCAGGCGCAGATAGTCGATGGTCTGGCCGTCGATGAAGAACATCGCCGCGGTGGCGCCGTATTCGGGCGCCATGTTCGAGATGGTCGCGCGATCGCCCAGCGTCAGGCTGGCCGCGCCTTCGCCGCGGAATTCGAGATAGGCGCCCACCACGCGCTGGCTGCGCAGGAATTCGGTCAGCGCCAGCACGATGTCGGTCGCGGTGATGCCCGGCTGCGGCTTGCCGCGCAGCTCGACGCCGACGATGTCCGGCAGCCGCATCCACGACGCGCGGCCCAGCATCACGTTCTCGGCCTCGAGGCCGCCCACGCCGATGGCGATCACGCCCAGCGCGTCGACATGGGGCGTATGGCTGTCGGTGCCGACCAGCGTGTCGGGGTAGGCGACGCCGTCGACGGCATGGATCACCGGCGACATCCGCTCCAGGTTGATCTGATGCATGATGCCGTTGCCCGGCGGGATCACGTCGACGTTCTTGAACGCCTTGCGGGTCCACTCGATGAAGTGGAAGCGATCCTCGTTGCGGCGCTCCTCGATCGCGCGGTTCTTGGCGAAGGCATCCTTGTCGAAACCGCCGTGCTCGACCGCCAGCGAATGGTCGACGATCAGCTGGACCGGCACCACCGGATTGACCTTGGCCGGATCGCCGCCCTGGTCGGCGATCGCATCGCGCAGGCCGGCGAGGTCCACCAGCGCGGTCTGGCCGAGGATGTCGTGGCAGACCACGCGCGCGGGGAACCACGGGAAGTCCAGTTCGCGCTTGCGTTCGATCAGCTGCGTCAGCGCCGCGTTCAGCAGCGACGGGTCGCAGCGGCGCACCAGGTTTTCGGCGAGCACGCGCGAGGTGTAGGGCAGCGTGTCGTAGGCGCCGGGCTGGATCGCATCGACCGCGGCGCGTGCGTCGAAATAGTCCAGGCCCGTGCCGGGCAGCGGTTTGCGGTAGGCAGTATTCATGGGGAGGGAATCAATACGGGTCGTGCTCGGCGCGCCGTGGTGTGTCGTGGGGACATGCGGACCGCGGGCGGAAGCGGTGCGCGTGGTGCGGCCGCTTCCGCCTGCGTCCACCGTATCAGCGGCGCTTCTCGATCGGCACGAACTTCAGGTTGTCCGGGCCGATGTAGTTGGCGCTCGGGCGGATGATCTTGTTGTCGATGCGTTGCTCGATGATGTGCGCGGCCCAGCCCGAGGTCCGCGCGATCACGAACAGCGGCGTGAACATCGCGGTCGGCACGCCCATCATGTGGTAGCTGACGGCGCTGAACCAGTCGAGATTGGGGAACATCTTCTTGATGTCCCACATCGTGGTCTCCAGGCGCTCGGCGATGTCGAACATCTTCATCGAGCCGGCGTCCTTCGACAGGCGGCGCGCGACTTCCTTGATCACCTGGTTGCGCGGATCGCCGGTCGTGTAGACCGGATGGCCGAAGCCGATCACGACTTCCTTGTTCTCGACGCGGCGGGTGATGTCGGCCTGGGCCTCGTCGGGCGTGTCGTAGCGCTTCTGGATCTCGAACGCGACCTCGTTGGCGCCGCCGTGCTTCGGGCCGCGCAGCGCGCCGATCGCGCCGCAGATCGCCGAATAGATGTCGGAGCCCGTGCCGGCGATCACGCGGCCGGTGAAGGTCGACGCGTTGAATTCGTGCTCGGCGTACAGGTTCAGCGAGGTGTGCATCGCGCGCTCCCACAGCTCGCTGGGCTTGCGGCCGTGCAGCAGATGCAGGAAGTGGCCGCCGATCGAATCGTCGTCGGTCTCGACCTCGATGCGCCGGCCGTTATGGCTGTAGTGGTACCAGTACAGCAGCATCGAACCGAGCGAGGCCATCAGGCGGTCGGCGATGTCGCGCGCGCCCGGCAGATTGTGGTCTTCCTTCTCGGGCAGCACCGTGCCGAGCACCGACACGCCGGTGCGCATCACGTCCATCGGGTGAGCCGAGGCCGGGACCCATTCGAGCGCGGCCTTGACGTTGGCGGGCAGGCCGCGCAGCGCGCGCAGCTTGGCCTTGTAGCCGTTCAGCTCGGCCTGCGTCGGCAGCTTGCCGTGCACCAGCAGATAGGCGATCTCTTCGAATTCGCAGGTCTCGGCGACGTCGAGGATGTCGTAGCCGCGATAGTGGAGGTCGTTGCCGCTGCGGCCGACTGTACACAGCGCGGTATTGCCGGCGACGACGCCGGACAGCGCGACGGATTTCTTGGGCTTCGGGGTGGCTTGCGCCGGAGTGGCTTCGGACATGTCGTCTCCTTGCTTCGCTCTGTTCTGATTACTTGGCCTTGGCTTGCGCGAACAGCGCATCCAGCTTCTGTTCGTATGCATGGTAGCCGATGCTCTCGTAGAGCTCGGCGCGTGTCTGCATGGTGTCCAGCACGTTCTGCTGGGTGCCGTCGCGGCGGATCGCCGCGTAGACGTTCTCGGCGGCCTTGTTCATCGCGCGGAACGCCGACAGCGGGTAGAGGATCATCGCGACGCCGGCGCCGGCCAGCTCGTCGCGCGTGAACAGCGGCGTGGCGCCGAATTCGGTGATGTTGGCCAGCACGGGGACCTTCACCGCGTCGACGAACTTGCGGTACATCGACAGGTCGGTCATCGCCTCGGGGAAGATCGCATCGGCGCCGGCCTCGACGCAGGCCACCGCGCGTTCGATCGCCTTGTCCAGGCCCTCGACCGCCAGCGCGTCGGTGCGGGCCATGATGACGAAATGCTCGTCGGTGCGGGCGTCGACCGCGGCCTTGATGCGGTCGACCATCTCGTCCTGCGAGACGATCTCCTTGTTGGGCCGGTGGCCGCAGCGTTTGGCGCCGACCTGGTCCTCGATGTGCATCGCGCCGGCGCCGAACTTGATCAGCGAGCGGGTGGTGCGGGCCACGTTGAAGGCGGAGGCGCCGAAGCCGGTGTCGACGTCGACCAGCAGCGGCACGTCGCAGACATCGGTGATGCGGCGGATGTCGGTCAGCACGTCGTCCAGGTTCGAGATGCCGAGGTCGGGCAGGCCCAGCGAGCCGGCCGCGACGCCGCCGCCGGACAGGTAGATCGCACGGTAGCCCGCGCGCTTGGCGAGCAGGGCGTGGTTGGCGTTGATGGTACCGACGACCTGCAGCGGCTGCTCGTCGGCCAGGGCCTGGCGGAAACGGGCGCCGGCCGAACGGGCCAGGTCTTGGGAGGTCAGGGTCATGATCGCGTCCTGGGTGAGCGGAATGCCGGCAGAGCGCAAGCGGCGTGCCAAGGCCGGGGTGGGTTGCGGCGCCGCCTGGTTTGGCCAGTCCGGACAAGGGATTGCGGGTGTTTCTGGCGTTTCAAGTGACGTGGTCGGCGCTCCGATTGCATTTCAATTTTGAAATGCAATCTAAGAGATTGAAATGCAGTGCTGGTGGGCGCAGAATGCAGCGACGGCGCGTCAACGTCCTATTGTGGCCGGTTTTGTTCTTGCGCTGGCCTGGCTTGCGGCGTTCGGTTTTTTCTTTCGCGGTGGCCGCGGCTTGCGGCATTCGCCTTTTGCTTTCGATCGATGACTCCCGCTACCCCGATTCCTCCTGGCCGGCCCCGCATCTGGGCGGTCGGCATCAGCCGGCTGTCGCGCGCCTTCGCCGATCTGATTCCTTCCTATGCCGCGCAGGCGGACTTTCGGCTCGTCGGCAAGGGCTACGAGGCGGCCGCCAGTGCGATCGCCCGGGAAGCCAGGGAAGGGCGGCTCGACGCGGTGGTCGCGGCCGGCTCCAACGGCGCCTATCTGCGCCAGCATGTGGACGTGCCGGTCACGCTGGTCAAGGTAACGGGGTTCGACGTGCTCAGCGCGCTCGCTACCGCGCGGCGCATCTCGCCGCGGGTCGCGCTGGTGACCCATGCCGCCACCTACCCCGAAGTCGACGAGTTCGCCCGCGAGTTCGGTCTGCCGATTCCGTCGGAGGCCGTACCTGACCGAGGACGACGCCACGGTGCGCGTCAAGGCGCTGCGGCAGGAGGGCATCGAGGTCGTGGTCGGACCCGGGCTCGTGACGGAGCTCGCGGATCGGCTCGGGCTGACGGGGGGTGTTCCTGTACTCGGGGCAGTCGGTCAAGCTCGCGCTCGAGGACGCGATCGAGGCGGCGCGGCTGCGGCGCATCGAGTCGAGCCGGCGCGAATACGTCAATACGATCCTGGCGCATCTG
>NZ_CP186008.1:187500-2432500 GCF_049311595.1 Cupriavidus sp. H18C1
AGCCAGTCACCGAAGCTGCGGACGCGTGCGTTCCTTTAAGTGCACCAAGCTTGTCGATGCGCAGCATCGACAAAGCACCCAACAATGATCGTTGTGGTGTGAATGCTAGTGGATTTAAAGGAGCGCACGCGTGGTAGGAGAGCGTTCCGTAAGCCTGTGAAGGTGTCTTGTAAAGGATGCTGGAGGTATCGGAAGTGCGAATGCTGACATGAGTAGCGATAAAGGGGGTGAAAGGCCCCCTCGCCGTAAGCCCAAGGTTTCCTACGCAACGTTCATCGGCGTAGGGTGAGTCGGCCCCTAAGGCGAGGCAGAGATGCGTAGCTGATGGGAAGCAGGTTAATATTCCTGCACCGTCGTATGATGCGATGGGGGGGACGGATCGCGGAAGGTTGTCCGGGTGTTGGAAGTCCCGGTCCCTGCATTGGAGAAGGCGCTTTGGCAAATCCGGGCGCGGAATTCAAGGATGTGGGGCGAGCGGCCTAGTGCTGCGAAGCAATCGGAAGGGGTCCCAAGAAAAGCCTCTAAGCTTCAGTCATACGAGACCGTACCGCAAACCGACACAGGTGGGCGAGATGAGTATTCTAAGGCGCTTGAGAGAACTCGGGAGAAGGAACTCGGCAAATTGGTACCGTAACTTCGGGATAAGGTACGCCCTGGTAGCTTGACTGGCCTGCGCCAGAAGGGTGACGGGGTTGCAATAAAATGGTGGCTGCGACTGTTTAATAAAAACACAGCACTCTGCAAACACGAAAGTGGACGTATAGGGTGTGACGCCTGCCCGGTGCCGGAAGATTAAATGATGGGGTGCAAGCTCTTGATTGAAGTCCCGGTAAACGGCGGCCGTAACTATAACGGTCCTAAGGTAGCGAAATTCCTTGTCGGGTAAGTTCCGACCTGCACGAATGGCGTAACGATGGCCACACTGTCTCCTCCCGAGACTCAGCGAAGTTGAAGTGTTTGTGATGATGCAATCTCCCCGCGGCTAGACGGAAAGACCCCATGAACCTTTACTGCAGCTTTGCATTGGACTTTGAACCGATCTGTGTAGGATAGGTGGGAGGCTTTGAAGCGAGGACGCCAGTTCTCGTGGAGCCGTCCTTGAAATACCACCCTGGTTTGTTTGAGGTTCTAACCTAGGCCCGTGAATCCGGGTCGGGGACAGTGCATGGTAGGCAGTTTGACTGGGGCGGTCTCCTCCCAAAGTGTAACGGAGGAGTTCGAAGGTACGCTTGGTACGGTCGGACATCGTACCTAAAGTGCAATGGCAAAAGCGTGCTTAACTGCGAGACCGACAAGTCGAGCAGGTGCGAAAGCAGGACATAGTGATCCGGTGGTTCTGAATGGAAGGGCCATCGCTCAACGGATAAAAGGTACTCTGGGGATAACAGGCTGATACCGCCCAAGAGTTCATATCGACGGCGGTGTTTGGCACCTCGATGTCGGCTCATCTCATCCTGGGGCTGTAGCCGGTCCCAAGGGTATGGCTGTTCGCCATTTAAAGAGGTACGTGAGCTGGGTTTAAAACGTCGTGAGACAGTTTGGTCCCTATCTGCCGTGGGCGTTGGAATCTTGACGGGGGCTGCTCCTAGTACGAGAGGACCGGAGTGGACGTACCGCTGGTGTACCTGTTGTCTCGCCAGAGGCATCGCAGGGTAGCTATGTACGGAAGAGATAACCGCTGAAAGCATCTAAGCGGGAAACTCGCCTGAAGATGAGGATTCCCTGGAGCCTCGAGCTCCTTGAAGGGTCGTTCAAGACCAGGACGTTGATAGGCTGGGTGTGGAAGCGCAGTAATGCGTTAAGCTAACCAGTACTAATTGCCCGTAAGGCTTGATCCTATAACCAGTGCGTTTAGATCCGCTGGTGTTGCCGCACACGTGCCATACAGCACAACCCGACGCTACATCCCAATACGCCAGATTGGCCCAGCCAGTCCGGCAACCCTTTATGCCTGGTGACCATAGCAAGTCGGAACCACCCCTTCCCATCCCGAACAGGACCGTGAAACGACTTCGCGCCGATGATAGTGCGGACTACCCGTGTGAAAGTAGGTCATCGCCAGGCTCTCCATCCCCAAGACACCCCAGATCTCCCAAGGTCTGGGGTGTTTTGCTTTGTGGCGGCGGGAAAGAAGACGACAATTCGCTCCGCACCGACGTAACACCATAAAAAAAAGCGGCCACACGGGCCGCTTTCCTGCCATCTACCGCCTGATCAAGCGCCGCAGCCATGCTCCGCGGCCTTGGCCAGTTCTTCCGGCGGTACGTCGCGCACGTGCGTGGCCACCGACCAGCGATGCCCGTACGGATCCTCCAGCTGGCCGTAGCGGTCGCCCCAGAACATGTCCTGCACCGGCATCGTGACCTTCGCGCCGGCATCGACCGCGCGCGCCACCGCGGCGTCGACGTCCTCGACGTACAGATGCAGCACCACCGGCGTTCCCTTCAATGCCTTCGGGCCCAGGCTCTGCCATTCGGGCATTTCGTCGGCCATCATCACCGGCGAATTGCCGATGCGGAGCATCGCGTGCATCAGCTGGCCCTGCGGCGTAGTGAGTCGGAATTCCTCGACCGCGCCAAACGCGCGCTTGTAGAACTCGATTGCTTCCAGCGCGTTGCCGCAGACGATATGCGGCGTCAGCGTGGGCATCCCATCGGGAATCGGCTTGACTTGCGTTTGTGCCATCTTGGTTCTCCTGTGTAATCGTACTGTTCGACGTGTTCGAACTGTATTGGACCGTCTGTCTTGCGCGTGATCGCGTCGTTATTGCGATTGCGATTGCGATTGCTGTCGTTGCTGGATCGGTTCCAATTCGCGGAAGCGCTCGATGCCCTCGCTCGGCGGGAAGTCCTCGAGGTCGTACAGCTGCCGCACCTCGATCTCGCAGTGGTTGTCGTCGGTTTGCGGATTCGGAAAGCGCCGGGTCCATTCGAGCGCTTCCTCGCGCGACTTGACCTGGATGATCGTATAACCGGCGATCAGCTCCTTGGTCTCGGCGAACGGTCCGTCGGTGACGGTCCGTTGCTGGCCCTGATAGCGGATGCGCCAGCCCTTGGCGCTCGGTTGCAGGCCGGACGCATCGACCAGTACGCCGGCCTTGACCAGTTCCTCGTGATAGGCGGCCATCTCGCTGATGAGCGCCTCCTCCGGCATCACGCCGCTCTCGGTCTTTTGCGTGGCTCGGACCAGAATCATGAAGCGCATTGCGGTATCTCCTGTCGGTAGATCAGTCTAGGCGTTGCGACGCCGTTCAGGGCTGCAGTTCGAACAGCGCCTTGCCGCTCTCCACGTCGAAGGGCGCCGAGAAATGTTCGTGAGCGATCTTCCATCCGTCGCTGGTATGGCGCAGGCCGACGGTAACGCGCATCCACGAGCTCTTTTCGGTGCCGTTTTCTTCATGCCCGCAGCGCAGCAGATAGTGGCCGTAGCCAAATTGCTGATCGACGAACAGTTGCAACTGGTTCATCTCGAACACCATCGGTCCGGGACACATCTCCATGCAGGCAGCCCAGTGCTTGCCATAGGCGTCGATGCCCTTGAATTGCAGCTGCATCACGGCATCGAAGGCGACGATGTCCGCCGTGTAGTGCGACACGATGCGAGGCACGTCGCGAGCCACAGCGGCGTCTCGCCAGGCCGACAGCATGGCGCGGATCTCGTTTTCGGCGGCGGTCTGGGATTGCGGGGCGTTGCTCATCTTGAGTCTCCTGAAAGGAAAGGGCGGATAGCGGGTTGGAAATGCGAGGTCGTGGCCGAGTCCGGTCGTCACAGCGTGGGCGGCGTACTGCCCACCGCCAGCGACATCACCGGGCGCACTTCGATGCTGCCCAGCCGTGCGGCGGGAATGCCCGCCGCCGCGTGCAGCGCCTCGTGCAGGCCTTCAGCCTCGATCAGATAGAAGCCCGCCAGCTGTTCCTTGGTTTCCGCGAACGGCCCGTCGGTGAACGATACCTTGCCGGCGCGAACCCGCAGCGTGGTGGCCGTCGTCGCGCTTTCCAGCGCTTCGCCGGCCAGGTACATGCCGTCGCGCTCGAGCGTGGCGCGCAAGCGCAGGCACTGTTCCACCAGGCTGCGCCATTCCGGCTCGGGCATCGCTTGCAGGACACGCTCGTCGGTATAGATCAGGCACAGGTATTTCATCGTCGCCGCTCCTCGGAATTCGGTGGCTGTTCGGACTTCCTGTTACCTAGTCGTTCGGCGAGCGCGCCAATCGACAATGCCGCGCAAAAAAATTTACGTCCCGCTTGCGCCGGGCAATTCGCGGATCGGCCGGATCTCCACGCTGCCATGCCGCGCCGGCGGAATCTTCGAGGCGACCTGGATCGCCTCGTTCAGGTCAGCCGCCTCCATCAGATAGAAGCCGGCCAGCTGCTCCTTGGTCTCGGCGAACGGCCCGTCGGTGACGGTCACCTTGCCGTCGCGCACGCGCAGCGTCTTGGCGGTCTCGACCGGCTGCAGCGCCTCGCCGCCGATGTAGTGGCCGCTGCTGCGCACCTTGTCGCCGAAGCGCAGGCATTCGCCGACCAGCGAATCCCATTCGTCGGGCGGCATGCTGTAGACCTGCTTCTCCTGGTAATAGATCAGGCAGAGATATTTCATCTGAGGCTCCTCGGTAGTGGTGGCGTTGGCGGGTCGGAAAGCGACGCGGCAACAAAACGGCAACGAGACGGCACGGAAAATCAGCATAGACGGCGCTGGCGACGTGGCCATGACGCCGGCAGGGCCATGGCCCTGTCATTGGATAGTCGTTCGGGATCGGGCGAAATCGACAAAGGCGATCGGCAAAGGCATCGATAGAAGGATCGGCAGGGGCGATCGACGGCAGACGAGCCCGCCACCGCGGCCTTCGTACCCCGCTATTGCGGCAGCGCAGCAAGGCGGCGTTCGATAAAACGCCGCTCCGGGCCCTGCCGGACCAGTTCGAGCACGGTCCGATACGCGTCACGCGCGTCGGCGTAGCGGCCCAGCCGCCGGCACAGATCCGCCCGGGCGGCATGGGCCAGGTGGTAGTCGCCCAGATCGCCACGGGCCAGGATCGCGTCGACCAGCTGCAGTCCCGCCTCGGCACCGTCCCGCATCGCCACGGCCACCGCGCGGTTCAGTTCGACCACGGGCGAGGGTTGCAGCGCCAGCAACACGTCATAGAGCGCGACGATCTGCGGCCAGTCGGTCGAGGCGGCGCTGTCCGCTTCGGCGTGCACCGCCGAAATCGCGGCCTGCAGCGAATACGGCCCGAAGCGGCGCGACGACAGCGCCCGCTCGACCAGCGCGGTGCCCTCGGCGATCAGCGCGCGATCCCAGCGGCTGCGGTCCTGCTCGTCGAGCAGCACCAGGTCGCCGTCGGGCGAGGTGCGCGCGGCCCGGCGCGACTCGTGCAGCAGCATCAGCGCCAGCAGTCCCATGACCTCGGGCTCGGGCAGCAGCTCGAGCAGCAGCCGCGCCAGCCGGATCGCCTCGCCGGAGAGGTCGTGGCGGGTCAGCTGATCGCCGGAGCTGGCCGAATAGCCCTCGTTGAAGACCAGGTAGACCACGCGCAGCACGCTGTCGAGCCGCTCCGGCAGGTCCTTGCGGTCGGGTACCTGATAGGGAATGCGCGCATCGCGGATCTTGGCCTTGGCGCGCACGATGCGCTGGGCCAGCGTCGACGGCGCGGTCAGGAAGGCGTGGGCGATATCCTCGGTGGTCAGGCCGCAGACCTCGCGCAGCGTCAGCGCGACCTGGGCATCGGGCGCCAGCGCCGGGTGGCAGCAGGTAAAGATCAGGCGCAGCCGGTCGTCTTCCAGACAGGCGTCGTCGAAGAGTTCGTCGAAGGCGCGCGTCGCGCTCTCGTCGACGATCGCTTCCACCTGTTCGGTGACGTCGTCGAGCGGGCGGAAGCGCGCATGGCGGCGGATGCCGTCGATCGCCTTGAAGCGGCCCGCCGAGATCAGCCATGCGCAGGGGTTGGCCGGCACGCCGTCGCGCGGCCATTGCTCGAGGGCGGCTTTGAAGGCGTCGTGCAGGGCCTCCTCAGCCAGGTCGAAGTCGCCCAGCAGGCGGATCAGCGTGGCCAGCACGCGGCGCGATTCGGCGCGATAGATCGCGCCGACGGTGGCCTCCGACGCCGCGGGGGCGTATTTTTCGGACGGTGCGGCGGGAGTGTCGGACGGTGCGGCGATGGGATCTGGCATCGGTCGTTGTCGGCGAAGCCGCCGCGGACCGCGGCTGGCGGGCGTGCGCTGGCGCACGGGCATGCCGATTCTGCGGCGGATGAGTGCCGATGGCAAGGCGAGCGGGGCCGTTGTAACAAAGTGCCAGAGGCAGGGCGGCGCGCCCGGGAAGCACCAGTCGAACAAGGTGTGCCGGTGACCCGGATGGAACGGCAATCCGGCTCCATTCGGACACCTATCGTGTTCAAACCGCGCGGGCATGGCTCGTGCTTGATATGGCGGCCGCGCGCCGAGCCGAGCGCGCGCGAAAACGAGGAGACGCGAAGCCATGGAACGAATCCGGCGCGATTGGCGCGACCATCCTGTCCGGCTGCTGCTCGGCCTGACCATCAACGGCGGCGGCCTGGCGGTGCTGCTGACCCGGCTGATTGCCGATGTCTGAACGGCGGCTCCGGCGCGGCCGGCATGGGAGGCGCCATGCCGCCTGACACGACCCCGCCGCCGGACGCCGGCGCGCAGGCCGCGGCGCCGCTCGGCACCTGGCGCCGCCCGCCGGGCGGCAAGCTGCATTGGCGCCGTCTGCTGGCCTTCCTCGGGCCCGGCTATCTCGTCGCGGTCGGCTATATGGACCCCGGCAACTGGGCCACCGACCTCGCCGCCGGCTCGGGCTACGGCTACGCGCTGCTGTGGATCGTGCTGATGTCCAGCCTGATCGCGATGCTGCTGCAGACGCTGGCGGCGCGGCTCGGCGTGGTGTCCGGCATGGATCTGGCGCAGGCCTGCCGGCAGCATTCGAGCAAGCGCTCGGCGCTGGCGCAATGGCTGCTGTGCGAGCTGGCGATCTGCGCCACCGACCTGGCCGAGGTCATCGGCACCGCGATCGCGCTGAACCTGCTGTTCGGCATTCCGTTGACCTGGGGCGTGGCCGCGACGGTGCTCGACGTGCTGCTGATCCTCGCGCTGCAGCAGCGCGGCTACCGGCAACTGGAGGCGGTGGTCATCGCGCTGCTCGCCGTGGTCTTTCTCTGTTTCGCGATCAACCTGGTACTTGTGCAGCCGCAATGGGGCGAGGTCGCGCGCGGCTTCGTGCCGAGCACGCGGGTGCTGACCGACAACAACATGCTGTACATCGCGATCGGCATCGTTGGCGCGACCGTGATGCCGCATAACCTGTATCTGCATTCGTCGATGGTGGGGCCGCAGCGGATCCGGCGCGGACACGAGAGTATCGGCACCACGCTCGCGTATTACACCGTCGACATCATGCTGGCGCTGGTGATCGCCTTCTTCATCAACGCGGCCATCCTGGTGACCGCCGGCGCGGTGTTCCATACCGGCGGCATGCACGAGGTCAACGATCTGCGCGCCGCCTACCAGCTGCTCGGGCCGCTGACCGGCACCGCGGTCGCCAGCGTGCTGTTCGGCGTCGCGCTGCTCGCGTCGGGACAAAGCTCCGCGGTGACGGCGACGCTCGCCGGGCAGATCGTGATGGAGGGCTTCGTCAAGCTGCGGCTGCCGGCGTGGGCGCGGCGGCTGCTGACGCGCGGCATCGCGGTGGTGCCGGCGATGTTCGTCGCGCTGGCTTACGGCGAAGCGGGCATCGGCCAGTTACTGGTGCTCAGTCAGGTCATCCTGAGCCTGCAATTGCCGTTCGCGGTGGTGCCGCTGATCTGGCTGACCAGCCGCCGCTCCGTGATGGGGGCCTATGTCAACAAGCCCTGGGTCACGGTGCTCGCGGTGATCGCGGTGACGCTGATCATCGGCATGAACGTGACGCTGCTGGCGACGACCGTGTTGCCGTAGCCGGCGGGACAAGACGCGCCGCAGTCGCGCGCGCCGCAGCCTTCATAAAAAGAGGCGGCCATTGCGGCCGCCTCGTCCTTCATCGTTAAGCCTCCCGGCGAACCGGCGCTCAAGCCTTGCCCGGCGGCACCTTGGGCGACCCCGGTGCCGCGCCGCCGCTCGCGCCCGGCGCGCCAGTGTCGGTCGGCAGCTCGGCCTCATCGACGCTGCCCAAATCCGCGCCCGTCACCGGATCGCTGTTGACGTCCGACTCGGTGCGCATCGCTGCCGCTTCCACCGCGCTGGCCTGGGTGGGCTCGAGCTGGACTTCCGGCATGCCGCTGCCGCCGTCCACCGCCGGCGGCGGATTTTCGACGAACTCGAAGGTCGAATCGGCATTCCACGGACCGCGCAGCGCATCGCCCTGCGACATCTTGTAGTAGACGCTGGCGAACTCCGGCATCGGCGGCGCCTTGCCCGGCGGGAAGCTGGGCTGGATCGAATACAGCGCCTTCTCGAACGACTTCTGGTGCGACACCTCGCGGGTCATCAGAAAGCCCAGGGCTTCCTGCACGCCCGGGTCGTCGGTGACGTTGATCAGCCGCTCGTAGATGATCTTGGCGCGCGCCTCGGCCGCGATATTGGAGCGCAGGTCCGCGGTCGGCTCGCCGATCGTGTCGATATAGGCCGCGGTCCAGGGCACGCCGGCGGAATTGGTCAGCGGCGGGCCGCCGCCGTACAGCAGCTGGGTCACGTGGCTGTCGTTGCCGGGGCCGGACAGCGAGCGATAGAGCTCCGCTTCCTGCTCGACGCCCTCGGCAAGCTGGCCCTTGGCTCCCTTGTTGAGCATCGCGACGATCGAGCCGATGACCTCCAGATGGCTCAGTTCTTCGGTCGCGATATCCAGCAGCATGTCCTTGCGGCCCGGATCGTCCTCGGCCAGGGCCTGCGTGAAATAGCGAATTGCGGCCGCCAACTCGCCCTGCGGACCGCCGAACTGCTCCAGCAACAGATTGGCCAGACCGGGATCGGGCCGTGATACGCGTACGGTGTACTGCAATCGTTTGTTGTGCATGAACATGGGGATCCTCCGATCTCGGTCAACGGAACTCAAGCAGGGACTCAAGCGGTACTTCATGCCGCATGGGCGTGGGTTGCGCTGCAATGCCCATGCCCGGCGTAGCGATCGGCGGGGAACCAACGCGCTCGTGGTGTCTGCCGCCGGACGCGCCGGCGCGAAATCGGAGAAGGAGCGGCGCCTATCGTAGTTGGCGTGCGGTGAAATTAGGCAAACGTGTAAAACTTTCGCTCATCGGGCGAAGCCGTCGGAAGGTTGTCGCAAGCGTGCAACGCGCCTCGCGCAGGGCCAACCACGTTCAACGCCAACCCGTTCAGCGCGCGGCCTGCGTCACCGGCAATGCCTTCAGATGGAGATAGAGCGCGGTCAGGTCGGTGTCGCTCATCTTGTTCAGGCTTTCGAACGGCATCACCTTGCTGACCTCGGTGCCGTCCGGCCGCACCCCGCTGCGCATCATCTCGATAAAGCGCTCCGGCGTGCGGTAGCGCAGCATCACGGCGCCCGGGCGCAGGTCGGCAGCCGGGGGCCAGTCCGGCGGCGCGCCGGGAATCTTGCCGCCGGCCAGGTCGGCCCCATGGCAGCCGATGCAGGCATTGGCGACATAGGCGCCATACGCGGCGGTCGGCGCCGGCTGCAGCGGCGGCGACGGCGGGCGGGTGTGGTCGATCTTGGCGGCGGCATCCTGGATCATGCCGAAGCCGTACAGCACGCGTGCCATCAGCGGCAGGCGGATCTCGGTCATCCCGCTGAGCAGCGGCGGCAGGCTGCGCATATAGGCGACCAGCGCTGACAGGTCTTCGTCGCTGAGCTGGTTGTAGTCCTCGCTCGGCATGATCAGCAGCGGCCGGCCCGATGGCGCGACGCCGTGACGGATCGCCAGGACCCAGTCGCGTTCGCGGTAGCGGGCGATATCGGGATTGCCGGCGGTCACGTTGGGCGTGCGCACGAACATGCCGGACGGGTCGTTGATCATCACGCGGCCGCGGCCGTCGGCGCCGTGGCATTCCATGCAGCCGCGCGACTCGTAGAGATACTTGCCGCGCGCCAGCGCTTGCGCGTCATCGCGATAGGCGACGGGGACCGCGGGCACGTGCACCTGCCGTTCGGCCTTGCGTTCACCGAGCAGAATGCCGGCCGCCAGGACCAGGCCCGCGGCGACTATCAGCCCGGCGATCGTCCAACCCGCAATACGGATCACGCGCTTCATCGTCGCCCCTGTCGATGCGGAAAAGGCGATTTTGCAGCGATGCCGATGGTCCCGGTATGTGCGTGAGCGCACCGAGAGCGATGCGGGCGCGATAGGCCGTGCGGCGCGTGACGTGATGCAAAAGCGAAAACCAGTTGGTTTCAGCGGTAGCGGCTTTGCGGTCAGCGGGCAAAGATGGCAACCCCCATGTCCTGAAGGAGTTGCCATGCCGTTTGTTTCATTCATCCCCGCCCAGCGGCCCATCGACATCCAGCCGCCCCTGCCGCAGGCGAAGTCCCCCGACCAGCGCTACTCGATGTCCCCGCAGGATGCCGCCGATGTGCTGCTGATGAACCTGCTGTTCGCCAACCTGAATGCCAACGCGTTCGCGCCGCGGGCAGCCGCACCGCTCCAGATCAATGCGATTGTGCTCGTGGACAATGCCGGCAGGCTGTCGGCGGCCATCGTGGTCCTGTGGCCGGCGCGTGATGCCGAACCCGAACCGCAGCGCCGCGACGACCGGCAAAGCGAGCGCGTGAGGCAGCAGCGTCATCGCCCGGAACCCGCCCACAACGCGCCGCCGCCGCATGGCCCGGAATCCGCGTACAGCGAGCCGCCGCCGCATGGACCGGAATTCACGCACAGCGCGCCGCCGCCGCAGAAGCCCGCCGCTCCCGCCAACCCTTACGCGCCCGACGGATGGAGCTATGACCGTCTGCCGCACGAAATCCTTGGGTTGGCTGCCGGCGAGACCGATCTGGCGAAAATCGGCAAGGCCTTCCGGGCGGCATCGCTGAAGGCGCATCCCGACAAGGGCGGTAGTCAGGAGGCGATGCAGGCCGTCGCCGCGGCGCGGGAGTTCATGCAGGCCCGGGCCGAAGAGGCCGCCGCCGGCTCGGCTGCCCAGTAAAGCTGCCCACCGGGCTGCACAGCAAGCTACCCGATAAGCTGCCCGATAAGCTCCCCACCAAGCGGTAGAGAGCCCAGGCGCCCACCGGCGCCAACAACTGGCCCGTCCGGCGCAATACGCGGACGGGCCAGTTTCCCTTTCAGGTCACCTGCGTTCAATCCACCTGCGTTCAATCCACCTGCGCACCGGATGCCTTGACGATGCGCGCCCACTTGTCGATATCGCCCTTGAGCTGCGTGGCGAACTGCTGCGGCGTGGCCGACAGCGCTTCGGCGCCTTGCGCACCGAGCTTCTCGCGCAGCGCCGGGTCGGCCAGCGCGGCCTGCATGGTCTGGGCAAGCTTCTGCGTGATCTCCTTCGGCGTTCCCTTGACGGCGAACAGGCCGACCCACAGATCGCCGCTATAACCGGGCACCGTCTCGCCGATGGCCGGGATGTCCGGCGCGAACGGAGAGCGCTTGGCCGAGCTGACCCCCAGCGCGCGGACCTTGCCCGCCTTGATGTGCGGCAACACCGAGGGCAGGCTGGCGAACGCCATCGGTACCTGGTTGCCCAGCACATCGTTGAGGGCCGGCGCCACGCCCTTGTAGGGAACATGTTCCAGCTGGATGCCGGCCATGCTGTTCAGCATTTCGCCGAGCAGATGGTTCAGCGTGCCGTTGCCGGCCGACGCAAAACGATACTGGCCGGGCCTGGCCTTCGCCATCGCGAGCAATTCGGGCAGCGTCTTCGCCGGGAAGGCGGGATTGACCACCAGCACGTTCGGCACGGTCGCGACCAGCGCGATCGGCTCGAAGTCCTTGATCGGATCGAATGGAACCTGGCGGTACAGCGACGGGTTGATCGCCTGCGTGCTGCTGATGGTCATCAGCAGCGTGTAGCCGTTCGGCGTCGCGCGGGCCGCGAACTGCGTGCCGATATTGCCGCCGGCGCCGGGCCGGTTCTCGACCACGACCTGCTGGCCGAGCCGTTGCGACAGGTCGGCCGCCACCAGCCGGGCCACGATATCGTTGGTCCCGCCCGGTGCCTGCGGCACGATCATCTGAATCGGCTTGCTGGGCCAGTTGTCGGCCTTGGCCGGCGTCGCGCCGAGCAATGCCACCGCGGATACGACGCAGGCCAGCGCCTGGCGAATGCCTTGCATGAGATCTCCTCCTTGTTGTCGCGCTACTTGTCGCGCTGCTTGTCGCGCTGCTTGTCGCGGTGTTCGCGCGTTGTTGTCACGTAGGCGGGTCGCGGCGGCGAATGCCATCGACCCATTCAATGCGCGAGCGACTTTACCGAAGGAGGGCCCCGGCGGGAAATTCAATCTGCGACTACGGCCATAAGCGCGGCTTATCGCGGCTTATCGCGGCTCATCGCGGCTCATCGCCGCGGATGGTCGGCCTGGCGGCGGACCCTATTTCTCCAGGAAGGGCAACGCACGTTCCAGCAGGGCAACGGGCGCTTCCTCGGCAATGTAGTGCCCGCACGGCAACGGTCCGCCGTCGACATCCTCCGCCACTCGTTGCCATTCCTGCAGCGGCTGGAAGCAGCGATGGACCACGCCCTGTTCGCCCCACAGCACCAGCAGCGGCATCGTCATCCGCTTGCCGGCCTCGCGGTCGGCGCGGTCGTGCTCGAGATCGATGCCGGCCGCGGCGCGATAGTCCTCGCAGACGCCATGCGCGGCGCCGGGCAGGGCCGCGCAGCGCTCGTATTCGCGCAGCGCGCGGGGGATCGAAGGGACTCAGCCCGGCGCTGCGGCCGCCCATCAGGTCGCGGATATAGCGCGACGGATCGGCCTCGATCAGCCTCTCGGGCAGGGGCGCCGGCTGGATCAGGAAGAACCAGTGCCAGTACGCGCGGGCGAAGGCTTCGGTGGTCTGCTCGTACATCGCCAGCGTCGGCGCGATATCGAGCAGCACCATGCGCTCGACCGCGTCGGGATGGTCCATGCCGAGCCGATGGGCCACGCGCGCGCCGCGGTCGTGCGCCAGCACGCGAAAGCGATCGAAGCCCAGCGACCGCATCACGCGCAGGGCGTCGCGCGCCATCGTGCGCTTGCTGTAGTTGCCGTGGTCGCCGGTGCCGGCCGGCTTGGACGAATCGCCGTAGCCGCGCAGGTCGCAGGCCACCACGGTGAAGCGCTGCGCCAGCGTCGGCGCGACCTTGTGCCAGATCGCATGCGTCTGCGGATGGCCATGCAGCAGCAACAGCGGCGGCCCGTCGCCGCCGACGACGGCATGGATCCTGACTTCGCTGTCGGTCTCGACGTCGATGCTGCGGAATTGCGGAAAGAGGGGATGGTCCACGGCGCGATCTCCGAACGGGAATCGCGCCATTCTAGTGCGTCAGCACCGGGGCATGGGCGCCTGCCAGGCAACACAAGGCTAACTGGCAGGAAATAACGGCCGCCCCCCGCCGGCAAAACGGCGCCGCCGTGCCGCGCCCGGCCGCAGCCGAGCCACAGGCTCAGCCTCAGCCTCAGCCTCAGCCTCAGCCTCAGCGTCAGTCGCAGCGTCAGTCGCAGCCACTGCCGAGCCGCAGCTGCAGCCCTAGCCGCAGGAGCAGCCGCTGCCGCGCGCCAGCCGCCGCAGCCGCGCCATCAGGCCGCCAGCACCTCCGAATTGACCAGCCGCAGTGTCTGCGGATGCGTCAGCGGAATCTCCGCCGCGCGCAGCCGCTTCAGGATGTCGAACAGCAGATCGCTCTTGGTGCCGCCGGCAATGCGCGGGCTGGAGACGAAGCCGGTCACCGTCAGCGTGATGCCGTTCGGCGCCAGCTGGCTGAAGGTCACCGACGGGGCGGGATGCTCGAGGATCGCCTGGTTGTCGGCGTAGGCGGCGAGCAGCATGTCGCGCACCTCCTCCGGATCGATGTTCAGCGGGAAGGTCAGCGTCAGCGAGGCCACGCCCAGCGTGCTGTTGTTCATCGTGACATTGCGCACGCTCTGCGAGATCAGCTGCGAGTTGGGCACGATCATCGTCGAGCGGTCGCCCAGCTGGATCTCGGTGGCGCGCACGCTGATGCGCCGGATATCGCCCTCGACGCCGCCGATATTGACCATGTCGCCGACCTTGACCGGCCGCTCGGTCAGCAGGATCAGCCCCGAGATGAAGTTCTTGACGATCTCCTGCAGCCCGAAGCCGATGCCGACCGACAGCGCGCTGACGATCCAGGCCAGGTTGTCCCAGCGCACGCCCAGCAGCGACAGCGTCATCAGCACCAGCAGCACGTAGCCGATATTGCTGAACAGCGTCACCAGCGACGCGCGCATGCCGGGCTCCATGCCGGTCTTGGGCAGCAGGTCCGCGTCGAGCCAGCGGCGCACCGAGCGCAGGATATAGACGCCCACGCCGGTGGCGATCACCGCGTTCAGGATGCGCTCCGGCATGATGTTCATCGCCCGCAGCCGCTCGCCGCCCAGCACCATCAGCAGGCTGTCGAGCAGGTCCTTGGGCGTGGTGCCGAAGCCGCCGGTCAGCAGCGCGATCACCGCCAGCAGCAACAGCAGGCTCGAGCCCAGCCCCGACAGCACGGTCGACACCTGATCGAGATGGCTGTCGCCGAGCCCGAACAGCTGCTTGATGATGCGGCCGCTCGAATAGTTGACCGAGAACAGGCTCTCGCAGGCATCGCGCGTCAGCTTGGTCAGCAGATACAGGCTGCACAGCACGATGTCGAACCAGACGATCTCGTAGGTCAGGAAGCGTGCGAAGGTGATATAGCCGGTCAGCAGGGCCACCAGCGTCACCACGATGGTTGCGGTCAGGCCGGCCAGCACGATGCCGGTCAGCGTCGAGCCGCTGCCGGGCCGCTCCCCGGCGGCGACCAGTGCGGCCCGCACGCGGTTGGCGCGCAGCAGCGCGGCGCCGATCGTCAGCGTGACCACCAGCGAGACCAGGCCGCGTCCGAACAGCGTGACCTGGACGCTGGTATCGATGGTCCGGTTCAGCTGCTCGATGGTGCCGGCCAGCAACAGCAGGCCCGCCAGCACGATGGGGGAAGGGCCGCAGCGCGCGGGCGATGTCGTCGTGCAGCGACGGCAGGCGCCAGGTCGGATGGCGCGTGCACAGCAGGGCCCGGCCCAGGCCGGCGATCAGCGCGCTGGTCATCGTCAGCTTGATCAGCTCGTCGGCCAGGTCGCGCATCGGCTCGGACAGCTCGTAGTCGCGCGTGAAAGCGAACAGCACGATGCGCACCGCCAGCGCCGTCGTCAGCACCGTGGCCAGCGCGGTCGACAGCGCCAGCGCGCTGCGCCGCAGCCGATGCTCCGGCAGCCGGTGCAGGCAAACCCAGGCCATGCCGCGCTCGATCAGCCGGCGGCCCAGCGACCAGATGGCGAAGGCCAGCGCCAGCAGCATCACCGTGCCGGTCCGGTGCTCGGCGTCCCACGCCTGTTTGGCCATCGGCGCGACCAGCGCGCGCAGCGATTCGAAGCGCTGCCGGTCCTGCGGGCTCGGGTTCAGGGCCGGCATCCAGAAGTCGCCGCTCAGGATGCTGTTGGAGCGCAGGGCGACCTGGTCCTTCAGATGGCCGCGCTGCAGCTTGCCGATCTGATCGGCCAGATTGCCGAGGCTTTCCTTGTCTTCTTCGGCCTTCTTCAACTGCTCGTCGAGCGACTTGGCGCGCCCGTTCAGGTCGGCGCGCTGGCGGACGACGGCGGGCGCCTCCGACGCGCTGCCGTCGGCCGGCGGCGGGCCCAGCAGATCGATCTGTGCCTGCACCTTGGCGCGCTCGGCCACCAGCGTGCCGGTCAGCGTGTCGACGTCCGCCAGCAGCCGGTGCACGGCGTCGTCGAGCTCGGTCAGCTGGTTGCCGGTGGTGTCCTTGGAGGCCTGCTGCTTGATGCGGTCCTGCTCGGTCTGCAGCCGTTTCAACTCCGCGCTGGCCGCGGCGGCGGAGAACGGGGCGGCGGGCTTGTCCTCGGCCTGGGACGCTTCGTCCGCGCCAAAGGCCGCGGGCGCCGCGGCGGGTAACAGATGCAAAAGACGATCAGCAGCAGGCTGAACGCCATTCCGGGAAAACGACGCATGAGGGGGAGCACCTTTCGAGCCGGCGCCTGCGGGCGCCGGACGTTGCCGTGGAGTCATCCGATGCGTGCCGGGCGTCGCGCCATGCCGCGTGGAAATGGGCAGGGCCATGACGGGCGTCGCAGCCAACGCGAGTGGACGCCGCCGGCACCGGAAAGCCCGGAATTATACATACGTCGGCGAACGCGATTTCAAAAGTGGCTAATTAGCCGCTATCGTGTCGCGACATCGAGCTTGGCAGCCGTCGCCGAATCCCCGTCACCAATTCGCCGTCGCCGGGGTCGCCGTCGCACTATCTCGGCCGGAAGCGCTCCACGACCTCCAGCAGGCGATCGCAGGGAAGCCGCGACCCGCTTCGGCGGCGCGGTCGCAATGCCGAGCAACAGTCCGGACTTCGCCCGCGCGGCGGACGCATACCAGACCGACAGCGGCGAGGGCGCGATGCCGAAGCTCGCCGTTTCCTTCACGATCGACACGTCGTCGGTGCCGTCCGGCAGCCGCAGCAGCACGGCCAGCCCGGTTGGATCCGCCGCCGCGCCGACGCGCGGACGCAGGCAGGCCAGCAGCCCATCGCGCTGCGACGCATAGAGCCGCTTGGTGCGCCGCAGGTGCCGCAGGTAGTGGCCCTCGTGCATGAACTCCGCGGTGGCCAGCTGGATCGACGGCGCCGGTGCGGGCGCGAGGCACGCCGCCATCTCGGCGATCCGGGGCACCAGCGACGGCGGCGCGACTACGAAGCCCAGGCGCAGTGCCGGGCTGATGGTCTTGCTGAACGAGCCGATATGAATCACGCGTCCGGCGCGGTCCAGCGAGGCGAGGGGCTGGCGCCGCCCGGCCCTCGAGCCGCAGCTCGCTGAGGTAGTCGTCTTCGATGACCCAGGCGCCTTGCGCCGCAGCCCAATCGAGCAGTTGCAGGCGCCGCGGCAGCGACAGCGTGCCGCCGAGCGGAGCCTGTTGCCCGGGCGTCAGCACCACCAGCGCCGCATCGGGGGCGTGCCTCAGGCCGTAGCCGACATCGATGCCGTCGCCGTCCACCGGCATCGGCACCGGCGACAACCCCGCCAGCTCCAGCCCGCGACGCGTGTACGGAAACCCCGGGTCCTCGGTCCACACCCTGCGTCCGTTGAGGCCGAGCCCCCGAAGCGCCAGCCCAAGCCCGCCGGCGAATCCGCCGGTGATCAGGATCTGCGAGGGAGAACACTGGATGCCGCGTGCGATGGCGAGATAGGCGGCGATTTCTCGCCGCAGCGCCGGCTCGCCGCGCGGGTCGGGATAGAGCGAGGCGGCGCCGAGCTCCGCGCGGGCCGCGTAGGCGCGCACCCGCGAGAACAGCCGGGCGGGCAGGCTTTCCTGCGCGGGCACGCCCATCTGGAAGATCGCCGGCCCGGCCATGAATTCCAGATACTTGTCCATGAACGAGCCGGGATCGGGCGGCTCGTCGGCGCCGGCGCGCAGCGCGGGACGTTCGGCGACCCGGGTGCCGTTGGCGCGCGATGCCACGACCAACTGCGCGTCGGCCAGCTTTTCATAGGCCGTCTTGACGGTGCCGCGCGCGACGCCGAGCTGGGTGGCAAGGTCCTGCCAGGACGGCAGCCGCGCGCCGGGTGCCAGCACGCCGTTTTCGATGGCGGTGGTGATGCCGCAGCGGATCTGTTCGGCCAGCGGCGTCCGGGCGGTCCGGTCCAGGGAGAGGTGCAGGGGCTGCGTCATGGCTGGGTCATGGTGTGGTCATCGGGCACGGGCACCGGCACGTTAACGCCGGCCGGCCTGGTACAAAAAAATCGATGATTCTTGGTTCTTTTATTTGTACCAGTGCAAGACCAGAATGGGAACACCCATCTGGAGAGCCTCATGAACATTCGATCCGTGATTGGCGTTGCCTGCGCCGCAACTTATGCCGCCGCCGCCATCGCCTGGGCCATGCCGGCCTTCGGCCACGCAGCCGGGGAAAAGGTCACCCCCAATTTCAATCAACCGATCCCCAACATCCCGGGCAAGTCGCTGGTCGCCCTCGTGGTCGACTACGCGCCTGGCGCCGCTTCGCCCTCGCACGTGCATGCGAAATCCGCGTTCATCTACGGCTACGTCGTCTCGGGCGCCATCGAGTCGCAGGTCAACGACGGACCGAAACGCGTCTACCGTGCCGGCGAGAGCTTCAGCGAGTCGCCCGGCTCGCGCCATCCGGTCAGCCGCAATGCCAGCACGACGAAGCCGGCCAAGCTGCTGGCCGTGTTCGTCGTCGACACCGACGACAAGGAACTGACCACCCCTGTCCATTCCTCCGCGAAGAAGGAGTCCATGCAATGAGAAAACGTCTCGACTACAACCAGATTGCGCCCGCCGGCATGAAGGCCCTGGGCGGCGCCTACGGCTACGTGATGCAGTCCAACCTGTCGCCGGTGCTGGTCGATCTGGTCTACCTGCGCGTGTCGCAGATCAACAATTGCGCCTACTGCCTCGACATGCATACCCGCGACCTGCTGAAGAAGGGCGTGAAGGTCGAAAAGCTCGCACTGGTCCAGGCCTGGGCCGAGGCCGGCGATCTGTTCGACGAGCGCGAGCGTGCCGCGCTGGCGTGGGCCGAATCCGTGACGCGCGTGGCGCAGACCGGCGTGCCGGACGCCGACTACCAGGCGGCCAGGGCGGTCTTCGACGAACGGGAGCTGGTGGACCTGACAATCGCGATCGGCGTGATGAACCTGTACAACCGCATGGCGATCAGCTTCCGCAATACGCCGCAGGCCGCGCTGGCGCAGTAGCGGACGATCCTGTTGCAGGATCCGTAGAAGGAGCCAGGGAGAGCGGGCGGTATCGCGCCCGCTTCGCCCGGCAACGCCGCGTTTATTCCACCTCGCCGTCGTCGGTGTCGCCGACCTTGGCGTCCTGCTCGTGGCGCATCGCCGCGGCGGTCAGCGTCGTCGCCACCGGCGGGGCGGACTCCTTGCGCTCGCTGTAGCGGTCGGTCAGGTAGTCCGAGCGGTCGCGCGTCAGCAGCGTGAACTTGACCAGTTCCTCCATCACGTCGACCACGCGGTCGTAATACGACGACGGCTTCATGCGGCCATTCGCGTCGAATTCCTGATACGCCTTCGGTACCGACGACTGGTTCGGGATCGTGATCATCCGCATCCAGCGGCCGAGCACGCGCAGCGCATTCACGGCGTTGAACGACTGCGACCCGCCGCAGACCTGCATCACCGCCAGCGTGCGGCCCTGCGTCGGCCGAATGCCGCCGCTCTCCAGCGGCAGCCAGTCGATCTGGTTCTTGAAGACGGCAGTGAGCGTGCCGTGCCGCTCCGGGCTGCACCAGACCTGTCCCTCGGACCATTCCGACAATTTGCGCAGCTCGGCCACCTTGGGGTGGTCCGCCGGCACGCTGTCGGCGATCGGCAGTTCGTGCGGATCGAACACACGCGTCTCCGCGCCGAGGCGCTGGAGGATCCGTTCCGCCTCCAGCGTCAGCAGCCGGCTGTACGAAGTCGCCCGCAGCGAGCCGTAGAGCAGCAGGATGCGCGGCGGGTGGGTGCTGGTCTTCGCCGGTTCCAGCTTGTGCAGATCGGGGACGTCGAGCAGCGACGGCACGACGTTGGGCAGGTCGGCGCTCATCGGACCACCCTGCGGCCATCGGCGTCGATGACCAGCTCGCCGTCTTCCTTGGCAAACGGGCCTTGCTGCGGCGAGGGCAGGATGTCGAGCACCACCTCCGACGGCCGGCACAGCCGTACGCCGAGCGCGGTGACGACGAACGGCCGATTGATCAGGATCGGATGCGCCATCATCGCGTCGAGCAGCTGGTCGTCGCTCAGCGACGGGTCGTCCAGGCCCAGATCGGCATAGGGCGTGCCTTTTTCGCGAAGGGCTTCGCGCACGCGCAAGCCGGCCTGCCGGATCATGCCTTCGAGCTCGCCGCGGGTCGGCGGCGTCTTCAGGTACTCGATGACCGTCGGTTCGATGCCGGCGTTGCGAATCATCGCCAGCGTGTTGCGGGACGTGCCGCAGGCGGGGTTGTGGTAGATCGTGACGGTGGACATAACAGTGGGCATGGCAGCGGACATGACGGCGGGTATGACGTGTTTCAGGAGGCTTCGTACCAGCGTTGCGAGCGATTGACCACGCCGACCACCAGCAGCATGATCGGCACCTCGATCAGGACGCCGACCACGGTGGCCAGCGCCGCGCCGGATTCGAAGCCGAACAGGCTGATCGCCGTGGCGACGGCCAGCTCGAAGAAGTTGCTGGCGCCGATCAGCGCGGACGGGCCGGCGACGCAATGCGCCACGCCCAGCTTGCGGTTCAGGAAATAGGCCAGGCCCGAATTCAGCACGACCTGGATCAGGATCGGCACCGCCAGCAGCAGGATGATCAGCGGCTGCTCGACGATTGCGTTGCCCTGGAAGCCGAACAGCAGCACCAGCGTCGCCAGCAGCGCGGCGATCGAATACGGGCCCAGCGCGCCGGTCACGCGCCGGTACGTCGCCTCGCCGCGCGCCAGCAGCAGCTTGCGGACGGCCTGTGCGATCGCCACCGGGATCACGATGTACAGCACCACCGAGACGATCAGCGTGTCCCACGGCACCGTGATCGACGACAGCCCGAGCAGCAGCCCGACCACCGGTGCAAAGGCCACCACCATGATGGCGTCGTTGACGGCCACCTGCGACAGCGTGAAATACGGATCGCCCTTGCACAGTTGCGACCAGACAAAGACCATTGCCGTGCAGGGCGCCGCCGCCAGCAGGATCAGGCCGGCCACGTAGCTGTCGAGCTGCTCGGCCGGCAGCCACGGCGCGAATACATGCCGCACGAAGATCCACGCCAGCAGCGCCATCGAGAACGGCTTGACCAGCCAGTTGACGAACAGCGTCACGCCGATGCCGCGCCAGTGCCCCGCGACCTGGCCCATTGCGCCGAAGTCGATCTTGATCAGCATCGGGATGATCATCACCCAGATCAGCAGCCCGACCGGCAGATTGACCTGCGCGACCTCCATCGCGCCGATCGCCTGGAACACGCCGGGAAACCACTGGCCGAGCAGGATCCCGGCCACGATGCACAGCGCGACCCAGATGGTCAGATAGCGCTCGAAGAAGCCGATGCCGCCGGCCGGCGAAATCGTCGCGTGTGTTGCGCTCGGTTCCGTCGTCCGTTCCGTGGTCCGTTCTGCCGCCGTCATGCCTTCGGCTCCACCGCTTGTTGGCCGATCGCGCGCATTTCTGTCTGGATCGCGTTGCGGTCCAGCACGTGCAGCGGCAGGTTCACGAACTGGCCGACGCGGCCCATGATCTGGCGGAAGACCTTGTCGAACAGCTTGCGTTTCTCCTCGTCCGTCCCTTCGAACGCGGCCGGGTCTTGAAAGCCCCAATGCGCGGTGATCGGCGTGCCCGGCCAGATCGGGCAGACCTCGCCGGCGGCCTGGTCGCATACCGTGATGACGAAGTCCATCTTCGGCGCATCCGCCGCCGCGAACTCGTCCCAGCTTTTGCTGCGCAGCGCGGACACGTCGTAGCCGATCGACTGGCATCGTTCGGCGGCGAACGGATTGACCTTGCCGGACGGATGGCTGCCGGCGCTATAGGCGCGGAAACGGCCCTTGCCTAGCACGTTGAACAGGGCTTCGGCCATCACGCTGCGCGCCGAATTGCCGGTGCACAGCACCAGCACGTTGAAGGTCTTGTCGGACATCGGGAGACTCGAACGGAAGTGAGGAGCCGGGCGGCAATCCAGCCCGGCGCACGGGAAAAAGGAGCGAGGTCAGCAGCAGGACGAACCCGGCGCGCAGCGGGCCGCCTTCGTCGTCGGCTTCGTCGTCGGCTTCGCCGTGGGCTTCGCCGTGGGCTTCGCCGTGGGCTTCGGCGCCGCGGCGATCGCTTCGGCCGCCGGCGCGCAACAGGCGCCCGCTTCGGCGGAGCGGTCGCGCGACTGGCCATACACCGGCACGGTGCCCAGGGTCTGGAACGATTCCCAGGCGAGCCCCTGCGGATCGACCGACCAGTACTTGTCCGACTTCGCATAGCAGCAACTGGTGCCGATCTGCTCCTGCATCGGCAGGTTCGCGCTTGCCAGCCGTGCTTTCATCTCGGCCAGCTCTTGCTCCGAATCGACCTGGATGCCGAGGTGGTCGACGCCGGCCGGCGCGTCGCCGCGTCGCGAGATGGCGAAGTTCACCAGCGGATCGTCGAGCGCCCACTTGGCATAGTCGTCCTTGACGACGGTAGGCTGGGCGGCGAACAGCGCGGAATAGTAGCGAATGCTGTCGGCCAGGTCGGCGACGCTGACGTGGATATGGAAGCGTTTCATCGGGAAGACTCCGATACGGTGGAACAGCCGGACACAGGCGAGCACGGATTGCCGCCGCAGCAGTTCTCCGTCAGATAGCCGAGCAATGCGTTCATGGTCTCGAAGCGGGCCATGTAGATGATCGAGCGGCCGTCCTGGCGGCTGCGCAGCAGGCCGGCGCGATGCAGCTCCTTCAGGTGGAAGGACAGCGAGGAGGCCGGCATGTCCATCAATTCCGCGATCCGCCCCGCCGGCAGGCCCTCGGGGCCGGCCTGGACGAGCATGCGGAAGACGGCCAGCCGAACGGAATGGGCGAGGGCGGACAGCGCTTCGAGGGCGGTATTGGTTTCCATGATTCGAATATAGTAGAAACATGGAATTGTGGCAAGCACCGCGGCGATGCGAGGCAGGGCCGGTCCCTGCCGGGCGCGCGTAGCGCGCGAGAACCCGCGCCAGAGCCCGCGCCAGAACCCGGGCCACAGTCGATACCGGCGCCGGGCCGGCGTCATCCCATACCAATCAATCCAGCTTGATCCCCCGCCCGCACGACGGTGCGCTCGACCCGTTCCCGCTCCTTGTCCAGGTGCGTGGCGAAGGCGGCCGGGCCGGGGGCGGCGAGCCGGCTGCCGCGCCGTTCGATGGTCTCGACGTAACGCGGCGCGCGCGAGCCGCGTTCCACGGCCTTGGCGAGCACCGCGACGAGCTCCTGCGGCAGCCCCGGCGGGCCGACGACGCCGAGCCACGACGAGGCCACCAGGTTCGGATAGGTCTCGGCCAGCGCCGGCAGATTGGGAAATTGCGGCAGCCGGGACGGTGCCGCGGTGGCCAGCACCTTCAGCTGTCCGGCCTGCACCGCCTCCGAGACGGAGCCCAGGCTGTCGATCATGAAATCGACCCGGCCGGCGATCAGGTCGTTGGTCGCCTGCGCGCCGCCGCGATAGGGCACATGCACGGCCTCGATGCTGGCGGCCACCTTCAGCATCTCGCCGGCGATATGCATGGTGGTGCCGATGCCCGGCGAGCCGAAGCTCAGTTCGCGCGGGTGGGCCTTGCCCCAGGCGACCAGCTCCTGGACGGTGCGGAACTTCGAGGTGGCCGGCACCAGGAAGACGAAGGGGCTCTCGTTGACCAGGCTGATCAGTGAGAACTTCGTGTTCGGGTCGAAGCCGAGCGACTTCTGCGTCAACGGATTGACGACCAGCTGGCCGGGCGAGGCCAGCATCAGCGTGTAGCCGTCCGGCTTGGCGCGGCTCAGTTCCGCCGTCGCGATATTGCCGCCGGCACCGGTGCGGTTGTCGACCACCACCGGCTGGCCCAGCAGCTCGCCCATTTCTGTGGCGATCTGCCGTGCGGTGATATCGGTGACACCGCCGGCCGCGAAGCCGACGATCATGCGGATCGGCCGGTTCGGAAAGTCGGTCTGCGTTGCGGGCGGCGCCGCCCACGGACCGGCCGAGGCGAACGCTAGCAACAGGGCGGCGAGGCGTTTCATGGTCTGTCTCCTGGATGTTTTCGTCGTTTGCGCGGCAGGGCGCCGTTATCGCATCGAGAACCGCACGTTCTTGACCTGCGTGTTCTCGAGGATCGCGTCGATGCCGCGCTCCTTGCCAAGCCCCGATTCCTTGTACCCGCCGAAGGGCGCATCGACCGTCGCCTTGATCGGGTTGTTGATCGCCAGGTTGCCGATCTGCAGCGCCTGGCACAGGCGCATGGCGCGGCCGGCGTCGCGCGTATAGACCACGCCCGCCAGGCCGAAGCGGCTGTCGTTGGCAAGGCGCACCGCGTCCTCTTCATCACTGAAGCGGATCAGCGCCTGCGCCGGCCCGAAGATCTCTTCCTGCGCGACGCGCATGCCGTTGTTCGCGGTGGCGAACAGCGTGGGCGTGACGAAGTAGCCGTCGCGCAGTTCGGGACGGTCGCCGATGTCCGCCATCGCGACGGGCGAGGCACCCTCGTCGCGGCCGAGTGACAGATAGCCGTTGACGCGCTCGTACTGCGCGCGGCTGACCAGCGGCCCCATCTCGGTGGCGGGATCGTCGGGCAGGCCGATGCGCACGCGCGCGCAGGCAGCGCGCAGCTTCTCGGCGAAGGCGTCGGCGATGCCGTGCTGGACCAGCAGCCGCGTGCAGGCGATGCAGATCTGCCCGGTGTTGCGCGTGATGTCCTGCAGCGCGACGCCCACCGCCGCGTCGACGTCGGCATCGTCGAACACGATCAGCGGCGACTTGCCGCCCAGTTCCAGCGTCACGCGCTTGATGCGTTCGGCTGCGCTGCGGTAGATCGCCTTGCCGGTCGTCGTGCCGCCGGTGAACGAGATCTTCTCGACCAGCGGATGATCGACCAGCGCCTGTCCGATGGTCGCGCCGGGGCCGTGCACGATGTTGATCACCCCCGGCGGAAAGCCGGCCTCGAGGATGGCCGCGCCCAGCTCCACGGTGGACAGCGGCGTGATCTCCGACGCCTTGATCACCGCCGTGTTACCGGCCGCCAGGACCGGCATCAGCTTGCTGATGGTCAGCGTCAGCGGGTAGTTCCAGGGCAGGATCAGCGCCACCACGCCGAAGGGCTCGCGCAGCGTGAAGTTGATCACCGAAGTATCCGCGACGTTCAGCGTCTGCCCGCCGATGCCTTGCGATACGCCGGCGACGTAGTCGATGCCGTCGAGCATGGTCAGCAGCGACGCGCGCGTCGTGGTGATCGGCCGGCCGACGTTCCACGTTTCCAGCCACGCCAGCTGTTCGCGCCTGGCGTCCAGCGCCTGCGCCAGCTTGCGCAGCAGCCGGCTGCGCTCGCGCGCGGAGGTCTTGCGCCAGTGCATGTCGAAGGCGTGCCGGGCGGCGCGCACCGCGGCATCGACGTCCTCGACGCCGGCCTCGGCGACATGGGCGAGCGTGCTGCCGTTCGACGGATTGCCGACGGCAAAGCTGCGGCCGCTGGCGGCCTGCCGTTCGGCGCCGTCGATCAGTAGGGGGTAGACGCCGCTGCGCAGCATGGAGGTCGGTTGCATGGGAATCTAGATAAAAGAGCGGGGTTCAGGAGAGCGCCACGTAGGGCTCGCGGCGCATCGCGGCATAGAGCGCGACGATGTCGTCGTGCGACAGCGGCCGGCCGTTCAGGCGCGCGGAAGCATTGCTGGCCGCCGCGGCATGGACCGCGCTCATGTCGGCCGGAATGGCGCCGAGCGCATCGAGCCAGCTCGGCAGGCCGGCAAGGTCGCGCAGTTCGCATACCTTGTCGATCAGCGCCACCGCCTGCCGCGCGGTGGACTGGCCCGGCGCCGCCAGGCCGCAGGCTTGCGCCGCCGCGGCGTAGCGATCGGCGATCGCCGCCATGTTGAAGCGCATCAGCGGCTCGCACACCACCGCCAGCACATGCGCATGCGGCGCGTCGACGATCGCCTCGAGCGGCGTGCACAGGCCGTGGATGCCATCGACGCCGCGCAGGCTCATCGCGACGCCGGCGAGATAGCTTGCCAGCAGCATGTCCGCTCGCGCCGCCTCGTCGTCGGGCTGGGCGAGCACGGCGGGCAGGGCGGCGATGGTCCGGCGCAGCGCGTCGAGCGCCAACGCCTCGCCGATCGGATGGCTGGCGCGGTTGGTCGCCGCCCCCAGCGCGTGCATCATCACGTCGAAGCCGGTGCTCGCGGTGACCGCCCGCGGCACGGTGAGTGTCAGCAGCGGATCGAGTGCGACCCATTGCGGGCGGCAGCGATGGCTGCGCATGACATGCTTGCGTCCGGCCTCGTCCTTGATCAGCGCCGCGATGGTGCTCTCGCTGCCGGTGCCCGCGGTGGTCGGCACCGCGGCGAACGGCGGCACGGGCCGGAACAGCGCCGCGTCGCCGTGTTGCAGCACTTCCGCCAGCGGCGCATCGCTGCCCAGCATCGCTGTGAGGACCTTGCCGACATCGATCACGCTGCCGCCACCGAGCGCGATCAGCGCGTCGCAGCGGTTCTCGTGCCAGCGCTGCGCGGCCGCATGGACGTGGCGCACCGTCGGATTGGCATCGACATCGTCATGGCACACCGGCTCGATGCCGGCCTGGCGCAGCGTGTCCGCGACGCGGGCGAGCAGGCCCGTGGCCGCCAGTCCGGCATCGCTGAGCAGCAGCGGCCGGCGTACGTCTTCGCGGCGGGCCCATTCCGGCAGCCTTGCCACGCAGCCCGCGCCGAACACCGCCTCGCCGGGCCAGCGCGTGCCGAAGTGTCCGGGCGTGGTGTCGAAGACGGCCAAGGAGGAGCTGGAAAGGGCGTCGCGCATCAGATCTTCCGTCCGGTGCGTTCCCAGTGCGGCGCGCGCAGCTGGTTCTTGAAGACCTTGCCCATGCTGTCGCGCGGCAAGGCGTCGTGGAACTCGACGTGGCGCGGCACCTTGTAGCCGGCCACGCGTTCGCGCAGCCAGTCGCGCACGTGGGCCGCGTCGATCGCGCTGCCCGGCGCGCGTACGACCGCAGCGGCCACCGCCTCGCCGAACTCGGCATCGGGCACGCCGAACACCGCGCAGTCGGCGACCTGCGGGTTGCCGACCAGCGCGTGCTCGATCTCCGCCGGGTAGATGTTGACCCCGCCGGAGATGATCATGTCGCGCTTGCGGTCGGTGATGAACAGATAGCCGTCGGCATCGAGATAGCCGACATCGCCATTGGTGATGTAGCCATCGCGATCGATCGCGCGCCGCTGCGCCTCGTTGTGGCGATAGGTGAAGGGCAGGGCGTTGTCGCCGGTATCGACATAGATCTCGCCGACCTCGCCCGGCGGCAATTCGCGGCCGTGCTCGTCGAGGATGCGGATCGACGTACCCGGAAAGGGGCGGCCCGCGGTGCCCGGGCGCGCCAGCCAATCGGCGGCGGTGACAAAGGTGATCAGCCCCGCTTCGGTGGAGCCATAGGTTTCGTTGACGATCGGTCCCCACCACGCGATCATCGCGCGCCGCACCTCGGGCGCGCAGGGTGAACCGCCGTGGGTGACGTTCTCCAGCGACGACACATCGTAGGCCGCGCGCACCGGCTCGGGTAGTTTCAGCAGGCGCACCAGCATGATCGGTACCAGCGACAGATGCGTGATGCGATGGCGTTCGATCGTCTGCAGCAGCTGCTCGGCGTCGAAGCGCGGCAGCACCACGATGTCGTGCGCCAGTTCGAGCGCGACCCGCGCGGCGGCATTGGGGCCGGCGTGGTACAGCGGGCCGACCACGGCGCAGCGCATGCCGGGGCGCGCGGCGCTGGCGATCGAGCGCACCCGTAGCGATCCCTGATGCTGGGCCGGCGTGCCGGGCAGGCGCATGACGCCTTTCGGCCGCCCGGTCGTGCCCGACGTGTACAGCATGCTGCCGACCGACGGCACGCGCTCGGCCGTCGACGGCGCGAAGCGGTCGCGCCATTCCGGCCAGCACAGCGCGCCCGCGGGCAGCGCCGGCGGCTCGGGCAGGCGGTAGGCGTCGACGATCTCCGGCGGCGTCGGTACGACCAGCACCGGCATGCCGTCGGGCACGCCGCTGGCGACGCCGGGCAGCAGGTCCGCATGCACCACGAAGGCCTTCGCGCCGCTGTCGCGCAGGATAAAGGCGGCCTCCTCGACCTGGAAGTGCCAGTTGATGGCGACCAGGTGCACGCCGAGACGGTCGAGCGCGACGATCAGCTCCAGGTACGGGATATCGTTGCGCAGCATCACCGCGACGGCGTCGCCGGGCTGCAGCCCGAGCTCGGTGAAGCCGCTCGCGGCGCGCGCCGCGTGGTCCTGCAGCGTTGGCGAATCGATGCGGCGCTCGCCGAAGTGGATGGTCAGATTGGCTTGCATGGGGTCCGGCAATCAGGTTGGGAGGGCGTGGCCTTTGGCGTCGGCCTGGCCGTGGGCAGAGGCAGGGGCATGCTCGGCGCTGTCCGCCGACATGCAAAGCGATTGCAGCCGCCCAGCCGCGCTGCTTGCCTGTGCCATCAGCCGCCCGACGGTTGCGGCCACGGGCTCGATGGCGTTGGCAAAGCCGATCGCCGGCCCCATCGACAGCAGGCCGGTGTCCCAGTCGCCGTCCCGGTAACCGTGGTCGCGGCCAAGGCGGCCGGTGGCCAGCGCGCCGAAGTCTTCGTAGCGGTGCGCGCCGCCCGCTTCGAGCCGCCGCGTCTCGCGCACCGTGGCGTTGTCCAGCACGCGCCATGGATGGCCGGTGCCGCGCAGCGCCAGCGTCGAGGACTGCGCCGGCTGCGCCGCCAGATGGCGCTTGTATCGGTCGTGCGCCCAGACTTCTTCGCAGGTCAGGAAGCGCGTGCCCATCAGCACCGCGTCGGCGCCAAGGGCAAGGGCCGCGGCAATCTGCCGGCCATCGCCGATGCCGCCGCCGATGGCCAGCGGCACGCACAGGCGCTCCAGCGCGAGGGCGCCGAGCACGAAGGCAGGCAGCTCGTTGGTCCCGGGATGTCCGCCGGCCTCGGCACCGACCAGCGCAATGGCATCGGCACCGGCCTGTTCGGCCTTGATCGCGTGCTCGACGAACGCGCATTTATGGATCGCCAGGCCCCCGCCGGCGTGGATGCGTTCGAACAGCGGCCCGGGCGAAGCGCCCACCGTCTCGAAATGCCGCACGCCTTCTTCGAGCGCGATGTCGATCCAGGC
Organism: Cupriavidus sp. H18C1; assembly: GCF_049311595.1. NCBI lineage: Bacteria > Pseudomonadati > Pseudomonadota > Betaproteobacteria > Burkholderiales > Burkholderiaceae > Cupriavidus > Cupriavidus sp. H18C1. Next base: position 216,501 of record NZ_CP186008.1, read on the forward strand.
AGGCACCAGGCGATTGGCGTCCACGCGCCGCGATTGCGTCAGATTGACGCCGAACGGCATGCCCCGCGTCAGGGACTTGCAGTCGCGCAGCGCGGCGCGATAGGCCGCCAGACCGTCGAACGAGCGCGGCGTCAGGAATGCCATCGCCCCGGCGTTCACGTGCGCTGCGACATAGCGCGCGTCGGACAGCCACATCAGCCCGCCGGCCAGGATTGGATGCCGGATGCCGAGCAGATCCGTGATCCGTGTCCGGAAGGGGGCGGGAGCGTTGGCGCCGGCGCGATGGGATGGCATGATGGCGGCCGGTCAGAGCATCACGAAGCCGCCGCTGACGCCGATGCTCTGGCCCGTGATGTAGGCGGCGCGGTCCGAGGCCAGCAGGCACACCATGCCCGACACGTCCTCGGGACGCGCCAGGCGCTGCAAGCCGCGGCCGATCGGGTAGGCGTTCAGCATCTTGCCCAGGCGCTCGTTGTTCTCGGGCGTCGCATCGGGATGCAAGGCGCCCTCCTTGATGCCCTCGTGCGAGACCGCGCCCAGCGCCACCACGTTGACGTTGATGCAATCGCGCCCGTGCTCCTGCGCAATCGCCTTGGCGAAGCCCAGCATGGCGGCCTTCGCGCCCGAATACACCGCCAGCCGGCCCTCGCCGGCGCGGCCCGCCTCGGACATGATGTTGACGATCTTGCCGTAGCGGCGCGCCTTCATGCCGGGCAGCACGGCGCGGCAGCAATGCATCATGCCGAACACATTGAGCGCGACGATGCGCTCCCACGCATCGGGGGTGGTGTCGATGAAGAGCGGAGCGGCGCCGCCTTTCTCGCGCCGCTCGACCAGCACGCCGGCGTTGTTGACGAGGATGTCGATCGGGCCCAGCGCTTCCTGTGCCGCGGCGATGGCGGCGTTGATGTCGTCTTCGCGCGTGATGTCGGCCACGGCTGCAAAGCCCCGGCCACCCGCGGCCTCGATCTCGGCCACCACCGCCTGCGCGCGTTCGGCGAACAGGTCGTTGACAGCGACGCTGGCCCCCTCGGCCGCCAGATCCAGGCAGATGCGCCTGCCCACGCCCTGGCCGCCCCCGGTGACAAAGGCCACCTTGCTCTTCAGATTCAGATCCATGTCGATGCCTTTCCTCGTTGTCGTTCGATCGATGCGATGCGCCGCCTACTGTCCGCGGAACACCGGCTTGCGTTTCTCGACGAAGGCACGCATGCCTTCCTTGCGGTCCTCGCTGGAGACCACCAGGGCCGCGGCGTAGCGTTCGTATTCCAGGCCGGCGTCGATGCCCACCTGCATGCCGAGGTCGATCGCATGCTTGACGTAGCGCAGCGCCAGCGGCGCGTTGGCCGCCATGCGTCCGGCCATCGCCAGCGCGGTCGGCAGCAGCGCGTCGGGCGGCACCACGTGGTTGACGAGCCCGATCGCCAGCGCGCGCTCGGCGTCGATATGGTCTCCGGTCAGCATCAGCTCCTTGGCGATGCCTACGCCCACCAGGCGCGGCAAACGCTGCGTGCCGCCGGCCGCGGGCAGCACGCCGATGCGCGCTTCGGGCAGGCCCAGCCGCGCGCCCTGCGCGGCGATGCGGACGTCGCAGCAGAGCGCGATCTCGAGGCCGCCGCCGAGCGCGACGCCATTGATCGCCGCGATGACGGGCTTTTCGAACTGTTCGAGCGCGCGGAAGAGTTCGTGCGTGGCTTTCTGCTGCAGGTGATATTCGGCCTGGGGCACGACGCGGTCGGCGCGTTCCTTGATGTCGGCGCCGGCGCAGAAGGCCTTGTCGCCGGCGCCGGTGATCACGACGCAGCGCACCGCGTCGTCGCGGCGCGCGCGCTCGAACAGCGCGTGCGCCAGTTCGGCCTTCATGTTCCCGCCGATCGCGTTCATGCGTTCGGGCCGGTTCAGGTAGATCAGCGCGACGCCGTCGCGCGTGTCGTAGAGCAGGGTGGAATAGTCCATGGTCGATGTGGGCGGGCCTGGGCGGTGGGGAAGCGGTTCAGCCGCGAGACAGCACGTGGGCGACGGCCACCGAGCCGAGCCCGATCATGTGGGCCAGCGCCAGCCGCGCGCTCGGGTGTTGCCGGTCGCCGGCTTCGCCCCGCAGCTGGCGCGTGATTTCGGCGACCTGGCCGATGCCGGTCGGTCCGAGCGGATGGCCCATGCCGATCAGGCCGCCGGATGGATTGACCGCGCATTGGCCGCCGATCTGCGAGCCGCCACGGGCGAGGAACGTCGCGCCTTCGCCGGTCTCGCAAACGCCGATCGCCTCGCTGTACAGCAGCTCCTCGATCGTGAAGGCGTCATGCAGCTCGACGATGTCCAGCTCCCGCGGGCCGATGCCCGCCTGGTCCAGCGCCTGCGCCGAAGACTTGCGCACCAGTTCGACCAGCGCCGGCGCGTCCTGCTGCAGCTCCTCGCTACTGGCAACGGACGACAGCACGCGCACGGCGCGGGAGCGATCCAGGCCCAGTTCGCGCATGGCCGACTCCGACACGACGATCGCGGCGGCCGCCCCTTCGCCGCGCGGGCAGCACTGCATCGCCGTCAGGTCGCCCGCGATTCGCGGCGAGTTCAGGACCTGCTCGATGGTTCGCGGCTTGCGGAACTGCGCATACGGATTGCGCGAGGCGTTGCCGTGGTTCTTCACCGCGACCGCCGCCAGATCCTCGATGCGCAGGCCGCCTTCGCGCATCGCGCGGCGCGCCAGCAGCGCGAACTTGACCAGCGGCACGTTGGCGGTCGGGCTCAATGGCGGCAGGCCGTCCTTGAGCACCGCGCGGCGGCCGTCGCCGAACTTGTCGACGCCCAGCGCGAGCACGACATCGCGTTCGCCCGAGGCGACGTGCAGGCAGGCCAGGCGGAACGCGGTCGACCCCGAGGCCGACGCGTTCTCGACCTGCGCGACCTCGAGCCCAGTCGAACCCAGATGGCGCAGCATCACGCGGCCGGCGGCCATGCCCAGCGCCGCGGTCCCGACGAAGGCGCTCTGCACCTGCGGCCATGCCAGTCCCGCGTCGGCCAGCGCCTCGCGCACCGCGCGCAGGCCCAGCTGCGGGTAGGGCGTCTCGCTAGGAAACTGGTACGGATGCATGCCGATGCCGATCACGTACACCGGCCGTTGCTGCATCAGCGACGTTGGATGGCTCATCGCACGTCCCCCTTCACCGATGCCGCTGCCGTCGTTGCCGCGCGAAAGACCCAGCCGCCGCCGTGCTCGTCGTCGATCCATACCGGCCGCACCGGCGTGCCCGGCGGTACGGCGTGCTCATCCTCGGCATCGATGCGGACTTCTTCGATCAGCCCCGGGCATAGTTCGACCTCGCCGATGATGGCGGGCACGGCAAGGCCCGGGGCGAGCGGCGCGTACACGGTGACCACGTTGCGTAGCGGGACCGCGCCCATGCAATCGATCGTGTCGATCGCCTCGGGCGAGGCGCCGCAATGGCGGCATCCGGGCACGTTGGCGGGATAGCTGTAGCCGTGGCAGTTGCCGCAGCGCGCAGCCTGGAGCGCCAGTGGGCGCCCGTCCGTGGAGGAATTTGCGTTCATTCGATCGACATCCCGGAGTCGCGTACCAGCTGGCGCGCGTTCTTGCGTTCCCCTTCCAGCGCCCTGGCGAATTCCGCCGGCGTGCTGGCCTTGATGCCGGTGCCCAGCTCCGCGAGGCGGGCCTGCACCGACGGTTGCTTCAATGCGCCGGCGAACGCCGCGTGCAGCCGCTGCACGACCGGTGCCGGTGTGCCGGCCGGCGCGACGATGCCGAGCCAGGTGGTCACGTCGAAATCCGGGACGCCGGCCTCCGCGACGGTCGGCACGTCGGGCAGGTCGGGCACACGACGGCTGCCGGTCACGGCCAGCGCACGCAGGCGCCCGTCGCGAATCAGGGGCAGGGTGGTGGAGCGGCTGTCCGCCATGAAGTCGAGCTGGCCGGCCAGCAGGTCGTTCAGCGCGGGACCGCTGCCCTTGTACGGAACGTGGATCAGCGGCGTGTTCAGCCGCACCTGCAGCGTCGCGCCGGCGACATGCATCGAGCTGCCGTTGCCGGCCGAGCCGTAGGTCAGCTTGCCGGGGTTCTGGCGCGCCCTGGCCAGCAGGTCGCCCATCGATTTGAACGGCGAGGCGGCCGGCACCACGACCACCATCGGGCTCTCGGTCAGCTGGGTGACGGGCACGAAGGCCTTGACCGGGTCGATCGGCACCCGCTTGTAGAGGAAGGGGTTGAGCACCAGCGGTCCGGGGTTGCCGAGCAGCAGCGTGTAGCCGTCGGGCTCGGCGCGCGCCACCACTTCATTGGCGATGTTGCCGTTGGCGCCGGGACGGTTCTCGATGACGACCGGCTGGCCGAGGTCCTTCTGCAGATGCGGTTGCAGCAGCCGCGCCACGATGTCCGAGGCCCCGCCCGGCGGAAAGCCGACCACCAGGCGGACCGGCTTGCCGGGGAATTCCGCGGCATGGGCCGGCGGGCACGTGGCGGTCGCGAATATCGCGACAGCGACGGCGGTGCAGGCCTGGATCCAGCGATGTGACATGGGCCTTGTCTCCTGTGCTTTTTGTTGGTGTTGTTGTCGCTGTCACCGTTGTTGTCGTTGTGCGGGCGAGCGACGTCCGACCGCGTTGCGCCTTGCAATCGGCGCGCGGTCAGCGTGAAAACGGGCAGTGGAAAACGCCGGCTACTCGGGCGTGTCGTGCAGCTTGGCGGACGGTTTTTCGGACGGCCTTTCGGCCGGGTTTTGGGGGGATCAGCAGACGGGTGCGCAGGTTGTCCTTCAGCGCCCGGATCGCGACCGCGATATGGCTGGTGGTTGGGTTCAGCATCGACTGCATGCGCAGCCCGCGTACCGTCGCGATCAGCAGCTGCGCCTCGTCGGCGGCCACGATCTCGCGGCGGATCTGGCCGGCGCGCTGCCCGGCCTCGATATGGCGCGTGATCGCGCGGTGCCAGCGCGCGCTGATCGCGGCGAACGTCGGGCGGACCTGCGGGGCCGGGCCGATCGACTCGAGCATCAGCACGAAGAAGGCGCGCGAATTCTCCGACGGATCGTCCATGCCCTCGAGGTAGCAGTCGATCTCGCAGAAGATCGCGTCCAATCCCGTCAGGCCCTGCATGCGTGCCAGCAAGCGTTCGCGGTGCGCGTTGGCAATGTGCTTGACCAGCTCTTCCAGCAGCCGGTCCTTGGTGCCGAAGCGGTGCTGCACCAGGCCGCGGCTGTATCCCGCCTCGATGCCCGTCGCCTCCAGCGTCGTATGCGTGTAGCCGCGCGTCGCAATCAGCCGCGTGGCCGCGGCCATCAGACGGCGGTCGGATTCGGCGACGCGCTCGGCCTGGGTCCGGCGTTGGCGCTTGGCCGGCACCGCCTCGGCTCCATCCGGCGATGTACGGCTTTCCGGTGCGGATGGATCGCGGTCGGGCGCGGGCAGGGTGGCAAGTTTCTTCGGCATGCGAGGCAGTGTATTTACAAGCGGTACGTACCGCAAGTTAACGATGTTAGGCGTTTACCCGCAGATACTTGCTGGCCGTACTGTAAGTTTTCTATCGGCGAAATACTGCCGTCGAAAAGGCGCCGCCCTGAATGACCGCCGCTTCAAGCCCCGCGGCGCTGCGCCATCCGTTGGCCGATGGCCTGCAAGGTCGGCTCGGGCAGGCGGGTCGCGAAGGGAAAGACCTCGCGCTCCTCGCGCTCGACATGCCGAAGGTAGCGCGAGGCGAACTGCGCGAGGGCTTCCGGCGCGGCGCCGGCCGAGCCCTGCTGCACGGCCTCCAGCCACGGCCGGGCCTGCTCCCACAGCGCATCGAGCGTGTCGTGGTCGTCCTCCAGCGCCTGCATCGTGGCTGTCAGGGCGTCGTCGCCGAGCGCGCGCAGGGCGGGGAACAGGTCCGCTTCTTCATCCGCGTGATGCAGGGGCGCGGCAATCGTGAAGTACCGCACGATGCCGGCCGCCGCAGTGCGCGCCTGGTCGTCCGCGCCATGCCGGGCGGTGTGTTCGGCGAGGCGGCCGCACAGCGAGGCAAAACGCCGGACCTTGTCGTGGCAGGCGGTCAGCAGTTCGATCGGCGATTCGAAGGAGGGAATGGTGGGCGTGTTGGGCAGCATGGCCCGTCCATTATCGCGCCGTCCGCTGGCCGTCGGGATCGGGCGCCATTTTTTAGGGTTGCCGGCAATCTTTACCGCCCATTATCGGCCTTTGCCGCCCCTTTGCCGCTCCTTAGCGCCCGATCCGGCTCGCACGGCCGATCTCACGGCATTGCGGCGGTGGCGCAGGGCTTGCTTGGCGTGACTGGATTCCGCTCCATTCGATTGCCTTTGACATCTTCACGGGAGACCACCATGTCCGATGGAAAACTGGGTATCGCCGGCACGACCTTTATCGCTTTTGCCGTGGCCGGATTGGCGTTGGCCGCCTCGATGTACCTGGCGTACCTGGCCGCGCCGCCGAAGGGGCGTGCCTTGATCCGCAACGCGCTGGACCACGATTCGGGGTCGGGTCCGCAAGGCTGATCGAGACGGCGCGGGGTCAGGCTTCGAACTTTGGCGGCGCCTGCAATGTCTATCCCCGGCATTGCGGGCCCGCGCCGCGACACAGTCTCTCTCTCGGACATCGCAGGACGCCGCGCGGCGTTTTTTCGCCCATAGCGCCGCAGCGCATCAGCGCCGGGCCCGCATTCCCCAAGGCTTGCCGTATTGCCGTCCGTTATTGCCGTACGTTCCCGACTCCGATGAAGGCGTTGCGCAACCCAAGGTGCCTGCTGCTGGAAAGCCGCTGGTTTGTTCCGCGGCATTTCGACGGCATCAGTCTCGGCCCGATCGTGCTGCTTCGACCCGGCGTATCGGCCGGGCTGATCGTGCATGAACTGGTTCACGTGCGCCAGTTCTGGCGGCGGCCGTTCACGCACGGGCCGCGCTATCTGCTGTCGAAGGCCTATCGGCTGGCCTGCGAGGTGGAGGCCTACCGGGCGCAACTGCAAGCCGGGCAAAGCACGCCCGCGCGCATTGCCCATCTGGCGCACTACCTGGCGACGAAGTATCGCCTCGACATCGACGAGGAGACGGCCGTGCGGCTGCTTTCCGCCGTTTCCGCCGACGATTCCCCACGCTGATCGGGTGTGGTCGCCGCAGTCTCTCAATGCGAGGACGTGGGCTGCGCAGGCGGCCAAGTGCACGGTCTTTGGATCGACGCTCGCGCCATGCGCGCCGCCGGCGATCCCCGGGATACGCGCCAGCGGGCCGGCGCATCCGATCCGCGACGGCGCTGTCGGCATGACGGTCCGGCTGGCGCCGCGGTCAGCTGCCGAAGTAGTTCAGCCCCAGCGCGCCCTTGACCTCGCTCAGCGTCGCGCCCGCGGCTTCCCGCGCGCGCATCGTTCCTTGCCGCAGGATCTCGAGCACGCCGGCGCGGTCGCGCTCGAACTGCATGCGCCGCTCGCGAATCGGCGCGATCAGCGCCTGCAAACGCTCGTTGAGGCGGCGCTTGACGACGCTGTCGCCGAGGCCGCCACGGCGATAGTGGGCCTTCATCTCGTCCACGGCCGACGTGTCGGGATCGAAGGCATCGAGGAACATGAACACGACATTGCCTTCGACCTGGCCCGGATCGCTGACGCGCAGATGATTCGGATCGGTGTACATGTCATGGACCGCCTTCGAGATTTCGTCCGGCGTGGCGCCCAGCGTGATCGCGTTGCCGAGCGACTTGCTCATCTTCGCCTTGCCATCGATGCCGGGCAGGCGCGGCACGTGCGACAACACCGCCTCGCATTCGACCAGCACCTCGCGTCCGACCGTCAGGTTGAAGCGGCGCACCAGCTCGTTGGTCTGCTCGATCATCGGCTGCTGATCGTCCCCCGACCGGCAACAGCGTCGCCTTGAACGCCGTGATATCGGCGGCCTGGCTCACCGGATAGGTCAGAAAGCCGGCCGGGATGTCGCGTTCGAACCCGCGCAGCCGGATTTCTTCCTTGATGGTCGGATTGCGCTCCAGGCGCGAGACCGTCACCAGGTTCAGCAGGTACTGCGTCAGCTCCGCGAGCTCGGGCACCTGCGACTGGATGAAGATCGTCGACTTGTCCGGGTCGATGCCGACGGCGAGATAGTCGAGCGCGACCTCGACGACGTTCTCGGTGACCTTCTGATGGCGGCCGACGTTGTCGGTCATCGCCTGCGTATCGGCCAGCAGCAGAAACTGCTTCGCATTCTGTTGCAGCTGCACGCGGGAGCGCAGCGAGCCGATGTAGTGGCCGAGATGAAGCGGACCGGTGGTGCGGTCGCCGGTCAGGATGATGGGCTGGGTTGCGTTGGTCATGGATGGTGTTCCGGTTTACCGGTTATCCGGTGATCGTGTTCCGGTTACCGACACCACCAGCCACTGTGCGCACAAACGAAAATGCCGCCAGGAGGCTGGCGGCATCGCGTTTTCGAGGTGCGTGTGGAAACGGGCCGCCTGGTTCAGGCGCGCCACCAATATTGCCGGGTCGGCGAGTTGGGCTTCGTGTCCATGAGGGGCGAGTATAGCGCAGGGGCGAGCAGGGGGGCCGGGGGCATCGCGCCTGCCAACGCTCCGGACCGGGGCGGCTCGCTCCGGACGATACATTCCATCGCGGAATACTTCGCCGAAAAAACTTCACGCCGCGCGCGTTGCGCTCCTCCATACTCGCTTCATCAATGAACCGCAGCGATCGGGAGGAGCACCGTGAGACAGGCATTGGCATGGGTATTGGTGGCGGGCGCGATCGGCATGTCGATGCCGTCGGCACAGGCGGCGTGGCCGGAAAAACCGATCAAGCTGATCGTGCCGACGGCGGCCGGAGGCGCGCCCGACATCGTGGCGCGGCTGTTCGGCGATGCGCTGTCCAAACGGCTGGGCCAGGCCATCGTGGTGGAAAACCGGCCCGGCGCCGGCGGCAATATCGGCATGCAGGCATTGCTGCAGGCTCCCGCCGACGGCTACACCATCGCCTATGGCAACAACGCCACGCTGGCGACCAACCGCTTCCTCTACAGCCGGCTGCCGTACGACCCCGACAAGCTGGTCCCCATCGTCGGGCTGGTGACCACCTTCAATATCCTCGCGGTCAACAACGCGCTGCCGGTCAAATCGGTGCGCGAACTGATCGCCTACGCGCAGGCCAATCCCGGCAAGCTGTCGATGGGCTCGGCCGGCAACGGCACGACCAGCCATCTGGGCGGCGAGCTCTTCAAGACGCTGGCCCATCTCCAGATCGAGCACGTGCCGTACAAGGGCAGTACCCCTTGCGCTGCAGGATCTGGTCGGCAACAACGTGCACCTGATGTTCGACAACGTGCCGTCGATCGGGCCCTACGTCAGCAGCAACAAGGTTCGCGCGCTGGCCGTGACATCGACCCGGCGCTCGCCGCATTTCCCGCAGGTGCCGACCATGGACGAGGCCGGCCTCAAGGGCTACGAACTGACCGCGTGGGCCGGGCTGGTCGGCGCGCCGGGCATTCCGGCCGAGGTGGTGGACCGGCTCAATCGCGAGGTCAACGCGGTGATCCGCGACCCCGGCTTCCGCGCGCAGCTGGACCGGCTTTCCTTCGAGCCGCTGGGCGGATCGCCGCGCGACTTCCAGGCGCTGGTGACATCCGAGACCGTGAAGTTCGGCGAGCTGGTGCGCAAGAGCGGCGCCAAGGTCGATTGAGGGCGCACGGCATGTCATCGCATTTCGATCTGATCATCCGCCACGGCGACGTGATCGACGGCAGCGGCGCGCCGCGGCGCGCCGCGGACGTGGCGGTGCGCGACGGCGTGATCGCCGCCATCGGCATCGGCCCGGACGCCACCGCCGACGAGGTCATCGACGCCACGGGCATGATCGTCGCGCCGGGCTTCATCGACACCCATACGCACGACGACTGGATGGTGTTCCAGTCCCCGCAGATGCTGCCCAAGGTCACGCAAGGAGTGACCACCATCATCGCGGGCAACTGCGGCATCAGCCTGTTCCCGCTCGTCACCGACACCATCCCGCCCGCGCCGCTCGACATCATGCGGGGCGGCTTCGTATTCGAGTCCGTGCGGGCCTACCGCGAGGCATTCGCCGCGAAGCCCGCCACCGTCAACGTATCGGTGCTCATCGGCCAATCGACGCTGCGCGCGCGCCGCGTCGCGGAGCTGGGACGCGCCGCGAGCGACCACGAGATCGACAGCATGCGGCGCGACGTGGAACAGGCCCTGCTGGAAGGCGCCATCGGCGTCTCCACCGGCACCTTCTATCCGCCGTCGGCGGCGGCACCGGAGCAGGAGATCCTGCGCATGTGCGAGCCGATGCAGCGGCTGGGCGGCGTGCTGGTTTCGCATATGCGCGACGAAAGCGACAAGGTCGCCGAGGCGATCGACGAGACCGCGCGCCTGGGCAAGGCGCTCAACGTGCCGACCGTGATCTCGCATCACAAGCTCGTCGGCAAGCGCAATCACGGCCGCAGCCGCGAGACGCTGGCGCAGGTGCGCGAGCTGTCGCGCACCATGCCGCTCTGCCTGGACTGCTATCCGTACGCGGCGTCGTCGACCATGCTGCGTCCCGAACGCGTGGACCAGTGCGACCGCATCCTGATCACGTGGTCGGCCTCGCATCCGGAAGCGGCGGGCCGCTATCTCGAGGACCTGGCGCAGGAGTGGCAGCGTTCGCGGCGCGAGGTGGCCGAGGCCTTGCTGCCGGGCGGCGCGGTGTACTTCATCATGGACGAGAGCGATGTGCGCGACATCCTCGACTACCCGGACACGATGATCGGCTCCGACGGCATTCCGTCCGACGAAACGCCGCATCCTCGCCTGTGGGGCACCTTTCCGCGCGTGCTGGGCCTGTACTCGCGCGACCTGGGCCTGTTTCCGCTCGAGCGCGCCGTCCACAAGATGACGGGCCTGCCCGCGCAACGCTTCGGACTCGAGGGAAGGGGGCTTCTCGCCGTGGGCAAGGTCGCCGATATCACGGTGTTCGACCCGGCGACCATCCGCGATTGCGCCACCTTCGATGCGCCCACGCAGCCCTCGGTCGGCGTGCGCGACGTGTTCGTCGCCGGGCAGGCCACGCTGCGCGGCGGCACGCCGACCGGCCATCGGCCCGGACGCTTCGTGACGTCGACCCTCGTCAGATCACGCGCGCCGGCGTGAGGCCATGCCGGTCAGCCGGCGTCGGCATTGGCCGTTTGCAGCAGCCAGTCGACGAAGGTCACCAGCGTCGGGTTGGCGCGCTTTTCTTCGAGGCAGACGAAGTAATACGACTTCGGCGACAGGTAGCTCGTGTCGGACAGTCGTACCAGCCTGCCGGCCCGAAGATCGTCGCCGGCCACATAGTCGGGCAGCAGCGCCACGCCCATGCCGCTGATGGCGGCCTGCAGGCCCATGGTCAGCAGGCCGTAGCGGGGCCCGTCGCCGGGCCTGGCCACCTTGGCGCCGATCTGCGCGAGATAGGCCGGCCATGCGTCCAGCGCCGTATGTTGATGGAGCAGGGGCATCTGCCGCAGTGCCTGGGACAGCGACCCGCCGCGCGGCAGCCTGTCCGGCGCGCAGACGGGAAACAGTTCGAGCGGCATGACCTCGACGCCGAAGTGTCCGGGCGGCGGCCCGCCGCAGTACATGATGGCGGCGTCCAGGCCGCTGTGGGGCAGGTCGACCGGGCCCACCTTGGTGGTGATGTTCAGCTGGATCTGCGGATGCTGCTTGGCAAATTGCGGCATGCGTGGCAGCAGCCAGATGTTCCCCAGCGAGACCGGCACCGACAGATCGAGGCGTCCGCCGGACCCACGGCCCGTCAGGACTTCCAGCGTGGCTTCCTCGAGGAGATTCAGCACCTGCCTGACGCGCTTCCAGGTATTCCGTGCCGGTCGCCGTCGCGACCACGCCACCCTTGCGCCGGTCCAGCAGCCGCACGCCGAGAAAGGTCTCCAGTTCCGTCAATTGCTTGCTGACGGCGCTCTGCGTCAGGCACAGTTCCTCGGCCGCTTCGGTCAGGCTTCCCTTGCGCACGGTGGCTTCGAGCGCGACCAGGTTGGCAAGGGCGGGCAGGTTCCGGCTGGTGGTGCTTTTCATCGGGAAGTCCTCGGGCGAGCGGCGGGACGCGGTACGGTGGCCGCGGGCACTGCGTGCGCCATTGTCGTTCATGTATTCCGTGAGGGAAAGCAACGCGATGACTGAACGTACGAACACGCCCGCTGCGGCAGCGCCCGTCGGCGCGGTGGAGGCGGCATCGGATTTGTTCGAACTGCCGATCGCCGAACTGGCGTGCCGCATGGACGCCGGCACGCTGACGGCCGAGGAACTGGTCTCGGGGCATCTTGCGCGTATCGAGGCGTTCGACCGTTCCGGCCCGTCGATCAACGCGGTCAGCCAGTTGCATCCCGACGCGCTGCATGAGGCGATGCGGCTCGACCGCGAACGGCGGCGGCATGGGCCGAGGGGGCCGCTGCACGGCATGCCGATGGTGGTCAAGGACAATATCGACACCGTGGGATTGCCGACCACGGCCGGTTGCGCCGCACTGCGCGACGCGCTGCCCGCCGCCGACGCGCCCGTGGTGGCCCGGTTGCGCGCCGCCGGCGCGATCGTGCTCGGCAAGGCCAATATGTCCGAGCTCGCCGCGTCCAATGGGCGCTTCGGCTACAGCTCGGCGAGCGGCCTGACCTTGAATCCTTACCGGCTCTCGCGCAATGCCAGCGGGTCCAGCAGCGGCACGGGGGCGGCGGTGGCGGCCGGTTTCGCGGTGTTCGGCCTCGGCACCGATTCGTTCGGCTCGGTGCGCGGCCCGGCCTGCGTGCACGCGCTCGTCGGTGTCAGGCCGACCCACGGCTTGCTCGACGCGGCCGGCGTGCTGCCGCTGGCGCAGTCCTTCGATACGGTCGGACCGCTGGCGCGCACGGTGGACGATGCGGCGCTGGTGCTCGCGGCGCTGGCGCCCGAGGCGGGCATCGATGGCACGACGGAACGCCTTGCCGGCCGCCGTCTTGGCATCGTGATGGACTTCAATGGCGGCAATGACGAGATCGACGCGCTGTTTTCGCGGGCGTGCCTGGACCTGGCCGACGCCGGGGCGCAGACCGTGGCGGTCGCGTTGCCGGCCGATGCGCGCCGCCTGTACGAGCGGGTGCTGGGCGATATCGCGCGCAGCGAATGGGCGCTGCAGCTCGATCGCTATCTGGCCGCGATGCCGCCGTCTTGCCCGAGGGATTCCGCGTCGCTGTTGGCGCGCATCGATGCGCAATTTGGCGATGGGGTGGGCGACGGATTGGGCGGTGGGGCGGGCGGTGGATTGGACGATGGATTGGGCGATCGAGCAGGGCGCGCACCGAATCCCCTGACGATCGCGGCGCTGCGCCATGCGGTGGCAACCCGCGGCGAGCCCCCACGCCCGGGCCTGTCCGCGGCCCGCGCGCTCGGCGCCGCGCTTGCCGGCCTGATGCACGCCAACGGCTGCGCCGCGCTGGTCTTTCCCACGCTGGCATGCCCGGCGTCGCCGCGCTTCGATCGGGACGACCCCAGCTACCGCTGCCGCGTTTCCAATCCGCTGGCGCCGATGCACATGGCGAGCGCCGCCGGTTTTCCGGAGGTCAGTGTGCCGATGGGCTGGACCGAGTCCGGCGTGCCCGCGGGGCTGTCCTTGCTGGGCCGCCCCGGCGACGAGCGCCTGCTGCTCGGCATCGCGCGCGACTACGAGGCGGCGACGCGGCATCGTCGAGCACCGGCCCTGGGTGGGGGTGGGTCCGACGCCAACGCCCGACGCCTGAGGCCGTGGGTAGCGCGGACGGCGCGGGTAGTGCGGGTAGTGCGGGCGATCAGGCCGTCGCCGTGGCCGTCGCCAGGGTACCGGAACCGACCACGCGGTTGCGCCCCGAGCGTTTGGCCTGGTAAAGCGCCTCGTCACCGGCGCGCAGGAAGGCGCGCACATCCGGAAAATGCCGGCCACCGTTCCAGTCGGCGCCGTCCGTCACGGTACCGATGCTGACCGTCAGGTTGCCAAGCGGGCTGCCGGCATGGGCGAGGTGCAGCCGCTCCACTGCCTTGCGGATGTTCTCGGCGATCAGCGCAGCGCCCGCTGCATCGGTGCCGGGCAGCAGTACCGCAAATTCCTCTCCGCCATAGCGGCCCGCATAGTCGCCGGGACGGCGGATTTGCTGCTGGATGCAGCTGCCGACAGCGGCCAGCGCATCGTCGCCCGCCATGTGGCCGTACTGGTCGTTGAACTGCTTGAAATGGTCGACATCGAGCATCAGCAGCGACAGTGGCTGCCTTTCGCGGTGGGCACGCCGCCATTCCCGATCGGTAGCGTCGTCGAGCGCCCGCCGGCTGCCCAGGCCGGTCAGTCCATCCGTTCCTACCATGTGGCGCAGATGGTCCTCGATCGCTTGCCGCTGGCGCCATTGACGGGCCAGCATGGCCGCCAGCGCAATAATCAACAGGTCAACCGCGGCAATGATTCCGCCGAATGCCCACACCCGGCGGTACCAGGGTGCGAGCACATCGGTCATGGCGCGCCCGACCACCACGACCAGCGGGAATTCGGGCGTGCGGTGGTAGCTGTAGAGTCGGCGCACGCCGTCGATTGGCGTGGTGCCGACAAACGTGCCGTGGCTGCCGCGCAGAATGGGAGGGAACACGGCGCTCTTCGACATGTCGCGGCCAATGACCGCGTCGTCATACGGGCGCCGCATCACGATGGTGCCGTCCGTACGCACCAGCGTGACGGTGCCGCCGGCCCCAAGGCTTACCCCGTTGAAGAGCTTGCGGAAGTACGACAGCCGCAAGCTGCCGCTGACGACGCCAGCGAAGCTGCCATCGGGCGAAACGAGGCGCCGGCTCAGGGCCAGGAATTTGTCGCTCGGCTGCAGGCGCCCTTGAAACGGCCGGCTGACATACAGTCCGGCCTCCGGGTCCCGATGCTGCGCCTGAAAGTAATCGCGATCGGCGACATTGAGCGACCGCGGCGGCCACTGTTGCGAGTCGAACAGCACGTTGCCCTGCGCATCGCTGGCGAACAGCGATCCCATGTCCTCGGCATTGATGGCGAAGTCGAACAGGGCCCGCTGGCGAAGGTTGGGCGGCAGCGACATGACGGCGGGGTCCCGCACGGAATTCACGACCCCGGAGATGGCGAGGTCATGAACCTGCAGAGTCCGGGAGATGCCGCGCTCGAGCGTCAGCGCGAGGTTCGCCGAGGCTTCCTTCTCGCTGGCCAGGATGTCGCTGCGCATTTGGTAGAGGGCCGCTGCGCCGAGCAGGGAAATCAATAGCGCCAGGGTGACCGCGCCGCCGCCGACCAGTCCGGCCATGTCGAAGCGCCGGCTTCGCCCGAGTAAATGTCTTCTCATTTCCCGCGCCGCACGTGTTGTTCTTGATTGGGCCCGATTGTAGCGTCGGGACCGGCAATCGGTTCAACTCGTGTTATCGACCGTTTGCGCGCCGAAGCCCAGCCCCGGCGAAATCACCGAAGCCTCCTCGCCATGCAGCGTGACAGTGGATACCAGGCCCCGCCGTTGCGCCTGCGTCGCGAAATCGCCGAGCCTGCGCACCTTGGCGGCCGGCACGCCGTGCGTGGCGAGGTGCAATTCCAGTTCGCCCGCGTTCCCCATGCGAAGACGTTCGGCAATGACCGCCTTCAATCCAGCCGGATCGAGCGAGCGCACGAACGACGCCGGCGAATCGGGATTCAGCGGTTCGGCGAAGTAGGCCGGGTCCGCCGCGATGCCGGCCAGTTCCAGCACGTCCAGCAGGCGCACCAGCTGACGGGGCGTGTTGGCGCCGAGCGCGATCCAGCCGTCCTGCGTGGCGAAGAAGTCGGCGGTCGGGCTGCCGGAGTAGCCCTGATTGCCGACCCGTGCCGGCGAGTTGCCGTGGGTCAGCGCCTCGCAAGCAAACGAGTACATCAGCTGCAGCGCGGCACCGGTCATCGACACGTCGAGCTGCACCGCGCAGCCACGCCGCTCGCGCTCGCGCAGCCCCGCGAGGATCGCCAATGCCGCCTGCATGCCGGTCGCTGCGTCGACCACGGGGAAGCCGGTCTTGATCGGCGGGTCGTCCTCGGTGCCGGCCATGAAGGCCATGCCCGTTGCGGCTTGAATGATGTGGTCGTAGGCGGGGCGCCCGGCGACGTCGGCGCTGCCTCGCCCATACCCGGAGATCGTGCAGTAGACGACCTTGGGATTGACCGAGCGCACCGCGTCGAAGCCCAGCCCGAAGCGTTCCAGCACGCCGGGACGCAGATTGTCGACAACCACATCGCAGGTCGCCGCGAGGTCCAGTGCCCGCCGTTGGTCCGCCGGGTCGCGCAGGTCGACCGCATGGCTTTCCTTGCCGGCGTTCAAGGCGACGAAGCCCTGCCGGCCCTTCTCGGTGCGGCGCATGACATCGCCACCGTTGGCGTTTTCCATCTTCAGCACTGTCGCGCCGAGCTGCGACAGATAGAACGTGGCCAGCGGGCCGGCGATGACGTGCGAGAAGTCGAGCACGCGGACACCGGCGAGCGGGGCGAAGGACGATTGCGAGGGATTCATGTTGGGTCGCTGGTTGGCTGGGCTTACTGAAGCGCAATGCGGCTTTGCTCGACGATGCGGCGATATTTCGCGGTCTCGTCCGCGATGAAGCGGGAGAAGGCTTCGGGCGTGGGGGGTGGGATCGACGATCGAGCCGGCCTTTTCGTACAGGTCGCGCACCCCCGGATCGTTGAGCGCTTGCAGGAAGGCCGCATGCAGGCGCGCCACGATCGGCTGCGGTACGCCGGCCGGCGCCCAGATGCCGCTCCACGAGTCCAGCACCAGGTCCTGGCGGCCGAGCGCTTCGTTCAGCGTCGGCACTTGCGGCAGGTTCGCCAGCCTCTGCGCCGACGTCACGGCGAGCGCGCGCACGGTGCCGGTCGTCAACTGCGGAATTGCCGTCGAGGCAACGGGAAATCCGATCGTCGTATCGCCGCGGATCAGCGACGGAACGATCTCGACCGAGCCCTTGTACGGGATGTGCACGAGCTCGACGCGCGCCGCGTTGGCGAACGCCGCGCCGGCCAGATGCGCCGCGCTGCCGATGCCGCCGGATGCGTAGTTGAGCTTGCCGGGCGCGTTCTTCGCAGCCTGCGCAACCTCCGCGACGGTGCGATACGGCGCGCTGGCCTTCACCAGCATGACCTGCGGGCTGAAGCCGGAACGGATGACATGGGTGAAGGTCGTCGCGGGATCGAATTTGACGGAGGGCTGCAGCAGCTTCTGCGTGACGTGCGTCGAGGCGCCGATCATCAGCGTGTAGCCATCGGCCGGCTGCTGCGCGACCACTTCGGCAGCGAGGATGCCGCCGGCGCCGACCTTGTTCTCGACAACCACCGCTTGCCCGAGTTGACGCGACACGACCTCGGCGGTCTTGCGCGCCAGCACGTCGGGACCGCCGCCCGCCGCGTAGGGA
This sequence comes from Cupriavidus sp. H18C1, assembly GCF_049311595.1. NCBI lineage: Bacteria > Pseudomonadati > Pseudomonadota > Betaproteobacteria > Burkholderiales > Burkholderiaceae > Cupriavidus > Cupriavidus sp. H18C1. The sequence continues at coordinate 233,886 of NZ_CP186008.1, forward strand.
ACGATCAGCCGGATCGGCCGATTGGGAAAGGGCGCGTCGGCGGCGATGGCCGCGCCGTAGAGCAGGGCGGTCCCCGCCATCGCCAGACCAAGCCTCGTTGCGAGTGTTCCTGTAGTGCGCACTGTGTCGTCTCCCGGTCGTACCGCCATGGGGCCCGATTGTGGGAGCGCCGGACTTCCCTGTAAATTATTGGTTTGCTATTCGGTCATCACGTCTCGTTATGTCCAGGAATTCCGCCAGCCTTGCCGCACGCCTCGATCGCCTGCGCATCCGCCATCTGCGCTTTCTCGAGCTGATCGAGGTCCATGGCTCGCTGTCGGCAGCCGCCGGGCAGCTATCGCTAAGCCAGCCGGCCGCGACCAAGATGCTGCAGGAGATCGAGTCGGTGTTCGGTGCCGCGCTGGTCGAGCGCACCACCCGCGGCGCCGCGCTGACGCCGGCCGGCCGGATCGCGCTCGGACGCCTGCGCATCGCGTTGAACGCGCTGTCCGCCGCGATGGACGCGATCCATGCCACGCCTGCGCCAGTGCCGGTTGTCCATCTCGGCATCCTTCCGTTGGTGGGCGTCGTCGCGATGCCCAGGCTGATGGCGACGGTGGCGGACCGGCCCGGCTTCCCGCATCTCGTCATCCACGAGTCGACGGTCGGCGGCTTGCTGGGCATGCTGGAGCGCGGGGAGATCGACTGCATGGTGGGGCGCATCGGCACCAGCCGGGAAGGGCATGCGACAAGCGGGATGCGCGTGATGCCGCTTTGGGAAGAACGTCTCGCCGTGGCCTGCGCGCTGGACCATCCGCTCGCGCGCAAACGCTCGGTGGCGCTGTCGCACCTGTGCGAGTACGACTGGGTCACCACGCCGCGCGGTGCCAGCACCCGGAGGCTGTTTGAAACCCCGTTCCTGGACGCGGGGCTCGTGCCGCCGCAGCCGAAGGTCGAGTCGTTCTCGTTCCACACCAATCTGTGCATGGTGGCCAGCAGCAGGCTGCTGACGGTCGCTCCGGAAACGGCGGTGCGGCACTACGCACGCCTTGGCATGGTGCGACAGGTTCGCCATGACAGCTGGTTCGCCGGCGGCCGTACGGTGTTCGTGACGCGTGATGACGCAGCGGATGCGCCGGGCGTTGTGACGGTGGGCGAGGCGCTGGCTGGGTTGATGGGGGACACCATATCGTCCACCGGACCGATCTAGGCGATGAGCCGAAACACCGGTTGGTGCCTGACGCTGTCGCGCTCGAGCATGCGCTGGTACCAGGCGACAAGGGTCGCGCATTCCGCCGGCACCGGCAACTTGACCAGCGACGCAAAGATCAATCCGCCGATGACCGTGATATCGGCCATCGAAAACGATTCGCCGGCGACATACGGTTGTTGCTGCAGAGCGGCATCGAAGTACCGCATGCCTCGCAGTGCCTTGTCGCGTTGCCGCGCTCCCCCACTCAGGGTTCTGATAGATCTCGACCTTGGGACCCAATCCCGGCGTGCCGTGGTGGAAATAGACACTGATGGGATCGAGCAGCTCCAGCTCGGCGCGCTTGCTCATCATGTGGATCACGCCTTTTCTCGCGCGGTGCGGCCGGTGAGGATCGGCGCGCCGTCCAGCGCGTCGAGATACTCGGTAATGGCCGTGCATTCCGCGATGCAGGTGCCATCATCGAGCTCGAGCACCGGCAGCGTGCCCGAATAGTTCTTGTTGGCGAGAAATTCGGGGCCCTTGTGCTCGCCCTTGTAGAGATCGACCGTGACGAATCGCACGCGCGATTCCAGCTTCTTTTCGGCCAGCGCGATGCGGACGCGGGTTGGATAGGGCCCCGTCGGAAAGTCATGGATCGTCATGGTGGCGGGCTGGATTGCCTGAACACTGCCGGCATTAGCGTTCATTTTTCGCGTAGCTCCTCGGTCGGTGGAAGTGGAACGGAGTCAGGGCGATCGTCATGTACGTTCATCTGATTCGCTCGCCTACCTAACGTTCGTTAGGGTAAACGTACAAGGTACAATACGGGGTGTCAACATCCATTCCGGCCCCAGAGGTGGAAGCCATGACCAGTGACGCGAGACAGAACTCCAGGGAGAAGATCCTTGCGGCCGCCACCACCATTGCGCAGGCCCATGGCTATGGCGGGCTGAATTTTCGCGATCTGGCCGAGGCGGTCGGCATCCGGGCCGCCAGCATCTACCACCATTTCGACAGCAAGGCCGATCTCGGCGCGGCGGTAGCCCGGCGCTATTGGGAAACCGCGGCGGCGCACCTGGACGCCTCGCTGGCCAAATCGAAGAGCCCGCTGGACAGCCTGCATCGTTATCCCGACATGTTCCGCAAGGCGCTACAGAGCAGCAATCGCATCTGCCTGTGCAGCTTCATGGCCGCGGAAACCGACGATCTTCCTGAAGTGGTAAGGGAGGAGGTCCGGACCTTTGTCGACATCAATATTGCCTGGCTGACCAAGGTCCTGGCCGCGGCAGGCGTGGCCTCGGGCAAGGAAGGGAAAGCGCGTGCTCGCGCGATCTTTGCCGCGATCGCCGGCGCCCAGCTCATTGCCAGGAGCCAGTCCGACATCTCGGTCTACGACTCGCTGATCGAAAGCTATCGGAAGACCGGTCTTTTGCCCGCCTAGCAAGCCGCCAAGTCGGACGAACCCCGATGCGCTGCAGACACTGGCCAGGGCTGCATTACGTGGAAGGCGGAACGGAGGCAAAGGGCGATCCGATCCTTCTCATTCCGGGATGGCGACAGAGTTGGTACGCCTGACAATGCCCGACGCTGCTCACTTCGTTGAGGCGCCGCGACAGGCGCGCGAGGCACCGACCGGCCAGGCGGTCACTGCCGGATCCGCTGGTACCTGGCCATCAGCGGCGTAGCGGTCGATCCGTGCAGCACGATGGACACGACGACGGTGCACAAGGTGATCTGAAGCAGCAGGTCGGCATGGGCCATATCGGGCGCATGCGCGAGCGAATAGGCCAGGTAGTACAGGGAGCCGATGCCGCGAATGCCGAACCATGCGGTGAGCCGGCGTTGCGCCGGCCGCAAGCGCATGGCGATCGTGGACAAATAGACGGAGAGCGGGCGGATCAGCAGGATGAGCAGCAGGGCAGTGCCCAAGGCCGGAACGCTGAACGTTGCCTGCGTCAGCATGGTGCCGATCAGCAGCGTGACGCACAGTTCGGCCAGCCGCTCCACATCGAAGGAGAACTCGGAAACGGTCTGCGTCAGATACGCGGCAGCCTTGTTCTCGTGCGTGGCGATCTGTTCGAGTCCCTTTGCGGGAAGGGCGCCGAGCACGTCTTCCGGCGACCTGTTCGGGTTCTCCTCGCGTTCGACCTGGCGCATTGCCACGCCCGCCGCGAACACCGCCAGGAAGCCATAGGTGCTCGCCAACAAGGCGGCGCCATAGGCCACACCGATCAGGCCCAGCGTGAAATGGCTCTCCAGCCCGACAGCCTCATGGAAACGCATGCGCAAGGCGAGGATGGTCTTGCTGGCCAGCAAGCCAAGCGCGGCGCCGATACCAAGCCCGCCCAGCGTTGCCCAGATGAGGTCGACGGCAATCCACCGCGTCAGCCCGGGACCCAGTTCGTGATAGCCGAGCAGGCCCAGGCCAAGCATCGCAAAGGGGAACGCCGTGCCATCGTTGAGGCCTCCTTCGCCGGTCAGGCCAAAACGAACGATGTCCCGGTCTTCGGTGTTCGCCATCTGCACGTCGGACGCCAGCACGGGGTCGGTTGGCGCAAGAATGGCGCCGGCAAGTATCGCGGCACCGAGCGGCAGACCCAGCCAACCGACCCCGACCGCGCATACCCCCCGCGATGGTGAGCACCATCGCCACGCTGGCAAGCTGGATCGGCAACCGCCATATCGACAGCGCCATGCGGACACGCAAACGCAGGCCAACGCCGAACAGGGAGATCAGCACGGCCACTTCGGTGACGATCTCCAGCAGCCGGACATGGCCAGGGTCGTGGAGATCCAGCGTGATCATTCCTGCGCCAATGGGGCCGAGCGCCACGCCAAACAGCAGGTATAGCGCGGAGGGCGAGATCGGCAGGCGTTTCACTACCGAGCCGATCAGCCCCATCGTCACCATCAGGCCGCCGATCACCAACGCCCAGATCGCGAGCACAGTCATCTCCCCATCAAGGCGGTTTGCCAGGCGGATGGATCCGGGCGGCACCGATCCCGCACGGGGCGGATGTGGGCCAGCTTCTGCTTACCGGTAATCCGCGCGCTGCACTGTCCGGCCCCAAGCCGCCAAGCTGGCGACCGCTTCCGGCTAGCGATTTGCCGCGGAGACAAAGCCCGCCAGATCGCGGTTGAATCGCTGCGGCTCCTCGAGAAAGGGCGCATGGCCTGAATTATCGTACAGGCTCACTCGAACGCGCGGGTTGAGCGCCCGGGCATGTGCAATCGCCGTCGGAGCGTTGCGCCGGATGGCACGCTCCGACAGGATACGGCCGAGCATTACGGCTTCAGGGGTGTCGTCAGTACGACGTCGTCGGTATCCACCACGAACACGGCCAGCAGTTTTGCCGGTTCCGTCTTGCTGGCGTTGGCGCTGACATCGTGGCGATCGCCTGGCATCTCGGTGAAATTCTGCCCCTTGGTGAAGGTGCGCAGCGGGCCGCCATTAAGCTGGTTCAGTACGGCGCCCTCCAGCACGGTGGCGTAGATGAGCGCGGACTTCGCGTGCGTATGCGCCGCGTTGACGCCGCCCGGCTCATATTCGACGAGCACCCCCTTGATACTCTTGCCCGGCAGGTTCGGAATGGCTTGCTGATAGACCGGCGTGACCCTGACGCCGGTGCTCTGTGCAGCGAAAGCGCTCGGGGCGACCGAGGTCTGGTGCGCCGAGTGGTCCTGCGCAAGGGATGCTTGCAGCGGCAGGATGGCGAACAGCAGCGAGATGGCAAGTTTGGACATGGTGAATCTCCGGTGAATGGTGTGGATGGGGGACATCGATAGACTCATCGCGCCGCCTGTGGGCCTTGCAACCAGGTACCGCGCGTAGTCTTTCCCAGTCGTGCATCGCCAAGCGGGACCAGCGAACGTTCGGTAACGGCGCCACCGAAGTAAGTGGCCGTGGGATCGCGCTCGACCACGCGCGCGTCGCCAGTCAGTGCCAGATGGCTGCGGATGATCTCGTCAAAGGCCGCACGCTCCGGCCCTGCAACCTCCACGACACCGTTGGCGGGCGCACCGATGGCAATCTCCGCGAGAAATTGCGCCACATCGTCGGCAGCGATCGGCTGGAAGAGGCCGGCGGGAAGGCGGACCTTGTCTTGCACGACGCTGCTGTCGGCGATGCCCGTGAGGAATTCGAAGAATTGCGTGGCCCGTACGATCGTCCAAGGCGTGGGCGCGGCGGTGATTACCGCTTCCTGTGCCACCTTGCCCTCGAAGTAACCATTGCCCGGCATGCGGTCCACCCCGACGATCGACAGGGCCACGTGATGCCGGACGCCGGCTGCCGCTTCCGCGGCGGCGATGTTTCGGCTCGAGGTCTCGAAGAAGGACTTGACCGCGGCCGGGTCGTAAGACGGTGCATTGCTGACGTCAATTACGACGTCGGCGCCGGCCAGGGCACCGGCGAGACCCTCGCCGCTGACGCTATTGACGCCCGTCGACGGCGCCGCAACGACGACCTCGTGGCCGGCGGTGCGCAACAGTGCCGCAACCTTGCTGCCAATCAGTCCGGTACCGCCCACGATCACGATTTTCTGGCTTGCTTGCATGACGACTCTCCTGTTTTTCGATAAGCCTGCGTTGCTGCAGGGATGGACGAATGGTAGGGCGGGGCGGGGCAGCTTGCCGTTCCGGCCTTGCGCCGAATGTTCCGATCTTGCGGTGGCAACGGTAAGCCCGCTGACCACAAGTCTGGAACAGTGAGCGCCATCGACGGAAAGCTGGATGACGGGCGTCGGCCTACAAGGAGTGCTCGGTTATCGGGTGCGTGCCGAAATGATGCGCCGCCTCGAGGTCGGGGGCACGCTGGATGGCGCGCTATCGCAGGCGCCGCAGCGATGACGGCGTGACGCCGGTGACCTTGCGGAATGCGGAGGCAAAGGACGACGGCGTCTGGTAGCCCACTGCCATGCCGATGCCAGTAACCGGCAAATCGGTCGTCATCAGCAAATGGCGTGCTTGGCCGATGCGCATGGCGGTCAGCCATTCATGGGGCGTCTGCCCCGTGGCGAGCCGAAATGCCGTACAGAAGTGAAAGCGGCTCATCTGCAGCAGGCCGGCCAGGTCGTCGAGCCGGATCTCGCGGTCCAGAGCTTCCTTCATGTAGTCGGTAACGCGGCGCACCTGCCAGTCGAGCAGGCCTTTGCGGACAGCTTGCGCGGGAATGGCCGATTGCGCCGAATGGCCGCGGATCAACTGCAGGCACAGCAGGTCCAGCGCATGGTCGGCAAACAGAGAGGAACTGGTGTCGCCGGTAGCGGCTTCATGGCCGAGTATCTCGAGAATGCGCGATGCAACCGGGTCGTCAAAACAGATCCGGCCGATGAGCTCGATATCAGCGGGGCCCTTTCCCAGTGAGCTGGCAGCCTCCTGCAGGCGTTCGCCGCCAAGGTAGACATGAGAAACTTCGATCGGCCCGTCGACGTCCCATCGTCCTTCTTGACCCTGGGGAATGATGGTCACAGTGCCCGGTCGGGTCGGTGCACTCATGCGTTTGCCATCCACGTGGCAGCTGGATTTTGCGCTGCACCGTAATAGGTCATGATGACGTGCGCGGCCATGGGCGGCAGCGAGGCATGAAATTCGCCGTGACGCCAGCGGCGGGTCAGGCGCGTGCCACCGCGCAAGACGTTGGCAAGCGTAGGAGGCTGGTCGAGGATGTCGCCAATGGCCACTGCCGCATCGGAGCCAGTCAACGTTCTCATGCGAGTCATCCCGGATAGACCAGGCGCACTTTACCTGCGCAGCAAGGTGACGACAACTTCCATTGCGAAGTCAACATCGCCCATTCAGATGGCGATCACGCTCGTCGGAGCAGGTCTTCTATCTGGCATCGATCGCCTGTGCGCGTTGCCGTTTCGCCGCCCATACGCGGCCGGTCCGTGGGGCGTTGGCACAGGCCGAGAGCGTCAACTCAACGGAGATGAGTAAGGCGATAACGGCAGGCAGTGCACGGGCAGGAACCAATATTCTTTATTTAACATAACAAACATCGTGACGGTGGGACTACCTGCTAGGTTACGCCGCGCAAAGGGCGGGGCGCTGTCCCATCATGCCTAGCAGGCCTTCAAAACCCGAGGAAATGCGCTGCTGCACCGAGGCCCACAGGGCCTTTGCTCGGTCCGACTTCGCGCGCTCATAGCTCGCGGCGGCGATGATCTCGAACGCGTCGATGTGCAAGATATCCGCGATAGCGATAGCGAGTTCTTCACCGATCCCCGCGCGGCCAAGGCGGATTGCGCTGATGGCGCCCTTCGTCACACCAAGGTGTTTTGCCAGCGCGTAATCCGATTCGATGTCGAGCGCGGCCTTTGCCGCGTCTAGGTACTCAAGTGGCTTCATGGTCACTACCCCTATGGTTTCTACCCGGCCTGAACAGTAGTACATAGTCTATTGACGTGCAACGGTCTAATCCTTCTTGACGGTATAGAGTCTCAAGACTATATTCCGTGCCAGACGCGCCGCCGCCTGGAACCCTACCCGCCGGGGCCGGCCTGATCCGCTGGCAGGCGGCGCGACTACCCCGCGAAGGGGTCTCCGCAACAGGGTAGGGAGCAAGAGGGGTGGTCACATGTCGTTACAAAATTCCCGCCGCGCCGGCATTCATCGCACCGCCTTGGGCGGCTTCACCATCGACGGCCCGTACTTCCGCCGTCAGACCCGCGCCAGCGTCCTGCTGGGCCGTTTTTTCCATTGGCTGGGGGGCCTGACCATGGCGCACGGCTATCGACCGGGCAGCAAGCGCGAGCCGGCGCACGGTTCGCACCAGCCGGCGGCGGTGCCGCCCACCGGCCAGCGCAGTCCGCAAAGCGATGCGCTCGCCTATGCCGCGCTGGAGAACGCACGCGCCATGCTGGCGACGCACCGCAGCCGCATCAAAACGCCGCGGTGGTGGTAGCGCATGTGGGGCTATCTCCGCGACGCTGATGCAGCGCTGTCCGCGCTGCCAGAAGTGGCCGAGGCACGCGCCCGCGTGCCGATGCGCTGGCTGCACCGCGTCACGCGCGCGGCTGACCGCGCCGGCCGCGCGAGCGCCGCGGCGATGGGCCGGCCCGACATGTTCGACCTTGGCGCCGCCGCCGGTGCCGTCGCCGCGTTTCTGGCCGAGCACGCGCCCCAGCATCTGCCGGTCCGGCCGGATGCATCCGACTACGAAATCTGCATGAAGGCGCGCGGCATCGCCGCCGATGTGCTGCTGCGCACGACAGGCCTATCGACGGCCGACGCGATGGTGGTCTGCCGGCATGCCTGCGAGACGCATGGCGTCGCGCTGCCCGACTTCCCTGAGGACGCTGCCAAGGTGGCGCGCGTGCGCTGCGAACTGTGGTGGCGCCGCCGGCTGCGCGCCAAGCATATCCGCGCGCTGGAGCACTCGAATATCCGGCTGCACTACGTGCACTACCGGTCGGACCCCTACGCCAGCAATGACGCCGTGCGCCGCCGCGTCGCGCAGAACCGCCGCAACGCCGCCACGCTGGCGAACGTCACGTTGGAGAACGAACACGGCCACCGCTTCACGCTGGCCGAACTGGCCGAACGATCGATCGCCAACAAGGCGCTGCGCCGCGGCGAACTGATGACGCGGCTCAAGGGCGCGGAGGAACTGGCCGACGCCGCTGGCTTCGCCGGCGTGATGTTCACGATCACGTGCCCGAGCCGCTTTCACGCCGTGCGCCAGGCCGGGAACAAGTTCCAACCGAATCCGAAATACGAGGGCGCCGACCCCCGCGAAGCGCAAGGCTATCTGCGCAAGGTATGGGCGCGCATCCGCGCCGACCTCGCGCGCCGCGGCGTCGTCTACTTCGGCATGCGCGTAGCCGAGCCGCATCACGATGCCTGCCCGCACTGGCACGGCCTGCTGTTCTCGGATCGCGTCGAAACGGTGTGCGACGTCATCCGCGCGCATGCGCTGCGCGACAGCGGCGAAGAAGCCGGCGCCAAGCTGCGGCGCGTCCGGTTTGAGCGCATCGACCGGGCCAAGGGCTCGGCAGTCGGCTACATCGCCAAATACATCGCCAAGAACATCGACGGCCACGCCGTGGGCGATCACCAGACCGCTGAGGGCTACACCGTGCAGGCCGACTGGCTGGGCGATGACGTCATCACGCCGAGCCAGCGCGTCGAGGCATGGGCCGCGACTTGGGGCATCCGGCAATTTCGGGCGTTCGGCGGCGCGCCGGTAGGGGTCTGGCGCGAGCTGCGCCGGGTCAAAGAGGCCGACTTGCCGACCGAGCAGGAATGCCCGGAGATTCGCCGCGCGTGGGCGGCGGCGCAGCGCACAGCCGACAAGCCGGCCAGCTGGGCCGACTATGCGCGCGCCATGGGCGGCATCGCCGGCGAGGCCAAACGCATCTTCGTGCGCCACACCGAACGAATGGAGCAGGGCCGCTACGGCCTGACGCTGCGCAAGGTGCCGCACGGCGTGCAGGCAAAGGGCCGCGTGCGCGTGATCGACGGCATCTGCGATTACCTGCGCCTGACGGACATTTTCGTCCCGGCGACCCGCTACGAATGGCGGGAGGTGTCGCGCAGCGGCGCAGCCGCGAGCACTCGGACTCGTGTCAATAACTGTACGCGCCCCACCGGCGCGCACCGCGCGGCCGGCGCCAGTGAGCGCCGCCCCGCGTGGATGGATTGGCCGGAAACGGCCGCAACCGCGCCCGATGGGGCGCAAACCTGAGGGGAATCGAGGTGGAAAACAAGTCTTTCAAGGACCGCGCCGATACGGCGCTGCTGTTGTTCGGCGGCGTGATGCCGCGCCCGGTCAAAGAGTTGCTGCGCGACATGGCCATCGCGCTGGACGAACTGAAGGGGCAGCAGCAATGACCATCAAGACGGAACTGCAGGCGCTGGTAAGCGCGGTGGACAGCCTTCGCCCCCATGTTCGCGACACCGGCACCACCAACTACGGTGCGGCCTGCCATCAGGCCGAAATGGTGCTGGCGATGGCCGACGCCGAACTGTCGCCGCCGACCGAGCCGACCGAGGCGATGCAGGCGGCGGGCGTCACGGCGCTGGCGAACATGCCGCCCGGCACGACGGCGGCCGACATGGTGGCTGGCATCCTGCGCGCCGCGCTGCAAGCCGGGCAGGGGGCCTGATCCCATGAGCCATTGCACCTGCCCGATTTGCCGCCAGCAAGCGCGCTGGGGCGTCAGCAAGGGCGGCGCCGGGCGGGTGTACATCACCTGCACCGCGCCGGGCTGCGGCGTGCAGATTTTCGCGCGCTCCGACGACGCCGACGAACGCATCCGCGACGGCTTCATCGCGGCGGCGCCAGCAACGAACGAACGTAACGTTACGGCCCAGCCGGCCGAACGTAACGAACTGCCGGCCGGGGGACTGATGACATGGGAGGTCTGATCGAACTGGATGCGCTCGACACGCTCAAGCGCAAGGCGCACGCCTACGAAAGCCAAGCCGGCGCCGACCTGCCCCCGCTGCCCGGCGAGCCGGCGCCCATCGACCCGGCCGCGGAATGGGAAATGACGCTGTCGGTGCTGGTGGCCGCGCTGTCGCCGGCGCTGCCGTATATCCCTACCGTCTACACGCCGGACGCGATCAAGGCGCTGTCCGCGGCCATCGTGCCGGTGGCCGACAAGTACGGCTTGTCGGTCGGGGGGGCTGATGTCCGGGCCGGAAATCGGCCTGCTGTTGGTGGCCGGGCCGCTGGCGCTGGCCACGGTGGTCGCGCATAAGCAATGGCGGGCCGAGCAGGACGAAGCGCGCACCGTGGACAACGCGGCGCCGCCGGCGACCGTGGTGCCGCCGCAGCAGCGCTCGCACCTCGGCGAGAACATGCAAGACACCGGCGGGCGCCTGCCCGCCGTCAGGGGGTGAAATGGCAGGAAGTCAGAACGTTGCCCGCATCGTGGGCGTGATCGGGGCATCGGGTAGCGGCAAATCGCGCTGGCTCAAGGATGGGCTGCGCCGCATGCGGCCGTCGCGGCTGCTGATCTGGGATCCGCAGGACGAATACGGCGAGTTTGGACAGGTGGTCACCGACACGCGCGAACTGGTCGAAGTGCTGGCCGCGCTGGGCCCGGCCGATGGATTCCAGATCGTCTATCGGCCCGGCGACGACATGAGTACGTACCGCTGGAAGTTCGACCTGTTCTGCGAGATCGCCTACCAGATCGAGCGGTTGTGCGTGGTGGTCGAGGAAGTCGCGGACGTGACCAGCGCCAGCTATGCGCCGCCGTACTGGTCGCGCCTGTCGCGCAAGGGCCGGCACCGCGCCATGACGATGTTCGCGGTCACGCAGCGGCCCGCCGTGATCGACAAAACATTCTTGGGCAACTGCACGCTTATTCACTGCTGCCGGCTCAACGACAAGAACGACATCAGCGTCATGGCGGCGACGCTGGGTGTGCCGGTCGATGACGTGCGCAACCTGAAAGCGGACCCGGACACCGGCGTCTTTCAGTTCATCGAGCGGAACATGCAGACCGGCGAAATCGGCTGCGGCGCGCTCGATTCGCGCGGAAGCCACAGCGCACGGCCCGAACGTAACGTTAGTTCGTTGCCGGCGCCTGAGGCCAACGTAACGTAACCGACCGGCCTTGCGGCGCCCCGCTGAGGCTCCCCATAGTGGGAACCAAGCGGGGGCCATCCCCGACATTGCACACGCACTTTCGGGGGAGAAAACCATGAGCGTGAAGGAAATCGGCAAGGCCGTCGTGATGACCGCTATTGCCATGGTCGTGATCAACCAGGGCAAGAAGTACCTGCCCGATTCGGTCGCCAAGCTGCTGGGCTGACGCCATGTCCGACGTGAAAAACGCGGTCAAGACCACGGCGCTCGTCCTGCTGACCATCTACGTACTGCGCCGCCTGCCGGTCACCGATCAACTCGTCGCCACCGCACTGGTGGGCTAAGGACAATCCATGGCAATCATTCAGCAACTGCCGCCGTTTCTCAACGTGGTCGCCTCGGGCGTCGCCACGCTGCAAATCCCGCGCTATGCCAACACGCTGACGCGCATCGTGCTCGCGCTGGCCGGCACCACGTTCACCAAGGCGATGATCACCGACATCAAGGTCAAGATCGGCGCCCGCACGGTGTACAACGTGAGCGGCGCGCGCCTCGACGCCATCAACAAGTACAAGGGCATCTACGACGATGCCAACTTCCTGACGATCGATTTCACCGAGCGCGATGCGCCGAGCATCGACGGCAAGGAGGTCGGCGGCTTCGACCTGACCGCGTGGCCGGACAACCTGAATCTGGAAGTCACCATTGCGGGCGCGACGGCGCCGCAGCTGCAAGGCTATATGTTCCTGACGCCGCCGCAAGGCCAGGGCGCCGGCGAGCTGATTCACAAGCTGCTGTACTTCCCGGCCTCGACCAGCGTGGCCGGCAAGTTCCCGATCAACTTCTCGCCCAAGGGCGCGCTGATCAAGCGCGTGCACATGTTCTACGCCGGAACCGACTGGACCGCGACGACGGAAGGCAACGTCAACCGCGTCGAGGTCAAGAAGAACGGTCTGGTGGTGTGGGACGCGACCGCACGCGTGGCCCGGTTCATCGAACAGGAACAGCGCAAGGTGCCGCAACCGAAGCACTACTGCGTGGACTTCATCTTCGACAACAACCAGTCGGGCGCGCTCAAGACGGCCGACGCGGCCGCGCTAGAGTTCAATGCCTTCCTGACCGCCGCCGATGGCCTCGACGTCTACGTCGAGTGCATCGACCTGCCGTTCAACCTGTAACGGGGGGCGCGCCATGGGTGATTGGGACACCGTACAGCCGCAGTCGTATTACACCGACCCCATGGTCAGTGCGGCACCGTCCGCCGGCGACTTGAACCCGCTGGCGCAGACCGGCGCCGACCTGCTGCGCTACGGCCTGTCGCGTCTGATCGACGTGCAGACCGTGCGCGCGCTGCAGAACACGAACACGGCTGCGGTGCTGAACTCTAACGGCGCGGTCATCTCGACTGCGCCGCGCGGCGCCACGCCGGCGCTGGGCCTGTTCGGCGGCGGCATGGTGCCGCTGCTGGTCGCGGGCGGGCTGATCTGGCTGCTGGTCGGGAAGAACTGATGTATCCGCAAGGTGCCGCCGCAGCGGCGATGTACTCGAACCCGTGGACGGCCGGCATCATGGGCGCGTCCCAAGTGCTGGGCGGCGTGCTGGGCGGCCCGGAGGGCGCCAAGGCGGCGACTTCCGGGTCGGGCATGTTCGATCAGCATTTCGACGGCTCGGGCTGGACGGTCGCCACCGGCGGCAGCGAAGCGCGCGCCTTGCCGACTCTGACCAGCGCCGTCCAGGCGACGGCCGACAACGCGCTGTCGCTGTTCAACAACCCGATGGTGCTGGTCGCTGCGGCGGTCGTCGCCATCGCCTTCGCGCGCCGGCAATGATCGAGATTCGACTCGAGCCGTGGACCGATGCGCATATCGCGGAGGTCAACGCGGCATTCGCGCAGCACGACAAGAGCGACACCAGCCGCGGGCTGATGGCGCCCCATGAATGCGTGCGCGGCGGCACCTTCTGCCGGGTGTGGCGCGATGGCGCGCCGGTCGCATGGTACGTGCTGCACGGCGCGCAGCATGCGCACGGCAGCGAAGCCGAGGTGTCGCTTGCCTACGGGCGCGACGACGTCGATTTGGTAGCCGAGGTGCTGCCGCTGATCGAGTACCAGTGCCGGGCCTTCGACGCGATCCGCATCGAGACCTGCCGGCCGGGCCTTATCCGAAAACTCAAGCGCATGGGCTACGGCGTGGATGCCGTGATCCTGCGCAAGCGGGGAAAGCATGATTCTGCGTCCTGATCAGGTGCGATTGATGGCGCTGGGCCTGCCCACCACGCCATGCAACAAGAAGTCGAGCAACAGCAGCAGCACGTCGGCCAGCACGCAAAACTATGACCAGCGCATGGTCGTGGACGGCGGCAGCATCGGCATCAATGGCGATGGCAACCGTATCTCGATGACCGACGGCGGCGCCGTGCGCGATGCGCTCGACTTTGCCGGCACTGCCAACGCGCTGTCGGTCGCACTCGCGAGTGTGGCAACCGACCGTGCGTTGGATAGCAGTGATAACGCGCTGCGCACCATCGGCATCGGCAACGCACAAGCGCTCGATTTTGCCAAGAGCGCGAACGATCGCGCGATGCAATTGGCGACGACCAGCACCGAAACCGCCTACAAGTCGACGGCCGATGCGATCGGCTTTGCCGGCAACGCGCTCGGCAAGACTATCGATATCGGCAAGCGCGGTTTGGAAATCAGCGCCGAGCAGCAGCGCATCAACGCGGATGGTCTGCTGTCCGGTATGGGCAAGCTGATCGATTTCGCCAAGGACACTGCGAGCACGGCGCGACAGGTGAGCGAGAACGCGCAAAGCAACGTCGCGGCCGCATACAGCAACGTGCAGGAAATCAGCACGGGGCAACGGTTCCTCGTGGCAGGCGCGCTCGCTATCGCGGGCGTGGTCGCGGTCAGCAAGATGAAGGGGTAACCGTGGGCATCATCGAATCGGTACAGCAATATGACCTGAATATTCCGGCCGGCGGGGCACAGTCGATCGACGTGACCGGCGACCGGGTGCAGTTCCTGTCGGCCATCGACCCGTTCGCACAGATCGAGATTCGGCCGAACTTCGCGCAGGGCAACATCACGCTACGACCGGGACAGGGCTTCCGATTCAGCGAGCCCGTGCAGCGCTGGGTGGTCTACAACCGAGGCGCACTGCCGCTGTCCGGCTATCTGCTGATCGGCTCGGGCGACTTCTTCGACCAGCGCATCAGCGGCACGGTTGACGTGATCGACGGCGCCAAAGCACGAACGCTCGCTGGCATCGCGTTCAATGCGTTTGTCAGCCAGCCGAGCACTGCATCGGTCTATTCGCGCATCCAGCTTTGGAATCCCGCCGGCAGCGGGCGGAATGTCGTGCTCGAACGCATTGCCATGCTGGGCATCGCGGACAACGGCGCGCACCTGCGCTATGTCACGGCGCCGCTGGCGAACCTGATGTGCAACGGCATTTCCAAGAAAACCGGCGGCGCGCAATCGGTGGTCGAGTTTCGCGCCGATACCACGCCGACCGCTTCGCTGTCGCCCGACATCATGGTCGCGCTGACCTATCAGGGATCCACGACCAAGGAATACGTACCGAGCGAGCCGTTCTACATCGCGCCGGGTTACGGCCTGACGCTGTGGGGAACGATCCAGAACGCGAGCCTTGGTAGCAATTTCGAGTGGTACGAGGACTGATGGACCGATATCGCTTTGCACTGCTGATGCTGGGCGCCGTGGGCTACGTGGTCTGGCGCGACTGGCAGCGCAGCGAGGAGCCCGGCGCGCAGGTGCCGGACTGGCTCGACCAAGGCGAAAACCTGTTCTACGACGCGGCCGAAGGCAATTGGTTCGGTGACATGGGAGAAACGGATATGGGGCAGGCGACGAACAACCGCGCGGCCTTCCTGATGATGATTCGCACGGCCGAAGGCACGGCCGGCGCTGACGGTTACCGCACGATGTTCGGCGGCGGCCTGTTCGACTCGTTCGCGGACCATCCGCGCCGCGTGGTCACCGCCATGTCGGGCGGCCGGCCGATCAGCAGCAGCGCGGCCGGCGCCTATCAGTTCCTGCGCCGCACGTGGGACAAGCTCGCCGCGCGGCTGAGCCTGCCGGACTTCTCGCCGGCCAGCCAAGACGCGGCGGCCATCGAATTGATCCGGGAGGCAGGGGCGCTCGGCGACGTGGACGCCGGCCGCTTCGCGCTCGCAGTGCGCAAGGTGCGCAAGATTTGGGCGAGCATGCCCGGCGCTGGCTACGGTCAACCCGAGGTCGCGCTTGAACGATTGCAGGCCGCATATCAAGCGGCAGGGGGTGTGGTGAATGGCTAAGGCAGCGAGCGGGGGGCGGTGGCCCCGACATCCTGTTGCTGGCGGCAGTCGGCGCGATGGCGTTTCTGGCGCTGCGTTCGCGCGCGGCGTCGGCCGCTGTGGGCGGCGTGCCGGTCGGCACCGCGGCGCAGCTGCGGCCGGACTACAAGACGCAACGCGATCTGGCGTACACGCAGATGGGCGTCGGCGTGGTTGGCTCGATACTGGGCGGGCTGCGCGGCTTGGGCGGCGGGGCCGGGCCTTCGGGCACTGGCGGCGGCTTCTCGCTCGGCAATATCTTCGGGTCCGGGTCACCCGATTCCATCTACAGCGGCGGCGGGACGGCTGCGGTGGGGGGCATCTTCGGTGGGAACGGGTTCACCGTTTCGAACTTCAACAACGGCTACGGCGCGTTCGAGGAGTCCATGAGCGGGTGGACGGACCGGGAAATCGGCGGCCTCAACGGCGCGTATGGCTTCGGCTCGCTCGTTCAGTATCCGGGCTTTGGTGGCTGACATGAATGACACCACCGCGAAGCTGTTGCTCGCTGCTGGCGCAATCGCTGCGTTCGCCTTCGTCGTAAAAAAAACGGCGGGCTGGGGGGCTGCGGTTGCGGGTGTGGCAGGCAATCTCGGCCAAGCGCTGGGCGGTGCGGTGGTGGAGGGCGGTAAGGGCATCGTATTCGGCGTTGGCGATGCGCTAGGCATACCGCGCACCGACATGACGGAATGCGAGCGCGCGATCGCCGAGGGGCGCACATGGGATGCCTCGTTCGCGTGCCCGGCAGGGACATTCCTGTCTTCCGTGGCGGGCGGCTTGCGAAGCGATTATCCGATTTACGGCGATCCGGCTCCACTGTCGGACTGGATGGGCACCATTGCCAGCCGCCCCATCAATCCATGGGTCGTGACCGAGAACGCGGGCGGTGCGGCCTTTGTCTACCCGCGAATCAGGAGAGCATCTTGAAATATCTGAAACGTCTGCGCGAGCCGTCCACCATGGCCGGGCTGTCGGGGCTGGCGGTGGTCATCGGGGCCAATCCGACGAAGGTCAACGCCGTGTCGGCGGTCATCGCGGCCGTGCTGTCGGCGCTGGCGGTGTTCATGCCGGAAAAGGGCCAGGCCGAGTAATGGGCGCAGCGGAAGCGGTGGCGCTCGCCTGCGGCGTCGTGAACCTGCTTGGTGTGCCGCTGTTCGGCTTCCGTTACGTGGTGCGCCTTGAAACGCGCCTTGCGCGGATTGAGGCCAAGTTGGGAATCGGGGAATGAGCGTCAAAGCATGGATTCCGACGCCGGTCGAGATTGGCCGGGAAACGCTGATCGTGATCGGTGGTGTGATCTGCGCCGCCATCATCCTATCGCGCTTCCCGGGGCTGAAATCGTGGATCGCGGATCAGGGAACGGTCGTGCTGAAAGACCAGCAGGGCCGGGTATTGTGGTGACAATGGGAGAGAGCATGGCAACCAAGAAACGACTGCCGCCGCGCAAGGCCAACGGCCAGTTCCGCAAGCGCAAGAAGCGCTGACGGTTCGCGCTGCACGAGGGGGATCGCCCGGCTTCGGCCGGGCTTTTTTCGTTACACTCGCGGAAAACAACAGGAGAGGTCATGCGGGTAATTCTGGCGGGGATGTTGGTATTGGGGCTGACGGCCTGCGGGCTGCGGTACGCCGGCACCGAGGAGCAAATGCAGCAGATTGCCCGTGGCGCCGCGGAGCTGATGAAGAGGGATCCATATAGCGCAACTGTGTCCGCGGCTGGAACCGGGGCGCATCTGGCATTGACGATGGTCGCAAAGCCGGCCGAGGATGCTGAGCCGGCATGCGTTCCGACGTGGCGGGGGGTGCCTACCCGCATGGCAGGCGAAATACGCGGTGACAGAGTATGGGACGGGCTACTCGATGGAGGAGTTGACCGGCTTGCCCGACGATTTCTACAAAACGACCTCGATAGGCAAGGACTAGGCCTGCATCAGTCCGGGTTCGGGGAACTCCGTGACCGACTGCGGCCGATCGATCGACGGCGCCGGCCGCGCGCGCGGCCGATGCAGTTCGATGATCTCGCCGCGGACGATGCCAAGCCGCGGCAGCGCCTTTGCGTAGCCCATCTGCCGGGCGATGTCGAGCAATTCCATTTCCTGTAGGCGCAGGATCTCGGCTGCCCACCACGGCGGCTGCTGCCGGCCGGTGAGCCATGCGCGGATGGTGGCGCTGGTGCACCGTAGGCGGCGCGCGAGCGTGTCTTGAGGCAACCCGTTGGCGTAGTGAAGGAATTCCCGATGAATGGCGTACTTCTGCATGATGTGTTGTTGTGGGGGGTGAGGCGAAAAAAGCCCCTGGCCGGGTGGCAGGGGCTGGAAAGTTTCGGCCGGCGGCGCGTTGCGCCAAAAGAGGGGGTTTTCCCTTGTAAGCCGCGCCGCGCCTTCGTTGCAGCCCCACCATCACGATTTAACATAACAGACATTATCGGCGACACGGATGTTAGGCGTGAATAGAAATGTCACGTGGTCGATGACCGATGCGGCCCGGCCCGCCGCGTCCACGATTTGCGATGGCACGCACGGCCTTCCACGGAATCGCAGGACGCTCGGACGTTTCGTGCACAATCCCGCTTCGACTTCGCATAACAAGTCCAACGGGAGATTTCGAGATGATCAGAGCAACCAACGCCCTTGCCGTGCTCGCCGTAGCCACGCTCCCTTGCTTCGCTCTGGCCCAGCCGGCCAATTCGACGCTGAACCGCGTCCAGCAAAGTGGCACGCTGCGAGTCTGTACCCCGGGCGATTACAAGCCTTTCAGCTTCGAGAAGGCGCCGGGCGTATTCGAGGGGCTGGACATCGACCTGATGCGGACGCTCGCTGCCGCGCTGCAGGCCAAGCCGCAATACGTCAAGACGAGCTGGTCGAACCTGATGCCGGACTTCGTGGCCGGCAAATGCGACATCGCCGTGGGCGGTATTTCCGTGACGCTGGAACGCCAGCGGCAGGCTTATTTCAGTGCGCCCTACATGATCAACGGCAAGACGCCGCTGACCCGCTGCGAGAACGTCGCTCGGTACCAGACCATCGAGGCGATCAATCAGCCTGCGGTGCGCGTGATTGCCAATCCCGGCGGCAGCAACGAGCGTTTTGCACGGACCCATCTCGGCCGCGCGCAATTGCGCATCCATACGGACAACGTGACCATCTTCGACGAGGTAATCAAGAAGAATGCCGACGTCTTCGTCACGGAAGCCGCCGAAGCCATCGTGCAAAGCAAGGCCCATCCGGAACTATGCGCCGTCAATCCGCAGAAGCCGCTGCAGTATGCGGAGATGGCGTATCTGCTGCCGCAGGGCGATGACGTGTTCAAGCACTTCGTGGACCAGTGGCTGCATCTGAGCACCGCTACTGGCGACTTCGGGCGCGTGCGGGCCAGGTGGCTGCAGGAATAGGCGGTGCCATTGAATCGGTAATACGGGTACCAGGCCATATCCGCGAACAATATTGCTTTGCCATCCGCAATCCGATTCGCAATCCCACGCAATCCGATCTCCAATCCAATTCGCAATCCGGTACCCATCCCATTTTTCATTGCCATTTCCATGGCAATTAATTCTGTATTCAATCGCCCGATACACCGGCAGCGCATAAAGCAGGCACACTCCTCGTCTTGATGCCGAGGCCGCCCCGGCAAGCCGTGGTTGCGGCCCTTATCCGCGCAACCGGCCATACATGGAAGACGAGACAGGAGGCCGCCAGCCCGATGCGCTGCCGCCCCTGCTGCTCAGTGCTTTCTGTTCCGCGACGACGGCTGGCGTGCGAGAGCTCGCAGCCTTGCCCGCCAACATCCTGGCGTTCGGCTATCTGGGCGAACGCCTGCCCGACGGGTCCATGCGCTTGTTCCGCCTGGACACGATCGCGCTCGGCGCCAACGACGCCTCGTCGGCAGGCGGGCCGCCGCTATGGCTCGGCGCGGCGCTGTTCAAGGAGCCGTCGGCGGCGGCAGCCGGCGCGCCGCTCGGCGATAGCCTGTTCCTGCTGCATGGCGCCCTTCCCGCTTATCGGGGCCAGGCGCGCGGGACGCCGGTCTACCTGCTGCCCTTGCGGCAGGACTGGGCGGCAAGGGCGCTCGGGTATGCCGTGTCGGCGCTCCCGCTCGGTGCGCAGCTTCCGCTGTCCGTGCCGCTGGCAACGTATCTGCGCGCGCAGATGCTGCTGCTTGCCCGCCTGGCTCCGGGGCTGTCACGGGAAGAGTCCATCGCCATGGTGCTGGCGACAGTGGAGCTGGCCGCCACCCTGCTGCGGACCTGGGCCGATGCGGCAGCGGCGCCCCCGCCAAGCGGCCTCCGTACGCAGGACCCCGCTGCACCCTCCCCCGCGGCGGCACGGATATACCGTGCCGCCCTCGCCCATATCGCGACCCACCTGTCCGATCCGCAACTGACCGGTCAGCGCCTGGCCCGTGCCGTCGGCTGTTCGCGCCCGACGCTGTATCGGGCGTTCGCCATGCACGGCACGACCGTGGCGGCACGGCTGCTGGACGCGCGCATGGCGCATGCACGGGCGTTGCTCGAGGCCGCCGGCGACACCGCGAAGCTCGCAGGGATCGCCTTCGATTGCGGCTACGCCGATGTCTCCGCATTCATCCGCGCCTTTCGCCGGGCCCACGGCGTCACGCCCCGGCAATGGCGGCAGCGCGCGCACTCCCTCCCTTCGAGGGGGAGTGAGACAGCCTGCCGACCGGTAGAGACAGACGGCCTGCTGCTCCCCTGCTCACGCCACCTACGCTGGGTCGCGTCGACGCCGTTTGCGTCGACGTTCTTCTCAAACCGAAGGAGCATGCAATGAGCGACCAGCAACAGGCACAACAGAACTTTCTCGCGGCGATCGAGGCGCAGATGCGCACCATGCTCGGCAGCCAGCTCAATGGCGAGCTGCGCGCGCTGATCTATCCGCCGGGATTCAACTTCCAGACCACGGTCGGTCCGAACGCGTATTTCAACCCGCTGACGCTGAAGGTGATGGACTATCCGACGATCGATGGCGGCAATGGCGCGAAGACGCTCGACAGCACCGACAGCTATTCCGGGCTGTATATGCGCCTGCTCAAGAGCGCCTCCTACCAGTTGTCCTCCGCCGACAATACGCGCGTGCAGAAGGCGCTGGACGACGCGGCGGCCCAGCAGCAAGGCGTTGATTTCCGCGTGGGAGGACGCCTACGGCCCGATCCGGCTGGACGGCACCGGCTTCGCCAACAAGGCGCTGTATATCAATGACGTCGTGCGCAAGGAATACGGCAACGATCCGTCCAGGCTGGACGGCAGTGTGCGGATCGTCTATCTGACCTGGGCGCTGGCGGCCGCGCCGGCGCTGACGGTCAAGCAGGCGCAGTTCGACGCGCTGCAACGGCTCAGTGCCGCGGCGGCGAACGTGCTGAACCCCAGCGCCAGCAACGGTGGCCTGCAAGTCGAAGACGGCAGCTACGTCGCCGCCTTCGACAATATTCCGACCCCGACGGAGCTGCTCGGACGGCTGCGCAATGCGGGCAATACGGTCACCGTCAAGGCCAGCGTGGCCTGCAGCGAAAGCGGCACCACCTCGATGTCCGTCGGCGGCGGCGCGGGCGTGACCATCCCGCTGGACTTCCTGTCGATCTCCGTGGGCGGCTCGGCGCAGTACAACCTCGACAAGATGATGTCGCGCAATCAGTCGATGTCGATCGAGATGGCATTCACCGGCGTCACGCCGATCTCGCCGTCGCCGCGGGTTCTGTCGGCCAACGGGCAGAGCGGCTGGTACGACAAGGTCATCGTCGATGAACTGGCGCGCAACAAGGCCGGCGAGGACTTCACCGGCTTCTATCTGAGTTCGGACGAATGGAAGGGACGCGCCGTGTTTGGTCCGCAAGGGCGCTTCACGCGTGCGCGTACGCTCGTGCTGAGCCAGCGTCCGACCGTGACGCTGCGCTTCCACAAGGCCGACGCCTCGTCGGTGAAGTCGATGTTCCAGGAGAACGTCGGCGTCAAGCTGAACCTGTTCGGGCTGATTCCGCTCGGCCATGCCGAGCAGTCATACAAGACCACCAGCGCGCGCAGCGACGATGCCAGCGGCGACGTGGTCGTGACCTTCGGGCCGGACAGCTTCGACGGCGGTACCGTCAACGCGCGCGACCGCACCTGCTACATCGTCGGCGCGGTGCTGGAAGAGATCGACGGCAAGTAAGCCCGCACAGCCCACGGCGCTGCCGTGGGCTTTCATCCATGCCCTGCTCTACCTCGCCTCGCTCCGTCGCGTCGCGTCACGGGCAGCGAGGCTTCCCCCATCCGGTGACACCATGGCCAATATCGCTCCCTTCTTCAATGCCGTGGCGCGGCAGCTGACCGCGTCCGTACCCGCGCCGCATGCAGGCCAGTACCAGATCGTCGACGCGCCGCAGCGCGCCGCCGCGATCGGCTGGCAGGCGGTTTCCGTCCATCCGCTGCAGGTGCTCGAGACCGAGTACCAGCGTCTGGTGCGCGAGCAGCGCGCACAGGCGCAGGGCGTCAATGCGCGGCGCGAGGCCGAAGCCGCCGCGCTGGCGCGCTTCTTCGTGCTCGATAGCCAGCCTCCCGAACCGCTGGACCTTCCCGATTCGCCGCTGCGGACGCAGCTGCGCAATGCGCCGATGGCCGATCAGCGCCTGCAGGCAATGCGCGAGCAGCTCGAGCGCTGCGAGCGACTGGCGTCCGCCAATCCCGCGTTGCCGCTCGCGCCGGCATTGGCCGATGCCGTCAACGCCTTCCTGCAGCAGGCCCTCGGCCTGTGCGCGCTAGCCGTGCCGGTGCGCACCGCGGATCTGGTCGCCGATCCGATCTGGGCCGCGCTGGAGTACCTGCATTTCACCGATCAGGCCAGCCAGCCGGACGCCATCGGCGCATGGCGGGCGGCCAATGCCGCCAAGGACCCCGCCGCGCTGGTCGACGACCTGCATCAGAAGGTCATGCGCCCGCTGTCGTCGGCGGCATTGAGCGTGGCTTCGGTACGGGCGCTGTACAACATCCGTGATTTCTACCTGTACCGGCTGATGCACCGTTTCGAGGGCTATGCCGCGCAGGGACGCATGGACCTGGACACCAAGGCGGTGATCAGCGGCGACGCGACCAAATATCTGCACAGCTCGTTCGACTGGCTGACGCCGTGGCACGAGGCCCGTGTGCGCGAACTGGCCGATGCGATCGCGAACCTGAACCAGCAGCTGCGCCAGCAATGGCATCGCAATCAAGACTGCCTGCGGTTCTTTCTCAAGGGGGGCCGCGCGCTGTTTTACCGCGTTGGGGGGCGCCCGCCGAGGGCGGCAACGACTGGGATACCGGTGTGCTGATCGATCCGACGCTGCCGGCGGCCGACTGGTATGCCGCCTTTGGCGCGGTCAACGATCTGGTGCTGGCCAAGCTCGACGTGTTCCGCTTCCAGTTCAACGCGCTGATGTACGCCCATGCCAACGCGCTGAACGCCTGGCGGCCTCCGCAGCCGCAAGCGCTGCTCGCCGCCGCGCATGAGGCGCTGCCGGAGGCATCGCCCTACAGCGAAGCCGCGCTGCATGCGGAGGACCTGGCCGAACGCCTCCGCGCAGCCCCGCGCACCACCGGCGGCAAGCCCACCACCGGCATCGTCCTCGCCAATCTGGGCGACCCCTCCGGGCCGGTCGGCATCAATGGCGAGTTGATCGATATCGGCATCGCCACGCGCAGTTCGGTGGAGCTGCGCGAGCACTGGCACGAGGTGCGGATCGGCGATCGGCCCGGCGTATCGCAGGTACAGCTGCCGGTGCCGGACCTGGGATATTTCGTCGACGACTTCAGCACCATCGTGCGCGAGGCGCTGGCGACGGGGCAGCCGCCGCAGGACACCAAGCTGGCCAAGCGGCTGGAGCGCCTGGACCGGGCCCTGGGCAGCGGCGACGCCGATCTGCGCAATGCCGTCGCCGCACGCCGGCAGGCCCTTGCGACCAATCTGCCGGCGTGCGCGGCGGCGCTGGGCAACGCCGACGATCCGGTGGCGCGCATGCGCGTCTGGGCGCTGGCGAGCCTGCTGACTGCCTTGCAGGCGTCGACGCCGGCGGTGCAGCAAGGCTGGTGCCAGGCGCTCGACGCATGGCTTGCGCCCCGTCTGCGCGCCGGCACCTGGGTGAACCTTGCCGCGGTGGACTTTATCTGGAATGCGATCCGCGACGACCGCGCGCTGCGCGATGCCGAACGTGCGGCGCGTTGCCGCGAGATCCTGGCCGTGCTGGGAGCGGCGGCGCAACTCGCCGACACGGCCATGCGGAGCCTGGCGGAGCGCGAGCAGGCCTTGACAGCTGGTCAGCTGGGCGCCCGACGCCTGGATCAGGCGCTGCAAGCGCTAGGCATCATGCAGAACGCGCTCAATGATGCGCGGCATGCGGGCACCGTGCTGCTGACGGGCGCCGTGGCGGTACGCAGCCAGGCCGAGCACGCCGGCCTTGCGGCGCAGGATTGGGCGGCCGCGTGGCCCGTCGATGTGGTCGAGGCCGAAGTCCATCTGAACGCGCCGCTGGCCCAGCCGGTCGCCGATACCGTGGCGCGCATGCTGATCCGGCCGGCGTCGGCGAACCCATGGCGCTGCTCGCAACAGCCCGACGGCACCGTGCTGGTCCAGCGAGCCAACCGCGACTGGGAGGTCGGCGGAACCCTGCCGGATGCCGATCCGGTCGTGATGGCGCTCCGGCTGGTGGTGCCGGTCGATGCCGACGCGGTGCGCAGCGCGGACGTCATCAACGGGCAATCGGTACAGGCACCGCGGCCGTTGACGCTGGCCTATCGCGATCGCGGCGGCCATGCCGCCGACTTCCGCGTGCGGCAGGCGCTGCGGGCGACGGCGGACCTGGTTGGGGAGGACATCCTCGGCCGGCCGTTGTAAGCGGGTACCGGCGAGTGCTGACGGGCTCCTCGTGGGCGGTCAGCGCTCGCCGCAGGCGTCGGCGGGCCTTTTTTGCCACTACGCGCGGCGCTTGCCTTTGGTGCTGTTCAATGCCGCCGCCGCACGCACCAGTTCCTTCAACGCCTTCTCGTCGATTTGCGCGCCTTCCGCGAAATCGATGGCCCGTCTCGTATTGCCTTCAAGACTCGAATTGAACAACCCAGCCGGATCCGGCAATGAAGCGCCCTTTGCGAACGTCATCTTGACGACGCTCTTGTAGGTCTCGCCGGTGCAAAGGATGCCGTTGTGCGACCACACCGGAACGCCGCGCCATTTCCATTCCTCGATGACGTCCGGGTCGGCTTCCTTGATCAGGGCGCGGAGTCTGGCGAGCATGTCGCCTCGCCAGTCGCCCAGTTCCTCGATGCGGGCGTCGATCAGCGCGGAGGCGGATTGGTCTTGCGGCAATTCGTCTTTTTTCATATCGATTATTCCGTGCGCACACACTTGGACGTTAGCACCGTTCCGATTGCCTGACGGAGGCCGATATCGCCATGGGACAATGCGGTCCACCGCTACCCTGCCCGCTTCGATCGTGACCTTCCTTGCCTATACGGCGCTGTTCGTGCTGACGGCGCTGGCCGAGATCGTCGGCTGCTATTTGCCCTACCTGGTATTAAAGCAGGAAAAGACTCCGCTGCTGCTGATTCCCGCGGCCCTGGCGTTGGCTGCCTTCGCCTGGCTGCTGACCCTGCATCCCACTGCCGCGGGTCGGACATATGCGGCATACGGCGGCGTCTATATTGCGGTCGCGCTGCTGTGGCTTCGCATCGTGGACGGGCTGCCGCTGACGCGCTGGGACGTCCTCGGCGCCGCGGTGGCGCTGGCCGGCATGGCCATTATCGTGCTGCAGCCGACCACGGGTGCCGGGACGGGCTGATCTGCCGATCTTGGTCGGAACATCCCGTCCCGATCACTGCCGTACCGGTCTCGACGGCACGCCGGCCGTTCTGGCCACGAGCCGATCGATCAGCCCGACCAGCAGCATCGTGATTCCCATCAGCGGGAATATCGCGCCCAATACCGCCAGGCCGGCGATCCATGCGCGCATCGGCGGCGGGCTCGACGGACGCGACGGCGCGCCCAATGCATTGGCCGGTTTGCGCTTGACCCACATGACGAAGCCCGTGATTGCCAGCGCCATCAGGCCGAGCGAGATCGCGGCGCATACGATCTGATTGGCAAGGCCGAAATACCGGCCCATATGGAGCGATGTGCCATACGACACGGCCTTGGCGACGGCGCCGTAGTCCTCATAGCGGATATCCCGGACGATAGTTCCGCTGTGCCGATCGATATGCAGCGTTCGCTCGGCCCTGGGGTCGCTGGGGGAAGCACGACACGGAATAGACCGCGTCCGGCGTTCCCGGCAGTGCCACCTGGCATCCCGCGCCGGCACCGCGCGATCCGGCGATGGCGACGACCCGATCCAGATCGATCGGGGCATGGCCCGCGGGTGCGCTGGTTCCGATCGGCACGGCGGTCAATCCTGTCGCCCAGGGGGACTTCGCTCAGCGGCAGCGATTCCATCGTCGCGCCGTGGCCCCGGTGATCGCCATGACCGGCATGATTGTCCTCACGGATCGGGGCGTGCGTGTGCCCTGCTCCGGCATCGGCGGGGCGCCCCAGATTCGCGGCGGTCGTGATGGCCTTGAACTGCTTGCCCCAGAAGGCGGTCCACGGCAGACCGGACAGCACGAACGCCAGCGCGCCGATGGCGAGCGAAGCGCCGAGCATCAGATGGATTTCCTTCCACCGCCCTCGCCTGCCGCTTGCCGGCCGCATTGCAAACGCCCTCACACCCGATTCGCGCAAGCGCGGCCACCACATGGCCAGGCCGGTGGCGATCATCACCAGCGTCCAGCATCCGGCCAGTTCCATCAGCAATTCGCCGGGCTTTCCTGCCAGCAAGGCGCGATGCAGCAGGCGGACCTGCTTCGTGAAGCGGTCCTCCACGCTGAGGCTGCCCAGCACCGAGCCGGAATACGGGTTCAGATAGAGGCTTTCGCTGTTGCCCGAGGGCAGGCGGAACACGAATTCCCGCGCTGGCGCGCGGATCGTTGCGCATGGTGTAGGTCGTGGCCACGGCGCCGGCCGGCGCGGCCGCCCTCGCCCGCTCCAGCAGCGTTTGCGGGGACAGCGGCTCGCCCTGCGGCGTCACGCGCAATAGCCCCGGGTACAGCAAGGGTTCGATTTGCGGCTGGAAGCAGTAAATGGTGCCGGTGATCGCCAGCACGATCAGGAATGGCGTCACGAACAGGCCGGCGTAGAAATGCCAGCGCCAAAGCGTGCGGTGGGCGGCAGAGGTTGGGGCGGACGCTGCGGCGGGCGAACGGGGTGTCGGTACGGACATCTGCGGGAACGGTGAATGCGTGATGGCGCTGGCCAAGCTATTGGCGTTATCGGCGTTATTGGCGTTATTGGCGTTATTGGCGTTATCGGCGTTATTTCTTTGACACGCGAAGCGGATTGCCACGCCGATCCGTACTGTGCGACGAATTCCCGCGCGGGTCCTGCGGCATGGTGTCGCATGTACCGTTTAAGGCGTGGCCAATAGAATCGGGCACCAAAAACAACGGTGTCTCGCGGCATTCCCGCCGTCTTGGCTGGGACACGCCCTCTTTCCCATGGCCCGACTCCTTCCACGCGAGGTGGCGCTAGCCGCTGCCGCAGTATGCCTTTCCGCCCAGGCGGCCGACCCTGCTCCCGAGGTCCACGAACTCGCACCGGTCACCGTCCATGCCGCCGGGCAGACTGCGCTGGACGAGCCGGCCTCGACTGGATCGAACCTCGGCCTGACGCCGATGCAGACGCCCGCCAGCGTGGACGTCATTGCCCGCGATCAGCTCGAAATCCGCGGCGATGTATCGCTGGTCGATGCCATCACCCGTGCCCCGGGCCTGTCCGGCCTTGGCCATCCCGGCAATGGCGGCGCTTCGCTGTCCGCCCGCGGCTTTACCGATGCGGCCTCGGTGATGCGGCTCTACGATGGCGTGCGCCAATACGGCGGGATCGGTGTCACCTATCCCTTCGATACCTGGTCCGTGGAACGCATCGAGGTGCTGCGCGGACCCGCCTCGGTAATCTATGGCGAAGGCGCGATCGGCGGTGTCGTCAATGTCGTGCCGAAAAAGCCGACACGCGGATCGGTGGAGAACGAGATCCAGGCGACGATCGGTACGGAGAACACCCAGCGGCTCGCTTTCGGCAGCGGCGGCGCGATCGATGAGCGCTGGTCATACCGCTTCGATGTCAGCGGCAATCGCACCGACGGGTCGGTCGATTTCGGCGATTCGCGCAATCTGTCCGTATCGGGCGCGCTGCAATGGAATCCGACGCCCGAGCTCGGCATCAAGCTGAGCTACGCCAAGGGCTGGCAGCAGCCGGCGCGCTATTTCGGCGTGCCGCTCGTCAATGGCCGCCAGGATCCCTCCTTGCGGACCCAAAACTACAAGGTCAGCGACAGCCGCATCCAGTACGACGACCAGTGGACCGAATTGTCGGCGCGGTGGACGCCGACCGCCGATCTGACCGTTCGCTCGCGGGCCTATTACATCGACAGCCAACGCCATTGGCGCAATGCCGAGTACTACGACTATCTGCCGGCGAGCGGCCTGATCCAGCGTTCGTCCTATGTCGAGATCCTTCACGACCAATGGCAGGTCGGCAATACCACCGATGCGGTCTATCGCCATGCGCTGTTCGGCATGAACAACAGCGTATCGGTCGGCTTCGATGTCAACCGGGCATCGTTTCGCCATACCAATAATTCGCCCTACTCCGGCAGCACGGTGGTCGATCCCTACGTCTTCGATCGCGGCAATTTCATCAACGTCGCAGGCACCACGCCGCGCTACAGCAACGAGGCGGTGCAGTACGCCCTGTTCGCGGAGAATCGGCTGGAAATCGCGCCGCGGTGGTCGGTGCTGGGCGGCTTGCGCTATGACCATGCCAGGATCGAGCGCCACGATCTGATGACCAATCGGGAGGCATTCGACAGGACGTTTTCGCACGTCGGCTGGCGCGCCGGCACGGTGTACAACCTGACGCCGAATCTCGCGGTCTACGCGCAGTATTCGGAAGCGGCCGATCCCGTCAGCGCGTTGCTGATGCTGTCCTCGTCGAACAGCAATTTCGAGCTGTCCACCGGTCGCCAGATCGAGGCCGGTATCAAGCAGGACTTCTGGAACGGCAAAGGGGAATGGACCGTTGCCGCCTACCACATCGTCAAGAAGAACCTGGTCACGCGCGACGCGGTCAATCCCACGCAAAGCGTACAGGTGGGCGAGCAGTCCTCGCGCGGCATCGAGGCCAGCGTCGGCGTCGAATTCCTGCCGGGATGGCGGCTCGATGCCAATGCCGCGCTGCTGCAGGCGCGCTACGACCAATTCACGGAATCAGTAAACGGCACGGCGGTCTCGCGCAATGGCAATGTGCCGACCGACGTGCCGGAGCGCCTGGCCAATGCCTGGCTGACCTGGCGCTTCCTGCCGGAATGGACGGCCGGCGCCGGCATCCGCCATGTCGGTTGCCGTTTCGCCGACCGCGCCAATACGCTCAAGATGCCGGCGTACACCACCACCGACCTGCTGCTGCAATGGCGGCCCCGCAAGAACACCACGCTGTCGCTGCGCGGCTTCAATGTGTTCGACCGCCACTATGTCGCGACGGCTTACTACAATCCGACCCAATGGCTGCAAGGCGCCGGACGGCGGGTCGAATTGACGGTCAATCACCGGTTTTGATCTGCGGCATGCGTTGAGGCGCGTTGGCACGCGTTGGCACGTGTTTGGGCCACCATGACGCGAACCGGCCGCGCCGCGGCGATGGGATGCGATGGCATGGCCCTGTTTTATAGTTCGTATCTTCTTCCGTCCGTTGGCCGGACCGTCGATCGTCTCGAACGTCCATGCATACTGCCTCCCATCGCGTGTTCACACGCTGGCGCCCGCTGGTCTGCGCCGTTTTCGCGATGCTCGTGCTCGCCGGATGCACGCTGCCACCGCTGGAACCCCGAACCCAGTCGCATGCGCTGACGCCGGAAGCGTCCCGCGACACGGCGCTGGGTCGCGCGCTGGCGCCGGCATTGGCGGAACGTCCGGGCCTGTCCGGCATCCACGCGCTGACCGACCCGCGCGAGGCCTTCGCCGCGCGGGTCCATGGCGCGCGCATGGCCGAGCGCACGCTGGACGTGCAGTACTACATCTGGCGCCGCGACACCACCGGGACGCTGCTGCTCGATGCCCTGCATGAAGCCGCCGAGCGCGGCGTGCGCGTGCGCCTGCTGCTGGACGACAACGGCATCTCGGGCCTCGACGAAATCCTGTCCGCGCTGGACGCCCATCCCAATATCGAGGTCCGCCTGTTCAATCCATTCGTCGTGCGCTCGCCGAAATTCATCGGCTATCTGACCGATTTCCGCCGACTGAACCGGCGCATGCACAATAAATCGTTCACGGTGGATGCGCAGGCGACCATCGTGGGTGGCCGCAATGTCGGCGACGAATATTTTGGCGCCACCGATGGCGTGCTGTTTTCCGATCTGGACGTGCTGGCCGTCGGCCCGATTGCGGCCGATGTCGAGCGGGACTTCGATCGCTACTGGGCAAGCGCCAGCGCCTATCCAGTGAACGCGATCGTGCCGCCCGTGGCGCCCGACAGGCTCGAGCAACTTGCCCGCGAGGCTGCCGCCGCGGAACGGGACCCCGCCGCCACGGCGTACATGAACGCACTGAAGACGCTGCCGGCCTACCGTCGCATCATCGAAGGCACCCTGTCGTTCGAGTGGGCGAAGACACGGGTCGTCAGCGACGATCCGGCCAAGGTCCTGGGCAAGGCGCCGGGCAATGGGCTGATCGGGCATCAGCTGATGGAAACCATCGGCGTGCCGACGCGCGAACTGGATCTGGTATCGCCCTACTTCGTTCCGACCGAGGCCGGTGCGAAGACCTTTGCCGACCTCGCCGCCAAGGGCGTCAGCGTGCGGGTGCTGACCAACGCGGCCGAGGCCACGGACGTCAAGGTAGTGCACTCCGGCTATGTCAAATGGCGCCGCACGCTGCTCGAAGCCGGCGTGCAATTGTTCGAGCTGCGCCGGGAGGTCGCCCCACCCGCGGACAAGGCCGACACCACGCCGGCTTCCAGGCCGGAGGAGCGCGCGGGGCCGTTCGGCAGCTCCGGCGCAAGCCTGCATGCGAAGACGTTCGCCGTCGATGCGCACCGGGCCTTTGTCGGCTCGCTCAATTTCGATCCGCGCTCGGCCAATCTGAATACCGAACTGGGGTTCGTGATCGACAGCCCCACGCTGGCGGGCCGCATCGAATCGGCATTCGATACCAGCGTCCCGCAGAACGCCTACGAGGTCCGGCTGGCCGACGACGGCGGCCTGTACTGGCTCGAAAGGCGCGGCGGCGACACGATTCGCCACGATACCGAGCCCAATACCGGCTGGCTGGAGCGCTTGTGGATCCGGGGCTTGTCGTTGCTGCCGATCGACTGGATGTTGTGACGTGCTGCGATGTGCGGGGGACGTTCTGCGCCGTGTCCTTAGGAAGCGTTGCGGGGGCCGCTGCGGCGCGCAGAAGCCCGCCGAGCGGCCCGCTGCGTTCCGCTATTGCGGGTCCTGCTCGCCCATCATCGCCGCCGGGTTCATCCACACCGGCTCGAACAGGTGACCGTCCGGATCTTCGAAGGTGCGCAGGTACATGAAACCCATGTCCTGCGGCTCGCGAATGTCGGCGCGTCCGCCGGCCGATTTCGCGGCTTCGACGATGGCGTCCACATCCTCGCGGTTGTCGATCGACAGCGCGATCAGCATGGCGCTGGTCTGGTGCCCGTCGGCGATCGGCTTGCTGGTGAAGGTCCCGTAATAGGCGTGCGTCATCAGATGAAAGTTGATGGTGTCGGACCACACCATCGACGACGTCTGATGGTCGCTGAACTGCTCGTTCTTGACGCAGCCGATCGCCTCGTAGAAGCGCGTCGCCGCCGCGAGATCGCGGACCGGCAGGTTCAGGAAAATCATCTTTGCCATCGTGTCTCCTCAGTTGGGTTTGACTGCATTGGGGCGGTTCGGGTGTCGGGTCGTTCGAATTCGAGCCGATAATTGCGCCGAAATTCGCGCCGAAATTCGCGCCGCTATTCGCGCGGATATTCGAGCTGCATGGCGACCAGCGATTCGGTACGTGTTCCATAGCGTTGGCCGATGCCGGTCAGGGCCTGATCGAGGGCCTGCGCCGGCGGCGCTTCCGCGATGGAGGCGATGGTCCGCTTGCGATCCCACTGCGCCGCCACCTGCTCGGGCAGCAGCCGAATGCCGTTCCGGGTCTGGATCGGCCCCGGCTGCGCGGCGAAGGAGACGGCCTGCGAACGATAGGTGCGCGACCACGCGTCGGCGACCAGTGCCAGCGATACCTCGTCGACGCCGGGCCGCAGCGCAATGCCGAGCCGTTCGCGGTTCCAGAACGCCATGGTGTTGCCCATCGCCGTCAGGGCAAAGGGACGCGTGAAGGTGAAGGCGTCGCTGTCGTGGCGCGCATCCCAATGCGGCAGGCCCAGATCGCGCGCGACGGCCTCTGCCCTGCCGCGGCCGGCCACGGCTTCGATCAGCGTCAGCGTCATCGGCATCGAGGCCGAGATGCCGGTCGTCGTGGCAACGCGGCCATCGACCACGATGCGCCGATCGGGAACGTAGCGCACCGTGGGATGCTTCTCCAGCAGGTCGTTCAGGTAGTACCAATGGGTGGTGGCGCGCTTGCCGTCGAGCAGGCCGGCGGCGGCCACGACCTTGGCACCGGCGCAGATGCCGATCACGGTGGCGCCCTTCGCCGCCTGGCCGCGGAGCCATTGCAGCACGGTCGGATCGTCGTCGCGGCTCATCGCCGGCACCAGCACGTAATCGGCGCCCTGGGGATGCCGCGCGTCGAACTGCGCGATCGTCGCATCCGGTTCGACCTGCAGCGCGGGATAGAGCTTCACCGGTCCCGGCTGCGTCGCCAATGCCGCCACCTCGCCGATATCGGCGCGGCGCAGGATGCCGTAAGGCATCAGATAGTCGGTGGTTTCAGTGGCGTCGTTGATGCCGACGATGGCGATGACCGGGCGCGGCCGCTTGGGCGGCTTCAGCGCCGACAGCGTGGCGGCCCGCTCGGGCTCGGCGATCGCCGGCGGCTCGGCGGGAGCCGTGGCCGGTGGCAAGGACAGCAGCCACGCCGCGCCGGCGGCCAGTGCGACCGCCACCACAGCGGCAATACCGAGTCCGATGCTTCGCGCACGACGTCGATTCGGCCGGTTCATCGTCCTTGTCTCCCCGTGGTTTTTCAGCCAGACCTCCAGCCAGACCACTAGCTTAGGCGGACGGAATCGGGACGCCAAGCCTTGCCAAGGTGTCCACATTCGGCGGGGATCGGTCGATGCCGAATACGATGCCGGTGCCCGCGCCGATAGCGGGGCCGGCGCCGGGCAAGTACCGGACCTTCGCGCCCTACCCGCTTCGCAATCCCTCCACCGGATCCGTCTCGAACGCCTGCCACAGCGCATCGCGCCGCTGCAGCGCCTCGATCACGGCCGGCTGGCGCAATTGGGCGACGGCGGACACCAGTGCATTGCACAAGAAGAATGCCGCCGTGTAGGAGTCGAATGGGGATGCGTTGGCGGTGCGCACCAGCAGATGGTGGTCGGCCAGCGGCACCAGCGGCGCGGCGGGGCTGTCGCAGATGGCGACGACGCGTGCGCCCCGCTCGCGGAAGGCACGGGCGATGCTGACCGGCGCGCTCGAATAGCGGCGGACGCTGAAGGTCAGCAGCACGTCTTCCGGCTGGACCCACAGCATCGCGTCGGTGGCCGTCACCGCGCCGGCGCCCAGCTCCTGCACATTGGGCCGGCACATGTTCAGATGCAGCGCCAGCCAGGCACTGACCGGCGCGCTGTTCTTCTGCGCGAGGATGAACAGGCGCCCTTTTCCTCCGGCCAGCAGGCGTGCGATCGCCTCGAACGCGGCGATGTCCAGCGATTCGTGCGTGGCGGTCAGGTTGTGCTGGTCGTGCATCAACGCATCGTCGAGGCATGCCCGCAAGGTTCGCTTGCCGCCGATCAGCGCCGGCGCGCGCTGTCCCGCGGTCGGCAGCGCAGCCGTCACGCTGACGCGCGCTTCGCGCTGGGCGTCGGCATAGCTGGCATAGCCGAGCTTGGCGAACAACCGCACGACCGTCGACGCGCTGGTGCCGTGCTGCGCCGCCAGCGCGGTCGCCGATTCCAGCAGCACATGCGGATAGCCGCGCGTCAGCGCGTCGGCCAGCTCGCGCTCGCGCGCGGTCAGCGTGGCGGCTTCGCGCGCCAGCCGGTCCAGCAGCGTGGCGCCATGATCGGCCCTTTCCTTGCGGGAATTCGTCATATTGACACTCTGCAATACGTATTGCATGATGATATCACTGTTGCAATACATGTTTCACGGCGCGTGTTGTTGCGCCTCCCATCACGTCTTTCATCGCGAACCGGGCACCGGTCTTCGGTATTCGGTCATCGGTCGCGAACAGGAACCCCATGCAGGATAGAGAAGTTGCCCAGGGCGCGCAGGCGCTGCTGGACTGGCTGCAAGGCCAGCATCAGGCGATGCAGGATTTGCTGCAGAAGATCGTCGACATCGACAGCGGCAGCCGCCACGAAGCCGGCGTCCAGGCGGTGGCCGAGACCCTGCGCGCGCATCTGGAAGCCGCCGGTATCGCCGTGCGCTTTCATGCGGTGCCGGGATACGGCGTTTGCCTCGATGCGCAGGTGCCGGGCTCCGGCGAGGGCCTGCCGGTTCTGCTGATGGGGCATATGGATACGGTCTATCCCGAAGGCACGGCGGCCAGGCGGCCCTTCCGCGTGGAGGATGGACGCGCCTACGGTCCCGGCGTCGCCGACATGAAGTCCGGCCTGGTGCTCAATGTGTTCGTTGCCGAGGCGCTGGCGCGGCTGGGCCGGCAGGCGCCGCCGGTGCGGCTGTTCTTCTCGTGCGACGAGGAGATCGGCTCGCCCGCCACGCGCGATCGCATCATGGCGGTCGCCCGCGAAGTGCGCGCGGTGTTCAATGCCGAGCCGGGCCGCGTCAGCGGCAACCTGGTGACGGGCCGCAAGGGCTCGATGGTGGTCGAGTTCGAGGTCGAAGGCGTGGCCGCGCACTCGGGCATCAATCACGCCCATGGCGCCAGCGCGATCGACGCGTTGGCGCGCAAGATCCTGGCGCTGCATGCGCTGACCGATCCGACGTCGGGCATCACCACCAATGTCGGCTGCATCCAGGGCGGCATCGTACCGAACATGGTCGCACCGCATGCCAAGGCGCAGCTCGATGTGCGCTTCACCGCCGATACCGATATGGACGCGCTCGACGGCCGCATCCGCGAGATCGTCGAAGCCGAATCGATTCCCCGTACGCGCGGACGCATCACCGACATGCGCCGCACGATGCCGATGGCGACCACGCCCGCGGCCCTGCTGTCGCTCTATCAGCGCAGCGCCGAACGCGTCGGCTTCACGGTCGACGGTGAGTTCACCGGCGGCGCGGCCGACAGCGGCCTGACCAGCTCGGCAGGCACGCCGACGCTGTGCGGCACCGGCCCGGTCGGCGGCCATCCGCATACCGAGCGCGAGTACTGCGAGTTGTCCACCTTCGTGCCACGGGCGCAGGCCCTGGCGCTGGCCATCCTCGGGCTGCAATGAGCGGCATGTCCCGCCACCCAACGAATCCCTTTTCCATCCTGCCTTTCTGATCATGCAGAACCTGCCCTTCTCCCGCCGCCGCTTCGTTGGTCTTGGCCTGAGCGCCGCCGCCATTGCCGCCGCCGCGCCGCTCGGCGCCGTGGCGCAGGAAAACTGGCCGTCGCGTCCCATCACGCTGGTGGTCCCCTTCCCGCCCGGCGGATCGGTGGACATCATGGCGCGCCAGTATTCCGAGCCGCTGTCGCGCATTCTTGGCGTGCCGGTGGTCGTCGACAACCGTCCCGGCGCGGGCGGTTCGGTCGCGACGCAGGTCGTCGCGCGCAGCAAACCCGACGGCTACACGCTGGTGGTGTCGTCGCAGAGCAGCCATCTGGCCAATCCGCTGACGCAGCCGCGCATCGGCTATGACCCGATCAAGGACTTCGAGAACATTGCGATCCTGGGCCGCCAGCCCAATGCGCTGGTCGTGCATTCGAGCCTGCCGGTGCGCACCTTCGCGGAGTTCATCGCCTATTCGAAGAAGAACCCCGGCAAGCTGGATTACGGCAGCGGCGGCGTCGGCAGCATGGGCCAGCTGAACGTCGAGATGTTCAAGGCCAGCACCGGCGCGGTGGCGACCCATATCCCCCTATCGTGGCGGCTCGCAGCTGATCACGGCGGTGCTGAGCAACGAGGTGCAGTTCATCCTGGACAACCTCGTCATCATGCTGCCGCACGTCAAGGACGGCAAAGTCCGCGCGCTGGCGGTCGCCTCCGAACAGCGGCTCGAGCAACTGCCCGACGTGCCGACGCTGGCCGAACTGGGCTATCCCGAACTGAACCTGAGCTCGTGGACCGGCATCGCGGCACCGGCCGGCACGCCGCAGCCGGTGGTGCAGAAGATCTACCAGGCCGTGCGCAAGGCGGCCAGCGATCCCGCGATGCAGGCCGCCCTGCGCTCCCGCGGCGTGGTCCCGCCGGAAGACATGGCCCCCGCCGCCTTCGAACGCATGATGGCCGACCGCCTGCAGCGCTATGGCGAGGTGGTGAAGCGGGCGAAGATCTCGGCGGAGTAACAGCAGTTTCCTGTGGCTCGGGGACCGGCCAGTCCCCATCCCCCGACGGCTTATGTGCCGTTTCGAACGGTCCATGGCTCGACTTTGCGACTTCAATGGCGAGTCGGCCATTGGAAGACAAACCGGGGGTAGCCATGAAACCAGCGTTTCGCTTTCGACAGCGCCTGTTGACGGCCGCGTTGGCCCTGTTCGGCTGCTGGCAGGCGGTGGCGGGTGGCGCGGAGGCGCGCGGGGCTTCGGCGCCCGCGGTCGCGGCGGGCACGCCGGTTGCGCCGATTACCGAAGCCGGCACGCTGAGCGGGTGCGCCAACCCGATGATCGGCAGGAACGGCGACACCGGCAGCGGCAAGCGGGCGGTGTTCGTCGACGTCAACCGGATGCGGCCGGAAAGCGATCCGGTTTACGAGAAGAACGCCATTTTCTGGACCTCGCGCGAGAACCGGCCCGGCCAGAGCGTGTTGATGAGCGGCGCCTTCACCGCCAACCGCAAGACCGTGCGTCTGGTGGCGCTGACGTCCGGGATGACCGACTGGCGCAGCGCGGTCCGGGCCAGCGCGATCACGGTGCCGGCCGTCAATCTGAGCTCCACGGGCTTGACCTTTACCATCCCGGCCAACCTGAAATACGGTCCCTACGCCTACCGCATCGAGGACCAGGATCGCGCGGTGCCGGCGCTGGAAGGCATCGTCAATCGGCCGGAGATCCAGTGGATTCTCGGCACGCCCGATACCGATTCCAGCCTGGAAGCGCCGGCGCATGAGCTGGTCAGCTGCGGCGCGGAGGCCGGCGGCAAGCTGCGGCTGTTCGGCAAGAACTTCAACGGCAGCAAGGAGGCCTATCTGCAATCGGCCGACAATCGGCTTTATCCGCTGACCGTAGAACACGCGGACGATACGGCGCTGGTGGCTGGCGTGCCCGCCGGCATGGCACCCGGTTCGTACCACGTCTGGATCGGCTCCCAGCACAAGGATCTGACCGCCGCGTTGCCAGTGCCGATTCGCATCCAGGCCGCACCAAAACCGCCCGCCGTACTGGCCTGCCCGGGACTGGTCGGCGATGGCGTCACCGACAACGCCCCGGCGCTGCAAGCCTGCCTCGACAAGAACCGCAGCAGCGGCGTCCGCACCGTCTTCAAGCTGCCGGCCGGGCAATTCGCGATCTCGCGCACGATCGCCTTGCGCCGCCATCAGTATCTGGTCGGTGAATCGGAGGACGCGACCACCCTGCTCGGCAAGGCGAACAGCGCCGCGTCCACCCCCGCGTCGTGGATCACGGGCGAGAGCCATTTCGGCATCGCCTCGCTGACGCTGCGCGGGCCCCATCGCGAAACGATGCTGCGTGCCGCCGATCTCGGCAGCGACCCGCGCACGCACGGCCATATCCTGATCCAGCGCGTGAACTTCGTCGTTTCGGCCGACTACACCAACGGCGCGGAGAGCACCCAGCTGATCAAGATCTCCGGCCCGGACCTGCGCATCGTCAATTCGACGCTGAGCTCGCGCAAGACGCTTTCGATCGACTACGGCGACGGCGTGCTGATCGCCGGCAACCGGGCGACCAAGGGCGACTACGCGATCGCCAACAGCCAGAACGTCGTGGTCACCAAGAACCTGTTCGGCGCGCAGGACGAGATCAACGAGGGCGTGGTGATCGGCGCCAGTCGGCCGATGATCAGCGGCACCACGGCGAACGCCACGCGCAACTTCTATCTCGGCTACAACCTGTTCCGCAACATGACCTACACGCCGACCAACCAGTTCTTCACGACGGACGGCGGCGGCGGTGCCTACCTGGGTAGCCTCGCGGCGAGCTCGGCCAGCACGGTGACGCTCGCGCGCGATCCGAACTGGGACATGGTCGGCACCAGCAATCCCGAAAACGTGCTCATGTCGATCGTGGCGGGCAAAGGCGTCGGCCAGTATCGGCATCTGAAATCGATCAAGGGCCGCGTGATGGAATTGGCGGCCCCATGGGACGTGGTGCCCGATTCGTCCTCGGTGATCAACATCACCACCGGCTATCTGCGCATCACCGTCAGCCATAACGAGTTCCGCAACATGCATGGCCGCGCGCTGAATTCGATCCTGTTCTTCGGCGGCGTGTTCGACAGCGTGATCGACCACAACTACAACATGAACGCCGGCGACGGCATCGCCATCGCGGCCTACGGCCCCTATGGCGACAACACCTATCTGCCGACCTTCAATATCGATTGCCTGGATAACACCGTCGCCGAGGATGGCGACCCGGTCTTCGTGATGCGCACGGCGGCGCGCAACGTCACGCGCGGGCTGGCGGTGCAAGGCATGCCGGGCGCGACGCTGTCCGGCATCCTGGTGCGGGGCAATCGGGTCGCCAGCCCGGGCATGATCTTTTTCCCGAACAGCTTCAAGGACAACTATTCGGTACTGGTCGAACAGAACCAGGCGCGGGTCGAGCCGTGGTTCGGGGGGGTCGAGCGGGCCGCCGGGTGCGATGATCCGGAACAATCGCCCGTAGGCGCGAAACCAGCCCTTCCGCGATGGCCTTCGGCTTACGGCAGCGCGGGCCGGGCGGCCGGCGCATCGCCCCGCATCGTGGCCAGCGCCCGCAGCGACAGGTGGGCGAACCAGTAAACGAGAAACAGCATCCCGAGCACGCGCCCGATGGTCACGCCGGCAAACGCTGCCGGCCCGGGCAGCAGCAGCGCGATTGCTCCCGAGATGGCCGCGGCGATCAGGCCGCTGAGCACGACACCAGCGATCGCCACGCCGGCGAACGGCAAGCGCCAGCCTTTGCTCAGCGCGGCGAATTCGCTGGCCGATGCGCGCCTGCGCAACGCCAGATACGGCATCAGCCGCATCGCCAGCCAGCCCTGGGCCGCGAGATTGGCTACGCCGTACAGCAGCGGCACCGTGCCGAGGAACTGGATCAGCGCGCACAGCACGATATAGGTGCCGATGTAGTGCGCCAGTGCGCCGCGCTGGCCGGGCATGGCGTCGGGCGACGGGCCGGCCGCGGGGTAAGCCGGTCCGATCTGTGCGACCGCGCCCGGCATCGACCACAGCGCGACCAGCAGGATCAGCGCGAGCTGGTACAGCACCACCAGCAGCGTCTGCGCGACCCCACCCGTGCCCCCGTACAGCGCCTGCACCCAGGGCGGCACGACGCCGGTCATCAGCATGACGAGCGGAAGGCCCAGAAAGATCGCACCGGCAATCAGCAGCACCACGATCGGACCGACGGCGAGCTTGAGGGCGCGTGAACTGACGAAACTGGCAAGCGCGGCACGAAAGGCGGCGAACGACGGCTGCATGGCGATGGCGTGAAGGGCAAAGTGCGGGAGCCTAGCACATCGGCCCCGCGACATCGGCCCCGCGCCGGCCGCCTCCCCCCTGTCCGCGCTACATCCGGTACCGCAGCCCGACGAACATGCTGCGCGGCGCCCCAGGGGCGATGAAGCGCGACGTCGCCGCATCCTGCGGCGCCACGTGCGGCTGCACCAGCCGTCCGTCCGGCAGGATGTTCTCGGCCAGCTGACCGTAGCTGGCGTAGCGGCGGTCGAAGAGATTGTCGATGCGCGCATACAACTCGAGCTGCTTGCTGACCCGGTAGCTGGCCCGCAGGTTGACGGTGGCATAGCCGGCGGTATCCCAGCGCCGCGCATCCGGCGCCCTGCCCGGCCGCGGATCGCTGGCCAGGCCGTCCTCGTTGCCGCTGATCACGCTGGACGACACCGCCAGCACGTCGGCGCCCACCGCGAACGACGGCGTCACGCGCCAGTCGGCGCCGAACTTCAGCGTATGCCGTGGCAATCCGGCCAGCCGCATGCCGGGCCGGACGTCGATGGTGCGCTCGCCGGCCAGGATGCGGCCATGGGCCTGGTAGGTGGCCTGCAGATAGCTGTAGCCGAGCCGCAGCGTGACGGCATCGAGGCGCCAGTTGGCCAGCAGGTCCAGGCCCTGGTGGCGGGTGCGATCGAAGTTCGAGAAATACCCCTGCTGGCTGTTCGGCGCGCGCAGGAACAGGATGTCGTCGCGATTGTCGGTGCGGTAGGCCGCGCCCGACAGCTCGAAGTCGCGCGACGGCCGCCACCGCCCGCCGACCTCGTAGGTGCGGGACACCACCTGCTTCAGATACGGGTCGGCCTGCAGGCCGGCGGGCAAGCGGCATGGCTGGGCCGGATCGGCGCAGCCCAGCTCGATCACGGTCGGCACGCGGTTGCTCTGCGCGGCGCTGGCGAACAGCGTCAGGCCGGCCCCGACCTGCTGGGTCACGCCGATGGCGGGATTGAGCTTGCTGTAGGTGAAGCGCTCCGTCGGCTTGTCGCTGCCGTCGCTGTCGATCAGCGTGCTGGTGACCTTCAGCCGATTCCAGCGTGCCGACAGGTTCAGATGGGTGCTCGGCGTCAGCGCCCAAAGGTCGGCCAGATAAAGCCCGATCGCGCGCGACTTGCCATGGGCGCCAGAGAACAGCTCGACGTCGGACCCCGGCGCGGCGGTCACGCCCCGGTCGGCACTGAGCAGCGCCTCCTGCTCGTACTGCGCGTAACGCACGCGGTTGGCATCGAACGTCATTCCCATGTTGATGCGGTGCGCGCCCAGCTCCCTGGCCAGGCTCAGCGCAACGCCCTGCCCTCGCTGGCGGGTGTGGGTGGTGTTCAGCACGGCCGGATGCAACCCGGCACCCTGCTCTCGTGTCAGGCCGCAGTCGTCGTCGACCGGCGAGCCGTCGGGATGGAAACCATCCTCGCAGGCCTCCGCGTACTCGGCATAGTCTTCGCTGACGTCGCCGTTGACGGTATCGCGCCGGCTGTGGCGGACATAGGCCATCGCGGAGATGCGGGTCTTGTCGTCCAGCCAGTGGCTGCCGTTGAGCATGACCTGCGTGACGCGGTTGCGGGTCTGGTCCGGATAGGTGAACACCGCGCGCCGGTTGGCCGCGTACAGGTCTGGCACCGTGGCGCCGCCGTCGAGCCGATAGTCCGGTACCAGGCCGTTGCCGACCAGCCGGCTGCGGCCGTGCAGCAGCGATACGTCCCATTCGGTCGACCCGCTGCTGCGGCCCGCCTTCAGGAACAGGTTGCCGAGCCGCCCATCGGAATGGTCGCGCCAGCCGTTCTCCTTGAACAGCGTGCCGGCGATGAAGCCGTGCCAGCCGTCCTCGCTACGGGCGCCGAAGGACAGATCGGCCCGCTTGCGGGCGCCGCTGCCGTAGGACAGGTCGGCGCCGAAGCCCTGCGAGGTGAGACCGGATTTGGTGGTCAGCGCAAGCGCGCCGCCGAGCGTGTTCAGGCCGTAGGCGGGGTTTGAGCCCGACACCAGCGCGATATTGTCGAGCGCGGCTTCGGGAATCATGTCCCAGTTCACCACGTCGCCGAACGGTTCGTTGACGCGAACCCCGTCCAGATAGACCGACAGGCCCTGCGGCACGCCGAGGATCGACGAAGCGCGAAAGCCCCGGTAGGTCACGTCGGCCT
The DNA here is from genome assembly GCF_049311595.1 of Cupriavidus sp. H18C1. Taxonomy (NCBI): domain Bacteria; kingdom Pseudomonadati; phylum Pseudomonadota; class Betaproteobacteria; order Burkholderiales; family Burkholderiaceae; genus Cupriavidus; species Cupriavidus sp. H18C1. The sequence continues at coordinate 276,061 of NZ_CP186008.1, forward strand.
GGAACGGGCTGCCCTGGATCTCGTTGACATTGACGCCGGCCAGATTGCGGCTCAGGTATTCGACCAGATTGCCCGCACGCGGGCCCGTCGCCGCCTCGCCGTCGTCGCTCTGCACCGAATAGGGCAAGGCATCGCGTTCCACGCCGATGCCGGGCAGCGGCGCGGCGGCGACGATGGTGACGGTCGGCAGCGAACTGTCCTGTTGTGACACAGTGCTGCCCTGTTGTGCAACAGCGGGGCCGGCGCCGAACAGCGCGATCGCACAGGCCACGGCGATGGCGCTGGGCATGGGGGGACCCCGCGCGGCGCGCCGCGCCGGCCGCGCGCCGGCCGCCGGCGGCGGCACCGCTCCGGTTGGCTGACATCTTGCATCTCCTCCTGTTATCGAGCGGACCTCTGTCGGGCCGCACGATCCCGTCGAGCAGATTCCGTACCCCGAGAGCCGGGAAAAACTCCCGACCTGACGACAGGGCCGGGCTCGCCGTGCCGGGATCGCGCGCCACGCAACCACGCCACCAGAGCGCACGGGCCGCCTCGACGAACACGAGGAGACCCTAGCCATGCCCCTGTCCCGCCACCTGCTGCTTCGGGCTGCGCCGATCGCGCTGCTCAGCCTGATCGTCGCCACGCTGTTCGCGCTGGCCACCGCCGCCGGCGATATCCGCAACGAACGGCGCGGCGCCGACGCGACGGCCAGGATGTTTCGCCATCTAGCGGGACTGCAGGCGCACCATGCCGAGGCCCGCGACGGACATTTGCGCGCCCTGCGGGACATTGCGGCCTCCGGCGCGCTGCGCCATCTGCGGCTGACACTGCGGGACGATCGCGGCGTGGTCCTCGTCCCGCAGGCCGGGACCGCCGCCGAAGCGCCCGCCGAGCCGGCCGCGTCGTGGACCATCCCAGCGGCCGAGGGCGCCGCCTACCGCGTGGCGCTGGACTGGAATCCGCGCAGCGAGGAAAGCGAGGCGCTGAACGCGCTTCGCCGGCCAGCTCGCGACGTTGATGCTGTACAGCGCGCTGCTGTTCGCCGGCATCGCCTGGGCGACCCGACGGGCCCTGGCCCCGCTGCGCGGGATGCTCGCGGCAATCCGCCGATACGAGCGCGCCGAGTACGATGCGGCGCTGCCGGAGATCCGGATCGCCGAGCTCGATGCCATCCGCCGGGCGTTGCAGCAGCTCGCCGCGGCGCTGGCGCAGGCGGAGGCTTCCCGCCGCGCGCTGAGCCTGCGGCTGCTCGATGCGCAGGAGCACGAGCGGGCGCGCATCGCGCGCGAACTGCACGATGAGCTCGGTCAGACGTTGACCGCGATGCGGGCCGACGCCGCCTACCTGTCGCGCCGGCTGGCGCATGACGCCGGGCTGCGCGGCGTGGCCGACGGGCTGTCGCAGCATGGCGCGCGCATCCAGCAGGATGTCCGCTCGCTGCTGCATCGGCTGCGGCCCCATGGCACGCAGCCGGGCAACGGGCCGGTGCCGTTGGCCCGCATGCTGCATGACCTGCTGCAAGGGTGGCGCGCGCAGCCGGACTCGCGCACGGACTTTCGCCTGGAGATCGAGCTCGGCGCGGTGGCGGTACCGCCGGCGCTGGCACTGGCGCTCTACCGCATGACGCAGGAGGCCCTGACCAACGCGGTACGGCACGCCGGCGCCGGAACGGTTCAGGCCCGCGTGGCCGCCAACGCCGCCGGCGACATCGTCTGGTGCGTGGAGGACGACGGCCGCGGCATCGCCGACCTCGGCGCCGCGCTCGAGGCCGGCTGCGGACTGGGCGGCATGCGGGAACGGGTGTGGGCCCATGGGGGGCGAGCTGGAGCTGGGCGCCTCGCGGCCCGGCGAAACGCGGCCGGGGCTGAAGCTGCTTGCGTGTTTCCCTGGCGCGCTGTCGGCGGCGCCTGCCGCCGTCGCGACGATTTCGATGGGTGCAGCGGTGGCGGCCGTTGCGGCGGTACATGCGCCAGACATCACGACCGGCGCCGGCGCGCCCAGGCACGGCCCCGGCCACGGCCACGGCTGCCTGCCGGAGCTGGCCTGATGATGCCGCTGCGCGTCGTACTCGCCGACGACCATGCCGTCGTGCGGACCGGCTACCGCCGCCTGCTGGAGCTGGACGAGCGCCTGCAGGTCGTCGGGGGAGTTCGCCGACGGCGATGCCGCCTATCTCTGGCTCAGCCGCCACCCTGCCGACGTGCTGGTGCTGGACCTGTCGATGCCGGGCCGCGGCGGGCTCGAAGTGCTGCGCTGCCTGAAGGCGCGCGTGCCCGCCCTGCGCGTGCTGGTCTTCAGCATGCACGACAGCCCCGCCATCGTCGCGCAGGCGCTGCGCGCGGGAGCGGACGGCTATCTGACCAAGAGCAGCGCACCGGACCTGCTGGTCGACGCGGTGCATCGCGTCGCGGCCGGCGAGCGGCCGCTGTCGGACGATATCGCTGGCCTCGCCGGCGAGGGAGACCCGAAGGCGCTGCCGCACATGCGCCTGTCGCCGCGCGAGTTCGATCTGTTCCGCTTGCTGGTGCGCGGCATCGCGCTCGAGGACATCGCCGCGCAGCTCTACCTGAGCACCAAGACGATCGCCAATTACCAGACGCTGATCCGCAAGAAGCTGGGACTGGCCAACGTCGTCGAGATGTACCGCTATGCGCGCGAGCACGGCCTTGACTGAAGGCAGAACCGCCGACCGCGGGATCGTTGGCCATGGACCCTTGGTCGCGGACCGCTGATCGCCGGCCGCAGTGCGATTGCTCCATTTCGGGACACCGGGGACAGACCCGCGATTAGCGACGCAACAGTGCGGGCGCGCATCACGGGCGAACCATGCCGAAAAGCGGCGCCCGGCAAATGGCACGCTCCTTGCGCTGAGGGAAGTGGACTGGCCGGACACCCGGTCGCCAAGACAGCAGCGCAACCGCAAGACAAACGCAAACAAACGCAAGACAAACGCAAGACAGACGATTCGTCAGGAGACACCACCATGAACCATGCGGAACTGAAATTCCTCGATATCGAATTCCCGTACAAGGCGTCCTACGACAACTTCATCGGCGGCAAGTGGGTGCCGCCGCAATCGGAACAGTACTTCGACAACCTGTCGCCCGTCACCGGCCAGGCGTTCTGCAAGATCGCCCGCTCCAATGCCGACGATATCGAACTGGCGCTGGACGCCGCGCATGCGGCCAAGGTGGCGTGGGCCCGCACCTCGCCGGCCGAGCGCGCCAACGTGCTGAACCGCATTGCCGATCGCATGGAGGCCAACCTGAAGCGCCTCGCCGTCGCCGAGACCATCGACAACGGCAAGCCGCTGCGCGAGACCATGGCCGCGGACCTGCCGCTGGCGATCGATCATTTTCGCTATTTCGCCGGCGCGGTGCGCGCGCAGGAGGGCGGCATCTCGGAGATCGACCACGACACCATCGCCTACCACTTCCATGAGCCGCTGGGCGTGGTCGGCCAGATCATCCCGTGGAACTTCCCGCTGCTGATGGCGACGTGGAAGCTGGCGCCCGCGCTTGCCGCCGGCAACTGCGTCGTGCTCAAGCCCGCCGAGCAGACCCCGGCCTCGATCATGGTGCTGCTGGAGATCATCGGCGACCTGCTGCCGCCGGGCGTGCTCAACGTCGTCAATGGCTTCGGCCTCGAAGCCGGCAAGCCGCTGGCCTCGAACAAGCGCATCGCCAAGATCGCCTTCACCGGCGAGACCACCACCGGCCGGCTGATCATGCAATACGCCAGCCAGAACCTGATTCCGGTCACGCTGGAGCTCGGCGGCAAGAGCCCGAACATCTTCTTCGCCGACGTGCTCGACAAGGACGACGCCTTCTTCGACAAGGCGCTGGAAGGCTTCGCGATGTTCGCGCTGAACCAGGGCGAGGTCTGTACCTGCCCGTCGCGCGCGCTGATCCAGGAGTCGGTCTACGACCGCTTCATGGAGCGGGCCATCAAGCGCGTCGAGGCGATCAAGCAAGGCCATCCGCTGGACCGCAGCACGATGATCGGCGCGCAGGCCTCGCAGGAACAGCTCGAGAAGATCCTGTCGTACATCGACCTGGGCAAGCAGGAAGGCGCGCAGCTGCTGACCGGCGGCGAACGCGCGCAACTGGGCAATGGCCTGGAGAACGGCTACTACATCAAGCCGACCGTCTTCCGTGGCCACAACAAGATGCGCATCTTCCAGGAGGAGATCTTCGGGCCGGTGGTGTCGGTGACCACCTTCAAGACCGAGGAAGAGGCGCTCGAGATCGCCAACGACACGCTGTATGGCCTCGGCGCCGGCGTGTGGACGCGCGACGGCACGCGGGCCTACCGCTTCGGCCGCGCGATCCAGGCGGGCCGCGTGTGGACCAACTGCTATCACGCCTACCCGGCTCACGCGGCGTTCGGCGGCTACAAGCAATCGGGCATCGGACGCGAGAACCACAAGATGATGCTGGACCACTACCAGCAGACCAAGAACCTGCTGGTCAGCTACAGCCCGAACGCGCTCGGCTTCTTCTGACCGACGGGCCTGGCAACGGCCGTCGCCCTAGCCAGGCCGGATCCTGGCGTCCTGTTCCGCCGCAAGCGGCAGGGACGCCGGGCTCCCGGCTTCGCGCGGACGACGGCATCTTTGTGGATTCCGACCATGCATACCCCCCTGCCCCCCACGCGTGATCGCCACCGACGCCGCGCTCGCGCTGATCGCGCAGCTGACCGGTGACCACGGCCCCATCCTGTTCCACCAGTCCGGCGGCTGCTGCGACGGCAGCGCGCCGATGTGTTTTCCGCGCGGCGAGTTCCTGGTCGGCGGCAGCGACATCAAGCTCGGCGAGATCGGCGGCGCACCGTTCTACATGAGCGAATCGCAATTCGAATACTGGCGGCACACGCAGTTGATCATCGACGTGGTGCCCGGCAACGGCGGCATGTTCTCGATCGAACGGGCCACCGGCATGCGCTTCCTGACCCGTTCGCGGCTGTTCACCGACGAGGAATCCGACCGTCTCGCCGCGGTACCGCCGGAGCGGGCGACCGTCGACTATCCCGACCTCGCCGCGTGATGGCGCCCGCGCCGATCCTTCCGATGCCAGGGCGCCGCGCGCTGGCGATCGCGCTTGGCGCGCTGGCCGCGCGCGCGGCGCTGCCGGCCATGGCGGCTACGAGCGCCACGCCCGATGCGGGCGCCACTCCGGCCGCCGGTTACCCTGCGCATCCGCTGACGATGATCGTGCCCTGGCCCGCGGGCGGCGCCACCGACCTGTCGATGCGGGTATTGGCCGAACTGGCCGGGCAGGAACTCGGCCAGCCGGTGGTGGTCGAGAATCGCGCCGGCGCCGGGGGTGCCCTGGTCGGCGCGCTGCTTGCCGCGGCGAAGCCGGACGGCTACACCATCGGCCAGTTGCCGGTGACCGTCTACCGGCTGCCGCACCAGCAGAAGACGACATGGCAGCCGCTGCGCGATATCCAGCCGGTGGTGATGATCTCCGGCTATACCTTCGGCGTGGTGGTGCCGGCCGACAGCCCGTTCCGCAGCTTCGGCGACCTGGTCGCCTGGGGACAGGCCCATCCCGGCGCGCTGACGGTGGGCTCCTCCGGCATCGGCACCACGCCGCATCTGGCGCTCGAGGACGTGCTCGGCCGCAACCGCGTCCGCTATCTGCATGTGCCCTACCGCGGCATCGCCGACCAGATGCTGGCGATCGCCGGCGGCGCGTTGATGGCGGGCGTCAGCGCGACCGGCTTCGCGCCCTATGTCGACAGCGGGCGCCTGCGGCTGCTGGCCCTGTTCAGCGAACACCGCTCGCCACGCTGGCCCGATGTGCCGACCATGAAGGAGCTTGGCTATCCCGACGCGGTCCACAACTCGCCCTATGGGATCGGCGTGCCGCGGGGCACCGACCTGCACGTTGTGCGCCGGCTGCACGATGCCTTCGCCCGCGCCATGCGCCACCCCCGGCATCTGGCCGAACTGGCCAGGTACGACCAGGAACTGACCTATCTCGATACCGAGCGGTACGAGGCCTATCTGCGCGGCGTGTGGGCGCGCGAGCGCGAGTTCGCGCAACGGCTGGGCCTGGCCGCCGGCAAGGAGCCATCGTGATGAGCCCCACCCTGGCGGCGGCGATGCGGGCGGATGCCGAATCGAGCGAAGCAACTGGCGATACCGCCCCGGCGCTGCGCTGCGACGGACTGATCAAGCGCTTCGGCAGGCAGGCGGCGCTCGATGGCGTATCGCTGTCGGTGCGCCCCGGCGAATTCGTTGCGCTGCTGGGTCCAAACGGCGCTGGCAAAACCACGCTGTTCCAGATCCTGAGCGGGCTGTTCGTCGCGGATGCCGGCCGGGCCGAGGTGATGGGCGCCGACATGCGGGAGCATCCGGCCCGCGCGCTGGCCCGGCTCGGCATCGTCTTCCAGCAGCCGGCGATCGATCTGGACCTGTCGGTGCGCGACAACCTGCTGTTCCATGCCGACCTGCATGGCCTTGCCCGGCGGCAGTCCTTGCCGCGCATCGCCGCCTTGCTCGCGCACTTCGGGCTTGCCGAGCGCGAACGCGCGCCGGTGCGCGCGCTGTCGGGCGGCAACCGCCGCAAGGTCGAACTGGCCCGCGCGCTGCTGCACGAGCCGGCGCTGCTGCTGATGGACGAGGCGACGGTCGGACTCGATCCGGCCTCGCGCGCGCAGATCGTCGACGAGGCCCGCCGCCTTGCCGCCGAACAATCCACCGCGGTGCTGTGGGCCACGCACCTGGTCCAGGAGATCGCCGCCTGCGACCGCGTCGTCGTGCTGCACCGGGGCACGGTCCGCTTCGACGGCACGCCGGAGATGCTCTGCGCCGCCACCACGCAGCACGACCTCGAACGGGCCTTCCTGGCCCTGACCGCCTCGGAGGCATCGCCATGAGCCACCTGCCACCGGTGCCGCGTATCCGCTGGGTCGTCGGTGCCACCCTGGTCGCGACCGCCGTGCTGGTGCTGGCCGGCTGGTCGGAGACGGCATACCCCGCCGGCGGCGGCCAGGTCATCGTCTCCAGCGAGAAGGACGGCGGCCTGACGTTCTATGACGCGGCCAGCCGACAGGTGTCGGCGGTGCTGCCGCAGTGCCGCAGGCCGCGCCATCTGCAGCTGTCTCCCGACCGCACGCGGCTCTATGTCGCCTGCAGCGACGACGATCGCGTCGATGTGGTCGACGTCCGCACGCGCAAGACGCTGGCCGCGCTGCGCGTCGGCGACGACCCGGAAATGTTCGACCTGAGCCCGGACGGCAGGACGCTCTATGTCTCCAACGAGGAAGAGTCCCTGCTGACCGCGGTCGACACCGCGACCGGCCAGAAGCGCTTCTCGGTGGCGGTCGGCGATGAACCGGAGGGCGTCAAGGTCAGCGCCGACGGCAAGCGCGTCTATGTCGCCTCCGAAGTGGCCAATCTCGTCCATGTCATTGACGTGGACAGCCGCAAGATCGTTCGCCATATCCCCGTCGGCAACCGGCCGCGCCGCTTCGCGCTGTCGCCCGACGGCAAGGAGCTGTGGGTCAGCAACGAGCTCGCCGCCAGCGTGTCGATCATCCGCACCGACACGCTGCAGGTCGCGCACGTGCTGACCTTCGCACCGAAGGGGTTTCGTGCCGACGACGTGACGCCGGTGGGTCTGGCCCTGTCGCGCGACGGCAGGCGCGCCTATGTGGCCCTCGGGCGGGCCAACCATGTGGCGGTGGTCGATGTCGCCGCGCGGCGCGTGCTCGACTACGTGCTGGTCGGCCGTCGCGCCTGGGGGGTGGCGCTGACGCGCGGCGATGCGCTGCTGTACGTGACCAACGGCATGTCCGACGACGTCAGCGTGGTCGACACCGCGCGCGCCAAGGCGGTCGCGACGCTGAAGGCCGGCCGCGTACCGCATTCGGTGGCGATCGATGACTAGGCTCGCGTTGCTGCGTCCGCTCGCCGTGGGCGTGTTGCTGGCCGCCATTTCGACGGCTACGCAAGCCGCCGCGGCAACGGCTGTGGCAACCGCTGCGGGACGTGCCGGCGCGGCCGAGCTGCGCATCGGCGTCGTCAGCCTGGCCGGCGATCCGCGCTACGACCCCAGACGGCTGGAGCAGCGCTATCCGGGCCACCCCGAGGGCCGGCCCTTCGACGGCATGCGCGTCGCCGCGGCCGAATCCCGCCTTGCGCTCGAGGCCGCGGGGCTGACGCTGAAGCTCGAAGCCGCCGAAGCGCGCGACGCCGAGGGGGGCGGCACAGACGGCTGCCATGCTGGCGCGCCAGGGCATCCGCTACATCGTGCTGGACCTGCCCGCCGACGCCGTGCGCGCGGCGACCCGCGCGGTGAAGCCCGGCGAGGCCTTGCTGCTGAACGTCTCGTCCGACGACGACGCGCTGCGCGGGCAAGCCTGCGCGCCGCACCTGCTGCACACGCTGCCAAGCCGGCGCATGCAGGCCGACGCGCTGATGCAGGCGCTGGCCGCGCGCAAATGGCGCAAGGCGCTGCTGCTGACGGGCCCCGCGCCGGAGGATCGCGCGTGGCAGGCGCTCTATCTGCAGGCGGCCCGGCGGTTCGGGGTCGCCTGGGCCGCGCAACGCAACTTCCGTCTGTCGAACGATCCGCGCGAACGGGAGCTGGCCAACGTCCGGCTGCTGACGGGCGGGCCGGATCACGACGTCGTGGTGGTCGCCGATGCCGACGGCGAGTTCGCGCGCACGGTGCCGTACGCCACGCAGCTGCCGCGGCCGGTAGCGGGCGCCAATGGCCTGACCGCGATGGCGTGGCACCGCGGCTGGGAGCGCCACGGCGGCCCGCAATTGAACCGGCGCTTCCTCAAGGCGGCCGGCAGGCCGATGAGCGGGCACGACTGGGCCGGCTGGGTCGCGGTCAAGGCTGTGGTCGAAGCGGCCACGCGCGCGCCGAAGGCGCCGTTTGCCGAGCAGGCCCGGAGCCTGGTCTCCGGCGATGTCGTCGTCGATGGCTTCAAGGGCCCGCGCCTAAGTTTCCGGCCCTGGGACGGGCAGCTGCGCCAGCCGGTGTTTCTCGCGCATCCCGACGGCGTGGCGGCGGTCGCCCCGCTCGACGGCTTCCTGCATCCCAGGAACAACCTCGACACGCTGGGCGCGGACGCGCCCGAGACCGCGTGCCGCCGCTGACAGCCTGCCGCCATGACGACCTCCATCTCTCCCCTGCTGCATCGCTGGCGCGCGCTGCGCGCGGTCGCGGGCCGCGAACTGCGCAAGTTCCTGCGCCAGCCCGGCCGCCTGATCTCGTCGCTGGTGCGGCCGCTGCTGTGGTTCCTGGTATTCGGCGCGGGCTTCCAGAACGTGTTCGGCGTCGCCATCATTCCGCCCTACGACACCTATGTCGAATACAAGGTCTATCTGACCCCCGGCCTGCTGGCGATGATCGCGCTGTTCAACGGCATGCAATCCTCGCTGGCGATGGTCTACGACCGCGAAATGGGCGTGATGCGGCTGCTGCTGACGGCGCCGCTGCCGCGGACCTGGTTGCTGGCGTGCAAGCTCGCGGCCGGTGCGCTGCTGTCGCTGCTGCAGATGGCGGCGTTCCTGCTGGTGGCCGTGCTGTTCGATGTGCCGATCGCGTATGCGGCGCTGCCGATGCTGTTCGCGGCGATGACGCTGGCCGCGCTGATGCTCGGCGCGCTCGGCCTCGCGCTGTCGGTGCATGTGCGGCAGCTGGAGAACTTCGCCGGCATGATGAACTTCGTGATCTTCCCGATGTTCTTCATCAGCACGGCGCTGTATCCGCTGTGGAAGCTCGAGGAATCCGGCGCCGAGCCGATCCACCAGCTGGCGCGGATCAACCCCTTCACGCATGCGGTCGAGGCGATCCGCTTCGCGCTGTACGGGCAGGCGGCCTGGGGCAGCGTCGCGGTGGTGGCGGCCTGCGCCTGCCTGTTCTTCGGCGTGGCGCTGCTCGGCTACGACCCGCAGCGCGGCATGGCAAGGCCGCTGGGAAAACGGGCGTGAGGCCGCCTGTCGTGCCGCGCCGTCATGGCAGGCAAAGCCGTGCGTGGCTCGGGACGCTGCTGGCCCTGGCGTCGGCGCTGGCACATGCGGCCGACGATGCCGACCCGTTCGCCTCGCCGCAATGGCCCGCGCTGCGCGGCGAGATGCTGGACAACGCGCCCGTGGTGTTCGACGCGCGCGTGAAGGTTGTCGGTCCCGCCTTCGCCGAAGACGCGCTGAACGTGCCGATCGCCCTCGACGCCTCGGCGCTGGGCGAAGTGGACCGGATCGTGGTCGGGGTCGACCGCAACCCGATCCGCAAGGTGCTGGCGTTCACGCCGGGCAGGCTCAAGCCGGCGCTGTCGTTCCGCTTCAAGCTGGAACAGGGCTCCCCCGGTACGGGTCGCGGCGCGCACCCGCGATGGCGTCTGGCATGTCGGCGGCCTGCTGGTCGACGCCGCCGGCGGCGGCTGCACGGTGCCGGGCGTGACGCGCAAGGACGGCTCGTGGAGCGAGACGCTGAACCGGGTCGAGGCCCGGCGCTTTGCCGCGCTCGATGGCGGCGGCGGCCGGATCCGAGTCCGCGTGATGCATCCGATGGACACCGGCCTCGTGGCGGGCATTCCCGCCTTCCATATCGAGCAGCTGGCGCTCGTCGACGGCCGTCGCGAACCGCTCGGCACGCTCGAGCTGCACGAGCCCGTGTCGGAGAACCCGATCTTCTCCTTCGACCTGCGCGAGCCGGCGCCCCAGCCGCTGGCGGTGACCGGCCGCGACAACAACGGCAACCGTATCGACGCGCGGGTGCTGCCATGAGGCGCCTGTTGGCCGCGCTCGCCGTGCCGATGCCCCAGCTGTTTGCGTTGCCGTTCGCCTTGCCGTTCGCCCTGTTGATCGTCCTGCTGCTTCCCGCGTCGGCATTCGGCGACGGCCCCGCAGCAGGGGCGCTGCGGCCGCCCGACTACCGACTCGCGCCGCGCGACATCGGCGACGGCATCTGGCTGTTCGAGGGTGCGAATGCCGACTTCGCCGTCGGCAACGGCTGCAACATCATCAATACGGCCTTCATCGATACCGGCGACGGCGTGGTCGTCGTCAATACGGGGCCGTCGCGGCGCTACGGCGAGCAGCAGCGCGCGGCGATCGCCCAGGTGACGAAGGCCCCGCTCCGCCTGGTGCTGAACCTGAACCTGCATCCCGACTACTTCTTCGGCAACCAGGCCTATGCCGACGCCAGTCCGGCCGCGCTAGCCGGTACCGTCGCCGGCGCGGCGCGCGAGGCCGGCGCGTATGCCGACAACCTGTATCGGCTCTGCGGCGACTGGATGGCGGGCACCGAACCGGCGCCGCCCCTCGCGACGGTCGAGCCGGGACCGCGCACGATCGGACGTCATCGATTCGAGCTGCTGCGCCTGCAGGGCCATACCGGCGACGATCTGGTGCTGATCGACCATACCGCGCGCGTGATGTTCGCCGGCGGCCTGGCCTTCCGTTCGCGCATCCCGACCACGCCGCACGCCGACATTCCCCGCTGGCTCGCCAGCCTCGACGTGCTGGAACGCCGGATGCGCGAGGACGGATTGCGCCTGCTGGTGCCAAGCCATGGCCCTGCGCTCGACGGCGCCGATGCGATCGCGCAGACGCGCGACTACCTGCGCTGGCTCGACGCCCGGCTGCGCCAGGCGGCCCGCGAAGGCCGCGATCTCGCCGAGGTCATCGCGATGCCGGTGCCGGCGCCGTACTCGGGCTGGGCCGCGATGCCGGCCGAATACCTGCGCAACGTCACGCACCTGTACCCGGCCTATGAACGGGAGGCACTGGCGCCATGAGCCGTGCGGCGGGCACGCGCGAGGGGGGTGCTCCATTCCGCGACAGCGTTGTTGCGCGGTGGCGCGGTACGGCCCGGTATGGCGCATCCGCGCGCGCGATCGCGGCGAAAAGGGTTCGCAAGCAACGGGAATTTTTCACGGCCGGCGTGGCACGCGAATTGCGGATTGGCGCACCGGTGCGGCATCGCCGATCGGCCTATGCCGCGCCTGCGGAAAGACCACCGGGAAATCTGCGACAGGGTTGATCGAAACCGATGATCGAAGCCGATGATCGACAAAAAAGAGAGAGGAGCAAACGATGAGCAAATTGAAGGTGCTGGTGCTGGCCGCCGCGTGCGTGACCAGCTTCGCCGCGCGCGCCGCCGTGACGGACGCGATGATCGAGAACGACGCGAAGAGTCCCGGTGATGTGCTGTCGTGGGGGGATCGGGCCGGAGGGCCAGCGCTTCTCGCCGCTGGCCAGGATCAATACGAAGAACGTCGCCCGCCTGGTGCCGGCGTGGTCGTTCTCGTTCGGCGGAGAGAAGCAGCGTGGCCAGGAATCGCAGCCGCTGATCCATAACGGCAAGATGTTCGTCACCGCTTCGTACTCGCGGATCTTCGCGCTGGATGTCAAGACCGGCGCCAAGCTGTGGAAGTACGAGCATCGCCTGCCGGAAGGCATCATGCCGTGCTGCGACGTGGTGAACCGCGGCGCCGCGCTGTACGACAAGCTCGTCATCTTCGGCACGCTCGACGCGCAGCTGGTCGCGCTCGACCAGGACACCGGCAAGGTGGTGTGGAAGGACAAGATCGACGATTACGCGGCCGGCTATTCGTACACGGCGGCGCCGATGATCGTCAAGGGGCTGGTGCTGACCGGCGTGTCGGGGGGCGAGTTCGGCGTGGTCGGCCGGGTCGAGGCGCGCGATGCCAGGACCGGCCGGCTGGTGTGGATCCGCCCGACCGTCGAAGGGCATATGGGCTATCGCTTCGACGCCGAGGGCAACAAGATCGAGAACGGCATCACCGGTAACCTGAACGCCAGCTGGCCGGGCGAAACCTGGAAGACCGGCGGTGCGGCGACCTGGCTCGGCGGCACCTACGATCCGAAGACCGGGCTGGCCTACTTCGGCACCGGCAATCCGGGGCCGTGGAACAGCCATCTGCGCAAGGGCGACAACCTCTACTCGTCGTCGACGGTGGCCATCGATCCTGCCACCGGCAAGATCGTCTGGCATTACCAGAACACGCCGAACGACGGCTGGGATTTCGACGGCGTCAACGAGTTCGTGACCTTCGATCTCGACGGCAAGCGCGTCGGCGGCAAGGCCGACCGCAACGGCTTCTTCTACGTCAACGACGCACGCGACGGCAAGGTGCTGAACGCCTTCCCGTTCGTCCGCAAGGTGACCTGGGCCAAGGACATCGACCTGAAGACCGGCCGGCCCAACTTCGTCGCGGAAAGCCGTCCTGGCGACCCCGCCGACCAGAAGAAGGGACAGTCGGTGTTCGCCGCGCCGGGCTTCCTCGGCGGCAAGAACCAGCAGCCGATGGCGTTCAGCCCGCAGACGGGCCTGTTCTATGTGCCGGCGAACGAATGGGGCATGGACATCTGGAACGAGCCGATCACCTACAAGAAGGGCGCGGCCTTCCTCGGCGCCGGCTTCACCATCAAGCCGCTGAACGAGGACTATATCGGCGCGTTGCGCGCCGTCGATCCGAAGACCGGCAAGATCGTCTGGGAGGTCAAGAACAACGCGCCGCTGTGGGGCGGCGTGATGACGACCGGCGGCGGCCTGGTGTTCTGGGGCACGCCCGAGGGCTACCTGAAGGCGGCGGACGCGAAGACCGGCAAGGAGCTGTGGCAATTCCAGACCGGCAGCGGCGTGGTGGCGCCGCCGGTCACCTGGGAAGAAAACGGCGAGCAGTTCATCGCCGTGGTGTCGGGCTGGGGCGGCGCCGTGCCGCTGTGGGGCGGCGATGTCGCCAAGCGCGTCAACTTCCTCGAGCAAGGCGGCTCGGTGTGGGTGTTCAAGCTCAGCAAGGTCTGAGCGCTTGCCGTACAGGCCGGCGCGCGACCGTGTGCCTCGACGCGTGCGTTGATGCATGTGTTGGCGCATGCGGGGGACGGCGCCGGCCGCATTCGAATGGGTGATTCATGCTGAAAGAACGGATTCGACGTATCGCGCCGCGCGGCGCGGTTGCCTTCGCCTTTGGCCTGGCCCTCGCCGCCTCGGCGCAGGCGGCCCCGGACATCAAGGCGCTGGCCGACAAGAACGGCTGCTTCTCCTGCCACGGCATGCAGGGCAAGCTGGTCGGCCCCGGCTTTGCCGAGGTCGCGGCCAGGTACAAGGGGGGACAGCGAGGCCACCGGCAAGCTTGCCCGCAAGATCCAGGAGGGCGGCAAGGGGGGTATGGGGGGCGGATTCCGATGCCGCCGCACCCCTCGCTGAAGGACGAGGAGGCCAGGCAGCTGGCGGCGTGGGTGCTGGAGGCCGGTTGACCCGATCGGGGCCCCGCGTGAGCGAGGTCCCGCGTCATACGGAAAAGGAGAGGCGCCGGTGCGCCTCCCTTGCTTGATGTCATGCGCCGCGGTCCGCTACGGCTCGCTCAGTCGCAGCGAATTGGCGTCGGTACGGAACAGCAGCGGCGCCTCCCTGCCCCGCTCCACGCGCCCCTGGGACAGCACCGCGGCCAGCCGCCCCTGTGCCACGATCGCACGCACGCGATCGTGATGGTCCGACCGGTCGCAGACCGGGTCCGTCGCGTCGGCATCGCCGGTCAGCTGCCATGCCTGGCAGCGGCAGCCGCCGGCATCGGCCTCCTTCTCGTCGCAGGATTGGCACGCGCCCTTCATCCACGCGGTGCCGCGATAGCGGTTGAACGCCTCGCTGTCGAACCAGATGTCACGCAGCGGCATGTCGGCGACGTTCGGCAGCGAAAGTCCCGGCAGCATGCGCGCCGCGTGGCATGGCAGCGCCGTGCCGTCCGGCGCGACGCCGAGGAACGTCGTGCCCCAGCCGTTCATGCATTTCTTCGGGCGCGTCTCGAAATAGTCCGGGACGACGAACAGGATGCGGCAACGAGAACCGATACGCCGCCGATAGCGCTCGACCACCGCCTCGGCCTCGCGCAGCTGCGCGGCATCGGGCATCAACGCGAGGCGGTTGCGCCAGGCCCAGCCGTAGTACTGGGTGTTGGCCAGCTCCAGGTATTCGGCGCCCATCTCCAGCGCCATCTCGATGATGGCGCCCACATGCGGCAGGTTGTGCCGGTGCAGCACGCAGTTCATCACCATCGGATAGCCGTGCGCCTTGATCATGCGGGCCACGCGCTGCTTCAGCTCGAAGGTGCGCGTGCTCGACAGGAAGTCGTTGAGCTCGCGCGTCGAATCCTGGAACGACAGCTGGATATGATCGAGTCCCGCCTCGCGCAGCGCGCCAAGGCGTTCATCGGTCAGCCCGACACCGGAGGTGATCAGGTTGATGTAGAAGCCGAGCCGGCGGGCATGCGCGACGATCGCTTCGAGGTCCTTGCGCATCAGCGGCTCGCCGCCCGACAGTCCCAGCTGCACCGCGCCCAGCGCCCTTGCCTGCGCCAGCACGTCGAGCCATTGCGCGGTGGCCAGCTCCGCGCCGTGCCGGGCATAGTCGACCGGATTCGAGCAGAACGCGCAGTGCAGCGGGCACCGATAGGTCAGCTCGGCCAGCAGCCACAGCGGCGGGCCGGGGCGCACGCCGGCCTCAGGCGAGCCAGCCGCGTTCGAAGGCATGTTTGACAAAGGCATGGACCTCGGCGGCGATTCCCTCGATGCGATAGGCGCCCTGCAGTTCGTCGATCAGCATGTCGAGCGTGCGCGAGCCGTCGCAGCGGCGCAGGATCGCCGCGGCGCTTTCGTTCAGCGTGACCATGCCCTCGGGATACAGCAGCACCCACGCCTGCTGCGCCTCCTCCCATTGCAGGCGCAGCGTGCGGTGCAGGGTCGGCATGCAGGTGCCTGTGGATGGCGCGGTCATGGATAGGCCTTCTCGATGGCATCGAGCATCGACCACAGCACGTCGAGCTTGAACTGAAGGATCTCGAGCGCGCGCCGCTGTTCGGCCGGCGTGCGGAAATGTTCGAGCGTCACGCGCAGGCCATGGTCGACGTCGCGCTGGGCGAGCGGAATGCGCGTGCGGAAGTAATGCAGACCGTCCCGCTCGATCCATGGGTAGTGCTCGGGCCAGCCGGCCAGCCGCTGGCGGTGGATCTCCGGCGCGAACATCTCCGTCAGCGACGAGCACACCGCCTCCTGCCAAGGGGCGCTGCGCGCGAAATTGACGTAGGCGTCGACGGCGAAGCGCACACCGGGCACGACGAGTTCGTGCGACCACAACGCCTGGCGCGGCAAGCCGACCGCCTCGCCCAACCGGACCCAGGCCTCGATGCCGCCGGCCTCGCTGTCGGTGCCGTCGTGGTCGAGGATGCGCTGGACCCAGAGCCGGCGGGTCTCGCGCTCCGGGCAATTGGCCAGGATGGCGGCGTCCTTCTGCGGGATGCGTACCTGGTAGTAGAAGCGGTTGGCTACCCAGCCGCGGATCTGCTCCGGGGTGCACTGTCCCGCCGCCATGCGGCGATGGAATGGATGATGAATGTGGTAGCCCGACTGCTTCGCGCGCAGTTGCGATTCGAACTCGGCCGGGCTCCAGGCGGTGGCCTGCGTCATAGCGCGATCTCCATGCCGTCCCAGGCGACCTCGATGCCTCGCGCGTCCAGATGGCGGCGCTGCGGCGATCGCTCGTCGAGAATCGGATTGGTGTTGTTGATGTGGATCAGGATCTTGCGCGAGGCCGGCAACGCGTCCAGCAGCTCGATCATGCCGCCGGCGCCGGACAGCGCCAGATGACCCATCTGCGCGGCGGTCTTGTTCGACAGGCCCAGCCGCAGCATCTCGTCGTCGACCCAGAAGGTGCCGTCGACCAGCACGATATCGGCGCCGCGCAACTCCTCCATCAGGTCCGGCGTGATCCGCCCAAGCCCGGGCGCGTAGAAGGCGCGTCTGCCGGTGGCGGTGTCGACGATGCGCAGGCCGATGTTGTCGCCACGCCGCGGCGCGTGGCGGTTGGGCGAATACGGTGGCGCCTTGCTGTCGAGCGGCACGGCCGTGATGGTCGCACGCTGCAGCGGCGCGATGCGCAGCGCCTCGCCGTCGAGGGGCAGCCGATGCCGATCGAGCCCGCAGTAGTGCGACAGCACGCGCGACAGCGGCAACGCGTCCGACAGATCGGCGAGCACCGGCTCGGTGGCATACAACGGCAGGCGGCGCTGATGTTCCCGCAGCATCAGCAGCCCGGTCACATGATCGATCTGCGCGTCCATCAGCAGAACGGCCGCGATGCCGGTGTCGCGCCGCTCGCGCGCGGGCTGCAGGGCCGGCGTGGCGCGGATCTGCGCAAGGATGTCGGGGGGACGCGTTGACCAGCAGCCAGTCCAGGCCGTTCTCGGTCAGCGCGATCGAGGATTGGGTGCGCGGCACCGCGGACACCGCGCCGCGGCGCACGCCGTCGCAATTGGGGCAGTTGCAGTTCCACTGCGGAAAGCCCCTTCCCGCAGCCGATCCCAGAACCCTTAACGTCGTCATCGCAGTGCCGCGGCGCCGTGCGCCCGTTTTATTCTTTTGGTGTGACAGTCCCCGCCAGCGCGGGGGACCGGCTTGCACGCTGACCGTCAGCGATTGGCGATATACATCGTGATCTCGAAGCCGAGGCGAAGATCGGTATAGGCGGGCGTGGTCCAGTTCATGAGGTCTCCTTCGATGTGGTTGCTTGGCACGGACTGTGATTGCCGAGTCGGAGCGGGCGGCGGCACCGTGCCCCGCCCTTCCGCATCGACTCCGAGGCAACATCCATGCCCGACACCGCACGACAGCAGCACGATTCCCACCGCATCGAGGACCGCGTGTTCTGGCTGCGCACCGCGGACATGCACCGCCTGCACGTCCGCCTCCACGGCCGGCCGGATGGCGATCCCTGGCTGGTACTGCATGGCGGCCCGGGCAGCGGCTGCTCCGTGTCGATGGCCCGCTGGTTCGATCCGGCGCGCCAGCTGGCGATCCTGCCCGATCAGCGCGGCGCGGGCCGCTCACGCCCGGCCGGCACGCTCAGGCGCAACACCACCGGCGCGCTGCTCGCCGATATCGAACGACTGCGTACGACCCTGGGCATCGAGCGCTGGCATGTGGCCGCCGGCTCGTGGGGGCGCCTCGCTGGCGCTGGCCTACGCGGGACGCTGGCCCCAGCATGTGGCCGGGCTGGTGCTGCGCGGCACCTTCCTGACGGGGCGCGACGATATCCTGCGGCTGTTCGCCGCGCGTGCCCGCGGCATGTCGGTGCTGCCCCCGGCGGCGCCGACTTTGCTGCGGCGCGGGCGCGCGGCGGCTCCGCCGAAGCGCAACGGCGTTGCGCCATCCGGCTGCTGCAGAATGGAACAGGTGTTCAACAACGGGACACCGCGCGGCGATGGCGTACGGTCGAGCGCGCGCTGCTCGGCGAGCACGCCGGGCGGCGTCGACCAGCCCGTTCCGCGCGGGGCGACGACGTCGCCCTGCGGCGAAAGTACCGGATCCAGGCGCACTACCTGCAGCGGCGCTGCGGCCTCGGCAAGCCCGCGCTGCTGCGCTGCGCCGCCGGCATCGCGCGGCACCGCATCCCCACGATCCTGCTGCACGGCGCCCGCGACCGCGTCTGCCGGCCCGGCAATGCGGCCCGGCTGCAGGCCGTCATGCCGCACGCCATGCTGCGCGTGGTGCCCGGGGGGCGGGCATCTCGCCGCGGGACCCATGGCCGATGCCTTGCGAGCCGCGATCCGCGAGTTGTCGGCGTGACAGGCGGCCGCCGCGCTTTCCTGCAGCGTGCCGCCCGCCTGGGCTTGGCGGCGCTGTCCGCGGACAGCGTGGCCGGGGCCGCGCCGACGCAGCCGCAGCCACAGCCGCTTATGTCCCGGGTGCCGTCGCCGGTGTTGTCGCCCGCGCTGTCTGCGGTTCTGTCTCCGCCTCTTTTTCCGCTTCTGTCGCCGCTGGCACCCGGCGTCTACACCGGCGCGGTGGACGGCGCCGATCCGTCGTTCTCCCCTTCTCTGGTGGCGATCGGTCGTGATGGCGTGCTGGTGGTCGATCCCGGCCCGAATCTGCGCCATGGCCGCCGCCTGATCGCGGCGATCCGGCGGCGGACTGCGCTGCCGGTGCGATGGGTCGTCAATTCGCATCCGCATCCACGGCAGGTGCTGGCCAATGCGGCTTTCGCCGAGCTGCGGCCCCGCCCCGCTTTCCTCGCTTCGCCAGCGATAGCCGAGCGGATGCGATCGCGGTGCGACGCCTGCCTTCGCCAGCTCGTGGCCGAATTGGGATCGGCGGCGATGGCCGGCACGACCATCGTGCTGCCACGGCCGGCGCTGCGCGAGGGCACGCCGCTCGTCGCGGGCGGAGTGCGCTGGCAGGTGCGGATCCTTGCCAATGCGCACAGCGCCTCGGACACGGCGCTGTATGCGCCCGCGCTGCGCTTGCTGTTTGCCGGCGGCCTGGCCACGGGCGAGCGTGTTCCGGATCTGCGCGACGGCTCGCTGGCGGGCTGGCAGGCTGCGCTGCGCGCGCTGTCGGCGTTGCCGGCGGATACCGTGGTGGGCGACGGCGTCGGCACGCCACGGCAATGCATCGTCCCGACGCTGGCCTATCTCGACAGTCTGGAGCGCGGCATCCGGCAGGGGCTGGCCGCCGGCGTGGATGCCGCCGATGCCTTGCGGGCCGTGCCGGGCGAAGCCTTCCGGCACTGGCAGGGCTTTGTGCCGCGGCACGCGCTGAACGTGCAGCGCGCCTGGCTGGAACTGGAGGATGAATGGATGCGCAGCGCGCCGGCCAATGCCCGATGAGGGTCGGGTATTGGCCGGCACGCGGGCAGTCAGTGCGGCTCGTCCGGTCCCAAGTCCCCATCGGTCTGCAGCAGGCGCTCCGCCTCGCCGAGCTTGCGGTAGACCGTATTGCGCGAGATGCCGAGCGCCTTGGCCGCGGCCGAGATATTGCCGTGATGCGCCTTGACGGTCGCGACGATCGTCAGCGCTTCGACGTCGGCAAGCCGCGTCGGCCGTAGCGGCAGCGGCGGCACCGAATCAGGCTGCGCCACGCCCGGTACCGCCGCCGGGCGCGCACCGCTCGCGGCCGCGGCCGGCGTGGCGGTGCCCGCCGCGTTCCGCTCGCGCCAGTCGTCGAGGAAATCGTCGGGCAGATGCGCTACGTCGATCTCGTCCTCGTCTTCCGCCATCAGCCGCGCCGTGTTCAGCAGGTTGGCCAGCTGGCGAATATTGCCCGGCCAGTGATAGGACGCGAACATCCGCATCACCGGCTCCGCGATCCGCAGCGGCCGCGATGCGCCGCCGTGCCGCGCCAGCACCTTGCTGGCGACGACGTCGAGGTCGGTGCGATCGCGCAGCGCCGGCAGCCGCACCACCAGGCCATTGAGCCGGTAGTACAGGTCCTCGCGGAAGCGGCCCGCCGCGACTTCCTCGCGCAGGTTGCGGTTGGTGGCGCAGATCAGCACGAAATCGACCTCGATCACCTTGTTGCTGCCCAGCGGCGTCACGGAACGCTCCTGCAGCGCCCGCAGCAGCCGTACCTGCAGATGCAGCGGCATGTCGCCGATCTCGTCGAGGAACAGCGTGCCGCCGTTGGCCAGCAGCATCTTGCCGATGCCGCCCTTCTTGCGCGCGCCGGTAAACGCGCCCTCCTCGTAGCCGAACAGCTCCGACTCGAACAGCGTCTCGGGAATCGACGCGCAATTGACGGCGACGAACGGGCCTTGCTGCCGCTGGCTCTCGGCGTGGATCGCGCGCGCCAGCAGCTCCTTGCCGGTACCGGTCTCGCCGCAGATCATCACCGGGATGTCCCGGCCGACGACCTTGCGCAGCTTGCCGATCACCGCCGCCATCTGCGGATCGCCGGTATCGAGCTCGTCCAGGCCGCCAGGCTGCTGGGCGTTCGGCAGGCGGCCGCGCCGCGGCGCAGGCGTTTCGCGGGCCTCGGGCATCAGCCCGCCGGACGGCACCACCGTCGAGCGCGTGATTTCGACCCGGGCCCAGACCTTGACGCCGCTCGACAGCTGCAGCGGCATCACGCCGCCGGGCGCGCTGCGCAGCGCGTCGAACAGCTGGCCCATCGACAGCCCGAACAGCGACGAAAACGTATGCGCCCGCAACGCGCCCACCGACAAGCCGAGCTGGAACTGGCCGCTGCGGTTGGCCGACAGGAAGCGCCCGCCCGGCGTGAACGAGGCCAGCCCCTCGGCAATTGTGCCGATGAACTCCTGCCGCGCGTGGAAATGCACGCGCACCATGTCCTGGAAGGCGTTCTCGAACAGATGGTTCTCGATCATCTGCGCCGACATGCGCACCAGCGCCATGGTGTGCTTGTGAAAGCCCCGATGGTCGCCGGTCACGTCGAGCGCGCCGACCGTCTTGCCGTAGGGATCGAAGATCGGCGAGCACGAACAGGTCAGGAAATGATTGGCGCGCAGGAAGTGTTCGTCGCCGTGGACCAGCGTGGGCAGCCCCTCGGTCAGCGCGGTGCCGATCGCATTGGTGCCTTTGCTCTCCTCGGACCACACCGCGCCGGGACGCAGCGCGACCTTGTCGGCCTTTTCGAGGAAGTCGTCGTCGCCCAGCGAATGCAGGATCAGGCCGGCCGTATCGGTCAGGATCACCATGCTGTGGGTGTTGACGATCTGGTCGTACAGCATCTCCATGACCGGCAGCGCGTGCGTGAACAGCGACTGGCTCTTCTCGATCTGGCTGCGCAGGTCGACCGGCGCGACCGGGCCGAAGTCCGGCGACTCGTAGGGGCGCAGCCCGTAGGACTGCGATCGCTGATGGGCCTGGGCGATGGTGTCGGCGTGCGTGCCGCCGTGCGGCTCCGGCTCGTGCGGGGTCATGGATTGTCTCCTGTTCGGCTGCCCGGCATCTTGGTGCCGGATCTTCGGCGATCGGCGCATCCGGGCGAAACCTGCGCACAGTGGGGTGCGCAGTGTTCCGCCGGGGCACTGTTGCATTGTGGAGCAAAATGCTTGCCAGGGTGTTGAATTCGAGGGCGCCCCGGCGGCCATGCTGCGACGCGAGGACGCCGCCGCGTGGCGATTTCCGCCGTTTCCTGGGCCTGGCGCGAGTGGCACAGCTCTTGCGGACGATCGGGACAAACGATCCCGACAACACCAGGAGACCCCCATGGCGACTTTCCGCCCGCTTCTTTCCGCCCTCGCCCTCTGCGCCGGCCTGGCCGCCGCCACGATGCCCGGCGCCGCCCATGCCCACGGCGACGTCACGCCCCAGGCCGTCGACACCAGCACGTTGCCGCAGCTCGGCAAGGAGTGGAAGCAGGAAAACCCCCTACCGCACGGGCCCCGCGCACGACGAGGCGCTGCGCATCGGCAGCTCCGCCTATAACCAGAACTGCGCGCGCTGCCACGGCCTCGACGCGATCTCGGGCGGCATCGCGCCGGACCTGCGCAGTCTCGACTCCGACTGTTCTGCGCTGGCCGACCCGAAGAAGAAGCAAGGCTGCTACAGCGAGATCGACCAGTACTTCGCCACCACCGTGCGCCGCGGCCGCACGCGCGACGGCCGCGTCTACATGCCGCCGTTCGACGAGACGCTGACGCAGGAAGCCGTGTGGGCACTGAAGACCTATCTGGAATCGCGCCGGCCGCAGTGATGGCACGCCGACGAGGCGCTCGCCGCGCGCGGGCGCGCCCGATTCCGCTGCCCTCCCATTCCATTCAGGAGACGACGATGCCCACGCCGCCCCCGCTGTCCCCTCTCTCCCCCGCTGTCCCCTCTCTCCCCGCTGTCCCCCGTGCCTTCGAGGCGCGCCGGTCCGGCCGCGCGCCGCCGCCGCGCCGTCGCCTTGCTGCTGCTGTCGGCCGGACTGGCATGGTCCGCCGGCGCCTGGGCGGATCTGGCCAGGATCCGCGAAAGCGGGCGGCTGAAGGTCGCGGTCTACAAGGCCTTCGCGCCCTTCTCCGATGTCGTCGACGGCAAGCCGACCGGCGTCGATGTCGCGATCGCCGAAGCGCTGAGCCGCCAGCTGAATCTGTCGCTGACGCTCTTGCCCTTCGACGCCGACGAGAACATGGCCGACGACCTGCGCAATATGGTCTGGCGCGGCCACTATCTCGGCTATGGGCCGGCCGACGTGATGCTGCACGTGCCGGTGGACCGCGCCTTCATGCGAGAGAACGACAAGGCGACGATCTTCGCGCCGTACTATCGCGAGCAGTTCGTGCTGGTCCACGACACCGCGCGGCTGCCGCAGATCCGCGATCTCGCCGATCTGGCAGGTCTGCCCGTCGGCGCGGAAGCCGGCTCGGCCGGCGCCAATGCGCTGCTGGCCGGAGCCGGCGGCACGCTGCGCGACAAGGTCCGCATCTATCCGTCGCCGCGCGACACGCTGCGCGCGCTGTTTGCCGGCGAAATCGCGGCCGCGATGGTCACGCGTTCGCAGTACGAGAGCGCCCTCAAGGCCGATGGCCGCACGGCGTCGCAATACGCCGCGGCCGAGGTCTCGTCGCCGCTGCTGCCGCCGCGCGGATGGGCGGTCGGCATGGCGGTAAAGGCGGACAACGCGGAACTGGCCGACGCGGTGCAGCGCGCTGTCGATACGCTGCGCGGCAACGGCGAACTGCAGAAGATCTTTACCGCGGCAGGACTGACGCCGGTGGCGCCGTGATGCGGGTGAGGCGCTACGGTTTCGGCGGCGCCGCGGGCCTGGCGCGCGACTGACGCGCCTTGCCGCGTACGGCCTTCGCCTGACCGCCGGCCGGCGGCGCGCCCTTGCTGTCCGGCGCACTATTGCCGTTCATGCGCTCGAGCCGCGACAACGTGTCGACATAGGACAGCAACTGCTGCAGATAGCCGGGCGACAGCTCGCGCATCGCGGACAGCGCGCGGTGGATCAGGTGGTTCGAGTTCAGCGGTCCGGCGTTTTCCGGGACGCGTTCGAATGACTGCCGCCAGGCGCGCTCCGCGCTGAGGCGGGTCCATGTCTGGCGGACATATTCGACCAGCGCCGGGTCGGGCTGGGGCGGGTGACGCGGCGCGATCGCGGTGGCGGTGGCGGTGACCGTGGATATCGCCGCAGGATCGGCGCCCTGCCCGTCCACATCGCCCCTGAGTTCGCGCGCCAGTGCCGCCAGCGGTCCTGCCATGCGCTGGCGTTGCGCCGGACCTTGTCCGGCCTGAGCGGACTCGGCCTTTGCGCGGCCGAGCGCATCCTCAAAGGCCTGCACCAGCTCCGCCAGCCTTTCCGCCAGCCGCCGCCGCGCCTCGCCGCGATGGGCGGACATCCGTCGCGCCAGTGCCTCCAGCAGGCGAAAGCGGACCGGATCCACGCGATCCGCGCCGCTGTCGCGCCATGCCGCGATGCGCGCCAGCATGTCGTCGGCGCCGAGGTCAGCCACCGGACTTCCCCGTTCCCATCGACACGCGCGGGATCGGCGCGATCTCGACGCGGCGGTTGCGGGCGCGGCCCTGCGCGTCCTTGTTCGAGGCCACCGGCTGCTGCGAGCCGAAGGCCGCCGAGAATACCGACGCGGCCGGCACGCCCGCGTCTATCAGCGCGCGCGTCACCGTCAGCGCGCGCTGGGCCGACAACTCCCAGTTGTCGGCGAACTGGCGGTTGCCGTCGCGCACCTGCCGGTCGTCGGTGAAGCCGCTGACCATCAGGATCTCGTCGCGATTGCGCAGATAGGCCTTCAGGGGCGCTGCCAGGCTCTTGAGCACCTCCTGCCCCTCGGGCTGCAGCTCGGCCGAGTTCAGCGCGAACAGCACGCTGCCGCTGATGCCGATGCGCCCGTTCACCAGCGTCACGCGCCCCGCGGCCAGCGGGCCGGCCAGCGCCTGTTCCAGGCTCTCGCGGCGATGCATCTCCTGCTGGCGCTGCTTGACCTCGTTGTCCAGCCGCGAGGCGAGTTCGAGCTGGATGCCGATCACCCCCAGCAGAATCAGCACGAAGGCGCCGAGCACCACCGACATCAGGTCGCCGAAGACGGCCCAGGTCGGTACGGTCGGCTCGACGCCGGCGTCGATCTCCTCTTTCATGCCGCCTCTGCGTCCGGTGCGCGTTGGCCGGCGACCTGTTGCAGGTCTTCGAGGATCTGCTTCTGCGAGCGCATGCTGAGGTCAACCACTTCGCGGGCCTGCGCCACGTAGTAGGCCAGCTGCTCGTCGCTGCGGGCCATCGACTTGTCGAGCGCGGCCTCGATGCGCTGCAGATGCGCGACCAGCTTGTCGTTCGATTCGCTGAACAGCTGCACCGCCACGCCGAACGCTTCGCCCAGGCTGGCGACCTCGGCGGCGCTGCCGGTGACTTGCGCCGCCACGTCGGTCAGCTTGCCGGTCTCGGCCTCGACCTTGTCGGTGAAGCGCGAGCCAATGCGTTCGAGCAGTTCCGCGCTGGTACCGACCAGCGTGTCGACCGCCTCGCGCTGCGCGGTGGAGGTCCGGCTGACCTGTTCGAGCAGCGTGGACAGGCTCTCCATCAGCCGGGTGCGTTCCTCCAGCATCGCGTTGTCGCGTGCCATTTCATCGGACAGCTTGCGCCGCAGTTCGGCAATGGCGTCGGCCGCCACGCGCGGCGCTTCGCCGGCGACCTGCGCCAGACGGGCGACTTCGGCGATGGTGGCACCGGCCTGCGCCTGCGTCTGGGCAGTGATGTCCTGCGCGGTGCGCTCCAGCGTCTCGCAAATCTGCTGCTGCCGCTCCACGGTCTGCGCGCCGGTCGCTTCCCATTGCTGGCGCAGCCCCGCGGCAATGCCGTCCAGCGTCGCGCTCCAGTTGGCGAGGCGCTGTTCGTCCTGCGCGGCCAGTTGCGCGCGCAGCTCGGCCTGCGCCTGCGCGACCGTGGTCAGCAGCGTGCCGGCATTCTGCTCGAAGGCGCCGGCGGCCCTCGCCAGCGCCTGCTGGTTTTCGCTTGCGATCGCACCGATGGCGCGTTCGTGGCTGGACAGCGTCGCGCTCCAGTTGGCCAGGCGCTGTTCGTCCTGCGCGGCCAGCTGCGCGCGCAGCTCGGCCTGCGCCTGCGCGACCGTGGTCAGCAGCGCGCTCGCATTCCGTTCGAAGGCGCCGGCGGCGGTCGCCAGCGCCTGCTGGTTCTCGCTGGCGATCGCGCCGAGGGTGCGCTCGTGGCCGGACAGTGCTTCGTTCCAGCGGGCCGAAGTCGCGGCGGCTGCCGTGTCCATGCGCTGCGCGACCTGCTCCAGCCATCCCGCCGAGCGCTGCTCGAAGTTGGTGGTGAACCCGTCGAGCGTGCCGCGCAGGCCGTCGGCCAGCGCCGCGCTGGTACGCCGATGGTCCGCCAGCGCCTCGCTCCACAGGCCGGCCACCTGCGTCGTGGTGGCGTCGAAGCGCGACGCCAGGCCTTCCAGCTGCTGCTGCATCGATTGCGTCACGGTGTCGCGCAGCCCGGCCGCTTCGCGCGCCAGCCCGCTCATGGTGGCTTCCACCGCCGGCTGGATCGCCGCGCTGGCGGCGCGCGCGCTCTCGGCCACGCCGTCCTTCAGCGATTGCTCGACGGACGCGGCCAGGCGCATGTACACCGCTTCGGTCTTGCCGTGGAAGGCGTCCTGGCTGGCGGCGAGCCGTTCCGTCAGCGCCTGGCTCTGCTGCTCCATCGCGGCCATCATCGCGTTCAGCCGGTCGACCAGCACCGGCATCGTCTCGGCCTGGCGCTGCATCAGCCTGAACGCCTCCTCGCGCTGATGGACTCGCGAGTGGACGCGCAAGGTTGTCGCGATATGGGCGTCCAGGGCCTGCGCGGCGTCGATCCGCTCGCGCCGGCACAGCGCCGACAGCAGGCCCAGCATGGCCGAGGTCGCCACGCCCGCCACCGAGGTACCGAAGGCGAAGCCCAGGCCCTTGACCGGCGCGGCCAGCGAGGCGCGGATCGCCTGCAGGTCGGTCGCGGTTTCCAGCGCCAGGCCGGTGCCCTTCAGCGTGGCCACCATGCCCAGAAACGTCCCCAGCATGCCGAGCAGCACCAGCAGGCCGACGAAATACGAGGTCAGCGCGGGTCCCGGCAAGGCGACGCGCTCGCCTTCGACGCGCAGCCGCACGGCCTGGCGCAGGCCCGGATCGATGCGTTCGAGCCAGGCGGCCAGGGTCGCCGGCGTCTCGGACAGGCCGCCGACGGCCTGTGTCAGGCTCGCCGTCGCGCGGCGATAGCGTTGGAGCTCGTAGGCGCCGCCGACATAGAAGCCGCCGATCAGCAGCGTCACGGCGAACGCCAGCGCATTCGAGCCCGCGTAGCCGGCGCCGATCCAGCAGACGGCCAGCAGGCCCGCCAGGAACACAACAAGTTGAATAGGGAATCGGATCATGATGTTCTGGTTAGCTGCCGGGTCGATTGGCGCCAAGGGCCGCGACCAATCCCTCGACGGGTTGGAAACGCAGGTCCAGCTCGGCCAGCAGCAGGTCTTCCATATCGCGGCGGAACACGCGGCGCCATGCGCCGGGCGTAACCGTCGCCGCCACGCCGGCCGGCTCGGGCCTTGCGGTGGTGTCGGTGGGTTGCGCGGCTTCGGCGGCTTTGGTTGCTTCGGTGGCTTCGGCCGTATTGTCGGTATTGGCGGTATTGACCGTACTGGCGCTCGCGGCCTGGGCCAGCGCGCTTTCCTCCGCCTGCCGCAGCCGCTGGTAGTGCGCCTCGAGCACGGCCGGGACGTTCGCCAGCAACGCCTTGCTCGCGCGCGCCCATCACGCGTTCCATCACCGCATCGAGCATCGCCAGCCTGCCCTGCCCGGGACGCCGCGCCAGCGCCGCGCGCAGGCGGCCGCGCAAATCGCCGATGGCGGTCTCCATGCGCTGCTGAAGCGTCTGATAGCGCTGGCGGTAGATCGCAAAGTCGGCCGAGGCATCGAGCGCCTCCTGCGGCAAGGGCCGGACCGGACTGCGCCGCCCCCTGGCCGAGGCCCGGTCGTCGCGGATGGCGTCGACCAGCATCGCCCGCACCCGCGCGCTGTCGGCGGCTTCGTCGCCGACGGCCGCACGCGCGCCGGCCGCGGGCACGGCCGGCGGATTGCCGTTGAGTGCCGACGACAAGGCGATCGCATCGGTCCAGCCCAGCCATTGGCTCAGCTGTCCCGACAGCGACGGGGCCGATTCGGGGGCCTGGGCTTCGGTCAGGTGCGCAAGCAGCCGGATCAGCGTCTGTCCGCCGGGGCCTGCGCTCGGGGGGCACTTGCAACATAGCGCCTGAGTGAAAAACCCCGCAGTTTTACACTGCCCGGACCGCGTTTCGGCCGCGGCGCGGGCAAGCCGGCTGCCAGCAGCGTCCCGCGCTCATTGGCGGGCCGGCCGGCGGTCCGCCTGGCGCAGCGCGGCGCGGAAATGATCGACGGCCGGATTGGCGCGCCGGTGCAGGCTGGCGACCACGATGGTGGCCATCGCGTGGGACGGGTCCTGCAGCGGCACGAAGGCGAGCGACTCGCTGCGCAGGCGCGCCAGCGAGCGCGGCACGATGGCGGCGCCGACGCCGATCTCGACCAGCGTCAGCACGGTCGGTATCACGCTGTCCTGCACGAAGCGCGGCGACTTGCCGGCGTCGGTGAACATCGCCTGGAGCATGCCGCGGAAATACGGCGACGCCTGCTGCGAGTAGCCGATCAGCGGCAACGTCGCCGCCTGCTCGACGCTGACGCGGCGGCGGCCGGCCCAGGGATGGTCCCGCCGCAGCGCCAGCATCATCGGCTCGCGGAAGACCTCGACGCGGTCGAACTCCGGATCCAGCGACATCGGCCGCATCACCGCGACATCGATCGTCTGCGCGCGCAGCATCGCCTCCATCGTCACCGAGTTCATCTCGCGCAGGTCGAGCGTGACGTGCGGATGCGCGACGCGGTAGCGGTACAGCGCCTCGGCGACCGGCGAGTACGCGGCGGTCGGCGCGATGCCGACCACCAGCGAGCCGCCCTCGCCTTCGGCCGCCTGCCGCACCGCGCGCAGCATCACGCGCGTCTGCCCGGCGATGGTCCGGGCGTGCTGGTACATGACCTCGCCGGCCGGCGTCAGCCGGACCGATCGCGTGGTGCGCACGAACAGTGGCGCGCCCACCATGGCCTCGAGCCGCTTGATCTGCTGGCTGAACGGCGGCTGGCTCATGAACAGGCGCGCCGCCGCGCGGCCGAAATGCAGTTCCTCGGCCGCCGCGCAGAAGCAGGCCAGCAATCGGTCGTCGACAAACATTATGTCGCTGTTGGTCATAATGCAGGCTGGATTTGGAATTGGACGATACACAGTAGTGTAACTAGCATTGGGGCATCTTTTTGGTGTCCCATCGTGATTCGCTATTCCGCTTCTTCCTTCCCCTCCCCTCGCCGACGCCGACGATCTGTCGCGCTGGGTCCGCCGCGTGGCCGAGCAGGATCGCGCCTTGCACGCCTGGGTTCGGCTTGCCGGCGATGCCGCCCTTCGCGACGCCGGTGTGCGGGCCGGCCCGCTGCAAGGCATGCCCTTCGGCGTCAAGGACGTCCTCGATGTGGCCGGCATGCCGACGCGGTGCGGCTCGCCCGCAAGTGCGGACGACCCTGCGCCGGCCGACGCCGATTGCGTCGCACGGCTGCGCGCGGCAGGCGCGGTGCCGATAGGCAAGACGGTGACGGCGGAGTTCGCCCATGTGACACCTGGGCCAACATGCAATCCCGCCAATCCCGGCCACACACCGGGCGGCTCGTCGAGCGGGTCGGCGGCGGCGGTCGCGGCCGGCATGGTGCCCTTTGCGCTCGGCACGCAGACCGGCGGGTCGATGATCCGGCCCGCGGCGTTCTGCGGGGTGGTGGGCTTCAAGCCGACTTACGGGCTGCTGTCGCGCCGCGGCATGCGCGTGATGTGCCCCTCTTTGGACGTGATCGGCTGGCATGCCGACACGATGGACACCGCCGGCCGCGTCGGCGCCGTGCTGCTGCCGGGCGGCGATGACCAAGCCGACGCGAGCGCCGATGCCGATCACGGCTCCGCATTGCGTATCGGCTTCCTGCCCGAGCCGCCCGGGTATCGGCTCGAACGGGCAGCGGCCAACGTCCTCGAGCAGGCGCGTCGCGATCTGCTCGAAGGGGGCCATGCGGTGGCGATCGTTGCCCCGCCGCCATCGTCGATGCGGCTGCTGGACGCGCACGGCGTGCTGGTCGCTCATGAGATGGCGCGCCGCCTGGCGCCCATCGCGTCCGCCTCGGCCGCGCTGCTGAGCCCGGCGCTGCGCGACACGATCCGCCGTGGCCTGTCGCTGTCCGATGCCGATCATGCGCAGGCGCGCCGCTTGCAGGAAGCCGCGCGCGACAGCTGGGAGCACGGCTTCGGGGACCTCGACCTGGTGCTGACCAGCAGTGCATTGGGGCCGGCGCCGGCAGGCCTCGCGCATACCGGAAATTCCGGCTTCAACAAGGCCTGGTCGGTGCTGGGCTGGCCCTGCCTGCATCTGCCCGTGACGTTCGATGCCGCCGGGTTGCCGCTGGGCGTGCTGCTGGTGGCCCGGCCCGGCGCCGACCGGCAACTATTGGCCTGGTCCCGCCGCCTGCATGCCGCGATCGATCGGCGCGGCACCGCGCCGCATACGCGCCATAACGCTTACCCTTCCCTACCATGACGGAGACCTCCACCATGATCCTCGCCATCCGAAAGCTGGCCGGCCATGCCGCCCTGCTGGCGACCGCCGCGCTGACCGCTGCGCTGACCGTTCCAGCCCCCGCCGCGCTCGCCGCCTATCCGGAGCGTCCCATCGCCATCACCGTGCCCACGGCACCGGGCGGCACCGTCGATATCGTCGCGCGCATCATGGCGGAGCAGCTCGGTGGCACGTTGGGTCAGCCCGTGGTGGTCAATAACAAGGCAGGCGCCGGTGGCGTGGTTGGCACGCAAGCGGCCAGGCGCGAAGCTGCAGATGGCTACAACCTGCTGTTCACCGCCAACAGCAATCAGCTGATCGTGCCGTGGGTGTACAAGAAGCCGGGCTTCGATCCCATCAAGGACTTTGCGCCGATCGCCGCGGTCGGGATGGTACCCAACGTGCTGTGCGTCCATCCGTCGTTTCCCGCCAAGGACCTGAAGGGCTTTCTGGCCGAAGTGAAGGCGAATCCGGACAAGTACCGTTATGCCTCGGCCGGCAGCGGCACGCTGAATCATCTGCTGGGCGAGATGATGAACGAGAAAGGCGGCCTCAAGATGCAGCACATCCCCTACAAGGGTGTCGCGCCGGCGATGACGGACGTGCTTGGCAATCAGGTGCCGATGCTGTTCGCCAGCCTGCCTTCCGCGGTGGAGGCGGTGAAGGCCGGCAAGCTGCGGGCCATCGGCGTCAGCAGCGCGACGCGCGCCCCGCTGCTGCCGGACGTGCCGGCGATCGCCGAGGCACTCCCCCGGGTTCAGCGGGGACCTGTGGGTTGCCTTCTACGCGCCGCGCGGCACGCCGCAGCACGCCGTCGACAAGCTGCATGCCGCGATCCGGAGCGCGCTCGCTTCGCCTGCCCTGCAGCAGCGCTTCCAGCAATTGGGCGTGACCGTGCTGCGCGACGGCCCCGAGCAACTGGCCGCGCGGCAGGAGAAGGAATTCGCGCAATGGAAGCAGATCGTCGAGCGATCCGGCGCCGCGGTGGACTGAGCGTTGGGGCGTGGGCGTCGCGGCGGTGCAGGCCGGTGACCGCTACGGTCGGGCCTGCGCCCTGAGCTGATCGTTCGCCAGTTGCAGCATGCGCAGCGCTTCGTCGAAGACGCCGGCAGTACGTGGATCGGCCAGCCCCTGCGCCTGCGCGCCGTCCCGGTCCGCCGTGACACCGCGGATCAGCGCATCCAGCATGCCGGGCTGCTGCTGTTCCGCGCGCTGCAGCAGCATGTGCAGCAGGTAAGCGCAGGCGCCGAGGCGGTGCTCGTCGGGGTGCTGGGGAATTGGGGCGCTCATCGTCATCCTCCCTGGTCGATGTCACCGGAAATCCGGCCGTTGAGACGGAGCGGTCCGGCGCGCAGGCATTCTACCGTCGCGCGGCGCAGGGGCCGGCGACATTGCGTGCTGCGGCGCGACACGCTTCCTGCGGTCCGTGCCGCAAATCGGAAGCGCGCGGCGGCGGGGCTCGCCAAAATCGCGCGGTCCGCATCGCGGACACGAGCCGGACCGCGGTGGCGGCGCAGCAGCACGCCAGCCGGCACGCCGCGGCTCCTCCCTCAACGCTTACTTCCTGACTTCACCCATGCACACCTCTTCGATGGGCGCCGCCGCGCCCCAGCAGCTCATTTTCCTTCCTCTCCCGCCCGAGTCCGACGCCAGACCGGCGGCAGCCGGCGAATTACCTCTAGTGGAGTCCGGCGCCGGCGAAGCGCGCGTCGCGCTCGAATCGCGCCCCGACAGCCTCCCCTTGAACGAGGTATTCGCAGCGCTGGAACAGGAAAGGCAGCGGGATCCCGGCGCGCACCCGCGCGATCTGCTTGGCACGCTGCTGGAAAGCCATCACCTCCGGCTGAGCAACTGGCTGATCCAGGACGTCGAGCAGGCGGCTGGCCTCACCAACCGGCGCGACACCACGTCGGCCGAAACGCTGGCGGCCAGCATTGCGCCGTACCTCGCCGGCCCGAATCCTCTGCGGGATGACACGCTGCGGGGGGCGTCTCGCCTCGGCCCTCGGCGACGCCGAGCGGCCGCAGGCAGCCGGCGGGACAACGGCGCGCGCCGAACTGCTGGAGCAAGCCGTCCACCTCGCGCTGCGTCCGGACGCTTCCCCTGCGTTGGTCTCCGCCATGGAGCAAGGGCTGGCAGCGATGCCGGCGGATCTGCAGGCGGCCTGGCTGGCCGAATGGCTGTCGTGGCCGCAGCCGCCCGCCGGCCTCCAGGACAAGGCGATGGCGCTGATCCACGGCGGTCAATTGAGCGACGCGGCGCGGACCAATCTGCTGGCAAAGGTCACCGTGCGCAATCTGATGGGTCCGCAGGCAGGCTCGTCAGCGTCCCTGCATCGGCTCTGACCGTCGAGCGCTAGCGCCCGGCAGGCTGCGCCGGCACTGCGGCCCTCGCCTTCTGCCGCAGTTCCTCGGCGCTGCCGACCTGCCGGAACAGCGGCCCGCCGGGTGCGAAGCTGTCGGCAATCTTCAACGGGCCGACGACGACGGGCTCGAAGCCCGCGGCCCGCACCAGTTCGGAGGCGGTGTCGAGCGCGGCCCGGTCGTCCCCGGCGATCGGTATCGCGATCCGCGGTTCCTGATGGTGCCGGGTCGCAAAATCGCTGGCGCTGGTGAAATTGAAGGCGCGCACGATGCGCGCCCCCGGCAGGTATTTCGACGTGGTAGGACCGATGCCGTTGGCCAGCGCATCCTCGCCGGCGGCGCCATCGCGATGGCGATACGCGTTGGTCGCGTCCAGCACCACCTTGCCGGCCATTCCGCGGGCGTGTTCCTTGCCAATCTCCGGCAGCGCGCCATAGGGCACGGCAACGAACAGCACGTCGCCGAACGCGACCGCTTCCGCCACGGTGCCCGCCCGGGCCAGCGGCCCCAGGCCATCGACGAGCGGCTTCAGCTGTTCCGGATGCCGCGACGAGAACAAGACCGGATAACCGGCCTTGACCCATAGCCCTCCGACCGTGCCACCGATCCGGCCGCTGCCGATCACGCCGATCTGCATCGGCTTGCTGCCCGATGGACGGGGCACCGACTGCTGCGGCGATGGCGAAGGCGAAGGAGATTGCGCCGAGGCGAGGCCGGGCCATGCGGCCGGCAGCAGCATCGCGCCACCGACCTCCAGCAGCCGCCGCCGGTGTGGATCGGGCCGCTGCCGCAGCGGCAATGGATGCGACGGCGGCAACGGGGTCCGTAACTGAGTCGGCAACTGAAGCGGTAACCGGGCCGGCAACCCGGTCAGTAGCAGGCGCGGAAGCCGACGCAACAACGGGCGGTTCATGGCGATGTCCTCCAAACGGCAAGCGGTGGCGGGAAGCGCGGCGCGAACGCTGCCCTGACCGCGGCCACTGACGCCACTCTAGGTCAAATTGCCGGCGCCCTCCATGCCGCGCCCCACTGGCCGCGGCATGGGGTTGCTGCGGATGACGGTGCCGGAATATCACCCCACAGCCGAGTAGCGGTCAGGACGCCGCGGTGCCGGGCCGCTTCCGCTCATGCGCTACCCCAACACGCGGTTCATGATGCAGCTTCCCGCGCAGCCCATCAGGGTGTTGCCCAGCCCAAATACCGCGGCCGCGGCGAGCCAGTCATGCGTGGCGGCGAAGGTGATGCCGCTCGCGCCAGCGACCAGGCCGAAGGCGACGGCGCCAGCCAGCACGCCGGCCAGTTTGGGATGGGCCAAGCACCAATGGAGGCGGGCGCCATCCCGCCCTGCATCGGTGTCGATGGCGATGCGTGTTTCGCGAAACAAGCCGTAGCCATCATGGTGATCGTCCTCAAGGTCGAGCGTGGCAAGGTTGACGGCAAGGTGAGGCGGAAGCAGCGGAGTACGGTTGGTCTGCAAGATCAGGCTCCTGAGTAGATGGATTGGTGGATCGATGGTTGGAACGACGCGGTGCGCCGATCGCCCAGCCGCTCGGCATGGCGATGCGCCGGATCGTATGCAGCCGGGTCAGGCGGCCAAAGTCCCGCGCTTTGCCTCGCGCCCGAGAACGAACAAAGCGAGCACAAAAGCACAGATCGAGGTCGCGGGCCTTGCGCCCGCCTTGGTGAAGCCGCGCCGCCTGCGCATTTCGCCGGTAGGTCCTCCGGTCGCGCCGCCCCGGCCGTGATCGCCGTCTAGCATGGACTGGCAGGACAAATGAAGCGGCGGGCGCCCCGCCCCCCGCAGGCCTGCCAGGAGACCCGCCATGACCACACCGAATGCCGACAAGCTGTTCACCGGCCCGATTCCCGAGCTGTACGAGCAATACCTGGTGCCGATGATCTTCCAGCCCTATGCCGACGACCTGGCCCGCCGCGTGGGCGAGCGGCGCCCTTCCCGCGTGCTCGAGATCGCCGCCGGCACCGGCGTGGTGACGCGCGCGATGGCCAGGGTGCTGCCCGACGAGGCCGAACTCGTCGTCACCGACCTGAACGCGCCGATGCTGGCGCGTGCCGAGGCGGCGGGCCTCGACGGCCGCGTGGCCGAATGGCGCCAGGCCGATGCGATGCAGTTGCCGTTCGACGATGGCAGCTTCGATCTGGTGGTGTGCCAGTTCGGCGTGATGTTCTTCCCGGACAAGGCCAGGGCTTTCGCCGAAGTGCGGCGGGTGCTGCGGCCCGGCGGCACCTTCGTGTTCAATGTCTGGGACCGCATCGAGGAGAACGACTTCGCCAACGCGGTGTCGCGTGCGCTGGCCGAGTGCTTTCCCGACTCGCCGCCGGACTTCATGGCCCGGACCCCGCATGGCTACCATCAGCGCGACGCCATCGAACGCGATCTGCGCGCGGGCGGCTTTACCTCGGCACCCAGCTTCGACACGGTAGGCAAGCGCAGCCAGGCCGCGTCGGCGCGCGTGCCGGCGGTCGGCTTCTGCCAGGCGACGCCGATGCGCGCCGAGTTCGAAGCGCGCGGCGGCGATGCGATGCAGCGCGCCACCGGCCATTGCGAGGCCGCGCTGCGCAGCCAGTTCGGCGAAGGACCGATCGAGGGCCGGATATCGGCGCATGTGATTGCGGTGACCGCCTGATGGCGCGCCCTGCATGATGGCGGGGGGCTGCATGATGGCGCGGGCTGCATGATGGCGGCATGACAGCTGCATGGCGGCGCGGCGCGATCGCTGGTGTATGCTTGCCACCGCGCCGATCGAAGGCGGCGCGATCGCGCGCATCGTCGAGGCGATCGCCGCGACGTCGCTTCCCGCGCGGCATTCCACCGCTACCCTGCTCCGTCACCGACAACGCATGAAAGACCCGAGGCCGAGCGCATCCGCCCCGCACCGACGCATCACCATCCATGACGTGGCCCGCGAGGCCGGCGTCTCGCTGACGACGGTATCGCATGCGCTGAACGATCGCGGCGTGGTCGACCCGGCCACGCGAGCTCGGGTCAAGCAGATCGCCCAGCAGCTCGGCTATCGGCCCAGCGTGCGCGCGCAGCGGCTGCGCTCGGGACGCGCCAACAGCATCGCGCTGGTGTCGTCGATGCCGTTCGCGGTGGCCGGCGGCACCTCGCGGCTGGGCTTCATGATGGAAGTGGCGGCCATCGCCGCCGAAGCGGCGCTGGGCCGCGGCCTTGGCGTCGTGCTGGTGCCACCGCTGGAGGGCGCCGGCGGCCTGCTGGACAGCCTGGACATCGATGGCGCGATCGTCATCGAGCCGGTCGCCAATGACGCGCATATCGCCCTGCTGCGCCAGCGCGGCGTCAGCATCGTGTCGATCGGCCGTGAGCCCGGTACGGACGACCCGGTGCCCTTCGTCGATCTGCAATCCGGAATACACCGCGCGGCTGCTGCTCGAGCATCTGCATGCGCAGGGCCGACGCCGCATCGGCCTGCTGATCGGCGCGACGCCGCGCCAATCGTATGTGGAAACCGAGCGCGCCTATCGCGCCTTCGTGGCCGCGGCCGGCCTGCCCTGCCATATCGTCACCGCGCAGGAGAGCGAAGGCGAAGCGGGCGGCGCCGCCGCGTGCGCGACGCTGCTGCGCGAGCAGCCGGACATCGATGCGCTATGCGCGCCGGTCGATGCCTTCGCGGTCGGCGCGATCGCGCATGCGCAATCGCTCGGCAAGCGGGTACCGCAGGACCTGATGGTGGTGACCCGTTACGATGGCATTCGCGCGCGCAGCCACCAGCCGCCGATCACCGCGGTCAATCTGCATCTCGAACGGGTCGCGTCGCTGGCCGTCGAACTGCTGTTCGAGCATATCTCGGGCGGGCGCGAACGCGCGTCCGTGGCGGCGCCGCTGCCCGAGCTGGTGCCGCGCGAATCGTCGGCTACGTCGGCTACCTAGACCACGTCCGCTACGTCCGCTGCGTCAGCCGCGCACCAGCACCACCAGTCCCGATACCAGCGCGAACACCAGCACGCCGATGCGCAGCATGCGCTGGTTGATGCGCCGGTGGACCAGATGGCTGGCCAGCATGCCGGCGCCCAGCACCGGCAGCATGCCGAGCGCGTAGTGCCACTGCGACGCGCCCAGCCGCTCGCCCACCGCCAGCACGATCAGCGAGATGATCTCGCCCACCAGGAAGCACAGCGCCACGGTCGCGCGCAGCGTGGCCACCGGCGCATGCTGGTAGGCCAGCGCGAGCGGCGGGCCGCCGACGCCGGTGGCGGTCTCGGTGACGCCGGTGATCAGGCCGGTCGAGGCGAAGGTCATCTTGCCGGGCGTGAATGCCGGCGCAATCAGCGACACCACGGCCGCCAGGATCGTGCTGCCGCCGACCAGCGCATTGAGCCAGGCCATCGGCACCGCCACCAGCACCCACAGGCCACCGAAGGTACCGGCCAGCCGTCCGGCGCTGATCCAGCCGGCGCCGCGCAGATCGATCGCATGCCGCTCGCGCCAGGCCACATAGGCGTTCAGCGGCAGCATCGCGATCAGCAGCGAACCGGGCAGCATCGCGGGCGCGGCCAGCGCGAGCACCGGCACCACGATCAGCGCGAAGCCCATGCCGGTGGTGCCCTGGACCAGCGCGCCGGCGAACACGGCGAGCCAGACGCTCAGCATCGTCGTATCGAACATCATGCCTGCGCCCCGCCCTTCGCCGCCTCGGGACGCGACGCACGATTGGCGGCGCGGTGAACGTCGGCCGGATCGTGCAGTTTGGTGATCGGCGCGTTGGCGATGGTCTGTTCGGCCATCTGGCGGATCTCGCGCATCAGCGCGCGCGCATCCCAGTCCAGCGGCCAGCCGTCCCACAGGCGAAGCCGGCCGTCGACGAAGACGCCGCGGATCTGGTCGCGATTGGCCAGCCGCACCAGCTCCCAGCTCAGGTCCCACGACGGCGTCATCTCCGGCACATCGCAATCGACCAGCAGGAAGTCGGCCTGCTTGCCGGCCGCAATCTCCCCAGTGACCTTGCCCAGGCCGGCCGCATCGGCGCCGTCGTGCGTCGCCATGTCGAGCCAGCGCCAGCCGGCGCCGCAGGACGAGTCGCCGACGCCGATGCCGAAGGCGAAGCGCTGCGCGGCCTCGGCATAGTCGAGCAAGCGGAAGCCGTCGCTGCGGGTGCCGTCGGTGCCCAGGCCCAGGCGCACGCCGAAGGTCGCCATGGTCTCGGCCGGCGCCACCGCATTGCCCTTCCAGGCGCTGGCGACGGGGTTGTAGGCCACCGCCGCGCCGCGCTCGGCCAGCAGGCGGATCTCGTGCGGCGTCACCAGGGTCGCGTGCGCCAGCAGCGCGGCCGGGCCCAGCGCGCCGACCGCCTCCAGATGTTCGATCGGCCGCTGGCGGCGCGTATTGAGCGAGCGCTCGACCGCGACCAGATGTTCGTTGGCGTGCGTCTGGAAGACGCGGCGCGCTTCCTCGCACAGGCGATAGACGTCGTGCAGCATCGCGTCGCTGGCCACCTCGGGAATCGAGATCGCCAGCGACGGCACCACCAGCGGATGATCGTCGTACATCGCCAGATGGCGCTCGGCACGGCGCAGGATCGGCTCGGCGTCGAGGGTCTGCCCGCCGGGGCGATCGTTGCAGATCAGGCCCAGCACGCAGCGCACGCCGGCCTCGCCGACCGCCTGCGCGATTGCCTCCAGACCCGCATCGGCACGCGTGCCGGCATCGCAAACCGTGGTAAAGCCGCCGCGCAGCGCCTCGAGCGCGGCCAGCTTCGACGACAGGTACAGGTGCGTCTCGGTCAGGCTGCCCTCCAGCGGCACCCACACGCGCCGGAAAATCTCCGAGGGCTCGCCGAACACCAGCGACTTGCCGAACGATTGCGTCAGATGATGATGGGTATCGATCATGCCCGGCATCAGCAGCATGCGCGTCAACGACAGCGTGGGCAGATGCGGGAATTGCGCGGCGATTTGCGCGGCCGGGCCGACCGCGGCGAAGCGGCCGTCCTGCACCACGATCGCGTGGTCGCGCACGATGCCGTCGCGCAGCAGGGTCCATTCGGGCAGCAGCACCTGCGGGCGGTCGAAGGACGCGGGGCGCAGCACGGCGCGGTCTGAATCGGCGGAGGGATCGGTGAAGCGATCGGTGAAGGGAGCGGGGGAAAGCGGAGGAAGAATGCGACATACGTTCTACGAGTTGCGGCGCATGCAGGCGGCGGCATGGCCAGATAAGCGGATGACTGCCCCCTCTCCCGCTTGCGGGAGGGGGAAAAAACCTGCGGACTACAAGGCGCGACTCAATGCGCGACTCAATGCGCGACTCAATGCGCGACTCAATGCGCGACTCAATGCGCGACCGGCACCTTCTCCATGCCGCGCCGCAGCCCGGTATGGAAGAACAGGAAGTTCATCAGCGCCGCCGTGATCGCGCCCATCGCCACGCCGTTGCCGACCAGGATGCGGATGTTGGCCGGCACGCTGGCATAGATGCCCGGCACGAGGATCGGCAGCAGCCCGACCGCCAGCGCCACCGCGACGATGTACATGTTGGCGTGGTCGCGCAGGTCCACCTTGCGCAGCATGTCGATGCCCATGGTGCCGACGATGCAGAACACGATCAGCCCGGTGCCGCCGACCACGGCCTCCGGAATTGCGGCGATCAGCGACGACACCGGCACCAGCAGCCCGAACACCACCAGGATGCCGCCCGATACCGCGGTGACGAAGCGCGAGCGCACGCCGGTCGCCCGCACGATGCCGATGTTCTCGCCGCTGGTGATGATCAGCGAGGTGCCGAACAGCCCGCCGAGCAGCGAGGTCAAGGCGTCGCCGCGAATCGTGCGCGGCACGTCGCGCTGCTCGTCGATCGGCTTGCTAACCGCATCGCCGATCGCGATGGTCTGGCCGGTCGCCTCCACCATCGACACGATCGAGAACACCATCAGCGGAATCGCCGCTATCAGGTCGAACTTCGGCATGCCGAACGGCAACGCGGACGGCAGCGCCAGCACCGGCCACAGCGACAGATGCTCGCTGTGGAAGGCACCTACTCCGACCGCCACCAGCGCCCCGCCCAGCAGCCCGAGCAGGATCGCCAGCTGCCCCAGCATGCCGGTCAGCACGCGCGAGAACAGCACGGTAAAGGCGATCGTGGCGAACGCCAGCAGCAGGTTCATCGGCGCGCCGAAGCCCGGCGTGCCCGGCTGCCCGGCGATCAGCTTGCCCGAGACCTGCGCCAGGTTGATCGCCACCAGCAGCAGCATGGTGCCGACCACCGCCGCGGGGAAATAGCGCAGGCAGCGCCGAAACACCGGCAGCACGAGGAAATAGAAGACGCCGGTCAGGATCACCGCGCCGGCCGCCGTCTGCACATCGGTCTGCTGCGCGATCAGGATGAACAGCACGATCGGCGCGCCGCCGGGCAGCATGATGAACGGCAGCCGGGCACCGATGCCCTTGGGCCCGAACGATTGCAGCAAGGTGCCCAGGCCGCAGATCACGAAGGTCGCGCTGAGCAGCTGCATCGCCAGCGCGGGCGGGAAATTGAGCGCCTTGCTCATCAGGAATACCGAGGCAATCGGCGATGCGGCCATCACCAGCACATGCTGCATGCCGAAGGCGAACAGCCGCCGCCATGGCAATACCTCGTCGACGGCCGCGGGAGCGGGTTGGGTCATGGGGATCTCCTCCTTGGATGGCAGCGGCGTGTGTTGGCGAGTGGCGCGATCGGTGAGCCGCGCCGGTGCCTCTATGCCTTTATGCGTCTATGCGCCCGTCTGTGCGTATTCGCCGCTGAATGATAAAAACCGCGTAACCAAAACGTTTTGGTTAGTCTATGCGGAAATCGGCGGCCGTGCAAGCGGGCGTTCCAAACCAGCGGTATCGGCTGTGTTGCCCTGTGCTGTGGGCCGGCGAAGGTCGTGACGGGAATGCGCGACAGAATCAGGCCGGCGAAGGTCCGGCCACGCTTGCATTCAGTCCCAGCGTGGCATTCAGTCCCAGCGTGGTCTTGAGCATCTCGTAGACCTGCCGCGTGGCCGGATTGATCACGTCCGGACGCATCCACAGGTAGTACGCGACATCGGGCAGGCGCGGCATGCCGTCGTTCTCGCCCAGCACGCGCATATCGGGGGCCCAGCAGTTCGATGCTGCGCGCGGTCACGCCCAGGCCGGCGCGGATGGCGGCCTTGATGCCGATCAGGTTCGGCGCCAGATAGCCCGGCCGCCATGGCACCTGCGCCAGTTCCAGCGCCTCCAGCGCGAGCCGGCGGAACAGGCTGGGCTCGTCGGCCAGGATCAGGGGCACCGGCCGCGAGATGTCGTGCACGTAGTCTGCCGCGCAGATCCATACGGTCGGCGAGGTCCGCAGCACCACCCCTTCCAGCGTCGGATCGCTGCGCGTGGACAGCGTCAGGTCGATCTCGCCCCGGCGCAGCGATTCCATCAGGAAAGGGCTGCGCCCCACGTGGATTTCCAGCTGCAGCTTCGGCGAGCTGCGCGCGATATGCGCCAGCAGCGGCGGCAGCATGGTGTCGGCGATATCGTGCGGCGCGCCGATCCGCAGCGCGCCTTCCAGATTGCCCTCTCGCAGCGCGCGCAGCGCCTCGTCGTTGATCGCCAGCATGTGCTTGGCGTATTCGAGCAGCTTCTGCCCATGCGGCGACAGCCGCTTGCTGCGCCCGAGCTTGTCGAACAGCGGCAGCCCGACCTGCTCTTCCAGCCGCTGCATCTGCTGGGTGACGGCGGACTGGGTCTTGTGGGTCGCATCGGCCGCGGCCGCAAAGGTGGTGTGCTCGGCGATGGCGACCAGCGTCCGCAGCAGTTCGAGGTCGAGATGACGCATGAATGATATATAAGGGATGCTTATATGATTGCGCAATATTCTAAGTTGTTCGGCCCGATCGCGTTCAGTACAGTGTGGCTCCAGACCCGTATCTTTCAGGAGTTGTTCGATGAGCCTCGCTCCCGCGCGCGCCGAAGCCCGCACCGCAGCCGTCCAGGGCGCCATGCAAAGCATTAAGGATATTGTTGAAAACAAGGCGCTGACGCGCGAGGCGCTGGACCGGGTGCTGGCCGTGGTCAAGGACCTGGCGTCGCACCGCGAATGGTGGAGCGAGGCCGATTTCGCGCCGCCCGAGGCCGGCGAGCGCCAGGCCCGCTATCTGATCACCGAAGATCCGGACCAGCGCTATGCGCTCTATCTGAACGTGATGCGCCCGGGCAAGCGGATTCCGCCGCATAACCACACGACCTGGGCCTGCATCGCCGCGGTCGAGGGCGAGGAACAGAACTACGTCTATCGCCGTCTCGATGACGGCTCGCAGCCCGGCATCGGCCAGCTCGAGCAGATCGATACCGTTCGCGTCGGCCCCGGCGAAGGCATCGCGCTGATGCCCGACGACATCCACTCGGTCGAGATCCAGGGCGAGCAGATCATCCGCCATCTGCACATGTATGGCCGCGCGCTCGAAACGCTGAAGGAACGCATTGCGTTCGACCTCGA
The DNA here is from genome assembly GCF_049311595.1 of Cupriavidus sp. H18C1. Lineage (NCBI taxonomy): Bacteria > Pseudomonadati > Pseudomonadota > Betaproteobacteria > Burkholderiales > Burkholderiaceae > Cupriavidus > Cupriavidus sp. H18C1. The sequence goes on from NZ_CP186008.1 coordinate 318,285, forward strand.
GACCGGTCGCTACCAGGTGATGTCGGTCGGCGTGCAAACGCGCCGCTGACCTCCCGCGGCCGTCCTCGATCCGCGACAGCGCGGCGACGGCGGCCCACCTCCGACCCATTCCCCCTCCCCTTGCCACGCATGGCTGTCCTCGGCCAGGGGAGCGTTTTGCCCGAATTCGGCCGCCCTGGGCGGCCCGTGAGCCGATGACCGATTCCGTGACCGATTTCAATCCCGCTTCCAAGCCCGCTTCCATTCCAGCTTCCGCGACCCATGCCGTCACCGATCGCGCCACTGATCGCGCCACCGATCGCGCGGCCGATTACGTCGATGCCCGGACCTTGAAGGCCTGGCTGCACGACGGCGCCGAGTTCGCCCTGCTCGATGTGCGCGAGCACGGCCAATACGGCGAATCGCATCTGTTCCTTGCCGTGCCGCTGCCCTACAGCCGCCTCGAGCTCGAGATCGGCCGCCTGGTGCCGCGCCGCGATGTGCGCGTGGTGGTCTACGACCATGACGAGAGCGTCGCCGTGCCGGCCGCCGCCGCGCTGCGCGCCGCGGGCTACACCAACGTGCACGTGTTGCGCGGCGGCACCGCGGCGTGGGCCGCGGCAGGCTATGCGCTGTTCGCCGGCGTCAACGTGCCATCGAAGACCTTCGGCGAGCTGATCGAACACAAGCTGCATACGCCGCGCATCGGCGCCGAGCAGCTGCACGCGATGCAGGCCCGCGGCGACAAGCTGGTGGTGCTCGACGGGCGGCCGCTGTCCGAATACCGCAAGATGAATATCCCCGGCGCGATCTGCTGCCCGAACGGCGAGCTGGCCTATCGGCTGCGCGACCTGGTGCCCGACGACGACACGCCGATCGTGATCAATTGCGCGGGTCGCACGCGCAGCATCATCGGCGCGCAGACGCTGATCAACCTGGGCATCCCCAATCCGGTCTACGCGCTGGAGAACGGCACGCAGGGCTGGTATCTGGCCGACTACCAGCTCGAGCACGGCAACGACCGCCACTATCCCGAGAAGACGGACACCACCGGGCTCGAACCGATGCGCGCGGCGGCGGCACGGCTCGCCGAGCGCCACGGCGTGGCCACCGTCGACGCCGCCACCGTGCACGGTTGGGCCCGCGACACCACGCGCACGCTGTTCCTGTGCGACGTGCGCACGCCGGAGGAATTCGCGCGCGGCACGCTGCCGGGCGCGCAACACACGCCCGGGGGCCAGCTGATCCAGGCCACCGATCAATACGTCGGCGTGCGCGGCGCGCGGCTGGTCCTGTTCGATGACGACGGCGTGCGCGCGCCGGTGGTGGCGAGCTGGCTGCGGCAGCTGGGGCACGACGCCCATGTGCTGGAGGACGGCCTGCGCAGCGGCCTGGCGTTGACCGGGCTAACGGTCCCCGCCACCGCCGCGCTGCCGGCCCTGCCGGCCCTGCCGACCGTCGATGCGGCGCGCCTGGCCCGCGCGCTCGACAGCGGCGAGGTTGTCGCGATCGATCTGCGCGCCAGCATGGATTACCGCAAGGCCCACATCCCCGGTGCGCGCTGGTCGATCCGCCCGCGCCTGGCGCAGGCGGTGGCCAACGACGGCCGCCCACTGGTGCTGATCGCCGATCAGCCGGAGATCGCCGCGGCCGCCGCGCTGTCGCTGCCCGCGCCGCAGCGCACGCTGGCGCGCGTGCTCGACGGCGGCATGGCGTCGTGGACCGCCGCGGGCCTGCCGCTGGCCGCCTCGCCGAACGAGCCTGCCGATCGTGACTGCATCGACTACCTCTTCTTCGTGCACGACCGCCACGACGGCAACAAGGCCGCCGCGCGCCAGTACCTGGCGTGGGAAACCAATCTGATCTCCCAGCTCGATGACGCCGAGCTGGGCAGCTACCGCCTGCCGTAGTCCCCACCACGCCTGGAGGAGTCCCCATGAAAAGAACCCTATCCCTGTCGATGCTCGGCCTGCTGACCGCGGCGCAACTGACCGCGGTCCCCCTCGCCACCGCCACCGCCATCACCACCGCGAGCGCGCAGCCGCTGACGCCGGTCGGCGGCTATCCGAGCCAGCCGATCCGCTTCGTCTCGCCCTTCCCCTGCCGGCGGCGGCAACGATGCGATCACGCGCATCGTCACCAACAAGCTGGCCGCCATCACGGGCCAGCCCGCGGTGGTCGATAACCGCGGCGGCGCGGGCGGCAATATCGGCGCGAAGCTGGTGGCCGAGACCAAACCGGATGGCTATACGCTGCTGACCTCTCAGGTGTCGCTGATGGCCGTCAATCCGACGCTGTACTCGTCGGCGGGCTTCGATCCGATCAAGAGCTTCACGCCCATCACGCAGCTGAACGCCGCGCCGCTGGCCATCGTCGTCGCCGCCGATTCGCCGCTGAAGACCTTCGCCGATCTGGTCACGCAGGCCAGGGCCGAGCCGGGCAAGCTGACCTACGCGACGCCGGGCAACGGCACGCTGTCGCATCTGGTCGGCGTGGTGCTGGACAAGGACCACAGGATCGCGCTGACGCACGTGCCGTACAAGGGCGCGGGCCCGGCCATCACCGATCTGCTCGGCGGCCAGGTGGCGACGCTGATTACCTCGACCTCGTCGGTCGCGGGCTTCGTGCAGAGCGGCAAGATGCGCGTGCTGGCGGTGACCAGCCCGAAGCGCCTGGGCGTGTTCGCCAAGGTGCCGACGCTCGACGAGCTTGGCTACAAGAACACCAGCTTCGAGGACTGGTACGGGATCTTCGCGCCGGCCGGCACCTCGTCGGAGCGCGTCGCCTACCTGCGCGCCTCGATCGTGCGGGTGCTGCAGTCGCCCGAGGTCGTCAAGCTGATCCACGACGGCGGCAGCGAGGTCGTCGCCAGCACGCCGGAGGCCTTCGCCGCGCAGCTCAACAGCGATATCGCGAAGTGGTCGCGCATCGTCAAGCTGTCGGGCGCGAAGATCGACTGATTGCCGATGCCGCTTGGACGCCATGCCAGATCCCACCCAACATTCGCCGCTGACCACGCTGGTCCACGCCGGCAAGGCGCTCGACTATCCGGGCGGCCGCCCCGTCAATCCTCCGGTGGTGCGCAGCAGTACGGTGCTGTTCGACACGGTGGCGCAGCAGCGCGAGGCACGCGCACGGCGCGGCGAGGAACGCCTGTTCACCTACGGCGCGCGCGGCACGCCGACCAGCTTCGCGCTCGAGGACGCGGTCTGCGCGCTCGAAGGCGGCCACCGGACGCGTCTGTATCCGACCGGGCTCGCCGCGATCGGCATGACGCTGCTGGCCTATCTGCGCCCCGGCGACCATGTGCTGATGGCCGACTGCGTCTACGAGCCGGTGCGCCATCTGGCCAATACCTTCCTGCGCGATCACGGCATCCGCGTCGATTTCTACGCCGCCGACGGCAGCGATATCGAGGCCCGCATCGAGCCCGCCACGCGCATGCTGTACGCCGAATGCCCGGGCTCGCTGGTCTACGAGATGTGCGACCTGCGCCGGCTGTCGGCGCTGGCGCAGCGGTACGGGCTGCTGCTGGTGGCCGACAACACCTGGGGCTCCGGCCTGCAATACCGGCCGCTGGCGCTCGGCGCCGACGTCTCGATCATGGCCGCGACCAAATACCTGTCCGGGCATTCCGACGTGATGATGGGCACGGTGACGACCACCGAGGACGCCTGGCAGCCGCTGTCCGCGCTGGCCGACAGCTTCGGCATCGCGGTGAGCCCCGACGATGCCTATCTGGTGCTGCGCGGCATCCGCAGCCTGGCGCCGCGGCTGGCGATGCACGAGGCCAACGCGCTGGCGGTGGCCGACTGGCTGACGCAGCGTCCCGAGGTCGCCACGGTGTTCTGCCCCGCGCTGCGCGGCGATCCGGGCCACGCGCTGTGGCAGCGCGATTGCACCGGCACCAACGGCCTGCTGTCGTTCGAACTGCGTAGTCACGACCTTGCCGCCGCGGAGCGCTTCGTCGATGCGCTGACGCTGTTCGGCATCGGCGCTTCCTGGGGCGGCTACGAAAGCCTGGCCACGCTGTCGGACGTCAAGCGCGCCCGCAGCGTCGGCGACTGGTCGGGCCGCGGGCCGATCGTCCGGCTGCATGTCGGGCTCGAGGATCCGCGCGATCTGATTGCGGATCTCGAGCAGGGGGCTGGCGGCGATGGGCCGATGAACTGCAGGACGGCCGCGCAGCCGCCCGCCGTCGATCGCCCTTATCGCCCTTATCGCCCTTATCGTCTTGAGCGCCCTCAATCGCCCTTGTACCCCGAGGTCCGGACGATGGGCGTCCATTGTTCGCTCAGGCGCTTCCTGCGTTCGACCACCTGTGCCGGCGTCGAGCCCGGCTGCGGCTCGTATCCGATCGCACGAATGCGTGCCTGCACGTCGGGCTGGGCGAGCACGGCGCGCATGGCCGTGTTCCAGCGCGCGATCTGCGCGGGCGGCGTACCGGCCGGCGCGTACAGGGCATAACCGGAGCTGGCCAGCAGCGACGGGTAGCCCTGCTCGCCAAAGGTCGGCACATCGGGAAGCTGGCTGCTGCGCTGCTTGCCCGATACGGCCAGCACGCGCACCTTGCCGGCGCGGTGCTGCTCGACGAAGACGCCGATCCCGTCGATCGCCGAGCCGATCTGGTTGCCCACCAGATTGGTCACCATGGCGGGCCCGCCCTGGAACGGCACGATCGACATGTCGACGCGGGTCTGGCGGGTGAAATCGAAGGCGAGGAAGTGCAACACCGATCCGAGTCCCGAAACGCCCAGCGTGGCGGCGGCGGGATTCGCGTGGGCCGCCTTGACGTAGTCGTCCAGCGTCCGGTAAGGCGAACTTCCGCTGACCGCGATGCCATAGTCGAGCCCCGCCACCTCGGTGATCGGCGCAAAGTCCTTGTCCGGGTCGTACCGCAGATTGCGGTAGACCAGCGGGGCAATGACCATCGTGTCGAACAGCGTCATCAGCACCGTATTGCCATCGGGCGCCGCCTGCTTCAACGTTTCGGCGGCCACCCGGGTGCTGGCACCGGGCCGGTTTTCCACGATCACCGGCTGCTTCAGCTGGTCCTTCAGCCGGTCCACCAGCACGCGCGCCATCGCGTCGGCCGCGCCACCGGCGGGAAACGGAACGATAAAGCGGGCCGGCGCCTCGGCACGGGCCTGTCCCGGCGAACCCAAACCCAGGATGCAGCCCGCGGCCAGCGCGGAAATGGTGCCAATGGCGCGACGGCGCCCCGCTCGTGTTGCATTGCTCGACATGCGTGGTCTCCCCTTGTCGTGTCTCGTGTGCTCGTGTGCTCGTGTGCTCGTGTGCTCGTGTGCTCGTGTGTCGTGTTCTCGCGTGCTGGTGTGCTCGTGCCCTGTGGCGACGCCAGGTCATCATGGTCAAGCCCGGCCGGAATGTCGAATCACGGTTCTGAATGCGCCATCACGAATCCGAAATGGCGGGACGGCGAGGCGGTGCCGCATGATGGCGAGGCGTATTTCCGCCGACTCATCGTCTTGACCCATGTCCCTGTCATCGCCCTGCACCGTCTCGACCACCGCTGTTCCGCCACGGCCGCATGCCGCGCCACGCCGCCCGGCCGCTTCGGCCAGGATCGCCGTCGTCGGCGCCGGCATCGTCGGGCTGTGCATCGCGCTGTCGCTGCGGCGCCTGGGCCGCGATGTGGTCCTCTATGATGCGTTGCCTCCCGGCGGCGGCGCGTCGTTTGGCAATGCGGGCCTGATCAGCGTGGACAGCTGCATTCCGATCGCGCTGCCCGGCATGGTATGGCAGCTGCCGAAGTGGCTGCTCGACCGGCACGGGCCCCTGGCGATCCATCCGCCGCGGCTGCTGGCCGCCGCGCCATGGTTGCTGGCATGGGTGCGTGCCAGCCGTCCGCGGCAGGTCGCGCACGCCTCGCGCGCGCTGCGCGCCCTGCATGCGCCGGCGCTCGACGGCTATCGGGAACTGCTGGGCGACACCGCGGCCGGCGCGGTGATCCACGCCACAGGCCAATTGCACCTGTGGTCGGCGCAGAGCCCGCCATCACGGGCCGATCGGCTCGTCGCGCGCTTGCGGCAGGAACAGGACGTGGCCACGGAACCGTTGACGCAGGCCCAGCTGAAGGCCCTGATGCCGGACCTGGCCGATCACGTCCGAGGCGGCATCCGCTTTCCGCGGCATGCGCACGCGATCGATCCGCAGCGGCTGACGCAAGCGCTGGCAAGCCAGTTCGAGCGCGAAGGCGGCAAGATCCGCCTGCGCCGCGTGCAGCGGCTACAGCCTTGCCACGACGGCGGCTTCCGCTTGTGGACCCATCAGGGTGACGACCGTGCCGACCGTGTGGTGGTGGCGGCCGGCGCCTTCTCCGGCGAATTGCTCGAGCCACTCGGCGTGCGCCTGCCGCTGGAGGCCGAACGGGGCTATCACGTGCAATTGCCCAACCCCGGCGTGGCGGTGCCGGTGCCCTTCATCTACAAGGATCAGGCGGTCGCCGTCACGCCGATGGAAGGTGGCCTGCGCTTCGCCGGCACCGTCGAAATCGCCGGGCTGCGCCATCCGCCGGACGAGCGCCGCACCGAGGCGATACTGGCCACCGCGCGCCGCTTGTTCCCGGGCATCGATACGCGGGGCGCGAGCGTCTGGCTTGGCCTGCGGCCCTCCACGCCGGACAGCGTGCCGATCATCGACGAGCTGCCCGCGCATCCGGGCCTGTATCTCGCCTGCGGCCACGGCCACACCGGCTTGACGGGCGCGCCGATGACCGGCCGGCTGATGGCCGCGCGCGTGGCCGGCGTGCCGTGCGCGCTCGACCCGTCGCCCTACCGGCTCTCGCGCTTTTTCTGAGTCCCCATCTGCAGCAGGATGTCGCGGGCCAGGTCGATCAGCGCGCGCGGCTGCAGCTCCTGTGTTCGCGATTTCAGCCAGTAGGCGCGGTACGACAGCCGGCGCGACGACGACAGCGGCAGCACGCTCAGGCGGGAAGCCCCGAACAACTGCGCCGGCAGGCCGTCGAACAGCATGAAGCCGAGCCCCTCGGCCACCATGCCGCACGCCGAGATCGCCGCCGGACATTCGGCGACGGGTACGGGCATGGCGCCGCAGGGTTCGAACAGCCGCTCCACCACGTCCTCGATGCCCTCGATCCGGGACAGCGAGATCATCGGCTCGTCGAGCAACTGGCTCGGCTCCACCACCGCCTGGCGCGCCAGACGATGGCCAGGCGGCAGGTAGCACACCATCGGCAGCTCGGCCAGCAGTTCGCTCTCGACGCCCGGAATATCCGGGACCTCCAGCGCAAAGCCGATGTCCGCCTTGCGCGAGCCGATCAAGGCGGCCACATGGTGCGCGACGCGCGAATGCACCGAGAAAAAGATATCGGGATACTGCCGCGCATAGGTGGCGGCGAGCCGAGGCAGCACGGTCGCGCCAAAGGCCGGCGTGCACGCGATCGAAATCCGTTGGCGCTGGTCTTGCTCGATGCGCTGGCAGAAGGCGTTGATGGCATCGAGGCCAATGAAGGACTTCTCGATTTCCTCGAACAGCATGTCGGCACCGGGCGTCGGCACCAGCCGCCCGCCACGGCGATCGAACAGCAGGAAGCCAAGGCGCTCCTCGGCGTCGCGCAGCACGTTGCTGATCGCGGGCTGCGTCACATGCAGGCGGGTGGCCGCGCCCGTCACCGAACCGGTCAGGATGATCGCGTGGACCGTTTCGATATGGCGGAAACTGAGTTTTCTTCTCATGACGGTACCGGGAATGGCCGGTGGCCTGCTGCCTGCGGCCGGGTGGAGGCACATCGTAGGACGGCGCGCAGAGCTGGCGATCGGGCTGTCGCTCGCGCTCCTCGGCGTTTAATCGAAGCTGTTTACCGATTAAATCTAGCCCACTTTCACAAAAATTATTTAAACATCACATTTCAGCGATGCCGCGAGGGCGTTCGCCAGGACAGTTTTCGCCGGCCAATGGCGCCCGTCACGCGGTCCCCAGGACCGCGTTTTCCGGGCCGGCTCGGCAAAGCAGGTAAACTACCGCCCGTTCGCCGTACCGGGGACGACCCGGAACACGCCTTCACCGTCCGCCCTGCACGAGCCGGAACGACGCGCGAGGTGGGCGCCGGCGAACCCAGCCACAAGGCCCTCGGGCCCACTCCCGCGGCGCCGGACCGTCCGGCACCGCACAGGCTTGCCCGGCTCCACTGCCGGCATTCGCCGCCAGCAAGGCAACGTCGCCCACCTCGACCTTCGCCCGGGACACGCGCCACCGCGCACGTCCCGATGACGACCCGCGTGCCCGCGCGGGACTGGTACCGCAGGCCATCGGTCTGACGGGTCCGCCGGCGCCCTGCGTGCCGGACGGGTCCGACCTCGGAGGACAATCCATGAAGAAGACAGCCAGCCCCTGGCTGCTGGCGGCCGGGCTGTTGCCCGTCGCCGCTCTCCCCGGCGCCGCGCAAGCCGAGCCCGGCGTCACGCTGTACGGCATCGTCAGTTCGGCGGTGCGCTACACCTCGAACCTCGACGGCCATCACAACGACCAGCTTGCGCTGGTCTCCGGCGGCATGGTCGGCAGCCGCTTCGGCATCAAGGGCGACGAAGATCTCGGCGGCGGCAATCACACGATCTTCCAGCTCGAAGCGGGCGTCGGCAGCGACGACGGCCGCCTGGGCTACAACGCGCTGTTCGGCCGGCAGGCCTATGTCGGCCTGAAGGGCGACTGGGGCAGCCTGACCTTCGGGCGCCAGTACAACGCGCTGAACAATATCGGCTGGGCCTTCAATCCGCTCGACCAGGGCTGGGGCAACTTCTGGTCGGACCCGCTGTACCTGGGCGGCGACATCTTCATCCAGGACTACCGCATCAACAACAGTGTGGTGTACCAGCGCACGATGGGCCCGCTGACCGTGCAGCTGGACTACGGCGCCGGCGAGCAGCCCGGCAGCATGGTCCGCGGCACCACGCTGGGCGGCGGCGCGCTGTACCAGCAGGGAGCGGTCGCGTTCGGCGTCGCCTACGACCAGCGCAAGAACGACGATGGCAGCGGCACGGTGCGCAACTACACGGTCGGCGGCTCGTATGCGTTCGGCAAGGCCAAGGCGTTTGTCGGCCATATGGGCCGACGGGAATCGGCCAGCGATGCGCGCTACGCCATTGCGTTCGCGGGGGCTCGGCTATCAGCTGACGCCGGCGCTGCATCTGTCGGGCGCCTACTACCGCTACTGGCAGAACGGCAACGTGGCCACGCAGTTCCAGGAAGTGCCGGTGCCGCTGGGCAGCGGCAATGCCGACAGCGTCGCGGTGGTGGCCGACTACGCGCTGTCCAGGCGCACCCACGTCTATGTCGAGGCCGATGCCGCGCGAGCGCGCGGTGGCGCGGTCGGGCGCGAGACCGAGTACTGGGCCGGCACGCCCGCGCTCGATGTCGACAGCACCACGCGCGTCGGCGTGATGGTCGGCATGCGTCATCACTTCTGAGCGTTGCGCTGGCCGCGGAACAGCAGCCAGCGCTCGATGCCCTCGAAGATGCCCTGCGCCAGCAGCGCGAGCAGCGCCGAGGGAATCGCCCCGGCCAGCAGCAGCGTGTCGTCGTTGAGCGCGAGGCCGGTGGCGATGCGCTCGCCATAGCCGCCGGCGCCGACGAAGGCCGCCACGGTGGCCGTGCCGACGCTGATCACGACCGCCGTCTTGATGCCGGCGAGAATCACCGGCAGCGCCAGCGGCAGTTCGACATGCCGCAGGCGCTGGCGCGCGGTCAGACCCAGCGCGCGGCCCGCGTCCGACAGCCCGGCCGGCACCTGCTGCAGGCCCGTGCAGGTATTGCGCACGATCGGCAGCAAGGCGTAGAGAAACAGCGCCACCATCGCGGGCCACAGGCCGATGCGGCCGAGCAGCGGAATCAGTCCCGCCAGCAGCGCGAGCGACGGCACGGTCTGCAGCATGCCGGCGATGGCCAGCACCACCTGCCCGAGCCGCCGGCGGCGCGCGGCAACCACGCCCAGCGGCACACCGACCACCACCGCGGCGCCGACCGCGCCGGCCACCAGCGCCAGATGCTGGCAGGTCAGCCGCCAGGTGTCCGGCCCCAGCAAGGCGCCGAGCAGCCCTGCCCGCTTGTCCGCCGCCGCGCCATCGCCCTGCAGAAAACCCCGCGCCACCGACGCGAAGCTGGCGCCGTCGAGTTCGGCCTGCGCGTTCATCGCGATCATCCGCTCGCCGTCGATGCGGCCTTCCAGCCCGGCGATCGCACGCCATCCGGCGGGATGGCGCTGCGGCACGTCGAGGCGGTACAGCACGATGGCGTCGTAGCGCGGAAACACATGGCGGTCGTCGTCGAGCACGCGCAGCCGATAGGCGCGGATCTTGGCGTCGGTCGAATAGATGTCGATCGCATCGACCTGTCCGGCCGCCAACGCTTCGTAGGCGATGCCGTGGTCCAGTCCGACCGGCTGCTGCGGCAGGCCGTAGCGGCTGGCCAGCATGGGCCAGCCGTCGGCGCGGCCGAGGAACTCGTGCGACAGGCCGAGCCGCAGTGCCGGTGCATGGGCCAGGTCGGACAGCGTACGCAGGCTGGCGGGCGCGGCGGCGGCCTGGGCGCTTTTGCCCCCCATGCGACCCGTGCCGCCCTCGCCGCCCGCCGCAGCGGCGTGGGGGGCTCTTGTCGCCCGCGCCTCCCATGCCGCCCGTGGCGCCCTCGCCGCGCACCGCGATCGCATAGGTGTTCTGGAAGCCGAACGGCACCGCCGCGCCCAGGCCCAGCGGCGCGAGGGCCGCGTTGATCTGCGCCAGCGTCGCGGTGGCGGGCAGCTTCAGCAGCTCGGCCGCGACGGTGCCGGTGTAGTCGGGATACAGGTCGATGCTGCCGGCGCGCAGCGCGGCGAAGACGATCGCGGTATTGCCGAGCCCGGCCAGATGGCGGGCGGGACCGGCCGTCGCAGCGGTCTGGGTCAGGATTTCGCCGAGGACATAGGACTCGGTGAAGCGCTTCGAGCCGATCTTCAGCGGGGCATTGGCGGCGGGAGCGGCGGGAACGGCGGACGAATCGCCCTGCGCCCAGCCGGCGGGCGGCATGCCGAAGAACAGGGACAGCACGGCCAGCAGGCCCAACAGCGGCCGCCACAGCGGCTCCAAAAGTGGTCCCCGCAGCGGCCGCAAGAGCGATCCCCGCGGCGGCTTCAACAGCCGCCCCAACAGCGGTCCCCGCAGCGTGCCGGAAGCCCGGCCGCATGATTGCCTCATCCCGTCTCTCCAGGCACACGACCGGCCCATGATAGCGACCCGCCGCCGCGACGCACCTGCCGGCCCGCCCGGCATCGGCGCCGGGCGGCAGAAGCGTATGCCGAAATAGTATTTGCATTCGGCATCATAAGCGCGCAAGAATGCGATATACGCATAGTGCGCTGCGTGCCTTGAGTCAGGGCCCTGCGTGCCTCACCAGCCTGTTTGCCACCCGGAACCATGGAAATCCGCCAGCTCGAAGCTTTCGCCGCAGTGATGTCGACCGGCAGCGTCACCGCCGCCGGCCGCCTGCTGGGCCGCTCGCAGCCGGCGATCACGCGCTCGATCCAGGAGCTGGAGAGCGAACTGGGCTTCGCGCTGTTCGCCCGCAGCGGCCCCCGCGTCAGCCCGACGGAGCGCGGCTTCCTGCTGTACGAGGAAGTCGAGCCGGTCCTGCTCGGCATGCAGCAGATCCGTGCCAGCGCCGCGGTGATCGGCCGCGAAGGCAGCCGCTCGCTCAATGTGGTGGCGACCCCGGCGCTGGCCGCCGGCCTGGTGCCCGCCGCGCTGGCCGCCGATCCGGCACTGCCGGCGCAGATCCATCTGCACAGCGCCTCGCCCGAGAAGGTCGTCCACGCGGTGCTGACCGGCGCCGCCGAGGTTGGCGTCACGAGCCTGCCGCTCGAGCACCGCGGCGTGGCGGTGCACTGGATCGGCGAGGTGCAATGCGTGGCCGCGCTGGCCGCCGACGATCCGCTCGCCGCCGCCGATACCGTGCCGCTGGCCGCCTGCGCCGAACGCGCGCTGGTGACGATGCAGAACCCCTACCGGCTGCGCCAGCTGGTCGACCGGGCGCTGGAGGACGCCGGCATCGCGGTGCCGCGCCGGATCGATACCAATACCTCGCTGAACGCGCTGGCGCTGGTGCGCGCCGGCCTTGGGCTTGCCGTGCTCGAGCCCGTCACGGCGTATGGCATGCCGGTCGACGGCGTGGCCGTGCGGCCGATCGACGTGCCGATCCCCTTCCATTTCTGCGTGATCACGCCGCAGGGACGGCCGCCGACGCCGGCCGTGCAGAGCCTGACCGAACAGCTGGCCGTGGCCGCGGCGCGGCTGCTGCCGGGCTTCGTGCGGCGCGACGAGCGCGAGGGCGACGGCCTGGTGGCGCAATACGAAACGGGCAGTGATGCGGGCAGCGACGCGAGCAGCGACACCGGCGGCGGCTCCGGTGACCGCACTGCCGACGACACCGCGCGCGAGTCGGTCCGCACCGGCGCGCGCCGACGCCAGCAGCCAACCCGGCCGGCCCCATCCACCCACGCGGCCGAACCCACCCGATCTGCCCAGGCGGCCCAGGCAGACCAGATGGCCCGGCGCGCTCCATCCCGACAGAACGATTGATGTCCGCCTGAGATGTCCCAGATGTCCACCACCGAATCCACCCTCTCCCCCGCTCCTGGCGGCCTGCCCGCGCTGGAAGCCCGCCTGCGCCAGGACCTCGCCTGGCTGGACCTCCCCCGCCAAGCCCTGGGTGCCGCCGCGCCAGTTCGACGGCGCGCCGGTGCTCGACGTCGCCATCATCGGCGGCGGCATGGCCGGCCTCGCGGCCAGCGCGACGCTGAAGCATCTGGGCATCGAGGCCCGCATCTTCGACCGTGCGCCGGCGGGCTTCGAAGGGCCGTGGGCCACCACCGCGCGCATGGAGACCTTGCGCTCGCCCAAGCAGCTGACCGGCCCGGCGCTGGGCCTGCCGGCCCTGACCTTCCGCGCCTGGTACGAGGCGCAGTTCGGCACGGCGGCCTGGGACGCGCTCGACAAGATTCCGCGCCTGCAATGGATGGACTATCTGCGCTGGTACCGGCAGGTGCTGGAACTTGACGTCGCCAACGAGCACACCGTCGACACCGTGGTGCCGCGCGCCGACGGCCTGGTCGAGCTGCGCATGACGACGCCCGCCGGTCCGCTGCGCGTGATGGCGCGGCGCGTGGTGCTGGCCACCGGCCGCGACGGCCTGGGCGGCGCACTGCTGCCGGCCTTCGCGCAGGACCTGCCGCGCCATCTGTGGGCGCACTCGTCCGATCCGATGGACTACCGCGTGCTGCGCGGCAAGCGCGTCGGCGTGGTCGGTGCCGGCGCTTCGGCGATGGACAGCGCCGCCACCGCGCTGGAGGCCGGCGCGGCCAGTGTCGACCTGCTGATCCGCCGCGCCGAGATCCCGCGCATCAACAAGAGCAAGGGCTCGGGCAATCCGGGGCTGACGCACGGCCACTACGGGCTGCCCGACCAGTGGAAATGGCGGCTGCGCCATTACATCAACAGCGAGCAGGTGCCGCCGCCGCGCGGCAGCACGCTGCGCGTTTCGCGCCATGACAACGCGCGCTTCCATGTCGGCTGCCCGATCGAGCGAATTGAGGTCCACAGCGACGTCCGCAGCGACGTCCGCGGCGACACGCTGCATGTGCACACCGCCAAGGGCCTGTTCGAGCTCGACTTCCTGTTGCTGTCGACGGGGTTCCGCGTGGATTTCGGTGCGCGCCCCGAGTTCTCCGTCATCGCGCCGCAGATACGCCTGTGGCGCGACCGCTTCCAGCCGCCCGCCGGCCAGGACGACCAGGAACTGAGCGATTCGCCCGACCTCGGCCCGGTGTTCGAATTCCAGGAGAAGACGCCCGGCGCCTGCCCCGGCCTGTCGCGCGTGCATTGCTTCTGCTATCCGGCCGCGCTGTCGCACGGCACGATCTCCGGCGATATCCCGGCGATCAGCGACGGCGCGCGCCGGCTGGGCCAGGGCATCGCCGCGCTGCTGTACCAGGAAGACGTCGAGACGCACTTCGCCGACCTGCAGGCCTATGCAGAGCCGGAGCTGTATGGCGACGAATGGACTCCTGCGCCGCCGCCTTCGCAGCCCGGCCAATGCATGGGCCAATGAATGGGCCCATGCATTGGCCCTGCTCCGCTGACCGCTTACTTTTTCATCCCGACACCATGACCGCTTCGTCCACCCAAGCCAACGCCACCTTCGAACTCGACCTGATCGACCGCCTCGCCGGTCTTGCCGCCGGCAGCGCCACGCATGCGCTGCGCCATCAGCGCGACAAGGTGGCGGTCGCCACCGAAGGCAGCTATCGCACGATGTTCGATCCGGCCCTGCCCGGCCTGACGCTGACCGAACGCCTCGCGGTCGCGCTGTACGCGTCGCGGTTGACGCCGTCGGCCGAACTGGCCGCGCACTATCTCGATCGCCTGCAGGCGGCCGGCGCCGATGCGAAGACCGTGGCGGCCGTCGATGGCGCCCGCCTCGAGGCCGTCGCCGATGCGCGGCTGCGCGCGATGCTCGCCTTCACGCGCAAGCTGATCGAAAAGCCGGTCGAAGGCGACCGCGCCGCGCTGCTGAGCCTGCCGGCCGCGGGGCTGTCGACGCCCGAAGTCGTGACGCTGGCGCAGCTGATCGCCTTCCTGTCGTACCAGGCGCGGCTGGTCGCGGGCCTGCGCGCGTTGAGCGGCGCGGCGCAGGGCGAGGCGCTGCCGAGCGGCCTGGCGCCGGCCGCGGCGGCCACCACCAAGCCGGGCGACACGATCCGCATCAACGGCTTCACCAACGAAGTGCTGGACTGGAAGGCGTGGCTCGACGTGGTGCCGGTGGACCGCGCGACGCCGGAGCAGATCGCGGTGCTGGAGGAAAGCCACCCGAAGGCCAAGGTGTCGGACTACTACCTGTTCCTGGTGCACCAGCCGGAAATCCTGCGGCAGCGTTCGGCGGCATTCAACGCGATCATGTACGCGCCCGGCGGCATGGCGCGCGCCGAGCGGGAACTGGCGAGCACCGTGGTGTCGTGCATCAATGGCTGCGTCTACTGCGCGTCGGTGCATGCGCAACGCTTCGAACAGCTGGCCAAGCGCAATGACGCGATCGCACAGGTCTTCGACAATCCGCGCACGGCGGGCACCACCGCTCGCGAACAGGCCATCGCGCGCTTCTCGGTGGCGCTGACCGAGCATCCGGACCGCATTGGCGCCGCCTCGCTGGCGGCGCTGCGCGAGGCGGGACTGAGCGACGCCGAGATCCTCGACGGCATTCACGCCATCGCGATTTTCGCGTGGGCGAACCGGTTGATGCTCAATCTGGGCGAGCCGGTGGTGGCGCAGGCGTAAGCGGGGATCGGTTGCCCTCTCCCTCAGCCCCTCTCCCGCAAGCGGGAGAGAGGGGGAGCAACAGCGCGCGCAAGCAAGGGCGGCGTATTCTCCTTCGCCCCAAGCGGGAGCAGCGAGCAACCAATCGCGTAAGCAAAGGCTGGGAGTGTCCTCCCTCTCCCGCTTGCGGGAGAGGGCCGGGGAGAGGGCAAACAGCGCCCGCATGACCGCGATCGTCTGACCCCGGCAACATCAATCCAAGCCCCTACTCCTGCCCCCCAGGCGCCAGCACGTCGCGCGCGCCATTGCGCCCCATCGGCGAAACCAGCCCCGCCACTTCCATCTGTTCGATCAGCCGCGCCGCACGGTTGTAGCCGATGCGCAGATGGCGCTGCACCGCGGAGATCGACGCGCGGCGCGACGTCAGCACGAAGGCCGCGGCCTCGTCGTACAGCGGATCGGCCTCGGCATCGCCGCCGGGCCCGTCGCCGAACAGATCGCCGCCGCCGGCCTCGGCCGGGTCGGGCGCCAGGATCGCGTCGTCGTAGTCCGGCTCGCCGAACTGCTTCCAGTGCTCGACCACGCGATGGACTTCGTCGTCGCCGGCGAAGGCGCCGTGCACGCGTTGCGGATAGCCGGTGCCCGGCGGCAGGAACAGCATGTCGCCCTGCCCCAGCAGGCTTTCCGCACCCATCTGGTCCAGGATCGTGCGCGAGTCGATCTTCGACGAGACCTGGAAGGCCACGCGCGTCGGGATATTGGCCTTGATCAGGCCGGTGATCACGTCGACCGACGGGCGCTGCGTGGCCAGGATCAGATGGATGCCGGCCGCGCGCGCCTTCTGGGCCAGCCGCGCGATCAGTTCCTCGATCTTCTTGCCGGCCACCATCATCAGGTCGGCCAACTCGTCGATCACCACTACGATCAGCGGCAGCGTCGACAGCGGCTCGGGCGCGTCCGGGGTCAGCGAAAACGGATTGCGGACCTTGTCGCCCGCGGCCTCCGCGGCGCGGATCTTCTGGTTGTAGCCGGCCAGATTGCGCACGCCCAGCGCCGACATCAGCCGGTAGCGTTTCTCCATCTCGCCGACACACCAGTTCAGCGCGTGCGCGGCCTGCTTCATGTCGGTGACCACCGGCGCCAGCAGATGCGGAATGCCCTCGTAGACGGACAGTTCCAGCATCTTCGGATCGATCATGATCATCCGCACGTCGTCCGGCGTCGCCTTGTACAGCATCGACAGGATCATCGCGTTGATCGCCACCGATTTGCCGGAGCCGGTGGTGCCGGCGACCAGCAGGTGGGGCGCGCGCGCCAGGTCGGTGACCACCGGATTGCCGGTGATGTCCTTGCCCATCGCCAGCACCAGCCGCGACGCGTGGGACTGGAACGACGAGGCTTCGACGATCTCGGACAGGCGGATCATCTCGCGGCGGGCGTTGGGCAATTCGAGACCCATGCAGGTCTTGCCCGGAATGGTCTCGACCACGCGGATCGAGCTGACGCCCAGCGCGCGCGCCAGATCCTTCATCAGCCCGACCACCTGCGCGCCGCGCACGCCCATCGCCGGCTCGACCTCGAAGCGCGTGATGACCGGACCGGCCGAGGCGCCGACCACGGCCACCGGCACCTTGAACTCGGCCAGGCGCTGCGCGATCAGCTCGCCGGTTTCGGCCAGATGCTGCTCGGAGACCTGCTCGGCGTGTTCGACCGCCGGTTCGAGCAGATCGATGCCGGGCAGGCGGTAGTCGACGATGCGGGGCGGTGGTGGCGGGGCAATCGGCGCAGCCGGGGCGATGGCCGCTGCGGCCGCGGCGGGCTTCGCCACGGCATTGGCGCCGGGCGGCTGCGATGCCGCGTCGAGCGGCACGGCGCGGCCGACCACGGCCGGCAGCACGATGCGGGGCTTTTTGGGCCGGAGGCGGCGTGGGGGCCGTCGATTCGGCCGATTCGGTCGATTCGATTGATTCAGCTGCTTCGGTCGGTTCGAACGTCTCGGATACCTGGGCCGCCGTTTCCGTTGATTCCGTTGCTTCGGTTTCCGTTGGTTCGGCTGCCGCGGCGATCTCCGCGGCCGATTCCTCCCACGGCGGTTCCCACGCGGCCGTGGGCGTCGCGACAGTCGCCGGCGCCGGCTCGTACACGGCTACGGCGTCGGGCTTGGGCTCGGCGTCCTGCGCGGCCGTGTCGGTCGCAGGCACGAACGCAGGCGCCGGCTCGGGCTGGGACGCTTCGGGCAACGTCAAGGCCGGCGTCGCGACATCCCGCTGCGTTGGCGCAGCCTCGGCGCTGCCGGCAACCGGGATGTCCTGTGCCTCGACGGGATCGCCTCGCACGCCGTCAGCCGCGGGCTCGCTCACCGGCTGTCCTTCCTCCGCGCCGGCCAGGGCGCGCAATTCGGCCAGCAAGGCCTGCGCCTCGGCGCGGATCGCCTCGTAGGCCGCGGTCTGTTGTGCGTCGGCGAGCTCGGACTCGGCTGCAGCAGAGTCGGCCGGCGTGGGGGGCCTGTTCTACAGCCAGGGCTGCGGCATCGGCAGCATTTGAAGCAGCATCGGCAGCGTTTGGCCCGGCGGCGGCATCGGTTAGCGAGGTGGTGCCCTGCCCCCGCGGGCGGCGCGACCGACGAAGGCGCGGCTACGGCCCCATGCAGCGGCGCAGCGCCTGCCGGCCTCGCCTGCGGCTGCGCTTCGGGCAACGTCGTGATCGCGCTGCGCAAACCCAGTTGCGGCTGATGGAAGGGGCTGGCGACGACGGTGGCGCGCAGCTGCCCCCGCGAGGCTGCAGAGGCTGCAGAGGCGGAAGCAGCGGCAGAGGACGCGGTCGAGGCCGTGACGGCCGGCGCGGCGACACCTGCCGGGCGCGATGGCGCCGCAGGGGCCGGACGGACCGAAGGAGCCGAAGGAGCCGAAGGAGCCGAGCCGGCAGTCCTGGCCGGCGCCGCTCGTTGCGCTGGCGGCGTCGGCGCGGAAGGGGTCGGTTGAGCCGAGTGAGCCGAGTGAGCCGATTTAGCCGATTGAGCGGCCCGGGCCGGCTGCCTCGAATGCAGCCAGATCTCGCCGGGCTGCGGCGGCGATACGCGCGTGCGCGGCGGCGGTTGCCACGCCGGGGCGCGCCGCGCCGATACCGCTTCGATGCCCTTGTGGCGCGCCGTGGGCCGGCGCGCGCTGTCGTCGCCGACCGGCGTCCAGCGCGTCGCCACCGGGGCCGGCATGGAGGCTTCGCGCACCGGCCGCGAGGCGGCCGGCATCGCTTCATCGCTCGCGTCGGCGGCAGCGGCATGGCGCCGCGGCTTGCGCGCGAACAGGCTGTGCCACGTCTCGCCGAACACCATCGGCGCGGCCAGCGCCAGCACACCGAGCATCAGCAGCAGCGCACCGGTCCAGCCGAACAGGTCGGCGGCGATGCCCGCCACCCCTGCCCCGGCGGCGCCGCCGGAGGATGCGGTGGGTTCCACATCGGACGACGCCGACGTACTGGCGGTCAGCGCTTCGAGCGTCGCGCTCGCGCACAGCGTCAGCGCACTGCCGAGCCAGACGCGCAGCGTGCCGGGCCCGGAAAACACCGGCTGTCCCGCCAGCATGCGCGCCACCATGCGCCACGCCAGCGGCAATAGCCAGAAGGTCGACAATCCGAACCAGCCCAAACCCATATCGCTACGCCATCGAAAAAACCACGGGCAGCGATTGTAGCGGTTATGCCGCCGGTGCCGGCCCTGCCACAAGCAAAAAACGCCGCGCGGGACGTATCAATTCAGCGGCCCGCCCGCTCCGCCGACGCTGAAGCGACCCGCACCGAGCAGCATCACCGCGACCGCGGCGCCGAGGAACATGCCCTGCAGCTCCAGCTCCCAGCCACCGCTCTTGTTCAGCATGCCGAGCTGATGCATGTGGACCAGGCCGACCGCGAACAGCATGTTGATGGCGATCACCAGCGCGGCGGCGCGCGTCCACAGGCCGATGATCAGCAGCACGGGCGCCAGCACTTCGCCGATGTAGACGCCATAGGCGATGAAGGAAGGCAGGCCCGCCTGGTCGACCATCTGCACGATGCCTCCGGGGCCGTTGATGACCTTCGCGATGCCGTGCAGCAGGATCAGTATCCCCAGCACGATACGCAGCACCGCCTTGCCCAGATCCTGAGAACCATGAGTAGCAGCCATCGATGTCACTCCTTTGGTGGTTGACGCAAACGGGTCCCCGGTTCGATCCGTGCGCAGAGGTTGTAGGCGCCTTGCGCTGCACGCGCAGGCGCCCCTGTACCTTAGCGCCGGTTCGCGTGAAGGTAAAGCCGCAAATGCGCGCCGAACCCTTGCTGGGCGCGGGTTGTGGCGCCGACCGCAACACCGCGGCGGACCACGCTTCCCGCCGCGCGGCCAACGGCGGCGCGTTGCGCCGCTCGCAGCGCGGGCAAGGGCGGCGGCCGCCCGCCTCGGAACCCGGTGAACGGCGAGCGGATCAGCCCGGCGCCGTCGGCGGCAGCGGCTGATGCATGCCGGGCGGCATGATCGGCTGCATGCCGGCCTGGCGCACGTTCTCCGGCAGGATCTCGGTCAGGAAATCCAGGAAGCGCCGCACTGCCGGCGGCATGCCGTGCCGCGACGGGAATACCGCGTGCAGCGTGCCGACCGGCATGCGCCATTGCGGCAGCAGCACCTCCAGGTCGCCGCGCTCGATCGCCTCGCTGCAATACATGCGCGGCAGCATCGCGACGCCGATGCCTTCGACCGCCGCCGACAGCAGCACGGCGAACTCGTCGCAGACCAGGCGGGGATCGTAGGGAATCTGCGTGGGCGGCTCGTCGCCGATGGACAGGTTCCACACATGGCGCCCGTCGTGGGGTTTTTGCCCGACGCCGGGGACGCCCGCCAGCGCCTTGGGCGTGCGCGGACGGCCAATCGCGTCCAGCAGGCCGGGGCTGGCCACCAGCGTCAGCGGGCTCGAGCCGAAGGTGCGGATCGCCAGCGACGAATCGTCGAGCACCTCGCGCACGCGCAGCGCCAGGTCGTAGCCCTCCCCCGATCACGTCGACGCGCCGGTTGGTGGCGTCGATCTCGACCTGCACGCCGGGGTTCTCGCGCATGAAGCGCCCGATCGACGGCGCAAGCAGGTTCTGCGCGATGCCGACCGCGCAGGCCACGCGCAGATGGCCGCCGGGCTGGGCGCGCGCCTGCTCGACGACGTCGCGGGCGGCCTGCGCCTCGGACAGCATCGCCTTGCAGCGCTCGTAGAAGGCCTCGCCCAGCGGCGTGACGCGGACCTGCCGGGTGGTCCGGCGCAGCAGCTGCACGCCAAGCTCCCGTTCCAGCTGGGCGATGCGCCGGCTCAGGCGCGACTTGGGCACACCGGTGGCGCGGCTGGCGGCGGAGAAGCTGCCGTGCTGGACCACCTGGGCATAGAGATAGAGATCGTTGAGGTCTTGCATGGTCGCCATCGTAAGGGCTGGGCGGCCGCTCGGGCCGGCGCAATGCGTTCCACAAGTAGAACAATAATTTCCATTATGGATCACTACCGACATCAATCGCCAGCCTTTATCTTTCCTCACATCCAAACCAATTCCGATGTGGAGAGCGTGATGAAGATTCTGCAAATCGATTCGAGCGTGCTGGGCGACAACTCGGTGTCCCGCAACCTGACGGCGCAAGTGGTGGCGGATCTGCGCACCCGCCATCCGGAAGCGACCCTGACGGTGCGCGACCTGGACAAGGAGGCCGCGCCTCACCTGTCCGGCCATCTGCTGCCGGTGCTGGGCGGCCCGAAGGAAGGGCTGGACCCGGTGCAGCAGGCCGAGCTGGAGCGCACCGAGGCCTGGCTGAAGGAATTCCTCGAGGCCGACGTGCTGGTGCTGGGCGTGCCGCAATACAACTTCGGCATCCCGAGCCAGCTCAAGGGCTGGATCGACCGGATCGCCCAGGCCGGCCGCACCTTCCGCTATACCGAAAACGGTCCGGTGGGCCTGGCCGGCGGCAAGAAGACCATCGTCGTGTCCTCGCGCGGCGGCGTACGCCAGGACCCGAACGGGCTGGACCTGCACGAGGTCACGATCGACACGGTGCTGCGCTTCCTCGGCATCACGGACATCACCTACGTCCGCGCCCATGGCCTGGCGATGGGCCCGGAATACCGGGCCGCCGGCCTGGACGCCGCCAAGCGCGAGCTGGCCGCGCTGAACGACGAGGACGGCCGCCTGGCCGCCTGATCGCGGTGCTCCCGCGTGGGGCGCCGGCGCGGTGCTTGGACATGCCGCTGGCGGCCCGCGCCGTCAGCGGTTGACCGACTCCCCGCAGGGAGGGATCGCGTCTATGATGGAGCGGTTCGTACCTGCGGTTTCGGCGTACGCCCACTCGGGGGGAGCAGGCGCTGCCGCGCGATGCGCGGGCTGGCCGGAACCGGCCACGGCGACGGTGCCAGGCAGGCATCGGCGCCATCGACCCCGGAGCCCGCATGCCCTCTTCCCTGTTGCCCGCCAGCGTCGTCCATCCTCCCCAGGAACCGGCGCTGCTGTCCCGGTATCGCCATATCCGCGCCGCCACCGAAGCGATGGTGGCCGATATCAGCGACGCCGACGCGACGGTGCAATCGATGGACGATGCCAGCCCGGCCAAATGGCATCTGGCCCATACCACCTGGTTCTTCGAGGAATTCGTGCTGACCGCGCGCATCCCCGACTACGAGCCGGTCGATGCGCGCTACCGCTATCTGTTCAATTCGTATTACGAGGCGGTCGGCGCCCGCCATCCGCGCCCGCGCCGTGGCCTGTTGAGCCGGCCCACGCTGGACGAGGTGCTGGCCTACCGGGAAGCGGTCGACGAGGCGATGTTCGACCTGCTGATGCGCGCGCAGACCGACGAGGAAGCCGCGCTGATCGAGCTGGGCCTCAATCACGAGCAGCAGCATCAGGAACTGCTGCTGACCGACATCCTGCATCTGTTCGCGCAGAATCCGCTCAAGCCGGCCTTCGCGCCCGAGCTGGTGGCACCGGTGATCGCCGACCCGCGGCCGGTGCCGGAATGGCTGACGTTTTCCGGCGGCGTGGTGGCGATCGGCCATGAGATGGGCCCGGACCGCGCGGGCTTCGCCTTCGATTGCGAGGGGCCGCGGCACCAGGTGCTGCTGCGCCCCTATCAGCTGTGCTCGCATCCGGTAACCAACCGGCAATGGTTCGAATTCATCGAGGATGGCGGCTATCGCAGCGCCGGGCTGTGGCTGTCGGACGGCTGGCGCTGGGTCGGCGAGCAAGGCATCGAGGCGCCGCTGTACTGGGAGGAGCGCGACGGCACCTGGTGGCAGATGACGCTGCGCGGTATGCATCCGGTCGATCCGGAGAGCCCGGTCACCCATATCAGCTACTACGAGGCGGACGCCTTCGCGCGCTGGGCCGAGCGCCGGCTGCCGACCGAGGCCGAATGGGAGCACGCGGCGCGCAACCTGCCGGCCACCGGCAATTTCCTCGAGGGCCGTGCGCTGCGGCCGCTGCCGGACCGGCAGAACACCGCCGGCGCGCTGCGCCAGATGTACGGCGATGTCTGGGAGTGGACCGCCAGCGCCTTCCTGCCCTATCCGGGCTTCCGCCCCAGCCCCGGCGCGGTCGGCGAGTACAACGGCAAGTTCATGAGCAACCAGATGGTGCTGCGCGGGGGGATCGTGCGTGACACCCGAATCCCATATCCGCGCGACCTACCGCAACTTCTTCTATCCCCACCAGCGCTGGCAGTTCACCGGCGTGCGGCTGGCGGACGACGCCTGAGCGGCGTGAACGGAGTCAGCGGCGTCAGCGGCGCAGCCCCTACCAACCGGCCTTGCCCTTCCCCTTGCCGCCGTCCATCGGCGTGTCCGGGAACTGCTTCTGCCAGCGCGAGCGCAGCCCCTGGGCGATCTCGGGCTGGTTGTAGCGGTCGGCGAAATCGATCGCCGTCATGCCCTGCTGGTTGCGGATCCGGATGTCGGCGCCCTCGTCCAGCAGCAGCTTGACAGTCTCGATATGGCCGCCGCGCGTGGCCATCATCAGCGGCGTGGTGCCGTTCGGGCTCTCCGCGTCGACATAGGCGGATTCCTCCAGCAGGTAGCGGACGATCTCCAGATGGCCGTTGGTGGCGGCGTAGTGCAGCGGCGTCCAGCCGGTCTTGTTGATCTCGACCTGGCGCTGCTCGACCATCCGCTTGACCATGTCCAGCTGCCCTTGCAGGCTCGCCATCATCAGCGCGGTCTCGCCGGCGGCGTTGGTCTTGTCGAAGTCCAGGTTCTTGGCCTCGATCAGCGCCTCGGCCGCCTTCAGCGACTTTTCCCGCAGCGCCGCCACCAGCAGCGGATCGCCGCGGCGGTCGGTCAGGTTCGGATCGACGCCGCGCGAGAGCAGCTTGCGGACTTCATAGCCATTGTCGAGTTCGACCGCCAGCCGGAGGTCGTCGGCCGGCGCCGCCAGCACCGGCAGCGCGCCGCCGGTCAGCGCCGCGGCCAGCACGGTGGCCAGCAAGGGGCTGCGCAACGACTTGATATCAAGCATTAGCAGTCCTTTCCATGTGCTTGAACAAATTGAAGAAGTTGTCCGTCGTCTGCTGCGCGACCTGCTCCACCGGCAGCCCGCGCAGCGTGGCGATGAACTCGCCGACATGCCGCACCCAGGCCGGCTCGTTGGTCTTGCCGCGGTACGGCACCGGCGCCAGGTATGGCGAATCGGTCTCGATCAGCATCCGCTCCAGCGGCACCTTGCGCGCGGTCTCCTGCAGGTCGACCGCGTTCTTGAAGGTCACGATGCCCGAGAACGAGATATGAAAGCCCATGTCCAGCGCCTGCCGGGCGACGTCCCAGGTCTCGGTGAAGCAGTGCAGCACGCCACCGACCGCGCCGGCATCCTCTTCGCGCATCAGCCGCAGCGTGTCCTCGGCCGACGAGCGGGTATGGATGATCAACGGCTTGCCGGTCTGCCGGGCGGCGCGGATATGGGTGCGGAAACGCTCCCGCTGCCACTCCATTTCGTCGATGCTGCGGCCGTTGAGCCGGTAATAGTCCAGCCCCGTCTCACCGGTGCCGACCACGCGCGGATGGTTCGACAGCGTGACCAGCCGCTCGACCGTCGGCTCCTCGGCGCCCTCCTCGTAGTCCGGATGCACGCCCACCGAGGCGTACAGGTTCGCATGCTGCTCGGCCAGCGCCAGCACGCGCGGGAAGTCCTCCAGCGTCACCGAGATGCACAGCGCATGGGTGACCTGGTTCTCCCGCATGTGCGCCAGCAGCTCGGGCAGCCGCGCGGACAGGTCGGGGAAATCGAGGTGGCAGTGGGAGTCGACGAACATGGCAGATGGGGAATCGGACGGGCGGGCGGATTTGAGCGGATTGGAGCGGATCTGGGCGGATCTGGGCGGATTTGGGTGAGTGATGCGAATTTGAGCCGATTGGTCGGATCAGGCGCCCTGATCGACGCGCCGCCCCATGATGATCAGGTCGCGCTCGATGCCATCGAGCACCGCGACGCGCGGCAGCTCGCCCCAGCGGGCAAAGCCCAGCCGCTCGAACAGCGCCAGGCTGGGCGCGTTGTGGCCGAAGATGAAGCCGAGCAAGGTGTTGACGCCAATGGCGGGCGCGTGGGCCATCGCCCGTTCCAGCAGCAGCCGGCCCAGGCCCTGGCCGCGGTAGCGATCGTCCAGGTAAATGGAAACCTCGCTGGTGCCCGCATAGGCCGGACGGCCATAGAAATCCGAATAGCTGAGCCAGCCGGCCAGTTGGCCGCCGGCGTCCTCGACCACCCACAACGGCCGGCGCTCGGGGCCGTGGGCATCGAACCAAGGCTGGCGCGAGGCGACGCTGACCGGCTCGGTATCGGCGGTGACCATGCGCGAGGCAACCGTGCCGTTGTAGATCGCGACGATGCCGGGCAAGTCCTGGCGCTGTGCGTCACGCACGGTGAAACCGCTTGCTTCCATGTTTCTCTTCTTTTAAATCAAGTCGTTATCGTAGGTACTTCAAGTCTTGCATAAGGTTACCGTGGCGCCGGGCACCGGTCACGCCGAGGCCGGCTGCCGCTGGAACAGGTGCCGGTAGTCCATCAGCACCGCCTCCATCACCAGCCGCGCCGCCAGCGGATGCTGCTCGTGGCGCCGCTGCTGGACCAGCCGTGCCGCAAACGCCTGCAGCCGATGCGCGTCGGTCGCGCCGGCGCAGCGCCGCAGCGCCGCCATCTCGCCGGGGAAGTAGCGCGCCCCGGCCTCGCCGCCCAGGCACAGCGCCAGCAGATCGTAGGTCCAGCGCTGCAGGATACCCAGTACCGACGGCACCGGCAGTTTCTGCAGCTGCTCAGCGGCGGCCAGCGCGTCAAGCGCCGGCCCGTTGGCGAGCTGGCCCACCAGCCAGCGCTGCAGCGGCAGCTCCTCGGCTTCGGCCGCATGCAGCGCGGTCAGCGGCGCGCCGCCGGCCTGGGCCAGCTGGGCCGGCGCGTCGGCGACGCCTTGGGCTTTCAGCCATTCCAGCGCGGCCTGCTCGCTCGGCCGGCGCAGCGCGACCTGACGGCAGCGCGACAGGATGGTCGGCAGGATCCGGTCGATGCGGTCGGTGACCAGCAGGAACACCGTCGCGGGCGGCGGCTCCTCCAGCGTCTTCAGCAGCGCGTTGGCGCCCTCGTGCTGCAGCGCATCGAGTGGGTAGACCACCACCGGGCGCAGGCCCGAGCGGTGCGTGCCGATGCCGACCGCCTCGATCAGCGCGCGCACCTGCTCCATCCGGATGATCTTGCTGGGCGCCTTCTTCTTGCCGCCGCCGTCGTCCGCCTTGGCGTCGGCATCCGCATCGCCGCCCTCCATCGCCTCCGGCCGCACCACGGTGAAGTCCGGGTGATTGCCCTGGCCGAACCAGTGGCAGGCGGCGCAGGTGCCGCAGGGCTGGCCGTCGGCGAGCGGCGTGTCGCACAGCAGCGCCTGGGCAAAGTGCAGCGCCAGGTCGCGCTTGCCGATGCCCTGCTGGCCATGCAGCAGCAGCGCGTGCGGCAGCCGATCGCGCAGCGCCATCAGTTGCCGCCAGTCTTCGGTTTGCCAGGGATAGAGCATGGAAATCAAGGGGTTATCGGCAGAAGTTGATGTTGCTTGAGAGAATGTGGCGTGGTTGCGGCGTTATTGCGGTTTCCGCAACGACGACGCACCCCTTTCATATCATCGGATGCTGATACAGCCATAAAATCAAAGACTTGCAAGAATCTGCTCAAGCGTTTTCTGAATCTCCGCGATCGGCCGCGTGCTGTCGATCAACCGGAAGCGCGCCGGCGCCTCCTCGGCCCGCCGCAGGTATTCGGCCCGTGTCCGCGAGAAAAAGGCGGCCGATTCGGCCTCGAACTTGTCGGGCTCGCGCGCCCCGGCCAGGCGGGCGCTGGCCACCTCGAGCGGCACGTCGAACAGCAGCGTCAGGTCCGGCTGCAGATCGCCCTGCACCCAGCGCTCCAGCGTCTCCAGCCGCTCGCGGGCCAGGCCGCGGCCGCCGCCCTGGTAGGCAAAGGTCGCATCGGTAAAGCGGTCCGAGATGACCCAATCGCCACGTGCCAGCGCCGGTTCGATGACCTCGGCCAGATGCTCCCGGCGGGCGGCAAACATCAGCAGCGCCTCGGTCTCCAGATGCATGGACCGGTGCAGCAGCAACTGCCGCAGGTCCTCGCCGAGCGCGGTGCCGCCCGGCTCGCGGGTGGTCACCACGCGCCTGCCCTGCCCCAGCCGCTGCTGCAGCCGCTCGGCGAACCAGGCGAGGTGGGTGCTCTTGCCGGCCCCGTCGATGCCTTCGAAGGTAATGAATGTTCCGCGCATGGCGATGCTGTTCGTGATTATTTGCCGCGCTGGTATTGATCGACCGCGCGATTGTGTTCGGGAAGCGAGTTGGAGAAGTGGCTGGTGCCATCGCCGCGGGCAACGAAATACAGCGCGTCGGTCGGCGCCGGCGTGGTCGCCGCCGCCAGCGACGCCACGCCCGGCAAGGCGATCGGTGTGGGCGGCAGGCCGGTGCGGGTGTACGTATTGTACGGAGTGTCGGCCTGCAGATCGCGCTTGCGCAGGTTGCCGTCGAAGACCTCGCCGATGCCGTAGATCACGGTCGGATCGGTCTGCAGCATCATGTTCTTGCGCAGCCGGTTGATGAAGACCGCGGCGATCATCGGCCGCTCGGCCGCCTGCCCGGTCTCCTTCTCTACGATCGACGCCATGATCAGCGCCTCGTAGGGCGTCTTGTACGGCAGGTCGGGCGAGCGCGCGTTCCAGGCCTCGTTCAGCCGTCGCTGCATCGCCCGGTAGGCGTGCTTGTACAGCTCGACGTCGCTGCTGCCGCGCGCGAACAGATAGGTATCCGGGAAG
The DNA here is from genome assembly GCF_049311595.1 of Cupriavidus sp. H18C1. Taxonomy (NCBI): domain Bacteria; kingdom Pseudomonadati; phylum Pseudomonadota; class Betaproteobacteria; order Burkholderiales; family Burkholderiaceae; genus Cupriavidus; species Cupriavidus sp. H18C1. Next base: position 345,897 of record NZ_CP186008.1, read on the forward strand.
AACAGCCCCTCGGCCGAGGGCTCGGTGGCGCCGATCACCTTCAGCAGCTCGGCCTCGCTCATGCCTTTGGTGTCGTGCCGCAGCGCGGGATGGGCGTCGACGGCGGCGCGCATGCGGCGGAATTCCCAGCCCTCGATCACGGTCAGCACATGGTGATTGACCTCGCCGCGGGCGATGCGGCCGATTACCTGCAGCGGCGTGACGCCGCTCTCGAACTGGTAGCCGCCGGCCTTCAGGCTGGCGTGGTTGCCGGTCAGCCGCGCCAGCAGCACGAACAGCCGGGCATCGATCGGCACGCCGCCGCGGGCCACCTGGCGGGCGACGCTCGGCACGCTGGAATTGGGTTTGATGATGACTTCGAGCGGCGAGCTGCGCAGCGTCAGCGGCTGGTTGGCCCACCAGGCGAAGGCGCCGGCGGCGGCCAGCGCGAATGCCACGGCGGCCAGAACCAGCCGGGAAAGAAAACGTTTCATCGACAAGCTTGGATAAGAGCGGATCGGAATGCGGACTTAAGGGCGGATCAAATGCCGACCAGTTTCGGATTGAGTGCAGATCAAGCGCGGATCGGGCCGCGGGTCTGCGTGAATCGAGGCCGCCGGGCCTGCCGGGCCGCCGGAAACGGACAAACGGCAGTCGGCCAGGCCCGGCGAATAACCAACGAGTGACCGGGAAGACGGCCGCCGGCCGCAATGACGGCAGACCCATATAATACCGGGAGCCTTGTCCGGGGCCGCCGCTCACCGCGTCACAAGTTGTGACAGGCCCTGCACAAGCCATCCGCCAACCGTGCCGGCCCGCGCGCCGGCTTCGACTCGAATTCCATCCATGCACGCCCCCAATCCCGCCCGCGCCGCCCAGTTCGCCGCCCTGCGCCAGGACGGCGTCGTTTGCCGCCCCGCCGATCTGGGCCTGATCCGCGTGGCCGGCGATGACGCCGCCACCTTCCTGCATACCCAGCTCACCAATGCCGTCGAGGACCTGCCCGCCGGACAGGCCCGGCTGGCCGGCTACTGCTCGCCCAAGGGCCGCCTGCTGGCGACGCTGCTGATCTGGCGCGATGCGCAGGGCATCGCCATGCAGCTGTCGGCCGACCTGCAGCCGGCGATCCAGAAGCGGCTGTCGATGTTCGTGCTGCGCGCCAAGGCCAGGCTGTCGGACCTGGGCGCCGAATCGGGCATCGTCGGGGTGGCCGGCGACAAGGGCGCCAGCGCGCTGTCCGCCGCCGGTCTGCCCGCACCCGCCGAGCCCTGGACCACCGCCAGCGCCGGCGAGGCGACCGTGATCCGCCTGCCCGACGCCGACGGCGTGCCGCGCTGGCAGGTCGTGGCGCCGGCCGCGCAGGCCGAGGCCCTGCGGGAAACGCTCGGCACCACGCTGCTGCCGGCCGACGCCGAGCTGTGGGACTGGCTGGAGATCCGCGCCGGCATCCCGCGCATCGTGGTCGCGACGCAGGAACAGTTCGTGCCGCAGATGATCAATTTCGAGCTGATTGGCGGCGTCAATTTCCGCAAGGGCTGCTATCCGGGCCAGGAAGTCGTCGCGCGCAGCCAGTATCGCGGCACACTCAAGCGCCGCATGTGGCTGGTCAGCGGCGAAGGCGAGACGCCGGACGCAGGCGCCGAGATCTATCGCGCAGACGATCCCGGCCAGCCGAGCGGCATGATCGTCAACGCCGCGCCCAAGCCCGATGGCGCCGGCTGGGACGCGCTGGCCGAGCTGAAGATCGATGCGGCCGGCGCCAGCCTGCACCTGCGCCATGCCGAGGGGCTGGCGGTTACCGTGGGCGAGCTGCCCTACCCCGTGCCGCTGCTGGCCACCGATCCCGCCGCGTGACGCCTCGTGAGGCCGGGCAGACCGCAGTGTCCAAAAGGTCCATCAATGGTCAATCAGCTCCATCAGGCCCATCTGGTCCATCAGGCCCATCAGGTCCATCGGGTCCGCAAGGAGACGCCGCGATGAGCGACCACCTGTTCGTCTACTTCCGCGTGCGCGAGCACGAGGCCGCCGAGGCGCTGCCGCACTGGCACCGCTGGATGGCCACGGTGGCCGAAGCCACCGGGATCGGTGGTACGCTGATGCGCAGGCCGGAAACCCGCGCCGGGCTGCAGACCTGGATGGAGGCCTACGCCGACGTGCCGCCGGCCTTCGATGCGACGCTCGACGGTCTGTGGCGGCAAAGCGGTTTGCAGCACTGGCTCGAAGGCGAGCGCCAGGTCGAACGGTTCGTCGACCTGGACCTGTTGTAGCGCGGCGCCGCTGCACGGATGCACTGCACCAATGCAGCGGCCCGCAACAAGGAATGGCTTATGTGTTTGATCCTCGTCGCCTGGCAGGCCCACCCCGACTATGCGTTGGTGGTCGCGGCCAATCGCGATGAATTCTATGTCCGCCCGGCGGCGCCGGCGCACTGGTGGGACGATGCCCCCGAGGTGCTGGCCGGGCGCGACCAGGCGGACGTAATCGGCGAGCCCGGCACCTGGATGGGCGTGACCGCCGGCGGGCGCTTTGCCGCGCTGACCAATTACCGCGCGCCCTCCGAGAAGCGCACCGATGCGCGCTCGCGCGGCGAACTGGTGGCGGGCTTCCTGCGCGGCGAGGCTTCGCCGGAGCAATATGTCGGGGATCTCGCCCGCGGTGCCGGCATCCGCGGCCCCGGCGCCTACAACGGCTTCAATCTGCTGGCGGGCGATCTGGATGCGCTGTGGTGGTACAGCAACCGCTCGCCCGACGGCGCGCCGCAGCGGCTCAAACCCGGCCTGTACGGCCTGTCCAACGCGCTGCTCGACACGCCCTGGCCCAAGGTCCGCAGCCGCGTCGGCGCGCTGGCCGAGACGCTGGCCGCCGATACCGGTGCGCCCAACGCCAGCGTCGAACCCTATCTGGCGCTGCTGGCCGATACCCGCCAGGCCTGCGATTTCGAATTGCCGCAGACGGGCGTCGCGCCCGAATGGGAAAAGCTGCTGTCGTCGGCCTTTATCCGCTCGCCCTCGTACGGCACGCGCGCCAGCACGGTGCTGCGGGTGCGCCACGATGGCCGCTTCGACCTGAGCGAGCGCAGCTTCGATGCGGCCGGCCCGATCGGCGAGGTGTCGTACCGCGGCCAGATGAACGTGGCCAGCCGCGCCGGGACGATTCCGGCGCCACGCTGATTCCTTGCGTCGTTCCCGCGCAGGCGGGAACGACGCGACGTTGACGAGCGTAGACCCGTAGGCCGATAAGCACGCCGGGCCCCGCGTGCGCGCGGCCGGCAACCTTGGCACTCAGCTCGACAGATAGCGCCGCACCGTCCGCGCCCCCGCCAGCGCGATCCATCCCATTGTCAGCGCCACCAGGCCGAGCCCGTAGCGCAGGTCGCTGGCATGCGCGACGCCGCCGATCATCACCGGCCCAAGCATCAGCCCGATATAGCCGAAGCGCGCCACCCGCGAAATCCCCCTCGGCCGGCGGGACCCCCGGCAACTTCGACGCCGCCACGAAGAAGATCGGCACCATATTGGCCGCGCCCAGGCCCATCATGGCAAAGCCCAGCAGGCTCGCCCACGGCGCGGGCCACAGCAGCGCCAGGCTGATGCCGACAAAGGCCAGCCAGGCGCTCGCCGTCAGCGTGCCGGCGTCGCTCCAGCGCGCCCGCGCCAGATCGCCGGTGAAGCGGCCGACCGCCATGCCGCCGGAGAAGGCGGCATAGCCGAAGCTGATCCAGCCGATCGGCGCCTGCGCGATCTCGCGCATATAGACGCTGGTCCAGTCGTACATTGCGCCCTCGCCCACCAGCCCGAGAAACGCCATCAGGCCCAGCAGCCACAGCGCGCGGCCGGCATGGTCGTGGCCCTTGTCGGCGTGCGGCGCGGTCGGATGGTCCGGCAGCAGCCAGCATTTGGAGGCCAGCCCGACGCCGGCGGTCAGCAGCGCCATGCCGATCGCGTGCGCCAGCGGCGCGACCTGCAGCGACAGCAACAGCCCGCCCACTGCCGCGCCGACCATGCCGCCGAGGCTGAACATGCCGTGCAGCGCGGACATGATGGGTTTGTGGCGCTGCGATTCGACCGTCGCGGCCTGCGCGTTCATCGCCACGTCGAACACGGCGCTGGCCATGCCGAAGGCGATCAGCGCCGGCACGAGTGCGTAGAAATGCGGCATCGCCAGGATCGCGATGGTGGCCAGGCCATAGGCGACGCCGCCCGACATGCAGGCGCGCGTGCTGCCGACCCTGGAGATCCACCGTCCCACCGGCCCCATCGCGATGATGGCGCCGAAGGCGACCGCCAGCATGGCCATCGACAGCACGGCGTCGGAGAGGCCGAAGCGTGCCTTGATGGTCGGGATATGAACGCCCCAGGTGGCGAAGGTCGCGCCATTGACGAAGAACAGCGCCATCGTGGCCCAGGTGGCCGGCGCGGTGCGCGGCGGCGGGGGCGGATCGGCGGGTGCGGGAGATGGCGATACGGGCGCGGCGGACGGCCGCGGCAGATCGGTCGAAAGGTCGTTCATGCGAGACGGTTGGTACGGCTCGGCGCGGCTTGGTGCGGCTTGCGGCTTGGTGCGGCTTGCGGCTCGATGTGGCTTGGCACGGCGCCAAACGAGGACAGCCGCGCCAAGTGCAAAGCAATCTCAAGGCATGCCCAAGAGTGCGCCGACGGACCCTGCATGGTCTCATACCGCCGCCGCGGCGGCCGTCGGCCGATGGCTGACGCGCCGGCCGTCCGAAGTCCCGAGCCCGCCCGGGACTAGCCTTGCGCCCCGCCCCCCAGCCGCTTGCGCATCTCGATATGGGGAATGCCGGCTTCCTCGAACGGCTCGCCGACCTGCTGGAAGCCGACGCGGGCGTAGAACGGCGCCGCATGCGACTGCGCGTTGAGCACCAGTTCGGGATAGCCGAGTTCCTCGGCCTTGGCCATCAGCGCATCGAGCACCCGCGCGCCGATGCCGGTGCCGCGCGCGCTGGCCAGCACCGCCATGCGGCCGATATGGCCGTCCGGCAGCAGCCGGCCGGTCGCCACCGGGACGCCCTGCGCGTCATAGGCGATCGCATGCCAGCTGGGCTCGTCCCACTCGTCCCATTCGAGTTCGACCGGCACGCCCTGCTCTTCGACGAACACGGCATAGCGGATCGCGCGCGCGGTCTCGCGCGCTTCGGACCAGGGCAGCAGGCGAACGGTGAGAGTCATGATGGGAGGGATGACGCGACGGTTGCGAGGATCGGCATGATACTCGCGTCGGGCCGATCTTTCAGCGGACCTGGTCGGCGCCGGCGGGATGGCGAGATCGCGGGATGGCGAGATCGCGGGATCGCGAGATGGCGAGATGGCGAGATGGCGAGATGGCGAGATGGCGAGATGGCGAGATGGCGAGATGGCGAGATGGCGAGATGGCGAGATGGCGAGATGGCGAGATGGCGAGATGGCGAGATGGCGAGATGGCGGTCGCGCGCGGCAGGCGCGCGACCGCCTCTCGACCACCCCCCGAAGGCAGGCTTACTGCTCCGGCGCCACCGTCTCGTAGGTCACGATCGCCTCGCGCACCGCGGCCGGCACCGGCGCCGAACGCTGCGTCGCCGGATCGGCGCAGACGTAGACGATCTCGCCGGTGATCAGGTGCTCGTCGCCGCGGTACATCTCGACGCGGAACAGCATGCTGGAGCGGCCGATGCGCGCGATGCGGCCGCGAATGTCGAGCATGTCGTCGAAGCGGGCCGAGCCGTGGTATTCCAGCGTCGATTTGACGACGTACATGTCCACGCCATGCGCGTGCAGCACGTCCTCGGGATAGCGGATGCCGACCGCGCGCCAGTACTCGGTCACGCAGATGTCGCAATAGGTCAGGTAATGCGCGTTGAAGACGATCGACTGCGGATCGACCTCGGCCCAGCGCACGCGCAACGGCATGCTGTGGCGAAACTCTTCCTTGGCCATGCGGATTCCTCGGAGTGAGTCGTGAAGGAGGCCGTCGTCCCGGCTTTGGCGGGGACGACGGCGAGGACAGCGGCGGCGGGCCCATGTTGGGGCGCCTTGCGCCGGCCCTTATTGCGAGCCCTTATTGCGAGCCCTTATTACCGGCCCTTATTGCCGGCCCTTGCTGAGGGCCCTTACCGCAGGGACCCTTACTGCGGCCGTGCCAGGCCCAGCTTCTCGATGATGGCCTTTTCCTTCTTGACCGTGTCGGCGGCGAACTTCGCGTACTGCTCGCTGTTCATGTAGAACGGCTCCATGTCGAACTTGGCCAGCGACTCGCGGTAGTTCGGCATTTCCATCGCCTGCTTGAAGGCGTCATGCAGCTTCTTGACGATCTTCGGATCGGTGCCCTTGGGCGCGGCCAGGCCGAACGGCGAGGTCTGCACGATGCCCAGGCCCAGCTCCTTCAGCGTCGGCACGTTGGGGAAGCGCGGCGAGCGCTTGTCGCCCCACACCGACAGCAGGCGCAGGCGGCCCTGTTCGACGTACGGCGCCCACGCCGGCGTGTCGGCCACCGACATCACGTGGCCACCCAGCAGCGCCTGCATCGACTCGGAATTGCCCTTGAACGGGATGTGCGAGAACTGGACGTTCTGCTTCATCGCCAGCTCTTCCATCGTCAGATGCAGCGTCGTCATCGAGCCGGGCGTACCGTAGGTCAGCTTGCCCGGATTGGCCTTGGCGTAGGCGATGTACTCCTGCATGGTCTTGATCGGCGAATCGGCCGGCACGACCAGGCCGAAGGCATAGCCGGCCAGGTTGATCACATAGGTCAGGTCCTTGACCGGGTCCCAGTTGATCTTGGTGGTGTACGGCAGGCGGAACACCGGCAGCGGGATCTGCGCCAGCGTGTAGCCGTCGGGCGGCGTGGCCTGCATCATCTGCGCCGGCAGCACGCCGCCGGCACCGGGCTTGTTCTCGACGATCACCGGCTGGCCCAGGATCTTCGAGGCATTCTCCGCGAGCACGCGGAACGGGATATCGGTGGATCCGCCCGCCGTGTAGCCGATGATGAGGCGGATCGGCTTCTGCGGGAAATTGTCCGCCTGGGCGTGGGCCGCGGGGGGTGGCGGCCATGCCGGTGACCGCGGCGGCGGCGATGGCGCCCGCACGGGCGAGGAAGTGGCGGCGTTGCATCTGTAGTCGTCTCCTGTTGCTACAAGGTACTGCTTGGGTACGCGATAACTGCCTGAAAAACCGGGGTTCTGCGACCGCCTTGGCTTGGCATCGAGCGCGGCCCTAGACGGGCGGCGCGGTGCCGAAGGCCGTTCGCAACGCGCGCACGGCATCGTCGTGCGCGCGCGCCACTGCCGGGACAAAGCGTCCCAGCTTGAAGAAATCATGGATCATGCCGGGGTAGTCCGCCACTTCTGCCGGCACGCCGGCCGCGCGCAGCTTCCGCGCATACGCGACGCCTTCGTCGTGCAGCGGGTCGTAGCCCGCCACCGCGATCCAGGCCGGACAGCAACCGGCCACCTCGGCACCGCTGCCGCCGCCGTCGAGCGGCGCAAAGCGCCAGTCGTCGCGGCTCTGCTCGCGGTCCAGATACTGCGCGAAGAACCACTGGATCATCGACGCGGTCAGCAGGTAGCCGTCGGCCAGCGCTCGCTGCGACGGCGTGTCCTGGCGCGCACTGGTGCCCGGATACAGCAACATCTGCAGCACCGGCGCGAGGCCGCGCTCGCGCGCCTCGACCGCGCAGGCCGCCGCCAGCGTGCCCCCGGCACTGTCGCCGCCGAGCGCGATGCGGCTCGCATCGGCGCCGAGCCGCGGCGCCTGCTCGAAGACCCAGTGCAGCACGTCGAAGGCATCGTCGACCGCCGTGGGGAACTTCCATTGCGGCCCGAGCCGGTAGTCGACCGACAGCACCATCGCATCGGCGCGCGCGCACAGCAGCCGGCACAGCGGATCGTGCGTGGCGATGCTGCCGACCGTGAAGCCACCGCCGTGGAAGTACAGCAGCAGCGGCAAGGGCTCGGCCCAGCTCGCCTCGCGCGGCGCATAGAGCCGCACCGGAATCGCATGGCCGTCGCGCGCGGGCACCGTCATGTCCTCGACGCCGTGCACCGGTGCGGGCGCCACGTCCAGGATCAGCGCGCTTTTCTCGTAGGCGATCTTCGCGTCGGCCGGGTCCAGATGATGCAGCGGCGGCCGCTTGGCGCGCGCCACCATGTCCAGCAGCTGCGCGATCTGCGGATCGAGCGGCTGCGCCGGCATGCCGGGCGGGATCGATGAGGCGGGGGACGCGGGGGAACGCGGACGGAACGGCTGACATGAAGGCGAGGCGACGGTGCGGTGCGTCTGGCTTGGGCCGCGAACGGCGGAGATCCTTGGGGTTCGTCCGGCAGTTCGTCCGGCGAAGTTCGAATTGTGAACGAGCGTTCGATTTTAGTATGATGCCACTGCTTTGTGGGCATACCGGCATGGAAAATGTGGCAATGCGACACCGCGTTTGCCCCCTACCCGTCCGACGGAAAACGCTGCGACAATCGTCCGGGCCTGGATTTGCAACGCCCCGCCGGCATGGCAGCGCAGCACGACGCCGCCACCCGCCCGCCCTCGCCGACATAACAATCACGGAGACAAGCACGATGGCCTTTATCTATTACCTGACCCATATCCATCTCGATTTCGGCGCGGTCAAGCTGCTGAAGTCGGAATGCGAGCGCATCGGCATCCGCCGGCCGCTGCTGGTCACCGACAAGGGCGTGGTCGCCGCCGGCATCGCGCAGCGCGCGATCGACGCGCTCGAAGGGCTGCCGGTCGCCGTGTTCGACGACACGCCCTCCAATCCGACCGAAGCGATGGTGCGCCAGGCCGCGGCGCAATACCGCAGCGAGGGCTGCGACGGCCTGATCGCGGTCGGCGGCGGTTCCTCGATCGATCTGGCCAAGGGCATCGCGATCCTGGCCACGCACGAGGGCGAGCTGACCACCTACGCCACCATCGAGGGCGGCAGCGGCAAGATCACGGAGCGCGCCGCGCCGCTGATCGCAGTGCCGACCACCTCGGGCACCGGCAGCGAGGTCGCGCGCGGCGCCATCATCATCCTCGACGATGGCCGCAAGCTCGGCTTCCACTCCTGGCATCTGCTGCCCAAGTCGGCGATCTGCGATCCGGAACTGACGCTGGGCCTGCCGCCGGGGCTGACGGCGGCCACCGGCATGGACGCGATCGCGCATTGCATCGAGACCTTCCTCGCCCCCCGCCTTCAACCCGCCGGCCGACGGCATTGCGCTCGACGGGCTGGAGCGCGCCTGGGCCCATATCGAGCGCGCCACGCGCGACGGCAGCGACCGCGAGGCGCGCCTGAACATGATGAGCGCGTCGATGCAGGGCGCGATGGCCTTCCAGAAGGGCCTGGGCTGCGTCCACTCGCTGTCGCACCCGCTCGGCGGCCTGAAGATCGACGGCCGCACCGGCCTGCACCACGGCACGCTGAACGCGGTGGTGATGCCCGCGGTGCTGCGCTTCAACGCCGACGCGCCGAGCATCGTGCGCGAGGACCGCTATGGCCGCCTGCGCCGCGCCATGCATCTGCCGGCGGACGCCGATGTCGCGCAGGCGGTGTACGACATGACCGCGCGCCTGGGCCTGCCGACGGGGCTGGCCGCGATGGGCGTCACCGAGGCGATGTTCGACAAGGTGGTGGCCGGCGCGCTGGCCGACCATTGTCACAAGACCAATCCCAAGGAAGCCAGCGCCGAGGACTACCGGCGTATGCTGGCGGAATCGATGTAAGGCTCGATCGGTGTAGGGCGCAGTCGATGTAAGACGCAGTCGGTGTGAGGCTCGATCGTGTAAGGCTCAACCGATGCCACGCGCATCGGGTCCAAGGAGGCAGGCATGGCTGGCGAACACTTGCAGGTGGTGCACGGCGATATCACGCGGATGGAGGTCGATGCCATCGTCAACGCGGCCAACAGTGGCCTGCTCGGCGGCGGCGGCGTCGATGGCGCGATCCACGGGGCGGGCGGTCCGGCCATCATGGCGGCCTGCCGCGAGATCCGCGAGCGCCAGGGCGGCTGCCCGACCGGCGAGGCGGTGATCACGACCGGCGGGCTGCTGCCGGCACCCTACGTGATCCACGCGGTCGGCCCGGTCTGGCGCGGCGGCGGCGAGAACGAAGACGCGCTGCTAGCCAGCGCCTATCGCAACAGCATCAGGCTCGCCGCCGAGCATCGGCTGCGCACGCTGGCCTTCCCGAACATCAGCACCGGCGTCTACGGCTTTCCGCGCGAACGCGCGGCCGATATCGCGATCGCCGCGGTGCGCCAGGCGCTAGCCGAGGCCGACACCATCGAACAGGTGACCTTCGTCTGCTTCGACGACGAGAACTACCGGCTGTATCGGGAGCGGCTGGGAGCGTTCGGGGGGCTTTGATTCAACCGGCGAAAAGGCGCGCGCTTGCCCGCTCCGCCGCGCCCCTCTCCCGCAAGCGGGAGAGGGGCTGGGGGAAAAGGCAACAGCGCACCAGCGCTTGCTATCCCCTCCGCACCCCATTACCCCAACGCGCTGCGGATCAAGCGATTGATCCGTTCCGGCTGCTCGTGCACGACCCAGTGCGTGCCTTCCGGAATCCGCTCCAGCCGCAGCTGCGGCACGAAGCGATCGAGCCCGTCGACCAGCGACTTCGGCAGCGCGCGATCGTTCTCGCCCCAGATCACCAGAGTAGGCACGCGCACGACGAAGGCCTCGGGATCTAGCCGCGACAGGTCGGGCGGCGGTTCGCCCGGCGCCGGCGGATGCAGCGGCGAGGCGCGATAGTAGTTGACGCTGCCGGTCAGCGGATGGGAACCGCCCTCGCCCGGCTGCGACCAGGCGGCGAGATACTTGTCGCGGGTCTCGCCGGTAAACCAGTCGGGCGGCGTGTCGCCGCCGGACAGCAGCCCGGCCAGCTTGGCATGGTTGTCGGCCGCCAGTACTTCCTCGCAGCCCGGCTTGCGCAGCCAGTTCATATAGGCCGATGCCGCCTGCTGCCGCGGGTCCTCCGCCAGCGCGCGGGCGAACAGATACGGGTGCGGCGCGTTGACGATGACCAGCTGCTCCACCAGCGCCGGGAACTGGATCGCCAGATTCCAGCACACCGCCCCGCCCCAGTCGTGCGCCACCACCACGCAGCGGTCGTAGCCCAGCGCGGCGATGAACTGCACCAGGTCCTCGACCAGATGGCGCGGCTTGTAGGCCTCGACCGCGGCGGGCTTGCTCGACAGGTTGAAGCCGCGCAGATCCGGGGCAACCGCGAAATGGGTCTGGCCGAATTCGGCGAGCTGCGCCTCCCACGCATACCAGAACTCGGGAAAGCCATGGACGAACAGCATCAGCGGCTTGCCGCGCTGCCCCGCGCTGGCGTAATGCAGCCGCGTGCCGTTCGGCAGCGAGGCGTACTGCAGATGATGGATCACGGCCGATGTGCTCATGGTCTCCTCTCTGTGGTTTGCCGTTGTCGTCGCGCCCGCCCCATGCGGGCGCGGCGCCGGCCGTGCCGATGCACGCTCCGTGCCTGCGCGCGAATCGCCCGCCTCAGCCGCGCAGCGCCGCCACCAGCTCGTCCCGCACCTGCGGCTTGCCGGCGAACGGATCGCCGGGATTGCGCTGGCCGACGATGTCCTCGAAGCGCTGCTGCACCGGCGCCAGCGCGTGCGGATGCGAATAGATGTAGAAGCGCTGCTCGCGGATCGCGTCGAAGGTCATCCGCGCCACGTCCTCCGCGCTGACCTTGCCCGAGGTGACCGCCTTGTCCGACAGCGCCTGTGCGACCAGCTGCGAACGCGTCGGCGGCGCCTCGTTGCTGAGGTCGGCGGGACGATTGCGGTGCGACTGGTGGATGCCGGTCGGCACGAAATACGGGCACAGCAGCGAGCAATGCACCTGTTCGGTCACCAGCGCCAGGTCCTGGTACAGCGACTCGGACAGCGACACCACCGCATGCTTGGAGACGTTGTAGATGCCCATCGCCGGCGGATTCAGCAGGCCGGCCATCGACGCGGTATTGACGATATGGCCCTCGTACGAGGCATCGCGCGCGGCGGCCTCGAGCATCAGCGGCGTGAAGATGCGCACGCCGTGGATCACGCCGTGCAGGTTGACGCCAAGCACCCAATCCCAGTCCTTCTGCGAGTTTTCCCAGACCAGGCCGCCGGCACCGACGCCGGCATTGTTGAACAGCAGGTTGACCTCGCCGAAGGCCTCGATCGCGGCATCGGCCAGCGCCTGCACCTGCTCGGCCTTCGATACGTCGACGCGCAGCCCGATCACGCGGGCGCCCTGCGTGCGCAGCTCGGCCACGGTGGCGTCGAGCGCGTCCTGCTGGACGTCGGCCAGCACCAGCCGCATGCCCAGCGCCGCGCCGAGGCGCGCGAATTCCTTGCCGAATCCCGACGCGCCGCCGGTGATCACGGCCACCCTTTCCTGGAACTGCTTCATCGTGGTCTCCTTCTCGATGCCGGCGCGGTCCGGTGTCGGTGCGGTTTCCCGCTGGCCCGCTCTGCCGGCGGCCTTCCGCGTTGCGCGCGCCGGTCTCCCCGGCCCTGCCTGCCTCAATCGAGCAGGTCGGGCTGCTCCTTGACGATGCGCGCGTACAGCGGCTGGAACTGGAACCAGCCGGCCTGCGCGGTGCCGACGATCGAATAGGCCTGGCGCGCGGCGGCGTCCGAGATCGTCTTCGGCGCGCCGCCGGTGCGCGCCGCGGCGGCCTCGGCCAGCAGCTGCACCTGGCACGAGCGCTCCATCGTGATGAACCACCAGGCCGCCTCGTCGACGGTGCGGCCCACCGTCAGCAGCCCGTGGTTCTGCAGGATCACGGCCTTGTTGGGCCCCAGCGCATTGGCGATGCGCTGGCCTTCGTCGAGCTCCACCACCACGCCGCCGAAGTCGTCATAGACCGCGTGGTCCTGATAGAAGGCGCAGACGTCCTGCGTCAGCGGATCGAGCGGCCGGCCCAGGGTCGACCAGGCGCGCCCATAGGTGCTGTGCGAATGCGCGGCGGCGACCGCGTCCTCGCGCGTCTGGTGCACGCGCGAATGGATCGCGAAGGCGGCGGCGTTGACCGGATGATCGCCCTCCACCACGTTGCCGTGGTGATCGCAGCGGATCAGGTTCGATACCTTGACCTGGCTGAAATGCACGCCGAACGGATTGACCCAGAACGTATCGGGAAACTCGGGGTCGCGCGCGGTGATATGGCCGGCCACGCCCTCGTCGAAGCCGAACTTCGAGAACAGCCGGAAGGCCGCCGCGAGCCGCTGCTTGCGATGCAGGCGCTCCTCGGCATGGGTCTCGAAGCGCGGCGGGCGCGGCAGCACGCGGTACTTGGCCTTGATTTCCTCGGGCAGGTCGGCGCCGATCTCGTCGGCACGGCTGGCACGCTGCGGTGCCTGCGTGGCATGGATGGGAGCGTTCATCGCGGTCTCCTGCGGGTAGCGGGTAGCGGGGAGCGGTAGCCGATAAGGGGAGCCGGCCGATCAGATCAGCTTGACCAGCTGCTTGCCGAAGTTCTTGCCCTTGAGCAGGCCCATGAAGGCCTCGGGCGCGCTCTCCAGCCCCTGCGCCACGCTCTCGCGGAACTTGAGCTTGCCCTGCGCCACCGCGCCGCCGAGCTCGGACAGCGCCTGCGGCCACACGTCCATGTGCTCCGAGACGATGAAGCCCTCGATCTTCAGGCGCGACACCAGGATCAGCTGCGGATTCTTCAGGGGCAGCGGCTCGCCGTCATAGCCGGCGATCATGCCGCAGACCGCGATGCGGCCGAACGGATTCATGCGCGACAGCACGGCATCGAGGATCTCGCCGCCGACGTTCTCGAAGTAGCCGTCGACGCCCTGCGGCGTGGCTTCCTTCAGCATCGTGTACAGCGCCTTGGGATCGGATGCCGCCTTGTAGTCGACGCAGGCATCGAAGCCCAGCTCGTTGACCACGTAGTCGCACTTCTCCTTGCCGCCGGCGATGCCGACCGCGCGGCAGCCCGCCATCTTCGCCAGCTGCCCCACCACGCTGCCGACGGCGCCCGAGGCCGCGCTGACCACCACGGTCTCGCCGGCCTTCGGCGCGATGATGCGATTCAGGCCGTACCAGGCCGTGACGCCGGGCATGCCGACCGCGCCCAGGTAGGCCGACAGCGGAATCCGGCTGGTGTCGACCTTCTGCATGCCGCTGCCGTCGCTGACGCCCATCTCCTGCCAGCCGAACATGCCCAGCACCTTGTCGCCGACCGCGTACTTCGGATTGCGCGAGGCCACCACCTCGCCGACGGTGCCGCCGATCATCACCTCGTTCAGCGGCTGCGGCGTCGCGTAGGACTTGCCTTCGTTCATGCGGCCGCGCATGTACGGGTCGAGCGACAGAAAATGGTTGCGGACCAGCACCTGGCCGTCGGCCAGTTCGGGCACCGGCACCTGCTCGAGGCGGAAGTTGTCCGGCGAGACGGCGCCGCTGGGACGGGAGGCGAGGACGATGCGCTTGTAGGTATCGGACATGGGACGTTCCTTTGTCAGGGGGTCGTGGGACGTTGTTGGGCTGGATGTTGGCCTTCGGGATCCGTGCTGCATCGACGTGGCATCAGCGCGGCATCAGCGCGAGCGCCAGCGCGCGGTAGGCGCGCAGCGTGATCGGGTCGTTGGCGGCATTGCCGGCGATCGGGTGCGAGGCGTAGCGCACGATGGTCATCTCGGCCTTCGGATCGATATGGATGCGCTGGCCGAAGATGCCGCGGGCCTCGAACACGCCATGATCGTCGTGCGAGACCCACCACATATCGCGGTAGCTCCAGCCAGACAGATGAGCATAGACCGATTTGGCGAACTTCGCGCGATCGCCGCCGGCGCGCACGTCGGCAACCACCGCGCTGGGGATCACCTGGCGGCCGTTGAAGCGGCCGTCGTTGCGCATCGCCTCGCCGAAGCGGGCCAGGTCGCGCAGCGTGGTGCTGATCGCCCCGCCGCCGCCCGGCGTGCCGATGCTGTCGACGGTGAAATAGGCGTCCTCCTCGGCGCCAAGTGGCTGCCACAGCTTGTCAGACATCAGCTTGGGCAGCGGCACGCCCGAGGCGCGCTGGACGATCCACGCCAGCACCTCGGCGTTGACGGTCTTGTAGGCGAAGGCCTGGTCGTGCTCGCCCTCCTTGCGCAGCGTGGTCAGGAACTCGTAGAAGCTGCGCGGGCCCGCATAGTCCGGCGCGCGCGGAATCATGCCGCCGGCGCGCGCATAGTCGTTGACCTCGGCCTTCGGATCGGCGTAGTCCTCGGAGAATTTGACGCCGATCGTCATGTCCATCACCTGGCGCACGGTGGCGTCGCCATAGGCGGTGTCCGCCAGTTCCGGCACGTAGCGCGTGACCGGCGCCGCCGGATCGAGCTTGCCCTCGGCCACCAGCATCGCGGCCAGCGTGCCGACGAAGCTCTTGGTGATCGAGAACGCCGCGTGCGGCAGCTGCGGCTGCAGCGCGCCGAAGTACTTCTCGTAGACGACCTTGCCCTTGTGCATCACCAGGATGCCGTCGGTATAGGTCAGCGCCAGCATGTCGGCGAAGGTGCGGCGCGTGCCGTCGGCATCGACGAAGGGCACGCCGCCGATGTCGCGCTCGGCGCGCGGCAGCGCGGACACGGGGCCCGGGCCGCGCCACACGGAAACGGTGGGCACCAGCTCGCGCACGTGCGAGAAGGTCCAGCGGTGGCGCGGGAAGCCGTTGCTCTTGCCGCTGAAGCTGATGACCTTGTCCGGCGCCGGCGGAAAGCCCTGCATCCATCCCATCGTGACGGGATCGGTGGCGGCCGCATCGGCATAGGTACGCGCGGGCGGCGTCTGTGCTTGCGTGGGAATCGTCATGGCGGTCAGCAGCACGGCCGCGACGGACAGCGGCGAGGGGACGAAACGGCGGACACTACGACGAACGATGCGCCGAGCGATACGTTGAACGATCTGGCGAAGGCGCGTACGCCCGCGTCGATTGGCCTGCATGGTGTCTCCATTTGTTTTTTCTCTTTGGATTCGTTGGGTGCCGCGCTGCGGGCCGCGCAGCGATCTGCGGTCTGCGCGCGGCGGTCAGCCGTCGGCGCCGGCATCCGGCGCGGTCTCGGCCCGCTGCGGCGGCGAGCGCCGCACGTACTTGAAGGTGCCGGAACTGCGCGCCACCAGCTTGCCGTCGGCATCGACGATCTCCGCCTCGCAGAACGCCATCGACGTGGTGCGATGCACGCAGTCGCCGCGCGCGATCAGCGTGCCTCGCCCCGGCGCCATGAAGCTGGTCTTCATCTCGATGGTGACCACGCCGCGCCCATCCTCGGTATCGGCCGAGCGGCAGGCCACCGCCATCGCGACGTCCAGCAGCGTCATCAGCACGCCGCCGTGCGCCATCTCCCAGCCGTTGTGATGGCGCGGCTCGATCTCCAGCTCGAGCTCGCTGACGCCGCCGCCCATATGGGTGCAGCGCAGGCCGAGGTCGTCGACGAAGGGAATCGGGATCGGGAAACCTTTGCGGGGCTCGGTCATGGTGTGGTGGTCCTTTGGTTCAAATCGCGCTGACGCCCCCCATCCACCGCCAGGATCTGCCCGGTAATGTGCTTGCCCGCCTCGGTCGCGAACAGCAGCGCGGCGCCCTTCAGGTCCTCGTCGTCGCCCAGCCGATGCAGCGGCACGCCCTCGCACATCTTGTCGACGCCCAGGCGCGCCAGCGAGCCCTGCGTCATCTTCGACGGGAAGAAGCCCGGCGCCAGTGCGTTGACGGTGATGTTGTGCTCGCCCCATTCGGCCGCCAGCGTGCGCGTGAAATTGACCACCGCGCCCTTGGACGTGTTGTAGGCGATCGTCTCCATCGTGCCCGGCGGATTGCCGGCGAGCCCCGCGATCGAGGCGACATTGATGATGCGGCCATAGCGGCGCGGAATCATCGACTGCTTGCCGATGCGCTGCGTCAGCAGGAACAGGCCGCGCACGTTCAGGTTCATCACCTTGTCCCAGGCCTCGACCGGATGGTCCTCGGCGGGCGCACCCCAGGTCGCGCCGGCGTTGTTGACCAGGATGTCGACATGGCCCAGGCGCGCCAGCGACTCGTCGGCCAGGCGCGCGATCTCGTCGTCGCGCGAGCCGTCGGCGGCGATCCAGTCGGCCTCGATGCCGCGCGCCTTCAGATGTTCCTGCGCGGCCTTCAGCTCGTCGGCCTTGCGCGCCGACAGCACCAGCCGCGCGCCCTGCTCGCCCAGCGCCTCGGCGATCTGCAGGCCCAGCCCGCGCGAGCCGCCGGTGATCAGCGCGGTGCGCCCCTTCAGATCGAACAGCTGTGCGATCGTCTTCATGGTGTCCCCTCCTTGTCCTGCGTGTCCGATGTCTCGTGGATGCTGGTGAATGCGCCCGTTCTAGAACCAGGCGTCCTGCATGTCGAGCGTGGTGCGGTCCAGCGACGCCAGCAGATCGAGCTGCGGGCCGACCTTCGGCAATTCCCAGCGGAAGAAGTAGTCCGCCGCCGCGAGCTTGCCGCGATAGAAGTCCGCGTCCGCATGACCCGACGGCAGCGCCGCCAGCGCGCGGTGCGCCAGCATCGCCTGCTCCAGCCAGATCCAGGCGACCACCACGTGGCCGAACGCCTCCAGATAGACCGAGGCATTGGCCAGCGTCACCGCCGGATCGCCGGCCGCCCACAGTTGGGCCGTGACGTCGGACAGCCGCGCAACGCGCGCCGCCAGCGCGCGCGCATGCGTGCCCAGCGCCGCGTCGCCGCTGGCCATCGCGCGCTCGATGGTGGCCTGCACCACCTGCCCCAGCGCCTTGAAGGCGGCGCCGTCCTTCATCACGACCTTGCGCCCGAGCAGGTCCAGCCCCTGGATGCCGTGCGTGCCTTCGTGGATCGGATTCAGGCGGTTGTCGCGATAGAACTGCTCGACGTTGTACTCGCGCGTATACCCGTAGCCGCCATGCACCTGGATCGCCAGGCTGTTGGCCTCCAGGCACCATTGCGACGGCCAGCTCTTGGCGATCGGCGTCAGGATGTCGAGCAGCAAGGCGAGGCGCTGATGCTCGGCCGTATCCCCGGCGGTGGCCGCGGCGCGCTCCTCGTCGACCAGCCGCGCGCAGTACAGGTTCAGCGCGAGCCCGCCCTCGACGTAGCTCTTCTGCGCCAGCAGCATGCGGCGCACGTCGGCATGCTCGACCAGCTTGACCTGCGGGCTCGACGGGTCCTTGCCGCCGGGGCCGACCGGCCGGCCCTGCGGCCGGTTGCGCGCGTAGTCCAGCGCGTGCAGATAGCCGGTATAGCCGAGCATCACCGCGCCCAGGCCCACGCCGATGCGGGCCTCGTTCATCATGTGGAACATGCAGGCCAGGCCCTGGTGCGGCTGCCCGACCAGGTAGCCGATCGCGCCCGGCTTGCCGCCGGGCCGGTAGCGCGTGCCCTCGCCGAAGTTCAGCAGGCAGTTGGTGGTGCCGCGATAGCCCATCTTGTGGTTCAGGCCGGCCAGCACGACGTCGTTGCGCTCGCCCAGCGAGCCGTCGGCATTGACCAGGAACTTGGGCACGATGAACAGCGAGATGCCCTTGACGCCGGGAATCAGCTTGCCGTCCGGGTCCGGGATCTTGGCCAGCACCAGATGCACGATGTTGTCGGACAGCTCGTGCTCGCCCGCCGAGATCCACATCTTGTTGCCGCGCAGCCGGTATTGCGCGCCCAGCGGCGATTCGCCCTCGTACTCGGCGCGCGTGGTGATGTCCGACAGCGACGAGCCGGCCTGCGGCTCGGACAGGCACATGGTGCCGAAGAAGCGCCCTTCCAGCTCCGGCTTGACGAAGGTGTCGATCTGCGCCGGCGTGCCGTGCGTCAGCAGCAGATTGGCGTTGCCGATGGTCAGGAAGGGATAGGAGCTGGTGCCGACGTTGGCGCCCTTGAAATACGCGAAGCCGGCCTTCTCGACCACCACCGGCAGCTGCATGCCGCCCAGTTCGTAGTCTTGCCCGGCCGCCATCAGGCCGGCGTCGCAGAACGCCTTCAGCGCGGTCCTGACTTCGGGGATGATGGTGACGGTGTCGCCGTCGAAATGCGGTTCCTGCTGATCGTTCTTCTTGTTGTGCGGCGCGAACAGATCGGTGGCGATCTTCTCGCAGGTATCGAGCGCGGCGTCGAAGGTCTCGCGCGAGTGGTCGGCATAGCGCGGGATGCGCGTCAGCGTTTCGACATCGAGCCACTCGTAGAGCAGAAAATCGAGGTCGCGGCGGGAAAGGATCAACGACATGGCGATTGCCGCTCCTTGGGATGGGAATGGATGGGGGGGAATGCGGACGTCGCCGTCCGCATCGCCGCCGGAAGGACCGCTCAGCCCGCCTCGCCCATCCGCGCGATGGTGCCCTGCGCGACCGCGCACAGCTTTTCCTCGCCGTCCTGGACGGCAAAGACATCGCAACGGACCACGGCCTGCTGCCGCCCGCGGCTGACGCACTCGGCACGCGCGATCAAGCGCTCGCCCAGCGCGGGGCGCACGTAATTGATCTTGTATTCCGAGGTCACCACCGGCGCCGCCATCGCGGCGCCGCCGGCATAGGTCAGCGCGTTGTCGGCCAGATAGCTGACCACGCCGCCGTGGGCAAAGCCATGCTGCTGCCTCAAGGGCTGGCGCAGCGGCAGTTGCAGCTCGGCGCGCTGCGGCGTCAGCGCGGTCAGCTCCGCGCCGAGCAGCACCGAGAACGGCTGCTCGGCGAGGATCGCGCGGCCGTGGGCCAGCAGGTCCTCCGACGCGCCCAGGTCGCGCGGCTGGCCGCGCTCGCCGGGCTCGTTGGCAGAGCCTGCAGAGCCGTTGGCCGCGGCCGAGCCGGCGGACGGTGTGGCGGACGGTGCGGACACCGGGGGGCCTCGGCTTACAGCACCTCGAACAGGCCGGCCGCGCCCTGGCCGCCACCGATACACATGGTGACGACCACGTACTTGACGCCGCGGCGCTTGCCTTCGATCAGCGCATGGCCGACCAGGCGCGCGCCCGAGACGCCGTACGGGTGGCCCACCGCGATCGCGCCGCCATTGACGTTCAGGCGGTCCATCGGGATGCCCAGCGTGTCGGCGCAGTACAGCACCTGCACGGCAAACGCCTCGTTCAGCTCCCACAGGCCGATGTCCTCGACCTTCAGGCCGGCCTTCTTCAGCAGCTTGGGCACCGCGAACACCGGGCCGATGCCCATTTCATCGGGCTCGCAGCCGGCCACCGCGAAGCCGCGGAAGGCGCCGAGCGGCTTCAGGCCGCGCTGCTCCGCCAGCTTGGCGTTCATCACCACCGCGGCCGAGGCGCCGTCCGAGAACTGCGACGCATTGCCGGCCGCGATCACGCCGCCGGGCATCGCCGTGCGGATCTTGGACACGCCTTCGTAGGTGGTATCCGGGCGGATGCCTTCGTCGGCCGAGACCGTGACCTCGCGCGTCACCAGCTGCCCGGTGGCCTTGTCGGCGACGCCGGCCAGCACCGTCAGCGGCACGATCTCGTCGTTGAACTTGCCGGCCTCCTGCGCCGCCGCCGCGCGCAGCTGGCTCTGCACGCCGTACTCGTCCTGGCGCTCGCGCGGGATGTTGTAGCGCTTGGCGACGTTCTCCGCGGTCTGCAGCATGCTCCAGTAGATTTCCGGCTTGTTCTTGACCAGCCAGCCTTCCTGGATCATGTGGCGGTTCATTTCCTGCTGCACGCAGGAGATGCTTTCCACCCCGCCGGCCACGAACACGTCGCCCTCGTCGGCAATCACGCGCTGCGCGGCCATCGCGATGGTCTGCAGGCCCGACGAGCAGAAGCGGTTCACCGTGGCACCCGGCACCGTTACCGGGCAGCCGGCGCGCAGCGCGATCTGGCGCGCGATATTGGCGCCGGTTGCGCCTTCGGGATTGGCGCAGCCCATCAGCACGTCCTCGACCTCGCCCGGCTCGATGTTGGCGCGCGCGATCGCGTGCTGGACCACATGGCCGCCGAGGGTGGCGCCGTGCGTCATGTTGAAGCCACCCTTCCAGCTCTTGGCCAGACCGGTCCGTGCGGTCGATACGATCACTGCCTCGTTCATTTGTTGCTCCTCAGTATTCTCGGTGTCTGGTGTGTCTCGATGTCTCGGTGCCCGCGCCCTCGCGCGGGCCATCTCAGCTCAGCAGCTCGGCGGCGCGTACCCTGCCGACGCCCGCCTCGGCGAGGCTCGCCCAGGCGGCGTCCAGCGATCCGTTCAGGTCGATCGCGCGGCAGGCGTCCTCGACCACCACCGCGTCGAAGCCCGCCGCGCGCGCGTCCAGCGCGCTCCAGGCCACGCAGTAGTCGGTCGCCAGCCCGACGCAGACCACCCGGCGCACGCCATGCTCGCGCAGGTAGCCGGCCAGCCCGGTCGGGGTCGTGCGATCCGCCTCGACAAAGGCGGAATAGCTGTCGACCTCGCGCTGATGGCCCTTGCGGATCACCAGCCGCGCGTGCGGCACCGCCAGTTGCGGATGCAGCTCGGCGCCCGCTTGCCCCTGCACGCAGTGCGCGGGCCACAGCACCTGCTCGCCATACGGCAGCGTGGTGGTCTGGAACGGCGCCGCGCCGGCATGGTTGACCGCGAACGACACGTGGTCGGCCGGATGCCAGTCCTGCGTCAGCACCACATGCGCGAACGCCTCGGCCAGCCGGTTGATCACCGGAACGACCTGGTCGCCTTCGGGCACGGCGAGCGCGCCGCCGGGCATGAAGTCGTTCTGCACATCGATCACCAGCAGGCAATCGCTGTTGCCGAAGCGTCTGCGCAAGGTCGTGTCCATCGCGTCGCCGTTGTCGCCGTGGCCGCCGTCGCCGCTCAGCCGTTGAAGCCCTTGCCCTCGGCCGCCAGCTTCTTGAGCAGCGGCGCCGGCTCCCACGCTTCGCCGTGGTAGCCCTTGGCATAGCGCTGCATCGACAGCAGCACGTTGTACAGGCCGACCTGGTCCGCGTACAACATCGGGCCGCCGCGATGCAGCGGGAAGCCGTAGCCGGTCAGGTAGACCATGTCGATGTCCGAGGCCTTCGAGGCAATGCCTTCCTCGAGAATCTTCGCGCCTTCATTGACCAGCGCGTACACCAGGCGCTCGACGATCTCCTCGTCCGAGATCTTGCGGCGCGTGATGCCGAGATCCTTGGAATGCTGGACGATCATCTCGTTGACCTGCTGGTTCGGATACGGCTTGCGGTCGCCCGGCTTGTAGTCGTACCAGCCCGCGCCGGTCTTCTGGCCGAAACGGCCCATCTCGCACAGCAGATCGGCGGTCTTCGAATACTGGATGTCCGGCTTCTCGACCGCGCGGCGCTTGCGGATGGCCCAGCCGATGTCGTTGCCGGCCAGGTCGCCCATGCGGAACGGGCCCATCGCGAAGCCGAACTTCTCGATCGCCTTGTCGACCTGCTCGGGCAGCGCGCCCTCGTCCAGCAGATAGCCGGCCTGGCGGCTGTACTGCTCGATCATGCGGTTGCCGATGAAGCCGTCGCAGACGCCCGACACCACGGCGGTCTTCTTGATCTTCTTGGCGACCTGCATGACCGTGGCCAGCACGTCCTTGCCGGTCTTGTCGCCGCGCACCACTTCCAGCAGCTTCATCACGTTGGCCGGGCTGAAGAAGTGCATGCCGACCACGTCCTGCGGACGCTTGGTGAACGAGGCGATCTTGTTGACGTCGAGCGTCGAGGTGTTCGAGGCCAGGATCGCGCCGGGCTTGGCGACTTCGTCCAGCTTCTTGAACACGGTTTCCTTGACGCCCATTTCCTCGAACACCGCCTCGATGATCAGGTCGGCGTCCTTGATGTCGTCATAGGACAGCGTCGTCGACAGCAGGCCCATGCGCTGCTCGACCTTCTCCTGCGTCAGCTTGCCCTTCTTGGCGCTGTTCTCGTAGTTGCGGCGGATCGTCGCCACGCCGCGGTCCAGCGCTTCCTGCTTGGTTTCCAGCACCGTGACCGGGATGCCCGCGTTCAGGAAGTTCATCGAGATGCCGCCGCCCATGGTGCCCGCGCCGATCACCGCGACCTTCTCGATCTTGCGGGTCGGCGTGTCCGACGGCACGTCGGGGATCTTGCTGGCGGCGCGCTCGCCGAAGAAGGCATGGCGCAGCGCGCGCGATTCCGGCGTATTGACCAGGAACATGAAGCCTTCGCGCTCCAGGCGCAGGCCCTCGTCGAAGGGCTTGAGCGACGCGGCCACGGCCTCGACGCACTTGCCCGGCGCCGGGAAGTTCTTCGCCACGGCGGCGACGGTGTTCTTGGCGAAGGCGAGGAAGCCTTCGGCGTTTTCATGGCGCACCTTCAGGTCGCGCACCTTCGGGTGCGGGCCGGGCGCGGACGCCGCCTTGCGCGCGAAGGCGATCGCGGCGGGCAGCACGTCCCCCGCAGTGGTCCCTTCCACGATCTCGTCGAACAGCTTGGTGCCGGCGAACTTCTCCGACGGCACTGGATTGCCGGTGACGATCATGTTGAGCGCGGCCTCCAGGCCGATCACGCGCGGCAGGCGCTGCGTGCCGCCGGCGCCCGGCAGGATGCCCAGCTTGACTTCGGGCAGCGCGATCTGCGCACCCTTGGCGGCGACGCGGTAGTTGCAGCCCAGCGCCAGTTCCAGACCGCCGCCCATCGCCACCGAATGCACCGCGGCGACGACCGGCTTGGTCGAATTCTCGATCACCTTGATCACCGAATGCAGCGTCGGCTCCTGCGTCGCCTTCGGCGTATTGAACTCGCGGATATCGGCGCCGCCCGAGAACGCCTTGCCGGCGCCGGTGATGACGACCGCCTTGACCGCGGCATCGTCCAGCGCACGGGTCATGCCTTCGACGATGCCAAGCCGGGTGCTGTGACCCAGGCCGTTGACAGGGGGATTGTCGAGCGTGATGACGGCGATGCCGTCCTGAACCTGATACTGCGCTGTCATGCTGGTTCCTTTGGTGTCTTGGTTGTCTCGGGATTCGAATTCTCGAATATTGTTTTACTTCGGCTGCGCCATGGGCACCCTGGAATGGTACGCGCGAGCGGCCGACCCGGGAGGCGCAGCGAAACAAGCATACACAAAATAGAACGGTCGTTCAATTTCTATTTTGGGGGGAGAAATTCGCCGCTGCAGGCACAAAAAAAGCGCGCCATGCGGGGGCTGCATGGCGCGCCTTCATGGCATGCATGGTCGAAACGGAAGCGGTCGATAACAGCCGCTTCACGGCCTCTTTAGCGGCCTCTTCAACAGCCTGTTCTGGGGCCCTCAAACCTCCAACCACTCCTTGCGCACCTGCGCATTGCCCTTCAGCTCGGCCGGCGTTCCCTCGAAGACGATATGGCCGTGGCCCATCACGTAGACGCGCTGCGAGATGTCGAGCGCGATCGCCAGTTTCTGCTCGATCAGCAGCACCGAGACGCCGCGCTCCTTCAGCACCTTCAGATAGTCGGCGACCTGGGCGACGATCATCGGCGCCAGCCCTTCGGTGGGCTCGTCGATCAGCACCAGGTCGGGGTCGCCCATCAGCGTGCGGCACAGCGTCAGCATCTGCTGCTCGCCGCCGGACAGCACGCCGGCCGGCGTGTTCTCGCGCTCCCTCAGGCGCGGGAACAGCGCGAACATGTCGTCGGTGCTCCAGCGCGGCCGGCTCTGGCGCGGGTTCGGCTTCTCTCCCAGCAGCAGGTTCTGGCGCACCGTCAGCGTGGGGAAGATGTCGCGGTTCTCAGGCACGTAGCCGACGCCCAGGTGCGCGATCTCGAAGGTACGCCGCCCGAGGATCTCGTCGCCGCGAAAGCGCACCGAGCCCTCGGCCTTGACCATGCCGAGGATGGCCTTGGCCATGGTCGAGCGCCCGACCCCGTTGCGCCCCAGCAGCGCGACGATCTCGCCCTCGTCGATATGCAGATCGACGCCATGCAGGATATGGCTCTTGCCGTAGTAGGCGTGCAGCCCCTGCACTTCCAGCATGCGCTTGCCCATCAGTGCGCCCCCTCGCTTGCGCTTGCGCCCACCGCGCCCTCGTCTTCGCCCCCGCCTTCGCCGTCGTCCAGCGTCGTGCCCAGGTAGGCCTCCTTGACGCGGCGATCGTTGCGGATGGCCTCGGGCGTGCCGGTGGCGATCACCTCGCCGTAGACCAGCACCGAGATGCGGTCCGCCAGCCCGAACACCACGCTCATGTCGTGCTCGACCATCACCAGCGTCTTGCCCACGGTGACCTTGCGGATCAGCTCGACCGCATGGTCCGACTCGGAGCGACTCATGCCGGCGGTCGGCTCGTCCAGCAGGATCACGTCGGCGCCGCCGGCGATGGTGATGCCGATCTCCAGCGCGCGTTGCTCCGCGTAGGTCAGCAGGCCCGATTGCGTATGGCGCCGGTGCTGCAGGCCGATCAGCTCCAGCACCTCCTCGGCCCGTTCCCGCGCGTCGCGCAGCTCCGACAGCCGGTGCCAGAACGAGTACTTGTAGCCCAGCGCCCACAGCACCGCGCAGCGCAGGTTCTCGAACACCGTCAGCCGATGGAAGATGTTGGTGATCTGGAAGCTGCGCGACAGCCCCTTGCGATTGATCACGAAGGGCTGCAGGCCGCCGATCTCCTCGCCATTGAGCCGCACCGAGCCCGAGGTCGGCGCGAAGCGGCCCGAGATCAGATTGAAGGTGGTCGACTTGCCCGCGCCGTTGGGGCCGATCAGCGCATGGCGCTCGCCGCGCGCGATGTTCAGCGTCACGCCGCGGATGATCTCGGTCTGGCCGAAGCGCTTGCGCACATCGGTCAGCTCCAGCGCCGCCGTGGTATCCCGCCTCATGCCGCTCCTCCCGCGATTTCCGCCTGCACCTTGTCCCAACGCAGGCGTGCCTGCCCCACCGTGAAGCGCCATGCGGCCAGCCCCACCAGCCACAGCGCGGCCGCCACGCCCCACGGCGCCAGCGTGCCGGCATCGAACGCGATGCCGAACAGCGACATCGCGGTGCCGTTGGCGCTGTCGACCTGCACCTTGTAGACCAGCTCCACCGTCAGGATGATCGCCGCCAGCAGTACCACCCCGGCCAGCGCGCACAGCCCGTAGGACGGCAGCATCTGGCGGAACTTGCCGCGCGCCACCAGCGGCAGCTGCATCATCAGCAGGCTGGCGAGCCCGCCCGGCACGAACATCACCATCAGCACGAAGAACAGGCCCAGGTAGAGCAGCCAGGCCTTGGTCAGGTCCGACAGCGCGACCGCGAACAGCACGAACACCACCGCGCCGATGATGGGCCCGAAGAAGAAGCCGGCGCCGCCGATGAAGGCGGCCAGCAGCACGCCGCCGGAGCGCACGGCGCTGACGTTCTCCGCCGACACGATCTCGAAGTTGATGGCCGCCAGCGCGCCCGAGATGCCGGCGAAGAACGCCGACAGGATCAGCACCAGATAGCGCACGCGCTGGGTGTTGTAGCCGATGAATTCGGCGCGCTCCGGGTTGTCGCGCACCGCGTTGGCGATGCGGCCCAGCGGCGTCTGCGTCCACGCGTACATCGCCGCCATCGACAGCAGGCACCAGATCGCGATCAGGTAATAGACCTGCCGGCCCGGCCCGAACGTGATGCCCAGGAACGGCTCGCCGACCACGCGGTTGGTCGAGATGCCGCCCTCGCCGCCGAAGAACTCCGGGAACATCAGCGAGCTGGCGAACACCATCTCGCCGATGCCAAGCGTGATCATCGCAAAGGTAGTGCCGGACTTCTTGGTCGTCACGTAGCCGAAGATCACGCCGAAGAAGGCGCCCGCCAGGCCCCCGACCAGCGGCAGCAGCGACACCGGCATCCATACCGTGCCGGCGCCGGCCATGTTGAGCACATGGACCGCGATGAACGCGCCCAGGCCGGAGTAGACCGCGTGCCCGAACGACAGCATGCCGGTCTGCCCGAGCAGCATGTTGTACGACAGCGCGAACACGATCATGATGCCCATCTGCGACATCAGCGTGATGGCAAACCCGCCGGTGAAGATCAGCGGCAGCACCAGCATCAGCAGCGCCGTGGTGCCCCACAGCAGCCAGCGGCCCAGGTTCAGCGGCCGGTAGCGCATCGTGCCGCCGCTCAGCGCGGTGTCTTGCGTGCGTTGCATCGTCGATTCCATCGCCTCAGCTCTCCCGGGTTCCCATCAGGCCGCGCGGGCGGAAGATCAGCATCACGACCAGCAGCAGATACGGCAGCACCGGCGCGACCTGCGCCACCGTCAGCCGCCACAGCGAATAGAACGGCGTTTCGCTGGTCACGTTCAGCCCCAGCGAATTGAACATGCCGGCCAGCGACGCGTCGATGGTCACCGCGAAGGTCTGCAGCAGCCCGATCAGGATCGACGCGATGAACGCCCCGACCAGCGAGCCCATGCCGCCGACCACCGCCACCACGAACACGATCGAGCCGACCGCCGCCGCCATCGACGGCTCGGTGACGAAGGCATTGCCGCCGATCACGCCGGCCAGCCCCGCCAGCGCGGCACCGCCGCCGAACACCAGCATGAAGACGCGCGGCACGTTGTGGCCCAGCGCCTCGACCATCTCGGGATGCGTCAGCGCGGCCTGGATCACCAGCCCGATGCGCGTGCGCGTCAGCACCAGGTAGATCGCCACCAGCATCGCCAGCGACACCAGCATCATGAAGGCGCGGTATTTGGGGAAGGCCGAGGTGAACACGGTGAAGAGCGGACCGTCGAGCTCGGCCGGAATCCGGTACGGCACCGCCGCCAGTCCCCACACCAGCTTGACGCCCTCCTCAATGAGGTACGCCAGGCCGAAGGTGAACAGCAGCTCGGCGACGTGGCCGTACTTGTGCACCGCCCGCAGGCCGAAGCGCTCGACCAGCGCGCCCGCCACCGCCACCAGCAGCGGCGCGACGATCAGCGCCGGCCAGAAGCCGATCGTGGTCGAGATCGAATAGGCGAAATAGGCGCCGAGCATGTAGAAGCTCGCATGCGCGAAGTTCAGCACGCCCATCATGCTGAAGATCAGCGTCAGGCCCGACGACAGCATGAACAGCAGCAGCCCGTAGCTGATGCCGTTCAACAGCGAGATGATGAAGAATTCCACAGCCAGTCCTTCCATCTGGCGCCGGGCCGGCGGCATGGGCCGCCGACCGGCGAAGGCGAAGCGAGGGCGGGCGCGGCGGCCGTATCTGTGCCCCCAGGGGCCGGCAGCATACCACCGGCACTGGCGGGCATCGACTCCACGGGCGCGCCGCGCGTGGCGCGTCCGGAATCAGCCTGGACGCTTCATCTGGCAGGAGGTGGGTTGAGCGGCGACATGCGCGTCCAGCACCGCGTTGGTCTTCCAGCCGTAGCCGGTGTTTTCCTGGTCGTACTTGACTTCCTTGCCGTCGACCTTGGTCCAGGTGGCGATGGTCAGCGGCTGCTGGGCCTGGTGGTCGGTGGCGCGCATCTCGACGGTGCCGTTCATGCTCTCGACCTTCATGCCCTCGAGCGCCTTGGCGACCTTGACCGGATCGGTCGACTTGGCGGTCTGGAACGCCTTGCTGAGCATGGCGATGCCGGTGTACGAAGCCATCACGTAGAAGTCGTCGTTGTACTTCTTCTCGTAGCCTTCGATGACGTCCGAGCCGCGGAAGCCCTTGTTGTTCGGGTTGTAGTAGCCGACATAGCGCACGCGGTCGGCACCGGCCGCGCCCATCGCCGTCGGCACCCCGGTGGTGCCCGCGTAGTAGGTGTAGAAGTTGGCGTTCAGCCCGGCGTCCTTGGCGGCCTTGATCAGGAGCGCGAGGTCGCTGCCCCAGTTGCCGGTGATCACGGTATCGGCGCCGGCGGCCTTGATCTTCGCCACGTACGGCGAGAAGTCCTTGACCTGCGCCAGCGGGTGCAGGTCCTCGCCGACGACCTGGATGTCGGGACGCTTGCGCTTCAGATATTCCTTGGCGGCGCGCGCGACCTGGTGGCCGAACGAGTAGTTCTGGTTGATCAGGTAGACCTTCTTGACGTTCTGGTCCTGCGCCAGATAGGTGGTCAGCGCCTCCATCTTCATGTCGGAGTTCGCGTCCAGACGGAAATGCCAGTAGTTGCATTTCGAGTTCGTCATGTCCGGATCGACCGCGGCATAGTTCAGATAGATGATCTCCTTGCCGGGGTTGCGCTCGTTGTGCTTGGCCACCGCGTCCTGCAGCGCCAGGCCGACCGACGAGCCATTGCCCTGCACCACGTAGCGGATGCCCTGGTCGACCGCCTGCTTCAGGATCGTCAGGCTCTCCTGCGGCGACAGCTTGTTGTCGAATCCCACGACCTCGAACTTGTGCCCGCCGGCCCAGTTCTTCTGATTGGCCAGCTCGGCGACGTACTGCCAGCTCTTGAGCTGGTTCTGGCCGACCGGCGCCATCAATCCCGACAGCGGATCGATGAACGCGATCTTCACCGTATCCGCCGCGGCGGCCCCCGGACCCAACGCAGCGAGCAATGCCACGCCGGCGACGAGCGGACGCAATCTGATCATGGTTTGTCTCCTTCTCTCTTTCTCTCGTTGGCTATCGTGATGAGCGGGCGACCGGGGCCGCCGCTTGTCTCGCGGCTTTCCCCATGGGCCCGTTTGCTTCTACGGCGGCGCCACCGAAGGCGCCGCCGCTGCTGCACGTGCTCTGCGACGGCCCCGCCTCAGGCCGTCGGCAGCCGATAGTCCTTGAACTGCTCGCGCAGCTTCAGCTTCTGCATCTTGCCGGTGGCCGTCAGCGGGATCTCGTCGACGAAGGCGACATCGTCGGGAATCCACCATTTGGCGACCTTGCCCTCGAAGAAGGCCAGCAGCTCCTCGCGCGTCAGCTCGGTGCCGGGCTTCTTCATCACCACCAGCAGCGGCCGTTCGTCCCACTTGGGATGGTGGACCGAGATGCAGGCGGCCATATGCACCGCCGGATGCGCCGCGGCCACGTTCTCCACGTCGATCGACGAAATCCATTCGCCGCCGGACTTGATCACGTCCTTGCTGCGATCGGTGATCTGCATGTAGCCGTCGGCATCGATGGTGGCGACGTCGCCGGTCGGGAACCAGCCGTCGACCAGCGGCGAGCTGTCGCTGCGGTAATAGCGGTCGATGATCCACGGGCCGCGCACCATCAGGTCGCCGAAGGCCTTGCCGTCCCACGGCAGCTCGCGGCCCTCGCCGTCGACGATCTTCATGTCGACGCCGTAGATGACCCGGCCCTGCTTCTCCAGGATGGCCTGCTGCTGCTCGGGCGGCAGCGCCAGATGCTTGTTCAGCAGCTTGCACGTGGTGCCCAGCGGCGACATCTCGGTCATGCCCCAGGCATGGATCACCTCGACGTCGAGCGCGTTCAGCGCCTTGATCATCGCCGGCGGCGCGGCCGAGCCGCCGATCACCGTGCGCTTGAAGCTGGAGAAGCGCAGCTTGTTGGCCTGCACGTGCTGCAGCAGGCCGAGCCAGACCGTCGGCACGCCGGCCGAGAAGGTGACCTGCTCCTGCTCGAACAGCTCGTACAGCGAGGCGCCGTCGAGCTTGGCCCCGGGGAACACCAGCTTGGCGCCGACCAGCGGCACCGAGTACGGCAGGCCCCAGGCGTTGACGTGGAACATCGGCACGACCGGCAGGATCACGTCCTTGGCCGAGCAGCCGAGCGCGTCCGGCAGCGCCGACGCATACGAATGCAGCACCGTGGAGCGATGCGAATAGAGCGCGCCCTTCGGATTGCCGGTGGTACCGGAGGTGTAGCAAAGGCTGGACGCGGTGTTCTCGTCGAAGCTCGGCCAGCTGTAGTCGCCGTCCTGGCTCTCGAGCAGATCCTCGTAGCACAGCAGCGGCAGCTTCGATTCGGCCGGCAGGTGCGCGCGGTCGCTCATCAGCACCCAGCCCTTGACCTGCGGGCAATGCGGCGCGAGGCCCTCGACCAGCGGCAGGAAGGTCAGGTCGAAGAAGACGTAGCGGTCCTCGGCGTGATTGACGATATAGGCCAGCTGCTCGGGGAACAGCCGCGGGTTGATGGTGTGGCAGACCGACCCCATCCCCGACACGGCATAGTAGATCTCGAGATGGCGGTAGCCGTTCCACGCCAGCGTGCCGACCCGCTCGCCGGGCTGCACGCCCAGCTTGCCCAGCGCCTGCGCGAGCTTGCGCGCGCGCAGCTCGCAATCGCGGTAGGTATAGCGGTGGAGATCCCCTTCGGTGCGCCGCGAGACGATTTCGGTGCTGCCGTAATGGCGGGCGGCGTGGGTGATGATGGAGGAAATGAGCAACGGCGCGCCCATCATTTGTCCCATCAATGCCATGGGAATGGTCTCCTGTATCGGTTGCGATGTCCGCTGCGGCCAAGCCGAGAAGCGAACAATCGTTCTTTTTTAGGCCGACAAAAACCTTCCAGCGGAAGGCGTCGACAAACACGCTCGCACTGCCCTCTCATGCACTACCCCCGGTGCACTGCGGGCGTGCAAGCGGGCGACATGACGGGAAGACTGCCGGTGATGGCCGCGCCGCCGCGATGGGAACAAGCGAACAAGCGGGAACACCGGCGGCGGCGCCGCGGTCAGACCAGGGAAAATGCGGCGTGCAAGTACAATACTGCCAGCCATGTTGCACCTCAACATGTCGTTTTCCCTAGCCTGCAAGCGCACTTCCAGGCAGGCCACCGATAGCAGGCTGTTGCACCGCGCCGGTCCCAGCCCCCCGCCTGCCCGGCGCGTCATGCCAAGGCCCCGATCTCATGTCCTCTCGTCCGTCTTCCGCTTTGCCACCGTCGGGGTCCACTCGGGCGTCCGACGATTCCCCCCGTTTTCACTGGACTCGATGCTTCGGCCGAGACGAGCGCGAATCCCGCCCCGAGCGAACCGCCCTTCTCCGTGGCGCCCGGTTTTGCCGCGCTCGGCGAGCGTTTCTTCACGCGCCTGCAGCCGACCCCGCTGCCCTCACCGTACCTGGTCGCCGTGGCCCCGGCCGCGGCGGGAACTGCTCGGCTGGCAAGCGGGCGACCCGACCAGCCCCGACCAGGCGCCGCCGCTGCAGGACTTCGCCGAGATCTTCATCGGCAACCGCGTGCCCGACTGGGCCGATCCGCTGGCGACCGTCTACTCGGGCCATCAGTTCGGCGTGTGGGCCGGCCAGCTCGGCGACGGGCGCGCGATCCGACTGGCCGAGGCGCAGACCGCGAACGGCCCGTGGGAGATCCAGCTGAAGGGCTCGGGCAAGACGCCGTATTCGCGCATGGGCGACGGCCGCGCGGTGCTGCGCTCGTCGATCCGCGAATACCTGTGCTCCGAGGCCATGGCCGCGCTGGGCATTCCGACCACGCGCGCGCTGTGCATCGTCGGCTCCGACGCGCCGGTGCGCCGCGAGACGATCGAGACCGCCGCGGTGGTCACGCGCCTGGCGCCCACCTTCATCCGCTTCGGCCATTTCGAGCATTTCGCCGCGCACGACGACGTGGCCGCGCTGCGCCAGCTGGCCGACTTCGTCATCGACCGCTTCATGCCGGAATGCCGCGACAGCGTCGGCGGCGAGACCGTCAGCCCCTACCAGGCGCTGCTGCGCGAGGTGTCGCTGCGCACCGCCGACCTGATGGCCCAATGGCAGGCCGTGGGCTTCTGTCACGGCGTGATGAACACCGACAATATGTCGATCCTCGGCCTGACCATCGATTACGGCCCGTTCGGCTTTCTCGACGCCTTCGACGCCAACCATATCTGCAACCACTCGGACAACCAGGGCCGCTATGCCTACAGCCAGCAGCCGCAGGTCGGCTTCTGGAACCTGCATTGCCTGGCGCAGGCGCTGCTGCCGCTGTGGCTCGAGCGCGAGGACGGGCAGGCCCCGACCGAGGCGGCCAAGGAGGCCGCGATCGAGGCCGCGCACGCCGGGCTCGATCCCTTCCGCGACCGCTATGCGCTGCGCTTCTTCCAGCTGTACCGCGCCAAGCTGGGCCTGGCCAGCACCGGTATCGACGACAGCGCCGACGAGGCGCTGCTGACCGACCTGTTCCGCCTGCTGCATACGCAGCGGGTCGACTACACCTTGTTTTGGCGCAATCTCGCCCGCATCTCCTCGGCGGACGGCAGCCGGGACGCGCCGGTGCGCGACCTGTTCATGGACCGCGCCGGCTGGGACGCATGGGCCGAGCGCTACCGCGCCCGCCTGCGCGCCGAGAGCTCGGACGACGCGGCGCGCGCGGTGTCGATGCTGGCCGTCAATCCGAAGTACGTGCTGCGCAACCATCTGGCCGAGGTGGCGATCCAGCGCGCCAAGGAGAAGGATTTCACCGAAGTGCAGCGGCTGCTGGCGGTGCTGTCGCGGCCGTTCGACGAACAGCCCGAGGCAGAGTCGTACGCCGCGCTGCCGCCCGACTGGGCGTCCGGTATCGAGGTAAGCTGTTCGTCCTGATCGCCCTGATCGCCCCGGCATCGGCCGAGACAGGCCGATACAGCCGATACAGGTCGATATAGGCCCATATCGCCCCCGACACCGACCGTCCGATCATCCCCACGAGGATCCGCATCATGCCCGTCAACAAGACCGAAGCCGAATGGCGCGCGCAACTGTCCGACATCGAATACCGCGTCACGCGCGAGGCCGCCACCGAACGCGCCTTTACCGGCCGCTACTGGGACCACTGGGAGCCCGGCATCTACCGCTGCGTGGGCTGCGGCACGCCGCTGTTCGAGTCCACCACCAAGTTCGACGCCGGCTGCGGCTGGCCCAGCTATTTCCGCCCCATCAACGGTGAGGTGATCGACGAACAGGTCGACCGCAGCCACGGCATGGTCCGCATCGAGGTGCGCTGCAAGGAATGCGGCAGCCACCTGGGCCATGTCTTCGAGGATGGCCCCGCCCCGACCGGCCTGCGCTATTGCATCAATTCGGCTGCGCTAAAATTCGACGACCGCGAGCCCGAACCGGGCGCCGCCGACGACGCCGGCCAGTCCGGCAACCCTGGCTGACCCGCGGCGCTGACCCTGCGGCCAGGCCCCACGATAACGATTCCGCGATGCCGCCTGCCGGCATCGCCTTCCCCTGACGGACCCGCATGAAATTTCTGTTCGACCTGTTCCCGGTCATCCTGTTTTTCGTCACCTTCAAGCTGGCGGGCATCTTCGCCGCCACGGCGGTCGCCATCGCGGCGACCATCGTGCAGATCGGCTGGGTCTGGCTGCGCCACCGCAAGGTCGAACCGATGCAGTGGATCAGCCTGCTGATCATCGTGGTGTTCGGCGGCGCCACGCTGCTGCTGCACAACGAGACCTTCATCAAGTGGAAGCCGACCGTGCTGTACTGGCTGTTCGCGGTCGCGCTGCTGGCGTCCGCCGCGATCTGGCGCAAGAACCTGATCCGGGCGATGATGGAAAAATCCGTCAAGCTGCCCGAGCCGGTCTGGGGCCGTCTCAATACCGCCTGGGCCGGCTTCTTCGCCGTGATGGGCGTGCTGAACCTGTGGGTGGCCTACCAGTTCTCGACCGACATCTGGGTCAATTTCAAGCTGTTCGGCAGCATGGGCCTGATGCTGGTCTTCATCGTCGCGCAAAGCCTCTGGCTGTCGCGCCATATGCACGAAAACGCGCCGGAAAAAGCGCAGGAACGCGCCCGCGACTGAGCGGGCATCGCACCATGAACGACGTCTCTTCTTCGCTGCCTCCCGAAGGCGCCGCCGGCACCGCCGACAACACCGCCGCGCAGATCGATGCCCTGCTGCGCGCCGAACTCGCCCCCCTCGCAACTGACGGTGCGCGACGACAGCGCGCTGCACGCGGGGCATCCGGGCGCCGCCTCGGGCGGCGGCCACTATCATGTCACCATCGTCAGCGAACGCTTCGCCGGCGCGAGCCGGGTCGCCCGACATCGCATGGTGTATGATGCGCTGCGCAGTCTCTTCCCCCATGCGGATCCATGCCCTGGCAGTGTCCGCATTCACCGAGCAAGAGTATTCCGCGCAATGATCATCATCCGCGCGGTGTCTGCACAAGCCTCTGCATATTCGTCCAGCCTTCCCCAGACTTCCCAACACTGATTCCATGAAGACCACTGTCCTCTCGTTCAGCCTGGCGGCTGTGCTTGCCGCTGGCAGCTTGCCCGCACTCGCCCAGAATGCCGCCGTCGTCAATGGCAAGGGCATTCCGTCGGCCAAGCTCGACAAGCTGATCGCCGGCACCGGCCAGCCGGATTCCCCGGAGCTGCGGGATCGCGCGCGCAACATGCTGATCGATCGCGAACTGCTGGTGCAGGAAGCGACCAAGCGCGGCGTGACGCAAAACCCGGACGTGCAGGAGCAGCTGGAACAGGCGCGCCTGAACGTGCTGGCCGGCGCGGTGTTCGAGGACTATGTGCGCACCCACGGCACCAGCGATGCCGAGCTGCGCAAGCAGTACGACAAGATCAAGGCCCAGTTCGGCAACGGCAAGGAATACCGCGCCCGCCATATCCTGGTCGAGAAGGAAGCGGAAGCGCAGGCCATCATCGCCAAGATCAAGGGCGGCGCCAAGTTCGCCGACGTGGCCAAGGCCTCGTCGAAGGACCCGGGCTCGGCCGCCAACGGTGGCGATCTGGACTGGGCCAGCAGCAACAGCTATGTGCCCGAGTTCTCGGCCGCGATGGCCGGCCTGAAGAAGGGCCAGATGACCGAGACCCCGGTCAAGACGCAGTTCGGCTGGCACGTGATCCTGCTCGAGGACGAGCGCGAGACCAAGATCCCGACCTTCGAGGAAGCCAAGCCGCAGCTGCAGCAGATGCTGATGAGCGATCAGAACTGGCAACGCGAGCAGTTCCAGTCGATGATGAAGTCGCTGCGGGACAAGGCCAAGATCCAGTAAGGCTACCTGCCCTGACGCCCCGGTCGAGACCGGGCGTCGACGAGAAAACCGGCGCTTCATGCGCCGGTTTTTCTTTGGGGCCTTGGGCCTTGGGGCTTGAACTTGGGGGGGCTTGGACTTGGGGGGCTTGGACTTGGGGGGCCTTGGACGCCTTGCCGCCCAATGGGGGGCATTCGCCCCGCGCGATGTCCGCGCCCTACTTCGTCTCGATCTTCACCGCGATACCGTCCTCGGTCACGGTGATCGCGCCGGGCTCGACCTGCTTGCCGTTGACCTGCAGTTCCTCGGGCTTGAAGGTGTGCAGCGGATAGTCCTTCAGCAGTTCCTGTGCCACCAGATTGCCCACCGCATTGAGCTGCGCGCTGTATTGGCCCGGCACGCCGTCGACCTGTACCTGCTCGACGGTCGGGTTGTCGAGCAGCACCGCGCGCTTGACCGGGTCGTAGCGCAAGCCGCTGTTCAGGGCCAGCGTGCCGTTGACCGGTGGCGCCGGCAGCAGGCTGTTGGTCAGCTGCGCGTCGACCTGCGTGGTGATGCGGTTGCCCACCGCATCGAGCGTCAGCCGCGGCCGGGTCAGCCGGACGTCGAGCACCTGGGCATAGCGCAGCGTCGCCGGAAAGCGGCCTTCGACGGCGCGCTGCAGCTCCTGCCTGGTGAAGGTGTATTCGCCGGTCCAGATGTTGTAGCCGGCGAGGGCCGCGCCGGACAGGACGCCAAGGCCCAGTGCCGCGGCGGCGGCCGTGGCCGCCAGGGGTCGCCGGATGCCCCGGCGGCGGCCGTGCGAAGAGATCGAAGACATGCGCGATGCTGGAGTGGTCACCTCGGTCAGACCCGGGCGGCGTCCCGGCGTTCCACCATCGGCAAATCAGCGCCGTGGGCGCTCAGTAGTGCGGCGGGATTTCCTGCACCGATCCGTCGGCGGCGGTGCCGGTGGCCGCGGGCAACTGCTGGTAGAGCGCCTGCATTTGCTCCTGCAGCAATTCGATCTGCCGCTGCTGCCTGGCGACGGTCAGGTTCAGCGTTTCCAGCAGGTCTTCCTGGAAGGCCAGCTTGACCTCCAGCTCGGTGATTCGCGATTCCATGAGGTCCTCCAATGCCAGATGTCAGACATGCGCGCAGGCATGTGCCCGCGGGGCGCGCATTGTACCGGACCGGCGCACCGGTCCGGGCGCAAGCGCGGGCGGGTTGTCAGCACATCATAGAGCGTGTACGCTAGCGCGAGTCGTGCCGCGGACGGCATTCGATGTTCATCGACGGTTCGTCGATTGATAGTCGATTGATAGTCGATTGATAGTCGATTGATAGTCGATTGATAGTCGATTGATAGTCGATTGATAGTCGATCCTACCCGCCGCCGGCGCACCGGCCGTCCCATGACGGTCGTGTGACGGTTTTCCACCCCCTTCGGTTCCATTTGGTTCCATGACGCCTGTACGCTGCGCTTCCTCGATTGCCGATCCGGTCCTGCCGGCCGGTGGCACGCGCGCGTCGGCACCTCCCCGCGTTTCTCCTGTCTGGTCGCCGCCGGCCGCTGTCGGGTCGCCGCCCGCCGCTGTCGGGTCGCCGCCGGTCGCCGCCGTCGTGGCAGGCGTAGCACCGCCCCGCGCTGTCGTGGCCGGTGTTGCACCGCCGCCGCGCGCCGTCGTCGCAGCGGCAGCGCCGCCGCCCGCGGCCGTCCGCGACCGCGTCTTCGGCCGCGTCTTCGGCTGACCCCAGCCGACCTCCCGTCTTCCGTCTGACCGTGCGCGCCCGGCGCGCGCGAACGCCTTTGCTGCCTGCTCGATGCCGCGCATCTCGACGATGCCCGGCTGGCATTCGCCGCCGGCGTTCGCCCACGGTCGGCCGAAGCCCGTCACCCCCAATGACAGGTGAAACGATGAACTTCCAAAGATTCGCGCATGCGGCGCGATCGACCTTGTCCCTGCTGTCCTTGTCGGCGCTGTCGTCGGCGCTCTCGTCCCGACTGAGCTCGTCCCGACTGAACTCGTCCCGACCGAGCTCGTCGCGGCTGACCTCGTCCCGGCCCTCCTCCTCCGGGCCGTCGTCACGCTCGCGCGTCAAGCTGCCCGATGCCTGGGCCGCCCACGGCTCCACCGCGCTGTTCGTGCTGCTGTGGAGCAGCGGCGCGATCGTCGCCAAATGGGGCCTGGCCTATGCCTCGGCCTTTGCCTTCCTGACGCTGCGCTTCGTGCTGGCCTTCGGCGTGCTGCTGGCGATCGCCGCATGGCGGCGCCGCTGGCTGCCCGAGCCCGGGCAGCGCGCGCGGGTCGCGATGGTCGGGCTGCTGCTGACCGGCTGCTATTCGATCTGCTATCTGCTGGCGCTGGACCGCGGCGTCACGCCCGGCATGCTCGCCACGCTGCTCGGCGCCCAACCCATCCTGACGCTGCTGCTGACCGAGCGCCGCTTCTCGCCGCTGCGACTGGTCGGGCTGATGCTGGCGCTGGCGGGACTGGTAATGGTGGTCTACCAGGGCATCGGCATCGCCGGCACGCCCGTGGCCGGCATGCTCTATGCGCTGACCGCGCTGGCCACGATGACGGCCGGCACCATCGTGCAGAAAGGCATCCGGCAGGCGCCGATCGACGTGATGCCGCTGCAATACGGCATCGCGCTGCTGATGTGCCTGGCGCTGCTGCCGTTCGAGCCGATCCAGGTCTCGCTGACGCCCGCGCTGCTGCTGCCGCTGGGCTGGATGGCGCTGGTGATCTCGATCGGCGCGACGCTGCTGCTGTACCGGATGATCCAGGGGGGCAATCTGGTCAACGTGACCAGCCTGTTCTACCTGGTGCCGGCCGGCACCGCGGTGCTCGACTATCTGATCCTGGGCAACCGGCTGGCGCCGCTGGCGCTGGGCGGCATGGTCACGATCCTGCTCGGGCTGGCGCTGGTGTTTCGCAACAAGCCGGGAGGCTGATTCGTGCCCTGCGCCGTCTCCGTCGCCGTCTGAACGACGCCTGCATGGCCTCTGAACGATGTCTGAACGCCGCCTAAACGCCGCTTGAACGCCGCTTGAACGCCGCTTGAACGCCGCCCCAACCGGCACCCAAGACGCCGTCCCAGCGCCGTCCCCGGCGCCGGCCCAGGGCGGTGGGCGGCACGGCTTAGCGCGGTGACCGGCGCCGGCTTACGGCGGCGGGCGGCGTCGGCGCGACAGCACGGCGCCGAGCACCAAGCCGATGACGAGGGCGATCACGATCCATAGCCACGAGGCCGCCATCGGCGGCGCGGTCGCCGGTGTCCCCGGCGTGCCCGGGGCGGCGGTCGGCGTCACGCCGGCCATCGTCGCGGTCAGCGCCTGCCAGTCGGCCTTCGTGATCTGCGTCATGC
This sequence comes from Cupriavidus sp. H18C1, assembly GCF_049311595.1. Lineage (NCBI taxonomy): Bacteria > Pseudomonadati > Pseudomonadota > Betaproteobacteria > Burkholderiales > Burkholderiaceae > Cupriavidus > Cupriavidus sp. H18C1. The sequence continues at coordinate 384,870 of NZ_CP186008.1, forward strand.
GGGCCGCATCGGGCAGCCCGAACACGCAGATCTCGCCGCCGGGCAGCTGGCAGAAGCGCTCGGCCGGACAGCTTTTCAGGATCTGTGGAGTCTCTCCCGTGCCGCAGCGCGCGCCGGCGCTGCGCAACACCTGCAAGGTGACGTCCGGATGCTTGGTCAGTTGTTCCGGCATGGTGCCTCCCGCTGACTACGGTGACAAACAGTCGCAAGCGCGAAGCCCCTGCCCCGCCTTACTTCCAGAACCCAGTATGGGAGCGCGCGGCCTCCTCTTCCAGCATCGGGCCGTGCACCTCGATATGGCGCTGCCCCCGCACGAACACCTCGCGGCATGGCAGCGAGAAGGTCGGATTCTCCGGATGGTCGCCGGTCAGCCCCAACAGCGTGTGCTCCGACAGCGCATAGACCACGCGGCCGATATTGCACCAGTAGATCGCGCCGGCGCACATGCAGCAGGGCTCGGCGCTGGTGTACAGCGTGCAGCGGGCCAGTTGTTCGGGGCTCAGGCGCCTGGCGGCCAGCGCCGCCGCGGCAAGCTCCGCATGCTGGGTCGGATCGCCCTGCGGCGGCATCGAGTTGTTGCCCGCCGAGGCGACGATATTGCCGTGCTCGTCGGCCACGATGGCGGCGAACGGATGGCGGCCGTTCTGCTTCGATTCCTCGGCCAGCGCGATCGATTGGCGCAGCAGACGGAGGTCGAGCTCGGTCAGGGTGTCGGTGGTGGTACGGGTCTGGGTGTCGATGGCTGGCATCGGACGATTCTCCTGCGAAGTAGGCGCCCTGGTGGCGCGATGCGATGGCGGCCGGCATGGCCGCGTCGGGAATCAAGGCTGGCTGGTGGCGACGGCGTCGGCATGCTCGCTGTCGATTGCCGCCGCTTGCGAAGTCCCGCGATTGAGCAGCAGGTTCAGCAGCACGGCCGTGATCGCCCCGAGAAAGATGCCACTGTCGAGCACCAACTTCAGTGGCCCTTCGACGCGCTCGAACAGCGCCGGCAGCGACATCGGCAGCACCCCCACGCTGACGGATGCCGCGACGATGATCGCGTTGCGCGTGCCGTCGAACCTCACGCGCGACAACTCCTGGATGCCCGCCACCGTCGTCATGCCGAACATCACGATCGCGCAGCCGCCCAGCACCGGCCGCGGTACCGAAGCAATCAGCGCGCCAAGCTTCGGGAACAGGCCCATCAGCACCATGATGGCGCCCGCCGATGCCACCACATAACGGCTCTTGACGTTCGAAAGCGCGATCAGCCCCGTGTTCTGCGTGAAGGCGTTATAGGGAAAGCTGTTGAAGACGCCGCCAAGCATGGTCGACAGCCCATCGGCGCGGAAGGCATCGCCCAGCGTGCGCTGCGTCGAGGGACGGCCGACGATGGTGCCGATCGCCAGCACATTGCCGGTGGTCTCGGCCATGATCACCAGCATCGCCAGCAGCATCACCAGCGTCGGCATCGGCGCGAACGACGGGGCGCCGAACGCGAACGGCGGGCTGATCTCGAACCAGGCGGCGCGCCCGACCGCGTCGAAGCTCGTCATGCCGCAGGCCATGGCGATCGCGGTGCCCGCCAGCAGGCCGATCAACACCGACAGATTGCCGATCAAGCCGGAGAAGCGCGCGTAGACGAACAGCGTGATGGCGATCGTCGCCAGGCCCAGCAACAGATTCGGCGTCGCGCCGAAGTCCGGCGCGGCCGGATTGCCGCCGCCCAGCCAGATCGCCGCCGCAGGCATCAGCGTGACACCGATGATCACGATCAGGCTGCCGATTACCACCGGCGGAAACCAGCGCAGCAGCCGGCTGAACAGCGGCGCAATCGCGATGGTCAGCGCGCCGGCGGCGATCACCGCGCCAAACACGTGGCTGAGCCCGTATTGCTGGCCGATCAGGATCATCGGCGCGATCGCGATAAAGGAACAACCCTGGATCAGCGGCAGGCGCGCGCCAAAGCGCCAGAAGCCCAGTGTCTGGATCAGCGTCGCGATGCCCGAGGTCAGCAGGTTGGCGTTGATCAACGTGACCATCTGCTGCTGGGTCAGGCCGAGCGCGCTGCCGAGGATCAACGGCACCGCGACGGCGCCCGCGTACATCACCAGCACATGCTGCAGGCCGAAGCTGGCCAGCTGCCGCAACGGCAATCGTTGATCGACCGGATGGACGGCCGGCTCCTTGGCCGGGTGCGCGGCGGGGTTCTGCTGCATCGGGTCGGGGTGCGCCTGCTGCTGCGAATTCATCGTGGTCTCCTCCGTCTGGTCTGTGGTCCCGCGCTTTTGCGCCGGCCGGATCGGTGCGCCATAATCCGGCGGGTTTGCGCGGCGGGCCAAATCGGCAGCCATCGATTTTTTTGATAGGCAGTTTTCTGACAGGCAGTTTTTTGACAGGCAGGAGTCCAGGCCGCGATGCGCTATTCGCTCGATCAGCTGGAAATGTTCACCCTGGTGGCCAGCACCGGCTCGTTCTCGGCCGCGGCCCGGCAATTGCGCAAGACGCAGTCCGCGGTCAGCACCGCCATCGCCAACCTGGAGGCCGACCTCGGCCTGGTGTTGTTCGAACGCGGCGGCAAGGCGTCGACGCTGACGCCGGCCGGAGAAAAGCTGCGTAACGAAGCCGAACTGGTGCTGGAGCGCTGCCTGCAGCTGGAGGCGCATGCCAACGAGCTGGGCGAACGCGTCGAACCGGCGCTGACGCTGGCGATCGAGGTCCCCTACTCGACCTTGATGCCGCCGCTACGCGACTTCGCCGAACGCTTTCCGCACGTCGACCTGCAGATTCGCCATCCGCTGCATGGCGACGTGGCCGAACTGCTCGCGCGCGGCGAAGCGGACCTGGGCATCGCGTTCTCGCAGCCCGCCTATCCGCGCGATCTGGGCTTCACGCAGATGGGCAAGCTGATCCTGTCGCACGTCGCGCACCGCGACCATCCTCTTTCGAAGCTGAAGCGTGTCGACTTCGCCGACCTGCGCGCGCACCGGCGCCTGGTGTTCAGCGGCCACAACCACAAGCTGCCCAGCAGCGAATACCTCGACGCGACGCGCTGCTGGCAGGCGGAAAGCTACGCGGCGCTGCTCGAACTCGCGCGCACGGGCCTGGGCTGGACCACGCTGCCGCGGCAACTGATCCTTTCGGAACTGGGATCAGGTGAATTGGTGGAGCTGCCGCTGACCGCCTATCCGTACACCGACTGGCTGGTCGGCGTGGATCTCATTTGGGCAAAGGCGCATGTGCTCGGCAAGGCCGGGCTGTGGCTGAAGCGGCGGCTGGGCGAGCACAAGGTGTTCGAGGTGGATCGGGAGGGGGAAGAGGACAACGTTGTAGCGCAGTATCACAGCGATGCAATCGCGCGGGCCAGCGCTTCCTCGGTACCCCAACGGCGCAGGAACGCCAGTTCATCGTCCTTCGACAGCTTGCCTTTGGCGCGATAGACCATCGCCGTCATGACCGCCCCCCGCCTGCACGGGCCTATCTTCCGGCTCGCCAACTCCAGAGTCGCTTTGCCACTCGTCCGGGAATCGTGGCCAGCGGCACGTTGCCTGGCTCAGCGTCTGATAGAAGGTCTCCATGACGCCCGGGCGCATTTCGAGCCTGTATTGTTCAGCGCTCGGCATTCCGCAGAAAGTCGTATAGATAGGGGGGAAGGTGTCTTGGAATGGCGCGATACCCCTCTGGAGCGTTCTTTGGGATGTATTCGACCGTCGGCCCCTCTTCCATATAAAGGCGGATGTATTCCCACAGACCTGCGGTGTACTCGTATGAAGGCATGGTCGGCCCGACGAAGATCACGTCCTCGTCCTTCCCCGACATGTCGGCAGGATTGGCAGGCGGGTGATATAGCGCCAGTGCTTTCAGAATCTGTCGATCCTTAGGTGCCGTCCCCCTCGGGCGCCAGCACCGCCAACATCCGGTCCCAGTCATACACCCGGTTTCCACCGCAACAGCGGGGACGCAGCACATAGACCTTGCGTGTCCTGCGATTGAAGCGGATGCGGCCTCGCGGGTAAGTGAAGAAGGCAGTGCGGCCCGCCATATGATGAAAGAATATCAATAAGAGCGCGGCCGCAGCGATCGCCATTGGGAAGAACAACAGCCACCCTCCCCAAAACAGCGGCGCCATATCGGACTCGTAGGGTAGCGAAGAAAAGAACGGAACAATAGTTCCGAACAAGAGCGGGTGAACGGCCACGCTGTACCAGGCCCAGATGGCTGGCGGGCAGAATATCAATACCGTTGCTGCCGCCATCGCGTACTTCCATTGATATTCCCAGCCTGGATTGGTCAACTCCAGGTAGGTATCGTTCTGGGCGTACACGGAGTGATTTGGCAGAATTACCCCCTCCTGATCCAGGCTCTCCTTGACGCTCCACAAGCGCTGTTCGTTGAGGCCGAGGCGTTCCCTGCTTCGGGCGATGGAGCTTCGGCTGCGCCAGTAGTCGTACTCACGAGGGAACATCGTCGCAGCAACTCCTTGGCTAGCCGCCTGCTCGTACCACAAACGACTGCGTCGTCGTGAACGGCACCAAGGCACCGCTACCTCGAGTCGAACAACGCATGCCGTTCATCGCCCGGCGCGCCGCGTTGTCGACAGGCTGAAAGCCCGACGGTTTTTCCACCGCGGTGCGGGCGACCGAGCCATCCTCGCCGATCCAGACCCGCACGGTCACGGAGACCGGCTTGTCAGGCAACTCGCTGACCAGGCTCAGCCGCGGCTGGGAGCAGCCGACATTGGGCGGCAGCCCTTCCCGATAGCTGGCCGGCGCGGACGCTGCGGGACGCGATGAGGTTTCTTCATTGCGGCAGATCGCCTGCTGCTCCTCGAACACCTTGCGCATCGCCTGCAGCGTCTTCGGTTGCGTGGCAGCGCCGGCTGACCACTTGGCCGCCAGCGGCGCCGGCAGCGCCTTGCCAACCGCCGCGGACTCCTCGGGCGTCAACCGGAAAACGAGATTGCCCGACGCCAGCCGTTCCGCTCGGGCTTGCTGGATACGCTTGCCTTCCGGGGTATCGAGGAAACGGGTCAGGGCCAGGAATTCCTCCTTGGAGAAATCCTCCGCCAGCGGATAGCCGATCCGGTTGGCGACCGTGCGCGGCTCCATCGCCGACAGGCAGGCGGCGCGTTGCGGCGGGACCTTGTCGCCTTGCTGCTTCAGTGTGCCCTTCGCGGCGGGGGATCACTTCGCCGGTGGCGACGGCTTCGGAAACGCGCTTGGCGGCCAATTCCAGCGCCGCGCTATCGGCGCCCGCTGCACCCGCCGCGCCCGCCACACCTGCAACGACCATCAAGGCCACCGCAGCCGTCAGCGACGCCTTCCATCCGGCGCGCCGCGACGCCCCGAAATCGCCCGCGACCCGGCGATCAGCGCAGATGGCGCGGATTGATGCTTGCATCCTTGACATAGGGATCGTCCTTCGAGACCGGCGCGGCCTCCTCGATGTTCTTGGGCCAGACCGGCACGCGGCAAGTCGCCATCACCAGCGCGCGGCTGCACGCCAGCAGAAGATTGAACGGCCACATCAGCCAATAGATCGGCGCGGAACCGGCGTCGTTGGCGAAGACACGTTCCAGGCCGACGCGAAAGCGCTCGCGCCGCCCGTCGATCGGCACACAGTACCGGATCCGCTCGATCACGTCCTTCGGCCCCTCTTCCATATACCGCCGCAGGAATTCCCAGTGCGCCTTCAAGCGCTGCGGATCGACTTCCCACAACGAGAACGCGAACTGCTCGCGCACCGTGACGCCGTCGCGATCCAGCACCAGACCGCGGATATCGCGCACGGGCTGAACCGAGCCGGAACAGCGCCCCAGCGTGAAGAACACATCGTCCCAGCGCACGCTCAGGATGCTGCCATCCAGCCGGAATACATGCAGCATCCGGTTGCGCCGATCCAGCCGGATCGGATAGTGCGTGTAGCGCCCGAGTTCCCGGCGCGCCATCCATACCGACAGCGCCACGATCGGCGCCATCACGAAGGCCGCGAACCCGAGGAAGGCGGCAACGGTGCCCGGCGTGTACAGGCCCAGCGCCAGCGGCCGCTGCGCGGCCAGGCTCATGGCGACGAAACCGCCGACGCAGACGGCGATCACGACCAGCGCCATCAGCGTCAGCGCACCGCGGGAATCGTAGTAGCGGTCGACCGAATCCAGATAGCTCGAATTGATCTTGATCACGCAGAGCTGATCGTGCGGTTCGACCTGCAGACGCTGCCCCTGGCGCAGGCGGTGAGCGCGCTCGTCGTCGTCGATTGGCCGGTTGACGCGATACTTGCGCACCAGTCCCGTGAAATCCATATCAGTCCTTCGTGGCCAGCTTCAGCTCTTCCATCTCCTCTTCGACGTCCCCGTAGCGCTCGTCGCTGAGGCTGCCCCAGTAGCAGCGTTCCAGCCAGTCCTGGATCTTGTCGTCGGCAAGCCAGGCGATCAGCCCCGCGATCACGAACATCACAATGGCAATCACGATGCCCCAGCCGGTCATGCCGACATAAACGGCCCAGACCATCAGCAAGCCCACCGCCGCCGACAGTACGTAGAGACCGCCGACGACGACATTGCCCTCCGAGAATTCGAGCCGCGCCTGGTTCAGGTCCAGCACGGCGATGATGACGCCACCGACCGCGGTCGCCCGGCGCCCCAGGCTCTCGAGCATCTTGGCCAGCGACGCGTCCAGTGCGCGGCCGAACTGCAGGCCGAATGTGACGCGCGCCTTGGCGACCTTCGACACCAACTCGATGATGCCGCCCGCCACGCCGACGACCCCGCCGAGGATGCGCCCCCAGGTATCGGCGACCTTGTGGTTCATCGAATCGTCGCTGTCGCTCCACAGTTTGATCAGCAGGACGATATCGAGAACGGACGAGGCCGCGCCGACGCGCACATCGGTATTGATGACGCCCTTCCAGGCGCCGGGCAGGCGCATCAGCGCATACTGGTTCGGCAGCCGCAACGAGCGCGCCAACCATGCCGTACGCTGCGCCTTGGTCAGACCGGAAGGCATGCTCTTCAGATGACCGGGATCGACCAGCACCAGGAACGATTTGCTTGTCGTTCCCTCCATCGGCAGCCCATGCACCTCGAGGCGCCGCAGTTCCAGCTCGACCGGGTCATACAAGGCCCGGCGCGACGGCACATCGTGCCCCGCCTCGGCGCTCAGGTTGCGGATCTTGCGGATCAGCTCGCGGCGGAACGTCCGGTAGTCGCCCTGGACCTGCAGCGGCACCATCGCCTTCCTGGACAGCATGCCGAACAGAACGGCGATGCCCTTGATGGGACCATCGGCGGTCGCCTTGCTCAGCGCCCACGCCAACGGGCCGTTGATGCCGAGGATGAAATTGGCGATCAGGCACGAAGCCGTGCCCGGGTTCGACACGCGCTGGAAGGCAAAGTCGTAGACCTTGATCAGCGAAGGCCAGGACAGGTTCCACGGATCCACGCCGCTCGACGACGCCTTGGCGGCCGCCGCGAGCACGTCCTGCTGATTGAAGCCAAGCGCGCGCAGCAGCAGGTTCTTCTGGTCGTCGGGACTGCCCTCCAGCCATTTCTTGTACAGCTCGAAGCAGACCGGCTTGTCCTGCGTGTTCCCGATGCAAAGCATGACCGCGCCGGTATAGGCCTCGCCGCTACGCATATTCGTCTCGTCGTAGTTGCAGGCGAACACGTTGGCCATGGACTCGCTCTCCAGCCAGGCACGGTGCGCCCTGGCGAGCGGATCGATCGTCTTCTTGTTGAACCCGTCCAGTGCCCGGTCGAATGCCTTCTGGAAATCGTCGCGCGCCTTCTCGTCATAGCGCTTCGCGCCGGTCACCATGCGCGTCTCGTACTTGGTCCACGAGTTGCTGCGCGCCTGGTGCAGGCGTGCCTTGGGCACGTCGCGGTAGGCCTCGGCGATACTGCGATTGCGCGCCTTCTCGGGTTCCCCGAGCAGCCATTCGGCCAGCATCTTGCCGGCCGCCATGGTCTCCGGACCCGCACCGCCCGGAATCGGCATCGCGTGCGGATCCGCGGTTCCGTAGATCTCGACGTTCTGGGCGCTCTCCTCGGCCGTACGCATGACCTCGAGTTCGGCATGGTTGCCGATCGACTCGCGTATCGACATGATCGCCTGCGACACGGCCAGCTTGCGCGCGCGGTCGGGGTCCTCGTACAGGAAGTCCTCGTAGCACTGGTGCATCAGCGGGTCGAGGTCGGAGGCGATGCCGACCGGGTCCCACAATGCCGCAAGGGCCGGCCGATACGGGGCGGCGGCCGTCTCGGCCCATTTGAGCAGATCGGCCTCCTGCTCCTTGCAGGCGTTGAAGTCGTGCGGCGAGAAGCTGAAGGCAGGATATGCCTTGACCACGATGGTCGGCAGGGTGATCGCGTCCGGGTGGCTTTCCGACATGGGCGCCGCGGGCGTGTCCTCGACCGTCGCGCCCTCCGCACGGAACTCGGCCACCAGCTTGCTGGCGTCCGTCAGCGGGGCCACGTGCGGCAAGGCCGCGCCGCCCCCGCGCCATTTGTCGATATCGATCCGACGCATATGCTTCTCGCGCCAGGCCTGGCGCTTGTGCCGTTTCTTGACCTCCTCGGTCCACATCACGTCCGAGAAGCCCATCCAGACCGGTCCGGCGACATGGGCGTCCTTGACCGTGATGCAACGCGCGATCACCGCATCCTGCTTGTTGCTGCAGGTGAACTCGATGTCCTCGGGCAGCGGCGGCGCCGGGTCGTTGAAGTCGAATTCATACAAGTAGCCGGCCTCCGTCACGACGTAGGCGGACCACAGGCCGCGCTTCTCGTTGAAGACGTAGAGGTAACCTGCGCGGAGCAGCCGCAGCGTGTAGCGCGCCACGTCCTCGGGCAACGGGATGGCCGTCACCTTGTCCCCCGAACTGCGGATCCAGCACCGGCGGCACCGGCCCCAGCGGCCGGCCGCTCTTGCTCTTGCCGGTGCGGCCGATCGCGTAGCGGACGGGCAGGATCGGCAGGCCTTCCTTGTCGCAGAACGGGCATTTGGACGCTTCCTCGATGGCGGCTGCGTTCATGTCGCTTTTTCCCATAGTCGATCGTTGTCGTGCGTCCCGGTCGCAGGCGGAACGCCCAGCGGGTCATCGGTCAGTTCGGCACAGGCGCCGACGTAGCTCAGTTCGCCGGCCTTTGCCCTCGACAGTGCTGCCTTCAGGGCGGGATGCGCCTCCGGGCGGCCTTGCATCGCCACACACTGGACCGCGTAAAGCCGGCGGTCCGCTTCATCGCGCAAGCCGTGCCCTTGCGTGGCCTCGACCAGCGCGTCATCCAGCTGGCGGCCCAGCGAAACGGCGTCCGTGCACGGCCAACCGCTTCTGACCAGCGTTTGCAGGCAGCCGTTGACCAGGCCCACGCGACGCAGCGGCCCGATCTGCCTGGCCCGGACCCGCAGCGGCAGATGGGGATCGTGGCTCGACAGGCGCTGGCGCCGCTGTCCGGTCGGATCGACCCAATGCCACTGCGCCACCGGCCCCATCAGGGCGTCGAGTTGCGCGTCGTCGAGGATGCCGAGCAATTGCGTCATCACGCGCGGATCGGTGAAGCGCAGCAGAAAGCGGCCGCCGTCCGGCACGCTCAGCAGCTGCGCCGTACCGAGATGATGGGCAAGCCGTTCGGTCGAATGCTCGCTGACCAGGCAGGCGCTGAAATACGGGCGCCGGTAGTCCTCTTGCCAGCGCAACGCGGCATCGATCAGGCCGATTCTTGCCTGCCGATCCAGCTCCGCCAGCGCCAGCAGTGCCGGCATCAGGTGCGGCTGCACGTCGACGCCGCGAGGAAGCAACGGCGTCACCGGATACGCCGCCACGGCTTGCCGTCCCAGCTGCAGCGGGCTCAGCACGACGTGCGTGAAATCGTCCAGAAAGCGATGATGCAGATCGAACATCGCCATCAGCTCAATGGCACCAGCGCATCGCCGGCGGCTTCCGCGCCGCGCGTCTTGAACTCGCACAGCCCCAGGTCACCCTTGGCCAGCGAATTGCTAGCCTCGCCGCCGCCCGGTCCCACAAACCGATGCCCCGCCCCCTTGAACTCCACCTTGCCCGGCGCATGCAACTCAATCTTGCCGCCCAGCACGCGAATCTGCGCCCCGGCGGCGTTCAGCAGCACATGCTGCTTGCCCTCGACGGTGACATTGGCCTGCGTCGAGGCGATCGTCACCGTGCGCTCGGCGGCGTAGCGGCTGGCGCCGGTCAGGCTGGCGACTTCGACCTTGCCGGTGGCGGCGTGCAGGGCCATGCCGTTCGCGTCGCCGCCCTTCTGCGCGGCCTGCGTTCGCTGGCCACTCGATGCGGAGCCCGATCCGGAGCCCAATACCGAGCCCGATCCGGCGCCCGCCCCGGAACCAGATCCCGCCGATCCGCCCTGCCCATCGGTAAACAGGCTCAAGCCATCGGCCACCGCGACGGCCAGGTTGCCGCCGGCCGCCACATTGACATGCTCGCCCGCCACCAGCGTTGCATTGGTGCCAGCGACCAGCACCGCATCGGCCGGCGTCGACAGCGCCACGCCTTTCGGGCCCGACACGACCAGATGCGGCTCGCTGTAGGCGATCGCCGAGCCGCCGTCCTCTGCCTTGGCTTCGGTCCGCAACACTTCACCGCTGCGCTTCAGCGATTCGAGCGCCGGCAGCGTATCGGCGGCCGGCTCGCCTGGCAGCGCGGCCTTCTGCTTGGCCGCCTGCTGCGCCAGCGTGCGGGCGAGCTCCAGGCTGTCCTCGACCTGCGTCGCGGCCTGCTCGCTCTGCAGCAGCGGTTGCGTGACGCTGCCGTCCTCGGCGGCGATCAGCAGGCCGGAGCCGGCGCGGACGCTGCCGGAGGCGTCGGTGGCCAGCGCCGCGCCGTGGCCCAGATCGGCCTCGCGGGCGTTGTCGCGCTGGAACAGGTGGTGGCCCAGCGTCAGCGACGTCGCGGCCTGCGTGGTCGACAGCAGCGTGCGGCTCTGACCCTGGGTGTCGTCGAACACCAGCTGGTTGTAACCGCCGTTGCCGGTCTGGCTGGCGGACAGCGCCTGCGTCTTGATGCCGGACAGCACGGCGTTGTGCGCGTGCGCCTTGTCGTTCTTGCCCTCGCCGGCAAACCAGGCGGGCGCGTTGCCGGTCGCGTTCGCGGCGCCGGCCTGTTGCTTGTTGATCTGCGCGTCGGTCTCGCCGGCGCCGTTGTAGGCCGCGCCGACGACCACCGGGCGGTCGATATCGCCATTGACGAACTCCACCACCACTTCCTGGCCGACGCGCGGCAGCGCGACGCCGCCCCAGTTGTCGCCGGCCACCGGCGTGGCGACGCGCAACCAGCAGCCCAGCGCGGACTCGGCGCGGGCGTTGTCGTCGCCGGCGGGGTGGGACTGCCGGCTGGACGAACGCCCCCCGCGTTGCCAATGGAATTGGACCTTGATGCGGTGATCGCGGTCGGTGTGGACGGGCCCGCCATCGCCCACGACCAGCGCGGTCTGGCTGCCGCGCACGGTCGGCCGCGGATGCAGCAGGCGGCCGTCCTCGCCGCGCAGCGCCGGCCGGTATGGGACGCTCGCGCGCACGGCGGTGAAGCGGTTGCGGTATAGCGGCAGGGTTTCGTTGTCGCCCGCGGTGGCAAGGCCCGTCATTGCCAGCAAGGCCTGGCCGAAGCCCTCGTTGAAGTTGTTGCGCGCCTCGTGCGTGACCGACAGCACCACGAAGCGGCGGCCGTCTTCCTCGTCGCCATCGTGCTCGTAGTGGTCCAGCAGCGAGAACGCGGTGGCCGGCGCCAGCGTGCGGACCGTGCCGCCGCCATGGAAGGCCTTGTTGCGGACCTCGAGCGATTCCATCGCGATGCGTGCGATGCGCTGCGCCTGCTCGGCGTCCTCGAAGGCGTACTGGCCGACGTAGTCGGTGTCGGTCAGCGGGCTGGCCTGCTCGCCGTTGTCATGGTGCGTGCTCAGCGTCGCGCTGCGCAGCGAGGCGGTGCGATAGTCCCAGGTCGCCAGTTCGACCGCATTGGTCTGCCATTGCCGCTCACCCTGCCATTCGGTGATCACGTCCTCCGAGGCGGTGGCATCGGCGCGGCCGAAGCGGATGCTGGCCTGGGCGTTGTCCTTGAAGACATCGTTGCGATCGGCGATCACCATCCGATGCAAGCCGAGGGCATCGCCATCGGCCGCCTCGTGCTCGAAGTAGTAGAACAGCCCTTCCTCGGCCAGCAGCCGGGTCACAAAGTCGAAATCCGACTCGTCGTACTGCGTCACCACGCTGCGCTTGGGGTAGACCGCGGTGTCCGCCACCGCCCAGCGCCATTCCGGCACCAACTTGCCCTGCCCGCGGTAGTCGCCGAGCACGCTGTCGACGACCTCGATCACCGACATGTCCTGGAACAGGAAGCTGTCGCGGCGATGCCGCAGGAAGGCCAGCCACGGTTCGATCACGAGCCGGTAGCGCGCCAGGCCGCCATTGGCGCCGACGCGCTCGAACACCGTCACATGCCCGTGCAACGCGCGCGGCTTGTCGCGGCTGAGCTGCGTCAGCAGATCGATGCGGACCGGCTGCCCCAGCAAGGCGACCGGGTCCAGCCTGGCGTCGTCCGACAGCGCCGACAACTCGATGCGGAAGCCGCCGCCATCGAGCTGTTCGCGCGCGAGCAGACGCTCGGCAAGCAGCACGTCCTCGCCCAGCGGCGTGGCAAGCCGCAGCAGCCGGTCGTGCTGGCGGAAGGCGGCGCGCAGTTGCGCCGCCAGTTCATGCGCCATATCGGTCAGTACGCCCATCGCTGCCTCGACTGTGAGTGACGGAGTCAATTGATTTCAATGGATTTCAATTGACCTTGTAGCGGAAGCCGCCGTTCTTGTTGACGCCCACCTTGATCTTCTGGATCGCCTCGCCCTGCGCCATCTTCGCCAGCACCGACTGCGCGATCTCGGGCAGCAGCGTGCCGTTCAGGATATGGTCGACCGCGCGCGCGCCGGTATCGACTTCGGTGCAGCGCTGCAGCACGGCCTCGGTCACGGCCGCTTCCCATTCGAACGCCGCGCGGTGGTTCTGCTGCACGCGCTCGCCGATGCGGCGCAGCTTCAGCTCGATGATCTCGGCCAGCGTGTCGTCGCTGATCGGGTAGTACGGCACCACCTTGGTCCGGCCGATAAAGGCGGGCTTGAAGGTCTTGTACAGCGTCGGGCGCAGCGCCTCGGTCAGCGCGTCGGCATCCGGCAGTTCCTCGGCGGACTTGTTCAGGCACGCCTGCATGATCGAGGCCGAGCCCGCGTTCGAGGTCAGGATGATGATGGTGTTGCGGAAGTCGATGGTCCGGCCCTCGGCGTCCTCCATCCAGCCCTTGTCGAAGACCTGGAAGAACATCTCGAGCACGTCCGGATGCGCCTTCTCGATTTCGTCGAGCAGCACCACGCTGTACGGGTTGCGACGCACCGCCTCGGTCAGCACCCCGCCCTCTCCGTAGCCGACATAGCCCGGCGGCGAGCCCTTGAGCCCGGAGACGCTGTGGGCCTCCTGGTACTCGCTCATATTGATGGTGATCAGCTTGCGCTCGCCGCCGTACAGGATGTCGGCCAGCGCCAGCGCGGTCTCTGTCTTGCCGACGCCGGATGGGCCGACGAACAGGAACACCCCGCGCGGCTTGTGCGGGTCTTCCAGATTGGCCGCCGCGGTACGCACGCGCTGCGCCACCGCTTCGAGCGCGTGCGGCTGGCCGACCACGCGTTCCTCGAGCAGCGGCTTCAGGTTCATCACCGTATGCAGTTCGTCCTTGACCATGCGGCCCAGCGGAATGCCGGTCCAGGCCGAGACGATCTCGGACACGACCTGGCCGTCGACCTGGATCGGCACCAGCGGCTTTTCGCCCTGCAGTTGGCGCAGTTCGTCCTTCAGACGCGACAGTTCGTCGGTGGGCGCGATCGGGGCGGCCGGGGTGGCGGTCTTGCGGCGGCGGCCGGCGGGGGGCGATATCGCTGTTGGCGGCCACCGGTTCGGCCTCCTCGGTGGCGATATCGACCGTGTCGGCGCCGGTGTCGCCAACCGCGACCGCATCGCCCGCACGCGCGTCGCGCGAACGCAGCAGTGCGACGATCCGCTCGACCAGCTCGCGCTCGCGTGCAAGCCGTTCGTTGCCGGCGGCAATGCGCTCGCGCAGCGCCTGCTCCTGCTTTTGCAACTCGGCCAGCCTCGCCTGGTGCTGTCCGCCGGTCGACAGCTCGCGTTGCAGCGCGCCGATCTCGACGGTCAGGCGCTCCAGCGCCTTCTGGTCCTGCTCGATCTCGGCGGGCGTCGCGCTCTGGGCCAGCGCCACCTTGGCGCAGGCGGTGTCGAGCACGCTGACGGCCTTGTCCGGCAACTGCCGGCCGCTGATATAGCGGTGCGACAGCCGCACCGCCTCGGTGATCGCCTCATCCAGCACGCGGACGTCGAAGTGCCGCTCCATCAGGCCGACCATGCCGCGCAGCATCGCCGACGCCAGCGCCTCGTCCGGCTCCTCGACCTTGACGACCTGGAAGCGCCGCGCCAGCGCGGCATCCTTCTCGAAGTACTTCTTATATTCGGCCCAGGTCGTCGCCGCGATCGTACGCAGTTCGCCGCGCGCCAGCGCCGGCTTCAGCAGATTGGCCGCGTCGTTCTGGCCGGCCTGTCCGCCCGCGCCGATGATCGTGTGAGCCTCGTCGATGAACAGGATGATCGGCTGCGGGCTGCGCTTGACCTCGTCGATCACGTTGCGCAGCCGGTTCTCGAACTCGCCCTTGACGCTGGCGCCGGCCTGCAGCAGGCCCATGTCCAGCGTACGCAGCGCGACGCCGCGCAGCGGCGGCGGCACGTCGTCGGCGGCAATGCGCAATGCCAGCCCTTCGACCACCGCGGTCTTGCCGACCCCCGCCTCGCCGGTCAGGATCGGGTTGTTCTGGCGGCGGCGCATCAGGATGTCGATCATCTGGCGGATCTCGGCGTCGCGGCCGATCACCGGATCGATGCGGCCGTCGCGCGCCGCCGCGGTCAGGTCGAGGGGTGTACTGGTCGAGCGCCGGGGTCTTCGACAGCGCGCCCTGCCCGGAAGGCTCCTCGGCCGGCGCGGCGCCCGCGTCCGCGAAGGCCACCGCCTGCTCGGCCTCTTCCGAGCCCTTGGTCAATGCGGCCAGTTCATGCTTGAGGCGTTCGACCGGGAATTGGCCAAAGCGCCGGGAGCCGCGCTCGGCCAGCGGCGCCAGGCTCGGCTCGGTCAGCAGCGCCAGCAGCAGATGGCCCGAGCGGATGCGCGTGGTCTGCGAATCCAGCGAGGCGATCAGCCAGGCATGCTCGAACAGCTTGGGCAGCCAAGGCGAGAACGCCGGCGTGCGGCCATTGCCGGTCTGGAAGCGGCCGAGCTCCCTGTCGAGGTCGCTCTGCAACGCGGCAGGATCGATGCCGCTGGCCCGCGCCGCGACCGACACGTCGCTGCGCGGATTCTCCAGCAGCGCCAGGAACAGATGCTCCAGGTCGACCTCATAGTGGCCGCGCGCCATGCATAGCGAGGCGGCCCGTTCGGCGGCCTGCCGGCTGGTGGCATTGAGCTTGGCGATCAGCGTCTTCAAGGGGGGTGGCCATGATGGCTCGGCTCCGGTCTATCAATGAATGGGCGACAGCGTGTAATGCGCGTCGCTGCGATCCTGCGTGGCGGGTCGCGAAACGAGGAAGGTGTCCCAGCCGACGTGGCCGCTGCCCGCGGCGCCGAGCCGGGACCCGGTCACGTCCTGCCGGCGCAGGATCGGCTTGACTTCATATTCGAGCGTGGCGCCGCCGAGCACGGTCAGCATCTTGCGCAGCGCCAGCGCGCCCTCGGCGCCGGGCAGGAAGGCGCGGTACTGCTCGCGCGCCAGCGGACCGATCCACACGCGCACCCGCAGGTCGCGCTGCCAGACGCGCTGGCCGGCCAGCGCGGTGGCACCGAGCACGTTGTTGACGCCGCCCAGGCGCGACCACTGCGATGGCGGCACCCGATACCAGCCGCCGACGAACTGCTCGACGCGGACGGGCACGCGGAAATAATCGGACAGCACCTGCTGCAGATACGACGCCGACATCGGCCGATGGCGCACCGCGGTCGCATAGCCGGCGACCGCCTCGTCGTGGATGGTCCCCGGCGTCTCGCGCAGGCCGCGGCGGACGCCCGCATCGGCCACGCCGGCCAGCGACAGCAGCAGCGGCAGGTAGTGGCGCGTGCGGTCGACCTCGTGCTGGAACGGCAGCCGGTACTTCTTCCACGCCAGATAGAAGAGCGCGGCGGCGCGGTTCGAGAAGATATCGAAGAAAGCGCGCGCGGCGCCGTCGCGGCGCAGGGTTTCGCGCTCGGCCACCACTTCGGTGTAATGCAGCGGCAGCGCGCCCTGCCCGCCCAGCATGCCAAAGAAGGCCGGCGTCACCGCCACGTCGTCGAGCGGACGCTCGGCGATCGCCTCGGCGAAGGCCGCATCGCTGTCGAGCGCCTGCTGCGCGATGCCGCCGGCCTCGGCCTGCACGATCTCGCTGGCGGGAAACGACAGCGACAGCGCATTGGGAAAGCGCACGCGCGTGGCGAGCTGGTGTTCGGGGGTGTCGGCGACACGGGCGACGGCATTGCCGTTCGCGGCGCCGTACGCCGCGCCGTTTGCGCGATTCGCCACGCCGTTCGCCGAGCCGTTCGCTGTGCCGGTCGCCACGCCATGCATGCCGCCATTGGCACCGCCCTGCGCCCTGCCCTGACGCGCGAACTGGATCTGCAGCAGCCGCACTGCCTGGAAGAACTGGAAGCGATACGGCTGCCGCAGCAGCCGGCGTATCACACCAGGATCGATTCGCCGCTTCGGGGGAGCGCATTGGATCAATTCCTTGCCGGTGCGGCGCGAGACGGCGACGAGCTGCACAAAGCTGTTCAGATGGACGTAAAGGCCGAAGAAATGGTCCATCACGCGGATGAAGCGGTGCAGGCCGGTGCCGACGAAGGCTTCCTCGTCCAGCGTCAGGCGGACCTGCAGGCCGCGCACGAACGTTGCAAACGGCTTGCCCGCCAGCCATTGCGTGCTGGGCTGATAATCCAGGCCGACGATGCCCTCGATCTGGCGCGCCGAGATGCCGCTGCGGGCCAGGTCGTGCAGCCGCAGCATCTCCTTGAGCGCCGGCAGACCGTCCTGCACCAGCGACAGGTGGTTCAGCGCCAGCAGCGAGATCAGGCGCCATTGCGCCGCGCGGCCGCCGGGCAGCCGCAGCGACGGCGTCGGCTTGCGCAGGAACGTGATCTGGCGCGCGATCGACGTGCCTTCCATGGTCAGGTCGCCGTCGGCATGGCCGAACGACAGGCTGGCCGGCAGATCGCGATTGGTGCAGGTGACGTCGATGCTCAGCGTATCGGTCTGCGGCTGCGCCGGATCGAAATCCAGGTCGACGATCGAGATCTCGGTCTCGTAGCCCGGGCTGCGGCGCGCCACCAGCTCGTCGCGGCGCGCCAGCCAGAAGTGGCCCGCGCGGTTCGGATCGTCGGCGTGATGCAGCGAATAGAACGGCCGGAACTCGATCACGTCGTTGCCGTTGGCGGTCTCGCGCACCAGGTGGACGCGGTCGATCGAATAGATGTCGTAGCCGTGCGCACGGCGGCCGTCGGCCACCACCGGATAGGCGCTGGCCGTATGCTCGATGCGGATCGGATCGGCCTTCTGCGCGAACAGGTTGACCACCGGCGTGCAATGCAGCCGCAGATGCTCGGCCTGCAGGCTCTCCAGCAGGCGCGCGGTGTGCGAGTCGCTGCGGATGTCCGTCATCACCAGATGCAGCTGCAGGCGTCGGGTGTTGCCGCCCGCCAGCCCCAGCGCACGGCGCAGCGCCGCCAGGTCGATGTCGACGAAATTGAATTTCTCGGCGAAGGCGAAATGCTCGCTGAGCAGGCGATAGGCCGGATGCGAGCGCGCCGGCGTGTCGATCAACGCTTCGTTGGCGGCAAAGCCCACCTCGCGCAGCGGCACGCCGGACAGCCGCTGCCAGACGCCGGGCCGTGGTCCCTCCAGATACGCCGCCGCGGTATGCAGGAACAGCGCGTCGCCGAGCGCAGCGACGAAGGACGGCTCGCCGTCCAGATAGACGCGCAGCGTATCGAGCGCCAGCGTGTCGAAGCCGCCCCGCTCGCCCTGGTATTCGAGCGAAATGGTGAGCGCCCCGGTCGCGCCCTTGGGCAGCACGGTGGCGGCCGGCGCCACCGCCGCGCCCCGATAGCTGGCCTCGGCGATGCGGACCGGGGGCGAACGTCACGTCGTAGGCGGTACGGAAGCGGCATTCGACCCGGTTGACCGGGCGGGTGCTCAGCATCGTGCCGCGCGGCACCGTCATCGGCGCGGACAATTGCGCGGCCGCGCCACGGACATCGAAATGCGCGATCGAGCAGGACGGAAACGGCCGCAGGTAATGCGGATACATGACCTCCAGCAGCGCTTCGGTCAGTTCCGGGTAGTCGTCGTCGAGTTTCTTGCTGATGCGCGCCGTCAGGAAGGCGAAGGACTCGACCATCCGCTCGACGTGCGGATCGTCGCAACCGTCGGCCGACATGGCGAGCCGCCCGGCGATCTTGGGATATCGCTCGGCGAAGTCGCGCGAATACCGGCGCAGATACGCCAGTTCACGCTCGTAGTAAGGCAGTAGCTCTTCCATGGCTGCTCGGCGGTCGGTGCGTGGCGGTGGCGGATGGGATCGGCTCGGGCATGGAGGCTGGCATGAACGAGGGCGTCGAGCCCGTCAATGTCCCGGCCATGCGCGTGCCCGCCCTGTCAGGTTCGTCCGCGCGTCACCGAGTACTGCAGCGTCGACGGCTGCAGCAACGCATCGAAACTGACCGGCTCCCGCGCCGGCCCGACCAGCAGCATGGCGGTAATGCCGAAGCACAACGCATTGGTGTTGCGCTCGCTGACATCCAGCGACACGGTGACATTGCGCAGCCGCGGCTCGTGGCGCTCGATGGCCTTGGTCAGCGACTGGCAGATGTAATTGCGGTCGTAGTAGCTGGCCAGACTGAGCCCGGCGAAATCGTTGAGCCCGTACGTCAGCAGCGAACGCTTGCACTCCGGCAGGCCGCCCAACTGCGCTTCGTCGATCACGATGCGCGTATTGAGCAGCGCCTCGATGTCGCGCGCGACCGTCGACTTCAGCTCCTCGAGCGTCAGCTGCCGCATCGCGGTGGGCAGCGGCGCGTGGGGCTCGTCGTCGAACAGCTTGTCGAGCAGACTCGGTTCGAAACCTTTCATGGCAAGCGCCGGCACCCCGGCAATAGGCGCGTTGTCGCGCCGAATCGCCAGGATGCCGGCATCCGCATCAACCGATCATCGGCTGACCAGGAACGGCATCAGACCGAGTAGGTCTTGTCGTTCTTGGTCAGGCTCCAGGCGCCCTGCGAGTTGCCGCCCTGGTTGCCGCCGATCTTCTGCTGGGTGTACTTCCACTGCACCGCGGCGTACTTCAGCGAGAACTTGTCGGTCGGCAGGCCTTCGGCCGCGACCTTCGCGTCCACCGCGCCCAGGATCGCGTTCTTCAGCTTGATTTCCAGGTACTTGACGCGCTTGCCTTCGCCGTCGGCGCGCATGAAGTCGATCGTGACCTCGTCGAAGGTCGTGCCGCCCGACGCGTGCTGATACAGCAGCGGGCTCACCACGTCCATGTCCTTGGTAAAGATCATTTCGCCGTGCTCGCAGCGCTCGGCGGTGTGACCGCCCGCGGTCGAAGCGGTCGCCGAACGCGGCTGCTTGATGTTGTGCTCCCAGCTGAGGACTTCGATCCAGTCCTTGTGGTCCTTGTCCTGGGATTCACCCTTGATGGCGGGATTACCGAACTTGACGTAGATATCCTTCATGAGACCCTCGTTGAGATTGTGGCTTTGTTTTCGCCTGATAAGTACTGCTGCCTCGACCGACGGACGCCGGCACGAACGCCGGCGCCCGACGGCAGCCGGTTACGAGTTGGCGGCCTGCGGCAGGTCGGCGACCAGACGCAGCGAAATCGACAGCTCGTCGAGTTGGAAATGCGGACGCAGGAAGGCTACCGAACGGTAAGCGCCGGGCTTGCCCGGGATTTCGGAAACCTGGATCGACGCTTCGCGCAGCGGGAACTGCGCCTTCTGTTCCTGGCTGGCGTTGTCGTCCAGCAGAACGTATTGCGAGATCCAGCGGTTCAGGAAACTTTCGACGTTCTGGGCCGAAGCGAAGCTGCCGATCTTGTCGCGCATCATCGCCTTCAGGTAATGGGCGACACGCGAGACCGAGAAGATGTACTGCAGCTGGGCCGACAGCACCGCGTTGGCATTGGCGCTGTCTGTGTTGTACTTCTTCGGCTTCTGCACCGATTGCGCGGCGAAGAAGGCCGCGTAGTCGGAATTCTTGCAATGGACCAGCGGGATGAAGCCCAGGTCGCTGAGCTCCTTCTCGCGGCGATCGGTGATCGCGATCTCGGTCGGGCACTTGAGCGCAATCTCGCCGTCGTCGGTCTTGAAGGTGTGAGTCGGCAGGTCTTCCACCAGGCCGCCACCCTCGACGCCGCGGATCGCCGCGCACCAGCCGAAGTCCTCGAACGCGGCGGTCAGGCGCGCGCCGAAGGCCCAGGCGGCGTTGCACCACAGGTACTTGCTGTGGTCGGTGCCATCGACGTCCTCAACGAAGTTGAAGCCCTCGACCGTGGTGCCGTCCTTCGGGTTGTACGGCAGGCGGCCCAGGAAGCGCGGCATCGTCAGGCCGACATAACGCGAATCCTCGGATTCGCGGAACGACTTCCACTTGGCGTATTCGACCGTATCGAACACCTTGGCGAGGTCGCGCGGCTTGCCCAGGTCGGCGAACGACTCCAGGCCGAACAGCTCCGGCGAGGCCGAGGCGATGAACGGCGCGTGCGCGGCCGAGGCGACGTGCGACATCTGCTCGATGAAGTAGATGTCTTCCGGCTGGCGCGTGATTTCATAGTCGCCGATCAGCGCGCCGAACGGTGCGCCGCCGAAGGTGCCGAACTCTTCCTCGTAGACCTTCTTGAACAGCGCGCTCTGGTCGAAATCGATCGCGGTCTTGAAGTCGCGCACCAGGTCGCGCTTGGTCGCGTTCAGCGCCTTGATCTTGATCATCGTGCCGGTCTGCGTTTCCTTGACCAGGTACGACAGGCCGCGCCAGGTGCTTTCCAGTTTCTGGAATTCCGGGGCGTGCATCACGGCGCTCAGCTGCGCCGAGATCAGCCGGTCCAGCTCCGCCACGCGGGCATCGAGCGTGGCCGACAGGTTGTCCGACACCACCACGGTGCCGTCCAGCACTTCCTTGACCAGTTCGCCGATGATGTCCTTGGCGCGCGCGTGTTCGGCGTCGGACTTGGCGACACGGCTCTGCTCGACGATCTCGTCGAGCAGGCTGGCATTGGCGACGGGCGCCGCCTGCGCGGCGACTGCGGCTTGCGTCTCAGGCATCCTGACCACCCTTCGGTTCATTGCCGCCATGGCCGAGCTGCTGCAGCTTCTCGGTATTGGTCAGCACTTCGCTAAGCAGATCTTCGAGCTTGTCGTTGCCGGCAAGCTTGTTGCGCAGGTCGGCCAGCTTCGAACGGGCCTCGAGCAGCTTGCGCAGCGGCTCGATCTGGTCGACCACCGCTTCCGGGCTGAAGTCGTCGAGCGAGCGGAACTTCAGGTCGACCCCGAACTTGCCGCCGTCCTCGGACAGCTTGTTGGGGACCTGGAAGGCCGCGCGCGGCTCGACCGCCGACATCACGTCGTCGAAATTGTCCCGATCGATATTGACGAACTTGCGGTCGCGCAACTTCGGCAGCGCGACTTCGGACTGACCGGACAGGTCCGCCACCACGCCGACGACGAAGGGCAATTCCTTCTGCTCGATGGCGTCGCCCTTCTCGACGTCATAGGTGAGCTGCACCCGGGGCGGACGCACCTTCTGCAGACGCTTTTGCACGCTTTCCTTCTTGGCCATGCGGATTCTCCGGTTGTTCCGGTCGTGTGTTTGTCGGGAAGTCGGGACGTTTGTGACGTTCGGGACTTGGGCGCCGGAGCGCCGGTCAGCGCAGCGCGCCGAACGGATCGGCGGAACCACCGCCGGCATTGGCGGCGGCCGGCGCGGCCGCCGGAGCAGCCTGCTCGGCCGGCGCGGCCTTGGCGCGCGGCGCCGGACGGGCGACCGGACGCTTGCGCACCGGCGGCTTCGCCTTTTCCTCGGGGGAACAGCACCTGCTCACCCAGCGTTTCGCGCAGCATCTTGGCCAGGACCTGCGCGTCGGTGCGCACGTCCCCGGCCAGCGCGCTGTCGTCGCGCAATTCCATCACCGAGCGGCGGGCCACGCGCAGGCCGCTGACGGCCAGGATGCTCTTGGCCTTGCGATCGTTGCCGTCGCGCTGCAGCGCCTCTTCGGCGGCCAGGATCGCCTGCGGATACTTTTCGTCGGCGTACTGGATCTGCGCGATCTGCGACCACGGCTCCTGGCGCGCGGGATTCGTCTTCGCGATCTCTTCGTACAGGCTCACCGCCTGCTCACGCTGGCCGCCCTTCAATGCCGCGTCGGCCTGCGCCATGCTTTGCGCGAATGCCTCCTCCGATTGCGGACCCGTCGTGCTCCCAGTGGAGGCGCAACCGGAAAACAATGCGGCGGCACCAATGGCAATTGCAAAAGATCGTGAAAAGCGAAAAGGGATCATGGCTCTGACCGTCGCGTGGCTTTGTTGTTGACGTATTGTTCGATGCCGTCTCCGCAATGGATAAAACAAGGCGGAGTAATAGATTGGCAAGCAATATTGGCCCAATCGGCGCGCAATAGTACACTCTGCGCGTCGCGGCTGACAACCATACCGAGGGTAGGTTCCAAACCGTGAATTAAATGAAACTGAACTCTGGTTTTCATGCGGCAATGCACCGTTGTGCAAGCCTTTTCATAACGCTGCAACCAGTCGCCAGGGTCGCGCGCCGCATAGCACAGGCCAATAAGAAGAATCCAATTTGTATGACTTTTTTACAATTCTTTATAAATCCACGGACGGTGCTGGCCGGACTGGCCGTCGTCACGCTGGCGTCATGCTCAGTTGGTACGCAGGTGCTGGCCGGCGCGGCCGGTGGAGCGCTGGAGGCGCTCGGAATCAAGCCTACCAACGTACCGGATGCGCAAAAGCCGCCGCGGCAGGTACCATTGCGGCTTTATGCCGGCAATAACCTGAATGCGGCCAATGACAATCGGGCGGCGGCATTGGTGGTGCGGGTTTTACACCTTAAAGGAATCGACCGCCTTTATGCAGGCGCCCTTCGACGCCTTTGTCGATCCGGCGCGGGAAAAACAGGTGCTGGGCTCCGAATTGGTCAATGTTCGCGAAATCACGCTGATTCCGGGACAGCGTTATGACGTGATGGAGAAAGTCTCGCGCGAAGCAGGTGCGATCGGGGTGGTCGCCTTGTTCCGCAGTCCGGCGCCGCAGCGCTGGAAATTCGCCTTCGATGCAGCAAAGGGAGAGAAGTCCGGTATCACGATCGGCCTGCACGCCTGCGCCATGACGCTGACGGCGGGCGAACCGCTGACGCCCAGCGATGGCGTGCCGCGGTCCTCGTTGAACCTGCTGTCGCCGACCAGTTGCCGGGCGTGAGACCGCAGCCATGATGGCGATCCATTGCCGGCCGCCTGGCCAATTGGAAAAGAAAGACAACAAGGCTTATTGTGAGTGATTCCGCCAAGATCCTCTGGGGCGAAGGGCTATTCCTTCGCCCGCAGCATTTCCAGCAGCAGGACGCCTATCACGAGGCGCGCCTGCACGCCACCGCGCAGGCGATCCAGCCCTACGCCTGGGGGGTGCGCCATGCCCGCTTCGATACCGACGCGCTCGCCAGCGGCATGCTGCGCATCAGCGAACTGTCGCTGTTCTTTCCCGATGGCGAATGGTATTGCGCGCCGCAATCGGACGAATTGCCGGCCCCGCTAGCCCTGGCCAATCTGCCGGCCGGCGTTTCCGAATCGACCTTCCATCTCGCGCTCTATCCTTTGCGCGATTTCGGCGGCAATTACCGCGAGGCCACCGAGGGCTCGCCCTCTTCCCCGCTTCGTCGGCCAGCAGCGCGATACCGCGGACCTCTTTACCGAGGCCGAGCCGGCGTCCATTACCTATCTGAAAAAGGCGGTCAAGCTGATCGCCGATTCCGAGCCGCGCGACCAATATATTTCGCTGCCGATCGTCCGCGTGCGCCGCACGGCCACCGGCGGCTTCGAACTCGACGAGAACTTCGTGGCGCCGAGCCTGGCGATCAATGCCTCGGCGGTGCTGTACCAACGGCTGCGCCGGCTGCTCGATGCCTTGCAGGCCAAGGTCAATGCGCTGTACGGCTTTCATCGCGAGCCGACCAAGAACATCATCGAATTCCGCTCCGGCGATATCGCGTCGTTCTGGCTGCTGCATACGGCCAATGCCTCGTTCGCCGCGCTGTCGCACCTGTACCACCATCCCGAGGTCCATCCCGAACGGCTGTTCCAGGAATTGCTGCGGCTCGCCGGCGCGTTGATGACCTTCTCCAAGTCGTACTCGCTGGCCGACCTGCCGGTCTACGACCACGGCAATCCGGGCAAGGTCTTCGCGCAACTCGACACGATGGTGCGCGAGCTGCTCGATACCGTCATTTCCACGCGCTATTTCGCCATTGCGCTCGACGAATCGCGGCCATCCTTCCATCTGGGCCGGCTGGACTCCGGCAAGATCGACGACAAGACCCGCTTCTACCTGTCCGTCTCGGCCGATATGCCGACCGTCGAACTGGTCGACGCGATTCCGGCGCGCTTCAAGGTCGGGGCGCCCGACGATGTCGACAAGCTGGTGCTGTCGTCGATGCCGGGCGTGCCGCTGACCTATACGCCGCAGGTGCCGCCGGCCATTCCGGTGCGTCCGGGGGCCTGCTACTTCGCCGTCGAGGCGCGCGGGCCGCTGTACGAACGCATGCTGCAGGCGGGCACGATCACCATCTATACGCCGGCCGGTATCCGGGAACTTCAACTTGAACTGATCGCGGTGACCTCATGAGCTCCACTTCGATGCCCTCGCTGTTTGGCGATGCCCCGGCCGGCACGGCCAGCACCTTCGCCGATGGCGGCGACGCCTCGCGCCACGCGCGCACGCTGCTCGATCTGCTGTACGACGGCTTCTTCATGCTGTTCCTGCTGCGCAATGGCCAGCCGCCGGACAGCGCCGAGAATTTCCTCGCCAAGGTGCGCGGCTTTCTCGACGAGTTCGACCGCGGGGCCAAACGCCTGCACGTGTCGGCGGACGATGTCTTCGATGCCAAGTACGCGTTCTGCGCGGCGATCGACGAGACCATCCTCGCATCGGACTTCGCGATCCGCGCCGATTGGGAACGCCGCCCGCTGCAACTGGTGCTGTTCGGCGAGCAGCTTGCCGGCGAGACCTTCTTCACCAAGCTCGAGGCACTGCGCGCGCAGGGCGCCCCGCGGCTGCAGGCGCTGGAAGTCTTCCACATGTGCCTGCTGCTGGGATTCCGCGGTAAATACATTCTCGAAGGACCGGAGAAGCTTTCCTACCTGACCGCGCGGCTCGGCGACGAGATCGCGGCAATCAAGGGCAAGCGCGCGCCGTTCGCCCCGCACTGGCCGCTGCCCGACAAGATCGCGCACACGCTCAAGCGCGAGACGCCGCTGTGGATCTTCGGCGCCGTGTTCGCGCTGATCGCGCTGCTGGGATATCTCGGCCTGTCGTCGGTGCTGAACAAGCAGACCAACGATGCGATGCAGGAGTACTCGCAGGTGATCAAGCTCGGCCCGCGCTTCTCGCATCTGACGATTTCCCTGCCGTAAGGCCAACGTCCATCGATCATCGGGTGGCCGTGCGCCGACCAAGCCCGACGCCGGACGCCAACCACCACTCGCCAAGGTAGCCATGATGCCCACCACGTCGCTGCCGTCGGCCGTACTTGCCACGCTGCTCGGCCAGGGCACAAGGCAGATCGCGCTCGACACACCGCTTCGCGATGCGAATCTGATCGTCGAGCGCTTTACCGCGATCGAAGCGGTCTCGCGGCCCTTCGCCATCGAGATCGACTGCCTGTCGCCGTCCGCGCATCTCGATACCGTCGAGCTGGCGCGGCAGGAGATCACGCTGCGGCTGATGCTGGCCGATGGCCGCTACCGCGCCTGGCATGGCTTCGTCGTCGATTGCGCGGCAATGGGCGGAGACGGCGGACTGGCCCGTTACCGGCTCACCGTCGCGCCGTGGCTCGAACGCCTGCGCGGCCGCGTCGACTGCTACGTCTACCAGGACAAGACCGCGCAGGAGATCGTCGAGGAGGTCTTCCGCGACTATCCGGCCGCCAACTTCCAGTTCACCGTCTCGCAACCGCTGCGCCGCCGCTCGATCTGCGCCCAGTATCGCGAGAGCGATTTCGACTTCGTGCAGCGGCTGCTGGCCGAGGAAGGCCTGTCGTATCGCTTCGAACACCTGCAGGGCGAGGACGACAAGCCAGAAGGCAGCCAGGCGCGCCATCGTCTGGTGGTGTTCGACAACGATGCCGAACGGCCGCCCTGCCCTCAGTCAAGCATCCGCTTCCATCGGGCCGACATGACCGAGGAGTCGGACACGATGACGGTCTGGTCGACGCGGCACAGTGTCGGATCCAACGCGGTCACCGTCTCGTCCTGGGACTACAAGACGCTGACCGCCGCCTCGGCGCAGGCCAATGCCACTTCGGTGCCGGGCGAATGGCCGGCCCTCGAATCGTTCGATGCCCAGGGCCCCTATCGCTATCCCGATGCGGCGACCGCCGACCGGGCGGCGCAACTGCGCATGCAGGCCGAGGAAAGCGGCTTTGTTCGCTTCGACGGCGCCGGTACCGTGCGTCAGCTGGGCGCCGGCCAGCGCTTTGCCCTGACCGAACACTTTGCCGGTGACGGCGACGAATTCGTCGCGCTGTCGGTGCGCCACGAGGCCGCCAACAACCTCGGCACCGATGTCGCCAGGCTGCTCGGCACCACCGAGGTCGAGGCCGGCGGCTATCGCAATACGCTCGAAGCGGTGCGCGCCGATGCCCCGATCGTGCCGCGATTCCGCGCCAAGCCGACCGCGCCGGAAGGCCAGACCGCCATCGTGATCGCCGAGGGCGAGATGCCCCTGCACACCGATCGCGATCATCGCGTACGCGTTCGCTTTCCGTGGCTGCGGGCGCCTGCGCCGGCAGACCAGACGGGCAACGCGGGCCAAGCTGCCGCCTTCGCCGATCCCGCTTCCGATGACCTGACACAGGTCACCGCCTGGGTGCGCGTCGCCGGCGCCATGGCCGGTCCCAACTGGGGCACCCACCACCTGCCGCGCGTCGGCACCGAACTGCTGCTGACCTTCCTCGACGGCGACATCGACCGGCCGCTGGCCGCGATGCAGCTGCACAACGAGCAGGACACCCCGCCCTGGGCCAACGACGACAAGCCGCTCGCTTCCGTGCTGTCCGGTTGGCACACGCGCGGCCTGGGCGGCGACGGCTACAACCAGTGGGTCGTCGACGACTTCAAGGGCCGGCTGCGCATGCGGCTGGCCAGCTCCGCGGCGCAGACCCAGCTGAACCTCGGCTATCTGGTCGCCCAAGGTCCGCAGGACGCGCAACGCGGCCCATGGCGCGGCACGGGTGCCGAACTGCGCAGCGATGCGTGGGCGACGGTGCGCGCCGGCCAGGGTCTGCTGCTGTCGACCACGGCGCGGCCTCGCGCCACCGGCACCGTGATGGGCATGGCCGAGGCGATCGCGCTGCTCAAGGGCGCGCAACGCACCGCCGACCGCTTGTCAACCGCCGCGCAGACGCAGACCGCCCTGCCCCTGGCCGCCAACGCCGTCTTCGAGCCGCTGCTGACGATGGTCGAGCCGGAGCAGGATGGTCACTACACCGACACCGTCAACGGCCAGGACGCCAAGCAGCCGGACGGCAAGCCGGTTGAGCGATTTGCCGAGCCGCTGCTGGTGGCGGAGGCCCCCACTTCCATCGCCGTGTCGAGCCAAGAGACCACCGCCGTCTATTCAGGCCGACATCTGCATGGGACCGTGCAATCGGACTGGCAGCTGACCGCCGGCAAGACCATTGCGATGGCTGCTGCGCAAGGCGTTTCGCTGTTCGTGCAGCGCAACGGCCTGAAGGCCGTTGCCGCCAACGGACCGTTGTCGGTGCAGGCGCATGGCGGCGCGATGTCGATTCTGGCGGACAAGGAAGTGGTGGTGACTTCGTCAAACGAGGCGGTCGAGATTCTGGCGAAGAACACCGTCGTGCTGCATGGAGCGGATTCGGCGATACGGCTGGAAGGGAATGCGATTACCTTCGAGACGCCGGGGATGTTTGAGGTTAAGGGGGCTGGCCATCCGTTTAGTGGTGGGGCTGGAAATGCCGCTAGCCTCGCCGCGCTGCCCACCGGCGCCACCGCGCTCGACCATTGGATCGAAATCGATCACCGCGACGTTGACGGTGAGCCCTTCGAAGGTCAAGCCTACAAGATTCACTTCGAGGACGGTCAAATCATCTCGGGCAAGCTCGATGCCGCCGGTCATGCCCGCCACGACGGTGTACCGCCTAACGCCGTCCGCGTCGAATACGAAATACCCTCCCCCCGGCGAAGACGAGCCGTGGGATCCCATCGCCAAACTGATTCAAGCCTCTCGCTCCAAGCTCGGATAAAAGAACAATGTGGGAAGAACTTGAGAACGCGCTTGCGTGGTTCAAAAGCGCACCATCCGACTGGGTAAAGAGCGGCAAGCAGAATCTCGCTGCGGCGGCCGAGTGGATCTGGACCGTGATCCAGGGCGATTTCGCCGACGAGCAATCCACCGCGCAAGTGGCAACGGGGACGGTCATCTCGATGATTCCCTTCGTCGATCAGCTTTGCGACGTGCGAGACGTGGTCGCCAACTGCCGCAAGATCAATCAGGACACCTCGAACAAATGGGCCTGGATCGGGCTGATCCTGACCCTCATCGGGCTGTTTCCCGTGCTGGGCTCGCTGGCAAAAGGCTGCTGCAAGATTTTGTTTGCATATGGACGGAAGTCCGTATTCCGCGCCGGCAAGGCCGCGCTGGACTCCAACTTCTGGAAGGCTAGCAAACCGTTCGTGGAGGCCGGTATCCAGACCCTCAACCGCCATCTGAAAACGCCCGCGGTACGGCGCGCACTCAAGGTCGCAAAAATTGCCAACCCCTATAAGTGGTTGGCGGGCAAGGTGAGGGAAGTCATCGGCAAGCTCAACGCGCGGGAGCTGACCGCCGCCTTCGACAAGGTGATGGTGGCATTCAAGTACTTTGTCGACCTGATCAAGCGCTGGGGCACGGACGCCATGGGTTCGCGCGCGGGTCAATTGTTAGCCAGCGTGCAGCGCATTCGCCAGATGCTGACCAGCAAGCTGGACGAGTTGCTAGGGCCGGTGATCGATTGGCTCAACCGGCTCGCGCGCCGGCTGGAAATCGAAGGCGACATGCTGTATCGCGCCAACGTGGACGCGGTGAATCCCCACAAATATCAATGGCTAAAGCCGGATGACGAGGCGAGATTGCTCGATGGGCATCCGCCGAAGTGGGTGGATAAGACTGGCAAACTCCCCTATCAGCCGATGACGCGCTTCCGCCCTGTTGCGGGCTGGCCGGACCTGAATCCGACGGTTAAACCTGGGGAACGCCACCCTCTGAAGACGGCGTATAACACCTTCCACCGTGCCCGTAATGTCACCATCAGGCCCGGCGAGGTGCTGTATCGTGTTGTGGACCCCTCCTCCGCAGATAACAGCATCTGCTGGATGCGAAAGGAAGAATTCCTGAAGCTGAAGAGCCGCAGCGATTGGCGCCGCCGCTTTGCAGTCTGGCGCCATTGGAACCGAAACGGGGAGTACATCACGTACACCGTGCCTCCCGGTGCGGGGCTGAACGTATGGGAAGGGCCGGCCGCCAGTCAAAGCCTGGCAGGACATCCGCAGTACGTACTGGAAGGCGGTGCGAACCAGATCGTCCTCGATCCGAAACACCTGCATCCGGAATACCTCAGCAAGCGCAAAGCGACGGGCTGGGGCTATACCGATTTCCCCGGTGAAACCGATCAATTCCTCGGGTTGCCGAAGCTCACCAATAACGTGAATCCGAACCTTCTTCCGGACAACCACCCCATGAGAGGCAAAAAGTGAGCACCCCGCTCTACCCCCAGGAGATCTACCTGCTGGAGCGCTATAGCTCGGTCGAGTATTTCGATGCCATGCGCCGCGCATGGGAAGCCATGCTCGATCATATCGAGGACTGCATGGCACGCTTTATGACGCAGTTGCCTCCCGATTACCGCAGTCGTCCGCAGCCGCTGCAACCGGATATCGTCTGGGGGGCAGCGCGTCATTCCAAATTTCCGCAACACTTCGCTGGTGTTGGACGACGGTTTTATCAAACTCACGCACGGCGACGCCCAAGGACTTTTTGCTGCATCCGGCATCGTGGAAGGTGTACGGGGACAACGCGACTTTTCAGCCGACTGGATGGACGAAGTCACCCCGGGTGCTGCGGCACGCTATGAAGCTCTCCTCTACGCCGCCCATGACTACGCCATCAATGTCAGCACGACGGCTCAAGCCGGTTGGGTGACGACGGTCCTGTCCACCGATTACTCGGACCAATTTCAGGGCCCGTTAAATCCCCCCAGCAACTTGGCCGCGTTACCAGTTGGACAGTGCCGTTCGAGTGTCGAGCGATGATGCTGTTCCTGAATCCGGCGTCTATCTTCCCGATGTGGACGATTCGTGCGCACAGTTTCTGATTGCTGGAAGTCAAGCTCCGGACGCCCCGGTTGGCTTCGATGGACAACAATATGTTTCGAAGACTGCAGCCCTTTGGACCCGCGTCCGTCGCGTGGAAGGGCAAACCGTAGCCGACGGCCTGACCGATCTGACAGCCTCGACGGAGGTTCGACAGTCTGCCCGTGTGCCTGGCGGCGACGTATGCCCAAGCAGCGGATGGTGGTTCACACCATCGAAGTCCGATTCCCGGCGGTATTTCAAGCAGGGGGGAAGTATTTCCGATTGTGGAAGGAAGCGAGTATGGCGCGACCTTCTGGCAGTGGGATATCGATCAGACTCAGCCGAAGTTGTAAACGCTCACCTCGGATCGACGTGCCATACCGATTCAGCAAGTCCATCTTCGGAACGCTCGCGCCCTCAAATTTTGCCAGTGATAGCGTCCATGCCGCTCCAAATCGCTTCGGCACTTGAAGTTGTACGCTCGTGAAGTCCCCACATGTTGCGTTCAGCACCGTTTCTGTTTAGCGGGCGACGCCGATCGGCGATTCACACGCACATTCTTGTATTTTTTGGGCTGCCCCTCTCAATAATACGTCCCAAGCACAAAACCTCTATGAAGAGGGAAACAGAGTTCGACACCATTCCTCTACGGCCTCGCTTCCTTTTTCCAGCACCTTCTTGGGTGCGACGACCTTCCGATTTTTTTAATATATCCCATACACCTGGATAAGCGTTAGGTCCGCAATCTATCTCACCATTTGGTGATACATAGCGCCCATCCAATGATATCCTCCCTCTAGCCCGCGATTCGTCATACGAAAAACCAAATCTTTGGAGCTGGTTTAAAGAAAGGGATTCCACATACGATCCAGGTATCGTGGTCAGATTTCGAGAAGTTCCCACACGAGCCACCGTAGCAAGAAAACTAAGTG
The DNA here is from genome assembly GCF_049311595.1 of Cupriavidus sp. H18C1. Lineage (NCBI taxonomy): Bacteria > Pseudomonadati > Pseudomonadota > Betaproteobacteria > Burkholderiales > Burkholderiaceae > Cupriavidus > Cupriavidus sp. H18C1. Next base: position 416,500 of record NZ_CP186008.1, read on the forward strand.
GCGAGGTCGATATTGGATCAATAGCAAGATAAACACGCTTTCTTATGTTTATATCGGCCAATGTTCCAACGGTGCTAGGAATACTACTCCTCCGTGGTCTCACCTTGTCGCAGGAAAACAAGTCTTTTGTCGGAATATATTCCGTATCCGACACAATAAGGGCATCCCCATCTGAAGATGGCTGCGCACGCGTCGCCGAGAATCCTAACGGGCAAACGTGCTTGTTCCTTTCATCTACCTGTATAGCGACCTCTCGACCATCGGCCTCAAGCGTAAACTGGGGGTGAGGTGGCGCCTTACCTTCCGAATGAGCAATAGAGGTAAAAGATAAAATGACCAACCCAATAATTCGCAAGATCACAATAGCACCTCTTTTGCGCGTCGCGAATATTGCAAACGTCTCACTTCATCAATGTAGCCGCCGTTGATGGCGTAAGTTACGCGTCGCGAAATTTGCTGCTCAGCAGCACGCTCAGCTTGTGTATTTGCTTCCACGCGCCTGTCGGCATCAATAGTTCTAATAACATTAGGGCGCCTGAAGGTCATGTACCACCCACCACTATCCATACAAGAGTGCGGGTCCGCAGATGCAACCTGCGGGTTATTGATTATTGGTGGCCGTCTATTCATTCTGGCGACATTTCTTTCACGATATTGTGGATCATCCCACCACCGCGCCGAGAAGCTTCCACGCGCTAACCAGCCGCGATAAACCCAGTACTCAGCATAGTTATCCAACCCCGTCAGTTGCTTGAATCCTCGCCCGCGAAATTTTTGGGCGTCAATATCACCGCAGTTCCCATTAACCCAACTATACGATCCGGTAATTCGGACGCCTCTGCTATTATATTTTTCAAGATAAAACCAAGGATCTGTTTCGCCGTCTGCGGCACCATACCAATGCCCGAGCTGATTCTCTGACTGTGCAGACCTCGGGTTTATACGGCGCCCGCGCACACGACCTTCTTCAACCCGCCCCCTCCATGCTCTTTTCTTGCATGGATCTTAGGAAATCGGATTCCACTGCCCCTTGTCCGAGAAAGTGACTTTGTCGAACTCCGCTGGTTATCATGTACTTGCGCATCATCCGGCTTAAATGAGGCGCGTAGTCAGACATAGTTGGAGCCGGCGTTTCAACATATATACGTTGAAGCTCACTAGCGCTTAGCCATCCGCAACGACTTAGAACGCGGACGAATTCTCTTGGATCAAGATGCCAATGTGCTCCGTGGAGGGGCCGTTGATTCGTTGACTCGCCACGTTCGTACACCGGCACCTGCAACGCAGCCTGCCCCCAAAACGCCAACGCTTCAATATGCGCCCGAAACCGCCCAAACTGATCTTCCGTCATCGGCCTCGGATTGTTCGGGCTCTGTGCCTTCAGCCATCCCCATCGCGCTTCTACTGTACTGGCATCCCACTCAGTCGGAAACTTGCAGATCAGCCGCTTCAAGAACGCCTGAATCTGTGGCGACCTCAGGCGCTCATGCGCTTCGTCTGCTGAGACACTGCCGTCGCGATTCATATCGACTGCGCGCAGGATGGTTGGTGCATTGCAAAGGCTGTTGCCGTCCTGAGTGTCTTCAATCAGAAACCAACCGCGCCAGTGCGGAAAATCTGCATCGCTGTACTTCGTTACTCCAGCGGCGTTGAGGTTCACCCAACCCGTACCAGCAGGCGTACGAATTTGGCGCCAGTGCGGTACGTCCTCAGGCGCCAAGGCGTCAGGTCCTATAACACGCCCGAAGCGAAGCAGCTCATATACCGCGCTCGGTGCCGGGCGAGCGTTGGCCGGATAGGCCTCGCTGATGGCATTGGCATCGCGATACAGATTGTATTCAGCGTCGCGTTCAGTGAGCGGGTCACCCAATGCCGTTCCGACCGGACGATAGGTCGTCACGTACGCATTGCCGCGCGCGTCTTGCGCGCCGTCTCCTTCGGCATAGCGTAGGCCAACAAAGAGCTCTTCACCGAGTGGCGTGCCGCCTGCGGGCGCGGGTTGGTTCAGTGGCGGACGTTGTGCGTATACCGGTGTATTGGCTGGCAGCCTGAAATAGAGCTCGCCGAACACCGCGTCGTCACGGCCATTCTGGGTTAGCGGGACATCGCCGCTCGTCCTGCCGATCAGTTGGCGCAGGTTGTCGTCGTCACAGATGATTTCGAAGTGAATCCGATTCGCCTGCCCGCGCACGTATCCTGCCTGTCCAAGTTCCGCCTTTCGATTGACTCGACTGCCGACCTGAACCGTGTTCCGGACCGTATGCAAGTGCATGTAGATGGAGAAGAACACCACACGGGTTGGTGCATTGCCCTGACGAGCGGCGCCAATCTCCGTCTCATGCCGAATCACGATCACGCCATCGCTAGTCCTACCACCGAAACTCAACGGGCTGTCAGCAGCAGGCGGAGGCGGCGGCTCGTGTGAACCGCGTCGATAAACCACAGTGCCATCGGCAATGGCTCTCACCGGCTCGGTGCCATTGGTGCCGCGCGCAGGCGCGGTCAAGTGCAGGCCTCCGTGCCAACCGAGGTTGTAGCTGACCGGATACGACCCGTCGCCCGGCTCACCGCCAGGCATTGCGGCGTCGATCCACTCGCTTTCGGTTTGGTTGGCGCCGCGCGGTGGGAGAAAGGGAGGACTGATCAGCATGGGACTTAGCCTGAGAACTCAGGCTCAGATAGAGAACGGGTAGTCGTTATCGAGGGAAATGCTGTTCTGCGGGAATAGCGGCAGATCACGATCCGTACGGACCGGCCCCTCAAACTTCCTCTGCGCACTCTTGTACGTAATCGCCCCCGGACACTCGACCGTAATATTCCCACCCTCGATCGTGATCGACGCCCCACCAGCCGTCGCCACCCGAATCCGCTTCGCCGCAGCAAAGTCCACCTGCATATTCGCCGACACGACCTTGAGTTCATCCTTGGCCTGCAGCTTCATCACATCGTGCTGCGCCTGCACGTCGATGTCCTCGCTGCCGGCGATCAGCTTCAGGCCGGTGTCGCCCTCGCCCGCTTTCTCCAGCGCCGCGGCGATGCCGATGGCCTGACCGCTGTGCAGGCGCCCCTGCTTGCCGATTGCCAGGTTGGTGTCCTGGCCCGACACCAGGCCCAGCGATTTGCCGTTGACCAGCTGCAGTTCCTGCCCGGCGACCATGGCAAGGCCCGCACGGCCAGCAAGCTGGACGATCGCTTCGCTCGGATGCGGTACCTTGCCTTGCGTCTGCTGATTGCCGCTGGCCGCGTCCTGCATTGCCGCGTCGTAGTCCTTGCCGTCGACCATGCCGGACGCCGCGGTTTCCAGCTTGGCCAGCGGGGCCTCGTCGTCCTTGGCGGTCAGCAGTGCAGCGGTCTGGTGCTTGACCGCGCCCTCGCCCAGCGTCTGCGTCAGCGACTTCGCCTGGCGGATCAGCGCGATGCCCGCCGCGTTGTCACCGGTGGGCACCGGCCGCTGGCTCTGCGCGTCGCGATAGGTGCTGATCAGCACGCCAGCCTTGCCGCGAATCGCGCCGTAGCCGTCGGTGCGCAGCTCGAAGCCTTCGCCGCGGAAGCTGCCGCGGTAGTTGTCCTGCTGGTGGATCAGGTGACCGAGATTGAGTTGGGTGTGCTGGACCGTGGTCGCCAGCTGGCTGCGCAACTGGTTGTCGCTGTCGTCGAACACCAGCTGGTTGGCACCTTCGCCGCCATGTTCGCGGCTCTTGAAGCCGCTCAGGGCGGCGGCGTTGCGATGGCCGTCCGGGTCGGCACTCATGCCGTGCCAGGCGGGAGCATGGCCGTCGGCCACATTGGCCTGTGCGCTGGGCGCGGTGTCGCTGCCTTGCTGATAGACGGAGCCATCGGTAGCAGCCGCCTGCTTGCCGCCCGGCGTCGGCGCAATGCCGCCCTCGCCCTGTCCGTTGTACAGCGCGCCGATCACGATCGGCTGGTCGATATCGTCGTCGGCGAACTTGACCAGCACCTCCTGGCCGATGCGCGGCAGCCATTGCCAGCCCATGCCGGCACCAGCCTGGCGCTGCGCCACCCGGATCCAGCGGGTGCTGCGGTCGTCCTCGCGCTCGCCCTTCTGCCACGGGAAGCGGACCCGGATCTCGCCGCGCGGGCTGACATGGTGTTCGGCATCGCCGCTCGGCTGCGTCTCGCCTTGCGGGCCGACCACGGTGGCGGTCTGCACGCCGAGCGCGGTAGGAGCGGAGAACAACCGTGCACCATCGGCATCGACCACGCGCGGGCGCCACGGGCGCCGCGCATCGCAGGCGCGGAACAGGTTGGCGTAGCCGTATTGCTCGGCGGCCTGGCGCAGCGAGGCCGTCGGCACGCTGCGTTCCACCGTATGACCCTGCGCCAGGAAGCCCATCGTCATCGGCCCATTCTCCGGCGCGCTGGGCGGCGTATCGAAGCACAGCGCCGCATCGAGCGGGCCGAGCCGCTGGCCCAGCGCCGCACGCGTCTCCGCTGCCAGATTGTTCAGCCCACAATGCTCGACGATATCGAGCAGCAAGGGATACGCGGCCTCGGCGTCTTCCTGCCTGGGCAGGTGCGGGCAATCGGAAACGGCCACACGGGTGCCGCTGGCGAAGGTGCGCACCGTGCCCTGCCCGGCGAACAGCTGCGCGCGTGCCTCGATGCTCTCCATCAATTGCTCGGCCAGCCGCTGCCCGCCGGCCGCATCGCCGACCACCGACTGGCTGACCGACAGATAGGGCTCCGGGCATTGCGCGCCGCCGCCGAGCTTGGCCGGGGCATGGCCGCGCAGCGTACGCTTGCCATTGCCGTCCCATGCCACCACCGCGACACCGGGCACCGTCACGCGGCTATGGCAAGCGAGCTGCTGCACGGCATCGGCTTCTTCCTGGCTGTGGGCGCGGTGATAGCGAACCGAAGGCGATTGCCCCTCGGGCAATTGCGGACTGTCGGCGAAGATGGATAACGCATGGCCCGACGGCGCCTGCTCGTCCTCGACAAAGCCAAAACCCAACCCCGCCTCGGCCAGCAGCCGCGACAGGAACGCGTAATCGGTCTCGCGGTATTGGCTGACGTGCTCGCGCGGGCCCAGCGCGTCGATGCGCTGCTGCGCGCCCGCGGTGTAGCGCCACACCGCATGCGGTGCGTATGGCGTCAGGATCTGTTCGGCGATATCGGCAAGTGTACGGTGCTGGAATACCTGGCTGTGCCGCTGCTGCGTGGCCAGCCACAGCCACGGCACCACGGTCAGCCGATAGCGCGCCAGGCTGCCATCGGCGCCGAGCTTCTCGGCCTTGCGCACCAGGCCGCTGCGGCGAATACGCCCGCCGTCGGCCAGCGTGGTCCACAGCGTCACCTTCGCGCCGAGCAGCGACTTGAGCGGCAATCGCGCGTTGGCGCTGACCGCGACGATGCGCCATTCGCTCAGCTCAGACAGCGCCTCGCGGCCGAGCCACGCCTCGACGGCCAGTTCGCCGATGGCCCCCCTCGCCTTCGAGCTGGAACAGCCGCCGCGCCGGGGAAAACAGGGTCTGAATCAGGGTGGTGTGGTCCATGGCGGTTCGGTGTTACAGCGGGTGTCGCAGCAAGGTGTCACAGCGAAGGACAGATACGCCGATCAGCTGCCCGACAACGTCAATGGCCGCGTCCACGCCGCGGCCATGTCCTCTGTCAGCACCCTTGCCCCTCGCCGTCGTTACTGCGAACGCTGGGCGGTGCCGCTCTTGCGCGTCCGCGAAGCGGTCGTGGTTTTCTCTTCGGGCGTGGGCGCCAGCAATGCCGCGAGCAATTCGGCGTCGCGATCATTGCCCATATTGGCGCCCGTCTTTTTTGAAACTCGGCGCGTATTGTTGGAGGCAATACGCGAGCGCTCGGTTTTCGTCTTCCCTACGGTCGTAGGGCCGGTATTCGAACGCGACGCGACCTTGGTGTCGGTATTGGAATGTTGCCGTTTTGCAGCGGCCTGATTCGACGCAGTGATCTTCGTCTTATTTACTTCTTGATTTCGGATTTTTTTATTCGGCTCGTTGGAGGCCACTGTCGCCGTTTTGGACTTGTTGCCGGCGGCGGTTTTCTCCGGAGTCCGAGTCGCGTTGGCTGCCAGCGCGGTGCCGCCCGCCAGTGCCGCGGCACCGAGCCCGGCCGCGGCCAGATCGCCCGACGGCATCTTGCCGAGACTGTCCAGCGCATCGTCGTCGGCATCGCGCGCGGGGCTGACATCGACAATGGTGGCCGAACCGGCCGGCGCGTCGATAAGAGCGTCAGCGGGCGCTGCGCTGGCCGCAGCGGCCTGCATTTCAGGGGGCTGGATCACGCTGGAAGCGGCCCCAGTGGCGGGCTCGGAGGCAGAATTGGCGCTCTCCGCGGGCACAACGGTGGCCACCATCGGGGCCTCGCCATCGCTGCCCTTGCCCAGCCAGAAGGCCACGGCGCCCGCGCCGACCAGCAGGAGCGCCAGCGTGGCGAACACGCCGTGGCGCTTGATGGCGGGGGGTCTTCTTGACGGGCGCGTGACTGGCGACCCGCCCTTCGAGGCTGGCCAGAATGCGCGTATCCGGTCCCTGGCTGTCGGCATTGCCCGAGCCGAACAGCGACGGCGGTCCATTTCCTTTCAAGTCGTCGCTGTGGCTCATCTTTTGGCTCTCGAATTGCAATAAAATGCGCGTCGGGCAGCGCAGGGATGGAATTGAGTCAAGCGATCGGCAACATAACTCGAAGACAGGGCCCGAGCAGAAATTCGACGAGGTGGCGCCAGCTGCCGATGCGGACGAAGCGCGCAGATTTTATAGCTGGCTGCAACAAAAATGCAAATATGTGAACGCCGCCGTGACAACTCGCAGACGGCGAATTTTTTGCAGCCGAATGTCAGCCCGGAATCGAGCCAAATAAATGTCACAAAATGTAACTATTGAAGCGGCTGTCATGCGCGGTTTGGGCGTCGCGTGGTACGCGGACTGAGCGGATGATCTTTATTACGCTGTTCTTCTATTTCGCGCTGATGGTCGCCATTGCGGCCATTCTGCTGCTGCCGGACGTGCGCGAGCGGGTGGTGCTGGCCGCGCGTACGCAGTGGCAGCGGCTCAGTATCAATGCGAGCGCGGCAAGCCAGCGCTCGGCCGGAACCCTACGAACGTCGGCTTCCCAGGCGGCCGATTCGATGGAAGCATTGCGCGCCTTCGTTGCGCGCCGAAAGGTCTTTCTGCTGTGCGCGGCGGGCGTCGTCGCGACCCCGCCGATCGTCGCCCTCGCCTTGCGACCGAAACTGCTGTTCGAGTACGATGACGCGCTGCGCGAGCCGGACCAGAAGATTTCCGCCTTATTGAATGGCGAACGGCTGATTCCTCCGGCGCCATTGCCGCCCGAGGTATTCACCACGCAGGAAGTCGAACGGATTCGCCCGACCATTCGCGAAGCCAGCCGCAATTGGGATCTGCTCGACGCCGATTTCCGTCAGCGCCTGCTGCTGGTCTACAAGATCATGCGCGACGAGCATGGTTATGAAATGGCGCTGCTGGAGGGCTATCGCAGCCCCGAGCGCCAGGCCAGGCTCGCCGCGATGGGCACGCATGTCACAAAAGCGGGCGCCTATCACAGCTACCATCAGTTCGGCCTCGCCGCCGACAGCGCCTTCTATCGCGACGGCAAGCTGGTGATCAGCGAGAAGGATCCGTGGGCGATGCGCGGATACGAGCTGTACGGGCAGATCGCCGAGTCCGCGGGGCTGACCTGGGGCGGGCGCTGGAAGATGATGGATCTTGGGCACGTCGAGTTGCGCCGGCCCGGCGTGCTCGGCAAGAAGCCCGGCTAGCGTGCGATGTGCGGGGGGCACGGCGCAGGCAACGGCGGCCGGCGAAAGCAGGCCGCGAATCGATAGCTGTTGGCGGGATCGCCCTTCTCAGTCGAGAGAACAACAATGACACGGCCATTTATCGTATTGGGTGACAAGACCGACCACGGCGGCGTCGTGATCAGCGCGTCGGGCACCACGTCGACCAACGGCAAGGGCATTGCCTGCGTCGGCGATCGCGTGACCTGCCCGAAGTCCGGCCATGGCGAAACCACCATCGTCACCGGCGATCCGACCGTGATCATCGACGGCCGCGCCGCGGCCCGCCACGGCGACAAGACGGCATGCGGCGCGACGCTGCTGTCCAGCCAGGGGAGTCACCGGCAGCGCGTAAGCGGGCGCCGTTCCGCTGCCGCGCTGTTGCGCTCCCTGTGCCGACCCTCCCCCGACACCATGCTTGCACGCCTGTTCCGTTCCGGCCTGATCCTGTTCGCCGTCTTCGCGCTGGTCTGGACCGCGACGATCCTGTGGTGGCAATCGATCCATCGGATGCCGACCACGACCGATATCGTCACGCATCTGTTCCTGCTGCCGGCCGGCATGATCGCGGGCTATCTGGTCATTCGCCGCGCGCTGGACGGTATCCGCCGCAATGTCGCGGCCGCGGTCAGCACGCCGGCCGCCGCGCAGGATGGCGTGGCTCCGTCGGACGGCGCCGTGCCCGACGACGACCCCAGCCGCCGCTGGCGCGCGCTGGTATTGGGCGCCGCCCTGCATACCGCCAAGGGCGGCGACACGGCCGCCACCGCCGCGGCCACCGCCGAGCAGCAGCGGCCGGACGTGGTCGACGTACTGCACGATGGCATGCCGATCTTCGCCGCGCCCGCCGAGGACATCGATGTCGATGGCACGCGCGAGGCGCTGGAGCAGGCCTTCGCGGATCTGCCGTGGAATGACGAGGCCGTGCGGACCGTCGCGCTGGCCAGCGACGTGGCCGAGCGGCTGGTGGCCCAGGTCCTGGAGCAATATCCCGGCCTGTACTTCCCTTCCGCCGACGAGACACCCACGGCGCCGCAGGCCGAGGAGCCGCCGCGGCTGGTGCTGACGCTGCTGCTGCCGGAGCGCTGGCAGGCGCCGATGGCGGCGGCCGCCGGCCAATACGTGCGCGGCCGCCTGACCGGGCTGTGGCCGATCGAGCGGATCTCGATGGAGACGTTGACCGCCAAGGGCGACGGCGATGCGATGGTGCAGGTCGATCGCGCGATCCTCGCGCTGCATCGCGAACCGACCCACGAATTGCGCGGCGTGATCGCCGCCGATTCGCATATCGGGGGCCGAAGCGATCGACCGGCTGCGCGCGACCAACCGGCTCTTCAGCGCCCAATGCGAGCACGGCGTCGCGCCCTCCGAGGCGGCGGCGGGCATCCTGCTGTATCCGCCGCAGGGACCGCTGGCCGCGATGCTCGCGCAGGACGCGCCGCCGACATCGATCGTCCGCGCCACGCTGACGCGGCTGGACGCGCCGACTCCCGACAAGGGCCAGCCGCGTACCGCGGCGCTGGATCAAGCGATCGCGCAGACGCTGGGCCTGCTGGCCGAACCGGCCGACGGCTCCAAGGCCCAGGCCAAGGACAAGGACGAGAAGCCCGAAGCGTCCGCCGCCGAGCCGGCGCCCGCGCCCCAACCTATCGTGGTCACCGCCGACATCAGCCCGCATCCGGTCCGCACCGTCGAACTGGCACGGGTGTTCTCCGAACGCTTCGGGGAGCTCGACGTCAGCGCGGACCTGCTGCCGGTGGGCACCGCTTGCGGCCACACCGGCAATGCCGGCGCGCTCTTGGCCATCGTGCTCGCCCATCAGCAGTGCGCCGAGCGTGGGGGGCCCGGCGCTGGCGCTGACCGCGGCCGACCCGCAGCAGCGCGGCGCGATCGCGGTGGTGCCACCGGCCACCGCCTAACGGACATCCTCGCCAAGCACGAACAAGTCAGAACAAGCGAGAACGAGCAAGAACAAGCCAAAGCCCAAGCCCAAGCCCAAGCCAGGCAAGCACAAGCAAAACGCACCAGCAAACGCACCAGAACCAGCACACGCATTCGCAAACCGCAGGCCAACATGCACCGATTCCTCAGTTTCCTGACCAACACGCGCACGCTGTCCGTGATAGGCGTCGTCGCGCTGACGCTCTTCCTGCTGCTGGCGGCCGATACCTTCGAGGTCGGGCTGACCTGGGTCGGCATCGTGCTCGGCCTGCTGGTGGTGGCGTGGCTGATCGCCTTCGCGTGGCGGCACTATCGCGCGCGACAAGCCAGCGGCAAGCTCGGCGCGCTGCTGGAGCAGCAGGCGAATGCGGCCGCCCAGGAAGCGCCGCAGGAAAAGCGCGGCGAAGTCGAGGCCCTGCGTACGCGGCTGGTCGATGCGGTCAAGACGATCAAGACCTCCAAGCTTGGCCAGTTGTCGGGCAACGAGGCGTTGTACGAACTGCCGTGGTACATCGTGATCGGCAACCCAGCGGCGGGCAAGAGCACCGCGGTGCTGAACTCGGGCCTGCAATTCCCGTTCGCCGACAAGAACAACGCGATCATCCACGGCATCGGTGGCACGCGTAACTGCGACTGGTTCTTCACCACCGAGGGCATCCTGCTCGATACCGCGGGCCGCTATTCGGTGCACGAGGAAGACCGCAAGGAATGGCTCGGCTTCCTGGACCTGCTCAAGCGCTACCGTCCGCGCGCGCCGATCAACGGCATCGTGGTCACCGTCAGCATTCCAGAGCTGACGCAGAACCGCCCCGAGTTCGCCATCCAGCTGGCCAAGAACCTGCGCCAGCGCGTGCAGGAACTGACCGAACGGCTTGAAGTGTTCGCGCCGGTCTACGTGATGTTCACCAAGGCGGACCTGATCACCGGCTTCACCGAGTTCTTCGGCGACAGCGACAAGCACGAGCGCGACCGCGTCTGGGGCGCCACCCTGCCCTTCGAGCCGGGCGAAAAGCGCGATGCCGCCGCGATGTTCGACGAGCGCTTCGACGAGCTCTACGACGGCCTGAAGGAAATCAGCGTGGCGCAGATCGCCCAGCACCGCAACGGCAAGCTGTCGCCAGGGCTGCTGAGCTTCCCGCTCGAATTCGCGTCGATCAAGCCGGCGCTGCGCGCCTTCCTGGTGACGCTGTTCGACGAGAACCCGTTCCAGTACAAGCCGGTGTTCCGCGGCTTCTACTTCACCAGCGCGGTGCAGGAGGCAAGCACCACCAGCGCCTCCGCCGAACGGATCGCGCGCCGCTTCGGCCTGAAGCTCGACAGCGCCGCGCATAGCCGCGAGGTGTTCTCGAAGAACGGCTTCTTCCTGCGCGACCTGTTCTCCAAGGTGGTGTTCGCCGACCGCAAGACCGTGCGGCAGTTCTCGAGCCCGGCCAAGACGCGGATGCGCTTCGTCACCTTCTTCGGCCTGGTGCTGGTGCTGGGCCTGCTGCTGGGCGGGTGGACCTGGTCGTTCATCGGCAACCGGCAGCTGACGGCCAACGTGCAGGCCGACCTCGACAAGATCGTCAAGCTGCAGCAGAACCGCATCGACCTGCAATCGCGGCTGGAGGCGCTCGATATCCTGCAGGACCGCATCGAGCAGCTGGAGCGCTTCCGCGCTGATCATCCGATCGCGCTGTCGCTGGGCCTCTATCAGGGCGATACGCTGCAGCACAAGCTGCTCGACGAGTACTACAACGGCCTGCGCCAGGTCATGCTGAAGCCCGTCGGCACGTCGATCGAACGCTTCCTGGCCGAGGTCAACGCGCATCCGGACCAGCTCGCGCAGAACGTGCGTGCCCCGGCCGCCAATGGCGCGGTGGTGCCGGCCTCGGCCCAGTCCGGCGCGGCAGGCGCGAGCGCGGCGGCCGCCGCACCGGCTGCCACTACGGCCACGGCTGCCGCGGCCGCCGCGACCGGACCGTCCGCGGCCGACATGACGGCGGCCCTCAACACCGAATCGCCGAACGCCAAGCGCTATGCCGATGCCTCCCCGACCAACGTCGAGGACGCCTACAACGCGCTGAAGACCTATCTGATGCTGGCGGACAAGCGCCATGTCGAGGTCGCGCACCTGACCGACCAGGTCACGCGCTTCTGGCGCGGCTGGCTCGAGGAAAACCGCGGCAACATGCCGCGCGAGCAGCTGATCCGCGCGGCCGAGCGCAACATCTCGTTCTACCTGGCGCGCGTCAACGACGACAACTGGCCGCTGCTCGAGAGCAACCTGTCGCTGATCGACCAGACCCGCGAGAACCTGCGCCGCGTGGTGCGCGGCATGCCGGCGCGCGAGCGCGCCTACGCCGAGATCAAGGCGCGCGCGGCGACCCGCTTCGCCCCGATGACGGTGGCCCGCATCGTCGGCGACGCCGGCGCGACGGTGGTCGCCGGCAGCTACGCGGTGCCCGGCACCTTCACCCGGGAAGCCTGGCTGCAATACGTGCAGCCGGCCATCCGCGAGGCGGCCAGCAAGGAGCTGCAGAGCAAGGACTGGGTGCTGAACGTCGCCGCCCGCGATGACCTGACGCTCGAGGGCAGCCCGGAGCAGATCCAGAAGACGCTGGTGTCGATGTACAAGAACGAATACGCCAAGGAGTGGCAGCGCTTCATGCAGGGCGTGGCCGTGCAGGAGTTCAAGAGCTTCGACCAGGCCGTGACCGCGATGAACCTGCTGGGCGATCCGGTCAACTCGCCGATCCGCAAGCTGTTCGACGCCGCCTATGAGCAGACCTCGTGGGACAACCCGTCGATCGTCAACGCGGGCCTGAAGCAGGCCAAGACCGGCGTGATCGAATGGTTCAAGCGCTGGGTCTCGCGCGGCACGCCGTCCGGCGTCAGCGTCAATGTCGACAGCGCGAGCCTGGCCTCCGCGTCCGACGCCGGCAACATCCCGATGGGGCCGGTCGGCAAGGAGTTCTCGGGCCTGGCCAAGATCGCCGTGATGCGCGACAACAATTCGCTGCTGCGCGGCTATATGGAGGCGCTGTCGAAGGTCCGCACGCGCTTCAACACCATCAAGAACCAGGGCGACCCCGGCCCCGGCGCGCGCCAGCTGATGCAGCAGACGCTCGACGGCAACGGCTCCGAGCTGGCCGACGCGCTGAAGTACGTCGACGAGCAGATGCTGACGGGCATGACCGACAGCCAGCGCCAGACGCTGCGTCCGCTGCTGGTGCGTCCGCTGCTGCAGTCGTATGCGGTGACGATCCGCCCTGCCAGCGTCGAGATCAACAAGGTGTGGAACGCGCAGGTCTACCAGCCGTTCATGCAGACGCTGGCGACCAAGTACCCGTTTGCCTCGGATGCCAAGATCGAGGCCAGCGCGGCCGAGATCGGCCAGGTGTTCGGTCCGGACGGCGCCATCGCCAAGTTCGCCGGCACCACCATCGGGCCGCTGTCGGTGCGCCGTGGCGACATGATCGCCGCGCGGACGTGGGGCGATCTGGGCGTGACCTTCGCGCCGGAGTTCACGACCAACTTCACGCGCTGGATCGCGCCGCTGACCGGCGGCGCGGCGGCCGGTGCCGGCGGTGCCGCCGCTGCCGCCCCGCAGACGGTATTCCAGATCCTGCCGTCGCCGGCGGCCGGCACCACCGAATACACGATCGAGATCGACGGCCAGCAGCTGCGCTATCGCAATACGCCGCCGCAGTGGACCAACTTCGTCTGGCCCAATCCGCAGGGCACGCCGGGCGCGCGCATCACCGCGACGACCTTCGATGGCCGCACCGTCGAGGTGCTCAGCGAACCGGGCCGCTTCGGTCTGGAACGCTTGATCGCCACGGCCTCGCGCAAGCGTCGCCCGGATGGCGCGTTCGAGCTGTCGTGGACGCAGGGCGGCACCACCGTCGCGGTGGCGCTGCGCATCGTCAGCAGCCCGCAGACCACCACCGCGGCCGCCGACTCGCCGCAGGGACAGGGCCTGCGCGGCCTGAAGCTGCCGCCGGCGATCGCCGACGCGTCGGCGCCTGTCACCGCCACGGAGGCGGCGCAGCCTGCCCCCGCCGCCTCGGCTCCCGTCGCGCAGTCCGGCGCACCCGTGCGTGCAGGAGGTGCGCAATGAGCCAGGCAGCGCAATTGCAGCTCGCGTACTTCGGCAAGCTCCCGTCGCGCGGAGACTTCGTCAAGAGCCCGAACCAGACCCAGCTGCTCGATACGCTCGATCGCTGGCTGTCGCAGGCGATGGAGATGCTGGCCGAAGACCCGGGCTGGAAGACGGTCTACGACGCGTGGCAGCCGGTCCAATTTGCCTTCCTCGGCTCGCAGAGCCGGCTGGCGATCGCCGGCACGGTGATGGCCAGCAACGACCAGTCGTCGCGCCGCTTCCCCTTCCTCGCCGCCGCCGCGCTGGAGATCGACCAGCCGCTGCCGTTTATCGCGCGCAGCCCGCTGGCGCTGACGCGGCTGTGGACGCGTGCCAGCCATCAGATGCAGGAGCTGGTCTCCGCCGCCGATCCGGCCGAGGGCCTGCGCAATCTGGCGCAGACCCAGTTCGCGGTCGAGATCGGCGCGGGCGCGCAAGCCTACGACGCCAGCTTCAAGGACTTCATCGAATTCCAGACCGTAGCCGGCCTGGAGCAGATGCTGCGAGCCGACGGGCAGACGCTGTGCCTGCGCCGCACGCTGGTCGCGCTCGGCATCCTGCTCGAACCGGTGATGAGCGCCGGCACGTCGCGGCTCGACAAGGGCCTGACGCTGCCGTTGCCGTCCGACCCGGTCTATCGCAGCCTGGTGGCGAGCTTCTGGCTCGACCTGGTGTCGGGCTTCCTGAAGCGGGGGCGACTTCGAGCTGTCGCTGTTCCTGGGCCGCGTGGGTAACGAGACCACGGGACAGGGACAAGGACAACGCGGCCGCAGCGAGCGGCTGGTGATCGGCTTCAACGGGGCCTCGTCGCGCACGCTGCACGGCATCATGTCGCCGCTGGCGTACGGCGAAGTCAATATCGACATCGACGACCCGCAGTGGGTGGACCAGCATGCCGGCTCGCGCTATGGCGTGGCCAAGCTGGCCAGCTATCTCGAGCAGCCGCAGCTGTCGCTGCGCGCGGCGCTCGACACCTTTCGCGAAGTCTTCATCGGAGAATGATCATGCGTTCGGTTTTCCCGGCCTGCCGCGCTGTTGCGCTGGCGACGGCCCTGACCTGGCTGCTGGCGGCGCCCGCCTCCGCCCAGACGCCTTGCCGGCGCGGATGCAGCGGCAGGCCGCGTGGTGGCCGGCGGCGCGGTGCCGGACGAGGCCACCAAGGCCGAGGTATTGGCGCGGCTGCGCGAGCTGTATGGCGCGGCCAATGTCGTCGATCAGATCGAGGTCGGCGGCGTGGTGTCGCCACCGAACTGGACCGCCAACGTGCAGAAGGTGCTGTCGCCGCAGATCAAGCAGGTCAAGCGCGGTCAACTGAGCATCGACGGCACGCAGATCGCGCTGTACGGCGATGTCGCCGACGAAGGCCAGCGGCAGCAGATCGCCACCACGATGTCGAGCGGGCTGGGCCAGAACTATACGGTCAAGAACGGCCTGCGCGTGCCGGCCTCGGGGCAGGATCTGCTGGATCGCACGCTGGCGAACCGGATCATCGAATTCGAGACCGGCAGCGCCACGCTGACGCCGAAGGGCCGCGTGATTCTCGACGAGATGGCGGCGGTGCTGCCGAAGCTGTCGGGACGCAAGATCGAGATCGTCGGGCACACCGACAATTCGGGCAGCCGCGCGCTCAATCTGGCGCTGTCGCAGTCGCGGGCGGAGACGGTCAAGAGCTATCTGGCCGGCAAGGGGATCGAACCGTCGGTGCTGTCCGCGGTCGGCGTGGGACCGGATCAGCCAATCGCGCCGAACGACAAGGAAGAGAACCGGGCACGGAATCGGCGCATCGAGTTCAGGGCGAGTCAGTAAGGGCTGGCGGCACTGACTGTGTCGTCCCAGCTTTCGCGGGAACGACGGTGTCGGGGCCGCCTGTCCACGACTTCCGGTCACGACGGTTTCGGCGGGGTGTTTGCCCCCACCGTCTTTCTGGGACGACGGTGTCGGTGAGGCGTCGGCCCCACCGTCACCTTCAATGGCTCGAATCGCTCTCCGCGTCCGGCATCACGCCCAGCAATTCCTCGATCTGCGACAGCGTGGCGTCGTCCTTCACGACGGTGCGCAGCCAGGCGTGCAGCGGCATCTCGCCCCACTTGGCCGCGCGCGCGGCCAGGTACGCGACCGGGCTGTGCGGCTCGGTACGGCGGAAGAAATCGGCGACTTCGCGCAGCTGCGCGAGGGCCTGCTGGCGCGTGCGGATCGGGCCGCTGACCGCGGCTCCGCCCTGCCCGCCGACGACCGGCGCTTCGGCGCGGCTGACGGCGGCAGGCGTGGCCGCCTGCCCGGCCTCGTTCGCGCCGGCAGCCGGCGCGGCGGGCTTGCCGACGAAGCGCTCGACCAGCGCCCGCACGGCCTCCAGCGCTTCACGCGCCTGCCGGAAGCTCGGCGCGTGCTCGCCGGCCTTGGCGTCGAGCACATCGCTGAGCCTGGCCAGCGCCTGCTGGCACGACACCACGTCCTGCAGCAGCGCGACATGGAAGTCGGCCGGCGTCGCCTTGCGCGCGGCCTCGAACGCTTCCTGCGTGACCTTGCCTTCGGCCAGTTCGTCGGCGTGGTCCGGATCGCGGCGGATCGCCTCGGTCAGCGCGGTCGCGACCTCCCAGTCGACATAGCCGTAGCCGCCCGCTGCCTCGTCGACCAGCGGAATCTCGCGAATCAGCTGGCGCGAGCGCGTCGCCAGCCAGGCCACGCTGCCGGTGCGGTATTCGAGATCTTCCTCGTCGGCGCGCGGATGCAGCCCGCTCCAGAACGCCTCGCACAGCTGCGCGGCCAGCGTGTAGCCGTCGCGCAAGCCGGCGAATCCTCTTGTCTTGGCCAGCGCCTCGGTCAGCCACACCGCCAGCCGCAGATCCTTGGTCCGCTCCGACAGCAGCCGCGTCGACAGCTCGACCACCTGGCGCCAGTCCGCCTCCTTCAACTCGGTCACCCACTCGCCCTGGTCCAGCGAGGGATCGTCGAAACGGCGCGCCTCCTGAATGCGGTCGAATTCGGCCGAGAACAGCAGATCCTCGCCGCAAGGGTCGTCGCCCGAAACAGGTTGCAGCAAACGGTCGAAGGAGAGAGTCGCCATATCAGCCCGCAGGAAATGGAATGGCGGGTAGTGTAGCGCGTGGACATGCTGACAACCAATGCCAGAGCCATCGCCGCGGAAACGGATGCCGCATTGGAAGACTCAGTCGCGTCGTTCGAGCAACAGTTCGATCGGTACGTTGAGCGCATCGGCAAGGCTCTGCAACACATTGATGCTGCCGCCCCGCTTGCGGCCCTCGATCTGGCTGAGATAGGGCTTGCTCAGGCCCGCGGCGTTGGCCAGTGCATCCTGCGTCAGCCGGCGATAGTCGCGCCACGCCTTTACGGGATGGTCTCCGGCCAGTTCGGCGTCCAGTACGGCCGCCGGAACATGAAAGCCGTCGTCCTCGGACTTCGCACGGTCGAACAGCGCGACGTCGTCCAGGTCCTCCATCAAATGCTTGACCTGCTCCCAGACCTCGATGGGAACAACGGCAAACTGCGGCTTGCCGTCGCGCTGGATGAATTGGATCTGGGTCATTGGTATGCACCTCCGCGTGGTTTTACAGCCAGCACCACGATAACCAGCCGGCCATCCTCGATCTGATACAAGACTCGCCAGTCGCCGACGCGCAAGCGGTAGCCGTCGCGGCCTACCAGTTTCTTGACGTTGCGATTCGGCGCGAAAGGATCGGCGGCAAGCGCTTCGATCTTTGCCCGAATATTGACGGCCATGTTCGTCGGCATTGCCCTCAGCGCCTGGGCGGCCTGCCTGGTGAATTCGACGGAGTACATGGCCGCATGTTAGCGGCCAGCTAATATTGTAGCTAATAAAGTTAGCTACGAAAAGGTGAAGATTCGTGTCACCCCGACAAAGCAAAAAAGGCCCGCATCACGCGGGCCTTCTGCTTCAATCGAACCTCAACCGGAATCGAAACCGGAATCGGAACCGGAACGGCTTACCCCACCCACTTCCGCGCATTGCGGAACATGCGCATCCACGGGCTGGCGCCGTCCGGGATCTGCTTCCAGGCGTCGGGGGCCCAGCTCATCGTGGCGGCGCGGAACACGCGTTCCGGGTGGGGCATCAGCACGGTGAAGCGGCCGTCGACCGTGGTCACCGAGGTGATGCCGTCCGGCGAGCCGTTCGGGTTCAGCGGATAGGCCTGCGTCACCGCGCCGCGGTTGTCGACGAAGCGCAGCGAGACGTCGACCTTGCTCTTGTCGCCCTGCTGCGAGAAGTCGGCGTAGCCCTCGCCGTGCGCGACGACGATCGGGATGCGGCTGCCTTCCATGCCGGCGAAGAAGATCGAGGGCGATTGCTGGACCTCGACCGTGACGAAGCGCGCTTCGTACTGCTCGCTCTGGTTGCGCGTGAACTTCGGCCAGGCACCGGCGCCGGGGATGATCGGCGCGAGGTTGCTCATCATCTGGCAGCCGTTGCAGACGCCCAGCGCGAAGGTGTCGGTGCGGTTGAAGAAGGCCGCGAACTGCTCGGCCATCGCACCGTTGAACAGGATGGTCTTGGCCCACCCTTCGCCAGCGCCCAGCACGTCGCCGTAGCTGAAGCCGCCGCAGGCGACGAAGCCGACGAAGTCGTCCAGCTTCGCGCGGCCCGCGATCAGATCGCTCATGTGGACGTCGTAGGTATCGAAGCCCGCGCGGTCCATGCTGTACGCCATCTCGATCTGCGAGTTGACGCCCTGCTCGCGCAGGATCGCCACGCGCGGCCTGGCGCCGCTGGCGATGAACGGCGCGGCGATGTCCTCGGCCGGATCGAAGGTCAGGCTCGGCGTGATGCCGGGATCCGCGGCGTCGAGCAGCAGCTCGTATTCGCTGTCGGCGCAGGCGGGGTTGTCGCGCAGCCGGGCGATGCGCCAGCTGACCTCGCTCCAGACCCGTTGCAGCTCGGCACGCGGGGCGCCGAAGACCTTCTTGGCGTCGCGATAGATCTCGATCTGGTCGCTGCCGTTGGGCTTGCCGACCACATGGCTGCAGGCCGACAGGCCGGCCTCGCGCAGCGCGGCGAACACGGCGTCGCGATCCTCGAGCTTGACCTGGATCACCGCGCCCAGTTCTTCCGAGAACAGCGCGCGCAGCGTCTGGTCGTTGCGGCGCTCGGCGATCTGCTGGGCCCAGTTCTTGGCGTCGCCGTAGTCCTGCTCCTGCGTCGGATCGAGCGTTAGCATGTCGACGTTCAGCGACAGGCCGCAATGGCCGGCAAACGCCATCTCGGCCAGCGTCGCCATCAGGCCACCGTCCGAGCGGTCGTGATAGGCCAGCAGCTTGCCCTCGCGGTTCAGGCGCTGGATCGCGTGGAAGAAGTTGCGCAGATCGGCCGCGTCGTCGACGTCGGGAACGCTGTCGCCGACCTGTTGGGTGACCTGCGCCAGGATGCTGCCGCCGAGGCGGTTCTTGCCGCGGCCCAGGTCGATCGCGATCAGCACGGACTCGCCCAGGTCGGTGCGCAGCTGCGGCGTCAGCGTGCGGTTGACGTCGTCGACCGCGGCGAACGCCGAGATGATCAGCGACACCGGCGCGACCACTTCCTTGGCCACGCCCGCATCGTCCCACTTGGTGCGCATCGACAGCGAATCCTTGCCGACCGGAATGCTGATGCCCAGCGCCGGGCACAGCTCCATGCCGACCGCGTGCACCGTGTCGTACAGCTTGGCGTCCTCGCCCTCGACGCCGCAGGCGGCCATCCAGTTGGCCGACAGCTTGACCTTGCCGAGGTCCTTGACCGGCGCGGCGGCCAGATTGGTCAGCGCCTCGCCGATCGCCATGCGGCCCGAGGCCGGGGCGTCGATCACGGCCAGCGGGGTGCGCTCGCCCATCGTCATCGCCTCGCCGGCCTTGCCCTGGTAGTCGAGCGTGGTGACCGCCACATCGGCCACCGGCACCTGCCACGGGCCGACCATCTGGTCGCGCGCGTTCATGCCGCCGACGCTGCGGTCGCCGATCGTGATCAGGAAGGACTTGCTGGCGACGGTCGGGTGTCGCAGCACGTCGCGCACCGCCTGCTCCAGCGCGATGCCGGTGACGTCCACCGCCGGCAGCGATTGCTCGACGCGCTTGACGTCGCGATGCATGCGCGGCGGCTTGCCAAGCAGCACGTCCATCGGCATGTCGACCGCGTAGTGCTCCTTCAGCGCCTGATCGACGCTGGCATCGACCAGCTGCAGCTGCTTTTCCTCGGTGGCCACGCCGACCACCGCGAACGGCGAACGCTCGCGCTCGCACATCGCGGCAAAGCGCGGGAAACTGTCCGGCGCGATCGCCAGCACATAGCGCTCCTGCGATTCGTTGCACCAGATCTCCGCCGGCGACAGGCCCGACTCTTCCAGATGGATCTGGCGCAGCTCGAAGCGCGCGCCGCGGCCGGCGCCGTCGACCACTTCGGGGGAAGGCATTGGACAGGCCACCCGCGCCCACGTCGTGGATCGACAGGATCGGGTTCTCGTCGCCGAGCTGCCAGCAGGCGTTGATCACTTCCTGCGCGCGCCGCTCCATTTCCGGGTTGCCGCGCTGGACCGAGTCGAAATCGAGGTCGGCGGTATTGGCGCCGGTCGCCATCGAGCTGGCCGCGCCGCCGCCCATGCCGATGCGCATGCCCGGGCCGCCCAGCTGGATCAGCAGCGAACCGGCCGGCAGCGGCTCCTTGTGCGTATGCGAGGCGTCGATATTGCCGATGCCGCCGGCAATCATGATCGGCTTGTGGTAGCCGCGCACGGTGCCGCCGACGTTCTGCTCGTAGACGCGGAAATAGCCGCCCAGGTTGGCGCGGCCGAATTCGTTGTTGAAGGCGGCGCCACCGAGCGGGCCTTCGATCATGATCTGCAGCGGCGAGGCGATGCGCTCGGGCTTGCCGGTCACGGCGGGCCGTTCGTCGGGATTGCGGAAGGCCAGCGGCTGGGCGGCGTCGCGCGCGTTCTCCCACGGCTCGACCGCGTCGGGCAGCATCAGGTTGGACACCGTGAAGCCGGTCAGGCCCGCCTTGGGCTTGGCGCCGCGGCCGGTCGCGCCCTCGTCGCGGATTTCGCCGCCGGCGCCGGTCGAGGCCCCGGGGAACGGCGAGATCGCGGTCGGGTGGTTATGCGTCTCGACCTTCATCAGCGTATGGGTCAGCGCCTGATGGCGGCCATACTGGTGCGCGTCGCCGCGCGGGAACCAGCGTTCGGCGACATCGCCCTCCATCACCGCCGAGTTGTCCGAATACGCGACGATCGAACCCTGCGGGTTCAGCTGGTGCGTGTTGCGGATCATCGCGAACAGCGACTTGTCCTGTTCCTCGCCGTCGATGGTCCAGGTCGCGTTGAAGATCTTGTGGCGGCAATGTTCGCTGTTGGCCTGCGCGAACATCATCAGCTCGACGTCGGTCGGGTTGCGGCCCAGCTTGGCGTAGGCATCGACCAGATAGTCGATCTCGTCCTCGGACAGCGCCAGGCCCATCGCGACGTTGGCCTCGGCCAGCGCGGCACGGCCGCCGGCCAGGTCGATGAAGCGCAGCGGCTTGGCCGGCAGTTCCTCGAACAGCGCGGCCGCGGCGTCGCGCGTGGCGACCACGGTCTCG
Source organism: Cupriavidus sp. H18C1 (assembly GCF_049311595.1). Classification (NCBI taxonomy): domain Bacteria; kingdom Pseudomonadati; phylum Pseudomonadota; class Betaproteobacteria; order Burkholderiales; family Burkholderiaceae; genus Cupriavidus; species Cupriavidus sp. H18C1. The sequence goes on from NZ_CP186008.1 coordinate 437,926, forward strand.
GTCATGCGGTCGAACAGCAGCGCGGCCACGGCGTCGCGCGTCAGCGGGTCCAGCGTCTTGCGGCCGCGCAGCAGGCCCTTCTTGCAGATCACCGTGAATTCGATGCCCCGCTCGATCCGGTGCACATGCGACAGGCCGCAGTTGTGCGCGATATCGGTGGCCTTGCTGGCCCACGGGGGAAATCGTGCCGAAACGCGGGATCACGACGAAGCGGTCGCCCTCGGGCTGCTCGACGAACGGCGCGCCATAGGTCAGCAGCGCGCGGATGCGGTCGGTATCGCCCTTGTCCAGCGGCTGGTCGGTGTCGACGAAGTGCAGGAACTGGCCGTGCACCGACTCGATGTCGGTGTCGATCTGTTGCAGGGCGGTGAGCAGGCGTTGCTGGCGGAAGGCCGACAGGGCCAATGCGCCGGGGAAGCACGAGAAATGCGCCATGATCTGAGCGGTCGGAGGGCGATGGAGGTGGGACTGCGGCCGGGACCCGGCCGTGGCGTCCGGCCGGACGGGCCGCAAGCCAGCCGGGCGGCGCCGGCGAAAACCGCTATTGTACCCTGCCGAGGGGGGATTTCTTGCAGTGCAGTATCGGGCGCGGATTGGGCGGATCGGCGGATCGGAGCGCCGGGGCTGCCCTCTCCGCCGCCCGGCCTACGCCGCCCCGTATCCCCCGCCTCCCGGCGTCTCGATCACGAACACATCGCCCACGCCCATCTCGGTGCGCGCCACGTGGGGCAGCGTCTCCTCGCGGCCATCGGCGCGGATCACGCGGTTGCGGCCCGTCGCCCCGGGCTCGCCACCCGCCATGCCGAACGGCGCATGCACCCGGTTGTTCGACAGGATCGACGCCGTCATCGGCTCGAGGAAGCGCACCTTGCGCACGCCGCCGTTGCCGCCGTGCCAGCGCCCCGTCCCGCCCGATCCGTGCCGGATCTCGTAGCTGTCCAGCCGCACCGGGAAGCGCCACTCCAGCACCTCGGGATCGGTCAGGCGCGAGTTGGTCATATGCGTCTGCACCACGTCGCAGCCGTCGAAGCCGTCCCCGGCGCCGCTGCCGCCCGAGATCGTTTCGTAGTACTGGTAGCGCGCGTTGCCGAAGGTGAAATTGTTCATCGTGCCCTGGCTCGCGGCCACCACGCCGAGCGCGCCGTACAACGCGTTGGTGATGCACGACGACGTTTCGACATTGCCCGACACCACCGAGGCCGGATAGCGCGGATTGAGCATCGACCCTTCGGGAATCACCACATGCAGCGGCTTCAGGCAGCCGGCGTTCAGCGGGATGTCCTGGTCGACCAGCGTGCGGAACACGTACAGCACCGCCGCCATGCAGACCGCGCGCGGGGCATTGAAGTTGTTCGGCAGCTGATCCGACGTGCCGGTGAAATCGACGGTCGCCTCGCGGCGCTCGCGGTCCACCGTCACCCGCACGCGGATCTGCGCGCCATTGTCGAGCGGATAGACGTAGCTGCCGTCCTTGAGCGCCGTGATCACGCGCCGCACCGCCTCCTCGGCGTTGTCCTGCACATGGCCCATATAGGCGCGCACCACCGGCAGGCCGAAGTGCGCGACCATCTTGCGCAGTTCCTCGACGCCCTTCGCGTTCGCCGCGACCTGTGCGCGCAGATCGGCCATGTTCTGGTCGGCATTGCGGGCCGGGTAGCGCGCGCCGGCCAGCAGTGCCCGCATGCCGGCATCGTCGAGCACGCCGCCGTCGACGAGCAGGAAGTTGTCGATCAGCACGCCCTCCTCCTCCACCACGGTCGAGTCCGGCGGCATCGAGCCCGGCGTGATCCCGCCGATATCGGCATGGTGGCCGCGCGAGCCGACGTAGAACAGCACCTCGCGGCCCTCGGCGTCGAACACCGGCGTGATCACCGTCAAGTCGGGCAGATGGGTGCCGCCGTTGTACGGGTCGTTCAGCACATAGACGTCACCGTCCTTCATCCGTCCGGCATTGCGCGCGATCACGGTCTTGATGCTCTCGCCCATCGAGCCCAGATGCACCGGCATATGGGGCGCGTTGGCGATCAGATTGCCTTCGGCGTCGAAGATCGCGCAGGAGAAGTCGAGCCGCTCCTTGATGTTGACCGAGTAGGCGGTGTTCTGCAGCCGCAGGCCCATCTGCTCGGCGATCGACATGAACAGGTTGTTGAAGACCTCGAGCATCACCGGATCGGCCTCGGTGCCGATCGCCCGTCGTTGCTGACGCGGCACTGCGCGCGTCAGCACCAGATGGTCGCGCTCGGTCAGCAGCGCCTGCCAGCCGGGTTCGACCACCGTGGTGGCGTTCTGCTCGGCGATGATCGCCGGGCCCGCGAGGCGGTCGCCGGGACGCAGCGTATCGCGCCGGTAGAGGCCGGTGTCGTGCCAGGCGCCGCCGCTGAACATGCGTACCGTCTCGGCCGGCTGTGGCGGGCCCTCGCGCGGTACCAGCGCGGGCGGACGCTCCTGCGGTGCCTGCGCGACGCCCACTGCCTCCACCGACACCGCCTCGACGATCAGGCCCTTGTCGGGCATCAGGAAGGCATAGCGCTGGCGGTACGTGGCCTCGAAGCCGGCGCGCATCGCGGCGGCGTCGCCGAACGGCACCACCAGCGCCGAATCGGTACCTTCGTAGCGCAGATGGACGCGCCGCAGCACCTCGATGCGGCCGGCGTCCTCGCCCTGCTCCAGCAGCTCGTCGCGCGCCTGCTGCGCGAGCGCATCGAGCCGCTGCGCCAGCATCGGCACCGCGGCCTCGTCCAGCTTCGCCTCGATCGACAGCTCGCGCATCGCCGTGCGGTCGGCCAGGCCCATGCCGTAGGCCGACAGCACGCCGGCCAGCGGATGGACGAACACGGTCTGCATGCCCAGCGCATCGGCCACCAGGCAGGCGTGCTGCCCGCCGGCGCCGCCGAAGGTGGTCAGCGTGTAGCCCGTCACGTCGTGGCCGCGCTGCACCGAGATCTGCTTGATCGCGTTGGCCATGTTGCCGACCGCGATCTCGATGAAGCCCTCGGCGACCTGCTCCGGCGTGCGGCGGTCGCCGGTCTGCTCGGCGATTTGCGCGGCCAGCTCCTCGAAGCGCGCGACCACGGCATCGCGATCGAGCGGCGCGTCGGCGCGCGGGCCGAACACCGCCGGGAAATGCGCGGGCTGGATCTTGCCCAGCATCACGTTGCAGTCGGTCACCGCCAGCGGGCCGCCGCGGCGATAGCTGGCCGGCCCGGGATTCGCGCCGGCCGAATCGGGGCCGACGCGATAGCGGCTGCCGTCGAAATGCAGCACCGAGCGCCGCCGGCGGCCACCGTATGGATGCTCATCATCGGCGCCCGCATGCGCACGCCGGCCACGCTGGTCTCGAACACGCGCTCGAAGTCGTTCGGGTGCCTGCCGCTGAAGTGCGACACATCGGTCGACGTGCCGCCCATATCGAAGCCGATGATGCGGTCGAAGCCGGCGCGCTGCGAGGCGCGCACCATGCCGACGATGCCGCCGGCGGGCCCGGACAGGATCGCATCCTTGCCCTGGAAACGATGCGCATCGGTCAGGCCGCCGCTGCTCTGCATGAACTGCAGGTTCACGCCCGGCATCTCGCGCTCGATCTGCTCGACATAGCGGCGCAGGATCGGCGACAGGTAGGCGTCGACCACCGTGGTGTCGCCGCGCGGCACCAGCTTCATCAGCGGCGATACCTCGTGCGACACCGAGACCTGGGCGAAACCGAGCTCGCGCGCGATCCGGGCGGCGCGGGCCTCGTGATCGGCATGGCGATAGCCGTGCATCAGCACGATCGCCACCGCGCGGATGCCGTCAGCCCGCACGCGCAGCATCTGTTCGCGCAGCGCCGCCTCGTCCAGCGGCTGTACTACCTCGCCATGCGCGCCGATGCGTTCGTCGACTTCCACCACCTCGCGATACAGCAGCTCGGGCAGCACGATGTTCAGGTCGAACAGCCGCGGCCGGTTCTGGTAGGCGATGCGCAGCGCGTCGCGATAGCCGCGCGTGATGAACAGCGCGGTGGGCTCGCCCTTGCGCTCGAGCAGCGCGTTGGTGGCCACCGTGGTGCCCATCTTCACCGCGGACACCAGGCGCGGCGTGATCGGCTCGCCCGGGGCCAGACCCAGCAGATGGCGGATGCCGGCCACCGCCGCATCGGCGTATTGCTCGGGGTTCTCGGACAGCAGCTTGTGCGTGACCACGGTGCCGTCCGGGCGCAGGCCGACGATATCGGTGAAGGTGCCGCCGCGATCGATCCAGAACTGCCAGCGTGGGTCGGGCGTGGCGGCTTGCGTTTCGGCTTGCGTTTCGGCTTGCGTTTCGGCTTGCGATGCGGACTGCGATGCGGCGGACTGCGATGCGGCTTGCGACTCGGAATGGGACACGCGGAAGTACCTCGGAAGGAAATGAGGATCGTCGTCGGGCGTGCAGCCGCACGCGAGCTCGACGCGGTGAATTCGTGCGGCGCTACAGCGACGTGGCGGAACGCGCCGCCTGCTCGTACAGTCCGGTCAGCACGCGCAACAGCCGTGCCAGCTCGCCGATCTCGGCGTTCTCCGCGCTGCCCGGGTTCATATTGCTGGTCAGGCATTGCTCACGGATTTCGCGATACCGCGCGCACGCCTCGGTGCCGGCGGCCGTGGTGCTGTAGGTCGCCTCCTTGCCCACGCGCACACCCGCGACCAGGCCCATGCCCTGCAGCTTCTTCAGCGAGTAGGTCACCAGATGGGTGTCCTCCACGTTCAGCACGAAGCAGATGTCGGCGAGCCGCTTGGCGCGGCCCCGGTGGTTGACGTGGTGGAGCACCAGCACGTCGAGAAAGGTCAGGTCGCGCACGCCGGCCGCGCCCATGCAGCGCACCACCCAGCGGCTATAGGCGTTGTAGGCGGTGTTCAGGCCGAACTCGAATTCGGACAGCTCGGGACTGCGCGACGACACCAGGTGCGCGGAGGACACGATGCCGGCGCCGGCCTTTCGCGCAACACCATCGGTGGCCGCGGCATCGGTGGACGCGCCCCCGGCGGCAGGCATATCGGGGGGAAGCAACGTCGTCGCGGCGGCTCGGCTTTCGGGCCATGGACAGGACTCCTGCAGTGGGACAGCGGAGAACGAACGGCTTGGCGCGTCGCGGATCGCGTGGTTTGTGGATCGCGGATTCCTGATCGCGAATCTTCGATCACGGGCGCCGTCTAGGGATTTCCCGGGGGCCGCGGCAGTAATTTCAGCTTGACAGTTTATCGACAAATTATGAGCATGAGTACCCGGTAACGATGGGGATTGCGCGGCACCGCAGCGACCGCTTCCGTGCGCAATTCGCGCACGAATCCTGGGCATCCGGGGCACCGCGCACTGTCGCGGGGCAAGCGGGAACGACATTCAGGGCGCGCGCCCGCCTGCGTCTTCACGCTTTCCCTTGTCTGCATTGTTTGCCTTATCGTTGTCTGCTTGCAGCGAACGTACGGTCTCGATGCGCATTACCGTTCCCGACTCGTATCCAACGCTGTTCACCGCCCGAGCCTGTACCGATGACGATGCCCGCCGCGCTGCTTCCCGATATCGACACGCTGAACCGACTGGCCCGCGATGGCCGGCTCTCGCGCACGGCGCTGTTGCAGCAGGCGCAGGCGCGTGCCAAGGAACCGGCGGCACAGGCGGTATTCCTGCAGACCAGCTTCGATACCGCCGCCAGCGCGGCGCAGGCTGCCGATGCCGCGGCGCTGGCCGACAAGCCGCTGCATCCGCTGGCCGGGCTGCCGGTATCGATCAAGGACCTGTTCGATATCGGCGGCGAAATCACGCGCGCCGCCTCGACGGTACGCGCCGATGCGGCACCGGCAAGCGAAGACGCGCCCGTGGTCGCACGGCTGCGCGCGGTGGGTGCCGCGCTGGTCGGCCGCACCAACATGACCGAGTTCGCCTTCTCCGGCGTCGGCATCAACCCGCACTACGGCACGCCGGTCAATCCGCACGACGGCGCGGTGGCGCGCATCTGCGGCGGCTCGTCGTCGGGCGCCGCGGCCTCCGTGGCGCTCGGCCTCTCTGTCGCGGCGCTGGGCAGCGATACCGGCGGTTCGATCCGCATCCCGGCCGCTCTGTGCGGCCTGACCGGCTTCAAGCCGACCGCCCGGCGCGTGCCGCTGACGGGTGCCTTTCCGCTGTCCTTCTCGCTCGACACCGCCTGCGCGATGGCCCGCACCGTGACCGACTGCGTGCTGGTCGACGGCGTGATCGCGGACCAGGCGCTGGTCCCCGTGCGCAAGGCCGCCGGCGCGCTGCGGCTGGCGGTACCGCGTCAGCTGCTGCTCGACGATCTCGACGAGACCGTGTCGCGCGCCTTCGATCGCGCGCTCGGACGGCTGTCCGCCGCCGGCGTGCAGATCGAACATGTGGACCTGCCCGAGCTGCTGGAACTGTCGACGCTGAACGCGCAGGGCGGGCTGACCGCGGCCGAAGCCTACGCGATCCATCGCGGCACGCTGTCTTCGCGGCGCGCGCTGTACGACCCGCGCGTGGCGGCGCGCATCGATCGCGGCGCCGCGATCGGTGCCGCCGACTATGTCGATCTGGTTCGCGCCCGCGCCGCCTGGAGCGCGCGCGTGATGGCGCGGCTCGACGGCTACGACGCGCTGGCCTGCCCCACCGTGCCGGTGGTCGCGCCGCCGATCGCGCCGCTGGTGGCCGACGACGCGCTGTTTACGCGCACCAATGCGCTGCTGCTGCGCAATCCCTCGACCATCAACTTCCTCGACGGCTGCGCGATCTCGCTGCCCTGCCACCAGGCCGACGAACTGCCGGTCGGACTGATGCTGGCGCATGGCCCGATGCGCGACGCTTCGCTGCTGGGCACGGCGCTTGCATTGGAAGCCGTGGTCGCGCCCGCGCCGCAGGCCTGAGCCGGGCCGCCGGACCGGGACACCGGCGAGCAACGACGCGCGACAACCTAGTGGACGACCCAGTGGACGAGCCACCGCTGGCGGCGCAAGATCCTCGCACGCGCAACGATCAGGCGCACCGACCACGCGCGACGACGGCGCGCACCGGCGACGCCCAAAAAACGACGCGCAACAACGCGGTAAAGACACAACCAGGAGAGAAATGATGCAGCGCAAGGGATTGCTCAAGTCGATGTCTGCGTGCGGGCTGCTCGCCTGCGCCTTCGCGATGGCGCCGCTGGCGCAGGCCCAGGTCAAATGGGATCTGCCGACCGGCTATCCGGCCAACAACCCGCACACGGTCAACCTGGACCAGTTCGCCAAGGAGGTCAGCGCCGCCACGCAGGGCAAGCTCGCCATCACGCTGCATCCGAACGGCTCGCTGTTCAAGGCCAACGAGATCAAGCGCGCGGTGCAGAGCAACCAGGCCCAGGCGGGCGAGGTGCTGATGTCGCTGCTGGAGAACGAGAATGCGCTGTTCGGCGTCGACGCGGTGCCCTTCCTCGCCACCGGCTTCGATGCCTCGTACAAGCTGTGGCAGGCGCAGCGCCCGGTGATCGACCGCCTGCTGGACCGCCAAGGCATCAAGCTGCTGTATGCGGTCGCGTGGCCGCCACAGGGCATCTACGCCAAGAAGGAAATCCGCTCGGGCGCCGACATGAAGGGCCTGAAGTGGCGCGCCTACAATCCGGCCACGACGCGCATCGCGCAGGCGGTCGGCGCGCAGCCGATGACGATCCAGGCGGCCGAGCTGTCGCAGGCGCTGGCCACCGGTGTGGTCGACAGCTTCATGTCGTCGGGCGCCACCGGCGTCGACAGCAAGGTCTGGGAGAGCCTGTCGCACTTCCATACGGTGGACGCCTGGCTGCCGAAGAACATGGTGATCGTCAACAAGCGCGAGTTCGACAAGCTCGACAAGCCGTCGCAGGAGGCGCTGCTGAAGGCCGCGCAGGCGGCCGAGACCCGTGGCTGGCAGCGGATGCGCGAATACACCCAGCAATCGCTCGACACGCTGGCCAAGAACAAGATGACCATCGTCAAGCCCACGCCGCAGCTGCAGGCCGACATGAAGAAGATCGGCGACGAACTGCTGGCCGAGTGGGAAAAGAAGGCTGGGCCCGAGGGCAAGGAAATCATCGCGGGGTATCGCAAGTAAGGCGAACAAGATGGTGCCGGCCTGTCCGTGATGCCTTCGTCCCCGCGAAAGCGGGGACCCCAGGAGGCTCGCGAAGAAGCAGCAGGTCCTCGCCCTCGCGGGAACCACAGCAAGACACCGGCGCGGCACCGCCCTCCGCTTCCCTCCCCTGCCTTCCGGACGCATCATGACTTCCCGCTTCCAGTGGTTCTACCCAGGCGCTCGGCGCGCTGGCCGCCGTCTTCATCTGCCTGACGCTGCTGATCGAACTGGCCATCATCGTCGGGCGCTTTGCCAATTTCCAGATCGACGGCGGCGACGCCTATGCCGGCTATTTCATGGCCGCAGGGTCCTTCCTCGCGCTGGCGGCGACGCTGCGCCAGGGCGACCATATCCGCGTGACGCTGATCCTGCAGCGCCTGCATGGCAAGCCGCGCGTCTGGGCGGAGATCTTCTGCCTGGCGGTGGCCACGCTGCTGACCGCGTACTTCACCTACTACGCCGGCAAGCTCGCGTACGACTCGTACATCTATCACGACATCTCGCAGAACACCGACGCCACGCCGCTGTGGATTCCGCAGCTGTCGATGGCGGTGGGCCTGTTCGGGCTGTTTGTCGCCTTCGCCGAGGAGTTCGTCTACGTGCTGCGCACGCGCCGTCTGCCGCGCGAGGAAAGCGGCGAAATGGCGCGCACCGAGTAACGCCGACGTATCGACCGGTCAGCCCCCCACAGGAACGCAACCACATGGATCTCTGGATCACCTTCTTCCTGATCGTCGCCATCTTCGCCGTGCTCGGCGCCGGCGTCTGGATCGGCATCGCGATTCTCGGCGTCGCCTGGATGGCGATGGAGCTGTTCACCAACAAGGTCGGCGGCGAATCGATGGCGCTGACCGTCTGGGGCTCGCTGTCGAGCTGGACGCTGACGGCGCTGCCCCTGTTCATCTGGATGGGCGAGATCCTGCTCAAGACCAAGCTGTCCGAGGGCATGTTCCGCGGGCTGTCGCCGTGGCTGCAGCGCCTGCCCGGCCGGCTGCTGCATGTCAACGTGATCGGCTGCACGATCTTTGCGGCGGTGTCGGGCTCGAGCGCCGCGACCTGCGCGACGATTGGCAAGATCTCGCTGCCCGAACTGGCCAAGCGCGGCTATCCCGAGTCGATGGCAATCGGCTCGCTGGCGGGCGCCGGCACGCTGGGCCTGCTGATTCCGCCGTCGATCATCATGATCGTCTATGGCGTCACCGCCGACGTGTCGATCGGCAAGCTGTTCATCGGCGGCGTGCTGCCGGGCCTGATGCTCGCGCTGCTGTTCATGGGCTACGTCGCGGTATGGGGCTGGCGCCATCGCGATGCGATTCCGGTGCCCGAGCACCGGCTGGACCTGCATGCCAAGCTGGCCGAATCGCGCCACCTGATCCCGGTGGTGCTGCTGATCGGCGCAGTGCTGGGCTCGATCTACGCCGGCATCGCCACCGCCACCGAGGCGGCCGCGCTCGGCGTGGTCGGCGCGCTGGTGCTCGCGCTGGCGCAGCGCACGCTGACGTGGGAGACGTTCCGCGATTCGCTGATGTCCGCCACACGGCTGTACTGCATGATCGCGCTGATCCTGGCCGGCTCGTCGTTCCTGACGCTGGCGATGGGCTTCATCGGCCTGCCGCGCCATCTGGCCGAATGGATCGTCGGCCTGAACCTGACGCCGTTCATGCTGATCATCGCGCTGATGGTGTTCTTCATCATCCTGGGCTGCTTCCTCGACGGCATCTCGATGGTGGTGCTGACGATGTCGGTACTGCTGCCGACCATCCAGGCGGTCGGCATCGACCTGCTGTGGTTCGGCATCTTCGTCGTGCTGGTGGTCGAGATGGCGCAGATCACGCCGCCGGTCGGCTTTAACCTGTTCGTGCTGCAGGGGGATGACCCGGCGCAATATCAGCTATATCGCCTGGGCCGCCTTCCCCTTCTTCGTGCTGATGGTGGTGGCGGTGCTGCTGATCTGGGCCTTCCCCGGCCTGGTGACCTACCTGCCCGCGCAGATGAAGATGTAGGCGCCATGCGTGCGATCGTGATCGGGGCCGGCGTGATCGGCGTGTGCTCGGCCTGGTATCTGCGCGAGGCCGGCTTCGAGGTCACCGTGCTGGACCGGCGCGCCTCTCCCGCGCAGGAGACCAGCTTCGGCAACGCCGGCGTGATCGCGCCCGGCTATGTGACGCCATGGGCCGCGCCGGGGATGCCGGCCAAGGTGCTGCGCACCCTCTTCGCCAGCACCTCGCCGGTGGTGTTCCGGCCCAGCGCGGACCCCGCGATGTGGCGCTGGATCGCGCGCTGGCTCGGCGAATGCCGGCTCGAACGCTACCGCGTCAACAAGCTGCGCATGCAGCGGCTGGCCTTCTACAGCCGCGCCTGCCTGCACCAGCTGCGCGACCAGCTGCAGATCGACTACGAGCAGTCGCAGGGCTATCTGCAGCTGTTCAGGACCGAGCGCGATCTCGACATGGCCCGGCCCGCGCTGGCGCTGCTGCGCGAGAACGCGGTGCCCCACCGGCTGATCGATGCCGCCGAATGCCGCCGCCTCGAGCCCGGCCTCGCTCCGGATACCGCGCTGGCCGGCGGGCTGCATCTGCCCGAGGACGAGTCGGGCAATTGCCCGATGTTCACGCGCCGGCTGCGGCAATTCGCCGAGGCGGCGGGCGTGCGGTTTCAGATGGACACCACCGTGCACGGCATCGGCGCGCCTCGCGACGGCATGCTGTCCGTATCGCTGCGGCACCAGGGCAGCGAGTCGACCCTGCGCGCGCCGCACGTCGTGGTGGCCGCCGGCGTCGCCAGTGCCGCGCTGCTGCGCCCGCTCGGCCTGCGCGTGCCGCTCTATCCGGTCAAGGGCTATTCGGCGACGGTGCCCGTGCGCGATGCCCTGCAGGCGCCGCTGGCCGCGCTGATGGACGAGTCGTACAAGGTCGCGATCACCCGCATGGGCAATCGCATTCGGCTGGCCGGCACCGCCGAGCTCGGCTCGCGCAAGCTGGACCTGCGCCAGGCCGCGGTGCGCACGCTGCTGAAGGTGGGACGCGACTGGTTCCCGGGCGCCGCCAACTACGGCGAAGCGTCGCTGTGGACCGGTGCCCGGCCGATGCTGCCGGACGGACCGCCCTTGATCGGCGCCACCGCCGTGCCGGGGCTGTTCCTCAATCTCGGCCATGGCTCGACGGGCTGGGCGATGGCCTGCGGCTCGGGCAAGCTGCTCGCGGCGCAGGTGGCCGGCGCGCCGGCCGAGATCGACCTGGAAGGGCTGACGCCGGACCGCTACGGCCTCGGTCCGCGGCGATGAGCCGCATGCCGGCGGCGCTGCGATAATGCGCCGATGACGCCCTTCTCCTCTCCCGGCGCTGCGGGGACGGCCGCTGCAGGGACGGCCGCCGATACCGCCCACGCCGCCCAAGCCACCGAAACCACCAAAACGGCCCAAGCCACCGTGAGCGCGGATTGGCTGCGCTTCGATCCCGCCAGCGGCACGCCGGTCCCCTTGTTCGACAGCGCCGCGATCCGCCGGCTCGAACAGGCGGCCTACGCCAGCCTGTCGCCATTCACGCTGATGGCCCGCGCCGGCGCCGCGACTGCCGCCTGGCTGAATGCCCACGCGCCGGCCGGACCGCTGCTGCTGCTGGCCGGTCCCGGCAATAACGGCGGCGACGCGCTGGTCGCGGCCACGCACCTGCATCGGGCCGGGCGCGAGATCCAGGCTTGGCTGCTGGCCGACCCCGCGCGCCTGCCCGCCGACGCCGCGCGCGCGTGGCAGCAGGCAAACGACGCCGGCGTGCCGCTGCAGGTGCTGGTGCCCGATCCCGCCGCACCGCAGACCGCCCCGCCCTGGCCCGCGACGGCACCGCGTTTTGCCGCGGTCGTCGACGGCCTGCTGGGCATCGGGCTGAACCGTCCCGCCAGCGGCGCGCTCGCCGAATGGATCGCGCGCCTTGGCACCCTGGCCGACCAGGGGGTGCCGGTATTCGCGCTCGATGCGCCGAGCGGCCTGTCGGCCGATACTGGCGCCGGTGCGCCCGCGGTGCGCGCGACGCGCACGCTGACCTTCATCGCCGCCAAGCCCGGGCTGCTGACGCTCGACGGCCGCGACTGCGCCGGCGAGCTCGATATCGCGCCGCTCGGCCTCGGCTATCCGCCGCAGGACACGCCGGCGGCCTGGGCCAATACGCCGGCCCGCTTCGCCGCCGCGCTGCCCGGCCGGCGGCATGCCACCCACAAGGGCAGCTTCGGCACGCTGGCGGTGATCGGCGGCAGCATCGGCATGGTCGGCGCGCCGCTGCTCGGCGCCCGGGCCGCGCTACATCTGGGCGCCGGACGCGTGCATATCGGCTTTCTGGCCGACCCCGCGCCGCCGTTCGATCCGGTACATCCCGAGCTGATGCTGCATCCGGTCGACCGGCTGCAATGGGCCGAGATGTCGGCGCTGGTGGCCGGTCCCGGCATGGGCACCGGCGACGGCGCCCGCCAATGGCTCGAGGCGGCGTTGCGGGCCGATACCCCCCACCGTGCTCGATGCCGATGCGCTGAACCTGCTGGCGACCGACACGGCCTTGGCCGCGATGGCCAGGGCCGGCACTGCGCCGCGCGTGCTGACGCCTCATCCGCTCGAAGCAGCGCGGCTGATGGGCTGCACCGTGGCGGAAATCCAGCGCGATCGCCTCGCCGCGGCGCGCGCGCTCGCCGCGCAATGGCAGGCGGTGGTCGTGCTCAAGGGCTCGGGCACCGTGATCGCCAGTCCCGGCCAGAACGCGGGCGAGCACGCGGTCACCATCAACCCGACCGGCAATGCGGGCCTGGCCACCGCCGGCACCGGCGACGTGCTGGCGGGCATGATCGGCGCGCTGCTGGCGCAGGGCATGGCGGCCGAGCCCGCGGCGCTGGCCGCCGTCTGGCTGCATGGTCGCGCCGCCGATCGCCTGGTGGCGGGCGGCGAAGGCCCGGCCGGGCTGACGGCCGGCGAATTGCCCCGCGCCGCGCGGTACGAACTGAACGCGCTGACCATGCAAGGTGCGCGGCAATGAGCGGCGCGATCCCGATACAGGGCGCGGCGCCGAGCCGCCGGCAACTGTTGACCGGCATCGCGCTGCTGGTGCTCGGCCAATGGATCCTGACGCTGCTCGATGCCACCGGCAAGACGCTGACCCAGCAGGGGCTGCCGATCATGGCGGTCGCGTGGGTGCGCTACGTCGGCCATGTGGTCGCCATCTTCCTGCTGCTCGGCCCGGCGCGCTTCCGGGCACAGGTCCGCACCGGCCAGCCACGGCTGCAATGGATGCGCGGCGGCCTGATGCTGGCCTCGACGCTGGTGTTCTTCTCGGTGCTGAAGCTGATGCCGTTGGCGACCGCCACCGCGCTGAACTTCTGCGCGCCGCTGTTCGTCGTCGCGCTGTCGCCATGGCTGCTCGGCGAACGCCCGGGCCGCCACGCCCGCCTGATGCGCTGGAGCGGCGTGCTGATCGGCTTTGCCGGCATGCTGGTGGTGGTGCGTCCCGGCGGCGAGCTGACGCCGGGCGGCGTGGCGCTGGGCCTGACCTCGGCGCTGCTGTTCGCGCTGCTGCAAATGCTGACGCGGCGCATGGCGGCCCACGATGCGCCGATGACCACGCTGATCTGGAGCGGCATCACCGGCGCCGCGCTGACCACGCTGCTGGTGCCCTTCTTCTGGTTCACCGCGATGCCGACGCCGCTGCAATGCGCGCTGCTGCTGTCGGCCGGCATCACCGGTTCGCTCGGCCACTACTTCGTGATCCGCGCCTTCCAGTACGCCGACGCATCGTTCCTCAGCCCCTTCCTCTATCTGCAGATCATCTCGGCGACCACGGTCGGCTTCCTCGCCTTCGGCCAGCTGCCGGACTGGACCACGGCGCTGGGCATCGCGGTGATCTGCGCGGGCGGCGTGTGGGTCGCGGGCGGCGAATCGGCATTGCGGCTGGTGGCCAGGAGCCTGGGCGGAACGCGCTGATTGCGGCGTTGTCTGACAGTTCTCGCGGAATGTGCACGCTATACTCGGCACATCCTGCGTCTTCTCCGCACGTATTTCGCAATGCCCACTCACCTTCCCGCCTGGCAACGTCTGCAGCAGCACTACCAAGCGATTCGCGACCAGCGGATGCGCGACTGGTTTGCCGCGCCGGACGCCGGCGAGCGGGTCGACCGGTTCTCGCTGGAAGCGGCCGGCCTGTTCCTGGACTACTCGAAGAACCGCATCGTGCCGCAGACGATGGACCTGCTGGTCCAGCTCGCCGAAGAGGCCGGCGTACCCGCGCGGCGCGATGCCATGTTCGCTGGCGCACATATCAATGCGACCGAGGATCGGGCCGCATTGCATATGGCGCTGCGCGCCGCGCCCGATGCCGCGTTCCAGGTCGACGGCAAGCCGGTGATGCCGGCGGTGCACGATGTGCTCGCGCGCATGCGCGACTTCTCGCAGCGCGTGCGCAGCGGCGAATGGAAGGGGCATAGCGGCAAGACCATCACCGACGTGGTGAACCTGGGCATCGGCGGCTCGGACCTCGGACCGCGCATGGTGTGCCGCGCGCTGGCGCATCTTGCGGGCGATGGTCGCGATGACGGCAGCGTTGGTGGCGCTGCAGCGGGGCCGCGCGTGCATTTCGTCTCCAACGTCGACGGCACCGAGCTGGCCGAGACGCTGGCGCGGCTCGATCCCGAACGCACGCTGGTGATCGTCTGCTCGAAGACCTTCACCACGCTCGAGACGATGGCGAATGCCAACAGCACGCGCCAGTGGTTTGTCGCGCGCGGCGTGCCGGAGAGCGGACTGGCGCGCCATTTCGTCGCGGTATCGACCAATGTCGAAGCCGTACGCGCCTTCGGCATCGACCCGGCCAATATGTTCGAGTTCTGGGACTGGATCGGCGGCCGCTTTTCGCTGTGGTCGTCGGTCGGGCTGTCGATCACGCTGGCGCTGGGCTTCGAGGCCTTTGCCGAATTGCTGGCCGGCGGCCGCGAGATGGACGAGCACTTCCGCACCGCGCCGCTCGCGCGCAACATGCCGGTGATCCTGGGCCTGCTGGGGGTCTGGTACCGCAATGTGTTCGGCCTGCCGACCAGCTGCATGGCACCGTACTCGACCTCGCTGGAACTGTTCCCCGCCTTCCTGCAGCAACTGGAAATGGAGAGCAACGGCAAGTCGGTGCAGCGCGACGGCCAGCCGGTGCGCGTCGACACCTCGCCCGTGGTCTGGGGCACGGCCGGCACCAATGGCCAGCACGCCTATTTCCAGCTGATCCACCAGGGCTCGCAGATCGTGCCGGTCGACTTCGTCGCGCCGCTGTCCGCCCCGCGCACGCTGCCGGGCCATCATGCCAAGCTGCTGGCCAACTGCTTCGCGCAGGCCGAGGCGCTGATGCGCGGACGAACCGAGGAAGAACTGCGCGCGGCCGGCGTCGTCGAGCCCGAGCGCATCGCGCATATGCGTTTCGCGGGCAATCGGCCCAGCAATATGCTGCTGATCGAGGGCATCACGCCGCGCGCACTGGGCGCGCTGATCGCGCTGTACGAGCACCGCACCTTCGTGATGGGCGCGATCTGGAATATCAACTCGTTCGACCAGTGGGGCGTCGAACTGGGCAAGCTGCTGGCGCGGCCGATCGAGGCCGAGCTGAACGGACGCGGCGAAGGTCCGCACGATCCGTCCACCAGCGCGCTGATCGCGCGCGCCAGAAGCGCGCTGGCCCGAGGAGGCTGAGCGCCGGCCCCGGCCGCGTGCTCAGACCTCGGCGCCCATCCACTCGTCGCTGGCGACCTTCCCTGCCTCGATGGTCAGGATGCGGCCGCAGCGCGCCGCGACCGAGCGGTCGTGCGTGACCAGCACCAGCGTCGAGCCGGCGTCGCGGTTCAGTTCGAACATCAGCGCGATCACCGCTTCGCCGGTCGCGGTATCGAGGCTGCCGGTCGGCTCGTCGGCGAACAGGATATCGGGCCGCGTGACGAAGGCACGGGCCAGCGCCACGCGCTGCTGCTCGCCGCCCGACAGCGTGCGCGGATAGTGCGACAGGCGCGCGCCCAGGCCGACCCGTTCCAGCATCGCCTTGGCGCGCTCGCGCACGCCGTCGGTCTCGCCGCGCAGCTCCAGCGGCAGCATCACGTTCTCCAGCGCGGTCAGATGGCCGACCAGCTGGAAGGACTGGAACACGAAGCCGACATGCCGGCCGCGCAGCGCGGCGCGCTGGTCCTCGTCGAGCGCGAACAGATCGTGGCCGTGCAGCGACACGGTGCCGCGGCTCGGCAGATCGAGGCCCGCCATCAGCCCCAGCAGCGTCGATTTGCCCGAACCCGAGGCGCCGACGATGGCCAGCGTTTCGCCGGGCGTGACGGAAAAGGACACGTCGTGCAGAATCGTCAGCGAACCGGTCGCGTCCGTCACGGTCTTTCCCAAGGATTCGACAGCAAGAATGGATGAGGACATGAGCAAGGGTTTCCGGAACGGTTTCTGGCGGGACATCGGTGGACGCTGGCGCGCCCTGGTGCTGGGCGGGCTGCTGGCGCTGGCGGCGATGCCCGCGCTGGCGCAACGCTCACCCACCATCCTGGTGCTTGGCGACAGCCTGTCGGCGGAATACGGCATCGCGCGCGGCGCAGGATGGGTCAAGTTATTGGAAGACCGCCTGCGCGCGGAGAGGTTCGATTATAGCGTCGTCAATGCAAGCATCAGCGGCGAGACCACGGTGGGCGGCAAGACCCGCCTGCCCGATCTGCTGACCCGCCACCGGCCCGCCGTCGTGGTGGTCGAGCTCGGCGCCAACGACGCGCTGCGCGGCCTTGCCGCTGCAGAGCACCGAGGCCAATCTGCGCCAGATCGTCACCAGCGCGAAGGCGGCCAAGGCCAGCGTGCTGCTGATCGGCATGCGGATCCCGCCCAACTACGGGCCCGACTACACCGAGCGCTTCTTCGCGCTGTATCCGAAGCTGGCGAAGGAATATCAGCTGCCGCTGGTGCCCTTCCTGCTCGACAAGGTGGTGACGCGGCCCGACTGGTTCCAGGACGATCGCATCCATCCGACCGCGCAGGCCCAGCCGGCGCTGCTCGATACCGTATGGCCGCAGCTGGAGCCGCTGCTCAGGCGCCAGCGGCGCAGCGCGGAGGAAGGCAAGGCGCAGCAGCGCCGCGGGTAAGCCGCAGCACGTTGCCCTGCGGGGATGAATGGATGAATTGATGACCGGCGGCACGGTGGCCTGACCCCCGGCGCATGAACGATAGCCCGGTGGCCCTGACCACCGGCGCATGAGAAAAGGGCCCCGCGGGGCCCCTTTTCTCTGTGCGTCGTCTATGACTACCGGGCAGACCCTGCAGGGCCTGCCGTTCGCCATCAACCTGCCGGCTGCGATTCCGCCGGCGCCGCGGGCTTGAGCACCTCGACGTCCGACCGCGCCTTCAGACTCTCGAAGAACGCTTCCAGTTCGCTCTGGCCGGCCAGCTGCGACAGCTGCTGGGCATCGGCCTGGCGCTGCGCGGGATTGGCCTGCGTCGGCTGCGAAACCTTGGCGATGCGATAGATCGCATAGCCCTGCGCGCCCAGATCGACGCCGACCATCGCCGGCAGCTTCGACGCATCGGCACGCATCACGGCCTCGACCGCCTTCGGCGCCAGGCCGGACGGCTGCTGGCGCGACACCGTCACGGACGCGCCGAAACCGTCGGCCGAACCGCTCTGCTTGAGCTTGGCCAGCTGCGCTTCGCCGTCCTTGCGCGCCAGTTCGGCGGCCTGCTCGGCGACGTACTGCGCGCGGACCTGGTCGCGCACCGCGTCGAACGGCCGCACCGATGCCGGGCGATACTCGACTACGCGGCCGGCAACCAGCGTTTCCGGACCGACCTGGATCGCCTCGGTGTTGCGCTTGTTCTTGATCGCGTCGTCGCTGAACAGCGCGGTCAGCACCTTCTCGTTGTTCAGCGGATTGTTGGCGCCCAGCGCGGGGTTCGGCGCGCGGGTCACGTTGTCGGCGGTCTGGATTGTCAGCTTGAACTTGTCGGCGGCCGGCTTCAGGCTGTCCGCTTGCTCATAGACGGTATTGCCGAAGGCATCGGCCTGCTCGGTGAACTGCTTGGCCGCCAGCTGCTTGCGCAGTTCGGCCTCGAGCTCGGTCTTGACCGCCTCGAGCGGACGCGTCTGCGCCGGCTTGACCTCGGTCACCTTGATGATGTGATAGCCATAGTCGGTCTCGACCACATCGCTGAGCTGGTTCGGCTGCAGCGCGTACATCGCGTCCTCGAACGGCTTGACCAGCGCGCCGCGGCCCATGAAGCCGAGGTCGCCGCCCTTCTCCGCCGAGCCCGGGTCCTGCGATTGCTTGCGCGCGACGTCGGCGAAGGTGTCCGGCTGCTTGCGCAACTCTTCCAGCAGCTTGGTCGCCTTGTCCTTGGCGGCCTGGCGTTCCGCGGCGGGCGCGTCCTTCGAGGCGGCGATCAGGATATGGCTGGCGCGGCGCTGCTCGTCGGTACGGAAGCGGGCGATATTGCTGTCGTAGTAGGACTTGAGCTGCTCGGGCGTGATGCTGATGCCGGCGGCCAGCGCATCGGCGGACAGCACCAGGTATTCGACCTTGGCCTGCTCGGGCACGCTGAAGGCCTGGCGATGCTTGTCGTAGTACGCCTTCAGCGCGGCGTCGTCGGCCGTGACCTTGGCGGCGTAGTCGGTCGCCTTCAGCAGCAGCGGCTGGACCTCGCGCTGCTGGTCGCGCGCGGCGATCAGGCGGTCGAGCAGCGACTTCGGCATGAAGGCCGTGGCACCGATCGACTGGCCGAGCTGCTGCGTCGCCAGGTCGAAGCGCATGCGTGCGTCGAACTGTTCGGGCGTCATGCCCTGCGAGGCCAGCAGTTCGATATAGGCCTTGTCCTCGACCGTGCCGTCCGCCTTCTTCGGCAGCTGAGCGATCGCGGGGATCGCGATGATCGCCTCGTACAGGCGCTCGTTCGACACGGTCAGATGCTCGCGATTGACTTCGTCGGCGACCACACGCTGCAGGATCAGCTGGTCGAGCACGGCCTTGCGCGCCTCGGGCCCTTCGAACTGGCGCGGATCGTAGGCGGCGCCCAGCACCTGACGCATCCGTTCCGACTGCTCGCGCAGCACGTTATCGACTTCCTGTTGGGTGATGGCGCGGCCACCGACCTTGGCGGCGTCGTGCGAGCTGTCCATGAAGCGCGAATAGCTTTCCACGCCGAAGAACACGAACGACGGAAACACCAGCACCAGCAGCAGCAAAAGCATCAGGCGCCGGTTGTTGCGAACGAAATCAAGCATGCTGACTCGGGATCAAGTTGGGACGGAGGTCAAACTCCGCGATTCTAGCAGGCTGCGCAGGGTCGCCCGATGGATGTGGCGTCGGCGGCCGCTGCGGGCGGGGCAAAAAGACGAGCGACAAGACGGGCTACAAATGAAAACAGCCGCATGGAGGCGGCTGATTCGGCCGGCCACCTGGCGGTGCCCGGATGCAATGTGGCGGAGTGGACGGGACTCGAACCCGCGACCCCCGGCGTGACAGGCCGGTATTCTAACCGACTGAACTACCACTCCGATGTCGGTCTCGCTGCCGGCGACACGGCCTGACGACGCGGAGGCATGGCGATCGGGCATCGAGTGAGTGGTGGGTGCTGAGGGGGATCGAACCCCCGACCTACGCCTTGTAAGGGCGCCGCTCTACCAGCTGAGCTAAGCACCCGCTCGATGTTGCCGCGATGTGGCCGCAATGCCGCCAATCAGGCTGTATCGCCGCGCACGTATCAGCCGTTGACTGCCGTTTGCGCTGCGAGGCCGCAAGTGTAATACAGCGTGTTTGGCTTTGCCAAGCCGAACACCGCGCGGCGCGCAAAAAAACCGCAGGGCGAACCCTGCGGTTTTGCGGTGCCGGCGGGCGCGGGTGGGATTGCCCCGCCCCGCCCCTCACGCGATCAGTGGTGAATCATCTCGTGCGTGGCGGCCGCGCCCTTGTCCTTGACTTCGGCAGGGCTGGCAACTTCTTCCGGCAACGGCTCGGGCTTGCGCTCGAGCGCCATTTCCAACACCTTGTCGATCCAGCGCACCGGAACGATCTCGATATTGTTCTTGACGTTGTCCGGGATGTCGGCGAGGTCCTTGACGTTCTCCTCGGGAATCAGCGCCAGCTTGATGCCACCGCGGTGGGCGGCCAGCAGCTTCTCCTTCAGACCGCCGATCGGCAGCACTTCGCCGCGCAGCGTGATCTCGCCGGTCATCGCCACATCGGCGCGCACCGGGATGCCGCTGAGCACCGACACCAGCGCCGTCGTCATCGCGATACCGGCGGACGGACCGTCCTTCGGCGTCGCGCCCTCGGGCACGTGGATGTGGATGTCCCGCTTCTCGAACATCTCGTCGGTGATGCCCAGCCGGCGGGCGCGCGAACGCACCACCGAACGGGCCGCCTCGACCGATTCCTTCATCACGTCGCCCAGCGAGCCGGTGCGGGTGATATTGCCCTTGCCCGGCATCAGCGCGGCCTCGATCGTCAGCAGATCGCCGCCAACCTCGGTCCACGCCAGACCCGTGACCTGGCCCACCTGGTTTTCCTTGCCGGCCAGACCGAAGTCGTACTTGCGCACGCCGAGGAATTTGTCCAGGTTCTCCGAATCGACCTTGACCGTGCCGCTCTCCTTCTTCAGCAGCAGCATCTTGACCACCTTGCGGGCGATCTTCGACACCTCGCGTTCGAGCGAGCGCACGCCGGCTTCCCGGGTGTAGTAGCGGATGATGTCGCGGATCGCCGCTTCGGTGACCTCGATCTCGCCCGGCTTCAGCCCGTTGTTGCGGATCTGCTTCGGCAGCAGATAACGCTGGGTGATATTGACCTTCTCTTCCTCCGTGTAGCCGGACAGCCGGATCACTTCCATCCGGTCGAGCAGCGGCGGCGGAATGTTCAGCGAGTTCGAGGTCGCCACGAACATCACGTCCGACAGGTCGAAGTCCACCTCGATGTAGTGGTCCTGGAACGTGTGGTTCTGCTCCGGGTCCAGCACCTCGAGCAGCGCCGACGACGGGTCGCCGCGGAAATCCATGCCCATCTTGTCGATCTCGTCGAGCAGGAAGAGCGGATTGCGCACGCCGACCTTGGTCAGGCTCTGCAGGATCTTGCCGGGCATCGAACCGATATAGGTCCGGCGGTGACCGCGGATCTCGGCCTCGTCGCGCACGCCGCCCAGCGCCATGCGGACGAACTTGCGGTTCGTGGCACGCGCCACCGACTGGCCGAGCGAGGTCTTGCCGACCCCGGGCGGCCCGACCAGGCACAGGATCGGCGCCTTGACCTTGTCGACGCGCTGTTGCACGGCGAGGTATTCCAGGATCCGTTCCTTGACCTTCTCGAGGCCGTAGTGGTCCTCGTCCAGCACGCGCTCGGCGTTGGCCAGGTCGTTATTGACCTTGCTCTTCTTGCGCCACGGCAAGTTGACCAGCGTGTCGATGTAGTTGCGCACGACGGTCGCCTCGGCCGACATCGGCGACATCAGCTTGAGCTTCTTGAACTCGGCCTCGGCCTTCTTCTTGGCCTCCTTCGGCATGCGGGCGGCCTTGATGCGCTTGTCGAGCTCCTCGAGATCGGCGCCCTCTTCGCCCTCGCCCAGTTCCTTCTGGATGGCCTTGACCTGCTCGTTCAGGTAGTACTCGCGCTGGCTCTTCTCCATCTGCCGCTTGACGCGGCCACGGATGCGCTTCTCGACCTGCAGGATGTCGATCTCGCCCTCGAGCTGCGACAGCAGGCTCTCCAGGCGCTCGGTCACGTTGACCATCTCCAGGATCTTCTGCTTCTGCTCGAGCTTGATCGGCAGATGCGCGGCGATGGTATCGGCCAGGCGACCCGGCTCGTCGATGCCCGACAGCGAGGTCAGGATCTCCGGCGGGATCTTCTTGTTCAGCTTCACGTACTGGTCGAATTGCGACACGATCGCGCGGCGCAGGGCCTCGGTCTCGGCGCTTTCGCCCGGGCCCAGGGGCACCGGCACGGCCTCGCACATGAAATGCGAGTCGTCCTCGCTCACTTCGCGGATATTCGCGCGCTGCGTGCCTTCGACCAGCACCTTCACGGTGCCGTCCGGCAGCTTCAGCATCTGCAGGATATTGGCGATGCAGCCGACCTCGTACAGGTCTTCGGCGGTGGGCTCATCCTTCGCCGCCGTCTTCTGGGCCACGAGCATGATGCTCTTGCCCGACTCCATCGCAGTTTCCAGCGCCTTGATGGACTTCGGGCGACCCACGAACAGCGGGATCACCATGTGCGGAAACACCACCACGTCGCGCAGCGGCAACAGTGGGAGGCGAATCGGCTCAGCCGGGAGGAGTTGTGTTCCAGACATCAGTTTCCCCAGTCAGTCATTTAAGGCGTAAATTGGGTCGCACGAACCGATTACAAGACAGCAATCACCGGTTCGCAGCGTCAGTCAAATGACGGCCCCGACACTTGCGAATCCCGCGCAAACAGCATACCCGCGTTTCCTCCCGTTCGTTTGGCGAAATGAAGAAAAAAGCCGCTCGCTTTTCGCGAACGGCCTGTCGGTTGGCTGCCGGCGTGGGATCCGCCCATGCGCCGGCGTTCGCGTCAGTTGGAGCCAGCCACTTTGGGCTGGTCCTCGTACATCAGCAAGGGAGGTGCGTCGCCCGTGATGGTGCTTTCGTCGATCACGACTTTTTGCACGCCCTTGTAATTCGGCAGGTCGTACATGACATCCATCAGCGATTGTTCGAGGATCGAACGCAGGCCACGCGCGCCCGTCTTGCGCTTGATAGCCTTGCGGGCAATCGCGGACAGCGCTGCCGGCCGGATTTCCAGTTCGACGCCTTCCATCGCCAGCAGTTTCTGATACTGCTTGACCAGCGCGTTCTTGGGCTCGACCAGGATCTGCATCAGCGCGGCCTCGTCCAGCTTGGACAGCGTCGCGACCACCGGCAGGCGGCCGATCAGCTCGGGGATCAGGCCGAACTTGATCAGGTCTTCTGGTTCGGTCTGCGGCAGGACCTCGCTGACATCCCGCTCTTCCTTGCTCTGGACCTGCGCGCCGAAGCCGATGCCGGTCTTGTCCGAACGCTGCATGATCACCTTCTCCAGTCCATCGAAGGCGCCGCCGCAGATAAACAGGATATTGGTGGTATCGACCTGCAGGAAGTCCTGGTTCGGATGCTTGCGCCCGCCTTGCGGCGGCACCGAGGCCATGGTGCCCTCGATCAGCTTCAGCAGCGCCTGTTGCACGCCCTCGCCCGACACGTCGCGCGTGATGGACGGGTTGTCCGACTTGCGCGAGATCTTGTCGATCTCGTCGATATAGACGATGCCGCGCTGGGCCTTCTCGACCTCGTAATTGCAGTTCTGCAGTAGCTTCTGGATGATGTTCTCGACGTCCTCGCCGACATAGCCGGCTTCGGTCAGCGTGGTCGCGTCGGCGATCACGAAGGGAACGTTGAGCAGGCGTGCCAGCGTCTGCGCGAGCAGCGTCTTGCCCGAACCGGTCGGGCCGATCAGCAGGATATTGCTCTTGGAGAGCTCGACATCGTCCTTCTTGCCGAGATGCTTGAGCCGCTTGTAGTGGTTGTAGACAGCCACGGCCAGGATCTTCTTGGCCTGCTCCTGGCCAATCACATACTGGTCCAGGCTTTCGCGGATCTCGTGCGGCGTCGGCAGATCCGACTTGGCCGCGGCCGGGGCGTCCTTGTCGGCGCCGGCGGCTTCATCGCGAATGATCTCGTTGCACAGGTCGATGCATTCGTCGCAGATGAACACCGACGGGCCGGCGATCAGCTTCTTGACCTCGTGCTGGCTTTTGCCGCAGAAGGAGCAATACAGAAGCTTCTCGCTGGATGAACCTTTTTTGTCCGCCATAGGAATCGTCACATTAGCAGGGGCGCGCCAGGGCGCAGAAAGGACCTTGGCGATACGCGTCAAACGCATCATACGCCAAAACCTTTCGGGCAGCGGGCGGAACCCCCAAGGTGTGGGGGCAAACACCACAAACGAGGCGCGGGGCCTCGTTATGTGGTGTAGGCTTGGCCGTTTGAGGCCGGATCAGGGTTCGAAGCCGGCGCGCCGCGCCAGGCTCAACCGCGGCGGGCAATCACCTTGTCGATCAGGCCGTAGTCGACCGCCTGGTCGCCACTCATGAAATTGTCCCGGTCGGTATCGCGGGCAATCTTCTCGACCGGCTGACCCGTGACCTCGGCCAGGATCGAATTCAGGCGCTCGCGCAGATAGAGGATCTCGCGCGCCTGGATCTCGATGTCCGAGGCCTGGCCACGCGCGCCGCCCAGCGGCTGGTGGATCATGATCCGCGAGTTGGGCAGCGCCAGGCGCTTGCCCTTGGCGCCGGCGGCCAGCAGGAACGCGCCCATGCTGGCGGCCATGCCCATGCACAGCGTCGACACGTCCGGCTTGATGAACTGCATCGTGTCGTACACCGCCAGACCGGCCGATACCGAACCGCCCGGCGAGTTGATGTAGAGGAAGACATCCTTGTCGGGATTCTCGCTCTCCAGGAACAGCAGCTGCGCGATCACCAGATTGGCGGTCTGGTCGTTGACTTCGCCCACCATGAACACCAGGCGCTCCTTCAGCAGGCGCGAGTAGATGTCATAGGCGCGCTCGCCCCGACCGGACTGCTCGACCACCATCGGCACCAGCCCGAGGCCCATGGTCTCCAGCGCCGAGGCTTGCGTGGTGGCGAGACGATCGAGCAAATCATTGCGGGTCATGCAGGGTTCTCCAGAATTCGGTGGCAGGCCAGTGGCCTCGGCGAAAGGCAAACAAGCCGCCCGAAGGCGGCTTTTTCTTTCGATCAGGCTTGCTGGCCGCCGTTGCCTTCGGCCGTCAGCTCCTCGAAGGACACCGGCTTGTCGATGACCTTGGCCTTCTCGCACACGAAATTTACCACGTTGTTTTCGAGCACGTAGGCTTCCATCTCCGCCAGGCGCTGCTGGTCGCCGTAGTACCAGCGCATGACTTCCTTCGGATCTTCGTAGCTCTTGGCGAACTCCTCGATCTCGGCCTTGATCTGGTCGGCCTTGGCTTCCAGACCGTTGGCCTTGACGATCTCGGCCAGGATCAGGCCCAGCTTGACCCGGCGCTCGGCCTGCTGCGCGAACATCTCCGGCGGGATCGGCATGTCCTTGGCGTTCGGCATGCCACGCTGCTCGAGGTCGCGGCGGGCCATCTGCACCAGGCGCTCCTGGTCCTGCTCGATCAGTGCCTTGGGCACGTCCAGCTCGCTGGCCTTGATCAGCGCTTCCATGACCTGGTCCTTCAGCATCGCGTGCGTGCGGCGCTTGACCTCGCGCTCCAGGTTCTCGCGGATGTCGGCGCGCATCTTCTCGACGCTGCCGTCGGCGATGCCCAGCGACTTGGCGAAGTTGTCGTCGACTTCAGGCAGGTGAGCCCACTCGACCTGCTTCATCGTGATGGTGAATTCGGCGGTCTTGCCGGCGACTTCCTTGCCGTGATAGTCCTCGGGGAACGCCAGCGGGAAGGTCTTGCTCTCGCCGACCTTCAGGCCCAGCGCGGCCTGCTCGAACTCGGGCAGCATGCGGCCTTCGCCCAGCACGAAGACGAAGTCCTCGGCCTTGCCGCCGGCGAACTCGACGCCGTCGATCTTGCCGACGAAGTCGACCGTCACGCGGTCGCCGTTCTTGGCCGCCACTTCACCGCCGCCGTCGCCGTGCTCGCCGGCTTCGCCGCGGGCGTGGTAGTGGACGCGCTGCTTGCGCAGGATCTCGATGGTCTTGTCGATCTCGGCGTCGGTGATCTCGGTCTTCGTGCGGACCACTTCGGCGGCCGACAGGTCGCCGATCTTGACTTCCGGGTAGACCTCGAAGGTGGCGTCGAATGCCACTTCGTCGTCCGCCACGCCTTCGGTCTTGATCTCGAACTTGGGCTGGCCGGCGACCTTGACGTCCTGCTGCTGGGTGATGTCGAAGAACTTGCGGGCGGCCTTGTCGAAGCGCACTTCGAACTCGACCTGCTGGCCGTATTGCTTCTCGACCATCTTCATCGGCACCTTGCCCGGGC
The DNA here is from genome assembly GCF_049311595.1 of Cupriavidus sp. H18C1. Lineage (NCBI taxonomy): Bacteria > Pseudomonadati > Pseudomonadota > Betaproteobacteria > Burkholderiales > Burkholderiaceae > Cupriavidus > Cupriavidus sp. H18C1. The sequence goes on from NZ_CP186008.1 coordinate 464,023, forward strand.
GGAAGCCGGCCATCTTGACCGTCTTCGACAGGCGAACCAGGCGCTCCTGCTTCTCCTTCTCGACCTCGGCCTTCGGAATGGCCAGGGTCACCTTGCGGTCGAGTTTGCCGAGGTTTTCAATCACATTCGACATGGTCGTCAATCCAATCCAGAAATGTTGTTGTGTTCGTCAGCGCGTTCCGCTTGCGTGCCTGCGTGCAGGGATTTTCTCCCTCAGGCCGTCGAACGGTTCGCACGCACCAGCCACGCATGGAGCACGCGGACACGCCGCCTGAGCCCCGATCGCGAACTCGCGCAAACAAACACACCGCGCAAACGGAAAACGCGGATTATCGCACGGTTTCGATCCGGTTCCGGCAGTTTTTACCCTGACAGGGCCTGACCGGGCCGCTCGGCGCCCTGCCCGGCATCCCGTTCGGCATCCCGTTCGGCATCCCGTTCGGCATCCCGTTCGGCATCCCGTTCGGCATCCGGCTCGGCATCCTGCCCTGCGCCGCCATGTTGCCCATGCCGCAGCGCCCGCAGCAGCAGCCGCGCCGGATCCAGCGCGTCGGCCAGATCGCTTTCGATCGGCAGCGGCTCGCCCTCGATCCGGCTGGCCAGCAGTTCGCCGGCCAGCGCCGCCCAGGTCAGCCCGCGCGAAGCGAACGCCAGCGCCACATACAGGCCCGGCACCCGCGGCAGATCGCGCAGATGCGCGCCGCGCAGCGAGGCCGCCCGGCGCTCGCACTCGGCCTCGTCGGCCACCTGGCCGACCCACGGCAAGCGATTGTGCGAGACCGCTGCGCACGCCGACATAGCCATGCAGCTTGGCGGGGTCCAGCCCGTCCAGTGCAGCGCTCCTGTCGGGCAACAGCATCGACAGCCGGCGCAGATTGTCGGCATGCGTCTCGACCCGCTCGGCCAGCGGTCCTTCGTCGGGCTCGTAGCTGGACCCGATTCTGGCGCTGCCGTCCCCGTCGCGCGGCAACAGGTAGCCGCTGCCCGTCACCACACAGTCGGGCCAGCGGCCCAGCCGGGCGACATCGCCGGGCTCAAGCGTGGTCAGCTGCCCCCGTACGCGCCGGATCGGCAAATGGCGCAGCGGCAGCAGGCCGCTGGCGTGGTGCGCATTGGCGAGCACCAGCACCGGGGCTTCGGCCACCGGCCGCCCCGCCTCGTCGAACACCTGCCAGCCGTCATCGGTCCGGTGCAGGGAGGCGATACGGCAGCCGAACCGCGTCTCCACGGCCGCCCCTGCCATCGCCAGTTGGGCGCGACAGACGTCGGGCGGCGCGACCCATCCCCCCTGGGGGGAACCACAGGCCGCCGCGCGCCACCGTGGCGCCATGCTCGTCGGCGGCCTGCTGCGCGGACATCCAGCGCACGTACTCCGGCGGCAGCCCCAGTTCGGCGAGCGCGCGCTGCTGAAGCGCCGTGTCTTCGTCGTCTTGACCGACCTGCAGCACGCCGCAGCCATGCCAGCCGACCGGATGCCCCGCCTCGGCCAGCGCCTGCCAGGCCCGCAATGCATGGAGATTGCCGGCGCGCGACAGCCGCGACAGCACGCTGTCGTCGGGCGACAGATGCGGGTGCATGGCCGCCGCGCGATGCGCCGAGGTCTCGCGCGCCGGGCCGTCGTGCGCGTCGATCAGCGTCACGCGCCAGCCACGCGCCGCCAGCCGCTCGGTCACAGCGCAGCCGGCGAGCCCCGCCCCGACCACGATCGCGTGGCGCCGCGCCCAGACACCGGGCGAAGGCGGCGCATGGCGGCGCCGGCGCTCGGCCGGCACGCGCGCGACCGTCATGTCTCGCTTGCTGCCGAAGCCCGGCGCCTTGCTGACCTCGAACCCCGCCGCCTGCAGGCCGCGCCGCACGAAGCCGGCGGCCGTATAGGTCGCCAGCGTGGCACCGGGGGCGCGCCAGCCGGGCGAGCCCCTTCATCACCACCGGGTCCCACATGTCGGCATTGCGCGCCGGGGCGAAGCCATCCAGATAGAAGGCGTCGGCGCCGACGGCCAGCCGCGGCAGCAGCGCCTGCACGTCGCCCAGTGCCAGCGTCAGCACCACCGCGCCGCCGTCGAAGACGAGCCGATGCAGCCCCGGCAGCGCCAGGGGCCACGCGGCCTGCAACTGCTGCGCGAGCGGCGCCAACTCTTCGAGATCGACATGCAGCGCCGCCAGGCCTTCACGGGTAAACGGATGCTTCTCGATCGAGACGAAATGCAGGCGCGCGCAGCGGCACGGGTCGTCGCGCCAGGCTTGCCACGTGGCCAGGAAATTCAGTCCCTGGCCGAAGCCCGTCTCGACGATGACGAATTGTTCCCGCCCCTGCCACGCCTCGGGCAAGCCATTGCCGCCGAGAAAGACATGCCGCGCCTGCGCCAGCCCGCCCTCGACGCTGTGATAGACGTCGTCATAGCGGGGCGAGTACGGCGTACCCTGGTCGGACAGGATGGGCTCGGCGGGATAGAGGGCGCGGGGCATCGGGAGAACGGAAAAACAGGGAACGACGGCGGGGCAAGGCGTCTCGCGGCACGGAAAAATCGGCGCATCACCGGCGCATCACCGGCGCATCACCGGCGCATCATCGGCGCATCACCGGCGTAACAACCGACGCAGGAACCGACGCAGGAACCGGCGCAAAAACCGCCGTAAACCCGGCGCAAACCGCCGCATGACGGCCGCCGCCGCCGCGAAAGGTCGGCCGGATGGTAGCATGGCGCCCTGCTCCGCCCGCCCCTGCCATGCTCAGCTATCGCCACGCCTTCCACGCCGGCAATCACGCCGACGTTCTCAAGCACGCCATCGTCACCCATCTGCTCGATTACCTGACGCAGAAGGACAAGCCGTTCTGGTACATCGACACGCACGCCGGCGCCGGCCTTTACGCGCTGGACGAGGGCTATGCGACCAAGAAGTCGGAGTTCGAGACCGGCATCGGCCCGCTGTGGCGGGCCGCCGCGGACGGCCGCCAACTGCCACCGCTGCTGCAGGAATACCTGGACCAGGTGCGCACGCTGAACCCGGACGGCCGCCTCCGGCACTATCCCGGCTCGCCGTGGCTAGCCTGGCAGATGCTGCGCGACGCGGACCGGCTGCGGCTGTTCGAACTGCACAGCACCGAGATCCAGGTGCTGCGCGAGAACTTCCGCGGCGCGGGACGCCGCGTGATGCTGTACGACGGCGACGGCTTCGGCGGCATCAAGGCCATCCTGCCGCCTCCGCCGCGCCGCGCGCTGGTGCTGATCGATCCGTCGTACGAGGACAAGCAGGACTACGCCCGCACCGTGCAGTGCCTGCGCGACGGGCTGCAGCGCTTCGCCACCGGTACCTATGCGGTCTGGTATCCGCAGGTGCAGCGGCGCGAGTCCGCGCAATTGCCGGTCCAGATGAAGGCGCTGCCGTTCAAGAGCTGGCTGCATGCCACGCTGACGGTCAAGCACCCGGTGCCCGGCGGGCTCGGCCTGCATGGCAGCGGCATGTTCGTGGCCAATCCGCCGTGGACGCTGCGGGCGGCGCTGGAGGCGGCGCTGCCGGCGCTGGTCGAGCTGCTCGGCCAGGACGCCGGCGCGACGTTCACGCTGGAAGGCGAGCAGCCCTGACGGCGCGGCGGCGTTTCGCATCACCGGCGCCGTGCAGCGCGCCGACAGCTACCGTCCGCGCACGGCCGCCCCGCTTCCGCGCTACATCATGCGGCGGGTGAACTGCCCTCGCTCCGCGCCGGCCATCAGGTCGAGGAAGGCCTCCGTGGTCATATGGATCAGTTCCTCGTGGTCGCCCGCCTCGAAGTAGACCTCGGGCTGGCCAAGCAGGCTCTCGTCGATATACGTGCGCATGCCATAGGCCATGCCGACCGGCGGGATCGCGCCCAGCACGCAGTCCTTGAACACTTCGCGCACTTCGTCCTCGCTGGCCATCGTCAGCCGGCGGCCGGTGCGCTCGCATAGCTCGGACAGATCGAGCAGGCGCGTCGACGGCATCACCGCCACCACATAGCCGGCCTCGTCCTCCAGCAATACGGTCTTGACCAGGCGATCGCCCGGAACATGGGCCGCCTGCGCGGTCGCCATGCTGCCCAGCGCATAGGGGTGGCGGATGATATCGAAATGGCTGTTCTTGCTGCTCAGGCAAGTCGCCAGGGTGGTTGCCAGTGCCATGATGGTTCCCCTCTTGGAGATACAGGGATGGCGCGCACTGGCGTGAGGCGCGTGGCGCGCCGTCCGCGAACGGGGGCGCCGGTGCAACGCTGGCCTGCGGGTATCTACTATAGGACGCGGGAACGGGACGGGGGAACGCGGGCGGCGGCGCTCGCACCGCCCGCTGGAACGGGCAAGCCGCGGGATTCAGCCGGGATTCAGCCGGGATTCAGCCGGGATTCAGCCGGGATTCAGCCGGGGTTCAGCAGGGAATCAGCGGCAAATCAGCGAGGAGTCAGAGAAGAGTCAGCGAGGCGTCAGCGAGGAACCACCGGCGGAGCCACGAGCGGATCACCGCGGGAATGTCACGGTGCCGTGCACGGTGACGCCCGGCGGCACATAGACCGGTGCCGGCTCGACATAGACCGGGGCCGGCTGGACATAGACCGGCGCCGGGCCGTAGTACCCGTAGCGCGGTCCCTTGCACTTGCGCTCTTCCCTTGTAGTCGCCGTTGCCCTTGAACTTGCGTTCGACCTTGCAGTTGCCGTCCCAGTACTCTTCCTTGTAGTCGCCACCATGGTGATGGCCGCGCCATTTGCCATGGCCGCTCTCGTCCTTCCAGGGATCGGCGTGGACGGCCAGCGGCAGCGCGAGCAAGGCGGCGAGACAGAGGGTTTTTGCTGTGAGGGTCATGATGTTGTCCCGATTCGACGGGGGCGCGACGGCGTTCTTCTTGTCGGGGAGCTTAGCGCCGGCGCGGATCCCCGGCGAGCCATCCGGTGAAACGTCGGTAAGCAAATGTTTCACCAATCGCGGCGGCCGGGCGCTGCCGTACGGGAAACGAGACGATCAGGAAGTGTGGTGCGAGGGAGGGGGACTCGAACCCCTACACCATTGCTGGCGTCAGGACCTAAACCTGGTGCGTCTACCAATTTCGCCACCCTCGCGGTCCAAGCGGTGCCGCCCTGACGGGAGGCTCCGCGGTCTGTCGGGCATCAAGGCCGAAAAAACAAAGGAGGCGACCGGAACTGCATGCGCCCCCCTGCTTCTCCGACCGGCCTGCGGCGTTGCACCGCTGCCCGGCAAAGACCGCGGATTGTAGCGCATGGTTCGGCGCGAATCCAGTCCCCCGGGCAGCCCATCGCCAGGCCGCGATCAGGCCCCGATCAAGCCATCACGCCGCTGGCCTCCTCCGGCCGGCGCACGCGGAACCAGGCGGCGTACAGCGCCGGCAGGAACAGCAGCGTCAGCACCGTGGCAACCAGCAGGCCGCCCATGATCGCGACCGCCATCGGCCCCCAGAACACCGAGCGCGACAGCGGGATCATCGCCAGCACGGCGGCCGCCGCGGTCAGCATGATCGGCCGGAAGCGGCGTACCGCGGCCTCGACGATCGCGGTCCAGGCCGGCACGCCGGCGCGGATGTCCTGCTCGATCTGGTCGACCAGGATCACCGAGTTGCGGATGATCATGCCGACCAGCGCGGTGATGCCCAGCTGGGCGACGAAGCCCATCGGCGCCTGCAGCAGCAACAGGGTCGCCGCGGCGCCGATCAACCCGAGCGGGCCGGTCAGGAACACCATCACCGCGCGCGAGAAGCTGTGCAGCTGCAGCATCAGCAGCGTGAAGATCAGGAACACGCAGAGCGGCAGCTGCGCGGCGATCGACGCGCCCGCCTTGCCGCTCTCCTCCTCGGCGCCGGCCACGGTGATCAGGTAGCCGGCCGGCAGCTCGGCGCGCAGCTTGTCGAGCTGCGGATCGATCTGCGCGGTCACGGTCGGCCCCTGGATGCCGTCGACCACGTCGGCCTGCACGGTCACGCCGAAATCGCGATTCTCGCGCCAGACGATGCCCGGCTCGGAGCGGATGCCGATGCGCGCGACCTGCGTGAGCGGCACCGCGCGCCCGCTGGCGGTCGGCACCTGCACGTTGTGCAGATCGGCCAGCGCCTCGCGTTCGTCCCGGGCCGAGCGCATCACGATGTCGATCAGCTTGTCGCCGTCGCGATACTGGCCGACCGGCGCGCCGGTCAGCACGGTCTGCGTGACGCGGGCGATCGCATTGGTGGTCACGCCGAGCGCGCGCGCCTTTTCCTGGTCGATGTCCAGGCGCAGCACCTTGACGTTCTCGTTCCAGTTGTCGTTGACGCCGACCGTATTCGGATTGGCGCTCATGATCGCCTTGACCTGATCCGCGATCCGCCGCACCCCCGCCGCCTCGGGCCCGATCACGCGGAACTGCACCGGATAGGCGACCGGCGGCCCGTTCGGCAGCAGCTTGACGCGGCCGCGCAGCTGCGGGAAGTCGCTCGCCAGCAGCGCGATGATGCGCTGGCGCAGCCGCTCGCGCACCTCGACGTCGACCGGCAGCACGATCAGCTGCACGACATTGCTCTGCGGGAAGATCTGGTCCAGCGGCAGATAGAAGCGCGGCGCGCCGGTGCCGACGAAGGTGGTGATGCTGCCGACATCGGCATCGCCGCGCAGCGCGGCCTCGAAGCGCCTGGCCTCGGCCTCGCTCTGCGCGAAGCTGGCGCCCTCGGGCAGCCACATCTCGACCATCAGCTCGGGCCGGCTGGAATCGGGGAAGAACTGCTTCTCGACGAACTGGAAGGCGAAGATGCCGAGCGCGAAGGTCGCCAGCGTGATCGCGATCACGGTCTTGCGCCAGTCCACGCACCAGTCCACCGCGCGGCGGAAGCGCGCGTAGAACGGCGTGTCGAACACCTCGTGATGGCCGCCCTCGCTCGGCTTGACCTTCAGCAGCAGGTAGCCCAGATACGGCGTGAAATAGACCGCCGCCAGCCACGACAGCACCAGCGCGAGCGCCGTCACCGCGAAGATGGCGAAGGTGTATTCGCCGACCGTCGAACGCGCGAGACCCACCGGCAGGAAGCCCGCGGCGGTGATCAGCGTGCCGGTCAGCATCGGCATCGCGGTCGAGGTATAGGCGAAGGTCGCGGCCTCCATCTTGGAGAAACCCTCCTCCAGCTTGCGCACCATCATCTCGACCGCGATGATGGCGTCGTCGACCAGCAGCCCCAGCGCGATGATCAGCGCGCCAAGCGAGACCTTGTGCAGGCCGATATCGAACACGTTCATGAACAGGAACGTGACCGCCAGCACCAGCGGGATCGTCAGCGCCACCACCAGGCCGGGGCGCGCGTCGAGCCGCAGCGGTTTGGTGTGCAGGCCCAGCGAGATGAAGCTGACCGCCAGCACGATCACCACCGCCTCGATCAGCACGCGCACGAACTCGCCGACCGAACGCTTGACCGCCTCGGGCTGGTCCTGCACCTGCTCCATCTCGATGCCGACCGGCAGCTGCTTGCGCAGCGTGTCGGCCTCGGCGCGCAGCGCCTCGCCCAGTGCGATGATGTCGCCGCCCTTCTCCATCGAGATGCCCAGGCCGATCACGTCCTTGCCGTTGAAGCGCATGCGCGGCGCCGGCGGATCGACATAGCCGCGATAGACACGCGCGATGTCGCCGAGCCGGATGTTCGCCGCGCCGTTGGGCCCGCGCAGCACCATATTGCGCAGATCGCCGACATCGGCGAACTGGCCCGACACGCGCACCTGCACGTTATCGCTCGGCGTCACCAGCACGCCGCTGGCGGTCAGGTTGTTCTGCTCGGCGATCTGGTCGGCGATCGCGTTCAGGTCCAGCCCGAGCTGCGCGAAGCGGGTCTGGTTGAACTCGATATAGATCTTCTCGTCCTGCAGGCCGATCAGCGACACCTTGGCGACCGACGGCACGCGCAGCAGCTGCTGGCGCACCAGGTCGGCATATTCGCGCAGCTCCTTGTAGGTGAAGCCGTCGGCGGACAGCGCGTAGATGGTGCCGTAGACATCGCCGAACTCGTCGTTGAAGAACGGCCCGCGCACGCCGGCCGGCAGCGTGCCGGCGATATCGCCGATCTTCTTGCGCACCGTGTACCAGATCTGCGCGGTCTCCTTCGCCGGCGCGTCGTCGCGCAGCTGGAAGATCACGGTGGTCTCGCCCGGCTTGGAGAAGCTGCGGATCTTGTCCGCGTAGGGCACCTCCTGCAGCTGGCGCTCGAGCTTGTCGGTGACCTGCACCGCGATCTGCTCGGCGGTGGCGCCGGGCCAGAAGGCCTGCACCACCATCACGCGGAAGGTGAACGGCGGGTCCTCGTCCTGGCCCAGCTGGAAATACGACATCAGGCCGGCCAGCAGGAACACCACCAGCAGATAGCGCGTCAGCGCCTGGTGCTCGAGCGCCCAGCGCGACAGATTGAATCGGGAATGCTCCATCGCGGCGCCCTTAGCTGCGAGCGGCCGGCGCGCTGGCCGGGGCGCTGGTGGGCGCAGGGGCCGGCGCACTTGCCGGCGCGCTGGCCGCAGCAGCGGTGGGCGCAGGGGCTGGAACCGCGGTACCAGCTGACCCCGGAGTTGACCCCGGAGCCGCCCCCCGCAGCCGCCCCAGGCGCCGACGCGGACGCGACCGACTGCAGCGGCCGCACCTTCTGTCCCGGCTTGAGCAGATGCACGCCCGCGGTGACGATGGTCTGGCCGGGACGCAGCCCGCTCCTGACCTCGATCTCGTTGCCGATCGGCTGGCCCAGCGTGACCGCCACCGGCTGCACCGTGCCGGCCGCGCCGTCGTAGACCCATACCTGGTTCGTGCCCTGCTGCTGCAGCAGCGCGGTCAGCGGCACGCGCACCGCGGGCGATGCCCCGGTCCGCACGAAGGTGACCATCGCGGTCATGCCGAACTTCAGGTCGGCGGGCGGATTGGGCACCGTGATGCGCGCCGCGTAGGTGCGCGTCACCGGATCGGCGGCCGCGGCGATCTCGCGCACGCGGCCCGGCAGGATGCGGTCGGGCTCGGCCCAGGTCCGCACGCTGACGTCGCGGATATTGCGCAGCCAGTCGACCTGATCCTCGGGCAGGCCGATCGCGACCTCCTTCTCGGCGGTCTGCGCGACCCGCACCACCGCCTGCCCCGCGCTGACCACCTGCCCCACTTCGGCGTCGATCGCGGTGACCACGCCGTCGGCATCGGCGGCCAGCACGGTATAGCCGGTCTGGTTGCTCTGCTCGCGCAACGCGGCCTCGGCCTGGCGCAGCCGCGCGGCCGCGGCCTCGTAGCTGGCCTGGCGCCGGTTCTGCTCCGCCGCGCTGATAAAACCCTTGGCGAACAGGTCGTTGTAGCGCTTCAGATCCGCGGCGGCCAGGTCGCGGTCGGTGCGCGCCGCCTCGTACTGCGCGCGCGAGCCCTGCTCGGCCAGGTTCAGATCGGTCGGATCGAGCCGGGCCAGCGGCTGCCCGCGCCGCACCGTGGCGCCCACGTCGACCAGGCGCGCCGCGATCTTGCCGCCGACGCGGAAACCGAGCCGGGATTCGATACGCGGCCGCACGTCGCCGGAAAACTCGTAGGAGGACTGGCCGGTGGCCGACTGCAGTTGCAGCAGACGCACGGGCCGGACCTCGGGCGCGCGCTCGGGCTCGCGCGAGCAGGCGCCGAGCACCAGCACGGCACCGAGCAACACCGCGCCGACGATCGACGGCGAGGTCCTGAAAACGTTGACGGCCGCGACTTCCGGCCCGGGACAAGGCACTGGCATGGGATGGCGATAAGACGGGTGCAACGGCATGACGGGAGGCGACGTGCGCCGGCACGGCCGGACTGGCGGCGAGCAGCAACGCTGCCGCGCGACACGACGATGGCGCCGCCCCGGGGACGGCGGGTCCGGCAGTAAATAACCGGCCGGTCAGCAATATATCGAGCCGTTTGGGGTGCGTCAAACGCGACGCGACGAATCGACAGATTTGCGGACCGAAACCGGGGATTTACCCGCTATTTGGCGTCCGATGCGTGCCGGCATGCCCCCTATCGGTAGGGTGGAAAGCGGCACATGGGCGCCCCTTGCGCGGCTTGCAGGTGCTCGGTGGCGCGCCGGTGATTACAATGCTGCGGCCATGTCCCACCCCGGCGCGCCCAGCGCCGCCGACGCGATCCCAATCCCAATCCAAGTCCCGATGCCAATGCCGACGCCGCCCTCCGCAGCCGCCCCCGACGGCCTGGCCATCGGCCACTACGAGAACTTCCCGGTCGCCAGCGTGCTGCTGCCGCGCCGGCTGCGCCGGCCAGTGGCGGTGATCTACCGCTTCGCCCGCACCGCCGACGACCTGGCCGACGAGGGCGATGCCGCGCCGCAGGAGCGCCTGGCCGCGCTTGGCGCGCTGTCCGATGCGCTCGACCGGATCGACGCCGGCACCGATCCGGGCACGCCGATGATGCGCGCGCTGGCCGACGTCATCGCCGAATACCGCCTGCCGCTGCCGCTGTTCCACGACCTGCTCGATGCCTTCCGACAGGACGTGACCGTGCACCGCCATGCCGACTGGGACAGCCTGCTCGACTACTCGCGCCGCTCGGCCAACCCGGTCGGCCGGCTGATGCTGCATCTGTACGGCGCGGCCACGCCGGACCGCTTCGCGCGCGCCGATGCGATCTGCACCGGCCTGCAACTGGTCAACTTCTGGCAGGACGTCGCGATCGACTTCGCGCGCGGCCGTGTCTACCTGCCGGCCGACGCGATGGCGCGCCACGGCGTCGACGACGACGCGCTGGCCGAGGGCCGCTGCGACGTGCGCTGGCTGGCGCTGATGGAGGAGCTGAAGATACGCACGGAGGCGATGCTACAATCCGGCGCTTCGCTCGCGCTGGACCTGCCGCGGACGGCGGACTGGCGCATCGGCTGGGAGTTGCGGCTGGTGGTGCAAGGCGGCCTGCGCGTGCTGGAACGCATCGAGGCCGTCGGCTACGATGTCTTCCGGCGCCGCCCGACGCTGGGGCCCGCCGACTGGCTGCTGCTGGCTTGGCGAGCGGCAACCCGCTACCGCACCGGCACCGCGCCGAGCAAGCCCGCTCATTGAGCCCAGGCATTTGAATCCAGCCTGAGCCCACATAGAGCGCGCATTGAGCCCGGATAGCGCCCGGATAGCGCCCCAGACAGAGTCCCCGAGTGTGTCCCCTAGCGAGCCCGAGACCGGCGTGACGCCCGATCAGTACTGCCAAGACAAGGCCGCCCAGAGCGGCTCCAGCTTCTACTACAGCTTCCTGTTCCTGCCCCCGGAACGGCGGCGCGCCATCACCGCGCTCTATGCCTGGTGCCGCGAAGTCGACGACGTCGTCGACGAGACCCAGGACCTGACCGTCGCCCAGCAACAGCTGGCCTGGTGGCACGGCGAGCTGAACCGCCTGTTTGCCGGCGCCCCCACCCATCCGACCACGCTGGCGCTGCAGCCGCATCTGGCCTCCTGCGGCCTGACGCAGCCGATGCTCGCCGAGGTGCTGGAAGGCATGGAGATGGACCTGATGCAGACGCGCTATCTGGACGAGGCCGGCCTCGACCGCTATTGCCATTGCGTGGCCGGCGTGGTCGGTACCATGAGCGCGCGCATCTTCGGCTACCGCGACCCGCGCACGCTCGAATTCGCCGAGAAGCTCGGGCGTTCGCTGCAGCTGGTCAATATCATTCGCGACGTCGGCGAGGACGCGCGGCGCGGCCGGCTCTATCTGCCGGTCAATGTGCTGCAGCGCTTCGAGGTGCCGGCCGCGGACATCATGCAGGGCCGCCATTCGCCGCGTTTCGTCGCGCTGATGGCCTATCACGCCGAGCGCGCGCGCACCTTCTATCGCGAGGCGCTGGCGCTGCTGCCGGAGGTCGACCGCCGCGCGCAGCGTGCGGGGCTGCTGATGGGCGCGATCTACCACGCGCTGCTCGACGAGATCGAGGCCAGTGGCTTCCAGGTATTGAACCAGCGCATCTCGCTGACACCCATGCGCAAGCTGTGGATCGCATGGAAGACGTGGATACGCAACCGCTGACCACCGCGATGGCGGAAGGCTCCGCCACGCCCGACGCCACGTCGCCGCAAGCCGGCGGCGGGGTCGGCGCGGTCAGCTCTGTAAGCGCGGGCACCGCTGCGGGGGCTGTGGGCGCTGTGGGCGCCGTGCACCTGGACGGCGCAGTGGGCGGCGCAGTGGACGGGGACGGCTCGGTCGGCATCATCGGCGGCGGCTGGGCCGGCATGGCCGCCGCGCTCGAACTGGCGCAGGCCGGCCGCGTGGTCCATGTGTTCGAGGCCGCGCCGGTGCTCGGCGGCCGCGCGCGCCGCGTCGCCCGGCGCCATCCGCAGGTCGCGGGCGAACTCGACAACGGCCAGCATCTGTTGCTCGGCGCCTATCGCCATACCCTTGCCCTGATGCGCCGCGCCGGCGTCGATCCCGAGGCCGCGCTGCTGCGGCTGCCGCTGCAGATGGCCTATGCCGACGGCTGGCGGCTGCAGGCGCCGCGCCTGCCCGCGCCCTGGCATCTGGTCGGCATGGGGCTGACCGCGCGCCGGCTCGGCTGGCATGAGCGCGCGGCGTTGGCGAAGGTGCTGGCGCGGCTGCGGGCGGACGACGAGGCGGCGCATGCCGCCTGCGCCTCCGCCGCCTGCGCCAAATCCGCGGCCTCCGCCAACTCGGCCAACTCCGCCAACTCGGCCAACTCCGCCAACTCCGCCAACTCCGCCAACTCGGCAAATTCCGCAGACTCTGCAAACTGTGCGAACTCCGCCGGCGAGACGGTCGCCGCGTGGCTGGCACAGGCCCCGCCCTCGCTGCAGAAGCGATTGTGGTTCCCGCTGTGCGTGGCCGCGCTGAACACGCCGGCGGAACAGGCCGATGCCCGCGTGTTCCGCCGCGTGCTGCGCGACAGCCTGCTGGCGGCGCGCGACGACAGCGACATGCTGGTGCCGCGCTGGGACCTGAGCCGGCTGTTCCCCGAAGCCGCCGCGCAGGCGATCGTGGCCGCGGGCGGCACGGTCCGCACCGGCGCCGCGGTGCAGGAGATCACGCAGACCCCGCACGGCTGGCTGCTGCGGACCGGCTCCGGCGAGCAGCAGGTCGCGCAACTGGTCGTCGCCACCGCGCCGCGGCAGGCGGCACGGCTGCTGGCGCAGATATCGCTCCGCTCGGACCAGGCCGCGCATCGGCCCGAGCCTGCCCACCAAACCACGCACGACGCCGCGAACCAGACTGCGCACCAAACCACGCACCACGCCGCGAACCACGCCACGCACCACGCCGCGCTGCAGGCCGCCGCCGCAAGGCTGCACGCCTTCGACCATGTGCCGATCGTCACGCTGTACCTGAACGTCGGCGCGCTGCGTTTGCCGCGTCCTTTCCTGGCGCTCGACGCCAGTGCCGCCGCGCCCGGGCAATTCGTCTTCGATCGCGCGGCGCTGTCCGCCGACGACAACAGCGCATCGCAGGACCCCGCCCACGACAACGTCTGGTCGGTCGTCATCAGCGCCGCCGACGATGCCGCCGCGCTGCCGCAGGGCGAGCTGGCGCGGCGCGTGCGCGCGCAACTTGCCACGCAACTGGCGCCCTTGCTTCCCGATGCCGCCCGCCTTGCCGAAGCGCGCGGCGAATTCGTGATCGCCGAACGCCTCGCCACGTTCCGCTGCGTGCCGGGCCTCGCGCGTCCCGGCAACGATATCGGCGTGCCGCGCCTGGCGCTGGCGGGCGACTATACCGACGGGCGGGACGCAGACGGCGGCGCCTACGGCCCCTACCCGGCCACCATCGAAGCGGCGACGCGCAGCGGCTCGGCGGCCGCGGCGCTGCTGCAGCGCGAGCGCGTGCCGTCCGCCCCGACGGCATGATTTCCCTTTTCACCGACGTACCGAAGAGCCAGCACATGCATTCCCCCTCTCCTTCCCTGGGCCAGTCCATTCTCGATGCCGCCGACGCGCTCGCGCGCTACTCCGATATGGAAGGCGGCCTGACCTGCGCCTATCTGACGCCGGCCCACCGCGCCGCGGCGGCCATGCTCGCCGAGCGCATGCGCGCGGCCGGCATGCAGGTGCGCGTCGATGCGATCGGCAACGTGATCGGCCGCTACGAGGCCGATCCGTCGGCCGGCCCCGACGCGAAGGTGCTGATGACCGGCTCGCATTTCGACACGGTGCGCAACGGCGGGCGCTATGACGGGCGCCTGGGCATCCTGCTGCCGATCGCGGTGGTCGGCGCGCTGAACGAGGCCGGCATCCGGCTGCCCTATCACTTCGACGTGGTGGGCTTCGCCGAGGAGGAAGGGCTGCGTTTCAAGACCAGCTTTCTTGCGAGCAGCGTGCTCGCCGGCCGCTTCGATCCGGCCCTGCTGGCGCGCGCCGACGCCGACGGCATCACGCTGGCGCAGGCGCTGACCGAATCCGACCTGCCTGGCCGCGGCGATCCCGATGCGCTGCGCGCGGCCGCCGTCGATCCGGCGACGCTGCTCGGCTTCGTCGAAGTGCATATCGAACAGGGACCGGTGCTGCTGCACCATGACCTGCCGCTGGGCATCGTCACGCAGATTGCCGGCAGCAGCCGCTTCCAGGTGCGCATCGACGGGTTGGCCAGCCACGCCGGCACGACGCCGATGACGATGCGCAAGGACGCCGCCGCCGCGGCCGCGGAGATGGTGCTGCTGGTCGAATCGCGCTGCGGCCAGGCGCCGACGCTGGTCGGCACGGTCGGCCAACTGCAGGTGCCGAACGGCTCCAGCAACGTGATTCCGGCCGCGTGCCACTTCTCGATGGACATCCGCGCCGGCGAAGATGCGGTGCGCGAGGCCGCGATCGCCGATATCGTCGCCGGCATCGAGGCGATCGCCGCGCGGCGCGGCGTGCGTGCGGAGGTGGAACGGGTGCCACCGGTCAACAACGCGCCGTGCGCGCCGTGGCTGCGCGCGCAGTTCGCGGCGGTGCTGAACAAGCGCGGGCTGCAGGCCTTCGAGCTGCCGTCGGGCGCCGGGCACGATGCGATGATGATGCAGCGGATCACCGATGTGGCGATGCTGTTCGTCCGCTGCGGCAATGGCGGCATCAGCCACAACCCGCTGGAGACGATCACCGCCGAGGACGCGCAGCTGGCGGCGGAAGTGTTCGTCGATTTCCTGCGGCATTTCAAGCCGCGGTGAGCGGGGCCGCGCAGATGGAGCCGCCCGCTCCCTCGGCGCTTGCGGGAGAGGGCAAACCGAATGCATGGCCGATGCCATTGCCACTCAGTTGCCCTGGTACATCTCCCTGCTGATGTCGTAGAGGCTCTGCCGCAGCTTGCGCCGTTCGTCGGCCGACAGCTTGCCGCCGCGGCCCTGCCGTTCGCCGGCCTCGCGCTCGGCGCGCTGGCGGTTGGCGCGGCCCCGGGTTTCGCGCGGCGAGGGCCGCTCGCGATCCTGGCGCGCATGGCCGGAATGCCCCGGATAGCCCTCCGCACCCCGGCCCGGATGGCGCCCGTGCCCCTGCAGCAGCGCGCCGAGTCCCGGCGACTGCGCGGACGCGCTCGCGGCATGCAGCAGCATCGACGGCAGCAGCAGCGCAAGCAGGGCTCCGGCGACACGGCGTCGGGCGCCGGAGGCGCGGCGCGGTTCGGACCGGGTGGATTTCGCTTTCATTGATAATGGCGGTCTGGGGCTTGCCCGGTTCGGGCTTCCGCTGGACGACGCCAGGGCTCCCGGAACGAGGCTGACCGATTTGCCCTTTGCGGGCAGCGCGCAGTGTAAACGCTGCCCGCTGTGCACTTGGCGGGCCGCAAGGTAAAGTATGTAACCTTTTGTTAAGCCATTTTGACCCCTAGCGAGACTCGCTAAGATTAGCGCCATGGAAAATACCAGCCACAAGATTCTCGTCGTGGACGACGACCCCCGTCTCCGCGATCTGCTGCGCCGCTATCTCGGCGAGCAAGGCTTTACCGTGCTGGTCGCGGAAAACGCCACCGCCATGAACAAGCTCTGGCTGCGCGAGCGTTTCGACCTGCTCGTGCTCGACCTGATGATGCCGGGCGAAGACGGCCTGTCGATCTGCCGCCGTCTGCGCGGCGCCAACGACCAGACCCCGATCATCATGCTGACGGCCAAGGGCGAGGACGTGGACCGCATCGTCGGCCTCGAGATGGGCGCCGACGACTATCTACCCAAGCCGTTCAACCCGCGCGAACTGATCGCGCGCATCCACGCGGTGCTGCGCCGCAAGGGCCCGGCCGAAGTGCCCGGCGCCCCGTCGGAAACGCCGGAGACCTTCGCCTTCGGCGACTTCGTGCTGAACCTGGCCACGCGCACGCTGACCAAGAACGACGAGGAAATCACGCTGACCACCGGCGAGTTCTCGGTGCTCAAGGTGTTCGCCCGCCATCCGCGCCAGCCGCTGTCGCGCGAGAAGCTGATGGAAATGGCGCGCGGCCGCGAATACGAAGTGTTCGACCGCAGCCTGGACGTGCAGATCTCGCGCCTGCGCAAGCTGATCGAACCCGATCCGGGCAATCCGCGTTTCATCCAGACCGTCTGGGGGCTGGGCTACGTCTTCATTCCCGATGGCGTGAAGTAAGTCCCGGCCGTTATCGTGGCGACTGTGATCCGCCGCACGGCCACGCGTTTCTTCGGTTCGCTGTTCTGGCGAACCTTCATGCTGATCGCGCTGTTGCTGGCCATCTCGCTGGGCATCTGGTTTCAGAGCTACCGGCTGTTCGAACGCGCCCCTCGGGCGCAGCAGATCGCGATGCAGGTGGTCAGCGTGGTCAAGCTCACGCGTGCGGCCCTGCTCTATTCCGACCCCGCGCGGCGTCGCTTCCTGCTACTCGACCTGGTGCAGAACGAAGGCATCAAGGTCTATCCGCGCGAGCGCGACGACGACTTCACCACGCCCACCGCGAACCCCTTCCTGACCCAGCTGGTGCAGCAGGAAATCCGCAGCCGGCTGGGCGGCGATACCGTGATCGCGACCACGGTCAACGACATTCCCGGCGTCTGGGTCAGCTTCGAGATCGAGGGCGACGACTACTGGGTGGCGATCAGCCCGGAGCGCTTCGAACGCGTGCCCGGACTGCAATGGCTGTGGTGGACCGTGGCCGCGGTGCTGCTGTCGATCTTCGGCGCGGCCTTCATCACGGCGCGGGTCAACCGGCCGCTCAAGCGCCTGGCCGATGCGGCGCGCGCAATCGGTTCGGGGGGGCGATCCCCCGCCGCTGCCCGAGCGCGGCGCCAGCGAGGTCGCGCAGGCCAACCACAGCTTCAACCAGATGGTGCGCGACCTGCGCCAGCTCGACGACGATCGCGTGGTGATGCTGGCCGGCATCTCGCACGACCTGCGCACGCCGCTGACGCGGCTGCGGCTCGAGACCGAGATGTCCCCCGTCGACGACACCACGCGCGAGGCGATGATCGCCGACATCGAGCAGATGGACGCGATCATCGGGCAGTTCCTGAACTACGCGCGCCCCGCGCAGGAGAGCAGCGAGCCGGTGGACCTGTCCTCGCTGGTGCGCGACGCGGTCAACGTCTATGCCGCGCACGACGACATCCGCATCCGCGTGCATGCGCCCGAGCCGGTGATGGCGATGGCCAACCGGATGGAGGTCCAGCGCATCCTCGACAACCTGGTCGAGAATGCGCGCCGCTATGCCAAGCACCCGGACAGCGGCATCGCCGAAGTCGAGATCACCACGCGCAACCATGACAAGGAGGCGATGCTGGTCGTGGCCGATCATGGCGACGGCGTGCCCGATGCCCAGCTGCCGCTGCTGACGCGGCCGTTCTATCGGCTCGACGCGGCGCGCAGCGAGGCCAAGGGCGCGGGGCTGGGCATGTCGATCGTCAACCGGATCATGCAGCGCAACGGCGGTCGCCTGGTGCTGACCAACCGTCCGTCGCCGGGCAGCGGGCTGGTGGTCAGCGCGTGTTTCCGGCGCGCTTGATGCACGCCTCACTCCCGCCTGAGTCACGCTCCAAGCGTGCTTGATGCACGCCTCATTGCGTGCCTGGTGCATGCCTGGTGCATGCCTGATGCACGCCGCGTCGCCGTTCCGTCATCGCGATCGTGTATCGTTGCCGGACGGCGCAAGCCGGCGTGCCACGCCGCTTTCGCGCCGGGCCTCGCAGTTTCCGCGGCTATCGGGCTCTTTGAGATTTTCAATTAGCCGTGCCGAACAGGATGCTGCA
Organism: Cupriavidus sp. H18C1; assembly: GCF_049311595.1. Classification (NCBI taxonomy): domain Bacteria; kingdom Pseudomonadati; phylum Pseudomonadota; class Betaproteobacteria; order Burkholderiales; family Burkholderiaceae; genus Cupriavidus; species Cupriavidus sp. H18C1. The sequence goes on from NZ_CP186008.1 coordinate 482,135, forward strand.
TACTTCCCATTCGTTGCGTGGCACGCGCAGCGGCCCGAGAAAATCGTCCTCGACGATGGCCGCTTGCGATGCCCCGCTGGCGTCTGTTCAACCGTATCCAGGAGAAGTCCATGAAGACCGTTGGTGACAAGCTCGAACCGTTCCACGTCGTCGGTGTCAAGCCGGGTTTCAACGCCCACGAAGAAAACGGCCAGTCGGCCTTTGAAGACATCACCGAGAAGTCGTTCGAAGGCAAGTGGAAAATCATCTACTTCTACCCGAAGGACTTCACCTTCGTGTGCCCGACCGAAATCGTGGCCTTCGCCAAGCTGAACCAGGACTTCGCCGACCGCGACGCCGTCGTGCTGGGCGGCTCGACCGACAACGAGTTCGTCAAGCTGGCATGGCGCCGTGAACACAAGGACCTGAACAAACTGAACTCGTGGCAGTTCGCGGATACCACCGGCTCGCTGGTCGACCAGCTGGGCGTGCGCGAGAAGGAAGCCGGCGTTGCGCTGCGCGCCACCTTCATCGTCGACCCGGACAACACCATCCAGCACGTGTCGGTGAACAACCTGAACGTCGGCCGTAACCCGGACGAAATCCTGCGCATTCTGGACGGCCTGCAGACCGACGAGCTGTGCCCGTGCAACCGCGCTGTCGGCGGCTCGACGCTGTAATTCGCGCCATGTCGATGTTGCCGGCGGCCCCGCCGCCGGCGACGCGCCCCAGTGCGCACCGAAACCCGCCCACGCGGGTTTTTTTCGCCCAAAGCGATAGGAGAATTTGATGGAATTCCTCAACACGATCAAGAATCTCATTCCCGACTATGCGAAGGACATCCGCCTGAACCTGGACGGCACCATCGCACGCTCCTCGCTGGAGGGCAACGATGCGGTGGGCGTCGCGCTGGCCGCCGCCTTCGCCGCCAAGAGCAAGATCATCGTCGACGCGATCCGCAACGCCGGCGTGCTGTCGCCCGAAGAGCTGAACGGCGCGCTGACCGCGGCCGCGCTGATGGGCATGAACAATGTCTGGTATCCGTATGTCGAGATGGCCGCCGATCCCGATCTGGCAAGCCAGCCCGCCGGCCTGCGCATGAATGCGTATGCGACCCACGGCGGCGTCGACAAGCGCCGTTTCGAGATGTACGCGCTGGCCGCGTCGATCGTCGGCAAGTGCCACTTCTGCATCCGCTCGCACTACGAGCTGCTGAAGAACGAACAGGGCATGACCTCGCAGCAACTGCGCGATGTCGGCCGTATTGCCGCCGTGATCACGGCCGCGGCCAACGTGATCGCCGCCGAGTAAGGCGGCACACGCGGGACAGGGGCTTCCCCAGGCCTTCTGCAGGCCCTTCCGCAGGCCTTTCTTGGGGCCCTTCCCGCCGACGTTTGTCGATGTTTGTTGATGTTGGTCGATGGCCGCCGCGCGCGGCCATCGGCATTGCAGGGCCCGCGAAACCGCCGCGCATGCGCCGCGCGTCCGCATTTCTCCGACTGCATTTGTGCACGGTCCGGCCTACAATCGAGGCAGATTCTGCTTCGCGGACCATCATGAGCCAACTGCCCTCGCCCTCCTCGCCGCATTTCCACTATCGTCTCGCCACGGCTTCCGACTGGGGCCAGATCGCCGCGGTCACGCAGGAAGCGTATGCGCAGTACGAGCTCGAAATCATGGAGGACTGCCGCGCGTCGTTCCAACAGGGCATGCGCTCGGTGCTGGCGACCAATACGTCCGATATGGAATGGTGGGTTGCCGAGACCGATCACGGCATCAGCGGCGCGGTGCTGTTCTGCCATCCCGGCGCGACGCTGCAGGCCCTGGACGGCAGCACGGTGACGCTGGCCCTGCCCGAGGCGCGGCTGCTGTCGGTCAGTCCGCAGGCACGCGGCCTGGGCCTCGGCCGCACGCTGATGCAGATCTGCATCCAGCGTGCGCGCGATATCGGCGCGCAGGCGCTGGTGGTGCGCACCATGCCGGAAATGGGCGCCGCCAACCGCCTGTGCCAGCAGATGGGCTTCGTCAAGCGGACCGAGGCCGGCGCGCGCTCCGGCCCGCTGGAACGGCTGGTCGACTACGTCTACGCGATCGAGCCGAAGGAAGCCGACGCGCCGCAGCCGGGCCTGTAACGGCCCGCACGACCGCGCGGCGCAGCACGTTCAGCCCACGGCGCGACGATGGCGCGCGCACCCTGCTCAGTCCCGCGGCGCAACGACGGCGCCCCGCAGCGTGCTCAGTCCTGCGGCGCGACGATGGCGCCGCGCCACAGCAGCACCGCCGCCTGCGCAACGATCCCTTCCTGGCGCCCTTCGAAGCCCAGCTTCTCGTTGGTCTTGGCCTTGACGTTGCAGCGGCCGGCCGCGATGCCCAGATCCTCGGCCAGATTGGCCACCATCGCACCGATATGCGGCGCCAGCTTCGGCGCCTGCGCGATCACCGTCGCATCGACATTGCCCACTTCGTAACCGGCCTCGCGCACGCGCCGCACCGCCTCGCGCAGCAGCGCGCGGCTGTCAGCGCCGGCAAAGGCCGGATCGGTATCGGGGAAGTGCCGGCCGATGTCGCCCAGCCCCGCGGCGCCGAACAAGGCGTCGGTGATCGCATGCAGCAAGGCATCGGCATCGGAATGGCCGAGCAGGCCGCGGTCGTGGGGGATCTCCACGCCGCCGAGCACCAGCTTGCGGCCCGGCACCAGCGCGTGCACGTCGTAGCCTTGTCCCACGCGGATATCGAAGGGCATCATCGCGATCGGTCTCCAGAAGAACCAGAAGAGGGAGCGGCTGACGAGCCGCCGAGCAGGACTTCGGCGAGCGCGAAGTCCTCGGGATAGGTCACCTTGAAATTGCGCAGCGAGCCGTTGACGAGCCGCGGCTTCAGGCCCAGCCGCTCGATCGCGCTGGCCTCGTCGGTCACGACCGCGCCGCTGGCGAGCGCGTCTTCCAGCGCCTGGCGCAGGACGCCGACGCGGAACATCTGCGGGGTCTGCGCCTGCCACAGCCCTTCGCGCGGCACGGTGCCGCCGATGCGGGATGGCTGCGGGGGCTGCAAGGACTGCGAAGACTGGGACGGCCGGGAAGATTGCGACGGCTCGCTCGGAGGCGGCGGCCCGGCCTCCGCGCGCTTGAGCGTATCGGGCACCGGCACCGCCAGGATGCCGCCGATCGCCGCGTCGGGACCGTCGCCATCGTCCCCTTCCACCGCGCGGATCAGCGTATCGATCATCAGCGGCGTCAGCCCGGGCCGCGCGGCATCGTGCACCAGCACCCAGTCCTGATCCTCGGCGCCCAGCTGGACCAGATGCCGCAGCCCGTTGAGCACCGATTCATGGCGCGACTGGCCGCCGACGAAGGCCGTATCAAAGCGCAGTCCGGCAAAGGCCGCCGAGCCGAAGCGCGCCTCCAGCGGCAGATCGTCGGGCGCGAGCACCAGCGCGGTGGCGCTGATCGACTCGCACGCCGAGAACGCGGCCAGCGCGTACCAGATCATCGGATGGCCGGCCAGCTCGCGATACTGCTTGGGCAGGCCGCCACCCGCGCGACTGCCGCTGCCGGCACAGGGAATCAGGGCAAAACGTCGTTCGGACATGCGGCGGACTTGCGGATAAGGGAAGGTGCGAACGTGGCCGGAGTGCGGCCGGATTGCGGCCGGCATGCAGCCGGCCTGCACCGGGAATGCGGCGCCGGCATGCGACGCCGGATGGCCGGGCGCTGCGCATTCTATAATACGACCCTCTTCTCGACACCCCCGCCCGCGCTGCCGGCGGGGTGTCGTCGTTTGAACCGAACCGCTTTATGTCCGACGCCAAATCGCCTTCCGCGCTCCCCGTTTCCACTCAGCTGCCGCTGGTCAAGGCCGGCCAGCGCCATCAGATCGCCGGCCTGCACGGCTCGGCCGATGCGCTGGCGCTGGCCGCCTATGCCCGCGCCCACCACGGCCAGATGCCGATGCTGGCGGTGATGTGCGCCAACGCGGTCGACGCGCAGCGGCTGGCCGACGAGATCCCGTGGTTCGCGCCGGAGCTGCGCGTGCGCGTGCTGCCCGACTGGGAGACCCTGCCCTACGACAGCTTCTCGCCGCACCAGGACCTGGTGTCGGAGCGCCTGGCGACGCTGCACGACATCCAGACCGGCCAGTGCGACGTGATGCTGGTGCCCGCGCAGACCGCGCTGTACCGGCTCGCGCCGCCGGCCTTCCTCGCCGCCTACACCTTCTTCTTCAAGCAGGGCGAACGGCTCGACGAGGCCGCGCTGAAGGCGCAGTTCACGCTGGCCGGCTACGAGCACGTCAGCGCGGTGATGCGGCCCGGCGAATACAGCGTGCGCGGCGGCCTGATCGACCTGTTCCCGATGGGCTCGGCGCTGCCGTACCGGATCGACCTGTTCGGCGACGAGATCGAGACCATCCGCGCCTTCGATCCGGACACGCAGCGCAGCCTCTATCCGGTCAAGGAGGTGCGCCTGCTGCCCGGCCGCGAATTCCCGCTCGACGAGGCCGCGCGCACCGCGTTCCGCGGCCGCTGGCGCGAGGTGTTCGAGGGCGACCCGAGCAAGTCGCCAATCTACAAGGACATCGGCAACGGCGTGCCGTCGGCCGGCATCGAGTATTACCTGCCGCTGTTCTTCGACGCGGCGGCGACGCTGTTCGACTACCTGCCGGCCGGCACGCAGCTGGCCTATGTCGGCGCGATCGACGAGGCGATCCGCCGCTTCTGGACCGATACGCAGCAGCGCTACGACTTCATGCGGCACGATCGCGAGCGGCCGCTGCTGCCGCCCGCGCAGTTGTTCCTGAACGAGGAGCAGTTCTTCAGCGCCGCCAAGCCGCTGGCGCGGCTGGTGCTGCAGGAAGGCCCGGCCGGCGCCGACGCCGCTCCGCTGTCGGCCGCGCTGCCCGACGTCTCGGTCAATCGCCGCGCCGAGGACCCGCTGGTCAATCTCGAGGCGCTGCTGCTGCGCAAGCAGGCTCGCGTGCTGATGTGCGCCGATTCGGCGGGCCGCCGCGAGACGCTGCTGCAGCTGTTCGCCGACAGCGGCCTGCGTCCGCATCCGGTCGAGGATTGCGCGGCCTTCCTCGCCGGCGACGCGCCGTTCGCGATCGCGGTGGCGCCGCTGCAAAGCGGCTTCGCGCTGCCGCCGATGGACGGCCAGCCGGGCCTGGCCTTCGTCACCGAGGCCGAGCTCTATGCGAATACCGCGCGCCGCGCCGGCCGCCGCAAGCAGGAGCAGGCCAGCAGCGTCGACGCGATGGTGCGCGACCTGGCCGAGCTGAAGATCGGCGACCCGGTCGTGCACAGCGAGCATGGCATCGGCCGCTACCAGGGCCTGGTCACGCTCGACATGGGCCAGGGCGACGAGGAATTCCTGCATCTGGACTACGACAAGGGCAGCAAGCTGTATGTGCCGGTCCACCAGCTGCACGTGATCTCGCGCTATTCGGGTGCCGATCCGGAGACCGCGCCGCTGCATTCGCTCGGCTCCGGCCAGTGGGACCGCGCCAAGCGCCGCGCCGCGCAGCAGATCCGCGATACCGCGGCCGAGCTGCTGAACCTGTACGCGCGCCGCGCGCTGCGCGAGGGCCATGCGTTCGCGCTGGCGCCGAAGGACTACGAGACCTTCGCCGAGAGCTTCGGTTTCGAGGAGACGCCGGACCAGGCCGCGGCAATCGCCGCGGTGATCGCCGACATGACCTCGGGCAAGCCGATGGACCGGCTGGTCTGCGGCGACGTCGGCTTCGGCAAGACCGAGGTGGCGCTACGCGCGGCCTTCGTCGCGGTGATGGGCGGCAAGCAGGTGGCGATGCTGGCGCCGACCACGCTGCTCGCAGAGCAGCATTTCCAGACGCTGTCGGACCGCTTCGCCGACTGGCCGGTGCGCATCGTCGAGCTATCGCGCTTCAAGACCAAGAAGGAGGTCGACGCGGCGATCAAGCAGATCAACGACGGCACCGTCGATATCGTGATCGGCACGCACAAGCTGCTGTCCGACGACGTGCGCTTCCAGCGGCTGGGACTGGTCATCATCGACGAGGAACACCGCTTCGGCGTGCGCCAGAAGGAAGCGCTGAAGACGCTGCGGGCCGAGGTCGACGTGCTGACGCTGACCGCGACGCCGATCCCGCGCACGCTGGGCATGGCGCTCGAAGGGCTGCGCGACTTCTCGGTGATCGCCACCGCGCCGCAGAAGCGGCTGGCGATCAAGACCTTCGTGCGGCGCGAGGGAAGACGGCGTGCTGCGCGAGGCCATCCTGCGCGAGCTCAAGCGCGGCGGCCAGGTCTACTTTCTGCACAACGAGGTCGAGACCATCGAGAACAAGCGCGCGCGGCTGGCCGAGCTGGTGCCCGAGGCGCGCATCGCGGTGGCGCACGGGCAGATGCACGAGCGCGAGCTCGAACGTGTGATGCGCGATTTCGTCGCGCGGCGCGCCAACATCCTGCTGTGCACGACCATCATCGAGACCGGCATCGACGTGCCGTCGGCCAACACGATCCTGATCCACCGCGCCGACAAGTTCGGCCTGGCGCAGCTGCACCAGCTGCGCGGCCGCGTCGGCCGCTCGCACCACCAGGCCTACGCCTATCTGCTGGTGCACGATCCGGAAGGGCTGACCAGGCAGGCACAGCGCCGGCTCGAGGCGATCCAGCAGATGGAGGAACTCGGTTCGGGCTTCTACCTGGCGATGCACGACCTGGAAATCCGCGGCGCCGGCGAGGTGCTGGGCGACAAGCAGTCGGGCGAGATCCACGAGATCGGCTTCCAGCTGTACACCGACATGCTGAACGCCGCGGTCAAGGCGCTGAAGGCCGGCAAGGAGCCGGACCTGATGGCGCCGCTGGCGGCCACCACCGAGATCAACCTAGGCACGCCGGCGCTGCTGCCGAGCGACTACTGCACCGACGTGCACGAGCGGCTGTCGCTGTACAAGCGGCTGGCCAACTGCGAGCGTCCCGAGCAGGTCGACGACATCCACGAGGAGCTGGTCGACCGCTTCGGCCGCCCGCCGGCGCAGGCGCAGGCGCTGATCGAAACGCACCGGCTGCGCATCGCCGCGGTGCCGCTGGGCGTGCGCAAGATCGACGCCGGCGAGGCCTCGATCAGCGTGCAGTTCGTGCCCAACCCGCCGATCGATGCGATCCGCATCATCGACCTGGTGCAGAAGAACCGGCATATCAAGCTGGCCGGTCAGGACAGGCTGCGCATCGAGGCGAAGATGCCGGACGTGGCGGTGCGCGCGCAGACGATCAAGCAGACGCTGCGGCAGCTGGCTTGAGGGGCGGCGGAGGCCGGTTGCCCTCTCGCCGACGCTCTGCCCGACCCTCTCGCCGACCCTCTCCCCCATGCGGGAGAGGGAGCCGGTTTGCGGCGCTTCGGCAGAGGCCGACGCCGGCAGCAGGCGCCCCTCTCCCGCCCAGCGGGAGAGGGGTCGGGGAAGAGGGCTAGCGGAGCGGCAAAGTGGACCCCGGCACATATCCAGGTGTAGGATCGGACATCCATCAGCGTGATCCTGCCGCATGCCAGCCCATATCCCTGCCCCCGCCGACACCGCCCCCGACGCCCTCGCCGACGCCACCACGGACGCCCTCGCCGACGCCCCCGAACACTCCGCCCTCGACTGGACCCGCCGGCTGATCGAATTCGACACCACCATCCGCGAGTCCAATCTCGGCCTGATCGAAACGGTGCGCGACCACTTCGTGGCCCGGGGCCTGAAGCCCCACCTGAGCTACAACCCGCAGCGCAACAAGGCCAACCTGCATGTGACCGTGCCCGCCGCCGACGGCAGCGAGCAGCGCGGCATCGTGCTGTCGGGGCATACCGACGTGGTGCCGGTGGACGGCCAGGACTGGAGCACCGATCCATTCCGCCCGGCGCTGCGCGACGGCAAACTCTACGGCCGCGGCGCCTGCGACATGAAGGGCTTCATCGGCACCAGCCTCGCGCTGCTGCCCACGCTGCTGCAGGCACGGCTGCGCGAACCGGTGCACTACGCGCTGTCGTTCGACGAGGAGGTCGGCTGCATGGGCGCGCCCTATCTGATCGACGACCTGCGCGAGCGCGGCATCCAGCCGGCCGGCTGCATCGTCGGCGAGCCGACCAGCATGCGGGTGATCGTCGCCCACAAGGGCATCAACGCCTATCGCTGCTGCGTCAGGGGCCAGGCCGCCCATTCCTCGCTGACGCCGCGCGGCGCTCAACGCGATCGAATACGCGGCGCGGCTGATCTGCTTCATCCGCGATCTGGCCGACGAGTTCCGCGCCAAGGGTCCGTACGACGAGGCCTTCGATGTGCCCTTCACCACCGCGTCGACCGGCACCATCCAGGGCGGTATCGCGCTGAACACGATCCCGGCGCTGTGCGAGTTCGTGTTCGAGTACCGCAACCTGCCGGGCGTCGATCCCGAAGCGATCCGCGCGCGCATCGAGGCCTATGCCAACGACGTGCTGCTGCCCCGCATGCGCGCCGAGCATGCCGACGCGGACCTGAGCATCACGCGCATCGCCGCGGCGCCGGCGCTCGATGCCGCCGAGCGCGACGCGATCACGCAGCTGGTGCGCGCGCTGACCGGCGACAACGCGATCAGCAAGGTGGCCTACGCCACCGAGGGCGGCCTGTTCCAGCGTGCCGGCATCCCGGCCGTGGTCTGCGGCCCCGGCGACATCCAGCAGGCCCACAAGGCCGACGAGTTCGTCGCGCTGGAGCAGCTCGCGCAATGCGAGGCCTTCCTGCACAAGGTCGTCGACAGCCTGCGCATCGTGGCCTGACGGTTCCCGCCGCCACGCCACGCCACCAAGACACAGCAAGACACCCGAGACACCCACTCCCGGAGGCGCATCGCGCCTCCTCACCGATGGCCTGAACGGCCGGGCCGCCGATGGCCCGGCCGCATCGACAAGGGGCACGCAGAGGCCCCGTTGCAACACGTGTCGCGACCCGTGTCGCAGCACGTGTCGCGACATCGGCCGCAACGCCGGCCGCAACACCGACCACAACGACATCAAAGGAGAACTCGACATGGCAGCACGCCGCTCCCCCGCTTTCGCCCGCTCCCGACGCTTCCTGCCGCCGCCGGCCGCCATCCCGGCGCTGGCCGCGGCGGCCAGCCTGCTGTGCGGCTCGGCCCTGGTCTCGCCTGCGTTAGCGCAGACCGCGACGCCGGCCGCATCGGCTGCAACACCATCCGCGACATCGGCTGCAACGCCGTCCGCCACACCGGCCGCGGCCTCGCCGGGCCAGGCGAGCACCGGCGATCCCGCCCTGCACGCGCAGATCGAGACGCGCGCCAAGGCCGCCGAGGCACGCCTGATCGCCTGGCGCCGCGACATCCACCAGCACCCGGAGCTCGGCAACTACGAGACGCGCACCGCGAAGCTGGTGGCCGACCATCTGCGCAAGCTCGGCATGGAGGTCAAGACCGGCGTCGCCAAGACCGGCGTGGTGGGCCTGCTCAAGGGCGGCAAGCCGGGACCGGTGGTGGCGCTGCGCGCCGACATGGACGCGCTGCCGGTCAAGGAGCGCGTCGACGTGCCGTTCGCCTCGAAGGCCAAGGGCAAGTACCTCGGCAAGGAGGTCGACGTGATGCACGCCTGCGGCCACGACACCCACGTCGCGATTTTGATGGCGACCGCCGAGGTGCTGGCCGGCATGAAGGACCAGCTGCCCGGCACGGTCAAGTTCATCTTCCAGCCGGCCGAGGAAAGCCCGGCGGACATCGAGCCGGACGGCACCAATATCTGGGGCGCCAAGCAGATGGTGGCCGAGGGCGTGCTGGAGAACCCGAAGGTCGATGCGATCTTCGGCCTGCATGTCAGCAGCGGCATCGAGTCCGGCAAGCTGGCCTGGCGCAGCGGCCCGGCGATGGCCGCCGCCGACCAGTTCTGGATCGACGTCAAGGGCCGCCAGACCCATGGCGCGCGTCCGTGGGGCGGCATCGATCCGATCGTGGTGTCGTCACAGATCGTGCTCGGCCTGCAGACCATCCAGAGCCGGCAGGTCAATGCGATGCTCGAGCCCTCGGTGATCACGGTGGGCACGATCCATGGCGGCAACCGCATGAACATCGTGCCGGAGAAGGTCGAGATGATGGGCACCATCCGCACCTATGACGAAGGCATGAAGAAGGACATCCATGCGCGCATGAAGCGCACCACCGAATCGATCGCGGCCAGCACCGGGGCCGAGGCGACCTTCCGCGTGGTCGAGCTCTACAACGCCACCGTCAACCAGCCAGCGCTGACCGAGAAGATGGCGCCGACGCTCAAGCGCGTGGCCGGCGACGGCAACTGGATGCTGGCGCCCAAGGCGACCGCCTCGGAGGACTTCTCGTTCTACCAGGAGAAGGTACCGGGGCTGTTCTTCAATCTGGGCGTGACGCCGAAGGGCACCGACGTCACCAAGGCGCCGTCGAACCACTCGCCGGAGTTCTACGTCGATGAGCCGGCGCTGATCAACGGCGTGCGGGCGCTGTCGAACCTGACGGTCGACTTCATGACGATGGCGCAGCGCTGATCGGCATGGCGCAGGGGCAGGCGCGGGGCGATTACAATAGCGTCCTTTCACCGTCCCCCGTGCCCTGCACCGTCGTCCCCCGCGCATGCGGGGGCCGGCGGCTTCGGCGCCGCTGCCGGCCGAACAAGCCGCTGGATCGCTGCCTGCGCGGGGACGACGCAAGATTCCAACTTCTCTCATGCCCCTGATCGTCCAAAGCCTGCAACCCATCGCCTCCGCGGATATCGACGCGCTGCGCATCCTTGCCGACGCGCCCGGACTGAGCCTGCGTGGCGACACCGTCGCCAGCGCCGAGGCCTGCGCGCCGCTCGACGCGCGGCTGCGCGATGCGCTGGAGGCGTTCTGCGAGCCGCGCCGGCTCGACTGGGCCGTGCTGCCGACGCACCGGAAGCTGTCGGACTTCCGGCTGGTGGCGATGGACATGGATTCGACGCTGATCACGATCGAGTGCATCGACGAGATCGCCGATTTCTGCGGGCTGAAGGCCGAGGTCTCGGCGATCACCGAGGCCGCCATGCGCGGCGAGATCACCGACTTCAACGAAAGCCTGCGGCGCCGCGTCGCGCTGCTCAAGGGGTTGGATGCCGGCGTGCTGGACCGCGTCTACGAGGAGCGGCTGCGGCTGTCGCCGGGCGCGGAGCGGATGCTGGAGGCCGCCCGCGCCGCGGGCCTGCGCACGCTGCTGGTGTCGGGCGGCTTCGTCCACTTCACCGAAAAACTGAAGGCCCGTCTGGGCCTGGACTTCACCCGTGCCAATACGCTGGAGATCGTCGACGGCAAGCTGACCGGCCGCGTCGAAGGCGAGATCGTCAATGCCGAGGTCAAGGCCCGCACCGTGCGCGAGACCTGCGAGGCGATCGGCGCCGATTCGCAACAGGCGATCGTGATGGGCGACGGCTCCAACGACCTGAAGATGATGGCCATCGCCGGCCTGTCGGTCGCCTTCCGCGCCAAGCCCGTGGTACGCGCGCAGGCCAGCGTGGCGTTCAATCATGTCGGGCTGGACGGGTTGCTGAATCTGTTCGCGGATTGATCTCCTTCGGCCGGCTGCTGCCGGCCCACCCTGTAGTCCCCCCCGGTAGTCCCACCGGTAGTCCCCGGGTAGTCCCCGGGTAGTCCCCGCCGCCGCTCTGCCCACTCCCCCCATGTGGGCAGGGTCCGGGAGATGGCGACCTCCGCCTGCAGCCCCTTCCCCCGTCTACCAATACATTGCAAACAATATCAATAACTTGCATCGCCAAATACGAATCATTACCATTTGTGTTTTGAATTCCGTAACAAAATCTTGCGATGCAACTCTTTGCCGCTCTCCTCGGCCTGGCGGGCGCTGCCTGCCTGTATCTGGCCGGTCCCAATCAGGTGCTGCTGCGCCAGCCGCCCCAACGCCGCATGATGGTGTGGCTCGGCATCGTGCTGACGTGCTCCGGCGCTGTGGGCTGGTCGGTCGAGCACAGCTGGCCCTCGTCCATCGCCGCGACGCTGGCCACGCTCGGCACCGGCCTGTCGCTGTGGCCCTTCCTCGGCTGCTATCTGCACAAGCGCCGCGGCGGCGAGGAGGCGGCATGAACGGCGGCATCGGCACCAAATGGCTGGCCGGCACGCTGCTCGGCTTCCCGCTGTCGCTGGCGGTCTGCACGCTCGCCATCCTGTGGCTGCCGGGCGGCTGGCAGAGCGGCATCATCGGCGCGGTGACCGCCAGCCTGCCGCTGTGGGTCGCCATCATCAGCACCAGCCTGCTGTTTTCCAGCAGCCGCGCAGCCTGGCTCTGGCTGGGCGCGGCCAACCTCGTCTGTTTCGGTGCGTTGTGGGGATTGCGGCTGATGGCCGTGCCCGGCGCGGCCGCGTAAGGAGTACCCCATGAAGGCTGCAACGCTGCGCGTTTTACCAGACGCTGCATACCTGGGTCGGCCTGATGGCCGGCTGGGCCTTGTTTATCGCGTTCTTCGCCGGCGCGATCACCGTGTTCCACCACGAGCTGCACGAGTGGCAGTCGCCGGCGCGCATCCGCGGCGAGACCCATACCGCCGCCAAGCCGTCGCCCGAGGATCTGGACCGCTTCGTCGCCGCGCTGGTCAAGGCCCATCCCGAGGCGGCGGCCAGCGTCTATATCGGCCTGCCGACCGAGGGCGAGCCGCACACCACCGCCTACTGGATGGACGCCAAGGGCGAGTGGCAGACCACCAACGAGGAGAAGCTCGGCGCGGGCCGGACCTCGCCGCAGGACACCTCGCTCGACGGCGTGCGCGGCGAGCTGTCGAACTTCCTGAACGCCCTGCACTACACGCTGGGCCTGCCGATGCAGGTCGGCATGCACTTCATGGGGGGTGGTGTCGGTGCTGTACGGGCTGGCGCTGGTCTCCGGCGTGCTGCTGCACCTGCCGCGGCTGAAGAAGGACCTGTTCGCCGTGCGCCCGGGCCGCAACCTGAAGCGCTTCTGGATGGACGCGCACAACGTGATCGGCCTGTTCAGCCTGCCCTTCCATCTGGTCATCGCGATCACCGGCGCGCTGTTCTGCGTGTCGATGACGCTGGCGATGGCCTTCAACGTGCTGACCTTCGACGGCAAGCTGATGTCGGCGCTGCCGACCGCGATGTCGTCGGTGCCCGAGGTGCAGGCGGCCGGCAAGCCGGCGCCGCTGATGCCGGCGCGCGAGCTGATCGAGATCGCGCAGCGCACCGCCGGCGAGGGCTTCAAGCCCAATTCGGTGCGCTACCAGCGCGTGGGCGACGCCAATGCGCTGATCGAGGTGCGCGGCGACAGCGAGCGCGCGCTCGGCAACTTCGGCTCGGTGGGCATCCACGCCGCCGCCGGCCAGCCCGACAGCGGCCGCGTGATCGCCAACCAGACCGCCAGCGGACGCGACGCGAACCACGGGCTGTACAGCGCCCTGTTCGCGCTGCATTTCGGCACCTACGGCGACCTGGCGCTGCGGCTGGTCTATCTGATCGCCGGGCTGGCCGGGGCCTTCCTGTTCTACTCGGGCAACCTGCTGTGGATCGAATCGCGCCGCAAGGCGCGCCAGGCCGAGCAGCCGCGCGTGCACCGGCTGCTGGCGCAGGCCACCGTCGGCGTCTGCATCGGCTGCTGCGTCGGCGTGGCGGTGGCCTTCACCGGCGCGCTGCTGTGGCCGGAGCGTCCGTCGTCCTTCGTCTACTTCCCGGTGTTCTTCGCCGCGCTGGCCTGGGCGCTGCTGCGCCCCCCGGTGCGCGCGGCGATCGAGCTGCTGTACGTGGCGGCGCTGGCCTACCTGGTGGTGCCGGTCGCCAACGCCATCCTGACCGGCGACCATCTGCTGCGCAGCGTGCAGCAAGGCGAATGGGCCGTGGCCGGCTTCGACATCGGCGCGCTGGTGTTCGCGGTCGGCTTCGTCGCGCTGGCGCGCGCCACGCAGCGCCGGGCACGGACCGGACCGGCGGATTCGGTATGGGCGCCGCGCCCGAGCCGCGGCGATCCCGGGCCGTCGGCCCCGCCGGTGGTCGACGCGCCGTGACGCTTGCCGCGCCAGCCGCGCCGATCATGTCCATCGTGCCGATCATGTCGTTCATCCAGATCGCGCCCAGCATGCCGATCGTGCAGATGATGCCGATCTCGCCAACCGCTCCACCCGAGGCGCGGCGGGACTGGTCGGCGCCCCGATTGGCGATCTGATCGGCGCCCTGGCCGGCGCCATTCGCAGCGCCCCGCCCCACTAGAACCACACCCCCAACCCAATTTGCACTGCTCTCAGGCGCACGCGGTTCTCCGCGGCGTCCGGGGAGCCGTGCGCGTTCGCACAACAAACGAAGAGGAAACGAGCCATGTCCACCCCCCGCCGCAGCCGCCCCGCGCTGACACCGCTGGCGCGCCAGCTGGCCCTGATCGTCGCCGTCGGCGGCGCCGCCGCGCCGGTGCTCGCGCAGACCGCCACCGCCGGCACCACTGCCAGCACCACCGCAAGCCCCACGGCGACCGCTACCGCGCAAGCCGAGCTGCCGACCGTCCATGTCACCGCCGGCAGCGAGCCCGCCTATCGCGCCCGCGACGCCAGCACCGGCGCCCTCGGCGACAAGCCGCTGCAGGACACGCCGTTCTCGGTCTCGGTGGTGCCGCAGGAGCTGATCGAGAACCGCCAGGCCATCACGCTGGGCGACGTGTTCCGCGGCGATCCGTCGGTCGCGCCGATCGGCGACGGCTATATCGGCGAGTCGGCGGGTTTGACCATCCGCGGCCTGCATCTGGACCTGCTCGAGGGCTACAAGATCGACGGCCTCGCCATCCCGAACTGGGGCAGCGACGTGCCGCTCGAACACTTCGAACGCGTCGAGCTGCTCAAGGGCCTGGGCGGCTTCATGTACGGCTTCGGCGCGCCCGGCGGCATCGCCAACTTCGTCACCAAGCGCCCCACCTCGAAGTTCGCCGGCAGCGCGTCGCTCGGCTATGTCTCCGATGGCGTGCTGCGCGAGGCGATCGACGTCGGCGGCCGCTTCGGCGCCAACGACATGTTCGGCGCGCGCGTCGGCTTCGTGCACGAGGAAGGCGATACCTTCGTCGACGGCGGCCATATCAAGCGCGATTCCGCCTCGGTGGCGCTCGACGCCAGGCTGAGCCCCAACCTGCGCTGGTCGCTCGACGGCCTCTACCAGCAGCGCAACGTCAAGGGCGCCTACTACGGCATCATTCCGGGCCAGGACTTCGGCGCGCCGGTGACCGAGTTTGTCAACACGCCACGCACGCTCGACGGCAGCCAGCGTGTGGCCAGCAAGGGCACCTATTACGAGACCGAGATCAAGAGCATCGGCACCGAGCTCAACTGGGGCTTCGCCGACGACTGGAACCTGCGCACCTCGTACCGCTTCACGCAGCAGAATCGCGGCAATGCCGACAGCGCGATCCTGCTGCTGGACAACGCCGGCAACTACGCCGAGAACCAGTACAGCTCGTATTCGCGCTACCACTACCAGCACGCGCAGACGATGGCGACCGGCAAGGTCCGCACCGGCGGCATCGAGCACGACATCGCCGCGGGCCTGTCGTGGCAGAGCCTGGTGCAGAACTGGGGCAGCTTCAGCGGCGGCGGCGTCATCGGCTTCGGCAATCTGTACGATCCGGGCCAGTTCGTGCCGACCGGGCTGCCGCTGTCGCGCGTGCCGTCGTCGGACGTGCTATACCGCGCCTCGAAGATCGAGCAGAAGTCGGTCTTCTTCAGCGACACCATCAAGTTCAACGAGCAGTGGTCGGTGTTGGCCGGCCTGCGCTACACCCGCTACGACCAGACCGGCTACACGCCGGAGGGCGCGATCTCTAGCACCTACAAGAAGTCGCCCGTGACGCCGACCGTCGCGCTGATGTACAAGCCGGTGCAGCCGCTGACGCTGTACGGCAGCTATGTCGAATCGCTGGAGGCCGGCGGCTCCGCGCCGCTGACCGCGCGCAACGCGGGCGAAGTGTTCGGCCCGCTGAAGAGCCGCCAGTACGAGATCGGCGCCAAGGCAGAACTGGAGGACTGGACGCTGAACGCGGCGCTGTTCCAGATCCAGCGCGGCCTGAATTACCTGCGCAACGACAACGTCTACACGCAGGACGGCGAAACCCGCTACCGCGGCATCGAGCTGTCGGCGCGCGGCAAGCTGGCGCGCGACTGGACGCTGATGGGCGGCGTCACGCTGCTCGATTCGGAGAACGTCGAGGCCTCGCCCGACGTGCTGGGCAAGCGCGCCTACAGCGCGCCGACCTTCAAGGCCACCGCCTATGTCGAGTACGCGGTACCGCCGGTGCCGGGCCTGGTGCTGAGCGCCGGCGGACAGTACGTGTCGAAGATGGCGCTCGAGGCCAACAACAGCAACTGGGTGCCGGCGTACCACACCTTCGATGCGGGCATCCGCTACTCGACGAAACTGGGCAAGACGCCGGCGGTGTTC
Source organism: Cupriavidus sp. H18C1 (assembly GCF_049311595.1). Lineage (NCBI taxonomy): Bacteria > Pseudomonadati > Pseudomonadota > Betaproteobacteria > Burkholderiales > Burkholderiaceae > Cupriavidus > Cupriavidus sp. H18C1. Next base: position 498,518 of record NZ_CP186008.1, read on the forward strand.
CGGCTGGTGGTCGACAACCTGACCAACGAGAAGTACTGGCTGCCGAGCTACGGCTTCATCCTGACCCAGGGCGCGCCGCGCACGGTGCGGGCCAGCGCGACGTTCAGCTTCTGAGGCTGCGAACGCGGCCCGGCGGAGGGTTTGTCCGGCGGGCCCGCGAATGTGGGATGCCAAGCGGCCCTCGGGCAGGATGCTGGGCCCTCCCCTTCGCGCGGACGACCTGCACCGGTCGCAGACGATTCCGCGCCCCGGTCAACCGATCAGCTTCGCCTCCATCGCCGCCTTCAGGTCGGCGATCAGGTCGCGCGTATCTTCCAGCCCGATATAGAGCCGCACCAGCTCGCCGGCGTCCTGCCAGCCGGCGGGCGGCCAGCTGCCGGCCGGGCGCATGGTCTGCACGTGATATGGCACGGCCAGGCTGTGCGCCCCGCCCCAGGACCAGCCGATCGAGAACAGCCGCAGCGCTTCGACGAAGGCGTCGACCTGGGCGCGCGGATAGCGCGCGCGCAGCACCACCGCGAACAGGCCGCTGGCGCCAGAGAAGTCGCGGCGCCAGAAGGCGTGGCCGGGGCAGTCGGGCAAGGCCGGATGCAGTACCCTGGCGACCTCGGGCCGCTGCGCCAGCCACTCGGCCACCTCGCGGGCGGCGCGGTCGTGCGCCGCGAGCCGCACCGGCATGCTCGGCAGCGAGCGCAGCACCAGGTAGCAGTCGTCGGCCGACACGCCCCAGCCCATCAGCATGCGCACGCGCTTGATGCGCTGGTAGAGCTTCTCGTCGCGGCACAGCACCGCGCCCATCAGCACGTCGCTGCCGCCCGACTGGTACTTGGTCAGCGCCTGCACGGAAATATCGATGCCCTTTTCGAAGGGCCGGAAATAGAGGCCGGCCGACCACGTGTTGTCGATCGCCGTCAGCACGCCGCGCGTCCTGGCGGCGGCGACGATGGCCTCGCTGTCGGGCACTTCCATCGTCACCGAGCCCGGCGCCTCCATCCAGATCAGCCGCGTATTGGGCTGGATCAGCTCGGCGATGCCGGCGCCGATCATCGGGTCGTAGGGCCGCACGGTGATGCCGAAATCGCGCGCCAGCCATTCGCCGTGCTCGCGATTGGGACCGTAGACGTTGTACGGCACCAGCACGTCGTCGCCGGCCTTGAGCAGCGCGAAATAGACCAGCGAGATCGCGCCCAGGCCCGACGGCAGCAGCAAGGCGTGGCTGGCGCCTTCGAGCATCGCCAGATGCTGGCACAGCGCCTCGCTGGTCGGCGTCGCGTGGATGCCGTAGCGCCAGTAGGTGGTGGCCCCGTCGCCATGCGCGCGCAGCTCGGCGAGATTGCGGAACACCACGGTGGAGCCGCGCTGGGTCGGCTGGGAGAAGGAGGCGAAACCGGGGGGGAACCTGCAGGGGCGGCTGCACCGCCAGCGTCTGCACGTAGCAGTCGGGCGTTGCGGCGGGATCGTTGTCGTTCGGGGGAAGCGGCGTTCGTATCGGTCAGGGGACGGTCGGACACGGCGGATTCCTTGTCTGGCGAGTGCGGATAGAGCCTCCGAGCTTACCAGCAATGACGGCGGCGCCGCCATGGGGCCGATGGCCGCTGCGCGGCCCGCCGCGCTTAACGTGCTTGATCGGCTTGACGTGCTTGACCCGCTTGTGCGGCGTGACCGCTTGATCTGCTCAAGCCGCTTGGCCCGCTTGAGCCCTTGAGCCCTTGAGCCCTTGAGCCCTTGAGCCCTTTGAGCCCCTTGAGCCCCTTGAGCCCCTTGAGCCCCTTGAGCCCCTTGAGCCCCTTGAGCCCCTTGAGCCCCTTGAGCCCCTTGAGCCCCTTGAGCCCCTTGAGCCCCTTGAGCCCCTTGAGCCCCTTGAGCCCCTTGAGCCGCTTAACGCTTGCGGTCTTCGACGATCCCCGAGCGCGGCGGCGGCGGTCCGTAGACCACGCCGCTGTTGGGCGTCATGTCGATCGACGGCACCGCGACCACGCCGTCGGGACCGACATAGACGGGCATTTGCTGGCCGGAAGGATAAGGCTGGGGCGGCGGCAGGGCCGGCACCGCCGGGACCGCCGGCATGCCGCGGGCGGCGTCGCGCTGGCGTTGCGCCGGCGCCTTGGGGTTGCCGTCAGCGGTGCCGGTGCCTGTGCGGGCGCCATTACCGACACCATTACCGCCGCCAACGCCCGCGCGCGGCGGCGACGCGGTCGACAGCACCGTGTCGCCGGCCGCGGCGGCCGGCGCGGACCACGCCAGCACGGCGGCGGCCGCGACCCCGGCCGCGCCGATCGCTGCAACCAGGCCTGCCACGCGCCGCCGGCTCATGGTCAGATCCGCTCGAAGATCGCGGCGATGCCCTGGCCGCCGCCGATGCACATCGTCACCAGCGCATAGCGGCCCTGCACCCGCTGCAGCTCGTACAGCGCCTTGACCGTGATCAGTGCGCCGGTGGCGCCGATCGGGTGGCCCAGCGAGATGCCCGAGCCGTTCGGATTGACCTTCTGCGGGTCCAGGCCGAGCGCCTTGTTGACCGCGCAGGCCTGCGCGGCGAACGCCTCGTTGGCTTCGATCACGTCCAGATCGGCGACCGACAGGCCGGCGCGCTCCAGCGCCTTGCGCGTGGCCGGCACCGGGCCGATGCCCATGGTCTTCGGGTCGACGCCGGCATGGCCGTACGACACCAGCCGCGCCAGCGGCTTCAGGCCGCGCCGCTCGGCGACGCTGCGCTCCATCAGCACGACCGCGGCCGCACCGTCGTTCAGGCCCGACGCATTGCCGGCCGTCACGGTGCCGTTCTCCTTGACGAAGACCGGCTTGAGCCTGGACATGTCCTCGGCCTTGGCATCGTGGCGCACATGCTCGTCGGTATCGAAGACGACGTCGCCCTTGCGCGACTTCAGCGTGACGGGAAGGATCTGCTCCTTGAAGCGCCCTTCGCGGATCGCGGCCGAGGCGCGGCGATGCGATTCCAGCGCGGCCTCGTCCTGCTGCGCGCGGCTGATGTCGTATTCGCGCGCGACGTTTTCGGCCGTCACGCCCATGTGGATCGAATGGAAGGGGTCGTGCAGCGCGCCCAGCATCATGTCGAGCAGCCTGGCGTCGCCCATGCGCGCGCCCCAGCGTGCCGCCGGGGCCAGATACGGCGCGCGGCTCATGCTTTCGGCGCCGCCGCCGATGGCGACATCGGCGTCGCCCAGCATCACGGTCTGCGCCGCGCTGACGATGGCCTGCAGGCCGGAGCCGCACAGCCGGTTGACCGTCAGGGCCGGCGCGTCGATCGACACCCCGCCGTCCACCGCCGCCACACGCGCGAGATACATGTCGCGCGGCTCGGTCTGAATCACGTTGCCGAACACCACGTGGCCGACTTCGTCGCCCTGCACGCTCGCGCGGGCCAGGGCCTCGCGCACCACCATCGCGCCGAGCTCGGTCGGGGACAGGTCTTTCAGGCTGCCGCCAAAGGTTCCGATCGGGGTCCGTACGCCGCTGACCACCACCACTTCACGGGTCATGTCTGTCTCCATTGGGTAATGTTGCACCGCAAAGTATAGTCCTGCGGTCCATTTTCCGAACGATCGTACTTTTACCTAATGTCGGCACGGCGGCCGGGGCCCGGCTGGCATGCCGGAAGCGTTACGCCACCGCCTCGCCCCACAGGTCGTGGCCGTCGGCGCCGGTGATCCGCACCGAAACGAATTCGCCCGTCTTGTAGCGCTGGTACGGCTTCGCGGGCGGATCGATATAGACCAGGCCGTCGATCTCGGGCGCATCGGCGGCCGAGCGGCCGATGCCGCCATCCTGGTTGACCTCGTCGACCAGCACGCGCAGCGTCTGACCGACCTTGCGCTGCAGGCGCGCGGCCGATACGGCCTCGGCGACTTCCATGAAGCGCGCACGGCGCTCCTCGCGGACCTCGTCCGGCAGCGCACCAGGCAGGTCGTTGGCGGTGGCGCCCTCGACCGGTGAGTAGGCGAAGCAGCCGACGCGGTCGAGCTCGGCCTCGGCGATGAAGTCGAGCAGCGTCTGGAATTCGGCCTCGGTCTCGCCCGGGAAGCCGGCGATGAAGGTGCTGCGGATGGTCAGGTCCGGGCAGATCTCGCGCCAGGCACGGATCCGCTCCATGGTCTTCTCGGCGTTGGCCGGGCGCTTCATCCGCTTGAGCACGTCCGGGTGCGCGTGCTGCAGCGGCACGTCCAGATACGGCAGCACATGGCCGTCGTTCATCAGCGGGATGATCTCGTCGACGTGCGGATACGGATAGACGTAGTGCAGCCGCACCCAGGCGCCGTACTCGCGCGCCAGCTCGCCCAGCGCGCCGACCAGTTCGGTCATGCGCGTCTTCAGCGGGCGGCCGTTCCAGAAGCCGGTGCGGTACTTGACGTCGACGCCGTAGGCGCTGGTGTCCTGCGAGATCACCAGCAGTTCCTTGACGCCCGACTTGAACAGGTTCTCGGCCTCGAGCATCACCTCGGCGACCGGGCGCGACACCAGGTCGCCGCGCATCGACGGAATGATGCAGAACGAGCAGCGGTGATTGCAGCCTTCGGAAATCTTCAGGTAGGCGTAGTGCTTGGGCGTCAGCTTGATGCCGGCGGGCGGCACCAGATCGATGAAGGGGTCGTGCGGCTTGGGCAGGTGCGTGTGCACCGCCTGCATGACCTCGCCCAGCGCATGCGGGCCGGTGACGGCCAGCACCTTCGGATGCACGCTGGTGACGATATCGTTGCCGCCGGCGTCCTTCTTGGCGCCGAGGCAGCCGGTGACGATCACCTTGCCGTTCTCGGTCAGCGCTTCGCCGATCGCGTCCAGGCTCTCCTGCACCGCCTCGTCGATGAAGCCGCAGGTATTGACGACCACCAGGTCGGCGCCGTCATAGGTGCCGCTGATGGCATAACCCTCGGCACGCAGCTGGGTGATGATCTGTTCGGAATCGACGAGGGCCTTGGGGCAGCCGAGTGATACGAAGCCCACCTTCGGCGTGGTGGCAGCCGCGCCAGGGACGGCGCCGGCGGAAGACGAGGACGGAGAGGACGACTGAGACGACATGGATTTCGCGGTGTGGGGGGGCGCGCCTTTGGGTGGCGCGCGCTGTCTTGGGCCGCGACCTGCCATCCCGAAGACGGCCGTGGCGGCGGAACGACCGCGATTCTACCCCGAGACCACCGCGTCGGCAGGCGGGCGCCGCGGCCCGCCGTTACTGCAAAGCTACTGCAGTGGACGCCGTCGCCGCTCAGCCCTGGCCGGTCTTCTTGTTGTTGTCCGGCTGGTTGAACGGGAAATTGCCGAACATGTTCTTGGCCTGGTTCTGCATCTGCTCCTGCATCTGCACGAACAGGTTCTTGCTCTGCTCGATGTAGTTGCTCATCATGCCCTGCATCATCGGCGCCTGCATGTTCATGAATTGCGACCACATGTCGGGGCTGAAGGCCTCGCCCGAATACAGGCCCTTGGAGTTCTCGGCCAGCTTGTTCTGGATGTCGATGAAGGCCTGGATGTTCTTCTCCAGGTAGGTGCCCATCATGCCCTGCATCGCGTGGCCGTAGAAGCGGATGATCTGCGACAGCATCGCGCTGGAGAACATCGGCACGCCACCGGTTTCTTCCTCGAGGATGATCTGCAGCAGGATGCTGCGCGTCAGTTCGTCCCCGACTTGGCGTCGACGACCTTGAACTCCTCGTTGTCCATCACGAGCTGCTTGACATCGGCTAGGGTGATATAGGTGCTGGTCTGCGTGTCGTAGAGCCGGCGATTGGGATATTTCTTGATCAGTCGCTCTGCGCCTTTCTTGGTGGTGGCCATCGGTGCTCTATCCTTTTGTAATCCGCTGCCGGTGCGCTGACGCCGCAGCCCGTGCTCGTGCGGCACGGTCGATCGTTCGCTGTTGCACCGCATGCCGTGCAGTGCGCAATCCGGCAACGCTTGCGGCGCGGGGCCGACCCGCCGGCCAAGGGCGCGATCCATGTCGAATTTCCGGATGTCCCAAATTGGTGCCGACGGCGTTGATTTCCTGATTCTATGCTTAACAAGGCACTGTGAAAAGGCGCGGGCGCTAAGGAAAACCCGCAAGCAAACGCGCGAAATCGCCGGGTAAAAAAGGGAAAAAGCAGGGGAAAAAAGCGAGGTGCGAGAGCCGGCCGCGCGCACGCGCCGGCACGGTGCTGCGGCGCGTCCAACGCAGCGCAACACCGGCCCGGGCCATGTCGGCGTCGGGCCGGTGCTGGACCGATGTCAGGCCAGCGTCGGGCCGGCATAGCGCCGGCCCGGTCGGTCAGCCCATGTGCAGGCCGCCGTTCAGCGAGAAGTCGGCACCGGTGGCGAAGCCCGATTCCTCGGAGGCCAGCCAGGCGCAGATCGAGGCGATCTCTTCCGGCTGGCCCAGGCGCTTGACCGGGATCGTGCCGACGATCTTGTCGAGCACGTCCTGGCGGATCGCCTTGACCATATCGGTCGCGATATAGCCCGGCGACACCGTGTTGACCGTCACGCCCTTGGTCGCCACTTCCTGCGCCAGCGCCATCGTGAAGCCATGCAGGCCGGCCTTCGCGGTCGAGTAGTTGGTCTGGCCGAACTGCCCCTTCTGCCCGTTGACCGACGAGATATTGACGATCCGGCCCCAGCCGCGATCCGCCATGCCGTCGATCACCTGCTTGGTGACGTTGAACAGCGAGGTCAGGTTGGTATCGATCACCGCGTCCCAGTCGGCGCGCGTCATCTTGCGGAACACCACGTCGCGCGTGATGCCCGCATTGTTGATCAGCACATCGACCTCGCCGACCTCGGCCTTGACCTTGTCGAACGCGGCCTTGGTGGAATCCCAGTCGGCCACATTGCCTTCGGAGGCAATGAAGTCGAAGCCGAGCGCCTTCTGCTGTTCCAGCCAGCGTTCACGGCGCGGCGAATTGGGGCCGCAGCCCGCGACCACGCGATAGCCTTCCTTGGCCAGGCGCTGGCAGATCGCGGTACCGATGCCGCCCATGCCGCCCGTTACGTATGCAATGCGCTGAGTCATATCCACTCCTAATCAGATTCTTGTTATCGACGCCGGCGCGCCGGACGGACGGCGCCATGCCGCCCGCATCCACACCCTGCCCGCCGGCACACCCCTCCTCACCGTTCCACGGCGAGCGCCACTCCCATGCCGCCGCCGATGCACAGCGACGCCAGGCCCTTCTTTGCATCGCGCCGCTTCATCTCGTGCAGCAGCGTCACCAGAATGCGGCAGCCGGAGGCGCCGATCGGATGGCCGATCGCGATCGCGCCGCCATTGACGTTGACCTTGTCGGTGTCCCAGCCCATCTGCTTGTGCACCGCCAGCGCCTGCGCGGCGAAGGCCTCGTTGATCTCCATCAGGTCCAGGTCCTGCACGCTCCAGCCGGCGCGCGACAGGCAGCGCTGCGAGGCCGGCACCGGGCCCATGCCCATCACCTTCGGATCGACGCCGGCGTTGGCGAAGGCGCGGATCGTGGCGAGCGGGGTCAGGCCCAGCTCGCGCGCCTTGGCGGCCGACATCACCACCACCGCGGCGGCGCCGTCGTTGATGCCCGAGGCATTGGCCGCGGTCACGGTGCCGGCCTTGTCGAAGGCCGGCTTCAGGCCCGCGATGCTCTCCAGGGTGGCGCCGTGGCGCACGAACTCGTCGGTGGCGAAGGCCAGCGGCTCGCCCTTGCGCTGCGGGATCATCACGGGGACGATTTCCTCGTCGAAGCGCCCGGCCTTCTGCGCGGCCTCGGCCTTGTTCTGCGAGCTGACCGCGAACTCGTCCTGGGCCTCGCGCGAGATGCCGTATTCCTTGGCCACGTTCTCGGCGGTGATGCCCATGTGGTACTGGTTGTAGACGTCCCACAGGCCGTCGACGATCATCGTGTCGATCAGCTTGGCGTCGCCCATGCGGAAGCCGTCGCGCGAGCCCGGCAGCACGTGCGGCGCCGCGCTCATGTTCTCCTGGCCGCCGGCCACGACGATCTCGGCATCGCCCGAGGCGATCGCGTTGGCGGCGAGCATCACGGCCTTCAGGCCCGAGCCGCACACCTTGTTGATCGTCATCGCGGGGACCATATGCGGCAGCCCGGCCTTGATCGCCGCCTGGCGCGCCGGGTTCTGTCCCGAGCCGGCGGTCAGCACCTGGCCCATGATCACTTCGCTGACCTGCTCCGGCTTGACGCCGGCGCGCTCGAGCGCGGCCTTGATGACGATGGCGCCCAGTTCGGGGGCCGGCACCTTGGCCAGCGACCCGCCGAATTTGCCTACCGCGGTGCGTGCGGCCGATACGATCACAACGTCAGTCATGTTCAGTCCTCTCAATGGAATACGGATACTGCGATTCAGGAAGTCGATGTCGCTGTCTGTCGGTTTCGATGTCGATGTCGATGCCGGGGCGCGGACGGGAAGCGGCCGATGAAGGCGGTCGCCCTGGGCGGCTTGCCGGTCCGGTGTTCTCCCCCTCTCGCGTTGCCCCGGTTGCCTAGGCCTTGGCCTTGACGTAGCGGCCCGGCGCCGGCTCGATGGCCGGATAGTCGCGGCTGCCGTACTGGGTCGGTGCCGCCTTTTTCGCGCCGGCGTGCTTGCCGAGCCAGGCAAACCAGTCCGGCCACCAGCTGCCCGGCGCCTCGGTCGCGCCGGCGAACCAGTCGTTCGGACTGTCGGGCAGGTCCTCGTTGAGCCAGTGGCTGCGTTTCTTCTTCGCCGGCGGATTGATGACCCCGGCGATATGGCCGGAGGCGCCCAGCACGAAGCGCAGGTCGTTGGACAGCAGCCGTGTCGACGCATACGCCGCGGTCCACGGCACGATATGGTCCTCGCGCGAACCATACAGATAGGTCGGCACGTCGATCTTGCCCAGGTCGACCGGCACGCCGCAGACGGTCAGCTTGCCCGGCACCTTCAGTTCGTCCTGCAGATAGGTATGGCGCAAATACCAGCAATACCAGGGACCGGGCAGATTGGTGGCGTCGCCGTTCCAGAACAGCAGGTCGAACGGCACCGGCGTATTTCCCTTCAGATAGTTGTCGACCACGTAGTTCCAGACCAGATCGTTCGGCCGCAGGAACGAGAACGTGTTGGCCAGCTCGATGCCGCGCAGCAAGGCACAGGGCGCGCCGGCCGCGCCGCCGAGCGTGGCTTCGCGCAACTGCACGTGCGCTTCGTCGACGAAGACGTCGAGCACACCGGTGTCCGAGAAATCGAGCAGCGTGGTCAGCAGCGTCAGGCTCTGCGCGGGACGCTCGCCGCGGCCGGCCATCACCGCGAGCGCGGTCGAGACAATGGTGCCGCCGACGCAGAAGCCCAGCACGTTGATGCGGTCCTGCCCGCTGATCGCGCGCGACACCTCGATCGCGCGGATCGCGCCGTGCTCGATGTAGTCGTCCCAGGTACGCGCCGCCATGCTCGCATCGGGATTGCGCCACGACACCAGAAACACGGTATGACCCTGCTCGACGATATGGCGCACCAGCGAGCTCTCCGGCTGTAGGTCGAGGATGTAGTACTTGTTGATGCAGGGCGGCACCATCAGCAGCGGGCGCGCATGCACCTTGGCGGTCAGCGGCTTGTACTGCAGCAGCTGGAAGTATTCGTTCTCGTAGACCACCGCGCCCTCGGTGATCGCGACATTGCGGCCGACCTCGAAGGCCGACTCGTCGGTCTGCGAGATCTTGCCGCGCGTCAGGTCCTCGAGCATGTTGCGCAGGCCCGCACGCAGCGATTCACCGTTCGACTCGATCAGGCGCCGCTGCGCCTCGGGATTGGTGGCGAGAAAATTGGCCGGCGACATCGCGTCGACCCACTGCGCCACGGCAAAACGGATGCGCTGCCGCGTCTTGGCATCGGCCTCGACGGCGTCGGCCATTTCGCTCATCGCGCGCGCGGTCAGCAGATAGAAGGCGGCGGCGTAGCGATACGGCGCATTGCTGCGCCAGGCATCGCCGGCAAAGCGCCGGTCGGTCAGTTGCACCTGCTGCTGGTCGCCTGCCGCCATCGCGCGCCACAGGTCGGTGAAACCCTGCATGAAGCGCTGCTGGATCTCGGCCAGTTGGGCCGGGGCAATCTTGATACCGGGAAATGCACCGCCGGGAAATCCGGCACCGGGGAATGCGCCGCCGGGGGAATGCGGCCCCGGGGAATGCGGCCCCGGGGAACCCACCCCACGCGGCAAACGCTTCCGCGCCCGGCATGCCGCCGGCCGCCCGGCCATTGGCTTGGGCCTGCCTGGACCACTCCAGCCATGTCGCTGGATCGAATGGCCCCGGCGTCGATGAAAACGGTGTGGTCTTGTCTTCCTGTCCGGAAGTTGCCGCGCCTTTGCCGGTCGCCATGATGTCGTGTCTCTCTGCCGTCTGATGAGTGAGCCGGCCCGGAACGCCGTTCTGCGATTCGCTCCGGGAGAACCGGCACGCGTCGCGCTCCTCCGGCCACGGAGCGCGTGCGGTATGCTTGCCGAATGACGGCCAGCGCGCTTTCCACGGCATACCGTGGTGCGGGGGCGCTGCGGACCGCACAGTTACTCGCCGTCCGGGGCATTGTTGCCTTGCAACGATGACGCTGTCAATGCGGGAAACGTCTTGACGCAAAGGCGCTCCGCGGCCGGCAATTCGTGCCCCGGGCAGTGTCCACGAAGAGGATGAAATTCCGATGTATATCGTCGCGATCGGCTGGCTCTACGTCGCGCTGATGATGGCCATCACCGAACACACGGTGGTGGCCGCGATCGCCACCTTTCTGTTGTATGGCGTCGGCCCGGTCGCGCTGCTGCTCTATATCCTCGGCACGCCGGGACGGCGGAAGCGGCGGCGTGCCGCGGAACAGGCTGCGGAACGGGGCGCGGAGCCGGCTGCCGAACGAGGCGCGGAATCGGCTGCAAAACGGACAGCCGAAGAGGCGGCAATACCAGGGGCACAGCGAGCCGTCGTCAAGCCTGCGCCAGCGACGCCGCCGGACGGCGGCGCGTCGTGAGATCAAATGTCATGTCGTCCGGACAATAGAGCAGATGCATTCCGTGCGGCTGCCCTGCCCCTTGTCCGGCCGCTTCTTCTTATTTTTCCTTCGATGCCGGCTCGAGCCACACCAGGCTCGCCATGCGCCCGGTCACCCCATCGCGCCGATACGAGTAGAAGCGCTGCGCATCGCTGACCGTGCAGGCATCGCCGCCGTAGACGTCGACACAGCCGGCGCGCGCGAGCCGGATGCGGGCGAGCGCGTACAGGTCGGCCAGATACTTGCCGGCCGCGCCGGGGCGAAACGCCTGCTCCACCGCATCGCGCTCGTGCGGCATGGCGTGCTCCAGAAACGCGGAACGGACTTCGGCGCCGACCTCGAACGCATCGGGTCCGATCGCGGGACCGAGCCATGCGAGCCACTGCGGCGGCGATCCGGTGTCCGCGCGTTGCTTCTCCATGCGCGCCAGCGTGGCCTCGATCACCCCCGCACACAGGCCGCGCCAGCCGCATGCGCGGCACCGACCACGGTGCCCGCGCGATCGCACAGCAGGACCGGCAGGCAGTCCGCCGTCATCACCGCGCAGACCTGTCCCGGCGTCGTGCTGATGCTGGCATCGGCGCGCGGCGGCGCGTCCGGTGCCGGGCGATTGCGGGCCTCGGCGCCATCGGCCTCATCGGCGGCATCGGCGGCATCGGCCTGATCGACTCCATCAACTCCATCGACTCCATCGGCCGTCACCACAGCGCAGCCGTGCACCTGTTCGAGCCAGCGCGGCGCCGATGGCAGCCAGGCCCGCAGGCGCCGCCGGTTCTCCGCCACCGCCTCGGCATCGTCGCCGACATGGGTGCCGAGATTGAGCCCGCCCGCGCTGCCATCGGCCAGTCCGTACGGACCTCGGCTGACGCCGCCGATGCGCGTGGTGGACAGCGCCCGTACGCCCGACGGCGCGGGCCAGTCCGGGATCAGCTGCGCCAGGCGGCCGTCGTCAGCGTCCGTCATGCGCGCCCCCTCTCCATCGTCGTCCTCTTCGTCATCGCCATCCTCGTCGCCCTCGAACAAGACGCCATCCCAATCCTCGTCGTCCTCGTCGTCGTAGCGATCGCGCTCTTCCAGCGTGGTGAAGTCCAGCGCGTCGATCAGCGCCTGCAGATCGTCCGGCGCGGGCGCGCGCCACGACATCGCCTTGCCGCTGACCGGATGCACCAGCCCCAGCCGATAGGCATGCAGCGCCTGCCGTTCGAACGGCACCGGCAGCGGCGCCTTGATGGCCGGGCGCTGGCCGCGCTGGGTGGCGCGGTGATAGACCGGGTCGCCCAGCAGCGGATGACCGATCGATTCGAAATGCACGCGGATCTGATGGGTGCGGCCGGTCTCGAGCTGGCACATCACCATCGACACGCAACCACGTCCGAGCGGCGCCACGCCCAGCGTGCGGAAATGCGTGCGCGAGGGCTTGCCGCTCGAGGTATGCACGATCGCCATGCGCGTGCGCTCGCGCGGATCGCGGCCGATCGGCGCATCGATGGTGCCCTCGTCGGGCGCCTCGCCCCACACCAGCGCGAGATAGGTCCGCTTGACCGTGCGGGCCTGCAGCTGCCGCACCAGGTCGGTCTGCGCGGTCAGCGTGCGGGCCACCACCATCAGGCCCGAGGTCTCCTTGTCGAGCCGATGGACGATGCCCGCGCGCGGCAGCGAGGCCGCGGCCGGATCGCGATGCAGCAGCCCGTTGAGCACGGTGCCGCTCCAGTTGCCGGCGGCGGGATGCACCACCAGGCCGGCCGGCTTGTCGATGACCAGCAGCGCCGCGTCTTCGTAGACGATCTGCAGCGGCACCGGCTCGGGCGTGAAGGCCAGCGTTTCGGGCGCGGCCTGCGGCCGGACCTCGATGCGCTGCCCCATCTGCACGCTGTCGCGCGGCCGGCGCACGACGCCGTCGACGGTCACCGCGCCGCTGTCGATCCACTGCTGGATGCGGCTGCGCGAGAATTCGCTGAGCTGCCGGGCCAATAATTTATCGAGCCGTTCTCCGTGTGCGGCGCTGTCGACTTCCAGCACCACGGGGACCATGTCGGCGCCGCTTTCCGCCTCCACAAGTGCGGCCGCGGGCAGCTCGTCGAAATCCTCCAGCTCGGTTTCGACCGCCGCATCGCGTGCGGCCTCGCTGTCGAGGGCCGCTTGCGGGCTGGCGACCGAAGGGCTTGGGCTATAATGCTTGACGCTTTTTTTCATCCGGAATAGGTTGCCCATGCAATCGATGAGCATGAGACGCGCCAGTTGGCGCGCAAGATTTGGAGCGATTCTGCTCGCGGGCGGCTGCGTCATGCTGTCGGCATGCGGCCTGCTCTCGGAACAACCCGACGAAACGGCGGGTTGGTCAGCCAACAAATTATATTCGGAAGCCAAGGACGCCCTCGACAGCGGCGACTATCCGCGCGCGGTCAAGCTGTACGAAAAGCTCGAGGGCCGCTACCCGTTCGGCCGGTTCGCGCAGCAGGCGCAGATCGATACGGCCTATGCCAACTACAAGGGATGGCGAAACCGCCGCCGCGCTGGCCTCGGTCGACCGCTTCATCCAGCTGCACCCGAATCACCCCAGCGTCGATTACGCCTACTACCTGAAGGGGCTGATCAACTTCAACGACAACCTCGGCTGGCTCGGCCGCTTCTCGGGCCAGGACCTGAGCGAGCGCGATCCGAAGGCGGCGCGCGCGGCCTACGACGCCTTCCATACGCTGGTCACGCGCTTCCCCGAAAGCCGGTACACGCCGGACGCGGCCGCGCGGATGCAGTACATCGTCAATTCGCTGGCCCAGCACGAAGTCCACGCGGCGCGCTACTACTATCGCCGCGGCGCCTACCTGGCTGCGGTCAACCGCGCGCAGCAGGCGCTGAAGGAATACGATGGCGCGCCGGCCAACGAGGAGGCGCTGTACATCATGATCCGTTCGTACGAGGCGCTGGGCATGAAGGACCTGCGCGACGACACGCTGCGCGTGATGGAGATGAACTTCCCCCAACAGCGACTTCATGAAGTACGGCGAGCGCCGCGAGAAGGACAAGCCGTGGTGGAAGCTGTTCTGAACGATCTGACGCCACTGCGACGGGCATGAGAAAAGCCCGGTTCGATTCACCGAACCGGGCTTTTTGTTTTGGCGGCGGAATTGGGAGCGTTGGGCGTTGGGCGTTGGGCGTTGGGCGTTGGGCGTTGGGCGTTGGGGGCGTTGGGGGCGTTGGGGGCGTTCGGGGCGTTCGGGGCGTTCGGGGCGTTGGGGGCGTTCGGGGCGTTCGGGGCGTTGGGGGCGTTGGGGGCGTTGGGCGCGTTGGGCGGCGGTACCCGACCGCGCTCGCCGCTGGGACCCGCGCTCGCCGCCGCGCCGCTACGCCTTCCGCTACGCCTTCTTCAACCCTTCCAGAAACGCCACCACCGTGTCCCGCTCGCGCGTGCGCTTGAACGGCGGCAGGCTCTGCCAGATCTGGCGTCCGTAGGGTTTCTCGACCAGCCGCGTGTCGCAGATCACCAGCACGCCGCGATCGGTCTCGGAGCGGATCAGCCGGCCGGCGCCCTGCTTCAGCGTGATCACCGCGTGCGGCAGCTGATGCACGGCGAACGGGCTCAGCCCCTTTTTCTGCAACGCCTCCATGCGGGCGGCCAGCACCGGATCGTCGGGCGGCGCGAACGGCAGCTTGTCGATCACCACCAGCGACAACGCTTCGCCGCGCACATCGACGCCCTCCCAGAAGCTCTGGCTGCCGACCAGCACCGCATTGCCGAGCTCGCGGAAACGATCGAGCAGCTCGGTGCGGCTGGCCTGGCCCTGCACCAGGATCGGCAACTGCAGCCCGCGTTCGGCGAAGGCCTCGTACAGCAGATCGGAGGCGCGCTGCACCGCGCGCAGCGTGGTGCAAAGCAGGAAGGTGCGCCCGCCGGCCGCCTCGATCAGCGGCAAGGCGGCCGCCACCACGGCGTCGGTGAACTGCGGCGACTGCGGCGCCGGCAGGTCGCGCGGCACGTACAGCAGGCCCTGCTCGCCGTAGTCGAATGGGCTGGGCAGCGACAGCGAGCGATCCTTGTCGAGCCCCAGTTGCGCGGCATAGTGGGCGAAATTACCTTTGACCGACAGCGTCGCCGAGGTAAAGATCCAAGCGCGCGGATGGCCCGCGCGCTGCCGCGAGAAGATCGGCGCGATCGACAGCGGCGTGCGGTGCAGCTGCACGGTATGCGAGAACACTTCGACCCAGCGCACCGTTTCGGGCGGGTTCCAGGCCGGCGTGGAGGCGGCCGCCGGGTCGGATGCCGAAGCGGACGCGGACGCAGACCCGGAAGCAGACCCGGAAGCCACATCGGCAGCCGCATCGGACATCGCATCTGCAATCGATTCCCCAAGCGCTGCATTGGACTCCGACGACGCGGACCCCGACAACGCGCCCCCCGGCAACGCCGGCTCCGACAACGCCGCCAACGCCGGCTGCACGCCCTCACCGCCAGTCCCGCCCGTCCCGCCCGTCCCGCCCGCCTCCACCGCCGGCTGCGGCGCCGGACTGTCGTCGCGCCAGGCCGCCAGCCGCTGCGCCAGTTCCAGCGCGCGCCGATGGCACTGCTCCAGCGATTCGGCGCGCTCGGCCTGCCCCTGCAGCAGCGCGACCACATCGCTCAACGCCTTCTCCAGCGCGTCGAGCGTGTCGAAGAACGGCTCGCCGATGCGGGCGTCGGCCTCGATCTGCCCCAGCGCCAGCCGTACATTGTCCTTGCCGAAGGCCAGCCGCAGGTCGCGCGTGGCGCGCTCGAGCGGCGCCACGATGCCGACCCAGTCGGCCGCATCGCGCGCATGCGACAGGCCCTCGGCGACCGTATCGCGCGCCAGCTCCAGCAGCTGGCTGGTCGACAGGCTGTCGCCGAAGAACAGCGTCGCGGTTTCCGGCAGCTGGTGCGCCTCGTCGAAGATCACCGTATTCGCCGCCGGCAGCAGCTCGGCCATGCCGGTATCGCGCAGCACCACGTCGGCGAAGAACAGATGGTGGTTGACCACCACCAGGTCCGCCTGCTGCGCCTCCTTGCGCGCCCGCATCACGAAGCACTCCTTGTGGTGCGGGCATTCGGTGCCGAGGCAGTTGTCGCGGGTCGAGGTCACCAGTTGCCATACCGGCGCGTTCTCCGGCACGCTGGCCAGTTCGGCCTTGTCGCCGGACGAGGTGGTCTTGGCGAAGTTGGCGATCTCGCGCAGCCACGCCGCGTCCTGCCTGGACGCCAGCCGCCCGTTCAACTGCGCCCGCTCCATGTGGTAGTGGCAGACGTAGTTGGCGCGGCCCTTGAGCAGCGCGACCGAGACCGGCACATTGAGCGCGCGGCGCACGGTCGGGATGTCGCGCAGGAACAGCTGGTCCTGCAGGTTCTTGGTGCCGGTCGACAGGATCACCTTGCCGCCCCACAGCATCGCCGGCACCAGATAGGCGAAGGTCTTGCCGGTTCCCGTGCCGGCCTCGACGATCACCGTATCGTGCGCCTCGATCGCATCGGCCACCGCGGTGGCCATCTTCGCCTGCGCATCGCGCGGCCGATAGCCGTCGATGGCCTGCGCCAGCGTGCCGGTCGGCGCGAAGATGCGCGCCAGCGCTGCGGCGCGCGCGTCGGCGGCGTCCGGCTGGATGGCGGGACCGGCGGCATCGTCGCCGGGATGGGAGAGATCGGAATCGGACAAGGCTGGCAGGAATTCGGTGCGCCGCAGGTGGTGGCCGGCGGCGCTGGCATGGCGGCCCGCGGGATCGCGGACCGGGGGGATCAGGCGGGTACGTCGGGTTCGAGCTGCAGCTGCAGCAGCGTGATGGCGTCCTTCAGCTTCAGCCGGCGCTTCTTGAGCCGGCGCAATTGCAGTTCATCGTGGCCGGCCTCGCCGGACAGCCGGTCAATCAGGTAGTCCAGATCGCGGTGCTCGATCTGCAATTCGATGATCTGGCGTTCGAGGGTGTTCAGATCGCGGTCCATCGTCCATTGGCCTCCCCCACCGGCGACGTCCATCATCAGAAGCCGAACGGCCGCGGCGACTCGCCGCTGCCCTGCTTTTCCCTGGCCTTGGCGCGGCGCTCCTCGACCTCGCGCTGGCGCTGGATCGCCTGCTGCTGCTTGGACTCGTAAGCCTTGACGTTCTCGGCTCGCTGGCGGGCCTGCTCGGCACCGCGCTCGCGCGCCTCGCGCATCCGCGCGTCGTAGTCGGCCTGCTTCTGCTGGTACTCGGCGGCATTGGCCGCGCGCTGCGGCGCCTCGGCCTGGCGCTGCGCGTCGCGCAGCTTCTGCTCCTGCTGCTTGCGTTCGAACTCGGCGCGATTGGCCTGTTCGTCGGCCGCGCGCTGCGGCTGGCTGGCCTCGTACTCGGCCTGGCGCAGCGCCTGTTCGCGATCGCGTTTGGCGGCCTTGAAGGCACGCTCGGCCTCGCCGATCTCGAGCTCGCGTTCGCGCAGCACGGCCAGCTCGGTGCGCTGGGTTTCCTTGGCGCGCTCGATGCAGTTGGTCACGAAGAACTTGTCGTAGCAGGCGCGCTCGGCGGTGGCGAAGCGGTAGTTGGTCCAGGCGCGCGAATCGGCCACGGCCTTGCGCTCGGCGTCGAAGTCGCGCGTCGCCTGCAGTTCGCCCGCGGCAGAGGCGGAGCCGGTGGCGGACGGGGAAGCGGCCGCCGGGGCCGAAGCCGCGCCCTGCGCCAGCGCGGCGGGCAGCGGCACGGCCAGGCACGCCAGCGCCAGTGTCCGTGCCAACGTCCGCACCAACGTCCGCGCCAACATCGGCGCCTGCATCGGGACCCTGGCCAGCCTGCCGGCAGGCGTCGTTGCCGCGCGATCGGCGGCCGGAAAACATGCCGGCAGAGCGGCCCGTTGTGGCTTGAGGTTCATGGGCGGATTCTACCATCGGGGCATGCCGCCGCGCCCGCGCACGGCCTGCCCGCAAGGGCGATTCAGAATCGATCCCCGTGCGTACCGCATGCCGGATGAAGCGCCGTTCGCTTGTGGCAAAATGCCCCGCTTTCGACTGAGTGTTTTTCCGATGTCCAACCTGCCAGCTTCCGTCACGCAAAAGATCGTGTCGCTCATCGCGGCCGAGCTGTCCGTCCAACCCCGCCAGGTGGCGGCGGCCGTCGAACTGCTCGACGAAGGCGCCACCGTGCCGTTCATCGCGCGCTACCGCAAGGAGGTCACCGGCAACCTCGACGACACGCAGCTGCGCGCGCTCGAGGAACGGCTGCTGTACCTGCGCGACATGGAGGAACGCCGTGCCGCGATCCTGGCCTCGATCGAGGAACAGGGCAAGCTGACCCCCGATCTGCGCACCGCGATCGAAGCCGCGGTCACCAAGCAGGCGCTGGAAGACCTGTATCTGCCCTACAAGCCCAAGCGCCGCACCCGCGCCCAGATCGCGCGCGAATGCGGGCTGGAGCCGCTGGCCCATGCGCTGCTGGCCGACCCGACACTGGACCCGCAGGCCGAGGCGGCCAAATACGTCAACGGCAAGCCCACCGCGGACGGCGGCGTGCCCGACGTCAAGGCGGCGCTGGACGGCGCGCGCGACATCCTGTCGGAGCAGTTCGGCGAGACCGCCGAGCTGCTGGGCAAGCTGCGCGAGCATCTGTGGTCCAACGGCGTGGTCACCTCGTCGGTGGTCGAAGGCAAGGAAACCGCCGAGGAAGAGAAGTTCCGCGACTACTACAACTACAGCGAGACCATCCGCACGATTCCGTCGCACCGCGCGCTGGCGCTGTTCCGCGGCCGCAATGCCGGCGTGCTGATGATCAAGCTGGGCCTGGGCGAGGAACAGGACGCACTGGTGCCCCATCCGTGCGAGGCGATGATCGCGCGCCATGTCGGCATCCAGAACCTGAACCGCCCCGCCGACAAATGGCTGGGCGACGTCTGCCGCTGGTGCTGGCGCGTCAAGGTGCAGCCGCACCTGGAAACCGAACTGCTGGCGCAGCTGCGCGAGAGCGCGGAAGGCGAGGCGATCAAGATCTTCGGCCGCAATCTGCATGAGCTGCTGCTCGCCGCCCCGGCCGGCCCGAAGGCCGTGATGGGCATCGACCCGGGCATCCGTACGGGCTGCAAGATCGCGGTGGTCGATGCCACCGGCAAGCTGCTGGAAACCGCCACGATCTACCCGCACGAGCCGCGCCGCGACTGGAACGGTTCGCTGGCCACGCTGGCGCGCCTGGCCAAGCAGCATGGCGTCTCGCTGGTGTCGATCGGCAACGGCACGGCGAGCCGCGAAACCGACAAGCTGGTGCAGGACCTGATGCGCCAGGCGCCCGAACTGAAGCTGACCAAGATCGTCGTCAGCGAGGCCGGCGCCTCGGTCTATTCCGCCTCGGAGCTGGCGGCCAAGGAATTCCCCGATCTGGACGTGTCGCTGCGCGGCGCGGTGTCGATCGCGCGGCGGCTGCAGGACCCGCTGGCCGAACTGGTCAAGATCGATCCGAAGTCGATCGGCGTCGGCCAGTACCAGCACGACGTCAACCAGCGCGAACTGGCGCGCACGCTCGATGCGGTGGTCGAGGACTGCGTGAACGCGGTCGGCGTCGACGTCAACACCGCCTCGGTGCCGCTGCTGGCGCGCGTGTCGGGCCTAAACAGCGTGCTGGCGCGCAATATCGTCGAGTTCCGCGATGCCAATGGCGCCTTCCCCAATCGCGACGCGCTGAAGAAGGTGCCGCGGCTGGGCGACAAGACCTTCGAGCAGGCGGCCGGCTTCCTGCGCATCAACGACGGCGATAATCCGCTGGACCGCTCCTCGGTCCACCCGGAGGCCTACCCGGTGGTCAAGCGCATCCTCGACCATATCAAGAAGGACCTGCGCGACGTGATGGGCAATCGCGACGCGTTGCGCGGGCTGTCGCCGACGCAGTTCACCGACGACACCTTCGGCCTGCCGACCGTGCGCGACATCCTCAGTGAGCTGGAAAAGCCGGGCCGCGACCCGCGTCCGGAGTTCAAGACCGCCACCTTCCAGGACGGCGTCGAGGACATCAAGGACCTGCAGCCCGGCATGGTGCTCGAGGGCGTGGTGACCAACGTCGCCGCCTTCGGCGCCTTCGTCGATATCGGCGTGCACCAGGACGGGCTGGTCCATATCTCGGCGCTGTCGACCAAGTTCGTCAAGGACGCGCACGAGGTCGTCAAGGCCGGCCAGATCGTCAAGGTCAAGGTGATGGAGGTCGACGTCAAGCGCAACCGGATCGGCCTGTCGATGCGCCTCGACGACGAGCCGGGCCAGAGCGGCAACCGCGCCGCCGGCGGCGAGCGACAGGAGCGCGGCGGCAACCGCCCGAGCCGCGGCTTCCAGGGCGGCGGCCGGCGCGAAGCCGAACCCGCCGGCGCGATGGCGGCGGCGTTTGCCAAGCTGAAGCGTTAAGCAGATCCGGGCGGCTCTGGTGCCGCCCGCGGGGCCCGGCGCCGCCCCGTGCGCATCCCCACGGCAATGCGCTGACTCTCCCGCTGACTTGACGGAATCCCGATCCATCGCGATCGGCACTCTCCCCCGGCGGGACACCGCATCGGCGGCCCGCCGGGACCCCTTGCCGGGATCAGTCCGCGTTGTACTTCGGCGAACGCGGGCCGTACAGCAGGCCGCCAGGCTGTCCCGCCGTCAGCAGGCGGCTGGTGGTCACGCCCGCCACGTTGTGGCCGGCATCGGTGGCGCTGTTGATGATCTGCTTGACCGCCGCCGCGACCAGCATGCCGATCAGGCCGCCGCCCGAACTGTTGCCGCCCTCGTTGTTCGAGGCCGATGCAACGCCCGTCCACAGCTCCGTGCCCGTCTTCAGGTCGACCAGCTTGGCCTTGGCCGTCACCACCGTCGCGCTGTCGATCACGTAGTACTTGGTGCCGTAGCTCATGATGTCGATGTACAGCGCGGCGTCCGCGCCGAAGATCTCCCTTAGCTTGGCCGGCGCCACCGCATGCATTTCGCCGGGCTGCGTGATGCCGTTCTGCTTGAACGTCTCGTCGACCAGCGTCACCGGCAGCACGTAGTAACCGGCCTCGGCCAGCGGATAGGTGGCGTGCGACAGCACGCTGTAGGTCGCCAGCACTTCGGGCGATTCGTTCTGCGGCGGCAGCACGAGGATGGTGCGCGGACGTGCCTGCTTGAAGGCGGCATAGTCGACCTGCCGGGGCGTGGCACAGCCGGTCGCGAGCGCGGCGACGGCCGCGAGCGGAAGCAGCCGCGAGAACAGCGTGCGGTAAGACAGTGTCTTCATTTACTTGACCTCGACCTTGTTGCCGCCGGCGTCGGCCTTCGCTTCGGCCTTCTTCTCCGGACGCTTGATATTGCGCAGCAGGAAATCGACATAGGTGCCCGACTCCGGAAACAGCGCCTTTTCCGTCTGGAACTGGCGCACCATTTCGTCGTCCTTGCCGAGATCGGCGTAGAGCAGCCCCAGGTGGGCGTGATAGCCCGGCGGCGGGAGCTTGCCGGCGGCCTTGATCTTCTCGAGGTCGCGCTCGAGCACGATCACCTGTTCCTGCTTCGGCTCGCCCTTGAAGTAGTTGTAGACCTGGGGTTGATACCCCTCCCACTGGTACAGCGTGTTCTGGCTGGCGCAGCCGGCAAGCAGCGCGCCGCACGCCGCGGCGGCCAGTGCCAGCCGCGACGTTTGCAACGTCGTTTTCATGACCCGTTCCTCGAAGAGGTGTTGTTGGTGTTATTGGATGGCGGGCTTCCAGGCCCCGCTCTCGATACCGCTGACCAGCTTGGCAATCGCCTCGCGCATCGCCAGGTCGAGCACCTTGCCGTTGAGCGTCGAGTCATAGCTCTGCGTGCCGCCGAAGCCGATGATCTCGCGGCTCGACAGCTCGTATTCGCCTGCGCCCTGGGTCGAGTACACGACCTCGGACGTGTTGATGTTGACCACGTTCAGCGCGACCTTGGCGTATGCGACCTGCGACTTGCCGCGGCCGAGCAGGCCGAACAGCTGGCGATCGCCGACTTCCTTGCGGCCGAACTCGGTCACGTCGCCGGTGATCACGTAGTCGGCGCCCTTCAGGTTCTGCTGCTGCTTCTTGATGCCGGCTTCGCGCTTGATCTCTTCCATGTTGTCGCGGTCCAGCACGTTGAAACGGCCGGTCTGCTGCAGATGGGTGATCAGGATGGTCTTGGCCTGCCCGCCGAGGCGGTCGACGCCGTCGGAGAACACGCCGCGCATATAGCTGGAGCGGTTGTCGAACTTGCCGACCGCGATCGGCGCGCGCACGCCCTGGTACGGGCGGCTGGCGCTTTCGACCTGCTGCACGGGCAAGGCCCGCGACGATTCCGTGGCGCATCCCCCTGCGGCGAGCAGCGCGAGCATCCCGATCAGGGAAACTGCATGGACTTTCTTCACTACCGGTTCTCCTGGTTGAACGACATAGAGCGACGTGCATCCGAGCCCCTGCGCGCTGCGAGGACGTGCAAGCGGACGCATGCGAGCGCATGCGGGCAGGTCGGACGGACGTCCCCCGGGAGTTTACGGTGCCGTCCTCCGAAAGTTGACACCTCGGCACCTCACTCCCCTCGTCAGTAGGGCAAGCGGCAACAAAAAAGCCTGCAAACGGCAGCGCCGCATGCAGGCTTTCCGGTGATGCGATCGGCGGCGCCCGCAGGCGCCACCCCGCGCTCAGATCTCGACCTTGGTTCCCAGCTCGACCACCCGGTTGGCCGGAATGCGGAAGAAGTCCGACGGCTTGGCGCCGTTCTGATGCATCCACGCGAACAGCGTCTCGCGCCACATCGGCATGCCGGGCAGGCGCGACGGGATCACCGATTCGCGCGCGATGAAGAACGAGGTCTCCATCAGCTCGAACTCCATGTCGAGCTTGCGCTTGGACAGGTCGAGCACCTTGTGCACGTCGGGGGTTTCCTTGAAGCCGTACTCGGACTTCAGGATGAAGACGCCGCCGCCCAGGTCCTTGCAGCTGAGCCGGTGATCGTCGTCGACATAGGGAATGTCGCGCGTGACGAAGCTCAGGAACACCACGCGCTCATGCAGCACGCGGTTGTGCTTCAGGTTGTGCAGCAGCGAGACCGGCACGAATTCGGTGTTGCCGGTCAGGAAGACGGCGGTGCCCTCGACGCGGTGCGGCGGATGGGCCAGCAGGCCGGCCATGAAGGGCTCGAGCGGGATGCCCTCCTCCAGGCTGCGCGCGCGCAGCAGCTTGCGGCCGCCGTACCAGGTCATCAGCAGGAAGAATGCGGCGCTGCCCAGCAGCAGCGGGAACCAGCCGCCCTCGGCGATCTTCAGCAGGTTGGCCGACAGGAACGACAGGTCGATCACCAGGAAGGCGGCGCCCGCGATCCCCACCACCGCCGGCGGCCATTTCCACACGTGGCGCATCACGACGATCGACAGCAGCGTGGTGATCACCATCGTCGTGGTGACCGCGATGCCATAGGCGGCCGCCAGGTTCTCCGACTTCTTGAAGGCCAGCACCACCAGCACGACCGCCACCAGCAGCACCCAGTTGATCACCGGCAGGTAGATCTGGCCGATCTCGGCCTCCGAGGTGTAGCGGATCCGCATGCGCGGAATGAAGCCGAGCTGGATCGCCTGGCTGGTCAGCGAGAACGCGCCCGAAATCACGGCCTGCGAGGCGATCACCGCGGCGCAGGTGGCCAGCAGCACCATCGGGATCAGCAGCAGATCGGGCACCATCAGGTAGAACGGATTGCGCACCGCGCTGGGGTCGCCCAGCAGCATCGCGCCCTGGCCGAAGTAGTTCAGCATCAGGCAGGGCATCACGATGGCGAACCAGCCGCGGCGGATCGGCGCGGGACCGAAATGGCCCATGTCGATGTACAGCGCCTCGGCGCCGGTCAGCACCAGGAACACCGCGCCGAGCACGATGAACGCCTGCAGCGAATGCTCGATCAGGAAGCGCACGCCGTACAGCGGATTGATCGCGGCCAGAATGGCGGGCGACTCGATCAGGTGGTAGATGCCCAGCCCGCCGAGCGACAGGAACCACACCATCATGATCGGACCGAACAGCTTGCCGACCGACGAGGTGCCGCGCCGCTGCAGCAGGAACAGCACCAGCAGGATGGCAAGGGTGATCGGAATGACGTAGTGCGACAGCGCGGGCGTCGCGATCTCGATGCCTTCCACGGCGGACAGCACCGAGATGGCCGGCGTGATCACCGCATCGCCGTAGAACATGCAGGCGCCGAAGATGCCCAGCATCATCAGCACCTTGGCCCGCCGCGAGCGCGGTGCGGCGCTGCGCAGCGCCAGCGCCATCAGCGCCAGCACCCCGCCTTCGCCGTCGTTGTCCGCGCGCATCACGAACACCACGTACTTGATGGAGACCACCAGGATCATTGCCCAGAACAGCAGCGAGATCACGCCCATCACCGCTTCCGGACTGAACGGAATGCCATGCTCGGCGCTGAAGCACTCCTTCAATGCATAGAGGGGGACTGGTGCCGATATCGCCGAAGACGACACCGATCGCCGCGAGCACCAGCATGCGCATGCTGGGCGTCTCGACGAAATAATGGCTCGTGGTGGGTTGTGTCATGGATTCGGAGCGGGAGGCCCACTATGCCGCGGCCGGCCGCATCGTTCGAGGATTTTTGCAATGCACAATCGGGCGCCATTCTAGTGGAAACGGACCGGCAGCGTCATCAGGAATCTTTTTGAGACCGCGTCTGGCGCGCCGCGGGTGGCGCCGACGCAGACGCTGGTTGGCCGTTGATCGCCCCTACCCAGGAACGCAAGGATGCGAGCGAAGCGGCGCTCGGTCAACCCCGGGGTGTGGCGCGCCCGCCATAGAAAAACGGCGCGACAAGCGGTATTCGCGCCGTTTCGTGTCTGCCATGTCTGCTATGTATTCCATGTCCCCCCGCGGTCAATGCGGCAGCGGATACGGCCGAACATTCGGGCGCTCAGACGCCCAGATACCGTTCGAGCAGGCCCGGCGTGGCCGCCAGCTCGGCCGCGGAGCCGCTGGCAGCGACCAGCCCCTTCTCCAGCACCACCACGCGGTCGGCCTGCGCCAGCACCGCGCGATAGTTGCGGTCGACCACCACGGTGGAGATGCCGGTGCCGCGCACGGCGGCGATCACGTCCCAGATCTCGCGCACGATCTTCGGGGCCAGCCCTTCGGTGGCCTCGTCCAGGATCAGGCAGTCTGGGTTGGTCATCAGCGCGCGGCCGATCGACAGCATCTGCTGCTCGCCGCCGGACAGTTGCTGGCCGCCGTGGTCGAGCCGCTCCTTGAGCCGCGGGAACAGGTCGAGCACCCTCGCCTCGTCCCAGTCGTGGCGGCCGTTGCAGCCCTTGCGCGCCGCCATCAGCAGGTTCTCGCGCACCGACAGGTTGGGGAAGATGCCGCGCCCTTCGGGCACGTAGGCGACGCCCAGGCGCGCGACATCGTATGGCCGCGCGCGCGACACGTCGCGGCCGGCGACCACGATGGTGCCGGCGCGCTGCGTCACGTGGCCGAGCAAGGTCCGCAGCAGCGTGCTCTTGCCCATGCCGTTGCGCCCGAGCAGGCCGACGGTCTCGCCGGCATCGACGCGAAAGTCGACGCCGCGCAGCACATGGCTGGTGCCATACCAGGCCTGCACGCCGGTGGCTTCGATCATCGGCTTCACGCTGCGCACTCCTTGCGCGTGCCGGCGGCCGCGCCGGCGCCTGCGCCATGGGGGATTGGCGTCGTCCGCGACAGCGGCAAGCTCGCCGGCGCCCTCGTCGTCGCCCAGGTAGGCCTGCTGCACCTCCCGATTGGCCCGGATCGCGGCCGGTTCGCCCGAGGCGATCACCACGCCGTTGACCATCACGGTGATGCGGTCGGCCACCGCGAACACCGCGTCCATATCGTGCTCGACCAGCAGGATCGCGTGGCCTTCGCGCAGGTCGCGCAGCAGCGCCAGCATGCGCGCCGATTCCTCGGCGCCCATGCCGGCCAGCGGCTCGTCGAGCAGCAGCGCCACCGGCTGCGTAGCGAGGCACATCGCGACCTCGAGCTGGCGCTTCTGGCCGTGCGACAGCGCCATGGCGGGCAGCGCCGCGCAATCGGCGAGACCGGCGCGCTCCATTGCCTCGTCGCCGAGCGCGCGCGCGGTGCGGCAGGACTGCGCGCTTTCCCACAGGCGCCAGGCACGCTGCGCGCGCGATTGCGCCGCCAGCCGGCAGTTCTCGCGCACGCTCAGCGGCGCGAACACGTTGTTGCGCTGATAGCTGCGTCCCACGCCGGCGCAGGCAAGCCGCGGCTGCGGCCAGCCGGTGACATCGTTGCCGTGCAGGAACAGCTGGCCCGCGCTCGGCGCCAACTCGCCCGACAGCAGATTGATCAGCGTCGACTTGCCGGCGCCGTTGGTGCCGATCACGGCGTGGATCTGATGCAGGTCCAGCGCAAGATCGACGCCGGACACCGCCGTCAGGCCGCCGAAGCGGCGCGTCAGTCCGGCCGCGCGCAGCACCGGTTCGTTGCCATGGCGCGCGTTCATCGCCGCTCTCCCCGCATGTCGCTCACTTTGCCGCCCGCTTTGCCTTCCGCTTTGCCGCCCGCCTTGCCTGCGGCGCCGCGGCCCGCGCCTCCCCCCAGCCGGCGCCGCAACAGCCCGGCCAATCCGACCAGCCCGCCCGGCAGCAGCGCCACCGCGGCGATGATGAAGCCGCCCATCAGCAGTTGCCAGTGCTTGGTCAGCGTACTGAACCACTCGGCCAGCAGCACGAAGGAGAACGCGCCGATCACCGCGCCGGCCAGGCTGCCGACGCCGCCCAGGATCACCATCAGCATCGCGTTGCCCGACTGGTGCCACGACGCGATCTCCGGATTGACGAAGCCGAACTGGATCGCATACAGATAGCCCGCCAGCCCGGCGAACGCGCCGCCGGCGACGAAGGCGCCGAGCTGGTAGCGGTAGGTGGCGAAGCCCGCCGCGCGCATGCGCTGCTCGTTGTGGCGGATGCCGATCAGCGCGTGGCCGAAGCGCGAGCGCAGCACCATCGCCAGCGCGGCCACGGTGAAGATCAGCGCGCCCAGCACCAGCCAGTAGAAATGCACGGGATCGTCGATGCCGAGCGGCCGCGCGCCGAACACGCCGAATTCGGGCCGGAAATAGATATAGGTGCCATCGCTGCCGCCGGCGATCTTGGTGTCGTGGAAGATGAAGTACACCATCTGCGCGAAGGCCAGCGTGACCATGATGAAGTAGATGCCGCGCGTGCGCAGCACCAGCATGCCGACCAGCAGCGCGAGCACCGCCGCGGCCGCGACCGCCGCCACCAGCAGCCACCAGCCGTTGCCCGGCTCGGACTGCGGCGCCAGCATCGCGGTCGCATAGGCCGCGGTGGCGAAGTAGGCGGCGTGGCCCAGGCTGACCAGGCCCGTATAGCCGATCAAGAGCTGCAGCGACAGCGCGAAGATCGCCATGATCATGACCTTGCTGAGCAGGTCGATATAGAACTTGTTGCCCTCGCCGCCCAGCGCGAGGGGCAGCGCCGCCAGCACCGCGAAGGCAATCGCCCACGCCAGCGTGGTCCAGCGCAGGCTGGCGCGCCGCTGCAGGTCGAAGGCCGCGCCGATGTCGGCGCCGAGATCGGTCGGAGGTGTCGATGCCATCGCGCTAGCCCGCCTTGAACAGGCCCTGGGGTTTCCAGAGCAGAATGATCGCCATCAGCAGATAGACCAGCACGCCCGCCGCCTCCTGCCAGAACACCTTGCCGAAGGTATCGACGAAGCCAAGCAGCAGCGCGGCCACCATCGCGCCCTTGACCGAGCCGATGCCGCCGATCACCACCACCACGAAACAGACGATCAGCACCTGGCTACCCATGCCGGGATAGACCGACGACACCGGCGCGGCGATCATGCCGGCCAGCACCGCCAGCGCGACGCCGAGCGCGAACACCAGCCGGTACAGCCGGCCGATATTGACGCCCAGCGACTGCACCATCTCGCGGTTGCTGGCGCCCGCGCGGATCGTCATGCCCAGCCGCGTGCGGCGGATCACGTAGTACATCGCCGCGGCCACCAGCAGGCACACCGCCGAGATGAACAGCCGGTAGACCGGATAGGTCATCTCGTTGCCGATCGGCAGCGCGCCGTCGAGCAGCGGGGGCACCGGCACGCCATGCACGTCGTCGCCGACCAGGATGCTGCGCATCTCCTCGAACACCAGGATCAGCCCATAGGTCATCAGCACCTGCTGCAGGTGGTCGCGTTCGTACAGATAGCTGAAGAACACCCACTCGAGCAGATAGCCGAACGCGACCGCCAGCACGATGCCCAGCGGCAGCGCGATGAACAGGCTGCCGGTCATGCTCGCCAGCGTGAAGGCCAGGTAGGCGCCCAGCATGTAGAAGCTGCCGTGGGCGAGATTGATCACGCCCATGATGCCGAAGATCAGCGTCAGGCCGCTGGCGACCAGGAACAGCAGCAGGCCGTACTGCACGCTGTTCAGGCACTGGATCAGGAAGGAGACGAGGTCCATGCGAGGCGATCGGTCGTTGACGGGGCCGCGGCCGGCGCGAGCCGGTATGCCGCGGCCGTTAAGGCATGCACGAGGCAGGCGATCGAGTGGCCGACTGGCGCGGTCAGCCTCACATTACAGGCGGCAGCCGCGCGCCGGATCGGCCAGCGCCTTCACCGCGATGCCGCTGACCTTGTTCTCGCGCCCCTCGACCTTGCGCAGATAGAAGTCCTGCACCGGGTTGTGGGCGCGCGACAGCGTGAAGGTGCCGCGCGGGCTGTCGATGCGCGCCGCGGCGATCGCCTTGTAGACGTCCGCCTTGCGGCTCATGTCGCCCTTGACCGCGCTGGCGCCGGCGGCCAGCATCTGCGCGGCGTCGTAGCCCTGCACCGCATAGACATCGGGCTGCAGCTTGTAAGCCTTCGCATAATTGAGCCGGAACTGCTTGTCGCGCGGATTCTGCAGGCCGTCGGCGTAGTGCAGCGTGGTCTCCAGGCCTTGCGCGGCGGCGCCCTGCGCCTCGAGCGTGCCGTCGGTCAGAAAGCCCGACGCATAGAGCGGAATCTTGTCCTTCAGGCCCGCCGCGGCCCAGTCCTTGACGAACTTGACCGCGCCGCCGCCGGCGAAGAAGACGAACACGGCATCGGGCTTGAGCGAGGCGATCTCGGTGATCTGCGCCTGGAATTCGACGTTCGGGAACGGCAGGCTCAGTTCCTTGACGATCTTGCCGCCCTTGGCCTCGAACGCCTCCCTTGAAGCCGCGCACCGACTGCTCGCCCGCCGCGTACTTCCACGTCAGCGTGACGACCCGCTTCATGCCGCGTTCGGCCACCACCTGCCCCATCGCATAGCCCGGCTGCCAGTTCGAGAACGAGGAGCGGAAGATATTGGGCCCGCACAGCGGACCGGTGGCCTCGTCGGCCCCGGCGTTCGGGATGATCAGCAGCGTGTTGCTTTCCTTGGCCACCTTGACGATGCCCATCTGCACGCCCGAGTGCACGGTGCCGACCACCACGTCGACCTGGTCGCGCTTGACGAGCTTGTTGGCGTTCTCGGGCGCCTTGGCCGGATCCGATTCATCGTCGACCTTGAAGTACTCGACCTCGCGCCCGCCCAGCCGGCCGCCCTGCTCCTGCACGTACATGCGGAAGCCGTTCTCGATCGCCGTGCCGAGCGCCGCGTAGGTGCCGGTGTAGGGCAGCATGAAGCCGACCTTGATCTTGCCGGCCGCGGCGGATGGCGCGGGCTGCCCCGTGGCGGCGCCCGCCAGCGTCAGCGCGGCGACGGCAACACAGGCCGGCGCCAGGCGGCGCGAGATGAAGCGATGCATGGATGTCTCCTCCTGGTGGTTCAGCGGGTCGCTCGCGCGACGGTGCGACGGCGTCCGTTCCATTGCGCCATGCCTGCCCGCCGAAACCGCGTGGTTGCTTGCGAAGTTGCATGCGGTGCGGCCTGCGGTCGGGCGTGGCATCGCGGCGGTGCGGCGGTGCGGCGGTGCGGCGCCAATTATTTTAGGTTTGAAGTTTTCGCCGTTATAAACCCCGCCATGGATGGCGTCAATGCAGTGGAACCCGGCGCCGCGGCCACAAAGGCTGGCGGGCCACCGGGGCTATTGAAGCGACCGGGCCGACCGGCTCGCGCCCGAGTGTAATGACGCGCGGGCCGCGGGGATATCGCGGCTTACCCTGTCTCATGGCGCGGATGGCGAGGGAATGGCGCCCGCCGCGTCGGTCGCGGCCGTGCGCGCCTGCTCCGCGTCGGTCGCGCCCTCGCGTGCCTGCTGCTCGCGCTGCCGCAGGCGGAAGCGCTGGATCTTGCCGGTCGCGGTCTTGGGCAGCTCGGCCACGCATTCGATCCGGCGCGGATACTTGTACGGCGCCAGGCTGCTCTTGACGAATGCCTGCAGCTCCGCCTCCATGCCGTCATGCCACGCATGGCCGGGGCGCATCACCACGTAGGCCTTGGGCTTGACCAGGCGGTCGGCGTCCTCGACGCCGATCACCGCGGCCTCCAGCACCGCGGGATGGCGCGCCAGCGCCGCCTCGACCTCGAACGGCGAGACATAGATGCCGCCGACCTTCAGCATGTCGTCGCTGCGCCCGGCATAGACGTAGTAGCCGTCCGCATCGCACAGATACTTGTCGCCGCTGCGGGTCCATTCGCCGACGAAGGTATCGCGGGTCTTGTCGCGATTGCCCCAGTACATCAGCGCGGCCGACGGCCCCTTGATGTACAGGTCGCCGATCTCGCCAGGCGCGCAGGGCTGGCCGGCGTCGTCCAGCAGTTTCAACTCGTAGCCGGGCACCGGCTTGCCGGTGGTGCCGTAGCGGACGTCGCCGGGACGATTCGACAGGAAGATGTGCAGCATCTCGGTCGAGCCGATGCCGTCGAGGATGTCGCAGCCGAAATGGGCGCGGAACCGCTCGCCGATGTCGCGCGGCAGCGCCTCGCCGGCGGAGGTGCAGACGCGCAGCGCGACCGCCTCGGGCGCCGGCAGGTCGGGGGGCGGCCAGCATGCCGGCAAACAGCGTCGGCACCCCGCAGAAGACCGTCGGGCGCTGCCCGGTCAGGCGGCGGAACACCGCCTGCGGCGTCGGCCGCTCGGCCATCAGCACCGTGGTGGCGCCGACCGACAGCGGAAAGGTCAAGGCGTTGCCAAGCCCGTAGGCGAAGAACAGCTTGGCGGCGGAGAACACCACGTCGTCCTCGCGCAGGCCCAGCACCTGGCGGGCATACAGATCGGCGGTATGGAACAGGTTGCCGTGCGTATGGACGGTGCCCTTGGGGCGACCGGTCGAGCCCGACGAATAGAGCCAGAACGCCATGTGGTCCGGCCCGGTGGCCGCGGGGTGCGCCAGCGGCGTACCGCTGCCGGCCAGGCCCGCCACAGTGGCCGCCGCGGGCGCCTCGCCTTGCGGCAGGTGTCCATCGTCGGGCAGCGGCGCCGCGACGATCCACAGCGGCTCGACCCCGGCGCGCTGCGCCGCCTCGCGCAGGGCCGGCAGCAGCGGCGCGGACACCACGGCGGCACGCGCGCCGCTGTGTTCAAGCATGTAGGCGTAATCGTCCACCGTCAGCAGCGTGTTGACCGCGACCGGCACCACGCCGGCCAGCAGGCAGCCGAGGAACGCCACGGGAAAATCGATGGTGTCGAGCGCGCACAGCAGCAGCCGCTCCTCGGGCCGCAGCCCCGCCGCCAGCAGCGCGCCCGCGAAGCCGCGGCTGCGCGCATCGAGCTCGGCGTAGGTCAGCGTCGCGGTGTCGTCGCGATAGGCCAGCTTGTCGCCCCGGCCGGCATCCAGATTGCGCGACAGCAGATCGGCGGCGGCGTTGTAGCGCGCCGGCAAAGCGGTCGGGGACGTCATGTCTCACTCCTTGGGCGGCCCGAAGGCGGCCTCTTGTCGGCCGTTGGTGCACGCCCCGGCGGCAATTTTTGCGGCGGCACCTTATCGTTGTTGATGCATTTTATTGCACATCGACTAAGATGCAAGCTCAGGAATGCACTATATGGCAGCGAAAAAGGCTTGGGGTGAACCCCGGGGCATGCCGTCCGTGTGCCCTATAATGCCGCACCCAGCGACCGTCGCTGCTTCCCTCCATCCCAACCCTTGCCCGTGATGCGCCGCGCCACCGAAGCCACTGCGCCTTTGTCCGACGCCGAGCCCCGCCAGCCCGGCGAGCGCGATCCGTATCTGACCCAGCTGGGCGAGCGCATCCGTTCGCTGCGCGCGGCCCGCGGCATGTCGCGCAAGGATCTGGCGCGCGGCGCCGGCGTCTCGGAGCGCTATCTGGCCAATCTCGAAACCGGTACCGGCAACGCCTCCGTGCTGCTGCTGCGCCAGGTGGCCGCCGCGCTGAACGTGCCGCTGCCGGTGGTGCTGGCCGAGGCCGACGGCGGCAACGGCGCCCGCGCCGCCGAGTTCGGCCAGCTTCTGCAGTGGCTGGCGCAACTGCCGCCCGCCGATCTGGCCCGCGTGCGCGAGGCCTGCCGCAATGCCCTCGCACCGTCCGCCCCCTTCGACGCCCGCCATCAGCGGATCGCACTGATCGGCCTGCGCGGCGCCGGCAAATCGACGCTGGGCCGGGCGTTGGCCGAGGCGCGCGAGCTGCCCTTCGTCGAGCTGAACGGCGCGATCGAACAGGAGGCCGGCGCCACGCTGTCGGAAATCCATTCGCTGTACGGCCAGGCCGCCTACCGGCGCTACGAACTGCGCGCGCTGGAGCGCGTGCTGCGCGAACACGATCGGCTGGTGCTGGCGACGCCGGGCAGCCTGGTGTCCGAGCCGGCCACCTTCAACCTGCTGCTGGCCAACTGCTACACGGTGTGGGTCAAGACCTCGCCCGAGGAACACATGGCGCGCGTGGTCGCCCAGGGCGACATGCGGCCGATGCAGGGCAACAGCGAGGCGATGGCCGACCTGCGCCGCATCCTGCAGGCCCGCACGCCGCTGTACGCGCGCGCCGACGCGGTGATCGACACCAGTGGCCAGAGCCTGGACGCATCGCTGCAGGCGCTGCAGACGGTGCTGCAAGACGCCGGCGCCTGAGCCGCGGCCGCCGGCCGCGGGCCGGTTTGCGCCGGCGCCGAGCTACCGGCCTCGGCGGCCGTTGCGCCGGCACCTGAGCCACGGCCCCGCGGCCGGTTCGCACTATATTTCATCGCCGTGCTGCCACTCCCCCGGGAGCCGGGTGTCCGCGCGGTTTGCTTCGCCGCGGGACGGCCCCGGAACGGCCCAGGAATGGCCTAGGAATGGCCCAGGAATGGCCCTGGAACCGCCCCGGGGAACAGCGCCGGAAAGGCGGCGGTCGAACGGGCGTACGCAAGGAATCCCCGCAAAAGTGGTTTTCCTGCTTCCCTTGCGAAACAAGTGGCCTATAATGTTTCCAAGGAAACAGGAGCATGGCGATGCAGACCAAGCAACTTCGGCAGCAGCTTCCCGCCGGGGCCCCGGATGCCGGGGCGACCCTGACTAAGGCCGTGATGCGCGCGGCCGGCTTCCTCGGTATCAGCCAGGCCGTGGTCGCCAGCGTGCTCGGCATCAGCACGGCCTCCGTTTCGCGCATGGCCTCCGGCCACTACGTGCTGGACAATCACCGCAAGGAATGGGAGTTCGGCGTGCTGTTCGTGCGCCTGTTCCGCTCCCCTCGATGCCATCCTCGGGCATGGCGACCAGGCCCGGCTATGGCTGGCCAATGACAATCTCGCGCTGGGCGGCAAGCCGCTCGAACTAATCCGTACTACCGAAGGCCTGGTTCGTGTCGTTCACTACCTGGACGCCACCCGCGGTCGCATCTGAGCGCAAGCCGTTTGCGCTCACGTTGTGGCGGGCGGTGGAAGCCCAGCATGTGGTTTCCACGATGCCGCTGGTCGACAGCCTAGAAGAACAGGCTGTGCTGGAGGCCGTACTCGATGCCGGCAAGCCGGCGGTTCCCTCCTACGCGCGCCACCTGCACTACCTGCTGTTCACGCCGTTCCGCTATCCGCCGTCGCCGTGGGGCTCGCGCTTTCGCGCGGCGCACGACCCCGGCGTGTTCTATGGCGCCGACGAGATCCGCACCGCCTGCGCGGAGCTGGGCTACTGGCGCTGGCGCTTCCTGCGCGACAGTCCCGCCCTGCCGCGCATCGATGCGCGCGCGCAGACGCTGTTCCAGGTCGGCGTGCGGACCGACGGTGTCGCGCTGGACGAGGCGCCGTTCGCGCGCGATGCCGCGCAATGGCAGGACCCGGTCCACTACGAGGGCTGCCAGGCCTTCGCCCGCGTCGCCCGCGAAGCCGGGCTCGGTCTGATTCGCTACCGCTCGGTGCGCGATCCCGGCCAGGGCCATTGCGCAGCCGTGCTGACGCCGCTGGCCTTCTCCTCGCCCGCGCCGCTGGTCACCACCACGTGGATGCTGACGGTGCGGCCCGACCGCGTGATCTGGCAACGGGACGATCTGCTGCAACGCGAGAATTTCGAGTTCGAGGCGGTGCTGTGGGAACGCCCGAACGGCAATGCGGCCCCTGCAAGCGCTTGAAATGCGGTGCGCGATACTTTCGCCCACATCTCCTGTTGCATTGCGAAAGCGCTTGCCATATAATCACTTCTTCGACGGACGCGGGGTGGAGCAGTCTGGCAGCTCGTCGGGCTCATAACCCGAAGGTCGCAGGTTCAAATCCTGCCCCCGCAACCAACCGATCGAATCCAGCAAAAAGCAGCCGCCCCAATTCACCGGGCGGCTTTTTTGTTTCTGCGCGAATTGCGCCGATCCGCGCCGCTCGTTCGAGCGCGCACAAAGGTCGCGGCCCCACGGTCGTGCCGCCCCAGGGCCGGTGATAAACTGCGCCCATTCCTCCCGGACCGAATCCATGAAATTCTGCTCGAACTGCGGCCATGCGGTCGTGCTGCGCATCCCCGATGGCGACAACCGGCCGCGCCATCTCTGCGATCAATGCGGCACCATCCATTACGTCAATCCGCGCAATGTGGTCGGCACCGTTCCGGTCTGGGAAGACAAGATCCTGCTGTGCAAGCGCGCGATCGAGCCGCGCTACGGCTTCTGGACGCTGCCGGCCGGCTTCATGGAGATCGGCGAGACCACCGCGCAGGCCGCCGCCCGGGAGACGCTGGAGGAAGCCGGCGCGCGCGTGCAGATCGGCGAGCTGTTCTCGATGCTGAACGTGCCGCACGTGCATCAGGTCCATCTGTTCTATCTGGCCAGGCTCGAAGACCTCGACATCGCGCCGGGCGAGGAAAGCCTCGAGGTCAAGCTGGTCGACGAGGCCGACGTGCCCTGGGACGAGCTGGCCTTCCCCACCGTGATCCACACGCTGCGCTGCTTCTTCGCGGACCGCGCCGCCGGCCGCATCGCGGACGGCAGCTTCCGGCTGCATACGCTCGATATCGACAAGCCGATGCGCCCGCTGGCGGCGCGCGCGACGGTGGAGCCCTGAACGCGCGGGCCGCCTTCCGAGCCGCCTACCGAGCCCGCCTCAGCGCCGCATGCAGAGCCAACATCCACGCTGCCACCGCGCCGCTCCCGTGACGATCGCGCTCCCCGCCCCGTTCAATCGCGCCTTCCACCGCGCCGTCTCCCCCGCCCTCGCCTCCTCTCGCGCATGATCGCCTGGCTCGACCCGCACGATCCGTTTCCCCCGGTCGATGCCGCGCTGGGCCCCGACTCCGAAGCCCCCGGCCTGCTGGCCGCGAGCCGCGACCTGACCCCGCAGCGCCTGCTGCTGGCCTACCGCCATGGCATCTTTCCCTGGTACGCCCAGGGCCAGCCGGTACTGTGGTGGAGCACCGATCCGCGCATGGTGCTCGCCCCCACCGCATTGCGGGTTTCGCTGAGCCTGCGCAAGACGCTCAAGCGCGTGCTGCGCGAGGACGACTGGCAGATCCGCGTGGACGACGATTTCGAAGCGGTGATGCGCGCCTGCGCCGAGACGCCGCGCGCTGGCCAGCACGGCACGTGGATCACGCCGGAGATCGTCGAGGCCTACGGCGCGCTGCATGCGCGCGGCATGGCCCATTCGGTCGAGACCTGGTATCGCGGCGAGCGCGTCGGCGGGCTGTACGGCGTCGCGCTGGGCCGCATGTTCTACGGCGAGTCGATGTTCGCGCGCCGCACCGACGCCTCGAAAATCGCGCTGGCGGCGCTGTGCGGCTTCCTCGCCGGCCACGGGGTGACGATGATAGACTGCCAGCAGGAAACCGAGCACCTCGCCTCGCTGGGCGCGCGGCCGATTCCGCGCAGCGAGTTCGTCGCGCATCTGCGCACGGCGACCGCGCAGCCGCAGATCGTGCCGTGGCGGTTCGACAAGACGGTGCTCGAATGGTGGACACGGGCGCGCGAGGCCGAGCGCTAGCGGCCCGCGCTCCGACCGCGGCAGCACCCGACGGCAGCATCCGATCATGAGCAAGCTCAAGGAATTGCCCCTTTCCGCGCTGCAGTTCTATGCAACGGCGCCCTACGCTTGCAGCTATCTCGAAGGCCGCATGGCCCGCTCGCAGGTGGCCACCCCCGCGCACCTGATCAATGCCGACGTCTATTCCCGCCTGGTGCGCGCCGGCTTCCGGCGCAGCGGCGTCTTCACCTACCGCCCCTATTGCGACGATTGCCATGCCTGCACGCCGTGCCGGCTCGCGGTCGACCAGTTCGAGCCGGACCGCAGCCAGCGCCGCGCCTGGCAGCGCCATCGCCATCTGCAGGCGCTGGTCGCGCCGCTGACCTACGTCGAGGAACACTACGCGCTGTATCTGCGCTACCAGTCGATGCGGCACGCCGGCGGCGGCATGGACCAGGACAGCCGCGACCAGTACGAGCAGTTCCTGCTGCAGAGCCGCGTCAATTCGCGGCTGGTCGAATTCCGCGATCCGCCCGACGCCGCCGAGCCCGGCAAGCTGCGCATGGTCAGCATGATCGACGTGCTCGACGACGGCCTGTCGTCGGTCTATACCTTCTACGATCCGCTGCAGCCCAAGACCAGCTACGGCACCTACAACATCCTGTGGCAGATCGAGCAGACCCGCGAGCTCGGCCTGCCGCATCTGTACCTCGGCTACTGGATCGCCAACAGCCGCAAGATGGCCTACAAGGCGCGCTTCCAGCCGCTGCAGGTGCTGGTCGGCAACCAGTGGCGGCCGTTCGAGTCCGAGGGCGCCTGAGCGCGCGGCTCAGCACGCGCATCACGCCCTCACGCTCTACCGCACGATCCACGGCCGCGCATCACCGCATCACCGCATCACCGCATCACCGCATCACCGCATCACCGCATCACCGCATCACCGCATCACCGCTTCACCGCTTCACCGCATCACCGCTTCACGGCGTCACCACGGTATCTACCCCCGCGCCGGCCTCCCCGGCGCCCCAAGCGCCGCTGCCGTTACAATATCGCCCTGACCGCGCCGCCATCCGCGCCCGCGGTGCATCGCCGGACCCGCCCCGCCGCTCTCCGCCTGGTCGCCCGTGGCCGCCCGGTCTCCGATTCCCTGCCCGATTCCCTGCCGATTTCCGCCGTGCTCAACGCGCTCTACCCCCTGTTTCGTCCCGCCCTGTTCTCGATGGACGCCGAGGACGCTCACCACCTGACCCTCGACAACCTGCGCCGCGCGCAACGCCTTGGACTGGCCGGCTGCCTCGGCAACCGCATCGAAGACGATCCGCGCACCGTGATGGGCGTGCGCTTTCCGAATCCCGTCGGACTGGCGGCGGGCCTGGACAAGGACGGCGCCTATATCGACGGCCTGGCCGCGTTCGGCTTCGGCTTTATCGAGGTCGGCACGGTGACGCCGCGCCCGCAGCCCGGCAATCCGCGCCCGCGTATGTTCCGGCTGCCGAAGGCCGACGCGCTGATCAACCGGATGGGCTTCAACAACGGCGGCGTCGACGCCTTCGTCACCAACGTCAACGCGTCGCGCTGGAAGGCCGAGGGCGGCGTGCTGGGGCTGAACATCGGCAAGAACGCCGATACGCCGATCGAGCGCGCGGTCGACGACTACCTGTATTGCCTGGAACGCGTCTATCCGCACGCGAGCTACGTCACCGTCAATATCTCGTCGCCGAACACCAAGAACCTGCGGCAGCTGCAGGGCGCCAGCGAACTCGATGGCCTGCTGTCGGCGCTGAAGACCGCGCAGCAGCGGCTGGCGGACCAGCATCGCCGCTACGTGCCGCTGGCGCTGAAGATCGCGCCGGACCTGGACGCCGACCAGATCGGCAATATCGGCGACGCGCTGGTGCGCCACCGGATCGACGGCGTGATCGCCACCAACACGACGATCTCGCGCGAGGCGGTCAAGGGCCTGCCGCATGCCGAGGAAGCCGGCGGCCTGTCGGGCCGGCCGGTGTTCGAGGCGTCGACCGCGGTGGTGCGCGCGCTGCGCGCGGTGGTCGGCGACGCGCTGCCGATCATCGGCGTCGGCGGCATCTTCGACGGCGCGCAGGCGCGCGCCAAGATCGACGCGGGCGCGCAACTGGTGCAGCTCTACACCGGGCTGATCTACCGCGGCCCGGCGCTGGTCAAGGAATGCGCGGCCGCGCTGCGTGCTTGACAGGCGCACGATACGCGCCGGATGCGGGATTGACGCCGGATTGACGCGCACTTGATAAACACGCGATGCGGGATGGATGCGGGATGGATGCGCCCTTCCCTTCATCCCGCCCCATATAGAGGAACACCGCATGGAAACGATCCGACTAGGCCAGAGCGATTTGCAGGTCTCGCGCATCTGCCTCGGCACGATGACCTTCGGCGAACAGAACACCGAGGCCGAAGGCCACCAGCAGCTGGACTATGCGCTGTCGCGCGGCATCAACTTCATCGATACCGCCGAGATGTACCCGGTCAAGCCGCGCGCCGAGACCTATGGCCGCACCGAGCAGATCGTCGGCAGCTGGCTCAGGCGCCAGCCGCGCGACCGCATCGTGCTGGCCACCAAGGTCGCCGGCCCGGCGCGCATGCCGTGGATCCGCAACGGCGGCGACCTGACGCCGCAGAGCATCCGCGCCGCGGTCGACGAATCGCTCAAGCGCCTGCAGACCGACTACATCGACCTGTACCAGATCCACTGGCCGGCCCGCAACGCGCCGATCTTCGGCCAGAAGCAGTTCGACCCGTCGCGCGAGCGCGCCTGCACCAGCATCGCCGCGCAGCTCGACGCGATGGCCCAGCTGGTGCGCGCCGGCAAGATCCGCCATGTCGGCGTGTCGAACGAAACGCCGTGGGGCATCGCCGAATTCGTCAAGCAGGCCGAGCTGCACGGGCTGCCGCGCATCGCCACCGTGCAGAACCCCTACAACCTGGTCAACCGCAGCTTCGAGCAGGGCCTGGACGAGGCCTGCTACCGCACCGGCGTCAGCCTGCTGATCTACAGCCCGCTCGCCTTCGGCCAGCTGACCGGCAAGTATCTGCGCGCGGACGCCTCCCAGCCGACCTTCGATCCGTCGGCGCCGGGCCGGCTGACGCGCTTCCCCGCGGACTGGAGCCCGCGCTATATGCGGCCGGAAACGCTGGCCGCCAGCGCCCGCTACGTCGAGCTGGCGCGCGCGCACGGCCTGTCGCCGGCCACGCTGGCGCTGGCCTGGTGCTACTCGCGCTGGTTCGCGCACAGCACCATCATCGGCGCGACCACGCTGGCGCAGCTGCAGGAGAACATCGACGCCTGGGGCGTGCAGCTGCCGGAAGAGGTGCTCGCCGGCATCGAGCGGATCCACGCCGAGATCCATAATCCGGCGCAATGACGGTGCAATGACGGCGCAATAACCACGCAATAACCGCGCAATAACGACGCAATAGCGGGGGCCATAAATCCGCAGCGAAACCCGACCTCGGTGGGGGTCCCGCACCGCGCCGCAACAGGGCACCGCGGGCCGGGGAAATGGTATCCTCGCGGGCTTGACGCCGCCCCCGTTGGCGGTGCGCGAACCACGCGCGCCAGCCGGCGATCCACTGGAACCACCGAGGCAGAGGGGCGGCCGACCCAACCGAAACCCACAACCAAATATTCGAGGGGAGATTCGACCATGACCATGCTGAAAACTTCGACCAAGACCTTGCTCGCCGGCGCCGTCGCGCTGGCCCTGCTGCACGGTGGCGCGGTGAACGCGCAGACCGTCAAGGTGCTCTCGATCGTCGATCACCCCGCGCTGGACGCGATCCGCGACGGCGTGCGCGCGGAACTGAAGTCGGCCGGCTACGACGCCGACAAGAACCTGAAGTGGGAATACCAGAGCGCGCAGGGCAACACCGGCACCGCCGCGCAGATCGCCCGCAAGTTCGTCGGCGACCAGCCGAACGCGATCGTCGCCATCGCGACGCCGGCCGCGCAGGCCGTGGTGGCCTCGACCAAGACCGTGCCGGTCGTCTACTCGGGCGTCACCGACCCGGTCGCGGCGCAACTGGTCAAGGGCTGGCAGGCCAGCGGCACCAATGTGACCGGCGTGTCCGACAAGCTGCCGCTGGACAAGCAGGTCGCGCTGATCAAGCGCGTGGTGCCCAAGGCCAAGACCGTCGGCATGGTCTACAACCCGGGCGAGGCCAACTCGGTCGTGGTGGTCAAGGAACTGAAGTCGCTGCTGGCCAAGGAAGGCCTGACGCTGAAGGAAGCCGCCGCGCCGCGTACTGTCGATATCGGTCCGGCCGCCAAGAGCCTGGTCGGCAAGGTCGACGTGATCTACACGAATACCGACAACAACGTGGTGTCGGCCTACGAGGCGCTGGTCAAGGTCGCCAACGAATCGAAGGTGCCGCTGGTCGCTGCCGATACCGACAGCGTCAAGCGCGGCGCGATCGCGGCGCTGGGCATCAACTACGGCGACCTGGGCGTGCAGACCGGCAAGATCGTCGTGCGCATCCTGAAGGGCGAGAAGCCGGGCGCGATCCCGTCCGAGACCAGCGACAAGCTGGAGCTGTTCGTCAATACGACGGCCGCCGAGAAGCAAGGCGTGACGCTGTCGCAGGACCTGATCAAGGAAGCCAAGCAGGTCATCAAGTAATGACGCAGTGACGACCCGCCGCCCGGCTGCCGGCATGCCGTGCAGCGGGCGGCGGGCCGGCGCCACGCCCTACCGGGCCGCGCGCCGACGCCGCTGGTTGCAGCCTGCGGCCCGCCCAGGCGCATGATCCGCCGGCGGCGTCCGCGCCAGTCAGCACGCCCGGCCACCGGCGGGCGCGCATACCGCAACAGGATTCACCATGTCCCTCTTCTCCCTTCTGGGCGCGCTGGAGATCGGCCTGATCTTCAGCCTGGTCGCCCTCGGGGTGCTGATCTCCTTCCGCATCCTCAATTTCCCCGATCTGACCGTCGATGGCAGCTTTCCGCTGGGCGGCGCCGTCGCGGCCACGCTGATCGCCATGGGCCAGGACCCGTTCCTGGCCACGGCGCTCGCCATCGTCGCCGGCGCGATTGCCGGGCTGATCACCGGCTGGCTCAATGTCCGGCTCAAGATCATGGATCTGCTGGCGTCGATCCTGATGATGATCGCGCTGTACTCGATCAATCTGCGCATCATGGGCCGGCCCAACGTGCCCCCTGATCACCGAGCCGACGATGTTCACGGTGCTGCAGCCGGAATGGCTGCCCGACTTCATGCTGCGCCCGCTGGTGCTGGTGGTGATCGTGATCGTCGCCAAGCTGGGCCTGGACTGGTTCTTCTCGTCGCAACTCGGGCTGGCGATGCGGGCGACCGGCGCCAATCCGCGCATGGCGCGCGCGCAGGGCATCGCCACCGGCCGCGCCACACTGGCCGGCATGGCGCTGTCGAACGCGCTGGTCGCGCTGGCCGGCGCGCTGTTCGCGCAGACCCAGGGCGGCTCGGACATCTCGATGGGCATCGGCACCATCGTGATCGGCCTGGCCGCGGTGATCATCGGCGAGACCATCCTGCCGGCCCGCCGGCTGGTGCTGACCACGCTGGCCGTGGTGCTCGGCGCGATCCTGTACCGCTTCTTCATCGCGCTGGCGCTGAACAGCGATTTCATCGGCCTGAAGGCACAGGACCTGAACCTGGTCACCGCGCTGCTGGTGACGGTCGCGCTGGTGCTGCCGGCCACGCGCAAGAAGCTGTTCGGCCGCAAGGCGAATGGAGGCTGACATGCTGCGCGCACAAGACCTGAAGCTGACCTTCAACCCCGGCACGCCGATCGAGACGCGGGCGCTGCGCGGGCTGAGCCTGGAGATTCCGTCGGGCCAGTTCGTCGCCGTGATCGGCTCGAACGGCGCCGGCAAGTCGACCTTCCTGAACGCCATCAGCGGCGACCAGATGGTCGACGCCGGCTCCATCACGATCGACGGCAACGATGTCACGCGCAAGCCCGCGTGGGACCGCGCGCCGCTGGTCGCCCGCGTGTTCCAGGACCCGATGGCGGGCACCTGCGAGGCGCTGACGATCGAGGAAAACATGGCGCTGGCGATGGCGCGCGGCTCGCGCCGGGGCTTCCGCCCG
This sequence comes from Cupriavidus sp. H18C1, assembly GCF_049311595.1. NCBI lineage: Bacteria > Pseudomonadati > Pseudomonadota > Betaproteobacteria > Burkholderiales > Burkholderiaceae > Cupriavidus > Cupriavidus sp. H18C1. The sequence goes on from NZ_CP186008.1 coordinate 540,792, forward strand.
GCCCTGAACCGTTCGTCGCGCGAGCTGTTCCGCGACAAGCTGCGGCTGCTGAACCTGGGGCTGGAAAACCGGCTGACCGACCGCATCGGCCTGCTGTCCGGCGGCCAGCGCCAGGCGGTCAGCCTGCTGATGGCGTCGCTGCAGCCCTCGCGCATCCTGCTGCTGGACGAGCACACCGCCGCGCTGGACCCGAAGACCGCGGCCTTCGTGCTCGAGCTGACAGCTCGCATCGTCGAAGAAAACAAGCTGACCACCATGATGGTGACCCACAGCATGCGGCAGGCGCTGGACTACGGCCAGCGCACCGTGATGCTGCACCAGGGCCAAGTGGTGCTCGACGTCGCGGGCGAGGAACGCAAGGGCCTCGACGTGCCGGACCTGCTGCGCATGTTCGAGCGCAGCAGGCACGAGCAACTGGACGACGACGCGCTGCTGCTGGGCTGATTCGTCCGTCCCTCGCTGGTTTGGCAAGCAAAAACCCCGGCCTTGGCCGGGGTTTTTTGCTTGCTGCCTGGTTGAATCGGGCGGTTGGATCGGGCGGTTGGATCGGGCGGTTGGATCGGGCGGTTGGATCGGGCGGTTGGATCGGGCGGTTGGATCCGGGGCTAATCAGGCCGTCGCCGCCTTCGCCAGCCACCGCTCCAGCTGGTCCGTCACCGCGGTGCTGGAAAACGAGCAGCTGTCCTGCGCGAACACCGCCGACATCTCGAGCCGGCGCAGCAGTTCCTCCATCGCCTGGCCGAACACCGGCGGCAGCGTCAGCGCCGGCGCCTGCTCGCGCCAGGCGCGCACCAGGGCGTCGGCGGGCAAGGCGCCGGCACGATGGCGGTCCAGCGCTTCGCGCATGGCGCGCAGCGGCGCCTGGTTGGGGTGATTGCTCGCGGGATTGCTCCGATCGGCCGGGTTGGCCTCACGGGTCGGGTCGGATGGTTTCGCCGGATCGCTCATGCCTTCGCCCTCCTCTCCTTGTAGAGGTCGCGGAAGGTACGGCCGCTCGGCGCCGGCATGTCGCGCGTATCGGTCCAGCCCCGGCCGCCCAGCGGCAGCTTGCCGATGCGTCCGTCGTTGCGGCCCATGCGCGCCAGCAGGCCAGCCCCGAGCCGCGTGGCGAAGGCGTACAGGCCCGGCCGCCTGGCGACATAGCCCCAGGCGCGCAGCGCCCAGCGCTCCTGCCAGGGCCGCATGCCGCGCTCCATCTGCTTCTCGCGCAGCTTGCGCAGCAGGTCCGACAGCGGGATCGACGCCGGGCAGACGCGGTTGCACTCGCCGCACAGCGTGGCCGCCTGCGGCAGGTCGATGGCATTGCCCAGGCCCACATAGCTGGGCGTCAGCACGCTGCCCATCGGCCCCGGATAGACCCAGCCATAGGCGTGGCCGCCGATCTTCTGATAGACCGGGCAGTGGTTCATGCAGGCACCGCAACGGATGCAGCGCAGCATCTCCTGGAAGTCGCCGCCGATCAGGCCGGTGCGGCCGCCATCGACCAGCACGAAGTACATATGCTCGGGGCCGTCCTGCTCGCCGGGCGCGCGCGGGCCGGTCAGCAGCGAGAAATAGTTCGAGATCGCCTGCCCGGTGGCCGAACGCGGCAGCAGCCGCATCACGGTGGCCAGGTCCTCCAGCGTCGGCAGCACCTTCTCGATGCCGGTGACGGCCACGTGCACGCGCGGCATCACGGTACACATGCCCTCGTTGCCCTCGTTGGTCACCACCGCCACCGAGCCGGTTTCCGCGATCAGGAAGTTGCCGCCCGTCACGCCCATATCGGCCGACAGGAACTCGGGGCGCAGCACCTCTCGCGCTTCGCGCGTCATGTCGGGGATCTCGGTCAGCCGCGGCTTCTGGTGGACCTTGGCGAACAGATCGGCGATCTCGTCCTTGTCCTTGTGCACCACCGGCGCAATGATGTGCGACGGCGGCTCGGCATCGTTGATCTGCAGGATGTATTCGCCCAGATCGGTCTCGATGCTCTGCACGCCCAGCTCGCCCAGCACCTCGTTGAGCCGCATCTCCTCTGTCACCATCGACTTGCTCTTGATGACCTTGCGCACGCCGTGGCGCTGCGCGATCTCGCCGACCAGGCGCGCCGCGTCGGCGGTCGTCTCGGCGAACAACACCGTGGCGCCGCGGCGCGTGGCGTTCTCCTCGAACGTCGCCAGCCAGACGTCCAGATTGGCCAGCGCGCGGTCGCGGCGCTCCTTCAGCGCCTCGCGCGTGGCGGCGAAATCGATGTCCTCGATCGCCGCCGCGCGCGCGGTGACGAACTTGGTCGACAGCTTCTTCAGGTTCTGCTGCAGGCGCTGGTCGGCCAGTTTCTGGCCGGCGCGCGCCTTGAATTCCATGCTGTGGACTTGCATGCGTGGGGGCCTCTTGCGGGATGCGGCGTGGATCCGCGATCGATGCGGGGGTCAGGCGTCGCCGGCCAGGACCTGGGCGATATGCAGCACGCGGGTGCGCGTATCGCCGGTCCGGCGCAGGCGGCCTTCGATATTGAGGATGCAGCCCAGGTCGCCGAGCACCACCGCCTCGGCGCCGCTGGCGGCGATATTGGCGCACTTCTCGTCGACGATCGCGGTCGAGATATCGCCGTACTTGACCGAGAAGGTGCCGCCGAAACCGCAGCAGGCCTCGCAGTCCTTCATCTCGGTCAGCTGCACGCCTGGGAGCTTGCCCAGCAAGGCGCGCGGCTGCTGCTTGACGCCGAGTTCGCGCAGGCCCGAGCAGGAGTCGTGGTAGGTCACGTGGCCGGAAAAGCTGCTGTCGAGCGTGTCGATGCGCGCCACGTTGACAAGGAAATCGGTCAGCTCGTAGACCCGCGTGCGCAGGCGCTCGTAGCGGCCGTTCAGTTCGGGATCGTTGCGCAGCAGGTCGCCGTAGTGGTGCAGGATCATGCCGCCGCAGGAGCCCGACGGCACCACCACGTAGTCGAACATCTCGAACTCGCGCAGGAATTTCTCGGCCAGGTCGCGCGAGGCGGCGCGCTCGCCGGAGTTGTAGGCCGGCTGGCCGCAGCAGGTCTGGGCCTCGGGGACCATGACCTCGTAGCCGGCCTTCTCGAGCAGCTTGAGCACCGAAAAGCCGATCTCAGGCCGCATCAGGTCCACCAGACAGGTGACGAACAGACCGACTCGCATGGTTTCCTTACCTTTTTCCAGACCCAAAACCCCGCAATTATGCGCTTTTGCGCCGCGGGTTCGCCACTGCGGCGAGCCGCCACGGCCGCTTTTTATCGCCCGCCGGCGCGTTCCGGGGACCTTCCGCTGCCCCAATTTGGGGCTTTCGATGTGCCGAATGCCCGACTGTGACATTTCACGTATTGAAATTTTCACGATGCGAGATAGAATCAGGCAGTCGCTTAATATGCCGCATGGCAACAATTTCCCCCATGGCTGAAGCAGAGAAGGAACCCGGCAAGACGTCGATCCAGGTGATCGAACGCATGATGACGCTGCTCGATGCGCTCGCGCGGCATGCCGATCCGGTCAGTCTGAAGGAACTCTCCCAGGCTACCGGGCTGCATCCCTCGACGGCACACCGCATCCTCAACGACATGGTCGCGTGCCGCTTCGTCGATCGCTCCGATCCGGGCAGCTACCGGCTCGGCATGCGCCTGCTGGAGCTCGGCAATCTGGTCAAGGCCCGGCTTTCGGTCCGCGAGGCGGCGCTGGCGCCGATGCGCGCGCTGCACCGCGTCACCGGCCAGACCGTCAACCTGTCGGTGCGCCAGGGCGACGAGATCGTCTATATCGAACGCGCCTACAGCGAGCGCTCCGGCATGCAGGTGGTGCGCGCCATCGGCGGCCGCGCCCCGCTGCATCTGACCTCGGTCGGCAAGCTGTTCCTCGCCGCGGACGAGGTCGCGCGGGTGCGCAACTACGCCACGCGCACCGGCCTGGCCGGCCATACCCGCACCTCGATTACCGACTTGTCGAAGCTGGAGCGCGAACTGAACTGGGTCCGCACCAACGGCTATGCGCGCGACAACGAGGAGCTCGAGCTCGGCGTGCGCTGCATCGCGGCAGGGATCTACGACGACTCCCGCCGGCTGGTGGCGGGCCTGTCGCTGTCGGCGCCGGCGGATCGGCTGCAGGACAGCTGGCTGCAGAATCTGAAGGAAACGGCGTTGCAGATTTCGCGCGGCATGGGCTATACCGCCGATAGTGACGTGTAGCGGCATGCGGCGGGGCGCAGCCTCGCGCCCGCCCCTTGCAGCCGGCCCTGCCCGCCCTTGCTGCCGCCCCTCACGCCACGCCCCGGAGCGCGATCCCACGCGCTCCGCCCCCTCCCGATATCGACAGACAGCACACGACGAGATGCAAGACTCCGGTTTTCTGCCGCGCCTGCTCGAGGCGCTGGGACCCGATGTGGTGACCACCGATGCGCAGGCGATCGCGCCGTGGCTGAGCGACTGGCGCGGGATCTACCGGGGCGATGCCCAGGCCGTGGTGCGGCCCCGCGATACCGACGAAGTCGCGCGCTGCCTGGCGCTGTGCCAGCAGTGGCGCGTGCCGGTGGTGCCGCGCGGCGGCAACACGGGGCTATGCGGCGGCGCCACGCCCGACGACCGCCCCGCCAACGTGGTGCTCAGCCTGGACCGGATGAACGCGATCCGCTCGGTCGATACCATCGCCAACACGATGGTGGCCGAGGCCGGCTGCATCCTAGGCAATCTGCGCCGCGCGGCGCATGACGCGGACCGCCAGCTGCCGCTGTCGCTGGCCGCCGAGGACTCGTGCCAGATCGGCGGCAACCTCGCCACCAATGCCGGCGGCGTCAACGTGGTGCGCTACGGCATGGCGCGCGAGTTGGTGCTGGGACTGGAAGCGGTGCTGCCCGACGGCGAGGTCTTCCACGGACTGCGCACGCTGCGCAAGGACAACACCGGCTACGACCTGAAGCAGCTGCTGATCGGGTCCGAAGGCACGCTGGGCGTGATCACCGCCGTGGCGCTGCGGCTGCTGCCGCGCACCGATCAGCGCGCGGTGGTGCTGGCCGCGGTGGAATCGCCGCAGCAGGCGCTGCAGCTGTTCTCGCTGCTGTATTCGCGTTGCGGCGCGCGGCTGCAGGCCTTCGAATTCTTCACCGGGCCGTGCCTCGATCTGGTGCTGACGCATGCCGAGGGCGTGCAGGCACCGTTTGCCGACCGCCATCCCGCCTATGTGCTGGTCGAACTGGCCGACACCACCGACGAGGCGGGGCTGAATTCGCTGCTGGAAGCGACCATCGGCGACGCGCTTGAACAGGGCCTGTGCCTGGACGCGGCGGTGTCGGCCTCGCTGAGCCAGGTGGAGGCGATGTGGAAGCTGCGCGAGGAAATCTCCGAAGCGCAGCGCGCCGACGGCCCGCACCTGAAGCACGACATCTCGCTGCCGATCGAATCGATCCCGGTGTTCATGGAGCGGATGGAGGCGCGGCTGCAGCAGTTGGATGCGGCGATCCGCCCCTTCGTGTTCGGCCACTTCGGCGACGGCAATCTGCACTACAACCTGTCGCGCCCCGCCGGCGCGCCCAGGGGAGTGGGCGACGACCCACGGCGAGGCCGTCACGGCGGAGGTACTGGACGAGGTCATGCGCCATGGCGGCAGCATCAGCGCGGAGCATGGCATCGGCCAGCTCAAGCGCGAGTATTTCCACCGCTACAAGGATCCGCTCGAACTGCGCTTGATGGTCGGCATCAAGCGGCTGCTCGATCCGGCGGGCATCATGAATCCGGGCAAGCTGCTTTGATCGGCTGACTGCCGCCAGGCCAGGCAGCCGGCCAATCGGCCTGCGGGTTCCCCCAAACGACGACGCGCCCTCGAGGGGCGCGTCTTTCGTTGGGTCTTTCGTTGCGGGAGGGGCTCGCCCGCCCCGCCGTTCAGATACCGCGGGCCTGCTGCGACGTCAGCACGTAGTGCGGCGAGTTGGCTGGGCCTTGCGTTAGATTGGGCGTGCTCGGGAAGCGGTTCGGCGCCGACGGCGGCGAATGCTCGAGCCAGTCGCGCACGCGGTTGGCATCGGCGAAGCGCGTCAGGTTGCCGGACGAGTCCAGGAACACCATCACCACATCGCGGCCGCCGATGCGCGCCTGCATCACCAGGCAGCGCCCGGCTTCGGAAATGAAGCCGGTCTTCTGCAGGCCGATGTCCCAGTTGCCGCCGCGCACCAGGCGATTGGTGCTGACGTAATGCTGGGTGCGGCCGAGCACGTTGACTTCATGCTCGGTCTGCGTCGAGAACGCGCGGATGGTCGGATTGCGATAGGCCGCCTTGACCAGCCGGGCCAGGTCCAGCGCCGACGAGACATTGCTGCTCGACAGTCCGCTCGAATCGACGAAGTGGGAGTCGTTCATGCCCAGCTCGCGCGCCTTGCGGTTCATCGCCTGCACGAAGGCCGGCAGGCCGCCCGGGTAATGGCGGCCGAGCGCCGAGGCGGCACGGTTTTCCGACGACATCAGCGCCAGCAGCAGCAGTTCCTGCCGGGTCAGCTGCGTACCGAAGCGCAGACGCGAGCTGCTGTGCTTTTCGGTGTCGCGGTCTTCCTCGGTAATGGTCAGCACCTCGTCCATCGGCAGGCGCGCGTCCATCACCACCAGCGCGGTCATCAGCTTGGTGATCGAGGCGATCGGCAGCACCGCGGCGGCGTTCTTCTGGAACAGGACTTCGTTGCTGTTCTGATCCATCACCAGCGCGACGCTGGAGCGCAGCGACAGCGCATCGTCGGTATCGCGCAGTCCAAGCGCCTCGCCCAGCGAGGGGCGCGACGGCGGCGTGAAGGCGGCGCGCACGGGCGCGGCTTGGCGCTGGACCAGAATGACCTTGCGCTTGCCATTCTTGGAAACGATGACCTTGCGGCTGGTGGTCTTGGCGACGGTCGAGCGCTTCGACGCGTTGCTCGCCTTCGTCGACTTAGTCGACGACTTTGACGATTTAGCCGAGGATTTTTGGACTTTAACGACCTTTTCGGTCTTTTTAGCGGATTTAGACGATTGACTCGCCGCCTCCGCCATGGGCGCGGCAATCAGCGCCGCCGACACCAGCATGGTCGCCGCCACGGAGGGCAGAGGCAGGGTGCCGAGAAATCTCAGAAATGGGAGGTCGAACCGGGACATGATTCTCGGGCGCGCATCGGGAATGGCGCCAGTGTAGAAAAAAAGAATTTGTTAGCAAGATTAATGACTTACACAGCGGACTTAAAGTTTCCATTACAGACATTTCCGTAATACGAAAAATAAGACGCTTGCAGCACATGGAAATCTGCATGACGCGGCCTCCGGGCCCGGCAATCTTCCGCCCTGCGCACGCGCATGCCTCACTAACGTCAGATCTGGCGGGAAATTGAGGGGTCGGCGAGAGAGCGGCCGCGTCATCTCGATCAGCAACGCGCGAAACCGTGTTCCGGTTCACATCCGCACTGCAACATTCGTCGCGCGGCGCGCTTCCCTGCCCTGCCCCCGATACCGGGCGCGAGGGACAGGCGGGTACGGCACCTGCGCGCGTTCACGTTCACGCTCCTACCGATCCGCAGCCGCCACCAGCAGCGGCTCCAGCGCCTTGCGCAACGGCTCCGGCAAGGCGACCGGGCGGCGCGTCTGGCGATCGACATAGACATGCACGAAGTGCCTTGCGCGGCGGCGCTGTCCTCGCCCTCGCGAAACAGCCCCACCTCGTAGCGCACGCTGCTGTTGCCGAGCCGCGCGACGCGCAGACCCGCGACCACCGTTTCGGGAAAGCTAAGCGAGGCGAAGTAGTTGCACTGCGTCTCGATCACCAGTCCGATGGTGTCGCCTGCCTCGATGTCGAGCACGCCGCGCTCGATCAGGTAGCGATTCACCACGGTGTCGAAATAACTGTAGTAGACAACGTTGTTGACGTGGCCATAAACATCGTTGTCCATCCAACGCGTGGTGATCGGCAAGAAGTGGCGATAGCAGTCGCGGGTCTGGGCTTGCGGCTTCATGGCAGGCAATAACGGTGAGCGGGAAGGAAGGTTGGAGGCTGGCCGTTCAAGCCCGGCGCGGCGACGCCGCCGCACCGCGCATCACCAGCGCGACGCCGGCGGCGGCGAGCGCCATGCCGGCGGCGGCCATCGGCGGAAAGCGTTCGTCGAACAGCAGCCAGGCCATCACGGCCGTGGTCGGCGGCGTCAGGTACATCAGGCTCGATACGCTGGTCGCGGCGCCGCGCCGGATCAGCACGAACAGCAGCGAGATCGCGCCGATCGACAGCGCCACGATCGACCATGCCAGCGCGCCGATCATCTCGGCGTTCCAGTCGACCTCGCGCGTCTCGAACAGGAACATCCACGGCAGGCAGGCCAGCGCCGCCGCGGTGAACTGGATCAGCGAGCCCATGCGCAGGTCGAACACCGGGCAGCGATGCTTCTGATACAGCGTCCCCACGGTGATCGACAGCAAGGCGCCGACGGCGAGCAGCACGCTGAACGGTGTCGCCGCGCCGACCGACAGCTTGCCGGCCACGACCAGGCCGACGCCGACGATGCCGAGCAGCAGGCCGGCCCACTGCCAGCCACGAAGACGCTCGCCGAGACGCAGCGAAATCAGCGCGGTCAGCAGCGGCTGCATGCCGACGATCAACGCCGCCATGCCGGCCGGCATGCCGAGCTTGACCGCGGCCCAGACGCCGCCCAGATAGCCGGTCTGCAGCAGCAGCCCCGCCAAGGCAATGCGGCCGATCATGGCCCAGTCCACGCGGCCGTCGCGCCGCGGCAGCGGCACGCGCGCCAGCGCGACGAACGGCACCATCAGCACCACCACGCCGGCAAAGCGCAGGAACAGGAAGGTCATCGGCTCGGCATGGGGCATGCCGTACTTGGCGACGATAAAGCCCGTGCTCCAGATCAGCACGAACAGCCAGGGCATCGACACCAGCCACACGTTGGCGCCGGTGGATGCGGTGCGGCCCGGGGTGGTTTCCGCGGCAGGCCTCATGCGCGCCCCTGCAGGCATACGGCCACCGCGAAGCGGTTGTCGGGAGATGGAATCGCGATGCCGGGAAGGCGGCAAGGGGCGGCTTGGCGGGACATCGGCAAGATCGGTGGAAACGGGCGGGCCGCGCGGGGCTGGGCGCGGAGCCCCTGCCCCGCCCTGACGGAACGGAATGCGCGATGGTAGCACCGCCCTGTTCGTCACGTGTCCGGGGACGGCTTGAGTGACCCAAGGTCGGCAATGTGACGAAGTCGCCAGGGGGTTTACCCCAGGCTGGTTGTGCGATGCACAAAAACCGCTTGACACACCAAACATGGTCCATACAATACGGAATTGTTGCGACGCACCATTGCCCGAAAGACGGTTTCCGGACCGGCCGATCGGCGCTCTGGAGCGGAACGCACAAAACCATTCACGCGCCTGGGCTGGCCACCGCAACGTCACGGCCTTGACATCTAGGCGACCTATTTTTGAGTTCGCTTGAACTCGACTTCATTCTGATGGAGACCAGCATGTCCTTTACCCCCGAACAAGTTGCCGCCGCCCACAAAGCCAATCTGGAAACCCTGTTCGGTTTGACCACCAAGGCCTTCGAAGGCATGGAAAAGCTGGTCGAACTGAACATGCAAGTCGTCAAGACCACCCTGGCCGAAAACGTCGAGCACGCCAAGCGCACGCTGACCGCCCGCGACGCCCAGGAACTGGTCGCGCTGCAGGTTTCGCTGATCCAGCCGGTCGCCGAAAAGGCCGTGGCCTACAGCCGCCACGTGTACGAAATCGCGGCCGACACCCAGTCGGAATTCACCCGCGTCGCCGAAGCCCAGCTGGCCGAAAGCTCGCGCAACGTGCAGAGCCTGGTCGACAACTTCGCCAAGAACGCCCCCGCCGGTTCGGAATCGACCGTGGCGATCGTGAAGTCGGCCATCTCGGCCGCCAACAACGCCTACGAGTCGGTCCAGAAGGCCACCAAGCAAGCCGTGGAAATCGCCGAAAGCAATTTCCAGGCGGCCGCCACCGCCGCCACCAAGGCTGCCCAGCAAGCGAGCGCCACCGCCCGCACCGCTGGCAAGAAGACCACCGCAGCCTGATCGCGCTGGCTGGTGCTCCCTCGCGGGGCACCAAGCGTCTACGCTGACCTCCGAAGCCCGGCATTCATGCCGGGCTTTTTTATTGGCTTCGGCACCATGGCCGGCTCGCCGGCCTGACGCCGCGGGAGTTTTTCGGGGTGGCCTGGTGGCCGACCGCCCTGCCAACTCGGGGCGCAGCCGCCGACGGCCGTTCGGCAATGCTGGCGGTTAATTGCGTTATCAAATAGAACAAGGCCCGCCATCCCGGCGGGCCCTGTCTGTGCTGCTACAACCGCCCGTTCAGCGCTTGCGCGGCGGCGGGACGTCCGTGCAGACGCCCTCGTAGATTTCCGCCGCCATGCCGATCGACTCACCGAGCGTGGGGTGCGGGTGGATCGTCTTGCCGATGTCCACCGCGTCGGCGCCCATCTCGATCGCCAGGCACACTTCGCCGATCAGGTCGCCCGCGTGCGTGCCGACGATGCCGCCGCCGATGATGCGGTGGGTTTCCTCGTCGAACAGCAGCTTGGTGAAGCCCTCGTCGCGGCCGTTGGCGATCGCGCGGCCCGAAGCGGCCCACGGGAATACGCCCTTGCCGTACTTGATGCCCTGCGCCTTGCACTGTTCCTCGGTCAGGCCGGCCCAGGCCACTTCCGGATCGGTATAGGCCACCGACGGAATCTGCTTGGCATCGAAGTAGGCCTTCTCGCCGTGCGCGGCTTCCCGCGGCCACGTGCGCCTCGTGCACGGCCTTGTGGGCCAGCATCGGCTGGCCGACGATGTCGCCGATCGCGAAGATGTGCGGCACGTTGGTGCGCATCTGGCTGTCGACCTCGATGAAGCCGCGGTCGGTCACCGCGACACCGGCCTTCTCCGCGCCGATCCGCTTGCCGTTGGGCGCACGGCCCACCGACACCAGCACCAGGTCGTAGCGCTGCGGCTCCGCCGGGGCCTGCTCGCCCTCGAACTTGACGTAGATGCCATCGGCCTTGGCTTCTACGCCGACCGTCCTGGTCTTGAGCATCACCTTGTCGAAGCGATGCTTGTTCATCTTCTCCCAGACCTTGACCAGATCGCGGTCCGCGCCCTGCATCAGGCCGTCGAGCATTTCGACGACGTCGATGCTGGCGCCCAGCGTGCTGTAGACCGTGGCCATTTCCAGCCCGATGATGCCGCCGCCGATCACCAGCATGCGCTTGGGGATCTCGCGCAGTTCCAGCGCGCCCGTCGAGTCGACGATGCGCGGATCTTCCGGGATGAACGGCAGTTTCACCGCCTGGCTGCCGGCCGCGATGATGGCCTTGTCGAAGCGGATCACCGTCTTCTTGCCGGTGGTGTCCTTGCCGTCGCCGGCGGTTTCCTCGACCTCGAGATGATGCGGGTCGAGGAAGGTGCCGACGCCGCGCACCACCTGCACCTTGCGCGCCTTGGCCATGCCGGCCAGACCGCCGGTCAGCTTGCCAACCACCGATTCCTTGTACTTGCGCAGGCCGTCCAGGTCGATCTTCGCCTCGCCGAACACGATACCGTGCGCGGCCAACGCCTTGGCCTCGTCGATGATCGCGGCGTTATGCAGCAGCGCCTTCGACGGGATGCAGCCGACATTCAGGCAAACCCCGCCCAGGCTGGCATAGCGCTCGACCAGCACGGTATTCATGCCGAGGTCGGCGCTGCGGAAGGCCGCCGAATAGCCGCCCGGGCCGGCGCCCAGCACCAGCATCTCGCACTGGATATCGGCGCCGCCGGCATGCGTTGCCGCAGCCGCAGCCGGTGCCGGTGCCGGTGCCGATGCGGCTGCGGGAGCGGGCGATGCGGCCGGAGCCGGCGCGGGAGCCGGGCCGGCAGCAGCCGGAGGCGCTGCGGGTGCCGGCGCCGCGGCCGCGGCCTGCGCCTCCACCGTGCAGATCACCGTGTCCTTGGCCACCTTGTCGCCGACCTTGACCTTGACCTCGACGACCTTGCCCGCCGCCGACGACGGCACGTCCATGCTGGCCTTGTCCGACTCCAGCACGATCAGCGACTGCTCCTGCTCGATCGTGTCGCCCGGCTTGACCAGGACCTCGATCACCTCTACCGCGTCGAAATCGCCGATGTCCGGCACCTTGACTTCGATCACACTCATGCTTTGCTCCTGTGGCCGGGCCGCTTACAGCAGAATGCGGCGGAAATCGGCCAGCAGCTGACCGAAGTAGGTATTGAAGCGGGCCGCCTCGGCGCCGTCGATCACGCGGTGGTCCCACGACAGCGACAGCGGCAGCGTCAGGCGCGGCACGAACTGCTTGCCGTCCCAGACCGGCTTCTGATACGACTTGCAGACGCCCATGATGGCCACTTCGGGCGCATTGATGATCGGCGTGAAATAGGTACCGCCCAGGCCCCCGAGCGAAGAGATCGAGAAGCAGCCGCCCTGCATCTGGTCGGGCTTGAGCTTGCCGTCGCGCGCCAGCTTCGCCAGTTCCGCCATTTCCTGCGCGATCTCGATCACGCCCTTCTTGTCGGCGTCCTTGATCACCGGCACGACCAGGCCGTTCGGCGTATCGGCGGCGAAGCCGATGTTGAAGTACTTCTTGAGAACCAGGTTGTCCCCGTCCAGCGAGGCATTGAAGTTCGGGAACTTCTTCAGCGCGGCGACCGTGGCCTTGATCATGAAGGCCAGCATCGTCACCTTGACGCCCTGCTTCTCGTATTCCTTGTTCAGCTGCACGCGGAAGGCTTCGAGCTCGGTGATGTCGGCCTCGTCGTGATTCGTGACGTGGGGGATCATCACCCAGTTGCGATGCAGGTTCGCGCCGGAAATCTTCTTGATGCGCGACAGCGGCTTGCTTTCGATCTCGCCGTAGCGGGTGAAATCGACCTTCGGCCACGGCAGCAGGCCCAGCTCGCCGCCACCGGCGCCCGCGCCGGCGGCTTGCGCCGGGGCCGCGGCCTGGCCGCTCATCACGCCCTTGACGTAGCGCTGCACGTCCTCATGGGTGATCCGGCCCTTGGGACCCGAGCCCGGCACGCGCGACACGTCGACGCCCAGTTCGCGCGCGTACTTGCGCACCGAGGGGCTGGCGTGCGCGGCCTTGCCGCTGACGCCTTGCCGGCGCGGCCTGCGCGGCGGCGGCCGGTGCGGGAGCGGCAGCAGAAGCCGGCGCAGCTGCCGGTGCGGGCGCAGCGGCCGGAGCGGGAGCCGGTGCCGCGGCGGGCGCCGGCGCAGCAGCGGGCGAGGCCGCGGCAGCAGCGCCGCCACCGGCGCCTTCCAGAATCACGATCAGCGTGCCTTCGGACACGTTGTCGCCGACCTTGACCTTGACTTCCTTGACCACGCCGGCCGAAGGCGACGGCACGTCCATGGTCGCCTTGTCCGATTCGAGCGTGATCAGCGAATCCTCGGCATTGACGCTGTCGCCGGGCTTCACGTGGACCTCGATGACGGGCACGCCGTCGTAGTCGCCGATATCGGGAACCTTGACCTCGACGGTGCCGCCACCGGCAGCGGCCGGCGCGGAAGCCGGCGCAGCGGCGGGAGCCGGTGCCGGGGTCGCAGCAGCGGCAGGGGCCGGAGCCGGAGCCGCGGCGGCCGGAGCGGGAGCCGGCGCAGGAGCAGCGGCGCCCGCGGGTTCGAGCATCACCAGCACCGAGCCCTCGGCCACGTTGTCGCCGACCTTGACCTTGACTTCCTTGACCGTGCCGCCCTGCGGCGAGGGCACGTCCATCGTCGCCTTGTCCGATTCCAGCGTGACCAGCGCATCCTCGGCGTTGATCGTGTCGCCCGGCTTCACGTGGACTTCGATGACGGGAACGGCGTCGTAGTCGCCGATATCCGGCACCTTGATTTCAATCGCTTGACTCATTCAGTGTCTCCTGGACAGGACGGCGCGGGTGACAACAAGAAACAGGAGCGTCGAGATTACTTTGACGCACGTGCCTTGTCACGCCGCGGCGCCCCGGCCATTTACTGGACAACGCCCAGGCAAGACCCGGGCGACCCGGGCGCGGCGTTGCCGTGCCCGGGGGGTTCGCGGGAGTGACAGCCGGATCAGACCGTCATCGGGTTCGGCTTGTTGGGATCGAGGTTGTACTTCTTGATGGCCTCGGCGACCTTGTCGCGCGGGATGGCACCCTCGTCGGCCAGCGCCTTCAGGGCGGCCAGCGTGACCCAGTGGCGGTCCACCTCGAAGAAGTGGCGCAGCTTCTCGCGGGTATCCGAGCGGCCGAAGCCGTCGGTGCCCAGCACCACGTAGCGGCGCGGCACGAACGGGCGGATCTGCTCGGCGAACGCGCGCACGTAGTCGGTCGACGCGATCACCGGACCGCGCACCGACTTCAGGCACTGGGTCACGTGCGATTCGCGCGGCGTCTCGGTCGGATGCAGCAGGTTCCAGCGCTCGGCGGCCTGGCCTTCGCGGGCCAGCTCGGTGAAGCTCGGGCAGCTCCACAGATCGGACTCGACGCCCCAGTCCTTCTTCAGCAGTTCGGCGGCGGCGATCACCTCGCGGAAGATCGTGCCCGAGCCAAGCAGCTGCACGCGCGGGGCGTTGCTGTTCTCGGCGCCCTTGCGGAAGGCGTACATGCCCTTGACGATGTCCTTCTCCACGCCAGCCGGCATTTCCGGATGCTCGTAGTTCTCGTTCATCACCGTCAGGTAGTAGTACACGTCCTCCTGCTCGGCGTACATGCGGCGCAGGCCGTCCTGCATGATCACCGCCAGCTCGTACTGGAAGGTCGGGTCGTACGAGATGCAGTTCGGGATCACCGCGTGGAACACGTGCGAGTGGCCGTCCTCGTGCTGCAGGCCCTCGCCGTTCAGCGTGGTACGGCCCGACGTGCCGCCCAGCAGGAAGCCGCGCGAACGCATGTCGGCGGCGGCCCAGCACAGATCGCCGATCCGCTGGATGCCGAACATCGAGTAGTAGATGTAGAACGGGATCATCTGCACGCCGTGCGTCGAGTACGACGTGGCGGCCGCGATCCAGTCGCACATCGCGCCGGCTTCGTTGATGCCTTCCTGCAGCACCTGGCCAGTCTGCGATTCCTTGTAGAACATCAGCTGGTCATGGTCTTCCGGCACGTACTTCTGGCCCTGCTGGTTCCAGATGCCGATCTGGCGGAACAGGCCTTCCATGCCGAAGGTGCGCGACTCGTCCGGGACGATGGGCACCACATGCTTGCCGATCTGCTTGTCCTTGAGCAGCGTGTTCAGGATCCGCACGAAGGCCATCGTGGTCGAGACCTCGCGGCCCTCGCCGGTGGCCTTGAGCAGCGCCGAGAACGCCGACAGCTCGGGCACCGGCAGCGGATCGGCCTTCTGGCGGCGCGTCGGCAGGTAGCCGCCGAGCTCCATGCGGCGGGCGCGCATGTATTCGAGCTCCTTCGAGCCTTCCTCGAAGGTCAGGTACGGGACTTCTTCCAGCTTGTCGTCCGGCACCGGCAGATTGAACTGGTCGCGGAAGCGGCGGATCGCCTCGACCGGCATCTTCTTCTGCTGGTGGGTGATGTTCATCGCCTGGCCGGCATCGCCCATGCCATAGCCCTTGATGGTCTTGGCGAGAATCAGCGTCGGCTGGCCCTTGTGCTCGGTGGCGGCCTTGTAGGCGGCGTAGATCTTGTGCGGATCGTGGCCGCCGCGGTTCAGGCGCCAGATGTCGTCATCGGACCAGTCGGCCACCATCGCCTTGAGCTCGGGCGTGTTGAAGAAGTGCTCGCGCACGTAGGCGCCGTCCTTGGCCTTGAAGGTCTGGTACTCGCCGTCGACGCATTCCATCATGCGCTTCATCAGCAGGCCCTTGGTGTCGCGCGCCAGCAGCGAATCCCAGCGGCTGCCCCAGACGACCTTGATCACGTTCCAGCCGGCGCCGCGGAATTCCGACTCCAGCTCCTGGATGATCTTGCCGTTGCCGCGCACCGGACCGTCCAGGCGCTGCAGGTTGCAGTTGATGACGAAGACCAGGTTGTCCAGCTGCTCGCGGCCGGCCATGCCGATCGCGCCCAGCGATTCCGGCTCGTCGGTCTCGCCGTCGCCGAGGAAGGCCCAGACCTTGCGGCCTTCCGTATTGACCAGGCCGCGGCTCTGCAGGTACTTCATGAAGCGGGCCTGGTAGATCGCCATGATCGGGCCCAGGCCCATCGACACGGTCGGGAACTGCCAGAAGTCCGGCATCAGCCACGGGTGCGGATACGACGAGATGCCCTTGCCGTCGACTTCCTGGCGGAAGTTGTCGAGCTGCTCGGTGGTCAGCCGGCCCAGCAGGAAGGCGCGCGAATAGACGCCGGGAGCCGAGTGGCCCTGCACGAAGACCAGGTCGCCGCCGTGCTTGTCCGACGGCGCATGCCAGAAGTGGTTGTAGCCGACGTCGTACAGCGTGGCCGCCGATGCGTAGGACGAGATGTGGCCGCCGACGTTGGTGTGCTTGTTGGCCCGCAGCACCATCGCCATCGCGTTCCAGCGCGAGTACGAACGGATGCGGTGCTCGATGTCCTGGTCGCCCGGGATGCGCGCCTGCTGCTCGACCGGGATCGTGTTGATGTACGGGGTTTCCGCGTGGAACGGCTGGGTGACGCCATTGACGCGGGCATATTCGATCTGCTTGTCGATCAGGAAGGCCGCGCGCTCGCTACCTTCCGCGCCGATCACGCCCTGCAGGGCCTCCAGCCATTCTTGGGTTTCCTGCGGGTCGGCGTCGTTGGCGCCGGCTGCGCCGAGGATCTGCTCTGGTACGGCTGACATGGATCGTCTCCTGTGGAATGCGTGCGCCAGCAACGGCCGCTTTCGTGGGTGGCTGGCCTGGCGCTGTCTGACGGGGGTGCGGAGCGAGGCGTGGATGGGCGGATGGGCTGGCCTGTCGCCGGCGTGTCGCTGGCACCCGGACAAGGTCCGACCGCCTTCCTCCCGCATCGTTCGGTCGGCACCGATTCTATGGAAGGCCATTTCTCAGCACAAGCGAAATTTTCAAATTACGGTATCGTTTCTCATGATGCGAAATATTGCCGCAACGCACCACGAGACCGCCAGCCGCGCCCGCACGCGGCCTGCGGGCAGACGGGGCGCGGCGCGTGCCGCATAGGCGCTTTCCCCAAGCGACGCACTGCAGCAATCGAGCTACACTGCCCGGTCAGTCGTCAATCCCATCATGCTGTCCATCCACCGCCTCGTCCGCCGGCTGCTGCCGGCCCTCCGCCTGCCGATGATTCCCCCCGCCGCCGATGCCTCCCGCGATGCCGGCGGCGCCGGGCTCCCTGGCGGCGGCCCCGGCGCGATCGACCAGTTGAGCGCGCTGACGCCGCTGGACGCGCTCGAGGGGCTGGGCCCCGCCGACGAGGCCGCCGACGGCCGCCCCTTCACCGGCCCGCCGCGCGGGCTGTGGTGGCTGCGCTGGCGCAACCTCGTCGCGACCAGCTGGTTCATGTTCATCCCGCTGGTGGCGATCGTGCTGTTCTCCGGCGCGATGGGCGTGATCCTGTGGTCCCTGCACGAGACCGAGCGCCAGCAGCAACGCGACGCGCTGTATCGCGACGCCGCCTGGGCGCAGCAACGCGTGCGGCTGTCGTTGCTGAGCAATCAGGACCAGCTCGCCTCGCTGGCGCGCGACATCGCCGCGGCGCAGCTCGACCAGCGCGCCTATCGCACCGCCGCGCAGGAGGTGCTGCGCGAGAATCCGGAGATCGTCTTCATCAACTGGCTCGACGCCACGCGGCGCGCGCGCTGGTCGCTGCCGTCCACGTCGGAATTCGCCGCGCGGCTGCGCGAGACGCCGGAGCAGCCGCTCGAGCCCGACGTGCTCGACACCTTCGACACCGCGCGCGAGACCCAGCGCGTGGTCTATTCGCGCCCGCTGGTCAACGAACGCGGCGACAGCTTCATGCTGATGCAGGTGCCGATCGTGCGCGACAACGAGTTCCTCGGCACGCTCGGGGCGCTCTATTCGATCAACGGCATCCTGACCCATCTGCTGCCGCCCGAGCTGACCGAGCGCTACCGCTTCTCGCTGATCGACAAGAACAACCAGCTGCGCGCCAGCACCTCGCTGCGGCCGGTGCCCGCCACCGCGCTGTCGTACGAGGTGCTGCTCGACCCGCCGGGCCATTCGCTGTCGCTGCGCGCCGATGCCTATCCGCCCGCGTCGAACCTGCCCAACAACATGCTGCTGTGGCTGGTGGTCGGGCTGTCGTGCTTCCTGCTGTGGAGCCTGTGGAGCATGTGGCGGCATACCAGCCGCCGCTCCGAGGCGCAGCGCGCGCTGCTGGCCGAGACCTCGTTCCGCCGCGCGATGGAAAACTCGATGCTGATCGGGCTGCGCGCGCTCGACCTGAACGGGCGCATCACCTATGTGAATCCGGCCTTCTGCCGCATGACCGGCTGGCAGGAGCACGAGCTGGTCGGGCGCGTGCCGCCCTTCCCCCTACTGGCCGCCCAACGACCAGCAGGAGATGCAGCGCCAGATCGATCTGACGCTGCAGGGCAAGTCGCCCACCGGCGGCTACGAGATGCGCGTGATGCGCCGCGACGGCACCAGCTTCTTCGCCCGCATGTACGTGTCGCCGCTGATCGACAGCCGCGGCCGCCATACCGGCTGGATGAGCTCGATGACGGATATCACCGAGCCCAAGCGCGCGCGCGAGGAACTGGCCGCCGCGCACGACCGCTTCACCACCGTGCTGGAAAGTCTCGATGCCGCGGTGTCCGTGCTCGCCACCGACAAGCCGGAGCTGCTGTTCGCCAACCGCTATTACCGGCAGCTGTTCGGCTGGGAGCCGGAGGGGCATCTGAAGCTGGCCGGTGGCGAGGTCGAGCAGGAACAGGTCACCAGCGACCATACCGATTTCGTCGACGCCTATGCCGGCCTGCCGGCCTCCGAGCTGATGCCGTATGCGTCCGACGCGCGCGAGATCTTCGTGCCCGACATGCAGAAGTGGTTCGAGGTGCGGCGCCGCTATATCCAGTGGGTCGACGGCCATCTGGCGCAGATGCAGATCGCCACCGACATCACGGTGCGCAAGGCGGCCGAGGAAATGGCCCGCCAGCACGAGGAGCGCCTGCAGTTCACCAGCCGCCTGACCACCATGGGCGAGATGGCCTCGTCGCTGGCGCACGAACTGAACCAGCCGCTGGCGGCCATCAACAACTACTGCATGGGCGCGGTGGCGCGGCTGCGCTCCGGGCGCAGCACGCCCGAGGACCTGATGCCGATCCTGGAAAAGACGTCGGCCCAGGCGGTGCGCGCGGGCACGATCATCAGCCGCATCCGCGGCTTCGTCAAACGCAGCCAGCCGCAGCGGCGCGAGACCGCGCTGCACGATATCGTCGCCGACGCGGTGGGCCTCGCCGATATCGAGGCCACGCGCCGCCGCGTGACGATCCTGACCCGGCTGCCGCCTCCGCCGGTCACGCTCTATGTCGACCCGGTGCTGATCGAGCAGGTCCTCGTCAATCTGCTGAAGAACGCGGTCGAGGCGATGTCGGGCCTGCCAGCGATGCGCGCCGCGGGCGTGGGTGCGGCTGCACGCCCGCATCGACCAGGGCGAGCTCGGCCAGACCGTCTGCATCGACGTGATCGACCAGGGTCCGGGCGTGGACGAGGCCACCAAGGAACGGCTGTTCGAGCCCTTCTTCAGCACCAAGTCCGACGGCATGGGCATGGGCCTGAATATCTGCCGCTCGATCATCGAGTCGCACCAGGGCCGGCTGTGGGTCGAAAACAATGCGGACGGCATCGGCTGTACGTTTAAAATCATGCTGCCGCTGGAGCCGGAGGTTGCCGATCAGTGAGCGCCCTCGATGAGGGCAGATCGGCAGGGCCGGATCGGCAAGATCCATCGGAGATCCGGCCGCCCCGCTGCCCCCGCCGTGGCGGGTGTGCGGCGCGCGCGGCCGGAGTTACACTAGCCGAATCGCACAGACGCAGCATCAGGAGACTTCATGACCGTAGCGCCAAACCCCACTCCCCACCGCGGCGAGACCGTCTTCATCGTCGACGACGATGAAGCGATGCGCGACTCGCTGACCTGGCTGCTGGAGGGCAATGGCTACCAGGTTCGCAGTTTCGCCAGCGCCGAGCAATTCCTGGCCGCCTACGATGCCAACCAGGTCTCCTGCCTGATCCTGGACGTGCGGATGCCGGGCATGAGCGGTCCGGAACTGCAGGAGCGCATGATCGCGGAGAACATCCATCTGCCGATCGTCTTCATCACCGGCCACGGCGACGTGCCGATGGCGGTATCGACGATGAAGAAGGGCGCGATCGACTTCATCGAGAAACCGTTCGACGAATCCGAGCTGCGCGCGCTGGTCGAGCGCATGCTGCAGAAGGCCAGGGCCGACCATTCGGCCGCGCGCGAGCAGCGCGCCGCGCAGGATCTGCTGGGCAAGCTGACCACGCGCGAACAGCAGGTGCTCGAGCGCATCGTCGCCGGACGCCTGAACAAGCAGATCGCCGACGATCTGGGCATCTCGATCAAGACGGTGGAGGCGCATCGCGCCAACATCATGGAAAAGCTCAACGTCAACACCGTGGCGGACCTGCTGCGGCTCGCGCTGTCGCGCAACAGCTGATCCACACCGGCGGATCTTCCACGGCGGATCCGCTCGCCGCTTCCCGGCTCCCCCTCCTTTCTCCCCATCCCTTCCGACCAGCGGCCGGCACCACGCCGGGCGCTGGCCGGCCCTCGAAAAAGCTAGCGTTCCGGCGGTTCCGCGACAGCGTGCGCGGCAGCCGCCGAGCATCGTTCGGTTCCCCCGGGCGCGGTCCGCCGTTGCCGTTCCGGCTTGGCCGCTCCCGCCGTTCCCCCTGCCGGAGCCGACCGATGCTGAACCCCTCGCCATTCGCGCCGTCCTCACCCTCCTCACCCTCCTCACCGCCCTCACCGTCCGCATCATCGAACGCCTCCACCGCGCCTGCCGCCCACGCGGTGGCAGCCGAAACGCCGCGCCCCTGGCTGACGCTGCTGCCGCAATCGATCCTCGAGCACGTGCTCGACTTCCTGTCCCTGCATGACCGCGTCACGCTGGAGCGCAAGGCCTGCCATGCGCTGACCCGCAGCCTGCGGGCGCGCGCCGCCGTCGACGGCGTGCTAATGCAGGTCACCGACATCTGGTCCGCGGCATCGCTGCAGGCGCGGCTGGGTGCCCTGCCGCAATCGAACCTGCCCGCGTTCGGACGCGCCCAGGTGATGGCCGGCATGCTGGCGCGCCTGCCCGAATTGCCGCATGGCGAACGCTGGCGCGCCATCGAAGCGGTAGTCGACCGACTCGATACGGTGACCGGCGCGGCCGGGCCCGTACTGGACGCGCTGGCCGCCTGCATCGCCGATCCCCTCGCCAGCGGCGAGCTCGACGAGCCGCAGTGGCTGCGCCTGGCGCAGGCCATCGCGATGGTGCCGCTGACCGTCGGCGCACGGGCCCGGGTCGCGGCCATGCGCCGCGCCGTGGGACCCCGGCCCACGCCATGGGCTCGGCGGCTCGCGACGACGCTGTTGCCCGACGCCGCCCACGCACTGGCCGTGGCGCGTGCCTTGCTCGCCAGCGAGCAGCGCCAGGGATGCGAGCAGTTGCTGTGCGCGCTGATGGCCGGTTCGCGCGATCACACCGCCTACGCGGCGGACTGGTCCGCGCTGCTGGCGGCGGCCGCCCGCGAGAGCGGCCGCGATGCCGCCTTCGCCGCGCGCCTGTTCTGCGCCCTGCTGACGTTGCTGCCCGGCGGCCGCACCGCGAGCGAGTACCACGGCCGGGCGCCTTCACCGGACGAGGCGTTGCAGCGCTGGAGCGCGGTGCTCCATGGCGCGGCGGCGCTGCCCGGCGACGCCGGCTTCGCGGTCGCCCGTGCGGCCATCCGCACCGCCACGGCCACGCTGCTCAGCGATCCCGATCGCGCCGAGCCGGCGATCGCGTCGCTGCTTGCCCATCTGCAGGCATCGCGGATGGAGACGGCGCAGCAGCTCCATGTGCGCGCCGAACTGGTTCCCTATCTGCCGGGCGCGCAGCAGGCTCCGGCATGGCACGCGCTGTGGGACGAGGTCGAACGGCGGTCGCTGCCGTCGCTGGCGATCCAGCTGATCCATGTCCAGCGCTGGCACCCCTGCGATCCGGTCCACGCGTGGCGGCGCGCGCAAGCCTATTGCCTGACCGCCACCGCGCCGGCACCCGAACAGCGTGCCGCGCTGATGTGCCAGGCGGGCATCTACTGCGCACCGGGCACGGCCGACGCCGAAGCCATGTTCGATGCGATCAGCGAACTGGCCGTGCGCCACCACCAGTTGCTGCCGCTGGTGCAATGGGTGGCCACCGACGACGATCAGCCGGCCGACCGCATCCTGTCGGTCATCTGGAAGTTGCCGCCGCCGGTGCAGGCGCGTGCCTTCGCGCAATGGCTGGGGCTGCGCGGATGGGTCGACGAACTGCTGCCCGTGCCGCTGCCGCTGGCCCGGCGACTGCAGGCAATGGGCTGCTGGGAGGAACTGAGCGAGATGGCCGCCGCCTGGGCCCGCCGCTGCAGCCGCCTGCTGGAAACCGGGCCGACGCTGTTGCCCTCGCCGGCGTACGCCGCCTTGCCGGAACTGGCCACGGACATGCTGGACGTGCTGGAGGCGTCCGCCCCCGCCGCTCGCCCGCCGGAGCTGCTGGCGGAGGTCGCCCAACTGACCAGCGGCCTGTGGCTGCAGGCAGCTGCATCGCCGCTGATCGATCGCACCTGGGACCTGATCGACCGGCTCGATGCGCCGGCGGTGCGTACCGCGATGGAGACCCTGTACCGGCTCAAGCAGGCATCCCGCAAGCTGCCCGGCGACGACGACCTGCTGCTGGGCGAGTGCTGGGCCAGGCCGACGCTGCTGCGCGCCGCCGAGCTGGTGCGCGCCCGCTTTACCGCGCCCGAGCGCCGCCGCTGGCTGGCGCGGCTGGTCGAAGCCGAAGGCCGGATGGGCGATTTCCGCCCGGACGTGGAGCGCAACCGCTTCGATGCAGTCCGGCAGGCGCTGTGGCGCCTGGCGACCACGCTGCCGGCCGATGCCGTCGATGCCTCGCATGACACGATCGCGGCCTGGTTCGCGCCGGCCTCGCGCGATCCGCTGCACCTGGACGCCTGGCTGCAGGCCGCGGCCCGGTTCGCGTCGTACCGACGGTAGGCTGCGCCGCCTGGCGCCGTGGCGTGCGAGCGGTGTGCGCCCGTCCCGCCGCCGCGCGAGCCCTTATAATGTCACCCCTGCGACCCGGCGGCCGCTTTGCCGATGCGCCGTCATGCGTCCGCGCATGCCGCGCCGGTGCCTGCAAGCACCATGCAAGGCCGTGCAAGCGCCGGCCGCCAATCGTCGTGTCGCTCCCCGATTTTCCATCTCCCAGCCGCCTCTGCGTCCCCGCCCATGCCCGCCCAATTGATCGACGGCAACGCCCTTGCCAAGCAAATCCGTTCCGAAGCCGCCCAGCGCGCCGCCCGCCTGACCGAACGCGGTCACCAGCCCGGGCTCGCCGTGGTCCTGATCGGCGAGGACCCGGCCAGCCAGGTCTATGTCCGCAACAAGGTCAAGGCGTGCGAGGACAACGGCTTCTACTCGTCGCTGGACCGCTATCCGGCGGACCTGTCCGAGGCGGACCTGCTGGCCCGCATCGACGAACTGAATCGCGATCCGAAGATCCACGGCATCCTGGTGCAGCTGCCGCTGCCCAGGCATATCGACAGCCACAAGGTGCTGGAGGCGATCGCCCCGGAGAAGGATGTCGACGGCTTCCACGTCGCCAACGCCGGCGCGCTGATGACCGGCGCGCCGCTGTTCCGCCCCTGCACGCCCTATGGCTGCATGAAGATGCTCGAGTCGATCCAGTATCCGCTGCGCGGCGCGCAGGCGGTCGTGGTCGGCGCCTCCAACATCGTCGGCAAGCCGATGGCGATGCTCCTGCTGCAGGCCGGCGCCACCGTGACGATCTGCAATAGCAAGACGCGCGACCTCGGCGCCCATACCCGCCAGGCCGACGTGATCGTCGCCGCGGTCGGCCGCCGCAACCTGATCACGGCCGACATGGTCAAACCCGGCGCGGTGGTGATCGATGTCGGCATGAACCGCGACGACGCCGGCAAGCTGTGCGGCGACGTGGACTTTGCCGGCGTGCGCGAAGTGGCCGGCTATATCACGCCGGTGCCGGGCGGCGTCGGGCCGATGACGATCACCATGCTGCTGGTCAATACGCTGGAGGCGGCCGAGCGCGCGGCAGGCTGAGGCGAGCGCCGGTACACTCGGCAAAACGCTGGGCAAGCCCCGCTGGCCGATCCGCTGGACGACCCTCTGGACAACCCGCCGGACAACGCGCTGGCCTCCTCGCTGCACAGCCACGCTGGAAAACCGCGGAGTTGCCCCAAGCTGCGGAATATCGACCGTCAACCCCAACGCCAACGCGAACGAACAAGCCATGGACCAAGCCGACAAGAACGCCAACCCGCTGCTGGACTTCAGCGACCTGCCCCGCTTCGCCGAGATCCGCCCCGAGCATATCGGCCCGGCGCTGGACGTGCTGCTCGAAGCGGCGCAACGGGCCGTCGCGCTGGTCGAGGATCCGGCCCGGCCCGCCACGTGGGCCGATACCGTCGACACGCTCGAGCAGGCCACCGAGCCGCTGGGCCGCGCCTGGGGCGTGGTCGGCCACCTGAGCTCGGTCGCCGATACGCCCGCGCTGCGCCAGGCCCACGCCGAAAACCTGCCGCGCATGACCGAGTTCTGGTCCTCGCTGGGCCAGAATCTGGCGCTCTACGAAAAGTACAAGGCGCTGGCCGCCAGCGCCGAATACGCGGCGCTGAGCCCGGCCCGCAAGCAGCTGCTCGACAACGAGCTGCGCGGCTTCCGCCTCGGCGGCGCCGAGTTGCCGGAGGACCAGAAGCCGCGCTTTGCCGAGATCCAGGAACAGCAGGCACAGCTGGGCAAGGCCTTCTCCGACCACGTACTGGACGCGACCAACGCCTACTCGCTGGTGGTCGAAGACCCGGCGCGTCTGGCCGGCCTGCCGCCCGACACGCTGGAAGCGGCGGGCGAGGCCGCGGCCAAGGACGGCAAGGAAGGCTGGAAGTTCACGCTGCATTTCCCCTCGTATTTCCCGGTGCTGCAGTACGCCGACGACCGCGCGCTGCGCCGGACGCTGTACGAGGCCAACGTCACGCGCGCCTCCGAGCTGAGCCCGCAATACGGCACCGGCCAGGCCGACTGGGACAACACCGCCAACATGCGCGAGCAGCTGGCGCTGCGCCGCGAAGAGGCCCGCATGCTGGGCTACGGCTCGTACGGCGAGGTGTCGCTGGTGCCCAAGATGGCCGATTCGCCGGCGGAAGTGCTGCGCTTCCTCGACGAACTCGCCGCCAAGGCCCGCCCCTATGCCGAGCGCGACTGGGCCGAGCTGCGCGAATTCGCCGCCAAGGAGCTCGGCCTGGCCGAGCTGGCGCCGTGGGACGTTGCCTATGCGTCCGAGAAACTGCGCCAGCAGCGCTATGCCTTCTCGGAACACGAGGTCAAGCAATACTTCCCCGAGCCCAAGGTGCTCGAAGGCCTGTTCGGCGTCGTGCAGAAGCTGTTCTCGGTGCGGATCGCGCCGGACGAGGCGCAGACCTGGCACAAGGACGTGCGCTTCTACCGCGTCACCAGCCCGGACGGAACGCTGCTCGCGCAGTTCTATCTGGACCTGTACGCGCGCGAAGGCAAGCGCGGCGGCGCCTGGATGGACGACGCGCGCGGCCGCCGCGAGCGCGGCGACGACAGCGTGCAGACGCCGGTCGCCTACCTGACCTGCAATTTCTCGGCGCCGGTCGGCGACAAGCCGGCGCTGTTCACGCACGACGAGGTCATCACGCTGTTCCACGAGTTCGGCCACGGCCTGCACCATATGCTGACCCAGGTCGGCGAGCTGGGCGTGTCGGGCATCAACGGCGTCGAATGGGATGCGGTCGAGCTGCCCTCGCAGTTCATGGAGAACTTCTGCTGGGAATACGAGGTGCTGGCCGACATGACGCGCCACGTCGATACCGGCGAGCCGCTGCCGCGCGCGCTGTTCGAGCGCATGCTGGCCGCGAAGAATTTCCAGAACGGCATGATGACGCTGCGCCAGATCGTGTTCTCGGCGTTCGACATGCATCTGCACACCGACTTCGATCCGGACGGCGACAAGTCCGTGCTGGAACTGTCGCGCGAGATCAACGACCGCATCCACGTGGTGCCGCAGTACCCGCTGTCGCGCTGGCCCAATACCTTCAGCCATATCTTCGCCGGCGGCTATGCGGCGGGCTACTACAGCTACAAGTGGGCCGAGGTGCTGTCGGCCGATGTCTACGCCGCCTTCGAGGAAGCGGCGCAGCTGACCGGCAGCGTGCTCGACAGCGAGACCGGCGCGCGCTATCACCGCGAGATCCTGTCGGTCGGCGGCAGCCGTCCGGCGATGGAGTCGTTCACCGCGTTCCGCGGCCGGCCGCCGCAGATCGATGCGTTGCTGCGCCACGGCGGGATGGCGGCATGAGCGGCGCGCCCGACGACCTGCTGGCCGGCATCGACGGCGCCGCGGCGGTGCCTGCCCCGGGCAGCACGCTGCCGCCGGCGCTGCCCGCCACCGCGCCGGCCACGCTGCGGATCGCCTCGTGGAACGTCAACTCGCTGAAGATCCGGCTGCCGCAGGTGCTCGACTGGCTGATCGCGCAGGAGAACGCCGATACGCCGATCGACGCGCTGTGCCTGCAGGAACTGAAGCTGCCCGAGGACAAGTACCCGCTGGCGGAACTGGAGAGCGCCGGATTTCACAGCATCTTCGTCGGCCAGAAGACCTATAACGGCGTGGCGATCCTGGCGCGCAACACCACCATGCCCGCCGCGACCGACGTGGTGCGCAATATCCCGGGGTTCGAGGACGCGCAGCAGCGCGTGGTCGCCGGCACCTATGGCGACGTGCGCCTGGTCTGCGCGTATTTCCCCAACGGCCAGGCGCCCGACAGCGACAAGTTCGCCTACAAGCTGCGCTGGCTCGAGGCGCTGACCGCGTGGCTGCGCGAGGAATTGCAGCGCTATCCGAAGCTCGCGCTGCTGGGCGACTTCAATATCGCGCCCGAGGACCGCGACGTGCACGACCCGAAGAAGTGGGAAGGCCAGAACCTGGTCTCGCCGCCGGAGCGCGCCGCCTTCCAGACGCTGCTCGAACTGGGCTTCGCCGATGCCTTCCGGCTGTTCGAGCAGCCCGAGAAGAGCTTCTCGTGGTGGGACTACCGCATGCTGGCCTTCCGCCGCAATGCCGGCCTGCGGATCGACCATATCCTGCTGTCGCCGGCGCTGCGCGAGCGCTGCACCGACTGCACGATCGACCGTACGCCGCGCACCTGGGAACAACCGTCGGACCATACGCCGGTGGTCGCCACGATGCGGCTGGGGTGAACGCGAGCGGCCGTTGCGGCGATGGCTGCGGCGGCCGTTTCATCGGCCTGCCTTATCGTCTGCCGCATCGCGTCCGCCTTATCGCCTGCCTCATCGTCCGCCTTATCGCCTTCATCGGGTCACCATCGGCCCCGAGACATCGCCCGCCCCCGGGGCGATGTTTTTCGAATGACGGTGGCATCGCTTATCATGCGGGGCAGAGACACCACCGACGCGCCGGACCACGAGCCGGCGCGCGGTCCCTCGGGCCCGCCATGCAAGCCGTGCAACCGTTCCCCTTCCTTCGCCTTTCTCCCCGTCCGCCTGACGACCGTCGCCGGCGCCACTGACCTGCCGCGGGACGCCGTTCCCGCGACCGCCCGGTGACCGCGCCGGCGGCAAGCCGCTCCGCCCGCGGCTGGCAACGGCTGCTGCCGGCCTGGCGCCATCGCGTCACCCCGGCGACGCTGCGCGCCGATCTGCTGGCCGGCCTGCTCGGCGCGGTGCTGGTGCTGCCGCAGGGCGTGGCGTTCGCCACGCTGGCCGGGCTGCCGCCGCAATACGGGATCTACGCGGCCGTGGTGCCCTGCATCGTTGCCGCGCTGTTCGGCTCCAGCTGGCACGTGATGTCGGGCCCGACCAATGCGAATTCGCTGGCGCTGTTCGCGATGCTCAGCCCGATCGCCTTCGCCGGCAGCCCCGAGTACATCAACCTGGCGCTGGTCGTCACGATCCTGGTCGGGGTGCTGCAATTCGCGGTCGGCACGCTGCGGCTCGGCTCGCTGGCCAACTTCATCTCGCCGTCGGTGCTGTTGGGGTTCACCTGCGGCGCGGCCTCGCTGATCGCGCTGTATGCGCTCAAGGACCTGTTCGGGCTGCAGGTGCCGACCGGCACCAGCGCCTTCGGGGTCGTGCGCCACCTGGCCGAGCACGCCGCCACCATCAACTGGAGTGCGGCGGCGGTGGGCGCGGTGACGCTGGCCGTCACGCTGGCGGTCAAGCGCGTCTCGCGCCGGCTGCCGTTCATGCTGCTCGGGCTGCTGGCCGGCTTCGTGTGCGCCTGGCTGCTGAACCGCAGCGGCTGGGGCGGCGCGCATCATGTCGACGTGGTCGGTCCGATCCCGGCCGCGGTGCCGCCTTTCCGCGTCCCCGATATTCCCTGGGACCGGCTGTCCGATCTGCTGGGCATCGCGTCGGCGCTGACCATCGTCGCGCTCGGGCAATCGATCTCGATCGCCAAGGCGGTCGCGCTGCGGTCGGGCCAGCACATCGACGCCAATCGCGAATTCATCGGCCAGGGGCTGTCGAACATCGCCGGCGGCTTCTTCTCGGCCTATATCTCCTGCGGCTCGCTGAACCGCTCGATGCCCAATTTCGAGGCCGGCGCGCAGACGCCGCTGGCCAGCGTGTTCTCCGCCCTGCTGCTGGTGGCGCTGGTCGCGGTCAGCGCGCCGCTGCTGGCGCAGATTCCGCTGGCGGCGATCGCCGCGATGCTGCTGCTGGTGGCCTGGGGCCTGTTCGATTTCGCGCGCCTGCGCGGCATCGCGCGGCTCTCGCGCACCGAGTTCGCGATCGCGCTCGGCACCTTCGCCGCCACGCTGGTGATCCGGCTCGAAATGGCGGTGCTGCTGGGCACGGTGCTGTCGCTGGTCGCCTATCTGTACCGCACCTCGCGGCCGGCGGTGCGCACGCTGGTGCCGGACGCCGACGATCCCGACCGCCGCTTCACGCCGCTGGACGAGCTGCGCCGTCCGCAGCCCGAATGCCCGCAGCTGAAGCTGATCCGGATGGAAGGCGCGATCTTCTTCGGCGCGGTGCAGTACGTCACCGACCGGCTGCACGAGGCGCGCGCGCAGATGCCGACGCAGACACGGCTGCTGGCGATGACCAAGAGCATGAACTTCATCGACCTGGCCGGCGCGGAAATGTGGGAGGCGGAGCTGGCCGAGCGCCGCGCGCTGGGCGGCGATCTCTATTTCCACCGCCCGCGCACGCAGGTGCTGCAGACCTGGGCGCAGACGGGCTTTATCACCAAGCTCGGCGAGGACCATATCTTCGCCACCAAGCGGCACGCCCTGCACAGCATCGTACCCACGCTGGATCCCAGGATCTGCGCGACGTGTACGGTGCGGGTGTTCGAGGAGTGTCCGCACGAGGCAGCGGCGCCGGGGAACCCGGGTGAACCGATGCAAGCGGTGCAGGCAATGCGGGAGACGAAGGCGGACGGAGCGGATGACGTGGCCGAGCCGGAAGCGGCGGCTGGCGGGATCGAAGTGGTGAAGCGAAACTCAGCGCGGCGGGAATAAGCGCCGCGGGAATCAGCGTGGCGGGAAGCAGCGCGGCGGAAACAGGCGCAGCGGGATTGCGCGAAGCCGAAATGAAAAACGCCGGTATGAAACCGGCGCCAGACTGGGTCCAGACGCAGCGCGCCCTGTTGCCCGGACCGTAGCGGCCCGGTGCGGGCGCCCCTGCTCAGACGGGCGCCACGTGCGCGCGCTTGACCACGATGGGCTGCGGCACGCCCTGTTCGATCAATACGACAGCGGCGCGTTCGATGGTATCGCGGCCGGCGCGGAATGCTTCTTCGAGCGACAGCACCTGGTCGGCGCTGAATCCTTCCCACAATGCCTCGCGCGTGACCACGCAGGTCACCTTCTGGCCGTCGACAATGGCGTGAAACAGCAAGCCCTCGTTATTGATGTCATAACGATCTTGCTCCTGGAATTTGATCTCCATCGGTACAGCCCTCCATTGCAAGTGAGTGGGCATCCTAACATGGGTCCCGCCGACGTCGCACAAAAGTCCTTTGCGAAGATCGGTCATCTGCCGAGACTGCCGCCGCCATTCCGAGTTCCATCGCCGCCCGCAAATTTCGTCACGCGGATCGCAGCGAAATCCCGCGCCGGGATTTGACAACTTTGCAAATAATGCTAGAATCTCGGACTTCGTTGGGGCGTTAGCTCAGTTGGTAGAGCAGCGGACTCTTAATCCGTAGGTCGAGTGTTCGAGTCACTCACGCCCCACCAGCGAATATTGTAGAAAAGGCCGGGCTGCTTCGCAGCGCCGGCCTTTTTGTTTGGGCTCGAATCGGGCACCGATTGGTAGCCGAGGACGGTCGCTTAGGACGGTAGAACCGGCGGCAGATTCCAATGGCAGGGCGGTAGATCCGGCGGTAGATCCCGATGGCAGCCCAGGGCGGTAGATCCGGCGGTAGATCCCGATGGCAGCCCAGGGCGGTAGATCCGGCGGTAGATCCCGATGGCGGCCCCGGGCGCCAGCGCCGGCCATTCGACGCCGCTTCAACGCCGCACCGCAGCCAATTCCCGCGCCAGGCGGCGATGCTCCGCCAGCACCGTCGGCAGATCCGCGCTCTGCAGCACGCCGTCGCGCACCACCACCCTGCCGTTGATCACGCTGGTCGACACCGTGCCGGGCGTGCAGAACACCAGCGCGGCGACCGGATCGTGACCGGCGCCGGCATAGCCGACCGCCGACATGTCGAACGCGACGACGTCCGCCGACATGCCCGGCGCCAGCGCGCCGATGTCGTCCCGGTTCAGCACCCTGGCGCCGCCCAGCGTGGCGATCTCCAGCGCCTCGCGCGCGCCCATCGCCGCGGGTCCATAGCCGACACGTTGCAGCAGCATCGCCTGGCGCGCCTCGCCCAGCATGTGCGCGCCGTCGTTGGACGCGCTGCCATCGACGCCGAGGCCGACCGGTACACCGGCGTCGCGCATCGCGCGCACCGGCGCAATGCCCGAAGCCAGCCGCATGTTCGAGCAGGGACAGTGCGCGATGCCGGTGCCGGTGCGCGCGAACAGCGCGATGCCGTCGGCGTCGAGCTTGACGCAGTGCGCGTGCCAGACATCGTGGCCGACCCAGCCCAGGTCCTCGGCATACTGCGCCGGCGTCATGCCAAAGCGCTCCAGCGAATAGGCGACGTCGTTGTCGTTCTCGGCCAGATGGGTATGCAGCGAGACGCCATAGTGGCGCGCCATCGCCGCCGACTCGCGCATCAGCTCGCGCGACACCGAGAACGGCGAACACGGGGCCAGTACCACGCGCAGCATCGCGTGGCGGGAGGCATCGTGGTACTGCTCGATCAGCCGCTGGCTGTCGCGCAGGATCGCCTCTTCCTGCTCGACCACCGCATCGGGCGGCAGCCCGCCCTTGCTTCGTCCCACGCTCATCGAACCGCGCGCCGCATGAAAGCGCATGCCCATCTGCGCCGCGGCCTCGATCGCGTCGTCCAGCCGCGAACCGTTGGGATACAGATAGAGGTGGTCGCTGGTGGTGGTGCAGCCCGACAGCATCAGCTCGGCCATCGCGGTGCGGGTCGACGCGGCGATCATGCGCGGCGTCAGGTTGGCCCACAGCATGTACAGCTCGCTGAGCCAGCCGAACAGTTCGGCGTCCTGCGCGGCCGGCACCGCGCGCGTCAGGCTCTGGTACATGTGGTGGTGCGTGTTGACGAGGCCGGGCAGCACCACATGGCCGCGCATGTCCAGCACCTGCGCGCTGCCGTCGTCGATGCGCGCGCGCCAGGCGGCCGGCAGATCGGCGGTCGCGCCGACCCACTGGATCGCCGGCCCTTCGGCGACCAGTGCGCCGTCGGCGATCTCGCGGCGGTTCGCGTCCATCGTCACCAGGACGTCGGCGTGGGTCAGGATCAGCGTCATCTCGTGGTCTCCGGTCTCCGTGGTGGGTCAGATAGCGGACGCCAGTCTACGGCGCGGGGCCGCGCGCGCGATAGCGCCGATTTGCGCCCACGGTGTGCACATCGCGCGCACACCTGCCGGCCACGCCGACGCCGACGCCGACGCCAACCCCAACGCCAAGGCCAAGGCCAACGCCAGCGCCAAGGCTCAGGCCCAGGCTCAGGCTCAGGCTCGGGCCTACGCCTACGCCGCCGGATGCCGTCGCCGACGGACAGCCGACGCTAATGCCCCGCCCCGCCACCCGACAGCGCCTTCAGCGCGGCCCCGATCCGCTGGGCCATCAGCGAGGCCGCCGAATCCAGCGGGCCGCGTGCCCGCGCAAACAGCGTCAGCCGTTGCAGCGGCAAGGCCGGATCGCGCAACGGCACGAACACCAGCGTGCCGGCCTCCAGTTCCTCGATGGCGTCGAGCGGATTGAGCAGCGCGATGCCGGCGCCCAGCATCACCAGCCGGCGCATCAGCACGGTGGAGCCGGCCTCGACCGCCGCGGGCACCGGAATCGCCGCGCGGACGAGGCGTCGTCGAGCAGGCTGCGGATCGACATCGTCGCCACCGGCAGGATCAGCGGATAGCCGACGCACTCGGCGAGCAGCGCCGACGATTGCTCGGCCAGCGGATGGCCGGGCGCGACCACCGCGCCGATCGGCCATTCGCCGGCGGCCAGCGTGACGAAGGCCGGCGTCGGCGCCAGGTCGTAGCCGAGCCCGAGCTCGGCGTCGCCCTCGGCCAGCGCGGCGACGATCTCGGCCACCGGCAGGTCGAGCACGCGCACCGCGATGCCGGGATGCCGGCGGCGGAAGTCGTTAACCAGCGCAGGCAACAGGGAGCCCGCCAGCCCGGCGGTGGTGGCCACCGTGACGATGCCCTGCTGTCCCGCGTTGTAGGCGGCGATGCGTTCGCGCAGCGCGTCGTGCTCGCGCAGCGTCTGCCGCACGTGGGCCAGCACCATCTCGCCCAGCGGCGTCAGCCGCAGCCGGCGCTGGATGCGCTCGAACAGCGGCGCGCCCAGTTCGGCTTCCAGGTCCAGAATCTGCCGGTTGATGGCGGTCGGCGCGACGTGCAGCGCTTCGGCCGCCTTGCGGATCGAACCGCGGCGGACCACTTCATCCAGATAGCGCAACACACGGGCATGCATCGGACCAGGTCTCCGGAGAACGGCGGCGCGGCGGTGGGCCGCGCGGACAGCGGGGCATTGTAGCCGCGCGGACGTTGACCGCCGTCCCGGCGACCCAGCCGAGCGTCCCCGAGATCGCTTCGGTACTTGCAAACCCAAAAGTCCACGCTAGAATAGCGGACTTCGATGGGGCGTTAGCTCAGTTGGTAGAGCAGCGGACTCTTAATCCGTAGGTCGAGTGTTCGAGTCACTCACGCCCCACCAGCGAATTCCCGAAAGGCCGGACTGCATCGCAGCCCGGCCTTTTTTGTTTGCCTGCTGTTTGCCTCTTTCCCTGCGGCTGCGGCCCGAGCGCCTGTTACGGGTTGTTACGGATATCCCCGCCGCGCCTTTCCGGGTTGAATGCCGGTCCGGGCATATTACGAAACCAAGTTCCGCAATACGGAACCCTGCCCGACCCCGACCGGCGCCCTCCGCTTCGCGCGACGCGCCGGCCAACGCAACAGATGGAGGCATTCTTGAAATCCGCATTGACCGCCAGCGTGGCAGCCTGCCTGGCCGCACTCGGCCTGACTCACGGCGTCGCGCACGCCCAGGCCTATCCCAACAAGCCGGTGCGGCTGATCGTTCCGTTCGCCGCCGGCGGCACCACCGATATCGTCGCCCGCGCCGTCTCCGACGCGCTGGGCCGCGCGCTGGGCCAGCCTGTGGTGGTGGAGAACCGTGGCGGCGGCGGCGGCGCGATCGGCGCCGACGCGCTCGCCAAGTCGGCCCCCGACGGCTACACGATCGGCATCGCCACGGTCAGTACGATGGCGACCAACCCGGCCACCAATCCGAAGAACCCGTACGACCCGCTGAAGGACTTCGCGCCGATCACCAACCTGGTCAACGTGCCGAACGTGCTGACGGTCAATCCGAAGGTGCCGGCCAAGAACCTGAAGGAGTTCATCGCGCTGCTGCGCGCCGAACCCGGCAAGTACAGCTACGCGTCGGCCGGCAAGGGCAGCATCTCCCATCTGGACGGCGAGCTGTTCAAGCTGACCACCAAGACGGACATGGTCCACGTGCCGTACCGCGGCTCGGGTCCGGCGCTGAACGACACGCTGGCCGGCCAGGTCAGCGGCCAGTTCGACAACCTGCCGTCGTCGATGCCGCATATCCAGGCGGGCAAGCTGCGCGCGCTGGCGGTGGCGGCGCCCAAGCGCGTCGAGGGCCTGCCCGATGTGCCGACCTTCGCCGAGGAAGGCATGAAGGACAACAACAATATGGCCTGGTACGGGCTGGTCGCGCCGGCCGGCACGCCGCCCGCGATCGTCGCGCGCCTGCACGACGCCGCCGTCAAGGCGCTGCAGGACCCGGCCGCCAAGCGCCGCCTGACCGAGAGCGGCGCCTATCCGGACGGCAACACGCCGCAGCAGTTCGCCGCGCAGATCAAGCGCGAACTGGAACTGCGCAAGAAGATCGCGCAGGAGCAGAAGATCACGCTCGAGTAATTCCGCTGCTCGGACGGATCGGCGGACCGCCCCACTCGGCGGCGGTCCGCCCGCGGTTGGGCTGTTCCCGCCCGCCTCAGACGCAGGCTCACACGCAACCGCATCACCCGGCCTCGTCACGCAGCCTCGTCACGCCGCCTCGTCACGCCGCCTCGTCACGCTGCCCCCCTCGCAGCGCCGGCCACGCCGGTCTCCCTCCCCCGCTCTCCCCCCTTTCCCGCCACCGCTGTATTTTTGCTCTACATTAAGAGCAGGCACCGGCACTCGCCCTGGCCGGACGCGGTGCAGCGCATCGCGCCGGCACGATCGGCGGCGGCTTTCCCCAAGGAGAGATCATGCAAGCGGACAGCGAAGAACGCGTCGAACAACGACTGGCCGATCTGGTGGAGTTCGCGCGGGCCCGGCTGCCCGAGGCCACCTTCGCCACCGCCGAACCGCTGCTGCGGCACTACTACGACGTGTCCGATGCCGAGGACCTGGCCGAGCGCGATATCGCCGACCTCTACGGCGCCGCGATGGCGCACTGGCAGACCGCGCAGCGCTTCGTGCCGGGCCGCGCGCAGGTCCGCGTCTACAACCCCAATCTCGAGCAGCACGGCTGGCATTCCGACCACACCGTGATCGAGATGGTCAACGACGACATGCCCTTCCTGGTCGACTCGGTGACGATGGAGATCAACCGGCATGGGCTGACCCTGCATTCGGCCTTCCATCCGGTGTTCCGCGTCTGGCGCGGCCAGGACGGCGGCATCGCGCGCATCGCGCTCGGCGGCGACAAGGCGCCCGACCCGGAATCGCGGCTCGAATCGTTCATCCACTTCGAGGTCGATCGCTGCAGCGAACCGGCCCAGCTGGAAGCGCTGCGGGCCGGCATCACGCGCATCCTCGGCGATGTGCGCGCGGCGGTCGAGGACTGGCCGAAGATGCTGGACATCGCGCGCGCCAGCATCGCCGACCTGCAGCGTCTGCCCGGCGGCAACGAAGGCGATACGGCCGAAGCCTGCGCGCTGCTGCAGTGGATGGTCGACGACCACTTCTGCTTCCTCGGCCATCGCGACT
Source organism: Cupriavidus sp. H18C1 (assembly GCF_049311595.1). NCBI lineage: Bacteria > Pseudomonadati > Pseudomonadota > Betaproteobacteria > Burkholderiales > Burkholderiaceae > Cupriavidus > Cupriavidus sp. H18C1. The sequence goes on from NZ_CP186008.1 coordinate 576,515, forward strand.
ACCAGCTGGTCGAACAGGATGGCCGGTTCTGGCTGCGCGGCGTGGCCGGCTCGGGCGCCGGCATCCTGCGCGAGAGCCGCCGTGCGCCGACGGCCGAAGAGCTGACGCCGCTGCCGCCCGCCGCAACCAGCATCATCCAGGGCGAGGCGCCGATCTTCCTGACCAAGGCCAACTCGCGCTCGACCGTGCATCGGCCGGGCTATCTGGACTACATCGGCATCAAGCTGCTCGACGCCGAAGGCAAGCTGTTCGGCGAGCGGCGTTTTCTCGGGCTCTACACCTCGACGACCTACATGGTGTCGACCAGCGAGATCCCGCTGGTGCGCCGCAAGTGCGCCCATATCCTGGCGCGCGCGGGCTTCCTGCAACGCGGCCATCTGTACAAGTCGCTGGTCACGATCCTCGAGCAGTATCCGCGCGACGAACTGTTCCAGGCCAGCGAGGACGAGCTGTTCGAGATCGCGCTGGGCATCCTGCGGCTGCAGGAACATCAGCGCATCCGGCTGTTCGTGCGGCGCGACCGCTTCGACCGCTTCGTCTCCTGCCTGGTGTTCGTGCCGCGCGACAAGTACAACACCGATCTGCGCCAGCGCATCCAGAAGCTGCTGATGCAGGCGTTCGGCGGCACCAGCTGCGAGTTCACGCCGCAGCTGTCGGAGTCCCCGCTGGCGCGCATCCACCTGACCGTGCGCGGCGAGCCGGGCACGATGCCCGAGGTCGATACGCGCGCGCTAGAGGAACGCATCGTCGCGGCGACGCGCCGCTGGCAGGACGACCTCGCGGTGGCGCTGCTCGACAAGGCCGGCGAGGAACAGGGCAACCGGCTGCTGCGCCGCTATGGCGACTCCTTTCCGGCCGGCTATCGCGAGGATTATCCCGCGCGCACCGCGGTACGCGACATCGAGCTGATGGAGCAGGCGCGCCGGCGCGGCGGACTGTCGATGAACCTGTACCGACCGATCGAGGCACCGCCGCGCGCGTTCCGCTTCAAGGTCTATCGCGCCGGCGAGCCGATCGCGCTGTCGCACAGCCTGCCGATGCTCGAGCATCTGGGCGTGCGGGTGCACGAGGAGCGCCCCTACCGGATCGAGCCCGACGAGGGCGCGCCGCTGTGGATCCATGACTTCGGCCTCGAACTGGTCGGCGGCGCCGAGCTCGACATGGCGCGCGCCAAGGACCTGTTCGAGGACGCCTTCGCGCGCGCCTGGGATGGCGCGATCGAGAACGACGACCTGAACCGGCTGGTGCTGCTGGCCGAGATGCCGGCACGCGAAGTCACGATCCTGCGCGCCTACGCCAAGTATCTGCGGCAGGTCGGCTCGACCTTCAGCGACGCCTATATCGAGCGCGCGCTGACCGGCAATCCGCGCATCGCGGCGCTGCTGGTGGCGCTGTTCGCCGCGCGTTTCGATCCGGCGATCGACCCGGGTTCGGAGCCGGCGCGCGAGGCGCGCTGCGCGCAGTTGCTCGAGGCGATTGGCGCCGCGCTCGACCAGGTGCCCAATCTCGACGAGGACCGCATCCTGCGGCAGTTCCTCGGCGTGATCCTGGCCACCACGCGCACCAATTGCTTCCGCCAAAGTGCCGACGGCTCGCCCCGCCCGTGCCTGTCGTTCAAGCTCGATCCGGCCCGCATCGCCGGCCTGCCCGAACCGCGGCCGATGTTCGAGATCTGGGTCTATTCGCCGCGCGTCGAGGGCGTGCATCTGCGCGGCGGCCGTGTCGCGCGTGGCGGACTGCGCTGGTCCGATCGGCGCGAGGACTTCCGCACCGAGGTGTTGGGGTTGATGAAGGCGCAGATGGTCAAGAACACCGTGATCGTGCCGGTCGGCTCCAAGGGCGGCTTCGTCGTCAAGCGCCCGCCCTCGCCCACCGACCGCGATGCGTGGATGGCCGAAGGGGTGGCCTGCTATCAGACCTTCCTGCGCGGCCTGCTCGATGTCACGGACAACCTTGCGGGCGGCGCCGTGGTGCCGCCGCCCCAGGTGGTGCGCCACGATGACGACGACCCCTATCTCGTGGTCGCCGCCGACAAGGGCACGGCCAGTTTTTCCGACTATGCCAATGCGATCTCCGGGGAATACGGCTTCTGGCTCGGCGATGCCTTCGCCTCGGGCGGCTCGGTCGGCTACGACCACAAGAAGATGGCGATCACCGCGCGCGGCGCCTGGGAATCGGTCAAGCGGCATTTCCGCGAGCTCGGCACCGACATCCAGTCGACCGACTTCACCGTCGTCGGCATCGGCGACATGTCGGGCGACGTGTTCGGCAACGGCATGCTGCTGTCGCCCCATATCCGCTTGCTCGCCGCGTTCGACCACCGCCATATCTTCCTGGACCCCGACCCGGACCCGGCCGTCAGCCTGGAAGAGCGGCGCCGGCTATTCGCGCTGCCGCGCTCGAGCTGGGCCGACTACGATGCGGGCAAGATCTCGGCCGGAGGCGGCGTGCATCCGCGCAGCGCCAAGACCATCGCGCTGACGCCGCAGGTGCGCGCCGCGCTCGGCATCGAAGCCACCGCGCTGACGCCGGCCGAGCTGATCCAGGCCATCCTGACCGCGCCGGTCGACCTGCTGTACAACGGCGGCATCGGCACCTACGTCAAGGCCCCCGACGAGACCCACCAGCAGGTCGGCGACCGCGCCAACGACGCCGTGCGCGTCAATGGCGCGGCCCTGCGCTGCAAGGTCGTCGGCGAAGGCGGCAACCTCGGCTTCACGCAACTGGGCCGTATCGAATACGCGCGCGCCGGCGGCCGCATCCATACCGATGCGATCGACAATTCGGCCGGCGTCGACTGTTCCGATCACGAGGTCAACATCAAGATCCTGCTCGGGCTGGTGGTCGCCGACGGCGAGATGACCGACAAGCAGCGCAACAAGCTGCTGGCCGAGATGACCGACGAAGTCGCGGCGCTGGTGCTGCACGACAATTACTACCAGACCCAGGCGCTCTCGATCGCCAACCGCCGCGCCGCCGAACTGCTCGATATCGAGGCCCGGCTGATGCGCGCGCTCGAGCGCGCGGGCCGGCTCAATCGCGCGCTCGAATTCCTGCCGCCCGACGAGGAGATCGTCGAGCGCAAGGCCGCGGGGCACGGGCTGGCCTCGCCCGAGCGCGCGGTGCTGCTCGCTTACAGCAAGATGTGGCTGTACGACGCGCTGCTCGCCTCGGACGTGCCGGAAGACCCGACGGTGGCCGGCCTGCTGGCCGACTACTTCCCGCAGCCGCTGCGCCTGCGCTACGCCGACACGATGCAGCGGCACCCGCTGCGGCGCGAGATCCTTGCCACCTATCTGACCAACACGCTGGTCAACCGCGTCGGCCCGACCTTCGTGCATCGGATGATGGAGGAGACCGACGCGCGGCCTGCCGATATCGTGCGCGCCTGCCTGACCGCCCGCGATGTGTTCGGGCTGACGGGGCTGTGGCAGGCCATCGATGCGCTCGACAACCGCGTCGCCGACGAGGTGCAGGCCGGCATGTTCGCCGGCCTCGCGCGCTTGCTCGAAGGCGCGACGCTATGGCTGCTGCGGCGCCGCCCGACCAACGGTGCGCCGGCGGGCACGCGTCCCGACTACGCCGCCGCCGCGGTCTGGCTGACGCCGCGGCTGCCGACGCTGCTGGCCGAGCACGAGGCCGCCGCGCTGACCCAGCGGCGCGAGGCGCTGACCGCGCTGGGCATCGACGACGCGCTGGCCCTGCAGGTCGCGGCCGGCGATATCGCGGTCGCCGCGCTCGATATCGCCGAGGTGGCCTCGGGCTGCGAGCGCAGCCTCGCGCAGGTAGCCGACGTGTATTTCGCGCTGGACCGGCATCTGAGCTTCGGCTGGCTGCGCGAACGCGCACAGGCGCTGCCCGCGGATACGCACTGGGATCTGCTGGCCCGCACCACCACGCTCGACGATCTGGACCGGCTCAAGCGCGCGCTGACCGTCAGCGTGCTGCAGCAGGCCGGCCCGAGCGCGCGCGAGGAAGGCGCCGACGGCCTGATCGAGCGCTGGCGCCAGGCCCGTCATGCGCCACTGGAACGCTTCGGCCGCATGCTGGCGGACCAACGCGCCGCCGGTGCCACCGGACTGTCGATGCTGTCGGTGGCGACGCGCGAGATCGGCATGCTCGAGCACGCGGCCTGAGGCGTCGGGCGGCGGCAGCGCCTGCAACGAGGGAATCGCACGCGGCGTCGCGCAGGCCATCGCGAATAAGATCGCAAAGACAATTACGCGGGCTTTTGCGCAGGGTATCGCGAAGACAATCGCCAAAACATTTGCGCAGAAAGTCGCCAAGACAATCGCCAAGACAATCGCCAAGACAATCGCGAAGGCCATCGCATGCCCTTCGCACAGGCCCTCGCGCACGCACTACGCTGGCACGCGCTCTTGCGCAGCGCAACACTGCGTGTGGCAACGTACGGACGCTGGCCACCCCGGCCCATAGATTGTGCGTGTCGAACCGGCCCATGCCTCTCGCGCCCCACCCGGGCGCGCGGCAGGCCGTGCCGCGTCATCCCGCGATCGCCAGGCTGCCGGAGAACTCCCATGGTACTGCGTCCCCCCCTCGCACCAAGCGAGCTTGCGTACGACCGTCTGCGTGGTCGGCTCAGGGCCTGCCGGCATCACCTGCGCGATGGAGCTCGCGCGCCGCGGCATCGCGGTGATGCTGGTCGAAAGCGGCGGCGAAACCTTCCAGGACGAAGCGCAGGCGATGTGCGATGCCGAGCTCGCCGATGCGCGCCGCCATGCGACGATGCAGGACGCCGTGCGGCGCGCGTTCGGCGGTACGTCGTGGCTCTGGGGCGGGCGCTGCATCCCCCTTCGATCCGATCGACTTCGAACCGCGCGACTACGCGCCCGGCACCGCCTGGCCGATCCGCTACGACGAGCTGTCGCCCTACTATGCGCGCGCCTGCGAGTACACCAACTGCGGCCAGCCCGCCTTCACGCTCGATCGCCTCTCCGCCGAATCGGCTCGCCGGCCCATCACCACGCGCTTCCAGCCGGGCGACGTGATCGCCTCCGACCTGGAGCGCTGGAGCGGCGAGCCGAACTTCGCACGCCGCTATCGCGACTGGTTCGAGCGTGAACCCGGCGTGCAGCTGCTGCTCGGCGCCACCTGCGTCGATATCGAACCGACCGCGGACCGCGAGCATGTCGCCAGCATCGTGGTGGCCCGCGGCGCGGCGCGCACGCGCATCGTCGCCGACCATTTCGTGCTGGCCTGCGGCGGGCTGGAAGCGACGCGGCTGCTGCTGAACGTCAACGCGCGGCACGGCGACCGCCTGGGCAATCGCAGCGGCCTGCTGGGCCGGCACTACATGGGCCACATCTCCGGCAAGATCGCCAGCGTGCGGTTCGACTCGGAGGCGGCGCGCACCGTCTACCATTTCGAGCGCGATGCGCAGGGCTTCTATGCGCGGCGGCGCTTCACCGTGCCGGCCCGCGTGCAGCGCGAGCAGCAGTTGCTGAATACCGCGATGTGGCTGGACAACCATCCACCCGCCGACCCCGCGCACGGCAACGGCATCCTGTCGTTCGCCTACCTGGCGCTGTGCACGCCGGTGATCAGCCGCTATCTGGCGCCGCCGGCGATCGCCAAGCTGGTCGCCAACGCCAGCGCGCGCAAGGACCGCGGCGCCCATGTCCGCAATGTCTGCAAGGATCTCGCCAAGATCGCGACGTTCGTGCCGCCCTTCGTCTATCGGCGCTACTTCGCGCGGCCGCGGCTGCCGGGCTTCTTTCTGCCGAGCCCGAACAATGTCTACGCGCTGCACTACCATGCCGAGCAGTTGCCCTCGCGCGAGAGCCGTGTGACGCTGGCCGAGACCACCGACTGCCACGGCATGCGGCGGCTGCGCATCGATCTGCGCTATCAGCACGCGGACGCCGATTCGGTGGTGCGCTGTCATGCGCTGCTGGACCGGCACCTGCGCAAGACCGGTGCCGGCCGGCTCGAATACTGGATGCCGGAGGCCGAGCGCGTCGAGTCGGTGCTGGCGCAGGCCGCCGACGGCTTTCACCAGATCGGCACCGCGCGCATGGCGGCACACTGGCGCGACGGCGTGGTGGACCCGCGCTGCCGCGTGTTCGGCACCGATAATCTGTACGTCGCCAGCAGCGCGGTATTCCCGTCATCCGGACAGGCCAATCCGACGCTGACCATCGTCGCGCTGTCGGCGCGCATTGCCGACGACATCGCGGCACAGCTCGCCAGGCCGAGCGCGAACGATGGGGCAAACGATACCGAGAACCGAACCGGCGCCCGCATGCCTAACGACATGCCGACCGACGCGACGCCCGTGGCGGATCGGATTCCCCCGGCCGTCGAGCCGATCGACGAGCCCGTTGCCGTAGCGACCGCAGGAGCGCCAAGGTGAGTGAGCATTCCAAGGAACTGTCTGGCCGATTGGGTTTCGGTTGTGCTCCCATGCTGGGCCGGGTGGGCAGGAAGGAATCTCTGCGGGCGCTGGCGGCGGCGTATGACAACGGCATCCGTCATTTCGACGTGGCGCGCTCCTACGGCTTCGGCGAGGCCGAGGCGCTGCTCGGCGAGTTTCTCGCCGGCAAGCGCCAGCACGTCACGGTCACCAGCAAGTTCGGCGTGGTGCCGCCGCGCAATACGCGCGCGCTGAGCCTGGCCAAGAGTCTCGCGCGCGGGTGGATCAAGCGCATGCCCGGGGGCCGCCGCATGGTGCATGCCGCCTCGCGTGTCGCTCTGTCGCAGCGCAACTATGAGGTCGGCTATGCGCGCGCGTGCCTGGATCAATCGCTGCGCCAATTGCGCAGCGAGCGCATCGATTACTACCTGATCCACGAACCGCATTCGCCCGACGTGCTGACCGACGAACTGCAGCGCTTCCTGGACGAGGCCCAGCGCGACGGCAAGATCGGCCAGTGGGGCGTGACCATCGATTCGCCCGAGATCATTGCCACGCCGCTGGCGCAGCAGGCGCCGGCGTGGCTGTTCGAGGCCAATCTGAACGTGCTCGACCGGCTGCATCCCGGCATGGGCGCCGGGCGGCACCGTTTTCTGACGCGGCCCTATGGCGGCGGGCCCGACAGCCTGGCGGCCAGCGCCGCCAGCCCGCCGGTGCGGGACGCCGTCAGCAAGCTCGGGCTGGAGGAGCTGACCGAACAGGAGCTGGCGATGCATTTCGCGCTGAGCCTGGCCGGCGAGCACGGCATCGTCATCACCTCGATGTTTTCCGAGCAGCATATCCGCGAGAACCTGGCCCTGCTGGACCGGTATCGCGCGCTGGGCGAGCGCGGGCGCGCGCTGGCGCCCACCATCCTCGGCGACGGTTCGCCGCGCCCCTGCCGCAACGGGCCCTGCTCCGATATGCCGGAACACGAGCCGGCATGAGGCGGTGATTCGCGCTTGGGGTGTGCTTGGGGTGCGCTTGGGGTGCGCTTGCGGTGCGCTTCGGTTGCGATCGGGTTGCGCCTAAGGTCCGCTCAAGTTTCGCCCAGGCAGCGCAGCTCGTGACGCCGGTCACGATGCCGGCGCGAAGGGATCCGTTGGCGCGGCGGGGGTTGTCGGACAGATCGAATTCGTCGCGCACCTTGTCGACCACGGCACGGATCGCGCGCTCATGGCCGCGGACGTGGCCAAAGCCCTGCATATCCCAGTTGCGCCCGCGCGCATCGCGCGGATGCGGCTGCGGCACGGGCACCCGCACCTTCAACCCCTCGTCGACGATCTCATCCAGTCGCTGGATACGCCGGCTCACTTCGTCCTGCAGCGCACGTGCGGGCCGTTCGCGCTTGGCCATGATGTTCTCTCCCGTGACCTCGATCGGGCCATGCTAGCATGCGCGCTGCCGCGCCAACGTGCGCTATCCGCTCCAGCCCCTTTCTTTCCCCCGGCCACTCCGCCATCCCTGCCATCCCCGCCATGCTCGAGACCTTGCGCGCGTGGGCCCGACGACTGCGGCGCGACGTGCTGACGCTGTGGTTCGCCTGCCGCCATCCCGCGACGCCCTGGCTGACCCGCGGCCTGTGCGCGCTGATCGTCGCCTATGCGTTCAGCCCCATCGATCTGATTCCCGACTTCGTGCCGGTGCTCGGCTACCTCGACGAGATCATCCTGCTGCCCGCGCTGGTCTGGTGCGCGCTGCGCACGCTGCCGGCGCCGCTGGCCGATTCCTGTCGCGAGCAGGCGCGCCGCTGGCTCGACGAGCGGCGCGGCAAGCCCCGCAGCTACTGGGGCGCCGCGATCGTCGTGGCCCTGTGGCTGGGGGGCCGCGCTGCTCGCCTGGCGGTGGTGGCGCGGCTGAAGCGGCCCCGTCGCGCCACGCGCTGCCTCTGCGGCCTTTGACCCGGCGCGCGCCATCCCGCGTCCTGCGTACTGTCGGACAGCCACCGATACCACGCGCCCCGCCCCCGCTCTAGAAAGGAAGAAAGTTCCGATCAAGAGGTGCCACCATGGCAGGACGCAACATCCATGTGACGCCGCATGGCAGCGGCTGGAATGTCAGCCGCGAAGGCGAACCCGTCGCCAGCTCGCATCACGAGACCCAGGAAGAAGCCATCGAGGTCGCCACCGACGCCGCGCGGCGCGACCGTGTCGAACTGCTGGTGCATGGGCGCGACGGGCAGATCCGCATGCGCAACAGCTTCGGCCACGATCCGGCGGCGTCCAAGGGATGACGTAGGACGAACTCGCATACTGAGCGGCATCCCGATGCACTACGATGCAAGTTCCCTCCGCTCTCGACCGAAGACCATGCCTCGCAACTTCGTATTGAAAGCCACCCATACCGGATGGGAATTGACCGTCGAAGGCCAGGCGCAATCGATCCTGCGCTACGACGGCCGCGATGACGCCCTGCAGCTCGCCATGGCCGCCGCCCGGCGGCGCGGCGTGGGCCTGCTGGTCCAGGAGGCCGACGGCGAAATCCGCCGCCTGACCGAACAGGAAAGCCTGGCGGCTTGACCCCCGGCAGCGCGGTGGCCAGGGCCGCCATGCCCCCGCCCGCTGCCGGCAATGGAACACGACCATGAACCGTACCGTCCACGTGCTGCCCGCCGACCGCGGCTGGGCGGTGACCGTCGAAGATACCGACGGCGCCACCTCGCACTACCCTTCGCAGGAAGAAGCCATCGCGGCCGGACGCGAAAAGGCCAGCAAGGATCAGGTCGAACTGGTGATTCACGGGCCGGATGGACAGGTCCAGCAACGCACGCGCTTTGACGGCGGCGATGGCCACGGCCATGAGGGCGATGCGGGGGGATGGTGGGGGCGACGGCGGCGACTGACGTGCGGGCTTGCGGGCGAAGCTGTCTGATCGAATGCCAGTCGGCCGGGTTTCGCAACGACGTCCTGCTATGATCGGCCGCGCGACAACGAACCCTCAGCATACCCATGTCGAGTACCGACACCGATCATACCGATAGCACCAACCACATCGACCACAATCACGTCGACCATCGCAGCCAGAAGGAAAGAATGCTTGCCGGCGATCTCTATATCGCCGAAGACGCCGAATTGCAGGCCGCATCGCGCCGCGCGTATCGCCTGTCGCGCGAATACGAGACGCGCTATGCCGTGGACCTCGACAGCGCGCAACAGGTTCTGCATGAAATGCTTGGCGCCGTTGGACCGGACGTCAATATCAAGCCACCGCTTTACGTTGACTACGGCAAGTACATCACCGTGGGCGCGCGTACCTTCGTCAATTACGGCTTGATGGCGCTTGACGTCGCGCCGATCACGATCGGCGAAGACGTGCAGATCGGACCCAATGTGCAATTGCTGACGCCGACACATCCGGTCGATCCGGAATTGCGGCGGCAGAAATACGAAGCCGCCAAACCCATCGTGATCGGCAACAACGTCTGGCTCGGCGGAGGCGCGATCGTGCTGGCAGGTGTCACGATCGGCGAGAACAGCGTGATCGGCGCAGGTGCGGTGGTCACGCGCGATATTCCGCCGAATGTGGTCGCGGTTGGGAATCCGGCGCGCGTGATCCGCGAGATCGCGCAGCCGCCGAACGACGGCGCCGAGGCATGATGCCGTCGAACACTACTCACAGCATGCGCCAGCAATGACGCCGCTGATCCGGGCTGCCACCGGCGGCGACGCGTCATCGCTGCCGGACATCGAACGCTCCGCCGCCGAACTGTTCAGGACCGTGCCGGCATTGGCGTGGATCGCCGACGACGACGTCCTGTCACCGGAAGTCCACCTTCGCTTCATTGCGGCGGGCACTGAATGGGTTGCGGAGGACGACACCGGCAAGGTGCGCGGCTTTATCAGCGCCGAGCAATTCGGGCAAGCGTTGCATATCTGGGAGCTCGCCGTTCATCGCGATTGCCAAAGCCAGGGATACGGCCGTGCCCTCGTCTCGCAGGCCATTGCGCATGCACGTCGGCAACGGCTGGCGGCCGTCACGCTGACCACATTTCGCGACCTCCCGTGGAACGGGCCCTTCTACGGCCGGCTGGGATTCGACGCGATCGAAGGCGATGCGCTGGACGAACGGCTCGCCGCCGTGCTCGAGCACGAACGCGACCTCGGCTTGCCGGTGCATCTGCGCTGCGCGATGCGGCTCTCGCTGGATGCGGCTCCCGCTGGACGCGCCTCGCACGGGCAATGATGCCGCCCCGCCGGCATCGCCGTAGAATCGCCGATATTCGAAACCGATGGGACTTCGTATGGCACGCTCGAACCGACTGCATCGCGCCCTGCTGGCCGCCCTCGTCGCGACGGCCGCCTACCCCGTCGCCGCCCAGGACAGCAGCCCATTGACGGATTCGCAACGACAGGCGCTCGACCGCGCCATCGGCACCTTGCGCACGCCCGCGGACCGCAATGTCGCCAGTCAATGGAGCGACGCCAAGAAAGTCGCCGAAGTCATGTGCCGCCCGCTGGCCCTGCAGGAACTGAAGCGCACCGACGCCAAGGTCGATCGCGTATTCCTCGGCGACGACACGCCGCAAAGCCTGAGCCTGAACGGCAATACCGTACTGGAAGGACGCGGCCAGGCCCGCGGCCGCAGCGGATGGCGCAATTTCACCTTCACCTGCGCGCTCGACCCGCAAACGGCACGGGCCACGGCGTTTGAGGCGACGTTCGAGGGCCGGAAATAAGGCCGTGCGTGGGGCGTCGCCATGTTGAAAGCGGCCACCTGCGAAAGGGATCAATGAAAAAAGCCCGATGCCAACGAAGGCATCGGGCAAATGCAACCGACTAGGAAATGGGCTCGGACGTGACGCGGCGACCGGTGCATTGCCGCTGATGGGGGCAGCGGCGCGGTTACCAACCTTCGCATCTCGTCCTCGCCCGGCAATACCTTAGTTGCGGCGTGCCATACCTCATACCGAAAACGGGCTCGATTCTGTAGACAAGCGTCGGCACTGGCCGAAGCGGAAAGCGACGACGGGCCGATCATCGCGAAAAGGACGCGTCGAGGCCCTGCGACGCGGCTCTTCCTGGTTGCCCAGCCGTGCTCCCACTCGTCGTTGCGCGCCCGCAATCCGAACTGACTCAGCGAGCTCGAACGCCTGACGGCGAGCCCTGCCAGCCTCCCTCTCCCGGAGGCCGGCGGACTCAGCATCGAATGTGAAAGAAGGAAACTCGAATCCGACAGAAGCTCCTCCGACTGATGGCGTAATGGCTGCCCGGCCCTTTTCAAGGAGGAGATATGCCGTTCTGCAACGACACCCGCTATTTCACGCAAGAGGAAGACCCTGCCTACGAGCTCGTCCTCGCGCCCGGCGCCCAAGCCCCGTACTCAGGCATCTACCGATGTGAGGGCTGCGGTTCCAGCGCCATCTCAGCCCGCGAACACCCCTTGCCGCCGCCGAATCACCATGTCCATGGGGCGCTGCAGGGACACATTCGCTGGCGGCTGATCGCGAGAACCACCCACCCGTAACCCCGATGCCCGTGATGGGCTGACCCGTTAGGCCGGTACCGAGAACGCCCGATGAACCTCATCGGGCGTTTTGTATTGGGCCCCGCCAGAGCGGCGGTGGGGATGGCAGATGCCAACCACCGGCTTGCTCGATTGGCGCACGGGCAATAGAAAAAGCCCGATACCGGTGAAGGTATCGGGCAAATGCAACCGACTAGGAAATAGGCTCGGGCGGGACACGGTGACCGGCGCATTGCCGCTGATGGGGGGCATCGGCATTGTTGCCAGCCCACGCATCTCGCCCTTGCCTGCCGATACATTAGTTCGAGGCTGTCATCCGTCATACTGAAAACGGGCGCGGTTCTGTAGACAACGGACGAGCGCGGTGCAAGCGCGAAACCATGATCGCCCCACGCATCGCGAAGGCCTCCTCCGCGTACACAACAAAAAGCCCGCGTGGCTCGAACCACGCGGGCTTCTTGTTGTGCTGCCCTACTGCGCTTCTACTCGTCTTCCAACGCCGCAATCAAGGCGTCCGCGTACTGAACAGACCGCTTCGCGGCAGCCTCGACTTCCATTTCCCCCGACATACTGGTGACCAGTCCCTGCATCGCCATCGCGGCGAAATGCACTCGCTGGCTTGTCGACGAGGCGGCGTAGTACGACATGTCGTCGAGACGTTCGACGATCTCTCTCAGATGCTTGACCAGCTCTTGGGAATGATTCTCGTCCATACGTTCTCCCGTTAGGGGGTTGGGGAGCTGTCATGGTGCCAAGCCGATCGCGAACAATGAAGCGAGCGGTGACGGGAATCTCGGGTACTGCGCTCGAAATCGAACATTTGCGGTGCACGTCCTCGGGCTTGCTGCGTCTATGAGACGTAGCAGTGGTACGTCGGCGCCTCTCAAGCGGTGAGCGACGGCCCGGACCAAGGAACAGTTACAGCAGCTGGAGGCGACGCACGATGATGAGCGCCGATCAATAAGCGAAGCGCCGATGGATCCCGTGCCCCCTCGCTCGCGCGTGTCGGACGTGGCCCTATACCGGTTTCCAATGCCCTTGCGTACAACGGAACTGACATCCCTAGGAGGCAACCATGGCAGGAAATGTCCACGTCGTTCCGGAAGCCGGCGGTAAATGGGCGGTCCGGATTGAAGACACTGACGGCACCGGCCCGACTTACGATACCCAGCAGGAAGCGATTGCATCCGGCACCGAAGCAGCACAGCAAGCAAAGGTCGAGCTGATCGTCCACGGCCGCGACGGCCGGATCTGCGAGCGAAACAGCTTCGGCAACGATCCGCGCAACATCAAGGGATAGATCTAGTCCGGACTTGGCACGCTTGAGGACTCTACCCCGCCAAAAGCAAAAGCCCGCTAATCTTGCGATCACGCGGGCTTTATTCTGGGCAAAAGGGAAATACCCATGTGCGGCAGGCATGAAAAGCTGCCGGAAGGCCGCTGTTAGAATCACCAGCTTCAGACGAGCGGCGCAGTATTGCTATGGCAACGACAAAGAACAATGACATTCAGTGCCTGCGGGCGGTCGCCATCTTGATGGTGCTCCTGCAGCATTACCGCAGTCGGCTTCCGACACCAGACGCCTACTACCGAGTGTTCGACCACTTCGTGTATTCGCACCGAGGTCCGGCGCGCTTCCCCGCCTTTCCATGCCCCGATGGGTTGCGGTATCCACTCTTCTGATCGGGGTCCTCATCTGCGCAATCGCGCCGGCAAGTCTGCCTCAACCGTTCGTGCTTCCGATTATCGCAATTGGCTCGGTGATCTGCCTTGTCTCTTCCTTGCGAGGCGACGCATTCTCCGGCTCACCCGTCGCCAAGCCGCTGGTCTGGTTCGGCGAGAGGTCCTATTCGATCTACCTCTGCCACTTGCCAATCATTCTCGTCACTCGTGAGGCCATGCAGAGAACGATCGGCCTGGAACCGACAATTGCCAATGTCATCGTGGCGATCGTCTCCGCCGGCGGCCTGATTGCCGTGGCGGCGGACCTTTCATACCGCTGGATCGAGTTGCCCTTCCAAGCCATGGCTTCGAAAAGGACGTCGGCAAACGTCAGTGCCGACCGTGAACCCTCCGTACTATCACGGTAACGGCCGACCGCGAACGGCCTGGCGGCCTTCGGTCGCTGAGCCGCTGCACATTGTTGAGCGGCTTGACGGATGGCGGCGTGGCGCCGATGTATGCCCCCCTACTGTACTGATTGTCTTGAATCGCCTCGATCTCGCCGTTCTGCGCTCACAGGCAAAGGGACTGTCGAAAGTTCTTAAAGGGAACCAATCAAGGTCGAGGCGGAGGTGCCGACCGGCGATGGAATGCAAGTGATCGTCGACCTTTGCTATCTGACGTGCCAACACTCCACAGATATCTGCAACGTGCGCCGTTCGCGGGAGGATGAGACGGCCGTCGTGATCCTTTGCGGAAAGCCCGCAATACCTTCGTGCACTTGAGCACCGCGGCAATCTTCAGGCGTGGTCGACCAGTCCACCGGGCTCCGGTGCTCTTCCCCGTTTTGCGGTTGCCAACGCCTGATATTGGATGTTATCCAATAACTTACCTTAATCGCGCTACCGCGCACAAAGCAAAAGCCCGCATAACCAATCGATTATGCGGGCTTCAATTTGGTCGGGGCGAGAGGATTTGAACCTCCGACCACCTGCACCCCATGCAGGTACGCTACCAGGCTGCGCTACGCCCCGAAAGCACAAGAGTATATCAGAAGCCACGCCAAAATGAATAGGCGGTGGAGCGCATTTTTTACTCCTTGGCGGCGATCTGCTTCAGTTGGGCGAGCACGTGCTGGACCTCGATCAGTTCGCTGCGCAAGGCGGGAACGTCCACGGTCAGTACCGACGCCGAAGGGGCGATGCCCGTGCTCGCGGGAGGCAGCGGCGCGGCTTCTTCCGGCATGGCCGGTTCGGCGTGATGGCGCCCTTCGTCGAGCCGGTTGCGCGCGCCGTTGATGGTGAAGCCCTGCTCGTACAGCAGCTCGCGGATGCGGCGGATCAGCAGCACCTCGTGGTGCTGGTAGTAGCGCCGGTTGCCGCGCCGCTTGACGGGCTTGAGTTGCGTGAATTCCTGTTCCCAATAGCGCAGCACGTGCGGCTTGACGGCGCACAGTTCGCTCACTTCACCGATGGTGAAATAGCGCTTGGCGGGAATGGGCGGCAACGTGATGCGCTCGCTCGATTTATCCGACATGCAGTGGACGGACGGGTTTCAGGCCGGGCCGGCGGTGGTTGGAGTGGGATGGCGCGCCGACTCGGCGCGCAGCAGCAGCATACAGACTGGCCGCGGCAGCGGCAATGGACCGCGCGGGATGGCTATCGACGGTCAGTCAGCCAGGGCGGTAAGTCAGGTCAATCAGTCGCTGGCGCCAGGCCGGCGCGTTCCTCCACCAGGCTCTTGAGCTTCTGGCTGGCGTGGAAGGTCACCACGCGGCGGGCGGTGATCGGGATGATTTCGCCGGTCTTCGGATTGCGGCCGGGGCGTTGCGGCTTGTCGCGCAACTGGAAGTTGCCGAAGCCGGACAGCTTGACGCTGTCGCCCTGCTCCAACGCTTCGCGGATCACGTCGAAGAAGGCTTCGACCATGTCCTTCGATTCACGCTTGTTGAGACCGACCTGGTCGAACAGCATCTCGGCAAGTTCGGCCTTGGTCAGGGTCGGCACCTCGGTGACGCGCGGTTCCGGCGTTTCGTCCGCCTGCGTAGCCGCGTGCCGGTCGCCAGCTTCGCCCAATGCTGCTGCGGTCATCAGAGTCGCGTGTTGGTCGTTCATCTCGTCAGTCTGCCGCCCGGATGCGGGTGCCCGGGCGGCCCATTCAGGGTTCGGGCTGTGGCTAGCCGCGCAGCCGGGCGCCGAAGGCGGCGGTGGCGGCTTCGACCATGCAGCGCACGGCGCTGTCGACGGTCTCGTCCTGGAGGGTCGCCCCAGTATCTTGCAAGGTCAAGCGGAAGGCAAGGCTTTTCTCGTCCGCGCCAATGGCCGCCGAAGCGGCCTTCGGGCGGAATTCGTCGAACAGCGCCAGGCTCTGCAGATAGCGGCCGAAGCCCTGCTTGTCGAGCGCGGCGCGCATCGCATCGGTCAGGTCCTGCACGCGCACGGTCTGCTTGACCACCAGCGCCAGGTCGCGCACGGCGGCGGGGAATTTCGAGATCTCGGTGTAGCCCGGCAGACCGATGTCCCGCACGGCATCCAGGTCCAGTTCGAACAGCACCGGCGCATTGCTCAGCTCATACGCCTTGCAGCCACTGCGGATGCAATTCGCCGATGACGCCGATCGGCTTGCCCTCGAGCAGCACGCTGGCGGCACGGCCCGGATGCAGCGCGGGATGCGAGACCGGCTCGAAGCGGGCCTGGCGCGGATGCAGCAGCGCCTCGACATCGCCCTTGATGTCGAAGAAGTCGACCGGTCGCGTCGGCACGCCCCACTGCTCCTCAAAGGCGGGGCCGTAGGCGATGCCCGCCACGCGCATCGGCTGATCGTAGCCGGCGACGGTCAGGCCGCCATCGGCGGTGCCGGCATTGCGCAGGAACACGCGGCCGACCTCGAACAGGCGCACACGCGCGGCCTTGCGATTGAGGTTGTAGCGGACCTTGTCGAGCAGTCCGCCGATCAGCGTCGAGCGCATCACGGCGAGCTGGCTGGCGATCGGGTTCAGCAGGCGGATCGGATTGTCGTTCGCGGCGAAATCCCGCTCCCACTTCTCCTCGACGAAGGCGAAGTTGATCACCTCCTGATAGTCGCGGGCGGCGACGGCATGGCGAACCGCATGGGTCGAACGGCGCGCCTCGCCGGTCGGACGCATCTCGCTCTCGGCCACCGGCGGCCGCGCCGGAATGCGCTCGAAGCCGTAGATGCGGGCGACTTCCTCGATCAGGTCCTCTTCGATTTCCAGATCGAAGCGATAGCTCGGCGGCGTGACCTCGAACACGGTGCCTTCGGCGCCCTCACCCTGCGTGAACGGCAGGCCCAGGCGCTGGAACACGTCGGCGATCTCGGCGGGGTTCAGCGCGATGCCGAGCACGCGCTCGGCGCGCGCGACGCGCAGCCGCACCGGCGGACGCTGCGGCAGATTGACCGCCTGATCGTCGACCGGGCCGGCCTGGCCCCCGCAGATCTGCAGGATCAGCGCGGTAATGCGCTCGATATGCTCGACGGTGGTCGCATAGTCGACGCCGCGCTCGAAGCGATGCGCGGCATCGGTCGAGAAGTTGTAGCGGCGCGCGCGGCCCTGGATCGCCTGCGGCCACCAGAAGGCAGCCTCCAGGTAGATATTGGTCGTGTCCAGCGTCACGGCGGTGCTGTCGCCGCCCATGATGCCGGCCAGGCTCTCGATTTCCTTGTCGTCGGCGATCACGCCGACGGTCTCGTCGACCTCGACGGTATTGCCGTTCAGCAGCTTCAGCTGCTCGCCCTTGCGGCCCCAGCGCACGTCGAGCCCGCCGTGGATCTTGTCCAGATCGAACACGTGCGAGGGACGGCCCAGCTCGAGCATCACGTAGTTCGAGATGTCGACCAGCGCCGAGATGCTGCGCTGGCCGGCGCGCTCGAGCCGCTGCACCATCCACGCCGGCGTCGCGGCGCGGGCATTGACGCCGCGGATCACGCGGCCGCTGAATCGGCCGCACAGATCCGGCGCGGAAATCTTCACCGGCAGACGGTCGTCGATCGTGACCGCCACCGGCTCCATCGCCGGCAGCGTCAGCGGCGCGCCGGTCAGCGCGGCGACTTCGCGCGCGACCCCGTGGATCGACAGGCAGTCGGCCTTGTTCGGCGTCAGCTTGATCACGAAGACCTGATCGTCGAGGTCCAGGTAGCGGCGGATGTTCTCGCCGACCGGCGCGTCCTCGGGCAGGATCAGCAGCCCTTCATGGTCCTCCGACAGCTTGAGCTCGCGCGCCGAGCACAGCATGCCGTAGCTCTCGACGCCACGCAGCTTGCCGACCTTGATCTCGAACGGCTTGCCGCCCGCTTCTGTCGGCGGCAGCACCGCGCCCACCAGCGCGCACGGCACCAGGATGCCCGGCTTGACGTTGGGCGCGCCGCAGACGATCTGCAGGGTCTCGCCGGTGCCGGCATCGACCTGGCAGACGTTGAGGCGATCGGCGTTCGGATGGCGCTCGGTGGCCAGCACGCGGGCGACCACGATCTTGTCGAACGGCGGCGCGACCGGCCCGACCTCCTCGACTTCCAGCCCGGCCATGGTCAGGCGGTGCGAAAGTGCGTCGGTGGTCAGATTGTCGGGATTGACGAAGGTACGAAGCCAGGATTCCGAGAATTGCATGGCGCTACTGATCCGGTGGGTATGCTGTGGGCGGCGGCATGGCGCCGCCAGGGTTCGACGATGACGCTACGGCCGTTCGGGGAGGCAGGCAAGGCGCGGAAAACACACGCGCCCGATGCCTTTCACGCAAACTGGCGCAGGAAACGCACGTCGCCTTCGAAGAACAGGCGCAGGTCATTGATGCCATAGCGCAGCATCGTCAGCCGCTCCAGCCCCGAGCCGAATGCGAAGCCGATATAGCGCTCGGGGTCCAGTCCCATGTTGCGCATGACGTTCGGGTGCACCTGGCCCGAGCCGGAGATCTCCAGCCAGCGGCCCGCGTTCTTGCCCTCCTCGAACGCCATGTCGATCTCGGCCGACGGCTCGGTGAAGGGGAAGTACGACGGACGGAAGCGCACCTGGATATCGTCGCGCTCGAAGAACTTGCGCAGGAAATCGGTATAGACGCCCTTCAGGTCGGCAAAGCTGACGTTCTCCCCGATCCACAGGCCCTCGACCTGGTTGAACATCGGCGAATGGGTCGCGTCGCTGTCGACGCGATAGGTACGCCCGGGGCAGATCACCTTGATCGGCGGCATCGCCTTGCCCCGGTACTTCTCGACGTGCATGCGCGCATAGCGGACCTGCATCGGGCTGGTATGCGTGCGCAACAGCAGCAGCTTGTCGTCGCTGTCGCGGCCGTCGACGTAGAACGTGTCCTGCATCGAACGCGCCGGGTGATTGTCCGGGTTGTTCAATGCCGTGAAATTCATCCAGTCGGTCTCGATCTCCGGACCGTCGGCAACATCGAAGCCGATCGAGCCGAAGATCTGCTCGACGCGCTCCCAGGTCCGCATGACCGGATGCAGGCTGCCGCGCGCGACCGCGCGTCCGGGCAGCGTGACATCGATCGCCTCGGCCGCCAGCCGGGCGTTCATCAGCGCGTCGGCCAGCGCCTGGCGGCGCGCCTGCAGCGCGGCCTCGACCTGCTGCTTGGCCTGGTTGATGCGGGCGCCCTGCTCCTTGCGGGCTTCCGGGTCCAGTTTGCCGAGGCCCTTGAGCAGCTCGGTCAGCGCGCCGGTCTTGCCGAGAAAGCGCGCTTTCTCGTTTTCCAGCGTGGCGTTGTCGTTGGCGGCGGCGAAGGCGGCCTGCGCGTCGGCGACGATTTGGTCCGGATCCAGTGACATGGCGGTGGTCGGCGATGAATGGTGTATGGCTCCCGGTCCCGCACACGGCAGGACCGGCAAAAAAAACGGGACTCGATTAGGAGCCCCGTTTCGGCGGCCCCTTGGCGGAGGCCGCTTTCGACCTTGCGGTCGGTGCATGCGCCCGGTCGCTTGCGCGACCGGAACCGGCATCAGGCAACGGCGGCTTTCACCTGGTTGACGATGGCGGCAAAGGCAGGCTTGTCGTGAATCGCCATGTCCGACAGCACCTTGCGGTCCAGCTCAATCGAGGCCTTCTTCAGACCGTTCATGAACACGCTGTAGGTCATGCCATGCTCACGCGTCGCCGCGTTGATACGTGCAATCCAGAGGGCGCGGAACACGCGCTTCTTGTTGCGACGATCGCGGTATGCGTACTGGCCAGCACGCATGACCGCCTGCTTGGCGATGCGATAGACATTATTGCGACGGCCGCGGTAACCCTTGGCAGCGTCGATGACTTTCTTGTGGCGGGCCCGTGCGGTGACCCCACGTTTGACTCGAGGCATGAAACTCTCCTTTCGTTTTCGTCAGGGGTTAGGCGTAGGGCATCATCGCGCGAACGGACTTCAGGTTCGTCTCATGGACGTCCTGAGTGCCACGCAGTTGACGCTTGTTCTTGGTGGTCTTCTTCGTCAGGATGTGACGCTTGAAGGCCTGGCCACGCTTGAACGAACCGTTCGGACGCGCAGTAAAGCGCTTGGAAGCGCTTTTCTTGGTCTTCATCTTCGGCATGAAAAACTCCAGCTCTATGACATGCATGCAGGTGGACGGCTGACGCCGACGCTTGCAAGACCCGCATCCACTTGTTTTGCACGGCGCCGCGAGCGGCCCGCGCTGTGTTCGCGCGTCGTCCGGGCGCACAACCGGCGCCCGCACGCCACGCAAAACCCTGGCTTACTTTTTCTTCTTGGGAGCCAGCACCATGACCATCTGGCGGCCTTCCATCTTCGGCATCTGCTCGACCTGGCCGAACTCCTCCAGATCGCTCTTGAGCCGCTCCAGCATGCGCGCGCCGATTTCCTGGTGGGCCATCTCGCGACCACGGAAACGCAACGTGATCTTGGTCTTGTCGCCTTCTTCCAGGAATCGCTTCAGATTGCGCAGCTTGACGTTGTAGTCGCCGTCATCCGTGCCAGGGCGGAATTTGACTTCCTTGACCTGGATGATCTTCTGCTTCAGCTTGGCCTCGTGGGCGCGCTTGGCTTCCTCGTACTTGAACTTGCCGTAGTCCATGATGCGAACCACGGGCGGAGCCGCGTTGGGCGCGATCTCCACCAGATCCAAGTCCTTGTCTTCTGCCAGCCGCAGTGCGTCCATGAATTTGACGATGCCCAGCTGTTCGTTATCAACCCCTACCAGGCGCACTTCGGGCGCGCTGATTTCGCGGTTGATGCGATGACCTTTGTCCGTAGCGATGTTCCGTTACCTCAAGAAGAAAAAAACAAGCCGTGCTCCCATCAGGCTTTGGTGGCGACGTCGTTGTTCAGACGCTCCACGAACGCGGAGACGGGCATCACACCCAGATCCACGTTGCCACGGGCACGCACGGCCACTTGATTGGCATCCCGCTCCTTGTCGCCGACCACGATCAGGTACGGCACCTTCTGCAGCGAGTGCTCGCGGATTTTATACGTAATTTTCTCGTTACGCAAATCCGCCTTGGCCCTAAACCCTTGTTTTTGCAGCAGTTGCACGACGTTTTCCGCATATTCCGCCTGCGAATCTGCAATATTCATCACCACGACCTGATCCGGGGCCAGCCAGGCCGGCAGCGCGCCGGCGTGGTTTTCCAGCAGGATGCCCAGGAAGCGCTCGAACGAGCCCAGGATGGCCCGGTGCAGCATCACCGGCCGCTTGCGCGAGTTGTCCTCGGAGACGAACTCGGCACCCAGGCGCTCGGGCAGTACCAGATCGAGCTGCAGCGTGCCGCACTGCCAGGAGCGGCCGATCGCGTCCTTGATGTGGTACTCGACCTTCGGACCGTAGAAAGCGCCCTCGCCCGGCAGTTCCTCCCACTGCACACCGCAGGCGCGCAGGGCCATGCGCAGCCCTTCCTCGGCGTGATCCCACACCTCGTCGGACCCGGCGCGCTGCTCCGGGCGCAGCGACAGCTTGACGGCCACGTCCTTGAAGCCGAAGTCGTCGTAGACCGAGAACGCCAGGTCGTTGAAGGCCTTGGCCTCGGCGACGATCTGCTCTTCCGTGCAGAAGATATGGGCATCGTCCTGCACGAAGCCGCGCACGCGCATCAGCCCGTGCAGCGCGCCGGACGGCTCGTTGCGGTGGCAGGAGCCGAACTCGGCCAGCCGCAGCGGCAGGTCGCGGTACGAGCGCAGGCCATGGTTGAAGATCTGCACGTGGCCCGGGCAGTTCATCGGCTTGATCGCGTAGTCGCGCTTCTCCGACTCCGTGACGAACATGTTTTCCTTGTAGTTCTGCCAGTGGCCGGACTTCTCCCACAGCGAACGGTCCATCACCTGCGGCGTGCGCACTTCGCTGTAGCCGGCCTCCGTCAGCCGGCCGCGCATGTACTGCTCGACCGCCTGCCAGATCTGCCAGCCCTTCGGATGCCAGAACACCATGCCGGGCGCCTCTTCCTGCAGATGGAACAGGTCCAGCAGCTTGCCCAGCTTGCGATGGTCGCGCTTCTCGGCCTCCTCCAGCATGTGCAGGTAGGCGTCCTGGTCTTCCTTGCGGGCCCAGGCCGTGCCGTAGATCCGCTGCAGCATCTCGTTGTTGGCGTCGCCGCGCCAGTAGGCGCCGGCCACCTTCATCAGCTTGAAGACCTTGAGCTTGCCCGTGGACGGCACGTGCGGGCCGCGGCACAGGTCGACGAACTCGCCCTCGCGATACAGGCCGATTTCCTCGCCGGCGGGAATCGACGCGATGATCTCGGCCTTGTACTTCTCGCCCATCGACTCGAACAACTTGACCGCCTCGTCGCGATCCCACACCTCGCGCGACACCTTCTCGTCCTTCTTCGCCAGCTCGGCCATCTTCTTCTCGATGGCGGCCAGGTCCTCCGGCGTGAAGGGGCGCTTGTAGGCGAAGTCGTAGTAGAAGCCGTTCTCGATCACCGGGCCGATCGTGACCTGCGCGTCGGGATAGAGCGACTTGACCGCGTAGGCCAGCAGGTGGGCCGTGGAGTGGCGAATGACGTCGACGCCCTCCGGATCCTTGTCCGTGACGATGGCCAGCGAGACGTCGCGGTCGATCAGATAGCTGGTATCGACCAGGTTGCCGTCGACCTTGCCGGCCAGCGCGGCCTTGGCCAGGCCGGCGCCGATGCTCTGCGCGACCTGGGCGACCGTGACGGGTTCGGGGAACTCGCGGCGGGAGCCATCCGGCAGCGTGATTGCGATCATCTTGGACCTCTTACAGGGAATCCGCCGGCAAGGATCGTTGCCTCGGACGGATGAATATTTCTCGACTGGCCGCCCCGCACGGGACCGGGCGACCGGCAGCTTATCAGGGTGCTGGCAGGCGACAGGCGAAAAAAACGCGGCCAAGGCCGCGTTTTTCATAATTTCACCCAATCGATCGACCCGATGTTCCGGGCGACCTGGGACGAAGACGCACCTCGACCTACTGTCGCTTGTCAGCGGTAGTAGTTCGCGGTGTCATAACCATGGCGTCTGGATGTCCTTCGGTGAAATGTCTTGGGTACTGCTGTCTTCGGTACTGCAATTCGTTGGTAGGCTCGATTGGACTCGAACCAACGACCCCCACCATGTCAAGGTGGTGCTCTAACCAGCTGAGCTACGAGCCTAGCGAAGCCGCAAGTATAGCATCACTTTCTTTGAGCCTGCAACACCCCGGACACCTCTTCGATCAACCCAAGCGCGCGCTGCAGCTGCGTGGCCTCCGCCACCTCGGCGGTGAACTGCATCCGCGCGACGCCCTTGCTGCTGAGCGTCTTGACCCCGGTGACGTTGATCTTCTCGCGCGACAGCACCTCGGAGATATCGCGCAGCAGCCCCTGGCGGTCGATCGCCTCGACGTGGATCGTGACCGGATAGACCGCGTCGCTCTTCTTGCCCCATTCGGTCTGGATGATGCGCTCGGGCGCGCGCGCCGCCAGCTGCTGGAAGGTGTGGCACTGGCGCCGGTGGATCGACACGCCGCGTCCGCGCGTGACGAAGCCGACGATGTCGTCGGGCGGCGCCGGCTTGCAGCAGCGCGACATCTGCGTCATCAGCGAATCGACGCCGACCACCAGCACGCCGCTCTTGGCGCCGCGCGCGACGCTGGTGGCGCGGCTCTTCTTGGTGACCGCCTCCTCCTCGCTGACCTGCGGCGCGGCCTCGCCTTCCGGATGGCGCAGCGCCTGTTCGACGTGGCGCAGGCTGAACTCCTCCTTGGCCACCGCCGCGTACAGCTCGTCCGGCGTCTTGAAGCCCAGCCGCGTCGCCAGCACGTCCAGGTTGACCGCGGTCTTGCCCTCGCGCTGCAGCGTCTTGTCGATCAGCACGCGGCCCTGCGCGATCGTTTCCTGCGAATCGAGCGCGTTGAACCAGGCGCGCACCTTGGCGCGCGCCCGCGAGCTGGCCAGGTAGCCGAGATCCGCGTTCAGCCAGTCGCGCGACGGCCCGCCCTGCTTGACCGCGACGATCTCGACCGTCTGCCCGTTCTTCAGCGGCGTGTTCAGCGGCACCATCGCGCCGTCGACGCGCGCGCCGCGGCAGCGATGGCCGAGGTCGGTATGCAGGTAGTAGGCGAAGTCGACCGGCGTCGCGCCCTGCGGCAGCGCCACCACGCGCGCCTGCGGCGTCAGCACGTAGATGTGGTCGTCGATCGCCGCGTGCTTGAGCTGCTCCCACGGCGACTCGTCGTGCGCCACCGTGTGGTCGGCATCGTCCTTCCACGCCAGCAGCTGCCGCAGCCAGGCGATCTTCTCGTCGTAGCTTTCGTTGGCGGCGAACTGCCCGCTGTAGCCCTTGCCGCCCGCCTCCTTGTAGCGCCAGTGCGCGGCCACGCCGTACTCGGCGAAGTGGTGCATCTCGTGGGTGCGGATCTGCACCTCGAAGGCGCGCCCGTCGTCGCCGATCACCACCGTGTGCAGCGACTTGTAGCCGTTGGCCTTGGGACGGGAGATGTAGTCGTCGAACTCGCGCGGAATCGGCTGCCAGACGTGATGGACGATGCCGAGCACGGTATAGCAGTCCTTGATGTCGTCGACGATCACGCGGAAGGCGCGCACATCGTACAGATCGGCGAAGTCGAGATCCTTGCCGCGCATCTTCTTCCAGATGCTGTAGATGTGCTTGGGCCGGCCGCTGACCTCGGCGCGGATGCCGGCCGCGGCCAGCTCGCGCTGCAGCCGTTCGATGGCCTGCGAGATATAGCCCTCGCGCTCGATGCGCTTTTCGTCGAGCAGCCGCGCGATGCGCTTGTAGGTGTCCGGCTGTTCGAAGCGGAAGGCCAGGTCCTCCAGCTCCCACTTCATCTGCCAGATGCCGAGCCGGTTGGCCAGCGGCGCGTAGATGTCCAGCGTTTCGCGCGCCACGCCGGGCAGCGGCGCGTTCTTGGTCTGCGCGAGCCAGCGCAGCGTCTGCAGCCGCGAGGCCAGGCGCACCAGCACCACGCGGATGTCCTGCGCGAAGGCCAGCAGCATCTTGCGCAGCGCCTCGACCTGCTCGTGGCGCGCCTGCGCCTCGTTGCGCGAGGACGGCGCTTCGACGGTGTCGCCGCGATTGACGGCGATCGCGCCGATGCGCAGCAGCTGGCGCACGTCCTTGACCAGGCGCGCGACCTCGTCGCCGAAGCGCTCCGCGATCTCGCCCTCGGTTTCCGGCACGAAGGCCGCCACCGGGAACAGGCAGGCCGCGGCGCGCGCGGCGTCGTCGATGCGCAGGCCGTCGAGGATGCGCAGCATCCCCTCGGCATGCGACAACACGCTCTCGCCGGTGGGCAGCGCCACCGCCTCGCCATGCTCGCGCGCATACGCCAGCGCCTGCTCGACCAGGCCCGCGTCCGGCGTGCCGGCGATCTGCCCGGTCGCGTCGGTGGACGTCACCATGTCACCACTTCCCCTGCTGCCCCTGCCACGCCATTCCAATCCATGCGCAAATCGATGCGCCAATCAATACGCCTTGCCGCCCGACGCTCAATTGAGCGCCGCGGTGACCACCACCTCGATCCGATACTTCGGATTGGCCAGCTTGGCCTCGACCGTCGCGCGCGGCGGCGTATTGCCCTGCGGCACCCATTCGTCCCAGACCTCGTTCATCGCGCCGATATCGGCGATATCGGTCAGGAAGATCTGGCACGACAGGATGCGCGTCTTGTCGCTGCCGGCCTCGGCCAGCAGCCGGTCGATATGGCCGAGCACCTCGCGGGTCTGGCCGCGGATATCGGCATCTGGATCGACCTCGGGCACCTGGCCGGCCAGATAGACCACGCCGTTGTAGACGGCATATTCGGAAAGACGTTTGCCCACATGGGCGCGTTTCAATGCGGTCGTGCTCATCGTTCGTTGTATGGATGCAGCCTGCGCTGCTCTGGGTTATTGGCGCGGCGCGGGAATCAGGCCCCGGCCGTGCCGACAAAAAATTCGCGCGCAATCGCGATCTGCGCCGGATCGACGAAGGTCGGCGCATGGCCCACGTCCGGCACCTCGACCGAACGCACCTGCTTGCCGCGCGCCACCATCTCCGCGACGGTCTCGCGCGTCAGCAGGTCCGACTGCGCACCGCGCACCACCAGCACCGGCACCGCGATCGACTCGAACATGCGCCACATCGCGGCCTCGCCGGCCGCGGCCATCTCGGGCGTGGTCTCGCGGAACGGCACCGCCAGCGCCGGATCGTAGTGCAGGCCCCACTCCAGGCCCTCCGTGCCCTGCACCGGCTTCAGGATCGCGCCATTCAATTCGCGCCACTGCTCCGGCGTATGGCGGCCGAACGAGGCGCTGATGGTCTGCAGATACGCCAGGCCTTCCTCGAAGGTCTTGAAGCGGACCGGCAGCCCCAGGTAGGAACCGATCCGCTCCAGCGCCGAGGCGGCGATGCGCGGGCCGACGTCGTTCAGCAGCAGCTTGCGCACCGGGCTCTTCGGCAGCGCGGCCAGGCCCATGCCGATCAGTCCGCCCATCGAGGTGCCGAACCAGTCCACCTGCTCGACGTTCAGGCGCGCGATCAGCGTCACCATGTCGGAGACGTACTGCGGCACGATGTAGCGGCGCGGATCGGCAAGCCAGTCGGAACGGCCGCGGCCGGCCACATCCGGGCAGACCACGCGATATTCGCCGCTGAACGCGCGCGCGATCTCGTCGAAATCGCGGCCGGTGCGGGTCAGGCCGTGCACGCACATCAGCACGCGCGGATTGGTAGGGTCGCCCCACTCGTGGTACGCCATGCGGTGCAGGCCAGCGGGGCTGATGCACTGCACGAAGCCGAGGCGCGGACTGGCTGACATCTTGACTCCCTGCGCGAGAAACGCGAATAAGGCGCGGCAATGGCGCTCAACGAAAACCGCGACACGTGAGCGTCGCGCATGACACCGCGAGGCGGCGCCGGCTGGGCAAAGCCCGATTGTACGCCAGCGCTACAATGCGACAGCAACGACGACCGTGCCGCGGCGGCACGGCGCATTGCACCCCATTTCTCCACGGAGGCTCATATGCTGAAGGGCAAGACGGCGCTGGTGACCGGTTCGACCAGCGGAATCGGTCTGGGCATCGCCCAGGCGCTGGCCGCGCAGGGCGCGCATCTGATCGTCAACGGATTCGGCGATGCCGACGGCGCCCGGCGCCAGATCGAGCAGGCCGGCAGCGGCATCCGGGTGGGCTATCACGGCGCGGACATGAGCAAGGCCGACGAGATCGAGGACATGATGCGCTATGCCGACAGCGAGTTCGGCGGCGTCGATATCCTGGTCAATAACGCCGGCATCCAGCATGTGGCCAACATCGAGGACTTCCCGATCGAGCGCTGGGACGCGATCATCGCCATCAACCTGACCTCGGCCTTCCACACCACGCGGCTCGCGCTGCCCGGCATGAAGCGCAAGGACTGGGGTCGCGTGATCAACGTCGCCTCGACCCACGGGCTGGTCGCCTCGGCGCAGAAGTCGGCCTATGTCGCCGCCAAGCACGGCATCGTCGGGCTGACCAAGGTCACCGCGCTCGAGACCGCGCAGACCGGCGTCACCGCCAACGCGATCTGCCCGGGCTGGGTGCTGACGCCGCTGGTGCAGAAGCAGGTGGAAGCGCGCGCCGAGCGCGAGGGCATTCCCGTCGAGCAGGCCAAGCGCGAGCTGGTGCTGGAGAAGCAGCCCTCGGGGCAGTTCGTCACGCCCGACGAGCTGGGCGCGCTGGCGGTCTTCCTGGCAAGCGATGCCGCGCGCCAGGTGCGCGGCGCGATCTGGAACATGGATGGAGGCTGGGTCGCGCAGTGATGGCGCGCCCCACGGACAAGCGATGAAGCGAAGAGACGTACTGAAAGGCCTGCTCGGCGGCGCCGCGCTGTCGGCCGGCCTGGCGCCGCTGGCCCGGGCCGCCACGCCCGCCGCGCCCCCCACGAAAGCGGCAGCGGCGAAGAACCCGATCGAGGTCTACAAGAGCCCGCTGTGCGGTTGCTGCGATGGCTGGGTCGCGCATCTGCGCGAGCATGGCTTCGCGGTCAAGGTGCACGACGTCGAGGACACCGGCGTGCACCGCGCCCGCCTCGGCATGCCGGAGCGCTTCGGCTCCTGCCACACCGGTATGGTCGAAGGCTATGCGATAGAGGGCCATGTGCCCGCCGAGCAGATCCGCAAGCTGCTGGCGGCCCACCCCAGGGCCGTCGGCCTCGCGGTGCCCGGCATGCCGATCGGCTCGCCGGGCATGGAACAGGGACCGCGCGTCGATCCCTACTCGGTGCTGCTGGTGCGCGCCGATGGCGCCGCGTCGGTGTTCGCGCGCTATCCGGCGCGGGCGGCGGCGCACCCGCACCCGCACCCGCACCCGCACCCGCACCCGCACCCGCACCCGCACCCGCACTCGCACCCGCACTCCCACTCGCACCAATAGGCAATAGCCGCCGATCCCCTGCCGCTTCCTGCCCCATTTCATCGGCGGCAAGGATGCGCACAAGAAAAAGCCCCCGCCTTTCTTCAAGGCGGGGGCTTGTCTTCCTGCCGCGGCGCGCGGCGCCTGCCTTACAGCAGCGGCACGCCGGTCTTGCTCTGGATTTCCTCGCGGCTGACGCCCGGTGCGGTCTCGACCAGCTTCAGCCCTTCCGGCGTGACGTCCATCACGCCGAGGTCGGTGATGATGCGATCGACCACGCCCACGCCCGTCAGCGGCAGCGTGCAAGCCTCCAGGATCTTCAGGTCCTCGCTGCCGTCCTTCTTCTTGGCGGTATGTTCCATCAGCACCACCACGCGGCCGACGCCGGCCACCAGGTCCATCGCGCCGCCCATGCCCTTGACCATCTTGCCAGGGATCATCCAGTTGGCCAGGTCGCCCTTCTGGCTGACCTGCATCGCGCCGAGGATGGCCAGGTTGATATGGCCGCCGCGGATCATCGCGAACGAGTCCGCCGACGAGAAGATCGACGAGCCCGGCAGCGTGGTCACGGTCTGCTTGCCGGCATTGATCATGTCGGCGTCGACCTCTTCCTCGGTCGGGAACGGGCCGATGCCCAGCAGTCCGTTCTCGGACTGCAGCCAGACCTCGACGCCCGGCGGCACATGGTTGGCCACCAGCGTCGGCAGGCCGATGCCCAGGTTCACATAGAAGCCGTCCTGCAGCTCGCGCGCGGCGCGCGCCGCCATTTCATCACGTGTCCATGCCATGATCTGTCTCCTTGATCGTCAGGCCGCGGCACGCACGGTGCGCTGCTCGATGCGTTTCTCGGGATGGGCGTTCAGCACGAGGCGCTGCACGAAGATGCCCGGGGTGTGGATCTCGTCCGGATCGAGTTCGCCGATCTCGACGATCTGCTCGACCTCGGCGACGGTGACCTTGCCCGCCATCGCGCACATCGGGTTGAAGTTGCGCGCGGTGCGGCGGTAGATCAGGTTGCCGGCCTTGTCGGCCTTGTAGGCCTTGACCAGCGCGACATCGGCGGTCAGGGAGCGCTCCATCACGTATTGCTCGCCGTCGAATTCGCGGATCTCCTTGCCCTCGGCCACGATGGTGCCGACGCCGGTTTTGGTGAAGAACGCCGGGATGCCGGCGCCGCCGGCGCGCAGCTTCTCGGCCAGCGTGCCCTGCGGCGTGAATTCGAGCTCGAGTTCGCCGGCCAGGTACTGGCGCTCGAACTCCTTGTTCTCGCCGACATAGGACGAGATCATCTTGCGGATCTGCCGCGTGGCCAGCAGCAGGCCCAGGCCGAAGCCGTCGACGCCGGCATTGTTCGAGATGCAGGTCAGCCCTTTCGCGCCGCTGTCGCGCAACGCCGCGATCAGGGCTTCCGGGATGCCGCACAGGCCGAAGCCGCCGACCGCGATGGTCTGTCCATCGCGGACCACGCCGGCAAGCGCCTCGGCGGCGCTGGCGTAGACCTTGTTCATATCGTCTCTCCTTCCTCGATGATGTTCCCGGACGAGGCGGCGACGCCGCTCGCGGGTAACGTTACAATCGCTACGGCCGCGCCGGGCGGGACCCGCGCGCCGGCCGTCGACAGCGCTCCAAAGGATACGCAAGCCCCGCAGCGGACGCCAGTACGTAGAAATACATAAGGACAATGCCTGCCATCGACTATCAGACCGCCTTCCAGCTGGCGCCGGTCGGCCTCGTGCTCTCGCGCGAGCGCAGGATCGAGGACTGCAACGACGAGGTCTGCCGCATCTTCGGCACGACCCGGGAGGCGCTGATCGGCCAGTCGTTCCAGGTACTGTACCCGACCGCCGACGAGTTCGAGCGTA
Organism: Cupriavidus sp. H18C1; assembly: GCF_049311595.1. Taxonomy (NCBI): domain Bacteria; kingdom Pseudomonadati; phylum Pseudomonadota; class Betaproteobacteria; order Burkholderiales; family Burkholderiaceae; genus Cupriavidus; species Cupriavidus sp. H18C1. The sequence continues at coordinate 606,714 of NZ_CP186008.1, forward strand.
CCGGCGCGCGCATCGTGCCGATCATGAACGCGCGCGGGCTCTATTCCGACGAACGGATCATGAAGCGGGCCAACGGGGGAATTGTTCTGGTGCCACGTCACCGGCCGCGCGCTGGACCGGCAGCAGCCGCTGGGAGCCGGCATCTGGAGCTTCGAGGACCTGTCGCAGAAGCGCCCGGTGACCGCGCAGCTGACCGCGCGCGAGCGCGATATCGCGGCCCAGCTGGTCGAGGGCAAGACCAGCAAGCAGATCGGCAAGTCGCTATCGATCAGCCCGCGCACCGTCGATATCTACCGGGCGCGGCTGATGAAGAAATACGGCGCGCATACGGCGGTGGACCTGGTGCAGCGGCTGGTCAATCATTGAGGTTGCTCCCCTCTCCCACAAGCGGGATCGGAGAACCCCCCCCGTAGCCGGGTCCCTCAGCTCTCCAGCAGCGTCCGGATCGCCGCCGGCAGCGGCACCGATTTCTCCGCCTCGTAATCGCACCAGACCACCTTGGCGCCGCCATCGGCGAACACGGTGTCGGCGTTGGTGTCGTCGTCATCGCAGCGGCGGATCTCCGTGCGCGTCTCGAAGCTGCTGCGGCCCAGCTCGCCGGCGTAGACGCGGCATTCGATGTCGCCCGGATAGCGCAGCTGGCGCCGGAAGTTCATATGGGCGTTGACGATCACCGGCCCCTGCCCGTTCTCGTCGCGCCCGTTGCAGCCCAGCGACTCGAACCACGAGATGCGCGCCTGCTCCAGGTAGCGGAAATAGACGGTGTTGTTGACGTGGCCCATCGCGTCCATGTCGCCCCAGCGGATCGGCATGCGCAGCGTGAAGACGTGTTTCATCGCGTGTGGTTCGGGGTTGCCGGTGGTTCGGGATTGTGGATCGGGAGTGTGGATCAGGGTTGCCGTGTCGCCCACGGCAGCCTGGCGTTCCCGCGCGCGGGGCGCGGGAACGGCTCACGCCCGGATCAGCGCTTGGCGATGGCGGCCTCGGCCTTGCCGACCAGATCGGCGCCGATCTGCTTCTTCCACTTGTCGTAGACCTTGGCCGTCGCCTTGCGGAAGGCGTCATGCTCGGCGGGGCTCAGGTGCGTGACCTTGACGCCGTGCGCCTCCATCTCCTTCCAGGCCGGCGCGCCCGGCTCGGCCAGGCCCTTGCGGGCCAGCGCCACTTCCTGCTTGCCGGCATCGATCGCGGCCTGCCGAACGATCTCGCGATCGGCAGGCGTCCAGCTTTCCCAGATCTGCTTGTTGACCACGAAGATCAGCGGATCGGCGACATAGCCCCAGGTCGTCACGAACTTCTGGCCGACCGTGTACAGCTTGGCGGCGGCGAACACGGACTGCGGATTCTCCTGGCCATCGACCGCGCCCGAGGCCATCGCCGGCTGCGCGTCGGCCCAGCTCATCTGGGTCGGATTGGCGCCCAGCGCGTTGAACGTGTCGATATACAGCGGCGAGCCGACGACCCGCAGCTTCAGGCCCTTCAGGTCCTCGGGCTTGCGGATCTCGCGCTTGGAGTTCGACACCTCGCGGAAGCCGTTCTCGCCCCAGGCCAGCGGCACCACGCCGGCCTTCTCCAGCGTGGCGAACAGCTGCTTGCCGACCTCGCCCTGCGTCAGCGCGTCGAGCGCCTTGTAGTCGGGCATCAGGAACGGCAGCGAGAACAGGTTCAGCTCGCGCACCTGCGGCGACCAGTTGATGGTCGAGCCGATCGCCATGTCGATCACGCCCTGGCGGATCGCCGAGAATTCGCGGGTCTGGTCGCCGGCCACCAGCGAGGTGCCCGGGTAGAGCTTGATATTGATGCGGCCGTTGGTGCGCTGGCGGACCAGGTCGGCCCAGATCTCGCCGCCCTTGCCCCACGGGAAGGCCGGGCCGAGCACCAGCGACATCTTGTATTCGGACTTGTAGGTCTGCGCCATCGCACCGGCGGGTGCGAGCGCGGCGGCGGCGATGGTGGCGGCCATCGACAGCATCAGGACACGGCGTTTCATGAGTCAGTTCTCCTCTCGGGAATCGTTATTTGGACTGAATGGACTGAAGATCAAGCAGAAATACGGGGGCCGGCAGCGAACCTCGATACTCAATAGCCCAGCTTCGCCGGCAGCCACGTCGCCAGCGGCGGGAACGCCAGCACCAGCAGCATCGCGCCGAACATCGCCAGCAGCATCCACACCACCCAGGGCACGGTCTCCTCCATGCGCACGCGGGCGATCCGGCAAGATACCATCAGGTTCACCGCCAGCGGCGGCGTGAACTGGCCCAGCGCGACCTTCAGCGTCAGCACCACGCCGAACCACACCGGGTCCCACTGGAAGGCATTGGCGATCGGCAGCAGCAGCGGCACGAAGATCAGGAAGATCGAGATGCCGTCAAGGAACATGCCGACCGTGATCAGCAGCAGCACGATCAGCGCCAGCACGCCGTATTCGCCGACGCCCGAATTGGCGATCGCCTGCGCGAGCGGATCGATCACGCCCAGCGTCGACAGCGCGTAGGCGAAGATGCCGGCCAGCGCCACCACCAGCAGGATCACCGACGAGGTTTCCGCGGCCTCGCGGAAGATCACGTACAGGTCGCGCAGGCCGATCGAACGGTAGACCACCATGCCGACGAACAGGCCGTAGACCACCGCCACCACCGCGGCTTCGGTCGGCGTGAACCAGCCCGCGCGCATGCCGCCCAGGATCAGCACCGGCGCGAACAGGCCCCAAGCCGCCTCGCGCAGGCTGCGCCAGAACGGCGGCCGCGGCAGCGAGGCCTCCGCCGCGCCCATCCTGTGCTTGCGCGCCAGCCAGACCGCCGGCACGATCAGCGCGATGCCGGCGAGCACGCCGGGAATCATGCCCGCGGCGAACAGCGCCGGCACCGAGGCGCCGGGCACCAGCACGCTGTAGACGATGAAGGCGACCGATGGCGGAATCAGGATGTCGGTGGCCGCGGCCGCGCCCACCACGGCCGCGCTGAACGAGCCCGGATAGCCGGCGCGCGACATCGCGGCGATCATCACGCCGCCGACCGCGGCCGCGTTGGCCGGGCCCGAGCCGGAGATGCCGCCGAGAAACATCGCCACCAGGATCGCCACCAGCGGCAGCATGCCGGGCCCGCGTCCGACCACGGCGATCGCCAGCGTGACCAGCCGCTGCGCGACGCCGGAGCGGTCGAAGATCGAGCCGACCAGCACGAACATCGGAATCGCCAGCAACGGGTACTTGGCCAGGCCCGCGTAGAAGTTCTGCGGCACCGCCAGCAGGCCGAACATCTGCGTGTCGAGATTGGACAGCCCGATCGCCGCCAGGCCGCCGAGGCCGAGCGCGACGCCGATCGGCACGCCGAGCAGCATCAGCACGATGAAGACGGCAAACAGCACGATGGCGATCAGCGTCATGGCTGGCGCTCCCCGCCGTCCTGCACGCGCTGCGCATGCAGGGCCTTCAGCGCGCGCAGGTTGCGGCCGGCCAGCGCCAGCGCACGCAGCGCGATGCAGGCCGACAGCAGCGGCAGCCAGACCGAGTACCACCAGCTGGGCACGCCGATGCCCGGCGAAGTCTCGCCGTAGGTGTATTCGTCCCAGGTGATACGCGCGCCGAGCACCGCCAGCGCGACGAACATGATGGCGACGGCGACCGCCGACACCACTGCCAGCCGGCGCTGGCGTGCCGCGCTGCCGCGCTCGAAGAAGAATTCGATGCGGATATGCCGGTCGCGCGCGACCGCGGCGCTGCCGCCGACCAGCGCCAGCACGATCATCAGGAAGACCGAGAATTCCTCGGTCCAGGCGAACGATTCATCGGTCAGATAGCGCACCGCGACGTTGGCGAAGGTGATGACCACCAGCAGCATCATCACGACGATGCCGATCCAGTCTTCGATGCGGGGGCTGATGCGGAATTCGGCATCCGCTGCCTGGTCCACGGGTTCGGTGATCAAGGCCGAATCGACCGCGTGCTGTGGCGCGGCGTCGCGCCGCGCCTGCTCTTGCTGCTCCATCTCCCCGGCCTCCGGTCCGGTCTGCCGGGCCTGCAGGACCGCGGCAGCTGCTGCATGACGCCTTGGCGGCGTACTTTTGTGAATGCCTTGTCGTCGCCGACGCTGTCGCTGGCGTTCCCTCGTGCACGGGGCGTGGTCCCAGCGATCGGGCGCAGCTAATTAAAGGCTTATGGAATCGGCACCAGCGAATTATGCCCACACTGGCGATGGGCGGACACCTCCAATACCCTAGGGGATTGGCAGCGGCATGCAGGTGGCCAGGCGTCGGCCGTGGCGCCCGAGGGGGACCGGATAAGCCCCGGGCTGAAGGGCCCGCCCCGCTTCTGGCGGGAGTCGGGCACAGGCGAACGCCGGTGGGCGCGCTCGCCGACTCGTGGATGATTCGATATCGGCGGCGCGCGCGGCTGGCTTTATACCATACCGTCGTCGGCGGTGATCACGGCGCCGTTGATGAACTGCGACTGGTCCGAGGCCAGCAGCAGCAACAGGCCGTCGAGGTCTTCCGGCTTGCCCAGACGCTTGCGCGGCAGCAGCTGGATCAGCTTCTGGCCGGCATCGGTGTCCCAATGATGGTGATTGATGTCGGTGTCGATATAGCCCGGGCAGATCGCATTGACGTTGATGCCGTAGCGCGCCCACTCGAGCGCCATCGCCTTGGTCATATGGACCACCGCGGCCTTGCTCATGCAGTAGACGCCGATCTGCGACAGCACCTTCAGCCCCGCCACCGAGGCGATATTGATGATGCGCGACTGCGGCAGCGGCGTGCCGTTGCGCTCGGCGCCCTTGGACCGCGCGATCATCCGCTTGGCCACTTCCTGCGCCACGAAGAAGGCGCCGCGGGTGTTGGTGTCGAAGACGAAGTCGAAGTCCTCGGCGGTGACATCGGTCAGCCGCTGCGTGGTCGACACGCCCGAGTTGTTGACGACGATGTCGATCGCCCCCGCCTCGGTCTCGGCATGCGCCACCGCGGCGCGAATGCTGTCGGGGTCGGTCACGTCGAGCCGCACCACATGCGCGCTGCCGCCGTCGGCTTCGATCGCCGCGCGCAGTTCCTTGAGCCGTTCGGCGCGGCGCGAGGCCAGCACCACCTTGGCGCCGGCGGCCGACAGGACCTGCGCGAAGCGCATGCCCAGTCCGCTCGACGCACCGGTCACCATCGCGACCTTCCCTTCGAGATTGATCGACAAACCCATATGGACCTCTGCAGTGGAACGCGCCGCGGCTGGCGCCGGCATGCGCGTTCGATGGCCGCCCCGTTGCGTGGGAAACGGAGGCAGTATATTAAAAAACGAACGATCGTTCCAAAAAATTGCTTGCCTGTGGGTGTCGAGTCCCGGACAATGCCGGAGATTCTAAGAACTCGGGCACAAAAAGGAAACAGCGAGGCGACAGCGTGCGAGCGAAACACCGCGCGCCGATCCATCGCGATCCAGCAGAAAAGCCGACCACAAGCAGCCGGACCACGCGTCAATCCGCAGCATTCCGTCCCCGCCTGCCGGCCCAATGCCATCCTTGCCGACCTTGCCGTCGCCCGGTTCCGGCGACACAGGCCACCCCGGATCACCGCTTCCCCATACACAAGTACGCAGCAACAAAAGAGGGTTAGAGACAATGGACCAGCAGCAGCTCGTGGAGCAGTTCGGCCCCCGCGAATCCATGGAATACGATGTCGTCATCGTCGGCGGCGGTCCCGCCGGCCTGGCGACGGCCATCCGCCTGAAACAGCTGGCGCAGGACAACGGCAGTGAAGTCAATGTCTGCGTGCTGGAGAAGGGTTCGGAGCCCGGCGCCCACATCCTGTCGGGCGCGATCATGGACCCGCGCGCGCTGAACGAACTGCTGCCGAACTGGAAGGAGCTCGGCGCCCCGCTGAACCAGCCGGTCACCGAGGACCAGTTCCTGTTCCTGAACGAGACCGGCTCGCGCGGCACGCCGCCGGCGCTGCTGCCCGAGTGCTTCCATAACGAAGGCAACTACATCGTCAGCCTGTCGAACTTCGTGCGCTGGCTCGGCCAGCAGGCCGAGGCGCTGGGCGTGGAGATCTTCCCGGGCTTCCCGGCCGCCGAGGTGCTGTACAACGAGGACGGCTCGGTCAAGGGCGTGGCCACCGGCAACCTGGGCATCGGCAAGGACGGCGAGCCCACCGACAACTTCCAGCTCGGCATGGAGCTGCACGCGAAGTACACGATCTTCGCCGAAGGCTCGCGCGGCCATCTGGGCAAGCAGCTGATCGAACGTTTCCGCCTCGACGCCGGCAAGGACCCGCAGAGCTACGGCATCGGCCTGAAGGAGCTGTGGGAGATCGACCCGGCCAAGCACAAGCCCGGCCTCGTGGTCCATACCGCGGGCTGGCCGCTGGACCCGGCGACCTACGGCGGCTCCTTCCTCTATCACATGGAGGACAACAAGGTCGCGGTGGGCTTCGTCGTGGGCCTGGACTACACCAACCCGTGGCTGTCGCCGTTCGAGGAGTTCCAGCGCTTCAAGACCCATCCGGAGATCCGCCAGTACTTCGAAGGCGGCAAGCGGATCGGCTACGGCGCGCGCGCGATCACCGCGGGCGGCCTGCTGTCGCTGCCCAAGACGATCTTCCCGGGCGGCGCGCTGGTGGGCTGCGACGCCGGCTACCTGAACGCCTCGCGCATCAAGGGCAGCCACGCCGCGATCAAGACCGGCATGCTGGCCGCCGAGGCCGCCTTCGAGGCGCTGCAGGCCGGCCGCCAGCACGACGAGCTGACCGCCTACCCGGCCGCGTTCGAGAACAGCTGGCTGTACAAGGAACTGCTGCAGGCGAAGAACTTCAAGCAGTGGTTCAAGAAGGGCCGCACCACCGCCACGCTGATGACCGGCATCGAGCAATGGCTGCTGCCCAAGCTCGGCATCCGCAACCCGCCGTGGACGCTGCACCGGGAGAAGCCGGACCACGTCTACCTGAAGCCGGCCGCCGAATGCCAGCAGATCGTCTATCCGAAGCCGGACGGCAAGCTGACCTTCGATCGCCTCAGCTCGGTGTTCATCAGCAACACCAACCATGAGGAAAACCAGCCCGCTCACCTGACGCTCAAGGATGCGAGCGTGCCGGTGCAGATCAACCTGGACAAGTACGCCGGCCCCGAAAGCCGCTATTGCCCGGCGGGCGTGTACGAGTTCGTCGCCGACGAGGAACGCGGCGGCCAGCGCCTGCAGATCAACGCGCAGAACTGCGTCCACTGCAAGACCTGCGATATCAAGGACCCCACCCAGAACATCGTCTGGGTGACGCCGGAAGGCGGCGGCGGTCCGAACTACGTGGGGATGTAAGCAGGCGCACCGCCACGCGGTGCTGCCCTTCCCCCCAGCCCCTCTCCCGCGGCGCGGGAGAGGGAGCCATCCCCCCTACACCGGCATCCTCGCCGCGGCCAGCAGCTGCTCGTAGATATAGCAGTGCAATAGCGCGGCCTCCCTTTCCCCCCAGCAGATCGAACGCCACGCCGAACGCCGGAAACTCGGCGTCGCCGTCGTCGCGCGCGGGATTGCGCGCCCACGCGTCGACCGTGATCTCGCTGTCGGTGCCGACCGTCCGCAGCACGAACCGCAGCTGCAGGCGCGTGCCGGGCGCGGGCAGCGGCGCCGCGGTCTGCACCAGCGCGCCGCCGGCGCTGAGGTCCGACAGCACCGCCAGGCGCGGCGCACTCGCCGTCTCGTCGTCCTGATGCATCAGCTGCGCCGCCAGCCGGGTCTGCACGCGCGGACTGCTGCGCACCGGCACCTGCTGCACCTCGGTGGGAACGGACAGCACCAGATAGCGGAACGGGCTGCGGCACACCGCGGTCACGGTGCAGCGGAAGCTGTGGATCGACCGTCCGGTGAAGCCGCGCAGCAGCACCTCCTCGCCCGCCCGGAAGGTAGCATCCTTGCCGCCGAACTGCGGCCAGCTGACGAACAGCCCCTGGTCGATAAAGCCGATCAGCCGGCTCGCCGCGGCACGGCCGCCGTCGTCGGGCGCCTTGATCTGCAGCAGCGTGCCGACCTGCAGCCCGAGCGGGCCCGACGCCTGCGGGGCCACCGCGTCCGCCGGCGCGGCATCGTCGGCCGGCAGCGAGACCGGCAGCGGATCGGGCCGGCATACCGAGCCGTGGCGAAAGACCAGCGCAACGTCGCGGCCGTCGGCGAGTACCTTGCCGCTGCCGAGCAGCAGGTTGCCCTGCCCATCGAGCAGCGACCAGGGCAAGGGCTGGCCGACCGGCAGGTCGTTCGGTGTCAGAGGAATCATGGGCATCCCAGTCTCTTTGCCCACCGGCGTGGGCGTCTGTGCGGAGGCGGCCGCCGGGCCGCGGTCGCGCCTTCCCGATTCCACAGCTATCGGCGCCACGCCTCAAAGGTTTAGCAACCCCCTACCTAAGGGGGGATAGCGGAACGATTGGCGGGGCGGAGGACGGCGGCACGGCTGGAACCGGCGGCCCGTCGCCGCACCTTGGCGCCGGCGCCGACAGCGGCGCGCAAGGCGGGACGGAGCGGGCACGGCGCGCACCGGTGGCCCGTCGTCCGCGCCTTGACGTCGGCGCAAAGGCGGGCCAAAATCGCGCAAAAGCTGTCTGATAGCCTTACAGATTTATGCAGCGGGCCGGCTTGACGCCGGTCCTCCCGTATTCACAAGCCCCGCACAAGCCGCCGGAACGCTCCGCTTGGAACCGCTCACCCGCCCCTCCTCCCTGGCTTCACGCATCGCCGACGCGATCCGCGCCGATATCGGTGCCGGCCGCTTCGTCGCCGGTGCCCGCCTGCCGGCCGAGTCCGCGTTGGCGGCCGCCTTCGGCGTCAGCCGGCCGATTGTGCGCGAGGCCATCGCGCAACTGAAGGCCGACGGCGTGCTGGTCACGCGCAAAGGGTCCGGGGCCTACGTCTCCGACACGCCCGGCGGACAGGTCTGGCGGCTGCGCGGGGGACGCCGCCGGCGCGGACGGCGACCCCGGCACCGCGCCGACGCTGGCGCAGCTGTTCGAACTGCGCGTGATGGCCGAGACGGCCTGCGCCGAGCTGGCCGCGCGCCGCCGCACCGAGGCCGATCTGGCCGCGATCCACGCCGCGCTGGCCGCGATGCGCGCGCAGCGCGACGACCCGGCCAGCGCGGCGGCGGCCGACGTGGCATTCCACCAGGCCATCGCGCAGGCGGCGCACAACCCGTATATGGCGGGGCTGACCGATTTCGTCGGCCAGCAGCTGCTCGCCGCACGCCGGCTGGCCTGGGAAAACGCCGCCCGCTATCGCGGCGGGCCCGGCGCGGCCGAGGAAGAACATGCGGCCCTGGCCGAGGCGATCGCGGCCGGCGACGCCGGCGCGGCACGGCAAGCCGCCCGCCGCCATCTGGAAGCCGCGGCGGCGCGCATGGGGCTCGACCTGGATTGATCGACGAGACGAGCGAGCCGGTTCGCGATGGCAGTCGCTGTCCCGCACCGGCGCGCTCGAGACACAAGGCAAAGCAACTTAAAGCAACGCAAGGCAGAACAAGGAAAGCAAGGCATGGAATCAGTGGATTGCGTGGTGATCGGCGCCGGCGTGGTGGGCCTGGCGGTCGCGCGGGCGCTCGCCCGGCAAGGGCGCGAAGTGGTGATCCTGGAGGCGGAGAACACCTTCGGCACGATCACCAGCGCGCGCAACAGCGAGGTGATCCACGCGGGCATCTACTACCCGGCCGGCTCGCTGAAGGCGCAACTGTGCGTGCAGGGCAAGGCGATGCTGTACGACTATTGCCGGAGCCACCAGATCGCCCACCAGCGTTGCGGCAAGCTGATCGTCGCCACCAGCGCGGCGCAGGTCGCCACGCTCGAAGGCATCCGCGCAAAGGCGGCCGCCAACGGCGTCGACGACCTGCGCCTGCTGTCGCGCGACGAGGCGCTGGAACTCGAGCCGAACCTGCAATGCGAGGCGGCGCTGCTGTCGCCGTCGACCGGCATCGTCGACAGCCACGGGCTGATGCTGGCGCTGCTGGGCGATGCCGAGCAGGCCGGCGCGATGCTGGCGGTATGTTCGCCGGTGCTGACCGGTGCGGTCACCGCCGACGGCATCGTGCTGGAAGTCGGCAGCGATACCGCGACCACGCTGCTGGCGCGCACCGTCGTCAATGCCGCGGGGCTGACGGCGCCCGAGTTGGCGCGCCGGATCGACGGCATGCCGGCGGCGCATGTCCCGCCGCAGTACTACGCCAAGGGCTGCTATTTCACGCTGGCCGGCCGCGCGCCGTTCTCGCGCCTGATCTATCCGGTGCCCGAGGCGGCCGGCCTGGGCGTGCATCTGACACTGGACCTGGGCGGCCAGGCCCGCTTCGGCCCGAATGTGCGATGGATCGACCAGATCGAATATGGCGTCGATCCGCACGATGCCGACAGCTTCTATGACGAGGTGCGGCGCTACTGGCCGGCGCTGGCGGACGGGGCCCTGCAGCCGGGCTATGCCGGCATCCGCCCGAAGATCAGCGGCCCGGGCGAGCCGGCCGCGGACTTCCGCATCGACGGCCCGGCCACGCATGGCGTGCCGGGGCTGGTGCATCTGTTCGGGATCGAATCGCCGGGGCTGACGGCGTCGCTGGCGATCGGGGAGAGGGTGGCGGCGATCGCCGGATAGAGGCGACGCGCCCCGAATCAGGCTCCCCTCTCCCGCTTTGGCGGGGAGAGGGGTTGGGGGGAGAGGGCACGGGCAGTTGCAAGACCAGCGTGGTCAGCCACTGGTGACGCCCCTTGCCCTCTCCCCCGTCCCTCTCCCCAAGCGGGAGAGGGGGAGAAAACCTGCCGCTCAACCCTGCGCCTTGGGACCGTCTCCCGCCAGCGGGAGAGAGCGGAAACCCTGCCGCTCAGCCCTGGGGCTTCGGCGCCTGCGCCGGAATGCGCGGCGTCTCCACCCGCACGTCGCCGCATTGCGCGCGATGACGCAGCGCATGGTCCATCAGCACCAGCGCCAGCATCGCCTCGGCGATCGGCGTGGCGCGAATGCCCACGCAGGGGTCGTGGCGGCCGAAGGTCTCGACCGTGGCGGCCTGTCCGGCCTTGTCGATCGATTCGCGCGGGGTGCGGATGCTGGAGGTCGGCTTGATCGCCAGCGACACGGTGATGTCCTGACCCGTCGAGATGCCGCCCAGCACGCCGCCGGCATTGTTGGTGCGGAAACCCGCCGCGGTCAGCTCGTCGCCATGGACGCTGCCGCGCTGTGCCACGCTGGCGAAGCCGGCGCCGATCTCGACGCCCTTGACCGCGTTGATGCCCATCATCGCGTGCGCGATATCGGCGTCGAGCTTGTCGAACAGCGGCTCGCCCAGGCCCACCGGCACGCCGCTGGCCACCACCTCGATGCGGGCGCCGACAGAATCGCCGTCGCGGCGCAGCGCATCCATATACGTTTCCAGCTCGGGGACGATATTGGCGTCGGCGGCGAAGAACGGATTGCGCGGCACCTCGGCCCAATCGGTGAACGGCACCTGGATCTCGCCCAGCTGCGACATATAGCCCCGGATCTCGGTGCCGTACTGCTCGCGCAGCCATTTGCGCGCGACCGCGGCGGCGGCCACCACCGGCGCGGTCAGCCGGGCCGACGAACGGCCGCCGCCGCGATGGTCGCGGATGCCGTATTTCTGCCAGTAGGTGTAATCGGCGTGGCCCGGACGGAAGGTCTCGACGATATTGCCGTAGTCCTTGCTGCGCTGGTCGGTATTGCGGATCAGCAGGCAGATCGGCGTGCCGGTGGTCTTGCCCTCGAACACGCCCGACAGGATCTCGACCTGGTCCGGCTCCTTGCGCTGCGTCACGTGGCGCGACGTGCCCGGCTTGCGGCGATCCAGGTCGCCCTGGATATCGGCCTCGCACAGGCTCATGCCCGGCGGGCAGCCATCGACCACCGCGCCAATGGCGGGTCCGTGCGACTCGCCGAAGGTGGTGACTGTGAAGAGCAGGCCGAGGGTATTGCCGGACATGATGAAAACCACGCAGGAATTGGGAAAGGCCTACATTGTACGGCCTGGCGTCACGCCACGGCGCCGCCCCGCTGCCCTGCCGCCCTGCCGCCCTGCCGCCCTGCCGCCCCGCTGCTCCAGCTGCTCCAGCTGCTCCCGCTGCTCTCGCTGCTCCCGCTGCCCCTGCTGCCCCGCTGCTCGTGTGGCCGCGCCGGCTACCGCCATTCGCCCCGGAGACCCTGCACCACCTGCTGCAGGCCTTCCGGCGTGGCCTGCTCGGGGTCGATCGGCTCGCCCACCACCAGTTCGAGCCGGGACAGGATGCCGCGCCGGAACGGCCGCGTCATGGCCGCCCCGCCCTTGCGCGAGAAAAAGCTGCCCCACAGGCCGCGCAGCGCCATCGGCACCACCGGCACCGGCGTGCGCCGCACGATCTGCTGCACGCCCTGCTTGAACGGATTGATGTCGCCGCTGGCGGTGATCTTGCCCTCCGGGAAGATGCAGACCAGCTCGCCGCCGGCGAGCGCGCGCGCGACCTCGTCGTAGGCCTGCTTCAGCGTCTGCGGGTCTTCATGCGCGGGCGCGATCGGAATCGCGCGCGCCTGCCGGAAGAACCACGACAGCAACGGTACCCCGAAGATGCGGTGGTCCATCACGAAGCGCACCGGCCGCGGGCTGGCCGCCATCAGCACCACCGCGTCGGCGAAGCTGACGTGATTGCAGACCAGCACGGCCGGCCCCTCGGCGGGAATACGGTCGGCGTGGGTCCGCTTGAGCCGGTACACCGTATGCACCAGGATCCAGGCGACGAAGCGCAGCAGGAATTCCGGCACCACCGAATAGATGTAGATCGCCACCACCGCATTGAGCAGCCCCACCGCCAGGAACAGCTCGGGAATGCTGTAGCCGGCGCCGGTCATCGCCATCGCCAACAGCGCCGAGGCGATCATGAACAGGCTGTTCAGGATGTTGTTGGCGGCGATGATGCGCGCGCGATGCGTCGGCGCGCTGCGGCTCTGGATCAGCGCGTACAGCGGCACGCTGTAGAAGCCGCCGAACATCGCCAGCAGGAACAGGTCGGCCAGCACGCGCCAGTGCGCGGGCTCGGCGATGAAGGCCGCGACGCCGCTCAGCGTGGCCGGCGCCTGGCCGCGGCTGGCGAAGTACAGGTCGATCGCGAACACCGTCATGCCGATCGAGCCGAACGGCACCAGCCCGACTTCCACATGCCGGCCCGACAGCCGCTCGCACAGCAGCGAGCCGACGCCGATGCCGACCGAGAACACCGCCAGCAGCAGCGTCACCACGCTCTGGTCGCCGCCCAGCACGGTCTTGGCGAAGGCGAAGAACGAGGTCAGGAAGGTCGCGCCGAGGAACCACAGCCACGAGATGCCCAGCAGGCTCAGGAACACCGTGCGGCTCTCGCGCGCCAGCATCAGGTTGCGCCAGGTCTCTGTCACCGGATTCCAGTTCAGCCGCAGGTCGGGCTGCGGCGCCGGCGACAGCGGCACGCGCGAGGCGGCCACACGGCCCGCGATCGCCAGCGCCACGCAGGCCGCGCCGATATAGAGCGTGGCGGGGATGCCTTGCCGTGCCGCCGCCCCACCGGCCGCCGCCAGCTCCCCGCCGAGCACGGTGCCGAGCAGGATCGCAACGAACGTCCCCATCTCGACCAGCCCGTTGCCCCCGACCAGCTCGCTCTCCTGCAGATGCTGCGGCAGGTAGGCGTACTTGACCGGACCGAACAACGTCGAATGCAGCCCCATCAGGAAGGTGGTCAGGTACAGCAGCGACGCGCTATACCAGGCGAAGCCCGCCAGCCCGACCAGCATGATGGCGATCTCCAGCGATTTGACGAACCGGATCAGCCGCGACTTCTCGATCTTGTCGGCGATCTGGCCGCTGGTCGCGGAGAACAGCACGAACGGCGCGATGAAGATCGCCGAGATCAGGAAGGCCGCGCTGGCGCCGTCCACGCCCTCGAAGCGCGCGGTCTGGTAGGTCACCAGCGAGGTGAACGCGACCTTGAACACGTTGTCGTTCATCGCGCCCAGGAACTGGGTCCAGAAGAACGGCGCAAAGCGGCGCTCGCGCAGCAGGCGGGACTGGCTCGATTGGCTCATGGAATGGGCTGGGGGTGCGGGAATGGCGCGGGGAGATGGTACGACAGACTGCGCGAAGGGCGGCGCGAAAAGGAGCGCCGCGGACGGCGCAAGGGACAGCGCGGCAAGCGCGATCGACTCCGCGGACGCGGGGATCGGAATCGGGGGCAGTTGGAATCCGCCGGGCGGCACCGTCACGGTCCGCCCGCGCTCCGCGAGACCGGTCTGGCTCAGCTGGCCTTCTCTTCCGGCCAGTCGCGGATATAGGCCTTGAGCATGCGGTTCTCGAAGCTCTGCTCCTCGACCACCGCCTTGGCCACGTCGTAGAACGAAATCACGCCCATCAGCGTGCGGCTGTCGAGCACCGGCATATAGCGGGCATGGCGCTCCAGCATCATGCGGCGGACCTCGTTGACGTCGGTCTCGGGCGTGCAGGTCAGCGGCGCGTCGTCCATCACGCGGCGGATCGTCGTGTTGCCGACATTGCCGTTGTTCGAGGCCAGCGTCTGGATGATCTCGCGGAAGGTCAGCATGCCGACCAGCTCGCCGTACTCCATCACCACCAGCGAGCCGATGTCGCGCTCGGCCATCGTGGTGACCGCCTCCAGCAGTGACGTATCCGGCTTGACGGTATAGAGCGTATTGCCCTTGATCTGCAGGATGTCGCTGACTTTCATAATGGTCTCCCCTCGATGATGCCGGTGCGGCGGGCGGCGGGCATCGCCTGCCTGAACCGCCCGAACCGCGTGGCGGCGCAGGCCTTGCGCGCCATCCGCGATAGATGGGCCGATGCTAGCCGAAAGCGGGCGCCCAAGTAAAGCCGGGGCCCTGCGGCGAGGCGGTCCGCCGCGAGCAGGCCAATGCTACGATGCAGGCCGGCACATCCGTATGCCGCCGCACGGCCCGCACTGCGGAACCGTGCCGTTGCCGGCCGCTGTCAGACCGCTTCGCTGGAACCACGATTCGATAGAGACCATGTCCGATACCCGTTTCGATACCCTCGCGCTGCACGCCGGCGCCGCGCCCGACCCCGCCACCGGGGCGCGCGCCACGCCGATCCACCTGACCACCTCCTTCGTGTTCCGCGACAGCGAGCACGCGGCCTCGCTGTTCAATATGGAACGCGCCGGCCACGTGTATTCGCGCATCTCGAATCCGACCGTGGCCGTGTTCGAGGAGCGCGTGGCCGCGCTGGAGAACGGCGTCGGCGCGATCGCCACGGCCTCGGGCCAGGCAGCGCTGCATCTGGCGATCGCCACGCTGATGGGCAGCGGTTCGCATATCGTCGCCTCGTCCGCGCTGTACGGCGGCTCGCACAACCTGCTGCACTACACGCTGCGCCGTTTCGGCATCGAGACCACCTTCGTGCAGGCGCGCGACATCGACGCCTGGCGCGCCGCGATCCGCCCCGAAACCCGGCTGCTGTTCGGCGAGACGCTGGGCAATCCGGGCCTGGACGTGCTCGACATCCCGACGCTGGCGCAGCTCGGCGACGAGCATGGCATTCCGCTGCTGGTCGACTCGACCTTCACCACGCCCTATCTGCTGCAGCCGTTCGCGCATGGCGCGGCGCTGCTCTACCACTCGGCGACCAAGTTCCTCGGCGGCCATGGCACCACCATCGGCGGCGTGCTGGCCGAAGGCGGCAACTTCGATTTCGAGGCCTCCGGGCGTTATCCGGAGCTGTCCGAGCCGTATGCGGGCTTCCACAACATGGTCTTCACCGAGGAAAGCACCGTCGCGCCCTTCCTGCTGCGCGCGCGCCGTGAGGGCCTGCGCGACTTCGGCGCCTGCATGAACCCGATGGCCGCGTGGCAGCTGCTGCAAGGGATCGAGACGCTGCCGCTGCGGATGGCGCGCCATGTCGACAACGCGCGCCGCGTGGTGCAGTTCCTGGTCTCGCATCCGATGGTCGAGTCGGTGGCCTACCCCGAGCTCGAATCGCACCCCGACCACGCGCTCGCCAGGCGGCTGCTGCCGCGCGGCTGCGGCGCGGTGTTCAGCTTCAACCTGAAGGGCGACCGCGCCGCCGGCCAGCGCTTCATCGAGAGCCTGACGCTGTTCTCGCATCTGGCCAATGTCGGCGACGCGCGCTCGCTGGTGATCCATCCCGCCTCGACCACGCACTTCCGCATGGATGCCGCGGCGCTGCGCTCGGCCGGCATCGCCGAGGGCACGATCCGCTTGTCGATCGGCCTGGAGGATGCGGATGACCTGATCGACGACCTGAAGCGCGGGCTGAAGGCGGCGCAGAAGTCGATGGAGAAAGGCGGAGGCAGCAGCAACGCCGCCGGCAACAAGAGCAACGGAGGGAAAGCCTGATGTACCTGAACGTCGATGGCCAGCGGGCCTACGCCTATACCGGCGGCAAACCCTTCGATCCCGCCCTGCCCTGCGCCGTGTTCGTGCACGGCGCGCAGAACGACCACAGCGTCTGGGGCCTGCAGACGCGCTGGTTCGCGCATCACGGCTTCTCCGTGCTGGCGGTGGACCTGCCCGGCCACAACCGCAGCGAGGGGCCGCCGCTGGCGAGCGTCGAGCAGATGGCCGACTGGGTCGCCGCGCTGCTGCGCGCGGCCGGCGTCGCGGCGCCCGCGCTGGTGTTCGGCCACAGCATGGGCTCGCTGATCGCGCTCGAATGCGCGGCACGCCATGCCGATGCGGTGCGCGCGATCGGGCTGCTGGCGACCGCCTATCCGATGAAGGTCTCGGACGCGCTGCTCGATGCCGCGCAGAACCGCGAGCACGAGGCCATCGCGATGGTCAATGCGTGGTCGCATTCGAGCCTGGCCAACAAGCCGTCGGCGCCGGGTCCGGGCTTCTGGATGCATGGCGTCGGCCAGCGGCTGATGGAACGGGTCGGGCGCCGCAATCCGCAGGCCCAGGTGTTCCACACCGACTTTGCCGCCTGCAACGCCTACGCCAACGGCGAGCGCGCCGCGGCGGGCCTGCAGTGCCCGGCGCTGGTCGTGGTCGGCAGCAAGGACATGATGACGCCGGCCCGCTCGGCTCGCGCACTGGCGGCGAGCATGCCGCGCGCCAGCGTGGTGGAAGTGCCTTGCGGCCACGCGATCATGGGGGAAAAGCCCGATGAGGTGCTGGACGCGCTGGCGGGCTTTGCGCGGCGCGTGATGGCGAATCGCGACTAAGCGCGCTCGCGCTGCGGCCCGCGAGAGCGGCGAGCCAGTGGCTTCAAAAGACGCTGGCTTCCCGCTCTCGCAGGAATGACGCGGTCGTCGGCGCCCCCGCTTCGGCGCGCCGAAGCGCCGCTCAGACCTGCCCGTGCCAGCCTGGCGGGACCACCTCCAGCGTGCGGCGCTGCCCCTCCTGGGTCGGCGTCTGCGGCGTCTGCGGCGGCGATGCCGCGCCCGGCTCGAAGATCTCCTGCAGCGTCTTGTCGAGCATCGGATTCTCCAGCACGCCGCGCAACGCCTCCGCGCCGCTGAGCAGCTGCGCCACCGCGGTGCGTGGCAGGCGCGGCAGGTTCAGCACGAGCCGGTCGTGCAGCAGGCGCAGCGGCACGCGCGCCGGGTCGCACAGCAGCGCCCAGTGCGCCTGGCCGCGATGGTGCTGCAGCTTGCCGACCAGATGCATCGCATTGAGCTTGCCCAGCAGCACGGCCAGGTAGTCGGCCTCGACCCGCAGCTTGCGGCCGAGATCCAGCTCGCCGACGCTGCGCGGCGCCTGTTCGCGCGCGCGGTACAGCACGTACAGCACGCCGAGCGCATCGTAGAACTCGCTGCCGGCAAAGGTACGGCGGCGCCAGTAGCCCTGCCGCACCACCGGCAGGTTGGCCGCGATGGTGGCGCCCAGCAGCGTCACCAGCCAGCTCAGGTAGATCCACAGCAGGAAGATCGGCAGCGCGGCAAAGGTGCCGTAGACCGCGGTATAGGTCGGGAAACGCGTGATGAAATAGCCGAAGCCGCGCTTGGACAGCTCGAAGGCCAGCGCGGCCACCAGCCCCGCCGCGATCGCGTCGCGCCATTCGACATAGGCATTCGGCACCGCGGTATAGAGCAGCGCGAAGGCGATCGCCGACAGCAGCACCGGCGCGAGACTGACGGCGAAGCCGACGCCGAACGGCATCGTGCCGACATAGCCGGCGGAGATCGAGATCAGATACGAGCTGATCGACAGGCTGCCGCCGATCAGCACCGGGCCGCAGGTCAGCACTGCCCAGAACACCAGCACGCGCTGCGCGAAGCGCCGCTTCTGCTTGACGCGCCAGATCGCGTTGAGCGCGTCCTCGACCGTCAGCATGGTCAGCACCGCGGTGACCATCAGGCCGACGAGACCCACCGCGGTCAGGCCCTTCGCATTGCGCGCGAACTGGCTGACATAGCCGGTGATCGAGTCGGTCAGGTTGCCCGGAATCAGGTTCTGGAACAGGAAGCCTTCGATGGCGTTGCGGAAGTTCGCGAACATCGGAAAGGCGGCGAGCAGCGCGAACGCGACCGTCAGCACCGGCACCACCGACAGCACGGTGGTGAAGGTCAGGCTGGCCGCGACCTGCGGCAGGCGGTCCTCGCCGGCGCGCCGCGCGGCATAGCGCAGCAGTGCGCGCAGCTTCTGCCAGTTCCATTCGCGGCGCAGGCGCGCGATGCGGTTGGTGCAGCGGGACAGCAGACTGGGATGGGACATGCGGGGCAAACTCCAGGGCGGCGGGCGCCGAGCCCGCCACTATAATACGCCGGTTGCATTGCACGCGATGCCTGTGCCGCCAGGCCGAAGCGGCCGCAGCCCCGCAAGCCGAGGCCCTTACCGCGCCCTTTCCGCACCCTGACCGGCCTGCTGCACGCTCCCTGCCGCTTCCTGATCGCCTTTCTCCTGCGCCCCTATGTCCGACATCCTGGTCCTCTACTACAGCCGCCACGGCAGCACCCGCAAGCTCGCCGAGCTGATCGCGACCGGCATCGACAGCGTGCCCGGCGCCCACGCGCGGCTGCGCACGGTGCCGCCGGTGTCGACGGTGTGCGAGGCCACCGCGCCCGATATCCCGGCCGACGGTCCCCCGTATGTCGAGCTGCGCGACCTGCACGAGTGCATCGGCCTGGCGCTCGGCAGCCCGACCCGCTTCGGCAATATGGCGGCGCCGATGAAGTACTTCCTCGACGGCACCATCGCCGAGTGGCTGTCGGGCACGCTGACCGGCAAGCCGGCCTGCGTGTTCACGTCGACCGGCAGCCTGCATGGCGGCCAGGAAACCACGCTGCTGTCGATGATGCTGCCGCTGCTGCATCACGGCATGCTGGTGATGGGCCTGCCCTACAGCGAGCGCGGCCTGATGACGACCGCGGGCGGCGGCACGCCGTATGGTCCGAGCCATCATGCGCTGGGCGACAACAGCCGGCCGGTCAGCGAAGACGAATCGGCGCTGGCGATCGCGATGGGCAAGCGGCTCGCGCAGACCGCGCTGCGGCTTGCGCAGGACGCCCCCGCCAACGGAGCCGCGCGATGAGCGACACCGATACCCGCGACGATGCCGCGCTGCACAGCCCGCTGCTGTATCGCCTGAGCATCGCCAGCCTGCTCGCGCTGATCGTGCTGTCGATCGCCTGGGAGTGGTTCTTGGCGCCGCTGCGGCCGGGCGGCTCCTGGCTGATCATCAAGTTCCTGCCGCTGCTGCTGCCGCTGCGCGGCATGCTGACGCGCAACCGCTATACGATGCAGTGGTCGTCGATGCTGATCCTGCTGTATTTCACCGAAGGGGTCGTGCGCGCCACCAGCGACCGCGCGCCATCGTCGTGGCTGGCATGGTGCGAGGTGGCGCTGACCCTGCTGTTTTTCTTCGCGACCATCTTCTATCTGCGCCCGTACAAGCGCCGTGCGCGTGCGCAGACCCGCGCGCCCGAGTCTGCCCGGAACAAGGCCGATGCCGACGCAGCGGCTTCCACGCCAACGCGGCGCTGAAGCGCCACGCCCTTGCTTTCGAGCTTCACCGAATCGACCCTCATCGAATCGACCCTCACCGAATCGACCTTCACCGAATCGACCGCAGCCATGACGCAAGCCCCGACCGACGCCCGCCTCCACTCCTTCCTGTCGCTGTGCCGCGCCGCGCTGGGGCCGACGCATGTGCTGACCGACGCCGAGGACACGGCGGCCTACCTGACCGACTGGCGCCGCCGCTATACCGGCGAAGCCCTGGCCGTGCTGCTGCCGGGCACCACCGAGGAGGTGGCCGCGGCGGTGCGCGCCTGCCATGCGCACCAGATCGCGATCGTGCCGCAGGGCGGCAACACCGGCCTGTGCGG
Organism: Cupriavidus sp. H18C1; assembly: GCF_049311595.1. Classification (NCBI taxonomy): domain Bacteria; kingdom Pseudomonadati; phylum Pseudomonadota; class Betaproteobacteria; order Burkholderiales; family Burkholderiaceae; genus Cupriavidus; species Cupriavidus sp. H18C1. The sequence continues at coordinate 626,977 of NZ_CP186008.1, forward strand.
CGGCGCCACGCCGGACGCCTCGCAGCCGTCGGTGGTGCTGTCGCTCAAGCGCCTGAACCGCATCCGCCAGGTCGATCCGCTGAACAACACGATCACCGTCGAGGCCGGCGCGATCCTGCAGCAGGTCCAGCAGGCGGCCAGCGAGCACGACCGCCTGTTCCCGTTGAGCCTGGCCGCGGAAGGCAGCTGCACCATCGGGGGCAACCTGGCCACCAACGCCGGCGGCACCGGCGTGCTGCGCTATGGCAATACGCGCGAGCTGTGCCTGGGACTCGAGGTCGTGACCGCCAGCGGCGAGGTCTGGCACGGCCTGCGCGGCCTGCGCAAGGACAACACCGGCTACGATCTGCGCGACCTGTTCATCGGCGCGGAAGGCACGCTCGGCGTGATCACCGCGGCCGTGATGAAGCTGTACCCCGCGCCCCGCGCACGCGTGACAGCGCTGGCGGCCGTGGAGGACCCGCGCGCCGCGCTGGCGCTGCTGGCGCTGGCGCAGCGCCACGCCGGCGCGATGCTGACCGGCTTCGAGCTGATGTCGGCGATGTGCCTGGAACTGGTGACGCGCCACTACCCGCAGCTGCGCTATCCGTTCGACCGGCCGCATCCGCAGGTGGTGCTGCTGGAGCTGTCGGACAGCGAGAGCGCCGAGCATGCGCGCGCCACCTTCGAGACGCTGATGGAAGCGGCCTTCGACGCCGGCATCGTCGCCGATGCCGTGGTGGCCGAATCGGTGCAGCAATCGCGCGACTTCTGGAACCTGCGCGAGCACATTCCGCTCGCGCAGGTCGAGGAAGGCAAGAACATCAAGCACGACATCGCGGTGCCGATCTCGCGCATCGGCGACTTCATCGCCAGCACCGACGCGCAGCTACAGGCGGCGTTTCCGGGCGTGCGCATGGTGACCTTCGGCCATCTGGGCGACGGCAACCTGCACTACAACGTGTCGCCCCCGGCGGGACAGGACCACGATGCCTTCCTCGCGCATCAGGACGCGATCAACCGCATCGTGCACGACAGCGTGCATGCGCATGGCGGCTCGATCTCGGCCGAGCATGGCCTGGGCCAGCTCAAGCGCGAGGAGAATCGGCGCTACAAGAGCGAGGTCGAGCTGGCGATGATGCGGGCGATCAAGCAGGCGCTGGACCCGCTGGGGCTGATGAATCCGGGCAAGGTGGTGTGAGGCCCGGCGGCGATGGGCTTGCCCGCGCGTCCTGTGCGCGGGTGCCATTGCCGCGGTACGCATCGTGGAAGCCATTGCGCGCGGCATCGCGGCACGCACGTTGGAAGGCGCCGCAAGACAGCGGGCAAGACAGCGCGAACGACACATAAGCTCATTCGAAATCCTTCGTAGCGCAGGCCCGCCTTTCGTTGACGCCTCTTTCGCCGCGACCTAGTGTAGATAGGTTCGCGCGGCATATCCGTGCCAGGAGGGCCATTCCATGAGCCTGCGGCCAGATCCCACATTCCACGCCTCGCCGGCACTGGCGATGCAGGCGCCGCCCGAGGAGTACGCCTACACGGTGATGCTCAGCCCGGATGCCTCGCAGCCCGATGCGCTCGCCGTCATCGACGTCAAGCCTGGCTCGCCGACCTACAGCCAGGTGGTGCATACGGTGCCGATGACCCACCGCGGCGACGAACTGCACCACTTCGGCTGGAATGCCTGCTCGTCGGCGCTGTCCCCGCTGACGGGGCACGCGTTTCTCGAACGGCGCTTCCTGATCATCCCCGGCATGCGCTCGTCGCGCATCTATATCGTCGATACCAAGCCGCATCCGACCCAGGCGGCCATCCACCGCGTGATCGAGCCGGACGAGATCTTTCGCAAGACCGGGTATTCGCGGCCGCACACCGTGCACTGCGGTCCCGAGGGGGATCTACGTGAGCACGCTCGGCGGCGGCGGCCAGGACGGAACGGACGGCGCGCCCGGCATCTTCATCATGGACTGCGAGACCTTCGACGTGCTGGGGCGCTGGGAGATCGACCGCGGCCCGCAGGACAAGCACTACGACTTCTGGTGGAACCTGCCGCGCGACTACATGGTGTCGAGCGAATGGGCGCTGCCGCCGCAGTTCGAGAACGGCCTGGTGCCCGAGGACCTGCTGTCCAATCGCTACGGCCACCGCCTGCATTTCTGGGACCTGCGCGCGCGGCGCAACGTGCAGACCATCGACCTCGGCGCCCAGCATCAGATGGCGCTCGAAGTGCGCCCCGCCCACGACCCGGTGCGCGAATACGGCTTCGTCGGCGTGGTGGTCGACACCACCAACCTGGAAGGATCGATCTGGACGTGGTGGCGCGAGGACGGGCAGTTCCACGTCGAGAAGACCGCGACGATTCCGGCCGAACCCGCCGCGGCCGATCAGCTGCCGCCGATGCTTCGGGCGTTCGGCGCGGTGCCGCCGCTGGTGACCGACATCGACCTCTCGCTCGACGACCGCTTTCTCTACGTTTCCTGCTGGGGCACCGGCGAGATGCGCCAGTACGACGTCACCGATCCGCGCAAGCCGAAGCTGACCGGATCGGTTCATCTGGGCGGCATCGCGCGCCGCACGCCGCATCCGAACGGCAAGGCGTTCGCGGCGGGACCGCAGATGGTCGAGATCAGCCGCGACGGCCGCCGCGTCTACTGGTCCAATTCGCTCTACTCGAGCTGGGACAACCAGTTCTATCCCAACGGCGTGCCAGGGGCCCAGGTCATGGCGCATGCCGATCCCGACGGCGGCCTGACGCTGGCCGACGACTTCTGGGTCGAGTTCCCCGCGGGGTACCGCGCCCATCAGATCCGCCTCGAAGGCGGCGACTGCTCGACCGATTCGTTCTGCTATCCCTCCGTCGGCCCGCGATGACGTGGGAACAGGCCGGCCTCTGGACCGGCGTGCTGGTCAGCGGCCTGTACCACGGCCTGAGCCCCGCGATGGGCTGGCCGCTCGCCGTGTCGAACGGCTTGATGGCGCGGCGCGACGACGCCGTGTTCGCCGCGCTCGGCTATCTGGGTCTCGGTCACGCCGGCGCGGTGATGGCCCTGACGCTCCCGTTCGGCCTGCTCGCGTCGCTGGCCGCCTGGCAGCGCGAGATCCGCTTCGTTGCCGCCGCCCTCGTGATCGGCTATGGCATCGCGCTGCTGGCGCGGCGGCGCCATGCGCGCGCACTCGCCCGCATCCCGCCGTCGCGGCTGGCCCTGTGGTCCTTCGCGATCGCGCTGGCGCATGGGGCGGGGCTGATGCTGGTGCCGCTCTATCTCGGCCTCTGCGGCACCGCGGCCGGCACGGGCCATCAGGCCGCGGCCTCGCTCGCCTTCGGCAACGCCGGCATGGCCGTGCTCGTCGCGCTGGTCCACACCGCGGCGATGATCGCCGGCGGCGGCGCGATGGCGTGGGTCGCCTATCGCCACGTCGGCCTCGCGCTGGTATCGCGCAGCTGGCTCAATACCGAGGCCGCCTGGGCGTTGAGTCTCGTATTGGTGGGTGGGATGTCGCTGATGGCCGCGACGGCGCGCTGAACGTACCTGCTGCCCATCGCGCCTGGCGCGGGAGGCAAGATGTCGCGCGACGCGACCGGGCCCCGCGCACACCAGAATTTTCATCCAATGAAAATCTGATCGCTTCGTTTGACGCTGCTTTCGGCGCCGCCCTACCCTGTGCCGCACAGAGTTTCCATTGACGAAACCAGCGTGCGCCTTGGCGCCGAGGAGACAAACCGATGAAGCGTCATTCCCCTGCGCGGCGCGCCCTGCTCGCCGCGATGGCGGTGCTGTGCGGCGCGGCCGTCCCCGCGATGTCGGCCATCGCGGCCGAGGCCTTCCCCACCCGGCCCATTCGCCTGATCGTGCCGTTCACGCCGGGCGGCACCACGGACATCCTGGCGCGGCTCGTCGCGCAGAAGGCCGGCGAGGTACTGGGCCAGCCGATGGTCGTCGAGAACCGTCCCGGTGCGGGCGGCAACATCGGCGCGGAAGCGGCCGCACGCAGCGCCGCCGACGGCTACACGCTGGTGATGGGCACGCTCGGCACGCAGGTCACCAACCAGTTCATCTATCCGCGCATGCCGTATGACAGCGCCAAGGACTTCGCGCCGGTGACGCTGGTCGCCAATTCGCCCAACGTGCTGTTGGTCAACAGCACGCTGCCGGCCAACTCCATCGGCGAGCTGATCGCGCTGGCAAAGCGCGAGCCCGGCAAGATCAACTACGCGTCGACCAGCACCGGCGGCTCGCCGCATCTGTCGGGCGAGCTGCTGAACATGATGGCCGGCGTCAGGATGCAGCACGTGCCGTACAAGGGCGCGGCGCCGGCGATGACTGATCTGCTTGCCGGTCAGGTCAACCTGATGTTCGACAACCTGCCGTCCGCGCTGGCGCAGATCCAGGGCGGCAAGATCAAGGCGCTGGCCGTCACCGGCGTCAAGCGCGCCTCGGTGCTGCCATCGGTGCCGACGGTGCGCGAGTCGGGGTTGCCGGACTACGAGGTCAATTCCTGGTTCGGCCTGCTGGCGCCGGCCGGCACGCCGCCCGAGCGCGTGCGCCAGCTGCAGCAGGCCGTCGACAAGGTGCTGGCGATGCCAGACGTGCGCAAGCGCATCCAGGAACTCGGCGCCGAGCCCGGCGGCGAAGGCTCGGCGGCCTTCGCGGCGCAGATCAAGGCGGATACCGACAAGTGGTCGCGCGTGATTCGCAGCGCGGGGATCAAGGCGCAATGAGCGTGCTGCACGTATCGGACGTACCGCGCGTACTGCACGTACCGCACGTCGTTCACGTACGGCTCGTATGGCACGCACGACACGTACCGCAGGAAAGAAGGACCCAGGCATGACGGACACCATGACTCGCGGCAGCACCCTTCGCATCGGCTCGGGATCGGGCTGGTGGGGCGACCGCGTCGAGCCGGCCGAACGCTCGGCGCGCCTCGGCAAGCTCGACTATCTGTGCTTCGAGACCATGGCCGAGGCCACGGTCTCGGCCGCACAGGTCCGCAAGCGGCGCGATCCGGCCTTCGCCGGCTACGACACCTATCTCGACGAGCGCATGCGCGCGGTGCTGCCGCACTGCATCGCCAACGGCACGCGCATCGTCAGCAATCAGGGATGGATCCATCCGCTCGGTGCCGCCAGGCGCGTGGCCGAGCTGTGCGACGAGTTGGCGCTGCCCGGCGTCAGGATCGCGGCGATCACGACCACCGACCTGACCGGCAACATCTGCGAGCTCGACCTGACGCTGCTGGAGAGCGGCGCGCCGGTGTCGTCGCTGCGCGGCACGCTGATCAGCGCCGAGCCCTACGAGGGCGCCGCGCCGATCGTCGAGGCCCTGCGCGCCGGCGCGCAGATCGTCATCACGGGCCGCGTCGCCGATCCCTCGCTGTTCCTCGCGCCGATGATCGCGCATTTCGGCTGGTCCCCCGACGACGTGACGCGTCTCGCGCGCGGCAGCGCCATCGGCCATCTGCTCGAATGCGGCGCGCAGGTGACCGGCGGCTACTTCGGCGATCCGGGCTACAAGGACGTGCCCGAGCCATGGAATCTCGCCTTCCCGATCGCGGAGGTCGAGGCCGACGGCAGCGCCGTGATCGCGAAGGTCGAAGGCAGCGGCGGACGCATCGACCTCCAGACCGTCAAGGAGCAGATGTTCTACGAGGTCCACGATCCGCGCCGCTATATCACGCCGGACGTCATCGTCGACTTCTCGACCGCGGTGCTGGAACAGGTGGGGCCGGACCGTGTGCGCATCGACGGGGTCTCCGGGCTGCCGGCTACCGACACGCTGAAGGTGTCGCTGGGCTGCACCGAGGGCCATATCGGCGAGGACATGTTCTTCTATGCGGGCCCGGGCTGTCTGGACAAGGCGAAGCTGGCCAGGCGCATCCTCGAGGAACGCTTCGCCATCGCGAAGCTGCAGGCCGACGAGCTGCGCATCGACTTTCTCGGCGTCAACGCCGTGCATGGCGCCGCCTCCCCCGAACCCGCTTGCGAGCCGAACGAGATCGCGGTACGCGTGGCGGCACGCACGCGCACGCGCGAGGAGGCGGCCAAGGTCGGCCGCGAGATCGACAGCATGGCGGTCTGCGGGCTGGCCTCCACCGGCAAGCGCGTGCCGCATCAGGACCGGACCCGCGAGATCATCGGTGTCTGGTCGGCGCTGGTGCCGCGCGCGCTGATCCGGTCCGAGATCCACTATCTGTAAGGAAGCGCCATGCGTGTACCCCTGCGGCGTCTGGCCCATAGCCGCTCCGGCGACAAGGGCAACACCTCGAACACGGCCGTGATCGCCTATGCGCCCGAGTTCTATCCGCATATCAAGGCGCAACTGACGGCGGCCGCGTTCAAGTCGCTGTACGGCACGCTGATCGCCGGCGAGGTGACCCGCTACGAGGTCGACGGGCTGCAGGTGCTGAACTTCGTCGCCGAGGGCGCGCTGGGCGGCGGCGTGTCGCGCAGCCTAGCGATCGACAACTATGGCAAGGCGCTGGCCAGTGCGGTGCTGCGCTTCGAGGTCGAGATTCCGGACGAACTAGCGCCGCTGCTGCGCGGGCCGGCGCGATAGGCGCACTGCCGTCCCGCGCGCTGTCACGCGCGCTGTCACCTGGCCTGGCTCGCCCTGCGGCGACAACACCGAGCCGGTCCACGCGCTGGCGATGTGGCTGGCCTCCGCCCTCAGCCGCCGCGCAAGGGCGGCCTCGCGCGCCCGCAAGCGTACCGTCTGCGCCGCGACGCTGAGCGCGCCGATCGGCCTGCCCTGATCGTCGAGAATCGGCACCGCGATGCCGCCCATGCCTTCGACCACCCAGTCGAGAAACAGTACGTGCCCGCGCGAGCGGGCCGCCTCGATTTCCGCGGCGATGGCGGCGGCGTCGAGCCGCGGATAGTTCGCCAGCTTGCGCGAGGTCTGCTGCAGGCGGTGCGCGCGTTCGGGGGCCGGCAGCCACGCCAGCACGGCCAGGCTGCCCGCTCCCACGCCGAGCGGTCGGCGCGTGCCGACCGAGACGTAGTTCGCGCTGAGCGGAACCGTGCCCGGCTCCACGTCCGAACAGACGGCCTCGCCGCGGCTGGCCTCGGTCAGCACGGCGGTATCGCCGAATTCCGCGACCAATCGCTGCAACGCCGGTCGTGCCAGCTTGCGCAGCGCGGCCCGGCGCTGCGCGACGTCGGCGAGCTGGAAGATCTCCGGGCCGATGCCGTAGCGGCGCATCTCGTCGCGCGTGGCAAAGCCCTCCTGCACCAGCAGGTCCAGCATGCGCGACGCGGTGGCGGGATCGAGCCCGGTCGCCCGCGCGACATCGCTCATGCGGCGCACTTCGGGATCGGACAGCGCGCGCAGCACGGCAAGGGCGCGCTGCACCGGTGAGGGACGCGACGGCATGGCGCGACGTTCAGCGCGCCGGGGTGCCGGCCAGCGTATCGCGCTTGATCTTCTTCGCGAGCGACCACTTGTGGACCTCGGTGGGACCGTCGTAGATGCGGAAGGCCCGCACCTCGCGCAGGATCTGCTCGACGATGGTGTCGCGCGACACGCCCAGGCCGCCCATGATCTGCACGCAGCGGTCGGCCACGCGGTACAGCGCCTCCGACACCGCGACCTTCGCCATCGAACTCTCCGCCGTGCCGGCCGCGCCGCCGTCCAGCACGCCGGCGCACCAGTCGATCATCAGCGCGGCCTGCTGCAGGTCGATCCGATTCTCGGCCAGCATGAAGCCCACGCCCTCATGGTCGATCAGCAGCTTGCCGAAGGCCTTGCGCGTGGTGGCATACGCGCGCGCGATCTCGTCGGCGCGCACCGTGCCGCCGAACCAGCGCATGCAGTGCGACAGCCGCGCCGGCGACAGGCGCACCTGCGCATAGCGGAAGCCCTCGTTGACCTCGCCGAGTACCTGGTCGGCCGGCACGCGCAGGTCGTCGAGCAGGATCTGCGCATGGCCGCCGGGCATCGAGCTGTCGATGGTGTCGATCACGCGCTCGATGCGGATGGCCAGATGCGGCAGGTCCACCAGGAACATCGTCGCCTGCGCGTGTTCGCCGTCGCCGGTTCGCGCCATCACGATGCCCACCTGGGCCCCTTCGGCGCCGGTGATGAACTTCTTGCGGCCGCGGATGATCCAGTCGCCGCCGTCCTGCGTCGCCGTGGTCTGCAGCATCGATGGATCGGAACCAGCCCCGCCCTCCTCGGCGGGCTCTGTCATGAAGAACGCCGAGCGCGCCTCGCCGCGGACCAGCGGCTCGAGAAAGCGCTGCTTCTGCGCGGGCGTGCCGACCTTGCCGAGCAGGAACATATTGCCCTCGTCCGGCGCCATCGTATTGACGGCCACCGGTCCCAGCGGCGACAGGCCCGAGCGCTTGAGCACGGCCGCGGTTTCCAGCTGCGTCAGGTGCGAACCGTCGGGCAGGATATGCGGCGTCATCACGCCCGCGGCGCGGGCTTTTGCGCGCATCTCGTCGATCAGCTCGCTGGTCGGCCCGTGCGCCGTGCAGCGCGGATCGGCTTCATAGGGGACGACGACATCGCGGACAAAGCGCTCGACGCGGTCGGCAATGACGCCGCTGCGTTCGGTGGGACACGGGGTGAACATCGTGGCTGTCTCCTTGGGGTCGGTCGTGCGCGCCGATGGCTCTGCATCGTGCTTGCCCGCCGCCGATCGTGTGGGATGGGGTGACCCGATTGTAGGGGATTCCATCCCGCGGCCCGCCGGCCATGGGGACCATGTCAGCGTTTCCCTCGTTTGAATTTTCGAAGGTGGATCGCCCGCGGCCATCCCGATGCGCGGGCCCCTGCATCAAAAAGGCGCGTGCCGCGATCCGTTGAAATAGACCCATTCCGCGCCCTGTATGGCCTGGGGTGCCGGCGCCTGCCCGCGCAGTGGCATCAATCCTGCAAGCCCCTACCCCATGCGTCCGTCTCGGCACAGGAGGTAAGGCATGAAGGAATGGCTCGATCTGAACGTCTTCTTGGGCATCCCGGCGCTCAACTGGCTGCATGCCGGCATCGCCGCCGTCGTCAGCTATCTGGTGCTGGTCACGCTGCTGCGCTTTACCTGCGCACGCCTGGACCGGCTCGCGGCCCGGACAAGGCCGGTGATCATCGACCGCATGGCGGACATGCTGCGGCATACCTCGCGCTTCGTGCTGCTGCTGGCCGCGCTGCTGATCGCCGTCGACTTCCTCGACCTGCCGCCGAAATGGGCCAGCCGTATCGGCCATCTGTGGTTCCTGCTGATCGGGCTGCAGATCGCGATCTGGATCAATCATGCCGTGACGCTATGGACGTACGACCGGCTGACCGGCACCGGGCCCACGGCCCACAATCCCGTGTTCACCACGGTGATGGCGTGGGGCATGCGCGTGATGCTGTGGTCCGTGCTGCTGCTGGCGGTGCTGGCCAATATGGGCGTCAACATCACGGCGTTCGTGGCGAGCCTGGGCGTCGGCGGCGTGGCCGTGGCGCTGGCCGTGCAGAACATCCTCAGCGACCTGTTCGCGTCGCTGGCCATCGGCCTGGACAAGCCCTTCGAGAACGGCGATTTCATCGTGTTCGGCGACATCGCCGGCAGCGTCGAGCGCATCGGCCTGAAGACCACGCGGCTGCGCGCGCTGAGCGGCGAGCAGATCGTCTGCAGCAATACCGAACTGCTGAAGACGACGATCCACAACTACAAGCGCATGGCGGAACGCCGCATCCAGTTCAATTTCCGCGTGACATACCAGACGCCGCCGGAAACGCTGCGGCGCATCCCGGAAATCGTCAAGGCGGCCGTCGTCGCCGCCGGCCGCACGCGCTTCGACCGCGCGCATTTCAAGGGCTTCGGCGAAAGCGCGCTGGAGTTCGAGGTCGTCTACTTCGTTACCGATCCGGACTACAACCTGTACATGGATATCCAGCAGTCGATCAATCTGGCGATGGTGACGGAGCTGGCGAAGCTTGGCGTGAAGTTTGGGGTGCCGGTGCGCAAGGTGCAGGTGGTCGAAGCGCAAGCCGATGCCGAGGGAGGAGTGAAGGCCGACGCTCGCAGCGGTCCTCGCGATGCCGGCGGGCGGGAGCGAGGATGGGCGGGACCGCAGCTCGATCGGCGCCATGCATGACTGCCCCAGGGCGGACAGCGGCTGTAGAAACCACGCGCGGTCGATGCGGCGGCCCCCGGCGGTGCCGGCGAGTCGGCCGTGGCCGCTCTCAACCCGTCGCGCCACGAAGCCGGTGTTGATGCTCGCGCGGCAAGGTCGCAACGCGTGCCAATATCCGCTCTCGCAATTCCCGCTGTATGGACTCACCGAACCAGCCGGTCCCGCAGGCCAGCCCGAACATCGCCAGGCCTTGCAGTTCATCGGACCGCGATCGATCGAAAACGTGAAAGACGCGATCGATCATCGACCGGGCCTGACCATCCGCGTCGCCATTGAAGGCTAGACAGCAATAATCCACGCAGTGTTCGATCAAGGTCTGCCGACCGGTCTGCCTGGCCAGCACGGAGTCCGGTAAGGTGCCCAGGGCGTCGATCAGCGCGATTGCCGCATCCAGGCGATTGCACTTCGCCAGCGCGCGAAGCTTCGCCGATATGGCGAGCAGAATGGCGGCGGTTTCCTCGTGCCCCATCCGGGCGGCCATCACGTCGGCCACCAGCGCACGGATATCGGAGTGCTCGCCGATTCCGCCCACTTGCATCCGAAGCCGGGAAGGCGCGAGCAGCAGCCGATCGTTGTGCTGGAACAGCGCGCGCATCGATGCGCTGACGCTGGCCAGGTGCGCGACATCGCGGTGGTCCGTCAGCCAGTTCGTGATGGCGTGCATCAGTTCGATCGGCAGCGATTGGAGCGTGGCCGTGTTCCTGGCGGGCAACGCCGGCGAAGGCGGCGGCAGCGCGATGCAAGCCGGTGCGGCGGCGGCATCGGGCAGCGGGCTCGCGATATCGGCCGCGCCGCCGCGGTTGTGAAACAGGCGATCCACCACGGCGGTAAAGCTGTGACGGATGCGGGCAAACGGTCCGCGGTTCGCTTCGGCGCGATGCTGGGCTGGCATCGGTTCGATACGGACCTGGACTGTGCCTCCATGTTGCCCGGCCGGACTCAGGCAAACGCTGCCGTGTCGGGCAGAGGCGTCGCCGGCGCCAGTGGCTGGCGGCGATTCGGAGGACGACTGCGGGGTTGGCTGGGAGGACGGCTGGGAGGACAGCTGGGACAGCGCCGGGGGAGATCGAGGATCCGTACATGGCTCGCCTTCGAGGGGGGTTGAACGAACCCGGTACGGTAGTGGTCGATGGCAAACCGCGATATCGCGTGTGTGCGGCTCGTTCTTGTTTTTTGCTGTGGAGGCGGACAGCCATCGCCTGCGAGCCAGGAGCCCGGAGCCCGGAGCCAAGGGCCAGAAGACAGGCGCAAAAAAACAAAACCCCGGAAGACCGCGATCTTCCGGGGTTCCGCCGCCATGTACCGATGTACTGGCGGAGACGGAGGGATTCGAACCCTCGATCCAGGTTTTGGCCCGGATGCTCCCTTAGCAGGGGAGTGCCTTCGACCTCTCGGCCACGTCTCCCAAACTTGCGTTGTGCGAGGGAGGCCGCACAACGAAGCGCGTATTCTAGCGAGGGCGCGGCAATTGGTCAACGACGAATCGATGACACCGCACTTGCCCGCCCCTCGCCAGGGCCGGCGCGCGAATGCGCCGGAATTCAGGCCTGTTCCAGCTCGAACGCCTTGTGCAGCGCGCGCACGGCCAGCTCCATGTACTTCTCGTCGATCAGCACGGAGATCTTGATTTCCGAGGTCGAGATCATCTGGATATTGATGCCCTCTTCCGACAGCGTGCGGAACATCTTGCTGGCGATGCCGACATGCGAGCGCATGCCCACGCCGACCACTGAGACCTTCGACACCTTCGGATCGCCCGACACGCTGGCCGCGCCGATATGGCCCTTGACCGCGTCGTTCAGGATCGCCAGCGAGCGCTGGTAGTCGCCGCGCGGCACGGTGAAGGTGAAATCGGTCTTGCCCTCGACGGACTGGTTCTGGATGATCATGTCGACGTCGATATTGGCGTCGGCGATCGGGCCCAGGATCTGGTAGGCGATGCCGGGCTTGTCGGGCACGCCGAGAACGGTGATCTTGGCTTCGTCACGGGCAAAGGCGATGCCGGAGATGACGGCTGCTTCCATGTCAGGGTCTTCCTCAAAAGTAATCAGCGTGCCCGAATGCATTTCCTGCTCGAGCGGCATCAGGGGGGTCGGTCAGCGACGACAGCACGCGCGTCTTGACGCGGTATTTGCCGGCGAATTCCACCGAGCGGATCTGCAGCACCTTGGAACCGAGGCTGGCCATTTCCAGCATTTCCTCGAAGGTGATGCGGTCCAGCCGGCGCGCGTCTTCGACCACGCGCGGGTCGGTGGTGTAGACCCCGTCCACGTCCGTATAGATCAGGCACTCGTCGGCCTCGATCGCGGCGGCGATGGCGACGGCCGAGGTATCGGAGCCGCCGCGGCCGAGCGTGGTGATGTTGCCCAGCGCGTCGATGCCCTGGAAGCCGGTGACGATCACCACGCGGCCCGCATCGAGATCGCCCAGGATGCGCTCATCGTCGATCGATTCGATGCGTGCCTTGGTGTATGACGAATCGGTCTTGACCGGGACTTGCCAGCCGGTATAGCTGATCGCGTCGATGCCCTCGCCGTGCAGCGCGATGGCCAGCAGCGCGACGCTGGCCTGTTCGCCGGTCGAGGCCAGCATGTCGAGCTCGCGCGGGTCCGGCTGCGGCGAAATCTCCTTGGCGAGTCCCAGCAGGCGATTGGTCTCGCCCGACATGGCCGAAGGCACCACGACTACGCGGTGACCGGCGCGGTGCCACTTGGCCACGCGCTTGGCGACATTCTTGATGCGTTCCGTGGAACCCATCGAAGTGCCGCCGTATTTGTGAACGATGAGAGCCATCTTCTTGTCGACGCCAGCGATTGTGCAAAACCACTGAAAATACACCAAGCACCGGCGCCCGGCAAGGCGGAATAGCGGGCGTTTCGGCTTGTCAAGCCTTGCCGGAGCGACGTCTCGTGCGGTAGGCGGCGTGGCGGGCGCCGCGGGGCCGCGGCCATGAGCAGCCCCATCAAGGCCGCTCCGTCAGGGCGGGGGCCCGAGCGCCGGGCCTGAGTTCCGGGCCTGAGTTCCGGGCCTGAGCACCGGGCCTGAGCACCGGGCCTGAGTTCCGGGCCATGAGCCCCGGGCAGCGCCATGAGGGCCGCGGTTATGCGCCGGTCAATGCGGCGGCCCGGCTGCGTCCGGACCCCAGGCCTCCCATTCAACCCGCCAACGCGGGGCCGGCGCGGCGTCGGGCCAGCGGCGGTGCATGCCGAGTCCGGCGGCTAGCACGATCTGCTCCCGTGTGCCCCCCAGCCTCTCCCGCCCGCAGCAGCGGCAAATAGGGGGCGGCGCCAAGCCGGCACGGCCGCCTCCTGATACGCCTGCTTCAGCGCCCGGGCGGGGGCCGCCCGGCCGCAGCACGATGCGCTCGCCGCCAGTGCGGGGCCCCAACGTCAGCGGCTGCCGCAGCACGGCCTCGGGCACGCCGAAGGTGTCGTCGCGCGTGAAGCGCAGCTCGCCGCGCCAGGCGGGAACCGGCAGTCGGCCTTGCCCGCCCCACTGCAGCGGGATCGCCTCCGCCGGCGGCGCGGCCGGCGGCACACAGGCCAGCACACGGGAGCGGAAACGCCGCAGCACCAGGCCGTCATGCGGCAGCGCCGGCTCGCCGCCACGATGGTCGATCAGTTGCGCCCGCATCGCCGCCAGCCGGGCCACCGAGGGCGCGCGCACGCCGAGGTCGCGCAGCCACAGCCGCAGCACGGCATCGCCCTGCGCGGCCGGCAAGGCGCGCAGCCCGTCGAGATCGAGCTCGGCAAGCGTGGCGGCATCGCGGCCGGGATGCGCCAGCGTCGCCAGTTGCCGCCCGGCCAGCGCATCGAGCGCGTGGGCGGCTTCGGCCAGATGCGCGGCGGCCTGGGCGACGTTGGCGCGCAGCGCCGGGAAGGCGGCCAGCAGCCCCGGCAGCTGCTGGCGCAGCGCGTTGCGGGCGAAGCGGGTGTCGTCGTTGGAGGGATCGTCGATCCAGCGCAAGCCGTGCGCGTCGCCATAGGCCTCGATATCGCGCCGTTCGACCTCGAGCCACGGCCGCAGCAGCGCGATATCGCGGCGTTCGGCCAGGCGCCGCAGTGCCGGCATGCCGGCCAGGCCGTGCACGCCACTGCCGCGGAACAGCCGCATCAGCACCGTTTCGACCTGGTCGTCCAGATGGTGGCCGAACAGCAGCCAGCCGACGTTGTGCTGCTCGCAGAGCTCGGTCAGCGCCTGGTAGCGAGCACGGCGGGCGGCGGCCTCGAGCCCTTCCCCCGTGCGCGGGGACGACCGTGACCCGGGCGGAGCGGTAGTCGACACCCCAGTCCCGGCACAACCCGGCGCAGAAGCGATCCCATTCGTCGGCCTGGGCTTGCAGGCCGTGGTGGACATGCAGCGCCAGCAGGGGCACGGGCTCGGCCTCGTCGACACGGGTGGCGGCGAGCACGGCGCGCGTGGCATGCAGCAGCGCGACCGAATCGCGGCCGCCCGACAGCGCCACCGCCACCGCGCGCGGGCCATGTTGGCCGGCCCCGGAAACGACAAAGGCCGCACCGGCCTGCAGGGCCTGTGCGACCTTGTCGGTCAGCGTGGCGGTCGGGTCGCGCAAATCGGGCGCGGCGGGATCAGCCTTGTGCGCCGGTTTCCTTGAACTTGCCATAGGCCATCAGGCGCTCGTGGCGGCGCGCCTGCAGTTCCTTGACGCTGATGCCCTGGAACTGGCGCAGCGACTCGGCCAGCGAACGCTTGAGCATCGCGGCCATGGCCTTCGGATCGCGGTGCGCGCCGCCCAGCGGCTCGTTGACGATCTTGTCGATCAGGCCCAGCGCCTTCAGGCGATGCGCGGTCAGGCCCAGCGCCTCGGCGGCCTCGGGTGCCTTCTCGGCGGTCTTCCACAGGATCGACGCGCAGCCTTCGGGCGAGATCACCGCGTAGGTGGCGAATTGCAGCATCTGCACCACGTCGCCCACGGCGATCGCCAGCGCGCCGCCCGAACCGCCCTCACCGATGATGGTGGCGATCAGGGGCACCTTCAGGCCGGCCATCACGTACAGGTTGTGGCCGATCGCCTCCGACTGGCCGCGCTCCTCGGCGTCGATGCCCGGGAATGCACCCGGCGTGTCGACGAAGGTGAAGATCGGCAGGCCGAACTTGTCGGCCAGTTCCATCAGCCGCTTGGCCTTACGATAGCCCTCGGGCTTGGACATGCCGAAGTTGCGCAGTGCGCGCTCCTTGGTGTCCCGGCCCTTCTGGTGGCCAATGACCATGCACGCCTGGCCGTTGAAGCGGGCCAGCCCGCCCACGATCGACAGATCGTCGGCGAAGGCGCGGTCGCCGTGCAGTTCGTGGAAGTCCGTGAAGATCTCCCGCACATAGTCCAGCGTGTAGGGACGCTGGGGATGGCGAGCGATCTGGGCCACCTGCCACGGGGTCAGGTTGGCGTAGATGTCCTTGGTCAGCTGCTGGCTCTTGCCGGCCAGCCGCGAAATCTCTTCGGAAATGTCGACGGCCGAGTCGTCCTGCACGAAGCGCAGTTCTTCGATTTTTGCCTCGAGTTCGGCGATCGGCTGTTCGAAATCCAGGAAGGTGGTTTTCATTGAATCACACGTACCTGTCTGTGAAGGGGCGCATTCTACCGGAATTTCCTTGCGCTCCGGGCGCGGAAATCGGGCCGGATGCGTCGCATGCGCCGCCTGTAGATGGTGAAAGAAGCACTTTCGTGCTTCGACTATCGAATGCCAGACTAGTAAGTGACAGGCAGCGGATCAAGGCTGCGCCACATGTACCAGGTCGCCACGGTGCGCCATGGCTCCCAGTTGGCCGCGACTTCCCGCGCCTCGCTGCGCGTGACGGGTTCGCCGCTGAAATAGTTGGCCGAAATCGCGTTGATCAGGCCGATGTCGTCCAGCGGCAGCACGTTGGGCCGCATCAGGTTGAACATCAGGAACATCTCGGCGGTCCAGCGGCCGATGCCGCGAATCTGCGTGAGCTCGGCGATCACCGCCTCGTCGTCCATCTCGGCCCATTTGTCGACATGGACCCGCCCCGCCTTGAAGTGGTCGGCCAGGTCGACGATGTATTCGGCCTTGCGGCGCGACAGGCCGCAGGCGGCCAGCTTGTCGACGCCGGCCCGCAGCAGCTGCGCCGGCGTCAGCTTCGGGCAGGCGGCGGCCAGCCGGTCCCACACCGATTGCGCGGCCTTGACCGAGATCTGCTGGCCGACGATCGAACGCGCCAGCGTGATGAAGGGATCGCCGCGCGAAACCAGATGGGCCGGCCCGTAGGTCGGGATCATCTTGCGCAGGATGCGGTCGCGCTTCATCAGATCGGCGCAGGCCTCGTCCCAGTAGGCGGGACGCACCGCGCCCTCGACCGTCTCGACCGGCAGCGGGATCGTCGCGGCCTCGGGCAGCGTTGCCTTGGGAGCGCGCGCGGTCTTCAGGACCGGCTTGCCGTCGGCTTTGGTCACCGTGCGGGCCTTGGGCGCGGCCACGCCGCCGGCGGCCGGCGCCTTGGCGACCTTCGCTGCCTTGGTCGCCTTGGTCACCTTCAGGGCCGGCTCTCCGGTGGGCCGCGCCGGCTTGGCGGCCTTGGCCGCCGTGCCGGGCGTCTTGCGCACGGCAGCGTTCAAGCACGCCTCCATTCGGTCACGCCGCCCGGCTTGTCCTCGAGCACGATGCCGGCCTCCAGCAGCTCGGCGCGGATGCGGTCGGCCTCGGCGAAATTGCGGTCGGCCTTGGCCTGCTTGCGCGCGGCGATGCGCTCCTCGATCTGCTCCGGCGCGATGCCGGCCGCGTCGGCGCCACCCTGCAGGGAAGGCGTGCGCGTCGCGCCCGAGCAGGCCCAGCGTGGCGGCCAGGCCCTTCAATTGCCGCGCCGCGGCGGGCGAGCCGCTGCGGTTGACTTCGCCGGCCAGGTCGAACAGCACCGACACCGCGATCGGCGTATTGAAGTCGTCGCCCATCGCCTCGGCGAAGCGGCGCGCGTGCGGCTCATCCCAGTCGAGCGGCTCCGTGTCGGGCTGCACGTCCTTGAGCGCCGTGTAGAGACGGGTCAGGCCGTGGCGTGCGTCGTCCAGATGCGCGTCGCTGTAGTTCAGCGGGCTGCGGTAGTGCGCGCGCAGGATGAAGAAGCGCACGACCTCGGCGTCGTACTGCTTGAGCACCTCGCGGATCGTGAAGAAGTTGCCGAGCGACTTCGACATCTTCTCGTCGTTGATGCGCACGAAGCCGTTATGCATCCACACGTTGACGAAGGGCTTGCCGCTCGCGCCTTCCGACTGTGCGATCTCGTTCTCGTGGTGCGGGAACTGCAGGTCGGCGCCGCCGCCATGGATGTCGAAATGCTCGCCCAGCAGCGCGCAGCTCATCGCCGAGCATTCGATATGCCAGCCCGGACGGCCGACGCCCCACTTCGAAGACCACTTGCTTTCGGCCGGCTCGCTGTCCTTGGCCGACTTCCACAGCACGAAGTCGAGCGGGTCGTGCTTGGCATCGTTGGCGGCCACGCGCTCGCCGGCGCGCAGGTCCTCCAGCGACTTGCCCGACAGCTTGCCGTAGCCCGCGAACTTGCGCACCGCGTAATTGACGTCGCCATCGCTGGCCTGATAGGCCAGGCCCTTCGCTTCGAGCTTGCCGATGATGTCGAGCATCTGCGGCACGTATTGCGTCGCGCGCGGCTCGTGGTCCGGGCGCTGGATGCCCAGCGCGGCCGCGTCCTCGTGCATATAGCCGATGAACCGCTCGGTCAGCTCGCCGATCGTCTCGCCGTTCTCGGCGGCGCGGCGGATGATCTTGTCGTCGATGTCGGTGATGTTCTGCACATAGGTCACCTCGTAGCCCGCGGCGCGCAGCCAGCGCTGCACCATGTCGAACACCACCATCACGCGCGCATGTCCGACGTGGCAGTAGTCGTACACCGTCATGCCGCAGACATACATGCGGACCTTGCCGGGTTCGATGGGCACGAAGGGCTGTTTCTCGCGCGCGAGCGTGTTGTAGATGTTCAGTGGATGCATGAAACGAGGTGTTCGAAGAGAATGCGTGGCGCCTGTCGCGCGCGAGCCGGTGCCGACTTGCCGGCCGCGCATCGGTCGACTTGCCGGACAGCGTGACCGGGCGATTCGTTTGGAACGCTGCCGCGGCGGCGTGGACATCGGTTCGCCGAGCGAGGCCATATCTTACCGGAAGCCTTCGCGCGTCGGCGTCGATGCCGCGCTTTGCTAGAATGCCGCGAAGTATAAAGGACCGCACCTACATGAGCTTGCCATCGCCCAACGTCGCGACCGACGCCATGCATCACGTCACGCCCGGCATCATGACCGTGCGGCGGCGCGCCGCCGCAGCCACCGTACGCAGCGTGCGCGCGTGCGCCCTCACCGTGGCGAGCGCCGCCGCGCTGCTGTGCGCCCTGCCCGCTGCGCCGGCCCTGGCGCAGTCCGTCGGCTTCCCCGGCGGCGGCACGGCCGGCGCGAAGGGCTTCCAGCCCTCCGGCGATCCGGGCATGGCTGAGGCCGAGAAGGCCGCGCAGCAGCGCCGCTATGCCGAGGCGATCGAACGCTTCGACCGCGTGATCGCCGCGAACCCGCGCAACGTGCAGGCCCGCTTCGAGCGCGCCTGGGCGCTGTCGCAGGCCGGCCGCGAGGACGAGGCGGTGCAGGCCTTCCACGAGATCGCACAGGAATATCCCGAACTGCCCGAGCCGCACAACAATCTGGCGCTGATCTATGCGCGCCGGGGCGATCTGAAGCGCGCCGAGGCCGAACTGCTGGCGGCGCTCGAAGCCAAGCCCGGCTTTGCGATCGGCTATACCAATCTGGGCGACGTCTATCGCAAGCTCGCCGAGCGCTCCTACGCCGAAGCGATCAAACGCAATCCCGGCGATGCGCGCGCCCGCAGCGGCCTGGCCGCGGTCGGCACCAAGGCGCCGGCCAATACGTCGGCAAATCCGCCCGCCAGCCCGCAGCCGCGTACGCGCCAGCCCGCCGCCGAGCCCCAGGCACCGCTCGCGGCGCCGCCGCTGCCCCGGCCGCCCGGTCCGGATCGCGAAGACCTGGACTGAGCGGTCCGCAGCACTGCCCCGCTCGCGCCCTGCGCTGTGCAAGGCGTAGCGAGCGGGTGCGATCGTTATCCATGCGGGGCGACTGCCGGGACGGCGCGTCCATCGACGCCGGTATCCGCCGATCGCCCTCGCCCACTCCCTGGAGATCCCCATGTCCCTGACCCGACGCGGCGCCCTCGGCGCCATGCTGGCCGCGCTGATGGCCGGCACCCTGAGCTACGGTGCCGCCCACGCGCAGGCGCCGGCCTCGGCCGCTGCCCAGGCCGCCGAGCGCGTGCGTTTTGCCACCAGCGCCGGCAGCTTCACCATCGAGGTCTATCCCGAGGCCGCGCCGAAGACCGTCGCCAACTTTCTCGAATACGTGAACAGCGGCTTCTACAGCGGCACGATCTTCCACCGCGTGATCAACGGCTTCATGGTGCAGGGCGGCGGCTTCGATCGCGACATGAAGCAGAAGCCGACGCGCGCGCCAATTCCGCTCGAAGCGCAGAACGGCCTGAAGAACAAGGCCGGCACCGTGGCCATGGCCCGCACCGGCGATCCGAACTCGGCCACGGCGCAGTTCTTCATCAATGTGGTAGATAATCCGAGTCTCGACTATCCGCAGCCGGACGGTAACGGCTATGCCGTGTTCGGCAAGGTGGTCGAAGGCATGGATACCGTCGATCGCATCAAGAAGACGCCTACCACCGCCTACGGCCCCATGCGTAATGTGCCAGCCACGCCGATCGTCATCGAGTCGGCCACCATCGTCAAGTAACAGAGGAAAGCCATGTCCAAGGTCCAGCTCCAAACGAATCACGGCGCCATCGTCATCGAACTCGACGCCGACAAGGCGCCCAAGACGGTGGAGAACTTCCTGTCGTATGTCCGCAAGGGCCACTACGACAACACGATCTTCCACCGCGTCATCAAGAACTTCATGATCCAGGGCGGCGGCTTCGAGCCGGGCATGAAGCAGAAGCCCACCGACGACCCGATCGACAACGAGGCCGGCAACGGCCTGAAGAACGACCGCTACACCGTGGCGATGGCGCGCACCAACGCGCCGCACTCGGCCACCGCGCAGTTCTTCATCAACGTGGTCGACAACGACTTCCTGAACTTCACCTCGCCGACCCCGCAGGGCTTCGGCTACGCGGTGTTCGGCAAGGTCGTCGAAGGCACCGACGTGGTCGACAAGATCAAGGGCGTGCGTACCGGCAGCGCCGGCTTCCATCAGGACGTGCCGCTCGAGGACGTCGTGATCGAGAAGGCGGTGGTGCTCGAGTAATCGTGCACTGGATTGACTCGGCACAGCGCGCGGCACGGCAAGCGACACAACGCGTGCGCTGCGCCCGCGCCAATCACGGCGGCATGCCCTCGCCCATGGAAATCGTTCCGCATCGATGAGCCCTGCCGCCAGCACGCCGGCTGCCTCCACCCTCGCGGTGGAAGCGCCGGCGTGGTTCATTTCCGACCTGCATCTGACCCCCAGGCATGCCGCGCACGCTGGCAGCCTTCGAGCGCGTGCTCGAGCGCGCCGCCGAACAGGCGCGCACCCTCTTCATCCTCGGTGACTTCTTCGAATTCTGGATCGGCGACGAGGAAAGCGAGGCACCGTTTCCGCGCGCCGTCGCCGCGGCGCTGGCGCGCCTGGCCGCGCGCGGCGTCCCGGTCTACCTGATGCACGGCAATCGCGACTTCCTGCTCGGCCCGCGCTTTGCCCGCGAGGCCGGCGCGACGCTGCTGCCCGATCCGACCGTGATCGATTGCGCGGGCCATCGCGTGGTGCTGACCCACGGCGACATGCTGTGCACGGACGACACGCCTTATATGCGCTTCCGGCACTGGACGCGCAAACCGTGGGTCCAGCGGCTGTTTCTGGCGCTGCCGCTATCGTGGCGGCTGGGCATCGCGCGCAAGCTGCGCAGCGACAGCGAGGCGGGCCGCCAGCGCCCCGGGCCGCCGCGCGACTATGGCGATGTCGCGCCGGCCGCGGTGGCGGCGCTGCTGCGCGACAGCGGCACGGCGGCGATGGTGCATGGCCATACGCACCGGCCAGCCCGGCATGACGAGCCGCATGGCCTGCGCTGGGTGCTGACCGACTGGGACCTCGATGGTTCGCATCCGCGCGCGGCGGCATTGCAGCTCGACGCCGAGGGCTTTCGCGAGTTGCCGCAGCTCGACTGAAACACCAGGGGCGAAGCCGATGCGGCCCGCCCCTGCCCTTCATGCCATCGCGTTACTTCATCAGCTTGCGCAGCTCGCTGGCATCGAAGCGATCGTTCGGCGTGTTCTCCAGATGCTCGCCGAGCCGGTCCAGGGCCGCCTGCACAGCCTCGAGCTTTTCCTGCTGGCTGGCGGCATGGTCTATCAGACTTTTCAGCGCCAGCGACACCGGATCGTCGGCATTCGGCGTGATGCCGTAGGCCGAGAACTCCTGCCGCGCGCCCTGCTGCGAAGGCGGCGCGTCCGGCAGGATGATCCGGGCCGGCACGCCCACCGCGGTCGCGCCCGGCGGCACCGGCTTGAGCACCACGGCATTGGAGCCGACCCGCGCGCCATCGCCGATGGTGAAGCCGCCCAGCACCTTGGCGCCGGCGCTGACCACCACGCCGGTGCCCAGCGTCGGATGCCGCTTCTGGCCCTTGTACAGCGAGGTGCCGCCAAGCGTCACGCCCTGGTAGATCGTGCAGTCGTCGCCGATCTCGGCGGTTTCACCGATCACCACGCCCATACCGTGATCGATGAACACGCGCCGGCCCATCTTCACGGCCGGGTGGATCTCGATGCCGGTCAGGAAACGCGACCAGTGCGAGATCCAGCGGCCCAGCCAATGCATCCCCGCATTCCAGCAGGCGTGCGCGAAGCGATGAAACACCACGGCATGCAGGCCCGGGTAACACGTCAGCACCTCCAGCCGGCTGCGCGCGGCGGGGTCGCGCTGCATGATGGTGTCGATATCTTCCTTGAGGCGAGAGAACATCTTGGTCGTGTGCGATTGCCCGCCGTGCCGCGCGCCATCGGAGCGCGCATGCCGCCGGGGTCGTGTCCGGGCAAGGCCCTGAGGAAACGGAAGCAGGGAGTGTAAGAGATTTGGCACCCTGATGCCGTCATGGGCATCGGGCGCCGCACCTGCCCCGCCGCTACGTCGACACGCGCGGGAGAAGCCCGGGCGTGCGCGGCGCGGGCATCAACATCGCTCGCGGTGGAAGGCGTGGGCAGCGTGGGCAGCGGTGCGCATGGCGCGCTCGCGTCGCACGAGCGACGGACGGCCGGCCCGCTCGCGACGTGCGTGAGGCGCTTCGGTGCGCCAGGCTTCGACGCGCCAGGGTTCGATGCACCAGAAGTAGGCGGCGATTCGCGCCAAGGTCATGCCTCCATGCTGTCGCCACTGCGGTCGCCGCTGCGGCCGCCACTGC
The DNA here is from genome assembly GCF_049311595.1 of Cupriavidus sp. H18C1. Classification (NCBI taxonomy): domain Bacteria; kingdom Pseudomonadati; phylum Pseudomonadota; class Betaproteobacteria; order Burkholderiales; family Burkholderiaceae; genus Cupriavidus; species Cupriavidus sp. H18C1. The sequence continues at coordinate 649,507 of NZ_CP186008.1, forward strand.
CCTCGACGCTGCTGTCGCCGCTGCGCGGTCCGCGCCCGGCCAGCGTCATCTGCTTGGCGATGCCGCGCAGCAGGTTGACCTCCTCCTGCTCCAGCCCGCTGCGCGCGAATAACCGGCGCAGCCGCGGCATCAGCTTCTTCGGATGGGCCGGATCGAGAAAGCCGATCGCCTCCAGGCCCTGCTGCAGATGCGCGAACATCGCCTCGATCTGCTCGGCCGTGGCGGCCTGCCCAGCATAGCCGATATCGCTGGGAGGCGCCGCGCGCTCCTGCAGCAGTGCCAGCCGCATCTCGTAGGCGATCAGCTGCACCGCCTGGGCCAGGTTCAGCGACGCGTAGGCGGGATTGGCGGGAATATGGGTCACCACCGAGCAGCGGTCGACGGCCTCGTTGGGCAGGCCGAAGCGTTCGTTGCCGAAGACGAAGGCGACGTCGGTCAATTCGGGGGTGATGTCCGGGGTGAATTTCTGTGTGGCTTCGGCGGTCGATTCGGTCCCGATGCCGGCCGCGGCCGCCAGCAGATGCCCGCTCGCCCGCGCCGTCGCGTCGCGCGGCAGCAGCCGCGGCGGCCCGAACTCGCGCTGGCGCGCCGTCATCGCGACGGTATAGGAGGCGCCCGCCAGCGCGGTTTCCAGATCGTCGACCACGCTCGCGGTGCGCAGCACGTCGTCGGCACCGCTGGCCAGCGCGACGGCCTCCGGGTGCTCGCGCACCGCCGGCTCCCGCGGCGACACCAGCACCAGCGTGCCGGGCCGGGCGCCAAAGCCCATGGTCTTGATGGCGCGCGCCACCGAGCCGACGTTGCCGGGATGGCTGGTTTCGACCAGCACGAAGCGCACGCGGGCGAACGCGGCGTCCAGGGCGGTCTGTGGCGCGCCCGGGGCTGCGTTTGCGTGCTCGCTCGTGTCCATTGCCGGGTTCCTATACAATGCAGGGTTCCAATTTATTAGGCGCGCCGCTCCGCCGCCCTGGCCAAGGCTTCGATGCCGGCCAGCGGAGACAAGGTCGACGCACCCGTTCTTCTACAATCCGTTGTGTTGTCCGCCGGGAGCCGCGCGCGCCATGCCGTCCGCAGCGCTGCCCGCTTTTCGGCGGCTGGAGAGATTCATGCATCCGATGCTCAATATCGCCATCAAGGCCGCTCGCAAGGCGGGTTCCATCATCAACCGCGCGTCGATGGACGTGGATCTCCTGCGGGTTTCCCGCAAGCAGCACAACGATTTCGTCACCGAGGTCGACCGCGCCGCCGAGGCCGCGATCATCGAGATCATCCGCACCGCCTACCCGGAACACGGCATTCTAGCGGAAGAGTCCGGCCAGTCCTGGCGGGAGGACGAGGAAGGCCACGAGTACACCTGGGTCATCGATCCGCTCGACGGCACCACCAATTTCATCCACGGCTTCCCGCAGTACTGCGTGTCGATCGCCCAGCTGCACAAGGGTTCGCCGGTGCAGGCGGTGGTCTACGACCCGACCCGCGACGAGCTCTTCACCGCCACCAAGGGCGCCGGCGCCTTCCTGAACAACCGCCGCATCCGCGTCAGCCGCCGCGACAAGCTGGCCGACTGCCTGATCGGCACCGGCTTCCCCTTCCGCGACCTGGACGGCCTCGAGGCCTATGTCGAAGTGTTCGCGCTGATGACGCGCAGCTGCGCCGGCCTGCGCCGCCCGGGCGCCGCCGCGCTGGACCTGGCCTATGTCGCCTGCGGCCGCCTGGACGGCTTCTTCGAGACCGGCCTGAAGCCCTGGGACATGGCGGCCGGCATGCTCCTCATCACCGAAGCCGGCGGCCTGGTCGGCAACTACGCGGGCGAGGCCCGCCAGCTCGAACAGGGCGAGGTGCTGGCCGGCAACCCGAAGGCCTTCGCGCAGATGGTGCGCCTGCTGACGCCGTACTCGCTGGATAACGGCGGCCCGGCGGCCTGAGGGCGGGAAAGCGGCTGACGATGTCCGACGGTGTCCGCTGGTCTCCAATACGCCGTCGCACTGAAGTCGGCGGGCAATATACGCAAAATTGTTTATATTGACCAAAGACGTATGAGCGAATCCAGCTGACACTTCGCCTCCGTTCGAGGACGGAGGCGAAGTGAAGCAGAGCGAGTTCAAACGCTGGCTTTGCCGGCAAAGCGCGACCTTCGTCGACGGCGGAAAGCACCTGAAGGTCTACCTCAATGGCCGGCAGAGCACGATGCCGCGACATCCCGGAAGGGAGATCACCGAGCCGACGCGCAAGGCCATCCTGAAGCAACTTGGATTGGCGTGAAGCCGGAACCGAATCGGTCCACCGCACAGGAGTACTCGACATGCTGCGCTACCCCGTCATCCTCACCGCCGACGACGATGGTGTGGCGGTTTCCTTCCCGGACATCCCCGAGGCGCTGACCTGTGGCGACTCGCGCGAAGACGCCCTTGAGATGGCCGCCGACGCCCTCGTCACGGCGATGGAGTTCTACTTCGAGGATCGGCGACCTGTGCCGATGCCCTCGGCCCCCAAGGCAGGGCAAGAACTGGTCGACTTGCCAGCGAGCCTGTCCGCGAAGGTTTTGCTGCTGAACGAGATGCTTGCGCAGAAGGTCAGTCAGTCGGAACTGGCACGGCGGCTCGATACCCGTCCGCAGGACGTTCAGCGCATCGTCAATCTCGATCACGCCACCAAGATCGACACGATCGAGGCCGCCTTCCGCGCCCTCGGCAGGCGGATGGAACTGCGTATCGCCTGAGGGCTCGGACCCCGGGCGCGCTCGCACCGCTCCGCCGCCCCATTCGCGGCGCCCTCCCGCCTTTTTCATCCAATTCCTCTCCGTCCCCCGCCGCAACGCGCAGTAAAATGCGCATTTGCGTCCGATGCCCACGGCCTCGCGCACGCTCCGAACCCGGCCGCTGCCCATGCGCAGCGGCCCGCCGAGAGGATTGCATGTCCGAAGACCTGCCAACTACCGCGGCCGCCAGCGCATCGGCTGGTGCCACGGAAAAACATACGCCGATGATGCAGCAGTATTTGCGCATCAAAGCGGACCATCCGGACACCTTGCTGTTCTACCGGATGGGCGATTTCTACGAGCTGTTCCACGACGACGCCGAGAAGGCCGCGCGGCTGCTCGATATCACGCTGACCGCGCGCGGCAGCTCCAATGGTGTGCCGATCCGCATGGCCGGCATCCCTTTTCATTCGGTCGATCAATACCTGGCCCGGCTGGTCAAGCTCGGCGAATCGGTCGCGATCTGCGAGCAGATTGGCGATCCGGCGACGAGCAAGGGCCCGGTCGAGCGCAAGGTCGTCCGCATCGTCACGCCCGGCACGCTGACCGACGCGGCGCTGCTGCCCGACAAGGCCGATACCTTCCTGATGGCGGTGCACCAGCAGACCACGCGGCGCGGCGTCAGCAAGACCGGGCTGGCCTGGCTGAACCTGGCCAGCGGCGAGCTGCGGCTGATGGAATGCGAGGCCGCGCAACTCGCGCGCGAACTCGAACGCATCCGCCCCGCCGAGTTGCTGCACACCGATGGCATCGAACTGCCCGGGCATCCGTGCGCGCGTACCCGGCTGCCCGAGTGGCACTTCGATCAGGACGCCGGCGCGCGCCGCCTGCGCGAGCAACTGGGCGTCGCCAGTCTCGATCCGTTTGGCTGCCGCACGCTGGGCGCGGCGCTCGGCGCGGCCGGCGCGCTGCTGAACTACGCGGCGAGCACGCAGGGCCAATCGCTGCGCCATGTGCAGGGTGTCACGGTCGAGCACGAAACCGAGTTCGTCGGGCTGGACACCGCCACGCGCCGCAATCTCGAACTGACCGAGACGCTGCGCGGCGGCGAATCCCCGACGCTGTTCTCGCTGCTCGATACCTGTGCCACGGCAATGGGCAGCCGGCTGCTGCGCCATTGGCTCCATCACCCCTTGCGCGAACGCGCGATTCCGCAGGCGCGGCAGCAAGCCATCGGCGCACTGCTGGCGCAGGATCTCGATACGCTGCGCGCGCGCCTGCGCCGGCTCGCCGATGTCGAGCGCATCACCGCCCGGCTCGCGCTGCTGAGCGCACGGCCGCGCGACCTGTCGTCCCTGCGCGATACGCTGGCCGCGCTGCCCGACGTACAGGCCTGCGTGGCGCCGGACGACACCGCCCCGCTGCTGGCGCAGACGCTCACCGAGCTGGCGGTGCCGCAGGAGTGCCTGGACCTGCTGTCGCGCGCGATCGCACCCGAGCCGTCGACGGCTGTGCGCGATGGCGGCGTGATCGCCCGCGGCTACGACGCCGCGCTCGACGAGCTGCGCGACATCTCGGAGAACTGCGGCCAGTTCCTGATCGACCTGGAGGCGCGCGAACGCACCCGCACCGGCATCGCCAACCTGCGCGTCGAATACAACCGCGTGCATGGCTTCTACATCGAGGTCACCAACGGCCAGGCCGACAAGGTGCCCGACGACTATCGCCGGCGCCAGACGCTGAAGAATGCCGAGCGCTATATCACGCCGGAGCTGAAGGCCTTCGAGGACAAGGCGCTGTCGGCGCAGGACCGTGCGCTGGCGCGCGAGAAGCAGCTGTACGAAGAGCTGCTGCAACTGCTGCTGCCACATATCGGCGAGCTGCGCCGGGTCGCGGCGGCACTGTCGCGCCTGGACGTGCTGGCCGCCCTCGCCGAACGCGCCCGCACGCTGGACTGGTCGTGCCCCGAGCGCGTCGACGAGAACGTGATCGACATCGTGCAAGGCCGCCATCCGGTGGTCGAGGGCCAGCTGGCCGCGGAGTCGACGCCGTTCATCGCCAACGACTGCCACCTGACCGAGGCGCGCAAGCTGCTGCTGATCACCGGCCCGAACATGGGCGGTAAATCGACCTTCATGCGGCAGACCGCGCTGATCGTGCTGCTGGCCTGCGTCGGTGCCTACGTGCCGGCGCGGCGCGCGACGGTCGGACCGATCGACCGGATCTTCACGCGCATCGGCGCCGCCGACGATCTGGCCGGCGGCCGCTCGACCTTCATGGTGGAGATGACCGAGGCGGCCGCGATCCTGCACAACGCGACGCCGCACAGCCTGGTGCTGATGGACGAGATCGGCCGCGGCACGTCGACCTTCGACGGACTCGCACTGGCGTGGGCCATCGCCCGCCATCTGCTGGCGCACAACCGCAGCCACACGCTGTTCGCCACGCACTATTTCGAGCTGACGCAGCTGCCGCAGGAGTTTCCCCAGGCGGCCAACGTGCACCTGTCCGCGGTCGAGCACGGCGACGGCATCGTCTTCCTGCATGCCGTGCAGGACGGCCCGGCCAGCCAGAGCTACGGCCTGCAGGTCGCGCAGCTGGCGGGCGTGCCGCAGCCGGTCATCCGCGCCGCGCGCAAGCATCTGGCCTGGCTCGAGCAGCAATCGACCGACGCCACGCCGACGCCCCAGCTGGATCTGTTCGCGGCGCCGACGGTGCCGGATTCGGACGATGACGACGACGATGACCGCAACGGTGGCTCGGCCGCGTCCATCGCACCTGGGAACGATGCGCTCGGCGAGGCGATGCGCGATCTCGATCCCGACAGCATGACGCCGCGGCAGGCGCTCGACGCGCTGTATCGGCTCAAGGCGCTGGCCGAGGAATCCGGTCAGCCGGCATGACGATGGCAAGCGCGCGCCGCCGGGCACCGTGGTGCCGACCGCTGCTGGCCATCGCGCTGGCGGCGGCGCTGCTGGGCGCGTGGTCGACGCAGAGCGCCGCCACCGCGCAGCCGGTCGCCGCCAAGGCGCGGTCGGCGGACAGCAAGGCCGGTGACAAGGCCAGCGGCAAGGCCGCCGACGCGCGGCTCGTGCGCATCGCGCTGATCGCCGACTTGCCGCAATGGCCCGACGCCGAGGCGCCGACGCAGCAACTGCTGGACAACCTCGCGCAACGCAAGCTCGCCTTCGTGATCCATGCCGGCGGCATCAAGGGCGACACCGAGTCGTGCGCCGATGCGATGCTGGCCGGCCGGCTGCGGCTGCTCGACCAGTCGCCGCTGCCGCTGGTCTATATCCCGGGCGAGACCGACTGGGCCGAATGCGAGCAGGCGATCAATGGCAGCTTCGATCCCGACGAGCGGCTGGCGCGGCTGCGCGAGCTGGCCTTTCCGGACGACGATTCGCTGGGCCAGCGCAGGCTTCGGCTGATCCGGCAATCGGACCAGGCCAAGTTCCGCAGCTATCGCGAGAACGTCCGGTGGACGGCGGGCAAGGTGCTGCTGGTCGGCATGAACGTGCCCGACGACAACAACCACTATCGCACCGAGGCCGGTCGCAACGGCGAATTCGAAGACCGCCGCGAGGCCAACCGGCAATGGCTGGCGCGCGCGTTCTCGGCCGCCGAGCAGGAATCGCTCGATGGCATCGTGCTGGTGATCCACGGCGACCCGCAGTTCGGCAACGGCTGGGAGAAGCGCGGCAAGCCGACGCTGCTCGACGGTTTTCTGCGCCATCGCCAGCGCGACGGCTATCTCGAATTCAAGCGGCAGCTGCGCGAGCTCGTCAGCGACTATCGCGGGCAGGTGCTGCTGATCCACAGCAGCATCGGCGGCTTCGGCATCGATACGCCGCTGCGCGATGCCAAGGGCAAGACGATCCGCAGCTTCACGCGCGTCGCGCTGCCGGTGGGCTCGCCGAAGCAGTGGACCGAGCTGACGATCTCGCCCGATTCGCGTTCGCTGTTCTCGGTCGCGCTGCAGGACGGCGCGGGCAAGAACTAGCCCCCCGCGCCGGCTCTTCAGAAAGCGAAAAAGCCGGCAATGCCGGCTTTTCCGTTCGATGGATGCATACGTCGATCAGTGCAGCGTCCGCGGGCTGTCGTCGTCCTCGTCCTCGTCGACCACTTCGATACCCGACGCGCCATGCGCGTGGCCATGCTCGACTTCCTCGGCGGTCGCTTCGCGGACCTCGGAGACCTTCAGCCAGAAACGCAGCGCCATGCCGGCCAGCGGATGGTTGCCGTCGAGCACCACCTTGTCCTCGGCGACGTCGGTGACGGTATAGATCACCGAATCCTCTTCGTCGCCGTCCTCGGGCACGCCTTCGAACTGCATGCCGACTTCGAGCGGTTCGGGAAAACGATCGCGCGGCTCGACCTTGACCAGTTCGGCGTCGTAGTCGCCGAAGGCATCCTCGGGCTCGAGCTGCAACTGCGTCTCGAAGCCTGCGGCATGACCGTCGAGTGCTTCCTCGATCTTGGGGAACGTGCCATCATAGCCGCCGTGCAAGTAGACCATCGGCTCATCCGATTCTTCGATCAGATTGCCCTGCGCATCCGACAGCTTGTACACCACGGACACAACCGTGTTCTTCGCGATTTTCAATTCTTCACTCCATGAACGATTCCGCATTATACGCGCAGGCCCTGCCCCGCGGCCCGGTGGATCCGGATGCGCCACTTCAGCTGCTCGGGGGCATGACGCCCGCCGCATTCATGCGTGATATCTGGCACCGCAAACCCCTGCTGGTTCGACAAGCCATCTCCGATATCGTGCCCCCCTGTCTCGCGGGAAGCGCTTTTCGAGCTGGCCGACCGCGACGACGTCGAATCGCGGCTGGTCACCCACTTCCGCAACCGCTGGAAACTGGCGCACGGCCCCTTTGCCGCCGACAATCTGCCATCGACCAAGGCGCGCCAATGGACGCTGCTGGTCCAGGGCGTGAACCTCCACAATAGCGCGGCGGCCGCGCTCATGGGGCAATTCCGCTTCATTCCCGACGCGCGCCTGGACGACGTGATGGTCAGCTATGCCACCGACGGCGGCGGTGTCGGCCCGCACTTCGACTCCTATGACGTGTTCCTGCTGCAAGTTTCGGGCCGACGCCGCTGGCGCATCTCGTCGCAAGACCTGCTCGAGCTGGTGCCCGATCTTCCTTTAAAGATACTGGCCGAATTCGAAGCGGAACAGGAGTTCGTGCTCGAGCCCGGCGACATGCTGTACCTGCCGCCGCAATACGCCCATGACGGCGTCGCCGAGGGCGAGTGCATGACCTGCTCGATCGGTTTCCGCGCGCCGGCCTACCGCGAGCTGGCCGGACATTTTCTGGCGTGGCTGTCGGAAACCGTGGAGGACAACGAGGCGCTGTCCGGGCGTTATGCCGATCCCGGACAAGCGGCCACTTCGCGTCCCGCGCAACTGCCCGCGGATCTCGCCCGAACCGTTGCGCAACGGCTGCAGGCGTTGCGCTGGTCCAATGACATGGTGTCCGAGTTTATCGGCACGCATCTGTCCGAACCGAAGCCCGGCGTGGAGTTCGCCGAGGTTCCGCAAATCGCCGCGGGAAAATACGCGAAACTGGCAAGAACGCACGGCATTGTGTTGGCGCCGGCCTCGATCGCGCTATACGACCGCAGCCACTTCTTCCTCAATGGCGAAGCTTACGAAGTCCCCGGCGAACTGGCCGGCTGGCTGCGTCGGCTGGCCGATCGGCGCCATTTGACCGCCGCCGAGGTCGGCGAATGCGCGGAGCTGCCGGAGCTGATGGAGACATTTCACCATTGGACGCTGGAGGGCTGGCTGCAGCTGGCACCGGCCGCGGTGTAATAATGCGTAACAGTGTGGTCAGCAAATGACGGCGCTACACAAGCCGGGAAAACGTGGATATAATCGCCAGCTGGCTCGTACTGTGGACCAATGCATTTACGGCACCGGGGAGAGCCATTAAATTGAAGTTCACGAGCGATAATTACCGGTAATTATTCATCGCCTGTTTTTCTTTCTATTACAAGTTAAAGGACGAACAATGAAGAAGTCTCTCCTGATCGCTTCCCTGCTGGCTGCTGTTGCCGTCGCCGCTTGCGGCAAGAAGGAAGAAGCCGCTCCCGCAGCTGACACCGCTGCTCCGGCTGCTACCGCTCCGGCTACCGAAGCTTCGGCTCCGGCTGCTGACACCGCTGCTGCTCCGGCTGCCGACGCTTCGGCCCCGGCTGCTGACGCTTCGGCTCCGGCCGCTGACGCTTCGGCTGCTGAAGCCAAGTAAGCGTTCGCCCGAACGAAAAAACCGGCCTTCGGGCCGGTTTTTTATGGGCGCTCGCCGCGTTGTGATTCCACATCCGGGCCTGGCGATTTATCGCGTCCGATTCATCCCTTCACCGCCTGCCAGCCAGGCCTTCGTACTGATTCATCCCTTCACCGCCTGCCAGCCCAGCCCTTCGTACTGGTCCGCCACCAGGATATCGTCCGCCACCGTGCCGAGCGCCGCGGCCAACGCCCCAGTCGCCAGGGCCGGCGTATTGTTCTGCTGGCTCAGATGGGCCGCCACAACGCGGCCAAGACCGCCGTGCGCGACGCGCGCCAGGATCGCGGCGGCCACCTCGTTGGCCAGATGGCCGAAGTCCCCGCCGATGCGCCGTTTCAGCGACGGCGGATACACCGAGTTGCGCAGCATCTCGCGGTCGTGATTGCACTCGAGCACCAGCGCGTCGACGCCGGCGAGACGGGCCACCAGGTATGGCGTTTCCATTCCCGCATCGGTCAGCACGCCCAGGCGCGCATCGCCGTCCGACAGCACGAACTGCACCGGCTCGCGCGCATCGTGCGGCACGGTGTAAGGCAGCACCTGCAGATTGCCGATCTCGAACGCGTAGTCGGCGCCGATCACCCGCACATCGGCCTTGTCGGCGCCGCGCAGATGCGAGGTCGCCAGCCAGGTGCCATGCGTGGTGAAGACCGGCAGCCCATGCCGGGCGGCAAAGGCGTAGGCCGAGCCGACATGGTCGCCGTGTTCGTGCGTGACCAGCACCGCGTCGAGCCCGTCGGGCGTGACGCCCAGCCGCTCCAGCCGCCGCGCGGTCTCGCGCAGGCCGAAGCCGCAGTCGAGCAGCACACGGGTCACGCTGGCGCCGTCACGCGATTCGATCAGCAGCGAATTGCCTTCGCTGCCGCTGCCGAGAAAGCCGAACCGCATCATCGCCGCGTCCACCCCATGCCCGGGCGGACCGCGGCGGCAAACCGGACCGCAGCGGCGCGGCGGCCCGGCATCGCAGGTCCGTGCAATGCAGCGCTCAATCCAGCGCTCAATGCAGCTGCTCGTCGAGCAGCGTCAGGATGCGCTTGGCGATCTCGGTCGACTCCGGCTGGCCGGCGTCGTTCAGCACGGTCACGGTGGTGCCCGAACCGCTGCCCTTCAGCGAGACGCGGTACTTCTTCGCCTGGCGCGCGGCATCGCCGCCGCTGCGCGTAAACAGCTTGGAGAAGAAGCCGCGGTTGTCGTTGACCGTGTCGCGCGTGTCGACATAGCGGACGTAGTACAGGCCCTGGCCGCGGTCGCGGTCTTCCACCGTGAAGTTGACGCGGTCCAGCGCGAGGCCGACCGAGCGCCAGGCGCGGTCGAACGGCTCGGGCAGCTGCAGCGCCTGCGCGCCGTTGACCTGGGTCAGATAGCTCGCCGAAGCGGCGGCGGTCGCAGCCGTCTTGCCGGCGCCGGCGTCGGCCGGTGCGGCCGGCTTGGCGGCGCCCGCCGGTGCGGGCAGCGTGCCGTTCTTGGCCATGCGGTCGGCCTGTTCCTTCTGCACGCCCAGGCGCTGCGCCAGGCGCGACAGGAATTCGGCTTCCAGTTCGGGATCGGCCGCGCGCGGGGTCCACACCGTCTGCGACTTGTCCAGGCCGGTCAGCTCTTCCTTGGCGCCGCGATGGCTGATGAAGACTTCCAGGTTGCCGTTCTGGCCCTTCTCGACGCGGCTGCGGAACTTGTCGCGCTCCGAGGTCGAATACAGGCTGTCGAACACCTTGCCGATCGTATTGCGGATGAAGTCCTGCGGAATCTTGGCGCGGTTCTCGGCCCAGTCGGTTTCCATGATGCCGGTCTCGGGCGAGTCCTGTACCAGCAGGAAGCCGTTCTCCTGCCAGAACTCGCGCATGGTCTGCCACAGCTGGTCGGGCGCCATGCCGTTGCTGATGACGAGCCAGCGCTGGTTGCCGTCGCGTTCGACGCGGATGCCTTCCGCCGACGGCAGCACGTTGGTGCCGGCGACCTTGGGCTGGGTGCTGGTGGCCTGCTGGTAGCCGGACAACGTCGCGCCGGCCTGCTCGGGCACCGAATAGCGGCGGTCGCCGTCGAGCTTGGTCAGGTCCGGCGGCACCTCGAGCGTCGAGGTGCGCTTGGCCACGGCGGCCGACTTGTAGTCGATCTTGTCGGCCTGCATCATGTCGTTGACGGTGCTGCAGCCAGCGGTCATGCCGAGCGCAAGCAGCGGCAAGACCAGGGCGGCACGGCGGCCGTGCGGCACGCCATGGCGGTTAAGCTTGAGTTTCATTGACACGCAATCCTAGTGAAGGGAATGACCGCTTGGCGCGAAAGAAAAAAGGGATCGATCAGGCGAGCAGCCCGGCGCCGGCCAGCGCGCGGCGCACCGTCTCGTGGTGGTCGGACGACAGCGGCGTCAGCGGCAGGCGGATGCCGCCGGCCATCTTGCCCATCTGTTGCAGCGCCCACTTGACGGGGATCGGGTTGGCCTCGATGAACAGCGCCTTGTTCAGCGCGATCAGCTCCATGTGGAGGCGGCGGGCGGTGATCGCATCGCCCTTGAGCGCCGCGACGCACAGCTCGTGCATCTTGCGCGGGGCCACGTTGGCGGTCACCGAGATATTGCCGTGGCCGCCCAGCAGCATCAGCGCGACCGCGGTGGGATCGTCGCCGCTGTAGATCGCGAAGCCTTCCGGCGCGTCCTTGATCAGCTGGGCCGCGCGGTCGATATTGCCGGTGGCCTCCTTGACGCCGACCACGCCCGGCACCTGGGCCAGGCGCAGGATGGTGTCGTTGCTCATGTCGGCGACGGTGCGTCCCGGCACGTTGTACAGCAGCACCGGCAGATCGACCGCTTCCGCGATGGTGCGGAAATGCCGGTACATCCCTTCCTGCGTCGGCTTGTTGTAGTAGGGCACGACCTGCAGCGACGCATCGGCGCCGACCTGCTTCGCGAAGGCGGTCAGCTCGATCGCCTCGCGCGTCGAGTTGCCGCCGGTCCCGGCGATGATGGGGATGCGCCTGGCGGCCTGCTCGACCGCGACCCGGATCAGCTCGCAATGCTCCTCGACCGACACGGTGGGCGATTCCCCCGTGGTACCGACGATCACGATGCCATCGGTGCCTTCGGCGACGTGCCAGTCGATCAGGCTGCGCAGCGCGGCGTAATCCAGGCTGCCATCCTCCTGCATCGGCGTCACGATGGCGACGATGCTGCCGGTAATCTGTGTCATAGCTCGTATGGTTTTCGAGATTTCGAATAGCGGGATTGTACCGGATACGAATTGGCCGCCGAAGCACACCGGCCACCCCTGCCTACCCGGGCAAACACTAAGTGGATGAACGCATCGGCCCGCTTGCAGGCTGACATCGCGCCGGCATCACCTGGCGCAAATCACCCGTCCAGCCGGTAGCGTGGCGGCCGCGCCGCCCCAGCGTCCTGCAGTGCCTCGCGCACGGCGCACATGCGCTGCACGAACGCCGTCCGGGGCACTTCGATCACGCCGTCCTCGTAGGCGACGACCCGCAGCCTGTCGCGCACCGCCTCCAGCAATTCGCTCGGCCGCAGCAGGAAATCGGGGTTGGACGGCTTGCCGACCGTCTCGTTCCCCACCGCGAAGGTTTCGTAGACCAGCACGCCGCCGGGCGCCAGTGCATCGATCAGATGCGGCCACAAGGGTCGATGCAGATAGTTGGTGACGATCACCGCGTCGAACGGCGCCTCGTCGGCCAGCGGCCAGGCGCCCTGCTCCAGGTCCGCCTGCCGCGTCCGCACCGGGCTTGGCAGCCCGGCCAGCGCGGCGGCATCGCGATCGACGCCAAGCACGTCGAAGCCGCGCTCCGCCAGCCAGCGCGCATGGCGTCCGCTGCCGCAGGCCAGGTCGAGCACGCGGCCGCCGGCGCGCAGCAACGGCGTCCAGCGCACCAGCCAGGGCGAGGGCTCGCCGATCGCGGCATGGGGCGCGCCGACGGGCATGGACGAGGGCGTGGGCGACGGCACGGAAGGCGGCATGGAGGGCACGGGCGGCGGCAGCGAGCCCATCAGCGGTATCCCAGCCCCATGGCCTCGCGCACGTCGCGCATGGTTTCCTGCGCGACCGCGCTGGCCTTGGCGCAGCCATGGTCGACGATATCGCGCAGCAGGGCCGGATTGTCCATGTACGGCTGGGCGCGCTCGAGCATCGGCTGCTGCTCGCGCAGGATGCCCTCGATCACCGGCTGCTTGCACTCGATGCAGCCGATGCCGGCGCTGCGGCAGCCCTTGAGCACCCATTCCTTCGTGGGCTCGTCGGAATACACCTGGTGCAGCTGCCACACCGGGCAGCGGGCCGGCTCGCCCGGATCGGTGCGGCGCACCCGTGCCGGATCGGTCGGCATCGTGCGGACCTTCTTCTCGACCGAGTCCTTGTCCTCGCGCATGCGGATCGTGTTGCCGTAGGACTTCGACATCTTCTGGCCGTCGAGCCCGGGCATCCGCGACGCGGCCGTCAGCAGCGCCTGCGGCTCGACCAGGATGGTCTTGCGCGAACCGGCCAGATAGCCGAGCAGCAGTTCGCGATCGTCATTGGACAGGCTCTGCGACTGCGCGACCAGCGCGCGGCCCTCTTCCAGCGCGCTGTCGGTGCCCTGCTCCTGGAAGGTCTTGCGCAGGTCGAGGAACACGCGGGTACGCTTGCCGCCCAGCTTCTTCGCGGCCTCCTGCGCCTTCTCCTCGAAGCCCGGCTGGCGGCCGTACAGGAAGTTGAAGCGGCGCGCGATCTCGCGGGTGATCTCGACGTGCGGCACCTGGTCCTCGCCCACCGGCACCTTGTCGGCGCGATAGATCAGGATGTCGGCCGCTTGCAGCAGCGGATAGCCAAGGAAGCCGTAGGTCGCCAGGTCCTTGTCCTTGAGCTTCTCGATCTGGTCCTTGTAGGTCGGCACGCGTTCGAGCCAGCCCAGCGGCGTGCCCATCGACAGCAGCGTGAACAGCTCGGCGTGCTCGGGCACGCGGCTCTGGATGAACAGCGTCGCCTGCTCCGGATCGACGCCGGCGGCCAGCCAGTCGGTCAGCATTTCCCAGACCGATTGGCCGATCACCTCGGGCGACTCGTAGTGCGTCGTCAGCGCGTGCCAGTCGGCCACGAAGAAGAAACACGGGTGCTCCGACTGCAGCTTGACCCAGTTTTTCAGCACGCCATGGTAGTGGCCAAGATGCAGCGCGCCGGTAGGCCGCATGCCGGAGAGAACGCGATCGGGGAACATGTCGTTGTAATCAGTCTTTCAGGAAATCATTGCGCCAGCGTCATTGCACCAGCGCCAGGATCGGCGCCAGCAGCAGCTGGACCAGCGAGCCCAGCAGGCCCATCACCGGCTGCATCCAGACCCGGGTGATGACGCCGGCGGCGACCAGCGCCAGCACGACGAAGATGCCGTACGGCTCGATCTTCGACAGCGCGTAGGCCATGCGCTGCGGCAGCAAGGCGCTGAGCACGCGCCCGCCGTCGAGCGGCGGAATCGGAAACAGGTTGAACGCCGCCACCACCAGGTTGACCAGCACGCCGGCGCGCGCCATCTGCGCGAAGAACGGTTCGTCGACCTGGGCCAGCACCAGCCCCAGCGCGACCAGCGCCCAGGCGAAGGCCTGCACCAGGTTCGCGCCCGGGCCGGCCAGCGCGACCCACATGCTGTGCCAGCGCGGATTGCGCAGCCGGCCGAAGGCGACCGGCACCGGCTTGGCGTAGCCAAACACGAACTGACCGCTGGTGACCAGGTACAGCAGCAGCGGCACCGCGATGGTGCCGATCGGATCGATATGGCGGACCGGGTTGAGGCTGACCCGGCCGAGGATATAGGCGGTGTTGTCACCGAACAGCTTGGCCACATAGCCATGCGCGGCCTCGTGCAGCGTGATGGCGAACAGCACGGGCAGCGCGTAGACCGCGAAGGTCTGAATCAGAGAGGCGTCCATGGGGCGCTATTGTAACGGCGGGCACCGGCCGCCACGCCGTTTCGTGGGGCGGTCCGGGCCGGGCAGCGGCATGATGCCGCGCTCACAGCCCGAAGCGGGCGACATCGCCGCGGCCGGCGCGCAGCAGCACCGGTTCGCCGCTGGTCAGGTCGATCACCGTACAGGCATGCGCGGGCGCGGTGCCGCCGCAGATCACCAGATCGAGCTGCTTCTGCAGGCGCTCGCGAATTTCCAGCGGATCGTCCAGCGGCGCGACGTCGCCGGGCAATTGCAGCGTCGAACTGATCATCGGCTGGCCCAGTTCGTTCAACAGCGCCTGGGGAATGGCATGGTCGGGCACGCGCACGCCGATGGTCTTGCGGGCCGGGTGGGACAGCCGCCGCGGCACTTCCTTGGTGGCCTCGAGGATGAACACGTAAGGCCCGGGCGTGGCGCCCTTGATCCAGCGGTACTGCCGGTTGTCGACCCGCGCGAAGTTGCCGAGCTCGGACAGGTCGCGGCACATCAGCGTCAGGTGGTGCTTGTCGTCGATGCCGCGCAGCCGGCGCAGACGCTCCACCGCGCCCTTGTCGTCGAGCCGGCAGGCGAGCGCATAGCTCGAATCGGTGGGCAGCGCGATCAGGCCGCCCTTGCCGACGATCTGGGCGGCCTGCTTGATCAGGCGCGATTGCGGATCGACCGGATGGATATCGAAGAACTGCGACATGGGGCGGTCCGGCGGCTTACCAGTCGTGCCAGACCGGCGTCAGCGACGACGGCAGCGGCGGCAGCGAGCCGATCTCGACCCGCCCCTCGCCCGGCCCGTGGAAGTCGGAGCCGCGCGAGGCCAGCAGCCCGTAGTGCCGGGCGACGTCGGCGTAGCGGCGGTACTGGTCCGGCGTATGGCTGCCGGTCACGACCTCGACGGCGCCGCCGCCAAGCGCGGTGAATTCGTCGAACAGCGCGTCGTGCTGGGTATCGGTGTAGTCGTAGCGGCCCGGGTGCGCCATCACGGCGATGCCGCCGGCGGCGCGGATCCACTTGACCGCCTCGCCGAGCGTGGCCCAGCGATGGCCGACATAGCCGGGACGGCCTTCGGTCAGATAGCGGTCGAACACCTCGGAGATATTGCCGCAGATACCCTCGTCGACCATCCAGCGGGCGAAGTGCGTGCGCGAGATCAGGTCGGGGGTTGCCGACATAGCGCAGCGCGCCTTCGTAGGCGCCCTCGATGCCGACCGCGTGCAGCGCGTCGCCGATGTCCTGCGCGCGCCGGGCGCGGCCCGAGCGCGTCGCGGTCAGGCCGTCGATCAGTTCGGGGCACAGCGGGTCGATCTGCAGGCCGACGATATGGACCGTCTGGCCGGCCCAGGTCACCGAGATCTCGACGCCCGGCACATAGCGCATGCCCAGCGCCTCGGCGGTCTCGCGCGCGATCAGCTGGCCGCCCAGTTCGTCATGGTCGGTCAGCGACCAGATCTCGACGCCGTTGGCGTGCGCCCGCTCGGCCACGACCGCGGGTGGCAGCGTGCCGTCCGAGATGGTCGAGTGGCAATGCAGGTCGGCGTTGATGGCGTGGGAAGCGTGCATTCCGTCATTCTACTCCCGCGCCTTCCGTGTCCGCAGAAGCCGGGCGCCGCTGCACCGCGGCGCACGGCCCGCCCATGGCGGTCCACGGCGACCCACGGCGGCCACTGCGGTCGACGGTGGCCACTGCTGTCAATGGTGGCCACTGCGGTCGACGGCAGCGACTGCGGCCAATGGTGGCCACTGCGGTCCACGGTGGCGCATAGCCATGCCGCCAACGCTGGCGTAGCCGGAAGCGCGGCGGCGCCGGGGTATAGTGGACGCCTCCCCAGTCTTTCAGCGCGACGTGCCGCCATGGCGCACGCCGACCGCAACGATCCGATCATGCAGAACTCCCATCCGGCCTCCTCCTCCCCCGACGTTTCCACCCCGCCCGCCGCGACGCACGCCGAACCGGTCCGCACCGACGTGCTGATCGTCGGCGCGGGTCCGGTGGGCCTGTTCGCCGCCTTCCAGGCCCGGGTGCTGGGCCTGCAATGCGAGATCATCGACGTGCTGGACCGCGCCGGCGGCCAGTGCACCGAGCTCTATCCCGAGAAGCCGATCTACGACATCCCCGCCGTGCCCGGTTGCCTGGCGCAGGACCTGGTCGACCGGCTGCTGGAGCAATGCGCGCCGTTCGCGGTGCCGATGCATTTCGGCCAGCGCGCCGAAGGCGTGCAGGAGCTGCCGGGCGAGCCGCAGCGGCTGCTGGTCGCCACCGATGCCGGCAAGCGTTTCGAGGTGGCGGCGGTGCTGATCTGCGCCGGCGCCGGCGCGTTCGCGCCGCAGCGCGTGTCGCTGCCCGAGGCGGCGGCGCTGGAGGGCCGGCATTTGCACTACGCGGTGCGCGACGTGTCGCGCTTCGCCGGCAAGCGCGTGATCGTCGCCGGCGGCGGCGATTCGGCGCTGGACTGGGCGCTGGCGCTGCGCAAGGTGGCCGCGCGCGTCACGCTGCTGCATCGGCGCGAGGGCTTCCGCGCGGCCGACCATACGGTCGCCGAGATGCGTGCCGCGGTGGCGGCGGGCGAAATGGACTTCGTCGTCGGCATGCTGGGCGCCCTGCAGACCGAGGGCGACGCGCTGGTGGCCGCGCAGGTGCGCACGCGCGAGGACACGCTGACGCTGCCGGCCGATGAACTGGTCGCGCTGTACGGGCTGGTGTCCGAACCGGGTCCGATCGCGCATTGGGACCTCGACATGCGCGCCGGCCGCATCCTGGTCGATACCACCACCTACGAGAGCTCGCGCCGCGGCATCTTCGCCGCCGGCGACATCGCCTTCTATCCGAACAAGCAGAAGCTGATCCTGTCGGGCTTCCACGAGGCCGCGCTGGCGCTGCGCCGCGCCTACCACTACGCGCTTCCCCGACAAGGCGCTGGTCCACATACACACCAGCAACAACGCCGCGCTGAAGGAAGCGCTGACGCACGGCACGGACTGAGGCTGAGGCTCAGGCCGCGCCCCGGGCAAGCTCAGCCGCAGAACGACTCGATCAGCCCGGCGACCGCTTCGGGCTGGTCGTGATGCAGCATGTGGCCGGCGTCGTCGAGAATCACCTCGCGGAAATCGCGGAACGCGGCGAAGCGCTGCTTGAACTCGGCGATGCTCTGCTTGTGGGCGATATGGCGCAGCGTCTCCGAGTCGCGCGCCTCGACGTGCAGCACCGGCGCGGTCGCCGCGGCCCAGATCGCCATCGCCTCGTCCACGCGATACAGCACCGGATTGATCAGCTTGTGCGCGGGATCGCCGAGGATCTCCCAGCGACCTTCGCCGTTGCGCCGCGACCAGTGTTCGGCGAGAAACGCCGCGCGGTCGTCACGCAGCCGCGGATTGGTCTTCTTCAGCCGCGCGGCGACCGCCTCGACGCTGTCGTAGGTCTTCAGCGTCGGCGGCTCGCGCAATTCGTCGAGCCAACGGGCGAAGCGCCGCGGCGCCTGCTCTGGCCGGGTGGCCGTCATGCCGAAGCCCTCCAGGTCCACCACGCGGCGTACCCGCTCGGGACGCACACCGGCGTAGAAGCACGCGATATTGGCGCCCATGCTGTGGCCGACCAGGTCCACCGCGCCGTCCGGCTGATAGTGGTCGAGCAGGACTTCGAGATCGGCCAGATAGTCGGGAAACCAGTACGAGGCCGTGCCCGGATGGCGGGTCGGCCAGCCGGTCTGGCCGAAGCCGCGCCAGTCCGGCGCGATCGCGTGCCAGCGGCCCTGCAGCGCGTCGACCAGGAACTGGAACGAGGCCGCCACGTCCATCCAGCCATGCAGCAGGAACAGCTTCGGCGCGCCCGCTTCGCCCCAGTGGCGCACGTGGTAATCGAGGCCACGCACCGTGATACATTCGGAGCGCGATGTGTCGCGGATCGTCATGGTCTGCCCTGTCCCGCCTTGTCGGCTGTGTGGTTGCGGCGATTGCTCTGCCTGTGGTGATGATTGCGATCGTGATGATCACGTTGATCGTGACGGTCACGATGGTCACGATGGTCGTTCCAAGGGTTGCCGCGAGGTCCGTCGATGGCCACCACGCCCTCAGTCCGACAAAATCGAACGCTCGTTCGATTTACCGCGATTGTAGCCACAAGCGAGTCCGCGACGCCAGCCAGCACGCCAACAAGATCCGCGGCACCCGACGCCGCGGACACAAGAACGGAGACCACCATGGCCGCATCCTCGCTGCCGGACAGCCGGCGCGACGACTATTCCGCGCTCTACCGCGACTTCCACTGGCACGTACCCGAAACCTTCAACCTCGCCGAAGCCTGCTGCGGCCGCTGGGCGCGCGACCCCGCCACGCGCGACCGCATCGCCGTCCATACCGAGCATGAGGACGGCCGGCGCGCGGCGCATCGCTACGGCGAGATCCAGCGCGACGCCAACCGGCTGTCGCACGCGCTGCGCGAACTCGGGGTCCGGCGCGGCGACCGCGTGGCGATCGTGCTGCCGCAGCGGATCGAAACCGTGGTCGCGCATATGGCGGTCTACCAGCTCGGCGCGATCGCGATGCCGCTGTCGATGCTGTTCGGTCCCGAGGCCTTGGGCTATCGCCTGCAGCACAGCGAGGCCTGCGTGGCGATCGCCGACGAGACCTCGATCGACAATCTGCTCGCCGCGCGCGGCGACTGTCCGGCGCTGCAGGCGGTGATCGCCGTCGGCGACGCGGCGGGCCGGGGCGACCGCGACTGGGACGCGGTGCTCGCGGACCAGGCCGACGCATTCACCGCCGAGCAGACCAAGGCCGACGAGGCCGCCGTGCTGATCTACACCAGCGGCACCACCGGCCCGCCCAAGGGCGCACTGCTGCCCCACCGCGCGCTGATCGGCAACCTGACCGGATTCGTCTGCTCGCAGAACTGGTATCCGCGCGAGGACGATGTGTTCTGGAGCCCGGCCGACTGGGCCTGGACCGGCGGGCTGTGGGACGCGCTGATGCCGGCGCTGTATTTCGGCAAGCCGATCGTCGGCTACCAGGGCCGCTTCTCGCCCGAGGTCGCCTTCGGCCTGATGGAGCGCTACCGCGTCACCAACACCTTCCTGTTCCCGACCGCGCTCAAGCAGATGATGAAGGCCTGCCCGGCCCCGCGCGAGCGCTACGACCTGCGGCTGCGCGCGCTGATGAGCGCCGGCGAGGCGGTCGGCCAGACCGTGTTCGACTGGTGCCGCGAGGCCTTCGGCGTGATCGTCAACGAGATGTTCGGCCAGACCGAGATCAACTACATCGTCGGCAACTGCACCGCGCAATACGACGACGATCAGCTCGGCTGGCCGGCGCGGCCCGGTTCGATGGGACGGCCCTACCCCGGCCACCGCGTCGCCGTGGTCGACGACGAAGGCCGTCCCTGCCCGCCCGGCGAGGACGGCGAGGTGGCGGTCTGCACCACCGACATCCACGGCCATCCCGATCCGGTGTTCTTCCTCGGCTACTGGAAGAACGAGGCGGCCACCGAGGGCAAGTTCGTCGAGCACGATGGCCTGCGCTGGTGCCGCACCGGCGACCTCGCCCGCGTCGATGAGGACGGCTACCTGTGGTACCAGGGCCGCGCCGACGACGTCTTCAAGTCCTCGGGCTATCGCATCGGCCCGAGCGAGATCGAGAACTGCCTGCTCAAGCATCCGGCGGTGTCGAACTGCGCGGTGGTGCCGTCGCCGGACCCCGAGCGCGGCGCCATCGTCAAGGCCTTCATCGTGCTGACGCCGGGCGTGCAGCGCTCGGCCGAGGCCGAGGCCGCGCTGGTCGCCGAACTGCAGCAGCACGTGCGGGGACAGCTGGCGCCGTACGAGTATCCGAAGGCGATCGCCTTCATCGACCAGCTGCCGATGACGACCACCGGCAAGATCCAGCGCCGCGTGCTGCGGTTGCAGGAGGAGGAAGCGGCGCGGCAGCGTGCCGCGGCACCGCGCGTGGGCAACGGCTAGGCGGTGAGCGGGTTGTAGGCGGTTGGGCGGGTTGGGCCAGCCGGTTGGTCAGGCGGTAGGGGCGAGCGGGATGGGTCAGCGGGTCGCGCCAGCCGGTCAGTCCTTCCTTCGGTTACCGGTTACCCCGCTGCCCGTCAGCCAGGCCAGCTCATCCTCGTCGAAGCCGGCCGCGCGGCGCGCCGCCAGATTGAACGGCGGCCGCAGCCGCGGCGCCTGGTGGCGCTCGGCCAGTTCGGCGTAGGCGGCCACCGGGTCGAGGCCGCGCTCGGCGCATAGCCAGCGATACCAGCGGTTGCCGATCGCCACGTGGCCGACCTCGTCGCGCAGGATGATGTCGATGATCGCCGCGGCCTCGGCATCGCCGGCGTCGGCCAGCCGCGTGCGGACCACCGGCGAGGCATCCAGCCCGCGCGCCTCCAGCGTGCGCGGCACCAGCGCCATGCGCGCCAGCACGTCGCCGGCGGTGCGGTCCGCCATCTCCCACAGGCTGTTGTGCGCCGGGAAATCGCCGTAGGCGAAGCCCAGCTTGCGCAGGTGCGCGGCCAGCAGCGTGAAGTGCAGCGCCTCCTCGTCGGCCACCTGCAGCCAGTCGCGGTAGTAGGCCGCCGGCATGCCGGCGAAGCGCCAGA
The DNA here is from genome assembly GCF_049311595.1 of Cupriavidus sp. H18C1. Taxonomy (NCBI): domain Bacteria; kingdom Pseudomonadati; phylum Pseudomonadota; class Betaproteobacteria; order Burkholderiales; family Burkholderiaceae; genus Cupriavidus; species Cupriavidus sp. H18C1. The sequence continues at coordinate 670,989 of NZ_CP186008.1, forward strand.
CCGCGTCGAGCGCCAGGTTGATCGCGTTGAACTCGATATGCGCCAGCGCGTGGATCAGCACCGCGCGCCCCGCCGGATTCTGCAGCGAGCCGCGCCGCTCGACCTTCTGCGGCGGCACCAGCTCGGGACGCGCCGGGCGGCCAGGCACTGGGCCGGCGGCGGCGATCGTCAGGGCGGCGCCGATGGCATCATCGCCGGCTTCCAGTGCGGCGGCGCGCAATGCACGGGCCGCGGCGGCCTTGGCGGCGGGATCGGGCTCCGCCAGCACGGCGAGCGCCCGATGGCGCAGGGAAAGCGGCGAGGAGGCCGCATCTGGATCGATCGGCGCCGTGGCATCGCGATCTGGGGCGGGTTCGGCAGCGTAGGCGGGCATGGGCGTAAAATCCGGTCTGCCGCGATTGTAGAGCCTTGCCGGCACCGCCCGGCCGCACACGACCTATGCCCGGGGTTACGCCCCGGGATTACGCCCCGGGGTTACGCCCCGGGGTTACGCCCCGGGATTACGCCCCGGGATTACGCCCCGGGATTACGCCCTTTAAGGCTCGGCGGCCATCCCCATGTAGAAACGAACCCCGTACAGGAGACCCCATGTCGCTTTACCAGCTCGGCGATACCGCCCCTTCCATCGATGCCGACGCCTACGTGGCTGCCGAAGCCACCGTCATCGGCAACGTGACGCTCAAGGCGCGAGCCAGCGTCTGGCCGGGCGCGGTGATCCGGGGCGACAACGAACCCATCGTCGTCGGCGAAGCGACCAACGTGCAGGAAGGCGCCGTGCTGCACACCGACCCGGGCTGCCCGCTGACGATCGGCGACCGCGTCACCATCGGCCACCAGGCCATGCTGCACGGCTGCACGATCGGCGAAGGCGCGCTGATCGGCATTCAGGCGGTGGTGCTGAACCGTGCGGTGATCGGCAAGGAATGCCTGGTCGGCGCCGGCGCCATCGTCACCGAAGGCAAGGTGTTCCCCGACCGGACGCTGATCCTGGGCGCGCCCGCCAAGGCGGTACGCGAGCTGAGCGACGAGGAAGTGGCGGGCCTGTACCGCAACACCGACACGTATGCGGCACGCCAGGCCGTCTACAAGAAGGAATTGAAACGCATCGGCTGAGCGCCCGCGCGCCGGCCGATCCCACCGATGGATGATCGTGACTGAAACCCAAACCCCGGACACCCTGCAGAAATTCCTGTTCGACGCCGCCCCGGTGCGCGGCGAACTGGTGCGGCTGCAATCGAGCTGGCAGGAAGCGCTGGAGCGCCACCACTATCCGGCTCCGGTACGCCGGCTGCTCGGCGAGATGATGGCCGCGGCCGCGCTGCTGTCGGCCAACCTGAAGTTCAACGGCGCGCTGGTGATGCAGCTGCATGGCGACGGGCCGGTGCGCATGCTGGTGGTCGAATGCCTGTCCGACCTGTCGCTGCGCGGCACCGCGAAGCTGGCCGAAGACGTCGAGATCGCCGACGATGCCACGCTGGCGGAGCTGGTCAACCAGCACGGCCAGGGGCGCTTCGCCATCACGCTGGACCCGCACGACAAGTTGCCGGGCCAGCAGCCCTACCAGGGCATCGTGCCGCTGGCCGACGCCCATGGACCGCTGACGTCGATCAGCGCCGTGCTCGAGCACTATATGCAGGCCTCCGAGCAGCTCGACACGCGGCTGTGGCTGGCCGCCGACGACCGCGTCGCGGCCGGCATGCTGCTGCAGAAGCTGCCCTCCTACGGCGGCACGATGGAGGGCAGGCCCGGCCGCCCGCCCGCGCAGGTCGGCGAGACCGGCGCGCCGCTGTCGGCCCACGGCCGCGCGCAGGATCTCGATACCTGGGACCGCGCCTGCCAGCTCGGCGCCACGCTGAAGACCGAGGAACTGCTGGCCGAACAGCCGGATACGCTGCTGCGGCGGCTGTTCTGGGAGGACCTGCAGGACGCCGGGCTGCGCGTGTTCGAGCCCGGCACGCCGCATTTCCGCTGCTCGTGCTCGCGCACCAAGGTGGCGAACATGCTGCAGTCGCTGGGCCAGGCCGAGGTCGATGACATCGTCGCCGAGCGCGGCTCGGTGGAGATCCACTGCGACTTCTGCGGCCAGGAGTACCGCTTCGACCCGGTCGACTGCGCGCAGCTGTTCAGCGGCGCGGCGATGCCGACGGGCGTCGGCGAGGGTGCGGGGCATCGGCACTGAGCGGCGCTGACGGGCACTGAGGGGGAACTGAGGGGGACCCGAGCGGCGCTGAACGGCGTCCAACGGCACTGAGCTGGGCCGCGCCAGTCTGACAAACTCCGCAGTTGTTCTCCCTCTCCCCCTCAGGGGGAGAGGGTTGGGGGAGAGGGGGGTGGTTTCGCGCCCCACCGCGATCCCCACCGCCGCTGCCCTCTTCCCCCCCCTCTCCCGCCTGCGGGAGAGGAAAAACCCTGTGGCGCCCCGTGAGCCGCAAACTTTGCTGGCTCACTAAAATCAAAGTCAACAAAGTCTCCCCGACATCCGCGCACCGCCTGGAGGTCATCATGCCGGCCATCCCTTCGTCGATCCGTCTTGCATTGCTGGCCGCGCCGCTGCTGGCCGCGGGGTGCGCCGCCAGTCTGCCGCGCGACATCAACGGGTCGCCGCCGACCGCCCGGCTGGCGCCCGATACCGGATCGCGCGCACCCGCCGCATCCCTGAGCCCCGAGGAACGCAAGCGGCTGGACGCGCTGAACAAGCAGGTGCTGCGCGAGCAGGAAGCCGCGATCGCCCGTGATCAGCAGGCCCAGGCGTGGGCGCGAGCGTCGACCTACGCCTATCCGGCGTATCCGCTGTCGAGCTGGAGTTTGTACTACGGGGGGATGGGGCCGCGGCCGCTGGGGCGGCGGGGTCAGCATCGGGTCGCCCGGCTATTGGGGCTGGGGCGGTTATCCGTACTGGTGGTGGTGAAGCGGGCTGCGTTAAGGCGGACTGCGGTGAAGCGGTCCGTGTGAATCGCGCCGTGGTGAAGCCGGCCGTGCTGAAGTGGGCGGCGGTGAAGCGGGGGGGCGGTGAAGCGGCTGGTGTGAGCGCCGAGCCGGCGACAGCCTGATGCTCGGTCGTTTCTCGGTCGCCCGCTCAGTGCCCGCCGGAGCCCGGCTTCGTCGCCGGAGGCGGCGGCAGCGGCGGCGTGGCGCTGACCTTGGGGGGCCGGTGCGACGAACTGGATGAACACCTCGCCGTCCTTGACCATGCCGAGCTCGTAGCGCGCCCGTTCCTCGACCGCGCCGGTGCCGTCCTGCAGGTCCAGCACCTCGCCCTCGAGCTTCGCGTTGCGGCGCTTGAGCTGTTCGTTGCGGGCGGTCTGCTCGCCGACCTGCTTGTTCAATTCCCACACGCGCAACCAGCCGCCCTTGCCCAGCCACAGGGGGATACTGGATCGCGAGCAGCACCACGAACAACAGCAACGTAATCAGGCGCATGGGCAATTAGGAAACGGACGACTGGGCGGGTGGCGGCGCCGGTGCGCGAGATGTGCGGTGGCCGAGGCCGCCGCACACCCGCCGACTCCCGGGCTTAGCGCAGATTGTAGAACGCGCTCTTGCCGGGGTAGCTGGCGATATCGCCCAGGTCTTCCTCGATGCGCAGCAGCTGGTTGTACTTGGCGATGCGGTCCGAACGCGACAGCGAGCCGGTCTTGATCTGGCCGGCGTTGGTGCCCACCGCGATATCGGCGATGGTGCTGTCCTCGGTCTCGCCCGAACGGTGCGAGATCACGGCCGTGTAGCCGGCGCGCTTGGCCATCTCGATCGCCGCGAAGGTCTCGGTCAGCGTGCCGATCTGGTTGATCTTGATCAGGATCGAGTTGCCGATGCCCTTGTCGATGCCTTCCTTCAGGATCTTGGTGTTGGTGACGAACAGGTCGTCGCCGACCAGCTGCACGCGCTTGCCCAGCTTGTCGGTCAGCACCTTCCAGCCGTCCCAGTCGCCTTCGGCCATGCCGTCCTCGATCGACACGATCGGGAACTTGTCGCACAGGTTGGCCAGGTAGTCGGCCCACTGGGTGGAATTCAGCGTCAGGCCTTCGCCTTCCAGGTGATACAGGTCCTCGCCCTCGCGGAAGAACTCGCTCGAGGCGCAGTCCAGCGCCAGCAGCACGTCCTCGCCGGCGCGGTAGCCGGCCTTCTCGATCGCCTGCAGGATGGTGTTCAGGCATTCCTCGTTCGAGGCGAAGTTCGGCGCGAAGCCGCCTTCGTCGCCGACCGCGGTGGACATGCCCTTGTCGGCCAGGATCTTCTTGAGCGCGTGGAACACCTCGGCGCCGCAGCGCAGCGCTTCACGGAAGCTCTTCTGCGACACCGGCATGATCATGAATTCCTGGATGTCCAGGCTGTTGTTGGCGTGCGCGCCGCCGTTGACGATGTTCATCATCGGCACCGGCATCTGCATCGCGCCCGAACCGCCGAAGTAGCGGTACAGCGGCAGGCCGGCTTCCTCGGCGGCGGCCTTGGCGACCGCCATCGACACGGCCAGCATCGCGTTGGCGCCCAGGCGGCTCTTGTTCTCGGTGCCGTCCAGGTCGATCAGCGTGCGGTCCAGGAAGGCCTGCTCGGAGGCGTCCAGGCCCATGATGGCTTCGGAGATCTCGGTGTTGATGTGCTCGACGGCCTTCAGCACGCCCTTGCCCAGATAGCGCGACTTGTCGCCATCGCGCAGTTCGATCGCTTCACGCGAGCCGGTCGACGCGCCCGACGGCACCGCGGCGCGGCCCATCACGCCCGATTCGAGCAGAACGTCGCATTCGACGGTCGGGTTGCCGCGCGAGTCGAGAACCTCGCGACCGATGATATCTACGATTGCACTCATGGATTCCTCTTGATCTAGATCTGGTGAAGCTCGGAATGTCCGTGCACTGCGTCCGTGCACTGCGTCTGGTACTGCGTTGCACCGCGTCGGAAGCGCTCCGCGTGGAGACCCGCGTCAGGCAACGCCCGGTCGAAGCTCAAAGGCCCTCGACCACGATCATGTTCATCCGGGCCGCATGCTCGCGCGCCTTACGGGCCGCGCGGTAGGTCTCGCCGTCATGGAACGCCTGTGCCGCCTCGACGCTGGGGGAACTTCAGCAGCACCACGCGGGTGGGCGCCCAATCCCCTTCGAGCGGGACCGTGCGGCCGCCGCGCACCAGCACCTCGGCGCCATGCTCCTGCATGGCCTTGCTGGACAGGACCTTGTACTGCTCGTACTGCTGCGGATCGGTGACGTCGACGTAGGCGATGATGTAGCCGGCGGCCATGCGTATCTCCAGGATGAATCTTATGGTTGTCATCGTTGCCGCCGGATGACGGCGGCAACGTGCGGAATCGGTGATCGGCGCGAAGGCCGTTGCAGCTGACGGTTGACGGTTGGCAGTTGGCGATGCGCGCTCAGGCGCAGGCCGGCCAGCCGAAATTGTCTTCGAGGAAGCCGGCGCGCTTGGTCAGCGCGTCGAGGTCCTTCAGCACGGCCAGCAGTTCGCGCATGCGCGACAGCGGCACGGCATTGGGACCGTCCGACATCGCCTTGCTCGGATCCGGGTGGGTCTCCATGAACAGGCCGGCGATGCCGACCGCCACCGCGGCGCGCGCCAGCACCGGCACGAACTCGCGCTGGCCGCCCGAGCTGGTGCCCTGCCCGCCCGGCAGCTGCACCGAGTGGGTCGCGTCGAACACCACCGGAGCGCCGGTCTCGCGCATGATCGCCAGCGAGCGCATGTCGGAGACCAGGTTGTTATAGCCGAACGACACGCCGCGCTCGCAGGCCATGAAGCTGTCCTCGGGCAGGCCGGCTTCGCGCGCGGCGTCGCGGGCCTTGTCGATGACGTTCTTCATGTCGCCCGGGGCCAGGAACTGGCCCTTCTTGATATTGACCGGCTTGCCACTCTGCGCGCAGGCGCGGATGAAATCGGTCTGCCGGCACAGGAAGGCCGGCGTCTGCAGCACATCGACCACCGCCGCCACCGGCGCGATCTCGTCGACCTCGTGGATATCGGTCAGCACCGGCACGCCGATCTCGCGCTTGACGGTGGCCAGGATCTCCAGCCCCTTCTCCATGCCCAGTCCGCGGAAGGACTTGCCCGACGAGCGGTTTGCCTTGTCGAACGAGGACTTGTAGATGAAGGGGGATGCCGAGTTCGCCGGTGATCGTCTTCAGCGCGCCCGCGGTATCGAGGGCCATCTGCTCCGACTCGATCACGCAGGGACCGGCGATCAGGAAGAACGGCTGGTCCAGGCCGACATCGAATCCACACAATTTCATCTTGCTCTCCTGCTATGCGGCCGCTTCAGGCGCCCTTGCGCCGCTGCTGGCCGGCCAGCGCGGCTTCCACGTAGGCCTTGAACAGCGGATGGCCCTCGCGCGGCGTCGAGGTGAATTCCGGGTGGAACTGCACGCCGACGAACCACGGGTGCAGCTGGGCCGGCAGCTCCATCATCTCGGGCAGGTTCTCGGTCGGGGTGCGGGCCGAAATCACCATGCCGGCCTGCTCCAGCTGCGGCACGTAGTGATTGTTGACCTCGTAGCGGTGGCGATGCCGCTCGTTGACCTCGGCGCCGTAGATCTGCGCCGCCTTGGTGTCCGGCTTGACCGGCACGCGCTGCGCGCCCAGGCGCATGGTGCCGCCCAGGTCGGAATCGGCCGAGCGCTGCTCGACCTTGCCGTCGCGGTCGACCCATTCGGTGATCAAGGCGACCACCGGGTGTTCGGTCTCGAGGCTGAACTCGGTCGAATTGGCGTCGCGCATGCCGGCCACATGGCGGGCGAACTCGATCACCGCCAGCTGCATGCCCAGGCAGATGCCCAGGTACGGCACCTTGTTCTCGCGCGCGTACTGGATCGCGCGGATCTTGCCCTCGGTGCCGCGCTTGCCGAAGCCGCCCGGCACCAGGATCGCGTCCAGGGGCTTGAGCACTTCGAGGTGGCCCGATTCCAGTTCCTCGGAATCGATGTATTCGATATTGACGCGGGTCGCGGTGTGCATGCCCGCGTGGCGCAGCGCCTCGATCAGCGACTTGTACGACTCAGTCAGGTCGACGTACTTGCCGACCATGCCGATCGTCACTTCGTGTTCGGGGTTTTCCTGCGCGTTGACCAGCTTCTGCCACATCGACAGGTCGGCCGGCTTCGGATCCAGGCGCAGCTCCTCGCAGATCAGCCGGTCCAGGCCCTGCTCGTTGAGCATCTGCGGGATCTTGTAGATGCTGTCGACGTCCCACACCGAGATCACGGCTTCCTGCGGGATGTTGGCGAACAGCGAGATCTTGGCGCGCTCGTCGTCCGGAATCGGCCGGTCGGCGCGGCACAGCAGCGCCGTCGGCGAGATGCCGATCTCGCGCAGCTTCTGCACCGAGTGCTGGGTGGGCTTGGTCTTGAGCTCGCCGGCGCTGGCGATGAACGGCACCAGCGTCAGATGGACGAAGGCCGCGTGGTTGCGGCCCATGCGCAGGCTCATCTGGCGGGCGGCCTCGAGGAACGGCAGCGATTCGATATCGCCGACGGTACCGCCGATCTCGACCAGCGCCACGTCGGCCTTGCCTTCGTGCGACGCGGCGGCGCCCTTCTCGATGAAGGCCTGGATCTCGTTGGTGATATGCGGGATCACCTGCACGGTCTTGCCCAGGTATTCGCCGCGCCGCTCCTTGCGGATCACCGATTCGTAGATCTGGCCCGTGGTGAAGTTGTTCGACTTGCGCATCTTGGCCGAGACGAAGCGCTCGTAGTGGCCAAGATCCAGGTCGGTTTCCGCGCCGTCTTCCGTGACGAATACTTCGCCATGCTGGAAGGGGCTCATCGTGCCGGGATCGACGTTGATGTAGGGATCGAGCTTGAGGAGGGTGACTTTGAGGCCGCGCGACTCGAGAATAGCCGCGAGCGAGGCGGCAGCGATGCCCTTGCCGAGGGAAGAGACGACGCCACCGGTGACGAAGACGAATTTGGTCATAAACCGAGCTTGCCGGGGAAATCGGGATTATACATGAGCGAGGCCGGATGGACGGGCGGAATCGGCGTGCCGGACTGTCCGCTCGCGTGCCGTTTCGGCGGCAGGCCCGGCATCGCGCAGGCCCTCGCCGCCGCGCTCACTGCGGTTCGCGCGGCCGCTCGCGCCGGGCCCGCACCGGCTGTCCCCAGCGGTCGCCCTCGCCCTGCCGCGTCAGCGGATGCTCGACCCGTGTGGCGGCATCCCATTCCGGGTTGTCGATCTCGCCGAACACCTGGCGCAGGCGCTCGCCCCAGGTCTCGCGGATCATGCAGAAATACGGGTTGCGGTCGTCGATGGTGGCAAAGCGCGTGACGTGCAGCGAATCGGCCTCGTAGACCAGCAGGTCCAGCGGCAGCCCCACCGAGATATTGGACTTGAGCGTCGAGTCCATCGAGATCAGCGCGCACTTGGCCCCTTCGGCCAGCGGCAACGACGGATGCACCACGCGGTCGATGATCGGCTTGCCGTACTTGGCCTCGCCGATCTGGAAGTAGCAGTTCTCCGGCGTCGCCTCGACGAAATTGCCGGCCGCATAGACGTTGAACAGGCGGACCCGCTCGCGGCCGATCTGGCCGCCGAAGATCAGGCTGACGTTGAACTCGATGCCGGCATCGCGCAGCGCGTCGGCATCGCGGCGGTGCACCTGGCGCACCGCGTCGCCGACGATCGAGGCGGCCTCGAACATATCGCGCGCGGTCCACAGCGAGCGTTTGCTATCGCGGCTTTCCATCAGGATCTGGCGAATCGACTGGCTGATGGCGAGATTGCCGGCGGTCATCAGCACCATGACGCGGTCGCCGGACTCCTCGAACACCGTCATCTTGCGCGCGGTCGAGATCGCGTCGACGCCCGCGTTGGTGCGGGAGTCGGACAGAAATACCAGGCCAGCATCGAGCCGCATGGCTACACAGTACGTCATGGTGTTGTCTTATTGTGGTGACATGGCGCGCGGCGGAACGCGCGGGGAGCATCCCGGCATTCTAGCGCCCTCGCGGGGCGGGCCGCGGCGCGGGCCACCGCCGGACCCCCCATCGGCCAACGATCGGCCAGCTATCGACCCGCAGTCAGCCCGCTATCACCGGTGATCAACCGGTGATCAACCGGTGATCAACCGGTGATCAACCGGTGATCAGCCGAGGATCGCCCCACGGCAAGCACGCCGAAGGCCGGCGCGGACCTCAGGCCGGCTCGATCAGGATCTGCACCGACAGCGATTCGGTGCCGCCGCCCTCGCGCACGCCGCGGATCGGCGCCGCGGAGCGGTAGTCGCGCCCCACCGCGAGGCGGATATGGCGGGTATCGGTGAAGCAGCCGTGCGTCACGTCGATGCTGCACCAGCGCTCCTGCTCGGTATCGACGCACAGGTCGGCCCAGGCGTGGCTGGCGAGCTCGGTCGCGGCCGGGTCGTGGAAATAGCCGCTGACATAGCGCGCCGGAATGCCGAAGGCGCGGCAGGCGGCCACCATCACCTGGGCTTGGTCCTGGCAGACGCCCGCGCCGAGCGCGAAGGCCTCGGCGGCGCTGGTGCCGACATCGGTGGCATTGGGCTGGTAGCGCACGCGCTCGCCGATGCCCTGGGCCAGCGCCAGCAGCGCCGCGGGATCATGGCCGGCGGCCAGATACGGCGCGGCAAACGTCCTCAGCTCGTCGGGGGCGCTGGTCAGCGGCGTGCCGCTGCGAAAGTACAGCGGCGACACGCGCGCCTCGCCCGGCGGCGGCGCGTCGCTGAAGCAGCCGTCCGCATCGGAGGCCGGCGTGATCTCGACCTCGCCGCTGGCGGCGATCGTGATGGTGTCGGCCGGCCGCGCCAGCGTGAACTGATGGACGATATTGCCGAAGCCGTCGAGCGCCTCGGACAGGTTGCCCGGCACCGACAGCTGCCACTGGTGCACGCGCTGCAGCGGGCCCGAGCGCGGCGCCAGCCGCAGCTCGTGAACGCTGCGGATCACCGGCTCGGCATAGCGGTAAACGGTGCGATGGTGGATCTGGTATTTCACGGTCATGTTGCGCTGCGCCGCCAGATCCGCCCGGCAGGTGCGCCTGGTGCGTCCGTGGGCGAATCCATCGGTCAGGCCGCCAGCGGCGGCACCAGGAAGTCCCGGCTGATGCCGCTGCCCAGATCGCCGATGCGTTCCAGGAAGCTGGTCAGGAAAGCGTGCAGCCCGACCGCGAAGATGTCGTCGATGCGCGCGTATTTGAGGTCGGCATGCAGTTTACCAGCCTGCCGCTCGGTCTCCGCCGACTGCTGGTTGCGCACCAGCGCCAGGATCGCCACCACCTCGTCCATGCTCGACACCAGCGAGCGCGGCATGTCGGGCCTCAGGATCAGCAGTTCGGCGACGCGCACCGGCGTGATCACGGTGCGGTAGATCTTGCGGTAGACCTCGAAGCCCGACACCGAGCGCAGCACCGCGGCCCAGTGATAGAAGTCCTGCTCGGTCCGTTCGCTGCCGCCGTTCTCGCTGCCGGTGGCCTGGAACTTGACGTCGAGGATCCGCGCGGTGTTGTCGGCGCGCTCCAGGAAGGTGCCCAGCCGCATGAAGTGGAAGGCGTCGTCCTTGAGCATGGTGCCGAACTGCACGCCGCGCGCCAGGTGCGAGCGGAACTTGACCCATTCGAAGAACTGGGACGGATCGTCGCGCAGCACGCCGTCCGAGATCATCCGCTGCACGTCCAGCCAGGTGGTGTTCAGCGTCTCCCACACCTCGGTGGTCAGCGAACCGCGCACCGCCCGCGCGTTCTCGCGCGCCGCGCGCAGGCAGCTCATGATCGACGACGGGTTGGTCATGTCGCGCACCATGAAGTCGATCACGTCCTCGCGCGACAGCAGTCCGTACTTGTGGTCGAACGCGTGCGTCAGCTCCGAGATATCGAGCATCGCCCACCAGCCCTGCTCGGCCACCTCGAGCGATTGCGGCAGCAGCGAGGTCTGGTAGTTGACGTCGAGCATGCGCGCGGTATTCTCGGCGCGCTCGGTGTAGCGCGCCATCCAGAACAGGTGGTCGGCGGTGCGGCTCAGCATGGTGGCTCTCCGTGGTCCGGTCGGAAGATCGCGGGGTCGGCAATGGCTGCGGAAAGGAGCGAAGGCTTGAAGGCTTGAAGGTTCGTCGGCTCAGCGCTCCAGCACCCAGGTGTCCTTGGTGCCGCCGCCCTGCGAGGAATTGACCACCAGCGACCCCTCGCGCAGCGCGACGCGCGTCAGCCCGCCCGGCACCATGCGCACCTCCTTGCCCGACAGCACAAATGGCCGCAGGTCGATATGGCGCGGCGCGATGCCGGCCTCGACATAGGTCGGGCAGGTCGACAGCGCCAGCGTCGGCTGCGCGATGTACTGATGCGGCCGTGCCTTGACCACCTCGCGGAACGCGTCGATCTCCGCGCGCGTCGCGGCCGGACCGACCAGCATGCCGTAGCCGCCCGCGCCGTGCGTTTCCTTGACCACCAGCTCGTCCATATGGTCGAGCACGTACTGCAGGTCGTCCGGGCGCCGGCACATCCAGGTCGGCACGTTGGCCAGCAGCGGTTCCTCGCCCAGATAGAAGCGGATCATCTCCGGCACATAGGGATAGATCGACTTGTCGTCGGCGACGCCGGTGCCGATCGCATTGCAGACCGTGACGTTGCCGGCGCGATAGACCGCCAGCAGGCCGGCCGCGCCCAGCGTCGAATCCGGCCGGAACACCAGCGGATCGAGAAAGTCGTCGTCGACGCGGCGGTAGATCACGTCGACGCGCTGCGGCCCTGCGTGGTGCGCATGTACAGATGGTCGTCCTGCACGAACAGGTCGCTGCCCTCGACCAGTTCGATGCCCATCTGCTGCGCGAGGAACGCATGCTCGAAGTAGGCGGAGTTGTACATGCCCGGCGTCAGCACCACCACGGTCGGATCGGCCACGCCCTGCGGCGACACGCTGCGCAGCATCTCGAGCAGCAGGTCGGGATAGTGGGCCACCGGCGCGACGCGGTTGCGCGCGAACAGCTCGGGGAACAAGCGCATCATCATCTTGCGGTTCTCGAGCATGTAGGAGACCCCCGAAGGCACCCGCAGATTGTCCTCGAGCACGTAGAACTCGCCCTCGCCGGCGCGCACCACGTCGATGCCGGCGACATGCGCATAGATGTCGCGCGGCACGTCGATGCCCAGCATCTCGGGCCGGTATTGCGCGTTGTCGTAGACCTGCTCGGGCGGGATCACGCCGGCGCGGATGATGTCCTGGCCGTGATAGATGTCGTGGATGAAGCGGTTCAGCGCGGCGACGCGCTGGCGCAGGCCCTTCTCCAGCAACGCCCATTCGCCGGCCGGGAAGATGCGGGGGAATCACGTCGAAGGGGATGGTGCGCTCGGTGCCGCTGTTGGCCTCGTCCTTGTCGCCATAGACGGCGAAGGTGATGCCGACGCGCCGGAACACCAGGTCGGCCTCGGCACGCTTGTTGGCCATGGTCGCGCCCGACTGGCGCGCCAGCCAGTCGGCGAACTGGCGGTAGTGCGGCCGGATCGCGTCCGGCGACAACGCCTGCCCGGCGGCGATGTTCGGGGGCGCCTCGTCGCGCCAGTCCAGCATTTCATCGAAAAACCGCGCCGCCATGATGCCCTCCCCCCAGTACCGGGCGCCCGACCGGCCGCCGCGCATCGTTGACTTCTACAGCATACGTCCGGCCGCTGCCCCCGAGAAGGAGGCCAGGTGCCTTGGCAGACATTCAAGCAAGATGCCTGCCAGTGGAAGACGGGCCGCGAACGGCGTGTTGGCGGGGCGCGGCGCCACGCAATGACGCGGGGACGCCGCCCCACACACCATTTCAGTGCACGGGCTGGCTGCCGCGGACGGGCGGACGTTCGGCCAGGATCTGGCGCACCAGCTCCTCGGGCGGCTTGCGGATATCGAGCACCAGCGCGTCGCGCGGCTCCTCGAGCGTATCGAGCTGGCTCTGCAGCAGCTTCGGATCGAAGAAATGCCCGCTGCGGCCGGCCAGGCGCGTGCGCAGCACGTCGATATCGCCCTTCAGGTAGATGAAGCTGACCCCGCCGTCGGGCGGCGTCAGGCGGTCGCGATAGATCTGGCGCAGCGCGGAGCAGGTGAAGACGTGCGGGCGGCCCTCGGCGCGGGCCTGGTCGATGGCGGCGCGCATCGCGTCCAGCCAGGGCCAGCGGTCCTCGTCGGTCAGCGGAATGCCGGCGGCCATCTTGGCCTTGTTGGCGGCGCTGTGGAATTCGTCGGCGTCATGGAAGCCGCAATGCAGGGCCTGCGCCAGCAGCGAGCCGACCGTGGTCTTGCCGCTGCCGGAGACGCCCATCAGGATATAGATCATGTCTGCTCCATCGATCAGGATCGGACGGTCGGGGCCGTCCTTGTTGGTCTGACCGCGCGGCGGCGGGTTCGCGCGCCCGCGGGTCGAGGCCGGACGCGGGGTCCGGCTCGTTTCGGGATTGGTTCGGTCCGGCTGCGGTCCGGCTTCGGTTCGGCTTCGGTTCGGCTTCGGGCCGGGGTTGCGTATCGCCCGCCGTATCGGCTGCCGTATCGCCTGCCGAAAGTACGCCCTACAGCACGACTATAGTGCGCGCGGCGCCGGCGCCGCCATCGCATCGGCCTCGCTGAGGTCCAGCGCGCTGCCGCCCTGCTCCGCGCCGCGCGCGTGGCGGCGGAACAGCCCAAACAGGCCGCGCCCCAGGCTGTAGTCGGCGAACGGGTCCTGCGGCGGTGCAGCAGGCGCGCGGGCCGCGAACTCGGCCGGATCGCCGAGCCACGCCAGCGTGCCGGCGACGGCGTCGACGCGCAGCCGGTCGCCGTCGCGCACGCGCGCCAGCGGACCGCCGGCGCTCGCTTCCGGTCCGACGTGGATCACGGCCGGCACCTTGCCGGAAGCGCCCGACATGCGGCCGTCGGTCACCAGCGCGACGCGGTGGCCCGCGTCCTGCAGCGCGCCCAGCGGCGGCGTCAGCCGGTGCAGTTCGGGCATGCCGTTGGCGTTCGGGCCCTGGAAACGCACCACGACGATCACGTCGCGATCGAGCTCGCCGCGCGTGAACGCGTCCTGCAGCGCCTGCTGCGAATCGAACACGCGCGCCGGCGCCTCGACGATCCGGTGCTCCGGCGCGACCGCCGACACCTTGATCACGCCGCGACCAAGATTGCCTGACATCAGCCGCAACCCGCCTTCGGGATCGAACGGCGCGTCGATCGGCGCGAGCACCTGCGCGTCGCCGCTTTGCGCCGGGGCTTCGCGCCACTGCAACGCGCCGTCGTGCAGCACCGGCTCCTGCGCATAGCGCGCCAGCCCCGGGCCGGCCACGGTCTCGACGTCCTCGTGCAGCAGTCCGGCGTTCAGCAACTGGCGAATCACGAAGCCGACGCCGCCCGCCGCATGGAAGTGATTGACGTCGGCCGCGCCATTCGGATAGACCCGCGCCAGCAGCGGCGTCACACGCGACAACCGGTCGAAGTCGTCCCAGTCGATCACGATGCCGGCGGCGCGCGCCATCGCCACCAGATGAATGGTGTGGTTGGTCGAGCCGCCGGTCGCCAGCAGCCCGACGATGCCGTTGACCACCGCCCGTTCGTCGACGATGCGGCAGATCGGCAGATAGCCGTCGCCCCGCGCCGACAGCGCCAGCGCGCGCTGTGCCGCCGCGGCCGTCAGCGCGTCGCGCAGGCCGCCCTCGGGCGGCACGAAGGCCGCGCCCGGCAGATGCAGGCCCATGATTTCCATCAGCAGCTGATTGCTGTTGGCGGTGCCATAGAAGGTGCAGGTACCCGCGCCGTGATAGGCCTGGCACTCGGCCTCGAGCAGCGCGTCGCGGCCGACCTGGCCGGTCGCATAGAGCTGGCGCACGCGCGCCTTCTCCTTGTTGGGCAGGCCGCTGGCCATCGGTCCGGCCGGCACCATTACCACCGGCAGATGGCCGAACTGCAGCGCGCCCATCACCAGCCCCGGCACGATCTTGTCGCAGACGCCGAGCATCACCACCGCGTCGAAGGTGTTGTGCGACAGCGCGATCGCCGCACCCATCGCGATCGCGTCGCGCGAGAACAGCGACAGCTCCATGCCGGGATTGCCTTGCGTGATGCCGTCGCACATCGCCGGCACGCCGCCGGCGACCTGGGCCACCGCCCCCACTTCGCGCGCAGCCGCGCGAATCAGCGCGGGATAGCGCTCATAGGGCTGGTGCGCCGACAGCATGTCGTTGTACGCGGTGACGATGCCGAGATTGAGCGCATGTTCGACGCGCAGCTTCAGCTTGTCGGCGGCCGGCAGCGCGGCGTAGCCGTGGGCCAGATTGGCACAGGACAGACCCTGCGCCGGCCCCCTGTTCGCGCTGCGCGCGGGCGCAGCGTTCCAGGTAGGCGGCACGGCTGGCGCGGCTGCGTTCGACGATGCGCTCGGTGACGTCGCGCACCGCGGGATCGAGAGTCTGTGGCATGCGGTATGGAGAGGCGAACGGGAAGATGGGCAGTCGATGGACCGGGAACTGGGGGTCCATCCCGGCGGGGTCGTTTTGTGTAGAATTTCTACATTCTACCGGAAGACAGGTCCGTTCCAGAAGCCCCCCGATTCGCGCCGATGTGCCGGCAATGCGGGAAATCCCGTTGGAAAACGGCCTTTCCATTGCCGAGCCTCAGGGTTATTCCCGACTGCGGCGAACCGCGATCGACCCGATCATTCGGCCCGCGAAGTAGAATCTCTACATACAACGATCCAATCCGACCCTTGCCGCCCACATGCGCGAACGCATCCTCGCCGTCTACGACTCCCTTCGCCCCTCCGAACGGCGCCTCGCCGACTACGTCGCGCGCCACGGCGCCAGCGTGATCCGGCTGTCGATGCCGGAGCTGGCGCGCCGTGCGGGCGTGTCGCAGCCAACCATCGCGCGCTTCTGCGCGGCGCTGGGCTACGACGGCTTTCGCGAGTTCAAGCTGCAGTTCGCGCAGACCGTCGGTGCCGGTACGCCCTTCGTACATCAGGACGTCAATCCGCAGGACCAGCCGGCCGATATCGCGGGCAAGGTGTTCGACCGCACCATCGCGACCCTGATGTCGGTGCGCAACGCACTGTCGGCCGACCAGATCGAGCACGGCATCGCGCTGCTGGCCGGCGCGCGCCGCATCGAGTTCTACGGCTGCGGCAACTCCGGCATCGTCGCCCTCGATATCCAGCACAAGTTCTTCCGCCTCGGCATGCCGACCGTCGCCTATTCGGATCCGCATGTGTTCAGCATGTCCGCGGCGCTGCTGGCGCCGGGCGATGTCGCGGTGCTGGTGTCCAACAGCGGCCGTACCTGGGACATGCTGACCGCCGCCACGCTGGCGCGCAGCGCGGGCGCCAGCGTGCTGGCGCTGACGCACAGCGGCTCGCCGCTGGCCGCGCTGGCCGACGTCTGCGTGTTCTCCGATGTCGAGGAGGACAGCGAGGTCTATACGCCGATGACCTCGCGCATCAGCCATCTGGTGCTCGGCGACGTGCTGGCGGCGGGCGTCGCGCTGGCGCGGGCCGATACGATGGCGGGCCGGCTGCAACGCGCCAAGGCCCATCTGCGCGAACGGCGCATCGCCAGCGCCGAGCCCAGCCATGCGCTGGAGGCGCTGCCGCGCGACAAGGCGCGCCGCAATGCGCGGCCGACGGGGAAGGCGGCAAGGTCGGCGGCGAAATCCGCGACGAAGCCCGCGGCCAAATCGGCGGCAAATTCGACCCGAAGGCCGGCTGCCCGGCGCGCGGCCAAGGGCTAGCCGACGCCTGCGCATCGGCGCATCGGCGCATCGGCGCATCGGCGCATCGGCAAGCGCCAACCACGGCCAATAAAGGTTCGACAGGCCCGCTCATTCCGGCGCATCCGGCGCCGGCCGCCAGTAGCGCCGCGCCTGCTGCCGAAACGACGCGATCGCGATGCCGCCGCGATCCGCGACGACTTCCACCGCGCCGGTGCGATCGCTGCGATAGCGCGCGATCCCGCGGCGCCCATAGCGCGCCCATACCTGTGCATGCGGATGCCGGTAGCGATTGCGATAGCCGAGCTGGAACACCGCCGCGGCGGGCCGTACCGCATCGAGCCATTCGTCGCTGGACGAGGTGCGGCTGCCATGGTGCGGCACCAGCAGCAGATCGGCACGCAGCGCATCGGGCGGCAGGCGCGCCACCATCGCCAGTTCGGCGGCGCGGTCGATATCGCCGGTCAGCAGCAGCGTGGCGTACGGGCTCGAGATCCGCAGCACGCAGCTGCGCGCATTGCTGCCGATCGCGGCGTCGTCGCCCTGCCCCGGCAGCGGATGCAGCAGTTCGAAGCGCACGCCGTCCCATTGCCAGCTGATTCCCGCTGCACACACCTCGCTGACATCCGGCCCGACGCCAGCCGGCAGGCGCCATAACGGATGGCCGCGCGGCAACGCCGCCCACATGCGCCGGACCGGCAGCGCCGCCATCACGTCGCGCGCGCCGCCGGCATGGTCGGCGTCCTCGTGGCTGATCACCAGCGCATCGAGCGAATGGATGCCGACCGCGCGCAGGAACGGCACCACCACGCGTTCGCCGGCGCTGGGCCGCGGCGCGTCTGCCGAACCGCTCGCCGAACCGCTGTCCGAACCTCTGTCCGAACCGCTGTCCGAACCTCTGTCCGAACCGCTGGCCGAACCGTTGGTCGGGCCATAGGCCGGCCCGGTGTCGTACAGCAGCCGGTGGCTGCGGGTTTCGATCAGCACCGCCGCGCCCTGCCCGACATCGAGTGCCGTGGCGCGGAACGCCGCAGCGGGCAGCGGCGCACGGCCGCTCGACAGCATCGGAATCAGCAGCACCAGGCCATGCACGCGCCAGCCCCAACCAAAGGCGCGCGGGGCGAGCAGCACCGCCGTGCCCAGCATGGCGAAGGCAAGCTCGACCGTGTCGGGCCGCGCCGCCTGCCAGACGGCCCAGTTCGGCGCCGCCAGCCGGACCAGCACGGCCGCCAGCCACGCCATCGCCTGATGCGCCAGCGTCAGCAGCAACGCGGCCGCCATCGCGATGGCGCCGCCGAGCGGCCAGTCCGCGGGCCACGCCGCCAGCAGCGCCGCGCTCAGCGCCAGCGGCGTCACCAGCAGGCTGACGACCGGAATCGCCAGCGCATTGGCCAGTGGCGACACCACCGATACCTGCTGGAACAACAGCAGCGTCGGCGGCAGCAGTCCGACGGTCACGGCCCATTGCGTGCGCGCGGCCTCGGCCAGATGCCGGCGCAGGCCATGCCAGCGCGCCTGCCAGACCGAAGGCGGTGGCGGCCCGGGGCCGGCATCGGCGACGGTGCGCTGCGACGCCGCCAGAAAGATCGCCGCGACCGCGCCGAACGACAGCCAGAACCCCGCCGCCCGCACCGCCCAGGGATCGAGCGCGAGCGCCGCCGCCGCGGCCCAGACCAGCACCAGCGAGGCCGGCGGCCGGCGCTGCCACCACAGCGCCAGCGCGGTCACGGCCACCATCGCCACCGTGCGCTGCGCCGGGACTTCCATGCCGGACAGCAACCCATAGGCCAGGGCCGATACCACCGCCACCAGCGCCGCCGCGCGCTGCGCCGGACAGCGCAACGGCAGCGGCCTGCGCATCCATCTGCCCAGTCCGAACGAGCGCCGCCACAGCGCGCGCGCCAGCGCGGCGGCCAGTCCGGAAATCATCGTGATATGCAGCCCCGAAATGCTGACCAGATGGCCGATGCCGGTGCGCGTGAACCAGCGCCACTGCTCGGCGGCGATGCCGCTCTGGTCGCCGATCGCCAGCGCCACCAGCACGCCGGCGAACGGCGCATCGGCCGGCATCGCCGCCAGCATCCGCGCCCGCATCTGCGCGCGCCAGCGTGCAATGCGCCAGGCGGGCCGCAGGCCCACCGGCGATGCCGGGTGGGCGGCCAGCACGTAGCCGGTCGCGCCGATGCCTCGCTGCAGCAGCCAGTATTCGTAGTCGAAGCCATGCGGATTGGCGAGGCCGTGCGGCCGCTTCAGCCGCACGGTCAGCGCCAGCCGCGTGCCGGGCAGCAGAGCGGGCGGCGCCTGTTGCCAGCCGAGCGACAGCAGCGCCGGCAAGCCCGCCGGTCGCTTGCCGTCGACGCTCAGGTTGAACCGCAGGCCCTCGCCGTTGCCGGTCGGCAAGCTGGACACCACGCCGGTCAGCGACAGCGTCACGCCTTCGAGCTCGGCGGCGAGCCGTTCGGACAGCCGGCGCTCGGCGCGCCAGGCCGCCCATGCCGCGCCAGCGGTCAGCGCGGCGAGCGCGGTCACCAGCACGGTGGTCAGCCAGCGGGCATGGAAGACAAGGGGAGGAAGGACGCGGGCCCGCCGGCACCGAAGGCCGGTGTCGTTCTGCAAGCGGCGACAGCGCGAGCAGCACGCCGAACGAAGCGAGCCCCGCGGTCATGCTGATCGGCGCGGACGGCAGCACCGGCAGCTGCTGCACCAGCCAGCAACCCGCCACGAAGGCGCACAGGGTCAGGCGCATCGCGGCGCCGGCAACGCAAGAACTACAGGAACAGCAGGAACAGCAGGGACAGCAACGAACGCCGGGCCCGATACGCCCGCAGCATGTCCATCTGCCGCCGGGCAAATCGTAGACACCGCAGAAAGCCCAAGGACCGCAAGCACCGCAGACATGCCCGCCCTCGTTCGAGGATCACGATGCCTGCGTTTATACCGCCGGGCGGCGGCCCAGAACGTGTCAGTCCGTCACGGCGGGGGAGACGGCGCCATCGTCGCGGCAAAGGCCGCCAGCCGGGGCAGCGCCTCGACCGCATTGCGCCAGGTCGCCTGGGCCAGGGTGGGGGGCCTCGATGCCGCGCAGTTCGGTCAGCACGCGCGCGACGCCCGCGACCTCGGCCGGTGTGTTGCGCACCTTGCGCTGTTCGCCGAACTGGTCGTCGGTCAGCCAGGCCGGCGCGATATCGGGCGCATCGGTTTCCAGCACCAGCGCTTCCAGCGGCAACTCCACCGCCAGCCGCCGGATCTGCCGCGCGCGGCTGAACGTCACGTTGCCGCCGAAGCCGAGCCTGAAGCCCTGCTCGACGAAGCGCTGCGCCTGCTGCGCGCTGCCATTGAAGGCGTGCGCGATGCCGCGCCGCACGCCGACGCGCCGCAGTTGCGCGGCAACCTGGTCCTGCGACTTGCGGACATGCAGCAGCACCGGCAGATCGAACTCGCGCGCGATCTTCAGCTGCTCGACGTAGAGCCAGGTCTGGTGCTGCGCGTCGAGTCCCGGCACGAAGAAGTCCAGGCCGATCTCGCCGATGCCGACGAAGCGGGGATCGGGCAGCGCGGCCTCGACCTCGCGCCGCAGCGCGTCGAGGTCGGGCTGCCCCGCGCCGGGCGTGCACAGCGGATGGATGCCGAGCGCATAGACGCAGGCCGGATGGCGATGCGCCAGCGCGCGCACGGCGGCGAAGTTCGACACCGCCACCGCGGGCAGCACGATGCCGCCGACACCCACCGCGGCCGCGGCCGCCACCACCGCGTCGCGGTCGTCATCGAACTCGGCCGCGTCGAGGTGGCAATGGGTGTCGATCCACATCGGGGAAGCTCCGGCGCGCCGCGGTATCAGCGTTCGCGATGCAGATGGCCGTCGCGCAGCCGCAGCACGCGGTCGCAGCGATTGGCCAGGTCGAGATCGTGCGTGACGATCACGAAGCTGGTGCCCAGCGTGCGCGACAGCTCCAGCATCAGGTCGTAGACGCCGCCGGCGGTGTGGTCGTCGAGATTGCCGGTCGGCTCGTCGGCCAGCACGCAGGCCGGCTGCCCCACCAGCGCGCGCGCGATCGCCACGCGCTGCCGCTCGCCGCCGGACAGCTCGCCGGGACGGTGCTTCGCGCGCTCGCCGAGGCCGACGCGCGCCAGCATCGCCTGCGCGGCCTCGCGCGCCTCGCCCTGGCGCAGGCCGCGGATGCGCATCGGCATCGCGACGTTGTCCAGCGCGGTGAACTCCGGCAACAGATGGTGGAACTGGTAGACGAAGCCCAGCGAGCGGTTGCGCACCAGGTTGCGCTCGGTCTCGCGCAGGTCGGTGAAGGGCTTGCCGAGCAGCGCGACGCTGCCCGAATCGGGATTGTCCAGCCCGCCCAGCACATGCAGCAGCGTGCTTTTTGCCCGAGCCGGAGGCGCCGACGATGGCGACCTTCTCGCCGGCATCGATGCGCAGGTCGACGCCGCGCAGCACCTCGACGTCGAGCCCGCCCTGGCGGAAACGCTTGCACAGCCCCTGCGCGGTCAGGATCGGCTGCGCGGCGGCGGTGGCGCCCGCCGGCGTGGCCTCGGGCGCGGCGGTGCGGTTCAGCATGGCCTCATTCATAGCGCAGCGCCTCCGCGGGGTTCACGCGGGCGGCGCGCCAGCTGGGATAGAGCGTGGCCAGGATGGCCAGCACGAAGGAAATGGTGCCGATGGTGGCGATGTCGTTCACGCGCGGGTCCGAGGGCAATTCGCTGATGAAGTAGATGTCACGGGGCAGGAACTGGACCTGCAGGATCCGCTCGATGAAGGGCACGATCACGTCGATATTGGTCGCGATCAGCGTGCCGCCGAGCACGCCGAGCACGGTGCCGATGAAGCCGATGGCCACGCCCTGCACGATGAAGATGCGCATGATCGAGCCGGGCTGCGCGCCCATGGTGCGCAGGATCGCGATATCGGCCTGCTTGTCGGTCACGGTCATCACCAGCGTCGACACCAGGTTGAAGGCCGCCACCGCGATGATCAGCGTCAGGATGATGAACATCATCCGTTTCTCGGTCTGCACCGCGGCGAACCAGTTGCGGTTCTGCTTGGACCAGTCGCGCAGATAGAGCTCGCCGGACAGCGTGCCGGCCAGCGCGTCGGCGACCTGCGGGGCGCGCTGCATGTCGGACAGCTTCAGCCGCAGGCCGTTGGGACCGTCGAGCCGGAACAGCGTCTGCGCGTCCTGGATATCGATCAGCGCCAGCGCGCTGTCGAACTCGTAATGGCCCGACGAGAACACGCCGACCACGGTGAACTGCTTGAGGCGCGGCAGCACGCCGGCAGGCGTGATGGTGCCCTGCGGCGCCACCAGCGTGACCTTGTCGCCCACGCGCACGCCCATCGCCGCGGCCAGCTCGCCGCCCAGCACGATGCCGAAGCCGCCGGGCTGCAGCTCGGTCAGGCTGCCGGCCTTGAACTGCTTGCCGATGTCCGAGACCTTGGGCTCCTCGGCCGGATCGACGCCGCGCAGCAGCACGCCGCGCACGGTGTCGTCGCGGGTCAGCATCGCCTGCGCGGCGACATAGGGCGCGGCGCCGACGACCTCCTTGTTGCGCATCGCCTCGGCGGCGGTGCGGCGCCAGTCGGGCAGCGTGGAAGGGCCGATCACCTCGATATGCGCGAGCACCGACAGCATGCGGTCGCGTACCTCCTTCTGGAAGCCGTTCATCACCGACAGCACGACGATCAGCGCGGCCACGCCGAGCGCGATGCCGAGCATCGAGATCATCGAGATGAAGGAGATGAAGGTATTGCGGCTGGCGCGTTTGCTGGCGCGGGTATAGCGCCAGCCGATCTGCCACTCGTAGGGAAAGTTCAAGACGGTTCCTGTGTTCGTTGCCAACGCGCGATGGCGCCCGTGAGGCCGGATCGAAGGCCCGGCCGGGCCGCCATCGCGCCCCCGGGCGCGTGCGAATCCGGCGTAATTCCGGCGCAAGTCCGGCGCAATGTCGTCCGAATTCGGTGAATCGGGACGCGCCGGCCACCCGCGAGTTTACAATCTCGCCAACCATGACGACGCACCTGACCCTGATTGTGCCCTTTTCGGTCCCGCCCGGCGCGGATACCGAGGGCCTGGACGAACCGAACGGCGCCGGCGGCGGCATTGCCGGCGCCCTGCTGCGCCAGTTGGAGTTGCCGGCGCTGGGAAAGTTGCTGACGCGCGCCGGCACGACTGCGCGCGAGCGCCACGGCGCCGGCTACGATCCGATCGCGCTGCGCTCGCTCGCCCATGAGCGCTGGCTGGCCGCGCGCGCCGGCCTGGACACCGCGCGCGTGCCCACCGCGCCCTACATGCGGCTGGCCGACCATGGCGGTGCCGACGCCAATCACGACGTGCGGTCCGGCAGCGATCCGCAGTCCTGGGTCTGCCTGCAACCGGTCCACATCCATGCCGCGCGCGATCACCTGGTGCTGATGGACCCGGCGCTGCTGACGCTGGACGCCGCCGAATCGGCCGCGCTGCGCGAGGCCATCGCCCCGCTGCTGAGCGATTCGGGGATCGCGCTGGATGCGCCCCACCCCGGCCGCTGGTATCTGCCCGAAGGGGTGTTCGGACCGCTGGATGCCACCCCGCCGCTGCGCGCGGCCGGCCGCAATATCGATGTCTGGATGCAGTCCGGCCCGCGCGAGCGCGACTGGCGCCGGCTGCAGAACGAGATCCAGATGACCTGGTTCGACCATCCGGTCAACCAGGCGCGCGAGGCCCGCGGCGCGCTGCCAGTCAACTCGGTCTGGCTGCATGGCGGCGGCGCGCTGCGGCCGGTGCCGCGGCTGGCCGATACGGTGCTGGCCGACGATCCGCTGCTGCGCGGGCTGGCCATGGCCGGCGGCGCCGCATGCCTGCCCTTGCCGCCTTCGCTGGCATCGCTCGAGTCGCTCGCATCGCCGGCATCGCTGCAAGCCGAGGGCAGCGCGATGGCGCTGCTCGATGCCTGCGCCTCGGCCTATCTCGCCGAGGACTGGGGCAGCTGGATCGAGCGGCTGCATGCGCTCGAGGCCGACTGGTTCGCGCCGGCGCTGGCGGCGCTCGAGGCGGGCCGGCTGCAGGCGCTGACGCTGGTGCTCGGCGGCGACGACCATCACGCCGAATTCACGGTGCGCCGCGGCGACCTGCGCAAGTTCTGGCGCGGCCTGGGCATGCGCGGCGACTGGCGCGCGCTGCTGTCCGATCTCGCGCTGGCCGCATGAGGGCGATCATGCCGACGCTGCTTCGTCCGCCTCATCCACTTGCTGCGCCGCGCCCGCTTCGTCTGTCACACCCGCTTGGTCTGTCGCATCCGCTTCGTCTGCCGCGTCTGCTTCCCCTGCTGCGGCCGCTGCGCCCGCTTTACCACCGCCCCGGCCCCTGCTCCGCTTTCGTTCCGACCCCATGACACGCATCGCGATCCGCCCCCCACCAGCCCGACCATGCCAGTGCCCTCGCCGCGCTGGGCCTGCATCCGACGCTGGCGCGCATCCTGTCGGCGCGCGGCGTCACCCATGCGCGCGAGCTGGCCACCGACCTGCCCGAGCTGATGGCCCCGCAGGCGATGAAGGGAATCGACCGCGCCGCGGTCTATCTGGCCGACGCGATCGCCGCGCGCCGCCGGCTGCTGATCGTCGCCGACTACGACTGCGACGGCGCCACCGCCTGCGCGGTGGGCGTGCGCGGCCTGCGCATGCTGGGCGCCCAGGTCGACTACATCGTGCCGAACCGCTTCGAATACGGCTACGGCCTGACGCCGGAGATCGTCGCGCTGGCGGCGCAGCGCAATCCCGACGTGATCGTCACCGTCGACAACGGCATCGCGAGCGTCGATGGCGTGGCCGCGGCCAATGCGCGCGGCATCGACGTGGTGGTCACCGACCACCATCTACCGGGCGACCAGCTGCCCGACGCGGCGGTGATCGTCAACCCGAACCAGCCGGGCTGCGGCTTTCCCAGCAAGAACCTGGCGGGCGTCGGCGTGATGTTCTACGTGCTGCTGGCGCTGCGCGCGGAATTGCGCCAGCGCGGCGTGTTCACGCCGGCCAATCAGCCGCGCCTCGACACGCTGCTCGACCTCGTTGCCCTCGGCACCGTGGCGGACGTGGTCAAGCTCGACACCAACAACCGCATCCTGGTCGCGCAGGGGCTCAAGCGCATGCGCGCGGGCCGCATGCATGCGGGCGTCGCCGCGCTGTTTCGCGCGGCCGGACGCGAGGCCAGCCGCGCCACGACGTTCGATCTCGGCTTCGGCCTGGGACCGCGGCTGAACGCCGCCGGACGGCTCGCCGACATGTCGCTGGGCATCGAATGCCTGCTCAGCGACGACGCCGAGCGCGCGTGGGAGATCGCGCAGCAGCTCGACGCGATGAACCGCGAGCGGCGCGATATCGAAGCCGGCATGCAGCAGGAAGCGCTGCAGATCCTCGAACGTCCGCTGGACGGGCTGGACCCGTCGTCGCGCTTTACCGTCAGCGTGTTCAACGACACCTGGCACCAGGGCGTGATCGGCATCGTCGCGTCGCGGCTCAAGGAGAAGTTCCATCGCCCGACCATCACGTTCGCGCCGGGCGACGAGGCCACCATCAAGGGCTCGGGCCGCTCGATTCCGGGCTTTCATCTGCGCGACGCGCTCGATCTGGTGTCCAAGCGCCATCCCGGCCTGCTGGTCAAGTTCGGCGGCCATGCGATGGCGGCCGGCCTGACGCTGCGCGCCGGCGATTTCGAGCGCTTCATGGATGCGTTCGAGGGCATCGGCCGCGAATGGCTGACCGACGACCACCTCGCCCGCGTGATCGAGACTGACGGCGAGATCGAGGACCACTGCTTCGATCCGGCCTTCGTGTCGCTGCTGGAGCAGCAGGTATGGGGCCAGGGCTTTCCGCCGCCGACCTTCTGCGGGGGAGTTCGACGTGCTGCGCCAGACCGTGCTCAAGGGCAAGCACCTGAAGCTGCAGCTGGGGCGCGGCAAGCGCCAGTTCGACGCGATCTGGTTCAACCACGCCGACACGCTGGGTGCCAGCGCGATGGTGGCCTACCGGCTCGACAACAACACGTTCAACGGCGTCACGCGCGTGCAGATGGTGATCGAGCACGCGCAGTAGGGAAAGACGTCTGGCAGCCGATTGGTCGTCCCGCGCAGACGCAGGCCTGGCGGCTTTCCGGGACGCCGGGTCCCCCCCTGCGCGAGGGCGACACGGACGGTGCATCGAAGCCTTACCCGCGTACCGGCATGGGCGGTCGTGGAGCCCCTACCCCCGCGCCGGCAGCATCGTGGCCGGATCGACCGGCTTGCCGTTGCCGCGCACCTCGAAATGCAGCTCGCTCGCCGCGGCGCCCATGCGGCCCACTGCCTGGCCCGCGTCGACGTGGGCGCCTTCCTTGACCATCGGCTGGTCGAGATTGCCGTAGACCGTCAGCCAGTCGTCGTTGTGCTTGACGATCACCAGCGTGCCATAGCCGCGCAGCGCGCCGACATGGATCGCCCAGCCGGCCGCGGCCGCGCGCACGGTGCCGTTGGCCGGCACCGCGATGCGCAGGCCCTTGCTCGATGGCGGCGAATAGCCGTGCGTGACCGTGCCGTCGGCCGGCCATTGCAGCGCGATGCGGCTGGACGGCGGCCGGCTCGACGGCGTGGCCGCGCGCGGGGTCTCCTCGACCGTGGCCGGGCCGCTGGTGTTGCTGGCGGCGGCCGCGGCGCCGGCCGGCGGCCGCACGCGGATCAGCTGGCCGACCTCGATGCGATCGGCGCTCGGCAAGGCGTTCCAGCGCACCAGGTCGCGCACCGAGCGGCGGTGGCGGCGCGCGATCGAATACAGCGTGTCGCCGGAGCGCACCCGGTAGAAGCCGTCCGGCGCGGGGCCGCCCTCGCCCACCGTGCCGCAGCCGGCCAGCGTCGCCAGCATCGTGGCGGCCAGCGCGGCGATGGCGCGCCGGCGGCCGATGGCCGGGGCGGTCGGTGCGGTCGCGGTCGGGAGGGTTGAAATGGCTGGCATCGTCATGGCTGCATCGGGAAGCTGGGCCCGCCCCATATCGCCCTGGCGGGCCGGAGCGGCGGAATGGATGGCGGACGGAACGGCGGATCGAAACGAGGCGGCGCCAACGAAGTAACGGTTGACGCACCCGCAACTGTAGACCATCGGTCACGGCCACAGTTCGACCCGGCGCCCGGAATCGCCCAGCGGTGACCCGTGCAGGACCCGAGCCGCCGCGGCGCCGGCATCGCCAAAGCGTGGGCGTCCGCGCGGCGCATTATCCGTCATTACCCGGGGAATGCCTCCCCGTTCCGCTATAATTCACGGTTTTCAAAGCGCAAGAACACCATGGAAGCAGAACGCCTCAACGCCATCTCCGGCGCCATCTCCGATCTCCGTTCCCGGACGGAAGATCTACGGGGGGTATCTTTGACTACGACGTCAAGGTAGGACGTCTGGCCGAAGTCAACGGCGAACTGGAGGACCCCGAGGTCTGGAACAACCCGAAGCGGGCCCAGGACCTCGGCAAGGAAAAGAAGATGCTCGAAGGCGTGGTCCAGGTACTGGGCAAGCTGACCGAGGATCTGGAAAGCGCCCAGGAGCTGTTCGAGCTCGCGCGTGAAGAGGGCGACGACGACACGCTGGTGTCGATCGAAGAGGACGTCAAGGGCTTCGAGGCGGCGGTCGCCGACATGGAGTTCCGCCGCATGTTCTCCGGCCAGCTCGATCAGGCCAATGCCTTCATCGACATCCAGGCCGGCGCCGGCGGTACCGAGGCGTGCGACTGGGCCTCGATGCTGCTGCGCCAGTACCTGAAGTACTGCGAGCGCAAGGGCTTCAAGGCCGAGGTGCTGGAAGAGTCCGAGGGCGATGTCGCCGGCATCAAGAGCGCGACGATCAAGGTCGAGGGCGAATACGCGTTCGGCTATCTGCGTACCGAGACCGGCGTGCACCGCCTGGTGCGCAAGTCGCCGTTCGACTCGTCGGGCGGCCGGCATACCTCGTTCTCGTCGGTGTTCGTCTATCCGGAGGTCGACGACTCGTTCGAGGTCGAGATCAATCCGGCGGACCTGCGCGTCGATACCTATCGCGCCTCGGGCGCGGGCGGCCAGCACATCAACAAGACCGATTCGGCCGTGCGGATCACGCATATCCCGACCGGCATCGTCGTGCAGTGCCAGAACGACCGCTCGCAGCACCGCAACCGCGCCGAGGCGATGTCGATGCTGAAGTCGCGCCTGTACGAGCACGAGATGCGCAAGCGCCAGGCCGAGGCCGACAAGCTCGAATCGACCAAGACCGATGTGGGCTGGGGCCACCAGATCCGCTCGTACGTGCTGGACCAGAGCCGCATCAAGGACCTGCGCACCAACGTCGAAATGTCCAACACGCAGAAGGTGCTGGACGGCGACCTGGACACCTTCATCGAAGCGAGCCTGAAACAGGGCCTGTAAGGGCCTCCAGGCGCAGGACCGAGCGTTGCAGCACAGCAGGACCGGCGCCCGCTCGCGCCACCCATCCCGCGGCGCGGCCGTGCCGCGGGGTCCGACCTCTCTCCGCCAGGGCGATATCCATGACCACTGCCGCATCGACTGACGCATCGACCGACGCATCCCATCTGATCATCATCACGGGCGCCTCGCGCGGCCTGGGCGCCGCCCTGGTGCGCGCGCTGATGGTCCCGGGCAACCGGCTGGTGTGCGTGGCGCGCAGCCGCAATGCGGAACTGGAGCAGGCCGCGCAGGCCAGCGGCGTGCCGATCGCCTGGCACCTGCAGGACCTGTCGAAGCCCGCGCAGGCGGCGAGCTGGCTGGCGAGCGTGCTCGACAGCGTCGACGCTCCGGCCAGCGCGACGCTGGTGCTGAACGCCGGCGTGATCGAGCCGATCGCGCCGATCGCCGAGCTGCAGGAGGCCACGCTGGTGCCGCACCTGATGACCAACCTGGTGTCGCCGATGACGCTGACCGCGGCCTTCCTGGCGCGCAGCGAGCGCTTCGGCTGCCCGCGCAAGGTGCTGGCGATCTCGTCCGGCGCCGCGCGCCGGCCGGTCGAGGGCTGGAGCGCCTACTGCGCCGGCAAGGCCGCGCTCGACATGTTCGTGCGCTCGGTCAATGCCGAGTACGCGTCGGTGCCGGCCGAGCGCGGCGTGCGCGCGGTGGCGCTGGCCCCGGGCGTGGTCGATACCGGCATGCAGGCCGCCATCCGCGAGGCCGACTTCGCGCAGGTCGAACGCTTCCGCTCGCTGAAGGCCAACGCGCAGCTGACCAGCCCCGAGGAGGCCGCCGCCCGCATCGCCGCCTATCTGCAGCGCGCCGACTTCGGCAGCACCGAACTCGACGATATCCGCAATACCTGACTTTCCCGCGCGGCCCCCGTGCCCCGCCCTTTGACGACATCATGACCGAACCCACCCGCGCGCCTGCCGAGCAGGCCCCGCCGTCGACGAAAACAAGATCATTGCCGAGCGGCGCGAGAAGCTGCAGGCGCTGCGTCAGCAAGGCGTCGCCTTCCCCAACGACTTCCGTCCGACCCATCAGGCCGCCAGCCTGCACGCGCAGTACGGCGACGCCGACCAGGCCACGCTCGAGGCCAATCCGGTCGAGGTCGCGGTGGCCGGCCGCATGATGCTCAAGCGCGTGATGGGCAAGGCCAGCTTCGCCACCGTGCAGGACGGCAGCGGCCAGATCCAGTTCTACATCACGCGCGACAAGGTCGGCGAAGAGGTCTACGCCAACTTCAAGCACTGGGACCTTGGCGACATCGTCAGCGCGCGCGGGCTGCTGTTCCGCACCAACAAGGGCGAACTGTCGGTGCAGGTGCAGGAACTGCGCCTGCTGTCGAAGTCGCTGCGGCCGCTGCCGGACAAGTTCCACGGCCTGGCCGACCAGGAGATGAAGTACCGCCAGCGCTATGTCGACCTGATCGTCTCGCCGGAAACGCGCGCGACCTTCCGCGCCCGCACCGAAGCGATCTCGTCGCTGCGCCGCCATATGGCCGAGGCCGGCTTCATGGAAGTCGAGACGCCGATGCTGCATCCGATTCCCGGCGGCGCCGCGGCCAAGCCCTTCATCACGCACCACAACGCGCTGGACATGCAGATGTTCCTGCGCATCGCACCCGAGCTCTATCTGAAGCGGCTGATCGTCGGCGGCTTCGAGCGCGTGTTCGAGATCAACCGCAACTTCCGCAACGAGGGGGGTCAGCCCGCGCCACAACCCCGAGTTCACGATGATGGAGTTCTACGCGGCCTATACCGACTACCGGTGGCTGATGGACTTCACCGAGGATCTGATCCGCAAGGCGGCGATCGACGCGCGCGGCAGCGCGACGCTGACCTATCAGGGACGCGAGCTGGACCTGTCGAAGCCCTTCCACCGGCTGACCATCACGCAGGCGATCCAGAAGTACGCGCCGCAATACACCGATGCGCAACTGGCCGATGCCGACTTCCTGCGCGCCGAGCTGAAGAAGTTCGGCGTCAATACCGGCGCGCCGCAATTCCTGAACGCGGGTCTGGGCACGCTGCAACTGGTGCTGTTCGAGGAGACCGCCGAGAGTCAGCTGTGGGAGCCGACCTTCATCGTCGACTATCCGGTCGAGGTGTCGCCGCTGGCGCGCGCCTCCGACACGGTGCCGGGCATCACCGAGCGCTTCGAGCTGTTCATCACCGGCCGCGAGATCGCCAACGGCTTCTCGGAGCTCAACGACGCCGAGGACCAGGCCGAGCGCTTCCGCAAGCAGGTCGAGCAGAAGGATGCGGGCGACGAGGAGGCGATGTATTTCGACGCCGACTACATCCGCGCGCTGGAATACGGCATGCCCCCGACGGGCGGCTGCGGCATCGGCATCGACCGGCTGGTGATGCTGCTGACCGACAGCCCGAACATTCGGGACGTCATCCTGTTCCCGCACCTGCGGCGGGAGGACTGAGCGGGGCCGCGCCGACGGGCGCGGGCTCGAGCCATAAAAAAGCGCGCTCCTGGAGCGCGCTTTTTTGTCCGCACCGCCGGCCGACGACGCGGCGCATGACCCGGCCGCGTCGGCACGACGTTCGTACCGCTACTGCACTACTGCACTACTGCACTGCTGCACTACTGCACTACCGCCCTGCCTACCCTACTGCGCTTCCTCGATCCACGCGGCCTGGATGGCCTCGAGGATCTTTTCGCCGGACCGCTCGGGCAGGTCGTCGAAGCCGTCCAGCTCCAGCACCCAGCGGCGCAGGTCGGTGAAGCGCACCGTCAGCGGATCGACATCGGGGTACTTGTCGTACAGCGCTGCCGCGATGTCAAAGGTATCCGTCCATTTCATCAGGGGTTCTCCAAGGTCTTCGTTCGCCATGGAATCGCCATGCCGCCGGGGCAGGCAACACGGGCCTCAGTGGCCTTCCTTGGCGTGGTTGATGGTGTATTTGGGAATCTCGATGGTCAGGTCTTCGTCGGCGACGATGGCCTGGCAGGACAGCCGGGAATTCGGCTCGAGGCCCCAGGCCTTGTCGAGCAGGTCTTCCTCTTTCTCTTCGGCTTCGTTCAGCGAATCGAAGCCCTCGCGCACGACCACGTGGCAGGTGGTGCAGGCGCACGACTTCTCGCAGGCATGCTCGATCTCGATGTCATGCTCGAGCAGCACGTCGCAGATGCTGGTGCCCTTCCTGGCTTCGATCACGGCGCCCTCGGGGCAGTATTCGGCGTGGGGCAGTACGACAATCTGTGGCATATGGGGTCCTGATATTGGGGATGGCGGGCGACGCGGGAAGTGAAATGGAGCGCCTCAGCCGAGCTCCTGCACCTTGCGGCCGGCCAGCGCTTGCTTGATCGAGCGGTCCATGCGGCGGGCCGCGAACTCGTCGGTGCCACGCGACAGCGTCTCGATGGCCGCCTTGATCGCCAGATGGTCGTCGCCGGCGGCGGTCTCGCGCACGCTGTTCATCAGGGCTTCGACCTCGGCGCGCTCGTCGTCCGACAGCAGGTCGCCGTCGGCCTGCAGCGCGCTGCGGGTGGCCTCGAGCAGCCGCTCGGCCTCGACACGCTCCTCGGCGAGCGCGCGGCTCTTCATGTCGTGCTCGGCCTCGCGGAAGCTGTCCTGCAGCATCCGCGCGATATCGTCGTCGCCGAGGCCGTACGAGGGCTTGACGGCGATCGAGGCCTCGACGCCCGACTGCGTCTCGCGCGCCGACACCGACAGCAGGCCGTCGGCGTCGACCTGGTAGGTCACGCGGATACGGGCCGCGCCGGCCACCATCGGCGGAATGCCGCGCAGCTCGAAGCGCGCCAGCGAACGGCAGTCGCTGGCCAGTTCGCGCTCGCCCTGCAGCACGTGGATCGCCATCGCGGTCTGGCCGTCCTTGAAGGTGGTGAACTCCTGCGCGCGCGCGACCGGGATCGTGCTGTTGCGCGGGATGATCTTCTCGACCAGGCCGCCCATGGTTTCGACGCCCAGCGACAGCGGAATCACGTCGAGCAGCAGCCAGTCGTCGCCCGGCGCGTTGTTGCCGGCCAGCAGATTGGCCTGCATCGCCGCGCCCAGCGCGACCACCTTGTCCGGATCGAGATTGGTCAGCGGCGGCTGGCCGAAGAAATCGGCGACCGCCTTGCGGATCGACGGCATGCGCGTGGCGCCGCCGACCAGCACCACGCCCTTGACCTCGTCGGGCGCCACGCCGGCATCGCGCAGCGCCTTGCGCACCGGCGCCAGCGTCTTCTGCACCAGATGCGCGGTCATCTCGCGGAACTGCTCGGCGGTGAGCGGCAGATGGACGATCTCGCCGGTGGTCAGCACCGCGTCGATCACCGTGCTGTCGGCCTCCGACAGCGCTTCCTTGGCGGCACGCGCGCGCACCATCAGCAGGCGGGTGTCCTCCGCGGACAGCGGCTGCAGGCCGGCCTGCTCGACGATCCAGCAGACCAGGCGCTGGTCGAAGTCGTCGCCGCCCAGCGCGGAATCGCCGCCGGTCGCCATCACCTCGAAGACGCCCTTGGTCAGCTTCAGCACCGAGATGTCGAAGGTGCCGCCGCCGAGGTCGTAGACCGCATAGATGCCTTCCGAGGCGTTGTCGAGCCCGTAGGCGATCGCCGCCGCGGTCGGCTCGTTCAGCAGGCGCAGCACTTCGAGGCCGGCCAGGCGCGCCGCGTCCTTGGTCGCCTGGCGCTGCGCGTCGTCGAAATAGGCCGGTACGGTGATCACCGCGCCGACCAGGTCGTCGCCCAGCGCATCCTCGGCGCGCTGGCGCAGCGTGGCCAGGATCTCGGCCGAGACCTCGACCGGGCTCTTGATGCCGGCGACGGTCTTGATCTGCAGCATGCCGGGCGCGTCGACGAAGTCGTACGGGCTGTGCTCGATATGCGCGACGTCGTGCAGGCCACGGCCCATGAAGCGCTTGACCGAGACGATGGTGTTCTTGGGATCGCGCACCGCCTCTTCCTGGGCGCGGGAAGCCGATCTGCGCGGTCTGGTTCGGCAGATAGCGCACCACCGACGGCAGCAGCGTACGGCCGCTCTCGTCGGCCAGCACCTCGGGAATGCTGTTGCGAACGGCCGCCACCAGCGAATTGGTGGTGCCGAGGTCGATGCCGACCGCGAGCCGTCGCTGGTGGGGTGCCGGCGACATGCCGGGTTCGGAAATCTGAAGCAGTGCCATGTCAATCTTCTGTTGTCGGGGCGAGCGGCGCGATGGCCGGGCGAAGGTCCTGCGCGCGCCGCCGCAATACCCGCTTTTGCCGGGGCGCCATTGTGTCATGGCCCCCGCGATGGTGCCTGCCGCGCTAGCCTTCGAGGCGGTCGATCGCCTCGCTCGCGTCGTGCTCGATCTTCTCGACGAACATCAGCTGGCGCGCCGCGGCGGCCGCGGCCTCGTCGTCGCCGGCATCGAGCAGGCCGCCGAGCGCGTTCTGGCGTTCGCGCTTCTCCTGGCGCAGCGAGCGCAGCAGCGCGTCCAGCGCCGCGGCGTCGCGCTGCTGTACCGCGTCCTGCAGCGCCTCGCGCCATTCCATCTGCTGCATCAGGAAGTCGGGCGCCATCGCCGTATTGTTCTCGGCCTGGATATCGATGCCGCGCAGCGACAGCAGATAGATCGCGCGCTTGAGCGGCTGGCGCAGGGTCCGGTAGGCCTCGTTCGCATGCGCGGCCCATTGCATCGCGACGCGCCGTTCGGCGTCGCCGGCATGGGCGAAGCGGTCCGGATGCGCCTGCGATTGCACCGTGCGGTAGGCGGCGTCGAGCGCGGCCTCGTCGACGGTGAAGCGGGCCGGCAGCCCGAACAGGGCGAAATAATCGTCTTTCAAGGTAGTCCTGCTGGAAGGCCATGGCGAAGGCGGCGGCGCCTCGTCGGTGAGGCACCGCCGCCGTGCCCGGCGCTCTCCCGCCAGCGGGGAGAGGAACACGCTCAGGCCGCCGGCCTTACACGCGGAACGATTCGCCGCACCCGCACTCGTCCTTGACGTTCGGGTTGTTGAAGCGGAAGCCTTCGTTCAACCCTTCGCGGGCGAAGTCGAGCTCGGTGCCGTCGATGTACGGCAGGCTCTTGGGATCGACCACCACCTTGACGCCGTGCGACTCGAACACCTGGTCCTCCGGCTGCAGCTCGTCGACATACTCGAGCTTGTACGCCAGGCCGGAACAGCCGGTCGTCTTGACGCCGAGCCGCAGGCCGATGCCCTTGCCCCGGCGGTCCAGATAGCGCGAAACGTGCTTCGCGGCTTTTTCGGTCAATGTGATCATCGCTACCACTTCCCTTCGATCGCTCAGGCGGCCTGTTGCGTCGGGGCGCCCGCGTGCTTCTTCTTGTAGTCCTCGACCGCGGCCTTGATCGCGTCCTCGGCCAGGATCGAGCAGTGGATCTTGACCGGCGGCAGCGCCAGTTCCTCGGCGATCTGGGTGTTCTTGATCTCCAGCGCCTGGTCCACGGTCTTGCCCTTGACCCACTCGGTCACCAGCGACGACGAGGCGATCGCCGAGCCGCAACCGTAGGTCTTGAACTTCGCGTCTTCGATCACGCCCTGCTCGTTGACCTTGATCTGCAGCTTCATCACGTCGCCGCAAGCGGGCGCGCCCACCATGCCGGTGCCGACGGCGTCGTCGTTCTTGTCGAACGAACCGACGTTACGGGGGTTTTCGTAGTGGTCGAGTACCTTGTTGGAGTAAGACATGTTGGCTACCTCTGTGACGTATCTTTTATGGGGTCGGAAGGACAGCGTTCAATGCGCCGCCCATTGAATCGAATTCAGGTCCACGCCGTCCTTGTACATCTCCCACAGCGGGGACAGGTCGCGCAGCTTGCCGATCTTGCTCTTCAACAGTTCGACCGTGTAATCGATCTCCTGTTCGGTGGTGAAGCGCCCGACGGTGAAGCGGATCGAGCTGTGCGCCAGTTCGTCGTTGCGGCCCAGCGCGCGCAGCACATAGGACGGCTCCAGCGAGGCCGAGGTGCAGGCCGAGCCCGACGACACCGCGACGTCCTTGATCGCCATGATCAGCGATTCGCCTTCGACGAAGTTGAAGCTGACGTTCAGGTTGTGCGGCACGCGGCGCTCGAAGTCGCCGTTCAGATAGACCTCTTCCATGCCCGACAGGCCGTTCCAGAGGCGGTCGCGCAGCATGCGGATGCGCTCGTTCTCGGTCGCCATTTCCTCGCGGGCGATGCGGAAGGCCTCGCCCATGCCGACGATCTGGTGCGTCGCCAGCGTGCCGGAACGCATGCCGCGTTCGTGGCCGCCGCCGTGCATCTGCGCCTCGATGCGCACGCGCGGCTTGCGGCGGACGTACAGCGCGCCGATGCCCTTCGGGCCATAGGTCTTGTGCGCGGAGAACGACATCAGGTCGACCTTCAGCTTCGACAGGTCGATCGCGACCTTGCCGGTGGCCTGCGCGGCGTCGCAATGGAAAATGATGCCCTTCTCGCGGCAGATCTCGCCGATCTGCTCGATGTCCTGGATCACGCCGATCTCGTTGTTGACCAGCATCACCGAGACCAGGATGGTGTCCGGGCGCAGCGCCTGCTTGAACACCTCGATGTCGACCAGGCCGTTTTCCTGCACGTCCAGGTAGGTGACCTCGAAACCCTGGCGCTCCAGCTCGCGCGTGGTGTCGAGCACGGCCTTGTGCTCGGTCTTGACCGTGATGATGTGCTTGCCCTTGCCCGAGTAGAAATTGGCCGCGCCCTTGATGGCGAGGTTGTCGGACTCGGTCGCGCCGGAAGTCCAGACGATCTCGCGCGGATCGGCGCCGACCAGCGCGGCCACCTGCTCGCGCGCTTCCTCGACGGCCTTCTCGGCTTCCCAGCCGTAGGCGTGACTGCGCGACGCGGGATTGCCGAACTGCTCGCGCAGATACGGAATCATCTTGTCCGCCACGCGCGGGTCCACCGGCGTGGTGGCCGAATAATCCATGTAGATCGGGAAATGTGGGGTGCTCATCGTTGTCACTGCCTTGTTTTGACTGCCTGGTGGGACACTGTGCGTCGCCTGGCTGGAGTCCCGCTCAGGACTGCGCCAGGCTGAAAACCGAATTCACCATCTTGGGCCGGGCGGGCTTGTCCGCCTTTTCCGCCGCGCCGGGCTGCGCCGTCCGCGCCGCCGGTGCGCTCTGGCGGGCGCTGCCCTCCTCGCGCATGTCGCGCAGCACGCCGGGCTGGCGGGCGCGCTGCTGCTCGACCAGATCCTTCAGCGAGACCGAGTCCAGATACTCGACCATCTTCTGGTTCAGGGTCGCCCACAGCTCGTGGGTCATGCAGCGGCCGGTATTCTCGTCGCCATTGCAATTGCCCTTGCCGCCGCACTGGGTGGCATCGAGCGGCTCGTCCACCGCGATGATGATGTCGGCCACCGTCACGTCCTCGGACTTGCGCGCCAGGCTGTATCCGCCGCCCGGGCCGCGCACGCTCTCGACGATCTGATGCCGGCGCAGCTTGGCGAACAGCTGTTCCAGGTAGGACAGGGAGATCTTCTGGCGCTGGCTGATGCCGGCCAGCGTCACCGGCCCCTGATCCTGGCGCATGGCCAGGTCGATCATGGCGGTTACCGCGAAGCGGCCTTTGGTCGTCAATCTCATGATTGCGGGGGTAATACCTGATGAATTTCGTCAAGTATAAATTTCCCGACTAAATCGGTCAACTACCCCATGTCACTTCTTCGGCAGATCCCCTTGTGATGGCAAGGGCATTGCCGCAGTCGGTGACGGTCAGGCTCGGTGGCCCTCCGCGTCAGCCGGCGCCTGGCGCGGCGGCACGATCAGCGACAGTGGATGGCGCAGGATGCGCGCCCGCACCGCGGCGCTCAGCGCGCGCCGGTCCACCCGACGCAGGTTGCGCGAGCGCAGCGCCATGTAGAAGGCCAGCGCGAAGCTGACGGCGACGTTCAGCAGGCCCATCAGCGCGATGCCGGCCACCGCCAGCCACAAGGCCGGCATCCGCAGCGCATCGAGGCCCAGCACGCCGATCGCGGTGCCGACCGAGCCCGTGGACAGCGTCACGTGGCGGACCTCCATATGGGGACCGAAGAAGCTCAGGATCTCCGGCCCCAGCCCCAGCAGGAAGCCCAGCGACACGTTGCCCGCGATGCCGGACAGGTTGCGTTTCCAGAAATCGGCCAGCCGCATGGCGCCCCGCTCGCCCAGCACATAACGCAGCCGGCGATGGTAGGCGAGCACGTCGTGCACGCGGTGCAGCGCGAACCAGTTGTCCGCCCACCCGGCAATCAGGCTCGACAGCCACAGCAGCACGCCGGTGAAGATCGCGTACAGCGGCGTCGGACCCAGGATCGAGAACGATTCGATGGTGGCGATCGCCTTGGCCGGCGTGATCAGGTTGACCGACAGCAGCTTGCCGGCCAGCCACTGGATCGCCAGCGCCACCGGAAACACCACCGCGAGATTGCCGACGATGGCCGCCGCGTTCGAGCGGATCATCGCGACGGTATCGTCGACGAACGCCTCCCTGCCTTCCGGCCGTCCCACCGCATCGAGCCGATGCGCCAGGGCCGGACCGGTCATCGCCGGCTGCTTGGTGGCCAGCGTGAAATGCGCGAAATGGATCGCCAGGAAGCTGCCGGCATAGTTCAGCGAGGCCAGCAGCCCTTCGATGAACTTGTCCAGATGCAGGCCATAGATCAGGAACTTCAGATAGACCGTGGCCACCGTGATCAGTCCGCCGCCGGCCGCGGCCCGCACCAGGTCGCCGTACTCCTTGCGGTCGCGCGTGATGTAGTGCTCGCCGGTCTCGGCCGAGCGCTCGACCACCTTGCGCGCCAGCTGCGAGAACGATTCCGCGGCCAGATGCTTGACGCTGCGGCGCGCCTGCGTCGAACGGATCAGTTCGCCGGCCAGCTGCGCGACCTTGCCCCGGCGCGCGGGATCGACCCAGGCGGCGAGCAGCATGTCGATACGGGCGAGCCGCACCTTCATCCGCTCGATCTGGAACACCACTTCGACCGAAACGCCGTTCTCTTCGAGATCCGCGTAGACATGGCGCGCGGCGTCGTGGCAGCCGTCGAGCAGCGCCCGGCAGTAGTTCAGGCGGTGCAGGAAGACATCGCTGTCGCGCGCCAGCCCTTCCTCGCACAGCGCGGCCACGGCGGCACCGAGCCGGAAGAACGGCGTGTCGTCGACCCGGCCCGGCAGCCGCGCGCGGATCGACTGGCTCAGCCCGGTAGCGCGCACCTGGCTGGCCAGCACCTGGATGCTGCTCGCCAGCGTGCGCTCGAGATGGTCCCAGTAGCGGGCGGGCAGGGTCTGGCGTGCGGCTGCGGCCTCGCCATCGCGCGCGCCCTCGTCCGCGCCTTCGCTGGCCCCCCTCGCTTTCGGCGGCGCCCGCACCTGCACCCGCCCCTGCACCGGCACTCGCGCCTTCAATCGGACCTTCGCCGGCGGCCTCGTCCGGCGCAAACATCAGCAGCGCGCCGAGCCGTTCGAGCAGCTCCGCATCGAGCGCCGCCACCCAGTCGGCGTCGCGCTCGCCGACGAACAGCAGCGCGAACAGATCCGCCATGTCACCGCGGTTCGGCGGCGGCGACAGGAAGCGCGCCTGCAGGCGATCCATCATCTCGCCCCAGAAGCCCGGGTGCGAGGCCACGCCGGTGTCGCAGAACAGCCCGGTCGGATCGTTGTCCCGCAGGATCGTGCGGACCGTGCGGGCAAAGCGTGCGGCCAGGTCAGGATTGCGTTCGAGCACCTGCAGCAGATAGCGCAGCCGCACGTGCTCGGGCCAGACATCGTCGCCGCGGGCCGCCTCGGCGGCCGCGGCAGTGCCCACGGCCGGCCAGCCATCGCGGCGCAGCCAGTAGCCCAATTCGATCAGCCAGCCGTTGCGCTCGGCCAGCGTGCCATCGGGATTGGCGGCGGACAGGATGGCGTCCAGCTGCAGGCTGGCATTACGCGACTCGCGCCATTTGCGAAGCAGGGTTCGGAACATCGGGAAGGAAGGGAAAGACTGGCGCGAATCGGGTCGGACGCACGCCGGTGAGCAGGCAGGCAGACGGGCCGCGGCGCGGCCCCCGCGGTCATTGCCGCTGGCGCAGCATCGCGACGATGCCCTCGCAGGCGTCTTCGACATAATCGAGCACGCGCTCGAAGCCGTCGCCTTCGCCGTAGTAGGGATCGGGCACCTCGTCGGCATCGTGCCGGGTGGCGAAGTGCATCAGCAGCTTCACCTTGTGGCGATGCTCGGGCGGGCACAGGGCCTGCAGCCGCGCGAGATTGTCGCGGTCCATCGCCAGCACCAGGTCGAAGCGGGCGAAGTCCTCGACCGCCGCCAGCCGCGCCCGCTGCCCGGCGAGGTCATAGCCGCGCGCCAGCGCGTGCTGCTGCGCGCGGCGGTCGGGCGCATGGCCCAGGTGATAGCTGTGGGTGCCGGCCGAATCGACTTCGACGGCGTCGGTCAGGCCGGCCTGCGCGAGCTTGGCGCGCAGCACGCCTTCCGCGGTCGGCGAGCGGCAGATATTGCCCATGCAGCACATCAAAATGGCAAAGCGTTTCATCGTTTCCAATCTCACGCCGGCAGCGCCCCGCCCTCGCCCGCCGCGCCGAACACCTGCTGCTTGAGCTTGCTCAGTTGGTCGCGGACCTGCGCGGCCTGCTCGAATTCCAGGTTCTTGGCATGGTCGAGCATCTTCTTCTCGAGCCGCTTGATTTCCTTGGCGACCTGCTTCTCGCTCATGTCCTCGTAGCGGGCGCGCTCCTCGGCGGCCATCAGCTCGGCCTTGACCTCATTCGGATCGTAGACGCCGTCGATGATGTCCTTGATCCGCTTGACCACGCCGCGCGGCGCGATGCCGTTGGCGGTATTGAACGCGATCTGCTTGGTGCGGCGGCGCTCGGTCTCGTCGATCGCCTTGCGCATCGAGTCGGTAATGCGGTCGGCGTACAGGATCGCGGTGCCGTTGACGTTGCGCGCGGCGCGGCCGATGGTCTGGATCAGCGAGCGCTCCGCGCGCAGGAAGCCTTCCTTGTCGGCGTCGAGGATCGCCACCAGCGAAACCTC
This sequence comes from Cupriavidus sp. H18C1, assembly GCF_049311595.1. Classification (NCBI taxonomy): domain Bacteria; kingdom Pseudomonadati; phylum Pseudomonadota; class Betaproteobacteria; order Burkholderiales; family Burkholderiaceae; genus Cupriavidus; species Cupriavidus sp. H18C1. Next base: position 711,054 of record NZ_CP186008.1, read on the forward strand.
GGGGATATCCAAACCCTCTCGCAGCAGGTTGATGCCGACCAGCACGTCGAAGGCGCCCAGCCGCAGGTCGCGGATGATCTCGACGCGTTCCACGGTGTCGATATCCGAATGCAGGTAGCGGACCTTGATGCCGTTCTCGGACAGGAACTCGGTCAGCTGCTCGGCCATCCGCTTGGTCAGCGTGGTGACCAGCACGCGTTCGCCCGCCTGGATCCGCAAATGGATTTCCGACAGCAGATCGTCGACCTGCGAGACGGCGGGACGCACGGTGATGATCGGATCGACCAGGCCGGTGGGCCGCACCACCTGCTCGACCACCTGGCCCGCATGGGCGCGCTCGTAGTCGGCCGGCGTGGCGGTGACGAACACCGCCTGCCGCATCTTGCGCTCGAACTCCTCGAACTTCAGCGGCCGGTTGTCCATCGCGGACGGCAGCCGGAAGCCGTATTCGACCAGCGTGGTCTTGCGCGAACGGTCGCCGTTGTACATCGCGTTGAGCTGGCCGATCAGCACGTGCGACTCGTCCAGGAACATCAGCGCGTCGGGCGGCAGATAGTCGACCAGCGTCGGCGGCGGATCGCCGGGACGCGCGCCGGACAGATGGCGCGAATAGTTCTCGATGCCCTTGCAGAAGCCCAGCTCGGCCAGCATTTCGAGGTCGAAACGCGTGCGCTGCTCCAGCCGCTGCGCCTCCACCAGCTTGTTTTCCTTGTAGAAGAAATCGAGCCGCTCGCGCAGCTCCGCCTTGATCGCCTCGATGGCGCGCAGCACGGTCTCGCGCGGGGTCACGTAGTGGCTCGACGGATAGACGGTGAAGCGCGGAATCTTCTGCCGCACCTTGCCGGTCAGCGGATCGAAGTACTGCAGCGACTCGATCTCGTCGTCGAACAGCTCGACCCGCACCGCCACCTCGGCGTGTTCGGCCGGGAAGATGTCGACGGTGTCGCCGCGCACGCGGAAGGTGCCGCGCTGGAAGTCGGTGTCGTTGCGGGTGTACTGCATCGCGATCAGCCGCCCGATCACGTCGCGCTGGCTGATGCGGTCGCCGGCCCGCAGAGTCAGAATCATCTGATGGTATTCGTTCGGGTTGCCGATACCATAGATCGCTGACACTGTCGCCACGATGATCGTGTCGCGCCGCTCCAGCAGGCTCTTGGTCGCCGACAGCCGCATCTGCTCGATATGCTCGTTGATCGACGAGTCCTTCTCGATGAACAGATCGCGTTGCGGGACGTAGGCCTCCGGCTGGTAGTAGTCGTAGTAGCTGACGAAGTACTCGACCGCGTTGCGCGGAAAGAACTCGCGGAATTCGGAGTAAAGCTGGGCGGCCAGCGTCTTGTTCGGGGCAAAGACGATGGCCGGCCGGCCCATTCGGGCGATCACATTGGCCATCGTGAAGGTCTTGCCCGAGCCCGTCACGCCGAGCAGCGTCTGGTAGGACAGGCCGTCCTCGATGCCTTCGACCAGCTGGCGGATCGCCTCGGGCTGGTCGCCGGCCGGCGGATAGGGCTGATACAGCTGAAACGGCGAACCGGGGAAGCTGACGAATTTGTCCTCGTCCGGGGTGTGAGCAGCATCCGCGAGAGGCACGGCGAGATTCGACATAGACGGGCAGAAAACCTTTGGAATACGGGCGGATACGCTAGAATCTCGGGGTTGCGCGGTCCGTTTCAAGGCGGACCCACCGCACGCCCCCAGCGCAGTCCGAGCATTCTACGCCTTCCCGTTTTGTTACATAGCTGACCACGAGAATCCCAAATGAGTTTGTTTTCTGCCGTCGAGATGGCCCCGCGCGATCCCATCCTGGGCCTGAATGAAGCGTTCAACGCCGACACCCGTGCCAACAAGGTCAATCTGGGCGTGGGCGTGTACTTCACCGACGAAGGGAAGATTCCGCTGCTGCGCGCGGTGCAGGAAGCCGAGAAGGCCCGCCTGACGACGGCCACCCCGCGTGGCTACCTGCCGATCGAAGGCATCGCGGCCTACGACCAGGCGGTGCAGACGCTGCTGTTCGGCAAGAACTCGCCGCTGATCACGGAGGGCCGTGTGGTGACGGCTCAGGCACTCGGCGGCACCGGCGCGCTGAAGATCGGCGCCGACTTCCTGAAGCGCCTGTATCCGGACGCCAAGGTTGCGATCAGCGATCCGAGCTGGGAGAACCACCGCGCGCTGTTCGAAGCCGCCGGTTTCCAGGTGGTCAACTATGCCTATTACGACGCCCCGAGCCACGGCCTGAATTTCGCCGGCATGGTGGAGTCGCTGAAGTCGTATCCGGCCAACACGATCGTCGTGCTGCACGCCTGCTGCCACAACCCGACCGGCGTCGACCTGTCGGCCGAGCAATGGCAACAGGTGGTCGGCCTGATCAAGGAACGGAACCTGATCCCCTTCCTCGACATGGCCTACCAGGGCTTCGCCGACGGCATCGACCAGGACGGCGCCGCGGTGCGTCTGTTCGCCGAGTCGGGCCTGCCCTTCTTCGTCTCGAGCTCGTTCTCGAAGAGCTTCTCGCTGTATGGCGAACGCGTCGGCGCGCTGTCGATCGTGACCACCGGCAAGGAAGAGGCGCAGCGCGTGATGTCGCAGGTCAAGCGCGTGATCCGCACCAACTACTCGAACCCGCCCACGCATGGCGGCACCGTGGTCGCGACCGTGCTGAACAGCCCGGAACTGCGGGCGATGTGGGAGGAAGAACTGGCCGAAATGCGCGACCGCATCAAGCAGATGCGCCACGCGCTGGTCGACAAGCTGGCCGCCAAGGGCGTGTCGCGCGACTTCTCCTTCGTCAAGGCGCAGCGCGGCATGTTTTCGTACTCGGGCCTGACCACCGAGCAGGTCGAGCGCCTGAAGTCGGAACACGGCATCTACGCGGTCGGCACCGGCCGGATCTGCGTGGCGGCGCTCAATAGCCGCAATATCGACGCCGTGGTCGACGCGATCGCCGCGGTGCTGTAAGCCTCAGGACCACTCCTGACGCCAGCGGGCCCATCGTCGATGGGCCCGCGTGCTTTCTGCTGCCCGTTTCAAACTCTCCCACCCGTTCCAATCGGCCCGGCCGCTCCAGCAGCGCCCGCCTCCGGCCGCTGGCGCCTCCCCGCTTATCGGCGCGCTTTTGTGCGCCGCACAGCACCCACATCGCCCGCCCTGTCGGTGTAGTCCAACACCGCGCCAGAATTACAGCCATTGTCCTATTGAGTTCCACTCACGCCGGCATACCTTTAGGTATATGCTGCGTTGCAAGATCGTGCGTACGGTCGTTCGCAAAACGAACAGGTTGAGCGCATAATCCGCCACAGCAGAAAAACCGATATCGAAAGGCAGGTGTTCGGCAATGCTTTACCAACTGCATGAGTTTCAGCGCTCGATCCTGAACCCGCTCACGGCGTGGGCCCAGGCGACGGCCAAGACGTTTACCAACCCCCCTGAGCCCGCTGTCGCTGGTGCCGGGGGCCACCCGGCTGGCCGCGGGCTATGAGCTGCTGTACCGGCTCGGCAAGGAATACGAGAAGCCCGCCTTCGACATCAAGTCCGTTCGCTCCAACGGCCGCGATATTCCGATCGTCGAGCAGACGATCATGGAAAAGCCGTTCTGCAAGCTGATCCGCTTCAAGCGCTACGCGGACGAACCCGAGACGATCAAGCTGCTGAAGGACGAACCGTCGGTGCTGGTCTGCGCGCCGCTGTCCGGCCACCATGCGACGCTGCTGCGCGACACGGTGCGCACGCTGCTGCAGGACCACAAGGTCTATGTGACCGACTGGGTCGACGCCCGCATGGTGCCGATCGAGGACGGCCCCTTCCACCTGGCCGACTACATCCGCTACATCCAGGAATTCATCCGCCATCTCGGCGCCGAGGACCTGCATGTCGTGTCGGTCTGCCAGCCGACCGTGCCGGTGCTGGCCGCGATCTCGCTGATGGCCTCGGCCGGCGAGAAGACGCCCAAGACGATGACGATGATGGGCGGCCCGATCGACGCGCGCAAAAGCCCGACCGCGGTCAATTCGCTGGCGACCAACAAGTCGTACGAGTGGTTCGAGAACAATGTCATCTACACGGTACCGGCCAACTATCCCGGCCACGGCCGTCGCGTCTATCCCGGCTTCCTGCAGCATGCGGGCTTCGTCGCAATGAACCCGGACCGCCACCTGTCCTCGCATTACGACTACTACCTGAGCCTGATCGAGGGCGATGCCGACGATGCCGAGGCGCATGTCCGCTTCTACGACGAATACAACGCCGTGCTCGACATGGCGGCCGAGTACTACCTCGACACCATCCGCGAAGTCTTCCAGGAGTTCCGGTTGGCCAATGGCACCTGGGAGATTCAGGGCGAGCCGGTGCGGCCGCAGGACATCAAGCACACCGCGCTGATGACGATCGAGGGCGAGCTCGACGACATCTCGGGCGCGGGCCAGACCGCCGCCGCGCACGACCTGTGCGCCGGCATTCCGAAGACCCGCAAGCAGCATCTGACCGCGCCGAAGTGCGGGCACTACGGCATCTTCTCCGGCCGGCGCTGGCGCGAGACCATCTATCCGGAACTGCGCGATTTCATCCGCAAATACCGCTGAGCGGGGCTGAGTCGAACTGGGCCGGGCCGAGCGACCGAGCCCGACTCGGCAGACTCACCGGACTCACTGGACTCAGCCGTCGACGGATCGCCGGCAGATCGCCAATGACAAACGGGACCGCCACGCGGTCCCGTTTGCTTTCCCTTTGCCGCTTTCCGCGGCCTAGCGCCGCGCCAGATACGCCAGCAGCATGTCCGTATGCAACTGGGCAAAGCGCTCGTGCTCGTCCTGCGAGGCCACGTCGCGGCCGATCACCGCGCTGATGGTGTAGCGATTCGACAGCACGTAATACCCCAGCGCCGAAATCGTCAGATAGAGCTGCGGCACATCGACGCCGTCGCGGAACACGCCCTGCCGCTGGCCGCGGCGAACGATCTCGGCCAGCACGTCCACCACCGGATTGACGAGGTCGTGCAATTGCGCGGATTTCTTCAGATGCCGCGCCTCGTGCAGGTTTTCGCTGTTGACCAGGCGGATGAACTCGGGATGCTGGTAGTACCAGTCCCAGACGAAGCGGGCCAGCGTGCGGACCGCGGCGACCGGGTCCTCGTCGCCGATCTGCAGGCGCTCCTCGGCGGCGCGGAACTGCGCATACTGCCGTTCGAGCACCGCGAGAAACAGCCCTTCCTTGCTCCCGTAGTAGTAATACAGCATGCGCTCGTTGGTCTCGGCGCGGCGGGCAATCTGGTCGACGCGTGCGCCGGCCAGGCCGCCCTTGGCGAACTCCTCGGTGGCCGCATCCATGATGCGACGACGGGTTCCTTCGGGATCGCGTTTCGTCTTGGTGGCGTTCGACATGCGTGGTCGGGGTCGATTTTGTGGATTATGGCATGGCGCACCTGCGCCACTGGCGCGGGCCGGCCGGGTTGATCAGCTTCCGCGCCATGGCGAAGCGCGCATCTTCATGGTTTCTGCGGCGCGGCGAAATCGGGGATAATCCTTGCCGCGTCAGCCGCACCGTACGGCTGCACCTTGTGTTACCCCGCATCGTTCCCCTGCTTTCGTGACCGCTTCCGCCGCCGATACCGCTCCCGCTTCCCCCGCCGATGCTTCCCTGGACGCCGGTCTGGCGGCCCGCGCCGACCGCCTCGAGGCCCTGCTGCCCCAGACGCAATGCACCAAATGCGGCTTTCAGGGATGCCGTCCGTATGCCGAAGCCATGGCGCGCGGAGAGGCTGACTGCAATCGCTGCCCGCCCGGCGGTGCCGAAGGCATCCGGCGGCTGGCGGCCGAGCTCGGTGTCGCGCCGTTGCCGCTCGATCCGAGCCACGGCACCGAACAGCCGCGCGCGGTCGCGCGCATCGACGAGACGCTGTGCATCGGCTGCACGCTGTGCATTCAGGCCTGCCCGGTCGACGCGATCGTCGGCGCCGCCAAGCAGATGCACACCGTGCTGCCGGACTGGTGCACCGGCTGCGACCTGTGCGTGGCGCCCTGCCCGGTCGACTGCATCGCGATGATTCCGGTCACCGGCGAGCGCACCGGCTGGGACGCCTGGTCGCAGCCGCAGGCCGACGCCGCCCGTGCCCGCTATCTGTCGCGCAGGCAGCGGCTGGTGCGCGAGCGCGAGGAAAACGAAGCGCGGCTGGCGGCCAAGGCCGCCGCCAAGCTGGAAGCGCTGCGCCAGGAAGCGGCATCGTCCGAGGCCGAACGCCAGGCGCAGGAACGCAAGAAGGCCATCATCCAGGCGGCGATCGAACGCGCGCGCCAGAAGCGGCAGGCCGCCCAGCCGCTCAACGCCGCACCTCCCGATCCGGTTGACCGCCCTGACGCCACGCCGGCCGCCGCGCCCGGGCATTCCGGCCAGCCCGACCATCCCGTCCCCTCCGACACCAAGCGACCACAATGAACGCCGCCAAGTGCCGCGCGCTGTTTGAAACGCTCAGAGAAACCAACCCGTCGCCCACCACCGAACTCGAGTACAGCTCGCCGTTCGAACTGCTGATCGCCGTGCTGCTGTCGGCCCAGGCGACCGACGTCGGCGTCAACAAGGCCACCCGCAAGCTGTTCGCGATCGCGAACACGCCGCAGAAGATCCTGGCCCTGGGCGAGTCCGGCCTGATCGAGTACATCAAGACCATCGGCCTGTACAAGACCAAGGCCAAGCACGTGATGGAGACCTGCCGGATCCTGGCCGAGCGCTATGGCGGCAAGGTGCCGGCCGATCGCGAGGCGCTGGAAGCGCTGCCCGGCGTCGGCCGCAAGACCGCCAACGTGGTGCTGAACACCGCCTTCGGCCATCCGACCGTCGCGGTCGACACGCACATCTTCCGCGTCAGCAACCGCACCGGACTCGCGCCCGGCAAGACCGTGCAGGCCGTCGAGATGAAGCTGCTGGAGGTGGTGCCCGACGAGTTCCTGCACGACGCGCACCACTGGCTGATCCTGCACGGCCGCTACGTCTGCAAGGCGCGCAAGCCCGAATGCTGGCATTGCGCGATCGAGACGTTGTGCGAGTACCCGGACAAGACGCTGCCGCCGCGGCTGTGACCACGCGAGCAGCCAGCGCGGTGACCTGATCGTCCGTCGACCGGTCACCCGGTCACTGGTCACCCTTTCACCCGATCAAACGATCCGGCAGGCCTCGTCGAAGCTCAGGCGGGGGTTGCGCGGGAACAGCTTGTCGGCGTCGCCATAGCCGAGGTTGATCAGGAAGTTGACCGACCATTTGCCGTCGGGGAAGAACGCCGCATTGACCTTGGCCGGGTCGAAGCCGCCCATCGGGCCGCAATCGAGGCCGAGCGCGCGCGCCGCCAGGATCAGGTAGGCGCCTTGCAGCGAGCTGTTGACCAGCGCGTCGCGGGCGATTTTCTCCGGCTGGCCCACATACCAGGAACGGGCATCGGCGTGCGGGAACAGCCTGGGCAGCTGCTCGTGGAAGGCGGTGTCGAAGGCGACGATCGCGGTCACCGGGGCCGAGCGGGTCTTGTCGACGTTGCCCGGCGACACGCATTCGACCAGCTTCGCCTTCTGCGCCGCGGTCTTGACGAACACGATGCGGGCCGGCGTGCTGTTGGCCGCGGTCGGGCCGAACTTCATCGCCTCGTACAGCTGATGCAGCACGGCGTCGTCGATCTGCCGGTCCTGCCAGGCGCTATGCGTACGGGCCTCGGTGAACAGTTGGGCGATGGCGGCCTGGTCGAGCGGTTTCATGCGGATTCCTAAGGGAAGTTCGGGAAAGGGCGCATTCTACCGGCGCGTCCCGTCCCTTCCCCGCCAAGGATTTCAGCAAGCCGTTCAATTTTGTTGTACAGGCGCGGGGGCCGTGCCCTTGCGCGTCAGCCACAGCACGCCGGCCAGGATCAGGCCGCCGCCGATGGCCTGGGTCATGCCGATCTGCTCGCCCAGCAGCAGCGCGGCCAGCAGCACCGTGACCACCGGCTCCAGCGTGGACAGCATCGAGGCCTGCGCCGCGCCGAGCCGTTGCAGGCCGGCGAAGAAGGTCAGGATGGCCAGCACCGTCGACAGCAGCGCGATCGCCGCCAGCGCCAGCCAGCCGCCGGCATCGGCCGGAAACTGCGGCGGCAGGCCGGCGACTCCCCGGGCCAGCGCGGCGCCGACATAGACGACGGCGGCCGCGGTGCAGACCACCGTGGTGGTCGCCACGGGGTGCACGCCGGGCGTCAACCTCGCGCCGACGATGATGTAGACGGAGTAGATCAGCGCCGACGCCAGCCCGAGGCCGATGCCGAGCGCGCTGCCCTGCCCGCCGCCGACGGTCAGGCCCGCGCCGACCGAGCACAGCACCAGCGCGGTCACGGCCACGCCGGTCAGCTTCTCCTTCAGGAACAGCGCCGCCATCACGGTGACGAAGACCGGATACAGATAGAGCAGCAGCGCGACCAGGCTGGCCTGCGCATGGTTCAGCGCGCTGAAGAAGCAGAACGACTGGCCGACATAGCCAATGCCGCCCATCGCCGCCAGCGCCAGCACGCGCGGCCACGGCGGCAGCGCGATCCGCTGCCAGCGCATCACCGCCGCCAGCGCGATCGCGGCCAGCACGAAGCGCACCGACAGCAGGCCATAGACGTCGGCGCCCGCGTCATAGGCGAAGCGGGCGAAGATCGCCATCGCGCCGAAGGCGCTGGCCGAGATGGCGATCAGCAGCACGCCGGCCAGCTTGTCGCCGGCGTGCCGCAGCAGGGTCGATGAGCGAGGGGTAGCGGTCATGGAGGGGGGCCGGGCCCTGTGGCGAGGTCTACGGAAGGTCCAACGTCAGGTCGAACACGTGGAACGGGTCGAATCGGTCGAACCGGTCGAACGGGTCGAACGCGCTCGAACGCTGGTAAAAACGCCCGGTCGAACGGCACGCCGGACGATCCCGCATTCTAGTCGGCAGGCGGCCCCTGCGGCACAGTGGCGATGCCATGCGCCGTGGACCGGCGCCGGCAAGCCCGCGGGCCGTCGTTTTACAATCCGCCCCATCATGTTCAATCCCTCCCGTGAAGAAGTCCGCCGGTTCTTTTTGCGAAGCCTGGCGCAAGCAAGGCGCCAACGAAGTCCTGACGCCGCTCGAGGCGATCGCCGTCGACTGGATCCGCCACCACCCCGAATACCACGACCAGCTGGCCGACGCCGACGCGGCCGTCGCCGAGGAATTCACGCCGGAGCGCGGGCAGACCAACCCCTTCCTGCATCTGGCCATGCATCTGTCGATCGCCGAGCAGGTGTCGGTCGACCAGCCGCGCGGCATCCGGCAGGCGTTCGAACAGCTGGCGCGCCGGCTCGATTCGCCGCACGAGGCCCATCATCAGATGATGGAATGCCTCGGCGAGATGCTGTGGCAATCGCAGCGCAGCGGGCTGCCGCCGGACGGCGAACACTACATCGCCTGCGTCCAGCGCCGCGCCCGCGGCTGATTTCCGGTGGATCCCCGGGCGAGCGCCCGTACAAATCGTCACAGCTAGCCCGGGCGGCGACGTGCTAGGCTTTGCCGCGTTGCCATTCCGGGCCGTGCCATGCGTCATATCCGGCACGCCCCTCCAAATTTCCCATGATGCCGATGCTCCGAAGCCCGTCCGCGGGTCGTCGTCCGCGCCTGCTCGCGCCCGCCGCCGCTGTTTCTGTCGCCCTCGCCGCCCTGTGCGCGCCGTCCGCCCACGCCGCGATCGCGCTGCTGCAGCCGCCGCGCGTGCTGGACGGCGCGCAGCCGCTGCGGCTGACGCTGCTGGTGACCGCCGACACGGCCAACCGCAGCTATCTGGTGCCCGATACGCTCGAAGTGGTCGCCTCGCCCGAAATGCTGGCGCCGATGCGGATCACGATGCGCCGGATCACGCCGGGGCCGGCCACGGTGCGCCTGCGCCGCGGGGAAAATCGCACCATCCAGTACCAGGGCGAGATCCCGCCGACGCTGCGCGGCCAGATCCGGCTCGATCCGGTCGGCCTCGACGCCGCGCCGGTGCTGGTAACGCTGAACCAGTCGGGCATCGCGCCTCCCGCCACCGGCGCACCGCCGGCGACGACCGCGGCCGCGCCGGCCGATCACGACGACCAGCAGGCGGATATCGCCGCGACGCCCGTCGAAACGGTGGTCCAGCCGAAGGGACCGGGGCAGCCGGTCTACGACCAGCCGATCCTGTCGGGCGGCAGCCGGCTGACCTTCAACGATCCGATGTACTACGCCGTCGGCGCGCACGGCGGCGCCAATGCCAAGTTCCAGTTCAGCTTCAAGTACCGGATCTTCGAAGGGCGCGACCCGAACTCGCGCTACTGGCTGGACAATCTGTACGTTGGCTACACGCAGTTCTCGCTGTGGGATCTGTCGGAGGAATCGAAGCCCTTCCACGACACCAACTACCGGCCAAGCATCTTCTATTACCTGTCCGATACCGGCGTGCGCAATCGCTGGATCAGCCGGCTGTCGGTGGCCACCGGCCTCGAACACGAATCGAATGGCCGCGACGGCGACCAGTCGCGCAGCATCAATACGCTGTTCCTGAAGCCGACCTTCCACTTCGGCGAGACGGACGACTGGCACTGGACCGTGACGCCCAAGCTCTACTACTACCTGGAGAAGAGCGACAACAGCGATATCGCGCGTTACCGCGGCTTCATGGATCTGCGGGTCGCCTACGGCAAACCCGATTCGTGGGAGCTGGCGGCGACGGTGCGCAAGGGCACCCGCCAGTGGTACGGCAGCGTCGACGCGCAGTTCACCTACCCGATGGGCCGGTTGATCCCGGGCACGGCCGGCTATCTGATGGCCGGCTACTTCGTCGGCTATGGCGAGAGCCTGCTCGACTACAACCGCAAGACGCCCTGGCAGTTCCGCATCGGCTATTCGCTGAACCGCTGAGAGGCTGAGCGCCGGCGACCGCCGAGCCGCTGCGCGCGGGCGATGGTCGGGGCTCCGAGCGCACGCGACCGCTGGGACGCCGGGCGCGCCGGGCCGCGGGTTGCGGCCCTACCGGACCGTCATCCGGCGAGCGGCTTGCCGCTGGCCTTCAGCCGCGCGTTGGCAACCGCCGCGGAGAACTGTCCGATGCCATGCCACCCGGTGGCGCGGCCGAGCTTCTTGCCGCGGTGGAAGAACATGAACACCGGGATGCCGTACAGCCCGAAGCGCCGTCCCAGCGCGGGATAGGTGTAGACGTCGGCGTGCAGCCAGTGCAGATCGAGCTCGCGCAACGGGTCCGGATTGGCCAGCATGGCCTTCTTGGCCATCTCGCAGTTGTAGCAGTCCTCGCCCCAGAAGAACACGCAGACCAGCTCGTCGCCGGCGGCGGCGAGCGCATCGTCGATGGTGTCATGATCGACCGCGCGCATGCCGAAGGCCTCGAACGCGCGGTGATCGGTGTGGGGCGCCGGCGCTGCGCCGAACGGGTAAGGCATCGCATTTCTCCACAAACGAGAACGCCCGGTGCCGAAACGGCGCCGGGCGTGGCTGCGCATCGGAGGCAGGCCGGTCTGCCCGCCGACCCTTACTTCGGCGCAGCCACCGTCACCAATGCAGGCCGCAGGACCCGGTCCGCGATCAGATAGCCGCGTTGCAGCACGGCCACCACCGTATTGGGTTCCTGCTCCGAAGGCACCATCGAAATCGCCTGGTGCCGATGCGGGTCGAACTTCTCGCCGACCGGATTCAGTTCGACCATGCGGCCCTTCTCGAAGGCGCTGGCCAGCTGCTTGGCGGTCAGTTCGACCCCCCTCGCGCAGCTTGGCGATATCGCCCGAGCCATCGGCCAGCGCGGCCTGCAGGCTGTCCATCACCGGCAGCAGATGCTCGGCGAAGCTCTCGATGGCGAACTTGTGGGCCTTGGCCACGTCTTCCTGCGCCCGGCGCCGGATGTTTTCGGCCTCGGCCACGGCACGCAGATACAGATCGTAGTTCTCGCGTGCCTTGGCTTCCTGCTCGGCCAGCTGTGCGGCGAGCTGGGTCGCCACGTCATCCGCGGCTGCGGCGGGCTCGGTCGTCTGGTTGGGCGTGGCCGATTGCGCGGCTTGCGCTTCGGCGGCCTGGTCGGCGGACGAGGTCGGCGGCGTGTTGGATGGCGTTTGCTTCTGGTCTTCCATGTCGATCCGTTTCAGAACAAGTTGCGGCCGCACGGGGCGGTCCGCCTGGGGTCAATCGGAATTCAGCTGGCAACTGGTGGCGCCAAGCCGATATTTCAAGAGCGGACGGACATCTGCAGGAAACATCAGCTTACAAACTTAAACCAGTGCTGCGGGGAGTGAAATTGCTTTGCTGCAGTGCAGCTTCTAAGATAAATCCAAAAAAACGACAAAACTGCCGGGGTGCCGTCCCATATTGAAGTCTTTCCTGCCGGGGGTAAGGCCATGCGCAAGCTGCCGAAGCCGTCGAACAAAACGCCGAAGTTTTCGCTCTTCACCCTGCTGGTACTTCTTTCGCTGGCGGCCCTGACCGTCTTCATCTGGCTCTCCGACGGACTGACCCCACGCGACAGCGTCGACGGCGGCGCCGATCCGGCGCTGCGCCAATACATCATCCAGTATTCCCGCTGACACACGGCCCGCCCAGGCGGGCCGTGCCGCTTCGGTTCACCCTTTCAGATCCTCGATGCGGCGGCGGTCGCGCTTCGTCGGGCGCCCCTGCAATTGCGACGCCGGCTCCACATGAAGACGCCGCCGTTCGGCCTCGGCGGCGCGCCGCGTCCGACTTTCCTCGGTTTCCTCGTAGAGCGTCTGCGCCACGGATGCCGGCCCGCGGGCCGGGGCGATGCCCTTGACGACCAGCTCCCAGCGCTGCTGATGGGCGTCGATGCGGATCGTGTCGCCCGGCTTGACCTCGCGCGAATTCTTGCATGGCTGGCCGTTGACCTCCACCCGGCCCCGCTCGACGGCCTCCGCCGCCAGCGAGCGGGTCTTGAAGAAGCGCGCGCACCACAGCCACTTGTCGATCCGCTGGCGCGCATCGTCCTCGTATGACGGGTTCATGCCGCTGCCCCCCTTGCCTGCGCCAGCGAGCGCCTGGCCTCCAGTTCGTGCGCGTGCGGCAGCCGCAGGGGCCAGCCCTGCATATGCTGCAGCGCGATCTCCGACAGCGCGGTGATCCAGAACGGCGCGTCGTTCAGGCACGGAATGAAGTGGAATTCCTTGCCGCCGGCGACCTTGAATTCGGACTGTCCCTCCATCGCGATCTCTTCCAGCGTCTCGATGCAGTCGGCCGGAAAGCCCGGGCAGAACACATCGACCCGCGCGGTGCCGACCTTGCCCAGCTCGGTCAGCGTCGGCGCCGTATAGGGCTGCAGCCACTCGGCCTTGCCGAAGCGCGACTGGAAGGTGACCTGGTACTGGCCCGGCTGCAGGCCCAGCGCCTCGCCCAGCATGCGGCCGGTCTTCAGGCATTCGCAGTGATAGGGATCGCCCAGTTCGAGCGTGCGCCGCGGCACGCCGTGGAAGGACAGGATCAGCCGGTCGCCGCGCGCGAAATCCGGCGCGCCGTGCTGAGCCCAGTAGGCGCCGACCTGCTGGTGCAGCGCGCCGAGATAGGCCGGATGATCGTGGAAATGCTTGACCAGCCGCAGCTCCGGCTGATTGCGCCATTCGCCCAGCACGCGGAACAGCTCGTCGAAGGCGGTCGCGGTGGTGGTGCCGGAATACTGCGGATACATCGGCAGCGCCAGGATGCGCTCGCAGCCCTGGCGCCGCAGCGCCTCCATCACCGAGGGGATCGACGGGTTGCCGTAGCGCATCGCGCAGGCCACCGTCACGTCGTGCCCCTGCTGCGCCAGCAACTGCTGCAGCGCATGCGCCTGCCGTTCGGTATGGACCAGCAGCGGCGAGCCGGTCCGGTGCGCCTCGCGCAGCCAGATCGATTCGTACTTGAGCGCCGACGCGCGCGAGCGCAGCGGCAGGATCAGCCCGTACAGCACCGGCAGCCAGGCCGCGCGCGGAATCTCCACCACGCGCGGATCGGACAGGAACTGCTTCAGGTAGCGGCCGACCGCCTTGGGGGGTCGGCTCGTCCGGCGTGCCCAGATTGATCAGCAGGATCGCCGTGCGGGGCGCCTGCCCATGCCGATAGGCCGGTTCTGCGGTAAATGTCATAGGGATTCCGGTATCGCGCGGGCGCGAAGGCCGCCCTGCGCGTGGCGGCCCGCCCTGGCCGCCATCAGTTCTGGCTGCTCAGCGCGCTCGACAGCAGCCGCGCCGTGATATCGACGATCGGGATCACCCGGTCATAGGCCATCCGCGTCGGGCCGATCACGCCCAGCGTGCCGACGATCTGGCCGTCGACCTCGTACGGGGCGGTGATCACCGCCATGTCCTCGAGCGGCACCAGCCGGCTCTCGCCGCCGATGAAGATCTGCACGCCCTCGGCATGGCTGGACACATCGAGCAGCTGCAGCAGGCTGGTCTTGTGCTCGAACACGTCGAACAGCCTGCGCAGCTTGTCCATGCTCGAGGCCAGGTCCTCGACCTCGAGCAGCTTGCGTTCGCCCGAGATATAGACCTGCTCGTCCTCGTCGGCCATCGCGCTGCTGCCGGCCTCGACCGCGGCCTGCATCAGCTCGGACATGTCGATGCGCAGCGCCTTCAGCTCGTCGCGCAGCCGCTCGCGCACCGTGTCGAAGCGCATGCCGGCGTAATGCGTGTTGATGAAATTGGCCGCCTCGACCAGCTGCGACGCGCTGTAGGGCAGTTCGGTCTGGATGATGCGGTTCTGCACGTCCCCTTCGGGCGTCACGATGATCAGCAGGATGCGCTTGTCGGACAGCCGCATGAATTCGATCTGCCGGAACGCCTGCGCGCGGCGCGGGGTCATCACCACCCCGGCGAACTGCGACAGGTTCGACAGCGTGCGCGCGGCCGTGGTGATCATCCGCTGCGGACTCTGTTCCTGCGCGCCGAGTTCGCCCTGGATCAGCCCGGCCAGCTTGGTGCGGTCGAACTGGTTGTCGAGCGGCTGGGCCGTCAGCATGGTATCGACGAACAACCGGTAGCCGCGCGGGGTCGGGATGCGCCCCGCCGACGTGTGCGGGCTGGCGATGAAGCCCATCTCCTCCAGGTCCGACATCACGTTGCGGATGGTCGCCGGCGACAGGTCCAGCCCCGAGTACTTCGACAGCGTACGCGAGCCGACCGGCTGCCCTTCGGCGATGTAGCGCTCGATCAGGGTCTTGAGAAGGGTTTTCGCTCGTTCGTCCATGGTGTCCCGATTTTACGCAAGTTTTGCGCGCCGGGGCTCGCGCTGGCACTCACTCCCCGGGCCGTGCTGACAATGGTCATGGCGGTATGGTCTAATCCGGGCATGTCTGCACACCCCAAGTCCGGCGCCGCGCACGCGCCCTTTCGCACGGTCGCCCTGGTCGGCAGGTATTCGACCGCGGGCATCGAGGGACCGCTCGAGGAACTGGCGGCCTGCATCCTGCGCAACGGCCAGGACGTGGTGTTCGAACGCGAGACGGCGCTGGCCACCGGGCTGACCGACTACCCCGCGCTGTCCGCCGAAGAGATCGGCCGGCAGGCCGACGTCGCCGTGGTGCTCGGCGGCGACGGCACGCTGCTCGGCATCGCGCGCCAGCTGGCCGGCTTCTCGGTACCGCTGATCGGCGTCAACCACGGCCGCCTCGGCTTCATGACGGACATCCCGCTGGAAGATGTGCAATCGGTGCTGCCGGCCATGCTCAGCGGCAACTACGAGCCCGAGAACCGCATGCTGCTCGAATCGCGCGTGATCCGCGACGAGGGCGTGATCTTCTCCGCGCTGGCCCTGAACGACGTGGTGGTCAACCGTTCGGGCATCTCCGGCATGGTCGAGCTGGCGGTCTCGGTGGACGGCTACTTCATGTACAACCAGCGTTCGGACGGCCTGATCGTGTCGACGCCGACCGGCTCGACCGCCTATGCGCTGTCGGCCGGCGGCCCGATCCTGCATCCGACGCTGTCCGGGCTGGTGCTGGTGCCGATCGCCCCGCATGCGCTGTCGAACCGGCCGATCGTGCTGCCGCACGACGCCGAGGTGTCGATCGAGGTCGCCACCGCGCGCGATGCCAGCGTCAACTTCGACATGCAGTCGCTGACCTCGCTGCTGCCCGGCGACCGCATCGTGGTGCGCCGCTCGGCCAAGACCATCAACCTGCTTCACCCGGTCGGCTACAACTACTACGCCACGCTGCGCAAGAAGCTGCACTGGCACGAGTACCCGACCGAAGACAACCGGCTCTGAGCGCAAGCGCGCCTCGCTGGCCCGATCCCCTCCCCAAGTCACCGCCGCCTTCCGTCTCCCAAGATGCTGCGCAGCCTGTCCATCCGCGATTTCGTCATCGTCGATACGCTCGACCTCGACTTTTCCGCCGGCTTTACCGTGTTCACCGGCGAGACCGGTGCCGGCAAGTCGATCCTGATCGATGCGCTCGCGCTGGTGCTCGGCGAGCGCGCCGATGCCGGCGTGGTGCGCGAGGGCGCGGCGCGCGCCAGCGTCAGCGCGACCTTCTCCACGCACCCCGCGCTGGACGCCTGGCTCAACGAGCAGGCGCTGGCCGAGGACGACGGCAACGTGCTGCTGCGCCGGGTCGTCGATGCCAACGGCCGCAGCAAGGCCTTCATCAACGGCAACGCCGCCACGCTGGCGCAGCTGCGCGAGGTCGGCGACCAGCTGGTCGACATCCATGGACAGCACGCCCACCAGCTGCTGCTGCGACCGGACGCGCAGCGGCTGCTGCTCGACGCGCATGCCGGCCTGACCGCGCAGTCGGCGGCGGTGGCCGAGGCCTGGCGCACCTGGCGCGCCTGCGTGCGCCAGCGCGAGGCGGTCGAACAGCAGTCGCGCGAGATGCAGCTCGAACGCGAGCGGCTCGAATGGCAGGTCGGCGAGCTCGACAAGCTGGCGCCGCAGCCCGGCGAATGGGAAGCGATCCAGGGCGAGCACAAGCGGCTCTCGCATGCGGCCAATCTGCTCGAGGGCGGCCGCGCCGCGCTCGATGCGCTGTCGGAGGCCGACGGCGCGGTGCTGTCCGCGCTCAACGCGATGGCGCACCGGCTGCGCCAGCTGGCCGAGGTCGACCCGGCGCTGGGCGATGTGGTGATCGCGCTCGAAGCGGCCGAGGTGCAGGCCGAGGAAGCGGCCCACTCGCTGACCCGCTACGTCGACCGGCTCGAGCTCGATCCCGAGCGGCTGCAGGTCGTCGAGGAACGGATGCAGGCCTTGCACACCGCCGCGCGCAAGTTCCGCGTGCCGCCCGAACAGTTGCCCGAGGAGCTGCTGGCGCGCCGCCAGCAGCTCGACGACCTGCAGGCCGCGCAGGACCTGAACAAGATTACCGCGCGCGAGGCCGCGGCCCGCGCCGCCTACCTGACCATCGCGCGCCATCTGAGCGACAGCCGGCGCGAGGCCGCCGAGCGGCTGTCGGCGGCGGTCACCGAGGCGATGCAGGGCCTGTCGATGGCCGGCGGCAGCTTCACCGTGGCGCTGCACCCGCTCGACGAAGGCGCCAGCCACGGGCTCGAGCAGGTCGAGTTCCTGGTGGCCGGCCATGCGGGGGTCAGCGCGCGGCCGCTGGCCAAGGTGGCTTCCGGCGGCGAACTGGCGCGGATCAGCCTGGCGATCTCGGTGATCACCAGCGAGGCCGCGCCGACGCCGACGCTGATCTTCGACGAGGTCGACACCGGCATCGGCGGCGCGGTCGCCGAGGTGGTCGGCCGCCGGCTGCAGGAGCTCGGCCGCGCGCGCCAGGTCCTGTGCGTGACCCACCTGCCCCAGGTCGCCGCGCAGGCCGGCACGCATCTGCTGGTCAGCAAGGAGACCGTCGGCGATGGCGGCGAGGCGGTGACGCGCTCGCAGATCCGCGTGCTCGACGCCGCCGGCCGCGTGGTCGAGACCGCGCGCATGCTGGGCGGCGCGACGGTGACCGCCACCACGCTGCAACACGCGGAGGAGATGCTGGCGCAGGGCGCGCGCGGCGTGCCGGCGGCGGCCAAGGAGGGCCGGCGCGCACGCCGGGCGGCGAGCTGAGCCGGTCGCGGCATTCGACGCACCCTGGCACCACCGATCAGCACGACCGACAAGCTTCACCGATCAGCAACACCGATAAGCACCGCCGATAAGCGCTACCGGTCATCACTACCGACAAGCACTACGGGTCAGCAACACCGACAAGCACGATCCAATCGCACCACCGATCGCACCGACCACAGGAAACCCCATGTTCTTCGCCAAGCCGCCCTCGCCCCTCGACGACCCGTCCGGCACGACCGGCTCCGCCGAAGCCACGCGCCGCCCGGTGAGCCGCCCTGCGCGCCGCGCCACGCGCCGCCTGACGCTCGCGGCGGCCCTGTGCGGCCTGGCGCTGGCAGCCGCCTGCAGCTCGAAGCCCGCCACCCCGCCGCCGGGCGCCATCACCGACGACCGCGCGGTCGGCGACATCCTGGTCCGCTTCACGCCGCCGGCCGTCGATACCTCGCTGCAGGCGGGCGAACTGCTGGCGCAGGCCAAGGGCCCGATCCGCTTCGTGGTCAAGCGCCCGATGTCCGGCGGCACCTGGCTGGTCACCGCGATCTCGCCGTCGCCGGAGGCGACCATCGAGCAGGCGGTCACCACGCTGCGCGCGCTGCCGCGGATCGAGGCGGCCGAGGCAGACCGCCGCCTGACGCCCAGCCGGCCCAAGCCGACCGGGCGCGACATGCCGGCGAACTGAAGACCGGGCGACGGCTGCCGTTAACCCGGATCGGGAAAGCGGCCAGGCAGGCGGACCACGCAGGCGGCTCAAGGCAGCCGATCGAGAAAGGCGAAACCGCCCCGGACGTCACCCCGATAGCGCGCGCTGTCGGACGAGCGCCGATTGCCCGGTCGCATTCCCCCAACTATCTTTGAGCCACATGCCCGCGAGCGCCGGCCGCTGCACCCCGGCTTCGCCCCTCCCGGAGGTGTTCATGCCGCGTTCGATCCCGCCCGTCGCCCTGCGTCTGGTCCTTGCCGCCGCCGTCTCGGCGGGCGCCATCCTGTCCCCCTTGGCCGCGACGGCCGCGACGAGCCCGGACGCCCATCCGGCCCCGGTCTACAGCGGCAACATCATCGTGCGCTGGAAGGACGCCCCCGGGGGCACCGCGCTGATGCCGGCCGAGACCGCCGCCGAACAGGTGCGCAAGGTCGCCGAGCAGACCGGCATCGGACTGACCGTCAAGCGGCAGATGGGCGGCAACCTGGCGTTGCTCGGCGTGCCGGCCGGCAAGGGCGCCGATCCGGAGGCGGTGGCCGCGAAGCTGCGCCAGGATCCGCGCGTGGCGGACGCGGTGCCGGACCGCTGGCTGCGGCCGCACGACACGGTGCCGAACGATCCGGAGTTCGCGGTCAACCA
This sequence comes from Cupriavidus sp. H18C1, assembly GCF_049311595.1. Taxonomy (NCBI): domain Bacteria; kingdom Pseudomonadati; phylum Pseudomonadota; class Betaproteobacteria; order Burkholderiales; family Burkholderiaceae; genus Cupriavidus; species Cupriavidus sp. H18C1. The sequence continues at coordinate 730,387 of NZ_CP186008.1, forward strand.
ACCCTATCTGGGTTCTGCGGCGCTGGTGCCCGGGGCCGCGAATCTTCCCGCTGCCTGGGATCGGTCGCGCGGCCACGAAGGCGTGGTGATCGCGGTGGTCGACACTGGTGTGCTAAGGCATCCGGATCTGGCGGCGCGGCTCGTGGCCGGCTATGACTTCATTTCAGACCCGCAGTATTCGCTGGATGGCGATGGCCGTGACAGCGATCCTACCGACGCCGGCGACTATGAACCAAGCGAAAACAGCTGTCCCAGCGTCGAGTGGAGAAAGACCAACAGTTGGCATGGCACCCGCGTCGCCAGCGTGCTGGGCGCGGTGACCAACAACGGCCAGGACGTTGCCGGGGTCGACTGGAGCGCCCGCATCCAGCCGCTGCGCGTCTCGGGCCGCTGCGGTGCGCTGCTGTCCGACACCGTCGACGCGATGCGCTGGGCCGGCGGCCTGCCGGTGCCGAACGTCCCGAACAATCCCACGCCGGCGCGCGTGGTCAATATCAGCCTCGGCGCGAGTACCTGCAGCAGCTTCGAACAGCAGGCCGTGGATGAGCTCGCCGCGCGCGGCGTCGTGGTGGTGGCCGCCGCCGGCAACAGCGCCGGCCCCGTGGAAGCGCCGGCCGACTGCCGTGGCGTGATCGCGGTGACCGCCCATGTCAATGACGGCGAAAACGCCAGCTATGCCAACGTCGGCCCGCAGATCGCGATCAGCGCACCGGGCGGCGGCTGTGCCAACAGCAAGGTGTCCAACGGGACCTGCCTGGCCCCGCCGTCGACGATCCGCACGCTGACCAACGACGGCGACACCACGGCGCGCAACTACACCCTGGTGAACTCGCAGGGCACCAGCTTCGCCGCGCCGATGGTGTCGGGCGTCGCCTCGCTGATGCTGGCGGTCAACGGCAACCTGACCAGCGCCCAGGTCACCGAACTGCTCAAGAGCAGCGCGCGCCCGCATCCGGCCAATACCTATTGCACGACCGGCAATAACGCCGGCAATTGCGGCGCCGGGCTGCTGGACGCGAACCGCGCGCTGGCCGCGGCGGCGGGTGCACCGGTTCCGCCGGCGCCGCCCCCGGCCAACAACGGCGGCGGTGGCGACGATGGTGGCGGCGGTGCCGTGCCGCTGTGGAGCGGCGCCGCCCTGGCGCTGGCCGGTCTGTTCGCCGTGCTGCTGCCGTCCGGCCGTCGCCGCCAGGCGCGGCGCTGAACCGAGTGCCCTGAATCAAGGGCCCTGAACCGAGTGCCCTGAACCGAGCGCCCTGAATCGAGGGCCCTGAATCGAGGGCCCTGATTCCAGGACCGGCGCGCTAGCCCGCGGCGGCGCGCCGCTGCCCCCACCACTGCTGTGCGAGCCACCAGGCGAAGCCGGCCACCGCGCCGGCCGCATGGGCGGCGCGCACCACGCCAAACCCCCACGCCGCATCGAAGCGCACCGGCGCGAGCCACGACTGCTCCAGCCACAGCTTGACCAGCACGCCGGCGGCCAGCGCGACGCCGATCGCGCGCGACCAGCGGTCGGCGGCCAGCAGGCGCAAGGCGCCCCAGACCGCCAGTCCATGCAGCGCGCCCGACAGCCCACCATACCAGCGCACCGCCGGCTGCCACAGCAACGCGACCTGCACCGCGATCCCGCACACCAGCAAGGCCAGCAGCATCTGCCGTGCGCCGGCCGCGCGCCCGGCCAGCAACAGCAAGCCCGACGCCGCCAGCAGATTGCCGAGCCAGTGGCGCCCATCCAGATGGACCCACATCGCGGTCAGCAGCCGCCACCACTGGCGCTCGCCCCCGGGCAGCATCAGCGCATCGCGTAGATAGAGGCCGTGCGCATGGAGCCATGGCACGAAGGTGAAGGCGGCCGACAGCGCGCCGATCGCCGCCAGCGCGGCCATCGCGGCCAGGGCCGGCAGCGCGCGACGCCATGCGGACGGCGCCGCCGCGACCGGTACGGCGCCGCCGTCGTCGTGCTCGGCAACCACCGCCACTCAGTCCTGGCCGAACACGGCCTGCCAAAGCGCGCGCACGTCGCGCGCCTGCGCCTCGATGGTCTGCGGCGGCACCCGGGCCTGATCCTGGCCGTCGAGCCGCAACTTGTGCTGGCGCGCGCGGAAGGTCCGGTAGGCGTCGCCGACCGCCTGGGCCAGCGTCGCATCGATCAGGCCGAGCTGCCCAGCCATCCGCAGCAGCGCGATATTGCCCGCGTTGCGCGTCAGCTCGGGATGGGCGCGGCTGTGCAGCAGCACCAGGTACTGCACGGTGAATTCGATGTCGACCATGCCGCCGCGGTCGTGCTTCAGGTCGAAGCGGTCGCTGCGGTTCGGATGGCCCTCGGCCACCTTGTGCCGCATTGCGACGATCTCCTGCCGCAGCGTGTCGGCATCGCGCGGCTGGCACAGGACCTCCTCGCGCAGCCGCTCGAAGCGCGCGCCCAGCTCGCGGTCGCCGGCGCAGAAGCGCGCGCGCGTCAGCGCCTGGTGCTCCCACACCCAGGCGGTGTTGTCGCCCTGGCGCAGCTGATAGCGGCGGAACGACTCGAAGCTGGTGACCAGCAGGCCCGCGGCACCGTTCGGGCGCAGCCGCGTGTCGACGTCGAACAGCATGCCCGCCGCGGTATGGCTGGTCAGCCAGGTGATCAGGCGGCGCGCATAGGCGGCGTAGATCTCCGCGGCGCCGTCGTCATCGTCGTCGTGCAGGAAGATGATGTCGAGGTCGGACGCGTAGCCGAGTTCCTTGCCGCCCAGCCGGCCATAGGCGATCACCGCGAAGCGCGGCATGTCGCGATGGCGCATCGGCAGTTGCTGCCAGACCGCGGTCAGCGTGACGTCGAGCATCGCGTCGGCCAGGTCGGACAGCCGGTCGGCGATCTGCTCGACCGTCAGCCTGCCGTGCAGGTCCTGCAGCAGCACGCGGAAGGTTTCGGCATGGTGCTCGCGGCGCAGGATGTCCATCTGCGCCTCGACCTGTCCGTGCGCGGCCAGCAGGCGCTCGCCGAGCCGGGCGCGGAACCCGTCCCAGTCGGGCACGCTGGCCAGCGCCTCGGCGTCGAGCAGTTCGTCGAGCAGTTGCGGATGCCGCGTCAGATAGGTGGCGGCCCAGCGCGACGCGTGCAGCGTATGGGCGACGCGCTCCATCGCCTGCGGATACTCCGACAGCAGCGACAGATACGAGGCGCGCCGGCTGATCGCATCGAAGAAGTCGAGAAAGCGCGTGATGGTGGCATCGGCATCGTCCTGCCGTCCGGCCAGGTCCAGCGCGCGGTTGACCAGCAGGTCGAAGCGCGCGCGGCTCTGCTCGGACAGCGCGCGGTAGCGCGGCGAGGACGCCGTGGCGCGCAGCCGCTCCAGCAGCCCGCCGCAGTCCGAATAGCCCGCCTGCGCGAGCCGCGCGCACGGCGCCTCTTCGTCCTCGCCATGCGCCAGCGCCGGCCACAGCGTCTCGGCGGGCGCCTGGCCCTGCTCCGGGTCGGAGAAGGTGACCTCGAACTGCTGCGCCACCGGCTCCTGCAGCTCCGCCAGCCGCGCCTGCAGCGCGGGCCAGTCCGGGCAGCCCATCATGCGGGCGACGGCGGACTGCTCCTCCTCGCTGGTCGGCAGATGGTGGGTCTGCGCGTCGTCGCGATACTGCAGCCGGTGCTCGAGCTGGCGCAGGAAGCGATAGGCATCGGACAGCTGCAGCGCTTGCCCGGCCGGCAGCAGCCCGCGCTCGACCGCGATCGCCAGTACCTCCAGCGTCGGCCGCGCGCGCAGCGCCAGGTCCTGGCCGCCGCGGATCAGCTGGAACACCTGCGCCATGAATTCGATCTCGCGGATGCCGCCGCGCCCCAGCTTGATATCGGCCGAGCGCTGGTTGACGCCATGGCCGGCCAGGCCGCCGCTGCGCTTGGCGGCCTCGGCGCGGATCTGCGCATGCAGCGAGCGGATCGCGGCGATCACGCCGTAGTCCAGATAGCGGCGGAACACGAACGGCGTGGTCAGCCGCGCAAGCTGGTCGGCGGTGCGCTGCGCGTGAGGGGTAGCCAGCGACGACACCACGCGGCCCTTGATCCAGGCATAGCGCTCCCATTCGCGCCCCTGCACGACCAGGTATTCCTCCAGCATGCCGAGGCTGCAGGCCAGCGGCCCGGCGTCGCCGTTCGGCCGCAGCCGCATGTCGACGCGGAACACATAGCCGTCGGCAGTGGTCTCGGCCAGCACGCTGATCAGGCGCCGGCCCAGGCGCGTGAAGTATTCGTGATTCGACAGGCTGCGCTGGCCGCCCGCGGTGTCGCCGTCCTCGTCGTAGAGAAAGATCAGGTCGATGTCGGACGAGACGTTGAGCTCGCGGCCGCCGAGCTTGCCCATGCCGACCACGACCAGTTCCTGCACCTCGCCGCTGTGCTCGCCGACGGGCCGGCCGAAGGTCGTCGCCATGTCGTCGGCCAGCGTGGCCAGCGCATGCTGGATCGACAGTTCGGCCAGGTCGGTCATCGCGCCGGTGACCTCGGCCAGCGTGGCCAGGCCGCGCAGATCCCGCTCGATGACGATGCACATCACCTCGGCGCGCAATCGGCGCAGCGCCTGGCCGATCGCCTGCTCGGCATCGGCGGCAGGCTGCCGCAGCGCCGCCAGCCGCGCTTCCATCCAGACCCGCGTCAGCGGCTCGGCGCTGGCCTGGGCGACCAGCGCCGGCAGTTCGGGCCGGGCCTGCATCACGCGCCGCACGTAGTGCGAGGCGGCCGCCGAGTACAATGCGTGTCCCCCGCAATCGGCGGGGTCGAGACCGGTCGCCGCGGCCACCGCAAAGGCGCCGCTGGCCATGCCGCCCAGGCCGCCGGCCGCGGTGGCGGCATCGACGGCAACGGCGGCGTCGACGGCATGCCGACCGGCGCCCGCCTGGGAACTCGCGATATCTGGGGAAGTCATTCCTGTCACTTGGATGGATCGCGGCAGAGGAACGCCGCGCGAGGAATCATGCGCCACCGGTAACGCCGCCCGGGCTGGCTTCGAATTGGAGAGCGGCTAGTATTGTCGGATAATCTGCGCATGTCCAGCCGCGCCACCCCACCCGCCGAACGCCCCACCCCGTCCAGCGGCGCGGCAGCAACCCCAGGGTCCGCGGGCTCCGCCGCCGGTGCCGCGGCGGCCCAGGTTCCCGGTTCCGGTACCGCTTCCTCGACCTCCCCTCCCTCCGGCAAGTCGTTTTCGACCTCGGCCTGGCGCCGCCGGGCCGGCCAGCTGTTTCGCTCCCTGAAGGCCTCGCCGCGCGCCATCGGCCGCGCCGTCGCGGCAGCGGTGCGCCACCGCTGCTGGGGGCTGGATCGCGCGCTGGCTGCTGCGCATCGGCGTCACGCTGGCGGCCGTGGCCGCGGTGCTGTTCCTGCTGATGCGTTTCGTGCTGTGGCCCCAGGCCGCGGGCGCACGCGCCTGGCTGGAGCAACGCGGCTCGGAGGCGCTGTCCGCCCGCCTGACCATCGCCGCGCTGGAGACCACGTGGGATGGCTGGCATCCGGCCTTCCATGCGCGCGGCGTGCGTCTGGTCGACGACCAGCAGCGCGTGCTGCTGTCGGCCGAGACGCTGCAGGGCGCGCTGTCCTGGCAGTCGCTGAGCACGCTCGAACTGCGCTTCGCCCGCTTCGACGCCAACCACGCCGACGTGCTGGTGCACCGCTCGGCGCAGGGCCGGCTGGAGGTGGCCGGCATGCCGATGCGCACGCAGGACCGCAGCGGCGGCGACGATCATCGCTTTCTCGACTGGCTGCTGGCACAGGGCTCGGTCACGCTGACCGGCGGCAAGGTCCGCTGGCTCGACGAGCAGCGCGGCCTGCCGGTGCTGGAGGTCGGCGACATCCTGCTGCGCTCGACCCGCAGCGGCGCCCGCCACGACCTGCGGCTGGAAGCGCGCTCGGCCGCGCTGGCCGCGCGCCCGCTGGTGGTCACCGGCACCTTCCGCCATACCTATCTGCATGCGCAGGGCGACTGGCGCAACTGGCGCGGCCAGGCCAGCTGGGATATCGGCCAGTTGCAGCTGCCCGCGGTGCAGCGCTATCTGAGCCTGTTCGAGCGGGTCGACAGCGGCGTGCTGAGCAGCGACGGCACCATCGAGTTCGCCAATGGCGAAATGCTGCGCAGCCAGGCGCGGCTGCGCGCCAACGCGGTCGATCTGCGCCTGGCCGGCGCGGCCGAGCCCTTGCGGCTGAACCAGTCGCAGGCGCTGCTGCTGCACCGGCGCGAAGGCGCCGACAACCAGCTGACCGTCGACACGCTGCTGTGGGAGCCGGCCGGCGCGCAGGCGCAGGCCAGCGGCGGCGCCTGGCGCGAAGGCATGCGCCGCGTCACGCTGCGCTGGGCGCGCGACGACAACGGCGCGCTGCGGCGGCTGGCGCTGAAGGCGCCGACGCTCGACCTCGACGCGCTGCGCGCGCTGTCGACCGCGATGCCGCTCGATACCGCGCTGGCCCGCCAGGTGCGCGCGCTGCGACCGTCCGGCCGGCTCGACAACCTCGACGTCAACTGGACCCGCGAGCGCGGCGGCCTGCTGCAGCGGCAAGGCGGTCCCACCCGCTATCGGATCCAGGGCACGCTGCGCAACGTGTCGGTGCGCGAGCAGCCGGCCGAACCGGCGTTCGACAAGGACGGCCACGCCAACCTGGGCATTCCGGGCTTCAGCGGCCTGTCCGGCAACTTCTCCTTCGACCAGCAGGGCGGCAGCGCGCGCTTCGAGGGCACCCAGGCCACGCTGACCTTCCCCCGGCGTGTTCGAGGACCCGCGCCTGCCCTTCGACGAACTGGCCGGCGCATTCGAGTGGCGCCGCGAGGCAGGCAAGCTGGTGGTGCGCACCGACGGCATCCGCTTCGCCAACGCCGACACGGCCGGCACCGTGCGCGGCAGCTGGCGCGAAGGCGGCGACGGCCACGCCGGCATTGCCGAGCTCGATGGCGAACTCGCCCGCGCGCAGATCGCACGCGTGCCGCGCTATCTGCCGCTGCACGTGCCGGCGAGCACCCGGCACTATCTGGCCGGCGCGCTGGCGGGCGGCGAGTCCGAGGCGGTCCGCTTCCAGGTCACGGGCGATCTCGCCCACTTCCCGTTCCACGGCGACGCCGCCCGGCATGGCGACTTCCACGTGGACGTGCCGCTGCGGCAGGCGTCCTACCAGATCGACCCGCACGGTCCCGACGGCAAGCCGCTATGGCCGCTGTTCACCGAGATCGACGGCAGCCTGCGGTTCGAGCGCGGCGCGATGGCGCTGAACGTCGAGCGCGCCTCGGTGCAGGGCCTGGCCGGCGTGGCGCTGCGCGACGTCAAAGGCCGCATCGACGAGCTCGACCACCGCGGACGACTGACGCTGGACGGCAGCGCCAGCGGCCCGATGCAGGGCTTCCTGCGCTATATCGCCACCAGCCCGGTGCGCGAGTGGACCGGCAACTTCACCGGCGAGGCGCGCGGCCAGGGCCATGGCGAGCTGCGGCTCAAGCTCGACCTGCCGCTGGCCGATGCGACCCGCAGCAAGGTCGAAGGCCAGTACCGCCTGACCGGCAACGACGTGGTGCTCGCGCCGGGCCTGCCGACGCTGGGCGGCGCGACGGGCACGGTCGCGTTCAACGAGCACGGCTTCCAGCTCGATGCGGTGCGCGCGCGCCTGCTGGGCGGCGAGGTGCGCGCCAGCGGCGGCACCCAGTCCGACGGTACGGTGCGCGTGACGGCGGCCGGCAGCGCCAACTCGCGCGGCATCGCCGAGGCGCTGGCCGGCGCCGGGCTGACGCCGCTGGCGCGCCGCTTCGACGGCAATGCCAGCTACCAGGCGGTGATCGGCGTGCGCGAACGCCAGCCGGTGATCTCGTTCACCGCCGATCTGGCCGGCATGGCGGTCGACCTGCCGGCGCCGCTGGCCAAGCCCGCCGGGCAGCCCGCGCCGCTGCGCTTCGAACTGCGGCCGCTGGCCGGGCGCGCGGGGCATGAAGAGCTCGAACTGCAATACGGCGCGATGCTGAATGCGCGCTATCTGCTGCGCCGTGGCCCCGGCGGCGTCGAGGTAGTCAACGGCGGCATCGGCATCGGCCAGCCGACGCCCACGCCCGCCACCGGGGTCAGCGCCGCGCTGGCGGTCGAGCGTTTCGACCTGGACGGCTGGCGCGCGGCGCTCGCCGGCGCCCCCGCCAGCGGCCCCCCCGACGACAAGGGCGGCGGCGCGCGCGAACCGGTCACGGCCTCGTATCTGCCGGAGCGCATCAGCGCGCGTTCGCGCACGCTGCTCGCCTTCGGCCGCGAGCTCGACGACGTGACGCTGGACGCCGTGCGGGCGCCGCAGTCCGGCGATCCGGGCTGGCAGTTCCGCCTCGACTCGCGCCAGATCGCCGGCCAGATGCAGTGGCGCGCGGTGCCGTCCAGCCCGGGCGGCGCGCTGACGTTGCGGCTGTCGCGGCTGAATATCCCCGACAGCCAGGACACCAGCCAGGTGGCCGACGCGCTGGCCGGCCAGATCGAGGAACTGCCGTCGATCGACTTGCAGGCGGAGCGCTTCGAACTGCGCGGCCACGACTTCGGCAAGCTGCAGGTCAAGGCGCACAGCGCGCTCGACCATGGCGAACCGGTCTGGACGCTGGAATCGCTGACGCTGGAACAGCCCGGCGCGACCTTCACCGGCCAGGGCAGCTGGCGCGTGCCGCGCCGCGTGCGCGACAGCGACAAGGCCGGCGGCCAGCGCCGCACGCTGCTGAGCTTCAACGTCGACGTGCGCAATGCCGGCAATGTGCTCGACCGGCTCGGCATGCCGCACACGCTGCGCGACGGCAAGGGCAAGCTCGAGGGCCGCATCCGCTGGATCGGGTCGCCGCTGGCGATCGACTATCCCTCGCTGAACGGCCGCGTGGCGCTGAAGCTCGAGAACGGCCAGATCGTCAGCGTCGAGCCCGGCGCCGCCAAGCTGCTGGGCGTGCTGAGCCTGCAGAGCGTGATGCGGCTGGTGACGCTGGACTTCCGCGGCATCGCCGGCGAGGGCCTGGTGTTCGACGAGATCAGCGCGACCGGCACCATCGAGAACGGCATTGCCAGCACCAGCGATTTCCGCCTGAAGAGCCCGCAGGTCAGCGCGGCGATGAGCGGCAGCGCCAATCTGCCGCAGGAAACGCAGGATCTGGAGGTCGCGCTGGTGCCGCGCATCAACGCGACCTCGGCCTCGGTTGCCGCCGCCTTCATCAATCCGGCACTCGGGATCGGCACGCTGGCGGCGCAATTGCTGTTCGCCGACGAGTTCTCCAAGGCCTTCACGCAGCACTACAAGGTGACCGGAAGCTGGGCCGAGCCGCGGATCGCCAAGGTCGGCGACAATAACGCGGACGGGTCCAAGCGCGCTCCCGATCGCCGCCAGCCCGAGCAGTCCTATATGCCGTAATTGCGCCCACGCGCATCGAGGAAACGCCATGCCAGCCGCCGATCCCGCTACCCGCTCCGCCAGCACGCCAGCCAGCCCTGCCGCTTCCCCCCTCCGCCACGCCGAGCGCGACGCGTGCCATGCGTGTTGCCGCAATCCAGACCGTGACCGGCACCGCGCTCGACGCCAACCTGGCGCGCGCCGACGCGCTGATCGCCGAGGCCGCGCGCGGCGGCGCCGACCTGGTGCTGCTGCCGGAGTATTTCTGCCTGATGGGCCGCCAGGAGAGCGACAAGGTCGCGGTGCGCGAGCAGGACGGCGACGGGCCGATCCAGCGCTTCCTGGCCGATGCGGCGCGGCGCCACGGCATCTGGCTGGTCGGGGGCACGCTGCCGCTGTGGTGCGAGGACGCCGAGCGGGTCCGCAACAGTTCGCTCGCCTTCGATCCGCAGGGCGAACGGGTGGCGCGCTACGACAAGATCCACCTGTTCGGCTTCACCCGCGGCGAGGAGCGCTACGACGAGTCGCGCACCATCCTGGCGGGCCGCGAGCCGGTGACGTTCGATGCGCCGTGCGGCCGGGTCGCAATGTCGGTCTGCTACGACCTGCGCTTCCCCGAGCTCTATCGGCAGATGGCGAGCACCGACAGCGAGAACGGCCTGGCCTTGATCCTGATGCCGGCCGCCTTCACCTACACCACCGGGCAGGCGCATTGGGAGATCCTGCTGCGGGCCCGCGCGATCGAGAACCAGTGTTATGTGCTGGCCGCGGCCCAGGGCGGCAAGCACGAGAACGGCCGCCGCACCTGGGGCCATTCGATGCTGGTCGACCCGTGGGGCGAGGTACTGGCCATGCTGCCCGAGGGCGAAGGCGTGGTCAGCGGCACGCTGGACCCGGCGCGCATCGCCGAAGTGCGGCAGAACCTGCCTGCGCTGCGCCACCGGGTGCTGTAGCATGGACACCCGTAGGACCCGACCGAACCGTGGTACCTGACCGAACCGTAGTACCGAACATTCGCGCGCCGCACCAGGCGGCGCCCCACCCTTGCGGCTGCCGGCCCGATGCCGGGCAGCGCGACCCCGAATCCAACAGAGGACATTCATGAACGTCGGCGATCTCGGAATCCGCAATCTCGCCACCGCACAGCAGCTGCTGCTGAACCCGTACGGGCTCGACGAAGCCCGGCTGCAACGCGTGCTGGCCGACATCTTCACGCACAAGGTCGACTACGCCGACCTGTATTTCCAGTACACCCGCAGCGAGGCCTGGAGCCTCGAGGAAGGCATCGTCAAGTCGGGCAGCTTCAATATCGACCAGGGCGTCGGCGTGCGCGCCGTGTCGGGCGACCGCACCGCCTTCGCCTACTCCGACGAGATCAGCCTGGAGGCGCTGCTGCAGGCCAGTGCGGCCACGCGCACCATCGGCAAGGTCGGCAGCGGCCGCACCAAGGTGGCGGGTTCGCTGGCCTCGCAGGGCGGCCGGGACCTGTACGCGCCCAACGATCCGCTCGATTCGATGCCGGCGGCCGAGAAGGTCGCGCTGCTCGAGCGCGTCGAGAAGATGGCGCGCGCCAAGGATCCGCGCATCGTGCAGGTGATGGCGGGCCTGGCCGGCGAATACGACGTGGTGCTGATCGCCCGCAGCGACGGCGTGATCGCCGCCGACGTGCGGCCGCTGGTGCGCGTATCCGTCACGGTGATCGCCGAGCAGAACGGCCGGCGCGAGATGGGCACCTCGGGCGGCGGCGGTCGCTACCACTACGGCTACTTCAGCGACGAACTGCTGCGCACCTATGTCGACGAGGCGGTGTCGTCGGCGCTGGTCAACCTGGAGGCGCGCCCCGCCCCGGCCGGCGCGATGACGGTCGTGCTCGGCCCGGGCTGGCCCGGCGTGCTGCTGCACGAGGCGGTCGGCCACGGCCTGGAAGGCGACTTCAACCGCAAGGGCTCTTCGGCCTTCGCCGGCCGCATGGGCGAGCGCGTGGCGGCCAAGGGCGTCACCGTGGTCGACGACGGCACGCTGGAAGGCCGCCGCGGTTCGCTGAACCTCGACGACGAAGGCAATCCGACCCAGTGCACCACGCTGATCGAGGACGGCATCCTGCGCGGCTATATCCAGGACACGCTGAACGCGCGGCTGATGAAGATGCCGGTGACCGGCAACGCGCGCCGCGAGAGCTTCGCCGCGCTGCCGATGCCGCGCATGACCAATACCTACATGCTGAACGGCGACCGCGACCCGCAGGAGATCATCGCCAGCGTCAAGCGCGGCCTGTACGCGGTCAACTTCGGCGGCGGCCAGGTCGACATCACCAACGGCAAGTTCGTGTTCTCGGCCAGCGAGGCCTACCTGATCGAGGACGGCAAGATCACCGCGCCGGTCAAGGGCGCGACGCTGGTCGGCAACGGTCCCGAATCGCTGAAGGACGTCACCATGATCGGCAACGACATGCGGCTGGACTCGGGCGTCGGCGTCTGCGGCAAGGAAGGCCAGAGCGTGCCGGTCGGCGTCGGCCAGCCGACCCTGCGCATCGAGAACATGACGGTGGGCGGCACCGCCTGACGGCCCCCGCGCGTCGGCGCCGCTGCTGCGCCGACGCCACAGCCGGCCCTCTCCCGCCTTGCCCCGGCGTTTCGGCGCGCTTGCCAAGCGTGCCGAAACGGGCTATAAAGTGGCTTCGTCGCCGGCACTTGCCGCCTCGCCAACACGCGATACCGACGAAAACAGACGCAATACCAATCGCAAGACCGACCGAATACCGCGCTTTCCTCCCACATGTCCGCCAAGTTTTACTTTTACTTTTTTAGCGATCTCGCACCGCTGGCGGAAGGAGAGGATCAGTCGTAAGCGCCTCCCAAGATTGCAAAAAAGCCGCCAGCAGACCTGGCGGCTTTTTTTGGCCCGACTTTCCCCGCAGCATCGAATACCCCCACTCTCACGACCTGACAAGACCTGGAGCCATCATGTTGAAGAACACCGACGACCTTCGTATTCGCGAACTGAAGGAGCTGCTGCCGCCGGCGCACCTGATCCGCGAGTTCTCCCTGTCGGAGAAGGCGTCGGACGTCATCTACGGCGCGCGCCAGGCGATGCACCGCATCCTGCATGGCATGGACGACCGGCTGATCGTCATCATCGGCCCTTGCTCGATCCACGACACCCGCGCCGCGCTCGAATACGCCAAGCTGCTGAAGGAGCAGCGCGATCGCTTCAGCAACGAGCTCGAGGTCGTGATGCGGGTCTACTTCGAGAAGCCGCGCACCACGGTCGGCTGGAAGGGGCTGATCAACGATCCGCACATGGATGGCAGCTTCAAGATCAACGACGGCCTGCGCACCGCGCGCGAGCTGCTGCTCAATATCAGCGAGATGGGCCTGCCGGCGGGCACCGAATACCTCGACATGATTTCGCCGCAGTACATCGCCGACCTGGTCAGCTGGGGCGCGATCGGCGCGCGCACCACCGAATCGCAGGTCCATCGGGAACTGGCCTCGGGGCTGTCGTGTCCGGTCGGCTTCAAGAACGGCACCGACGGCAACGTCAAGATCGCGGTCGATGCGATCAAGGCCGCCTCGCAGCCGCACCATTTCCTGTCGGTCACCAAGGGTGGCCATTCGGCGATCGTGTCGACCTCGGGCAACGAGGACTGCCACATCATCCTGCGCGGCGGCAAGAACCCGAACTACGACGCCGACAGCGTGCAGCAGGCCTGCGACGCGATTTCCAAGGCCGGGCTCGCGGCGCGGCTGATGATCGATGCCTCGCACGCCAACAGCAGCAAGAAGCACGAGAACCAGATCCCGGTCTGCGAGGACATCGGCAAGCAGCTCGCCGCGGGCGACGACCGCATCATCGGCGTGATGGTCGAATCGCACCTGATCGCCGGCCGCCAGGACCATGTCCAGGGCGCGCCGATCGACTCGCTGACCTACGGCCAGTCGGTCACCGACGCCTGCATCGGTTGGGACGATTCGGTGCGAGTGCTGGAGATCCTGGCCAACGCGGTCAAGGCACGGCGGTTGGCGAAGGGCAGCGGGAACTGATGAACGCTGAGTTGGCGGTCACCGCGCCGCCACTCACCCGACGGGGCCCCTACGATCGGGTCAACGGGCGCCCCGTCACTTGCTCGTACATCGCATCCGGGGCGATATCGACCCCGTTTGGCCATACCACCGCGCCATCCGCAATGGAAGCCTTGGCGAAATAGGCTTCATCCGCCAACGGAGCAAAGACGCCACGAAAATCATCGCGCGACATGTCCACGATTCCGCGCGTGCCATCGGCGAATTCAACGTCCAGTCGATGATTTGGCAGGACAGCCAGACGGGTGACGTGCCACGCGACCATTGCATTACTCCAGGGGCGGAATGGGCTTTGGCATTTCGTGATTTCTGCAAAGCCGCCAATCTTCGGCCAATTCGTTTCGATGCGACGACGCCCATTCCAGCACCAGTGCAAGCGCACGCCGGGGCAGCGATCCGGCGATCACCTTCCGCGTATCGATTCGGATGATCGCTTCCGAATCGCCATAGCGCGCATGGAAATGGGCCGGTTCGTGGTCACGCCAATACATCATGATCGCGATCCCGAAAAATATGCTGAGGGTTGGCACGTTGGCTCCCGCTGTCGAGGGAGCGCCATCGTATTGCGGGGGTCATCATGCCTTCGATCGATCCATGCCGAAGATATAAAAAAAGCCGCCTCGAAGGAAGCGGCTTTTTGACGGCGGTATGCTGCCTTACCTCTTCAACACCAGATCGCCCGGCAGCGATTCGAGATAGGCGGCCATGTCCTTCAGTTCCTGGCGCGTGAAGGGGCGGGGCTTGCCGTCCTTGCCGACCACGCCGGGGTTGGCGTTGACCTGGCCCTGCATGATCGCGTTGGAGCGGCCGACCTGCGGGTTGCCGTGGATCTGGTAGGCGACCAGCGCGTGATACAGGTAGCCGGCGTGCTGGCCGGCCAGCTTCGGATAGTCCGGCGCGATCGGGGAATTCATGTCGGCGCCGTGGCAGGCGGCGCAATTGCCCTTCTGCACCAGGGCCTTGCCGGCTTCGATATCGGCGGCGGAGGCCGACATCGCCGAGGCACCCAGCACGAGTGCGCCGAGCGCGAACGAGAGCGTCTTGAGCGTCTTCATGTCGGGTCCTCTCACTTCTGCGGATTGTCGCGGGTATCGCGCTTCTGCTGCGCGTAGTACGCAGCCACGTCGGCGATATCCTGGTCGCTCAGCGTCGCCGCGATGCCGCGCATGGTCGGATGCTTGCGGCCGCCCTTCTTGTACTCCTGCAGCGCGTTCGCGATGTACTTCGCGCTCTGGCCCCCGATCATCGGCACTTCGTACACCTCGGGAAACGAAGCCCGATATCCCGGAATACCGTGGCAGCCGATACACATCGCCACCTTATCCCGGGCTGCCTCCACATTGCCCTTGACTTCCTGGGCCTGCGCTGCCGTCGCGGCGGCGCCCAGCACCACCATCGTGAGGAGCTTTTTCATTGTCGTAGTCGGATTGGAAGGATTGAACCCTGCGTGACCTGCCCGAGCGGCCAGACATGGAACTCCCGCCGAATGCACGGCCGGGGCCGTGCGCATCGACCGTCATGCCGGCCATTCTTTCGTGATCGCCGCTTCCCGACCAGGGCCGCCAGGGTGCGACGTGGGCGGCCGGGGGAAGGAGGATGGACGTGGGGGCGCGTCAAACCGGCGCATTGTACCGCACGCGGCACGCGGCAGTCCATAGAGCGGCGCCATGGTCGCACGCGAACGGGAAAGCTCTTTTATACTGGCCCATTCCGACCCGAACGAAGCCTCAGAACGCGACATGACCGATACCGCCCAAGCCGCCGCTGGCGCCTCTGCCGCCCCCCTCCGCCCGCTTCGAGGGCAGCGCCCACTACGTGGCCACCGACGACCTGAAGCTCGCCGTCAACGCCGCGCGCACGCTGCAGCGTCCGCTGCTGATCAAGGGCGAGCCCGGCACCGGCAAGACCATGCTGGCCGAGGAAGTCGCCGCGGCACTGGGCATGCCGCTGCTGCAATGGCATATCAAGTCGACCACCAAGGCGCAGCAGGGCCTGTACGAATACGACGCGGTGTCCCGCCTGCGCGACTCGCAGCTCGGCGACGACCGCGTGCACGACATCCGCAACTACATCGTCAAGGGCGTGCTGTGGCAGGCGTTCGAGTCCGACGAGCCGGTGGTGCTGCTGATCGACGAGATCGACAAGGCGGACATCGAATTTCCCAACGACCTGCTGCGCGAAATCGACCGGATGGAGTTCTACGTCTACGAGACGCGCGAACTGATCCGCGCCAGACATCGTCCGCTGGTCATCATCACGTCGAACAACGAGAAGGAACTGCCGGACGCGCTTCCTGCGCCGCTGCTTCTTCCACTACATCAAGTTCCCCGACGCCGACACCATGCAGCGCATCGTCGACGTCCACTATCCCGGCATCAAGCGCGAGCTGGTGTCCGCCGCGCTGGAGGCGTTCTACGAGATGCGCAACCTGCCGGGCCTGAAGAAGAAGCCGTCGACGTCCGAACTGATCGACTGGCTCAAGCTGCTGATGGCCGAGGACATTCCGCCCGAGGCGCTGCGCAGTCCGGACAAGAAGGCCGCGATTCCGCCGCTGCACGGCGCGCTGCTGAAGAACGAGCAGGACGTGCATCTGTTCGAGCGCCTGGTCTTCATGAACCGCGCCAACCGCTGAACGCCGCCCTGCCCTTCATCGAACTGCGAACCTCGACCTTTGAACATCCAACCCTCGCCAGGAACCCCGATGACCCGTCTGATCGCGCCGATCGTGCTGGAAGGCCGGCACGTCATGCTCGAGCCGCTCGACGCCGCGCATGAAACCGAACTGCGCGCGGCCGCGAGCGATGGCGAGCTGTGGAGGCTGTGGTACACCTCGGTGCCGACGCCCGACGGCATGCGGGCGTGGATCGACGCCGCGCTGGACCAGCGCGACCGCCTCGGCGCGATGCCCTTCGTGGTGCGGCGCGTGCAGGACGGCGTGGTCGGCCCGGTGGTCGGCTCGACGCGGATGTTCAATGTCGACGAGACCCATCGGCGGCTCGAGATCGGCCACACCTGGTATGCGCAGAGCGTGCAGCGCACCGCGGTCAACACCGAGTGCAAGCTGCTGTTGCTCGCGCATGCCTTCGAGCAGCTGCGTTGCATCGCGGTCGAATTCCGCACGCACTGGATGAATCACCAGAGCCGCGCCGCGATCGCGCGGCTCGGCGCCAAGCAGGACGGCGTGCTGCGCAATCACCAGGTGATGCCCGACGGCTCGCTGCGCGATACCGTGGTCTTCTCGATCATCGCCAGCGAATGGCCGACGGTGAAGCGCCATCTGCATTACCGCCTGGAGATGCCGCGCTGAGCGCCGCGTGCACGATCGCACCGACCGCACGCACACGACACACAGCCCGCACAGAGCGCAACGCACGCACCGCCAGCCCTCCGCGACACCGAGACCCGCCATGCTGATCGACTTCTTCTTCTCGCTGCGGCACGCCAAGCTGCCGGTATCCGTCAAGGAATACCTGACCATGCTGGAGTCGCTGAAGGCCCAGGTGATCGCGCCGTCGATCGACGAGTTCTACTACCTGTCGCGCATGACGCTGGTCAAGGACGAGAAGCACTTCGACAAGTTCGACCAGACCTTCGCCGCCTACTTCAAGGGCGTCGAGAACCTGGTCGACTGGAAATCCGACATCCCGCTCGACTGGCTGCAGAAGACGCTGGAGCGCGAGCTCTCGCCCGAGGAGAAGGCCAAGATCGAGGCGATGGGCGGGCTCGACAAGCTGATGGAGCGCCTGAAGCAGCTGCTCGAAGAGCAGAAGGAAAAGCACGAGGGCGGCAACAAGTGGATCGGCACCGGCGGCACCTCGCCGTTCGGCCACGGCGGCTACAACCCCGAGGGCATCCGCATCGGCGGCCCGTCCAAGGGCAACCGTACCGCGATCAAGGTGTGGGAGACGCGCGCCTATCGCGACTACGACGATCAGGTCGAACTGGGCACGCGCAACATCAAGGTCGCGCTGCGGCGGCTGCGCCGGTTTGCGCGCGAGGGCGCCGACACCGAGCTCGACCTGGACGACACCATCCATTCGACCGCAGCCAACGCGGGCCTGCTCGACATCAAGCTGCGCCCGGAGCGGCACAACAAGGTCAAGGTGCTGATGCTGATGGATGTCGGCGGCTCGATGGACGACCACATCAAGCGCGTCGAGGAACTGTTCTCGGCGGCCAAGACCGAGTTCAAGCACCTGGAGTACTACTACTTCCACAACTGCGTCTACGACTACGTGTGGAAGAACAACCGCCGCCGCCACGCGGAGAAGATCGCCACCTGGGACCTGATCCACAAGTACACGCCCGACTACAAGGTGATCTTCGTCGGCGACGCGACCATGAGCCCGTACGAGATCCTGCAGCCGGGCGGTTCGGTCGAGTACAACAATCCCGAGGCGGGCGCGGTCTGGCTGAATCGGCTGATCGACCAGTTCCCGCGCTTCGTCTGGCTCAATCCCGAGCCGGAAGGTCTGTGGCAGTACCGCCAGTCGATCTCGGTGATCAACCAGATCATGAAGGCGCGGATGTATCCGGTCACCATCGCCGGGCTCGAGCAGGCGATGAAGGTGCTGTCGAAGTAAGCTCGGCCATCGTCCCCGGGCATGCGGGGACGCGGTGGCGTTCGCCCACCGGCATCACGCCATTCCGCTCGCCGGTCCCCCGCTTCCGCTGGGGACCACGGACAGGCGACGCCTCACACCACCACGTCCACCCCTTCCATCAGCCACTGCCGGAAGGTCTGCAGCGCCGGCAGATGCTGCTTCTGCTCCGGGTAGCACAGGTAATAGCCCTTCTTGCTGAGCACCCGCGCGGGGTGCGCCACCACCAGCGCCCCGCTGGCCAGCTCCTGCTCGATCAGGCAGCGCGGGATCAGCGCGATGCCCAGCCCCGACAGCGCCGCCTGGGTCAGCAGCGAGAACTGGTCGAAGCGCGGACCGCTCCAGGCCTCGCGCGTGGTCACGCCAAGCTCGCCCAGCCAGTCGGACCAGGCCTCGGGCACCGTCGTATGGTGCAGCAGCGGATAGTTCAGCAGCGCCTGGGGGGACGCGGCCACGCCGTTGGGCTCGTTGGCCAGCAAACCCGGCCGGCACACCGGCAGCACCTCGCGGCCGGTCATGTAGTCGGCCAGGCTGCCCGGCCAGACGCCATCGCCAAAGCGGATCGCCGCGTCGAGGTCCGGCTGCGAGAAGTCATAGCCCTGCGCGTGCGGCACGAATTCCAGCGTGACCTCGGGATGGCGCTCGAAGAACTGCGGCAGCCGCGGAATCAGCCACTTGGCGCCCAGCGTCGGCATGCTGGCGATATGCAGCGTGCCGCCGCGGCCCTGGCTTGCCACCAGTTCGACGGTGGCGGCCTCGATCTCCTGCAGGCTGGGCCGGATCCGCTCCAGATAGCGGCGGCCGGCGTCGGTCAGCAGCAGGCGCTGACGGACGCGTTCGAACAGGTCCACGCCCAGCGACGACTCGAGCTGGCGGACCTGCTTGCTGACCGCGCCCTGCGTGACATGGAGCTCGCGGGCGGCCAGCGTAAAACTGAGATGACGGGCGGCGGCCTCGAAGGCCTGCAGCCCGGTCAACGACGGGCATAGGCGCCGCATGCGACTTCCTCGATTTCCCAGACTTCACGACCAAATGGAATGACCGTGCGATTTTAATTCGTTTGCACGGTTCTTGCAGATTTGCGCAGAATCGCAAGCAAAGCTCAACGAGGCTTTCTAGCACAGCAACGACGGGCGCGCCCTGCCGACGCCCTTTCTCCCCCATTTCCGTGTTGGACCCCCTTTTCAGGATCATTCATGCAACGCCGTAACATGCTCCGCCTCATCGCTGCCGGCTCGGCCGCCCTGGCCGCCGGCCTGTCGTTCCAGGCTGCCGCGCAGGGTTCGTATCCGACCAAGCCGATCACGCTGGTCGTGCCCTTCCCGGCCGGCGGCACCACCGACATCGTCGCCCGCATCGTCGCCGACAAGCTGGGCCAGCAACTGGGCCAGGCCGTGGTGGTCGACAACCGCGGCGGCGCCGGCGGCAGCATCGGCACCAGCTACCTGGCCAAGGCCACGCCGGACGGCTACACCATCGGCATCGCCACCGCCTCGACCCACGGCATCAACCCGGCGATCTACCCGCGCCTGCAGTACGACGCGACCAAGGACTTCACCACCATCACCAACCTGGCCTCGGTGCCGAACGTGATGAGCGTCCACCCGTCGGTCAAGGCCAACGACATGAAGGCCTTCATCGCGCTGGCGCAGTCGCAGCCGAACAAGCTGGCCTATGGCTCCGCCGGCAACGGCAGCGTGTCGCACATGATGGGCGAGCTGTTCAAGCTGAGCAGCAAGACCGAGCTGCTGCACGTGCCGTACAAGGGCGTCGGCCCGGCGCTGAACGACACGCTGGCCAACCAGGTCCAGATCCTGTTCGACAACCTGCCGTCGTCGTTGCCGTTCATCCAGGGCGGCAAGCTGCGCGCGCTGGCCGTGGCCGCGCCCAAGCGCGTCGCCGCGCTGCCGAACGTGCCGACCTTCGCCGAGCTGGGCCTGGCCGAGGTCAACGATTCGTCGTGGTTCGGCCTGATCGCGCCGGCCAAGCTGCCGCCCGACATCCAGACCAGGCTGCACGACGCCACCGTCAAGGTGCTGGCGATGCCCGAGGTCAAGGAAAAGTTCGAGAAGCTGGGCGCGACCCCGGTCGGCGACACGCCGGCGCACTTCGCCACGCAGATCAAGAACGAAGTGGCCAAGAACAAGCGCATCGCCGCCGCCGC
Organism: Cupriavidus sp. H18C1; assembly: GCF_049311595.1. Classification (NCBI taxonomy): domain Bacteria; kingdom Pseudomonadati; phylum Pseudomonadota; class Betaproteobacteria; order Burkholderiales; family Burkholderiaceae; genus Cupriavidus; species Cupriavidus sp. H18C1. Next base: position 750,577 of record NZ_CP186008.1, read on the forward strand.
CAAGATCTCGATGGACTAAGCCGCAAGACCAAGCCGCAAGCATCATGACCGAAGCAGACCGAAAGAGCGCGGAGCGCCCCTTACTTCCTGCAACTGCCGGAAGGCGAGAGCAGCCCGCTCTTTCTCGATTCGCCGCATAGCGCGACCACCTACCCGGCGGACTTCCGCTACGCCGCCGGGCTGCCCCTGAACCTGCTGCGCCAGGCCGAGGACACCTTCGTCGACGAGCTGTACGCCGACGCGCCGAAGCAGGGCATCGCGCTGCTGTGCGCGGGCTTTCCGCGCAGCTACCTCGATGCCAACCGCGGCATCGAGGAGATCGACCAGGCCCTGCTGGACGCCCCTGGCCGGGCCCGATGCAGGAAACGCCCAAGACCCGGCTCGGCAAGGGCCTGGTCTGGCGCGTGCTCGACACCGGCGAGGCGATCTATGATCGCAAGCTCAGCGTGGCCGAGGTGCAGGCGCGCATCGAGCGCTACTACCTGCCCTACTACGCCCAGCTGCAGAAGCTGGCCGACCGGGCGATCGCCGAGCACGGCAGCGCGTGGCACATCAACTGCCACTCGATGCCCAGCGAGGCGGCGCAATACGCCACCGAGCATCCGGGCCTGCAGCATCCGGACTTCGTGGTGGGCGACCGCGACGGCAGCACCTGCGACAAGCGTTTCACCGACCTGGTCGAGGGCGTGCTGAAGGAGATGGGCTACGACGTCTGGCGCAACCATCCCTACAAGGGCGTGGAGATCGTGCGCGTGGTCGGCCAGCCCCAGGCCGGCCGCCACAGCCTGCAGCTCGAGATCAATCGCAAGCTGTACATGGACGAGGTCGCGCTGACCCGCAATGCGGGCTTCGACAAGCTCAAGCAGAACCTGAACGCGCTGCTTGCCGAGCTCGACCGCTTCGCCCGCTCGGCCGCCGCGACGCGGTAAGCGCAAGCGCCTGGCGCGAGGCGCTAAACGCTAAACGCTGAGCGCTGCGCCAAGCGCCAGGCCGGGCCGGTATCGGTCCGGCCCGATCCGCTCCACCATGGCGCCGCAATGGCGTCCTGATGGCGCGAATCGGGCCGGGATCGGGCCCGGTCCGCGCTCGGGACTGACCCTAGGTTGGCTGCCGCGAGGAACTTTGTGCAAAGGGTTTCCTCTATCATGGCAGTCTTTTGCCAACCACTTCGCCCCCGAAGCAAGCAGATCCCGTGATCCGACGAATTTCCATGCGGCTGCGCGCCCTCGCCGCCGCGGCCGCCGCACTGATGCTGGCCGCCTGCGCCACCGCGCCCTCCGAGTCCGGCGACACCGCCGGCCAGCAGGCCCAGGCCCCCGCCGCCAGCCCCGCACCGCAGGCGCCCGCGCCCGCACCGCGCGGCGCGACTTCCTACTCCGACAAGCAGGCGGTACCGCCGCCGGACAACGACAACTCCCCGACGAAGACGGTCACGCTGCCGCCCACCGGCCGCGTCAGCCTGGCCGAATACCGGGCGCAGATGCGCCAGCAGCTGATGCGCAGCGAGAACGCCAGCGCGGACGTGGCCGACTGCGCCGCGCACGCGAGCTGGGTGGTGCCGCGCTCGGCGACCTACGACGCGCTGCGCATCCCGACCGGCGCGCTGGCGTCGGGACAGGCCTCGGTCGAAAGCTGGGAAGGCCGCTTCTCGCGCGGCAAGCAGGCGGTGCCGGTGACCTCGGTGGTGACTTTCTCCGCCGCCGCGCATCGCCGCAACGGCCAGTCGCGCTGGGACCCGGTCAAGGTCCGCTGCGGCTATGACGACGGCATGATGCTGGCCTACGAACTGCTGGACGACGACGGCGACATCATCGTCGAACCGGCCGCCAAGCCGGCCGTCAGCGTGGCGCCGCGCAACGCCACGGCCAAGGGCCGCAAGGCGAAGGCGACCAAGTCGAGCCGCTCGGGCAAGGCCGCGGCGTCGACGAAATCGTCGGGCGGCACGAAGAAGGCCGCGGCGAAGTCCGGCGCTTCCACCAGCAGCAAATCGACGAAGAAGACCAGCAAGTCGGCGCGCTGACGCTGCCGCGCGGCGTCGTCACGCTTGCTGCTGCGTTGGCGCTGCATTGCCGCTGTAGTGCGGCAATAGCGCAGCTGTAGTGCGGTCGACTTGCCGCTGAATTGGCGCTGATCTGCTCCTGAATCGCCGCATCCCCGCGGCGGCGCCGCTCAATCCAGCTGCGCGAGGATCGCCTGCAGCATCGCCGCGCCCAGCAGCGCGCTGCGGGCGCCGTTCCAGCCCACCTCGGGCTGCGGCAGGTCGGCGTTGTCCTTGAACGGCATCTCCAGCGTCAGCGACAGGCAGCCGAACGCGTGGCCGATGTACTTCGAGGCCAGCTTCAGCGCATCGGCGTTGTACTTGCTCGCCGCATAGCCATGCACGTCCTGGAAGTCCGGCGTCGCGCGCTTGAACGCCTCGACGAAGCGCGCCTGCGCGACGCGCTGGGACTCGGTGAAGCTGGGCAGCATCTCGCTGCCGGCGATGAAGTTGTACGGCAGCCCCTCGTCGCCGTGAATGTCGAAGAACAGGTCGCAGCCGGTCGACTCGATCGCGCGGCGCACATGATAGACCTCGGGGCTGGTATCGAGGCTCGGCGCCATCCATTCGCGGTTCAGGTTCGCGCCGGCCGCGTTGGTGCGCAGATTGCCCAGCGCCGCGCCGTCCGGATTCATGTTCGGCACGATATGGAACACGGCCTTCTGCAGCAGCCGCTCGGCCACGCCGTCGCCGGCCCAGATGCCGGTGCCGGTCAGCCGCTGCAGCACGCCCTCGACGAACCATTCGGCCATGGTTTCGCCGGGATGCTGGCGCGCGATCATCCAGATGGTCTTGCGGCCGGCATTGTCACCGTCTGCCGGCGCACCGATCGTCACCGCCGTCATGGCGCGGCCCTGGACCGTGCTGCCCAGATGCGTCAGCCGCGCACGCGGCGAACGCTGGCAGGTACCCAGCAGCGCCAGGTGGCGCTCCTCGGGATACGGCTCGAAATAGGCGAACCAGACGCTGTCATGCGTCGGCGTGAATTCGACCGTCATCACCTGCCCGTCGAAGCGCGTCGGCACGCGGAACCACTGCACGCGGTCGTACGAGGCCACGGCCCGGTAGTCGCGCCAGCCGTCCGGATAGGTGCAATCGCCGGCGTTCAGGAATTGCAGCCGGCAGGCCTGGCCGGCCGCGCCGTGCAGCCCGAAATGGAACCACTGGCGGAAGTCGGCATGCGAATCGGCGCGGATGCGCAGCCGGATATCGTCGGCGCGGTCCAGCGCCTCGACTTCGATCGCGCCGGAATCGAACCGGCTGGAGATATGCAGCGCTGCGGTCTTCATGTCTGAGCCTCGCAAGACGAATTTGTTGTTGGCCGCGTTATTGGCCGCGTTATTGGCCGCGTTGTTGGCCGCGTTGTTGGCCGGCCCGGCGCGTGGCCATCGGCCTCGCGCACCGGGCGCGCGGCGTCAGTCTTCCAGCCGGCGGCGGAACACCCAGCGCGCCGCGTCGGACGCCTTCGCGTCGTAGGCGTAGCCGTCCTCGGCGAACTTTTTCAGGCCGGCCGCATCGGTGATGCGCCGGGTCACCGCGAAGCGCGCCATCGTGCCGCGCGCGCGCTTGGCGTGGAACGAGATGATCTTGTAGCGGCCGCCCTTCCAGTCCTCGAACACCGGCGTGATCACGCGCGCGGCCAGCACCTTGGGACGGACGACCTTGAAGTATTCCTCCGAGGCCAGATTGACCAGCGTCGGCGTGCCCTCGCCCTTCAGCGCGGCGAGGTCCTTGTTCAGCAGCTGCGTCACGTCGTCGCCCCAGAACGCGTACAGGTCCTTGCCGGCCTCGTTGGACAGCCGCGTGCCCATCTCCAGGCGGTACGGCTGCATCCAGTCCAGCGGCCGCAGCACGCCGTACAGCCCCGACAGGATGCGCACATGGCGCTGCGCGAAGGCCAGGTCGTCATCGGACAGGCTCGGCGCGTCGAGCCCTTCGTAGACATCGCCGTTGAAGGCCAGCGCCGCCGGCTTGCTGTTGCGCGCGGTGAATTTGGGCGACCAGTCGGCGTAGCGGTTCGCGTTCAGCACCGCCAGCTTGTCGGAGATGTCCATCAGCGTGCCGATTTCCTGCGGCGCCAGCGCGCGCAGGCGTTCGATCAGCTGCGCCGAACGGGGGATCAGCCGCGGCAGGTGGCTGGCATTGAGCGGGGGCCGGACGCGGGGCGGCGTCTCGTAGTCCAGCGACTTGGCGGGCGACAGAACGATCAACATGGCAGAATGCGGCAGAAACAAAGTTCCGATTGTAACGAATGCTCAACCCCTCTACCGGACCCGCTATCGGGTCCAACGCCGGGTCCAACGCCGGGTCCAACGCCGGGTCCGCCACAGGATCCAGCGTCGCACCCGATCCCGCGCCCGCGCTTCCGAACACAGCGCCCGACGACACCTCCCCGCCCCGCGTGGTGCTGGACTCCAACGTCTGGATCGACCTGCTGGTATTCCGCGATCCGCATGCCGAGCCGATCCGCACGGCCCTGCGGGACGGCGCCATCGCGCCGCTGATCCGCGCCGATTGCCGCGAGGAATTGCGCCGCGTGCTGGCGTATCCGCAGTTCGCGCGCTTCGAGGTCGATATCGAGGAGGCGCTGGCGACCGTGGACCGGCTGACCACCGCGGTCGCACCGCCCTGCGCGACGCAGGCCGAGGCGATCCGGCTGCCGCGCTGCCGCGACGGCGACGACCAGAAGTTCATCGAGCTGGCGCACTTCGCCGGCGCCGATTGCCTGGTGTCGAAGGACAAGGCGGTGCTCAAGCTGGCGGGCCGGCTGCGCCGCAGCAGCGGCGTCGCGGTATTGACGCCGCAGGCCTTCGCGCCCTGGCTGGCGGCGCGGCCGGCGCGCTAGAATCGCCTCCGATCGCCAGCCTGCCACCCCCGCCTCCCCGCCATCCGATTGACGTTCGACCATTTGACGATTTGACGATTTGACGATTGACGCCATGTCCGCCGACGCCCCGCTGAGCCCTCCCCCATCCCGCCTGCCCAACGTGGGCACCACCATCTTCACCGTGATGTCGGCGCTCGCCGCCGAGAAGAACGCGGTCAATCTGGGCCAGGGGGTTTCCGGACTTCGATTGCGATCCGAAGATCGTCGACGCGGTCACGCGCGCGATGCAGGGCGGCCTGAACCAGTATCCGCCGATGGCCGGCGTCCCGAGCCTGCGCCAGGCCATCGCCGCCAAGATCGGCAAGCTCTATGGCCGCGCCTACGATGCCGACAGCGAGATCACGGTGACCGCGGGCGCCACGCAGGCGCTGCTGACCGCGATCCTGTGCGCGGTGCATCCGGGCGACGAAGTGATCGTGCTGGAGCCGTGCTACGACAGCTATCTGCCGGCGATCGAACTGGCCGGCGGCAAGCCGGTGCCGGTGATGCTGGACGCGCCGCACTTCCGCATTCCGTTCGACCGTCTCGCGGCCGCGATCACGCCGCGCACGCGGATGATCCTGATCAACACGCCGCACAACCCGACCGGCACGATCTGGCGCGAGGACGATATGCGCCAGCTGGCCGCGCTGCTGGCGGGCACGGACATCCTGCTGCTGTCGGACGAGGTCTACGAGCACATGGTCTACGACGGCCAGGCGCATCAGTCGGTGGCGCGCCATCCGGAACTGGCGCGGCGCAGCTTCGTCGTGTCCAGCTTCGGCAAGACCTATCACGTGACCGGCTGGAAGGTCGGCTATGTCGCCGCGCCGGCCGCGCTGATGGCGGAATTCCGCAAGGTCCACCAGTTCAATGTGTTCACCGTCAACACGCCGGTGCAGCACGGCCTGGCCGACTACATGTCGGACCCCGCGCCCTATCTCGAATTGCCGGCCTTCTACCAGGCCAAGCGCGATTATTTCCGTGCGGGACTGGCCGATACGCGCTTCAAGCTGCTGCCGTCGGACGGCACCTATTTCCAGTGCGTCGACTATTCGGCGATCTCGGACATGAGCGAAGCGGATTTCGCGATGTGGCTGACGCGCGAGATCGGCGTCGCGGCGATTCCGGTGTCGGCGTTCTATTCGCAGCCGCGCGAATCGGGCGTGGTGCGCTTCTGCTTCGCCAAGCGGGAGGAGACGCTGGCGCTCGCGCTGGAGCGGCTGCGCAAGCTGTGAGGCGGAGCGGGCGGTTGCGCAATGCGACCGCCCGCTGCCCCTCTCCCCGGCCCCTCTCCCCGGCCCTCTCCCCGGCCCTCTCCCGCAAGCGGGAGAGGGAGTACACCGAGGGTTATGAACACCGGCGCGCTACGAAGGACCGGCAACGAATGCCCGGCCCGGCGGGGTTCTCCCTCTCCCCCCTCAGGGGGAGAGGGTTGGGGAGAGGGGGGTGGTTCCAGACCGCGATCGCCCTGTTACGGCTTGTTCCGGCTCAGCATCAGCTCGGTGTTGGTCTTGCGGTCCGCGTTGACCTTCTGCACCGTCGGCCGCTCGCTCATCCGCTTCAGATAGTCCTTGACCGGCAGGTCGGCCAGCATGTCGCTGCCGTAGATGATCTTGGTGCAAGCCGACACCAGCGGCAGGTGCACCACCGCGGCGCAGTCCGCCAGCGTGAAGCTGTCGCCGGCCACATACGGCGAGAATTTCGCCAGCCTGGCGAAGGCGGGAATGTAGCGTGTCAGCAGCTTGTGCTGGCGCTCCTTGACCCCATCGCTGACCTTGCCCCCGAAAAACGCCTCGGGATAGAGCTCCCGCGCGGTCAGTTCCAGATACAGTTCCATGTAGGTGACCAGTTCGCGCACCTTGCCGGCCGCCAGCGGATCGGCCGGCAGCAGCGGATTCTGCGGATAGGCGGCCTCCAGATATTCGGCGATCACCTCCGATTCGCACAGCGTGCCGCCGTCGGCAACGATGTACGGCACCTTGCCCAGCGGCGAGGCGTTCAGGTCGGTCTCGCCGATCCAGGCCAGCACCTCCTCGAACGGCACATTCTTTTCCAGCAGCGCCAGCTTGACCTTGTTGTAGTAGTTGCTGGCGGCAAAGCCGCAGAGCTTCAGCATGGGTATGTCTCCTTTGTTGTGCTGCGTTCTCCCGGACGGGATCGGTGGCCGCGCCCCGGCTTTTTTGGCCGATCAGCGCACGCGCCGGCGCGGCAGTGTTCACGCAACGAGTGCAAAAACCGCACGAGCGTGCTAATTTAACCACAACTTTTTGGAAGCACGATGAGCACTTTGACTATCGACACCCTCGGCATCGTGGGCACCGGCGCGATGGGCCGGGGCATTGCCCAGATCGCGGCGCAGGCCGGCCTGACCGTCCGCCTGTTCGACACCAACCCCCAGGCCGTCGCGGCCGCCCGCCAGTATCTGCAGGACACGCTGAACAAGCTCGCCGACAAGGGCAAGATCAGCAGCGACGATGCCGCCGCGACGCTGTCGCGCGTGCAGCCGTGCGGTGCGCTCGAGGAAATGGGCGATTGCGACATGGTGCTCGAGGCCATCGTCGAGCGGCTCGAGGTCAAGCGCGAGCTGGTCGCCAAACTGGAAGCAATCGTGCGTGCGGACGCGGTGATCGCGTCGAACACCTCGTCGCTGTCGATCACCGCGATCGCGGTCGGCGCAAAGCATCCGGGCCGCGTCGTCGGCTATCACTTCTTCAACCCGGTGCCGCTGATGAAGGTAGTCGAGGTGATCGACGGCCTGTCCGGCGATCCGGCGGTCGGCGATGCGCTGATGGCGCTGTCGCGCCGCATGGGCCATACGCCGGTGCGCTGCAAGGACATGCCGGGCTTCATCGTCAACCATGCCGGCCGCGGCATGAACATCGAAGGGCTGAAGGCCGCGCAGGAAGGCGTGGCCGAGTTCGCCGACATCGACGCGATCATGCGCGAGCAGGCCGGCTTCCGCATGGGCCCGTTCGAACTGATGGACCTGACCGGGCTCGACGTCTCGCACCCGGTGATGGAGTCGATCTACAACCAGTTCTACCAGGAGCCGCGCTACCGCCCCTCGCCGATCACGGCGATCCGCCAGGTCGGCGGGCTGCTGGGCCGCAAGACCGGCGCCGGCTTCTACCGCTACGCCGATGGCCAGAAGCAGCTGCCCGCCGCCGCGCCGGCGCCGGACGCGCGCCCGGCCAGCGTCTGGGTCAGCCGCGACAGCGAGCGTGGCCATGCGATGGTGGTGAAGCTGCTGACCGCGATGGGCGTCACGCCCGAGGGCGGCAACGCCCCGTCGGCCGATGCGCTGATCGTCGTCACGCCGCTGGGACTGGATGCCACCACCTGCGCGCTGCAGCAGGGCCTGGACGCCAGCCGCGTGGTCGCCATCGATACGCTGCTGCCGTTCGAGGCCACCAAGCGCCGCACGCTGATGACGACGCCCGCCACCAGCGCGGCCATGCGCGATGCCGCCCACGGCCTGTTCGCCAGCGACGGCGTGCCGGTCACGGTGATCCGCGATTCGGCCGGCTTCATCGCCCAGCGCATCGTCTCGTGCATCGTCAATATCGCCTCCGATATCGCGCAGCAGCGCATCGCGACGCCGTCGGACATCGACCTCGCCGTCAACCTGGGCCTGGGCTATCCAAAGGGCCCGCTGGCGCTGGGCGATGCGATCGGCCCGCAGCTGGTGCTGGAGGTGCTGCGCAATATGGAGCGGCTGACCGGCGACATGCGCTATCGCCCGAGCCCGTGGCTGTGGCGCCGTGCCAGCCTGGGCCTGTCGCTGCTGACCGAAGAAGCCTGACGCTTCCGGGTTCTCCCTTCCCTACCATCACGCCACCGAGCCGCCATGCCTGCCCAACTGCTGTCCGAACGCGTCGATGCGACGCTGGTGCTGACCATCTCCAATCCGGAAATGCGCAATGCGCTCGGCCCCGAGATCTACCTCGCGACCAAGGAAGCGCTGCAGGCGGCCGAGCAGGACAGCGGCATCCGCTCGGTGGTGCTGACCGGCGCCGACGGCATGTTCTGCGCCGGCGGCAACCTGAACCGGCTGCTGGGCAATCGCGCGCAGCCGCCGCAGGTGCAGGCCGACAGCATCACGATGCTGCATGCCTGGATCGAAAGCCTGCATGCCTTTCCGAAGCCGATCATCGCGGCCGTCGAGGGCGCGGCGGCCGGAGCCGGCTTCTCGGTGGTGCTGGCCTGCGACTTCGTGGTGGCGGCCAGCAATGCCAAGTTCGTGATGGCCTACGTGAAGGTCGGCCTGACGCCCGACGGCGGCGGCTCGTATGAGCTGGCACGCGCGCTGCCGCGCCAGCTGGCCTCCGAGCTGCTGATCGAAGGCAAGACCGTCGACGCGCAGCGGCTCGCGCAGTTCGGCCTGGTCAACCGCGTGACCGAGCCGGGCGAGGCACTCAGCGAAGCGCTGCGCCTGGGCCAGTCGCTGGCCGCGCAGTCCTCGCACGCGATGGGCCGCATCAAGGGGCTGATCAACCAGGCCGGCACGCTGTCGCTGAACGCGCATCTGGCGCTGGAGCGCGAGAACTTCGTCGCCGCGCTGCATCACGACGACGGCGGCGAAGGCATCAGCGCCTTCCTGGAGAAGCGCAAGCCGACCTATCGTTGAAGCCCCTGGCCCGGCGCGGCCGACCGCGGTCCACCCGCACCGATCCCGATAAAAAAGATACCGGAGACAGCATGAGCAGCAATCTTTCCCAGTTCGAGGGCACGCGCCCGGTCGCCGACCAGCAGCGCTTCGATACCGCCGCGCTCGAAGCCTGGCTGCGCGACCATGTCGAGGATTTCGCCGGGCCGCTGACGGTCGAGCAGTTCAAGGGCGGCCAGTCCAATCCCACCTTCAAGCTGATCACGCCGGGCCGCACCTACGTGATGCGCGCCAAGCCGGGACCGAAGTCGAAGCTGCTGCCGTCGGCGCACGCGATCGAGCGCGAGTACCGCGTGATGGCGGCGCTGGCGAACACCGACGTGCCGGTCGCGCGCATGTACGCGCTGTGCGAGGACGAGGCCGTGATCGGCCGCGCCTTCTACATCATGGAGTACGTCAACGGCCGCGTGCTGTGGGACCAGTCGCTGCCGGGCATGAGCCCCAGCGAACGCGCCGCGATCTACGACGAGATGAACCGCGTCATCGCCGCGATGCACACCGTCGACTACCAGGCCATCGGGCTGGGCGACTACGGCAAGCCGGGCAATTACTTCGCGCGCCAGATCGAGCGCTGGACCAAGCAGTACAAGCTGTCCGAGACCGAGAAGATCGACGCGATGGACGCGCTGATGGACTGGCTGCCGCACCATATCCCGGAGGAAGACCAGGACCTGACCAGCATCGTCCATGGCGACTACCGGCTCGACAACCTGATGTTCCACCCCACCGAGCCGCGCGTGCTGGCGGTGCTGGACTGGGAGCTGTCGACGCTCGGCCATCCGATGGCCGACTTCGGCTACCACTGCATGAGCTGGCATATCGCGCCGGGCCAGTTCCGCGGCATCGCCGGGCTCGACTACGCGGCCCTTGGCATCCCCGATGAGGCCACCTATCGCCGCATGTACGAGCAGCGCACCGGGCGCCAGATCACCGGCGACTGGAACTTCTACCTGGCCTTCAGCATGTTCCGCATCGCCGGCATCCTGCAGGGCATCGCCAAGCGCGTGGTCGACGGCACGGCATCGTCGGCGCAGGCGGTCGACGCCGGCCGGCGGGCGCGGCCGATGGCCGAGATGGGCTGGCAGTACGCGCAGAAGGCGAAGCAGCGGATCGCCTGAGCCGGGACGACATACGATCGAGGCAGACCTGACAAGGGCTGGCGCGGCGATGAGCCGTGCCAGCCCTTTTCCTTTGGACGTCATCCGGCTGAAGCCCCGCAGTATTGTCCGACGACATATAACCGACACTGACGCCGCCACCCCCGGGATTTCCCTGAATCCGGCAAAATTTCCCTAGTTTCCCGCTAGACGGCCGGGTATTTCGGCTCTTATGATGGCGACCATTGTTGTATGACGACTGACAAATAACCCGTTCCGGAGACATCATGCACGCACGCCGCCGCTTCCTCAGACTGGCCTCCACCGCCGCCCTCGCCGCTGCCGCCGCCCCGCTGGCGGCCCCCGCCCTCGCCGCCGATGCCTGGCCGAACCGGCCGATCCGGCTGGTGGTGCCCTATCCCGCCGGCGGCTCGTCGGACATCATCGCCCGCCTGATCAGCAAGCAGCTGGGCGAGGCGCTGGGCCAACCCGTGGTGGTCGACAACCGTCCGGGCGCCAACGGCAACGTCGGCGCCGCCTTCGTCGCGCAATCCGGCGGCGACAACCACACGCTGCTGCTGTGCGATGTCGGCGCGCTGGCAATCAGCCCGTCCGTCTACACCAAGCTGACCTTCGATCCGGCCAAGGACCTGAAGGGTGTCGGCATGCTGGCCTACTCCCCGCACATGCTGGTGGTCAACCCGTCGGTGCAGGCCAATTCGCTGAAGGACCTGGTCGAGATGTCCAAGCGTGGCGAGCTGAATTTCGCCGTCACCGCGATCGGCAGCGCCCCGCACCTGGCCGGCGTGGCCGTGCAGCAGGCCACCGGCGCCAAATGGCAATACGTGCCGTACAAGGGCGGCGCGCAGGCAATTGCCGATACCGTGGGCGGCACCGCGCAGGTGCTGATGAACGGCATGCTGGCCACGCTGCCGCATGTGCAGAGCGGCAAGCTGAAGGCGATCGCGGTGTCCAAGCGCACCCGCATGCCGCTGGTGGGCAATCTGCCGACCATCGCCGAACAGGGTGTGGCCAACTTCGAATCGGGCACCTGGCAGGGCGTGATGGCGCCGGCCAAGATGCCGGACGCCGCGGTGACGCGCCTGAACGCCGAGCTGGTGCGCATCATCCGTTCGCCCGAAGTGCGCGCGCAGCTGGCCGGCCAGGGCGCCGAGGTGGTGACGATGACGCCCGCCGAGACCAACCGCTTCTTCGCGGCCGAGAAAACCCGCTGGGCCGCGGTGGTCAAGCAGGCGGGCATCAAGCTGGACTGACGGCGGCCAGCCGGGAGGCTTTCGGCACTCCCCTCCCGGCCCGGATGAGCCCGGGCGTGGCCCAGGCGGCAAGCGTATACTGGCCGTTGCTATCGATTTTGACCGGTTCACGCTGTCCGCTACCTTGTCCGCCGCTGTGTCCGCCCCCCTCCCCCTCACTCTCACGACGATCCCCGCCCGCTGCCGCCCAACCGGCCCGACGACGACGCCTGTTGCGGCAGCGGCTGCAGCCCCTGCATCTTCGATTTCTATTACGAGGAAATGGAGCGCTACCGGCAGGAACTGCGCGCCTGGCTGGCGCGGCATCCCGAGGAGGCGCCCTCGCCGTGACGGCCATGATCACCGCGGCGATGCCGGGCGCTGCCGCGCCAATCGCGGTCGACGGTCCGCCGCATGGCGACGACGACGCGCTGATCGGCTTCGTACGCCGGCACCCGCGCCTGCTGGTGCTTACCGGCGCCGGCATCAGCACCGATTCGGGCATCCCCGGCTATCGCGATGCCGATGGCAACTGGCGTGCGAGCACGCCGATCCAGCATCGCGAATTTCTCGAATCGCACGCGCGCCGCCAGCGCTATTGGGCGCGCAGCATGGTGGGCTGGCCGATCATGTCGCGCGCCTTGCCCAACGACGCCCACCGCGCGCTGGCCCGCCTGCAACAGGCCGGGCACGTGGAAGCGCTGGTCACGCAGAACGTCGACGGCCTGCACCAAGCGGCGGGCAGCACCGGCGTGATCGAGCTCCATGGCAGCCTGAGTTCGGTCGTCTGCCTGTCCTGCGGCGAACGTCACCCCCGCGCCGACATCCAGCACGAACTCGAAGCGGCCAACCCGGCCATCGTGGGCTTGTCGGCCGTGCCGTCGGCCGATGGCGACGCGCATCTCGAGCCCGACGACCTGGACGGCTTCACCGTGCCGCATTGCCGCCGCTGCGCCGGCATCATCAAACCCGACGTGGTGTTCTTCGGCGATTCGGTACCGCGCGACCGCGTGTCCGCGGTCCACGAGGCATTGCAGCGCGCCGACGCGCTGCTGGTCGCGGGCTCCTCGCTGATGGTCTTTTCCGGATACCGCTTCTGCGTCGCCGCCGCGCAGGCCGGCAAGCCGGTCGTCGCGATCAATCTCGGCCGCACCCGCGCCGATCCCCTCCTCACCATGAAGGTCGCCGCGCCCTGCGGCGCCACGCTGACGCACCTGGACGCCGCGCTGGGCAACATCGCTGTCTGACTTCGCAGCAAATTCGATACGAATAAGTCGCAAATCGGAAACGGCCGTAAACGACCGACAGTTGAGACACCAATTCAGTAGCAGCATGTGACCCGTCGTTGGTTGTGGCGCGGGCGCGGACAGTGGAATTTTGTCGCGACAGCCACCACCGCCACGACCGCGAAGAATCTGGGGCAGGCACTCGGCGATGCCGGCCCCGGCCATGAAAATCTCCCCGTCACAGGCGAACACCATGACCGTCTCCTATTTGAGTTCGATGTCGGCTCGACAAAGCTATGCGGCCAAAACCTTGTTCGAAGGACAAATCAGTGTCCCACCGCTGACCCCGCAAGCCCTACCCGCCTTCATTGAGAACGCTGAACGACTTTTTCTGACGGAACACGTCAAGCTCGAAATCGACGGAAAGGCCCTCGATTTCCGCGATCTGGTCAGCCGCAGCGATAACAGGGGAGGGTGCGACCATTCTGGAGGCGATCGCCAACAAGCTGGCGGGCGCATTTACCGGCCCCGAGGATCGGCGCGTGATCGAGCTTGCGCACTACGAGGTCGCCGGCCTCGTTTCCAGCCCGGACTTCTGGGACGCCGTGGAAAGCGCCCTCCGGGAAACGGTCAACCGCGACGCGGTTGGCGGAGAGCTTCGCCTGGAAAGCGTGTCGCAGCTCGGCATGAATATCGTTCTGGCGAAAGACGGAAAAAACCTGGAATGCCATCTCATTGCCAACTGGAGGGAATACAGGCAAGGCAACGAATGGCATGCAATGTCCGATCTCAGCCCGGTGCTGAAGGCGCGCGCAAGGATATTGATCGGACTGAAGCCGGGGCGCGGCGGCCATCGCCTGGAGGCGAGCTTCGTCCATCTGCATGCCAATAGTCCGCTGCCCGAGATCCGGCAGCGGTTGCTCGACCGCCAGCCGACGCTCGGCCAGAAGCTGCTGAACGCGCTGGCCAGCATCCCTTTGCTGGGCCGGCTGTTCCGCGGCACGCAAATCAAGCTGACGATCGGGGGAAGATCTGCGGAGTCGTCGGATCGCATATTTGCCTGCGCTGCCCAGCGACCTGCACTGGCTCGGTACCGCGCACGAACGGCACCAGACCGATGAACGGACGCTCGGCAGGCATGTCATCGTCAAGAAGCTCAAACACAAACCGAACTGGGTCCGCACCCTCCCTCTCGGCGTATCGCAGATCGGAGCGGACAACCTGCCGGAGAATCAGCCGGCGCCATTGAAGACGCTGCTGGATCATCGACCGCAAGATCTGCAACGGAAGGCCCAAGTACTGCAGGCGTTGGACCAGAATGCTCAGCAACCGCGGGGGTACATCCCCGATGCGCCGGCGAATATTCCGCCACTGGCAGACAATCAAGCGCGAATTGCCGAGCTCGAATCGCAGCTGCAAGCAATGCAACAAGAATTGGAAGCGCAACGCCAATTGCGCGAGCAATCCGAGGCAGAGCGGGACACCGCCCGCTCGGACGCTGCAAGCCTGCACCAACGCGTAGCGGTCGCAGAGAGCGAGCGCATCGAAGTGAGCGGCGAACTCGAGCGTGTGAGAAGCCAATACCAGGAAGCGCAACAGAGGATCCAGGACCAGACAGCGCAACTTGCAAGACACGAAGCGAAGCGCGCCGCCAAAGCCATCGCAGCATCCCCGGTTGAACGAGTGATCCACCAACAGATGGTCGCTGCGGGCAAGGCGCCCCAGCGCAGCCGCGCGACGACATTGCCGGGGCCGAACGCTTCCTCTTCGAGCACAGTCGCGAACAACGCCGCCGAGAGCGACGAGTCGCAAGACCGGCCAGCTGCTGGCCGTGTGGCCGCGCCACAGCGGCATTCCGATTGACCGTCGGCCGCACTCCGGAGGCGGGATAGAACCTCGCTGTTGCGGCATCCGCGTGCGCAATTCCGGTTCCCGCCCGGTCAGCGGCGCATTCCCAATACCGATCGCCACCGTCCGCCATGCCATTCTCCAAACCTGTTATCGATCCCTCTGCCATGCTGCATGCCGTCACGCATGCGCCGATGCCCATTCCGACGGCTCCCCCGGAGCGCATCGCGCGCTCCAATTTCGGCATGGCCTTTGCCCAGACCGCATGGAAATTATTCGAAGAGGACCGCTGCCGCATCGAATTCGCGGGCGCGAGCCATGTCAATTCCGACAATCTCGTCGAACAAGCCAGGCTGAACAGTCGAATCCGCGACAGGCATGCTCAGTGCGCGGACGCATACAGCAGGACTCAGGCCGGCCACGAACTGATTGCCGCGATTGCGCGCGAATTGAAGGCGCAGGCGGCGCCTGGACAGAACATCGACCATGTGGCACACGCCTATACCGCCGCGGCGACCCTTTGCACCGACGAGTTCTGGAAGGCCGAGGCGATGGCGCTGCGAACGATATCCCTGCGCAACGGAATCAATCTGCCGCTGCTGCCTTCGGTGGTCAGCGCGCGCATCACACCGCTGGAAGACGGCACCGGCTGGCGCATCAACAAGCTGATGAAATGGCATTCCTACACCGGCCCGGGCGGCAACATCCATTACATGTCGAATCTGCGCCCCGTCCTCAAGATCGACCATCAGATCGAATTCCGTTGCGATGCCGACGACCCGCCATGGCGCAGCATGTTGAACTGGATCCAGGGGCGGGACCCCACACGATACAAGGTGGGCGACTGCTCTGACGCCATTCACGTGGCATGCCTGGCGCCGGCACTCGACCAGGCCCTGACGACGATGCAGCCGGGGGAGCGGCAATCCCTTGATACGCCTGTTGTCCCGGCTTTTCGACTACCTTTCCGACCTCTTTCACGACATGCTCGACGAGTGCCGCCGCCGCGAGGGGGTGGCCTACCGCAGCATCGCGGCCGGCGAGGCGGAGCCCTTCCGGCACGAGCGCCCCAGCGGAATCGGACAGTATCGGAGCGATACCGCGACCGCGGATCAGTCGCTGACGCCGATCCAGCTGCATCGGCAACGTGAGGCGGGGGGACAGGGGTCTCATACCGGTCGAATACAGACGCGCCAATGAACGCCACTATGTCGCCCGCAGGACGGACGATCGGATGAACGGCTCCGGCTGCTTTGTGTTCGAAGCGGTCGACGCCGAGCACCATGTCATGCGGCAATCGACCGCCGACGGCGATCTGCGGCCTTCGATGCAATCGGTTCTGCACGACTCGCGCGGCATGGAGCCGCCCAAACCGGTGCGCGGCGAACCGCCGCCGGACGAAGCGTCGGACTTCAGCGACGATGACGGCGAGGAGCGCGCCGGCGGCCAGCCGTGCGCAAACGACGTCGCCGAACGGGAATCCGCCCCCCTTGCCGACATCCCGGATGATCGGGCCCCCATCCCCGACTCGCGCATCGCCGCCGCCGAACCCCGGCTGCTTTCGCCGCTTGGTGCCAGCTGGATCATGATTCCTGGAATGACCACCTGAGAAGCGTAGGAGCGGCCGGCGCGACGGATCAGGAGGCGCCCGGCGCGCCGCTCTCCAGCCCCGCCATCACCGCCATCAACTGCTCGCGCAGCCACCGGTTCGCGCCATCGTTCTCCCCGCCCGCATGCCAGTACAGGTGCAGCTCGAGCGTGGGCACCTTGAACGGCAGCGTCAGCAGCCGATTGCCATAGGCCTCGTTGGCAATGCGCGCATAGCGCAGCGGCAACGTCGCGAGCAGGTCGGTGCAGCTCACGATGCGACAGGCTGCGGCGTAGTGCTGGCAGCGCAGCCGCACCCGCCGCGTCATGCCCATCCGGTGCAGCGCCTGGTCCTCCAGCCCCGCGCCGCGCCGCCGCGACGACACGTGCACGTGTTCGGCGGCCAGATAGCGCTCCAGCGTCAGTTCTTTCTTGACCAGCGGATGGTCGCGCCGGGCCAGCACCACCATTGGATCGGCCATGAACTGCGCGTGGTGGATCGCCGGCGAGACCGGCAGCAGGATGTCGATCGCGGCATCGAGCGTACCGGCCAGCAGCTCCGACTCCATCTCGCGGCGATCGAAGCGCACCGCGGCGATGTCGACGTGCGGCGCCACCGCGGCGACGCGCGACATCAGCGGCGGCAGCAGCGTCGACTCCAGCGCGTCGCGCATGCCGATGGTGAAGCGCCGCACCGTCGCGGCCGGATCGAAATGCGGCGTGTCCTGCAGCGTGCGCGCGAACGACTGCAGCGCGGTGCGCACCTCCCCGGCCAGCGAGCGCGCCAGCGGGGTCGGCGCCATGCCCTGCCCGCGCCGCTCGAACAGCGGATCGTCGAACAGCGTGCGCAATCGGCCGAGCGCATGGCTGACCGCCGGCTGCGTCAGGTTCAGCTGCCGGGCGGCCGCCGTGATGCTGCCTTCGGTGTAGATGGCGTCAAACACGACGAACAGGTTCAGGTCGATGCGGGAGAGCTGCATGCCGGCGATTGTGTCATGGAATGCAGCATATTGATACCGTCGAATCCAGAAAATTCATTTTTCATATTCCATCGAATCGGATAGAGTGCCCTCAGTCGGCGTATATCGCGCCCGCCCGCCGCCTGCCGGTCCGCTGCCCTGCGGTGGTCCGGCATCAGCGGCGGGGCCAAATCGCAGGGGTTGTGAGGAGACACCATGGATTTCGAATACTCACCCAAGGTCAAGGAAATGCGCGCCAGGCTGCTGGCCTTCTTCGACCAGCACATCTATCCGAACGAGAAGCGCTTCCACGCCGAGATCCAGGCCAACCGCAAGGCCGGCAACGCCTGGGTGCCGAGCAAGCTGATCGAGGAACTGAAGCCGCTGGCGCGCGAGGCCGGCCTGTGGAACCTGTTCCTGCCGCGCTCGCCGCGCGCGCCCGAGGGACTGTCCAACCTGGAATACGCGCCGATGTGCGAGATCATGGGCCGTGTGCCCTGGTCGCCGGAAGTGTTCAACTGCGCCGCGCCCGACACCGGCAACATGGAAACGCTGGAGCGCTACGCCTCCGAGGAGCTGAAGGACAAGTGGCTGGAGCCGCTGCTGCGCGGCGAGATCCGCTCGGCCTTCCTGATGACCGAGCCGGACGTGGCCTCGTCGGATGCGACCAATATCCGCTGCCGCATCGAGCGCGATGGCGACCACTACGTGATCAACGGCACCAAGTGGTGGTCGTCGGGCGCCGGCGACCCGCGCTGCAAGGTCTATATCGTGATGGGCAAGACCAATCCCGATGCGGGCCGCCACGAGCAGCAGTCGATGATCGTGGTGCCGGCCGATACGCCGGGGATCACCGTCAAGCGCCACCTGCCGGTGTTCGGCTATGACGACGCGCCGCACGGCCACATGGAGATCGAACTGAAGAACGTGCGCGTGCCGGCGGACAACATCCTGCTCGGCGAAGGCCGCGGCTTCGAGATCGCGCAGGGCCGCCTCGGCCCGGGCCGCATCCACCACTGCATGCGCAGCATCGGCGTGGCCGAGCGCGCGCTCGAACTGATGTGCAAGCGCAGCCTGGACCGGGTCGCCTTCGGCAAGCAGATCGCCCGCCATGGCGTCACGCAGGAACGCATCGCCGAGGCACGCTGCGAGATCGAGATGGCGCGCCTGCTGACGCTGAAGGCCGCGTACATGATGGACACGGTCGGCAACAAGGTGGCCAAGGCCGAGATCGCGATGATCAAGGTGGTGGCGCCGAACGTCGCGCTGAAGGTCATCGACTGGGCGATCCAGGTGCATGGCGCCGCCGGCGTGTCGGAAGACTTCCCGCTGGCCTCGTGGTGGGCGCACCAGCGCACGCTGCGCCTGGCCGACGGTCCGGACGAGGTGCACCG
Source organism: Cupriavidus sp. H18C1 (assembly GCF_049311595.1). Taxonomy (NCBI): domain Bacteria; kingdom Pseudomonadati; phylum Pseudomonadota; class Betaproteobacteria; order Burkholderiales; family Burkholderiaceae; genus Cupriavidus; species Cupriavidus sp. H18C1. The sequence continues at coordinate 769,514 of NZ_CP186008.1, forward strand.
CAACGCGATCGCCAAGCTGGAACTGGCCAAGCATATGAGCCTGAATCCGGACGAGATCCAGATGCCGGTCACGCGCGGCGGCTGATGCCGTCGTCCCGATAAAGAACATCCGGCGGCCCTCCGGCCGCACGACTCCAGGGCAGCTGCGCCGGCAGCGAGCCATCCACGCGCAGCCTGTCTGCGCGTTTTTTTCTTCTGTGATTAAATGCGTCGGTCCATTCAACCGGCGCTCCGCTCCGCTGGCGAGTCGGCGGCGCCCTCTCCCGTCCAGGAGCTTGCTCGATGATCGATGTCTACAGCTGGGCCACGCCCAATGGCCACAAGGTTCATATCATGCTGGAAGAGTGCGGCCTGCCCTACCAGCTGCACCCCATCAATATCGGCGCCGGCGACCAGTTCGGCGAGGCATTCCTGAAGATCAGCCCGAATAACAAGATCCCCGCCATCGTCGACAGCGAAGGGCCGGACGGCAAACCGATCTCGCTGTTCGAATCGGGCGCGATCCTGGTGTATCTGGCCGGCAAGACCGGCAAGTTTCTGCCCGAGGACGTGCGCGGCAAATACGAAACGCTGCAATGGCTGATGTTCCAGATGGGCGGCGTCGGGCCGATGCTGGGCCAGGCGCACCATTTCCGCATCTATGCGCCGGAGAAAATCGAATATGCGGTCAACCGCTATACCAATGAAGCGCGCCGCCTCTATGGCGTGATCGACAAGCAGTTGTCCGGCCGCCCCTGGCTGGCCGGCGACGAATATACGATCGCTGATATCGCGACCTTCCCGTGGCTGCGCAGCTGGCAGAACCAGGGCGTCGAACTCGACGACTATCCCCATCTGAAGCGCTGGTTCAATACGATCGCCGAACGGCCCGCGGTCAAGCGCGGCGTCGAGGTACTGGCGCGAGAACGCAAGCCGCTGCATACCGAGAAGGAGCGCGAGATCCTGTTCGGCGCCACGCAATACGCCCGCCGTTGAGCCGGGCGGCGCCGCGGACCACGCTCGCGGCGCCGTCTTCCTCGCGCGCTGCGCAGTCCTCTCGCCGGCCGTCCCGCGGCCGGCTCCCGCCTCACTCCTGTCTTTGCCGGCGTCCCCACGCTGCGGCAACCGTCTCCCGCCACGCCGGCTGCCTCAGCGCCTGATTTGCGGCTCCCGATTTCGCCAGATTAACGCGCAACCACGAACTTATCGTTTTCGGACACGCGGATTCAGGTGAATACCTGTATGACATTCGCTCGTGTCCATGCGAAAACAGTGCATCCCGGTTCTCGTTCCGCCGTCGTCCATCCGATTTTCGACAGTAAATGCAACCTATAGGGTGAGTCCACACACTTTATGTTGGCTGACACCGATTGTGCGACGGACTCTAGGATGTCGAGTCGACCGGGCCAATCCCTTAACTTCCTTCGAGTTCACATCTTGTCCAAACCATGGTCGGCGATCCTCTCAAGCAATTTGGCCAACGCCTGACGGCCCTGCGCAAGCAAAGGGGCTGGTCCCAGGAAAAGCTCGCCCTCGAAAGCGGAATGGCGCGTTCCTATCTCAGCGGCATCGAACGCGGACTGCGTAATGTCGCGCTGATCAACATCTGCACCCTGGCCGATACCCTCGGCGTCCCTCCCGGCGAAATGTTGAAGTTCGATGGCGAAAACGCGGTGTTGACAGTCGAGGAATTACGCGTTCCATTTGGCGGCGAGGAAACCACCGCGCAACGCAATGCGCGGCGTTACATGGCAAGGCTCGATAATGACGACCAGGACCTGGTCGCCTCGGTGGCACGAGCCCTCGCCCGCAAGCGCAACAACCACACCTAGCACGCGCGCTCGACGGCGCCGCACATCGCGGCTACATCACGGCTATCGCGGCTACATCGCCAGCATGCCCTGCCGCTCGATGAAGCGGATCACCGCGTCAAGACCCTGCCCCGACTTGACGCTCCCCATCACGAAAGGCCGTTCCCCGCGCATCTTGCGCGCATCGCTTTCCATCACGTCGAGGTTGGCGCCGACATACGGCGCGAGATCGGTCTTGTTGATCACCAGCAGATCCGACTTGGTGATGCCCGGCCCGCCCTTGCGGGGAATCTTCTCGCCGCCGGCGACATCGATCACGTAGATCGTCAGGTCGGACAGCTCCGGGCTGAATGTCGCCGCCAGATTGTCGCCACCGGATTCGATGAACACCACGTCGGCATCGGGAAAACGCGCCAGCATGCGGTCGACCGCCTCGAGGTTGATCGACGCGTCCTCGCGGATCGCCGTGTGCGGGCAGCCGCCGGTTTCCACGCCCATGATGCGCTCGGCCGGCAGCGCGCCGGAGATCGTCAGCAGGCGCTGGTCCTCCTTCGTGTAGATGTCGTTGGTGATCGCCACCAGGTCGTAGCGCTCGCGCATGGCCTTGCACAGCATCTCCAGCAAGGTGGTCTTGCCGGAGCCGACCGGGCCGCCGACGCCGACGCGCAGCGGAGGGAGTGTCTTGGTACGGGTCATGATGTCTCGTCCGATTCGATGAGTAGCTGCGAATGTGTGGCCGCGGATGTTTGGCTGCGGATGTTTGGCTGCGGATGTTTGGCTGCGGATGTGTGCCTGCGGAGTGCGGCTGCGCTTACGAGCGGAACAGCCGCGAATACTGCGTTTCGTGGCGCGCCGACAGCAGGCCCAGCATCGGCGACAGCGTCGACAGAGCGGGCGGTTCGACATCGGCGCGGCGCGTTGCCTCGGCCACGGCGTCGAGCACGCAGCCATGCATGCCGCGCAGAATCTGCTGGCCCGCCACCTGCCCCAGCGGCACTGCCTTGATCGCCGCGGCGATCTGGTTCTCGGCCCAGTTGAAACAGTAGGCCGCCAGCCCATCGCCCTCGTCGACCTGCAGCGCGACGCAGGCGGCGGCGAACGCGGTCGGCAGGCACACCGGCGACATCGCCGCCAGCGCATCGCGCAGCGCGGGCTCGCCCCATGCCATCTGCCCGACCAGCCGCGCCAGCGACCATCCCATCTGCTCGGTCTCCAGCCGCAGCTCGGCGCTCTCGCGGCTGCCGTGGAACCAGTCGTTCCAGTAGCGCACGCCCTCGCGGTCGCCGGCACGCCAGGCGCGATGCAGCAGCAACCACAGCGGCGCTTCGGCATGCGCCTGCACGTGCAACAGACTGTCGCGAATCCACTGCCCCGCACTATCGGCATCCCGCACGATGCCGCAGTCGATCGCCGCCTCCAGCCCCTGCGAATAGCTGAACCCGCCGATCGGCAGCGCCGGCGAGGCCAGATGCAGCAGCGAGAGCAGTTGGGCAAGGCGGGTCATGGCAGCGCGATCGAGTCAGTGCCGGTGGCAGCAGCCGGCATGGTGCCCGTGATCGCCATGCGAATGATCATGGTCATGCGGGTGACCATGATCATGCGGGTGATCAGGGCCATGCGGATGCTGGTGCGGATGTGAGTGCGAGTGCGAGTGCGAGTGCGAGCCCCCATGATGCTCATGAAACACCGCCTGCGCCGCCGCATAGTCCTCGGCGAAGGTTGCGTCGTGGCCGTGCTTGTGGCCGCCGCCGTAGGCGCCGGCCTCCGGTTCGAACGGCAGCTCGGCGCGCTCGGCCTGCACTCCCAGGCGCATCAGCATGTCGGCCAGCACCGGATCGTATTCGAGCCGCAGATAGTCGCGGCCGATCTCGACCGGCGTGTGGCGGTTGCCCAGGTGATAGGCGGCGCGCATCAGCGCGTGCGGATTGTCGGCACGCACCTGCAGCACCGATTCCGCGGCCGCCTGCACCTCGACGAACGTGCCGTCGGCGCTCACCAGCAGATCGCCGCCGCGCAGCACCGTGCCGCGCGGCAGGAAGATCGCGGCTTCCTCGCCGTTGTCGAGCACGGCGCGCAGGCGGCTCTTGCTGCGGTCGCCGAAGGGCAGCACCAGCTTCGGCGCGCGGCGCACCAGCACCGGCGCGATGCCGTGCGGCGCGGGAAGATGCTTGTCGATCTTGTGCATGGTCAGAACAGGAAATAGCGCTGCGCCATCGGCAGCGAGGTGGCCGGCTCGCAGGTCAGCAGCTGGCCGTCGGCGACGACCTGATAGGTCTCCGGATCGACGGTGACGGTCGGCTGCCAGTCGTTGTGGACCATGTCGCGCTTGCTGACCGTGCGCGTGCCGCGCACCGCGGACAGCGTCTTCTGCAGCCCGTAGCGCTCGCCCACGTTCGCGGCCAGCGCGGCCTGCGACACGAAGGTCAGCGACGAGCGGTGCAGCGCGCCGCCGGCGCTGGCGAACATCGGCCGATAGTGCACCGGCTGCGGCGTCGGGATCGACGCGTTCGGATCGCCCATCGCCGCGGCGGCGATCATGCCGCCCTTCAGGATCAGGCTCGGCTTGACGCCAAAGAACGCCGGCTTCCACAGCACCAGGTCCGCCCACTTGCCGACCGCGATCGAGCCGACCTCATGCGCGACGCCGTGCGTCAGCGCCGGATTGATCGTGTACTTGGCGACATAGCGCTTGACGCGGAAGTTGTCGTGCCCGCCGCGCGCATCGTGCGGATCGCCGGGCAACTTGCCGCGCTGCACCGCCATCTTGTGCGCGGTCTGCCAGGTGCGCAGGATCACCTCGCCGACACGCCCCATCGCCTGCGAGTCGCTGGAGATCATCGAGAACGCGCCGAGGTCGTGCAGGATGTCCTCGGCCGCGATGGTCTCGCGGCGGATGCGGCTTTCGGCGAAGGCGATGTCCTCGGCGATCGACGGATCGAGGTGATGGCAGACCATCAGCATGTCCAGGTGCTCGTCGATCGTATTGATCGTGTAGGGCCGCGTCGGATTGGTCGAAGACGGCAGCACGTTGGCCTCGCCGCAGACCTTGATGATGTCAGGGGCGTGCCCGCCGCCCGCCCCTTCGGTGTGATAGGTATGGATGGTGCGACCCTTGAACGCGGCGATGGTCGCCTCGACGAAGCCGCCCTCGTTCAGCGTGTCGGTATGGATCGCGACCTGCACGTCGGTCGCGTCGGCCACCGACAGGCAGGTATCGATCGCCGCCGGCGTGGTGCCCCAGTCCTCGTGCAGCTTCAGCCCGATCGCGCCGGCCTCGACCTGCTCGACGATCGGCTGCGGCAGGCTGGCGTTGCCCTTGCCCAGCAGGCCGATATTCATCGGATAGGCATCCACCGCCTGCAGCATCCGCTCCATATGCCAGGGGCCGGGCGTCACCGTGGTCGCATAGGTGCCGGTGGCCGGGCCGGTGCCGCCGCCGATCATCGTGGTGACGCCGCTCATCAGCGCCTCCTCGATCTGCTGCGGGCAGATGAAGTGGATATGGCTGTCGATGCCGCCGGCGGTCACGATCATGCCCTCGCCCGCGATCACCTCGGTGCCGGGGCCGATCACGATCGTCACGCCCGGCTGGATGTCCGGATTGCCCGCCTTGCCGATGCCGGCGATGCGCCCGTCCTTGATGCCGATGTCGGCCTTGACGATGCCCCAATGGTCCACGATCAGCGCATTGGTGATCACCGTGTCGACGCAGTCGCGCGCCAGCCGCTGGCTCTGTCCCATGCCGTCGCGGATCACCTTGCCGCCGCCGAACTTGACCTCCTCGCCGTAGATCGTGAAATCCTTCTCGACCTCGATCACCAGCGCGGTGTCGGCCAGCCGCACGCGGTCGCCGGTGGTCGGGCCGAACATCTCGGCATAGGCCTGCCTTCCGATTGTCAACGCCATCACAGCGCTCCCATGATCTTGCCGTTGAAGCCATAGACGATGCGGTCGCCATCGAGGGCGACCAGCTCGACGGTGCGCGACTGCCCCGGCTCGAAGCGCACCGCGGTACCGGCGGCGATATTGAGCCGGAAGCCGCGCGCGGCATCGCGATCGAAGTCCAGCGCGGCGTTGGTCTCGTGGAAGTGAAAATGCGAGCCGACCTGGATCGGCCGGTCGCCGGTATTGGCGACCGTCAGCCGTATCGTCGCGCGGCCCGCGTTCAGTTCGAGCTCGCCGTCGGCGGGCATCAGTTCACCGGGGATCATGGCGTCTCCTGTCGTGCTGTCGTGCTGTCGTGCTGTCGTCTGTCGGCCATCGGCTGCGGGATCAGGCCACCATCAGCCCGACGCCATACAGCGCGACACCGGCGCCGGCCGCGCGCGCGAGCCACGGCGCATGCCGGCGCAGCAGCGTGCCGGCGGCGATGCCGGCCAGATGCAGCGCCATGGTCGCGACCGCAAAGCCACCGACATACGCGAGCACCGCCGGCAGCGCGCCGGCGCTGGCCGGCAGTTCGGCGCCGTGCGCGTAGCCATGGAACAGCGCGAAGCCGCCGACCAACGCCATCGCCGCGCCTGCCGGCAGCGGCGCGCGCAGCGCGACCAGCAGGCCGACGACGAGCAGCGAGGCGGCGATCATCGGCTCGACCGCGGGCAGGCCAACGCCGGCGAGGCCGAGCGCGGCACCGACCAGCATCAGCGCGACGAAGGTCAGCGGCACGCGCAGCACGCCACCGCCCGCGCGGACCGCGCCGCGCGCGCCGACCGAGCCGACCGAGCCGACCGAGCCGACCGAGCCGACCGAGCCGAACGAGCCGAACGAGCCGAACGCACCCGCCGTGCCGACCGCCAGCGCGCTCCAGACGCCGACCGCCACCATCGCCAGCATGTGGTCGGCGCCGGTCAGCGGATGCAGCAGGCCCGAGGCCAGGCTGGCGCCGACACTGGCGACGTCGTGGCCCGGGTGGGCGAGCGCCGGCGCGCTGGCCAGCACGGCGGCCGTGGCTGCCAGATGCGTGGTGATGCGCGCCCGGCCGCGCGGCATGGCTTGCTGGAAGGAAAGGGAGCGAATGAAACCGGCCATGTTTGTCCTCGGTGGAATACGGAAAATTCAGTCAGCGGCTGGGATGCCCGCCATGCTTGGGATGCTTGCCTGCTTGCCTGCTTGCCTGCTTGCCTGCTTGCCTGCTTGCCTGCTTGCCGGCGTGCGATGCGCGCATGCGTTGCGATACGCCGGTAGTGCGTCAGACGATCGGCTGATGCACGGTGACCAGCTTGGTGCCGTCGGGAAAGGTCGCCTCGACCTGGATCTCGGGGATCATCTCGGCGACGCCGTCCATCACGTCCTCGCGCGACAGCACCGTGGTGCCGGCATGCATCAGTTCGGCGACGGTGCGCCCGTCGCGCGCGCCCTCCATGATGGCGGCGGTGATCAGCGCCACCGCCTCGGGATAGTTCAGCTTCAGCCCGCGCGCGCGGCGGCGCTCGGCCAGCAGCGCGGCGGTGAAGATCAGCAGCTTGTCCTTCTCTCTTGGCGTCAGTTCCATCGCCTGTCCTCGGTGTTTGCTTCGTTGTCTTTCGGTTCGCGCGGCACGCAGGCCATCGCGTTCACCGGTACGGCCGCCATGACGGCCGCCTGACGTTCGCCAATACGTCCGCCATAGCGTCCGCCATAGCGTCCGCCATTACGTTCGTCATCACCTCCGCCCTTACGCCGGCCATCGCGTCGGCCCTCACGTCCGCCATCGCGTCGGCCATCGCGTCGGCCATCGCGTCGGCCATCGCGTCGGCCATCGCGTCGGCCATCGCATCGGCCATCGCGTCCGTCATCACGTCGACCACAGCCGCAGCGGCCGCGCCGCTACCCCATGGATCGGCATGCGCAACGCGCTCCATGCCGCCACCATCAGCTCGCGCACCGGCTCGATGCGCGCGCCCAGCACGCGCAGCAGCAGCATCGGCTGCTCGGGGTCGGTGAGGCACGTCACGCCGGCGCGCAGATCGGCGCGATACGGCAGGCTCTCGGCAAGCCGCTCGGCCAGCTCCTGCGTCGCGCCCGCGCCGACGGCCCACAGCGTGCCGAGCACCGGCAGGCCGTCCAGCCCCACGCGCGCGTGGCGCAGCGGCGAATCGGCGTCGAGGCGGGCGTGCTCGCGCCACAGCGTGCGCGTGCCCTGCCCGATGCGCGTATCCATCCACGCGGTGCCGCGCCGCCACTGCTCGCCGGAGGCCTGCCGGCCGAGCACCAGCGCGTCCCAGCCGATTGCGCTGGCGCCGGGCGCCACCTCCACCGTGGTCGCGAGCCGCGCGCGCATCGTCGAACACGATGTTTTCCTGCGGCAGCCAATCGAGCCGCGCGCCGGCCGCGACGGAAACGTGCACGCGCTGGCTGGCGTCGCGGCCGAGCGACTTGTACCACTTGGTCGCGCCCGGCGTGGCCAGCACCGCGTGCGCGCCGGGCTCGATGTCGATCTCGATATCGAGCACGTCGCCGCCCGCGATGCCGGCCGGCGGATGCAGCACCACCGCATGGCAGATGCCGCCCTCCGGATACAGCGGCTTCTGCACCATCAGCGGCCCGGCATGCCGCCGCTCGACCAGCCCGCTGCGCTCGCCGCGCACCGCGAAGCGCAGGCGCAGGCTCGCGTGCCACGCGGCCGGCATGGCGAGCGTCGCGGCGGGATCGTCGGCGGGGAAATCGGGATGGCGCATGGACTCGGCGAAAACGGGAGAGAGAGAAAGAGAGAGGCGGCCTAGACCGCGATCATCTCCCGCACGCCCTCGTCTTCCATCCGCTCGCCCTCGCCGCTGGCCACCACCTCGCCGCGGCTCATCACCACATAGTGATCGGCCAGATGGCGCGCAAATTCGTAGTACTGCTCGACCAGCAGCACCGTCATGCCGAACTCGTCGACCAGCAGCCGCAGCGCGCGGCCGATGTCCTGGATGATCGACGGCTGGATGCCTTCGGTCGGCTCGTCGAGAATCAGCAGCTTCGGCTCGCTCATCAGCGCGCGTCCGATCGCCAGCTGCTGTTGCTGCCCGCCGGACAGGTCGCCGCCCGCGCCGCTGCCGCATCGTGCGCAGCACCGGAAACAGCTGGTAGATGCGATCGGGCACGCCGGCCGGCTTGCCGCTGCTTGCGGCGCCGATCAGCAGGTTCTCCTCGACGGTCAGCCGCGGAAAGATCTCGCGCCCCTGCGGCACATAGGCCAGCCCGGCGGCGACGCGCTCGTAGGGCGGCGCCTTGTCCAGCGTCCGGCCATTCCAGCGGATGCTGCCGCTGCGCGTCGGCACCACGCCCATCAGGCATTTCAGCAGCGTGCTCTTGCCCACGCCGTTGCGGCCGAGCAGCGTCGTCAGCCGGCCCTCGGGCACCTCGAAGCTGACGTCGCGCAGGATATGGCTGCCGCCGTAGTACTGGTTCAATCCGCTGACTTGCAGCATCGGCTTTCCCTTTTGCGTTCCCATTCAGCGCCGCAGTTCAGCGCCGCTGTTCGGCGCCCGAATTCAGCGCCGAAATTCACCGCCCCAAATACGATTCGATCACGCGCTCGTCGCGCTTGACCGCGTCCAGCGTGCCCTCGGCCAGCACGCTGCCTTCCGCCAGCACCGTGACCTTGCCGGACTCGCCCGCCAGCGCGGCGACGAATTCCATATCGTGTTCGACCACCATCATCGAGCAGCTGCCGCGCAGGCCATCGAGCAGCTTCGCCAGTTGCATGGTTTCCTCGTCGGTCATGCCGGCTACCGGTTCGTCGAGCAGCAGCAGCTGCGGCTGCTGCATCAGCAGCATGCCGATCTCGAGGCGCTGCTTCTGCCCGTGCGACAGCAGCCCCGCCGGCCGGTAGGCCTCGTCTTCCAGGCCCGTCAGCGCCAGCGTCTGCTCGATGCGGTTGCGGCCGTCGGCGTCGAGCCGCGCGCGCAGCGACGACCACCAGCGCTTGTCGGCCTTCATCGCGAGCTCCAGGTTCTCCCACACCGCGTGCTGCTCGAACACGGTGGGCTTCTGGAACTTGCGGCCGATGCCGGTCTGCGCGATGGTCGGCTCGTTCAGCCGCATCAGGTCGATGCTCTGGCCGAGAAACACGCGGCCGCTGACCGACGCATTGCGCGGCCCGGTCTTGCCGGTGATCACGTCCATCATCGTGGTCTTGCCCGCGCCATTCGGGCCGATCACGCAGCGCAGCTCGCCGTGGTCGATCGACAGCGTCAGCTTGTTCAGCGCGCGGAAGCCGTCGAACTGCACGGTGACGTCCTCGAGGTAAAGGATCGGGCCGTGCGAGACATCGATGGTGCCGCGCTCGAGCACGCGGCCCAGGCCGGTGGCATCGCCGCTTTCCGCCTGCGCGGCGTCGGGGCGTGGCGTCGGGTTTCGATTCGGGTTGGTGGCGGCGCTCATGCTTTTCCTCCGCTGCTGGCGGCCGGGGCCGCGATCGGTGCGGCGGGCGTCGTCGGCGACGCGGATGAAGAGGGTGACGCGGATGCAGCGGGCGACGCGGAGGCCGCTGACGGCGCAGACGCGCGCACACCGTCGGCACGGCGCAGGCGCGCCAGCAGCCCCACCACGCCATTCGGCAGATACAGCGTCACCAGCACGAACATCGCGCCGAGCAGGAACAGCCAGTACTCGGCGAAATGCGCGGTGAACAGCGTCTTCGCGCCATTGACCAGGAACGCGCCGATCACCGGACCGATCAGCGTGCCGCGCCCGCCGACCGCGACCCAGACCGCCATCTCGATCGAATTCGCAGGCGACATCTCGCCCGGATTGATGATGCCGACCTGCGGCACATACAGCGCGCCCGCGATGCCGCACAGCACCGCCGAGAAGGTCCAGACGAACAGCTTGTAGCCGAGCGGGTTGTAGCCGGAGAACATCACGCGCGTCTCGGCATCGCGCACGGCGGTGACCACGCGCCCGAGCTTCGAGGTCACGATATAGCGGCAGGCGATCAGCCCGCCCAGCAGCGCGAAGGCCGTCAGCACGAACAGCACGGTGCGCGTCTCGGGCGCGGCGATGGCGAAGCCCGCGATGCGCTTGAAGTCGGTGAAGCCGTTGTTGCCGCCGAAGCCGGTCTCGTTGCGGAAGAACAGCAGCATCGCGGCGTACGTCATCGCCTGCGTGATGATCGACAGGTAGACGCCCTTGATGCGCGAGCGGAAGGCGAAGAAGCCGAACAGCCAGGCCAGCACGCCGGGCACCAGCACCACCAGCAGCAGCGCATAGCCGAAGTGTTCGGTGCCGTGCCAGAACCACGGCAGCTCCTTCCAGTCGAGGAACACCATGAAGTCGGGCAGCTCGCTGCGATAGACGCCGTCGCGGCCGATCGCGCGCATCAGGTACATGCCCATTGCGTAGCCGCCCAGCGCGAAGAACAGCCCGTGACCCAGGCTCAGGATGCCGCAGTAGCCCCACACCAGGTCGAGCGCGATCGCCGCCAGCGCGAAGCACATGATCTTGCCGATCAGCGTCAGCGCATAGGCGGACAGATGCAGCGGATGGGTGTCGGGCAGCACCAGCGCGCACACCGGCACCGCCACGGCCGCGAGCAGCGCGACGATGGCGAGCGCCAGCCAGCCCCGCACGGAAAACAGCGGCTGGCGCGCGGGAACCGCCAGCGTGAAGGCACGCGTGCCGGGATCGATCGAGCTTTGCATCATGCCTCCGCGCTGCGCCCCTTGAGCGCGAACAGTCCCTGTGGCCGCTTCTGGATGAACAGCACGATCAGCACCAGGACGATGATCTTGGCCAGCACCGCGCCGTAGAACGGCTCGATGAACTTGTTGATGATCCCCAGGCCGAAGGCACCGACGATGGTGCCGGCCAGCTGCCCCACGCCACCGAGCACGACCACCATGAAGGAATCGATGATGTAGGCCTGCCCCAGGTCGGGGCCGACATTGCCGATCTGCGACAGCGCGCAGCCGCCCAGGCCCGCGATGCCCGCGCCGAAGGCGAAGGCATAGCTGTCGACCTTCCAGGTGCGCACGCCGACGCAGGCGGCCATCGTGCGGTTCTGCGTGGTGGCGCGCACGAACAGGCCCAGCCGGGTGCGGTTCAGCACGGCCCAGGCGATCGCCACCACGGCCAGCGCGAACACCACGATGACGATGCGGTTGTACGGGATCACCAGCCCCGGCATCCACTGCACGCCGCCGCTCATCCAGCTCGGATTGGCGACCTCGACGTTCTGCGCGCCGAACAGCATCCGCACCGCCTGCATCAGCAGCAGGCTGACGCCGAAGGTCGCCAGCAGCGTTTCCAGAGGCCGGCCGTACAGATGGCGCAGCACCAGCCGCTCCAGCACGAAGCCGACCGCGGCGGCGGTAAGGAAGGCCGCGGGCAAGGCCGCCGGCAGATACCAGTCGAAGGCGTCGGGCAGATAGGTGCGGAACAGCGACTGCACCAGCCACGTCGCATAGGCGCCGATCATCAGGAATTCGCCGTGGGCCATGTTGATCACGCCAATCAGGCCATAGGTGATGGCCAGGCCCAGCGCGGCCAGCAGCAGCACGCTGCCCAGGCTCAGGCCGGCGAACAGGTTGCCGATCAGCTCGGCCTGGCGCTCGCTCGCTTGCAGGTTGTCGAGCGCCTGCTGCGCGGCGGCGCGCAGTTGCGCGTCGGGCTCGCGGTATTGGCCGCCCTCGTCCCGTTCGACCAGCGGCTGCAGCCGCTGGCGCGTGGCCGGATCGCTGTCGCGGCCGAGAATGCGGATCGCTTCGAGCCGTTCGTCCCGGCTGCCGTCGGCCAGCACGGTATTGGCCCAGATCACGTCGAGCTGGGCGCGCAGCGCGGTGTCGGCCTCCGACTGGCGCGCGGCGGCGACGGCCTCGCGCGGCGCGTCCTCGGGGCGCTCGAGCAGCGCGGCGATCGCCTGCGCGCGCACGGTGGCGTCGGGCGAGGACAGCAGCAGGCTGCCAGCCGCGCCGTCCACCTGCGCGCGGAGGCTGTTGTTCAGGGTCAGCGATTGCAGCGCGCCGGCATCGACCTCGACCGGCTTGCCGGTGATCGCGTCGACCGCGCGCTCGCCCTCGACGCGCACCATGCCGACGCCGGGCGCGAACTGCAGCGTGTCGTCCTGCAGCGCCTGCAGGATCGGGCCGGCCTGCTTGGGGTCGGCCTTGGCCAGCGCGACGATGGCGGCGCGCTTGGCATCGAAATCGTCTTCGGCGAGGGGCTGCAGATCGGCCTGGGTCAGCGCGGCGGCCGCCCACAGCGCGGGCGCCGCCATCAGCAGCAGCACGGCGAGCGTGGCGCGCCACCAGGGCGCGCGGGGCAGCATGGGTCGGGACATGGAGATGGGTGGTGGTTGGATCAAGGCGATGGCCATCGAACGAACGGCAGCGGAACAAGGGACGCCGCTGCCGTCCCCCCTCTGCGGAATGCGAGAACCGACTGTGTCCCCCCTCTCCCCCTCGAGGAGGAGAGGGTCGGGGAGAGGGGGCGGGATTTGCCCCCCAACGACAGCCCTTACATCACCTTGTCCGGCTTGCCCTCGTTGCCCGCGATGAACGGGCTCCACGGCTGCGCGCGCAGCGGCTTCGGCGTCTTCCACACGACCGAGAACTGCCCGTCGCCCTTGACCTCGCCGATCATCACCGGCTTGTACAAATGGTGGTTCTCGCCCATCGTCAGCGTGAAGCCGCTCGGCGCCTTGAAGGTCTGGCCGATCATCGCGGCGCGGACCTTGTTCGGATCGGTGGACCCAGCCTTCTTGACCGCCTGCGCCCACATGTGGATGCCCACGTAGGTCGCTTCCATCGGATCGTTGGTCACGCGCTTGTCGCCGCCCGGCAGGTTGTTCGCCTTGACCCAGGCCGCCCACTGCTTGCGGAACGCGTCGTTCTCCGGATTCTTGACCGACATGAAGTAGTTCCATGCGGCCAGATGGCCGACCAGCGGCTTGGTGTCGATGCCGCGCAGCTCTTCCTCGCCGACCGAGAACGCGACGACCGGCACGTCCTTGGCCTTCAGGCCCGCGTTGCCCAGTTCCTTGTAGAAGGGCACGTTCGAATCGCCGTTGATCGTCGAGATCACCGCGGTGCGGCCGCCCTGCGAGAACTTCTTGATGTTGGCGACGATGGTCTGGTAATCGCTGTGGCCGAACGGCGTGTAGACCTCCTCGATATCCTTGTCGGCCACGCCCTTGCTCTTCAGGAAGGCGCGCAGGATCTTGTTGGTGGTGCGCGGGTACACGTAGTCGGTGCCCAGCAGGAAGAAGCGCTTGGCGCCGCCGCCCTCCTTGCTCATCAGGTACTCGACCGCGGGAATGGCCTGCTGGTTCGGCGCGGCGCCGGTGTAGAAGACGTTCTTCGACATCTCCTCGCCCTCGTACTGCACCGGATAGAACAGCAGCGCGTTCAGTTCCTCGTAGACCGGCAGCACCGACTTGCGCGACACCGAGGTCCAGCAGCCGAAGGTCACCGCGACCTTGTCGTTGCTGATCAGCTGGCGCGCCTTCTCGGCGAACAGCGGCCAGTTCGACGCGGGATCGACGACCACCGGCACCAGCTTGCGGCCCAGCACGCCGCCGCTCTTGTTGATCTCGTCGATGGCCATCAGCGCGACGTCCTTCAGCGACGTCTCCGAGATCGCCATCGTGCCCGACAGCGAATGCAGCACGCCCACCTTGATCGGCTCTTTCGATTGCGCGATCGCCAGCGGGCTGGTACCGATCATCGCCGCGGCGGCCACCGCCGACAGCTTCAACACCTCACGTCGTTTCATTGCAGCTCCCTAGCTCTGTTTGTGTTCGAGGAAGAACGCACCCCGGGAGCACTTCTGCAACTAGCGTGCCACAAAAAAGAACGCGGCCTGGGGCCGCGCGGGAGACTGCATTGGCATGACAGCACCGTGGCGGTGCGCCGGCGCCTTGCATCACGATGGTGCGATGATGCAAAGCGGTGCGACGCACCGCCCCGGGGCGTCAGGAGTAGCGGCGGCTGATCGATTCCGCGACGCAGACCGGACGGTCGCTGCCCTCGCGTTCGATCGTGACCTCCCAGGTCGATTGCGCGCCGACCAGGTCCGGGGCATTGGGCGGCGGCGCGATGCGCTCCACCTTCAGCAGCTTGATGCGCGCGCGCAGCCGGCTGCCGACCGGCACCGGGGCGGTGAAGCGCACGCGGTTCAGGCCGTAGTTGACGCCGATCTTGACGCCCGGCATCTGCATCGCGCTCTGCATCAGCGCGGGCAGCAGCGACAGCGTCAGGAAGCCGTGCGCGACCGGCGCGCCGAACGGCGATTCGCGCCGGGCGCGCTCGGGATCGACGTGGATCCACTGATGGTCGCCGGTCGCCTCGGCGAACAGGTTGACCTGGTGCTGCGTGATCTCGGTCCAGTCGCTGACGGCGACCTCCTGCCCCTGCAGGCCCTCGAGCTCTTCCAGCGAAGCGATGGTGCGCATCTTCTCTCCTTGTCCTATGTCCGGTCGGAACGACGTCCCGGTTCGATTCAGGGATTCAGGCCGGCCGGCGGCCGTACATGCCCATGCCCTTGACGGTGCAGACCAGCTCGCCGCGCTGGTTGACCGCCTCCCACTGCGTGTGCACGACGCCGCGGTCGGGCTTGGACTGCGACGGCCGCTTGTCCAGCACCGACACGAAGACGGTCAGCGTATCGCCGGCATAGACCGGCTTGAGCCAGCGGATCTCGTCGACGCCGGGCGAGCCCATGCTGGCCGACTTCGACGTCATGTTATCGACCAGCATGCGCATCATCACCGCGCAGGTCATCCAGCCGCTCGAGATCAGGCCGCCGTAGATGCTGCGCCGGGCGGCCTCCTTGTCGACGTGGAAGGGCTGCGGATCGTATTGCGTCGCGAAGCTGACGATCTCGTCCTCGGTGATCAGCCGCGAACCGAGCTCGCGTCGGCTGCCGACGACGAAGTCTTCGAAATACATGGTGTCGGACATGGGGTCTCCAGTCTGCTGGGTTGTTCTGGTCCACCAAAGCAAAAAAACCGCGCCGGACGTTGACGCCCGAGCGCGGCTTGCATTGCCTCAACGGCTGGCCATCATGCCGCCTGCTGGAATTCCGGCAGGCTGGCGAAGCGGCCAAGATGGTGGTCGACGTCGCCGAAGGTGGTGTTGATCAGCGTCAGCCGCTTGAACATGTGCGCGGCCGGCAGTTCGTCGGTCACGCCCATGCCGCCGTGGATCTGCACCGCTTCCTGGCCGACCGTGCGCGCGGCCTGGCCGACCCGCGCCTTGGCCGCGGACACATAGCGGCGGCGCTCCTCGGGGCTGGCCTCGTCGAAGCGGGCCGCGGCCAGCAGCGTGATCGAGCGCGACTGCTCGGCATGGATGAACATCTCGACCATGCGGTGCTGCAGCGCCTGGAAGCGCGCGATCGGCACGCCGAACTGCTGGCGCGTCTTGGCGTACTCGATGGTGGCGGCGGTCAGCGTGTCCATCACGCCCACGGCCTCGGCGCACAGCAGCACCGCGGCGTAGTCGGCAACCTGCTCGAGCAGCGCCCAGCCCTGCCCTTCGGCGCCCAGCAGTTCGCCGGCGGCGTCCTGGAAGGTGATATCGGCCGCGTGCAGATTGTCGATGGTGCGGTAGTCGCGGATGGTGACGCCCGGCGCCCTGGCATCGACCAGGTACAGCGAGATGCCGTCCTGGTCGGCGTTGCCGCCGCCGGTGCGCGCCGACACCACCAGCTTGTCGGCCTGGCCGCCGTGGACCGCCACGACCTTGGTGCCGTTCAGCTTGCCGCCCTTGGCGGTCACACGCACGTCGTTCAGCGTGTAGCGCGCCTCGCGCTCGTTGAACGCGGTGGCCAGCTTGATCTCGCCGCCGGCAACCCGCTCCAGCACGGCGTCCTGGCCGCCGGCCTGCTTCACCGCGTAGGCGGCCGTCACCGTCGCCAGATACGGCTCGACCACCAGGCCGCGGCCCAGCTCCTGCATCACCACCATCATGTCGATGGCGGTGCCGTTGAAGCCGCCCTGCGCCTCGGGCACCGGCAGCGCGGTCAGGCCGAGCTCGACCAGCGCGTTCCAGGCCGCTTCGCTGTAGCCGGTCTCGCCCTTGTAGGCCTTCTTGCGGGACTCGAAATCGTAGCTCTTGTCGATGAAGCGGCGTACCGCGTCAGCCAGTTGCTTCTGCTCGTCGCTGAGATTGAAGTTCATGGTTCCTGTCTCCTCACAGCCCCAGGATCATCTGGCTGATGATGTTCTTCTGGATTTCGTTGGATCCGCCGTAGATCGAGGTCTTGCGGAAGTTGAAGTAGTACGCGGCCAGCGGCGCGGCATCGTCGTAGCCGGTCACCGCATGCTCGGTCTCGCATTCCAGGTAGTCGCGGTCGAACGGCTGCGCGTACGGGCCGACGGCTTCGACCATCAGCTCGGTCAGCATCTGCTGGATCTCCGTGCCCTTGATCTTCAGCAGCGAGGCCTCGGGGCCGGGGCCCTTGCCCGCGCTCTCGCTCGACACCACGCGCAGCACGGTGATTTCCAGCGCCATCAGCTCGATCTCGAGCGCGGCGACCTTGGCGCCGAACACCGGGTCCTCCAGCAGCGGCTTGCCGTTCTTCTGCTGCTGGCGCGCGACGCGCTTCAGGAAGCCGAGTTCGCGCTTGGAATTGCCGACGCGGGCGATGCCGGTGCGCTCATGGCCGAGCAGGTACTTGGCATAGGTCCAGCCCTTGTTCTCCTCGCCGACGCGGTTCTCGACCGGCACCTTGACGTTGTCGAAGAAGACCTCGTTCACCTCGTGGTCCTCGTCGAGCATGATGATCGGACGCACGGTGATGCCCGGCGTCTTCATGTCGATCAGCAGGAACGAGATGCCCTCCTGCTTCTTGGCTTCGGGGTCGGTGCGGACCAGGCAGAAGATCATGTCGGCGTGCTGGCCGAGCGTGGTCCAGGTCTTCTGGCCGTTGACGATGTAGTGCTTGCCGTCCGGGGGTCAGTTCGGCGCGGGTCTTCAGCGAGGCCAGGTCCGAGCCCGAGCCCGGCTCCGAATAGCCCTGGCACCACCAGTCGGTGCAGTCCAGGATGCGCGGCAGGTAGTACGACTTCTGCTGCTCGTTGCCGTACTTCATGATCACCGGCGCGACCATCGCCACGCCGAAGGGCAGCACGCCGGGCGCGCCGACGCGGGCATTTTCCTCATCCCAGATATGGCGCTGGGTCGCGTTCCAGCCGGTGCCGCCGAATTCGACCGGCCAGTGCGGCGCCGACCAGCCCTTGCCCGCCAGGATCTTGTGCCAGCGCACCAGATCGTCGCGGTTGGGCCGGCGGTGATTCAGAATCTTGGCGCGAATGTCCGCCGGCAGGTTGGCTTCCAGCCAGCTGCGCACTTCCTCGCGGAAGGCGTTGTCGGCCGCCGTGTAATTGAGATCCATGCCCGTCTCCAGTGATGCCGGCTGCGGCCGGCAAATTGTTCTGGCCAACGCGCCCTCGCACCGGCGCGAAGGCGGGCACGGGACACGATTCAGTGAGCCGTCTGCTTCAGCGCATCCGGCACCACGAGCGGAAACGTTTCGATGCCCTCTTCGGCGAGCGCCTGCACTTCCTCCGGCGACGCCGTCCCGCGGATGCCGCGTTCCGGTGCCTCGTCGTAATGCATGCGCCTGGCCTCCTCGGCAAAGCGCGGCCCCACGTCCTCGGTCTGCGCCAGCACCTGCCTGACCGCCTTCAGATACAGCGATTGCAGAGCCTGCGCCGCCTGCGGGACCGCCTGTGCCTGCTGCGTCGGCGCCTGTGGCGTCGGCGCTCGCTCGGCCGCGCCGGACAGATTCAGGCGCGGGGCGCTCGGCAGCCGCGTCACCGCGCGGTCGCCGCAGACAGGACACTGAACGAGATCGCGCGAAATCTGCGACTGCGCATCGTCCTCCGAAGCAAACCAGCCTTCGAACCGATGGTCATGCGCACAGCGCAGGTCGAGCACCTTCATGATGTTTCCAGCCCGTCAAAGCAATATTAGCCGTGAATCGCAAATTTGTGAACGGTCGTTCTAATTTTTCCTGACCGGTGCCAGCCCGGAGGCTGGCCTGTCGGGAAGATGGTAGCGCTTCGGCGAATTTAAAGGTGGGCGGCGCTCAGCCCGGCACCTTCTGCTCGCCCGGCTGCCAGGCGCCCGACAGCACCTTTTCCAGCCAGAACGCGCCGATGATGGTCTTGACGTCGGTGATGCGTCCCTGGCGAACCCAGTCGATCACCTGCCCCGCCGGCACGATCAGCGTCTCGAGGAATTCGCCGTCGTCCAGCGCCGCCTCGCCGGCGGTCAGGTCGCGCGCCAGGAACACGTCGATGAATTCGGTCGAGTACGAGATCACCGGGTGAATGCGCGTCAGGTAGTCCCAGCGCGCGGCGCTGTAGCCGGTTTCTTCGCGCAGCTCGCGCTCGCCGCAGCGCTGCGCCCCTTCCTGGGGGTCGAGCTTGCCGGCCGGGAATTCGAGCATGACCTCGCGCACCGCGTAGCGGAACTGGCGCTCCACCAGCACGGTGCCGTCGTCGAACAGCGGGATCATCATCACCGCGCCCGGGTGCTCGACATACTCGCGCCCGGCCTGCTTGCCGTCGGGCAGCCGCACGATGTCCTGCTTCAGCGTCAGAAACTTGCCCCGGTGCAGCGTCGCGGACGCCAGGGGGACTTCCTTCAGATGGTCGTCGCCGCCGGCGTCGGGCGCTTCGGGACAGACCAGGGAGGCGGCTTTCGAATGGGATGACGACATGAACCCTCCGGGATGGCGAGGCCGCCGAAGGTCATGCCGGGTTCGGCGTCAGCTCGCGCGATGTTTGACCAGGTACTGCCAGGTGTAGCCGGGGAAGGCGAACACCAGCATCAGGCAGGCGGTGATCGCGTAGAACTGCCAGCCCTGGGCAAAGCGGTTGCCCAGGCCGGCCTCGACCGCGAACCCGACCGCGCCGACCAGCAGATAGTAGACGATCAGCTCGGCGAGCCGCACCCAGAACGGCTTGCGCGGCTTGCCGAGCGGAATGACCGCGAACAGGCGCTGGTTGACGAACGGCAGGTTGGCACAGGCCAATGCCAGCAGGATGACAAACCAGCCGCCCGCGGATGCGCTCATTGCGGTTTGGGTGGTATTCGCTTGGTGTGCGCGTCGGCCGGGCGCTCAGGCGCCCAGCGTGGTGCGCACGACCTGGTAGCACAGGTTCATCAGCGCGGCCGGGAAGATGCCCAGCGCGACGATCACCAGGCCGTTCAGGCTCAGCAGCGAACGCAGGCCGCCCGACGCTTCCAGCGTTTCCTCGCCGGCCGGCACGTCGAAATACATCAGCTTGACGATGCGCAGGTAGTAGAACGCGCCGATCAGCGAGAACAGCACCGCCACCACGGCCAGCCACGACATGCCCGCGGCGACCACGGCCTCGAGCACGGCCAGCTTGGCGTAGAAGCCCACGGTCGGCGGGATGCCGGCCAGCGAGAACATCATCACCAGCATCAGCAGCGCGAACCACGGGTTCTTGCGCGACATGCCCTTCAGGTCTTCCAGCGTCTCGGCCTCGAAGCCCTTGTTGGTGCGCAGCAGGATGATGCCGAAGGTGCCCAGCGTGGTCAGCACATAGGTGACCGCGTAGAACATCGCCGAGCCGTAGGCGCTGGCGGCGCCGTCGGTCTGGCCGCCGGCCACGCCCGACAGCATGCCGAGCAGCAGGAAGCCCATGTGCGAGATCGTCGAATACGCCAGCATCCGCTTCAGGTTGCTCTGCACGATCGCGGTCAGGTTGCCGATCGCCAGCGACACCACCGCCAGCACCGACAGCATGACCTGCCAGTCCACCGCCAGCGGCAGCAGGCCTTCGACCAGGATGCGCAGCGTCATCGCGAAGGCGGCCAGCTTCGGCGCACCGGCGATCAGCAGCGTCACCGCCGTCGGCGAGCCCTGGTAGATGTCCGGGATCCACATGTGGAACGGCGCGGCGCCCAGCTTGAAGGCCAGGCCGGCGACCAGGAACACCACGCCGAAGGCCAGCATCGTCGTGTTGACGCGGCCGGACTCGACCACGCGGAACACTTCGCCCAGGTTCAGCGAAGCGGTGGCGCCGTACATCATCGACATGCCGTACAGCAGGAAGCCCGAGGCCAGCGCGCCCAGCACGAAGTACTTCATCGCCGATTCGGACGTCACGCGCGAATCGCGGCGCAGCGCGACCAGCGCGTACGACGACAGCGACAGCAGTTCCACGCCGAGGTACAGCGTCAGGAAGTTGTTGCCGGTGATCATCACGATCTGGCCGCCCAGCGTGAACAGCGCCAGCATGTAGAACTCGCCGGCGTACAGGTCACGGTCGCCGAGGTAGCGGCGGGTGTAGACCAGCGTCACGAACAGCGCCAGCGCCGAGAACGAGGCCAGCACGTTGGCCATCGGGTCGATCACGGCCAGGTTCGAGAAGGCGTAGTGCGTCTCGCCGTTGGCGGCGTTCAGGCCGAACCAGACGGTCAGTACCAGCGTGATCAGCAGCGACAGCGGATAGGCGACGCTCGGGCGGTTCTTGCCGCGCGCGAGGTCGATCCAGTTGACCGCCGCGATGGCGATCGCCAGGAAGATGATCGGGGCGACAGGCGCCCAAGTCGTGGTCGATTCCATGATTCGTTCTCTCCCTGCTTACAGCTTGGACTGCGCCACGTGCGACAGCAGGTTGACCACCGATGCGTGCATCACATCGGTAAAGGGTTTCGGATGCAGGCCCATGTACAGCGTCATCGCGGCCAGCAGGCCCAGCATGACGAACTCGCGCTTGTTCAGGTCGACCAGCTCGGCGACGTGCTGGTGCTTGATATCGCCGAACACCACGCGCTTGACCATCCACAGCGAATAGGCCGCGCCGAGGATCAGCGAGGTGGCCGCCGCCAGGCCGATCCAGAAGTTGTACTGGACGCCGCCCAGGATCACCATCCACTCGCCGACGAAGCCCGAGGTGGCCGGCAGGCCGCTGTTGGCCATCGCGAAGAACACCGCGAAGGCCGCGAACTTCGGCATCGTGTTGACCACGCCGCCGTAGTCGGCAATCTGGCGCGAGTGCACGCGGTCATAGAGCACGCCGATGCAAAGGAACATCGCGCCCGAGATGAAGCCGTGCGAGATCATCTGCACGATGCCGCCCTCGATGCCGATCTCGCTGAAGATGAAGAAGCCCAGCGTGACGAAGCCCATGTGCGCGATCGACGAGTATGCGACCAGCTTTTTCATGTCGGCCTGCACCATCGCCACCAGGCCGATGTAGATCACGGCCACCAGCGAGATCGCGATGATGAACGCGGCCAGGCTGTGGCTGGCGTCCGGCGCGATCGGCAGCGAGAAGCGCAGGAAGCCGTAGGCGCCGAGCTTCAGCATGATCGCGGCCAGCACCACCGAGCCGCCGGTCGGCGCCTCGACGTGGGCGTCGGGCAGCCAGGTGTGGACCGGCCACATCGGCACCTTGACCGCGAAGGCCAGGAAGAACGCCAGGAACAGCAGCACCTGCTCGTTCATCGACAGCTTGGCCTGATGCCATTGCAGGATCTCGAAGCTGCCGGTCTTGTTGTACAGGTACAGCAGCGCGATCAGCGTCAGCAGCGAGCCCAGCAGCGTGTACAGGAAGAACTTGAAGGCCGCGTAGACCCGGTTCGGACCGCCCCAGACGCCGATGATGATGTACATCGGGATCAGCGTGGCCTCGAAGAACACGTAGAACAGCATGCCGTCGAGCGAGGCGAACACGCCGACCATGATGCCCGACAGGATCAGGAACGAGGCCATGTAGGCCGCCACGCGCTCGGTGATGACCTCCCAGCCGGCGATCACGACGATCACCGTGATGAAGGCGGTCAGCACCACGAACCACATCGAGATGCCGTCGACGCCGAGGTGGTAGTTGATGTTGAAGCGCTCGATCCACGAGTACTTCTCGACGAACTGCATCTGCGCGGTGCCGCGGTCGAAGTGCAGAATCAGCGGCAGCGTGACCAGGAAGCTGACGATCGAGCCGAACAACGCGGTCCAGCGGACGAAGCCCGGGCTGCGATCCGAGCCGAAAGCCAGCACCAGCAAGCCGAAAAAGATAGGCAGCCAGATAGCGAAAGAGAGAACCATTTTCGTTGTATTCCTTACTTGGCGCCCACCGCGCTAGCCGAGCCGAAGATCGTGATCGACAGCAGCACCAGCATGCCCAGGATCATCGCGAATGCGTAGTGATAGATATAGCCGGACTGCACGTAGCGGCTGACCGAGGCGACCCAGCCGACCACGCGCGCGGCGCCGTTGACCAGCAGGCCGTCGATCAGGCCCTGGTCGCCGCCCTTCCACAGGCCCGTGCCAAGCAGGCGCGCACCGCGGGCGAACACCGCCTCGTTGATGGCGTCCATGTAGTACTTGTTGTCGAGCAACTTGTACACGCCGCTGAAGCGCTGCTGGATGGCGGCCGGGATGTCCGGGCGCTTCATGTAGAAGAACCACGACAGCACCACGCCGGCCAGCGCGAGCCACAGCACCGGGGTCTGCAGCGAGTGGATGCCCATCGCGACCCAGCCGTGGAACATCTCGGCCAGCTCACGCATCGCGTGATGGTTCTCGCCGACGAAGATCACGTTCTGGAAGGCCACGCCGTTCTTGAAGAAGTCGCCGAACAGCATCGGCTCGATCGCGATCGCACCGATCACCACCGACGGGATCGCCAGCAGCACCAGCGGTAGCGTCACCACCCACGGCGACTCGTGCGGCTTCTCGCCCGGGGCCAGGCCATGGTGATGGTCGCCGCCATGCGCCTCTTCCTCTTCCTCGGCGTGGTCGTGGTGCAGGTGCGGCTTGCCGAAGCGCTCTTCGCCGTGGAACACCAGGAAGTACATCCGGAACGAGTAGAACGCGGTGACGAACACACCCGCCATCACGGCGAAGTAGGCGAAGCCCGAACCGGCGATGTGCGACTCGGCCACGGCCTCGATGATCGAGTCCTTCGAGTAGAAGCCCGAGAAGAACGGCGTGCCGATCAGCGCCAGCGAACCGACCAGCGAGGTGATCCAGGTGATCGGCATGTACTTGCGCAGGCCGCCCATGTTGCGGATGTCCTGGTCATGGTGCATGCCGATGATCACCGAGCCTGCGGCCAGGAACAGCAGCGCCTTGAAGAAGGCGTGGGTCATCAGGTGGAACACCGCGACCTGGTAGGCCGAGGCGCCCAGCGCGACCGTCATGTAGCCCAGCTGCGACAGCGTCGAGTACGCGACCACGCGCTTGATGTCGTTCTGGATGATGCCCAGGAAGCCCATGAACAGCGCGGTGATCGCGCCGATCACCAGCACGAAGGACAGCGCGGCGTCGGACAGCTCGAACAGCGGCGACATGCGGCTGACCATGAAGATGCCGGCGGTCACCATGGTGGCCGCGTGGATCAGCGCCGAGATCGGGGGTCGGGCCTTCCATCGAGTCCGGCAGCCACACGTGCAGCGGGAATTGCGCCGACTTGCCCATCGCGCCGATGAACAGGCAGATGCATGCCACCGTCAGCATCATCCAGTCGGTGCCCGGGAAGGTCACGGTCGCCAGCTGGTCGCGCGCGGCGAACACCTCGGTGTAGTTCAGGCTGCCGCTGTAGGCCAGCAGCAGGCCGATGCCGAGGATGAAGCCGAAGTCGCCGACGCGGTTGACCAGGAAGGCCTTCAGGTTGGCGAAGATCGCGGTCGGACGGGTGTACCAGAAGCCGATCAGCAGATACGAGACGAGGCCCACCGCTTCCCAGCCGAAGAACAGCTGCAGGAAGTTGTTGCTCATCACCAGCATCAGCATCGAGAAGGTGAACAGCGAGATGTAGGCGAAGAAGCGGTTGTAGCCGGGGGTCGCCCTGCATGTAGCCGACGGTGTAGATGTGCACCATCAGCGAGACGAAGGTCACCACCACCATCATCATCGCGGTCAGCGAGTCGACCAGGAAGCCGACCTCCATCTTCAGCGGATGGCCGTTGAACGGCAGCACCATCCACTCATAGACGGTGGCGTTGAAGCTGGCCCCATCCACCATCACGTCGCGCAGCACGAGCAGCGACAGCAGGCAGGCGATCGCCACGCCGAGAATGGTCACGGTGTGGGCGATGGCGCGGCCGGCGCGCGTCTCCGACGAGAACGATCCGAAGAACTTGGTGCCGAACAATCCCGCGATGGCCGCGCCGGCGAGCGGCGCCAGCGGAATCGCGAGCAGCAGGTTGGGGTTGAGCGTGGTTGCCATAGGACGCTTGTTGGTGTGCGGTCGGGTGCGGTCGGTTGGGTGACGTGTTTCGACAGGATCGGCTCGCGGGCATCAGCCCTTGAGCGCGTCCAGGTCGTCGACGTTGATCGTGTCCAGATTGCGGAACAGCACGACCAGGATTGCCAGACCGATCGCCGACTCGGCGGCGGCCACCGTCAGGATGAAGAAAACGAAGACTTGGCCTGCCAGATCGCCCAGATAGTGCGAAAAGGCGACGAAGTTCATATTGACCGCCAGCAGCATCAGCTCGATCGCCATCAGCAGCACGATCACGTTCTTGCGGTTCAGGAAGATGCCGACGATGCTGATCGCAAACAGGATCGCACCGAGCACCAGGAAATGGGCGAGAGAGAGCACGTCGTTCCCCGATCTTCAGTTCTTGTTGGCGGCGTCGGCTTGCTCGCCGGCGGCTTGCGCGGTCTGTGCCGGCATCGAGACCAGCCGCACGCGGTCGGCGCGGCGGGTGCGCAGCTGTTCGGACACGTCCTGCGCCTTGGTGTCCTTGCGGCGGCGCAGCGTCAGCGCGACCGCGGCGATGATGGCCACCAGCAGGATGATGCCGGCCACCTCGAAGGCGTAGATGTAGTCGGTGTAGATGACCTGGCCGAGCGCGCCGGTGTTCGAGTAGTCGGAGCCCTGCGGCATCGGCTTGAGCGGCTGCGTGGTGCCGATGAAGTTGCGCACCAGCACGATCGCCATCTCGGCGATGATCAGCGCGCCCACCACCGAGGCCAGCGGCACATAGGTCCAGAAATCGCGCCGCAGGTGCTCGATATCGATATCGATCATCATCACGACGAACAGGAACAGCACCATCACGGCGCCGACGTAGACCAGCACCAGCAGGATGGCGAGGAATTCGGCCTGCAGCAGCATCCACAGCGCGGCTGCCGTGAAGAACGACAGCACGAGGTACAGCGCCGAGTGCACCGGGTTCTTGGCGGTGATGACTTTCAGTGCGGAGAGCACCAGCACCACTGCGAAGACGTAGAAGATGGTGGTCGTGAATTCCATGGTTCTCGTCGTGCCGCACGGCACAGGCCACCCCCGGCGGCCTGCCCTTGCGGCATCCTTCTAGTGCCCCTCGCGGGGCCCGATTCAATATGAAGCCTTGCGGCCCGATGCGCGCGCCCGGCGCGATCAGCGGTACTTCGCGTCCGCCGCCTTGGCCGCCGCGATCTGCGGCTCGTAGCGGTCGCCCACCGCGAGCAGCATGTCCTTGGTGAAATACAGGTCGCCGCGCTTCTCGCCGTGGTACTCGAGAATCTGGGTTTCGACGATGGCGTCGACCGGGCAGGCTTCCTCGCAGAAGCCGCAGAAAATGCATTTGGTCAGATCGATGTCGTAGCGCGTGGTACGGCGGGTGCCGTCGGCGCGCACGTCCGACTCGATCGTGATGGCCAGCGCCGGGCAGACCGCTTCGCACAGCTTGCAGGCGATGCAGCGCTCCTCGCCGTTCGGATAGCGGCGCAGCGCGTGCAGGCCGCGGAAGCGCGGCGAGATCGGCGTCTTCTCCTCGGGGAACTGCACCGTGATCTTGCGGGCGAAGAGATAGCGGCCGGTCAAGGCCATGCCCTTGAAGAGTTCCTTCAGGAGCAGGCTGTTGAAGAAGTCCTTGATGGCGAGCAGCATGACGATTGCTTCCTAGTAATTCCACCGGGCGCGGCGCGTGCGCCGCGGCCCGGTTTGGCCCGTCCCGGCCGGCTTCGTGGCCGGGATCGGCGGCGATTTCAGTGCCAGATGTTCCAGGGCGACTTGATCCAGATCGCCACGATGATCAGCCATGCGACGGTCAGCGGAATGAAGACCTTCCAGCCCAGGCGCATGATCTGGTCGTAGCGGTAGCGCGGGAACGAGGCGCGGATCCAGATGAACACCGACAGCAGCAGGAACACCTTGATCAGCAGCCAGAAGAAGCCCGGGATCGCGTTGGTGACCACGCTGTCGACAGGGGGCGCCCAGCCGCCGAGGAACATCAGCGCGGTCATCGTCGAGATGATGATCATGTTGATGTATTCGGCCAGGAAGAACAGCGCGAAGCCCATGCCCGAGTACTCGATCATGTGGCCCGCCACGATTTCCGATTCGCCTTCCACCACGTCGAACGGGTGGCGGTTGGTTTCGGCCACGCCCGAGATGAAGTAGACGCCGAACATCGGCAGCAGCGGCAGCCAGTTCCACGACAGGATGTTCAGGCCCATGTTGGCGAAGTAGCCGGTGTTCTGGCCGTTGACGATCGCCGACAGGTTCAGGCTGCCCGACACCATCAGCACCGTGACCAGCGCGAAGCCCATCGCGATTTCGTACGACACCATCTGCGCCGCGGCACGCATCGCGCCGATGAAGGCGTACTTCGAGTTCGAGGCCCAGCCGGCCAGGATCACGCCGTAGACGCCGACCGAGCTGATCGCCATCACATACAGCAGGCCGGCGTTGACGTCGGCCATCACCACCTCGGCCTGGAACGGGATCACCGCCCAGATCGCCACGGCCGGCATCAGCACCATCAGCGGCGCGATCAGGTACAGGCCCTTGCTGACCTGCGAGGGCGTCATCACTTCCTTGAGCAGCAGCTTCAGCACGTCGGCGATCGGCTGCAGCAGGCCCAGCGGGCCGACCCGGTTCGGGCCGATCCGCACGTGCATCCAGCCGATCAGCTTGCGCTCCCACAGGATCAGGTAGGCCACGCACAGCAGCAGCGGCACCACGATGACCACGGCGCGAATCAGGATCCACAGCGGCGTCCATGCGCCACCGAAGACGGCCTGTCCCTGCGAGGTAATCCAATCGATCATCTTTCTCTCTCGCCTGTCGTATTCGCTTCTTTAAGCCGCGGCCACCGGGGCCAGTTCCACCGCCTTTTCCACCAGCACGGTGCCGAACATCGGCCCCAGGCCGACGGCGGCCGGCGTGGCCGCCGACACGCGCACCGTATTGGCGGGCAGACCTTCTTCAAGCACGGCCGGCAGCACCACGCTGCCCTGCCCTTGCGTCACGCGCACCGGATCGCCGGCGGCCACGCCGAGCGCGGCGAACAGGTCGGCCGACAGGCCCACCTGCATCGCGCGGCGCGCGGCAGCGGTCAGCTGCAGCGAATCGGCACGGCGCACGATCGCATCCGAGTGGTAGATCGGCACGTCGGCGACGCGCTCGATCGCCGGCACGGCGCCGTTGGCCGACGGCGCGGCGACCTGGATCGCGGCGGACGTGCGGTTGTTCAGGCGCGGACCGATCGCTTCGGCCAGCGCTTCGTCGCGGACCGACTCGGCGGTCTCGTAGTCGAAGCCCGGCACGTCGAGCAGATTGCCCAGCACGCGCAGCACCTTCCACGCCGGACGGGTCTCGCCCAGCGGACGCACCACGCCGTTGAAGCTCTGCGGCACGCCTTCGCAGTTCACGTAGGTGCCCGAGGTCTCGCTGAACGGCGCGATCGGCAGGATCACGTCGGCATATTGCAGCGCGGCGTCGGAGCGGAACGGCGACAGCACGATCACGGTGCCGGCCTGGCTCAGCGCGGCCAGCGCGCGTTGCGGGTCGGCGGTGTCGAACTCGGGTTCGGCGTTCAGCACCACATAGGCCTTGCGCGGCGACTCCAGCATGGCGCGGGCATCGGCCCCGCCCTGGCGCGGCAGCGCGCCGACCAGATGCGCGCCGACGGTGTTGGCCGCTTCGGTCAGGAAACCCAGCGTGGCGCCGGTGTTGTCGGCGATCCATTGCGCCAGCGCGTGCAGCGCGGCGAATTGCGGATGGCGGACCGCCTCGTTGCCGAGGAAGACGGCACGGCGCTCGCCCGACAGCAGGGCCTGCGCGGCCGCCTCGGCCAGCGCGCCACCGTCGAAACCGTCCGTACCGGCCGGAGCGGCGACGCCCTTGGCGGCCGCGACCGCGCGGGCCACGCCGGCCAGCGCGGCGGCCCAGGCCGACGGCGCCACGGCGATGCGCGCCGCCAGCGGCATCAGCAGATCTTCGGGGCTGGCGCCCAGCACGGCGACGCGTGCACCCTTCTTGGCAGCCTGGCGCAGGCGCGAGGCCAGCAGCGGCTGATCCTTGCGCAGCGAGGCGCCGATCACCAGCGCGCCCTGCAGCGTCGACACGTCCGCGATCGGCATGCCGAGCCACGGTGCGCCCGCTACCGGCGCCGAGAAATCGGCCTGGCGCAGGCGGAAGTCGATATTGTCGCTACCGAGGCCGCGCACCAGCTTGCCGAGCAGATAGAGCTCCTCGACGGTGGCGTGCGGGCTGGCCAGCGCGGCGATCTGGTCGGCGCCATGCTCGCGCTTGATGCCGGCCAGGCCGTTGGCGACGTATTCGAGCGCGGTCTGCCAGTCGGTCTCGAGCCACTGGTTGTCCTGCTTGATCATCGGCCGCGTCAGGCGATCGGCGCTGTTCAGGCCCTCGTACGAGAAACGGTCGCGGTCCGACAGCCAGCATTCGTTGACGGCTTCGTTGTCCAGCGGCAGCACGCGCATCACGCGGTGGTTCTTCGACTGGACGATCAGGTTCGCGCCCAGGCCGTCGTGCGGCGACACCGACTTGCGGCGGGACAGTTCCCACGTCCGCGCGGTGTAGCGGAACGGCTTGCTGGTCAGCGCGCCGACCGGGCACAGGTCGATCATGTTGCCCGACAGCTCGGAGTCCACCGTCTTGCCGACGAAGGTCGTGATCTCGGAGTGCTCGCCGCGGTTCAGCATGCCCAGCTCCATCACGCCGGCCACTTCCTGGCCGAAGCGCACGCAGCGGGTGCAGTGGATGCAGCGCGTCATCTCTTCCATCGAGATCAGCGGGCCCACGTTCTTGTGGAACACCACGCGCTTCTCTTCCTTGTAGCGCGATTCCGAGGCGCCGTAGCCGACCGCCAGATCCTGCAGCTGGCACTCGCCGCCCTGATCGCAGATCGGGCAATCGAGCGGGTGATTGATCAGCAGGAATTCCATCACCGACTTCTGGGCCTTGACCGCCTTCTCCGAATTGGTGAAGACCTTCATGCCCGCGGTGACCGGCGTGGCGCAGGCCGGCAGCGCCTTCGGCGCCTTTTCGACCTCGACCAGACACATGCGGCAGTTGGCCGCGATGGACAGCTTGCGGTGATAGCAGAAGTGCGGGATGTAGGTGCCCAGCTTGCGGGCCGCTTCCATCACCAGGCTGCCTTCCGCAACCTCAACCTTCTTGCCGTCGATTTCGAGTTCAACCATGTTCTGCCACGCTTAGATGTAGGCCGGAACCATGCACTGCTTGTGTTCGACGTGATATTCGAACTCTTTCCAGTAGTGCTTGAGCATGCCGCGGACCGGCATCGCCGCCGCATCGCCGAGCGCGCAGATGGTGCGGCCCATGATGTTTTCGGCAACGTTGTTGAGCAGTTCCAGGTCTTCCTGGCGGCCTTCACCATGCTCGATGCGGTTCACCATGCGGTAGAGCCAGCCGGTGCCTTCGCGGCACGGCGTGCACTGGCCGCACGATTCTTCGAAGTAGAAATAGGACAGGCGCAGCAGCGAGCGAACCATGCAGCGCGTCTCGTCCATCACGATCACCGCGCCCGAGCCCAGCATCGAGCCGGCCTTGGCGATCGAGTCGTAGTCCATGTCGGACGCCATCATCAGGTCCGCCGGCACCACCGGCGCCGACGAGCCGCCCGGGATCACGGCCTTGAGCTTCTTGCCGCCGCGCATGCCGCCGGCCAGTTCCAGCAGCGTCGCGAACGGCGTGCCGAGCGGAATCTCGTAGTTGCCGGGACGCTCGACGTCGCCCGAGACCGAGAAGATCTTGGTGCCGCCGTTGTTCGGCTTGCCCATCTTCAGGTAATTCTCGGGACCGACGGCCAGCAGGAACGGCACCGCGGCGAAGGTCTCGGTGTTGTTGATCGTGGTCGGCTTGCCGTACAGGCCGAAGCTGGCCGGGAACGGCGGCTTGAAGCGCGGCTGGCCCTTCTTGCCTTCCAGCGATTCGAGCAGCGCGGTTTCCTCGCCGCAGATGTAGGCGCCATAGCCGTGGTGGGCATGCAGCTGGAAGCTGAAGCCCGAGCCCAGGATGTTGTCGCCCAGGAAGCCGGCCGCGCGCGCCTCTTCGAGGGCTTCCTCGAAGATCTTGTATTCGTTCCAGATCTCGCCGTGGATGTAGTTGTAGCCCACGGTGATGCCCATCGCGTACGCGCCGATGGCCATGCCCTCGATCAGCGCGTGCGGGTTGTAGCGGATGATGTCGCGATCCTTGAACGTGCCCGGCTCGCCCTCGTCGGTATTGCAGACCAGGTACTTCTGGCCCGGAAACTGACGCGGCATGAAGCTCCACTTCAGGCCGGTGGGGGAAGCCCGCGCCGCCGCGGCCGCGCAGGCCCGAGGCCTTGACGTCGGCGATCACCTGCTCGGGCGGCACCTTCTCGGTCAGGATGCGCTTGAGCTGCTGATAGCCGCCGCGCTTGACGTAGTCTTCCAGATGCCAGTTCTTGCCATCCAGCCCGGCCAGGATCAGCGGCTGGATATGGCGGTCGTGCCGACAGGTCATATTACTTGTCCCCCTTGGCAGCGGCTTCGGCCTTGAGCTCGTCGACCAGCGCGTCGAGCTTGGCGTCGCTCATGAAGCTGCACATGCGGGTGTTGTTGACGATCATCACCGGGGCGTCGCCGCAGGCGCCCATGCACTCGCCTTCCTTCAGCGTGAAGGTGCCGCACGGGGTCGTCTCGTTGTAGTCGATGCCCAGCTTGCGCTTCAGGTACTCGCCGGCACGCTCGCCACCGGACAGTGCGCAAGGCAGGTTGGTACAGACGGCCAGCTTGTAGCGGCCGACCGGCTTGGTGTCGTACATGTTGTAGAAGGTGGCCACTTCCTCCACCCACACCGGCGGCATGTCGAGGTACTTGGCCACGAATTCCATGACTTCCGGGGACACCCAGCCCACTTCGCCCTGCGCCACGGCCAATGCCGCCATCACGGCCGATTGCTTCTGGTCGGCCGGATACTTGGCGATCGCGCGATCGATTTCCTTGAGAGCTTCTGCTGATAGCATGGTCGTTGCCGTGGTGTTGCCTAATGCGCCGATATACAAGCGAAGCGCGCCAGCCGGTGGCGCGGTCCGCATCAGTTGCAGCCGTCGCTGCGTTGTCCTCGCAGGCATGAGCCCCATGCCGGCTTGCCGCGGTCGGTCCGGATCGTCGTCCGGCGGCGGCACGTCGTTAGCGGTCGATCTCGCCGAACACGATGTCCTGCGTACCGATGATCGTCACCGCGTCCGCGATCATGTGGCCCTTGGCCATTTCGTCGAGCGCGGCCAGGTGGGCGAAGCCCGGTGCGCGGATCTTCAGGCGGTACGGCTTG
Organism: Cupriavidus sp. H18C1; assembly: GCF_049311595.1. Lineage (NCBI taxonomy): Bacteria > Pseudomonadati > Pseudomonadota > Betaproteobacteria > Burkholderiales > Burkholderiaceae > Cupriavidus > Cupriavidus sp. H18C1. The sequence continues at coordinate 801,755 of NZ_CP186008.1, forward strand.
TTCGCGCCGTCGGAGATCGCGTAGATGCCAAACTCGCCCTTCGGGTGCTCCACCGCCGCGTAGGTCTCGCCCTCCGGCACGCGAATGCCTTCGGTGAAGAGCTTGAAATGGTGGATCAGCTCTTCCATGTTCGACTTCATGTCGACGCGCGACGGCGGCGTGACCTTGTGGTTGTCGCTCATCACCGGGCCCGGATTGCGGCGCAGCCAGTCGACGCATTGCTTGATGATGCGGTTGGACTGGCGCATTTCTTCCACCCGCACCAGATAGCGCGCATAGCAGTCGCCGCCCACGCCGACCGGCACGTCGAAGTCGAGCTTGTCGTAGACCTCGTAGGGCTGCTTCTTGCGCAGGTCCCACTCGATCCCCGAGCCACGCAGCATCGGGCCGGTAAAGCCCATCTGCAGCGCGCGTTCCGGGCTGACCACGCCGATGCCGACCAGGCGCTGTTTCCAGATCCGGTTGTCGGTCAGCAGCGTCTCGTACTCGTCGACGTACTTCGGGAAGCGGTTGGTGAAATCCTCGATGAAGTCGAGCAGCGAGCCGGAGCGCGCCTCGTTCATCGCCTTGATCGCCCGCTCGTTGTGGACCTTGGACGCCTTGTATTGCGGCATCGTGTCGGGCAGGTCGCGATAGACGCCGCCCGGACGATAGTAGGCCGCGTGCATCCGCGCGCCGGAGACCGCCTCGTACATGTCGAACATGTCCTCGCGCTCGCGGAACGCGTACAGGAACACCGCCATCGCGCCGACGTCGAGCGCGTGCGAGCCGATCCACATCAGATGGTTCAGCAGGCGCGTGATCTCATCGAACATCACGCGGATGTACTGCGCGCGGATCGGCACGTCGATGCCGACCAGCTTCTCGATCGCCATCACGTAGGCGTGTTCGTTGGCCATCATCGACACGTAGTCGAGACGGTCCATGTACGGCACGCTCTGGATCCAGGTCTTCTGCTCGGCCAGCTTCTCGGTGGCACGGTGCAGCAGTCCGATGTGCGGATCGGCGCGCTGGATCACTTCGCCGTCCAGCTCCAGCACCAGGCGCAGCACGCCGTGCGCCGCCGGGTGCTGCGGACCGAAGTTCAGGGTGTAATTCTTGATATCTGCCATCGCGGGTTCTCAGTGCCGGTCAGTGCTTCAGGCCGCCGTAGTTTTCCTCGCGGATCACCCGTGGCGTCAGCTCGCGCGGTTCGATCGTGACCGGCTGATAGATGACGCGCTTCTGCTCGGGGTCGTAGCGCATCTCGACATAGCCGGACACCGGGAAGTCCTTGCGGAACGGATGGCCGACGAAACCGTAGTCGGTCAGGATGCGGCGCAGGTCCGGATGGCCTTCGAAGATGATGCCGAAGAAGTCGAACGCCTCGCGCTCGAACCAGTTGACCGAGTTCCACACGTCGATCAGCGACGGGATCACCGGCATGTCGTCGTCCGGCGCGAACACGCGCACGCGCAGGCGCCAGTTATGCGTCAGCGACAGCAGATGCGAGATCGCGGCGAAACGCGGACCGTCCCAGGCGCCGTCGCCATAGGTGGAATAGTCGACGCCGCACAGGTCGATCAGCTGCTCGAACCGCAGCGACGGATCGTCGCGCAGGATGCGGGCCACCTCGAGGTAGTCGTCGGCCTTGACGATCAGCGTCAGCTGGTCGAACGACTCCACCAGCTTGCCGATGCGATTGCCGAGCGCCTTCTCCAGCGCGGTCTTCAGGGTATCGAGCTTGGCCATGTCAACCCTTGCGCGCGATGGTGTTGGTGCGGCGGATCTTGTTCTGCAGCTGGATGATGCCGTAGATCAGCGCTTCGGCCGTCGGCGGGCAGCCCGGCACGTAGATGTCGACCGGCACGATCCGGTCGCAACCGCGCACCACCGAATACGAGTAGTGATAGTAGCCGCCGCCGTTGGCGCACGAGCCCATCGAGATGACCCAGCGCGGCTCGGCCATCTGGTCGTACACCTTGCGCAGAGCGGGGGCCATCTTGTTGCACAGCGTGCCGGCCACGATCATCACGTCCGACTGGCGCGGCGACGGGCGGAAGATCACGCCGAAGCGGTCCATGTCGTAGCGCGCGGCGCCGGCATGCATCATTTCCACGGCACAGCAGGCCAGGCCGAAGGTCATCGGCCACAGCGACCCGGTGCGGGTCCAGTTGATCAGCTTGTCAGCGGTAGTCGTGACGAAGCCTTCGTTCAGAACGCCTTCGATTGCCATTTCACATCACTCCCAATCGAGCGCGCCCTTTTTCCAGATGTAGACGAAGCCCACGATGAATTCCAGCAGAAACACGCCCATGGCGATGAAACCCGGCCAGCCGATGTCCTGCAGGGCGACGCCCCACGGGAAAAGGAAAGCGGTTTCGAGATCGAACAGAATGAAAAGGATGGCGATGAGGTAATAGCGCACGTCGAACTTCATGCGCGCGTCCTCGAACGCTTCGAAGCCGCACTCGTAAGGCGAGAGCTTGGCGGCGTCGGGCTTGTTCGGACCCAGGATCCGGCCGATCGACATCAGCGCGAGGCCGAGCACCACGCCGAAGATGATGAAGATGAGAACGGGGAAATAGGCTTCGAGATTCAAGGTACGGCCAGCCTTATCTGGAATGTTGTCAACAGCACCAGCTGAAGCGGCGTCCTGTTGCCCACCCCAAGCGCCCAACGCCATTGCGCAGACATCACGGCGCCGCCTTGCGGACTGCCGGAGCCCCTCACCGGGGCATTGCCCGGGAGCAGACTCCGATCAAGTTGTTTGGTGCCGACGGCGAGACTCGAACTCGCACAGCTTTCGCCACTACCCCCCTCAAGATAGCGTGTCTACCAATTTCACCACGTCGGCTGGGGGAGAAACAATATTGCCTGGCGCCGGGTTTCAAGCCCTTCGGTATGCTGGTTTTGCGGCCATTTTTGCTATTTGGCTGCACCGCCAGGAACCGTCGCTGGGGAATCGTTTCAAGCCCTGCATTCTAACCCATGATCGCCACTTTGTTCAATGCACAAGTGCAAAATGTTCGGCAATCCCGGGCGCGAATGCCGGATTATTTCGGCACGGCGGGAGCCGCCGGCGCCGATGCGGCAGCGGCCGGGGCCGATGCAGCCGGCACCGAGGCGGCCGGGGCCGGCGCGGTCTGCGGAGCCGCGCCCATCACGCCCAGCGAGGCCGACGGACGATAGTTGCCCAGCAGCGTCAGCGCCAGCGTGCAGACGAAGAACAGCGTGGCCAGCACGGCCGTGGTGCGCGACAGGAAGTTGGCCGAGCCGGTGGCGCCGAACAGGCTGCCCGAGGCGCCCGAGCCGAACGCCGCGCCGACGTCGGCGCCCTTGCCGTGCTGCAGCAGCACCAAGCCGATCACGCCCAGTGCCGACAGCACCTGCGCGACCATCAATAGAGTTTTCAGAATTGCCATGGATTCGATTCGCTTGCCTGATTCAGACGGTCGGTGCGGCCGGCATCAGGCGTTGCCGATCGCGAGAAAATCTTCGGTTTTGAGCGAGGCGCCGCCGATCAGGCCGCCGTCGATATCGGCCATCGAGAACAGCTCGGCCGCATTGTCCGGCTTGACGCTGCCGCCGTACAGGATCGCCATGCGCTGCGCCACGCCGGCGTCGCGCGCGGCGACCTGGGCACGCAGGAAGGCGTGCACGGCCTGGGCCTGCTCCTTGCTGGCGGTCTTACCGGTACCGATCGCCCAGACCGGCTCGTAGGCCAGCACCACGCGGCCCAGTTGCTCCACCGACAGCGCTTCCAGCACCGCCTGCAGCTGCCGGCCGACCACGGCCTCGGTCTCGCCCGCTTCGCGCTGCGCCAGCGTCTCGCCGACGCAGATCACCGGCACGATGCCGAATTCGAGGGCCCGCAGCGCCTTGGCGGCGACAGCGGCATCGCTCTCGCCATGATAGGTGCGGCGCTCGGAATGCCCGACCAGCACGTAGCTGGCGCCGAATTCGGCCAGCATCGATGCCGCCACCTCGCCGGTGAAGGCGCCGCGCGCCTCGGCCGACACGTCCTGGGCACCCCAGGCGACTCGGCTGCCCGCCAGCAACGCCTGGCACTGCGCCAGATAGGGGAACGGCGCACACACCGCGAGGCTCGCACCCGCAGGGGCGCCAGCCTTGATACCGTTCAGCAGGGCCTCGTTGGCAGCCAGGCTGCCATGCATCTTCCAGTTGCCGATGACGAGCTTTTGTCTCACGAAAGCGCCTCTCAAAATCAAACCCGCTATTCTACCGTGCGCCGGGACCGGGCGCTACGCCGATCGGGCGGAAAGCGCGCGTCGTCCGCCCCCACCAGTCTCGCCCAGTTGCCCGGTAGCCTAGTCTCGCCCGGCCCCACCCGCCCGGTCCGGCCGGGGGGCCGAGCCGGACCGTGACAGGCCGTGCCGCCTGTCACCAGGTCAGCACGATCTTGCCGACATGCTCGCTCGACTCCATCAGGCGATGGGCGTCGGCAGCCTGCGCGGCCGGGAACACCTGGTGGATCACCGGCTTGATGCTGCCGTCGGCCAGCCGCGGCCACACGTGCTCGTGCAGCGCGCGGGCGATCTCGCCCTTGAACGAGGCCGGGCGCGGACGCAGCGTCGACCCGGTGACGGTGATGCGGCGGCGCAGGATGTCGCCGAGCGGGATCTCCGCCTTGGCGCCGCCGAGCAGCGCGATGATCACGATGCGGCCATCGTCGGCGATGCACGACAGCTCGCGCGCCAGATACGGGCCGGCCACCATGTCCAGGATCACGTCGACACCGCGGCCGCCGGTCAGCGTCTTGACCTCGGCGGCGAAGTCCTGCGTCTTGTAGTTGATCGCGTGGTCGGCGCCGAGGTCCTCGCAGGCGCGGCACTTCTCGTCGCTGCCGGCGGTGACGAAGACCTTGTGGCCGAGCGCCTTCGCGATCTGGATCGCGGTCGTACCGATGCCGCTCGAACCGCCCTGGATCAGCAGCGTCTCTTCCTTGCCGCGCGGGCCGCGACCCAGATAGCCGCGGTCGAACACGTTGCTCCACACCGTGAAGAAGGTCTCGGGCAAGGCCGCCGCCTCGATATCGCTCAGCCCCTGCGGCACCGGCAGGCACTGCGCCAGCGGCGCGGTGCACAGCTGCGCGTAGCCGCCGCCCTGCACCAGCGCGCAGACGCGGTCGCCGACCTTCAGGCCGAAGCGATTATCCGGATGCGACAGATCGCCGCCGACGATCTCGCCCGCGACCTCGAGACCGGGCAGATCGGAGGCCCCCCGGCGGCACCGGATAGTTGCCGGTGCGCTGGAACACGTCGGGCCGGTTGACGCCGGCCGCGGCAACGCGGATCAGGACTTCACCGGGACCGGGCGCCGGATCGGGACGTTCGGTCGGCTGCAACACGTCGGGGCCGCCGTATTCGCGGATCTCGATGGCTTGCATGCTGGCTCCTTGAAAACTGAAACCGCGCCTGGCGCGCGGTAGGGATGCGGAAAGGGGAAAAAGAAAGCGCGAACGAACGCGCCTGCCCTGAGGGACTGGCGGCAGTGTAAACAAAAAACGGCCGGGCATCGCCCAGCCGTTTTTCCGCATGCATTGCGCCCGCCGGAGACACCGTCGCCCCGCTGGCGCGGGAACGGCGGCTCCGGATCGGCTTACTGCTGCTCGCCGCCCGTCGGTTCGGCCGGCGCTGCCGGCGCTTCCGCGTTGGCCAGCGGCGCGATCGAACCGCCCTCCTCGGCCATCGCCGCCTTCAGCGACAGACGCAGGCGGCCCTTCTCGTCGGCCTGGATCAGCTTGACGCGGACCTGCTGGCCTTCCTTCAGCCAGTCCTTGATGTCCTTGACGCGCTCGTTGACGATCTCCGAGATATGCAGCAGACCGTCCTTGCCCGGCAGGATGTTGACGATAGCGCCGAAGTCCAGCAGCTTCAGCACGGTGCCGTTGTAGATCTTGCCCACTTCGGCTTCCGCGGTGATGCCCTCGATGCGGCGCTTGGCCTCGGCCATGCCCTCGGTCGAGGTCGACGCGATCGTGATCGTGCCGTCTTCCTGGATGTCGATCGTGGTGCCGGTTTCCTTGGTCAGCGCCTGGATGGTCGAGCCGCCCTTGCCGATGACCTCGCGGATCTTGTCCGGATGGATCTTCATCGTGATCATGCGCGGCGCGTGCTCCGACAGCTCGGTGCGCGCATGGCCCATCGCCTCCTGCATCTTCGACAGGATATGCAGGCGGCCTTCCTTGGCCTGCGCCAGCGCGACCTGCATGATCTCCTTGGTGATGCCCTGGACCTTGATGTCCATCTGCAGCGCGGTGATGCCGTTGTCGGTACCCGCCACCTTGAAGTCCATGTCGCCGAGGTGGTCCTCGTCGCCCAGGATGTCGGTCAGCACGGCAAACTTGTTGCCTTCCAGGATCAGGCCCATGGCCACGCCGGCCACGTGCGCCTTGACCGGAACGCCGGCGTCCATCAGCGCCAGGCAGCCGCCGCAGACCGAAGCCATCGACGACGAACCGTTCGACTCGGTGATTTCCGAAACCAGGCGGATCGTGTAGGCGAACTCGTCCTCGGCCGGCAGCACCGGAATCAGCGCGCGCTTGGCGAGACGGCCGTGGCCGATCTCGCGGCGCTTGGGCGAACCCACGCGGCCCGTTTCGCCGGTGGCGAACGGGGGCATGTTGTAGTGGAGCATGAAGCGGTCGCGGTATTCGCCGGCCAGCGCGTCGATGATCTGCTCATCGCTCTTGGTGCCCAGCGTGGCCACCACCAGCGCCTGCGTCTCGCCGCGGGTGAACAGCGCCGATCCGTGCGCGCGCGGCAGCACCGACGAGCGGATCTCGATCGGGCGCACGGTGCGCGTGTCGCGGCCGTCGATGCGCGGCTCGCCGGCCAGCACCTGACCACGGACGATCTTGGCTTCCAGATCGAACAGGATGTTGCCGACCTCGACCTTGTCGAACTCGACGCCGGCTTCGGCCAGACGGGCCTCGACCGCGGCGTAGGCTTCCTTGACCTTCTGCGAACGCGCCGACTTCTGGCGGATCTGATAGGCCTCCTGCAGCAGCGGCGAGCCGACCTCGGCAACCTTGGCGATCAGCGCCTCGTTCTTCGGCGCCGGCGCCCAGTTCCACTCGGGCTTGCCGCCCTCGCGCACCAGCTCGTGGATCGCGTTGATCGCGACCTGCATCTGTTCGTGGCCGTAGACCACGGCGCCCAGCATCACGTCCTCGGACAGCTGGTTGGCTTCCGATTCGACCATCAGCACGGCACGCTCGGTGCCGGCAACGACCAGGTCGAGGTCCGAGCTGGCCAGCTGGCTGCGGGTCGGGTTCAGCAGGTACTGGCCGTTCTGGTAGCCGACGCGCGCGGCGCCGACGGGACCGTTGAACGGAATGCCGGAAACGGCCAGCGCGGCCGAGGCACCGATCAGCGCCGGGATATCGGCCGGCACTTCGGGATTCAGCGAGACGACGTGGATCACCACCTGCACGTCGTTATAGAAGCCTTCCGGAAACAGCGGGCGCAGCGGACGGTCGATCAGGCGCGAGGTCAGCGTCTCGTTCTCCGACGGACGGCCTTCGCGCTTGAAGAAGCCGCCCGGGATCTTGCCGGCGGCATAGGTCTTCTCGATGTAGTCGACCGTCAGCGGGAAGAAATCCTGGCCCGGCTTGGGCTGCTTGGCGGCCACCACGGTGGCGAGCACCACGGTGTCCTCGACATCGACGAGCACCGCGCCGCCGGCCTGGCGGGCGATTTCGCCGGTTTCCATGCGGACCGTATGCTGGCCCCACTGGAATTGCTTGACGACCTTATTGAACATGGACATGAGCGTTCCCCTGTGTGCTTGCACGGCGACGGACCATCGGGCCCGCCGGCGTGCCGGCGCCCGCGTGATGCAGCCGCGGGCATTGCTGCCGGATCGCTGTCAGGCGCGGTCGCAGGGAAGTGCTATGCCATTCCAGCGCGTCACCGCGGTCGCCGCCGCGGCATCGATGCACAACGATCGATGCACAGCGATCAAGGTGAAACGATCGCTGCCGATATTCGATGAGGCGCTGGAATGACACAAGGCCCTGTTTCCTTGCCGGACTCCGGTGTCATGAATGAAAAGAACGAATTAACTTACTCCGTTGCGCATCGTGGCGCAACGGCAACGGCGCCCGGGCAGGCCGGCCGCCCGCGGCGTCATTCGGCTTCGCGGCATTGGCCGCCACCGCCGATTCGGCGCCGCAAAAAACAAAATGCCTGCATCAGCAGAGCTGACGCAGGCATCCTGGCGTCACGCCGGGGCGTGCGGTGCGAGGACCGACAGTGCCGACCATGCCGGCATCGGCATCGCCATCCTCTTCCCTTCCCCCGATCCGAGCAGCCTGGCGCAATTTACTTGCGCAGACCCAGCTTCTCGATCAGCGCGCGATAACGATCGGCGTCGTTCGACTTCAGGTAGTCCAGCAGGCGGCGACGGCGGCTCACCATGCGCAGCAGACCGCGGCGGCTGTGGTGATCCTTCATGTTGGCCTTGAAGTGGGGGGGTCAGTTCGTTGATGCGCGTGGTCAGCAGAGCGACCTGCACTTCGGGGCTGCCGGTGTCGTTGGCGCCGCGGGCGAACTGCTTGATGACTTCGGACTTGTTGATATCGGCTACGGACATGATGTTTCCTTTCACTTGCGAACGTCGCAGCGCCAGGGCCGCGAACGTCGTGCGGGATAAACGTGCGGCTTGCGCCGCACACTGCCTTGCCGCCCGGTGCGCCCGCGTTACCGCGAGTGCCGCCTGAACGACAGCCGCGCATTATAGCGCAACTGGAGTGGCCGGGCAAAAGCGACCGGCCGGGGCCTGCCCCGTATCCTTCCCGACCCCTACGGGCGCTCCATCTTGCAGGTGGTGGCCCGCGTGGTCTGGGCCGACTTCAGCCGCTTGACCGTGCGGAAGCCGTAGCCGGAGCCCTCGTTGTCGAAGCGCACTTCCCCGCCCTGGCGCTCCATCATCGACACATAGAGCGGCTGCAGCACCTGGTGGTCGTCCGCGCGCACGGTGGCGTCGTGGAAATCGTTGACGTAGCGCATGCCCTCGAGCGCCCGGGCGACCTTGACCGCATCGATGGACCCGGCCTGTTCGATCGCGCGCGCCAGCATCTCGATCATCATCTGCATGCGCAGATGCACGTAGTCGTCCTTCGGCTCGGGATAGCGGCTGCGGAAGGCCTGATAGAAGGCATCGGAGGCGGCGCCGCCCACGTTCGGATGCCATTCCGCCACCGCCAGCACGCGGCCCACGCCGGCATCGCCCATCGCCGCCGGGGCGCCCAGGCCATTGCCGTAGAACGTATAGAACTTGGCGCCCAGGCCGCCCTCGCGGGCCGCCTTGACCATCAGCGTCAGGTCGTTGCCCCAGTTGCCGGTGATCACCGCGTCAGCGCCGCTGGCCTTGATCTTGGCGATATACGGCGCGAAGTCCTTGATCTTGCCGATCGGGTGGAACTCGTCGCCGACGATCTTCACATCGGGCCGCTTGGCCGCCAGCATGTCGCGCGCCAGCCGCGAGACCTGGTGGCCGAAGCTGTAGTCCTGCGCGATCAGGTAGACGCGGCGCACGCTGGCGTCGGCGCGGATGACCTCGGTCAGCGCCTCCATCCGCATGTCGGCGCCGGCATCGAAGCGGAAATGCCAGAAGCTGCAGTTCTCGTTGGTCAGGGCCGGATCGACCGCCGAGTAATTCATGAACAGCACGCGCGCGTCGGGCTGGCGCGCGTTGTGGCGGTTGACCGCGCCGACCAGCGCGGCGGCGACCGCGGAGCTGTTTCCCTGCAGCACGAACGGGATGCGGCGGTCCACCAGCGCGCGGAACTGGATCAGGCTCTCGTCGACATTGCCCTTGCTGTCGAAGGTGACGAGCTCCAGCGGGCGCTGCCCTTCCGCGGTGCGCACGCCGCCGCGGGCATTGACGCGGTCGATGGCGAGCCGCAGATTGCGCACCACCGCTTCGCCGGCATTGGCGAACGGGCCCGACAGCCCGTCGATCATGCCGAGCCGGATCGGCTCCTGTGCCGACGCGGCTCCCGCCGCCAGGGCCAACAGGCAAGCCCCCAGCCACCCCTTCCCAACCATCGAACGACCTCCGCGAAAGCGCAGCATGGTAAGCCAGCGCTCACCGCCTTGCAATCGTGCCGGCGGTGCCATGCGGCGCCTGCGGCGCTACACTGCCGCTATCCGTTGCCATGAAGGATCGAGGATCGCAATGAAAGCACTGAAGAGCATTGGCCGCTGGCTGGCGCTGGGCGCGGCCGGCGCGCTGTTGACGGCATGCGTCATCCTGCAGCCGGTACAGGAGGCGCAGAAGCTGATCGGCGCGCCGGAGAGCACGGTACGCGCGACCTTCGGCGAGCCCACCGACATCTACCGGCTCGACGACGGCACGGTGCGCTGGATCTATTCGAAGCAGCCGCTGGGTCGCCAGGCCTATGCGGCCGACTTCGACACCAGCGGCAAGCTGACGCGCTTCCGCCAGATGCTGACCACCACGGAGCTGTACAAGGCGCGGATCGGCACCTGGACCAAGCGCGACGTCGCCGAGCATTTCGGCCTGCCGCGGGAGCCGACGCAGTATTTTCCGCTGATGCGCCGCGATGTCTGGTCGTACCGCTTCCTGCACGAGGAGAACTGGCCGTCGCTGTTCCACTTCTATTTCGACGACGCCGGCGTGCTGCGGCAGACCCAGATCACGCCGGATCCGCTGGCCGATCCGCGCGAGACGATCCGCTAGGCGCGCTCAGGGCGCGGACAGCGAAAGCCGGGAAGGAGATGGCCAGCGCGGGTCCGGGTGTTTCAAGCCTGGGCCGGCATCCCGCGCCTGCGGTGCATCGCGCCGCGCCCCGGCAGACTGCTCCGGCGGCAGCGGCGCCTCGGCGGATGACGGCGCCCCCGCGAACCTGCGGACCATGGCCTCGATCTCCGGGTCTCTCCGTTCCCGCGCGACATCCAATACGGTCTTGCCCGCGACGTTGCGCCCCAAGTCGAAGTCGAAGCGAAACTGCGCCGCCTCCTGAAGGAAGCGTTGCACGGTTCTCCTGTCGGCGTGCTGCACGGCGTAGTGGAGCGGCGTATTGCCCTCGTAGTCCGTGGCCACGATCGGCGGCACGAATCTGTCCTCGCCGCCCGGCAGGTACCAGCCGCCCTCCAAGGCAGCCCTGCCAGTGCTCTGGAACAGCTGATCGAGGACCGGTGCCGCCTGCAGGTTCTTGTTCATCGCGACATGGTGGACCACGGACCTCCCATCGCTATCCTGGTGGCGCATGCCGTCCCGCTCGAAGCGCAGGAACTGCATGACCGCGTGGGGGATTGGCAATGCGCTGGTGGAAGGCCATGGCCGCGTGCGGGTCCGCGGATGCGGCCCCGGTCGTCGCCGCCGCCCGTTGCGCTTCGATGGACTCCCTCCTGGCCTTGACCTGCGCCGCCGGCAAATAAGCGTCCAGCTGCCGCCGGCACTCCCGCTCCTTCCTTCTCGCGGCGCGACCGCCGGGGGTCAGGCACGCCAGGAAATCGCGCAACGCACACAGCGCCGGCCAACGGGATTCGCTGATCGCTGCCCATTCCGCCTTGCCGCGCTTGTCCACCACCACGGCGAACGACTTGCCGCCGGCCTCGCCCTCCAACCGCAACAGGCCGCCCGCGGCAACATGCTCGATGGCCGCCTGGCGCGCCATCGAGGCACGGCTCGCCCGGACATCGACCGCCAGGTCGGCCCGCCTGATCTCCCTGGTCAGCTGATCCGGCAATCGCCCTTTCAGGCCGGCCGCCAGCATTTTTTCCTGCTGCCGATCCCTGCCCACGCCTGCGCCCGCACCCGGCGCGAACAGGCACTTCAGTTCGGCGCGGGCGTGCGCCTTGTCCCAGCGGACGGAGTAATACCGCTGCCCGATGGCGATCGGGGTACCCAGCGCGACGCGCTGCATGTCCGCATCGGACAGTCCTTTCAGGTCCTGCGCATCGGCAATGCGCACCGGCCGGGCAAATTCGCTTACATCAAATGACATCAATATCCCACTTCATCAAAGGTACGGTGACGGCGTTTAAAAAAGGAAACGCCCGATTCCGATCGAATCGGGCGGGCGATCATTGCGCACCGTGCGGAAAGCCGCTTCCGCGTTTTCCTGTCAGATATAGCTTTTGCCTCTTCCCGCTAATGCCTGCCGCGAAGATCTGGTGCGCCAGTCCGAAATCCCATAAAAAAACGCCGGACGTCCGCGAGTCGTGCTCGCGAACGTCCGGCGTTGCGGTGTGGCGCGCCCGCAGGCGACGCGATCAGATCTGCGGATTGATCTTCTGCACCGCCTTGTCGTGCAGCTTGTTCAGCGCGGCCAGATAGGCCTTGGCCGAAGCCGCGACGATGTCCGGATCGGTGCCGACACCGTTGACGATGCGGCCGGCCTTGGACAGCCGCACCGTGACCTCGCCCTGTGCCTGCGTGCCGGTGGTGATCGCGTTGACCGAATACAGCACCAGCTCGGCGCCGCTGTTCACCTTGCCTTCGATCGCGTGCAGCGTGGCATCGACCGGGCCGTTGCCCTCGCCTTCGCCGGTGTACTCCTGCCCGTCCATGTTGAACACCACGCGCGCATGCGGCCGCTCGCCCGTTTCCGAACGCTGCGACAGCGAGATGAAGCGATAGTGCTCGTTGGCGTCATGGGCCTCGTCCGAGACGATGGCCATGATGTCCTCGTCGAAGATCTCGGCCTTCTGGTCGGCCAGCTCCTTGAAGCGGGCGAAGGCGGCATTGACCTCGCTTTCGCTGTCGAGCTCGATGCCCAGTTCCTGCAGGCGCTGCTTGAACGCGTTGCGGCCCGACAGCTTGCCCAGCACGATCTTGTTCGCGGTCCAGCCCACGTCTTCGGCCCGCATGATCTCGTAAGTGTCGCGCGCCTTCAGCACGCCGTCCTGGTGGATGCCGGACGCGTGCGCAAAGGCGTTGGCGCCGACCACGGCCTTGTTCGGCTGCACCACGAAGCCGGTGATCTGCGAGACCAGCTTCGAGGCCGGCACGATCTGCGTGGTATCGACGCCCACATCGAGATTGAAGTAATCGCGCCGCGTCTTGACCGCCATCACCACCTCTTCGAGGCTGGTGTTGCCGGCGCGCTCGCCCAGGCCGTTGATCGTGCATTCGATCTGGCGCGCGCCGCCCAGCTTGACCGCGGCCAGCGAGTTCGCCACCGCCATGCCGAGGTCGTTATGGCAATGCACCGACCAGACCGCCTTGTCCGAATTCGGGATGCGCTCGCGCACCGAGCGGATCAGCGCGGCATAGCCTTCGGGCACCGCATAGCCCACCGTGTCCGGCAGGTTGATCGTGGTCGCGCCCTCGTCGATCACGGCCTCGAGCACGCGGCACAGGAAGTCCATGTCGGAGCGGCTGCCGTCTTCCGGCGAGAACTCGATGTCGTCGGTGAACTGGCGCGCGAAACGCACCGCCAGGCGCGCCTGCTCGTAGACCTGGTCCGGCGTCATGCGCAGCTTCTTTTCCATATGCAGCGCCGAGGTGGCGATGAAGGTATGGATGCGGAAGGAGTTGGCCGGCTTGAGCGCCTCGGCGGCGCGGGCGATGTCCTTGTCGTTGGCGCGGGCCAGCGAGCAGATGGTCGAATCCTTGACGGTCTGGGCGATCGCGCGGATCGCCTCGAAGTCGCCGTTCGAGCTGGCGGCGAAGCCGGCCTCGATCACATCGACCTTCAGGCGCTCGAGCTGGCGCGCGATGCGGATCTTCTCCTCACGCGTCATCGAGGCGCCGGGCGACTGCTCGCCGTCGCGCAAGGTGGTATCGAAAATGATCAGTTTGTCCGACATGGAAAACGCTCCTGGGGGATAAGTGCTCGAACGGGTTTCGGCGGTTTCTGTTCCGGGTGCCCCGCTGCCGGCTGTTCGCATCGTCGCCGATCGCTGCGGCACAATGCAAAACGCCCCGGCGTGCAGGGATGCAGGCCGGGGCGTGGATAAATCCTGTGCGACTTCGCGTTAAGGTATCGCTTCCTCAGCGCGCGCGCGTCCCGACCTGGCTGCCTAGTAGGCTACCTAGCAGGGTACGGGCGAGTCGGGCTTGGCGCGAAATCATGGCAGCGAATATAGCCGAGATGGCAACGGCGCGCAACACGCGGGTTTTCCCCAGCGGCCGCGCGCCGGCCTGCCCCGCGGGGTGCGGGGCAGCGGCAGCAGCATCAGGCCTGCGGCGGAATGCGCAGCTTCTGGCCCGGATAGATCTTGTCCGGATGCGACAGCATCGGGCGGTTGGCCTCGAAGATGGCGTTGTAGGCGGAGGCCTTGCCGTAGTACTTCTGCGCGATCGCGGACAGCGTGTCGCCCTTGGCCACGGTGTGCCATTGGGCCGATTCCGACTCGACGTTGACCGACATCTTGTCCTCGACCTGCTCGACGCCCTCGACGTTGCCGCAGCACAGGATGATCTTCTCGCGCGTGGCCTGGTCCGGCGCAACGCCAAATACCGTGACCTTGCCTTGGGCGCCGTCGACCTGCACCGACAGCCCGGTCGCATCGAGTCCCATCTTGCGGATGTAGTTTTCGATCGCTTCGCCGGCGGTACGGTTGGCCGCTTCGGCCTTCTGCGCGGCATCGGCGTCGGGCGCCGCCTGGGCCGGCTCGGCGGCCTTGGCCTCGCGTCCGAACAGCTTCTCGCCTGCTTCCTTGATGAAATCCAGCACGCTCATGGGATTCTCCTTGTGTCAGTGGCAAGTCGGTAGCCGATCGCGGCTACGCGGCGGGCCGCCATGCCTTCGCGGCATGACGCCTCGGCAACATACCGCGAATTGGACGGACATCACAAGCGGGGAATCGCAAGCAAACGCAAAAACGAAAAAGGCGCCGAAGGGCCTTTCCAGTTCATCAAATCGACATCCGCCGCGGTTCCGGCCGCGGCCGGCGTCAATCGGCGCTGTCCGCCCGGGCGCGCGCCACGCCGCCCTGCTCGCCGTGCATCGCGCGCCAGCCCCACAGCACGTAGCCGGAGATCGCATAGCCGACGAACAGGCCGAACAGCGCCACCGGTGGATCGCTCGACACCACCACGAACAGCACCATCACCAGGATCATCACGCCGAAGGAAACGCGATGGCGCACGTCGAGCGCCTTGCCGCTGTAGAACGGCGCGTTGGTGACCATCGACAGCCCCGCGTACAGCGTGATCGTGAACGCCACCCATGGCATCCACAGCTCGCGCACCGGCAGCTTGTTGTCGATCGCCAGCCAGACGAAGCCCGCCACCAGCGCCGCCGCCGCCGGGCTCGGCAGGCCTTGGAAGAAACGCTTGTCGACCACGCCGATATTGGCGTTGAAGCGCGCCAGCCGCAGCGCCGCGCAGGTGCAATAGACGAAGGCCGCGATCCAGCCCCACTTGCCGAGGTCCTTCAGGATCCATTCGTACATCACCAGCGCCGGCGCGACGCCGAACGAGGTCATGTCCGACAGCGAGTCGTACTGCTCGCCGAAGGCGCTCTGCGTATTGGTGATACGCGCCACGCGGCCGTCCATGCCGTCGAGCACCATCGCCGCGAAGATCGCGATGGCGGCGACATCGAAGCGCATGTTCATCGCCTGCACGATGGCGAAGAAGCCGGCGAACAGCGCCGCCGTGGTGAAGGCGTTCGGCAGCAGGTAGATGCCGCGCCGGCGCGGGCGCACGTATTCGACCTCGAGCTCGTCGTCGTCCACGGGATCGATCTCCGCGCCCCGCATCTGGTTATGGCGGAACGGCCGCAGATGGGTCACGTTGCCGCCGATCACGCGCTTGTTGCGCCGGTTGAATGCACCCATGCCGAATCTCCTCGATCGCCGTGGCTCAATCCAGCTCGGCGAGGACCGTCGACGAGGCCGACACCTTCTCGCCGATCGTCACCCGCGGCCGGGCGTCCAGCGGCAGATAGACGTCGACGCGCGAGCCGAAGCGGATGAAGCCGTAGCGCTGCCCGCGCGCCACCGTGTCGCCGACGCGCGTGTAGCACAGGATGCGCCGCGCGATCAGGCCGGCGACCTGCACCAGCGTGACGACCTTGCCGTCGCCGTTGCGGCGGATCACCACCGCGTTGCGCTCGTTCTCGGTCGAGGCCTTGTCCAGGTCGGCGTTGACAAACTGGCCGGGGAAATAATCGATCTTCTCGACCGTGCCGTCGACCGACACGCGGTTCGAATGCACGTTGAAGACGTTCATGAACACGCTGATCTTCAGCGCCTCGCGGCCGGCGTAGGGGTCCTGGGTCTTCTCGACCGCGACGATGCGGCCGTCGGCCGGCGCCAGCACCGCGTTGGGCTGGGTCGGAATCGGCCGGGGCGGGTCGCGGAAGAACTGCAGCACGAACACCGTGACGATCCAGAACGGCAGCGCCCACCAGAATCCCGCGCTGGCATGCACCAGCAGCGAAATGACAAAAGCGCCGGCCAGGAACGGCCAGCCTTCACGGGCGATCAGCGGATGGGGATAGTTCATGCAGGTGGGAAAGAGGTCAATGGAGGTCAGTCAAGTCTGACAAGGATAACAAAAAAGCCGCCCAGCCCTCGCCCGTTTTCCCTCGGCGGACCATGGTCTGGCCATGGCGACCGCCTCTGGGGGACGGAAGGCTGAACGGCTGCGGGGCTGAGGCCGCGCCGGCCGGCAAACCCGGCGGCGCGGCGTTCGGCACGCTTAGTTCTTCGACTGGTCGACCAGCTTGTTCTTGGCGATCCAGGGCATCATCGCGCGCAGCTTCGCACCCACTTCCTCGATCTGGTGCTCGGCGGTCAGGCGGCGGCGCGAGATCAGGGTCGGGGCGCCGGCCTTGTTCTCGAGCAGGAAGCTCTTGGCGTATTCGCCGGTCTGGATGTCCTTCAGGCACTGCTTCATGGCCTTCTTGGTCTCCTCGGTGACGACGCGCGGGCCGGTCACGTACTCGCCGTACTCGGCGTTGTTGGAGATCGAGTAGTTCATGTTGGCGATGCCGCCTTCGTAGATCAGGTCGACGATCAGCTTCAGCTCGTGCAGGCACTCGAAGTAGGCCATTTCCGGCGCGTAGCCGGCTTCGACCAGCGTCTCGAAACCGGCCTTGATCAGCTCGACGGTACCGCCGCACAGCACGGCCTGCTCGCCGAACAGGTCGGTCTCGGTTTCTTCACGGAAGTTGGTCTCGATGATGCCGGCACGGCCGCCGCCGTTGGCGGTGGCGTACGACAGCGCGATGTCGCGGGCGGCGCCCGACTTGTTCTGGTGCACCGCGATCAGGTGCGGCACGCCGCCGCCCTGGCTGTAGGTCGAACGCACGGTGTGGCCCGGGGCCTTCGGCGCGATCATGATCACGTCGAGGTCGGCGCGCGGGATCACCGCGCCGTAGTGCACGTTGAAGCCGTGGGCGAAGGCCAGCGCGGCGCCTTCCTTGATGTTGTCGTGCACTTCGTTCTTGTAGACGTCGGCGATCTGCTCGTCCGGCAGCAGGATCATCACCACGTCGGCGTCCTTGACCGCCTCGGCGACTTCCTTGACCTGCAGGCCGGCGTTGACCGCCTTGTTCCACGACGCGCCGTTCTTGCGCAGGCCGACCGTCACCTTGACGCCCGAGTCGTTCAGGTTCAGCGCGTGGGCGTGACCCTGCGAGCCGTAGCCGATGATGGTGACGTTCTTGCCCTTGATCAGGGACAGGTCGGCGTCCTTGTCGTAAAACACTTTCATGATGATTCCTTCGCTCTTTTTCCGATGTTGGGAGTCGACGACGCGCCGCGCATGTAGTCGGCGCGTGCGCGCCGCCGTCGATACTGCAATGTGGTGTGGTGGGGTTGCCGCGCGAGAGACCGGCGTCAGACCTTCAGGATGCGCTCGCCGCGGCCGATTCCCGAGCCGCCGGTACGGACGGTCTCCAGGATCGCGCTGCGATCGATCGCATCGAGAAAGGCATCGAGCTTGCTGCCGTTGCCGGTCAGCTCGATCGTGTAGGTCTTCTCGGTGACGTCGATGACCCGGCCGCGGAAGATGTCCGCGGTGCGTTTCATCTCCTCGCGCTCCTTGCCGACCGCGCGCACCTTGACGAGCATCAGCTCGCGCTCGATATGCGCGCCCTCGGTCAGGTCGACCACCTTGACCACCTCGACCAGCCGGTTCAGATGCTTGGTGATCTGTTCGATCACGTCATCCGAGCCGGTCGTCACGATCGTCATCCGCGACAGCGAGGCGTCCTCGGTGGGCGCCACGGTCAGCGTCTCGATGTTGTAGCCGCGCGCCGAGAACAGCCCCACCACGCGCGACAGCGCGCCCGGTTCGTTCTCCAGCAGGACCGAAATGATGTGTCGCATCACAGGTCCTCCGCGCCGAGCAGCATTTCGGAAATGCCCTTGCCCGCCTGCACCATCGGCCAGACGTTCTCGGTCGGATCGGTCTGGAAGTCCAGGAACACGGTGCGGTCCTTCAGGCGGAAGGCTTCCCGCAGCGCCGGCTCGACGTCCGCGGTCCTCTCGATGCGCATGCCGACGTGGCCATAGGCCTCGGCCAGCTTGACGAAGTCGGGCAGCGCGTCCATGTAGGAATGCGAGTAGCGGTTGTCGTACTCGATCTCCTGCCACTGGCGCACCATGCCCAGATAGCGGTTGTTCAGCGCGCAGATCTTGACCGGGGTGTCGTACTGCAGGCAGGTCGACAGCTCCTGGATGCACATCTGGATCGAGCCCTCACCGGTCACGGTGACGACCTCCTTGTCCGGGAACGCCTTCTTGATGCCCATCGCGTACGGCAGGCCCACGCCCATCGTGCCCAGGCCGCCCGAGTTGATCCAGCGGCGCGGCTGGTCGAACTTGTAGAACTGCGCGGCCCACATCTGGTGCTGGCCGACGTCGGAGCAGACGAAGGCATCGCCGCCGGTCAGTTCCCAGATCTTCTCGATCACGTACTGCGGCTTGATGATCTCGGAATCGCGGTCGTACTTCAGGCAGTCCACCGAGCGCCATTGCTCGATCTGCTCCCACCAGCGCGACAGCGCCTCGCGGCGGGGCTTGACGTCGCTGGCCTGCAGCTGCGCGATCAGTTCCTGCAGCACGTCCTTGACGTTGCCGACGATGGGGATGTCGACCTTGACCCGCTTCGAGATCGACGAGGGGTCGATATCGATATGGATGATCTTGCGCGGCTGCGAGGTGAAGTGCGCCGGATTGCCGATCACGCGGTCGTCGAAACGCGCGCCGATGGCGATCAGCACGTCGCAGTTCTGCATCGCCATATTGGCTTCGTAGGTGCCGTGCATGCCGAGCATGCCGACGAACTGCTTGCTGGTGCCGGGGAACGCGCCCAGGCCCATCAGCGTGTTGGTGACCGGATGGCCGGTCAGCGCGGCCAGCTGGCGCAGCTCGTCGCTGGCATTGGCCAGCACCACGCCGCCGCCCGAATAGATCAGCGGCCGCTCGGCGCTCTGCAGCAGCGCCAATGCCTTGCGGATCTGGCCCGAATGCCCCTTGTTGACGGGGTTGTACGAGCGCATGTCGATCGCCTTCGGGTACTCGTAGCGGCAGGCATTGCGCGACACGTCCTTCGGGATGTCGACCACCACCGGACCGGGACGGCCGGTCGCGGCGATATAGAAGGCCTTCTTGATCGTCGCCGCCAGATCGCGCACGTCCTTGACCAGGAAGTTGTGCTTGACCACCGGGCGCGTGATGCCCACGGTGTCGCACTCCTGGAAGGCATCCTGGCCGATCGCGTGGGTCGGCACGTTGCCGGTGATCACGACCATCGGAATCGAGTCCAGGTAGGCGGTGGCGATGCCGGTGACGGCATTGGTCACGCCGGGACCCGAGGTCACCAGCGCGCAGCCCACCTTGCCGGTCGCGCGCGCATAGCCGTCCGCGGCGTGGACCGCGGCCTGCTCGTGGCGCACCAGGATGTGCTCGATTTTCTTTTGCTTGTACAGCTCGTCGTAGATATACAGCACTGCGCCGCCGGGATAACCCCAGACGTATTCGACGCCTTCTTCGGCAAGTGCGTGGACGAGGATTTCCGCCCCGATCATTTCGGGTGCGGCGGATGAATTGCTGTCGGCGTGGGAGAATTCCGCGCTGGGCATGTTCATGTCAGTCCTTTGCAATTTTCGGCAAAAAATTGTTTGGATGCTCTCTGCCGGGCTTGTGGCACGGGTTCAAGCGGTGCGCGTCTGCATGGGAGACCGCCTCATAAGCGGCCAGATGAGACAACCACTGATGTCGTGAACCGTCGATGATACTGCATCGCACCAGCGCGGTCTATGGTCTCGCGTCGTGTCGCCGGGGCGACACGGCCGCCCGGTTATTTGCTAGCATCGGCGCATTTTGCTGATTTCCGGGCTGCCGGCCGCCCCGCCATGGTGCGGCCTTCGCGCCGGCCGCCCTTGCCCGCCGCATGGCAACCGAACAGGAACTATCCGATTTTCTCGCCAGCGCCGAACGCCGCGCCTTCAAGCACGCGGTATTCGCGGTACGGGACGAACAGGCCGCCCTGGACATCGTCCAGGACGCCATGATCAAGCTGGCCGAAAAATACGGCGACCGCGGCCCGGCCGAGTTGCCGCCGCTGTTCCAGCGCATCCTGCAGAACACCATCCACGACTGGTTTCGCCGCCAGAAGGTGCGCAACACCTGGGTCACGCTGTTCTCGAACCTGCGCGACGAGCGCGACGGCGACGACGCCGACCTGCTGGAGGCGCTGGAGAGCGAGCCGGGTTCGCAGGCCGCCGAGAGCAGCGCCGACCGGTTCGAACGGGTGCAGACCATGCGCATCATCGAAGAAGAAGTCCAGCGCCTGCCCACCCGTCAACGCGAGGCCTTCCTGCTGCGTTACTGGGAGGATATGGACGTCGCGGAAACGGCCGCTGCCATGGGATGTTCCGAAGGCAGCGTCAAGACCCACTGTTCGCGCGCCACGCATGCCCTGGCGCAGGCGCTGCGCGCCCGGGGACTCCGACTATGAACAGCAGAAACGCATCCGAGATCGAGCAACGCCGCCTGGCCCGGCAGATCACCGCCATGCTGGACGCCTCCGCCAACCAGGTGCCGGCCGACATCGCCGACCGGCTGGCCGCCGCACGCCGCGTGGCGCTGTCGCGGCGCCGCGTCGAAGCGCCTCAAACATTACCCCGCCTTGCCGCGGCCGGCCCGTCGCTGCACGGCGACGCGCGCCGCGCCATGCGGCCGCTGGGCGACTGGGTGCGCCGGCTGGGCCTGGTATGGACGCTGGTCGCGCTGGCCGGCGGGCTGGCGGGCATCTACCAATGGCAGCAGCAGCAACGGATCGAGGAACTCGCCGATGTCGACGCCGCCATGTTGCTCGACGAACTGCCGCCCGCCGCCTACGCGGACGAGGGCTTCCATGTCTTCCTCAAGCATGGCGAATAAACCGGGGGATGTCCGCACGCGCCGCGGCCTGGCGCTGCTGCTGGGCGCCGGCCTGGGCGCCGCGGCGCTGTGGTGCCTGACGCCGCCCGCCGCGCAGGCCCGCGATGCCGCCGAGCCGGGGGGCCAAGGTGTCGAGCCCCGCGGCCAAGCCGGCCACAAACGCGGCCACCAATGCGGCCACCAGTCCGGCCCCCCAGCGCGGCCGTCCGTACGGCTCGCCCCGCCTGGTCCGAGCTGACGGCGGCCCAGCAGCGCGTGCTCGCGCCGCTGGCGGGCCAGTGGAACACGCTGACCGAGGTCCATCGCCGCAAATGGCTGCGCATCGCCGCCCGCTTCCAGGAACTGGCGCCGGCCGAGCAGCAGCGCCTGCATGCGCGCATGACCGAGTGGGCGCAGATGACGCCCGAGCAGCGCCGGCTGGCGCGCGAGAATTTCCAGATCCACCGCACCGTGCCGGTCGAGCGCAAGACCGAGGCGTGGGACCGCTACCAGCAGTTGCCCGAGGCGCAGAAGCGCCAGCTGGCGGAAGCGGCCAAGGTGCCGCCGCGACCCGGCGCGGTCAGCGCGTTGCCCTCCAGCCGCAAGCCGCCCATTTCGACGACGCCGATACGGACCGTGCCGCCGCACGCGGCAAGCGGGGCGTCGGCCCCGCCCGCCGCGAGCGCTCCCGCGGTCCTCTCGGCCTCCGCCGCGCTGGTGCCGGGCACCGCCCCGGCCAGCGGTGCCAGCGTGGCGGCAGCCAGCGCGGCCGTCCCCGTCGAAGCCGCCAGCGGCACGGCGGCGGCCTCGGGGCCGGTCACCGAGATCGCGCCGGCCACCAGCACCGACACCTTCTCCCGCGGCAACTGATCGGGCCCCGCCGACCGCGGCGGCGGCGCGACGCGACGCTGCACCACTCGATCGCTACCCTGCACCACTTGCTCCCCCGCGCAATCCGGCCGGCCGCATAATCTGCCGCATAGTCCACCACATAATCCGCCGCGCAAATTGGCCGCAAATCCGGCACAGTCCGGCGCACACCTCGCAAGCCGCCTCGCCGCCACCCCGATGCAGGCCGACGCGACGCCTTGGCATAATGCCGCTGCCCATTACACCAGCGGCACGGCCCCCGTCCGCGCCTCGCCCGATTCGCACACCGCTGCCCATGCCTGCAAATGTCCGCCAAGCCCGCCACTGACGCCGCCGAACCCCGCCCCGAGCCGACCACCGCGCGGCAGGCGCACGCCTCGATGCACGCCTCGAAGCAGCCGCCCACGCCGGCGGCGCCTACCATCCGCCGCCGCGTTGCCTGCATGCTGTACGAAGGCGTGCTGCTGTTCGGGGTGCTGAGCGCCTCCACCGCGCTCTATCTGCTGGCCCGGCCACTGCTGCGCGAACTGCGCGTCGATACGCCGCTGACCATGCAGCTATGGAGCTTCCTGGTGATGGGCTTTTATTTCACCTGGTTCTGGCAGCGCACCGGCCAGACGCTGCCGATGCAGACCTGGCGCATCCGCGTCGAAGCCGCCAACGGCAAGCCGCCGCGCTGGCCCCGCGCGGCGCTGCGCTATCTGCTGGCCTGGCTGTGGCTGCCGCCATCGGCGGCGGTGGGGCATGCGCTGGGCCTCGTCAAGGGGCCCTTCGTTGGCGTACTGGCTTGCGGCCTGGCGGTCTGGCTGTTGCTGGCCTTCCTCGATCGGCGCCGGCAGTTCCTGCACGACCGGCTGGCCGGCACGCGGCTGGTCGACCTGCGGCCGCCGCGCCAGCCATGAAGCTGACCGCCACCGCGGTGCGCCGCATCGCCGTGGCGATGCAGCTCGGCGGTGCGTACGGTGTCGCGCTGGCGCTGGTCCGGCTGGCCGACTGGAACTGGCCCGCGGCGCTGGCCGGGGGCATCGCCACGGTGCTGGTGCTGTTCGCGCTGTCAGTGGCGATGGCCTTCGCGATCTCGGTGGGCGGCACCGGCGCGTTCGCCGCCGGCATGCCGACGCTGCCGCCGGCGCTGCAGGCGCATCGCTCGGCCGCGCGTCTCGGTCCGCGGCAAGCCCTGCTCTGCTATCTGCGCGAATGCATCGCGGTGTTCCGCATGTTCAACTGGCTGCAGCCCTTCCGCCATCGCCGGCCGTTCGTGCCGGCCAAGCCGGATGCCGCGGCTGCGCGACCGCCGGTGCTGCTGGTGCACGGCTACGGCTGCAATCGCGCGGTCTGGCTCGACCTGCAGCCGGTGCTGGCCGCCGCCGGCTATCGCTGCGAGGCGATCGACCTCGAGCCGATGCTGGCCGATATCGACGACTATGGCGACGCGCTGCTGGCCGCGATCGACACGCTGAACCGCAGCGCCGGCCGCGCCCCGCTGCTGCTGTGCCACAGCATGGGCGGACTCGCGGCGCGCGCGGCGCTGGCCCGCGCCCGCCGCGAGGGACGCCCGGCCGCCTGCGCGGGCATCGTCACGCTCGGCACGCCACACCACGGCTGCACGCTGGCCAGCATCGGCAGCGGCGCCAATGCGCGCCAGATGCGCTGCGGCAACGACTGGCTGCATGCGCTGGCGGGTGGCGAAAGCCCGGGCGATCGCGCCGCGATGGTGTCGATCTTCAGCTGGCACGATTCGATCGCCGGCCCGGCCGAAACCAGCTGGCTCGACGGCGCGCACAACGTCGCGCTGGCCGGCATCGGCCATGTCTCGCTGCTGCGCGACCCGCGCGCGTTCGACGCGGTGCTGTCGGCGCTGGACCGTCTCGCGCACGCCGCGGCTCCGGCCGCTTCCTGAGCGATCGCTTCCTGAGCGACCGCTTCCTGACCGGTCGATTCTCTGACCCGTCGATTTCCGACCGGTCGATTTCCGCCGGCATCGCCGCTCACGCCGACCGCCGACCGCACCGCTAGCCGCTAGCCGCTAGCCGCTAGCCGCTAGCCGCTGATCGGTGATCGCCGACGGCCAACCGCCGACCGCAGCCCCCCTTTACGGTTGGTCACATGTCATTCATGTTTCCGTCATGGCGCCGTCACCGATGGCTGGCTCAATGCAGTCATCGCCGTCACCGGGGCCGCCATGGTCAGTCCACTCCGTTCCGCCCGGGCACATCTGGCCCGCGCCGCGCAGCGACTGCGCGGACGCTCCGACCCGATGCTGCCGCTGGCCGCCATTCCCGGCATGCCAGCCGCCTTCATGCCGCCCGGTCTGGACCGTGCGCCGACCACTGCCTTCCCCGCCGACACCGACCGCCTGGACCACCAGGACCGGCGCGATCCGGTCCCGGCCACCGCCCCCCTCTTCCGAGCCACCTGAAGCCGAGCGCTACCGCGCGATCTGGCTGTCCGACATCCATCTGGGCACGCCGGGCTGCCAGGCGGACTACCTGCTCGACTTCCTCAAGCACAACGAGTCCGACACGCTGTACCTGGTCGGCGACATCATCGACGGCTGGCAGCTGCGGCGCGGGTGGTACTGGCCGCAGAGCCACAACGACGTCGTGCAGAAGCTGCTGCGCAAGGCGCGCAAGGGTACCGAGGTCATCTACGTGCCGGGCAACCACGACGAGGTCGCGCGCCAGTTCGACGGCCTGGCCTTCGGCGACGTGGTGGTGCGCGAGGAAGCGGTGCACGTGACCGCGACCGGCCGGCGCCTGTGGGTCGTGCATGGGGACCTGTTCGACGGCGTGGTGCAGCACGCGCGCTGGCTCGCCTATCTGGGCGACACGCTCTACACGCTGATCCTCGCGCTGAACCGGCATTTCAACCGCATCCGCGCGCGGCTGGGCTTTCCCTACTGGTCGCTGTCGCAGTACCTGAAGCACCAGGTCAAGAACGCGGTCAACTACATCAGCTCGTTCGAACACGCGATGGTCGAGGAAGCGCGCCGGCGCGGCTGCGACGGCGTGGTCTGCGGCCATATCCACAAAGCCGAGATCCGCGAGGTCGACGGCCAGCTCTACTGCAACGACGGCGACTGGGTCGAGAGCCTGTCGGCGCTGGTCGAGACCATGGAGGGCGAGCTGAAGATCGTCTACTGGACTACGCTGCGCGACCCCGCGCAGCCCGCCGCGCGCCGCCTGCGCAAGAGCGCGGCGACGGTGTAGCACCGCGCCGCATTCCGACCGATCGCTGCTGGGCAACCGATACCGCGGCGCCGCCGCAAGGACACACCATGAAAATCCTGATCGTCACCGATGCCTGGGAACCGCAGGTCAACGGCGTGGTTCGCACGCTGAAGTCGACCCGCCGCGAGCTGCAGGCGATGGGCCATACCGTCGAGCTGCTGACACCGCTCGAATTCCGCACGGTGCCGTGCCCGACTTACCCCGAGATTCGCCTGTCGCTGCTGCCCGGCGCGGCGGTGCGCCGGCGCATCCGCGAGTTCGCGCCGGACGCACTGCATATCGCCACCGAGGGCCCGCTCGGCCTGGCGGCGCGCCGCCACGCGGTGCGCCAGAAGCTGCCGTTCACCACCGCCTATCACACCCGCTTTCCCGAATACGTGCAGGCTCGCTTCGGCATTCCGCTGGCCTGGACCTATCGCTTCCTGCGCTGGTTCCACGGCCCGGCCCAGGCGGTGATGGCGCCCACGCCGGTGGTGCTGCAGGACCTGCACCGCTTCGGCATCGAGCATGCGGTGCTGTGGACGCGCGGCGTCGATCTGGACGTGTTCGTGCCGCAGTCGGTCAACGTGCTGAACACCGCCCACCCGATCTTCCTCTACGTCGGCCGCGTCGCGGTCGAGAAGAACGTCGAGGCCTTCCTCGCGCTCGACCTGCCCGGCTCCAAGTGGGTCGTCGGCGACGGCCCCGCGCTGCCGGCGCTGCGGGCGCGCTATCCGAACGCCAATTACCTGGGCGTGCTGAGCCAGCCCGAGCTTGCCAAGGTGTATGCTTCGGCCGATGTCTTCGTGTTCCCGAGCCGCACCGATACCTTTGGCCTGGTGCTGCTCGAAGCGCTGGCCAGCGGTCTGCCGGTCGCGGCCTATCCGGTCACCGGTCCGATCGATGTGCTGGGCGACAGCGACGCCGGCGTGATGCACGAGGATTTGCGCGAGGCCTGCCTCGAAGCGCTGCGCATCGACCGTGCCACCGCACGCGCGCACGCCGAACGCTTCTCGTGGCGCGCCGCGTCCGAACAGTTCCTCGCGCATCTGCGACCGCTGCACGGCATGCCGAACGGCCACGGCCAGACCGCGCGCCCCCGACAAGATCATGGCGAAACCCCCCTCTTCCCTCCGACAACTCCGTGCCGAAGCCGACCTTGCCCCGCGAGAACAGCGACTACACGATTGAAGACAACCCCCACAAGGGCAACCGCGGCATCGCCCGTGCCTGGCGGGCCGCGGTCAATTCGCTGTCGGGCCTGCGCTATGCGGTGCTCGAGGAAAGCGCGTTCCGGCAGGAACTGACGCTGGTGGCGGTGCTGACACCGCTGGCCTTCCTGCTGCCCGTGACCGTGGTCGAACGGATCCTGCTGCTGGGCACGCTGCTGCTGGTGCTGATCGTCGAGCTGCTCAATTCGAGCGTCGAGGCCGCGGTCGATCGCATCTCGCTGGAGCGGCACGGGCTGTCCAAGCGCGCCAAGGATTTCGGCAGCGCGGCGGTGATGCTGGCGCTGGTGCTGTGCGGCGGCACCTGGCTGGCGATCGCCGCTCCGCATGTGGTGGGCTGGCTGCGCGCGCTGAGCGGCTGAGCGGCTGAGCGGCTGAGCGGCTGAGCGGCTGAGCGGTTGAGCGGTTGAGCGGGTGAGCGGGTGAGCGGCTGATCGGCTGAGCCGGACTCAGCGGCATGGCGCCGCGGGGCCGCCTGCGATGCCATTGCATATAATCGCAGTCCGTCCATTCGCAGTGCGCCGGTCCGTCCGTTTGCGGCCCGCGCCTGTCCTAGCTTGCCCGGCCTCATGGAATCCAAACCCCAGACCGGTCCCCGCCGCACGCGGGACCGCATCCTCGATGTCTCGCTGCGCCTGTTCAACGAGGTCGGCGAGCCCAATGTGACCACCACCACCATCGCCGAGGCGATGGAGATCAGCCCCGGCAACCTGTACTACCACTTCCGCAACAAGGACGACATCATCACGTCGATCTTCGCGCGCTTCGAACAGGAAATGGAACGCCGGCTGAAGCTGCCGGACGACCACAAGCCGACGCTCGGCGAAAGCTGGGGCTATCTGCAGTACATGTCCGAGTTCCTGTGGAACTACCGCTTCCTGTACCGGGACATCAACGACCTGCTGGCCCGCAACCGGATGCTGGAGACCAACTTCAAGCGCATCGTCGAGCAGAAGAAGCGCTTCGCGCAGGAGATCTGCCGCCAGTTCCTCGACGACGGCGAGATGGAGGCCACGCCGGAGCAGGTCGACGCGATCTGCACCAATATCGTCGTCGTCGCGACCTACTGGCTGTCGTTCCAGTTCGTGCAGCATCCGCGCCAGTACAACGATCCCGAGCAGATCCGCGGCTACCTGCACAGCGCCAGCTACCACATCTTCTCGATCCTCGCGCCCTATCTGCGCGGCAACGCGCGCCAGGCCTTCGATCAGCTCGCGCGCGAGTTCGCCGCGGCCAAGGCGCAGGCAGAACCGTCGGGCAAGGCCGGTGCGCCGTCGCCCGCTCACCCCAAACCACAACAGGAAGGAAAGCAGTGAAATCGGTTTGCGTCTATTGCGGTTCGAGCCCCGGCAATCGTCGCGAATACGCCGAGGCGGCGCGCGCGATGGGCCGCGCGCTGGCCGACAAGGGCCTGGCGCTGGTCTACGGCGGCGGCAAGGTGGGCCTGATGGGGATGGTCGCCGATGCGGTGCTCGAACACGGTGGCACCGCGATCGGCATCATTCCCGAGGCGCTGATGCACAAGGAGATCGGCCACGCCGGCCTGACCGAGCTGCACGTCGTGCGCAACATGCACGAGCGCAAGCAGATGATGGCCGACCGTGCCGACGCGCTTCGTCGCGATGCCCGGCGGCATCGGCACCTACGAGGAACTGTTCGAGACGTTCACCTGGCTGCAGCTGGGCTATCACGCCAAGCCGGTCGGCGTGCTCAACGTCGCGGGCTTCTATGACGGCATGCTCGGCTTCCTGCGCCATGCGGTTGGCGAAGGCTTCCTGAAGCCCGAACACGCCGGCCTGCTGCGCGTGGCCGATACCCCCCGCCGGCATCATCGAGTCGCTGGCCAACGTGCCGCAGCTGCGCGTCGACAAATGGCAGCAGGCGCGCGACAAGACCTGAGCCGGGCCTGATCGGGACCTGAGCGGGACCAAGAGGGGACTGATCAGGACCTGATCCGAACCTGACCCGAACCTGACCCGAACCTGATCGCGACCCAAGGCGGACCCGGTTGGGCCCTGAGCAGCGTTGCGCCGGCACGAACGGCGGGCGACGCCGCCCGCTCCCTGTCGGAACCTGTCAGAAGGACGAGCCCGGCTGGCGCAGGAAGGCCACTTCCTCGTCGGTACTGGGCCGGCCCAGCACCGCATTGCGATGCGGGAAGCGGCCGAAGCGTTCGATCACCACGCGGTGCCGCTCGGCCCATTCGACGACATCGACCCGCCCCGCCGTGTCCTCGCGCAGCGCGGTCATCAGCTCGACCGCCGCGTGCTGGGCGTCCAGCGCTTCGGCATGCTCGAACGGCATATAGCAGAACATGCGGTGATACGGCGTCGGCAGGCAGCGGTCGTCGCCGCGCTCCACCATCCGCCGGGCCAGCGCCAGCGCCTGCGCGTCGGTGGCAAAGCTGCGCGGATCGCCGCGGAACATGTTGCGGGGGAACTGGTCGAGCAGCACGATGCGCGCGCAGAAGGTTTCCGGCGCGACGTCGGCGGTGTTCTCGACGAACGACGACCACCCATCGGTGCCCGCATGCGCGGCTTCCCATGCCGGCAGGAATTCGGCCCGCACGCGGGCATCGAATTCTTCGCTGCGGGTGAACCACATCGCCCGCTCGCGATCCCAGTCGGGCGCGTCCGGCGTGCCGAACCAGAACGCCAGGATGCGGGCGGCGAGGTTGTTGTGATTGGTCTGGTCCATCGCTTCTCCTTGCAGCTCCTGACGCATCACCGCGCGACGTTGCGCATCCAGTCGGCCGTCTGGAACAGCGCCTGCAGCAGCCGCATCTGCAGGTCCTCGGACAGGCCGACGTCCTGCATCGCCATCGCCATGCAGCGCATCCACTGGTCGCGCTCGCTGATGCCGATCTCGAACGGCAGATGGCGCGCGCGCAGGCGCGGATGGCCGAAGCGTTCGATGAAATGGTTGGGGCCGCCCAGCCAGCCGCACAGGAACCAGAACAGCTTGTCGCGCGAGCCGTCCAGCGAGGGCGGATGCAGCGCGCGCAGGCCGGCGAACTCCGGTTCGAGGTCCATCAGGTCGTAGAAGCGATCGACCAGCTCGCGCACGCGCGCCTCGCCGCCGATCAGATCGTAGGCGGTGGCCTGTGGCGCCTGATCGGTGGTGTCGGTGGGCTTGTCGGCGGCCGGGTCTGCGACCTTGTCGGTGGCCGGGTTGCTCGGCTGCGCGTCGGCAGCGATAGGGGTGTCGGCATTCTGCCGGGATACGTCGGACATTGCGGTTCGAATCAACGGAATCGGTTTGCCGGCGATGGCGCCGCTTCAGGGCCCTTTCGGAGCCTTCGAAAGCCCTTTTCGAGCCTTCGAGCCTTCGAGCCCTTCGAAGCCGCCTGAAGCGCCGTGAAGCCCTTCAAGCCTCCCGCAGCGTCGCGAGCGCCGGCTGGCGCAGCACGTCGCGCAGGCCCAGCCAGCCGCCGGCAAAAGCGCACAGCATGCCAGAAACCACGCCGACCGGCACGATCCACGGATTGAGCACATACGAGAAGTCGAACACGAAGCGCGACAGCGCCCAGCCGACCGCGATCGCGCCGATGCTGGCCAGCAGCCCCGCCAGGCCGCCGACCACCAGGAATTCGGCGTACTGCGTCTGCTTGATGGTCGCCGCCGACGCGCCCAGCGCCTTCAGCAGCCCGGCGTCGCGGCGGCGCTCGTCGCGCGCGCCCGCCAGCGCGGCATAGAGCACCGTCACGCCGGCCGCCAGCGTGAAGGCGAACAGGAACTGCACCGCGGCGATGACCTGGTCCAGCACGCCCTGCACCTGCCGCAGGATCAGCTCGGTATTGACGATCGTGATGTTGGGAAAGCGCGCGCTCAGCGCATTGCCCAGCGGCGCCAGCTCGGGCTTCAGGTGGAAGGCGGTGATATAGGTCTCGGGCAGCCCCTGCATCATCGACGGCGGCAGGATCACGAAGAAATTGACGCGCATCGAGCTCCAGTCGAGCTTGCGCAGCGAAGTCACCGGCGCCTCGATCTGCTGGCCCGCCACGTCGAAGCGCAGCGTATCGCCCAGCTTCACGCCCAGCGTCTTGGCGATGCCCTCCTCCATCGACGCCTCGGGCCGCTTGCCGTCGAACCAGCGGCCGGCCACCACGCGGTTGCCCTCGGGCAGCGCATCGGTATAGGACAGGTTGAATTCGCGCTCGACCAGATTGCGCGCACGGCCCTCCTCGTAGCGCGAGGCCTGCACCGGCTCGCCGCCGATATGCGTCAGCCGGCCGCGCACCATCGGATAGAGCAGATCGTCGATGCCGTCGCGCGACAGCATCTGCCGCAGCGGCTCGCGCTGGTCCGGCTGGATATTGATGATGAAGCGGTTGGGCGCGTCGGCCGGGGTGGCGTTGCGCCACGAATCGATCAGGTCGTTGCGCGTCATGCCGAGCAGCAGCAGCGCCATCAGGCCGACGGCCAGCGCCACCGTCTGCAGCACCGTGACGGCGCGGCGGCGCTCCAGCACGGCCAGCGCAAAGCGCCAGCCCACCGCGCGCCCGGCCGCCTTGCCGCCGACCAGACGGCCGCGCACCAGCCGCGCCAGCAGCGTCAGCAGGCCGAGCGCCAGCAGCGCGAACACCACGCCGGCGCCGGCGAAGCCGCCCGCGGTCAGCAGGCCGAGCTTGAGGTCGCGCGCGGCCACCAGCAGCAGCGAGACGAAGGCGCCCAGGCCCAGCGCATAGGCGATCCACACCGAGATCGGCGGCATGCCGACGTCGCGGCGCAGCACCCGCAGCGGCGCGACGCGTGTCAGCGCCAGCAGCGGCGGCAGCGCAAAGCCGATCAGCAGCACCAGCCCCGACAGCAGGCCGATCACCGCCGGCAGCGCGGACGGCTGCGGCAGCGACACGGTCAGCAGGTTGCCGAGCGACAGCAGCAGCCCGTAATGGCCGAGATAGCCCAGCACGACGCCCAGCGCCGCGCCGAGCACGCCGACCAGCAGGAATTCCAGCCCGAAGGCCAGCAGGATCTCCCTGCGCGAGAGCCCCAGGCACTTGTAGATCGCGCAGGCGTCGGTATGGCGCTGCATATAGCGGCGCGCCGACATCGCGATCGCCACCGCGGCGATCATCGACGACAGCACCGCGACCAGCGACAGGAAGCGCTCGGCCCGGTCCAGTGTGGCCCGCATCTGCGGCTGGCCCGAGTCCAGCGACTCGACCCGGGTATTGCGCAGCCCGCGCCGTTCGATCTCGCCCTCGGCCCACTGCCGATAGGCCACGCCCGCCGCCTCCGGCCCCGCCACCAGCAGCCGGTAGCTGACGCGGCTGCCCCAGCCGATCAGGCCGGTCGCCTCGAGATCGGACAGCGGCAGCATCACGCGCGGCGCGAAGTTCATGAAGCCGCCGCCACGGTCCAGTTCCTGCGTGATGATCCGGTCGATGCGGAAGCTGCGGCTGCCCAGCCGCAACGTGTCGCCGACCCGCACGCCGAGCCCGCCGAGCAGGGCCTCGTCGACCCATACCGTGCCGGGCGCCGGGATGCCGCCGGCCGGCTCGCCCGGTGCGCCGGGCGCGGTGGCGGTCTTCAACGTGCCGCGCAGCGGATAGCCGGGGCTGACGGCCTTCAGCGCGGCGAGCTGGCTGGCCGGCGCATCGCCGTCGGCCGGCGCGGCGCCGGGCTGGGCGGCGGTGCCGTTGTCTGCGCGCCCGGCACCATCCGCGCCGTTGGCGCTTTGCGCGGTCGCGCCGTTGGTGGCGCCGGTGGTGGGGCCGGTGGTAGCAGCACCGTTCGTGCTGCCGTTGGCGGCGCCGGCCGGGCTCGCCACGGTCGCCATGCTCGGAAAGGTCACCGTCTGCGCGACGGTCAGCCCCTGCGCCGCCGCCTGCGCCGCGAAGGCCGGATCGAAGGGCTGGTCGGCCACCAGCAGCACGTCGGCACCGATCAGCTGGCGGGCGTCGCGCTCCAGGCCCTGTCGCATCCGGTCGGACAGGAAGCCGACGCTGGCCAGCGCCGCCACCGCGAGCACCAGCGCGAACAGCAGCAGCGTCAGCTCGCCGGCGCGCCAGTCGCGCCGCGCCATCCGCCACGCCTGCGCCCACGGCGAGAAACGGGCCCCGGCATGGGGAACGGCGGCGGGGCGTACTAGCGCAGGGGCGGTGGAATCCGCGGCGGAATCGGTCGGCATGATGTCGTGGTCGGGTATTCGGGTATTCGGGTGTTCGGCGTATTCCGGGTGTTCGGCGTGTCCGGCGTATTCGGCGGGTATTCGGCGTATTGGGCGGTTCTCGGGGTATTTCGGCCGGTATTCGGGGTGTTCGGTTTGCGGGCGCGGATGGCGCCGGGATGACGTCGATGAGGGCGCCGATCCCGGTCAGTACGCGGCGGGCGGCCCGCCCTTGCGCGTCAGCGCGCCATGCAGCTTGCGCACGCCGCGCCACAGCTTGGGCAGCAGCCACAGCGCCAGCAACAGGCTGATGGCCAGCAGCACGAAGAACAGCACCGGCAGGAAGAACGCCAGCAGCAGGCTGCCGGTGGCGGTCACGTCCTCGGTGAATGAGGCCGCCCAATTTGAAAAGGGTTCCGGCGACACATTGATCAGCGCGCGGGTGCCGGCCTTGGCCGCATGGGCGGTGCCGGCCAGCGTGCCGCCGATCAGGCCGGCGATCACCATCCACTGCGGATCGAGATTGCCGAAGGCGGCCGCCGCCAGGATCGCGCCGGCGGGAATGCGGACAAAGGTATGGAAGCCGTCCCAGACCGAATCGAAGCCCGGCACCTTGTCGGCGATGAACTCGGCCAGCGCCAGCACCGCCGCCACGCCGATCACCCAGTTGGACGCCAGCGGCTGCAGCCCGGCCGGCAGATCGAGCCAGCCCATGCGGGCCAGCACGCCGGCGGCCAGCACGGCCAGATAGAGACGAAAGCCGCTGGCCCAGGACATGCCCGCGGCCAGCGCGGCGGTTTCCAGCATCGGGACGCCCTCGCAGAGTCGCGGCCGGCGGCGCCGGCCATGGGCGCAGTGTAATACGGGCCTGATCCGGGCCCCTCCGGGCCCGTCCTGGCCTGCCCGGCGCGGCTCGCGCCAAGCCTCAACCCTGCTCCCCCTCTCCCGCCTGCGGAGAGGGAGAAGACCAATGGTCTGTGAGCTGCCCCTACTCCCGCCCGTCCACCCCGTACCAGGGCAGCACCTGCTCCGGCGCCAGCAGGCCGCGCTGCTCGGCCAGCGCATAGCCCGGCAGCGCGGTGATGCGGGCACCGATCGCCGGATCGGCCAGCAGCGCCAGCAGCGCGTGCGCCCACGGCGCGAACTGGTCGGCCTTGCGCAGCGCCAGATAGTAGACCTCGCGCGTCAGCGGCACGAAGGCCAGGCCGTGCGCCTCGGCGTTGACGCGCAGGCCGAAGCCGACCTCGGCGCGGCCGGCATGCACGGCCTCGGCGACCTTTTCGTTGCTGAACTCGGGCTGGTCGTAGCCGGCGACCTGGTCGGCATACAGGCCCTGCGCCGCCAGCAACTGATCGAACAGCAGCCGCGTGCCCGAGCTGCGCTGCCGGTTGACGAAGCGCGCCTGCGTGCGCACCAGGTCGCGCAGCTCGCGGATCTCGCGCGCCCGCGACGGCGCGACGATCAGGCCCTGCTCGCGCGAGGCCACGGGGGATCAGCCGCACCGAGGACGGGCGCAGCCATTTGCGCAGCGTCACGTGCGCGACCGATCCGGCGGTCTGGATCGGCGCGACATAGAAGCCCGCCAGCTCGGCCTGCCGCTCGTGCAGGCAGATCAGGCCCTCGACGCTGCCGCAGAACACGGTATCGAGCTGCAGGCCCTCCGGCTGCTCGTTCAGCGCCGCCGCCAGCACCTCCATCGCCGGGTCGTGGCTGCCGGAGAAATGGATTCGCGTCTGCGGCCGGGCCGCATCGTCCAGCTCCGCGGCAAACTCGGCCAGCGCCTTGCGCACCGCCGGATCGACCGCCTCGCGCAGCTTGACCTCGGCGCGCAGCAGGCGCTCGCCGAAGCGGGTCAGCGAGGCGCCGCGGCCGCGCTCCATATCGAGCATGCTGCGCCCGAGCAGCGCCTCCCAGTCGCGCATCACGCCCCAGGCATGCCGGTACGACAGCCCGACCTTGGCGGCGGCGCGATGCAGCGAGCCGGTCTCGCGCACCGCCTGCAGCAGCAGGAACACCTTGCCGTTGGCACGAGGGTTGTCGTCCGTCGATACCACCGGAAACAGTTCGAAATGGAATGTCATATGTTCCGCTGTTCTTATTTACTTTGTTCTTGGAGTGCCGAGACAATCATGGCGCCCGTACAAGCTTGCGCAGATTAGCGGAAGCTTCGGATGTCGCGCATTGTCACCGAAGCGGATGGGCGCATGCAATTATGTTCAGATAAACATAACAAGAGGATTTCCGACATGCCGTTTGCCCGCCCGGGTCGCCACTCCGCCTCATCCGGCCTGACCGCCCCCTCCCGCCCATTCCGCCCATTCCGCCCATTCCGCGCCGCCCGCGCGCTGCCGCGCCTGGCCGCCGCCCTGCTGTCCGCCGCCGCGCTGCTCGGCACCGGCGCGGCCTTCGCGGGCGAACTGAAGCTCGCGACCACCACCAGCACCGAAAACTCCGGCCTGCTCAAGACCCTGCTGCCGCGCTTCGAGCGCGACACCGGCGTCACGGTCAAGGTGATCGCGGTCGGCTCCGGCAAGGCGATGAAGATGGGCGAGATGGGCGACGTCGACGTGCTGCTGGTGCACGCGCGCAAGATGGAAGACGCTTTCGTCGCCGCGGGCCACGGCATCGACCGGCGCGACGTGATGTACAACGACTTCATCGTGGTCGGCCCGGCGGCGGACCCCGCCGGGATTGCGGGCAGCAAGGACGTGATCACCGGCTTCCGCAAGATCGCCGCCAGCGGCGCCAGGTTCATCTCGCGCGGCGACAACTCTGGCACCGACGTGATGGAGAAGTCGTACTGGAAGGAGGCCGGCATCGAGCCCAAGGGCCAGCCCTGGTACATCAACGCCGGGCTCGGCATGGGCGAGGTGCTGACGATGGCGGCGCAGATGCCGGGCTACACGCTGTCCGATCGCGCCACCTACGGCGCCTATCGCGCCAAGACGGGCCTGGCGATCGCGGTGCAGGGCGATCCGAAGATGTTCAACCCGTACGGCATCATCGCCGTCAATCCGGCGCGGCATCCCGGCATCAACTACGCCGATGCGCGCAAGCTGATCGCGTGGATCACGTCGAAGGCCGGGCAGGACGCCATCGCCAGCTACAAGGTCGACGGCGAACAGCTGTTCTTCCCCAGCTACAAGTCGGGCTCCTGAGACTGGGCCGGCAGCCTGGGCCGGGAGTTCGGGCCTGCGGCGGCCCCTATCCTGTCAACCCGTCAGGGCTCGGCCGCCATCTCCAACCGCGGAAGCAGCGGCAGGTCGGCCGCGACCTCGGCGATCATCCGGCGCAGCCACAGCACGTCCGGCGCGGCGTGGCAGCGCTCGTGCCATAGCTGGTAGAAGCGCATGCGCGGGAACGACACCGGCGCCGGCACCAACCGGATCGGCAGGTACTGCGCATAGTGCGCGGCGAACTGCCGGCCGGTGGTGAACACCATGTCGGTCTTCATCAGCACATAGGGCACCAGCCCGAAATACGGCAGCGTGACCTGGATGCGGCGCTTGTAGCCCTGCTCCGCCAGCGCCTGGTCGATCATGCTTCGCTGCATCGACGCATACGGCGCCGGCGCCAGATGCGGCATCTCCAGGTAGTGCTTCAGCGACAGCCCCTTCTTCGCCAGCGGATGCTGGGCGCCGAGCATGCACACGACCTCGTCCTCGAACAGCGGCGAGATATGCAGATGCTCGGGCGGCGACAGCCAGTTGCCGATCACGATGTCGAGCTTGCCCTGCTCCAGCTCCTCCAGGAAGTCCGTGGCGCTGGTCAGCGGATGGACGAACAGCTTCGCGCCCGGCGCCAGCCGGCGTACCCGCTCGACGATATTGGGCAGGAAGAAGGCGTCCAGATAATCGGGCGCGCCCAGATGGAAGGTGCGGTCGGTGGTGGCCGGATCGAACTGCTGCGGGGGCCGCGCGATGCGGTCCATCGCGGCCAGGCTCTGCTCGGCCAGCTCCAGCAGCTCGCGCCCGCGCTCGGTCGGCACCATGCCGCTCTTGCCGCGCACCAGGATCGCGTCGCCGGTGATCTCGCGCAGGCGCTTGAGCGTATTGCTGATGGCCGGCTGCGATTGCCCCATCCGCACCGCCGTGCGCGTGACGCTCTGCTCGGTCAGCAGGGTATGCAATACCCGAAGCAGATAGGTGTCCAGATGGTCGCGTCCGTGCATGGTGGATTCGTCCGGCCTGATGAGCCTGCGGGCCGGTGGCGTGGGGATAAGGATCGGCGCATAGTGTATGCCAGTCACCCTGGCAGCGGTCAATTCGGCGCAAACCCGCGGAATCCCCGCAAATCTGTGCGCTGCAGCGCAATCGCGGGCCGCGGCGGCGGGCCCCGGGCGGCGTGCGCGTCATGATGGGGCATATCACCTGGGCCGAATATTGCTACTCGGCGCGAGTGCTATGTTTGTCGCCATCGCAAGGAGATAAAACGACCATGGAGACACAACCCATCCGCTTCTACCATCGCGGCCAGGTTCAGCAGGTCACCGATGCCCCGATCACCCGCACCGTGCTGCAATACCTGCGCGAGGACGCGCGTTGCACCGGCACCAAGGAAGGCTGCGCCGAGGGCGACTGCGGCGCCTGCACCGTGGTGATCGGCGAACTGCAGCAGGATGGCGAACTGAGCTTCAAGGCCGTCAACTCCTGCATCCAGTTCCTGCCCACGCTCGACGGCAAGGCGCTGATCACGGTCGAGGACCTGCGCCAGGCCGACGGCTCGCTGCATCCGGTGCAGGAAGCGATGGTCGAATGCCACGGCTCGCAATGCGGCTTCTGCACGCCGGGCTTCGTGATGTCGCTGTGGGCGCTGTACCAGCAGCACCAGCCGGGCGGACCCGCGCCGGACCGCCAGACCATCTGCGACGCGCTGACCGGCAATCTGTGCCGCTGCACCGGCTACCGGCCGATCATCGAGGCGGGCCAGCGCATGATGTCGCTGCCCGCCCCGCACGCCAGCCGGCTGGAGCCGAAGGCGATCGCCACCGCGCTGCGCACGCTGATGCGCGAGGACACCTTCCACTATCGCGACCCGTCGGGGGCCGTCTTCCATGCGCCGCGCACCGCGTCGGCCTTCGCCGCGCTGAAGGCCGACGATCCGTCCGCGCGCATCCTGGCCGGCAGCACCGACGTGGGCCTGTGGGTCACCAAGCAGTTCCGCGAGCTGGGCAATCTGCTCTATGTGGGCCAGGTCGAGGACCTGCAGCAGGTCGTCGAGCACGACGGCGTCATCGAGATCGGCGCCGCCGTCTCGCTGGAGCGGGCCTACGCCGCGCTGACCGACGCCCATTCCGAGCTGGAAGAGCTGTGGAAACGCTTCGCCTCGCTGCCGATCCGCAATGCCGGCACGCTCGGCGGCAATATCGCCAACGGCTCGCCGATCGGCGACTCGATGCCGGCGCTGATCGCGCTCGGCGCCGAGGTCGTGCTGCAGCATCGCGAGACGCGCCGCACGCTGCCGCTCGAGGACCTGTACCTGGCCTACCAGAAGACCGCGATGGCCGAGGGCGAGTTCGTCGCGGCGCTGCGCGTGCCGGTGGCCGGGCCCCAGCACTTCCGTACCTACAAGCTGTCCAAACGTTTTGACGAGGACATTTCCGCGGTCTGCGCCGCCTTCGGCATCACCGTCGCCGACGGCGTGGTGCGCCAGGCCCGCATCGCCTTCGGCGGCATGGCGGCCACGCCCAAGCGCGCCGCCCAGGCCGAAGCCGCGCTGCTCGGCCAGCGCTGGGACGAGACCGCCGTCAAGGCCGCGATGGCCGCGCTGTCGCAGGACTACACGCCGCTGACCGACATGCGCGCCACCGCCGAATACCGCGCGCGCGGCGCCGCGAATCTGCTGTACCGCTTCTGGCTGGAGACGCGCGACGATGCGCTGCCGGCCGCGGCCGTCAACGTCCGGGCGCCGGGCGCGGGCAGCGTGCCGGCCTCCGCGGCCAACGCGACCGCCTCGGCCACCGTTTAAGAAGAGGAGCGATCGGCATGAACAAGCAAACCGAGGCCTTCCTGCTCGACACCGGTGTCGCCAACGGCGGTGCTCCCGTCACGGCGGACTTCAGCGGCCGCGACCTCGCCGCGCATATCGCCGCCGAGGCGCCGCCGCAGATCGGCGTGTCGCGCCCGCACGAGTCGGCGCATCTGCACGTGGCCGGCACGGCCACCTATACCGACGACATCCCCGAACTCGCGGGCACGCTGCACGCCGCGCTCGGCATGAGCGCCCGCGCCCATGCCCGCATCCGCTCGATCGCGCTCGACAAGGTGCGCGCCGCGCCGGGCGTCGTCGCGGTGCTGACCGCGAAGGACATCCCCGGCGTCAACGACTGCGGCCCGATCATCCACGACGACCCGATCCTGGCGAGCGACACGGTGCAATTCGTCGGCCAACCGATCTTCGTCGTGGTGGCCTCCTCGCACGATGCTGCGCGCCGCGCCGCGCGCCTGGCGGCGATCGACTACGAGGACCTGCCGCCGATCCTGTCGCCGCAGGCGGCACACGAGGCTCGCAGCTACGTGCTGCCGCCCATGCATCTGGAGCGCGGCCAGCCGCGCGAGCACCTGGGCAAGGCCGCGCATCGCGACAAGGGCCATATCCGCCTCGGCGGCCAGGAGCAGTTCTATCTGGAAGGCCAGATCGCCTATGCGGTGCCGAAGGAAAACGACGGCATGCACGTCTGGTGTTCGACCCAGCATCCGACCGAGATGCAGCACGCGGTCGCCCACGTGCTCGGCTGGCAGGTGCACCAGGTGCTGGTCGAATGCCGGCGCATGGGCGGCGGCTTCGGCGGCAAGGAATCGCAGTCCGCGCTGTTCGCCTGCTGCGCGGCGCTGGCCGCCTGGAAGCTGATGTGCCCGGTCAAGCTGCGTCCGGACCGCGACGACGACATGATGATCACCGGCAAGCGCCACGACTTCGTGTTCGACTACGAAGTCGGCCACGACCCGCAGGGCCGCATCGAGGCCGTCGCGGTGGAAATGGTGTCGCGCGCCGGCTTCTCGGCGGACTTGTCGGGCCCGGTGATGACCCGCGCGATCTGCCACTTCGACAACGCCTACTGGCTGCCGCACGTGCAGATCGACGGCTACTGCGGCAAGACCAATACGCAGAGCAATACCGCCTTCCGCGGCTTCGGCGGACCGCAGGGCGCGTTCGCGATGGAGTACATCCTGGACAATATCGCGCGTACCGTGGGCCGCGATGCGCTCGACGTGCGCCGCGACAACCTGTACGGCAAGACCGAGCGCAACGTGACGCCCTACGGCCAGACCGTCGAGGACAACGTCATCCACGAACTGCTCGACCAGCTCGAGGCCAGCAGCGACTACCGCGCCCGCCGCGAGGCCACGCGCGCGTTCAACGCGGCCAGCCCGGTGCTGAAGAAGGGCATCGCGATCACGCCGGTCAAGTTCGGCATCTCGTTCAACGTCGCCCACTTCAACCAGGCCGGCGCGCTGGTGCACGTCTATAACGACGGTTCGGTGCTGGTCAATCACGGCGGCACCGAGATGGGGCAGGGGCTGAACACCAAGGTGGCGATGGTGGTCGCGCACGAGCTGGGCATCCGGCTCGAACGCGTGCGCGTGACCGCGACCGACACCAGCAAGGTGGCCAACACCTCGGCGACGGCCGCCTCGACCGGCACCGACCTGAACGGCAAGGCCGCGCAGGACGCGGCGCGCCAGATCCGCGAGCGGCTGGCCGCCTTCGCCGCGCGCCAGGCCGGCGTCGATCCATCGACCGTGCGCTTCGGCGACGACCTGGTGGTCGCGGGCGAGCTACGCCTGCGCTTCGACGAGCTGGCGCGCCAGGCCTATGTGGCCCGCGTGCAGCTGTGGTCCGACGGTTTCTACGCCACTCCCAAGCTGCATTGGGACCAGAGCAAGCTGCAGGGCCGGCCGTTCTACTACTACGCCTATGGCGCGGCCTGTTCGGAAGTGCTGGTCGACACGCTGACCGGCGAATTCCGGCTGCTGCGCGCGGACGTGCTGCACGACGTCGGCCGCTCGCTGAATCCCGCGATCGATATCGGCCAGGTCGAAGGCGGCTTCATCCAGGGCATGGGCTGGCTGACCACCGAGGAGCTGTGGTGGAACAAGGACGGCAAGCTGATGACGCATGCGCCGTCGACCTACAAGATCCCGACCGTCAACGACTGCCCCGAAGTGTTCAACGTGCGGCTGTTCGAGAACCGCAACGCCGAGGACAGCATCCACCGCTCGAAGGCGGTCGGCGAGCCGCCGCTGCTGCTGCCGTTCTCGGTGTTCTTCGCGATTCGCGATGCCGTTGCCAGCCTGGGCGGCTATCGCGTCAACCCG
Organism: Cupriavidus sp. H18C1; assembly: GCF_049311595.1. Taxonomy (NCBI): domain Bacteria; kingdom Pseudomonadati; phylum Pseudomonadota; class Betaproteobacteria; order Burkholderiales; family Burkholderiaceae; genus Cupriavidus; species Cupriavidus sp. H18C1. The sequence continues at coordinate 842,794 of NZ_CP186008.1, forward strand.
CCGCTCGATGCGCCGGCGACCGCCGAGGCGATCCTGAACGCGGCCGATGCCGTGCGTCAGGCCGCGGCCGCGTGATCGCGGCCGCCGACGGCACGAAAGCGATCATGCAGGACGCCCCGCTCAAGCCCTTCCGCTTCGCCGACGCCGCCGCGCTGGTGCGCGCCGGCGTACCGGTGGCGATGGTCACCATCGTCGAGGTCAAGGGCTCCGCGCCACGCGAGCCCGGCATCCGCATGCTGGTGACCGGCGACGACCTGATCGGCACCATCGGCGGCGGCCATCTGGAATGGCGCGGCATGGCGATCGCGCGCGAGATGCTGGACGCGGCGTCGCGCGGCAAGCCCTCTTCTCTCGCGCCCGATGCCACGCGCCGCGTCGTGCGGATTCCGCTCGGGCCCGCGCTGGGCCAGTGCTGCGGCGGCGTGGTGCAGCTCGGCTTCGAGCGGCTGGGACCGGCCGATCTCGAATGGCTCGATGCGGTGGCGGCCGCCTTTGCCGCGCGCCGCACCGTGACGCGCACGGTGCCGGCCGCCGGCGCGGTGCGCCATGCCATCGACCGCACGCCCTTGCCCACGCTGCCCGCCGTCACGCTGCACGAGGACGGCAGCTGGACCGACCTGCTGGCCCCGGACGAGATGCACGTGGTGCTGTTCGGCGCCGGCCACGTCGGCCATGCGCTGGTCAAGGTGCTCGGCACGCTGCCGTGCACGGTCCATTGGGTCGACGAGCGCGACACGCTGTTTCCTGCCGGCCTGCCCGGCAACGTGGTGGCCGAGGCCACCGATACGGCCGAGGCGGTGGTCGACCACGCACCGCCCGGCAGCTACTTCCTGGTCATGACGCACAGCCACGCACTGGACCAGGCGCTGTGCGAACGGATCCTGCGGCGCACCGACTTCGCGTACTTCGGGCTGATCGGCTCGAAGACCAAGCGGGCCCGCTTCGAACACCGGATGGTCGAGCATGGCATCGACCCGGCCGCCTTTGCGCGGATGACCTGCCCGATCGGCGTCGCGGGCATCACCGACAAGGCTCCGGCTATGATTGCAGTTGCCATCGTCGCCCAGCTGCTGCAAGTGCGCGACCAGCGCCTGGCCGCGCTGCGCTCCGACGCACCGCCCATGCAGCGGGACGGCGGGCGACCGGGCGAGCGCGCCAGCGGAAGCGGCAGCGACAGCGGCAGCCCCGCCCACCGGTAACCGCGCCGGCCCTCTGCTCGAACGCGAGCAGCATGCCGGCATAGCAAAAAAAGGATCCCCCATGACGCTCGACGCCGCGCTCGCGGAACGCATCCGCCGCACTCCCAAGGCCGAACTGCATGTGCACATCGAAGGAACGCTCGAGCCCGAGCTGATCTTCCGGCTGGCGCAGCGCAACCAGGTCAAGCTGCCCTACTCCAGCGTCGAGGCGCTGCGCGCCGCCTATGCGTTCACGGACCTGCAGTCCTTCCTCGACATCTACTACGCCGGCGCCAGCGTGCTGCTGACCGAGGAAGACTTCTTCGACATGACGATGGCGTACGTCGAGCGCGCCGTCGCCGACAACGTGCGCCACGCGGAAATCCTCTTCGATCCGCAGACGCATACCGCGCGCGGCGTGGACATCGAGATCGTGATCGACGGCATCGCCGACGCGCTCGCGCAGGCACGCACGCAATACGACTTCTCCAGCAGCATGATCCTCTGCTTCCTGCGGCATCTGTCGGAGGAAGACGCGTTCGCCACGCTGGAAGCCGCGCTGCCCTATCGCGACCGCTTCGTCGGCGTCGGCCTCGATTCGTCGGAGCGCGGCAATCCGCCCGAGAAGTTTGCGCGGGTGTTCGCCCGCGCGCGCGAGCTGGGCCTGCATCGCGTGGCCCATGCCGGCGAGGAAGGCCCGGCCGATTATGTCCGCGACGCGCTCGACATCCTGCAGGTCGAGCGGATCGACCACGGCGTGCGGGCGATCGACGATCCGGCGCTGGTCGAGCGGCTGGCGCGCGAACGCATCGCGCTGACGGTCTGCCCGCTGTCGAACCAGAAGCTCAAGGTCTATCCGGACCTGCGCGACCATTCGCTGAAGAAGCTGCTCGACGCCGGCGTTGCCGTGACGATCCATTCGGACGACCCGGCCTATTTCGGCGGCTATATGAACGCCAACTGGGAAGCGACCTTCGAGGCGTTGCCGCTCGATGCCGCCGACGCGCACCGGCTCGCGCGCAACAGTTTCGAGGCGAGCTTCCTGCGGCCGGCGCTGAAGGCCGAATACCTGACCGAGGTCGACCGCTTCTGGCAATCGGCCAGCCCCACGACGCCGGCAAGCGCCGCGACGGCCTGATGCCGTTGCGGCCCTGACCGGCGCAATATCGGCCGGCGTCCCGCGCCGGCCCTCTCCAACCCCACGACCATGAACCAGACCACCAGCTCCTCTTCCCCGACCGGTACCATTCGCGCCATCCGTGGCCGCGTGCTGCATTTCCTGCGCGACCCGCAATTCCATGATGACGCGTATCAGTATTGGGAAGACGGTGTGCTGCTGGTCGCCGACGGCCGCATCGCCGCCGTGGGCCCCTACGCCGAGCTGTCGCCGTCGATTGCCCCGGGCACCGAGGTGATCGACCATCGCGGCAAGCTGATCGTGCCGGGCTTTATCGATACGCACGTGCACTACCCGCAGACCGACATGATCGCGTCGCCGTCGCCGGGCCTGCTGCACTGGCTCGACACCTACACCTTCCCCCGAGGAGCGCCGCTTCGCCGAGCCCGAATACGCGGCCGGGGTGGCCAGCTTCTTCGCCGACGAGCTGCTGCGCAACGGCACCACCAGCGCGCTGGTCTGGAGCACGGTGCATGCGACCTCGGCCGACGCGCTGTTCGCCGAGAGCCATCGCCGCAATCTGCGGCTGGCGACCGGCAAGGTGCTGATGGACCGCCATTGCCCGGACTTCCTGCGCGACACCGCGGAGTCCGGCGCGCGCGAATCGGCCGATCTGCTGTCGCGCTGGCATGGCAAGGGGCGCCTGTCCTATGCGATCACGCCGCGCTTCGCGCCGACCTCGACCGAGGCGCAGCTGGCGGCCTGCGGCGAGCTGGCGCGCGCCTACCCCGATGCGCTGATCCAGACCCACGTGGCCGAGAACCGCGACGAGGTCAAATGGGTCGCCGAGCTGTTCCCGCAGGCGCGCAGCTACCTGGACGTCTACGATCGATACGGCCTGTTGCGCCCGGGCGCGTTCTACGGCCATGCGATCCACCTGGATGACGACGATCGCCGCCGGCTCGCCGATACCGGCGCGGCCGTGGCGCACTGCCCGACCTCGAACCTGTTCCTCGGCAGCGGCCTCTACGACTTCCACCAGTCGGACGCGCATCGGCTCCATCTGACGCTGGCCACCGACGTCGGCGGCGGCACCTCGTTCTCGATGCTGCGCACGATGAACGCCGCGCACAAGGTCGCGCGGATGGGCGGCTACCACCTGACCGCGCTGCGGATGTTCTACCTGGCCACGCGCGCGCCGGCCGATGCGCTGGGCTGGGGCGACCGCGTCGGCAGCTTCGCGCCGGGCAACGAGGCCGACTTCATCGTGCTCGACCCCGACGCCACGCCGCTGCTGGGCCGCCGCAGCGCGCGCTCGGAAACGCTCGAAGAGCAGCTGTTCGCGTTTGCGATGCTGGGCGACGATCGGGTCATCGACAGCGTCTATGTGATGGGCGAGCGGGCGGGCGTATAAACACGCAGCGCCATCGGCGAACGGCGCCAGACAGGCCGCGCAGCCCGTCCGGGCGCCGTGCCTTGACCGCGGTCAAGGCGGTTGTCATCGATCTGCATTACGCTGGCCCGCGCCATTCGACAATGCCGATGCCAAGATGACCACACCAGCCTCAGCCGTTGCACCCGTCTCGCCCGCCCCAGCCGTTCCCGCGGCCTCGGCCGTTCCGCCCGCCGATGCCGATCGTTCCGGCCATCCGCCCGCGCCGCTGCCGCCCGACGCGCCGCTGCCGCCGCGCAAGATCATCCGTAGCTGGCTGATTCCGCTGTCCGAGCGCAGCACGCCGCGCGCGCTGCTGCTGTTCGCGCTCGACGCGGCGCTGTTCATCGCCGCCCTCGCCGCGCTCGTCGTCGCCCCGCACTGGCTCGCCAAGCTCGGGCTCGGCGTGCTGGCCGGCGTGCTGATCGCGCGCCTGTTCATCCTCGGGCACGATGCCTGCCACCAGAGCCTGACGGCGCGCCGCGGCCTGAACAAATGGCTGGGCCGGATCGCCTTCCTGCCGTCGTTGACGCCATACAGCCTGTGGGAGGTCGGCCATAACGTCGTCCATCACGGCTATACCAACCTGAAGGGCTTCGACTTCGTCTGGGCGCCGTACTCGATGGAGGAATACGCGGCGCTGCCGTGGTGGCGGCGCGCGCTGGAACGGCTGTACCGCAACGGCCTGGGCGCCGGGCTGTATTACCTGATCGAGATCTGGTGGCTGAAGCTGTTCTTCCCCAGCCGGCGGCAGATGGCGACACGCCGGCGGATCTTCCTGGCCGACTGCCTGCTGGTGGCGGGCTTTGCGGTGCTGTGGATCGGCGCGCTGGTCTGGCTGGCGCTGGCGACGCAGCAGTCGGTCGCGCTGCTGCTGGCCGCCGGCTTCGCTGTGCCCTTCCTGGTCTGGAACGCGACCGTCGGCTTCGTGCTCTACGTCCACCATACTCATGAGAGCGTGGCCTGGTACGACAGCAAGGCGATGTGGGCGCGCGCCCAGCCCTTCGTCTCGACCACGGTCCATCTGCGCTTTCGCCATGGTGTCGGCACCCTGCTGCACCACATCATGGAACACACCGCCCACCACGTCGACATGAGCGTGCCGCTGTACCGGCTCAAGCGCGCGCAGGCGCTGCTGGAGCAGGCGCTGCCCGGCCGCATCGTGGTGCAGAACTTCTCGTGGCGCTGGTATTTCGATACCGCGCGCCGCTGCAAGCTGTATGACTTCCAGGCGCTGTGCTGGACCGATTTCCGCGGCCGCCGCACCACCACGCCGTCGCCGGTGCCGGCGTAATGGGCGCGGTGTTGGCGCGGTCCGGGCGCGATCTGTGCCCAGTCCGAGGCCGGTCTGCGCCAGATCTTGGCGCGATCCGCTGCGTCACAGGCTAGCCGCGGGATGGACGACCGCCTCGCAGACTGGCTATAATCGCGCTTCCTCATTGGGGAGTAGCCGCCCTGGCGCCCGACACCGAGTCGCGCGACAGGGGCGTACGTCAACAGACTTGACCGCTTGCGGTTATGGCGTGCGCAGCTTCGGAACGGTGCAATGCCTGTTCCAGGGCCTGGCGAGACCGATGACGTCGTTTTTCGGCTGGGCCGGGGAAAACGCACGTCATTGGCATCTCGCGATGCGTCCGGCCCGCTGCTCCGATAACAACGAATGGAATCCCTGCTCGTCTCGACCGGTATCGTCGCCCTCGCGGAAATGGGCGACAAGACCCAGCTGCTCTCGCTCATTCTCGCTGCGCGCTACCGCAAGCCCATCCCCATCATCCTCGGCATCCTGATCGCGACGCTGGTCAATCACGGCCTGGCCGGCGCGCTCGGCGGCTGGATCACGCAAATGGTCGGCGCGGCGCTGCTGCGCTGGATCCTCGGCCTTGGCTTCATCGCGATGGGCGCATGGATGCTGATCCCGGACAAGCTCGACGAGACCGAGAAGCCCAAGGCGGTCAAGGGCGCGTTCGGCGTGCTGTGCGCGACCCTCGTGGTGTTCTTCTTCGCCGAGATGGGCGACAAGACCCAGATCGCCACCGTCGCCCTCGCCGCCCGCTTCAGCACGGACATCCTCGCGGTGGTCGCCGGCACCACGATCGGCATGATGCTGGCCAATGTGCCCGCGGTGCTGCTCGGCGAACGCTTCGCCCACCGGCTGCCGATCCGGCTGGTCCACCGCATCGCCGCGGCGGTGTTCGTCGTGCTGGGGGGTGGTGGCGCTGATGGATATCGGGCGCTGATGGGCGCCGCCAGCATCGGCAAGGGAATGCCGGCCGCTCACTGATACCGCGTCTCTCGCGACGCGCGGCCGCAACGGCGGAAGCATAATATTGCAATCGCATCTGCCGAGGGACCCTATCATGGCCAGCATGACGATTCCCGATATCGACGACCAGCTTGCCGCGCGCCTGCGCGAGCGCGCAGCCTTGCATGGCAAATCCGTGGAAGACGAGGCTCGCGACATACTACGCCAGGCACTGTCGGCGCCCCCGGCGACGCGCCCGCTCGTCGAAGCCATCCGCGCGCGCATTGCCCCGTTGGGTGGCGTCGAGCTGGACATTCCGCCAAGAAGCTGATGCCGCGAACCGTAGCGGTGCACGATGATCGTTCTCGATACCAATGTCCTGTCCGAGCTGCTACGGCCGATGCCTGAGCCAAGGGTGACGGCCTGGGTCGCCGCGCAGCCTGCCGCTTCGGTCTTTACCACCACGGTGACCCGCGCCGAGCTTCTCTACGGCATCGCGTTATTGGCGCCCGGCCGGCGTCGTGACGCCTTGCGGGCGGCAACCAGGTCGATTCTCGATGAGGAACTGTCCGGCAGGATCATTCCGTTCGACAACGATGCTGCCGACGCCTATGTCGAGGTGTCCGCCAGACGAAGAATGATTGGTCGGCCCATCAGCCGATTGGATGCCATGATCGCCGCGATGGCGCGGTCGAAAGGCGCCATCGTCGCCACGCGCAATACCAGGGACTTCGTCGACTGCGGTATCGCGATCGTCAATCCGTGGGAGCAACCGCCAGGCGACACCGGCGACCGTTGAGCGGCGTCTGCTGAGACGCGTCACCGAACACCCGATACGGATACAAGGCCATAAAAAAACGGGGCTTTCGCCCCGTTCAAACCCTCGCCGGTCCGGTACTGCGGTCGCCGACTGCGCGGCCACCGGACCGTCGATCACCGATCGGTGGGTTATTGCGTCGTGTTGGCGCCGGACTCGAACCACTGGCCCAGCAGCGCGCGCTCGTCGTCCGTGATCTGCGTGACGTTGCCCAGCGGCATCGCCTTCTGCTGCACGGCCTGCTGATAGATCAGCTGGGCATGGCCCTTGATCTCGTCGGCGGTCTCGAGCTTGATGCCCTTGGCCGCGGTCGGCATCATCTTCGGCGCCTCGGCATGGCACTGCACGCAGCGCGCGTTCATGATCTCCTGGACCTTGGCGAAGCTGACCTTGGTCGCGGTGGCGCCGTCCGGTTGCGCGGCCACCGGCTGGCGCGGCTGCGGGGCGATCATCACGGCGACCACGCCCAGCGCGGCGACGCCGGCGGCGGGCCACAGGACATTGATCTTGCCCTTGTGCTTCAGGATGAAGAACTGGCGGATCAGCACGCCGGCCAGCATGATCAGCACCAGCACGACCCAGTTGTACTTGTGCGCGTAGGTCATGCTGTAGTGGTTCGACAGCATCGCGAACAGCACCGGCAGCGTGAAATAGGTGTTATGCACGCTGCGCTGCTTGGCGTTCTTGCCGTGGATCGGATCGACCGGCTTGCCTTCGCGCATCGCCGCGACGGTCTTGCGCTGCCCCGGGATGATCCACACCAGCACGTTGGCGCTCATGATGGTCGCGATCATCGCGCCGGTCAGCAGGAACGCCGCGCGGCCCGAGAACAGGTGGCAGGCCACGTAGGCGGCCAGCACCACGTACAGCGCCACCAGGATGCCGACCACGCGATCGTTCTTGCCGAACACGCGGCAGATGCAGTCGTAGACCACCCAGCCCACCAGTAGATACGCCAGGGCCAGGCCGACCGCCGCGCCCGGCGACATGTCGTAGACGTTCTTGTCGATCAGGAACGTGCTGGCGTTGAACAGGTACAGCACCACCAGCAGCGCGAAGCCCGTCATCCAGGTCGAATACGACTCCCAATAGAACCAGTGCAGGTTCTCGGGCAGTTTCTTCGGCGCGGTCAGGTATTTCTGCGGGTTGTAGAAGCCGCCGCCGTGCACGGCCCACAGCTCGCCGCCGACGCCCTTGTCCACCAGTTCGGGATCGACCGGCTTTTGCAGGCTGTTGTCCAGCCAGACGAAGTAGAACGACGAGCCGATCCACGCGATCGCGGTGATCACGTGGGCCCAGCGCAGCAGCAGATTGGCCCAGTCGAGAATGTAGCCTTCCATCTCTTGTCTCCTGTTTCCCTCGCTGCGCGAATCAGCTGCCGCGGTAGGTCGAATACGACCACGGCGACACCAGCAGCGGCACGTGGTAATGCGCGCTGGTATCGGCAATGCCGAAACGCAGCGTCACCACGTCGAGAAAGGCGGGCTCGGGCAACTGCACGCCGCGCGCGCGGAAATAATCCCCGGCGCCGAATTCGAGCTCGTAGACACCGACGGCAAAGTCGGCGCCTTCGAGCAGCGGCTGATCGCAACGGCCGTCGTGATTGGTCACAACGGTCTTCAGCGTTTCGCGGCGATTGTCAACAATTTTGGAAAGGGTAATCGACAGGCCTTGGCCGGGAATGCCTGCGGCGGTGTCGAGAACGTGGGTGGTCAAGCGTCCCATGGTCTGGTTCCTTAGCACGTGGGTGGTGAGAGGCGCCGCTGCCTTCACTAGCACCATTTGTGGGTATGGTGCCCGCTCGGTACGTCTTTTCAACGCATCCCGGCGCAGAACTGGTGCATGGCGACAATGCGCTGCACCAATCCGGATGACAACTGCGGGATTACCCGTAGTTGTCGAAAACCTGGTTCGGTTTTGTTGACAATATTGAATGCACAACCAAATAATTGTCAACAATTTTTGGATCGGCGCCCTCGGACGAGGCGCGGCCGAACTCTCCACCAGCGGGTGCCACGATGTCCAAGACTCTCAAGCTGATTGCCGGCGCCGATGAAGGCGCCGCGCCCAACGAAACGAAGCCGCGCAAGGGCTCGGTCGAGGAGCGCATGTATCACGAGATCTACGACGCGATCATGGAGCATCGGCTGCCGCCGCGCACCAAGCTGACCGAGCATTCGCTTTGCGAGATCTATGCCACCGCGCGCCACACCGTGCGCAAGGTGCTGGCCCGTCTCGCGGCCGACGGCATGGTGGACCTGGAACCGAATCGCGGCGCCTTCATCGCCAGCCCTTCCACCGACGAGGCGCACGACATGTTCGAGCTGCGCCAGATGCTCGAGCGCGCGGTGCTGGAAAAGCTCGCGGCGCAGCGCAATGTCCGCAGCGTGATCGCGCCGGTGCGGCAGATGGTTCAGCAGGAACGGCAGGCCTTCCTGAACAACGAGCGGCCCAAGTGGATCCGCCTGTCGGCCGAGTTCCATACTGCGCTCGCGGAGCTGTCCGGCAACGCGCTGCTGGTCACGATGATGCGCCGCCTGGTATCGCGCACCACGCTGATGATCGCCAGCGTCGAGGCGCCGGGCAACAACGCCTGCTCCTTCGACGAACACGAGGCCATTCTCGATGCGCTCGAACAGGGCGACGCCGCCCTGGCGCAATCGCGCATGGCGCACCATCTCGGCGCCTGCGCCGACCGCGTACAGCCCGACGAACCGGGCAACTTCGATCTTCGCAGCGTGCTGGGACGCTCCACCTAGCCCGCTGTTCCACCCTGCCGGCGCCCCGCCCAGCTTTCGCAGCCCGCCCAGCCACGCGCACCCCTCGCAGGTGCCGGCAGCGGGACCAGGCCCGAATCGTTCCGAACGATCGGGCCGGACGCACCAGAAGGCATGCGGACGCCAAGCAAACGTCCAACCATCGGAGAGGAGACAAACACAATGACAAGCGCAAGCACCACGGTCCCCACGGACCTGACCAATGAGCGCCTGCCCTCGGGGCGGCTGCTCGCGCTCGGGCTGCAGCATGTACTGGTGATGTACGCGGGCACCGTGGCGGTGCCGCTGATCGTCGGCGGCGCGCTGAAGCTGCCGAAGGACCAGCTGGCCTTCCTGATCAACGCCGACCTGTTCGCCGCCGGCATCGCCACGCTGATCCAGGCGTTCGGCTTCTGGAAGTTCGGCATCCGGCTGCCGGTGATGATGGGCGTGACGTTCGCCTCGGTGGCGCCGATGATCGCGATCGGCACCGACCCCAATATCGGGCTGCTCGGCATCTACGGCGCGGTGATCGCGTCCGGCCTGTTCGGCATCCTGATCGCGCCGATGATGGGCCGCATGCTCGGGCTGTTCCCGCCCGTGGTGACCGGCACGGTGATCACGCTGATCGGCGTGTCGCTGATGCGGGTCGGCATCAACTGGGCCGCCGGCGGCCAGCCCACCACCCGTGCGGTGATCGACGGCGTGGTCAAGGAAGTGCCCAACCTCGCCTACGGCGACCTGACCAACCTGGGCATCGCCGGGGCGGTGCTGGTCATCATCCTGCTGCTGACCAAGTATGGCCGCGGCCTGGTGTCGAACTGCGCGGTGCTGCTCGGCATCATCGCCGGCACGCTGATCGCGATGGCGATGGGCAAGGTGTCGTTCGAAGGCCTGCACGAGGCCAGCTATGTGGCCGTCATCACGCCGCTGCATTTCGGCATGCCGACCTTCCACTTCTCGGCGATCCTGTCGATGTGCATCGTGATGGTGATCACGCTGGTCGAATCGACCGGCATGTTCCTTGCACTGGCGGACATCACCGGCAAGCGGCTGTCCAACGCCGACCTGACGCGCGGCCTGCGCGCCGACGGCCTGGGCACGGTGATCGGCGGCGTGTTCAATACCTTCCCGTACACCTCGTTCTCGCAGAATGTGGGCCTCGTCACCGTGACCGGCGTGCGTTCGCGCTATGTCGCGGCGGCGGGCGGCCTGATCCTGATCGCCTTCGGCCTGTTCCCCCAAGATGGCGCACGTGGTTGCCTCGGTGCCCCAGTTCGTGCTGGGTGGCGCCGGCATCGTGATGTTCGGCATGGTGGCCGCGACCGGCATCCGCATCCTGGGCTCGTGCGATTTCAACCGCAACCGCCACAACCTGTTCATCGTCGCGATCTCGATCGGCTTCGGCATGATCCCGACGCTGTCGCCGACCTTCTTCCAGTACCTGCCGAGCTGGACCCATGCGATCACGCACAGCGGCATCGTGCTGGGCACGGTGGTCGCGGTGGCGCTGAACCTGTTCTACAACGGCATGCAGTCGGCCGACGAAGCGATGCGCAACGCGGCCGCCAATACCCACGGCACGGAATAAGGCCAGCCGTGCGATTGCCCACGCCGCCGCCTCGGCGGCGGCGCGGGCCGGGTCGATGCCGTGCGGCCTGTTTTGACAACCCGAGTGACCCTGATGACAAACCATAACTATCCACGCGATCTGATCGGTTACGGCAGCCAGCCGCCGCACGCCCACTGGCCGGGCGGCGCCCGCGTGGCGCTGCAGTTCGTGCTCAATTACGAGGAAGGCGGCGAGAACTGCGTGCTGCACGGCGACGCGGCCTCCGAGCAGTTCCTCTCCGAGATCGTCGGCGCGGCGGCCTACCCCGACCGCCACATGAGCATGGAGAGCATCTACGAATACGGCTCGCGCGCCGGCGTCTGGCGCATCCTGCGCGAGTTCGAGCAGCGCGGCCTGCCGCTGACCATCTTCGGCGTGTCGATGGCGCTGCAGCGCCATCCCGAGCTGACCCGCGCCTTCGTCGAGCTGGGCCACGAGATCGCCTGCCACGGCTGGCGCTGGATCCACTACCAGAACATCGACGAGGCCACCGAACGCGAGCACATGCGCATCGCGATGCAGATCATCCGCGAGCTGACCGGCAGCGCGCCGCTGGGCTGGTACACCGGCCGCGACAGCCCCAACACGCGGCGCCTGGTGGTCGAGCACGGCGGCTTCGTCTACGACTCGGACTACTACGGCGACGACCTGCCGTTCTGGACCGAGGTGCGGACCGGCAACGGCGAAACGAAGCCGCATCTGGTGGTGCCGTACACGCTGGACTCGAACGACATGCGCTTTGCCACGCCGCAGGGCTTCAACACCGGCGAGCAGTTCTTCCAGTACCTGAAGGACGCCTTCGACGTGCTGTACGCCGAGGGCGATCCGCAGGGGCTGAACCAGCCCAAGATGCTGTCGATCGGCATGCATTGCCGGCTGCTCGGACGCCCCGGGCGCTTTCGCGCGCTGCAACGTTTTCTGGACTACGTGCAGTCGCACGACAAGGTCTGGATCGCGCGCCGCATCGACATTGCGCGGCACTGGATCGAGACGCATCCGTACACGGCCGGCGCGCCGCGTTAGTTCGCCGCATTAGTTCGCCGCATTAGTTCGCCGCGTTAGTGCGCCGCGTTAGTGCGCCGCGGCAACCTGCAACGGCGACAAGCAACGGGGCAATGTGCCGCGGCAATGCCCCTCTCCTCCGAACCCGAACCCGATAACCGAGTCCCGACGTGACCTACACCCTCTCCCAACTGAACGCGATGCCGTCCGCCGAATTCGTGCAGGCGCTCGGCGGCATCTATGAACACTCGCCCTGGGTCGCGGCCAGCGCCGCCGAGCAGCGCCCCTTCACCGATCGCCAGGCGCTGGCCGCGGCGATGCGCGCGGCCGTCGACCAGGCCGGCGAAGCGGCCCAGCTCAAGCTGGTGCGCGCCCACCCGGAACTGGCCGGCAAGGCCGCGGTGCGCGGCGAGCTGACCGAGGAATCGACGCGCGAACAGAGCGGCGCCGGCCTGAATCAATGCACGCCGCAGGAGTTCGAACGGCTGCAGGCATTGAATGCCCGCTACAACGAGAAATTCGGCTTCCCGTTCATTCTGGCGGTACGCGGCTACGATCGCGCCGGCATCATCGACGAGTTCGCAAGACGCATCGAGAATTCGCCGGCCGATGAGTTGCAAACATGCATCAACCAGATCCATCGGATTGCCCAGTTCCGCCTCGACGACTTAGTATCCGGCTGAGTCGAAATTCCGCTCGCATGGAACATGCGCATGGAGCAAGACCGCGCATCGGGCAAGGCCTCGGCAAGGGTTCGCCGGCGCCCTGTCCGATGACACGATGAACGGCGCCCGAAGCCAGCGCCGTCCGCCGCCGGCACCCCCGCCACCGATGCCGGCGTGCATACCAAAAAGAGAACCCGTCAGGGACCCAGTACACAACGTTCCAACAGGATCAAACCACGGAGGTCTTTCATGCAGAAGCAGTTCAAGTTGGCGGCACTGGCCGCGGCCCTTTTCAGCGGCGCGGCCATGGCGCAATCGAGCGTCACGCTCTACGGCCAGGTCGACATGTTCGTCGGCGCCGTCAAGAACCCGGGCACCGGCGAGCGCGCCTGGGTCGCCAATTCGGGTGGCATGCAAACGTCGTACTGGGGAATCAAGGGTGCCGAGGATCTGGGTGGCGGACTCAAGGCGATCTTCGACCTGAACGGTTTCTATCGCACCGATAACGGCCGCACCGGCCGCTTCGACGGCGATGCGATGTTCAGCCGCAATGCCTATGTCGGGCTGCAGAGCGACCGCGCCGGTACGCTCAAGCTCGGCCGCAACACCACGCCGTATTTCATCTCGACCATCCTGTTCAACCCGCTGGTCGATTCGTACGTGTTCTCGCCGGCGATCTTCCACACCTACTTCACGGCCACCAACGGCACCGTGTTCGATCCGGGCATCATCGGCGATTCGGGCTGGAGCAATTCGCTGGTCTATTCGACGCCGACCTTCGGCGGCCTGACCGCGAACCTGATCTATTCGTTCGGCGAACAGGCGGGTTCCACCGGCCGCAACAAGTGGGGCGGCAACCTGATGTATTTCAACGGCCCGCTGGCCGCGACGGTGGCCTTCCAGCAGGTCAAGTTCAACAACGTGCCGGGCGATGTCACCTCGCCTGCGGCACTGGCCGGATTCGACAAGCAGAACGCGGTGCTGGCCGGCCTGTCGTACGACTTCAAGGTGGTCAAGCTGTTCGCCCAGGGCCAGTACATCAAGAGCGACGTGACCAATGCCACCGGCGACATCAAGCACACCAGCGGCCAGATCGGCGCCTCGGTGCCCATCGGCGCCGGCAGCCTGCTCGCTTCGTATGGCTATGCGAAGGCCGAGAACAATGTCGACGACTTCAAGCGCAACACGTTCGCGATCGCCTACGACTACAACCTGTCGAAGCGCACCGACGTGTATGCCGCCTACTTCTACGACAAGATCACGGGCGCCGAGCACGGCGATTCGTTCGGCGTGGGCATTCGCCACAAGTTCTGATCCGGGGCGGGCCTGAGCGGCCCGCGCTTGCCCCTCTCGCTTGCCCTTTCCCCAGCGGAGAGGGCAACCCCTTCGCTGCGGTGCAATGCCGCAGCACCCCCCTTCCTCGCCCTGTTTGCTGTTTTCCCCGCTGCATCGCAACACCTTTTCCTGCTCGCGCGGCGGGATTGACCGACTTCGCCTCATAGGCTCATTCAATTGGCACGGCTCTGGACGAGTGCCTACATTGAACGTCCAGACCACGATTAGCCAAACGAGAGAGGTGACTCATGCGGCGATACGCGAAGACCCGGTCGGAGTTGATGGCGATCCTCAACCAGTGCCTCGATAACAATCCGGAATGCGGCGAGTGCGAATTGCATGCGGTACGCGTGCACCAGCCCGACCATACGGGATGCAATTGGAGCGCCGAGGTGGACTTTCCCCGTGCGGCCGAAGACAGCGTGTCGATGCAATTGCGCGCGGCGAAGTCGATCATCGTCGACATGCGCCAGCAGTACAACGTCCTGCAGTAGCGCTGCCTTCAGCGCGCCTTCAGCGATTACGCTGCTCCGCAGCAGAGCACCGCGGCACCGAAATATCAGGCGCCAAATCGACGAGCACCAATACAGCAATCACCACAACGACGATCGCAACACGCGACCGAATGTCGCAATGAAAAAGCCGGGCACGCAGCCCGGCTTTTTGTTTGGATCGGCCATCGGCCGACCGTGCGTCGGATCAGCGCAGCGCGCCCGACTCCGCCACCGCCACCGCCGTCATATTGACGATGCGGCGAGTGGTCGCCTGCGGATTCAGGATGTGCACCGGCTTGGCCGCGCCCAGCAGGATCGGGCCCACCGTCACGCCCTGGCCGCCGGTGATCTTCAGCAGATTGAACGCGATATTGGCCGCGTCCAGCGTCGGCATCACCAGCAGGTTGGCCGAGCCGGCCAGCTTGGTGCCCGGCAGGAAATGACGGCGCACGTCCTCGACCAGCGCCGCATCGCCCTGCATCTCGCCCTCGACTTCCAGCTCGGGCGCGATCTGGCTCAGGATCTCCTGCGCCGCGCGCATCTTGCGCGCCGAGGCGCGGTTCGACGAGCCGAACATCGAGTGCGACAGCAGCGCGACCTTCGGCGTCAGGCCGAAGCGGCGGATTTCCTCGGCCGCCAACTGCGTGATCGCGGCCAGTTCGTCCGCGGTCGGGTCCTCGTTGACGAAGGTGTCGGTGATGAACAGCGTGTACTTCTCCAGCATCAGCGCGTTCATCGCCGCCAGCACCTTGGCGCCGGGCTTCAGGCCGATCACGTCGCGCACATGCTCCAGATGCGCCTCGAAGCGGCCCACCGTGCCGCACAGCAGCGCATCGGCGTCGCCCATGTGCATCAGCATCGTGCCGATCAGCGTGTTCGAGCGGCGCAGCGCGACCTTGGCCATGTCCGGGGGTCACGCCATCGCGCCCGCGCAGCGTGTGGTAGGCCTCGTGATAGGCGCGATAGCGCGGATCGTCCTCGGGATTGACCAGCTCGAAATCGACGCCCGGCTTCAGGCGCAGGCCGGCCTTGTCGATGCGCATCTGGATCACGTGCGGACGGCCGATCAGGATCGGACGCGCCAGGCCCTCGTCGACCACGGTCTGCACCGCGCGCAGCACGCGCTCTTCCTCGCCCTCGGCATAGGCGACACGCTTGGGCGCGGCCTTGGCGGCCGAGAACACCGGCTTCATGATCAGGCCGGTGTGGTAGACGTATTGCGTCAGCTGCTGGCGATAGGCCTCGAGGTCCTGGATCGGACGCGTGGCCACACCCGACTCCTGCGCGGCGCGCGCGACGGCCGGCGCGATCTTCTCGATCAGGCGCTGGTCGAACGGCGTCGGGATGATGTAGTCGGGGCCGAACTTCAGTTCCTTGCCCGCGTAGGCGGCGGCCACCGCGTCGTTGGTCTCGGCCTCGGCCAGCTCGGCGATCGCCTTGACGCAGGCCAGCTTCATTTCCTCGGTGATCTTGGTCGCACCGCAATCGAGCGCGCCGCGGAAGATGTACGGGAAGCAGAGGACGTTATTGACCTGGTTCGGATAGTCCGAACGGCCGGTGGCGATGATGCAGTCGGGGCGCGCGGCCTTGGCCACTTCCGGACGGATCTCCG
The DNA here is from genome assembly GCF_049311595.1 of Cupriavidus sp. H18C1. NCBI lineage: Bacteria > Pseudomonadati > Pseudomonadota > Betaproteobacteria > Burkholderiales > Burkholderiaceae > Cupriavidus > Cupriavidus sp. H18C1. Next base: position 859,056 of record NZ_CP186008.1, read on the forward strand.
GCTCGGGATTGGCCAGCGCCAGGATGATGGGCTTGTCGGCCATCGTCTTGACCATCTCGGCGGTCAGCACGCCGGCAGTCGAGCAGCCGAGGAACACGTCCGCGCCTTCGACGATGTCGGCCAGCGTGCGGGCCGAGGTGTCCTGCGCGTAGCGGGCCTTGTTGGCCTCCATGTTGGCGTCGCGGCCGGCGAAGATCACGCCCTTCGAATCGACCACGTAGATGTTCTCGCGCTTGACGCCCAGGCTCACCATCGTGTCCAGGCACGCGATCGCCGCGGCGCCGGCGCCCGACACCGCCATCTTGACGCTGGCGATGTCCTTGCCGACCACCTTCAGGCCATTGAGCAGCGCTGCCGCCGAAATGATCGCGGTGCCGTGCTGGTCATCGTGGAAGACGGGGATGTTCATCCGCTCGCGCAGCTTCTTCTCGATGTAGAAGCACTCGGGCGCCTTGATGTCCTCGAGGTTGACACCTCCGAGCGTGGGCTCGAGCGCGGCGACGATCTCGACGATCTGGTCCGGGTCGCGCGCATCGAGTTCGATGTCGAACACGTCGATGCCGGCGAACTTCTTGAACAGGCAGCCCTTGCCTTCCATCACCGGCTTGCCGGCAAGCGGGCCGATATCACCCAGGCCCAGCACCGCGGTGCCATTGGTGACCACCGCCACCAGGTTGCCGCGCGAGGTGTACTCCGCCGCGGTGGCGGGGTCCCTGGCGATTTCCTCGCAGGCATAGGCCACGCCCGGCGAATAGGCCAGCGACAGGTCGCGCTGGTTCGACAGCGCCTTGGTCGCGGTCACCTGGATCTTGCCCTTGGTCGGGCTGCGGTGATATTCCAGCGCGGCGAGGCGCAGTTGCGCTTCAGGACTGTTGGGGGGCGTGTTGCGGTGCGTCACCGCTGGTCTTGCTGCTCATGTCGCTCGTCCGGAAAGAGGCCCAACATGGCGCCGTGCGATGCCGGTCGATGCCGGTCGAACAGCCAGGGCCGAAAAAATCGAGGAGCTATTCTAGCCCAGCCGCAGTGCGCGAGTCGCGCCGATGGCGCCGTGGAGGGCCGCAAATGCGGCGAATTTCCGGTTAAAGAGCTTTTACCGGAATAGCGTCAATGGCGAATGGAGTGGAGGAGGCGGATCGGTGCGACCGGAGGCGAATGCGCTCTGCGCGATCCACCAGTAAAACAAGACGCCGGCATGCCTCCCTTGGCGAAGGCATGCCGGCGTCCATGCCGGTGCACCGGAACCGCGCCGTGTCGCGCTATCTCGCGTTCTTGTCGACCTCCAGCGTCACGCGCCGCGGCCGGCCGCTTTCCATCGGAAATTCCGCGAAGGCGCTGCGCACCAGATACGGCATCAGCCCAGGCATCGTGCTGCCTTCGCTGAGATTCTGCGCGGTGACCTGGTAGACCCGCTTGTTGCCCGCGGCTTCGCGGATGAAGACGCGCAGGCTCGCCAGCGTGGCGGGCACGTCGCGGATCACCGTCTGCGGCGGCCAGTAGCCCGGACCCCAGCCCCAAGGCCCCCCACGGGCGGTAGTAGCCGTACGGACCCCAGTAAGGGCCCCACGGGTACCAGGGATCGGGATAGTAGGTCTCGTGCACGCGCACCAGGCGCGGATCGGCATCGAAATCGAAGCTGACCAGATAGCGCGCCTGCGAGCGGGCCACCTGCGTGAAGCCGTGGCCGGCCAGCGCGTCGGCGATCCAGTTCTGATAGGTGGCGCGGTCCAGCTGTGCCTGCTGCTCCTGCTGGCCCTGGCCCTTCTCGGCCTCGAAGGCGTAGGTCCGCGGCGGATCGTTTTGCCAGCCGGGCTGGCGGAACGCCGTCACGTCGGTGGTCACGGTGCTGGCGCAGCCCGACAGCAGCAAGGCGCCGAGCATCGCGGCACCGGTCCATCGGGACCACCATCGCGCCCACGATCTTCCGGACCAGCCTGCCGACGAGCCGGCGTTGCCGGCCCGGGCCGCTCCCTCACCGCGGCCGCCCACGGTGCCCAGCCATTGGCTCGCCCGTGCACAGGCCTCTCGCCATTGCCACATGATGTTCTTCCTTCTGTTCATGGTCCCGCCGATAGGGCTCCACCGGAACGTTTGCCGGCGGTTTGCGCGGGGGCGGTCGGCGGGCCGCCCTCTCGTTGCTTCAGACCGGCGGCGTGCGCCGGAATTCCCTTGGCGCCATGCGGCCATGCCGTGCTTGGCTACAATGGATTACCCGGCGCCCGGCGCGCCCGATTCACCGCCTTCCAGGACAGGACCATCCATGCTCCGCACCGATACCCCCCGTCACCGTCCACCGCAAGGACTATACCCCGCCCGCCTTCGCGATCGAACACGTCGACCTGGTGTTCGAACTGGATCCGCAGCGCACCGTGGTGACCAGCACGCTCCGCTTTGCCCGCCGCCAGGCCGGCGCGCCGCTGGTGCTGGCGGGCGAGGCGCTCGAACTGCTCAGTGTCAGCGTCGACGGCCAGCCGCTCGCCGACTATCGCCAGGACGACGGCGGCCTGACGCTGAACGGGCTGCCCGAGCAAGGCACGCTGCAGATCGTCAGCGCCTGCCAGCCGGAGGCCAACACCACGCTGTCGGGCCTGTACGTCTCCAATGGCAACTTCTTCACGCAGTGCGAGGCCGAGGGCTTTCGCCGCATCACCTATTTCCTCGACCGTCCCGACGTGATGGCGACCTACCGCGTCACGCTGCGCGCGGACAAGGCCGCCTATCCTGTGCTGCTGTCCAACGGCAATCTGATCGGCGAACAGGATCTGGACGGCGGCCGCCACGAGGCCGTGTGGGAAGACCCCTTCCCCAAGCCGTCCTATCTGTTCGCGATCGTCGCCGGCAAGCTGCAATGCATCGAGCAACGCATCACCACCGGCTCGGGCAAGGAGAAGCTGCTGCAGGTCTGGGTCGAACCGCAAGACCTCGACAAGACGCAGCACGCGATGGATTCGCTGATCCACGCGATCCGCTGGGACGAGCAGCGCTTCGGGCTGGAGCTCGATCTGGACCGCTTCATGATCGTCGCCGTCGGCGACTTCAACATGGGCGCGATGGAGAACAAGGGCCTGAACATCTTCAACACCAAGTACGTGCTGGCCAATGCGGCGACCGCGACCGACACCGACTTCTTCAATATCGAATCGGTGGTCGGCCACGAGTACTTCCACAACTGGACCGGCAACCGCGTGACCTGCCGCGACTGGTTCCAGCTGTCGCTGAAGGAAGGGCTGACGGTGTTCCGCGACCAGGAATTCTCCGCCGACATGATGGCGCAGCAGGGGGCCGACGACGGCTCGGCCCGCGCGGTCAAGCGCATCGAGGACGTGCGCGTGCTGCGGCAGGTGCAGTTCCCCGAGGACGCCGGCCCGATGGCGCATCCGGTGCGGCCCGACAGCTACGAGGAGATCAACAACTTCTACACCGTGACGGTGTACGAGAAAGGCGCCGAGGTCGTGCGCATGTACCAGACCCTGCTGGGCCGCGAGGGCTTCCGCAAGGGCATGGACCTGTATTTCCAGCGGCACGACGGCCAGGCGGTGACCTGCGACGACTTCCTCGCCGCGATGGCCGACGCCAACGGCCGCGATCTGACGCAGTTCGGCCGCTGGTACAGCCAGGCCGGCACGCCCGTGGTCGGCGTGCATACCGACTGGGACGCCGACCAGGGCCGGCTCACGCTGACGCTGACGCAGCAATGCCCGAAGGTCGGCATCGAGACCCAGCCGGGCACGCCGGAGAAGCTGCCGTTCCATATCCCCTTCGCGCTCGGGCTGATCGGCGCCGACGGCAAGGACCTGCCGCTGCAGCTCGACGGCGAGGCCGCCGCGGGCGACACCACGCGCGTGCTGAACTTCACCGAGGCGCGGCAGACCTTCCGCTTCGTCAACCTCCCCAAGGGCCCGCGCGCGCCGCTGCCCTCGCTGCTGCGCAACTTCTCGGCGCCGGTGATCGTCGATGTCGACTACAGCGACGATGAGCTGACCTTCCTGCTGGCGCACGACAGCGATCCGTTCAACCGCTGGGAGGCCGGCCAGCGGCTGGCCACGCGCGCGCTGCTGAAGCTGGTCGCCGACGTGCAGGCCGGCCGCGAACTCGAGCTGGACCACGCGCTGATCGGCGCGTTCCGCTCGGTGCTGACCGACACCTCGCTGAGCCCCGCCTTCCGCGAGCAGGCGCTGATGCTGCCGGCCGAGGCCTATCTGGCCGAGCGCATGGGCGTGGCCGACCCGGCGGCGATCCATCGCGCGCGGCAGTTCATGCGCGCCGGCCTCGCCCGCACGCTGCAGAGCGACTGGCTCGGGGGCCTACGAGACCAGCGCGACCACTGGTCCGTATCGTCCCGACGCGGAGTCGGCCGGCAAGCGCGCGCTGCGCAATCTCGCGCTCGGCTATCTGGTCGAGGTCGGCGACGACGCGATGTATGCGCTGGCCGGCGAGCAGTATCAGCAGGCCGACAACATGACCGACCGCTTCGCCGCGCTGACCGCGCTGGTCAACAGCTTCGCGCCGGGCCGCGAGGCCGCGCTGGCCGACTTCTACCAGCGCTTCGAGCACGATCCGCTGGTGGTCGACAAGTGGTTCTCGCTGCAGGGCATGCAACGCGGCGAAGTCGGCCCGCATGCGGGCAAGCGCACCATCGACACGGTGCGGGCGCTGATGCAGCATCCCGCCTTCACGCTGCGCAACCCCAACCGGGCGCGGGCGCTGATCTTCAGCTTCTGCTCGGGCAACCCGGCGCAGTTCCATGCCGAGGACGGTTCCGGCTACGCGTTCTGGGCCGAACAGGTGCTGGCGCTGGACGCCATCAACCCGCAGGTGGCGGCGCGCCTGGCGCGCGCGCTCGACCGCTGGCAGAAGTACGCGCTGCCGCTGCGCGACAGGATGCGCGCCGCGCTGGAGCGGGTCGCGGCGGCCGACAAGCTGTCGCGCGACGTGCGCGAGATCGTCGGCAAGGCGTTGTCGGCGTGATGCGGGCCGCTGGGGCCGATGGCGGCGCGGTTGCCGGGGCGCGGCTCGCTGCCCGGTTGGGGGGCGCGGTCGGACGACGGGTGTGGGCGTGGTTGGAGGCGTGGTTATGTGCCCGCCAGGGTGCCCAGCCGGATGCCTCGGGCGGGTGCCAGTTGGGTGCGATAGCGAACCGGCGATCGCAAGCGGGTCCGCCGGCAACGGTGGGCCGCCCGCCCCGGCCTGTAGAATGGCGGCCATTCAAGGAGGAAACCCATGACTCGCATCAGCCTGACCCGCTATCTGGTCGAGGAACAACGCAAGCACAACACCATCCAGCCCGAACTGCGGCTGCTGATCGAGGTGGTCGCGCGCGCGTGCAAGGCCATCTCCAATGCCGTCAGCAAGGGCGCGCTCGCCGGCGTGCTCGGCTCGGCCGGCACCGGCAACGTGCAGGGCGAAACCCAGCAGAAGCTGGACGTGATCGCCAACGAAGTGCTGCTCGACGCCAACGAATGGGGCGGCCACCTGGCCGCGATGGCGTCGGAGGAAATGGACTCGTTCTACGAGATCCCGAACCGCTATCCGAAGGGCGAATACCTGCTGCTGTTCGATCCGCTCGACGGTTCGTCGAACATCGACGTCAACGTGTCCATCGGCACCATCTTCTCGGTGCTGCATATGCCCAAGCCGGGCCAGACCGTCACCGAGAGCGACTTCCTGCAGCCGGGCACGCATCAGGTCGCGGCCGGCTACGCGGTGTACGGCCCGCAGACCACGCTGGTGCTGACCGTCGGCAACGGCGTCCATATGTTCACGCTGGACCGCGAGGCGGGCAGCTTCGTGCTGACGCAGTCGGACGTGAAGATCCCCGAGGACACCAAGGAGTTCGCGATCAACATGTCGAACATGCGGCATTGGGCCCCGCCCGTGCGCCGCTACATCGACGAATGTCTGGCCGGCGAGGAAGGCCCGCGCGGCAAGAACTTCAACATGCGCTGGATCGCCTCGATGGTCGCCGACGTGCATCGCATCCTGACGCGCGGCGGCATCTTCATGTACCCGTGGGACAAGCGCGAGCCGGAGAAGCCCGGCAAGCTGCGCCTGATGTACGAGGCCAACCCGATGGCGATGCTGGTCGAACAGGCCGGCGGCGCGGCCACCAACGGCCACCAGCGCATCCTCGAAGTCCAGCCGGAAAAACTGCACCAGCGCGTGTCGGTGATCCTGGGCTCGAAGAACGAGGTCGAGCGCGTGACCGGCTATCACCGGGAAGCGCAGGCAGGCGGCTGATACGCCTTGGCTGCACCGCGGCCGGCCGTTGCGCCCGCCTGGGGACCGGCCTTTGTGCCTGCACGGTGACCGGCCTCCGGGAGAGGCCGGCCTGATCCGGACCGGCTTCGACGTGCCCGTCCTCGCCTTGCCTCGCTGAATGGGAGCCAACCGCAATGCGGTGGCTCCTTTTTCTTTGGGCAGCGCAAATCAGAATCCGCTCATTTCCCCCCGCCTCGCCGAGTCCCTACCCTGCTGTTTTCTGCACCACACTTGTCCCCCAACAAGCAGCAAGGAAACCGCGATGGTCCCCCTCTCGGATGCCGGCGCCCGCTACGCCATCACCCCGCCGATCAACCCGCCCGCCAGTGCCATCGCGCCGGCAAACCCGCCCTGCGGCGAGGCCCCGCTCGAACGCGCAGCCGTGCAGGCCCTGGCCATCCGGCTGCACGAGACGCTGGACGTCGCGCTGCATTACGGCCTGAGCGACGGCATCGATCTGCATGTCTGCGACCTGCGCCAACTGGCGAACTGGGGCGTGCCCATCAGCGCCCAGGAGCGCGAGTTGTACTTCTATCCGTGGACCATCGACGCGTCGGACCCGGTCTTTCCGGTCACGCTGGTCCGCCTGCGCGAATTCGTGGCCGCGACCGACGGCCTGCTCGCCGCCCTGACGCGCCCCGACGAACCGATGCCGGCCAATCCCGCCAATCCGGCATCCTCCCCCGACCGCACCTTCGGCTGACGGGCGCCGGCACGCACCGTGAAAAAAGTGTGCCGGGGCTCCACAGAAAAAGTGCGCTGAGGGGCTTCACAGCCGCCTGATCCGCTGCTATTATTGCGGGCTCTATCCGGTTCCCAACCGGTAGTGTTGCCGAAGTAGCTCAGTCGGTAGAGCAGCTCATTCGTAATGAGAAGGTCGGGGGTTCGATTCCTCTCTTCGGCACCAGGTTTCAAAGAAATGCCCTTGGATATCCAAGGGCATTTTTGTTTTGGCGCGGCCCTCCCCTTGCGCCTGGCCACGCCGGGCATTCGTTCCTCCCCGCCCCTCCCGCCTTTCAGAATCCGCTCAGCGCCAACCGCGCTGGCGCCGGATAAGCTCGAACTTCCTCCATCCGCTCGAGCTCGCCATGAATCCCATCACAATTCACCGACAGCCAGAGGTATCCGGCCTTCCCCTCCTTGCCTGACCCCACGGCCTCGCTGAAGCGCACTGCCATATCCGAACACGGCGCGGACGACAACGGTCCGCCGGACTGCACCGAAGTGCGCGCGATAGCGATGCGATTGGACCAGGCCATTGGCAGCGCCGGCTCGAACGATCCCGATGCCTTCGTCACGCTCCGCGTCGCCGACCTGCGGCAAATGGACAACTGGGGCGTCACGATCCACGGCAACACGCTGCGAAGTTATTTCGACCTCGGCTCGATCGACGACGTGGAGCAGCGCTATCCGGTAACGCTGGACGAAGCGCGATGGTTGCGGCGCGCTCTTGAGGCGTTGGATGATGGTCATTGTGCGTCCATCAATCGGAATCGGCGTTGGCGGCCGATGGCCTAGGAGCCGAAGGACCCATGTACGACTACCCCGTCCACCTTCGACTCGACACCAACGGCACCTACCGGGCGAGTTTTCCGGATGTACCGGAGGCAATGGCGCTGGGAGAAAGCGAAGAGCACGCGCTGGCGCAAGCGCTCGAGGTCTTGCAGGTACGCACGGGAACTGGCTCAGGGCGTCATCCATCCACCACCCCTGCCCCGGATCACCCCTCCGCTCCAACACAATGCATCGAGAAAAAACGGCGCCGTGGCGCCGTTTTTCATTCCCGCACCACCCCGATCCCCTCGCCTATCAGCCGCAGTTCCACCTTCGGCATGTCCTCCATCACGCGCATGGATTTCTGTCCGATGGTGACGCTGACCCCGCCGTGCACCTTCTTGCCGACCACCACGGCGGCGTCCGGGCGCGGGTGCAGCTGCTCGGTCAGCCTGGCCAGATGGGCGTCGGTGTCCAGCATGTCGCGGGTGTACTTGAACAGCGTGGCGCGCGCCTTCTCGCGCAGTTCCGGCGTGGCACGCTCGGGATTCTTGGCGAAGAAGGCCATCAGTTGCTGGATCTTGGCCTGCTCCTGTTCCTGCCGGCGCTTGTCCGCCTCGAGCGCGGCCTTCTCGGCATCGGCATAGGGGTTCAGGCCGACGTGGATGGCGGTGGCGGTGCCGGCCGGCGCGCCGAGCGTGCCGGTGCGCACCGCATGCCAGGCGCGGCAGCGGCCGCCGGTGATATTGCCACTGCCGACGGCGGGGTCGCCCGCGGTGATGGTTTCGCCCGCGGCGACATCGCTCTGGCGAATGCCGCTGTCGACAGTGACCGTGGTACCGGCTTCGACCACGGCGTTTTCGATGAAGCGGGCATGCACCGATCCCTTGCACTGGATCCGCGCGACGGTGCTGGCCGGATCGTGGGGCCCCTCGGACTTGCCGATGATGCCGCCGCTGACGACCACATTGCCGCCTGCCTCGACATGGGCGGCCTCGATGGTGCCGCCGACGATCACGTCGCCGGCCACGCGCACCGACATGCCGGTCTTGATATCGCCGCTGACGCGCAGCGTGCCCTCGAACGCAATGTTGCCGGAGTGCATGTCGACCGCGTCCACGGCGACGACCGGGTTGACGCTGACGCCGCGCGCGCGCACCGACGGCAAGCCCGCCACCGTCGCCACCAGCAGATTGGGGTCGTTTGCGTCCTGGGCCACGCCGTTCAGGCGTTCGGCGAACGGCGTGTCGGCAACCTCGGGAGCCGGCAACACGCGGCCGAACACGTCCTGCCCCGCGGTGCCCGGCACCGCCGGGATACGCCGCATCAGATGCGTGCCGGGCTGCACCAGCAACAGATTGCCGAGGTCGCGCAGATCGATGCGGGCGCGGTCGTCCTCGGCGCCGCCGCGGCGCGGCTCGAGCAGGTTGATGAAGCGCGCCGGCGTGCCGCGCGTGGGCGCCGTGCCGTGCACGATCGGCAGGTCGTCGCAACGCCCCGCGGCGAAGGCCTCGGCCAGCGCCGGCTCGTCAACGGGCAGCTTGATGCCGCGCCCCGCCAGCACGATACGAACGTCGTTGGGCTGCACCGCGCGGCCGCCCTCCGGCGGCCATAGCGTCAGCCGCACCGTCAGCGAATCGGCATCGATATCGATCTCGAAGTAGCCATCGACCAGTTCGCCGATCACCGCGTCGGCCGGCGCGCCGTCGCGATGGCAAGCCAGCAGGAAGGCGGCGATGGCGTGCTCATCGAGCTTCGCGTGCGCCCAGCCCTGGGCCTCGAGAGCTGCCATCAGCGCCGCGCGATCGGGCGGTCCACCGCCCCCCCTCCATCTCCGCCGGCACCTCGTACCGCGCCCGCACGGACTTGTCCGTGTTCTCCACCCACACCCGTACAACCGAAGCTGCTACGTCGCCCATCGCGTCCTCCAGCCGTCTGCCTTTGATTTATCGTTGTTGTCGGGGCGGCACCCGAGTCGGCATGCCGCCTGTCCGTCACCTACGGCGGATTTCGGCAAAACTTTAGGAAAATTTTTTCGGTACGCCTTCCGGTAAACTGTCGCCCTGCCCGCCCGGGCCCCCGCCGTCCCCAGACACGGCGCGTCAGAACCCCGGGCCAACCCCGCCGTATCCCATGTCGAACACCCACGAAATCCGTCCCGGCCAGTCGATCGAGCTGCTCAAGGAACTCCATATCCTGACCCGCGACGGCAAGATGAACCAGGACAGCCGCCGCAAGCTGAAGCAGGTCTACCACCTCTATCAGTTCATCGAGCCGCTGCTGCAGGACCTCAAGCGCGACCATGCCGACCTGACGCTGGTCGACCATGGCGCCGGCAAGTCGTATCTCGGCTTCATCCTCTACGATCTGTTTTTCAAGACGCAGCAGGACCGCTCGCACATCTACGGCATCGAGACGCGCGAGGAACTGGTGCGCTCGTCCACCGCGCTCGCCGAGCGGCTCGGTTTTCCGGGCATGTCGTTCCTGAATCTGTCGGTGGCGGAGTCGATCACCTCGGAGCGGCTGCCCGCCACGGTCGACATGGTGACCGCGCTGCATGCCTGCAATACCGCGACCGACGACGCCATCCGCTTCGCGCTGACCAAGCGCGCCAAGTACATCGTGGTGGTGCCCTGCTGCCAGGCCGAGGTCGCCGCCGTGCTGCGCCGGAACAAGTCGAAGACGCTGGGCAACCCGCTGACGGAGATCTGGCGCCATCCGCTGCATACGCGCGAATTCGGCAGCCAGGTCACCAACGTGCTGCGCTGCCTGCAGCTGGAGGCGCACGGCTATCAGGTCACGGTGACCGAGCTGGTCGGGTGGGAACACTCGATGAAGAACGAGCTGATCGTCGCCCAGTACAAGGACCTGCCGCGCCGGCGGCCGGCCGAGCGCCTGGCTCACGTGCTCGAAACGCTGGGGCTGGAGGAAATGCGCGAGCGGTTCTTCACGCCCGCCTGAGATTCACCGGGGCGCGCTGACCCGCACCTGGTGCATCGCGCCCACTGTGTCGCAGTTGTTGCGTCACACATTGCGTCACACCTGCCGCGCCGCACCTGCCGCGTCGCACCTACTGCGGATCGTCGCCCGCCATCCAGCGCCGCCAGCCTTCATGGCCGAGCCGGCGCATGGTTTCCTCGTTGCGCTCGTAGATGTCCGCCGCGTCGGGAAAGGCCTCGACCGCCCGCTCGATGCTGTCTTCGCGCAGCAGATGCAGGATCGGATACGGCGCGCGATTGGTGTAGTTTTCGATATCGTCGGCGGCGGTGCCGGCGAACTGGTATTGCGGGTGGAAGCTGGCGATCTGCAGCACGCCGGACAGGCCGAGGCTGTCGAGCAGGCGCTCGGCCAGATAGAGGAAATCGTTGTAGTCGGCGAAGTCCGCCAGCATCCAGGGGACGATCAGCAGCGTGGTGTCGATGCGCGCGGGATCGGCCTCCGCCAGCCCCTTCAGCTCGGCCTCCAGCGCGTCGAGCAGCGCCTCGGCATCGGTGGCCTCGCAGACCACGTAGCGGATCTGCTCCCTTGACGTGGACGCTCTTGGCGAACGGGCACAGGTTGAGCCCGATCACCGCGCGCGTCAGCCAGTGGCGCGTGGCGTCGAGAATCGCCTGCTGCTCCGACGGCGACATCGCTCAGGCCGCCTTGCCGACCCGGCCGACGATATCGAGCGCGACCGCCTCGGCGACCTCGATGCCGTCGATCGCCGCGGAATAGATGCCGCCCGCGTAGCCCGCGCCCTCGCCAGCCGGATAGAGGCCCGCGACATTGACGCTCTGGTAGTCGTCCTTGCGGCGGATGCGCAGCGGCGACGAGGTCCGCGTCTCGACGCCGGTCAGCACGGCGTCGTCCATCGCGAAGCCCGGCACCTGGCGCTCGAACGCCGGCAGCGCCTCGCGAATCGCCTCGATCACGTAGTCGGGCAGCGCGGTGCTCAGATCGGTCGGCGTCACGCCCGGCTTGTACGACGGTTCGACGGTGCCCAGCGCGGTCGACGGCCGCCGCGCCAGGAAGTCGCCGACCAGCTGGCCCGGCGCGCAGTAGTTGCGCCCGCCCAGTTCGAAGGCGCGTTCCTCCCAATGGCGCTGGAAGTCGATCCCGGCCAGCGGTCCGCCCGGATAGTCGGCCGGCGTGATGCCGACGACGATGCCGGCATTGGCATTGCGCTCGGCGCGCTTGTACTGGCTCATGCCGTTGGTCACCACACGCCCCGGCTCGGAAGCGGCCGCCACCACGGTGCCGCCTGGGCACATGCAGAAGCTGTAGACCGAACGGCCGTTGCTGCAGTGGTGCACGATCTTGTAGTCGGCCGCGCCCAGCAGCTTGTTGCCGGCGAACTTGCCGAAGCGGCTGCGGTTGATCATGCCCTGCGGATGTTCGATGCGGAAGCCCAGCGAGAACGGCTTGGCCTCCATGAACACGCCGCGGCGGTGCAGCATCTCGAAGGTGTCGCGCGCGCTGTGGCCCACCGCCAGCACGACCTGCTCGCACGGCAGGTAGTCGCCATTGGACAGCTGCAGTCCGCGCACGCGGCCGCCTTCGATGTCGATATCGTCGACGCGCGTGCCGAAGCGGATCTCGCCGCCGAGCGCGAAGATCTCGGCGCGGATGTTCTCCACCATCTTGACCAGGCGGAACGTGCCGATGTGCGGCCGTGCCTTGAACAGGATGTCCTCCGGCGCGCCCGCCTTGACGAACTCGTGCAGCACCTTGCGGCCGTAGTGCTTCGGGTCCTTGATCTGGCTGTAGAGCTTGCCGTCGGAGAAGGTGCCGGCGCCGCCCTCGCCGAACTGCACGTTGGACTCGGGGTTCAGCACGCTCTTGCGCCATAGGCCGAAGGTGTCCCGGGTGCGTTCGCGCACTTCCTTGCCGCGCTCCAGGATGATCGGCCGGAAGCCCATCTGCGCGAGGATCAGCCCGGCCAGCAGGCCGCACGGGCCCATGCCGATCACGACCGGGCGCGGCGTCGCCGCATGCTGCGGTGCCTGCGCGACGAAGCGGTACGTCATGTCGGGCGTCACGCTCCAGTTCGGCTTGCCGGCGATGCGCTTGCGCGCCGCCTGCTCGTCCTTCACCTCGATATCGACGATGTAGGTCAGCTTGATATCGGAACGCTTGCGCGCGTCGTGCGCGCGGCGGAACACGGTGAAGGACACCATGCCGTCGCCCTTGACCCCGATCTCGACCAGCCGCGCACGGACTGCGGCCTCCAGGTCACTTTCCGAATGGTCGAGGGGGGAGCTTGAGTTCACTGAGGCGTAGCATGGGGGCAATGTATTCGGCGGCCGAACGGCGGGTCCGATGGCCGGACCGCAATTCTAAAGCCTTTCGGGCGCGCCGGCCCCTTGCCGAGGCCGTCGCGCCCTGCCCCCCGGTATCGTCAGTCCTGCGCCGGCACCTGCCCCAGCAGCGCGGCGTAGCGCGCCATGTCGACATTGCCGCCGGACAGGATGATGCCGACCCGCTTGCCGGCGATCGGCGCCTTGCCGGCGAAGGCGGCGGCGGCGCCGAGGCAGCCGGTCGGCTCGACCACCAGTTTCATGCGGCCGGCAAAGAAGCGCATCGCCTCGACCAGCTGGGCATCGCTGACCGTGACGACGTCGTCGACCAGCTGCTGCAACACCGGGAAGGTGTAGCGGCCCAGATGCTGGGTCTGCGCGCCGTCCGCGATGGTGTCGGGCGTGCGGATCTCGACGATGCGTCCGGCGCGCAGGCTCTGCTGGCCGTCGTTGCCCGCTTCCGGCTCGACGCCGATGATCTTGCAGCCGGGATGCATCGCCCGCGCGGCCACCGCGCTGCCCGACAGCAGGCCGCCGCCGCCCAGCGGCACCAGCAGCACGTCGAGCGGCCCGGCCTGCTCGAACAATTCCTTGGCCGCGGTGCCCTGCCCGGCCATCACGTGCGGATGGTCGAACGGCGGAATCAGCGTCAGGCCCTGCTCGCGGGCCAGCCGCTGGCTGATCTCCTGGCGGTCTTCGGTATAGCGGTCGTACAGCACGACTTCGCCGCCATAGCCGCGCGTCGCGGCGATCTTGGCCGCCGGCGCGTCCTTGGGCATCACGATCACCGCGCGGGTGCCGAACAGCCGCGCCGACAGCGCGATCGCCTGCGCGTGGTTGCCCGACGAAAACGCCGCGACACCGGCGGCGCGCTGCTCGGGGGACAGCTGCGCGATCGCGTTGTAGCCGCCGCGAAACTTGAAGGCGCCCATGCGCTGCAGGTTCTCGCACTTGAAGAACAGCCGCGCGCCGGTCTGCGCGTCGGCGGTGGCCGAAGTCAGCACCGGCGTATGGTGCGCGACGCCGCTGATGCGGCGATGCGCCTCCACGACATCGGTGAACGAGATGGCCAATTGCGTCATGGGACAGCACTCCTTGCAGGGAAAGTCGTACGGGCTTCGAAGGAAAAGGGGGTCGGCTCGGCTTCAATGCGCGAGGCGCCGGCGGCGCCAGCCGGAAAGTATGCGCGCGATACGGGACCGCGAGAATACCCGGGCACGCTGGCGCAGCCGCACGGTGGTATCGCGCTGGGCGCGCAGCGCGAACCAGCCCGAGCGGGGCAGCGCGGTCACGCTGCCCGCCGGCAGGTGCCGTCGCGGCCAGTGCAGCGTCTCGGCCAGCAGCAGCGGCGGTTCGATCAGCTCCACGTCGCCAGCGGCGACATGCAGTTCGGCACCGGCTTTCGCATGGAAGCCGACCGATTGGCCGGCCCGCAGCGCCAGCGCGCGGTGCAGGTAGATGGGGTGTGGCAGAAGGGGAGAGGATGGACATGATGGCCTCGGCGGGTTCGGCTGCGTCTGCGTGCCACTGACACAGCGGGGAAAGACCGGCCGGTTTCGTCAGTGCCGCGATTCAGTGCCGCGGATCAGTGCCGCGGACCAGTGCCGCGGATCGATTCCGCGATTCCGTGCCGCGAATCGGTGCAGCAATCGATTGAACGCAGCGTACCGGCCGCCGTCGCGGCGCGGCAGGCACACCGCACCGGAACGGACAGCAGAACAGAGCCCCATCCTTCGCTCTGTTACGATACGGCCGAAACTTTTCTGTATCTGTTGCGCATCGGCCGGATGCGCCACCATGCCGCATGGACTCCGCCCCGCTGTACCGCCAACTCGCCGGCCACTATCGGCAGGCCATCGCCGCGGGCACGCTGCTGCCGGGCGAGCGGATGCCCTCGATACGGGCCCTGATGGAGCGCCACGGCGTCAGCCTGTCGACCGCGCTGCAGGCGTGCCGCGAGATGGAGGCGCAAGGGCTGCTCGAAGCGCGCCCGCGCTCCGGCTACTTCGTGCGGCCCCCGGCGCCGCAGGGCACGCCGATCGCCGAGCCATCGGCATCCCTGCCCGATCCCGCCCAATACGTCGGCATCCACGCCCGCATCTCGGCCATCATCGCGCGCGGCCGCCGGTATCCCGACGCGGTCAATCTGGCCGGCGCCTGCGCGCCGCCCGAGCTCTATCCGGTCGAAGCGCTGCGCCAGGCCACCGGCCGCGCGCTGCGCCGCCATCCCAGCCTGCTGGGCAGCGCGGTCGAGCCCGACGGGCATCCGGCACTGCGCGCCGCGCTGGCGCGCCAGGCGCTGCAGGCGCGCATGACGCTGGCCCCCGAGCAGATCGCCATCACGCACGGCTGCACCGAGGCGCTGAACCTGGCCTTGCGCGCGGTCGCCGGCCCGGGCGATGTCATCGCGGTCGAGTCGCCGACCTATTACGGGCTGCTGCAGATCCTCGAAAGCCTCGGCATGCGCGCGCTCGAGGTCCCGTGCAGTCCGCAGACCGGCCTGTCGCTGGAAGCGCTGGAACTGGCGGCGCAGACCTACGACAACATTCGGGCGGTCGTAGTGGTGCCGAACCTGCAGAATCCGCAGGGCAGCATCATGCCGGACGCGAACAAGGCCCGGCTGGTGCAATGGTGCGAGGCGCGCGGCATCGCGCTGATCGAGGACGACTGCTTCTCGACGCTGGCCGACGACGATGCGCCGCTGGCCGCCGCCAAGGCGTGGGACCGCAGCGGCAACGTGATCTACTGCGCGTCGCTGCACAAGAACCTGGCGCCCGGCATGCGGCTGGGCTGGATTTCCGCCGGCAAATGGCAGGCCCGCGTCGAGATGCTGAAGTTCAGCCAGTCGCGGCCGAACGAACTGCTGTCGCAGATCGCCGTGGCCGAGCTGATGGCATCCGGCGATGTCGACCGGCACCTGCGGCGGCTGCGCGCGCGGCTGCGCCACCAGCGGCATTGGGCGGCCGAGACGATCGCGGCCCTGTTTCCGACTGGCACGCGGCTGTCGGCGCCGCAGGGCGGCATGCATCTATGGGTGGAATTGCCGGACCGGCTGTCGTCGGAGGCGGTATTCGAGCAGGCGCTCGAGGCCGGCGTGCGGGTGATGCCGGGCGTGGTCTTTTCGAACTCCAGCCGCTTCGACCATTGCCTGCGGATCAATATCGGCGCGCCGCGTTCGACCGCGCTGGAACAGGCGTATCGGAAACTGGCTGGCGTGGTGGCGCGGGTGGTGGCGCGCGGGGTGGCGCGACCAGAGCCGCGCTAGCGGGAGGGGCGGAACGCGGTGCCGGGGCACCGCGTCCGTGCAGTCCATGCAGTCCTGCAGTCCGTGCTGCGATGGCTCGCAGGCTTCTGGCAGGCTTCCCGCAGGCTGCTTCTTGCGAGCTTTCCTGCGGCCTTTCTTGCAGGATTGTGCAGGCTTGAGACCTGCAACCCCGCCGGCTTACAGGAACACGATCAGCGCAACACCGGCGGCGATCAGGCCGAACTTGACCACGTAGTAGACCTGGCGGTTCCACGCCTTCAGGCGGCGGCGATACTGCCCGCCCAGCCAGACGATGCGGAACAGCTTGTTGATCATGCCGGTCTGGTCGTTCTCGTCGTTCGGCGAACTGGCCGCGCTCATCACCTTGCGGCCCAGCCAGCGGTTGACCTTGCCGGCCCAGCCATAGCGCATCGGCCGCTCGATGTCGCAGAACAGGATCAGCCGGTTCTGGTCGCTGCGGTTTTCGGCCCAGTGCAGATAGGTCTCGTCGAACACCACGCCCTGCCCGTCGCGCCAGCTGTGCCGCTCGCCGTCGACCTCGATGAAGCAGCGATCGTCGTTCGGCGTCGCCAGGCCGAGGTGGTAGCGCAGCGAACCGGCAAAGGGATCGCGGTGCGGATTGAGCTTGCCGCCCGGCGGCAGCTCGGCGAACATCGCGGCCTTGACGAACGGCAGCTCGCGCAGCAGCGCGACCGTGCGCGGGCACAGTTGCTCGGCCGACGGGTGATGCGCCTCGTACCACTTCAGGTAGAAGCGCTTCCAGCCGTATTTGAAGAAGGAATTGAAGCCGGCGTCGTCGTTCTTCTCGGCGGCCTTGATCTTGCGCATCGCCGCCAGCGCCAGCCCCTCGTCACGGATCTCGGGCCAGGCGGCGCGCAGCTTCTCCAGTTCCGGAAAGCGCTCCACCGGGATGTACGGCGTGCGCGGGACGCCCGAGAAGGCGTACATGAAGCAATTGACCGGCGCGACCAGCGCCGAATGATCCAGCAGTTGCCGCCAGATGCGCAGGCGCACCTTGCCGCGAAAATGCACATACAGAATCGCGCCGAGATAGGCCGCGACAATGATCCACTTGACCACCTCGAACTCTCCCTGAACTGCCTCGTGCCTGCCTGCCGCCGTGCGGGCGAAGGCACACGACGAGGAATGAAGGACCGTAGTTTTACCCAAACGGCAGGCCCGGCGCAGGAGAGGCGAAATCAGCGGTTGCCGCGGGACTGCCGGGCGATGCGCTCAATCAGCGCGCGGGCATCGTCGGGCGCGCCCTGCAGGGTCAGCAGGCGCGCGTTCAGCACCATGTTCTCGAGGACCAGCTTGGCGGTCGACGCCCACATCGTGGCCAGCACCGCGTCGACCGGCATGCCGGCCGCTTCCATCGCCTGCGATCGCTCGGCGACCAGGCGGCAGACCAGGGAGCGCAGCGCGCCGTCGTCGAACGGCAGATTGGCATAGTCGATCGGATCTTCCTTCTCGACCTCCACCATCAGTTGCATCAGCATGTCCTCGGTCATCGGCAGCTCCTTGCGGGGATGATGACGATCGCCCCCCTTCGGGGACCCGGCGGCGACGGCCGTGGGCGCGCCGCCCATGCGACCGAAGCTACGGCAAACGGCGCCGGGCTGTCAATTCCGGGGCGGGCGGACGGCGACGACAAAGCCGTTCGCATCGGGTCTCGCCCAGCGCGATGAATCGATCCCGGCCGGCGATAGAAAACGGCCCGACATTCGGCCTGAACGAAGCGCGGGCGGCACAGTCAGACACGTGGTTCTCATTCTCATTTCCAACGGAGACGCACAGACAATGACAAAGCGTTTGTTGTCCGCCATGCGGCAGTACGCATGGTTCCAGGGAGTCAAGCACCACGTCGTCCAGGGCGTCGAGGCGCTGGCCGAACTGCTGAAGTCCCCTTCCGTCGCCGCGCGCGCGGTGGCCGCGATCATCGCCGAGACCGAACATGGCGTGCAGGTGTGGGTGTCGTACTTCGGCAAGCCGCTCGACCCGCATACCAACTACGTGCTGTGGCCCACCCGCGCGCTGAAGGCCGCGCGCCGGCGCGTCGCGCTGCCGGGCTTTCCGGCCCGCGACCGACCCGAGGGCTGACGACGCTCAAGGACCTTCGGACTGGCCTTCGGACAGGCGCGCTGTAGGCCACGTCCCGACAGCAGCCTGCCGGGGGGCGCCACTAGAATGGACATCACACCGCCAACCCACAGCACGGAGGCCGAGATGGACATGCCCGAACCGGTACACGACGAAGCGCTGGTCAACCTTTACCTCGAGCGCATCTCGGCGCTGTCGGTCAGCGCGTTCGACGGCGCCGATGTCGGTGAGGAACTGCAGCAACTGATGACCGAGGCGGTCAGCGAATGCGACGCCAGCAAGACGGCGCCGGTCGGCAACAACCTGCAGGTGCTGGTCGCCCGGCTGCGCGAACGCGCCGAAGCCGCGGAGCGCGAAGATCAGCCGGCGATACGCGAAACCTTCGAACAGGCGCTGGCGCTGGCGGGCGGTTCCGCGGGGTAGGCACGGAGCACAGGCACCGTAAAACGCGAGCGGATCGAAAGCGGGGACAACCGGGATAACGGAAGACGGTACTGCGGAGAGAGGTACTGCCGGAGAGGATGCTGCGTGCCGCTGAGATGTCCGCACGGTACCTGGCTCAACGGCCAGGCATCGTGCGTTTTACCGTGGGTCACGGCGACATCTAGGGAATTTGGTTGCGGGGGCAGGATTTGAACCTGCGACCTTCGGGTTATGAGCCCGACGAGCTGCCAGACTGCTCCACCCCGCGTCTGGAAGAACAACATTATGCAGCAATCGCGTCGCCATTGCAAGCATTATTGGTGACGTCAATCCCGGGCGCCAGGCGTCAATCCATCACAACGTGACAGGATTAGCCGCCGCGCCCGCGCTACGGCCACGAGGCTCAGGACTCCGGCCCGAGGATACGATCCACGCGCGCATAGCCCGCGCTGAATGCCGCGACCTCCGCGGCATGGCGGGTCGCAAAGACCTGCTCGCCGCTGGAGATCATTTCGACATCGCCGGCATCGCTCGGGTCGCCGCCCTCCTGGCCGATGCGGACCTCATAGGCCCAGCCTGGGGGCCCGCCGCCCTCGCGCTCGGACACCAGCACATAGACGTCCATGCCGCGATAGTCCTCGACTCGCCAGTCGTCGTCATGCATCGCGCCTCCTGCATTGCTCGTGTACACACGATCAGGCTAGGTCCGCCCTGGCCGGCGCGCAATGCGAGGGAGACTGACGTGGCTGTCGGAGAATGGCCGAGCCGAAGCATCAACCCGGGCACCAGAGCGCCAGGACACCGAGACGAAGCGCCAACGCCGAGACGAAGCGCCAACGCCGAGACGAAGCGCCAACGCCGAGACGAAGCGCCAACGCCGAGACGAAGCGCCAACGCCGAGACGAAGCGCCAACGCCGAGACGAAGAACCAACGCCGAGACGAAGAACCAACGCCGAGACGAGGACGAACGCCGAGACGAAGAACCAACGCCGAAGCGAAGCGCCAAAACAGAAGCGCCAAAACAAAAACGGCTTGGAGAGAGAACTCTCCAAGCCGTTCGTACTGCATGTAGGTGGCGCGGCTGGCAGGATTCGAACCCACGACCCCTTGGTTCGTAGCCAAGTACTCTATCCAACTGAGCTACAGCCGCACGCGAGAAAGAGATTATATCGCGTTTTTTGTTTTTGGGAAGCCCCCTGCACCATCTTTTTCCGCGTCACCCTCGCCGGCCGCTGTTCCTATAATGTCTGCCCACCTGGAAGTGATCCGTACCATGAGCAAGGCTTTTGTCAAAGAACCGTCGGACGACGAGGACGACGACCTCCCGGAAGGCGCGACCCCGCTGCCGGCCGGCACCAAGAACTACATCACCGCGCAGGGCTACCAGCGGCTGCGCGACGAGCTGATGCACCTGATCGATGTCGAGCGCCCCGAGATCGTGCAGATCGTCTCGTGGGCCGCGTCGAACGGCGATCGTTCCGAGAACGGCGACTACCTCTACGGCAAGAAGCGCCTGCGCGAGATCGATCGCCGCATCCGCTTCCTGACGCGCCGGCTCGACAAGGCCGAGGTGGTCGACCCCTCGCTGCAGGGCGACAACGACCAGATCTTCTTCGGCGCGACGGTGACCTACGCCAACCAGTCCGGCGAGGAAAACACCATCACCATCGTCGGCATGGACGAGGTCGATCTGGACGCGCACCGGGTCAGCTGGATCTCGCCGATCGCCAAGGCGCTGATCAAGGCCCGCGAAGGCGATACCGTGCCGCTGCGCACGCCCAACGGTATCGAACAGATCGATATTCTGGAAGTCCGCTATCCGAAGCGCGGCGAGGCCTGAGGCCTGCCGCCTGGCGCCTCGCCGCTGCCGGCGGCGCGTCAGCCGTCGTTGCGGTCGCGGAAGATGCGGATGACGTCGGTGTTGCGGCGCAGGGCCCGCATCACGTTGGCCAGGTGCAGGCGGTCGTGGACCTGGATCACGAACTGCATGTAGGTCGCTTCCTGCCGCCCGTTGTCCTGGTGCTCCATCGCGACGTGCGCGACGTTGGCGTCCGCGGCGGTCAGGTCCGCGGCCACCCGCGCGACGATGCCCTTGACGTTGCGCACCAGCACCTTGATCGAGACATCGAAGGCGCGCGTGGTCTTGTTGGCCCACATGACCTCGATCCAGTGCTCGGGGTCCTTGCTGTGCAGCCGCTTGGCCACCTTGCAATCCTGCACATGGATCTGCAGCCCTTCGCCCTTGCCGAGATAGCCGACGATCGAATCGCCGGGAATCGGCCGGCAGCACGCCGAGAAGATCATCGACATGCCCTCGTCGCCGGTGATCGGCACCGCGGGTGCCTCCTCGCCGGCAAAGGTCTGCACCGCCGCCATCAGCGCGGTATCGAAGTCGCCCGACAACTCCTGCAGCAGGATCTCCATGCGCTTGGCGACCACCGCCGGCACGCGCCGGCCCAGCGCCAGGTCGGCGAAGATGTCGTCGCGCTGCTTGTTGCCGGTCCACTGGATCATCCGTTCCCACACCGGCTGCGGCACCGCCTTCAGGTCGATGCCGAGCTGGCGCGCGGCCTGCTCCAGCAGGCGCTCGCCGAGCTGGATCGCCTCGTCGAGCTTGGTGGTCTTCAGATAATGGCGGATCGCCGCGCGCGCCTTGCCGGTGCGCACGAACGACAGCCAGGCGGGATTGGGCTTGGAATACGGCGCGGTGATGACCTCGACGATATCGCCGCTCTTGAGCTCCGTGCGCAGCGGCAGCAGCTCGTTGTTGATCTTGACCGCGACGCACTGGTTGCCCAGGTCGCTGTGCACCGCGTAGGCGAAGTCCAGCGCCGTGGCCCCGCGCGGCAGCGCGCGGATATGACCCTTCGGCGTGAACACATAGACCGCGTCCGGGAACAGGTCGATCTTGACGTGTTCCAGGAACTCCTGCGAATCGCCGGTCTGGCTCTGGATATCCAGCAGCGACTGCAGCCACTGGTGCGCCTGCTGCTGGATGTCGTTGATCTGGTCGGCGTGGTGCTTGTACATCCAGTGCGCCGCGACGCCCGCCTCGGCGATCTGGTGCAT
Source organism: Cupriavidus sp. H18C1 (assembly GCF_049311595.1). Classification (NCBI taxonomy): domain Bacteria; kingdom Pseudomonadati; phylum Pseudomonadota; class Betaproteobacteria; order Burkholderiales; family Burkholderiaceae; genus Cupriavidus; species Cupriavidus sp. H18C1. Next base: position 880,942 of record NZ_CP186008.1, read on the forward strand.
CTCGCGCGTGCGGATCTGGAATTCGACCGGCGTGCCGAAGGGACCCACCAGCGTCGTATGCAGCGACTGGTAGCCGTTGATCTTCGGGATCGCGATGTAGTCCTTGAACTTGCCCGGCATCGGCTTGTACAGCCCATGCAGCGCGCCGAGCGCCATGTAGCAGTGCATCTGCGTCTCGACCACGACGCGGAAGCCGTACACGTCGAGCACCTGCGAGAACGACAGCTGCTTGTCGTGCATCTTGCGGTAGATGCTGTACAGCGTCTTCTCGCGCCCGGACAGTTCGGCGACGATGCCCGAATTGGCCAGCGCGCTCTGCGCGGCCTCGAGGATGCGCGAGACCACCTCGCGGCGATTGCCGCGCGCGGCCCTGACGGCCTTCTCCAGCGTGGCGTAGCGGAACGGCGAGCCGACCTTGAACGACAGTTCCTGCAGCTCCCGATAGGTGCTGTTCAGACCGAGCCGATGCGCGATCGGCGCATAGATCTCCATCGTCTCCAGCGCGATGCGCCGGCGCTTCTCCGGCGGCACGAAGTCCAGCGTCCGCATGTTGTGCGTGCGGTCCGCCAGCTTGACGAGGATCACGCGCACGTCGCGCGCCATCGCCAGCAGCATCTTGCGGAAGCTCTCCGCCTGCGCCTGCTCGCGGCTCTGGAATTCGAGCTTGTCCAGCTTGGTCAGGCCATCGACCAGTTCGGCGACCTTGGGACCGAACTTCTCGGCCAGCTCGCTCTTGGTGATGCCCTGGTCCTCGATCACGTCGTGCAGCAGCGCCGCCATGATCGATTGCGCATCGAGCTTCCACTCGGCGCACAGCTCGGCGACCGCCACCGGATGCGTGATGTACGGCTCGCCGCTCTGCCGGTACTGGCCCAGGTGGGCTTCGTCGGAAAACTGGAAGGCCTCTCGGACGAGGGCCTGGTCGGCCGGCTTCAGGTAATTGAGCTTCTCCATCAGGGCGGCGATGGAGATCACCTGCTGCCGCGGCGGCACCGCGGGCTGCGAGGTCGGACCGAAGAAATGCCGGTACGTCTGCGCGAGGACCGCGTCGATGAAGAGGCTGTCGGCGGCCGGTGCGGCCACCGCGACGCCGCTGTCGGCCTCGCGCGGCTGCGTGGCCGGGACGCTGGCGCCCCGGCTCTTGGCGGGCGCCATCGCCGGCGCTACGGCGCGCTCGCCCACCACGTCGTCGCCCAATGGATCGGGCAGGTTCGGCGCGCCGGTACGCGCCGCGGCGCGCGCCTCCCCCCGTGCTGCCCGGTTTGGGCGACGATCGCGAGGAAGAGCGCGGCGACGAGGGCATGATGGCGGCCTGTGGTTCAGACGTGGGCAACGAGTGCGATCAGGACAATCCGGTCGACCAAAGCGACGATCGGGCGGGATTCCAGGATAGCTCGCAATGCCGTTGAAAAACCGGGCCGCCGGACAATCAGGTCGGAACCTTCTTCAGCATTTCGATGCCGACCTGGCCCGACGCGATCTCGCGCAGTGCCACCACGGTCGGCTTGTCCTTGGCCTCGACCTTCGGCGTGTGCCCCTGCACCAGCTGGCGCGCGCGGTAGGTCGCCGCGAGCGCGAGCTCGAAGCGGTTCGGGATGTGTTTCAGACAATCTTCGACGGTAATACGCGCCATATCAAATCTACCTTGAGACAGAACCTATGCGATGGCCGCCATTTTACCGCAGGTGGCCCGCGGCCCCGCGGCCTCGCGTTTCAGTGGATGCCGAGTTCGATGAACAGATCGGCGTGCCGGGCCTTCTGCGACGAGAAACGCAGGCGCGTGGCACGCACCACGCAGCGCAGTTTTTCCAGCGCTTCGTCGAACACGTCGTTGATGATCACGTAGTCGGCTTCGGAGGCATGCGCCATCTCGCTGCCGGCCGCCAGCAGGCGCCGCACGATCACGTTGGGCTCGTCCTGCCCGCGCTTGCGCAGGCGCTCCTCGAGCGCGGTCAGCGAAGGCGGCAGGATGAAGACCTCGACCGCGTTGGAGAAGCGCTTGTGCACCTGCTGCGCGCCCTGCCAGTCGATCTCGAGCAGCACGTCGTGGCCGTGCGCCATCTGCTGTTCGATCCAGACGCGCGAGGTCGCGTAGTAGTTGCCGTGGACCTCGGCCCATTCGAGGAACTCGCCGCGATCGCGCGCCTCGCGGAAGGCCTCGATCGTGGTGAAGTGGTACTCGCGTCCATCCTGCTCGCCCGGACGCGGCGGCCGCGTGGTGTGCGAAATCGACAGGCGGATCGACGGGTCCTGCGCCAGCAGCGCGTTGACCAGCGTGGACTTGCCCGCGCCGGACGGGGCCACCACCATGAACAGGTTGCCGGGGTAGACGGTGTCGATCGCGGTATGCGCTTGCGCCACCGGTTGCGCGGACGCGTGCGCGGACGATTGCCCCGGCGCGCTGGACTGCGCGTTGGGCGAAGACTGGGACGAAGGATGGGACTGAGTCGGGTCGCTCATGTTGGTCATTCGAGATTTTGAATCTGTTCGCGCATCTGCTCGATCAGCAGCTTGAGCTCCATCGAGGCATCGGCGAGCTCCTTGGCCGCGGCCTTCGAGCCCAGCGTGTTGGCCTCGCGGTTCAGCTCCTGCATCATGAAGTCGAGCCGCTTGCCGACCTGGCCGCCCTTGTCGAGGATATGCCGGGTCTCGTTCAGGTGCGCCTCGAGCCGGGACAGCTCCTCGGCGATATCGATGCGGATGCCGTAGACAGTCGCCTCCTGGCGAATGCGCTCGCCGATCTCGTCGCGCGACATCGACGGCATGCCGTTCGGCGCGACCAGGTTGAAGGCCTCCTGCAGGCGCTCGGTCAGTTTTTCCTGATGCTGCGCGATCAGGTCCGGCACCGCGGGCGCCAGGCGCTGCACGATCGCCAGCATCGCGTCGATGCGGTCCACCAGCGTGGCCTTGAGCGCATCGCCCTCGCGGCGGCGCGCTTCCAGCAGCTGCGCCAGCGCGTCCTTGGCGGCGCCGAGCACCGCTTCGCGCAGCGCGTCCTGCGACAGCTCGGGCTCGATCAGCACGCCGGGCCAGCGCAGGATCTCGCCCATGCGCAGCGTGCCGGCCTGGTCGAAGGTCTGGGCGACCGTGGCCTCGAGCTCGCGCAGCTGCGCCAGCAGGCCGGTATTGAGCGCCAGCGCCGCGCCGCCCGCGTCGGTGCGCTGCAGGTTGATGCGGCACTCGAGCTTGCCGCGCGACAACTTGGCCATCAGCATCTCGCGCAGGGCCGGCTCGAAGGCGCGGCATTCTTCCGGCGCGCGGAACAGCAGATCGAGGAAGCGCGAATTGACGGTGCGGAATTCGACCGACACGGCGGCGGTCCTGCCGCTGGGCGCGCCATGCGCGTCGGTCAGCGGTGCCTGGCGCGTCGCCAGGCCATATCCGGTCATGCTATGGATCATGGATTCGTCTCTTGAAGGGGCTGGCGGCGAGGACCGCACGGCGCGGCGATCGCGGCCGGCCCGGCAGGTGGGCTGACCAACACTGTAATGAACACTGTATTGTAAAGAACTTTGCCCCGCGGGCCCTGCGGGGCCCTGCGGGGGCACGGCGGGGGGCACGGCGGGGGGCACGGCGGGGGGCGCGGCCGGGGCGATGACCGCGCGCGGCCGGGCTCATTCCTCGGTCCGCCGCGGGCCCCATCGCCGGCGCCCCGCCCCCCGGCGCGCGGGCGCTCCCCGCCAGCGCCCCTCGCCGCCCGGCGTTAAAATCGCGCCTGTTCCCGATTTCCCTTCCAAGAGAGCCTCCATGCGACCCAGTGGACGCGCGGCCGATGCGCTGCGCCCGATCACCCTGACCCGCCATTACACCCGGCACGCCGAAGGTGCGGTGCTGACCGCCTTCGGCGACACCAAGGTGCTGTGCACCGCCAGCGTGCTGGCCAAGGTGCCGCCCCACAAGAAGGGCAGCGGCGAAGGCTGGGTGACCGCCGAATACGGCATGCTGCCGCGCGCCACCCATACCCGCTCGGACCGCGAGGCCGCGCGCGGCAAGCAGTCGGGCCGCACGCAGGAAATCCAGCGCCTGATCGGCCGCGCGCTGCGCTCGGTGTTCGATCTGTCCAAGCTCGGCGAATACACGCTGCAGCTCGATTGCGACGTGCTGCAGGCCGATGGCGGCACCCGTACCGCCGCGATCACCGGTGCCTTCGTCGCCGCGCATGACGCCATCTCGGTGATGCTGCGCGACGGCCTGATCGCCGACAGCCCGATCCGTGACTTCGTCGCCGCGGTGTCGGTCGGCATGGTCGACGGCGTGCCGGTGCTCGACCTCGACTACGCCGAGGACAGCGCCTGCGACACCGACATGAATGTCGTGATGACAGGCAGCGGCGGCTTCGTCGAGGTCCAGGGCACCGCCGAGGGCGTGCCGTTCTCGCGCGCCCAGCTCGACGCGATGACGCAGCTGGCCGAGCGCGGCATCGCCCAGCTGGTCACGATGCAGCGCCAGGCGCTGGATCTGGCATGACGGCGGACATGAACGCGGACACGAACGCGAGCATGACGGCAGGCATCGCCTTGCGCGCGCCGCAACGCCTGGTGCTGGCCTCGAACAACGCCGGCAAGCTGCGCGAATTCGGCGCGCTGCTGGCGCCGCTGGGCTTCGACGTGGTGCCGCAGCGCGAGCTGGGCATCCCCGAGGCGGAGGAACCGCACGTGACCTTCGTCGAGAACGCGCTGGCCAAGGCGCGCCATGCGAGCCGCCTGTCGGGCCTGCCGGCGCTGGCCGACGACTCCGGCATCAGCGTCGACGCGCTGGGCGGCGCGCCCGGCGTCCATTCGGCGCGCTACGCGCAGCTGGCCGGCAAGGAGAAGAGCGACGCCGCCAACAACGCGCATCTGATAGCCGAACTGGCGGGCCAGGCCAATCGCCGCGCGCACTACTACTGCGTGCTGGTGCTGGTGCGCCATGCCGACGATCCGTGCCCGATCATCGCGGAAGGCCGCTGGGACGGCGAGGTCGTCGACACCCCGCGCGGCGACGGCGGCTTCGGCTACGACCCCTACTTCCTGCTGCCGGCGCTGGGCAAGACCGCCGCCGAGCTGTCGTCCGACGAGAAGAACCGCGTCAGCCATCGTGCGCTGGCACTGCAGGCGCTGTGCGAGCGGCTGCGCCGGGATGCAACCACCCCAACCGCCCCCACCGGCCCAACCGCCGCCCACGGCCAGCCATGATTCCGATCGTCCCCGTCCCGGCTTCCGGCGCCGCCGCGCCCGCCCCTGCTGCAGCGGGCGGCGACAGCGTCGGCCTGTGGCTCAAGCCCGGGCAGATTTCGCTGCCGGCCTCGCCGCCGCTGTCGCTGTACGTGCATGTGCCCTGGTGCGTGCGCAAATGCCCGTACTGCGACTTCAACTCGCATGCGGCCCCCGACGGCAGCGAGATTCCCGAGACTGCTTACCTGGACGCGCTGCGCGCGGACCTGGAGCAGTCGCTGCCGCTGGTATGGGGACGCCCGGTGCATACCGTCTTCATCGGCGGCGGCACGCCGAGCCTGCTGTCGGCCGCCGGCATGGACCGGCTGCTGTCGGACATCCGCGCGCTGCTGCCGCTGGACGCCGATGCCGAGATCACGATGGAGGCCAACCCCGGCACCTTCGAGGCCGAGCGCTTCGCCAGCTATCGCGCCAGCGGCATCAACCGGCTGTCGATCGGCATCCAGAGCTTCCACGACGAACACCTGCACGCGCTGGGCCGCATTCACGGCGGCGCCGAGGCCCGCGCCGCGATCGACATCGCGCTGCGCCACTTCGACAACGTCAATCTCGACCTGATGTATGCGCTGCCCCAACAGACGCTGGCGCAGTGCCGGCAGGACGTCGAGACGGCGCTGTCGTACCGCACCTCGCACCTGTCTCTGTACCACCTGACGCTGGAGCCGAACACGCTGTTCGCGCGCTTTCCGCCGGCGCTGCCCGACGACGACACCGCCTACGAGATGCAGGACTGGATCGAGGCGCGCACCGCCGAGGCCGGGTATCGCCATTACGAGACCTCGGCCTATGCGCAGCCGCATCGCGAGGCGCGCCACAACCTGAACTACTGGCGCTTCGGCGACTATCTCGGCATCGGCGCGGGCGCGCACGGCAAGCTGTCGTTCCCGCATCGCGTGCTGCGCCAGATGCGCTACAAGCATCCGGCCACCATATGGCGCAGGCGATGGCGGGCAACGCGGTGCAGGAAGCGCGCGACGTCGATGCCGCCGAGCTGCCGTTCGAGTTCATGCTGAACGCGCTGCGGCTGACCGACGGCGTGCCGGCGAGTCTGTTCCACGACCATACCGGCCTGCCGCTGCACGCGATCCGGCGCGAACTGGCGCTGGCGACCGACAAGGGACTGCTGGACCCGGACCCGACCGTGATCCGTCCGACCGAGCTGGGCCGGCGCTTCCTGAACGACCTGCAGGAGATCTTCCTGAAGTCGTGAGGCACAGCAGGACGAACCGCCGCCCCAAAGAAAAAGGCCGCAATTCAGACTTGCGGCCTTTTTCCCATCTCACGCTGCCATCGCAGCGACGGACATCGCGTCGGCGTCAGATCGGCGACGCCATGTCGTTGGCGACCTGCACGCGCTGGCCGACCTGCAGATTGTTGGCCTGGCGCTGCGTCACGGTGGCCATGCGGCCATCGTCCAGGCGCACGTGCACGCGATAGACGGTTTCCATGCCGCCGGTGGCGCGCTGTTCGATCTGGTTGCCGGCCACGCCGCCCGCCACCGCACCGCCGATGGTCGCGATGGTCTGGCCGCGGCCGCCACCGATCTGGTGGCCGAGCAGGCCGCCGGCGAGGCCGCCGATCACCGTGCCGAGCAGACCCGAGCTGGCACCGCGCGGCTGCTGGATCGGCTCGATCGCTTCGACGCGGCCGTAGAACACCGAGCCAGCCGGCGCCTGGTAGGCCCCCTGGCCGGTCTGGTAGCCGGCATTGGAGGCACCGTAGCCATAACCGCCACCGGGCGCCGCGCAGCCCGCGGTGCCGATTGCCGCGGCCAGCGCAGCGGTGCCCAACAAAGTCTTGCCATTCATTTAATGTTCTCCTGACTGGGACGAGAAGAGACGGGATGCGGCGCGGCGCCGCTCCCTCCTGCCCTAGGAGGTATACATCCAGACAAGGTTCCGCGATGTCGGACGGACGCCGACAGCCCGCGTTTCTTGTCTTCCCGCGGTGCAAGATGTGTAACGGGGCGTTTCCCTGCCTGGTTTTTCGGCCCGCTTCCCTCGCCGCTTCTCCTCCCCGCTTCTCCTCCCCGCTCCTCCTCCCCGCTCCTCCTGCCCGCTCCTCCTCCCCGCTCCTCCTGCCCGCTTCTCCTGCCCGTTTCCCGGGCCCAACCCGCCTTGCTATAATGCGCGGCCGGTCGCAAGGCCGGCCATCCATGGGACTGGAGACGTGGCCGAGTGGTTTAAGGCAGCAGTCTTGAAAACTGCCGATGGGGTGACCCATCCGTGAGTTCGAATCTCACCGTCTCCGCCATCCGCGGCACCAGATTCCCGACCCTTGGCTTCCGGCTCTTGGCTTCCGGCTCTTGGCTTCCGGCTCTTGGCTTCCGGCCTTGGCTCCCAGCCCTTATTCCGAGCGCTTGTCCCGGGCCCCTATCCCCGACCCGCATCCCCCCACGCCACGTCCCCACGGCCTCATCCCCACGACCATAAAAAAGCCCCGCACTGAGGCGGGGCAACGACATGTCGTGGAGAGAATCGCCGATCGTCGATCGTGAATCTCAATCGATGGTGATCTTGCCGGTCTCGATCACGTTCTTCCAGCGCTGCAGTTCCTGGTTCTCGAACTGCGCGAACTGCTCCGGCGTATTGGCGACGACCTCGAAGCCGGTCTCGGCCAGCTTGGCGCGCATCTTCGGATCGGTCAGCGAGCTGACCAGCGCACCGTGCAGGCGCGACTTGACGTTGGCCGGCAGTCCGCGCGGCGCGGCGACGGCCTGCCACGAATAGACCTCGACATCCTTGACGCCCGCTTCGGCCAGCGTCGGCACGTCCGGCAGCAGCGGCGAGCGCTTCTCCGAGGTAATCGCCAGCGCCTTCAGCTTGCCGGCCTTGATGTGCTGGATCACCGCGTTGATGTTCTGGAACGAGACCTCGACCTGGCCGGCCAGCAGATCCTGGATCGCCGGGCCGCCGCCCTTGTACGGCACGTGCAGGCCCGTGGTGCCCGTCTTCTGCCAGAACAGCGCCGCGGTCAGGTGGTCGGACGAACCGGCGCCCGACGAGGCGAAGCTGACCTTGCCCGGGTTCTTCTTCATATGGGCCACCAGGTCCTGCACGCTGCGCGCCGCGACCGACGGATTGGCGACCAGCACGTTGGGCGCGCGCACCGCGACCGTCAGCAGGTCGAAGTCCTTGGCCGGATCGTACGGCAGGTTCTTCTGCAGGAAGGGGTTGACCGCATAGACGCCGATCGACGCGATCATGATCGTGTAGCCGTCGGGCGGCGCGCGCTTGACCATCGCCGCGCCGATCGCGCCGGTCGCGCCCGGGCGGTTCTCGATCACGAAGGGCTGGCCCAGCTTTTCGTTCAGCGGCTGCGCCAGCATGCGGGCGATGGTATCGGTCGAGCCGCCCGGCGGGAACGGCACCACCACGGTCACCGGCTTCTGCGGCCAGTCCTGCGCGGCGGCGGTGCCGGTGGCCAGCAGGCCGCCGGCGAACGCGCCGGCCAGCACGCCCGCCGTCAGCATCAGCCGCGGCAGGCGGCGCACACAGGTTTGCACGGTCGCGGCGGCGCCGCGCAAGAAGTGGGTGTTGCTCATGTTGTCTCCTGAATCACTGCTCGTGGTCGAGCTGCGGTCGTTAGATGATGTCGTTTCGATGTCGTCGCTTCGATGTCGTCGCTTCGATGTCGTCGCTTCGATGTCGTCGCTTCGATGTCGTCGTTTCGATGTCGTCGCTTCGATGTCGTCGCTTCGATGTCGTCGCTTCGATGTCGTCGCTTCGATGATGGCGTTTCGGATGCCGGCGGCCATGCCGCCGAATCCCGCTACCGCACCATGCACGGCGCCTTGTTGTCGAATTTCCAGCCCGGGATCAGGAACTGCATCGCGACCGCGTCGTCGCGCGCGCCCAGTCCCATGTTGCGATAGGTCTGATGGGCCTTCTCCAGCTCGACCATGTCGATCTCGACGCCGAGACCGGGGCGCTTGGGCACCTGCACCATGCCGCCCTCGATCTTCAGCGGTTCGCGTGTCAGGCGCTGGCCGTCCTGCCAGATCCAGTGCGTGTCGATCGCGGTGACACGCCCCGGCGCGGCCGCGGCCACATGGGTGAACATCGCCAGCGAGATGTCGAAGTGGTTGTTCGAATGCGAGCCCCATGTGAGCCCCCACTCCGCGCACATCTGCGCGACGCGCACCGAGCCCTGCATGGTCCAGAAGTGCGGATCGGCCAGCGGAATGTCGACCGACTGCAGCCGCACCGCGTGGCCCATCTGCCGCCAGTCGGTGGCGATCATGTTGGTCGCGGTCGGCAGCCCGGTGGCGGTGCGGAATTCGGCCATGATCTCGCGGCCCGAATAGCCGTCCTCGGCACCGCACGGGTCCTCGGCGTAGGCGAGCACGCCATGCTTGTCGCGGCACAGCCGGACCGCCTCGGCCAGCGACCAGGCGCCGTTCGGATCGAGCGTGATGCGGGCCTTGGGGAAGCGCTCGGCCAGCGCGACGATCGCTTCCATCTCCTCGTCGCCGCGCAGCACGCCGCCCTTGAGCTTGAAGTCGTTGAAGCCATAACGCTGGTAGGCGGCCTCGGCCAGGCGCACCACCGCCTCGGGCGTCATCGCCTCCTCGTTGCGCAGCCGGAACCAGGCATCGTCGGCATCGGCCTCCTGGCGATACGGCAGCGTGGTGCGCGTGCGGTCGCCGATATAGAACAGATAGCCCAGCATCTCGACGGCATCGCGCTGCTGCCCTTCGCCGAGCAGCGCGGCGACCGGCACGTCCAGGTGCTTGCCCAGCAGGTCGAGCAGCGCCGCTTCCAGTGCGGTGACCGCATGGATCGTGATGCGCAGGTCGAACGTCTGCAGGCCGCGCCCGCCGGCATCGCGGCTGGCGAAGGCCTGGCGCACGCGGTTCAGCACCGCCTGGTAGGCGCCGATCGGCTGGCCGACCACCAGCGGGCGGGCGTCCTCCAGCGTCTGCCGGATGCCCTCGCCGCCCGGCACCTCGCCGACGCCGGTACGGCCGGCGCTGTCCTTGAGCAGCACGACATTGCGCGTGAAGAAGGGACCGTGGGCGCCCGACAGGTTCATCAGCATGCTGTCGTGGCCGGCGACCGGGATCACGGTCAGTTCGGTGACGACGGGCGTGGCGCCCGGCGCGGAGATCGATTGGTCTGTCATGAGGCGTCTCGGAATGCTGTCTCGGATGGCTTTGTCACCCGTCCCGTCACGCATCGGATGGCACACCGGATGGCCGAACGAGGCAGGATGGGGTAAAGTCGGTTATCAGTCGTCGTATAACTTACGACGCAGTATAATGAGCCGTTCCAGAACCGGTCAAGCACCGTACTTACCCTATGAAAGCCTCGACCTTGGCCCCCACTCCGCTTCGCCGCCGCGGCCGCACGCTGGCCGAAGAAGCGGTCGCCAGCCTGACCGACAGCATTCGCCAGGGCACGCTGCGCCCCGGCGACAAGCTTCCCACCGAATCGGAAATCATGGCCACGCTCGGCGTCAGCCGCACGGTGGTGCGCGAGGCGCTGTCGCGCCTGCAGGCGAGCGGCCTGGTCGAGACCCGCCACGGCATCGGCACCTTCGTGCTGACCCCGCCCCCGGCCGAATCGGCCTCCCCCTTCCGCATCGATCCGTCGGCCATGGTCACGGCGATGGACGTGCTGGCGATGCTGGAATTCCGCGTCAGCATCGAGGCCGAAGCCGCCGGCCTGGCGGCCGTGCGGCGCAGCGACGCCGATCTGGCCGAGATGCGGCGCGCGCTGGACGAACTGAAGCGCACCGCCGCTTCCGGGGGGCGATTCGGTCGCATCGGACTTCGCCTTCCACCTGGCCGTCGCGCGCGCCACCGGCAACCGCTACTTCAGCGAGATGCTGGGCCATCTGGGCGCCTCGGTGATTCCGCGCGGCCGGCTGCACGTGACGCCCGGCGACCGCGAGCAATATCTGGAACGGGTCAACTTCGAGCACGACAGCATCTATGACGCGATCGAGCGCCGCGACCCCGACGGCGCCAAGGCGGCGATGCGCATGCACCTGACCAACAGCCGCGAACGCCTGCGCAAGGCCTCGGCCGCGGCCGCCAGCACCCCAGCCTGATCCCGATACACGGCGCCGAGGGTTAACCCCCGGCGCCAGCCCCCTTGCGCCGTAGTTGTACGATGTCTTATGATGGCGGCCATCGAATGGCGCTTCCCTACCGCGGCGCCGTCACCGACCCACGTTGCGCATTCGGGCACGCCGCCCGGCCTTTTCATCGGAAACCACCATGTCCCTGAACCCCCAAGACCTCAAACAGATCATCAGCGCCGGCCTGCTGTCGTTCCCGGTGACCGATTTCGACGCCAATGGCGACTTCGCCGCGGCCTCCTACGCCAAGCGCCTCGAATGGCTGGCCCCGTACGGCGCCAGCGCGCTGTTCGCCGCGGGCGGCACCGGCGAGTTCTTCTCGCTGGCTCCCAACGAGTACAGCGACATCATCCGCACCGCGGTCGATACCTGCCGCGGCAAGGTGCCGATCATCGCCGGCGCCGGCGGCCCGACCCGCGTGGCGATCGCCTATGCGCAGGAGGCCGAGCGCCTGGGCGCCCACGGCGTGCTGCTGCTGCCCCACTACCTGACCGAGGCAAGCCCGGAAGGCATCGCCAACCACGTCGAGGCGGTCTGCCGCTCGGTGTCCTGCGGCGTGATCGTCTACAACCGCGCGGTGTGCCGCCTGAACGCGGTGCAGCTGGAACGGCTGGCCGAGCGCTGCCCGAACCTGATCGGCTACAAGGACGGCCTGGGCGACATCGAACTGATGGTGTCGATTCGTCGCCGGCTGGGCGAGCGCTTCGCCTACCTGGGCGGGCTGCCGACGGCCGAGGTCTACGCCGCCGCCTATCGCGCGCTGGGCGTGCCGGTCTACTCGTCGGCGGTGTTCAACTTCATCCCGAAGACCGCGATGGACTTCTATCGCGCCATCGCCGCCGAGGATCACGAGACCGTCGGCCGCCTGATCGATACCTTCTTCCTGCCCTACCTCGACATCCGCAACCGCAAGCAGGGCTACGCGGTCAGCATCATCAAGGCGGGCGCCCGCCTGGTCGGCCATGACGCCGGCCCGGTGCGCGCGCCGCTGACCGATCTGAGCGAAGAGGAATGCGCGATGCTGCAGCGCCTGATCGACAAGGTCGGCGGCCAGTAACGCTGTTCGAGCGCGCCCGCGGCCGGCCATGCCGGCACGGCGCGCGCCATCCAGCCCCCGGCGCAACGGCTGCCCAGGTGTTCAACCACGGCGGCCGCTGCGCCATCGACGTTTTCAGGAGAAGCCAATGAAGATCACCGGAGAGATGCTGATCGGCGCCAGCGCCGTGCGCGGCCAGGACGCCGTGCTGCAGGCGATCGACCCCGCCACCGGCGCGACGCTGGGCCCCGACTTCCATGGCGGCGGCGCGGCCGAGGTCGACCGTGCCTGCGTGCTGGCCGAACAGGCCTTCGACGCCTTCCGCAACACGCTGCCGGAACAGCGCGCCGCCTTTCTGGAGCGCATCGCCGACGGCATCGAGGCGCTCGGCGACACGCTGATCGAACGCGCCCATCGCGAGAGCGGCCTGCCGCTCGCGCGGCTGCAGGGCGAACGCGGCCGCACCGCCAATCAGCTGCGTCTGTTCGCCCACGTACTACGCGACGGCCGCTGGCAGCAGGCCACCTGGGACAGCGCGCTGCCCGAGCGCACGCCGCCGCGTCCCGACCTGCGCATGCAGAACATCGCGCTGGGCCCGGTGGCGGTGTTCGGCGCCAGCAACTTCCCGCTTGCGTTCTCGGTGGCCGGCGGCGATACCGCGTCGGCGCTGGCCGCGGGTTGCCCGGTCGTCGCCAAATCGCACCCCGCCCATCTGGGCACCTCCGAGCTGGTCGGCCGCGTGATTCAGCAGGCGGTGGCCGACGCCGGCCTGCCCGAAGGCGTGTTCTCGCTGGTGCTGGGCGCCGGCAACGAGATCGGCACCGCGCTGGTCGCGCATCCGGCGATCCAGGCGGTCGGCTTCACCGGCTCGCGCGGCGGCGGCCTGGCGCTGACGCGCGTGGCGCAGCAGCGGCCGCAGCCGATCCCGGTCTATGCCGAGATGAGCAGCATCAATCCGGTGTTCCTGATGCCCGAGGCGCTGGCCGCGCGCGGCGAACGCATCGCCGCCGAGCTGATCGATTCGCTGGTGATGGGGGTCGGCCAGTTCTGCACCAATCCCGGCCTGGTGATCGCGATCGACAGCCCGGCGCTGGCCACCTTCCGCGCGGCCGCGGTGCAGGCGCTGGGCGGCAAGCCCGCCGGCACGATGCTGACGCCGGGCATCCATCAGGCCTATCAGCAAGGCGTGGAGAAGCTCGGCGAGATCAACGGCCTGCAGCGCATCGGCACGGGCCTGGCCGGCAACGGCCCGAACCAGGCCTGCGCCGCGATGTTCGAGACCAGCGCCGCGCAGTTCATCGCCGACCATCGGATGCAGGCCGAGGTGTTCGGTCCGTCTTCGGTGCTGGTGACCTGCCGGGATATCGACGAGATGACCGCGCTGACGCGCAGCCTGGAAGGCCAGTTGACCGCGACCGTGCACGCCGACGCCGGCGACCACGCCGCCGCGCGGCAACTGCTGCCGGTGCTGGAGCGCAAGGCCGGACGGGTGCTGTTCAACGGCTACCCGACCGGCGTTGAAGTTTCGTACGCGATGGTGCATGGCGGCCCGTTCCCGGCCACCTCGGACGCGCGCACGACGTCGGTCGGCGCCGCGGCGATCGCGCGCTTCCTGCGTCCGGTCTGCTATCAGAACGTGCCCGGCGAACTGCTGCCGCCGGCGCTGCGCGACGACAATCCGCTGGGACTCTGGCGCCTGCGCGACGGCGAGCTGACGCGCGGTTGATGCACGGCTGATGCGCGCCTCAAGCGCGCGTCTCAAGCGCCGCCGACGCGCGTTTCCAGCGCGTCTCGACCGCATCAGAAGCGCGTCTCAATCGCGTCTGAAGCGGGTCCGAAACGAGCCTTGCCGCAGAGGGCACCACCGTGGCGCCCTCTGCCACGCAGGCCTGCCCACGGCTATCCCCTGGCCCGGCGCGCGGCTGTGCGAGCCACCCCACAGTCGCCGGCGAGAAGCCTACGTACAGTGACGTCGTCACCGTCACGCGTCTTCCGCCCACGACCGAGGATCGCCACCATGAACGCTCCGCCGCGCGCCGAACGCATCCCCTCCTGCCGCCGCCCATGTGGTGGTGGTCGGACCGGTGCGCAACTGCAGCGCGACCATCGCGGCGGAAGTGGCCCGCTTTCGCAGCGTGCTGTCCGGCTTCGCCTCGCTCAGCTTCCTGGTGGTCGAAAGCGATTCGACGGACGACTCGGTGCAGCAGCTGCGGCAGCTCGCCGCGCAGGTGCCCGGCTTTGCCTTCGAATCGATGGGCGTGCTGCGCGATCGCCATCCGATCCGATGCGACCGCATCGCGGTCTGCCGCAACGTCTATGTCGAGCGCCTGGCCAGCGACCCGCGCTATCGCCATATCGATTACGTGATGGGCGCCGACCTCGACAACGTCAATCACCAGCTGAGCGCCGAGGCGGTGCTCAGCTGCTGGCGCAGCGATGTCGACTGGAGCGGGATGACGGCCAACCAGCGGCTGGCCTACTACGATATCTGGGCGCTGCGGCATCCGGTCTGGGCGCCGGTGGATTGCTGGGCGGCGTATCGCGAGATGGCCGCGGTGGTCGGCCATCGCCAGGCGATCGAAATGTGCGTCGCGTCCAAGCAGGTCCGGGTGCCCGTCGATGCCGCGCCGATCGAGGTCGAGTCGGCGTTCGGCGGCTTCGCGGTCTACCGGCGCGAGGCCTTCGTGACCGGGCGCTATGTCGGCGTCGATGCCAACGGCGGGGAAGTCAACGAGCACATCGGCTTCCACGCCGATCTGCGCGCGCGGGGCCATCGCCTCTACATCAACCCGGCGATGATCAACGCCGATTTCACCGAGCACACCTATTACAAGACGCCGCTGGGGCATCTGCGCAAGGAACTGATGTGGCGGGTGCGCGAGACCGCCGATTCCCTGCATTGCCGCGAGCAGCTCGAAGCGGCTATCGACGCGGTCAAGAAGATGCTGGCCGGGTCGTCGATGGAACGCCCCGGCAAGCTGCGCTGACGCGCGGCGCCGTGCCGCGGGCGCTCAGGTCCCTGCCATTCGCCCTGCCCTTCGCCCTGCCCTTCACCCTGCCCTTCACCCTGCCCTTCACCGTGCCCTTCAAGCGGCCGCGCGCAGCGGCGCCCCGGCGCTGGCCGCGGAAGCCGAAGCCGGCGGGGCGATGGCCGTGCCGGGCGCGGCCATGCCGCTGCTGCGCGAGCGACCCGAGCTCAGGTAGCCCGCGATCGATTCCTGCGTGACCTCGCCCAGATAGACGCCCTCGGCATCGACCACCGGCAGCCAGCTGGTGTTGTGCTGGTACATGCGCGACAGCACGATGCGCAGGTGCTCGTCGAAGGCCGCGGTCGCGGCGAACGGACGCAGCACGTCGCCGCAGGCGTGCTTGCCCGCGGCCGGATTGCGCGCGTCGCGGCGCGCCACATAGCCCAGCGCGCGCTGGCCCCCCATCGAGCACCGGCAGGTAGCGCACGTCGGCGTCGTCCATCAGCGCCAGCGCCTGCGCCAGCGGCATCTCGGGCGTGGCGGTCGCGCCCATGGTGGCGGCATCGCCGGCGCGCACCAGCAGCAGCCGCTTGAGCGTGTTGTCGTGGCCGACGAAGGCCTGCACGAACTCATCGGCCGGATGCGCCAGCAGCGCGTCGGGATGATCGAACTGGACCAGCTTGCCGGCGCGGAACACCGCGACCTTGTCGGCCAGCTTGATCGCCTCGTCGATGTCGTGCGAGACCATGATCACGGTCTTGCCCAGCTGCCGCTGCATCTGCAGGAATTCGTTCTGGATGCTCTCGCGGTTGATCGGATCGACGGCGCCGAACGGCTCGTCCATCAGCAGCACCGGCGCGTCGGCGGCGAGCGCGCGGATCACGCCGATGCGCTGCTGCTGGCCGCCCGACAGCTCGCGCGGATAGCGCGACAGCATCCGGTTCGGATCGAGCTGCACCATCGCCATCAGCTCGCGCGCGCGTTCGCGGCAGCGCTGCTTGTCCCAGCCCAGCAGGCGCGGCACCACGGTGATGTTCTGCTCGATCGTCATGTTGGGGAACAGGCCGATCTGCTGGATCACGTAGCCGATCTTGCGGCGCAGCGCGACCTCGTCGATGCCGGCGGTGTCCTCGCCCTCGATCAGCACGCGGCCCGAGGTCGGCGGGATCAGCCGGTTGATCATCTTCAGCGTGGTCGTCTTGCCGCAGCCCGACGGGCCGAGGAACACGCAGATCTCGCCGCGCGGCACCGTCAGCGACACCGAGTCGACCGCGCGCACCAGCGCGCCGTCCTTCTGCGTGAACGATTTGCTCAGTTGGTCCAGTTCGATCATGTGCGGATTCCTTTGGGCGTCAGCACGCGCTGCAACCATTGCAGGCACGCGTCCGCCACGATGGCGAGCAGGCTGACCAGGACGGCGCCCACCGCGAGTTTGCTCATATTGCTCTGGCTGATCGCTTGCAGGATCAGCACGCCGAGGCCGCCGGCGCCGATCAGCGCGGCGATGGTCGCCACGCCGATGTTCATCACCACCGCGGTGCGCACACCGCCGAGGATCACCGGCACCGCCAGCGGCAGGTCGACCAGCCGCATGCGCTGCCAGGTGGTCATGCCGATGCCGCGCCCGGCCTCCTGGATGCCGCTGTCGATGCCGGCCAGCGCCACATAGGTGTTGCGCAGGATCGGCAGCAGCGAATACAGGAACACCGCGGTGACGGCCGGCAGGTAGCCGAGCGCGTGGCCGAAGCGCGCGAACACCGGGATCATCAGCCCGAACAGCGCGATCGACGGGATCGTCAGCACCACCGTGGCCAGCGTCATCATCGGCGTGGCCAGCCAGCGCCAGCGCGTGGCCAGGATGCCGAGCGGCACCCCGATCAG
This sequence comes from Cupriavidus sp. H18C1, assembly GCF_049311595.1. Taxonomy (NCBI): domain Bacteria; kingdom Pseudomonadati; phylum Pseudomonadota; class Betaproteobacteria; order Burkholderiales; family Burkholderiaceae; genus Cupriavidus; species Cupriavidus sp. H18C1. The sequence continues at coordinate 898,125 of NZ_CP186008.1, forward strand.
GATCGCCAGCCCAACCGCCGCGCCGACCAGCGCGAGATGCTCGCCGGTCATCTTCAGCAGCGTCGGCCAGCTGTGTTGCAGATAGGAAATCAGGTCCATGGATTGTTCGTGTTTGTCCGTGCTTTGTCCGTGGGCGTCCCGGCCGGGGCGTCAGATCAGCCCGTGCTGGCGCAGGAAGTCGGCCGCGACGGCATCGACCGGTTTCTGTTCGATGTCGACGCGGTAGTTCATCTCCGTCATCGACGCGTTGTCGAGCGCCGCGGCCAGCGCGTTCAGCAGCTCGGCCAGCTGCGGATGCGCGTCGAGCACCGCCTTGCGCACCACCGGCACCGCCTGGTAGGCCGGGAAAAAGCCCTTGTCGTCGCGCAGCAGCACCAGGTCGAAGCCCTTGACGCGGCCGTCGGTGGCGTACACCAGGCCGGTCTGGACCTGGTCGTTGCGCAGCGCGGTGTAGACCAGGCCCGGATCGAGCTGGATCACGTCGCGCCGCGTCCACGGCAGCCCGTAGGCGGCCTTCAGCGGCTCCAGGCCGTCGGGCCGCGCGGCGAACTCCATGTCGACCGCGAAGGCATGGCGCTTGTCCTCGCCGTCGGCGCGGATCTTGTCCGCGAGCTCGGACAGCGAGCTCACGCCGGCGGCTTCGGCGCGGTGGCGCGGCATCGCCAGCGCATAGGTGTTGTTGATCGTCGAAGGCTGCAGCCAGACCAGGCCCTTGGCCGCATCGAGCGACTTGACGCGGGCGTAGCTCTGCTCGGCGTCGAGCTTTTCCTCGACGCGGTTGAACACGATCAGCGCGGTACCGGTGTAGTCCCACACCACGTCGAGCTGGCCGCTCTCCATCGCCTGGCGCATCAGCGTGCTGCCCAGTCCGGCGGTCAGCTCGGTGGTCAGGCCCTTGGCGCGCAGGTACTGCGAGGTCATCGACGACAGGATCAGCTGCTCGGTGAAATTCTTGCCGCCCACGCGCACCGGATCGGCGGCCGCCGCGGGGGCGTTCGCCAGCAGCGCGGCGATGCTCAGCAGCGCGGCCAGCCACGTGCGCGGACGAAGCGATCGAATCAGCGTCATGGTGTTCTCCTTGAGGTTCCCCTTCATGCCGCCAGCCCTCGCCGGCGCAGGTAGAAGCGTCCGCCCGCGGCGAACAGCGCGTCGAGCGCCAGCGCCAGCAGCGCGGTGGCCGCGGCGCCCAGCAGCAGCAGCGACGGCTTGTTCAGGTAGATGCCGGGGAAGATCAGTTCGCCGAGGCTGTTGGCGCCGATCAGGAACGACAGCGGCACGGTGCCGACGTTGATCACCAGGCTGGTACGCACGCCGGCCAGGATCACCGGCATCGCGTTGGGCAGCTCGACGCGCAGCAGCCGCTGGCGCGGCGTCATGCCGATGCCCTTGGCCGCTTCGAGCAGCGCGGGCGGCAGGCCGCGCAGCCCCTCGCAGGTGTTGCGCACGATCGGCAGCAGCGAGGCCAGCCACAGCGCCAGCACCGCGGGCCGCTCGCCGATGCCGAGCACGGCCAGCGACAGCGCCAGCACCGCCAGCGACGGCACGGTATTGCCGATATTGAAGACCTGCATCAGCCGGTCGGCCCAGCGCCGCAGCGCCGGGCGCGACAGCAGGATGCCGGCGGGCACGCCGGTGGCGAGCGCCAGGGCCATCGACCACGCCACCAGGCGCAGGTGATCGGCCACGTCGTAGAGCAGGCGTTCGCGGTGCTCGGCGATCGTGTCGACGCCGACCCAGGCCAGCAGGCCCGCCAGTGCCAACACGATGAAACCGGCCCAGCCGAGTCCACGCCAGATTCGCAGAGACATCTTTCCTCCCGTAAGCCGGCCGGCGTCGTCGATCGGCGGATCGGCCGGTCGACGACGGACGGCGGCAAAAGCGCGGCGCGGCAAGGCGCGACGGCCGCGACGGCGGTCCATGAAGGGACGACGGCAACGGACCAGCGCAATGGCGGGACCCGATGGGGACATGCGCCATGGCGGCGGACCCGGCCGGGTCCAGGCTAGATTGGTGCTGTCCGCCATGACCGGCGGGATGCCGGCGGACGGACGGGGGGCGCCCATTGCCGCAAAGGGTGCGACGCGACGGGAGCCCGGTGACGGACCGCGGGGCCACCCGGAACGGGCGGGCGCCAGCGGCCCTGGCGCGGCGCTGCGGGTCGGCGCGACGGTCGGCGGATGGTCGGCAACAAGCCGGGCAACTCGCGGACGGTCGCGGATGGTCGGTTACGACCTCGCAGGCCAGTGGCAGCGCAAAATTGAAGGTTCCGACGCGCCGCCGGATCAATCGGCCGTGGTCACGAATCGGCCGCGGCGAGCGCGAAGCTCAAGCGGCTAATTTGCAACAACGGATGGCAAAGAGGTCGCTATTCTAACCAACTTCAGCGATCTTGTCACCCCGGTCGGTAACGGGCGGCTTTCGGGCGTCATTTTGGCGCATCCCGGGCCGCCGAAAACGGCCGTCACGGCCACCCTTCCCGATCCCTTCGCGTTCCATTCCCGTTCACAAACAAACATCGATCGTCCTGCACACGGAACGCTCTTTTGCCCTTCGCCCGGCTACCGCTTTTCCGCCAAACCCTTACATTGACTGGGTAACGCGGCGCGAGGCGCCGCTCGCCAAGACACAGGAGATCCGACATGGACGACATCCGCAACCCGAACGACGTCACCACCGTCCCGGCCACCGCCGAGGAATCGGTGCAGCGCACCCGCACCATCGACCGCGTGGTGCGCGGCATCGCCACCTCCGACGGCGCCGGCGTCAAGCTGACCCGCGTGCTGACGCAGAACCTGCAGCGCCGGCTGGACCCGTTCCTGATGCTCGACGCCTTCGGCACCGACCGGGCCGACGACTACATCGGCGGCTTTCCGGCCCACCCGCATCGCGGCTTCGAGACCATCACCTACATGCTGGCCGGCCGCATGCGCCATCGCGACAGCGCCGGCAACGAGGGCCTGCTGGAGAACGGCGGCGCGCAATGGATGGTGGCCGGTGCCGGCGTGGTGCATTCGGAGATGCCGGAGCAGCAGGACGGCCGCATGGAGGGCTTCCAGCTGTGGCTGAACCTGCCGGCCAGCGACAAGATGATGGCACCGTGGTACCGCGACCTGCCGGCCGCGGCGATCCCGACCGTCGCGCTGCCGGGCGGCGCGGTGGTGCGCGTGCTGGCCGGGGCTTCGCACGGCGTGCAGGGCGCGATGACGCGGCCCGTCACCGAACCGCTGTACCTGGACGTCGCGCTGCCGGCCGGGCAATCGTTCGCGCAGGCCCTGCCGGCCGGGCATAACGCCTTCGTCTATGTGTATCGGGGCGAGGTCAGCGTCGGCGAGGGCGATGCGCTGGCCGCGCTCGACGCGCAGCGGATGGGCGTGCTGGCCAACGAGGCCGATGCCGACGGCGTGATCGTCAAGGCCACGCAGGATGCGCACTTCCTGCTGATCGCCGGCAAGCCGCTGGGCGAGCCGATCGTGCAGTACGGGCCGTTCGTGATGAACAGCGAGGCGCAGATCCACCAGGCGCTGAGCGACTTCCGCGACGGCCGGTTCGAGGGGAAGGTGCAGAGCGCGGGGTAAGGCCGGCCCTCTCCCGCAAGCGGGAGAGGGGAGAAGCTCCACCGACCCCTGACATGCCGCGGTTTTGCTCCCCTCTCCCGCTTGCGGGAGAGGGGCCGGGGGAGAGGGCAGACTTACACCGGCCCTTACCCGTTCCCCTCCACCGCCGCCACGCCCTTGCCCTTGCGCAGCCGCGCGCGCAGGTCGCCGATCATCGGCCAGATCAGCACCAGGATGGCCAGCGTCATGATGGTGCCCACCAGCCCGTTGGACCAGAAGATGTCGAGCGAGCCCGACGAGACCAGCATCGTTTGCCGGAACGCGTCCTCGGCGCGGTCGCCGAGCACCAGCGCGAGCACCAGCGGCGCCAGCGGATAGTCGAGCTTCTTCAGCACATAGCCGATCACGCCGAAGCCCAGCATCAGCCAGACATCGAACAGCGCGTTGTTGACCGTATAGGCGCCGATCGCGCAGACCACCAGGATCAGCGGCGCGATGATCGAGAACGGGATGCGCAGGATCGCGGCGAACAGCGGCACCGTCGACAGCACCACCAGCAGCCCGACGATATTGCCCAGGTACATGCTGGCGATCAGCCCCCAGACGAACGGTCCCTGCTCCTGGAACAGCAGCGGCCCCGGCTGCAGGCCCCAGATCATCAGCCCGCCCAGCAGCACCGCGGCGGTCGCCGAGCCGGGAATGCCCAGCGCCAGCATCGGCAGCAGCGCGCTGGTGCCGGCCGCGTGCGCGGCGGTCTCGGGCGCGACCACGCCCTCGATATTGCCCTTGCCGAACGAGTCCGGATCGCGCGCCATCCGCTTGGCCACGCCATAGCCCATGAACGACGCCGCGGTGGCGCCGCCCGGCGTGATGCCGAGCCAGCAGCCGATCGCCGACGAGCGCAGCACCGTCATCCAGTAGCGCGGCAGCTCGGCCCAGGTGCGCAGCACCACCTTCAGGTCGATGCGCGCCTGCTTGCCGCGGAACGCCACGCCCTCCTCCATCGTCATCAGGATCTCGCTGATGCCGAACAGCCCGATCACCGCCACCAGGAAGTCGAAGCCGCGCAGCAGCTCCGTCGAGCCGAAGGTCATGCGCAGCGTGCCGGAGACCGTGTCCATGCCGACCGCCGCCAGCAGGAAGCCGACGCACATCGCGATCAGGATCTTGGGCTTGGACTCCTTGCCCATGCCGACGAAGCTGCAGAACGTCAGCAGATAGACCGCGAAATACTCGGGCGGCCCGAAGCGCAGCGCGAACTTCGCCACCAGCGGCGCCAGGCAGGTGATCAACAGCACGCCGGCCATCGCGCCCAGGCACGAACCGGTGAAGGCCGAGGTCAGCGCCCGTCCCGCTTCGCCGCGCTGCGCCAGCGGATAGCCGTCGAAGGTGGTCGCCACCGACCACGCCTCGCCCGGGATGTTGAACAGGATCGACGTGATCGCGCCGCCGAACAGCGCGCCCCAGTAGATGCAAGACAGCATGATGATGGCCGAGGTCGGATCCATCGAGAACGTCAGCGGCAGCAGGATCGCGACGCCGTTGGGGCCGCCCAGCCCGGGCAGCACGCCGACCACGATGCCGAGCAGGATGCCGACGAACATCAGGCCGATGTTCTGCCACGACAGCGCGACCGAGAAGCCGTGCATCAGCGCATTGAATTCCTCCATGGTGCCCTCCTAGAAGCCGAGCGCCGCTTCCAGCGGGCCCTTCGGCAGCGGCACCCGGAACTGGATCTCGAAGATCCAGAACAGCACCAGATTGATCCCCGCGCCCAGCAGCACCGCGCGCCACCATTCGGCCTTGCCCACCGCCATCATGAAGCCGGCGATGAAGATCGCCGACGCGACATAGATGCCGAGCCAGCCGATCAGCGCGACGTAGACCGACAGCGGCAGCAGGATCACGCAGACCTGCCGCAGTTGCTGCCAGCTGGCGAAGATCGCGTCGGCCGGCGTGCGCCAGGCCTGCCATGCCACGGCCAGGCTGCACACCAGCACGATCGCGCCGACGCGCAGCGGAAAGTAGCCGGCCTCCGGGCCGTCGGCGGCCCAGCCCGCGCCGATGCGGTGGTTGCTCCAGATCACCACCGCGGCGCCCGCCAGCAGCAGCGCGGCCACCACCAGCTCGACCGCGCGCAGCGACACGCCGCGCGCGTCGGCGTCCGCGTCCTGGTCGACGCCGGCGGCGGCCGCATGCTCTTGCTGTGTTTCCATCGAAAACTCTCCCAGTCGGTGCGCGCGGCGGCCCGCGTCGAGCCGGCCGCGCGTCGTTGGCGGTGCCGGATCAGCGCGCGGCCATGAAGCCGGCTTCCTTCAGGATGTCGCGGTGCGCGTTCTCGTCCCGGGCGAGGAAGTCCTCGAGCGGCTTGCCGGCGAGGAATTCGCTCTTGAGCGCATTGCGCTCCAGATACTCCTTCCACTCCGGCGTGGCGACGATTTTGCGCATCAGCTCGACGTAGTACTTCTGCTGATCGGGCGTGATGCCGCCGGGCATCATGAACACGCGCAGCATCTGGTACTGGACGTCCAGCCCCTGCTCCTTGCAGGTCGGCACGTCGCGCCAGCTCTGCGACTGGGTGACCTTGGTGGTGTAGCCCATCCGCTCGGGCGCGAACACGCACAGCGCGCGGTGCTCGCCGGCGCGCCACTGGCCGATCGATTCGGAGGGTTGTTGACGTTGGCGTCGATGTGCTTGCCCGACAGCTGCGTGGCCGCCTCGCCGCCGCCCTTGTACGGCACGTAGATGAACTTGGCACCGGTCTTCTTCTGGATCAGCGTGGTGATGATCTGGTCCTCGCGCTTGGAACTGGTGCCGCCCATCTTGACCTTGCCGGCGCCGGCCTTGGCGCCCTCGACGAATTCGGCGACGGTCTTGTACGGCGCCTCGGCGTTGGTCCACAGCACGAACTCGTCCTGCGCCACCATCGCGATCGGCGTCAGGTCGCGCCAGCTGAATGGCAGGTGGCTGACCATCGGCACCGTGTACAGCGCCGACGAGGTCACCAGCAGCTTGTGCGGATTGCCCTGCGACGCCTTGGTGTCCATCAGGCCCTCGGCACCGCTGGCGCCGGCCTTGTTGACCACGATCACCGGCTGGCTCATCAGCTTGTGCTTGGCGATGATGCTCTGGATCGAGCGCGCCATCTGGTCGGACGCGCCGCCGGCGCTGAACGGCACGACGATCTCGACCGGCTTGGTCGGCTCCCATGCCCATGCCGCGGCCGGCGCGCCGCCGATCGCGAGCGCGACGGCGCCGAACGCCAGCATCGAACGCTTGCCCTGCTTGCTGTGCTTGCTTTGCATTGCCTGTCTCCTCGTTGGAATGTCACATCGGTCCGCCGCGTGCCGGCCGTCCAGCGGCCTTGTCGCGGTCTGTGCGGCGGACGGGTCTGGCGCCGGCACGGCAACGGTGCCGGCCTGTCCTCCCTGTGCTGCTGCTCTCTCCCTGCTGTCCCGCTGCTGCTGTTCCGCTCCTTGCTGTGCCATCCGTCTGCACGATCGGTCTGCGCTATCTGTCCTTCCCCGCGCCCGCCGCTGCACCGTCCGTCCGCTGCGCCAGCGCGGCCGCCAGCACCCGCGCCACGTGCCACGCCTTGCGCGTGGGCGCCATCGGCGATCTGATGCCGGCAGCTGGTGCCGTCGGCGACCACGATCGCGTCGTCCGCGCGCGCCCGCACCGCCGGCAGCAGCGACAGCTCGGCCATCGCCATCGAGGCCTCGTAGTGCTCGGCCTCGTAGCCGAAGCTGCCCGCCATGCCGCAGCACGACGAATTGACCGGCGACACCTTCAGCTCGGGAATCCAGCCCAGCACGGTCTGCACCGGCGTGAAGGCGTCGAAGGCCTTCTGGTGGCAGTGCCCGTGCACCAGCGCCTCGCGCTGCGGCAGCGGCTGCAGTGCCAGTGCTTTCAGGCTCAGGCGCCCCGCCTGGCGCTCGCGCACCAGGAATTCCTCGAACAGGAAGGCGCTCGCCGCCAGGCGCGCCGCCTCGTCGCCATAGCCGTAGCCGAGGAATTCGTCGCGCAGCGACAGCAGGCACGAGGGCTCGAGCCCGACGATGGGCACGCCGCGCGCAACGAAGGGCTGCACCGCGTCGAGCAGGCGCCGCGCCTCTCGGCGCGCCTGCTCGACCAGCCCCGCCGCGAGAAACGTGCGGCCGCAGCAGAGCGGACGCTCGCCCGGCCGCATCAGCGGATGCACGGTGTAGCCGGCCGCTTCGAGCACGGCCTGCGCGGCGCGCGCGTTCTCGGGCTCCATGTGGTTGTTAAAGGTGTCGACGAACAGCACCACCTCCCGGTTTCCCCCCGGCGGCCGGGTCGTGCAACCGACCGTGCAACGGATCGTGCATCGAAGCGGCCAGGGAAGCGGTGTCCGTCGCAGCACCGGCGCCGGCAGTGGCCGGGGTGGCATCGCCGCGGCCGGCACGCGCAATCGTCGACAGAAACGAACGCTGCCAGCGCGGCAGGCTGCGCTGCGGCGCGAAGCCGAGCGCGCGCCTGGCCCACGCCGACAGCAGCGGAATCCGGTCGGCCAGTGTCATCAGCGCGGGCATCCGGCTCGCCAGCGGCGCATAGCGCGGCATGAAGGCCACCAGCCGATCGCGCAGCGTCAGCCCGTGGCGCTGCGCCCACGCGTGTCGCGCCTCGATCTTGAACCGCGCCATGTCGACGCCGGTCGGGCAGTCGCGCTTGCAGCCCTTGCACGACACGCACAGGTCGAGCACCGCCTTGACGTCCTCGCTGGCCAGTCCTTCCTCGCCGAGCTGGCCCGACACCGCGAGCCGCAGCGTGTTGGCGCGGCCGCGCGTGACATGCTGCTCGTCGCGCGTGACGCGGTAGCTCGGGCACATGGTGCCGGCGTCGAACTTGCGGCAGTGGCCGTTGTTGTTGCACATCTCGACCGCGGCGGCGAGCCCGCCGGTGCGGTCGTCGCCGCTGCCCGGCGGCGTTTCCTCGCCGCTCAGCGGATCGCGCCTGACGTTCCAGGCCGACCAGTCCAGCGCCGGCTGCAGCGGCAGCCGCTGGTAGCCCGGCGGAAAGCGGAACAGCTCGCGCGTGTCCATCTTCGGCGGCCGCACGATCTTGTCGGGGTTGAAGCGGTTGTCCGGATCGAACAGCGCCTTGATCTCGCCGAAGGCGGCATGGATGCGCGGGCCGTATTGCCAGGCCACCCACTCGCCGCGGCACAGGCCGTCGCCGTGCTCGCCCGAATAGGCGCCCTTGTACTCGCGCACCAGCGCCGCCGCCTCCTCGGCGATCGCGCGCATCTTCCCGGCGCCGTCGCGGCGCATGTCCAGGATCGGCCGCACGTGCAGCGTGCCGACGCTGGCGTGCGCATACCAGGTGCCCTCGGTGCCGTGGCGATGGAACACCTCGGTCAGCCGGCGCGTGTACTCGGCCAGGTGCGGCAGCGGCACCGCGCAGTCCTCGATGAAGGAGACCGGCTTGCCGTCCCCCCTTCATGCTCATCATGATGTTCAGGCCCGCCTTGCGCACTTCCCACAGCGCCTTCTGCGCGCCGGCGTCCGGCATCTTGACCACCGAGCCCGGCAGGCCGAGATCGCCCATCAGCTCGTCGAGCGCATCGAGGTCGGCGCGCAGGGCGGCGGCATCCTCGCCGGCGAACTCGACCAGCAGGATCGCCTGCGGCTCACCGCGCAGCGCCGACGCGATCACCGGGCGGAAGGCCGGGTTGGCCATCGACAGGTCGATCATCGTGCGGTCGACCAGCTCGACCGCGACCGGCGAGAGCCCGACGATATGCTGGGTCATTTCCATCGCCTGGTAGAAGGTCGGGAAATTGACCACGCCCAGCACCTTGTGCGTCGGCAGCGGCGCGAGCTTCAGCGTGATTTGCCGGCTGTAGGCCAGCGTGCCTTCGGAGCCGACCAGCAGGTGCGACAGGTTGGCGTGGCCGTCGTCGGTATAGGCGCGCGGATTCTGGCAGTCGAACAGATCGATGTTGTAGCCGGCGACGCGGCGCAGCACCTTGGGCATGCGCTCGGCGATCTCGTCGCGCTCGCGCGTGGCGATCGCGCGCAGCTGCTGCAGCATGGCCTGCACGCGCGGATCGGTGGGTGCCTGCGCCAGCGAACCGAAATGGCATTGCGCGCCGTCGGCCAGCACCGCGTCGATCGCCAGCACGTTGTGCACCATGTTGCCGTAGGCGAGCGAGCGCGAACCGCAGGAGTTGTTGCCCGCCATGCCGCCGATCGTGCATTGCGCGCCGGTGGAGACGTCGACCGGGAACCATAGCCCGTGCGGCTTGAGCCAGGCGTTCAGGTGATCGAGCACGATGCCGGGCTCGACCGTGACGGTGGCCGCGACCGGATCGAAGTCGATCACCTGGTTCAGCCACTTGCTGTTGTCGATCACCAGCGCTTCGCCGACGGTCTGGCCGCACTGGCTGGTGCCGGCGCCGCGCGCCAGCACCGGCGCATGCGCGTCGCGTGCGATCTCCAGCGCCAGCAGCAGGTCGCGCTGGTCGCGCGGCACCACCACGCCGACCGGCATGATCTGGTAGATCGACGCGTCGATGGCATAGCGGCCGCGGCTGGCGCGGTCGAACAGCACGTCGCCGCGCAGTTCGCGCTTGAGCCGCGCCGCCAGCGGCGAGCCGGGGCCGCCCTCCGAGCGGACGAAGTGCAGCGGCTTGACGAGCGGCGTGGCGGGCAACGACGACGCCAACGAAGGGGCCGACGTGGAGGCCAGACGCGTGGACGGATCCGTCATCGCAGCTCCATCCGCTCAGGCGGCGGCCTTCAGCGCCGGCGTGTCGGCATGCGAGGTCAGGTACTCCATCGCCGCGGCGACGCCGCTGCCCTGCAGCGGCACGCCCGACAGCTTCAGCCCCATCTCGCAGCCCGACAGCGTCGCCATCAGCGTCAGGTCGTTGCAGTCGCCGAGATGGCCGATGCGGAACATCTTGCCGCGCATCTTGCCCAGCGCCTGGCCCAGCGACATGTTGAAGCGTTCGTAGATGCGCTTGCGCACCGCGTCGGCGTCGACGCCCTCGGGCATCATCACGCCGGTCAGCACCGGGCTGTAGACGGCCGGATCGGCGCACTGGATCTCCAGGCCCCAGGCGCGCACCGCGCGGCGGGTCGCCTCGCCCAGGCGCTGGTGGCGCGCGAACACGTTGTCCAGCCCCTCCTCCAGGATCATGTCGAGCGCCTCGGACAGGCCATACAGCAGGTTGGTGTTCGGCGTGTACGGCCAGTAGCCGTTCTTGTTGGCCTCGATGATCTCGTCCCAGCGCCAGAAGCTGCGCGGCATGCGCGCTGCCTTGCTGGCGGCGATGGCCTTCGGCGACAGCGCGTTGAAGCTGATGCCCGGCGGCAGCATCAGGCCCTTCTGCGAGCCCGACACCGTCACGTCCACGCCCCACTCGTCGTGCCGATAGTCGGCCGAGGCCAGGCCCGAGATCGTATCGACCATCAGCAGCGCCGGATGGCCGGCCGCATCGATCGCGCGGCGCACCGCGGCGATGTCGGAGGTCACGCCGGTCGAGGTCTCGTTGTGGACCACGCAGACCGCGCGGATCCGATGGCCGCTGTCCTCGCGCAGCCGCGCCTCGATCATGTCGGGCTGCACGCCGCGCCGCCATCCCTCGATGCCGGGCAGGCCGAGGAATTCCGGCTGCAGGCCCAGCGACTCGGCCATCGACTTCCACAGCGTGGCGAAATGCCCCGTCTCGTACATCAGCACGGTATCGCCGGGGCTGGTCGTGTTCGACAGCGCGGCCTCCCAGGCGCCGGTGCCCGAGGCCGGATAGATGATCACCGGGTGCTCGGTTTTGAAGATCTTGCGGATGTCGGCCAGCACCTTGCGCCCGAGCGCCCCGAATTCCGGCCCGCGATGGTCGATGGTCGGATAGCTGATTGCACGCAGGATGCGATCCGGTACCGGGCTCGGTCCGGGAATCTGCAGGAAGTGGCGGCCGGCGGGGTGGAAATCGAGCGAAATCATGGGCGGGTGCCTCCTTGTTGAATTTTGAATTCAAAATACTCTAGCAGCCGGCCCCGGCGATCCCAAGCGGAAATTGCCCCGCAAGCGCGCTCGTTTACCCGGATTGCCGGCACCATGCGGGCTGCGGGACAGTTCCACGCGACTGTGCGCTAGAATGGCCGGGACATCACGGATAAGGACTTTGAATGCAAAATTCCGCCGAAGGGGAACCGCTGCCCGACAGCGGCGCGACCCCGTTGCTGCCCCGGCTGGAGCGCCAGCGCCTGCACGACACCGTGGTCGAGCACCTGCGCAAGTTCATCACCGAGGGCGTGCTCAAGCCCGGCATGAAGCTCAACGAGCGCGAGCTGTGCGAGACGCTGGGGATTTCGCGCACGCCGCTGCGCGAGGCGTTCAAGGTGCTGGCCGCCGAGAACCTGATCGAGATCTCGCCGAACCGCGGCGCCAGCGTGTCGCGCATGACCGAGGCCGAGATCTGGGAGACCTTCGAGCTGATGGCCGGGCTGGAAGCGTTTGCCGGCGAACTAGCCTGCGAGCGCATCACGCCGGCCGAGCTGGCGCAGATCAAGGCGCTGCATTACGCGATGCTGGCCTGCCGCGCGCAGAACGACCTGTCGGGCTACTACAGCCGCAACCAGGAGATCCACGACCGCATCAACGCGGCCGCGCGCAATGGCGTGCTGCGCCAGACCTACCTGTCTATCAACCGCCGGCTCAAGGCGCTGCGCTTCCGCTCCAACCAGCAGACCCAGAAATGGGACCGCGCGGTGCAGGACCACGAGGCCATGATCCAGGCGCTGGAAGCGCGCGACGGCAAGCGCCTCGCGGCGATCCTGCGCCAGCATCTGCTGGAGAAGCGCGAGGCGGTGATGCAGGGCTCGCTGGCGACCGCCTCGCCCGGCGAGGGCACGGACGCCCCGGCTTCGGCGGCCTGAGCGCGCCGTCCTGCCATTGGAGGCCCGCGCTCGCCGGGCCTGCCTTCACGCTGACCAGGCCTGCACTTGCCGGGCCTGCCTCGCCCGGCCCGTCCTCGCTCGCCGGACCTGCTGTCGCTCGCCGGGCCTGCGCTCGCGCGGCGGCACACGGGCGCTGCCTCGACCTTCCCCCTCACATCCCACCCGGCATGCGACTTGCAACCGTCCGCCAGCCGTTGCGGGGCCTGCATCGGCGGCCAGATCGGCCGTTCCGGGACCCGCGCACTTATATAATCCCGACCTGATAACAGGCATTACGCTTCCGTGATGACGCCGCCAGGCGCGCCGGCCATGCTGGCCGACGCCTTGCCGCTGTTCACTGCTGATCGCTGCCGCCGTGCCGTGGCGCCGCTCCGCTGCGGTTTGCCCGGTGCCGCGCAGTGCCGACGGACGAAGCCGCCCTTATAACCAGAGCCGCCTCAGTGACATCCAACTTCCCCACCAGGCTGACGCTTGCCCATATCGTCAAGCGCTATCCCGGCGTGACCGCCAACGACGACGTCTCGCTGACCGTCGCCCCCGGCGAAATCCATGCCGTGCTCGGCGAGAACGGCGCCGGCAAGTCGACCCTGATGAAGATCATCTTCGGCGCGGTCAAGCCCGATGCCGGCCAGATGCACTTCAACGGCGCGCCGGTCGTCATCGACAGCCCGCACGACGCCCGCGACCTGGGCATCGCGATGGTGTTCCAGCATTTCTCGCTGTTCGACACGCTGACCGTGACCGAGAACATCGCGCTCGGCCTGCCGGCCGCGCAGCGCGGCGGCACCTCGATGAAGGCGCTGGCCGCGCGCATCCGCGAGACGGCCGCGCGCTACGGCCTGCCGCTCGAGCCCGAGCGCCATGTGCATACGCTGTCGGTAGGCGAGCGCCAGCGCGTCGAGATCGTGCGCGCGCTGCTGGCGCGGCCGCAATTGCTGATCCTCGACGAGCCCACCTCGGTGCTGACGCCGCAGGCGGTGCAGACGCTGTTCGTCACGCTGCGCCAGCTCGCCGACGAAGGCACCAGCATTCTCTACATCAGCCACAAGCTCGACGAGATCCGCGCGCTGTGCCATCGCGCCACCGTGATGCGGATGGGCCGGGTCACCGGCGTCTGCGATCCGCGCCAGGAAAGCGCGGCCTCGCTGTCGCGCATGATGATCGGCGGCGAGCCGCCGCGCGAGGCGCGCGTGGCCACGCCGCGCGGCGCGCTGCGGCTGGCGGTGCGCGAGCTGTCGCTGCCGCGCGCGCACGCCTTCGCCACCGCGCTCGACGGCATCGCGCTGGACCTGCATGCCGGCGAGATCGTCGGCATCGCCGGCGTGTCGGGCAACGGCCAGCAGGAACTGCTGGCGGCGCTGTCCGGCGAGGACACGCGCGCCGCGCGCGACGCGATCGCGCTCGACGGCAAGCCGGTCGGCAGGCTCGATGCACGCGCCCGCCGGCGCGCGGGCCTGGCCTTCGTGCCCGAGGAGCGGCTCGGCCGCGGCGCGGTGCCCGGCATGAGCCTGGCCGACAATACGCTGCTGTCGCACCAGGACCCGCCCTATGTCCGGCGCGGCCTGGTTTCGCCGAAGGCGGCGGCCGGGCTCGCGGCCGCGATCATCCAGCGCTTTCGCGTCAAGGCCGGCGGCCCGGACGCGCTGGCGCGCAGCCTGTCGGGCGGCAACCTGCAGAAGTTCATCGTCGGCCGCGAGGTCGAGAGCGGCCCCGGCGTGCTGATCGTCGCGCAGCCGACCTGGGGCGTCGACGTCGGCGCCGCCGCGCAGATCCACAACGAGCTGCTGGCGCTGAAGGCGACCGGCTGCGCGATCCTGGTCGTCTCGGAAGAGCTCGACGAGCTGTTCGCGATCTGCGACCGGCTGCACGTGATCGCCAAGGGCCGGCTGTCGCCGTCGATTCCGGTGGAAGACGCCACGCGCGAACAGATCGGCCTGTGGATGAGCGGGCTGTGGCAAGGCGGACCGGGCGGCCAGGACGAAGGCCGGCAAGACGTCGCGGAGGCGCGCGTCCATGGCTAAATCGCTTGGCTTCGCCTTTCCCCTGTCGCTGGCCCCGCGCGGCCTGCCCTCGCGCCCGATGGCCTATGCCTCGCCGGTGATCGCACTGGCGCTGACGCTCGCCTTCGGCGCGCTGCTGTTCGTGCTGCTCGGCAAGGACCCGATGGCCGCGCTGAAGGTCTTCCTGGTCGATCCGGTCAAGGACAAGCGCGCGCTCGGCGAGGTGCTGCTGAAAACCGTGCCGTTGGTGCTGTGCGCGCTCGGGCTGTCCGTTTGCTACCGGGCCAACGTCTGGAACATCGGCGCCGAAGGGCAGCTGATCCTCGGCGGCATCTTCGCCGCGGCGACGGTGCTGTGGTTCGATGTGCCGGGCCAGCAGGCGAGCGCCACGACCGGCACGGCGGTGCTGGTGCTGGCCTCGCTCGCCGGCATCGCCGGCGGCATGCTGTGGGCCGGCATCACCGCGCTGCTGCGCGACCGCTTCAACGCCAACGAGATCCTGGTCTCGCTGATGCTGACCTATATCGCGCAGCAGCTGATCCTCTACGTGGTCAACGGCCCGCTGAAGGATCCGCAGGGCATGAATTTCCCGCAGTCCAAGGTGTTCTCGGCGGAGTTCCTGCTGCCCAACCTGATGTCGGGCTCGCGGCTGCATGCGGGCTTCGTGGTGATGCTGGTGCTGGTGGCCGTGATGACGGTGTTCCTGTTCCGCAGCTTCGCGGGCTACCGGCTGCAGGTCGGCGGCACCGCGCCGTCGGCCGCGCGCTACGCCGGCTTCTCGGCGCGCGCCTCGCTGTGGATGGCGCTGCTGATCTCGGGCGGCTTCGCCGGGCTGGCCGGCGCCTTCGAGGTGGTGGGACCGATCGGCCAGCTGCTGCCGTCGATCTCGCCGGGCTACGGCTTCACCGCGATCATCGTCGCCTTCGTCGGCCGGCTGCATCCGGTCGGCGCGGTGTTCGGCGGCATCGTGATGTCGCTGTTCTATATCGGCGGCGAGATGGCGCAATCGCGCCTGGGCCTGCCGTCGGCCATCGGCTGGGTGTTCCAGGGGATGCTGCTGTTCTTCCTGCTCGCCTGCGACAGCCTGATCGACCACCGCCTGCGCTGGCGCGCGGCGGCCGCCCGATAGTCCCCCGGCCCCACCGATATCCCCATGGAACAATTCGCTCCCCCTCATCGCCACCGCGATCAATGCCGGCACGCCGCTGCTGCTGGCCGCGCTCGGCCTCTTGATCAACGAACGCGCCGGCGTGCTGAACCTCGGCGCCGAAGGCATGATGCTGGTCGCCGCGGTGTTCGGCTTCATGGTCGGCTACCAGACCCAGTCACCGCTGCTCGGCTTCGTCGCCGGCGCGCTCGCCGGCATGGCGATGGCCACGCTGTTCGCCTGGCTGGCGCTGGTGCTGGCCACCAACCAGGTTGCCACGGGCCTGGCGCTGTCGATCTTCGGCACCGGCCTGTCGGCCTTCATGGGCCAGCGCTTCGTCGGCCATGCGATGCCCGCGCAGGGCAGCAAGGTCCCGGGCCTGGCCGACCTGCCCTTCGTCGGCCCGGCCTTCTTTCAGCATCACTGGATGGTCTATGTCAGCGTGCTGCTGTGCCTGGCGATCATGTGGTTCCTGTTCCGCACGCGCGCCGGCCTGACGCTGCGCGCGATCGGCGAATCGCCCGAGTCGGCGCACGCGCTGGGCTATCCGGTGCGCTGGATCCGTTTCGCCGCGCTGCTGTTCGGCGGCGGCTGCTGCGGGCTGGCGGGCGCCTACCTGTCGCTGGTCTATACGCCGATGTGGGTCGAGAACCTGGTCGCCGGACGCGGCTGGATCGCGCTGGCGCTGACCACCTTCGCCACCTGGCGGCCCGGCCGCGTGCTGGTCGGCGCCTGGCTGTTCGGCGGCGTGACGATCCTGCAGTTCTACCTGCAGGGCATCGGCGTCTCGGTGCCGTCGCAGATCCTGTCGATGCTGCCGTACGCGGCCACCATCGTCGTGCTGGCGCTGATCTCGCGCAATCCGGCGTGGATCCGCCTGAATATGCCGGCGTCGCTGGGACGGCCGTTCCGCCCGGGCAACGCCTGAACCGTTTCGATCGGCGGCGCGGCGAACAGGGGTCGCCGCGGGGCCGCGCCCGCCGTCTGCAAGCAGAGCCAACCCGCCTGGCATCCCGCATGCTTCCGCATATATCCCGCATGCATTCGCACATTCAACACAAGGAGAAATCGATGAACGTCACGCGCAGGAAGTCCCTCGCGACGCTGGCCGCCACCACGCTGCTGGCGGCCGTCACGCTGGCCGGCTGCGGCAAGAAGGAGGCCGAGCAGCCCGCGCCGGGCGCCGCCTCTGCCCCGGCCGCCGCGGGCCAGCCGGGCGAGCCGCTGAAGGTCGCCTTCGTCTATATCGGACCAGTCGGCGACGCCGGCTGGACCTATGCGCACGACCGCGGTCGCAAGGCGGTCGAGGAGAAGTTCGGCGACAAGGTCAAGACCACCTATGTCGAGAACGTGCCCGAGTCGGCCGCCGACGCCGAGCGCGTGTTCCGCGACCTGGCCAGCCAGGGCAACAAGCTGATCTTCGGCACGACCTTCGGCTACATGGAGTCGATGCTGAAGGTCGCCCGCGAATTCCCGGACGTCCGCTTCGAGCACGCGACCGGCTTCAAGACCGCCGAGAACCTGGCCCAGTACGACGTGCGCACCTACGAGGGCGCGTACCTCGCCGGCGTGGTCGCGGGCAAGATGAGCAAGACCGGCAAGATGGGCGTGGTCGCCTCGGTGCCGATCCCCGAGGTGATCCGCAACATCGACTCGTTCGCGCTCGGCGCGCGCAGCGTCAATCCGAACGCCACCGTCAAGGTGGTCTGGGTCAACAAGTGGTTCGATCCGGGCAAGGAGCGCGAGGCCGCGACCACGCTGATCGGCCAGGGCGTCGACATGCTGATGCAGAACACCGACTCGGCCGCCGTGGTGCAGACCGCGCAGGAAAAGGGCGTGCACGCGTTCGGCTGGGATAGCGACATGAGCAAGTTCGGTCCGAAGGCCCACCTGGCGGCGTCGGTGATCTCGTGGGGCGTCTACTACAACAAGGTGGTCGGCGACGTGCTCAGCGGCCAGTGGACCAATGGCACCACCTGGTGGGGGCCTGAAGGAAAACATGATCGACCTGACCGGCTTCAACGCCGACGTGCCCGAGGACGTCAAGGCGCTGGTCGCCGAGCGCCGCCGCGGCATCATCGAGGGCAGCTCGCCGATCTGGAAGGGTCCGATCAAGGACAACACCGGCAAGCAGCAGCTCGCCGAAGGCCAGGTCGCCGACGACAAGTTCCTGCACGGCATCAAGTTCTATGTCGAGGGTGTGGAGGGGCAGATTCCGGGTTGATGGCGATCGACAGCGCTCGCCGTCGTAGTTCTCTCTCGTAGCTCCCCCTCGTAGTTCTCCCTCGTAGTTTTCCCTAGTAGTCCTCCCCTCTCCCGCCGCGCGGGAGAGGGCAGCAAACCCCTCCCTACCCTTCACCACATATCCCCCGGGAACTTGAACCCGGCCCGATCGGCCCAAGCTATCCTGTTGTCGTGCCGCGCATTTCTAGCCGCGGGTGCACAGTGTGAAGGAGGCCTCTCATGTGGAAACGATTCTCGGCGCTTTGGACGCTCGCGCGGCGCGATGGGCGCCTGCTCTGGCATGCGCTGCGGCACCCGGACGCGCCCGGCTGGCTCAAGCCGGCGGTGATCGGCGTGGTGCTGTACGCGCTGTCGCCGATCGACCTGATCCCCGACGTGGTCGCCGGTCTGGGCATCGTCGATGACCTGGTGCTGATCCCGCTGGCGGTGCACCTGATCCTCAAGCGCCTGCCGCCGCACATCCTGCGGCAAGCGCAGATGCGGTCGGCAGCGACCACGGTCCGGCCGCGCTGAGCGCAGTAAGGGCAAACCAAACAGCAAACGAAAAGGGCGCCACTGGCGCCCTTCTCATTGCGGCTTGATGGGGTTGCAGCCCCATGGCAGCCCCATGGCAGCCCCATGGCAGCCCGATTGCGGGCCGACTGCGGCCCGATTGCAACCTGGCGCCGCCCGCCCCGTACTTACGGAATCAGCACGGTCGACCCGGTGGTCTTGCGCGCCTCCAGTTCGCGATGCGCCTGCGCGACCTCGGACAGCGGATAGCGCTGCCGCACCTCGATCCTGACCTTGCCGCTGCGCACGATGTCGAACAGCTCGGCCGCCATCGGCTCGAGCAGGTCGCGCTGCGTGACATACGTCATGATGGTCGGCCGCGTCAGCTTCAGCGAGCCCTTGGCCCCCAGCACCGAGATATCGACCGGCGGCACCGGACCCGAGGCATTGCCGAAGCTGACCATGGTGCCGCGCGGCGCCAGGCAGTCCAGCGAATCGTTGAAGGTGTCTTTGCCGATCGAGTCGTAGACCACCGCGACGCCCTTGCCGCCGGTGATCTCCTTGACGCGGGCCAGGAAGGACTCGCGCGTGTAGACGATGGTGTGGTCGCAGCCATGCGCCCGCGCCAGCGCGGCCTTGTCGTCGTTGCCGACCGTGCCGATCACGGTGGCGCCCAGCGCCTTGAGCCATTGCGACGCGATCAGGCCGATGCCGCCGGCCGCGGCGTGCAGCAGCACGGTGTCGCCCGGCTGCACGCGGTAGGTGTCGCGCACCAGGTATTGCACCGTCATGCCCTGCAGCATCATCGCCGCGGCCTGCTCGAACGAGATGTCGTCCGGCAGCTTGACCACGATGTCGGCCGGCATCACGCGCACCTGCGCATAGGCGCCGGTCGGACGGCCGGCATAGGCGACGCGATCGCCCACGCTCAAGTGCGTCACGCCCTGTCCGACCGCCTCGACCACGCCGGCGCCCTCCATGCCGATCCCCCCGGGCAGCGGCTGCTTGTACAGCCCGGTGCGGAAATAGACGTCGATGTAGTTCAGGCCGACCGCCTCCTGCCGGATGCGGATCTCGCCCGGGCCGGGCTCGCCGACCTCGACGTCGACCCACTGCATCACTTCAGGACCGCCGTTCTCGAAGATGCGGATGGCTTTGCTCATGGTTCGGTTCTCCTTGGGGATGATCGGATGGAAGCGCCACGGCGTCGCAGCGACGCCGTGCCCGGCTCAGCCGGCCGGCGCCTCGGCGCGGCGCCGCATTTCGGCGATCAGCATGTCGGCGGTCGCCACATTGGTCGCGCACGGCACGTCGTGCACGTCGCAGGCGCGCACCAGCGCGTTGATATCGGGCTCGTGCGGCTGCGGCGTCATCGGGTCGCGCAGGAAGATCACCGCGGCGACGCGACCCTCGGCCAGCTGCGCGCCGATCTGCAGGTCGCCGCCCCATGGGCCGGACAGCATGCGCGTGACCTGCAGTCCCACCTCGTCGATCAGCCGGCCGCCGGTGGTGCCGGTGGCCAGCAGCTCGCAGTGCACGAGGAAGTCGCGGTGGCGGCGGGCGAAGGTGACGATGTCGTCCTTCTTGCGGTCGTGCGCGATCAGCGCGATGCGCGGGGGAACCGCGGCGACAGGGGTGGTCGTCATGCGCGCGCTCAGAAGGTGCCGGGGTAGGCGCCACCGTCCAGCAGGATGTTCTGCGCGGTGATGTACGCGGCCTGCTTGCTGCACAGGAAGGCGCAGGTGGCGCCGAACTCGGCCGGATCGCCGAAGCGGCGCGACGGGTTCTGCGCGGCGCGGCGCTGGGCGACCTCGTCGACCGTCAGGTTGGCCTTCTTCGCCGCGCCTTCCATGGTCTTGTACAGGCGGTCGGTATTGAACGGCCCCGGCAGCAGGTTGTTGATGGTCACGCCATGCTGCGCGACCTCGCGCGCCACGCCGGCGACGAAGCCGGTCAGGCCCGAGCGCGCGCCGTTGGACAGGCCCAGCACGTCGATCGGCGCCTTGACCGCGCCGCTGGTGATATTGATGATGCGGCCCCACTTGCGCGCGATCATGCCGTCGACGGTGGCCTTGATCAGCTCGATCGGCGTCAGCATGTTGGCGTCGAGCGCGGCGATCCAGTC
Source organism: Cupriavidus sp. H18C1 (assembly GCF_049311595.1). Classification (NCBI taxonomy): domain Bacteria; kingdom Pseudomonadati; phylum Pseudomonadota; class Betaproteobacteria; order Burkholderiales; family Burkholderiaceae; genus Cupriavidus; species Cupriavidus sp. H18C1. The sequence goes on from NZ_CP186008.1 coordinate 918,611, forward strand.
CTCGCGGTTCCAGTCGCGGAAGTTGCCCGGGGGCGGGCCGCCGGCGTTGTTGACCAGGATGTCGAGGTCGCCGAGCTTGGCCGCGGCCTCGAGCGCCTGCTGGCGGCCTTCCGGCGTGGTGATGTCGGTCGCCACCGCGATCACGCGGCGGCCGTGGCGCGCGCGCAGATCGGCGGCGGCCTTGTCCAGCGCCTCGGCGCCGCGCGCCACGATCACCACGTCGACGCCCTCGGCGGCCAGCGCATCGGCGCACGCAAAGCCCAGTCCCTTGCTGGCGCCGCACACCAGCGCATGCTTGCCCCGCAGTCCGAAATCCATGCTCCTTTCTCCTTGATTCGCTAGTTGTCCAAGCTTGTTCGAGCGCGCGCTCCCATGCAGCTCAGGCGCCCGCCATCACGTCGATTCAGCTGCGCGCGGCCTTGCCGCGCGACAGCAGATAGATGCCGCCCATCACCAGCGCGCTGCCGGCCAGCTGCACCACGGTGATCGGCTCGCCCAGCAGCCAGAAGCCGAGGAACAGCGTCGACACCGGGCCGATCATGCCGGCCTGCGAGGCCATCGGCGCGCCGATGCGCGCCACCGCCATCATCGTCAGCGACACCGGCAACACGGTGCAGAACACCGCGTTGATCACCGACAGCCACATCACCGGCGCCGGCTGCAGCAGTTCGGCCCAGGGGGCGTCCCAGCACCAGATATTGCACCACGCAGCAGGCGGTGGACACGCACATCGCATAGGCGACCAGCCGCAGCGAGCCGATGCGCGCCACCAGCTCGCCGCTGGCGATCAGATAGACCGCGTAGCTGAGCGCGCTGCCCAGCACCAGCGCGGCGCCGAGCCACACCTGGCTGCCGCTGACGTCGAGGTCGTGGGCCAGCACCAGCACGATGCCGGCATAGGCCAGCAGCAGCGAGATCCATTGCTGGCGGCTGATATGGCGCTTGAAGCCGAAGGCGGTGGCCAGCACGACGAAGGACGGCGTCAGGAACAGGATCAGCCGCTCCAGCCCGGCGGTGATGTATTGCAGGCCGAGGAAATCGAGAAAGCTCGACAGGTAGTAGCCGATGAAGCCGAGCATCAGCACGCGGCCGCGGTCGGCCCACGACAGCGGCGGCAGCCGCATCGACTGCCACCAGCCGATCGCCATGAACAGCGGCACCGCGAACAGCATGCGCAGCGTGATCACCATCACCGCGTCGACGTTGTAGCGGTACATCAGCTTGGCGACGATGGCCTTGCCGGAGAACAGCACCGCGCCGATGGCGGCGACGGCAAGCCCGGTGCGCTGCCGCGCGCCGGCGGAGGCGCCGGCGGGGCTGGCGAGGGATTTCTGGGATGCGGGCACGGGTATGGTGCAAACGGCCTGTCCGCGCGCGGTCGCCGACAGGCGGGCGCGGCAAGGCATGACGTCGGGAAATTTTGTTTGGCACTGCCGCCCGACAATGCCGCCGGACAGACGCGAGGATTGTATGTCAAAAGGCGCAAAGGCATCGGACGGGGCATCGTCGCCGCCGCGCAGGCGGGCCCCGGCGCTCGATGGTTCGACCGCAGCGATTGTGGCGTTGCCAGTCACTGTGTCCCCGCTTCCGCGCGGACCGCGGGGACGACCCGGAGTCCATCCATTACAATCCGGCACCACCGGGGCGATCCCCCGGATTCCGCCCTGCCCTCACCGCCAGCCGCTACCCGCCATGAAGCAAGATCCGCGTTTCCCCAATCTGTTCATCCTCGACCACCCGCTGATCCAGCACAAGCTGTCGCACATGCGCGACCGCGACACGTCGACGCGGACCTTTCGCGAGCTGCTGCGCGAAATCACGCTGCTGATGGGTTACGAGATCACGCGCAGCCTGCCGCTGACCACGCGCCATATCGACACGCCGCTGGTCAGCATGGACGCGCCGGTGATCGCCGGCAAGAAGCTGACCATCGTGCCGGTGCTGCGCGCCGGCGTCGGCATGAGCGACGGCCTGGTCGAGCTGATCCCGTCGGCGCGGATCGGCCATATCGGCGTCTATCGCGACGAGCATCATCGTCCGGTCGAATACCTGGTGCGGCTGCCCGACCTGGAGGACCGCAGCTTCATCCTGTGCGATCCGATGGTCGCCACCGGCTATTCGGCGGCGCATGCGGTCGATGTGCTCAAGCGCCGCGGCGTCAAGGACGAGGCAATCACCTTCGTCGCGCTGGTGGCGGCGCCCGAGGGCGTCGAGGTCTTCCAGAAGGCCCACCCGAACGTGAAGCTGTACGTGGCCTCGCTCGACAGCCATCTGGACGAGCACGCCTACATCGTGCCGGGCCTCGGGGATGCGGGCGACCGGCTGTTCGGCACCAAGAACTGAGGTCGATACCGGGGGCCCGCCGCAGCGCCTTAGCGGCGTTTGCGCCCCGACCCCAGCAGGCTGCCCAGCACGCCGCGGATCAGCTCGCGGCCGACCTGCGAGCCCACCGTGCGGGCGGCCGACTTGGCCATCGATTCGAGGATCGAATCGCCGCGGCCGCTCTTGCCGGTGCCGCGCGTCAGGCCGCCGAACAGATCGCCGGCCTCGTCGAGCCAGCCGCGCTCGCCGGCCTGCGGCTGCGCGGGCTGTCCACCGCCCTGCCCGCCGTTCTGCGCACCGCCCTGCTGCGCATCCGCGTCCTGCGCGGCCCTGCCCTTCAGGCGCTCGTAGGCCGATTCCCGGTCGACGGCTTTCTCATAGGTACCCGCCACCAGCGACGAGGCCAGCAGCTGCTTGCGCTCGGCCTCGTCGATCGGGCCGATGCGGCTGCCCGGCGCCAGCACCCAGGCGCGCTGGGTGATGCCGGGCGTGCCCTTGGCATCGAGCAGCGAGATCAGCGCCTCGCCCACCGCCAGCTCGCCGATCGCCTTCTCGACGTCCAGCTCGGGATTGGCGCGCATCGTGGTGGCGGCCACCTTGACCGCCTTCTGGTCGCGCGGCGTGAACGCGCGCAGCGCGTGCTGGACGCGGTTGCCCAGCTGCCCCAGCACGGTGTCGGGAATATCGATCGGGTTCTGCGTGACGAAGTACACGCCGACGCCCTTCGAACGGATCAGCCGCACCACCTGCTCGATCTTCTCCAGCAGCGCCTTGGGCGTGTCGTTGAACAGCAGGTGGGCCTCGTCGAAGAAGAACACCAGCTTGGGCTTGTCGAGGTCGCCCGCCTCGGGCAGCTTCTCGAACAGCTCGGACAGCAGCCACAGCAGGAAGGTCGCGTACAGCCGCGGCGCGTGCAGCAGCTTGTCGGCGGCCAGGATATTGACCATGCCCAGACCCTTGTCGGTCTGCATGAAGTCGTCCAGGTTCAGCATCGGCTCGCCGAAGAACACGTCGGCGCCCTGCGATTCGAGCGCGACCAGGCCGCGCTGAATCGCGCCGATCGAGGCGGCCGAGATATTGCCGTACTCGGTGGTGAACTGCGAGGCGTTGTCGCCGACGTGCTGCAGCATCGCGCGCAGGTCCTTGGCATCGAGCAGCAGCAGGCCGTTGGCATCGGCGATGCGGAACACCAGGTTCAGCACGCCCTGCTGGGTGTCGTTGAGCTCGAGCATGCGCGACAGCAGCAGCGGGCCCATGTCGGACACGGTGGCGCGCACCGGGTGGCCCTTCTCGCCGAACACGTCCCACAGCGTGGTCGGGCAGGCGCCCCAGACCGGCTCGGGCAGGCCGAGGTCGGCCAGCCGCTTGCCGAGCTTGTCGGACAGCTGGCCCGGCTGCGAGATGCCGGTCAGGTCGCCCTTGACGTCGGCCATGAAGACCGGCACGCCGAGCCGCGAGAAGCCCTGCGCCAGCGTTTGCAGCGTCACGGTCTTGCCGGTGCCGGTGGCGCCGGTGATCAGCCCGTGGCGATTGCCCATCTGCGGCAGCAGGGCCAGTTCATGCTGGGCGTTCTTGGCGATAACGATGGGGTCGGCCATGCTGGGGCTCCGGTGAATAAGGACGCAATGACGAGGCGATGATGAAACGATGGTGCGGGGATAGTGCGGCGATGGTGCGGCGCAATCCAGCCCGCCCGGCCCGGCGCGGCAAGGGCCGGGCCGGCGGTCTGGCGCGCAGGGCCGCGTGATAAAATCCCGGGCTGATTATATCCAGCAGTGATTGCCAGCAGTCGTGGCCTGCCGCTGATGATTCCATCACCGGCGCGTGCATCGCAACAGGCCGCGTGGGCGCTTCCAGCGCCCGCCGGCCCGGCCGCCCACCTTCGGCCATGCTGCCCTTGCCGCGCTGCACGCGCATCGCGTACCTGTTCCGCCTCGGAGAGAAACATGGCCGGTCATTCCAAATGGGCCAATATCAAGCATAAGAAAGCCGCAGCCGACGCCAAGCGCGGCAAGATCTGGACCCGCCTGATCAAGGAAATCACCGTTGCCGCCAAGCTCGGCGGCGCCGATGCCGATTCGAATCCGCGCCTGCGGCTGGCCGTGGACAAGGCCATGGACGCCAACATGCCCAAGGACAACATCCAGCGCGCGATCCAGCGCGGCGTGGGCGGTCTGGAAGGCGCCAGCTACGAGGAAATCCGCTACGAGGGCTACGGCCTGTCGGGCGCCGCGATCATCGTCGATTGCCTGACCGACAACCGCACCCGTACCGTGGCCGAAGTGCGCCACGCCTTCTCGAAGCACGGCGGCAACATGGGCACCGAGGGCTCGGTGGCCTTCATGTTCACGCACTGCGGCCAGTTCCTGTTCGCCCCGGGCACGCCCGAGGACAAGCTGATGGAGGCCGCGCTCGAGGCCGGTGCCGACGACGTCGTCACCCACGAGGACGGCTCGATCGAGGTCACCTGCCCGCCCAACGATTTCGGCACCGTCAAGACGGCGCTGGAAGCGGCCGGCTTCAAGGCCGAGGTCGCCGACGTCGTGATGAAGCCGCAGAACGAGGTCAGCTTCACCGGCGACGACGCCGTCAAGATGCAGAAGCTGCTCGACGCGCTGGAAAACCTCGACGACGTGCAGGAAGTCTTCACCAACGCAGTGATCGAGGACTGAGCCGGCGCTTCCGCCCCCTCCCCCTCTCCCCGGCGGCCGTCGCGACATCGATGCAGCGGCCGCCCTCCCCAAAGCTTTATCTTCTGGCAGTGGATCATGAAAGTATTGGTTGTCGGCTCGGGCGGACGTGAACACGCGCTGGCCTGGAAACTGGCCCAGTCGCCCAAGGTGCAGGTCGTCTACGTGGCCCCAGGCAACGGCGGCACGGCGCTGGACAAGCGGCTGCAGAACGTCCCGGTGACCGACCCGGCGGCGCTGGCGGACTTTGCCCGCCAGGAGAGCGTGCATTTCACCGTGGTCGGTCCCGAGGCGCCGCTGGCGGCCGGCATCGTCGACGTGTTCCGCGCGCAGGGCCTGCGCATCTTCGGCCCGAGCAAGGCGGCCGCGCAGCTGGAGTCGTCGAAGGACTTCGCCAAGGCCTTCATGCACCGGCACCAGATTCCGACCGCCGCCTACCAGACCTTCGCCGACGCTGCCGAGGCGCACGCCTATATCGACGCGCAGGGCGCGCCGATCGTGATCAAGGCCGACGGCCTGGCCGCGGGCAAGGGCGTGGTGGTCGCCGCCACGCTGGAAGAGGCGCACGCCGCGGTCGACATGATGCTGGCCGACAACAAGCTCGGCGATGCCGGCGCGCGCGTCGTCATCGAGGAATTCCTGGAAGGCGAGGAAGCGAGCTTCATCGTGATGGTCGACGGCGCCAACGTGCTGGCGCTGGCCACCAGCCAGGACCACAAGCGCCTGCTGGACGGCGACGCCGGCCCCAATACCGGCGGCATGGGCGCCTATTCGCCGGCGCCGGTGGTCACGCCCGCGCTGCATGCGCGCGTGCTGCGCGAGATCATCATGCCGACCGTGCGCGGCATGGAGAAGGACGGCATTCCGTACACCGGCTTCCTGTACGCCGGCCTGATGATCGACCGCGACGGCAATCCGAAGACGCTCGAATTCAACTGCCGCATGGGCGATCCCGAGACGCAGCCGATCATGGCGCGGCTCAAGACGGACCTGTTCGACGTGATGGAGCACGCGGTCAACGGCCGCCTCGACGCGGTCGAGCTCGACTGGGACCGCCGCACCGCGCTGGGCGTGGTGATGGCCGCGCACGGCTATCCGGATGCGCCGCGCAAGGGCGACCTGATCACCGGCATTCCGGCCGAGACCGACGACAGCGTGACCTTCCACGCCGGCACCACGCTGGCCGACGGCAAGCTGCTGACCACCGGCGGCCGCGTGCTGTGCGTGGTGGGCCTGGCCGATACCGTCAAGGCGGCGCAGCGCGCGGCCTATGCCGCGGCCCAGCAGATCCACTTCGACGGCATGCAGTACCGCTCGGATATCGGCTACCGCGCGATCAAGCGCTGAGGTCTTCTCCCCCTCTCCCCGGCCCTCTCCGCGGGGAGAGGGGGAATGCCCTCGCGGCACAAGCCACCCCGCGTGCCGGCCTCGCCGCACCATGACGGGGCAGCGGCTACAATCCTGACCATGCACATGATCGATTCCCAGGCAGTCCGCGCCTATCTGCTGGATCTGCAAGACCGCATCACGGATGCCGTCGCCGCCATCGACGGACAGCCGTTCGCCACCGATGCCTGGGAAAAGCCGCCCACCGAGCGCCTGCGCGGCAGCGGCCGCACCCGCATCCTCGAAGGCGGCGCGGTGATGGAGCGGGCCGGCGTCGGCTTCTCGCACGTGCGCGGCGACGCGCTGCCGCCCTCGGCCAGCGCCAGCCGGCCCGAACTGGCCGGGCGCGGCTTCGAGGCGATGGGGGTCTCGCTGGTGTTCCATCCGCGCAATCCCTACGTGCCCACGGTCCATATGAACGTGCGCTGCTTCCTGGCGGTCAAGGAAGGCGCCGAGCCCGTCTGGTGGTTCGGCGGCGGCATGGACCTGACGCCCTACTACGGCAATGCCGACGACTGCCGGCATTTCCACACCACCTGCAAGCGAGCGATCGATCCGTTCGGCGCCGAGCTGTATCCGCGCTTCAAGCGCTGGTGCGACGAGTATTTCTTCCTGAAGCATCGCGGCGAGGCGCGCGGCGTCGGCGGCGTGTTCTTCGACGACTTCTCCGCGCTCGGCTTCGACGACAGCTTCGCGATGATGCGCGCGGTCGGCGACGGCTTCCTCGACGCCTACCTGCCGATCCTGCAGGCGCGCAAGGACACCCCTTACGGCCCGCGCGAGCGCGACTTCCAGGCCTATCGCCGCGGCCGCTATGTCGAATTCAACCTGGTGTTCGACCGCGGCACGCTGTTCGGCCTGCAATCGGGCGGCCGCACCGAATCGATCCTGATGTCGATGCCGCCGCAGGCCGCCCGGCGCTACGACTGGCAGCCCGAGCCGGGCAGCGCCGAAGCGGCGCTGTACACCGACTTCCTGCCGGCGCGCGACTGGGTCTGAACCGCAACGATGAACACCATCGCCCCCGCCGCCAGCGCGCCGATCCGGCCTGCCCAGGCCGACGACCCGCATCCCGCCCGGCACGGCCGCCCCTGGCGCCTCGGCATCCTCGGCGGCACCTTTGATCCGCCCCATGTCGGCCACCTCGCGCTGGCGCGGCTGTGCATCGACCACCTGCAGCTGGACGAGCTGCTGTGGATCCCTACCGGCCAGTCGTGGCAGAAAGGCAACGACGTGACGCCGGCCGCGGACCGGCTGGCGATGACCGAGCTGGCCGCCGCGGCCCTCGCCGACGCGCCGGCGCGGGTCCACGCCAGCCGCATGGAGGTCGATCGCGCCGGCCCGAGCTACACCATCGACACGGTGCGCCAGCTGCGCGAGCAATACGGCCCCGAGGCCTCGCTGGCCTGGCTGATGGGCGCCGACCAATTGCTGCGCCTGCACACCTGGCATGGCTGGGAGGATCTGCTCGACTACGTCCATCTGTGCGTGGCGACCCGGCCCGGCTTCGCGCTGGACCGGCTCGACGGCCCGGTGCGCGACGCGCTGGCCCAACGCCGCGCCGACGCGCACCTGATACAATCCACGCCCTCCGGCCGGATGTGGATCGACCAGACGCTCGCCGTCGACCTCTCCTCCACCGCCCTGCGCCAGCGCCTCGCCGCCGGCCAGCGCGCGGATGACCAACTCCCCCCGGGCGTGGCACACTACATCGCCACCCACGGACTCTATCGCCAGGACTGAGCAGGACCGTGGAACCGGGCCGGCCGTTGGCAATGGCCCGGGACGCGGCCACGGCCACCGATCCCTCGCTGACAAAATACAAGGGCACCACCAAGGCACCATGGATATTCGCAAACTGCAACGCGCCATCGTCGATGGCCTCGAGGACGTCAAGGCACAGGACATCAAGGTGTTCGACACCACGCACCTGACCGAACTGTTCGACCGCGTGGTGATCGCCAGCGGCACCTCGAACCGGCAGACCAAGGCGCTGGCCGCCTCGGTACGCGACACCGTCAAGGAAGCCGGCGGCCACATCGTCGCGGTGGAAGGCATGGAGACCGGCGAATGGGTGCTGGTCGACTGCGGCGACGCGGTGGTGCATATCCTGCAGCCGCAGCTGCGCCAGTACTACAACCTGGAAGAGATCTGGGGCGACAAGCCGGTGCGGATGAAGCTGGGCAGCACCGCCAGGGGGCTGATCAAGGCCAGCGAGCCGATGGACGACGAGGACGACGAGGACGCAGGCCAGAAGGCGCCGCGCGCCCGCGCCACGCGCCGCGCCGTCGGCGAACGCCCGGCACTGGCCCGCCTGCCCGAAGGCATGAAGGAGCCGTCGCCGCCGATGGGCCACGAGGACACCGATCCGGACGCGATCGCCACGCAGCGCAAGCCGGTCGCCCGCCCCCGCACCACCAGCAGCAGCGGCGCCGCGCCGGCGCGCAAGGCCCCGGCCCGCACGGGTACCGGCAGCGGTACCGGCGCCGCCCGCAAGGCCGCGACCAAGACGGCCACCAAGACGGCCGCCAAGACCGGCACCAAGACCGCCACCAAGACGGCGGCCAGGACGGGAACCGGCACCGGCACCCGTACCGCGGCCAGGACCACCGCCACGCGCAGCGCCGCCGCCAAGACCGCGGCACCGCGCAAGCGCGCCACCCGCTCGGCCTGAGCCGGGCCCCATCCCGCAGCAGCGCGTCGCCGTGCAGTTGCTGATCGTCGCGGTCGGACACAAGATGCCGGCCTGGATCGAGGCGGGCTTCGCCGAGATACCAAGCGCATGCCGCCGGAGCTGCGCATCGTGCTGCGCGAGATCAAGCCCGAGGCGCGCACCGCCAGCAATAACGCGGCGACCGTGATGCAGCGCGAGGCCGCGCGCATCGAGGCCGCGCTGCCGCGCCAGTGCCGCATCGTCGCGCTGGACGAACGCGGCCGCGACCTGACCACGATGCAGCTGGCCGAGCAGCTGACCGGCTGGCAACGCGAGGGTGGCGACGTCGCCTTCCTGATCGGCGGCGCCGACGGGCTCGACCCCGCGCTGAAGGCGCGCGCGCAGACGCTGCTGCGGCTCTCCAGCCTGACCCTGCCGCACGGCATGGTGCGCGTGCTGCTGGCCGAGCAGCTGTACCGCGCCTGGACCGTCACGCAGAACCACCCTTACCATCGGGTCTGATCCCTGCTCGCCCGGTCTGAACCGTCGTCCCACCCTTGTCCCTGAGCGCGCCCGCCGCGCCCGTGCCACCGTGCTCCACGACGTCCTCTACCTCGCCTCCCAAAGCCCCCGCCGCCGCGAACTGCTGACCCAGCTCGGCGTGTCCTACCAGTTGCTGCTGCCCGACGACGACGAAGACGCCGAGGCGCTTGAAGCGGTGCTGCCCGGCGAGACGCCCGACGACTACGTGCAGCGCGTCTGCGCGCTGAAGGCAGAGGCCGCGCTGCGCCGGCGCGAGCACCGCGCGCTGCCCGACGCGCCGATCCTGACCTCCGACACCACGGTCTGCCTGGACGGCCGCATCCTCGGCAAGCCGGAGCATGCCGACGACGCCGCGGCGATGCTGGCGGCGCTGTCCGGCACCACGCATCGGGTACTGACCGCGGTGACCGTCGTCTCGACGCTCGGCGCGCACCATGCGCTGTCGATCTCCGAGGTCAGCTTCCGCGCGATGCGCGAGGACGAGATCGCGCGCTACGTGGCCAGCGGCGAACCGCTCGGCAAGGCCGGCGCGTATGGCATCCAGGGCCGCGCCGCCGAGTTCGTGCAGCGGATCGCGGGGAGCTATTCGGGTATCATGGGCCTGCCCCTGTTCGAGACGGCAGCACTGTTGCGACAGGCCGGCCTGCGCTTCTGAGGCGCAGCGCCGCAACACCGCAACGCCCGCCGGGCAAGCCGAACATGGCGCCGGTCACCCGCCGACCGCGCCGCCCGGCATCCAGGGGACCAACCTGCTCCGCCGCGACACGCATTTGGCGACGGAGCCAGCCAGCCGGCGACGGATCGCACACAACATGACCGAAGACATCCTCGTCAATATCACCCCGCAGGAAACGCGCGTGGCCATCGTGCAGCAGGCCGCGGTGCAGGAGCTTCATGTCGAACGCACGCTGACGCGCGGACTGGTCGGCAATATCTATCTGGGCAAGGTGGTGCGCGTGCTGCCCGGCATGCAATCGGCCTTCATCGACATCGGGCTGGAACGGGCCGCCTTCCTGCACGTCGCCGATATCTGGCACCGGCGCGAGCCGGACCGCAACGGCAGCACGCAGCTGGCGATCGAAAAGACGCTGTTCGAAGGCCAGGCGCTGATGGTGCAGGTGATCAAGGACCCGATCGGCACCAAGGGCGCGCGGCTGTCGACCCAGGTCAGCATCGCCGGCCGCACGCTGGTCTATCTGCCGCAGGACCCGCATATCGGCATCTCGCAGCGGATCGAGGGCGAAGTCGATCGCGAGGCGCTGCGCGCCCGCGTGCAGGGGCTGGTGCCCGAGGAAGAGCGCGGCGGCTTCATCGTGCGCACCATCGCCGAGGAGGCGACCGACGAGGAGCTGGGCAACGACATCGCCTACCTGCGCAAGATCTGGGGCGCGATCCGGCTCAATGCGACCACGCTGCCGGCGCCCAGCCTGCTGTACCAGGACCTGAGCCTCGCCCAGCGCGTGCTGCGCGATTTCGTCAACGACGCCACAGGCGTGATCCAGGTCGACTCGCGAGAGAACTACCAGAAGCTGGTCGAGTTCGCGCAGGAATACACCCCCGCGGTACTGCCGCGGCTGTCGCACTACACCGGCGAGCGGCCGATCTTCGACCTGTTCAATATCGACGCGGAAATCGAGCGCGCGCTGTCACGGCGCGTCGACCTGAAGTCCGGCGGGTATCTGATGATCGACCAGACCGAGGCGATGACGACGATCGACGTCAACACCGGCGGCTATGTCGGCGCGCGCAATTTCGACGACACGATCTTCAAGACCAATCTCGAGGCGGCGCACACGATCGCGCGCCAGCTGCGCCTGCGCAATCTCGGCGGCATCATCATCATCGACTTCATCGACATGGAGAACGCCGAGCACCGCGACGCGGTGCTGTCGGAACTGAAGCGCGCGCTGTCGCGCGACCGCACCCGCATCACCGTCAACGGCTTCTCGCAGCTGGGCCTGGTCGAGATGACGCGCAAGCGCACGCGTGAATCGCTGGCGCACGTGCTGTGCGAGCAGTGCCCCGTCTGCCAGGGCAAGGGCCAGGTCAAGACGCCGCGCACGGTGTGCTACGAGATCCTGCGCGAGATCATGCGCGAGTCGCGCCAGTTCAATCCGCGCGAGTTCCGCATCCTGGCCTCGCAGGAAGTGATCGACCTCTTCCTCGAAGAGGAGAGCCAGCATATGGCGATGCTCGGCGACTTCATCGGCAAGCCGATTTCGCTGCAGGTCGAATCGACCTTCCATCAGGAGCAGTACGACATCATCCTGATGTAGGCGTCGATGTAGGCGTTGATGTCGGCGCTGATGTCGGCGCTGACGTAGGCGTTGATGTCGGCGCTGATGTCGGCGCTGACGTAGGCGTTGATGTCGGCGCGGCCCGCCCGCGTTCCGCCCGGAACGCGCCCTCAGGGGTCAGACCGCATGCCATCCCCGCACCAATCTTCTATAACGATTAGAAGGATGGCGCGCGCCTGGCGCGGTGGCGGGAGCGGACGATGACACGCTGGAATGACGCAATGGCCCAAGGGCCGTCGGCGCGGCGGATCGCGCCATGGGCAGGCCCGCTGCTTGGCGGACTACCGGCAGGAAAACCGGCGCGACTGGCGGCGGGACCAGCGGCAAGACTGCCTGCGCGACTGACGGCGAGGCTACCGCTGGCACTACCGGCGGCACTGCTCGCGGGATTGCTGGCCTTGCCGGGCTGCGCGCCTGTGCAGGAACTGGCCAAACGCGCGCCCTCGTTGCCCCCGGCCGCGCCCGAACGGCAGGTCACGCCTGCCCCTCCCCCACCGATTCCCTCGCGCGTGATCGAGCTCGCCGGCTATTGCAGCCGCACCGAGGACGACGGCTTTCGGGAAGAGGCGCGCGTGCGCGTCGCCGCGAACGAGGTACAGGCGTTGAACTGGAAGCTGTGGGTGCCCCGGCGACGCGGCTCCTGCGCCTTCGATCTGAGCGAGTTCAGGCAGGTCCAGAAGGCCCCGCATATCGAGCTGGTGGCGCGCGACGACAGCGGCTGCAAGCTGATGGTCTGGCAGGACCCGCGGCGCGTCACGCTGGCCCATGCCAATTGCCAGAAGCGCTGCACGCCGGGAATCTACGAGGAAGCGTGGCCGGTGATGTTCGACCCGGCCAGCGGCATGTGCGCGCAGGTCAAGTAGACCGGCCACACAACGCGCCGCACGCTACACGGCACAGTCCGCACGCCACAAGCCACAAGCCACAAGCCACAAGCCAGAAGCCACAAGCCAGAAGCCACAAGCCACAAGCCAGAAGCCAGAAGCCAGAGGCCACGGCCCGACGATGCGCGGCGCGCCACGCGCCACGCGCCATACGGCTTCGGCGCCGGCTGGCGCTGGCGCCCGGCATTCAGCCGCGCTTGACCCAGACCACCAGGCCGCCCGCGATGCCGAGCGTGCGCCGGTCCGGACGATAGTCCATGGTGCCGGGGAACTGCTGCGCGTCGCGCTGGCCGATGCGCCAGGCGCAGCCGTCCAGCAGCGCGATCGCCTCGGCCTCCGGCTTGCCGACCAGCGCGTCGTCGGTCAGCTTGTCGGCGGCGCAGCCCTGCGGCGTGGCGGCGCCTCCCATCGGGGGCGGCGGCGGGCCGGGCGGCGGTTCGCTGGCGCAGGCGGTCAGCATGGCCGCGCCCGCAGCGGCGCCAGCCAGCCGGCCCGTGCGGGTCAGGCGAGGCAGCAGCGGGTAACGAAGCGCGGAACCAAGCGCGGAAAGAAACGAGGAAAGACGTGATCGGTCGACGATCCTTGGCATGCAATCTCCTTGCAGGTCGGGAGCGGACGGCATCCGCCGCCCGCGGGCGAAACGGCCGGTCCCGGCACCGGATTACGGCTTGGCCTTCGGCACGCGTCCCATCAGGAAGAACTCGTCGTTGGGACGCATGCCGATGGTGTTGGCCATCCGGTTGGACAGGCCGAAGAAGGCGGTGATGGCGGCGATGTCCCAGGCGTCCTCGTCGGAGAAGCCGTGCGGGCGCAGCGCCTCGAAATCGGCCTCGTCGATCTCGTGCGAGGCCTGGCAGACCTTCATCGCGAAATCGAGCATCGCGCGCTGGCGCGGCGGCAGGTCGGCCTTGCGGTAGTTGACCGCGACCTGGTCGGCCAGCAGCGGCTTCTTCTCGTAGATGCGCAGGATCGCGCCGTGCGCGACCACGCAATACAGGCACTGGTTGACGCCGGAGGTGGCGACCACGATCATCTCGCGCTCGCCCTTGGTCAGCCCGCCCTCCTTGTCCATCAGCGCGTCGTGATAGGCGAAGAAGGCGCGGAACTCGGCCGGCCGGTGCGCCAGCGCGAGGAAGACGTTGGGAACGAAGCCGGCCTTCTCCTGCACCGCCAGGATCCGCTCGCGGATATCGTCCGGGACCTGCTCCAGCGTCGGCACCGGATAGCGGCTGATCGGCTTGCTGTCGACACTGCCGCCGGACGTGCCGGATGCCGCGTTCGATGTGGCACGGCCTTGCTGCGATTCGCTCATCGTGGTCTCCTCGATTGATTCCGGCCTATCCGTCCGCCGGCATGGCCGTCGCGCGGCGCGCGAGGCATGCCACAGTATCGGCCAGCCACGGCGGCGCGCCAAGCGAGGCCGGCCGGCGCCGCCCCGCACCACAGCGCGCCCCTGTGCAGCGCACCGTGGAGCATCGCCCCATGCGGCCGGCTTACTGCGTCGCGAACTGGATGCGGTGCAGCCCGGCGTACAGACCGTTCGCGGCCAGCAGCTCGGCATGGGTGCCGTGCTCGGCGATGCGTCCCTGATCCAGCACCGCGATGCGGTCGGCGTTCTCGATGGTCGACAGCCGGTGCGCGATCACCAGCGTGGTACGGCCGACCATCAGCGATTCCAGCGCGGCCTGGACCTGGCGCTCCGACTCCGAATCCAGCGCCGAGGTGGCCTCGTCCAGGATCAGGATCGGCGCGTCCTTGTACAGCGCGCGCGCGATCGCCAGCCGCTGGCGCTGGCCGCCCGACAGCTTCATGCCGTTGTCGCCGATATTGGTCTGCAAACCCTCGGGCAGCGCCTTGACCACGTCGGTCAGATAGGCCGCCTCGAGCGCGCGCTCGACCCGCGCCATGTCGATCTGGTCGGCCGAGTGCACGCCATAGGCCACGTTGGCGGCGACGGTGTCGTTGAACAGCACCACGTCCTGGCTGACGAAGGCGATCTGGCGGCGCAGGTCCTTCAGCGCCAGCGCATCGAGCGGCTGGCCGTCGAGCAGGATGCGCCCTTCGGTTGGATCGAAGAAGCGCGGCACCAGGTTGACCAGCGTGGTCTTGCCGCTGCCGGACGGGCCGACCAGCGCCAGCACCTCGCCCGGGCTGACTTGCAGCGACACGTCCTGCAGCGCCGGACGGCCGGCGTCGCCGTAACGGAAGCCGACGCGCTCGAACACCAGCTCGCCGCGCGCGCGGTCCAGCGGCAGGCCGCCGTGCTGGGGCTCCACCGGCTCGTCGATCAGCCGGAAGATCATCTCGGCGGCGGTCATGCCGCGCGTCAGCGGCTGGTTGATGTCGGTCAGGTGCTTCAGCGGCGAGATCAGCAGCAGCATCGCCATCACGAAGCCGGTGAAGCCCCCGATGGTGGTCTGGTTGCCCTGCGCCTGCACCATCGCGATGGTGATGATCACCGACAGCGCCAGCGCGGCCAGGAACGCGGTGACCGGCTGGTTCAGGCCGCCCGCGACCGCCATCCGCATCGAATAGTTCTTCAGCCGCTCGGCCATCGCGCGAAAGCGCGCCAGCTCGTAGGTCTCGCCGCCGTGCAGCTTGACCACCTTGAAGCCCCCCGCGGCTTCCTCGACGACATAGGCGGCGTGGTTGGTCAGCGTCTGGTGCTCGCGGTTGAGCTTGCGCAGGCGCCGGTTGATCTTCGACATCAGGTAGCCGATCACCGGCAGGATCACCGCGACGATCAGCGTCAGCCGCCAGTTCGTGTAGAACAGGTAGATCAACAGCGCGACCACGGTCAGCGAGTCGCGCACCAGCGTGATGAACACGCTGGTCAGGATCTGCAGCACCTGGTTGACCTCGAAGATCACCGCGTTGATCAGCGACGCCGCGGTATTGCGATGGAAGAACATCGCCGGCACATGCAGCATGCGTTCGAACATCTGCAGCCGCATCTTCAGCAGCACGCGGTTGGAGATCAGGCTCAGCAGGTAGCCGGAGGCGAACTGCGCCAGGCCGCGGATCAGCGCGACGCCGGTCAGGATCGCCGGCACATGCCACAGCTTGCCGGCGTAGTCGCCGCCGAAGCCCTTGTCCAGCAGATCGTTGACGACCTTGGGGATCACCCCTTCGCTGGCGGCCACGACGGCCATCGCGACGATGGCGGCGATGAAGATGCGCAACTCCGGGCGCAGGTAGGACCAGAGTCGGGCGGGCATGGTTTGCACACCTGGCGTCGATGGGCGGGACAAGAACACTCCTTCGGAATAATCAGAGGCGCCGGTGAGCCCGGGCCGGAAACCGGAAGCGGGCACCGGCGGGTCGGCCCGGCGCAGAGGCCGGCAGGGGGCCGGGGTACAATGGCGCCGCGCTCGACCGGGGCGATACCGTGCCGATTGCGGTCGGATCGCGGCTGGGTCGCGTCATACAGCAGGCCATACGACCACGTCAATGAAACTCTCCGTCGTCATCATCACCCGCAACGAAGCCCACAATATCCAGGCCTGTCTGGAGAGCGTGAAGTGGTGTGACGAGGCGATTATAGTGGATTGCATGAGCGCGGACGCCACCCCGGCGATTGCCCGGGACATGGGCGCGCGCGTGATCCAGACCGAGGACTGGCCCGGCTTCGGTCCGCAGAAGAACCGCGCGGTCAACGCCGCCACCGGCGACTGGATCCCTGAGCATCGATGCGGACGAGCGCGTCAGCCCCGCGCTGCGCGACGAGATCCTCGCCGCGATCGCCAGCGACGGCGCCGACGGCTACGAGATGCCGCGGCTGTCGCAGTTCTGCGGCCGCTTCATCCGCCATGGCGGCTGGTATCCCGATTACGTGACGCGGCTGGTCCGCCGCGGCCACGGCCGCTTCAGCGATGCGCTGGTGCACGAGAGCCTGATCGTGCAGGGCCGGCTCGGCCGGCTGCGCGAACCACTGACGCACTACAGCTATCGCGACTACTCCGACGTGCTGCGCAAGATCGACAGCTATTCGTCGGCCGGCGCGCGCCAGGCCTTCAGCCGCGGCAAGCGCTCGTCGCCGCTGGCCGCCGCGGGCCACGGCCTGTGGGCCTTCCTGCGGACCTGGCTGCTCCGCCGCAGCATTCTCGACGGCGCCGAAGGCTTCGGCGTCGCGCTGATGAACGCGCAGGCGAGCTACTACAAATACCTGAAGCTGTGGTACCTGGGCCGGCAGCAGGCCGGCGGCCAATGAGCGGCCGGCGGCGACCCATGACCGTGGCTTTCCTCCCGTCCCGATATCCGTGTCCATGAAGATCGGCATCTCCTGCAACCGCTTCGGCAAGGGCGGCGGCTTCGAACGCTATGCGCTGGACCTGGCGCGCGGCCTGATCGCACGCGGCGAGCGCCCCGCGGTGTTCGCGCGCCGCTTCGACGGCGACATCCCCCGAGTACGGGCAGGTCGACCGGCATCTGGTGCGCGTGCGCTGGCTGCCCGGCAAGATGCGCGATACCGCGTTCTCCTGGGGCATGCGCGACGCGCACCGCCACTGCGATCTGCTGATCGGCTGCAACCGCGTGGTCGGCGCCGACCTGGCGATCTGCGGCGGCACCCATCGCGGCTACCTGCGCGCATCCGGACGCGCGCCGACCTTCTGGGACCGGCGCCAGATCGAACTGGAAGCGCGCCACTACGCCGCCGCGCGCCACGTGGTCGCCCATTCGCAATTGATGGCCGACGAACTGGCCGAGCTGTATGGCGTGCCCGCCGACCGGCTCGCCCTGCTCTATCCGCCGGTCGATACCGCGCGCTTCCAGCCGGTCGACGATGCCGCGCGAGCGGCATTGCGCCAGCGCCTCGGCTTCGGCGACACGCCGGTCTTCCTGTTTCCGTCGTCGGACCATTCGCGCAAGGGCCTCGACGTGCTGGCCCGCGCGCTCGCCGACAGCGGCCTCGACGCGACGCTGGCCGTCGCCGGCCGGCCGGTCGGCAGGACCCTGCCGGGCGTGCGCGAACTGGGCTATTGCGCCAACATGGCCGAGCTCTATGCCGCCGCCGATTTCACCGTGCTGGCGTCCAGCTACGAGCCCTTCGGGCTGGTCGGCATCGAGTCGGTGCTGTGCGGCACGCCGGTGCTGCTGGCGGACAATATCGCCTGCCTCGAGGTGATGGACGATGCGGTGGCGCGGCGCTTCCCGCGCACCGACGTGGCGGCGATCGCCGCCGCGATGCGCGAGGCCGTGGCCTGGTCGAAGGATGGCGGCGCGCGGATCGCCGAGCCGCGCCGGCATCTGCGCTACAACCCGGAACCGGCGGCGCATCTCGATGCGCTGCTGCGGCTCGGCGGGGCCTGACCGCGCGAGTTGCGTCCGCTCAGGACTACCGCTCAGTACGACCGCTCAGGACTACCGCTCAGCGCGGCCGCGGCGCGGCGGCGGCCGCCGCTTCCAGCTGCCGCGTGCGGTTTGCGATGATGCCCAGCAGCGTCGCCGAGGTCAGCCCGAAGAAGGCGGTGTTCATCACCAGCGTGAAGACGTCGATGGTCAGCCCGAACACCACCGTGCCCAACGTCAGCACCAGGCCCATCGCCGCCGCGGTGGCGATGTCGGGATCGGGCGAATGGCGATGGCGCCAGAAATAGACCGTCGAGCCGTAGTACAGCAGCAGCAGCACCGCCAGGCCCAGCAGTCCCATCTCCGCCAGCGTCGAGAACAGCTCGTTGTGCGCGTGCGGATGGATGATCGCCGGCGAGGCCTCGCCGCGGTCGGCCAGCACCTGCAGGCTCTCCTTCAGCGTGCCCTTGCCGACGCCCAGCGCCGGCTCGCGTTCGAACAGCGTCCAGGCCGCCTGCCATAGCTGCAGCCGCAGGCCGATCGAGGTATCGGCATCGCCGTGCGCCAGCCGCTCGAAGTCCGACGTCGCGGCGGCGATGCGGCTCTGCACCACCGGTGTATTGAGCGCGGCCATCGCCCCCAGCGTCAGCGACGCGGCGAACACCAGCATCAGCCGGCGCGGGCGCATGCGCGCCAGGTCGAAGCGGCACAGCAGGACCCACAGCATCACCGGAATGGCGATCCAGCCGCCGCGGCTCTCCGACGCATAGGAGGCGTAGCAGCCGGCGGCCAGGCCGAGCAGGCGGAAGACCTGCTCCCAGCGCGGGCGGCCGCGTTCGGCCAGCGGAATCGCGCCCATGAAGCCGAGCACCAGCGCGGTGTCGCCGAACGGAATCGGATTGGTGAACGGATTGCCGGCGCGGCCGGACATCACCCACTCGGCGGGCGAGAACAGGATCAGCACGGACCAGAAGCACGCGCCCAGCGCACCGATCACGCAGCCCCATTGAAACGGCCGCAGCCGCTCGGCCGGCACCGCGGCCAGCAGCAGGAAGATCGGCACGGACAGCAGCAGCCGCGACGGCGAATCGAAGGCGCGTGACGGCACCTCGCCGGTCAGCAGCGCCTGCAGGCCAATCGCCAGCGGGTAAGCCGTCATCGCCACGACGTACCACTTGTAGCGCAGCAGCAGTTCGCGGCTCTGGCGGCGATTCTCGGCCTGGCTCAGCCACAGCAGGCTGAAGGCCAGCACGACGAAGAAGCAGTAGCCGGTGCCGCCCTGCAGGGTCAGCATCAGCACAGGGGGACAGCGCCGCGGCAGTCGCCGCGACACCGATGGACAAACGATCAATGCTCATGGATGAAATACGGATCGGCGCCGGAACGGCGTTGGCGGGCACATTGGCCATGAGCCGGAAACAGGGGCAACCATGCAGGGCCACCATGGCGGCCCCGGGGCGCGCCACGCGGCGCATTATACCGTTGCCCCTGACGCTCCCCTCCCTGCGAGGGGGTGCCGGGGCGGCATGGTATCGTTCGGCCGTGCCCGCTGGGGCGGCATGCGTCCGGCAACGAGTATTCGCCAACGAATATTCGGCAACGCGTGATAGGCAACGACGGTTCGGCAACGACGGATCGGCAACAAGAGAGGAAGCGAGGATGAGCGGTACGGCGAATGGCGGCGATGTGCGGGAGGCGGCAGACACGGCGAATGCGCGGGACAGCGCGTGGCCGTCCGCGACCCTGCTGCTGATCAC
Source organism: Cupriavidus sp. H18C1 (assembly GCF_049311595.1). NCBI lineage: Bacteria > Pseudomonadati > Pseudomonadota > Betaproteobacteria > Burkholderiales > Burkholderiaceae > Cupriavidus > Cupriavidus sp. H18C1. The sequence goes on from NZ_CP186008.1 coordinate 938,432, forward strand.
CTACAACCAGCAACGCTTCATCGCCGATGCGATCGCCGGCGCGCTCGCGCAGGACTACCCGGACCTGGAGATCATCGTCTCGGACGATGCCTCGACCGACGACACCTTCGCCGCCGCGCAGCGCGCCCTGCAGGGCTATGCCGGCCCGCACCGGGTCACGCTGCGGCGCAATCCGGTCAACCTTGGCATCAGCGGGCATCTGAGCCAGCTGGTCGAGCTGTCGCACGGCGAGCTGATCTTCGTCGCCGCCGGCGACGATATCTCGCTGCCGACGCGCTGCCGCGAGGTCGCGCAGGCCTGGCTGGCGCACGGCCGCAAACCGGACCTGATCGCCACCGACCTGATCGACATGGACTACGAAGGCGCCGACCACGGCACCATTGCGCACAGCGAGCTGGGCATCTATGACGGCGTGGCGCGCTGGATGGCCGAACCGCCGGTCGTCATCGGCGCCTCGCATACCTGGACGCGCCGGCAGTTCGAACGCTTCGGCCCGATCGCGCCCGGCATGATTTCGGAAGACCAGATCACCACGCTGCGCGCGGTGCTCGGCGGCGGCGCCATCACGCTGCGCCGGCCGCTGGTGCGCTATCGCCGCGGCGGCGTCTCCGGCAAGCGCAAATTGCGCACGCCGGCGGACTTCGTCAAGCGCATCCAGCTGACCAACCGCAGCTCGCTGGCCGAGACGCTGCAGTTCATCCAGGACGCCGAACTGGCCGGCGCGGGCGACGCGATGCGCCGCCACAAGGCCGGCAAGCTGGCGCGAGAGACCTTCACGCGCGACATCTTCGCCGCCACCAGCACCGGCGAGCGCCTGCGGCTGCTGCTCGGCGCGCGCGACGTGCGGCTGGGCCACCGGCTGCGAATGTTCCTCTATGCGGCCTGCCCGGGCGTGTATGCGCCGTTCTTCGCGCTGGGGAATATGGTGAAGGGGACGAAGGGCTGAGGGCCTGGGGGAGAGGCAAGCAGGCGCTTGCCAAACCAGCGGTCTGGTCGCACCGCCCTATGCCCTCTCCCCCCTACCCCCTCCCGCAAGCGGGAGAGGGAGCCGATAACGGGCGTTATCGCGAAAGCCAGGGCAGCGACAGCTCGGCGACTGAAGCCCTGCCGCCTCACTCGTACAACGTACTGACGCACTCCGGCGACAGCGCCGCCCGCAGCGCGGCCAGCGTGTCGTCCGACGGCACCACCTGCCACGCCTGCCCCAGCACCGCCTCGCAGACCGCCGAGGCGCTGGCGTACTGGATGCAGACCGGCAGCCCCGGGGTACCGGCGGACTGGGCCAGATGCGGGGTCAGCAGCTCGCGCAGCATCGCGGTCGACGAGTTGCCGTTCAGCGACAGCTTCAGCGCGCGCGCATTGCGGATCCGCGCGGTCGTCAGGTCCATCACGGTTTCGGCGGTGAAGCGCACCCCGCCGGTGAAGGTGTCGTGGCGGGCATTGCCCTGCGCGATCAGCAGCTCGTCCTCCCGGAACATGTGCCGGTTGGCGTCGAACAGCTCGTTGAACACCGTCATCTCGATCTGCCCGGTGCCGTCGTCGAGCAGCACGATCAGCATCTTGCCGCGCTGCGTCATCTGCGTGCGGATGCCGGTGATCACGCCGGCGACCATCTTGCCGCGCACGTCGCGGCCATAGCCGCCGCCGTTGCCCTGCACTTCCTTTTCCAGCGCCGCCAGCGTGCCCTTGACGAAGCGCCGCACCTCGTCGCGATAGGCGTCGAACAGGTGGCCGGAGAAGTAGTAGCCAAGCGCCTGCTTTTCTTCCTGCAGCATCCGCTTCGGCGTCCAGGCCGGCTCGTCGATCAGCTCGGGCCGGTACGCGTCGCCATCGTCGGCCATCAGGTCGAACAGCGACACCTGGTTGGCCGATTCGGCCTTCTGCTCCGCGGCCTCCATCGCGCGCGGCACCGAGGCCAGCAGCTGGGCGCGGTTCGGATGCAGCGTGTCGAAGGCCCCGGCGCGGATCAGCGCCTCGATCGTGCGGCGGTTGACCTGGCGGCGGTCGACGCGCTCGCAGAAGTCGAACAGGTCGGTGAACGGCCGTTCCTCGCGCGCGCGCAGGATGTCCTCGATCGCGCCCTGGCCGGAACCCTTGATGCCGCCCAGGCCGTAGCGGATCGTCTTCGCATCGGTCGGCGCAAAACGGTATTCGCTGGCGTTGACGTCCGGCGGCAGCACGCGCAGCCCGTTGGCGCGGCAATCCTCGTAGAGGATCTTGACCTTGTCGGTGTCGTCCATCGCCAGCGACATGTTGGCCGCCATGAATTCGGCCGGATGGTGCGCCTTCAGCCAGGCCGTGTAGTACGCCAGCAAGGCATAGGCGGCCGCGTGCGACTTGTTGAAGCCGTAGCCGGCGAACTTCTCCATCAGGTCGAAGATCTCGTCGGCCTTGTCGGCCGACAGCCCGTTCTTCGCGGCGCCCTCGCGGAACAGCTCGCGATGCTTGGCCATTTCCTCGGGCTTCTTCTTGCCCATCGCGCGGCGCAGCAGGTCGGCGCCACCGAGCGAGTAGCCGCCGATGATCTGCGCCATCTGCATCACCTGCTCCTGATAGACCATGATGCCGTAGGTCTCTTTCAGGACGGGTTCGACGCGCGGATCCGGATATTCCACCTTCTCGCGGCCGTGCTTGCGCGCGCAGAAGCTGGGAATCAGGTCCATCGGACCCGGGCGGTACAGCGACACCAGCGCGATGATGTCCTCGAAGCGGTCGGGCTTGGCGTCCTTGAGCATGCCCTGCATGCCGCGGCTTTCCAGCTGGAACACCGCCACCGTATTGGCGGACTTCAGGATGTCGAAGGCGGCCGGATCGTCGAGCGGGATCTGGCTGCAGTTCCAGTCGGCCTTGCCCGGATCGAGCCGGCGGATGTAGCGCTCGGCCCAGTCGAGGATGGTCAGCGTGGTCAGGCCCAGAAAGTCGAACTTGACCAGGCCCGCGGCCTCGACGTCGTCCTTGTCGTACTGGCTGACCACGCCGCTCATGCCGTCGTTCTGGCCGCCCTGCGTGTACAGCGGGCAGAAGTCGGTCAGCTTGCCCGGCGCGATCAGCACGCCGCCGGCGTGCATGCCGACGTTGCGGGTCATGCCTTCGACGCGCTGCGCCAGTTCGAGCAGCTGGCGCACTTCCTCTTCGTTGTTCTCGCGCTCGGTCAGCAGCGGCTCTTCCTTCTTGGCCTCCTCGATCGTCACCAGCTTGCCCGGCTTGAACGGGATCAGCTTGGCCACGCCGTCGACGAAGTTGTAGCCCAGGTCGAGCACGCGGCCGACATCGCGCACCGCGGCCTTGGCCGCCATGGTGCCGAAGGTCGCGATCTGCGACACCGCGTCCTTGCCGTACTTCTCCTTGACGTACTGGATCACGCGATCGCGGCCGTGCTGGCAGAAGTCGATATCGAAGTCGGGCATCGACACCCGCTCCGGATTCAGGGAAACGCTCGAACAGCAGCGCGTACTTGAGCGGATCGAGGTCGGTGATGCCGAGCGCGTAAGCGACCAGCGAGCCGGCACCCGAGCCGCGGCCCGGGCCGACCGGCACGCCGTTGTTCTTGGCCCAGTTGATGAAGTCCGCCACGATCAGGAAGTAGCCGGGGAACCCCATCTTGATGATGATGCCGGTCTCGAACTCCAGCCGCGCGTAGTACTCCGGGCGCTTCGCCTCGCGCGTCGCCTCGTCGGGGAACAGCACCTCGAGACGGCGCTCGAGGCCCTCCTTCGACATGTGCACCAGATAGTCGTCCAGCGACATGCCGTCCGGCGTCGGGAACAGCGGCAGGCGCGGCTTGCCGAGCTCGAGCGTCAGGTTGCAGCGGCGCGCGATCTGCACCGCGTTCTCGAGCGCGGACGGGATGTCGGCGAACAGCGCGCACATCTCGTCCTGCGTCTTGAAATACTGGTCGGTGGTGAAGCGGCGCGCGCGGCGCGGATTGGCCAGCAGCTCGCCCTCGGCGATACAGACGCGCGCCTCGTGCGCGGTATGGTCGTCGGGGGTCATGAACTGGACCGGATGCGTCGCGACCACCGGCAGCTGCAGCGCCGCGGCCAGCTGCACCGCGCGTTGCACATAGGCCTCGGTGCCGGGGTGGCCGGCGCGCTGCAGCTCGATGTAGTAGCGCTGCGGGAACACGGTGGCCCAGTGCCGGGCGACGCGCTGCGCGGCGGCGTCGTTGCCGTTGGCCAGCGCCTGGCCGACGTCGCCGCCCATCGCGCCGGACAGCGCGATCAGGCCGGTGGACAGCGGCAAGCCGTCCTCGCCCGGTTCCTCGAGCCAGGCGGGCTCGAGTTCGGCGCGGCCGCGGTACTGGTTCGACAGCCAGGCGCGCGACAGCAGCACGCACAGGTTCAGATAGCCGCGCCGGTCCTGCACCAGCAGCAGCATGCGTGAGGGCTTGTCGCGATCGTCGGCGTTGGTCAGCCAGACGTCGGCGCCGACGATCGGCTTGACGCCACCGCCGCGCGCCTCCTTGTAGAAGCGGATCAGGCCGAAGGCGTTGGCCAGGTCGGTCAGCGCAAGCGCGCCCATGCCATCGGCGGCGGCGGCCTTGACCGCATCCTCGAGGCGGACGATGCCGTCGACGATCGAGTATTCGGAATGGAGACGGAGGTGTACGAAGCGGGGCGAAGACATGGGCGCCATTGTACCGGCGCGAGCCGGCCGCCGGGCCGCCGGGGTGCGACGAAATCCGCTGCTGATCGCCCGGGGATGGCGGCGTGAGTCCCGACGCGAACGTGGCGCGGCGGTTCGGCGCGGCGGTTCGGCCCGGCGGTTCGGCGCGGTGGTCAGGTCGGTGCGGCGGTTGGATGCGGTAGCTGCGCGGTGGTTGGGTGCGGCGGTTAGGTGCGGCGGTCGGGCACGGCGGTTGGGCGCGACCCGCCCGGCTACCCGAACCGCTATAATTTCGCGTTTCCAATCAGGCAGTTAATGGGGCAAACGAGGGCGGCAAACGAGGCCGGCCCGCGATGGCGACGACGCCGCGCGACGCGCGGACCGATCCCCCGCACGCGCCCCATCCCGCCACGCCGTGCTCCGCAGTCCATGCAGATCGTCAATATTTCCGCCTACAAGTTCGTCACGCTGAACGACATCGAGACGCTGCGCGCCGCCCTGCGCGAGCGCTGCGAGGCAGCCGGGCTCAAGGGCACCATCCTGCTCGCCCCCGAGGGGATCAACCTGTTTCTGGCAGGCAGCCGCGAAGGCATCGACGATGTGGTCGGCTGGCTGCGCGCCGATCCGCGCTTTTCCGATCTGGAGCCGAAGGAGAGCCTGTCGGAAACCCAGCCGTTCAAGCGGATGCTGGTGCGGATCAAGCGCGAGATCATCACGATGAAGATGCCGCTGATCCGGCCCGAGGAAGGCCGCGCGCCGTCGGTGCGCCCTGCCGACCTGAAGCGCTGGCTCGACCAGGGCCATGACGACGAAGGCCGGCCGGTGGTGATGCTCGACACCCGCAACGCCTTCGAGGTTGCGGTCGGGACCTTCGAGCAGGCGGTCGACTACGGGCTGCAGAAGTTCAGCGATTTCCCGGCCGTGGTGGCCGAGCACAAGGACGAATTCACCGGCAAGACGGTGGTGTCGTTCTGCACCGGCGGCATCCGCTGCGAGAAGGGCGCGATCCATATGCAGCAGGCCGGCATCGAGCGCGTCTATCAGCTCGAGGGCGGCATCCTGAAGTACTTCGAGGAGGTCGGCGGCAGCCACTATCGCGGCGACTGCTTCGTCTTCGACTACCGCACCGCGCTCAATCCCGAGCTGGAACCGGCCGGGCCCAAGCAATGCTTTGCCTGCCGTGCGGTGGTCACGCCGGAGGAGCAGCAGAGCCCGCACTATGTGGTCGGCGTCAGCTGCCCGCACTGCCATCCGCAGCGCGCGGCGCAGGCCGCGTCCGTATCGAAGCCGGAAGGGGAAACGGCGCGGGCCTGATCGGAGCCTCGCCGTCGTCGGGAATGCGCCGGCGCGCTAGGCCGCCAGCAGGTGGTACAGATTGCGCAGCATGCCCGCGGTCGCGCCCCAGATGAAACGGTGCCCGCCGCCCTCGCGCGGATACGGCATCGCATAGAACATCCGCTCGCCGTCGACCCAGCGGAACAGCCGCCGCTGATGGTGCGACGGGTCCATCAGGAAGGCCAGCGGCACCTCGAACACATCGGCCACCTCGCGCGCATCGGGGCGCAGCGCGAAGCCGTCGCGCACCAGGCCCACCACCGGGCTGACATGAAAGCCGGTGCCGGTGATGTAGTCCGGCAGCGCGCCCAGCACCTCGACGTAATCCCGGTCCAGCCCGATCTCCTCCTCCGTTTCCCGCAGCGCGGTGGCGACCCGATTGCTGTCCTCGGGCTCCCAGCGGCCGCCCGGGAAACTGATCTGCCCCGCATGGGCGCTCAGGTTCGCGTTGCGCTGCGTCAGCAGCACGGTCAGGCCGTCGGCGCGCTCGACCAGCGGCACCAGCACCGCGGCGTCGCGCAGGCTCTGCTTGGGGTCGTAGGCGCGCGACTCGTCGGTCAGCTCGGGTTGCCAGGCCGGCGGGCTCAGGAAGCGATGGCGGATGAAGTCGGGCCGCAGGCGCGGCTCGGAAAGCGGAGGGTGCTGGCTGTCGACCGAGACGACCGGCAGCGATTCGGGATCGAAGGCGGGGCGCATAGCGGCACAAGTATGACAGACCTCGCCGCGGCGCATCGGGGGGCGGGGCCGGCGGCGGCATGCGCGGCATGGGGATCGCCCTGCAGGCCGCCATGCAGGCCACCATTCGGACCATCATGCAGCCAACCTGCCGCCACCATGCAAAAAGGGCACCCGAAGGTGCCCTCGAAGACGGGGCGCGAACCCCGTCCATCGCTCCGGCCGGCGTGCCGGCCAGGCGCTGCGTCTTACTCGGCAGCCGCGACCTTGGAGGCCTTGGTGACGAGCTTTTCCTTGATGCGAGCGGACTTGCCCGAACGCTGGCGCAGATAGTACAGCTTGGCGCGGCGCACATCGCCGCGGCGCTTGACTTCGATGCCGGCGATCAGCGGCGAGTACAGCTGGAACGTACGCTCCACGCCCTCACCCGACGAGATCTTGCGCACGATGAAGGACGAATTCAGGCCGCGGTTACGCTTGGCGATCACCACGCCTTCGTAGGCCTGCACGCGCTTGCGGTTGCCTTCGACCACGTTCACGCTGACGACAACGGTGTCGCCCGGCGCGAATGCGGGGATGGTCTTGTTCGCGGTCAGACGCGCGATCTCTTCCTTCTCGATCTGCTCGATGATGTTCATCGTTTCTTCTCCTGTGCCATCGTGACGGCGTTGCATGCCTCGCCTCCAGGCGCGGCCCCGACAGAGGATGGGGTTTCAACTGGCGGAGGCTTGCCCCCGCCCTTCCTTCGCCGTCCACTCCGACAGGAACTTCTCGTCGGCCTTGGTCAGCAAACCTTGACGGCGCGCGGACTCGATCAGGTCGGGCCGCTTGCGCGCCGTATTGACGAGCGCCTGATGGCGCCGCCATTTTTCGATCTCGGCATGATGGCCGCCGAGCAGTATCTCGGGGACCCGCATGCCTTCGTATTCCTCGGGCCGCGTGTAATGCGGACAATCGAGCAGCCCGTTGACGAAGCTGTCCTGCACCGCCGATTGCGCGTCGCCCAGCACGCCGGGCAGCAGACGCACCACCGCGTCGATCAGCGCCATCGCCGGCAGCTCGCCGCCCGACAGCACGAAATCGCCGAGGCTGATTTCCTCGTCGACGCGACGGTCGATCAGGCGCTGGTCGATCGCCTCGTAGCGGCCGCAGATCAGCACCAGGCCGGGGCGCTGCGCCAGCTCGACCACCTTGGCGTGCGTCAGCGGCGCGCCCTGAGGCGACATCAGCACCACGTGGGAGGCGCTGGCCCCCCTCGCCGGTACTTGTATCGGCACCGGTCCCGGCAGTGGCACCGGCCTGCGCCGCGACCGCGGCGTCGATGGCGTCCTCCAGCGGCTTGGCCAGCATCACCATGCCGGGTCCGCCCCCGTAGGGACGGTCGTCGATGGTGCGGTAGTTGTCCGTGGTGAAGTCCCGCGGATTCCAGCTGCGCAGCGTATAGCGCTGCTGCTTGGCGGCCCGGCTGGTGATGCCCCAGTCGGTCAGCGCGCGGAACATCTCCGGGAACAGCGTGATCACGTCGAACTGCATCCGTCTCACTCCTGTTCCGTTGCCTGCCATTGCCTTGCTGCTTTTTCTGCCCGGGCTAGTAGTCCAGCCCCCCAGTCCACCACGATGCGCCTCGCCTCGATATCGACGTGGCGCAGATAGGCGTCGACGAAGGGAATCAGACGCTCGCCGGGCTTGCCATCCGGCAGCGCGTAGGCGACCTGCAGGATCTGGTGGGCGCCGTTGTCGATCAGCCCGGCGACTTCGCCCAGGGCTTCGCCCTGCTCGTTGCTCACCGTGCAGCCGATCAGATCGACCCAGTAAAACTCGTTTTCTTCTGGCGCGGGGAAATCCTCGCGCCGGATCCAGACGCGACGCCCCTTGAGCGCCTCGGCCAGATTGCGGTCCGCTACACCGGACGCCTGCGCCACCACCGTGCCGCTATGCTCGCGCGACTGCGCGATCTTCAGGCACAGCGGCCCCGATTCGCGGGCCGCCGACTGGGCCACCGGCCGCGAAGCCGGAGCCTCGGGCTGCAGCAGCCACCAGCGCCGCGCATGCAGCAAGGCGCCGGCATCCTGCGCATGGGGCTGGACCTTGATCCAGCCGCGCACGCCATAGGCGGCGGCGACATAGCCGACCTCGATCAGGTCTTCGGGCAGGGCCTGCGCATACACCAGCGCGGCCGGGATGCGTGCCTCGCGTGGCGTGCCGGCCCCTGTTCCGGGCCCGGTGGCGCCAGGCGGCACGTTCAACGGCCGCCGTTGCGCGCCGCGCGCGGACGTGGTCACGGCAGACTACCGGTAACGGCAGCGAAAATCAGGCAGCGGCCTTGACGGCGTTCTGCTTGACCAGACGGGCAACGGTCGGCGACAGTTGGGCGCCAACGCCTTGCCAGTAGGTCAGGCGGTCTTGCGCCAGGCGCAGACCTTCTTCGCCCTGCGAAGCCAGCGGGTTGTAGAAGCCGATACGCTCGATGAAACGGCCGTCGCGGCGGTTGCGCGAGTCGGCGGCAACGATATTGAAGAACGGGCGCTTCTTGCTGCCGCCACGGGCCAGACGGATTACGACCATGGGTGAATTCCTCGAAAAACGGGGTGTTCGAACACGAAACGCAAGAGTATAGCCCAAATACTGAGGCCAAACAAACACTTAGGGTGGCCGACGGCGGTGCAGGCCAATTGACGGCCGCGTCACGCCTCGGCATCGTGGCAAAAACACCAATCGCAGGAGGGATCGTGCGCTACGTTAGTCACTTTTCCACCGTCCTGGCCGGGCTTGCCGCCCTGCTGTCCCAGGCGATCGCACCCGCCGCGCACGCGGAATCGCTCGAGCAGATCCAGCTGCCTCCCGGCTTTCGCATCGAGCGTCTGACCGACGCCGTGCCGGAGGCGCGGGGCATGACCTTTTCGCCGGGCGGCACACTGTACGTCGGCAGCCGCGGCGCAGGCAAGGTCTACGCGGTGCAGGCGCCGCTGAGCGGCAAGCCGGTGGTCCACACGATCGCCAGCGGCCTGACGCTGCCGATCGGCGTGGCCTGGCGCGACGGCGCGCTCTACACCTCGTCGGTCTCGCGGATCCTGCGCCTGGACGGCATCGAACAGCGCCTGTCCAATCCGCCCAAGCCGGTCGTCATCAACAACCAGCTGCCCAGCGAGACCCACCACGGCGGACGCTTCATCGCCTTCGGCCCCGACGGCTACCTGTACGTGCCGATCGGCGCGCCGTGCAATGTCTGCGCACGCGACGAGGGCCGCTACGCCAACGTGATGAAGATGAAGCCGGACGGCTCGGACCTGCAGGTCGTGGCCAAGGGCGTGCGCAACACCGTGGGCTTCGACTGGCATCCGACCACCCGCGAGCTGTGGTTCACCGACAACGGCCGCGACTGGCTCGGCGACGACCAGCCGCCGGACGAACTGAACCGGGCGCCGCGCGCCGGCATGCACTTCGGCTTTCCGTATTGCCACGCCGGCGACCTGCGCGATCCCGAATTCGGCAAGCAGCGTCCGTGCTCGGCCTTCGAGCCGCCGGTGGCACGGCTCGGCCCGCATGTGGCCGCGCTGGGCATGCGCTTCTACACCGGCACGCAGTTCCCCGCCGAATATCGCCACAACATCTTCATTGCCGAGCACGGCAGCTGGAACCGCAGCGAGCGGATCGGGTATCGCATCACGCGCGTGGTGCTCGACGACAGCGGCAAGGCGGTCAGGCAGGAGGTGTTCGCGCAGGGTTGGCTGCGGGACGGTCAACCGTGGGGCCGGCCCGCCGATGTCGAGGTCGCGCCCGACGGTTCGTTGCTGGTCAGCGACGATATGGCCGGCGCGATCTACCGCATCCGCTATGCACCCTAGCAGCGCGCGGCGGCCTTGGAACGCTGTCCCGGGCGGCGTTCGCGCAGGCGTCGCCAAAGATGAGAACGGACCGCATTCGCAGGCGAAACAATCCGTTACACCGGTAACGGGATTGGCATAGGCGCCTGCTGGCAGCGCTGCGTACCATGATCCCAATCTTCTCGATAACGACAGCAAGCGAAGGCTCTGGGATTCCGCATGCTTTTCCGCTCTCTCCTGCGCGACGCCGCGGCCGCCACCGTGCTGGTGGCGTCGGTGCTCGGCCTTGCGGCCCTGAGCCATGCTCAGGGCGGCTGGTCGCGGCAAGGCGCCGACATGCGGGATGGCTTCGGAGCGCGGCTGCTGCCGGCCGGCATGGAGCGCACCGTGATGCGTGCGGAGAGCCCTGACCATGTGCGGGCGCAAATCGAACGGATGGAAGCCCGCGCGCGTGCCGACAGCCGGCTGAACGGCCGCCCCAATCCGCCCAGCGAGCGCGGCGTCCCCGAACGTACCCAGACTTCCGACCGCAGCGCGCAGAACGGCAGCGCGGTGTCGGGCGACAGTCGTCCGGCCAATGTCGGACCCGGGTGGCAGGGCTCGGGTCGAGAAACCACCCGGTAGACCCGATACTTCTCCGCCTTATCGTTTGAAACGGCGACCGCGCCGCGATCGCGGTTGTCTTCGCGCGCTTGTCCCCGGCCCTTGTCCTCGCGCGCTTGCCCTTCCGCGCTTGCCCCTCCGCGCTTGTCCCTCCGCGCTTGTCCCTCCGCGCTTGTCCCTCCGCGCCTGTCCCTCCGCGCTTGTCCCTCCGCGCCTGTCCCTCCGCGCTTGTCCTCGCGCGTTTGCCGAGCCCCCCTCGCCCCGCGCCTTCACGGGGCGCGACCACGTTTGCCGCCGCGCATCTGCCCGCCTTCGCCGATCGCGATGGCCGCAAACGCCCGCGCCGGAACTTCACCCTCCCTCGCAAGGTCCAATAGCTTGTGGCGGCGGAAGCTGCGCCGCCACCTGGCTGCCGCCCGGCGCTGACCGGTGTTCAGCAGCGTGCCGTCGATCGCAGGCGGCGAACGCACACTGACATGCCCTCTCCTTCGGATCGTGTCGCGATGGGCGCGGCCTTCGTCCAACCAACCGACGAGGTTCGTATGCTATCCATGCTGACCGACCTGGCTCGACACGCGGGCCAGCTCACTCTGACCGTGCTATTCATGGGAATCCTGGCTGCCGTGCTGTACGGCGAAACCAATCTCGGTGTCCTGCTGGGCATCGTGTCGAACGCGCCGCGCTGACGGCAATCGGACGCTGCTGCAAGACAGGTCATCGCAGGTTTTGCACCAGCGCCCCCGGCCGGCGATCGAAGCCACGATCCGCCGGCCTTCAACCGGGTCATCGAAGCGGGCGGTGCGGCGTACAATGTGCGCTGCACTGCCCGCTTCCATCGTATGGTCGGGTCGCCGCCCCGGTCCTGATTTCGGGTCCTGATTTCGGGTCCTGATTCCGGGTCCTGATTTCGGGTCCTGATTTCGGGTCCTGATTTCGGGTCCTGATTCCGGTCCGATTCCGGTCCGATTCCGGTCCTGATTCCGGTCCTGATTCCGGTCCTGATTCCGGTCCCGATCCCGGTCCGCCGCCGGCAGGTTTTCCATCCCACGTCCACGCCCATGTCCGCCGCTCCGTCCTCCGCTTCGCCCGTCTCCCCCCGCCGCTGCCGCCAGCATGGACCGCGCACCGATGCGCAAGTCGAAGCTGCTGACCGTGGCGCTGGCCTTCCTGCTCGGCAGCCTGGGCGCCCACCGCTTCTATCTGGGCGGCCTGCGCGACCGCTATGGCTGGCTGCACCTCCTCGCCACGCTGGCCGGCGCGCTGGGCATCGCCTCGATGGTGCTGCACGTCGGCGCAGCCGCGCTGAACTGGACCTTCGCGGTGGCGGGCGGCGCGTCGGTGATCAGCGCGTTCCTGGCGGCGATCGTCTACGGGCTGCGGCCGGACGAGCGCTGGGACGCGCGCTTCAATCCGGACGGCGAGCCGACCCGCTCCGGCTGGCCGGTGGTGATCCTGGTGATCCTGTCGCTGCTGATCGGCACCGGTCTGTTGATGGCGGGGCTGGCCATCAGCTTCCAGACCTTCTTCGAGTCGCAGGTGGAAGCGGCACGCGAGTTGTCGCAATAGGCGGCTGAAAGCAGCCGACGGAATCCTCTGTCGCAATCAGCTGCCGAAATCAGCTGCCGAAATCAGACGCCGAAGTCAGCTGTCGCAATCAGCCCGCCGCCTTCGGGCGCCGAAGTCAGCTGCGGCGACAAATACGTCGGGCCGCCGCCGACACGGCGCTGACACGCCGCGGCTACGCTGCGGGTACGTTCACCCCGAGTGCGCCCTTCGATTTCCTGATCCACGTCAACCCCATTCCGGCGTTCGTCAACCATACTGAACCGGTTGTTTCCAACGTCGCGCGCCGCGGCGCTTCGCCGGCAGTGCGCGACCGGTCGGTCGAACTCCAGGAGTGGACATGAACGTTCCCAGCTATGAAGTGGGCCGGATGGCCGCCTTGACCGTCAGACTGATGCGCGCGTCCGGCCTGTCGCACGACGAGGCGGTGGCGGCGCTGGACCTGGCCTGCAGAATGATGGACGACGAGATGGCGCCGCGAACGACAACGACGGGCCCGGTGCGCCCGGGCGGTGTGCGGCCCCCTGCGGCGGCCAATCCGGTCCGGCCGCACCGGTAATGCGCTAGGCCGCCTCCAGCCAGCGGCGCACCGCGGGATGCACCGTCTCGCGCCAGGGTGCGCCGCTGAACAACCCATAGTGGTCGCAGCGCGCGATCGTCAGCCGTTCGCGGCATCGCGTCGGCAGGCCGCTGCACAGGCCCTGCGCCGCATGCGTCTGCCCCGGTCCCGATATATCGTCGCGGTCCCCCTCGACCGTCAGCAGCCGGGTGCGCCGCAGACAGTCGGGACGCACCATCTCGCCGCCGACCCGCCACATCCCCTTGGGCAGCAGCATCTGCTGGAACACCACGCGCAACGTGTCGAAGAAGAATTCCGCGGTCATGTCGAGCACGGCACCGTATTGCGCGACCGCGCGCTCGATCTCGCGCGCGGTATCGGCATCGGCCGCCTGGCGCCGGCACAGCCAGTCGAACATCAGCGTCGCGTGGCGATCCGGCTGCGCCGCGACCAGCGCCGGATATTGCAGGAAGCCCGGATAGATGCGCCGCCCCGCGCCGGCATAACCGCTTGGTACCACGTCGATCGCGGTCGCCTCGAGCCACGGCAGCGACAACGTGGCCGCGACGCGATCGAGCGTGGTCGGACCGAGCCGCGGATCGATCGGCCCGCCCATCAGCGTCAGCGTCGCCGGCTCGGCGCGATCGGCTTGCGCCACGCGCGAGACCGCGGCCAGCGCGGGCACCGTCGCCTGGCAGACCGCCAGCACATGCAGCCCGGCCGGATCGAGCAGCCGGATGAAGCGCTCCACCAGCAGCACGTAATCGTCGAGGCCGAAGCTGCCGGCTTCGCGCGGCACGTCGCGCGCATCGGCCCAGTCGGTGACGTAGACGTCCGCATGCGGCAGCAGCGCGGCCACGGTATCGCGCATCAGCACCGCGCGGTGTCCGGCCAGCGGCGCGCACAGCAACACGCGCGCGCGCGGCTTGCGGCGGGACCGCGGGGGACTCTGGAACGCCCGCAGCGTGCAGAACGGCGTCACCGACACGGCGCTGTCGCTGACCGGCATTCGCACCCCATCGACCTCGACGTCATCGAACTCGAAGCGCGCCGTGCCGAACGGTCCAAGCCAGGTCTGGAACCAGCGGTAGTAGTGCTCGAAGCGGCGGCGGTGCGAGGCCGCGGCCAGCGGATACGGCCCGGCGGCGAGCGCCTGCTGGGTCAGCTCGCCCCACATCACGACCGGATCGAAGGCTGCGCGGCCGCCCTGCTGCAACAGATGGATCATGGCTTCCCCAAGGCGACGCCAAGGCGGTCGGGAGCGCGAGTGCGCCAACCGCGGCGGCGTGCGCGGCGGATCGAACAGCCATTATGGACAGCGCGCCGGACTTGTACAAACCCGCAAGTTCAGAACAGCGAACCTTGCGCGTCGTCTTCCGGCTTGCGGGCACCACGCGCGCCGCGTCGCACGCCGGCCGGCGCCGCGGGCGGGACGAACTGCGACGTGTCCAGATCGAAGCGGTGATAGCGAAAGCCCAGGCGATCGGCCGCCTTGTGGAAGCGCTGGCGCATCAGGTCGGCCCAGACGCCGGTGCCGCGCATGCGCGTGGAGAAATCGGAATCGTAGTCCTTGCTGCCGCGCATCTCGCGCACGCGATTCATCACGCGCTCGGCGCGATCGGGGAAATGCGCCTCCAGCCATTGCTGGAACAGAGGCGCGACCTCCCACGGCAGCCGCAGCACGATGTAGTTGGCATAGACGGCGCCAGCCTCGCGCGCGGCCTCGAGCACGCGCTCCAGGTCCGGCTCGGTGATGAAGGGGATCACCGGCGCCACGCTGACCGCGACCGGAATGCCCGCCTCGGACAGCGTGCGGATCGTGCGCAGCCGCCGCGACGGCGTGGCGGCGCGCGGCTCCAGCGTGCGCGCGATCTCGGCATCGAGCGTGGTGATCGTGATCGCAGCCACGGCGAGGCGCCGGGCCGCCATCGGCGCCAGCAGATCGATATCACGCTCGATCAGCGACGACTTGGTGATCAGCGCCACCGGATGGCGGCATTCGTGCAGCACCTCGAGCACGCCGCGCGTGATGCGCTGGGTCCGTTCGATCGGCTGGTAGGCGTCGGTATTGACGCCCAGCGCGATCAGCTCGCATTGGTACGAAGGCCGCGACAGCGCCTCCCGCAGCCGCTCGGCGGCATTGGCCTTGGCGAACAGCTGCGTCTCGAAGTCCAGCCCCGGCGACAGGTCGAGATAGGCGTGCGTCGGGCGGGCGAAGCAGTAGATGCAGCCGTGCTCGCAGCCCCGGTAGGGGTTGAGTGAAACGCCGAACGGAATATCCGGCGAGGCATTGCGGCTGAGGATGGAGCGCGCCTGCTCCTGCGTAACGCGGGTGATCAGCTTCGGCGGCGCGGACTCCAAGGCGGCGCCTTCGCTGCGCTCCATGTCCCTGCCCTGCGTGTCCCTGCCCTGCGTGTCCCTGTCCTCTGCGCGCGCCGCATCGTCCTGTCCCGCGGTGTCCGGCGGGCCCCAGCCATCGTCGAAGGGCTCGCGGGTATCGCGCTCGAAGCGCCCCTGCAGATTGCTGACCGCGCCGCGGCCCTTCAGCGGCCGCGGCGGCGGCCGCAACGGCGCCGGCTCGCCGGGGATGTCATCCGCCGGCAACTCCGCTTCGCGCGGGCCGAGGTGGCGCCCCTTGCGCTCAATGTCCTTCATCTCATGCAGGCTGGCCCTTCTCGTCGACGGGGATGGCCAGCGTCTCCTTGATCTCTTCCATCACGACATAACTCTTGGACTGCGCGGCGCCCGGCAGTTGCAGCAGGATGTCGCCGAGCAGCCGGCGATACTCGCCGATCTCGCGGATGCGCGCCTTGATCAGATAATCGAAATCGCCCGACACCAGATGGCACTCCATCACCTCGGGAATGCGCAGCACCTCGCGCCGGAACTGCTCGAACATGTTGCCGGCCTTGTTGTTCAGCGTGATCTCGACGAAGACCAGCAGCGCGCTGCCCAGCAGGGCCGGATTCAGGCGGGCGTAGTAACCCATGATGACACCGTCGCGCTCCATCCGCTTGACCCGCTCGATGCAGGGCGTGATGGTCAGCCCGACCGCCTCGGCGAGGTCCTTCATCGAGATGCGGCCATCGGCCTGCAGCAGCGCCAGGATGCGGCGGTCGAGGCGATCCAGGCCGCGTACCGGTTGACGGGTCGTTCTCATGAATTTTTCCTTTTTCCGGGAAATTTTCGGTAATTATGACTGGATTGATTCCAATACCATAGCGGATATACCTTCATACAATCGACATCTTGGTTGGGGTCCCATCGCAATGCGCGTTCTCGTTCTTGGCAGTGGCGTGATCGGCGTCACCAGCGCCTGGTATCTGGCCAGGGCCGGCCATGAGGTCACCGTGATCGATCGCGAAGCGGCGCCGGCACTCGGCACCAGCTTCGCCAATGCCGGCCAGATCTCGCCCGGCTATGCGTCGCCGTGGGCCGCGCCCGGCGTGCCGCTGAAGGCCATCAAGTGGATGTTCCAGCAGCACGCGCCGCTGTCGATCCGGCCCGACGGCACGCTGTTCCAGCTGCAGTGGATGTGGCAGATGCTGATGAACTGCAGCGCCGACCGCTACGCCGTCAACAAGGAGCGCATGGTGCGGCTGGCCGAATACAGCCGCGACTGCATCCGCGCGCTGCGGGCCGAAACCGGCATCGCCTACGAGGGCCGCCAGCAGGGCACGCTGCAGGTCTTCCGCACCGACGAGCAGCTCGAAGGCGCCGCCAAGGACATCGCCGTACTCCAGGAAGCGGGCGTGCTCTACCAATTGCTGTCGCGCGAGGATCTCGCCGCGAGCGAACCGGCGCTGGCCGCGGTCAGCCAAAAGCTGACCGGCGGCCTGCGCCTGCCCAACGACGAAACCGGTGACTGCCAGCTGTTTTACCCAACGGCTGGCGGCCATGGCCGAGGGCCTGGGCGTGCAGTTCCTGTACAACCGGTCGATCGACAGCCTGATGACGCAGGGCACCGCCGTGACCGGCGCCATCGTCGGCGGCGAGCCGATCTTCGCCGACGCCGTGGTGGTCGCGCTGGGCAGCTGGTCCACGCCGTTCATCAAGGACTTCGTGCGGATTCCGGTCTATCCGTTGAAGGGGTTCTCGATCACCGTGCCGATGACCGACGCGGCGCGCAGCCCGGTATCGACGGTGCTCGACGAGACCTACAAGGTGGCGATCACCCGCTTCGACGACCGCATCCGGGTTGGCGGCATGGCGCAGATCGTCGGCTATGACCGTTCGCTGGATCCGGCCAAGCGGCGCACGCTGGAACACGTGGTGACGGACCTGTTCCCCGGCGCCGGCGACGTAGCGCGTGCCTCGTTCTGGACCGGCCTGCGCCCGATGACGCCGGACGGCACGCCGATCGTCGGCCCGACCCCGGTCAAGGGACTATGGCTCAATACCGGCCACGGCACGCTGGGCTGGACCATGGCGTGCGGCTCCGGCAAGCTGCTGGCGGATCTGGTGTCCGGCGCCTCGCCGGCGATCCGGGCCGACGATCTGTCGGTGGCGCGCTATCAGCGCGAGACGCAGCGGCATTCGCTGCCAAAGCCGGCCACCGCGTGACCGAAACAACGACGTGCCCGGCGCGGGCAATCCCGGCATACGCATGAATGGACGGCCCCCTCGGGGGCCGTCCTCATTTGCAGCCAGATACGGCAACTTGCCGGCATCGGACACAAGCATCCCTTTGGCGCCTGTCGGATAGTGGCGTGCCCCCTTTCCGAACCTGCCACGGTTTTCCGGCCGCAATACTGCCGGAAAACCGGTCATGGCAACTGCCCAAAGGTCATTCGATGCCAAACGAAGCGCCCGCTCGGCCAACCTCCAACAGCACGCCGCCTCACCGGACGGATTCCGTGCCCCCCCACCGCCGGGTCACACCACGGTCAACGATTGCAGGTCGGCGCCAATTCCACGGTCAATATCAGATGGATCCCCGACCACCTGATCGAACGGATCGGCCTGTTTCTCCCTGCACGCTCGCTATTGCACCTGTTCGCGTGTAACCACACACTGCAGCGGGTCCTCAAGCCCCTGGTGGCATGGCGGCATTGCGAGCACTTGATCGGGATGTCCAATACAAGGCCGCAAACGGCCGACGACTATCGCCACACCATCTCGGCCGCGCAACCGTGCAGGCCCAGGGACAGGCTCAATATCTTTCGGATGCTGGCGCGCACCTTGCCGTGCTGCGTTGGGGAGGACGAGCGACGCGAGGCCGCCAGCGCCCTGGCGGAGGCGGCGGCGCAAGCTGGCGGCGACTTTGGCGCCGCCCGCGTAACGACCGACATACTGCGCTGCCTGGGATATCGCCAGGCGCATCGCAGCACACCGTGGCTTGCCGACATGGAGGCCTCGCTGTCGGCCTACATGCAGGGCGAACCGGTAGAGAAACGCGCCCCGCTGATGGGGGGACTATCTGGTGGCGGTACGCCAGCTTCCGCCGCCGCAACGCGAACCCGGTTATTGGGAGCGTACCCTGGCGTATTTTCCCGCAAAGGATGCCGCGGCGACCTTGAAGGCGGTGACATCATGGCCGTTCCCGCCACGCGATAGCCACAAATGCAGCGTCGCGTTTCAATCCCTGCTTGGCATGGCACAACGGCTGGCCGCACCCGATGGCAGGCCGTCACCGTGGCAGGCCACCGCCTTGCTCGCGCTGCTCGACACCATTTCCGATCAGCGCTATCTGGGCGCGGACAGGCCCGGTGCCTGGGCGGCGATCCATGGGGCGGCCTTGAAGCTGCCTTCCGAAGCGAAATCCGGGATGCTGTGCGGGCTCGCCAGGCAGCTGTACGCTTGCAGCGCCGGGCGCGACAACCTCTGCCGCCATTGGGACCAGTTGCTCGATGCCGCGGACGATCTGCCGGCGCCGGCCTTGGCGAACGTGTTGAGCGAGCTGGTGCGCGCATTCGATTGCCCCGTGTGGAGCGAAGGAGGCGCAACCAGCGACGAAGAATCCGAAGAAGACGTATCGGACGGCGGCTACTTCGTCTATGGCGATCCGTTCATGCCGAGCAAGATGCAGTCGGGCGATGACGCTGCGCAACGACTGGTTTCCGAGCGTTGTACGCAGCTGCTCGATCGACTCGATACACTGCCGCCCTCGATGCGCGGCAATGTGCTGGCGGTGGTGGATTCGATGCTGACCAGTCGACAGGTTTATTGGTCAACTGTCCGGCATCGCGCTCTGAAAGAGCGGCTGATCGTGAGTCAAGCCGCCTTGCAGGAAACGACCGCTGGTCACGGAGGACCGGCCGCCAGCGTCAGAACTGCGCTTCCATCAGCGCATTGACCGGTCCCGCCCCCTGCACGATGGCATCGCGGATACCCCCGGCCTGCGACAGCACGTGTTCGGCGAAGAAATGCGCCGTGGCGATCTTGGCCTCGTGGAAGGCCGGATCTTCGGCACGGCGTGCATCGGCGGCCACCATCGCGCGTCCGAGTTGCCAGCCCGACAACACGATGCCGCACAGCTTCAGATACGGCACGCTGCCGGCAAACGCGGCATTGGGATCGGTCTTGCCATTGGCGACGATGAAGTCGATCGCCTGCTCCAGCGCGGCGCGGCCCTTGGCCAGTTGCGCCTGCATCGCGGCGAAGGGCGCGCCGCCATGCGCGGCCAGCGCGGCCTCGGTCTCGGCAATGCGCGCGCAGATGCCGCGCGCCACGGCGCCGCCATCGCGCACCGTCTTGCGGCCGACCAGGTCGTTGGCCTGGATCGCCGTGGTGCCCTCGTAGATCGGCAGGATGCGCGCATCGCGATAGTGCTGCGCGGCGCCGGTCTCCTCGATGAAGCCCATGCCGCCGTGGACCTGCACGCCCAGGCTGGTCACGTCGATCGACAGCTCGGTGCTCCAGCCCTTGATCACCGGCACCAGGAATTCGTAGAACGCCTGGTTCTCGCGGCGCACCGCCTCGTCCGGATGCTGGTGCGCGGTGTCGCAGGCGGCCGCGCCGACATAGGCCAGCGCGCGCGCGCCTTCCGTCAGTGCACGCATCGTCATCAGCATCCGCTTGACGTCGGGATGATGGATGATGGTGACCGCCTGCCGCGCCGAACCGTCGACCGGCCGGCTCTGCACGCGCTCGCGGGCATAGGCCACGGCCTGCTGATAGGCGCGCTCGGACACCGCGATGCCCTGCATGCCGACCGAGAAGCGGGCCGCATTCATCATGATGAACATGTACTCGAGGCCGCGGTTCTCCTCGCCCACCAGCGTGCCGATGGCGCCGCCGTGGTCGCCGAACTGCAGCACCGCGGTGGGGCTGGCCTTGATGCCCAGCTTGTGTTCGATCGAGACGCAATGCACGTCGTTGCGCGCGCCCAGCGAGCCGTCCTCGTTAACCAGGAACTTGGGCACGATGAACAGCGAGATGCCCTTGACCCCTTCCGGCGCATTCGGCGTCCTCGCCAGCACGAGATGGACGATGTTCTCCGCCATGTCGTGCTCGCCGTAGGTGATGAAGATCTTGGTGCCGAACAGCTTGTAGGTGCCGTCGCCCTGCGGCTCGGCGCGCGTGCGCACCGCGGCCAGGTCGGAGCCGGCCTGCGGCTCGGTCAGGTTCATCGTGCCGGTCCACTGGCCCGAGATCAGCTTGGGCAGGAAGACCTGCCGCTGCGCGTCGCTGCCGGCGGTCAGCAGCGCCTCGATGGCGCCGTCGGTCAGCAGCGGGCACAGCGCGAACGACAGATTGGCCGAGTTCAGCATCTCGTTGCAAGCGGTGGCGATCAGCTTGGGCAAGCCCTGGCCGCCGAATTCCTGCGGATGCAGCACGCCTTGCCAGCCGCCCTCGCCGAACTGGCGGAACGCGTCCTTGAAGCCGGGCGTGGTGGTGACCGCGCCGTCCTTCCAGCTGCTCGGCTCGATGTCGCCGGTGCGGTTCAGCGGCGCGATCACCTGCTCGGTGAACTTGGCCGCCTCGTCGAGCACCGCCTGCGCGGTGTCGGCCGTCGCTTCCTCGAAGCCCGGCAATTGGCTGATGGCATCCAGCCCGGCCAGTTCGTTGATCGCGAACAGCATGTCCTTGAGCGGGGCGCGGTAGGTCATCGAAGTCTCCGTTATCGCAATGGGTCGCGGCAGTTGGCTGAGCGCGACCGTTCGATGCAGCGTATAAAAAAGCCGCTCGCGGGCGGGCCCGGAACGGCTTGTCTTGGCTTTTCTTTTTCTTGTGTCGGCTGGCTCAATCCTGCCGCGGCACCGGGCGGCGCCGCGGCAGGGCTTGCGATCAGCCCAGGGCCGCCACCAGCTCCGGCACCACGGTGTTCAGATCGCCCACCAGGCCGTAGTCGGCGACCGAGAAGATCGGCGCCTCGGCGTCCTTGTTGATCGCGACGATCACCTTGGAGTCCTTCATGCCGGCCAGATGCTGGATCGCGCCCGAGATACCGACGGCGATATACAGCTGCGGCGCGACGATCTTGCCGGTCTGGCCGACCTGGTAGTCGTTCGGCACGAAGCCGGCGTCCACCGCGGCGCGCGAGGCGCCCAGCGCGGCGCCCAGCTTGTCGGCCAGCGGCGTCAGCACCTTGGTGTAGTTCTCGCCCGAGCCGACGCCCCGGCCGCCCGACACGATGATCTTGGCGGCGGTCAGTTCCGGACGATCGCTCTTGGTCACTTCACGCGACACGAATTGCGAGATGCCGGCATCGGCCACGGCAGGCACGGTGTCGACCGAGGCCGAGCCGCCGTCCGCGGCGGCGGGATCGAACGCGGTGCCGCGCACGGTGATCACCTTGATCTTGTCGGAGGACTTGACCGTGGCGATCGCGTTGCCGGCATAGATCGGGCGCTCGAAGGTGTCCGGGCCGTCGACCTTGGTGATGTCCGACAGCTGGGCCACGTCCAGCTTGGCGGCGACGCGCGGCAGCACGTTCTTGCCGTAGGCGGTGGCGGGGGCCAGGATGTGGCTGTAGTCGCTGGCGATCGCCAGCACCTGCTCGGCGACGTTCTCGGCCAGGCCTTCGCCGAAGTACGGCGCATCGGCCAGCAGCACCTTGGCGACGCCGGCGATCTTCGCGGCGGCTTCGGCGGCGGCCTGGGCGTTGGCGCCCGCGATCAGCACGTGGACGTCGCCGCCGCACTGGGCCGCGGCGGTCACGGTGTTCAGGGTCGCGCCCTTGATCGATTGATTGTCGTGTTCAGCAATGACGAGTGCAGTCATGTTCGTATCTCCTGGCGCGCTTAGATGACCTTGGCTTCGTTCTTGAGCTTCTGCACCAGCGTCGCGACGTCCGGCACCATCACACCCGCGCTGCGCTTGGGCGGCTCGACGACCTTCAGCGTCTGCAGACGCGGCGCCACGTCGACGCCCAGGTCTTCCGGCTTCACGGTTTCCAGCGGCTTCTTCTTGGCCTTCATGATGTTCGGCAGCGTGACGTAGCGCGGCTCGTTCAGGCGCAGGTCGGTGGTCACCACCGCCGGCAGCTTGACCGACAGCGTTTCGAGGCCGCCGTCGACTTCGCGGGTCACCGAGGCCTTGCCGTCTGCGATCACGACCTTCGAGGCGAAGGTCGCCTGCGGCAGGCCGGCCAGCGCGGCCACCATCTGGCCGGTCTGGTTGGAGTCGTCGTCGATGGCCTGCTTGCCCAGGATCACCAGCTGCGGCTGCTCCTTGTCGATCAGCGCCTTCAGCAGCTTGGCCACGGCCAGCGGCTGCAGGTCTTCGCTGCTCTCGACGAGGATGCCGCGGTCGGCGCCGATCGCCATCGCGGTGCGCAGCGTTTCCTGGCATTGCGCCACGCCGCAGGAGACCGCCACGACCTCGGTGGCCACGCCGGCTTCCTTCAAGCGGACCGCCTCTTCCACGGCGATCTCGTCGAACGGGTTCATGCTCATCTTCACGTTGGCCAGGTCGACGCCCGAGCCGTCGGACTTCACACGGACCTTGACGTTGTAGTCAACCACGCGCTTGACTGCGACGAGTACTTTCATGCGCTCACTCCACTGATTGTCAGAAATTTGGTTCGCTCGCCATTATAACCACCGGGTCGGCGGCGCCCGGAATTTTCGAACGACCGTACTATTTTATAGGCAAAGAATTGCCGGGCATAGCCCGGCAGGCGATTTCGGTCCATGACTTGGCCAATCACTGAGCCGCTTGTTGACCGGTATTGTGCCGCAGAAAGCCCGCTGCGGCACAGAGGCGACGGCCGGTTTCGAGGTTTTGTTCGATACCCGGCCGCAAGTGCCTGCCCCGGGGCTTACCAGGCCGTGATCACCGACTCCTTGAAGGTCGTGGTGACGTACTGCTTGATCTCCGGCGAGTGGTAGGCCTTGATCAGCTTGGCGACCCACGGCTTGTTCTTGTCGGCCTCGCGCACGGCGATCAGGTTGGCGTACGGACCCTTCGGACCTTCCATCGCGATCGCGTCCTTGGTCGGCGACAGGCCGGCCGATTCGGCGTAGTTGCCGTTGATCGCCGCGGCATCCAGGTCGTCCAGCGAGCGCGGCAGCTGCGCGGCGTCCAGCTCGACGATGCGGATCTTCTTCGGATTCGCGACGATGTCCAGCGGCGTGGCCTTCAGGCCGGCGTCCGCGCGCAGCTTGATCACGCCCTTGCTCTGCAGCAGCAGCAGGCCGCGGCCGCCGTTGGTCGGATCGTTGGGCACGCCGACGCGGGCGCCCTGCTTCAACTGGTCGAGCGACTTGATCTTCTTCGAGTAGACGCCCATCGGGAACGTGACGGTGTAGCCGACGTTGGCGAACTTGTAGCCGCGGTCCTTCATCTGCGCCTCGAGATACGGCAGATGCTGGTAGCTGTTGGCGTCGAGGTCGCCGGCGGCCAGCGCGGCGTTCGGCTGGATGTAGTCGCTGAACTCGACGACCTGGATATTGAGGCCGTCCTTGGCGGCGACCTTCTTGACCTGTTCCATGATCTGGGCGTGCGGACCACCGGTCACGCCGATCTTGATCGGCTTGTCCTGCGCCACCGCCGCGGTGGCGAGGCTGGCACCGAGCGCGGCGCCGATGATCCATTGCAGCAGGCTACGACGTTGCATGTCTGACTTCCTTTGATGCGTTCTGGGTTGAGTCTGCGGATCGAGTCCGAGATAAGGCGAAAAACGATGACGAAAACGAAACGATACCGCCCGGCGCCGGATGGCGCTCAGCGATGGCTGATCCGGCGGACCAGCCAGTCGCCGAAGCTCTGCACGGCCTGCACCAGCACGATCAGGATCAGCACCACCGCCACCATCACCTCGGTGATGTAGCGCTGGTAACCATAGCGGATGCCGAGGTCGCCCAGGCCGCCGCCGCCAATTGCGCCGGCCATCGCCGAATAGCCGACCAGGCTGACGAAGGTGATGGTCAGGCCGGCGACGATGCCGGGCATCGCCTCGGGCAGCAGCACCTTCCAGACGATCTGCCCGGTGCTGGCGCCCATCGATTGGGCCGCCTCCACCAGGCCCTTGTCGACCTCGCGCAGGGCGCTCTCGACCAGCCGCGCGATAAACGGAATCGCCGCTATCGTCAGCGGCACCACGGCCGCCGCGGTGCCGATCGACGAGCCGGCCAGGAAGCGGGTGAACGGAATCACCACCACCAGCAGGATGATGAACGGAATCGAGCGCACCGCGTTGACGACCACGCCGATCAGCCGGTTGAACAAGGGGTGCGACAGCGGGCCGCCCCGGTCCGTCAGATGCAGCACCACGCCGAGGGGCACGCCGAGCAGCGCGCCGATCAAGCCAGAGATGCCGAC
Source organism: Cupriavidus sp. H18C1 (assembly GCF_049311595.1). NCBI lineage: Bacteria > Pseudomonadati > Pseudomonadota > Betaproteobacteria > Burkholderiales > Burkholderiaceae > Cupriavidus > Cupriavidus sp. H18C1. The sequence goes on from NZ_CP186008.1 coordinate 963,302, forward strand.
CATCACCAGGGTCTCGCCCAGCGAGGTCACAAACAGGTCGAACAGCTCAGACCACATGCTCGTACTCCTCCACCACCACGCCCTGCTCCTGCAGGAATGCCATTGCCGCCCGGACGTTGTCGGTCTCGCCGGTGGCCATGATGGCCAGCGAGCCGAAGGCCTGTCCCTGGATCTCGTCGATATGCCCGTGCAGGATGTTGAAGTCCAGCCCGTAGCGGCGGATCGCCTGCGCCAGCACCGGCTGGTCGACGCCCTCGCCGGTGAACGCGAGACGGTAGACATGGTCGCGCCCGTTGCCGAGCCGGCTCTCGACGCGCTTGAGCACGCTCGGCGGCAGCTCCTGCGCGATCACGTCGCCGATCATCGCGCGCGTGACCGCGTGCTGCGGCCGCAGGAAGACATCGATGACCTGCCCCTGCTCGACCACGCAGCCGGCATCGAGCACCGCGACGCGATCGCAGACCTGCTTGATGACCTCCATCTGGTGCGTGATCATCACGATGGTCAGGCCCAGATCGCGGTTGATCTGCTTGAGCAGATCGAGGATGGAACGCGTGGTTTCCGGATCGAGCGCCGAGGTGGCCTCGTCCGACAGCAGCACCTTGGGCTTGCTGGCCAGCGCGCGGGCAATGCCGACGCGCTGCTTCTGCCCGCCGCTGATCTGCGCCGGATAGCGGTCCTTCAGCGCCGACAGCCCGACCAGGTCCAGCAGCGGCAGCACCGTCGCCGCGATCTCGTCGCGGCTCTTGCCGGCGAGCTCCAGCGGCAGCGCCACGTTGTCATAGACGGTGCGCGAGGACAGCAGGTTGAAATGCTGGAAGATCATGCCGATGTCGCGGCGCGCCAGCCGCAGCGCGGACGAGTCCAGCGCGGTCAGTTCCTGTCCGGCGACGATCACGCGGCCGGCGGTCGGACGGTTCAGCAGATTGATGGCGCGCACCAGCGTACTTTTGCCGGCGCCGCTGCGGCCGATGATGCCGAAGATTTCGCCGGCCGCGATGGACAGGCTGACATCCCGCAAAGCGTGCACATCCCCGGTCGCACCGGGGAATCGCTGCGAGAGACCTTGCAGTTCGATCATGAGACAGAGCGAAAAGAAAACGGCAACAGCCGGGACGGGGTCTCCAGCGCTGCTGCCGCATTTATCGTTTTTGGATGTAACGGGCTATTTTAAGCGATCCGCTTCTTACCAGAAACGACTTTTTTGCCGATGTCTTTAGACGAAAAGGGAATAAGGCCCCGTTTTCGAGTGCCGAGATGTCAACTCTGGATCAACTCGAACGCCAGGACGGCGGCCGCTTGTCGATGAACGCCTGCACGCCCTCCAGTGCCGAGTCGTCCATCATGTTGCAGGCCATGGTCTGCCCGGCCAGCTGGTAGGCGGCCTCGACGCCCATTTCGAGCTGGCGGTAAAACAGTCCCTTGCCCGCGGCGATCGCCGCCGCCGGCTTGGCGCAGATGCTGGCCGCCAGCTTCGCCACCTCGCCGTCGAGGTCGGCGGCCGGCACCACCCGGTTGACCAGCCCACGCGCCTGCGCCTCGCGGGCGTCGATCATCTCGCCGGTCAGCAGCATTTCCATCGCGTGCTTGCGATGCAGGTTGCGCGACAGCGCCACGCCGGGCGTCGAGCAGAACAGACCCAGATTGACGCCCGACACCGCAAAGCGCGCGTCGTCGGCCGCCACCGCGAGGTCGCACATCGCCACCAGCTGGCAGCCGGCCGCGGTGGCGATGCCGTGCACGCGCGCGATCACCGGCTGCGGCATGCGCTGGATCGCCATCATCATGCGCGTACAGCGGTCGAACAGGCGGCGATAGTAGTCGTGCGAGGGCTGGGCGCGCATCTCGCGCAGGTCGTGCCCGGCACAGAAGGCGCGGCCCGCGCCGGCCAGCACCACGACCCGTACGGCGGAATCGGCGGCGATGCGGTTCAGCGCCTCGGTCACCGCATCGATCAGCCCCTCGGACAACGCGTTGAAGGCATCGGGACGTTGCAGCGTCAGGCGCAGCACGCCCGGGGCGTCTTCGCTTTGCACCAGCAGCGCACCGGCGGCTTGGGCTTGTTCCGATTCGGCCATGATCGTCTCCTGGTCTGCTGTTGTCCTGCTGCGGTCGCGCTTGCTGGAAGCCGACTTATCGAAACCGGCGTGTTCAAACCGGCTCGTTGAAAACCCGCCCATCGCTGGGCCGGCTCCCCCTAGCGCTCCAGCAGCACCTTCAGATGCGCCAGCACACTGCGTCCCAGCGCGCTGAGGTTGTAGCCGCCCTCGAGGCAGCTGACGATGCGCCCCTGCGCATGCTGCCGCGCCAGCGTCATCAGCTCCGCCGTGATCCACGCATAGTCCTGCTCGACCAGCCCCATCTGGCCCAGGTCGTCCTCGCGATGCGCGTCGAAGCCCGCCGAGATGAACAGCATCTGCGGGCGGAAGGCCTGCAGCCGCGGCATCCAGATCGTCTCGACCACCTCGCGCACCGCCATGCCGTTGGTATAGGCCGGCAGCGGAATATTGGCCATGTTGTTCGCCACGTGCTCGGTGCCGCTGTACGGGTAGAACGGATGCTGGAAGAAGCTGCACATCAGCACGCGCTCGTCGCCGCGGAACGCGGCCTCGGTGCCGTTGCCGTGATGCACGTCGAAGTCGATGATGGCCACGCGTTCGAGCCCGTGCGCGTCGAGCGCATGGCGGGCGGCGATGGCGACGTTGTTGTAGAAGCAGAAGCCCATCGCGCGATCGGGCTCGGCGTGGTGCCCGGGCGGCCGCACGCAGCAGAAGGCGTTCTCCAGCTCGCCGGCGATCACCGCGTCGGTGGCCGCCACCGCGGCGCCCGCGGCATGCGTGGCCGCGGCCAGCGTATGCGTGTTCATCGCGGTATCGGGATCGATCGCATGGTAGCCGCTGGCGGGGCTCGCTTCGTGCAGCCCGTCGACATAGCCGGGCAGATGCACGCGCTCGATCTGCTCGCGGCTGGCCGCGGGCGCCTCGCGGCGGTCCAGCAGGCCGTCGATGCCGTGCGAGATCAGATGGTCTTCGATGGCGGTCAGGCGTTCCGGGCACTCGGGATGGAACTGCCCCATCTCGTGCAGCAGGAATTCGGGATGCGTGTAGTAGCCGGTCGGCATGGGATTCGGCGCGTTTATCGAGGCGTTGTTGGGCGCGTGGCGGGCACTTCGTCGAGTGCGCCGCTGTCTCCATCCCCGTACGTTAGCACAGCGGATGGCCGGGCAATGCGGCGGCCGCCTTCGCCGCCGGCTCGTATCGTCCCGTGATGTTTTGCGCGGGATGCGTCCGCTATACTCGGTCCGACTTGCAAAGGACACCATGACCGAACACACGCGTACCCTGCGCCGCCCTCTGCTGGGCGCCGCGCTCTGCTCCGTGGCGCTTGGCCTGTGCGGCGCCACCCCTTCGCTGCTGGCGGCCGGCAAGCGCCGCGCCAGCTTCCAGGAAGAAGAAATCGATCCCGGCCGCTATCGCAACGGCAGCAACCCGCAGGCGGCCGCCTTCATCGACGAGATGGTCGCCAAGCATGGCTTCTCGCGCGCGACGCTGAACGACTGGTTTGGACAGGCCGTCTACTCGGCCACGGTGGCGCGGCTGATCATGCCGCCGGCCACGCCGGGCCGCAAAAGCTGGCGCGCCTACCGCTCGCGCTTCATCGAACCGATCCGCATCAATGCCGGCGTCCGCTTCTGGCAGCAGCATCGCGACACGCTGCGCCGCGCCGAAAGCGAGTTCGGCGTGCCGGCCTCGGTGATCGTCGGCATCATTGGCGTCGAGACGATCTACGGACGCGACATGGGCACCTTCCGCGTGCTCGACTCGCTGTCGACGCTGGCCTTCGACTATCCCGATACGCCCAACCGCGCCAGCCGCTCGGCGCTGTTCCGCGCGCAGCTGCAGGACTACCTGCTGTGGTGCCGCGAGACCCGTACCGATGTGTTCTCGGTGCTGGGCTCGTACGCCGGCGCGATCGGCATTCCGCAGTTCATGCCGACCAGCCTGCGCGAATACGCGACCGACTACGACCGCGATGGCCATATCGACCTGCGCAACAGCCCGGTCGACGCGATCGGCAGCGTCGGCCGCTTCCTGCAGCTGCACGGATGGGAGGCGGGCCGGCCGGTGGTGTGGCGGCTGGCGCAGGACGAGGGCAGCCGCGGCATCGCGGCGGCGGCGGCCGACGGCGAACCGTGGCCGACGCGCACGCTGAATCAGCTGACGCGCGCCGGGCTGCGGCTGGACGAGCCGATCGACGCGGCGCGCGAAGGCGAGACGGGGGTGCTGGTGGTGGACCTGCCGACGCCCGATGCGCCGACCGAGTACATGCTCGGGCTGCGCAATTTCTATGTGCTGACGCGCTACAACCGCAGCTTCTTCTACGCGCTGGCGGTCTATCAGCTGGGCGAGGCCGTCAAGGCCGCGATGGTGTAGGGACCGATCGGTCCGGCCGGCGCTGCTGTGGTTTCAGCGGGCAGCGCCGGCGTTCATCGCTGGGGTTCATGACGCAGGTTCGTTGACCCGCGTTCATTGCCCCGGATCATTGCCCGGGTTCATGCCCCGGGTTCATTGACCCAGATTCAGGCGGGAAAGACGCCGGTCGACAGATAGCGGTCGCCGCGATCGCAAACAACGAACACGATGGTCGCGTCGCGGACTTCTTCCGCGATCCGCAGCGCGACGCACAGCGCGCCGGCGGCCGAGATGCCGCAGAAGATGCCTTCCTCGCGCGCCATGCGGCGGGCCATGTGTTCGGCGTCGGCCTGGCTGACCGGCTCGGTGCGGTCGATGTAGCGCGCATCGTAGATCTTCGGCATATAGGCTTCCGGCCATTTGCGGATGCCCGGAATGCGCGAGCCTTCGGCCGGTTGCGCGCCGACGATCTGGATCGCCGGGTTCTGTTCCTTCAGATAGCGCGACACACCGGTAATGGTCCCGGTGGTGCCCATCGCCGAGACGAAATGCGTGACGCGGCCTTCGGTGTCGCGCCAGATTTCGGGACCGGTGGTTTCGTAGTGGGACTGCGGATTATCGGGATTGGCGAACTGGTCGAGGATGACGCCCTTGCCGTCGCGCTCCATCGAATCGGCCAGGTCGCGCGCGTATTCCATGCCGCCCTTGACCGGGGTCAGGATGATCTCGGCGCCGTAGGCCGCCATGCTCTGGCGGCGCTCCACGCTCAGATCCTCCGGCATGATCAGCACCATCTTGTAGCCGCGGATGGCGGCGGCCATCGCCAGCGCGATGCCGGTATTGCCGGACGTCGCTTCGATCAGCGTGTCGCCGGGCTTGATGCGGCCGCGCGCTTCGGCGCGCGCGATCATCGACAGCGCGGGCCGGTCCTTGACCGAGCCGGCGGGATTGTTGCCCTCGAGCTTGCCGAGAATCACATTGCCACGCTCGGCGTTGGCGGCTCCGGGAATGCGCTGCAATTGCACCAGCGGCGTATTGCCGATGGTGTCTTCGATCGTCTTGTAGGCCATGATGGGGCGAGTCCAAATGTCGGCGCCCATTGTAATGCAGTCGTCATGACCCTGCCGCCGGCGGGGCGGCGCGCACTGCAGGCACTGCAGGCACTGCAGGCACTGCGAGCACCGCGGGGCGCTGCGAGCACCGGGGGGGCGCTGCAGGCGCTGCCGGCGCTGCGGGCGCTGCGAGGCAGGATCGCCTGCCCCGCCGCCAGTCCATCAAACGCGCGTGCGGCCCTTGCCGAGCAGGTGGTACAGCAGGATCGCGCCGAAGGTGGCGGTGCCGATGCCGCCCAGCGTCATGCCGCCGAAGCGCAGCGTCAGGTCGCCGGCCGCGACCGTCAGCGTGGCGCCGACGGTGATCAGGTTGCGCGAATCGGAGAAATCGACGCGGTTCTCGACCCAGATCCGGCCCGCGGTGGCGGCGATCAGGCCGAACACCACGATGGTCAGGCCGCCGATCACCGGGCCCGGAATGGTCAGGATCAGCGCACCGAACTTGGGCGAGAAGCCCAGCAGGATCGCCACCAGCGCGGCCACCACGAAGATCAGCGTCGAGTAGATCCGCGTCACCGCCATCACGCCCATGTTCTCGGCGTAGGTCGTCACGCCGGTACCGCCGCCGGCGGCCGACAGCATCGTGGCGACGCCGTCGCCGATAAAGGCGCGGCCGATGTACGGGTCCAGGTTGCGGCCGGTCATCACGCCGATCGCCTTGATATGGCCCAGGTTCTCCGCCACCAGCACGATCGCCACCGGCGCGATCAGCAGCATCGCGTTCAGCTCGAACACCGGCGTGGTGAAGGCCGGCATGCCGAACCAGCTGGCGCTGGCGACGCCGGAGAAATCGATCGGCTTGCCCAGGCCGAACGCATTGGCGCACACCCAGTAGGCCAGATAGCCGATCAGCCCGCCGATCAGCACCGGCAGCCGGCCGATCATGCCGGGCGCGCGCACCGCGACCAGCCCGACGGCGACCACGGTCAGCAGGCCGATCCAGGTATCGAGCGCGGCCGCGCTGACCGCCTTGACCGCGACGGGTGCAAGGTTCAGGCCGATCGCCGCGACGATGGCACCGGTCACCACCGGCGGCATCAGCCGTTCGACCCAGCCATAGCCGGCGGCCTGCACCACCAGGCCGATCACGGTGTAGAGCAGGCCGGCGGCAATGATGCCGCCGAGCGCCAGCGGAATATTCGGATTCGGGCCGCTGCCGGCATAGCCGGTGGCCGCGATCACCACGGCGATGAAGGCGAAGCTGGAACCGAGATAGCTCGGCACGCGGCCGCGCACGCACAGGAAGAAGATCAGCGTGCCGATGCCCGAGAACAGGATCGCGATATTGGGATTGAAGCCCATCAGGATCGGCGCGATCGCGGTCGAGCCGAACATCGCCACCACGTGCTGGATGCCGGCCAGCACCGTCTGCCCGGTGGGCAGCCGTTCATCCGGCGCGATCACGCCCTCGGTCTTCAGTGTCCAGCGCGGCAGGAATCCTGCCTCGTCGCCATTCGCCATCGTTCAGCTCCCGTTCTGAGGTGGCCGCTGGCGCGCCGCGCCCGGCCGTTCTTGGTGATATGTCGGTGATGTGTTGTGGTCGGCAGGGCTTGCCACGGCGGCGCGGCGTGCGTCCCCGGTGGCTCCCGGGCCGCGCATCGCGCGCCGCCGCCCCCCTTCCCTCCCCATGGAGAGACGAAGGAGGCGCCCTGCCGCAGCGCCCGCATCATACTCCCTGGTCCGGGGCCTGCGAAGCGCCACGGGGTCCGACTGGCGGCGCCGCGACATTGCCGTGCGGCTCAGGCTTCAGGCATTAGCACGAGCCATACCAGCACAGGCCCGCGGCACAGGTCCGCAGCGCGGGTCGGCAGCACGGGCCGACCGCGACGCCAGGCTGCTCAATGCGCGGCCTTGCTAGCCTTGCCGGAAGCCTTGCCAGCCGGCGGGACCACCGCCGCCGTCGGCGCGGCAGCGGTCTGCTTGCCGCCCTTCGCCGCGGGCAGCGTCCCGCCCCGGCCGATGTTCAGCCCCCTCGCCCTGCAGACGCACCACCGACTTCGGGCCCAGGCCCTTGACCCGCTCGGCCAGATCGTTGGCGTCCTTGAACGCGCCCTGCTTGCCGCGCTCCTCGACGATCCGGCGCGCCATCGCCGGTCCGATTCCCTTGACCGTGGTCAGCGCCGCCTCGTCGGCACTGTTGACGTCGACAGCGGCCAGTGCGCTGCCGGCCAGCGCCATCGACATGCCCAGGCAGCACGCCAGCGCCAGCAAGGTTTGCTTGATCATGAACAGGCTCCTTCTCCGGTGACCGGAGTTCGGCTTCGTTGGCAATGCCCGGACGGGCATGCCGCCCCGCCGTCGCGACGGGGTAGGCCGAGAATAAAAGCCAGGGGGATGGGTGGCGCGCCGTGCAACAAATGTTGACGCGATTGGACCGGAAAGCGCCGCGCCGGTTTGCGGCGATACGACACCGCGCGACAGTCAGCAAGCGGCCGCCGGCCAGGATCGGGCGGCCGCGCGGGCTTCAGCCGCCGCGCTCGAGCAGCCAGCGGCAATAACGCGCCACGCCTTCCTCGACGGTATAGAACGGCGCGGTATAGCCCGCGCCGCGCAGGCGCGACACGTCGGACTGCGTGAAGCACTGGTACTTGCCGCGCAGCGCATCGGGGAACTTGATGTATTCGATCAAGCCTTCCTGCTCCATCTCGTCCAGCGTCAGCGGCGGCTTGCCTTCCGCGCCGCGCAGCGTGTTGACCACGGTGGTGGCGATGTCGTTGAACGGCTGCGCGCGTCCGGTGCCGAGATTGAAGATGCCGGACTTCTCGGGATGGTCCAGGAAGAACAGGTTGACCTTGACCACGTCCTCGACCGAGACGAAGTCGCGGCTGTGCCCGCCGGGGCCATAGCCGCCGTATTCGCCGAACAGCTTGACGGTGCCGTCCGCGCGGAACTGGTTGAAGTTGTGGAAGGCCACCGACGCCATGCGGCCCTTGTGGCCCTCGCGCGGACCGTAGACGTTGAAGTAGCGAAAGCCGACGATCTGCGAGTGCGCGTTCGGCAGCGTGCGCCGCACCAGCTGGTCGAACAGGAACTTCGAGTAGCCGTAGACGTTCAGCGGCTTCTCGTATTCGCGGTCTTCCTTGAAGGTCTGCGAGGCGCCGTAGGTGGCCGCCGACGAGGCATAGAGAAACTGCACGCCCTGCTCCAGGCACGCTTCCATCAGCGCCTTGGTGTAGCGGTAGTTGTTCTCCATCATGTAGCGGCCGTCGGTCTCCATCGTGTCCGAGCAGGCGCCCTCATGGAAGATCGCGCGGACCTTGCCGAATTCGCCGCGCGCGAAGCGGTCCAGGAAGTCGGTCTTGTCCAGGTAGTCGGCGATCTCGCAGTCGACCAGGTTGTGGAACTTGTCGGCACGGGTCAGGTTGTCGACCGCGATGACGTTGTTCTCGCCGCGCTCGTTCAGCCCCTTGACGAGGTTGCTGCCGACGAAACCGGCGGCGCCGGTGACGATGATGGTCATGGTGAATCCAGCAGTGATAGGGGGCGCGTCAGCCTTGCGCCGCGCCGAACAGTTCGGGATAGCTGACCACGGCCGTGCCCAGCTTGCCGACCACGATGCCGCCGGCGCGATTGGCATGCTGCACCGCTTCCTTCAGCGGAATGCCGGCGCCGAGCATGGTGGCCAGCGTCGCGATCACGGTATCGCCGGCGCCCGACACGTCGTAGACCTCGCGCGCCTGCGCGGACACGTGCAGCACTTCGGCCTCGGTGTACAGCGTCATGCCTTCCTCGGAACGCGTCAGCAGCAGCGCTTCGAGCTGCAGCGCGCGGCGCAGGTTCTGCGCGCGGATGGTCAGGTCGGCTTCGGTCTTCCAGGCGCCGACCACATGGCGCATCTCCGCGCGATTCGGCGTGATCAGCGTGGCGCCGCGATAGCGCGAATAGTCGTCGCCCTTGGGGTCGACCAGCACCATCTTGCCGGCGGCGCGGCCGCCTTCGACCATGCGCGAGACATGGGTCAGTCCGCCCTTGCCGTAGTCCGACAGCACCAGCACCTGGTAGTCGCCGATCAGCGCCTGGAAACGGTCCTGCACCGACAGCAGCACCTCGTGCGCCGGCGGGTTCTCGAAGTCGACGCGCAGCAGCTGCTGCTGGTGCGCGACCACGCGCAGCTTGATGGTGGTATTGACGCTGCGGTCGCGGTAGAGAAACGGCTGGACGTGTTCCGCGGTCAGCAGGTTCTCCAGCATGCTGCCGGGTTCGTCGTCGCCGACCACCCCCCAGCATGCCGACCGACGCGCCCAGCGCGGCGGCGTTGCGCGCCACGTTGGCGGCGCCGCCCAGGCGTTCCTCGCTGCGCTTGACCTGCACCACCGGGACCGGAGCCTCCGGCGAAATCCGTTCGACATCGCCGAACCAGTAGCGGTCCAGCATCATGTCGCCCACCACCAGGATGCGCGATTGCTGGATCTGTTCGCGAGAGATCGGGTTCCTGTTCATGAGCTTCCTTTTGGCCGGCGCGCCGCCTGGCGGCCGCACCGGCATGTTGCGTCAGGCCGCCGCCGCCGGCCGGCCGATCGCGTGATATTCGATACCGGCCTCCTGCATCGCGGCCGGCTCATACAGATTGCGCCCGTCGAACACGACCGGCGTCTTCAGCCGCCGCCGGATCTGTGCGAAGTCCGGGCTGCGGAACACCTTCCATTCGGTGACGATCGCCAGCGCGTCGGCGCCGTCGAGCGTTTCCATCTGCGCGTCGCAGAACGTCACGCGCTCGAAGCCGCCCTCGATCTCGGCCAGGTCCTGCGCCAGCGCGCGCCGCGCCTCCTGCATCGCGACCGGATCGTGCACCCGCAGCGACGCGCCGCGCGAGACCAGATCGCGCGCCAGCACTCGCGACGGCGCCTCGCGCATGTCGTCGGTATTCGGCTTGAACGCCAGGCCCCAGATCGCGAAGGTGCGGCCGCTCAGGTCCTCGCCGAAGCGCCGCACGACCTTGTCGCCGAGCACGCGCTTCTGCGCCTCGTTGACCGCCTCGACCGCCTCCAGCACGCGCATCGGCTTGCCGCTCGCGGCGGCCGTGCGCATCAGTGCCTGCACGTCCTTCGGGAAGCACGAGCCGCCGTAGCCGGCGCCGGCATAGAGGAAACTGTAGCCGATCCGCGGATCGGAGCCGATTCCCGGGCGTACCAGCTCGATATCGGCGCCGACCTCGTCGGCCAGGTTGGCCAGCTCGTTCATGAACGAGATCCGCGTCGCCAGCATCGAGTTGGCCGCGTACTTGGTGAACTCGGCCGAGCGCACGTCCATGTAGAAGGTGCGCTCGTGATTGCGGTTGAACGGCGCGTACAGCGCCCGCATGATCGCCTTGGCATGGCGGCCGGCGGCATCGTTGTTGCAGCCGAGCACGATGCGGTCGGGCCGCATGAAGTCCTCGACCGCGGCGCCTTCCTTCAGGAATTCGGGGTTGGAGACCACCGAGAACTGCAGGTCCTCGAGCCCGCGCGCGGCCAGCTCCTCGCGGATCGCGGCGGCCACGCGGTCGCCGGTGCCGACGGGCACGGTCGACTTGTCGACCACGATCTTGAAGCCGGTCATATGCCGGCCGATATTGCGCGCGGCCGCCAGCACATACTGCAGATCGGCCGAGCCGTCCTCGTCGGGCGGCGTGCCGACCGCGATGAACTGCACGTCGGCATGGTCGACCGCGGCGGCGATGTCGGTGGAGAACACCAGCCGTCCCGCCTCGCGGTTGCGCTGGATCAGGTCCTTCAGGCCGGGCTCGTAGATCGGCACGCCGCCGTCGTTGAGCAGCGCGATCTTTTCGTCATCGACGTCGAGGCAGAACACATCGTTGCCGAGCTCGGCGAGACAGGCACCGGTGACCAGGCCGACATAACCGCTGCCGATGATGGTGACTTTCATGAGGACGACTCCGTGAGACGGGGCGGATCAGGCTGGACGCGGACTCAGCCGAGCGCTTCGGTGCGCCGCGGCGCGTAGGATTCCCAGCGGTTGCAGCCGGGGCACTGCCAGTAGAACAGGCGGGCGCGGAAGCCGCACTCCCGGCAGGTGTAGCGCGCCAGATTGCGGGTGCGCAGCTGCAGCAGGTCGCGGATCGCGGCGTCCTCCTGCGCGGTGGCATCGGCCGCAGTGGCGTCGGTGGTGGTGGTGGCGGTGGCCGCGTCCGCGGCGGGCGCGCCATTGCCCTCGGCGACGTCCGCCGTCGCGGGCGCCGGTGCCGCGAGCGCGGCGCGCGCGTCGAAGTAGCGGGTCAGCGCCTGCAGCGACGGCTGGCGGCGCAGCTGCTCGCGCATCAGCGCGGCGGCGGCCGCGGGGCCGGCCAGTTCCAGTTCGGTGCGATAGGCGGTGTCGAGCAGTTCGGCGGCAAGACCCGTCTTCAGCAGGCCGCGCAGCCATTCGAGCGCCTTGCCCTGCTCGCCCAGGTCGCGATACGCCTTGACCACGCGATCGGCCACCAGCGGCAGATAGCTGGCGTCCTGGCGCTCGATGCCGAGCCAGTGGCCCAGCGCCGCGCCGAGATCGCCCGACGCCATGGCAACGTCGCCGAGCAGGATCGGCGCGCGCACGTTCTTCGGATTCTCGCGCAGCGCCTGCTCGAGCCAGCCGATCGCCTCGTCGGGTTGCTTGCGCTGCAGCGCGTCCTGCGCCAGCTCGCAGCAGAACTGCGCGATCTGCACGCTGTAGTCCTGCTGGGTCGCGCTCTGCAGTTCGCGCGCGGCGTCGATGGCCTTGCGCCACTCCTTCTCGACCTCGTACAGCTCCAGCAGCACGCGCTTGGCCGATGCCGCATAGGGACCCGACATCAGCGCACGCAGCGCGTCCTCGGCGCGGTCCAGCAGGCCGGCACGCAGATAGTCCTGGCCCAGTTCGTACAGCGCATGCTCGCGCTCGGTGTCGGGCAGATCGGGACGCGTGGCCAGGTTCTGGTGCACGCGGATCGCGCGCTCGGTCTCGCCGCGGCGGCGGAACAGCGCGCCCAGCGCGAAATGCAGCTCGGTGGTTTCCGGGTCGAGCCGCGCGACCTCGATGAAGGCATCGATGGCCTTGTCCGGCTGCTCGTTGAGCAGGAAGTTCAGGCCCTTGAAATACGAGCGCGGCAAGGCGCCCTGCTCGCTGATCGCCTGCCGCAGGTCGAGGCGGGCCGCCATCCAGCCGAGCCCGAATACGAGCGGAAGGGCGAGCAGCCACCAGGTTTCAAAATTCATTGCTTAGACTTTCGGGCCGATTACGTTGTAAGGCGCCACCGCCTTGGGGGTAGACGCGCCGGCGCCCTCGTCGAGCGGCGTGCGCGCATTGCCGACCGCGCGGCGCAGCCGGGCGATCTCCAGCCGCTGGCGCATCAGGCTGGGCGCCACCGAGATCAGCGCGGCCAGCGCGCCGAGCACGAAGGCGGCGAGCAGGATCAGGATCAGGGGCGCGCGCCAGACCGCATCGAAGAACAGCTGCAGCGACACATCGGCGGTATTGCGCAGGGCGAGCACGAACAGCAGCGCGAACAGGACGATACGGATAATCCAGGCGACAAGTTTCATGCGATTGACGAGGTGTCTGCGGCGGCGTGACGGCCAAATGGCGAAGAAGGCGAAGAAGCGTCCGTGCGGGCGCCGGCTGTCGGGTATCCCGAACGGCAAGCCGGCCGCGGGCGGCGGTTCCCCGGCATTGTAGCGGAATCGATTGGCGCACACGGCGCCATCGGGGCCGACGATGCGGGCAATTTCGGCGTCCTATCGCGGTACGGAAAGGTCACTCAGACCAGCCCGCCGGCACCCCAGTTCCATCCCTCGGCATGCGCCGGGCATAAAAAAAGCGCTCCTTGCGGAGCGCTTTTCGATTTCCTCGCCGCTTCGTTGCCGAAGCGGGCCGGAACTCAGGACTGCGCCAGATTCAGGCCGGAGCCTTCCTGCTGGGCGCCGGTCATCGCGGTGCCCTGTGTCAACGAACCGGTCAACGAACCGGCCAGCGAACCGCGTTCGCCGCCGAGCGGGACATGCCCGTTGGCGGCGGCGCCGCCATTGCCGTTCAACTCCAGCGCGGTGCCATCGACACCGTTGCCGCCGTTGCCATTGACACCGTGGTCGCCGTTACCGCTGCCGTTGCCGGCCGCCGGATTGCGGTCGACCCGCTCACGCAACTCCTTGCCTGCCTTGAAGTGCGGCACCCGTTTCTCGGGCACCAGCACCCGCTCGCCGGACTTGGGATTGCGCCCCACGCGCGGCGGCCGGCGATTCAGGCCGAAGCTGCCGAACCCGCGGATCTCGATGCGATGGCCATCGGCCAGCGCATCGGACATCGCGTCGAGGATCGTTTTCACCGAGATGTCCGCGTCCCGCAGCAGCAACTGCGGAAAGCGGGCAGCCAGCTTTTCGACGAGCTCGGACTTGGTCATGGCATCCGCGCGTGAGTTGGACGGTCGCGATGGACGCGATTACTGGTTGTCCTGGCCCAGCTTGGCCTTCAGCAGCGCGCCCAGGTTGGTCGTGCCAGCCGTGCCGGTGTCGGCCTGGAACTTCTGCATCGCTTCCTGCTGCTCCGCCGAGTCCTTGGCCTTGATCGACACGTTGATGTTGCGCGACTTGCGATCGATGTTGACGATCACCGCGGTCACCTGCTCGCCTTCCTTCAGCACGTTGCGGGCATCTTCGACACGGTCGGCCGAGATTTCCGAGGCGCGCAGATAGCCTTCGACGTCGTCGGCCAGCTGGACCACGGCACCCTTCGGGTCGACGGTCTTGATCGTCGCGGTGACGATCGAGCCCTTGTCATTGGCCGAGATGAAGTTGTTGAACGGATCGCCCGACAGCTGCTTGATGCCCAGCGAGATGCGTTCCTTGTCCACATCGATGCCCAGCACCACGGCCTCGACTTCGTCGCCCTTCTTGTACTTGCGCACGGCCTCTTCGCCCGACTCTTGCCAGGACAGGTCCGACAGGTGCACCAGGCCGTCGATGCCGCCCGGCAGACCGATGAACACGCCGAAGTCGGTGATCGACTTGATCTGGCCGGTCAGCTTGTCGCCCTTCTTGTGGTTGCGGCTGAAGTCGTCCCACGGATTGGCCTTGCACTGCTTCATGCCCAGGCTGATACGACGCTTGTCTTCGTCGATATCCAGCACCATGACTTCGACTTCGTCGCCCAGCTGGACAACCTTGGACGGAGCCACGTTCTTGTTGGTCCAGTCCATTTCCGACACGTGCACCAGGCCTTCGATGCCGGCTTCGATCTCGACGAACGCGCCGTAGTCGGTCAGGTTGGTCACCTTGCCGAACAGGCGGGTGCCTTGCGGGTAGCGGCGCGAGATGCCGACCCACGGATCTTCGCCCAGCTGCTTGACGCCCAGCGAGACGCGGTTCTTTTCCTGGTCGAACTTGAGGATCTTGGCGGTGATTTCCTGGCCAACCGACAGCACTTCGCTCGGATGGCGAACGCGGCGCCATGCCAGGTCGGTGATGTGCAGCAGGCCGTCGATGCCGCCCAGGTCGACGAACGCACCGTAGTCGGTGATGTTCTTGACGATGCCGTTGACGATGGCGCCCTCCTTCAGGGTTTCCATCAGCTTCTGGCGCTCTTCGCCCAGGGTCGCTTCCACCACGGCGCGGCGCGACAGCACCACGTTGTTGCGCTTGCGATCCAGCTTGATGACCTTGAATTCCAGGGTCTTGCCTTCGTACGGCGTGGTGTCCTTGATCGGACGGACATCGACCAGCGAACCCGGCAGGAACGCGCGGATGCCGTTGACCATCACGGTCAGGCCGCCCTTGACCTTGCCGGTCACGGTACCCGAGATGATTTCGCCGTCTTCCAGCGCCTTCTCGAGGTTCAGCCACGATGCCAGGCGCTTGGCCTTGTCGCGGGACAGGATGGTGTCGCCATAGCCGTTCTCGAGCGCGTCGATGGCCACGGAAACGTAGTCGCCGGCCTGCACTTCGAGTTCGCCCTGGTCGTTCAGGAACTCCTCCACCGGGACGAAGGCTTCAGACTTCAGGCCGGCGTTGACGACCACGAAATTGTGGTCGATGCGCACGACTTCGGCCGAAATCACCTCGCCAGCCTTCATATTGGAGCGGGCGACGGATTCCTCGAACAGTGCGGCAAAGGATTCGTTGTTTTGCAGGTCGGACATAAACGTAAGTTAGCAATCCGCAATACCGTGGCCGGCGCGACGATCACGCTCAGTCTGCCAGGGCAGCGGGGTCAGGTTGAACCATGCCGGCGGCCCGTTCCGCGCGCGGACGCGTTCGTTGTCGCGTTCGCGGCGGCCGGCTGCCGGCGCCAGATGGCGCGGCGCGGTCACCCGTGGGTCAGCGGACCCAGCTCGGCGTGCCACGCCAGCACCTGCGCCACCGCCTGATCCACCGTCATGTCGGAGGTATCGAGCAGCCGCGCATCTTCCGCGGGACGGAGCGGTGCGGCGGCACGGGAACGGTCCCGCGCGTCGCGTGCTTCCAAATCACGCAAAAAGGTTTTCGATACTAGCAGAAATTCCCTTATCAATCAATTGTTTATAGCGCCTGCGGGCGCGTGCCTCGACACTTGCGGTCAGGAACACCTTCAGGCGCGCGTCCGGGAAGATCACGGTGCCCATGTCGCGGCCATCGGCCACCAGGCCGGGCAGCTTGCGAAAGCCTCGCTGCAGTGCCGTCAACGCATCGCGGACCGGCTGATGGACCGCCAGCGCCGAGGCCCGGTTGCCGATCGCCTCGGCGCGGATGGCCAGGCTCACCTCCTCGCCCGACAGCCAGACCCTGTCCGGACCGAACTTGACATCGAGGCGGCCCGCCAGGTTTGCAAGGGCCGGCACGTCGGACGCGTCGATGCCGGCGCGTTCGCTGGCCAGCGCCACCAGACGGTACAGCGCCCCGCTGTCGAGCAGATGGAAGCCCAGAGCGTCGGCGACCTTGTGCGCCACGGTTCCCTTGCCGGAGGCCGTTGGCCCGTCGATGGTGACGACTTCAGCGATAGTCATTTCTTATCAAGACAAAAGCAACGATCAATTTCTCGATCTAATTGAGAACCATTATCATTCTTCCATCGGCAGGGAGCGTCGATCCGCAGCTCCCGCAGACCAACGAGGCAATCTACCATGGCAAAAACCCTGTCGTTCGGCATCATGCACCTTGGCATCGCGTTCAGCGTGACCTATGCGCTGACGGGCAGCATTGCCATCAGCGGTGCCGTCACCTTCATCGAACCGGCCGTCAACACGGTGGCCCACTACTTCTTCGACCGTTACTGGGAACAGCGCGAGCGGCGCAAGGCCGCGCAGGCGGACGCACCGGCCGAGGCCCGGCACGGCACCGGGATGGCGATGGCAGCGGCGCAATAAGGCCGCCACCGGCCTCGGCCGCGGCGGCCGCCACGGCAACCCTGGCTGGCTCCTCGATCAAGGCTCAGCGGACCACCTGGCCAAACACGTCGAAATAATCGGGAAACGTCTTCGCCACGCAGCGCGGATCGTTGATGCGGATCGGCAAGGGCCCGAAGGTCGCCAGCGAGAAACACATCGCCATCCGGTGGTCGTCATAGGTGTCGATGCCTTCGGCGGGCGTGCGCCACTGCGCCGGCGGCGCGATGCGCAGATAGTCCTGTCCGGCCTCGATGTCGGCGCCGAGCTTGCGCAGCTCGGCCGCCATCGCATCGATGCGATCGGTCTCCTTGACGCGCCAGCTGCCGATATTGGTCAGCGTGGTGGGACCGTCGGCGAACAGCGCCGCCACCGCCAGCGTCATCGCCGCGTCGGGAATATGGTTGCAGTCCAGCGTGATGCCCGTCAGCCGGCCGTCGTCGCGGTCCACGCCGCGCACCTCGATCCAGTTGGCGCCGGCCATCACGTTGGCACCCATCCGGTTCAGCGCATCGGCGAACTGCACGTCGCCCTGGATGCTGGCCAGCCCTACCCCTTCGACCCGCACCGGACCGCCGCCGATGGCGCCCGCGGCCAGGAAATACGAGGCCGACGACGCGTCGCCCTCGACGAAGATCTCGCCGGGGGAGCGATAGCGCGCCCGCGCCGGCAGCACGAAGCGCGACCAGCCGTCGCGCTGGACCTCGATGCCGAAGCGCGCCAGCAGGTTCAGCGTGATCTCGATATAGGGCTTCGAGATCAGCTCGCCCACCACCTCGATTTCGATGCGGCCGCCCGGGGCGTCGGCCAGCGGCAGCGCCATCAGCAGCGCGGTCAGGAACTGGCTCGACACATCGCCGCGCACGCGGATCGGCCCGTCGATACGGATCGCCGACGGCTGCAGATGCAGCGGCGGATAGCCCTCGTTGCCGAGGTAGTCGATGCGCGCGCCAACCTGGCGCAGGCCATCGACCAGATCGCCGATCGGCCGCTCGTGCATGCGCGGTACGCCGGACAGCCGATAGTCGCCGCCCTGCAGCGCCAGCGCCGCGGTCAGCGGACGGATCGCGGTGCCGGCATTGCCCATGAACAGCTCGGCCGCCTTGACCGGAAACTTGCCGCCGACGCCCGTGACGAGATGATCGTCGCCGTCCTTGCGCCATGCCACGCCCAGCGTCTTCAGCGCGCCGAGCATCACGCGCGTGTCGTCGGAATCGAGCAGGTCGCGCACCCGGGTCTCACCCTCGCTGAGCGCGGCCAGCAGCAGCACGCGGTTGGAGATGCTCTTCGAGCCGGGAAGACGGACCGTGCCGGCGGCACGGGTGAAGGGGCCAAGGGTCAGATGTTCCATGGTCGGGCTGCGGTCGGTAGGGCTTGCAAGGGGCGGCGGGCGATTGCCGGCTTGGCGGGGATCACGACTCGACATCGGCCGCGGCGGCGCGCTCGGCGCCCCACTGCAGCCGGGCCTGGCTGGCGCGCGCGAACACCCGTTCGAGCGCGTCGCCATTGCCGGCCTCGATCTGCGCCTTCAGATGCGCCAGCACCGACTGGTAGGTATTGAGCTCGCGCAGCAGCGCGTCGCGATTGGCCAGGCAGATGTCGCGCCACATCTCGGGCGACGACGCGGCGATCCGCGTGAAGTCGCGAAAGCCGCCGCCCGCGCACGCGAGCTTGAGCGCGGCGTCCTCGGCATTGGCGACCTGCGCGACCAGCGCATAGGACAGCAGATGCGGCAGGTGGCTGACGGCGGCGAATACCGCGTCGTGCTGCACGGCGGACATGATCTCGCAGACACCGCCGGCGGTCTCCCACATCGCGCGCACCGCCGCGACATCGGCACGGCTGTTCTCCTGCAGCGGGCACAGCACCACTTTCTTCCCGTCGTAGAGATCGTCGAGGGCGGCCTCGACGCCGTTGAGCTCGCGCCCCGCGATCGGATGGGCCGGCACGAACTGCGCGACCTTGTCGCCCAGCGCGGTCTTGGCCGCCATGATCACGTCGGACTTGGTGCTGCCCGCATCGGTGACGATGGTGCCCGGCTGCAGATGCGGCTCGAGCGCATGCAGCAGCGCGAAGGTCTGCGCCACCGGCGCGCACAGCACGATCATGCTGGCGCCCTGCGCGGCGTCTTCGAGCGAGGCGGCGCGGTCGATCACGCCAAGCGCCAGGCGCGTTCCAGCGAGGCGGGCGAACGGCCGACGCCGACCACTTCGCCGACGACACCGGCACGCTTCAGGGCTCTGGCCAGGGAACCGCCGATCAGGCCGACGCCGACGATCACGACACGGGAAAAATGCAGGGCACTCACGACAGTACGCCGGGATCGGCGGCGGAAAGGAGGAAAACCGGCATTGTAGCCGGTCGCTGCGCGGCGTCCTTACTGCAGCGCGCGTTCCAGCGCCGCGATAAAGGCCGCGTTCTCCTGCGGCAGCCCGATCGTCACGCGCAGCCACTGCGGCAGCCCGTAGCTGCCGACCGGCCGCACGATCACGCCTTGCTTGAGCAGCGCGAGGTTGACGCGCGCGCCGGCCTCGTTGTCGTCGCCGACGCGAACCAGCACGAAATTGCCGTACGAAGGCACATATTCGAGGCCGAGCCGATCGAAGGCCGCCACCAGCTGCGCCTTGCCCTCGCGATTGAGCGTCGCGCTCTTGCGCAGGAAGGCCTCGTCGCCGAGCGCCGCCACCGCGGCCGCCTGCGCCAGGCTGTTGACGTTGAACGGCTGGCGGATGCGGTTCAGCAGATCGGTCAGCGCAGGCTGCGCGACCGCATAGCCGACCCGCAGCCCGGCCAGGCCATAGGCCTTCGAGAACGTGCGTGAGACCATCAGGTTCGGATACCTGCGCACCCACTGCACCGACTCGTACTGGTCCTCGGGGTCCAGGTACTCGTTGTAGGCCTCGTCGAGCACCACCACCACGTCGGCCGGCACCTTGGCGAGGAACGCCTCGATCTGCGCCGCAGGCAGGAAGGTCCCGGTCGGATTGTTCGGGTTGGCGATGAAGATGAGGCGGGTATCGGGCGCGATCGCCGCCGCCATCGCGTCGAGATCGTGGCCATAGTCGCGCGCCGGCACCTCGATCGCACGGGCGCCGATTTCCTGCGTCGCCAGCGCGTAGACCGCGAACGAGTACTGCGCGTAGACGATCGATTCGCCCGGCTTGACCAGTGCATGCGCGGCCAGCTCGAGGATGTCGTTGCTGCCGTTGCCCAGCGTCAGCCAGTCTGCCGCCACGTCGTAGCGAGCCGACAGCGCGGCCTTCAGCTCGAAGCCGTTGGAATCCGGATAGCGGCCCAGCTCGGCCACCGCGGCCGCCATCGCGGCCTTGGCCGACTCCGGCATGCCGAGCGGGTTCTCGTTGGAGGCCAGCTTGACGATGCTGGCCTCATCCAGGCCGAATTCGCGCGCGACCTCGGCGATCGGCCGGCCCGCGACGTAAGGGGAAATCGCCCGCACATATTCCGGACCGAACTGCCTGCCCTGCTCTGCCATATCGACTCCTGATTGCCTTGCCTCGGCCCGCCGCGGGCCCGGTCTTCACCTTGTGTTGTCCGCCGTGCCGTGCCGGCCCGCCCTGCTACTTGCTGGACGGATACGAGCCCAGCACCTTGAAGTACGCCGCGTTGGCGCGCAACTGCTGCAGCGCGCGCTCGACCGCGGCATCGCGCTGGTGGCCCTCGATATCGACGTAGAAGTAGTACTCCCAGGCCCCGCTGCGCGCGGGCCGCGATTCGAAGCGGCACATCGACACGCCGTTGTCGGCCAGCGGCGCCAGCAGCTGGTAGACCGCGCCGGCCTTGTTCGGCACCGACAGGATCAGCGAGGTCTGGTCGCTGCCCGACGGCTCGGTCTCGTAGCGGCCGATCACCGCGAAGCGCGTGCGATTGTGCGGGTCGTCCTGGATATGCGAGCGGATGATGTGCAGGTGATAGCGATTGGCCGCGGTCTCTGCGGCGATCGCCGCCACGGTCGGGTCCTCGCTGGCCATGCGCGCCGCCTCGCCGTTGCTCGACACCGCCTGCCGCTCCAGATGCGGATAGTTGGCCGTCAGCCAGTGCTGGCACTGGGCCAGCGCCTGCGGGTGGGCGCGCACCACCGTCACGCCCTTCATGTCGGGCGACGACGCCATCAGGTTGTGATGGACCTTCAGCGCGATCTCGCCGCTGATCTTCAGCGAGGTCTGCAGGAACAGATCGAGCGTGCGCGACACCGCGCCCTCGGTCGAATTCTCGACCGGCACCACGCCGTACTCGACTGTGCCCGCCTCGACCGCGCGGAACACCTCGTCGATGCTCGGGCACGGCACGCCGGCGACCTCGTGGCCGAAGTGGGCGTACAGCGCCTGCTCGGAGAACGTGCCGGCCGGGCCCAGGAAGGCGACTTCCAGCGGCTTCTCCAGGCCGCGGCAGGCGGACATCACCTCGCGCCAGATCGCCGCGACGCTGTCGCTGCGCAGCGGCCCGGGGTTGTTGCCCTGGACCTTGCGAATGACCTGCAGCTCGCGCTCCGGCCGGAACACCGGCGCGCCGAACTTCTTCTTCACCTCGCCGACGTCCAGCGCCAGCTGCGCGCGGCGGTTCAGCATCGCCAGCAGCTCGCGGTCAACCGCGTCGATCTGCTCTCGCAGCGGCGCCAATTCCACGGACAGCGCGCGCTCCTGCTCCTCGGTCGGCATGGCCGGCTGCTGGCCCTGGGCAGCGGCCGCAGCGTTTTTATCTTGGTTCGTCATGATGGAAATCCCGATTCGCCATCGATCGGCAAGCCGCGCCCACGCAGGACCGTCTCGCCGCGGATGGCGCAATGGCCGCCGCTCAGGCGGCGCTGCGCTCGAACTCGCGCATATAGTCGATCAGCGCGGTGACACCTTCCAGCGGCATCGCGTTATACAGGCTAGCGCGCATGCCGCCCACCGACTTGTGGCCCTTGAGCTGGACCAGCCCGCTGGCGCGCGCGCCGGCCAGGAAGGCCTCGTTGCGCGATTCGTCGGCCAGGAAGAACGGCACGTTCATGCGCGAGCGGCAGCTCGGATCGATCTCGTTGCGATAGAAGGCACTCTGGTCGAGGAAATCGTAGAGCGCGCGCGCCTTGGCGATATTGCGCTGCTCGATGCCGTCCACGCCGCCCTGCCGCTTCAGCCATTTGAACACCAGCCCGGCGATATAGATCGCGTAGGTCGGCGGCGTGTTGTACATCGAATTGTTGTCGTTGACGATGCGCCAGTTGAACGCCGACGGGCACAGCGGATGCGCGTGGCCGAGCAGGTCTTCGCGCACGATCACGATGGTGACGCCGGCCGGACCGATATTCTTCTGGGCGCCGCCATAGACGACCTGCACGCGCGACCAGTCGATCGGCCGCGACAGGATATGGCTCGACGCGTCGGCCACCACCACGCGGCCGCGGTTCTGGCCGATATCCGGCACTTCCTGGAATTCGACGCCGACCACCGTCTCGTTGGTGCACAGATGCACGTAGGCGGCATCGTCGGACAGCTGCCAGCTCTTCGGATCGGGGATGCGCGCGAAACGCTGGTCCACGCTGCTGGCGGCGATATGGCTGGCGCCGTAGCGGCGGGTTTCCTGCTCGGTCTTGACCGACCAGGTGCCCGTCACGACGAAGTCGGCCTTTGGCCGTTCCGGGTTCAGGCGTCCGATCAGGTTCAGCGGAACGATGGCGTTCTCCCCGATCGCCCCGCCCTGCAGGAACAGGATGCGGAATTCCTTGGGGATCTTCAGCAGCTCGCGCAGATCGGCCAGCGCCTCGTTGTGGATCCCCCTCGAACTCCTTGCTGCGGTGGCTCATCTCCATCACCGAGATGCCGGTGCCGTGCCAGGAGAGCATTTCTTCGGCTGCCTGCTGCAGCACCTCGGCCGGCAGCGTCGCCGGGCCCGGGGAGAAGTTGTAGACACGTTCGGCCATGGCGCGCTGCATCATGGCGGCAAGGGCGGGATTCTGGGGATCGTTCATGAACGGAAAGAAAATGGCTGCTTGGGATAGCCCAAGCAGCCATTATTACCTAAAGACGCCTTTCGTTGGCGTCCCGGCGTCGCCGAGGCGGCGCACCGGACGCCGGCGCCCGGCTTACTTCGATGCCGCGGTGACTTCCTTCTCGGCGGCGTCGCGCATCGACTTGCCGACCTGGGGGCCGTACTTCTGCATCATCGAACCCCCAGATTTCCTGGGTCGCCTTGCCCTGGTTCGCCATGAACTTCTGGCCGGTCGGCGACTTCAGGAAGGTGGTCAGGTCGCGGATTTCCTGGGCGGTATAGTACTTGCCGAAGGCGTCGTAGTGCGCCTTGATGGCGTCGTTCTTGAACGCGTCGGTGCCGAACTGCTTGCCGGCGCCGTCGACCATGCGCTGCACCGCGCCGTTCTTCTTCAGCTTCTCGACCGCGGCCTGCTTCTGCGCGTCGCTCAGCGTCTTGTTCTCGACCAGCACCTGTTCGAGCACCAGCGGCGCTTCCTGCTTGGCGCCGGCCTGCCAGTTCTCGGCCTGGCCCTTGACGGCCTGGTCGGCCTGCATCACGGAGAGCAGTTCCTTGATCGCCGCGGTCTTGTCCGCGTCCTGCGCGCGCGCATGCTGCGCGACCATCAAGGCCGGAACAAAAGCAGCCAGCACAGCAATACGTCGAGTGGTGTTGAGCATTATGACTCCCTGATGAATTCGTCCGGTTTAGTCCGGTAGCGACTGGCCTAGTTCCAGCGGCCGCGCCATTGTTGCATCTGATTACGATTGAGCGCCATTGTCACCATTTGCGACATCATCGGCGCCGTTGCCGGCACCATTGTCGTCGCCGTTGGTGCCGGCATTGGTTTCGGCATTGTTTTCGGCACCGGCGCCCTCGCCTTCCGCGTCGATGTCGCCGCCGTCGCCGTTCTCGCCATTATCGGCATCGCTTTCGACGATGCGCTGCAGGCCCGAGAGCTTGGTGCCCTCGTCGACGTTGATCAGCGTGACGCCCTGGGTGGCGCGGCCCATCTCGCGGATTTCGGCCACGCGGGTGCGGATCAGCACGCCGCCGGTGGTGATCAGCATGATCTCGTGCTCCGGCGCGACCAGCGCGGCGGCGACCACGCGGCCGTTACGCTCGCTGGTCTGGATCGCGATCATGCCCTTGGTGCCGCGGCCATGTCGCGTGTACTCCGTGATCGGCGTGCGCTTGCCGTAGCCGTTCTCCGTCGCGGTCAGCACGCTGCCGACCGAGCCGGCATCCTCGGCATTCTCGGCCGGCGCGACCAGCATCGCGATCACGGTCTGGCCGTCGTCCAGGTTCATGCCGCGCACGCCGCGGGCCTGCCGGCCCATCGGACGCACGTCATTCTCGTCGAAGCGCACCGCCTTGCCGGCGTCCGAGAACAGCATCACGTCGTGCTGGCCGTCG
The DNA here is from genome assembly GCF_049311595.1 of Cupriavidus sp. H18C1. Lineage (NCBI taxonomy): Bacteria > Pseudomonadati > Pseudomonadota > Betaproteobacteria > Burkholderiales > Burkholderiaceae > Cupriavidus > Cupriavidus sp. H18C1. The sequence goes on from NZ_CP186008.1 coordinate 987,514, forward strand.
GTGATCGCCGCGCCGATCAGGTAGTCGCCCTCGTCGAGGTCGACCGCGATGATGCCGGCCTTGCGCGGATTCGAGAATTCGGTCAGCGCGGTCTTCTTGACGGTGCCGCGGGCGGTCGCCATGAAGATGAAGTGCTCGGCGTCGAACTGGCGCACCGGCAGGATCACCGTGATCTTCTCGCCTTCCTGCAGCGGGAACATGTTGACGATCGGCCGGCCGCGCGAGGTGCGCGAGCCCTGCGGGACCTCATAGACCTTCAGCCAGTACAGCCGGCCGCGGTTCGAGAAGCACAGGATGTAGTCGTGCGTGTTGGCGACGAACAGCGTATCGATCCAGTCGTCGTCCTTGGTCGCCATCGCCTGCTTGCCGCGGCCGCCGCGCTTCTGCGCGCGGTATTCCGAGATCGGCTGGCTCTTCATATAGCCGCTGTGCGACAGCGTGACCACCATGTCCTGCGGGGTGATCAGGTCCTCGGTATCGAGTTCGGTCGCGTTCAGCTCGATCTGCGAACGGCGGTCGTCGCCGAATTCGGCGCGGATCGCGGTCAGTTCGTCGGTGATGATGGTGGTAATGCGCTCCGGACGGGCCAGGATGTCGAGCAGGTCGGTGATCGCGTCCATCACGTCGCGGTACTCCTGCACGATCTTGTCCTGCTCCAGGCCGGTCAGGCGCTGCAGGCGCATCTGCAGGATTTCCTGGGCCTGGGAGTCGGACAGGCGGTACAGGCCGTCGTCCTGCATGCCGAACACCGGCGGCAGGCCGTCCGGACGGTAGGCCGCGCGGCCGCCCGGGGTGTCGGTCTCGGCGCGCGCCAGCATCTCGCGCACCAGCTGCGAATCCCAGGATTTGGCCATCAGTTCCTGCTTGGCGATCGGCGGGGTCGGCGCGGCCTTGATGATCGCGATGAACTCGTCGATGTTGGCCAGCGCCACCGCCAGGCCCTCCAGCACATGGCCGCGCTCGCGGGCCTTGCGCAGTTCGAACACGGTGCGGCGGGTCACCACCTCGCGCCGGTGCGACAGGAAGCACTCCAGCATCTGGCGCAGGTTCAGCAGGCGCGGCTGGCCGTCGACCAGCGCCACCATGTTCATGCCGAAGGTGTCCTGCAGCTGGGTGTTCTTATATAGGTTGTTCAGGACAACCTCGGGCACCTCGTTGCGCTTGAGCTCGATCACCACGCGCATGCCGGACTTGTCCGATTCGTCGCGGATGTCCGAGATGCCTTCGATCTTCTTCTCGGTGACGAGCTCGGCGATGCGCTCCAGCAGCGTGCGCTTGTTCACCTGGTAGGGCAGCTCGTCGATGATGATCGCCTGGCGCTGGCCGCGGTCGATATCCTCGAAGTGGGTACGTGCTCGCATCACCACACGGCCGCGGCCGGTGCGGTAGCCTTCGCGCACGCCCTGGATGCCGTAGATGATGCCGGCGGTCGGGAAATCCGGTGCCGGGATCAGCTCGATCAGCTCGTCGACCGTCGCCTGCGGGTTGCGCAGCAGGTGCAGGCAGCCGTCGACCACTTCGTTCAGATTGTGCGGCGGGATATTGGTGGCCATGCCGACCGCAATACCCGACGAACCGTTGATCAGCAGATTCGGGATACGGGCCGGCAGGATTTGCGGCTCGTTTTCGGAGCCGTCGTAGTTCGGGACGAAATCGACGGTTTCCTTATCGATGTCCAGCAGCATTTCATGCGCTATCTTGGACAACCGGATTTCCGTATAACGCATGGCCGCGGCATTGTCGCCGTCGACCGAACCGAAATTGCCCTGGCCGTCGACCAGCATATAACGCAGCGAAAAATCCTGCGCCATGCGGACGATCGTGTCGTAGACCGCGGTATCGCCGTGCGGGTGATATTTACCAATCACATCGCCGACGATACGCGCCGACTTCTTATAAGGGCGGTTCCAGTCGTTGTTCAGCTCGTGCATCGCAAACAGCACTCGCCGATGGACGGGCTTCAGGCCGTCCCGTACATCGGGAAGCGCGCGCCCGACGATCACGCTCATCGCGTAATCCAGGTACGAGCGACGCATTTCCTCTTCGAGGGAGACCGGAAGGGTTTCTTTGGCGAATTGATCCATTGCGGCGTGGCTTATGCGGTTGAAACGCCCGCAAGCGGCGGTCGGCACCGGATGATCGGGTGCTGCCAGCGCGGCGGGTAACATGGCATTCTAACATGCGCCGCACCGGCTCCCCGCGCCCCTCCAACCGCCCTTCACGCTGCCCCCGCCGATCGGCAGCGCTGCCTCGGAACCCAAGCGGCACAAGGGTTTGCGGGCATCGCAAGGGCCATGTTGCACAAACACCACAGGCCCCGAAGCCATGGATTGAATCGCATATATTTACTTCTTAGGAAACGAGCCTTGTGGCACAATTCCCCAGCGAAGAGCCAGACATTGTTCGAAGTGGAGCATTCGTCACCTCGAGCGAGAAGGTTATACTCCGAAGAATGTATGACTTGTTTTCGTCCATTTGCTCGCAGTAACCCTGCGGTGATCTCATCCTGAGAGGAGAAATATGAAAAAATTTGCCAAGCTCGCGCTCGTTGCAGCTACCGCAGTAATGGCCGCATCCGCTCAAGCCCAGACCGCGTCGGTCCCCTACGAAAAGAAGGCCGTCAACGACAACTGGGGCAACGGTACGAGCGAGTACGTGTGGAAGAATGGCACGAACGAGCTCTGCTGGCGCGATAGCTCCTGGACCCCGGCCACGGCCAATGCTCAGTGCGATGGCGCGCTGGCTCCGGCTGCTGCCCCGGCTCCGGCTCCGGCTCCGGTCGCTCCCCCGGTTGTCTCGAGCGAGAAGGTCACCTTCGCCGCTGACACGCTGTTCGACTTCGACAAGGCTGTCCTGAAGCCGGAAGGCCGCGCCAAGCTGGACGACCTGGTGTCGAAGCTGTCGGGCATCACTCTGGAAGTGATCATCGCCGTCGGCCACACCGACTCGTTCGGTACCGATCGCTACAACGATCGCCTGTCGATCCGCCGCGCCGAAGCCGTCAAGGCCTATCTGGTGAGCAAGGGCGTGGAAGCCAACCGCGTCTACACCGAAGGCAAGGGCGAGCGTCAGCTGAAGGTCGATCCGAAGTCGTGCAAGGGCAACCGCACCGCTCAGATCGCCTGCCAGCAGCCGAACCGCCGCGTGGAAGTCGAAGTGGTCGGTACCCGCAGCGCTCGCTGATCGGTCCCGCTCCACGGCGAAAAAGCCCAGCGCAAGCTGGGCTTTTTTCGTCCTGCGTTTTCGTCCGGCCTCCGTCCCGTTCCTGCGGTCGCGCCGTCCGCCTGCCCTTCTGGCTCGGCACCCTGTCTCGCCTCACTCGGTCAGCAATTTCCTCCCGGCTCGCCTCAGGGAACGCATTTTGTTAGAGTTGCCCCAATTCCTAATGTCCCGCGCCGCCCGGCGCGCGCCAGATTCATGACGCCGACTTCCCCCGTGATTCACCCCACCGTCGAAACCCACCAGATCGCGCGCAACGCCGATGTGAAGGAGATCGACAAGTTCAGCGAAATGGCCCACCGCTGGTGGGATCCGAACAGCGAATTCAAGCCGCTGCACGAGATCAACCCGCTGCGGCTGGGCTGGATCGACAGCATCGCCGACCTGCGGGGCAAGCAGGTCGTGGATATCGGTTGCGGCGGGGGCATCCTGTCCGAGAGCATGGCCCGCGCCGGAGCGACCGTGCGTGGCATCGACCTGTCGACCAAGGCGCTGAAGGTCGCCGACCTGCACAGTCTGGAATCGGGCGTGGCCGTGACCTATGAGGAGATCGCGGCCGAAGCGCTCGCCGCGCGGATGCCGGCAAGCTTCGACGTGGTCACCTGCATGGAAATGCTCGAACACGTGCCCGACCCGGCCTCGATCGTCCGCGCCTGCGCCACGTTGGTCCGTCCCGGCGGCCACGTGTTCTTCTCGACCATCAACCGCAACCTGAAGGCGTATCTGCTGGCCGTGCTCGGCGCCGAATACGTGCTCAATATGCTGCCGCGCGGCACGCACGACTACGACAAGTTCATCAAGCCCGCCGAGCTGGCCCGCTTCGCCCGGCAGGCGGGCCTCGACCTGATCGAGCTGCGCGGCATGGTCTACCGGCCGCTGTCCCAGGTCTACGAGCTGAGCCGCGATACCGACGTCAACTACATGATGGCCTTGCGCCGCACCGCCTGAGCATGCCGACCTTCGACGCTGTTTTCTTCGACCTGGACGGCACACTGGCCGACACCGCCCCCGACCTGGCTGCCGCCGCGAACCGGCTGGTGGTCGAACATGGCCGCCCGCCGGTGGACTATGCGCTGCTGCGCCCGGTCGCGTCTCATGGCGCCCGCGGACTGATCGGTGCCGCCTTCGGCAAGACGCCCGAAGACCCCGATTTCCCGGCGCTGCGCGATGCCTTCCTGAACTACTACGAGGCCGATATCGCGGTGCAGACGCGCCTGTTCGACGGCATGGAAGAAGTGCTGTCTGCACTCGAATCCGCCGGCATCCGCTGGGGCATCGTCACCAACAAGATCGCCCGCTTTACCACGCCGCTGGTCAACGCCATCGGCCTGGCGCCGCGCGCAGCCGCGGTGGTCAGCGGCGACACCACGCCCTATCCGAAGCCCCATCCCGCCCCGCTGCTGCACGCCGCGCAGGTCAGCGGCGTGGATCCGAGCCGCTGCGCCTATGTCGGCGACGACCTGCGCGACATCCAGGCCGGCAAGGCGGCGGGGATGGCCACCATCACGGCGGCCTACGGCTACTGCGGCGAGGGCGAGCCGCCCGAGCGCTGGGGCGGCGACTACCTGGTGCGCCATCCCAGCGAGCTGATTCCGCTGCTCACGGCGGCCGTTCCCGCCCCCTAGGGAACCGACGCGCACGCCCGGCGTCGAAAGCGGGTACAATCCGTTTTCCTTACTGGGGCCGACCTGGTTTCGACGTGGGTTGCAAAGCAGTAGAGGGCATACCGAGGACCCGTCACCTCGTAAATCAATGGGAACGCAATAACTGCTAACGACGAACGTTACGCACTGGCAGCCTAAGGGCCGCCGTCCTCGCACTGGCTCGCTGACGGGCTAGGGTCGCAAGACCACGCGAGGTCATTTACGTCAGATAAGCCCTGCGGGTGTCACGACCTCAGGGACGAAAACCAAGTGACTCGCCGTCGTAGAGCGTGTTCGTCCGCGATGCGGCGGTTAAATCAAATGACAGAACTAAGTATGTAGAACTCTCTGTGGAGGATCTGCGGACGCGGGTTCGATTCCCGCCGGCTCCACCAGTATTCCGTCCGACGACATCCGCAAATCGATGTCCTGAAACCCGCGACAGCGTAAGCTTCGCGGGTTTTTGTTTTTCGGCTTTGCGGACCCAACCCATCCAGATCGGCGGAGCGATGGCATTATCGCGGCAATCATTCTTCACATTTCATCGAAGCAGAGCGAAACCGATGACCGCGATGACCGCCTTCCAACCCGTCCCCCTCCAATACGCCAGCCGCCTGATCAACCATGGCCCCACCGTGCTGGTCACCAGCAGCGACGGCAGCCGCCGCAACGTGATGGCCGCCGCCTGGTCGATGCCGGTCGAATTCACGCCGCCGCGCATTGCGATCGTGATCGACAAGCGGACCTTCACGCGCGAGCTGGTCGCGGCCAGCGGCAGCTTTGGCATCTGCATCCCCGGCGCGGCCGCCATCGATATGACCTACGCGGTGGGCAGCGCCACGGGCCGCGACGTCGACAAGTTCGCGCAGTTCGGCATCGCGGCCATCACCGGTCCCGAGCTTGGTCTGCCGCTGATCGAAGCGGGCTGCAGCGCGTGGATGGAGTGCCGGCTGATTCCGGAGGCGCATACCGAGGATGCCTACGACACCTGCTTCGGCGAGGTCGTGGCGGCGGCCGCGGATCCGCGCGTGTTCGCCAATGGCCGGTGGAAGTTCGATGCGGGCAACGAGGCCCTGCACACGATCCATCATCTGGGCGGCGGCAATTTCGTGCGTTCGTCCTCGACGATCGTCGCCAAGCCGATCGGCTGACCCAAACCCTGCGCCCAACCCAAGCTCGATCGTGATCGCCGCGAAGCCGATCGGCTGACCCAAAATTAGCCCCTGGCCTGAGCCGAACGCGACTTCGATCGTTCAGCGCCTGCTACCCGCCCGCAACGGCCGCAACGGCCGCAACGACCCCGACGCCGCCTGCCGCACCGCGCGCGTGACGGCGTCGAGCGCGGGCGAACGCAGCCGCCATCGGTGCCAGTACAAGGGCACGTCCAGATGGCGGCGCGGCGCGAATTCGGCGAGCGTCCCTTGCGCCAGCGGCTCGCGCACGAAGGGCTCGGGCATCATGCCCCAGCCCAGCCCACGCTGGGCGAACGCGACGAAGCCCGCGGTCGAGGGCACGTAGTGAATCGGCGGCATCGGCTGCTCGGCGTCGATGCCGATCAGCAGCGCGATAAAGCGGGCCTGCAGCGCGTCCTTGCGATTGAAGGCCAGCATCGGCGTGCGCGACAGGCTGGCGGCGTTGACGCCCTTGGCAAACGCCTGCGCGATCAGCTGCGGCGACGCGACGCCCAGATAGCGCATGATGCCGAGCGGTTCGACCGTGCAGCCCTGCACCGGCTCGGCGCTGGCGCTGACCGCCGCCATCACCACACCCTCGCGCAGCAGCGTCGCCGAATGGTCCTGGTCTTCGACGCGCAGATCGAAGACCATCGCGGGCTCGGCCGGCAAGGCGTCGAAGGTGGCGGGAAACCAGCTGTCGAGCGAATCGGCATTGACGGCGAGCGGCACGCGCAGCGGCATCCCGCCCCTGCCCCGCAAGCCATTGCCATCGGCGTCGCCCAGTTCGGCCAGCGTCTCCGCTTCGAGCAGCGCCAGTTGCTCGGTGTAGCGCGCCAGCGTGCGGCCGGCCGCGGTCGGCTGGCAGGGGCTGCCTCGTTGCAGCAGCACCTGGCCGAGCCGCTCCTCGAGCTGGCGCATGCGCTGGCTGATCGCCGATGGCGTGACATGCAGGCGCCGGGCCGCGGCCTCGAAACTCCCTTCCTGCAGCACGGCGGCGAAGGCGGCCAGTTGGCCGTTGTCGATCTTCATCGTTAGTGTTTCTAATTCAGGACAAGGAAGTTTAGTTTTTCTTTTGACGGCCGCAAAGCTACGCTTGGGCCCTTCCAACTTCGAACCTCCGACCCCATTCCCCCGATGAAGATCGACATGCCCCTGATGGCCGGCTTCCTCTCCAGCCTGGCGCTGATCATCCCGATCGGCGCGCAGAACGCCTTCGTGCTGCGGCTCGGCATCCGGCGCCAGCATCGCCTGCCGGTGGCCCTGCTGTGCGCCACCTCCGATGCGCTGCTGATCGGCGTCGGCATCGCCGGCCTCGGCGCGCTGCTGCACGCGCATCCCGGCTGGCTGACGCTGACGCGCTATGGCGGCGCGGCCTTCCTCGCGGTCTACGGCCTGATGGCGGCACGCCGCGCCTTGGATGCCGGCAAGGTCGAGCTGCAGGCCGCGGCCCCATTGCCGCTGGCGACCGCGCTGGCCACCTGTCTTGCCTTCACCTTCCTGAATCCGCACGTCTATCTCGATACCGTGGTGCTGCTCGGCGCGCTGGCGAGCCAGCATGGCAGCGACGGCCGCTGGATCTTCGGCATCGGCGCGGCGCTGGCCAGCCTGTCGTGGTTTCTCGCGCTCGCATATGGCGCCGGCCTGCTGGCGCCGCTGTTCCGGCGCCCCGTGGCATGGCGCTGTCTCGACGGCGCAATCGCCGCGGTGATGATCGGCCTGGCGTTGACGTTGGTGCTGGGCTAGCAAGCGATCGCAATGGCGGCCAGGGGGCAAGGGCGCTCCCCGGCTTCAATGCGGCCGAATTCTGCATTGCACAAATTTGTGCGATGTAACACGGAACTGACTTTCACCGCGGCTGGACGAAGAGTTGTTCCGCCGTACGGCACCGCGATCGCAATGCACTGATGCAGTGCACTACGACATCGACGCACCAGCAGCGCGCTGGCGCAGTGACGTGGTCCCGGCGGCCATCACCATGCCAACCGTCCGCCAGCAGGGAGTCACCATGGAAGTCGCCAAACGCCTGATGCTAGAGAACCGCGCCTGGGCCACCGAAGTGTTGTCACGCGATCCCGAACGCTTCAAGCGCCTGGCCGTGCGCCAGGCGCCGGACGTGCTGTGGATCGGCTGCTCCGACAGCCGCGTGCCCGCGGAGCTGATCACCAATGCCGAACCCGGCGATCTGTTCGTGCACCGGAACATCGCCAACCTGGTGTGCGAGGACGACCCCAATCTGATGAGCGTGCTGCAGTACGCGGTCGAGGTGCTGCGCGTGGGCAACGTCATCGTCTGCGGGCATCAGGGCTGCGGCGGCGTGCGTGCGTCGCTGGCGCGCGTGCCCGAGCTACCGCACGTCGATGCGCGGCTGGACAAGATCCGGCAGGTCTATCGCGCGCATTGCCGCGAGCTCGATCGCCTCGACAACGACGACGCGCGCACCGCGCGCCTGGTCGAACTGAACGCCATCGCGCAGGTGCGCAAGCTGGCCGAGATGCCGCTGGTGCGGAAGGTGTGGGACAGCGGCCGCGCGCTGCGCCTGCATGCGTGGATCTACTCGCTGGAAACGGGCCTGCTGGAAGAGCGCCTGTGCCTCGATGGCGCCGACGCCGACGCGTCGCCGGAACCGCTGGCGGCCTGACGCATTGGCGCGCTGACGCCGCCCCCAAGTACAGAGCACACAGGGTCTACGAAACGCTGCCGCAGCTCGCTGTTGCCGCGGCGGCATCGTCGTCCCACCGTCGTCCTCGAGAACGCCGGACCCGGCGGCCGACATCGAGCCGCTGGGCCCCGCGTTCGCGGCGGCGATGAGCCCCCCTTTCGTCCAACCCTCCATCGCATCGACCCCTATGAACACGGCGCCCCCTACCCCGACCGTCTCCATCCCGTCCTTGCGCGACGCCTATCTGCGCCACCTCGGCCGCGACATTCCCGCCGGCGTGGTGGTGTTTCTCGTTGCCCTGCCGCTGTGCCTGGGCATTGCGCTGGCCTCCGGCGCACCGTTGTTGTCCGGCCTGCTGGCCGGCGTGATCGGCGGCGTGGTCGTCGCCATGCTGAGCGGCTCGCAATTGAGCGTCAGCGGCCCCGCGGCCGGCCTGGTCGTGATCGTCGTCGGCGCGATCTCGACGCTCGGCGGCTTCTCCGCCTTCCTGGTCGCGGTGATGCTGGCCGGCATGCTGCAGATCGTCTTCGCGTGGCTGCGCGCCGGCGATATCGCGGCGCTGGTGCCGTCGGCCGTGATCAAGGGCATGCTGGCCGCGATCGGCCTGCTGCTGATCATCAAGCAACTGCCGGTCGCGCTCGGCCTGCCCTCGTCCGCGCCGCTGGACAGCCGGCTGGTCGACGAGGCCGGCCTGGCCGAGGCCGCCCAGCAGGCGCTCGGCATGGTGTCCGGCAGCAACCTGACGGTGGCGGCAGTGGCGCTGGCGATCCTGGTGCTGTGGGATACCGACTTCATCCGGCAACGCCGCGCGCTGCGAGCTTTGCCGGCACCGCTGCTCGCCGTGCTGTGGGGCGTGCTGTACCAGCGCTTCGCCATGCATGCAAGCCCCGATGCCGCGCTGGCGCCCGATCATCTGGTGCAGCTGCCGGCCATCGACGGTCCCGCTTCGCTGCTGGCCGAGCTGGCGCGCCCGGACTTCTCGGCGCTGGCCAATCCCGATCTGTATGTGGTCGCGCTGACGCTGGCGATCGTCGCAAGCCTGGAGACGCTGTTGAGCCTGGAGGCCGTCGACAAGCTCGACCCGATGCGCCGCGTGGCGCCGCCCAACCGGGAGCTCTACGCGCAGGGCGTCGGCAATATGGTCGCGGGCCTGCTCGGCGCGCTGCCGCTGACCGCGGTGATCGTGCGCAGCTCGGCCAATATCAGCGCGGGCGGACGCACCAAGGTGTCGGCGGTCGTGCATGGGGTGCTGCTGCTGGCCAGCGTGCTGTTCCTGTCCGACCTGCTGCGCTGGATTCCGCTGGCGGCCCTGTCGGCCATCCTGCTGCACGTGGGCTACAAGCTGGCCAAACCCGCGTTGTTCGTCGAGGCCTGGCGCAAGGGCCCGGCGCAGGCGCTGCCCTTCGTCGTCACGATCGCGGCCATCCTGGCCACCGACCTGCTGTTCGGCATCGCCATCGGCATGGCGGTGGGGATCGCGTTCACGCTGCGCCATCATGCGCAGAGCGCGATCTCGCTGACGCGCTACGAGGACTGCTATCTGCTCCGCCTGCACAAGGACGTGTCGTTCTTCCACAAGGCGCAGCTGCGGCGCCATCTGGCGAAGGTGGAAGCGGGCGGGAAGCTGATCATCGATGCGACCCGTTGCGAGCGCATCGACCACGATATCGAGGAGACGCTGACCGACTTCCAGCGCGCGGCGCGGGTAGCGGGCATCGATGTCACGCTGCGCACGCCGGGGCCGGCGGCGCGCATGCCGGCGGCATTGGCCGCCGCCGGGTCGTAGCGGCCGCCCGCATTGCGACGCGGGCGGCGAGCGGGCGGGCGGCCGGTCAATCAACCACCGGCAAATCAACCGGCAATCAACCGTCGATCAACCGGCCATCAACCCGCCCATCCAGCGGGCATCAATCGGCCTTGACCGGCTCGATCGACATCTCCTTGAGCTTGAGCTCGACCGCCTTGCCCTTGCGCGCGCGCTTGCCGACATAGGGCAGCAGGTTCGCGCCGGCCAGCTTCTGCGACGACGCCTTGCCGCCTCGGCCCTGCCCGGACACCATCAGTCCGGGCGCGCCCACCGCGGCGACCTGCTGCAGCGTTTCCTTGGGCTCCAGCTCCATCAGGATCACGCCGCGTCCGCCACCGGACAGCACCTTGATCTCGTCGAGCGCGATCAGCAGCAGGCGGCCGTTGCCGGACAGGCAGGCCGCGTGCGTCGCCTCGTCGGCGATCGGCGCGGGCGCCAGCGGGGCGTCGCCATCATCGAGCGTCAGGAAGGACTTGCCGCCCTTCTGCCGGCTGATCATGTCGCCGATCCTGCTCTGGAAGCCGTTGCCGCCGCGCGTCGCGATCAGCATGCGCTGCTCGGCCGTGCCGGCAAAGGTATGGGCGATCTGCGTGCCCGCCTGCAGTTCGACCAGCGTGGTCAGCGGCACGCCGTCGCCGCGGCCGCCGGGCAAGCCCGCGACCGGCACCGAGTAGACGCGGCCATTGGTCCCGAAGGCCAGCAGCACGTCGATCGTGCGGCATTCGAAGGTGCCGTACAGCGCGTCGCCGGCCTTGAAGGCGAACTGCTGCGGATCGTGGCCATGGCCCTGGCGCGTGCGCACCCAGCCCTTCTGCGAGACCACCACGGTGACCGGTTCGTCGATCACACGCACCTCGGCGGCGGCGCGGCGCTCCTCCTGGATCAGCGTGCGGCGCGGGTCCTTGTCGGCCGGGCTGTACTGCTTGGCGTCGGCCTCGATCTCCTTGATGATGCGACGGCGCATCATCGTCTCGGACTTCAGCAGCACGTCCAGATCGGCCTGCTCTTCGCGCAGGTCCTTCAGCTCCTGCTCGATGCGGATCGATTCGAGCCGCGCCAACTGGCGCAGCCGGATTTCGAGGATGTCCTCGGCCTGGCGCTCGGACAGGCCGAACGCCTGCATCAGCGCCGGCTTGGGCTCGTCGCCCTCGCGGATGATGCGGATCACCTCGTCGATATTGAGCAGCACCAGCATCCGGCCTTCGAGGATATGGATGCGGTCCTCGACCTTGGCCAGACGATGCCGGCTGCGGCGGGTCACCGTCTCGAAGCGGAAGGCGATCCATTCGCGCAGGATCTCGATCAGGCCCTTCTGCCGCGGACGGCCGTCGGTGCCGATCATCACCAGGTTGATCGGCGCGCCCGACTCCAGGCTGGTATGCGCGAGCAGCGTCTGCGCGAACTCCTGCTGGTCGATGTTCTTGCTCTTGGGCTCGAACACCAGCCGCACCGGCGCGTCCTTGCCGGACTCGTCGCGCACCGCGTCGAGCACGCCCAGCATGGTCTGCTTCAGTTGCAGCTGTTCCGGCGTCAGCGACTTCTTGCCGGCGCGCACCTTCGGATTGGTCAGCTCCTCGATTTCCTCGAGCACCTTCTGCGCCGAGGTGCCGGGCGGCAGCTCGTTGACCACCAGCTGCCACTGGCCGCGCGCCATGTCCTCGATGATCCAGCGCGCGCGCACCTTCAGGCTGCCGCGGCCGCCCTCGTAGATCTGCGCGATATCGGCCGGCGACGAGATGATCTGGCCGCCGCCGGGATAGTCGGGGCCCGGCATCAGCGCCAGCAGCTCGGCCAGCGTGATGTTCGGATTGCGGATCATCGCCACCGTGGCCGCCGCGACCTCGCGCAGGTTGTGCGGCGGGATTTCGGTGGCCATGCCGACCGCGATGCCGGACGCGCCGTTGAGCAGCACGAACGGCAGCCGCGCGGGCAGCAGCTTGGGCTCTTCCATCGAGCCGTCGTAGTTCGGCGCGAAGTCGACCGTGCCCTGGTCGATCTCGTCGAGCAGCAGCCGCGCGATCGGCGTCAGCCGCGCCTCGGTGTAGCGCATCGCCGCCGCGCCGTCGCCGTCGCGCGAGCCGAAGTTGCCCTGGCCGTCGATCAGCGGATAGCGCAGCGAGAAGTCCTGCGCCAGCCGCACCAGCGCGTCGTAGGCCGACTGGTCGCCGTGCGGGTGGAATTTACCCAGCACGTCGCCGACCACGCGCGCCGACTTGACCGGCTTGGCGTCGGCGCGCAGCCCCATCTCGTGCATCGCGAACAGGATGCGGCGCTGCACCGGCTTCTGGCCATCGGCCACTTCCGGCAGCGCGCGGCCCTTGACCACGCTGATCGCGTAGTCGAGATAGGCGCGTTCGGCGTAATGCGCGAGCGTCAGCGAATCGGCCGGCTCGTCGGGTTGAAACGTAATGTCTTGTTGTTCCATGGATGCTCAATACCTGCCGTCGGCGGCCGTCAGATGTCGGCCACGACTTCGTTGCCGCGTTCCTCGAGCCAGTTGCGCCGCTGCGCGGCCTCGCCCTTGCCCATCAGCATGTTCATCACGCCGACCGTCTTCGGCAGGTCGTATTCGCCCAGCGCCACCGGCAGCAGCCGGCGCGTGTCGGGGTTCATCGTGGTCTCCCACAGCTGCTCGGCGCTCATCTCGCCCAGGCCCTTGAAGCGCGAGATCTGCCACGCGCCTTCCTTGACGCCGTCCTTGATCAGCTTGTCCTGGATCGCCTCCAACTCGCCGTCGTCGAGCGCATACAGCTTCTGCGCGGGCTTCTTGCCGCGCGCCGGCGCGTCGACGCGATACAGCGGCGGGCGCGCGACATAGACGTTGCCCTGCTCGATCAGCTTGGGGAAATGGCGGAAGAACAGCGTCAGCAGCAGCACCTGGATATGCGCGCCGTCGACGTCGGCATCGGACAGGATGCAGATCTTGCCGTAGCGCAGGTTCGACAGGTCGGGCTCGTCGTCGGGGCCGTGCGGGTCCACGCCGATCGCCACCGCGATGTCGTGAACCTCGTTGTTGGCGAACAGGCGGTCGCGCTCGGTCTCCCAGGTGTTCAGCACCTTGCCGCGCAGCGGCAGGATGGCCTGGAATTCCTTGTCGCGACCCATCTTGGCCGAGCCGCCGGCGGAGTCGCCCTCGACCAGGAACAGCTCGTTGCGCGACACGTCGGTCGATTCGCAGTCGGTCAGCTTGCCCGGCAGCACGGCCACGCCGGAGCCCTTCTTCTTCTCGACCTTCTGCGCGGCGCGCGTGCGCGCCTGGGCCTGGCGAATCACCAGCTCGGCCAGCTTCTTGCCGTAGTCGACATGGTGGTTCAGCCACAGCTCCAGCGCCGGGCGGCTGAAGGTCGAGACCAGCCGCACCGCGTCGCGGCTGTTCAGCCGTTCCTTGATCTGGCCCTGGAACTGCGGGTCCAGCACCTTGGCCGACAGCACGAACGAGGCGCGCGCGAACACGTCCTCCGACATCAGCTTGACGCCCTTGGGCAGCAGCGCGTGCATCTCGATAAAGCTCTTGACGGCCTGGAACAGGCCCTCGCGCAGGCCGGACTCGTGCGTGCCGCCGGCCGGCGTGGGAATCAGGTTCACATAGGACTCGCGCACCGGCGCGCCTTCCTCGGTCCAGGCCACCACCCACGACGCGCCCTCACCCTCGGCGAAGCCTTCCTCGCCGGCATTGGCGTCGGGATCGGCGAAATGCTCGCCCTCGAACATCGGGATCACCAGCTCGGCGCCGCTGCCTTGCGCCAGCGCCTCGATCAGATAGCCCTTCAGGCCCTGGTCGTACTGCCAGGTCTGCACGGTCGGCTCCTGGCCGCTCTTCTCGATGACCAAGGTGACCTTGACCCCGGGCAGCAGCACCGCCTTGCTGCGCAGCAGCCGCTGCAGTTCGGCCAGCGGAATCGTCGCCGAATCGAAGTACTTGGCGTCGGGCCAGACCTGCACGCGCGTGCCGTTCTTCTTCTCGCCGCGCTCGATCTTGCGCGTGGTCAGCGGCGTGGTCACGTCGCCGCCGGAGAAGGTCAGCGTGGAGAAATTGCCGTCGCGCCAGACGGACACGTCCAGTCGCGTCGACAGCGCATTGGTCACCGACACGCCGACGCCGTGCAAGCCGCCCGAGAACGCGTAGGCGCCGCCCTTGCCCTTGTCGAACTTGCCGCCCGCATGCAGCCGCGTGAAGACGATCTCGACGACCGGCACCTTTTCCTCGGGGTGGATGCCGACCGGAATGCCGCGGCCGTCGTCCTCGACGCTGACGCTGCCGTCGCGATGCAGGGTGACGACGATCTCGCTGCCGAAGCCGCCCAGCGCCTCGTCGGAGGCGTTGTCGATGACCTCCTGCACGATATGCAGCGGGTTATCGGTGCGGGTGTACATGCCGGGTCGTTGCTTGACCGGCTCCAGTCCTTTCAGGACGCGGATGGAAGATTCGCTGTACTGACTGGGTTTGCTCGCCATGGAGTCGTTACGAAAGTGGGAATCGCGGCCGCCGGACATCCGCATCGGGAGGGCCGGCCAGGCCGGGCAGCCTGCATTGTAATGGAACGCCGGGGCCGCCAATCCCGTATCAAGCGGGGAATTCTGCCCCTTCCGGCGCGGCCGGCGTGCCTGCTTGCGGCCGCGGCGGACCGTTGCCGGCGCGGCCCCCGGGCCACCCCGCCGGCATAAAACCCTGGCCGGCCGGGTGAATTCGGCGGCGGCCGACGCGCGTTTTCGATGCGGAGTACACTCGCCAGCACGATTGCCCGGCAGGGCAAGACGACGGCGACGACCAAGACAACGACCACAACAACGACAACAGCAACACCCTCCGAACCGAGCCCGACAATGCCAAGAAAAGAACTCTCCCTGACCACCGTGCTGATTTGCGGCGGCCTGCTCGTCACGCTGTCGATGGGCATTCGCCACGGCTTCGGCCTGTTCAACCTGCCGATCACGCAGGCGCACGGCTGGAGCCGCGAAACCTTCGCCTTCGCGCTGGCGCTGCAGAACCTGATGTGGGGCGTGGCGCAGCCCTTCGCCGGCGCGCTGGCCGACAAGTTCGGCTCGGTCAGGGTGATGCTGGTCGGCGTGGCGCTCTACGTCGCCGGGCTGGTGGTGATGGCGCTGGCCTCCAGCGGCACGGCCTTCGCCTCGGGCGCCGGCATCATGATCGGCATCGCGCAGGCGGGCACCACCTACAGCGTGGTCTACGGCGTGATCGGCCGCGTCGCCAGCCCCGAGAAGCGGGTCTGGGCGATGGGCATCGCCGCCGCGGCCGGCTCGTTCGGCCAGTTCCTGATGATTCCCGTCGAGCAGGGCCTGATCTCGGCGATCGGCTGGCAGAACGCGCTGTTCGTGCTGGCGGTGATGGCCTGCATGATGCTGCCGCTTGTCGTCGCGCTGCGCGAGCCGCAGCAGGGCGGCGGCACCTCGGGCTTCCAGCAGACCATCGGCCAGGCGGTCAAGGAAGCGTTCGGCAACCGCAATTTCCAGCTGCTGACGCTGGGCTACTTCGTCTGCGGCTTCCAGGTGGTCTTCATCGGCGTGCACCTGGCGCCGTACCTGAAGGACCGCGGCTTCACCGACCCCAAGGTCGCCACGGTGGCGCTCGCGCTGATCGGGCTGTTCAATGTGTTCGGCACCTATACCGCCGGCGCGCTGGGCCAGCGCATGCCCAAGCGCTATCTGCTGTCGTTCATCTACCTGAGCCGCTCGATCGTGATCGCCGCCTATCTGCTGCTGCCGCTGTCGGCGTTCAGCACCTGGGTATTCGCCGCGATCATGGGCGCGCTGTGGCTGTCGACCGTGCCGCTGACCAACGGCATCATCGCGCAGGTGTTCGGCGTGCAGTACCTGTCGATGCTGTCGGGCGTGGTGTTCTTCTCGCACCAGATCGGCAGCTTCCTCGGGGCGTGGCTGGGCGGCTATCTGTACGACCGCACCGGCGCCTACGACATCGTCTGGGGCATCGCGATCGCGCTCGGCGTGGTGGCGGCCCTGGTCAATCTGCCGATCCGCGAGCAGGCGCTGGTGCGCCCGCGGGCGGCGGCCGCCTGATCATGACGACCCGCGCGCTGCGGATCATGGGCGCCGCCACGCTGGCGGCGGCGCTGGTGCTCGGCTTCATCGGCTATCTGCAGCCGGGGTTCATGGTCGATCTGACCAATATGGTGCTGGCGTGGTGCGGCTAGGTGATCGAGCCGCCGAAAGCCCCTCTCCCCGCCCCCCTCTCCCGCGCGCGGGAGAGGGGAGAAATCCACCAGCACTCGATAAGCCGATACTCCCCTCTCCCGCCTGCGGGAGAGGGGTTGGGGAGAGGGGCTTTCGGCCGATCCTGCCCTACTAGCCTTCCCCGCGGCTCTTCGCCTCCAGCACTTCCCAGCGCTCCAGCGCTTCCAGCAGCTCCATCTCGATCTCGTCGAAACGCGCCGCCAGTTGCGCGGCGCGCGGCGGATCGCTGGCGTACAGCGAGCCGTCCTCGAGCTGCCCGCCGATGGTCTTCTGCTCGGCCTCCAGCGCGGCGATGCGCTCCGGCAGCGCGTCCAGTTCCCGCTGCTCCTTGTACGACAGCTTGACGGTCCGATTGGCGCCGCGCGCGTCGCGGCCCGCGGCCTTGACCGCTTCCTCGGCGCCGGCGGGCTTGCCGGTATCGGCTCCCCTTGCCCGCATCGGCACCCTTGCGTTCGGCGCCCTTCTGGGCCTGCGCCGAAGCCTGCGGGCCCGCGCTGCGCTCCGATTGCCGCACCCAGTCCGAATAACCGCCGACGTATTCGCGCCAGCGGCCCTCGCCCTCCCATGCGATCGTCGAGGTCACCACGTTGTCGAGGAAGGCGCGGTCGTGCGACACCAGGAACACGGTGCCGGCGTAGTCCTGCAGCAGTTCTTCCAGCAGTTCCAGCGTTTCGATGTCGAGGTCGTTGGTCGGCTCGTCGAGCACCAGCACATTGGCCGGCCGCGCGAACAGCCGCGCCAGCAGCAGGCGGTTGCGCTCGCCGCCGGACAGCGACTTGACCGGCGAACGCGCGCGCTCCGGCGCGAACAGGAAATCGCCCAGATAGCTCATCACGTGCTTGCGCTGGCCGTTGACCTCGACCCAGTCGCTGCCCGGGCTGATGGTGTCGGCCAGCGACGTCTCCAGATCCAGCTGCGTACGCATCTGGTCGAAGTACGCGACCTGCAGGTTGCTGCCGTTCTTGACCACGCCGGCGTCGGGCGCCAGTTCGCCCAGGATCAGCCGCAGCAGCGTGGTCTTGCCCGCGCCGTTGGGGCCGATCAGGCCGACCTTGTCGCCGCGCATGATGGTGCCGGTGAAGTCGCGCACCACGGTGCGCTCGCCGAAGGACTTGGTCACGTCGATCAGCTCGGCGACGATCTTGCCGGAGCGCTCGGCCTGCGAGACCTCCAGCTTCACATTGCCCTGCACCTCGCGCCGCGCCGCGCGTTCCGCGCGCATCGTCACCAGCCGCTGGATGCGCGCGACGCTGCGCGTGCGGCGCGCCTCGACGCCCTTGCGGATCCAGACCTCTTCCTGCGCCAGTAGCTTGTCGAACTTGGCCTGCTCGACCTGCTCGGCGGCCAGCATCTCGGCCTTGCGCGTCTGGTAGGCGGCGAAATTGCCCGGGAAGGACACCAGCTTGCCGCGATCGAGCTCGACGATGCGCGTAGCCACGCGATCGAGAAAGGCCCGATCGTGGGTGATCAGCAGCACGCTGCCGCGAAAGCCCAGCAGCAGATCCTCGAGCCAGCGGATCGCTTCGACATCGAGGTGGTTGGTCGGCTCATCGAGCAGCAGGATGTCCGGCTCGGCCACCAGCGCCTGCGCCAGCGCCACGCGCTTGCGCGTGCCGCCGGACAGCGCGTCGACGCGTGCCACCGGATCGAGCCCCAGGCGCGCCAGCGTCGTCTCGACGCGCGTGCGCAGCTGCCAGGCATCGGCCGCGTCGAGCTCCGACTGCAGCCGATGCAGTTCGGCCAGCGTCGCCTCGTCGTGATGCTCGGCCAGCCGGTTGGCGGCATGTTCATAGGCGACCAGCAGATCGTGCGCGGCGCCCATGCCCTGCGCGACCGCATCGAACACCGTGATGTCCGCCGCGAACTCCGGTTCCTGCGGCACGTAGGCGGTGGTGATGCCCTGCTGGCGCGCGATCAGCCCGTCGTCGGGCGCGGCCAGGCCGGCCACGATCTTCAGCAGCGAGGACTTGCCCGAGCCGTTGCGGCCGATCAGGCCGACGCGTTCGCCGGCCTCCAGCGAAAAGTCGGCGTGGTCGAGCAGCGCCACGTGGCCAAAGGCAAGCTGGGCATCGGAAATGGAGAACAGGGCCATGACTGCGAAGGAAGAGCGAAGGAAGGAGGCGCAGGATGAAGGCTCGCGAGCGCCGAGGCGGGCACGAAGGACGCGGCGTCAGCGTGGCACGGCGCGCATACGGTCGGATCGGCGGCGAGCCGGCATTGTAGAGCATGGCGCCGCGACGGCGCGGGCCTCGCCGACGGACGGCCAGTGCGGACGGCCAGTGCGGACGGCCAGTGCGGACGTCCAGTGCGGACGACCAGTGCGGACGTCCAACGCGGGCGTCTAACGCGGACGACCAGCGCGGACGGCTAGCGCGGCATCGCCGGCAGCCGCAAGCGGGCCTGGGCGCCGCCCTCCGGCCGGTTGCCCAGCGTCAGCTCGCCACGGTGCAGCAGCGCCACCTCGCGGGCGAAGCACAGCCCCAGCCCGGTGCCCTTGTCGCGGCCGCCCGGCCGCGGCAGCGAGTAAAAGCGCTCGAACACCCGCGGCAGCGCGTAGTCGGGGATGCCGGGGCCGCTGTCGGCGACCGTCACGGCGAGCACGTCGCCGTGTTGGCCGTGTCCGCCATGGTCGCCGTGGCCGCCGCGTTCGCGGCGCAAACCCAGCGCGACGGTGCTGCCCGCCGGCGCGAAGTCGACCGCGTTCTCGACCAGATTGGCGAGCGCCTGCCGCAGCAGGAACGGATCCCCGAGGACTTCGGCGGACCCGGCGTCGGCCTCCACGTGCGGCGACAGCACGACGCCGCGCTGCCGCGCGCGCGGCTCCAGCTCGGCCGCCAGTTCCGCCAGCAGCGGCGCCAGCGCGACCGGCCGCGGTGCCTCCAGCTGCTGGCGCTGCTCGACCTCGGCCAGCGCCAGCAGCTTGGCGACCATCTCGGCCAGCCGCCGCGCCTGGCTGTCGATATTGCCGACGAAGCGGGCGCGGTCGGCCGCGGGCATGTCCTCGCGCAGCAGTTCCGCCGCGCCGCGGATTGCCGCCAGCGGGCTCTTCATCTCGTGCGTCAGCGTGTGGATGTAGTGCTCGACGTACTGCTTGTCCTCCAGCCGCAGGCGCATGGTCTCCATCGCCCTGCCGAGTTCGGCCAGCTCGCCGGCGCCGGACAGCGGCATCGCGGCGCGCTCGCCCGCGGCGACCGCGCGCGCATAGCGCCGCAGCCGGCGCAGTCCGTTCGCCAGCCACAGCGTGCAAGCCAAGCCGATCGCCGCCGCCACGCCCATCAGCAGCAGCCCGTGCAGCAGGATCCGATGCTGGCTGCGCGCGATCACCGGCGCCATCACCGCGTTGGGCTTGGCCACCGTCAGCACGCCCAGCAGGCGCTCGCCGTCGCGGATCGGCGCCGCGACGTACATCACCGTGCTGCCGTCGTCGTCGGGATCGCTGCGCGTGCTGCGCGCGCCGTACTTGCCGCGCAGCGTCAGGTAGACGTCGTTCCAGCGCGAATAGTCCTGGCCGACCGCGGTGCCGGCCGAATCGAAGCGCACGATGCCGTCGGTGTCGGTGACATAGACCCGGTAGCCGATTTCGCGCTTGCGCAGGCCCCACAGCTGCGCGTCCAGCGGCGCGTCGCGCAGGCCGGTCAGCTGGCGCGCAAAGGCGCCGTCGGCGATGCGGCCCTCGCGCATGTCGTCGACCGCCAGCGCGGCGAGCGCGTGCGCGGTATCGATCAGCGTGTCCTCCATCGCCTGCCGCACGCCCGGCTTGACCTCCTGCACGAACACGCGCAGCGTCAGCCAGGCCGCCAGCCCGACGATCAGGAAGAAACCCAGGAAGATGCGCAGGCCGATCCGCACGCGTGCCGGTCCCGCTCAGATCGCCAGCGAATAACCCATGCCGCGATGGGTGCGGATCGGGTCGTCGTCGCCGGCCGCGCGCAGCTTCGGCGCGCAGCGTCTTGATATGGGTGTCCACGGTGCGGTCGCTGGTGTCGAGCGCATCGTCCCAGACCAGATCCATCAGCTGCGCGCGCGAGTAGATACGGCCCGGATGGTCGGCCAGCAGCGCGAGCAGCCGGTATTCGTAGCGGGTCAGGTCGAGCCACTGGCCGCGGTAGGCCAGCCGGGCCCCGTCGCGATCGTGCACGAATGGCGGCGCGGACTGCTGCGCGGCCTCCTGGGCGGGTGTCGATGGCACGCCCTCGCTCCGGCCGCGCATGCGACGCAGGATCACGCGGACGCGCGCCGCCAGTTCGCGCGGCGAGAACGGCTTGACCACATAGTCGTCCGCGCCGATCTCCAGTCCGACCACGCGATCGATCTCCTCGTGGCGCGCCGTCAGGAAAATCACCGGCACATCGGAAAAGGTGCGCAACGTGCGGCAGACCTCGAAGCCGTTCAGGTCCGGCAGGCCCACGTCGAGGATCACCAGGTCGACCGGCTGCGCGCGCAGGCGGGCAATCGCTTCGCTGCCCAGCGCGCAATGCTCGACCAGCATGCCTTCGGTGCGCAGCGCATAGAGGATCGTATCGGCAATGGCGGACTCGTCGTCGACCACGAGGATCGACGGGACATGCGTGGCGTTGGCTTGCATGGAAGGGCTTGCAGGCGGCTGCGGCGGAAAATGGGAGGCAGGAAGCGGGTCCGTCATTCTAGTCGAGCGCGCCGAAAGGGGCCCCGACCCTGCCGCTGGCGCCGGCGATGGAAGTAGAGCCGCTGCGCGGCCCAGCGCAGCGGCGGGGGAATACAGCATCCACTCGAACAGGCGGTCGGACTGGCAGCGGTCGAACAGCCAGCGCAGCGCACGCTTGACGCGAAAACGCGGCGTGGCGCGCAGGACGGTGCGCTCGGGCGCCGGCCCGCCCTCGCGCAGATGCGCGGCGATCGCGGTGCCGATCGTCTCGCCATGCTCCCATGCCGAATGGATGCCGCCCGCGGTGACCGGCGACACCACGCCGGCCGCATCGCCCGCCAGCAGCACGCCGTCGCGGCCCAGCGGCAGCACCGGTCCGCCGCAGGGAATCAGGCCGGCGCGCGTCGAGGCCGGCACCGCGTCGTCGGGCACGTCCAGCAGATGCCGGACGCGGGCAAGAAAGCCCTCGATGTCGGGCGTACGCGGGCCGCGGCGGCGGCGCCGCAGCGCCAGGCCCATCTGCACGCCGGTGGGCGTCTGCGCGGCCCAGCCGAGATAGCCGGGCGCAAAACGCTTGCCGACGAAGCAGTGCAAGGCGCCCGGCTCGGGCAGGGTCAGGCCGTCGAATTCGTACTCGATGCCGTACAGGAACTCCCGGGGGCCGGGCAGGCCCAGCCACGCCGCCACGCGCGACTTGGCGCCGTCGGCGCCGACCAGGTAGCGGCTGCGGCCGATGCCCGGAATGCGCCAGCGGTCGCCATCGCGCATCGCCTGCACGAAGGGCGTGCCGAGGTGCACCGTCACGCCATGCCGCACCAGTTCGTCGGCCAGCCAGCGCATCAGCGCCGGCGTATCGGTGGTCAGGAAGTAGTAGCCGGTCGCGTCCAGCCGCAGGCTGCGCAGCGCCGGCGAATAGAGCCGGACCTGCTCGACGCGGCGGAAGCAGTGCGCCGGCGCGCGGCCCAGCCAGGTACGCTCGGCCGCCTCCTTGACGACGATGCCGGTGGTATGGAGCTTCGCGCCCGGATCGCGCTTGCGCTCGAGCACCGCCACGCGCAGGCCGGCGCGCGCGGCCGCCAGCGCGCAGGCGGCGCCGGCAAAACTGGCGCCGACGACGATCACGTCGTAGTCGGTCATGCCCGATGCGAGCGGAAAGACGGTGCGTGCGGAGTCCGAAGCGGAGGCGGAAGCCGGGCCGCGAGTGGAAGCAGGGTCGGAACCAACAGCGGGGTCGGAAGCGGAATTCGGGACGGACACTGCGGGACGGGATGGCATCATGCCGGGCTCCTGTTGCGTCGGTGACAGGCAGCGCAGTGTCGCGGGCGAATGTGAAGGCGGCGTGGGGTTGATGTGTGGCGGGGAAGCCACCGACGTTCCGCCGGTGCCGATCGCCGGCCCATAAAAAGAACAGCCCGCGACATAGGCGGGCTGAAGAGTCTCTCCTCGGTGCCCTGCTCCCAAGGCACGGCCTCACTGTATCGGGACGGCGGCAGGGGCTCCAGTCGGACAAATCCGTAAGGGAAAACGCCTGTAGGCCGGCGGCGGTCCGCCGCGACCTCCGCGGCGCCGCACCCCCGCCGCGTCGACGATGCCGCGCGCTCGTGCGAAGATGTCGCCCTCAACGCACTGCAGGCCCGATCGCCCCCGCATCTTCGCATTCCGGCTGCCGTGGCCGATCGCCGCAAATCACCGATCGCCGCGGCGCCGGCTCGTCCACCGCGCCATGCGGCCGGCCGCACAGACCAAACCGAATCGCCATGCCCTCCGCCACGCTCAAAGTCACCGATCTTTCCGTTTCGGCCTTCGTCGCCGGACTGGTCGCCATGCTGACCGGTTACACCAGCTCGCTGGTGCTGATGATCCAGGCCGGACAGGCCGCGCATCTGAGCGACGCGCAGATTGCCTCGTGGATCTGGGCGCTGTCGATCGGCATGGGCGTGACCACCATCGGGCTGTCGCTGCTCACGCGCGTGCCGATCGTCATCGCGTGGTCCACACCCGGCGCCGCGCTGCTGATCGCCAGCCTGCCCGGCGTGCCCTACGCCGAGGCGATCGGCGCCTTCCTGCTGGCCGCGCTGCTGATGACAGCCGCCGGCCTGACCGGCTGGTTCGACCGGCTGATGCGCGCGCTGCCGGCCAGCATCGCGGCGGCGCTGCTCGCCGGCATCCTGTTCCGCATCAGCATCGACGTGTTCGTGCAGGCGCAGCACCAGACGCTGCTGCTGTTGCCGATGTTCGCGGTCTATCTGCTGGGCAAGCGCTGGTGGCCCCGCTATGCGGTGCCGGGCGTGCTGGTGATCGGCGTGGCGCTCGCCGGCGTGCTGGGGCAACTGCATTTCGAGCAATTCCATTTCGCGGTCGCTGCGCCGGTGTGGACCACCCCCGCGTTCTCGCTGCAGGCCTTCGTCAGCATCGCGATTCCGCTGTTCATCGTCGCGCTGGCATCGCAGAACATTCCCGGCCTTGCGGTGCTGCGGGCCGACGGCTATCACGTCAAGGCGTCGCCGCTGATCACCGTGACGGGCCTGGCCTCCGCGGTGCTGGCACCGTTCGGCTCGCACGGCATCAACCTCGCCGCGATCACGGCGGCCATCTGCACCGGCAGCGAGGCGCACCCGGACCCGGCGCGGCGCTACACCGCGGCGGTAGTCTGCGGCATCGGCTACCTGGTCGCCGGCACGCTGGCCGCCAGCATCGCGGCGCTGTTCGCCGCCTTCCCGCAGGCGCTGGTGATCGCCGTCGCAGCGTTCGCGCTGCTCGGCTCGATCGCCAGCGGCCTGACCACGGCGATGCAGAACCCCGGCGAGCGCGAGGCGGCGCTGCTGACCTTCATGATTACGGCGTCGGGCATGACGCTCGTCGGCATCGGCTCGGCGTTCTGGGGCGTGGTGGGCGGGATCGTCGCGCTGTGGGTGCTGCGGCCGCGGGAAGGGCGTTGAGCGCCGGACGGCCGCTCCACGCAGGCAAATTCATCAAGGGAGAGGAAGCACGGCCGCCGTTGGGCTAATCGAACTCCAGGCCACCGTCGCGATGCAGCCGCCCGAGCCGCCTTAGCTGCGCAGGCAGAATGCCGTTCAGCGACAACGCGGCAACGCGTCGAGAGGGAAGAAGCCGCCTGATCGGTTTCGCCATCCGTCGACGCGCCCGCGGCGACGATCTCGCCTTCGAAGATCAGCCTCCCGATACGGAACGGTGAATCCGGGCCGCGAACTAGCGCTTGGTCACGTCGCCCGCGAACGACTGAATCTTGCGCGTCGGGCCCGACACGATCAGCAGATCGCCCGGCAACACGCGCGTGCTCGGCGTGGCGTGCTGGAAATCCTCGTTGGCGCGCTTGACGCCCACCACCGTGACGCCGGACTTCTCCCGCACGCCGGATTCCGCCAGCGTCTGGTTGAAGGTCGACGCCGGCGCATGGACCTTGGCGATGGCGAAGCCGTCGTCGAACTCGATGAAATCCATCATGCGGCCGGTGATCAGATGCGCGACGCGCTCGCCCATGTCCGCTTCCGGATAGACGACATGATGCGCGCCGATGCGCTGCGCGATCTGCCCGTGCTCGGCCGACATCGCCTTGACCCAGATGTCCTTGATGTCGAGTTCGGTCAGCGTCATGATCGTCATCAGGCTGGCCGCAAGGTCCGAGCCGATGCCGACGATGGCATGGGCGAAGTCGGCCACGCCGAGCTGGCGCATCACGTTGACGTTGGTGGAATCCGCCTGCACCGCATGCGTCAGGTAGTTGCCCCAGAGCTGCACGGGCTCCGCGTCCTTGTCGAGACCCATCACGTCGTGGCCCAGACGCATCAGCGACTGCGCGACCGAGCTGCCGAAGCGGCCCAGTCCGATCACGACCACGCTGTCTCCTCTCGAGAAGGAGAACTGCTCGGTAAATAATCTAGCCAACAATTGGGTGCTCCTCTGGATAGCGGAACGGCATGCGGCGCTCGCCCAATACCAGCGATGCCGCCAGCGTAATCGTGCCCACCCGGCCGGCATACATCAGCAGGATCAGCGTCAACTGGGCCGGCACCGGCAGATCGCCGGTGATCCCCGTCGACAGGCCGGTCGTTCCGAAGGCGGCGATGACCTCGAAGATGATCTGATCGGTCGGCACGTCGGTCGTGATCAGCAACACCAGTGTACCGAGGGTGACCATCGCGCTGCCGAGCACCAGCACCGTGACGGCCTGGCGCTGGGCCGAGGCGCCCAGTCTGCGGCCGTATGCCTCGCAGTCGCTTTGCCCGCGGATCTCGGCGATCACCAGCAGGACCAGGATGGCGATCGTGCCGACCTTGACGCCGCCGGCGGTACTGGCGCTGCCGCCGCCGATGAACATCAGGAAGTAGTGCAGCGCCCACGTTTCGGGCGTCAGCAAGCTGATGTCCAGGGTATTGAAGCCCGCGGTCCGTGCCGCCACCGATGCGAAGGCCGCTGACAGCAGCTTGTCGGCGGCTGACATCGGGCCCAGCGTATTCGGATTGGTCCATTCGAACAGCAGCACCCCGACGAAGCCCATCGCCAGCAGCACCGCCGTGCCGGCGAGGGTCAGCTTGGTATGCAGGGACCAATGATGCGGGCTGCGCGCCTTGCGCCGGACATCGTGCAGCACCGGGAATCCGATACCGCCGACCACGGTAGCCAGCATCACCGGCATCAGGATCAGCGCATCGGCGGCATAGCGCGTCAGGCTGTCCGCATGGATCGAAATGCCGGCATTGTTGAAGGCGGACACCGCATGGAACAGTCCGCTCCACACCGCATCGCCCCATGGCAGGTCATGGGCAAGGCGAAGCCGCAGCGTCAGCAGCGTCGCGACCAGCGCCTCGGACGCCAGCGTCACCGCCAGCACCAGCCGCGCGACGCTGGTCACGTCGCCCATGCCCAGCGAGCGCGTCTCGACCTGCGTGATCAGCTTCGTGCGCAGCCGCAGCGAACGGTTGACCATCAGGCCCAGCAGGGTCGCCGCGGTCATCATGCCGAAGCCGCCGATCTGGAACAGCACGAGAATCACAGCCTGGCCGAAGCCGGACCAGTAGGTGCCGGTGTCGACGACGACGAGGCCCGTCACGCAGACGGCGGATACCGCGGTGAACACGGCCGTCAGCCACGGCACGGGCTGCCCGTCCGCCTGGGAGATCGGCAGGAGCAGCAGCAGCGTGCCGAGCGCGATCGCCAGCAGGAAGGCCAGCGCGACGACGCGCGGCGGATGCGCGATGGATTTCATCGGTCGATCATCCGCGCATCGGCAGTGCCGGGCTCGGGCACGCAGCAGATCGCTTCTTGTTGTCGGTCCATGTCGTCGACTCCGGGAAGGCGCTCCACCACTGCATTGGAGGCTGTTTCCTCGCTACGGCAAGAGGCCGCCGATTCTACACGGGCCCCCCTCCGCATCGAACCTCCATGGTCGTGCTGCCGCGCCATGCGCGCAAGCACCTCGCTCGCCAGCGCCGGCGTTGCCACCGTTGCTACGGTCGCCACGGTCGCACGGTGGTCATGGTCGCCACCGTTGCCGCTGCCACCGTTGCCACCGTTGGCACCGTTGGCACCGTTGTCACCGTTGTCACCGTTGTCACCGTTGCCACCATTGCCACCATTGCCACCATTGCCACCATTGCCACCATTGCGCGCGTGGTTGTAAGCCGCATTGGCGCGGATGACAAGGCTCGTTAATCACCGTTGCAAAATCGAACAGAATGTCAGACGCCTCGCCGCTACAGTGAACCTTCCCATGCCTGTAGGCGTTTTATGGAGGTACACGAATGAAGCAACATCTGGCGAAATCCCTGTTGATGGCTGGCGCGATGATCGCGTCGTACCCGCTGCTGGCGCAGCAGTCCCAGCCGATGCAGTCGACTCAGCCGATGCCGGCCGCTCAGACGATGCAGCCGATGCAGTCCACCCAATCCTCGCCATACGCGCAATCCGCGCAATCCGCGCAACCCACCCAATCGATCCAGTCCGCGCCTTCCGCGCAGGCGATGCCGTCGGCTCAGCCGATGCAGGGCATGCCCGCGGCAACGTCGCCAGCGCAATCCGCCGCACCGGTTGCCGGCGACCCGTATGCGCAAGCTGCCGCCCCCGCCGCGCAGCCGGGCATGGCGCCGGCCGATCCCTCCCTGGTACGCAGCACTGACCCTGCCATCGATCCGGCCAGCATGAGCCTGGCACCGGACGCGCTGGGCACGCGCCTGGGCCAGCGCAGCCTCTTCCTCGACGGCGCCTGATCGCCGACGGCCGTTCGTAGTGCCGGACGCCGCTCGCCCATCGGAGCACAAGCGACGTCCGGCTTCCGGCTTCCGGCTTCCGGCGTCGCGGGCGCGGGCGCGGGCGCGGGCGCGAAGCGCCAAGCGCGAAGACGCGACGTGTAGGGGGGCCGCCAAGCGCGAAGACGCGACGTGTAGGGGGGCCGCCAAGCGCGGAGACACGACGCGTGGGGGCCGCCAGGCGTGGAAGTCGCGAAGCGCGGCTGATGCGAAATCGAATGGGGAGAGTGGTCCCGCCGACAGGAATCCTCTTCGTATATATATCAATGCCTTATCTCCGTATGGCGGGATTTTGGCGTGATTCCATGGCCCAGACGCGACACTTCGGCATCTAGGGTAGCCATACGCACCACGTCGTTGGCCAGCGCGTTATACTGTATATCTGTACAGTAATCGCTGCAGACCATGCCGGCTACCTACCCCACTGCATCTGTATTTCTTGAAGCCCATTTCTTTGCGGATGACGGCGAGGAACTGCGGCTGCCCTGTGTGGCAGTCACCGTCTGCAATGACCGCATCGTCGTGTGCGGCATCGCGACGCGCCACCTGAACGCCATCCGCTGGATCCCGGATGCCCTGTCCTTCCGGGCCTACGAACGCCACCACCGTTTTCCCGTTGGCCGGCCGGTAGTGCTCGACCAGGAGTCCGCCCGCTTTCCTCTCCTGTGAGGCGCCGCGGCGACATGATCCATGACCAATCGGTATTGCCCGGCCGACCTGCCCGCGCTAACGGCCGAAGAGCTGCGAGACATCTGGGAGCGGAATCGCGTGCCGGATGTCCGCGACCTGCTATGGGAAATCGCCCGCCTGCGTCAGCGCGTCAGCTCGGCGCACTACTTCATCGCGCTTGTTGAAGCCGGCCAGCCGGGGGCGCAGTTGATGGCGCACACCTACCTGGCCAACTTCGCCGCGGAGCCGTGCGTACTCGAGGACATCGAGGCGGACTACAGCAGCGGCCCGCCAGGCTCACGCAATGGCGCGGCGAAATTCCGACCGATGAAGAGCTCCAGCTGTTCGAGGCGATGCACCGGCAGGCGCGCGAGCGGATCAAGGAAAGGAAGCGCCGGCGGCGCCGTTGAGTGTCGGACGTGCCCCCTATACCGGTTTGCCAGCCAATCGCGTACAACGCTATGGAATCCATAAGGGGCAATCATGGCAGCAGGAGACATCCACGTTGTGCCGGCGGCCGGGGACGCCTGGACGGTTGAAATCGAAGGCGCAGGCCGCTCGAGTCTCCGGTACGAGTCGGAGGAAGACGCGATCACGGACGCGACCGTGACGGCCAAAGTGGCGAGGGTCGAGTTGATCATCCATGGCCGAGACGGCCAAATCCGGGAGCGCAAACGCTTCGGGGACGCCCGCAGTGACATCCGGGGCTAACGGGATTGAGGTCGGTAACCCAAACAGGTTACGATTACGTGGCCTAAGGTCCCAACCGATGGCACTGGGCCTGCCCCAACGGGCTCATTATGCGTCTGCCCCCAGCAGGCGCATTTTTTTGCCGTGCGCAACTACGGGGAGGCGTGTCTAGCACGTGGGTCGAACGGTAGATTGGCCGCTTATGGAGGCCTCCATGTGCGTCAACTACAAGCCCATCCAACGGAAGATCCTGCGCGATGTGTTCGGCGTCGAGCCGCCGCCGCAGGAATGGCCGGAGGAGACCTGGCCGAACTACCGGGCGCCGATCATCCGGGCCGATACCGGCCAGCACGCCGCGATAGTGGCCACCTTCTCCTTCCTGCCGGACGACCGGAACCCCGCAAACTGGAAACGAAGAACATCAAGTCAGAAACTGTCGGTGAGAAGAACAATTTCGGCCAGTACTGGAGGGCCAGCCAGCTCTGCCTGGTGCCGATGGAGAGCTTCTTCGAGCCGAACTATGAGGCGGACCGCGACAAGAGCACGCGGTATCGAATCTGGCTGAAGGACGAGCCGGCATTCGCGGTGGCCGGGCTGTGGCGGGACTGGCCGGACGGGCTGATCTCATTCGGGCTGTTCACGGTCGACGCGAGCCAGCACCCGATCATGAGCCGAATGCACCGGCCGGATAAAGAGAAGCGGTCGATCGTGATCGTGCCGCGAGAGAGATGGGACGACTGGCTGGAATGCCGCAATCCCGAGTTGGCGCGCACCTTCATGCGGCTGTATCCGGCCAATTCTATGGACGCCGCACCTGACCCCGTTCCGCCGCGACCGCGTAAGGCCGCGGTCGCTTGACATCCCCACTTACTGAGCAACACCATTCACTTCTTCGACAACAGCCATCCGAGCCAATATCACAAGATGACTAAAAAGCGCCCGGCCACATCGCCACAGCCCACAACACCGTTTGAAGATGACAAGCTTAGGCGCGCCGCATCGGCGGAATATCTAACGGAATACCTTCTGGGAAAGCACGCCACTCGAAAAGAGCGGAACGATAGCAATTCATTCATTCTGAATGTGAATGCACCTTGGGGCATAGGAAAGACCTATTTCCTCACCAATTGGGCCGAATCACTGCGGCAACGTGGCTATGTGGTTGTCGTCTTCGACGCCTGGCAAAACGACTATTGCGAACAGCCCCTCATAGGATTTATGTCGGAAGTTGAAGAACAACTAACATCCGCACTTGGAAGAACTACCAAAGCGAGGGCTCGCCTTACAAAGCTTTTGGACTCGGGAAAAAAAATCATTAGCGTAGCGCCCGCCATCATAGCCGCGACTGCGGTGAAGCAGCTTACCGGAATGACAACCGACAACATAGGCGACATGGCCACAGCGAGCGCGGGAGAAGTTGCCGAAAAGATCAGGGACAAATTGTACGAACAGAACAAGGAAACAAAGGCCGCCATAGCTTCTTTTAAATCGTCGCTATCTTCGATCGTAACTCACTTCGAAGAAGACAGTAAAAGCAAGTTACCGATATTCTTCTTTGTTGACGAGCTGGACCGTTGCAGGCCAGACTATGCAATCGAGCTACTTGAGACGGTAAAGCATCTCTTCGGCGTTAATGGTGTTTACTTCGTCATCGCCACTGACACCGAGCAGCTTTGCGCCTCGGTCAATGCGGTCTACGGAGAAAGGTTTTCTGCCGACAAGTACCTAAGACGGTTCTTCCACGCGGAATACACCTTTCCCACCTTGGATAATGAACTATATACCGACTATTTGCTATCCAGATTCGGATTACAGAATAGCGATCGTCTCGTTACTCCGTCATTGTCTCCAAAGCGCACCTTTAACATCTCCCCTCCAAACCAAAATTCTTCGTTCTTCTGCGCCATTTCCGATTTATTTGGTTTAACCCTTCGGGATCAGGAGCAAACAGCGGAGATCATCGATGCTGTTTTTTTTGACAACAGGAGACCGGAAATTTCACTTTCCCGCCCTTCTCACCTGGGCAGCGATAAAGCAAAGTAGAAGTGACATATTCAAAGATCTATACGACTCTTCGGCACGTGGCCTAAAGAAGCTTCAAGATAGTTTTAAAAAAGGACACACATTACGTCGGCCACAGCGACGGAAGAACCTCCCTTAAAAATTTGAGCGATATTGTCTGCCGCATAGTTGAATGGACTCATGAAACACAAGAGCGGCTCTACGAGAGATACAACCATATATCACATAGCGTCGATAATGCCATTTTAGGGCTAGCATTAAATCAGGGTACCTTTGGCGACTACCCCGAACTCGTATCGAATGCCTCGAGCATTACCCGAGGCGTGAAATCGGTTTAAGGAAAAGCCTCGGGTCCCTTCTTGGCTTGCTGTACTAGCGCGCCGTAGGCACGTTCGCATGCGCTCCCTGCGACGTGGGCACTGTCAGCAAATTCAGCCAAGATTCCCGCTCGGCGGTCACACCGGCCGAGCACGTCGGCAAGCACTCCGATGGGATCGCCGGCTGCCGAGCTTCCGCCGGTAGCGGCGGGGTCGCCGCCGTTGCGGCTGGCGGCGACCAAGTCGGCAACACGCTGGCGCAGCCGGCCAGCAACAGCATCAGCGGCACGAGCATCAGCGCGCGCCTTGTCGGCTTCCTTCTTTGCAGCATTCGAAATCTCCGCTTGTTCGAACACCCGGCGCTGCTCTTCGCGACGGACATCGCCGAGCGCGCCAACCTTCGCCGCTTCCTGGGCGAGCCGTTCCTCGATATAGCCACGGCGCAGCTGCTCCAGTTCACGGTCCTTGCGCCAGCCGTTGGCCGTCCAGCCTGCTGCGACGAGCGCGGCAGCTGCCGCCGCCAGCGCAATGCGGCGCCAGGGCAGCGCCGCCAACGTGGTGGCCAGCGCGATCATGGCTGCACCTCCAGCATCGTCTTTGCGCGAGCCCACAGCGCCCGCCGATCGGCCAGGCCGTTGGTGCCTCCGTTGATGGCGCGCGTCAGGCCGACGAAATCGCCGGCATCGGCAAACCGGTTCAGATTCCGGTGGTGCCAGTACCATGCCGCCGAGGCGGCGGCCGCCACCGGCTGCTCGAGCAGCTCGGGGCGCGCCAGCAGATCGAGTTCCAGGGCGAACCCGCACAGCAGGTAGTTCTTGCGGCCGGTGATCTGGATCAACCCCCCGCCCCATGAACCGCTTGCCGTCGCCAGGCTCGGTGTTGCCGAGGTCGGCGCGCCCCTCATAGCGGCGCTGCGCCGGCGTCGGCCCCCAGATCTCGCGCACATGGCGCAGCTGGTCCGACTCGTGCCCCACCTGCGCCAGGAACGCGGCCGCACGCTCCGGCGTATTGATCGTGAAAGCATCCATGGCGGCGACCAGCGGCAGCGCGAACACGTCGGCACGCGCGCCGGCGTAGGGCATGATGGCCCGCAGCTTGGCAGCGTCGATCATTGCCCCAGCCCCTTGCGCATGTCGGCGTAGATATCATCGATGCCCGCATCGGCACGCCGGTTGATGTAGTTGAACACCCAGCGCACGATCGCCCAGCCGGGCAGCCCGCAGGCGAACACCAGGCCGAACAGCGCAACCAGGCCGATGTAGTCGGCGGTCCAGCTCTGCAGCCCGAAGTGCTGCACCACGGCCGCACCGCCGCCAATGCTCGACACCAACGTCGAGATCAGCGCCGCCGCCCACTCGCCGCGGGTGCGCGGTCGCATCATCAGCATGACCACGAACGCGGCCAGACCGCTGGCGCCGGCCGCGACGCCCGCCGCCCCGCCAATGGCTTTGAAAGCCGCCGCCCCACCCGCTGCCGCCGCGGCACCGCCGCTAATCGGTTCCGACATCCCTTGACCCCGTCAATAAAAAAGCCCGCGCGCGGCGGGCAAAAGAAAGCCGCCCGAAGGCGGCATGTGTTGGTTCCGCGATCAGGCCGGCGGCGCCGGCCAGGTCACCGGGTTTTGCGTCAGATCCAGCCGGTTGAGAGCGACGCGGTACTGCTTCCAGGCCAGCAGCTGCGATTCCTCCTCGGCAGTGGCCATGCCCAGGTCGACGGCATCCTGCAGCGGGGCGATCCGGATGCCGGCCTCGCGCAGCAGCGCATCACGTGTCGTGGTGTTCGCCACCAGGATTTCCTCCGGTGTCGGGCCGGGCGGCGGGCCGAACACGGCGCCGTCGTAGGTCCAGCCCACTTCGGGCTTCGGACTGGCGCCGGTGATGTCCACCCATTTCAGATCCGGATGGAACATCTCGCCGATGTCGCCATCGGTGGCGAACAGCTCGGCCACCTCCCCCGCATAGATTCGTGCGTATTCCCGCATTACACATACTCCCTGACAATCAACAGTCCGGGCGCGCCGCTACCGCCGATGCGCACCGGCATGTTGGAAATGTTCGACGTGCCACCGCCGCCGGCGCCCGGCGTGGTGATGCTGTAGCCGTTGGTGCTGGCCGAGCGCGCCGCGCCGCCACCGAAATGGCTTCCACCGCCCTCGCCGTCGAAGGTCGACACCTCCGACACGCCCATATGCGTAAAGCCGCGCGTGCCAGCCGCGTTGATGTAGCCGCCGCTCGCCGCGGAGCTCTGCCCGCAGACCGCGTACAGCGGCGGTGCGCTCGGGCCGAGCGTCTGGCCACCCGCGCCGCCTGGCGCGCTCAGCAGCGAGCCGAACGACGTGGTGCCGCCGCTCGCGCCATTGGCGCCATTGCCGCCGGCACCGGCAGCACCGACCGTCACGGCGATGCCCGTGGCCGCGGCCTTGGTGTAACGGCCGCGACCGTAGGCCCCGCCGCCGCCGCCGGCGCCGATCGAGATCTGGCCGGTGCCCGTCGCGCGCGCGCCACCCCCTCCGCCACCGCCGCCCACCGCCTCGACATCGACAAACGCCGTGCTTGCCAGCGGATTGAAGACGCTTGCGCCGGCCGCCGTGAAGGCGCCTCCATTGACGGACACCTGCTGCTGACCGCCCACGATCGCATAGACCGAGATCCGCACCAGCCG
Organism: Cupriavidus sp. H18C1; assembly: GCF_049311595.1. Lineage (NCBI taxonomy): Bacteria > Pseudomonadati > Pseudomonadota > Betaproteobacteria > Burkholderiales > Burkholderiaceae > Cupriavidus > Cupriavidus sp. H18C1. The sequence goes on from NZ_CP186008.1 coordinate 1,021,476, forward strand.
GCCCTGACCCAGCACGGCGATGGCCTGTGCCAACTGGTTGAGCTCCGCCTCCTTGGGCTCCAGACCCGCGGTGCGGATGACATTGAGCACCTCCTCCGTGATCGCATTGCCCCAGGCACTGGGGATCAGCGAGCCGACCGTCCCTTCGGCGGCGTTCTCGTCCACGAACTTGCCGTTCACGAGCCCGACGTTGGGGACGCTTTTCGGGTAATCCATCTATCAATCTCCGTAATCGAATAACACCAAGGTGTGTGCCGGCGCGTGCCGGCGAAACACGCATTCCACGCCTTCGCCGGGGTTGGCGCCGAAGCGCTCGCCCCATACCGACACACCCCACCGGCGCCCGACTGCCAGGCGCTGGCCAAGGTGGACGGTCCATACGTACTGCTGCCCCCAGGTGCCGAAGCGCGCCACGCCGAAGCGGCTGCGGCCATAGCGCGGCGCCCGGTGCTCGGTGATCCGGGCATGGGGATAACCGAGCTCGCGCGCGAGCTCGAGGAAGTACGCGATCCGCTGGCCACCCACCGCCACATGCCGGCGCCGGACTGCCTTCTGCCGCTCCTCGAAACTCTGTGCCGGTCCCAGGCACGGATCGGGCAAGCCCATCACCCGCTCCCAATCGGGCACCAGTTCGCGCACCGTCAGCGGGTCCATCTCGTTGAGCAGGTCATTGGCCCGTGCGTCGATGCGGGCGAACTCGGGGGGCCAGGCCGGCCAGCACCCGGTGCACTGCCGGCGCCTGTTCCGGCTCCCAGGCCGGGCCGGGCGGCAGCAGCGCCGCCAGCATTTCCCGGTAGTCGCTGTCGGTCCTCACAGCCATGCCACGCTCCCGAAGGTCGGGATCTCGTTTGGCGCCAGCCCGACGTTCGCCGCCGGCGCGATCAGCTCGTGGTCGTTCTCCCCGGCCGCCTGGCTAATTGCCTCGGCCAGATGGGTGCGCAGCACGGTCACGCCGAGATCGCCCTCGCGCTTGATCAGATCGCGCAGGCTCTTCTCCACCGCCGCGCGTGTCGCGGAGGTGTCGGGCGAGAGACGGATCTGAAAGTGCAGCGGCTTGGCCTTGGGCGCCAGCACATAGAGCTCCGCCGTGACCGGGCGCTCGGCCTCGATGTGGTCCCGGACGGCATCGAGCGATGCCTGGCTGGGGGATGGGGTCGGGGTCGTCGTCGCGCATCACGAACACGCCGACCGTGCCGAGGCCCATATAGTGGCGCCGGCACCAGGCGCGCGTGATGCCCGCCACCTCAGTCGCCCAGGTCTCGTAGTCGTCCGCATTCCCGCCGTCCGGCACGATGCGGTAGGACCGGATCACGCGCTGGCGCAACGCCTCGATGCTTTCCTGTTCGGTGCCACCGGTGATGCCGGGCGCCAGCACCGTCGCATTCGGCGCGATGCCGAGCACCGGCGACACCAGCTCGAGCGCGGCACCGGCGGGCAGGTTGCCGGCCACGCCGGGCTCGACAGCGCTCACCGTCACGGTTGCCTGCGCGGCCGTCAGTGTCACCGGGGCCTTCACGACATAGCGTCGGCCGTCGGCATACTGCAGCACCACGGTCTGGTCGATCACGGCGCCGACCTGACCGACGACCGTGATGGGTCCGGTCGCCGCCACCGCTTCGCGCCGCGGCACCTTCAGGCGGAACTTGGCCAGGCGCACCAGCATGTCTTCCTCGCACTCGTCCGGCAGGATCTGCTTGGCGACGAAGGCAAGATAGCCGTGCAGTTCGTGCGCGGCGCCGGCGTGCACGCGGCCCAGCACGATCTGGTCGGAGCGGCGCAACACCCGCTCGGTGGCGCCCGCCAGATCCGCGTCGGTGCGCTCGATCAGTTTCGGAAGGGTCGGAGTATCAAACGGCATGGGCGATCTGCCAAAGGTCGTTGAAGTTGAATTGCGCGAGCGTGGCGCCGGCGTCGTCGTACAGCGTCACCAGCAGGTCCAAGCGCCCGCGCACGGTGTTGAAAGACTGCACCGCCACGCGCGCCACCAGGTCGTCCTCGACCATCCAGCGCAGCGCCTCGTGGGCGTAGTCGACGGCGAGGCGCAGCACCTCGGGCGTGATCGTGCGCCGGCGCAGCAGCCACAGCCGCGAGCCGATCCGATCGCCGGCGATGGCGGGGGAAGCTGTCGCCCCACCAGCCCATGCGCTGGTCGTCATCGAGCGGATCGTCGGGCTCGGCGCGCCGCCAAGTGAACAGGCTGATCACCACCGCGCGATAGAGCAGCGCCTCATCTGCGCTTAGGGTCGTCGTCATACCGGCTCGTCCGTGATGCCACCCGTCTCCGGATGGCGGTGGTGCACCACGCTCTTGCCGCCGGCGACCACGTCGTCGGACACGGCGACGGTGCCGGCCACGGTGATCGCGGCGTCGCCGCCGCCCGCGACGGCGAGCCCGTCCTGCGCGGTCAGCGGCCCCTGCGACACGACCGCGTCCGACGCGACGACCTGCGGCGTATTGAGCTCGACCCGCTCCGACGCGTTGACCCGGAAGATGCGCGTAGTCAGCTCGACGATGCGCCCGCGCCTCATGACCAGCTTGTCGCCCTCGTCGGTGTAGATGGCGACCTCGCCGGGCTTCAGGCCAAGATGGCGATACCGGCGATCGGTGACGCAGACCGTCACGGCGTGGCTGCGATCGCCGCTCGGGAACAGCACCAGCGCCTCGGCACCGTCGTGCGGGCAGCTGGTGTATCCGTACGGCTCGAAATGCTCCACGCCGTCCTTGACCTCCTGGGCGGTCAGGCGCAGCTGCAGCGTCTGCAGCTTGCGCTGCGCGTCGGCCAGCGCCACCACGCCGCGAGCGATCATGCCGACCACCCGCTGACTGATTGCGGACATCACTGTTTCTCCCAATCTTCGGGCAGCAGGTAGACGAAGTCGTCCTTGCCCTTGCCCTTCTTGATGCGGCGCTTCTTGCCCGGCTCGGGCGGCTCGGCCTCGTAGCCGTCCGGCGGCGCCACGGTCAGCGTGGTCAGCGTGCCGGCCACCTCCGACAGGCTGTATTCGATCTCGACGATCAGCATGTCGCGATCGAAGCCGACCAGCGGGTCGATCACGCGCACCACCTGGTTGTGGCGCCACAGCGCGCCATTGGACTGACGCCAGCCCTGCACCACGTAGGTCGCCTTGAGCGCCTTGCTGATGCGGTTCTCGCGCTCCCACGCCACGCGCCGCCGCGACAGCGCCGGCGTGGTCTGGCCGCTCTCGTGCAGCACCAGCACGCGTTTGCGCCCGATGCGCGTGTCGGCGACGCGCGCCTCGACCTCGCTGGCGGCGAGGCCGAACACCTGATCGTTGCCGGCGCGCTGGCCCTTGCTGACGTACTCGGAGAACACGTCGGCAAAGTCGAGCGGCACCTTGCCGCTGAGCACGTTCTTGCCGCGCTCGAGTGCATCGACGGCGCGCCCGGCGCTGCCGGGCCGCGCGATCACCAGGCGCCCACGCTCGTCGTCGGTCGAGAGCAGCTGCGACACGCGCAGCAGCCGGTCGATCGACTCAAAGGCGGTCTCGCCGGGCTGGATGGTGTGATCGGCCAGCGCCGTCCCGTCAGCCAGTTCGCTGGTCACCGTGACGCCGTAGGGCGACGCCAGCGCCTCCACGATCCGGCGCACCGGCTGATTGCGCCACTGGCCAGGCTGGTTGATGGCGCTGCAGTCGACCAGGTCGGCTGTCAGCGAGCGGCCGGCGATCGAGGTGGTGATGCGGTCGGCGTCCCAGCTGACCGGCGTGGCGAACACGTAGCCGGTCAGCACCAGCTCACTGCCGATGCGGATCTCGCCCCGGTCACCTTGCCGGATCTGGCGCGGCCGCTCGCCGCCGCCGGGAAAGCGCCAGGTGATGCCGACCTCGAAGTCGCGCGCCTGGCGCTCGATGCCGGCGCCGATGCGCACCTCCTTCCAGCCGGCAAAGTCCAGGCCGTTGACCGTCAGGGTCACTTCGCTGGCGCCGCTCATGACGCGGCCACCTGCAGCGGCGCCGCGGGCACGAAGCCAGGATGCGCGACGCGGTTGCGCGCGACCACCTCGGCCGCGCGGGTGGCGTCGCCATAGCGGCCATACGCCAGCACCAGCGAGGGCATCGGCTGCGCCGGCGTGACCGTGACCAGGCGCACGCCCTGCCGCGCCACCGCCAGCAGATGGCGTCCGGTCTGGATGCGCGCCTCGGTCAGCGCCTGGAAGTGCGACTGCGGCGCGGTCAGCGTCTGCGTCCACAGCGCCTCGGTCACGGTCTCCCGCAGTTCGAGCACGTCGTCGGCCACCGGCGTGTCGGGCAACGCGATCGGCTGCAGTACCTGCACCTCGACCGCCGGTACCGCGGCCGGCGCCGGCGCCGGGGTCACGATCGGGATCTCGCCGGCCTCGATCACCGTGTCGGCCAGGATCACGTCCTGCAGCAGCGTGACGGCGGCCAGCTGCAGCGCAGCGGCCTCCTGCCCCTGCGGCGCCGGGATCTCGGCCAGCCGGCGCACCGCCTCGGTCTTGCCGAGCAGACTGCCAATGCCCAGCGAGAAGCCGTCGAAGCTGTGCAGCGCGCCGCCGGCACTGGCGAACACGCCGCGGATGATGCCGATCAGGTCGCCGGGCGCATTGACCAGCAGGCCGGCCAGGTTCTGCACCGTGCCCAGGACGGAATAGATCGGCGCGGCATACTCCTGCACCACATCCAGAATCCCCTGCACGCCCTTGATCAACTGCCCGGCCGTGGTCTGCGCCAGGTTGATGTAGCTCAGCGCCGTGCTGTAACGCGACATCGCGCTGTCGAGCAGGTTGGCGCCGCTGGCCGCGGCCAGCTTGCCGGTGTTCGCCACCCCGGCCGGATAGGTCAGTTCGGGCGACTCGGTGAAGGTCAGCTCGAAGCGGACCATCCCGCCCTCGTCGTAGGCGTGGATCATTTCGCCCACGCCAGCCGTCACGCGCAGCGTGCCGAGCCAGGGATGCACCAGCTCGCCCGGCCCCTCCGTTTCCAGCGCCTTGAGCAGCGCGTCACGCTGCTCGAGGCAGTCCGGCCCGATCACGAACGCGGTGACCTTGTGCTCCCGTGTCACCCGCCCCATGTCCTCGACATAGGGGCGGTCCTTACCCGGGTATTCGTGCGTGACCGTCCGTCGGCCGACCGGCACCTTGTCGACCTCGACCTCGAACGGCACGCCGCGAAACGAGCCCGGGCGCAATGCATCGCGCCAGCTCACTGTGATACCTCCGTTGGAATTAGCTCGCCGCCAGCGAGCGATAGCCGACGCGCGGCGTGATCGTCAGCCCCGGCTGATTGGTGGTGCCGGGATCGACCCGCGTGCCCGGCGGCGCGCCCTCGAAGCGCACCACCATGTCGCCGCGCAGCTGCTGGGTCTGCGCGGATTGGGCCGACAGCGAGGCCGACCAGTCCCGCAGCCGCTGCGTGCCGGCGCGCAGGCCAGTGCCAACCGCCGCCGTGACACCGCGCGCAGGCTGGCCGCCGCCCCCGTCGTTGCCGTCGGCGCCGGCGGTGCCGCCGTCGGTCTGCCCCCCGCCGAAGAACGCTCCGACCTTCTGCCCAACCCACTGCGCGCCGCTCATCAGCGGCTCGATGTAGGGCCGCACGCGGTCCCACAGGCCGCGGAACCAGTCCACGATGGGCTCCCAGTTCGACACGATCCAGCCCAGCGGCGTGTAGCTCAGGATCAGCGCCTTGACGCCGTCCCATGCCACCGCCGTCAGCGCGCGCACCGTGTCCCACAGCGCGCCGAAGAACTCGGTGAGCGAGCCCCAGTTGTTGATGATCAGGCCGAGCGGCGTGAAATTTAGGGCGCCGCGAATCCAGCCCCAGGCCGTTTCGGCCGCGCCCTTGATGCCCCCCCACACCGATGCGAAGAACGGCGCCACGGCCGACCAGTTGGCGATCAGCAGGCCGGCCGCGCCGGCGATCACGCGGACGGCGATGCCGATCGGCGACAGGCCGGTCACCGCGTTGAAGACCCGCATGGCGGTCGTCACGCCGACCACCGCCAGCTTGAGCACGCCCAGGCCCACGGCCACGCCCAGCACGCCCTTGATCACCTCCGGATTGGCCGCGGCGAAGTCGGACATCCCGTCCACCAGCGGCCCGGCAAAGGCAAGGAAGTCATTGAGCGGCGGCAGCAGGATGTTGCCGACCGCGATGCCCACTGCCGCGGCGCGGTTGCGCATCAACTGCAAGGCGTTGGCGGTGGTGGCCGCCCTCGCCTCGTACTCCTTGCTCATGGAGCCGGCGTAGGCGGTCGCGTCGCCGACCTTGCGGAAGTTTTGCCGCAGCAGATCCATGTTGGTCAGCAGCGGCGCGATCGCGCCGATCGACTCCTTGCCGAACAGGCCGTCGAGCACCGCAGCCTGCTTGTCCTTGTCGACCTTGCTGATGGCGGTCAGCACCCTCATGACGGTGCCCTCCGCATCCTTCTGCATGGCGGTGGCCAGCTGCTTGGAGTCAAGTCGCAGCGCCTTGAAGGTGGCCTGCTGTTCCTTGGTCGCCGAGGTGCCGGCCGTCAGCGCCAGCATGAAGTTCTTCATGCCGGTGGCGGCGATCTCCTCGCCGACGCCCATGCCGGCCAGCGTGGCACCCATCGCCGCAATCTGGCCGGCGGCCAGCCCGGCAACCTCCCCGAGCGGACCAATGCGCGTGACGATTTCGGAGATCTGGCGCGCGTTGGCCGGCCCGGTGTTGCCCAGGTAGTTGATCTGGTCGGCCAGCGCCACCACCTGGTCCTGGCCGAGCTTGAAGGCGGTGCGCCACTTGGCCATCATGTCGCCGGCCTGATCGGCCGACTGGTCGAAGGCCACGCCCATCTTGACCGCGTCCTCGGTGAAGCGTGGCAGCTCATCGCGCGCGATGCCGGCCTGGCCGCCGGCCGCGGTGATCGCCGCGATGTCCTTGGCCGCCATCGGCAGGCGCTTGGACATACCGAGGATTTCGTCGCCCATTTCCTTGAACTGTGCCGGCGTCTCGAAATCGACCACCTTACGCACGTCCGCCATGGCCGACTCGAAGTCGATCGCCGCCCGGGTGGCCGCCACCACCGGCGCGGCCAGCGCTCCGCCCTGAATCACGTCGCGGAACGACAGGTCACCCAGGCCATCGGCCTTGAGGGCCTTGCGAAACCCCGCGACGTTCTTGCGGATGCCGGCCAGCGCCGGCGACAGCTTGTCGACGCCGGTGATCAGCGCCTTGAGCTGGAACTTGTCAGCCATGGATTACTCCGGGTCGGCACCACGCTCGAGCCGCACCAGCCGCTGGGCCTGGTCGAAATGCTCGACCACGATGCTCAGCGGCCGGGTCATTTCGACCTCCGGGTCGATGCGGTGAAAGCGCGCGACCTCGTAGACCGCGTCGATCAACTCGTCGCAGTCTACGAGGCCTTTTCAAGAAAAACCGGCGATCACCCAGCACAGTTTGTTGAAGTCGCCGATGTCGATCTGGTCGACCGACGACGGCGGGATGCCAGCGAGGCGCACGATGTAGGCATGCGCGGCGGTCGGGTTCAGCTGCACCGCATCGTCCGCGGCGACCCAGTACGGGATCGCCTTGACCGCGCGCGCGTCCTCCGGTGTCGGCTCCCGCAGCACCAGTTCGTGCAGGGTTTCCTTGTGCGCCTCGATCGGCTTGCTCAGGGGGGAAAGTGGTGCTCATTGCCACACGCCCTCCACGCCGTTGAACTCGAGCGCGACCTTGCCGTCGTCGCTGTTGTGGGCGGGCTCGCCGACCACGTAGGCGCCGGTCAGGATGTAGGTCTTGCCGTTCTTGAATTCGACCGTCACCGTCATGTTGATGGCGTCCTGCAGCTTCTTGATCGGGAAGTTGCGGGTGAATGCCACATCGCCCTTGACGTAGGGAACGAGGTCTTCTTCCTTGAACTTGCCCGGGCGCAGGCTTTCGCGCTTGTACTTGCTGATGGGCGCCTCGAAGGCGCCCATCGAATCGAACTGCTCGCCGTCCGCCTTGACATAGACGGTGCCGGCAATCTTTTGACCCATAGCGGTCTCCTGAAAGCGATGCGGCCCGCCAGAGGGCGGGCCGCGAGGGTTGCATCGGGTACGGCGTTAAGCCGCAGCCTCGGCCGGGTACTGCAGCCGGAACTGGTTGAGCAGCGCGAAGATGCGCAGCTGGTTGACGTAGTCGGGCGGGAACAGCACGTTGACCCGGTTGGCGTTGTCCTGGCTGCGCTCGACCACCAGGTATTGCGCGAACAGCTCGCTGTTCTCGACGATGCCCGCGCGCTCGAGCTCCATGTAGGCGGCGATCAGCTCGGCGCGGATGGTCTTGGGCGTGACGATCGCCTGGCCTTCACCGAACTGCGTGCCGTCGTCGGCCAGCTTGTGGCGTCCGAACTTCGACGTGATTCGCTGGCGCAGGAAACGAATGACATACGCGGTGGTATGCATCGTCTCGCTGTCCAGGTACGAGTCGTCCGGCTGGCCGTAGGCGTTGCGCTGATAGGTGGTGATCGCGCGCTCGATCCGCACGGTGCCATCCGCAGCCGTGGTGGTGGCGATGCCGGACGACAGCAGCGTTTGCCGCTCGTTGAGCATGAAACGCGCACCGGCCGGCGCGGCGTCGACGCCGACCAGCTCGCCGGTCTGCGTGGGCCGCGCCACGTCCGCCGAGATAAAGACCGCCTGGCGCGCGGTAAAGGCCGCAGCGTGCTCCCACACCGGCGTGGCCACGTCCAGCTCGAAGCCTTCCATGGTCATGTGCGGATCGTTGCGCAGGCGCCCCGCCGCCACCAGCTCGCCGACCGCGCCGCGGATCGCGGTATAGCAGTGCCCGTACAGCTGCGCCGACCACGCCCAGCGACCGCTGATGTCGTTCATCCAGAGCGCGAAGGCATCGAGGCTGGCGGTGTCGGTGAACGGATGGCAGACGAACTCGAACTCCTCGTCGCCCACCGCGGCCAGCACCACGTCCATGTCCGGGCTGCCGGCGCCGCCGGCCATCGCCGTGGTGGTCACAGTCAGGCCCGCCGGCGTCCGTTCGCCATTGACCAGGCCGGCGCGGTTCATCTGCAGCTTGATGTCGTTGCCGGTGGCGCCCTTCCATTTGCAGGTCACCGTGACCTCGCCGGCCAGCGCCGCCGCCTTGGCCGGCATGTTGAACGCGGCGTTGATGGCGGCGGCGAGCGCCGTGGCGGCCTCTTCAGCCGTCATGCCGCTGGTCACCGACACCCGCAGCCGGCGCCCGGCCACATAGGCCGACAGCACGCCGGCCTCGGTCGCCGTGCCGGCGATGGCGAACTTGCCGGCCGCCGCGGCACCTGCGGTGACCTTGAAGGGCAGACACCAGATCTGGCCCATCGGGTCGCCCAGGCGGAACTTGGCCAGCATCGCCGCCAGCATCGAGCCGTCGCCAGCAATCGCCACGGCGTCGGAGAGCCGGCTGGTCAGCACCAGCTTGCCGACCTCGCCGGTCGCGTCGTCGTTCACCTGCCCGATGATCAGCCGGCGCATCGCGGTCGAGCCGCCACCGGCCTGCGAGTTGTCGACCTCGGCGTAAAACAGCGGCACGCGCTGGTCGTTCGGGATCTGATTGAAGCTCACGGGCATTACTTCGCTCCCTTGTCAGCGACGGCAGCCTTGGCCGCCTTCGCGGTGTCGGCCGGCGCCGGCGGCTCGCCGACGATCACGTCGTTGTCCTGAATACGGCGCACCCAGTACGTCGAGCGCGCCACCAGCCGGCCCGCGGCGGGCAGATCGTCGCCTCGCTCGGGGTCCAGCACCACGCGGCCCGGGGCGGGCTTCACGTGGACCTGCTTGCGGTCAGTCGTCATGCGTTTCCTTGGTCAAGCTCCACGCGGAGCACGGTTTCAATCCGGCCGTCCGGACCGGGCTTACTGAGGTTCGGATCGGCCATCGGGTCGATCGCGTCGACCTCGACATCGAGGCCAGCCAACGGCGGCAGACCCGCCAGCTCGACCTCCTGGAAGGTCTCGGGCGTATCGCCGCCGCCGAGCGTCCACTCGGACTCGAAGCGGAAGCGGTACAGCACGCGATCGCGGTTGATCAGCAGCAGCTGGCCGCCGGCGTACTGGATCGGCTCGTAGCCAGGCATCGGCTCCCAGCCCACCAGCGCGCGCAGCAGCTCGGCGCGAATGTCATGCAGCGGGTCGGCGGCGGCTTGGCCGCGCTCGTCGGTAGTCCTGACTGCCACCACCACGTCAAAGGCGTCGACGATCGCCTGCCGGATGACGTTGTCGGACTGGTTCTCACCCGGGTCGTCGTCTGTCATGACCACCCAGGCCGATGGCATCGGCAGTTGCACGCTGTCGCGCATCACCTCGAACTCGAGGCCTCCGGCTACGTTCTTGCCGAAGGTCGGGCACCACGCGCGCAGCTGGCGGATAAGGGGCGAGATCTTCATGGGCGTAAAAAAAGCCCGCTTGCGCGGGCTGGGTTATTTGATCTCGAGGCTGTCGGCCAAGGCCTGCCGCAGCATCAACCTCACCTGGTCGGATCGGTCCTGCAGGGCATCGGCCATGTAGTTGGCCCGCGGCTTGATGCGCCAGGGCCCGGCCTGCTGGGCCTTGTGGTCCTTGCGTCGTTTAGCCCCACGCTTGACGCCGTAGTGCAGATACACGAAGTACGGCGCCGGCATCGCCGAGGTTTTCTTCGGCGCGACGCGCACGAGGAAACCGGAGCGGCTCAGCTTGAAGTCGATGCTGTCCCGCAGCGTGCCGGTACGCACCGCCGGATAGCCCTCCGCACCGCGCGCCAGCGCCACGTTCACCTTGGCTTGGCCCGCCACCAGCCGGCCCGCCTTGCGCATCGCAGCGCGCACCTTGCGCTTATTGAAGTCAATGGCCTTGTCGAAGCCCTCGAAGCCTTCGATGTGCATGTAGAACGCGTCGTCAGGCATCTCCCAACTCCTCCACCTCAAGGACAGTGAAACGCCCCGCGCCCTGCAGATCGGTCACGCGCTTGACTCGATAGACACGGTCGGCACAGACGACCTCATGCGCGGTGGAGATCCCGGCGATCGCGCGCAGGTACACCCGATGCGTGATAGCCGCGTCGATCTGCACGCTGCCGGCGTAGACCGCCGAGCCTACCGGCTCCAGCTTGGCCCAGCGTTGCACCTGGCCATCGAAGGCCGGCGCAACACCAAGGTCGTCGGTGGGCAGGTCGGTGCGACGACGCAGCGTCACCGAGCGATTCAGCTGTCCGATATGCGGGAAATTCATTCAGCACCTCGGCACGATGAAGGGGTCGAGCAGTCCATCGACAAAGTCGCGCGGCGGCTCCAGCTGCGTGCCAACGCCGGCCGCCGCCACAAGACTCTGACGGTTCTCGAGGTAGTACCCCAGCCGCTGCAGGATCCACATCTTGATGGCCGACGGCACGTCGTCGGCACCGCCGAAGCCGCACTTGACCTCGAGCTCGCCATCAGATGGCGCCAACACCTCCGCCGGCAGGTCGGCCGAATGCGGCACCACCGCCCCGCCCTGCCTGACTTCCTGCACCGGCATCAGCCCGTGCAGCGCGACTCGCTGGCCGGCGGTCACCGGAATGGCCCAGGTCTGCGTGAGCAGCCGGCGGCCGGTGGTGTGCTCGGCTTTCTCGCGGGCAGCCTGCAGGCACAGCGCGACAATCTCGTCGGGCTCTGCTTCGTCCACCCGCGCCCATTGCCGCGCCGCCTCGAGGCTGATCGGCTCGCCCTGCGGCGGTGTGATCAGCCGCATGGCTTATGCCTCCGGCGCGCCGGTCGCCGTCTCGTCCTTGCTGCCGCCGGCACCGGCATCGGTTTCGCTGGTGGCGGCGCCCTTCTTGCCGGCCTTGCCCGCGTTCACGTACTCGGCCTTCTTGGCGTCGACGTAGGACTTGGCCACCTCGTCGGGGAAGCCGGCGGTTTCGTTCGGCTGGTACGGCGACACCCGCGCCAGGAATTTGATGATCTTCATGCTCGATCCTTGATATGAGCGTCAGAATGCAGCGGCCGGACTCGCCCGGCCGCCATGCAGAGGTGGCCGGCTTACGGCTGCCACTTCACGTCGGTCAGCACCGCGACCGACGGGATGTGGCGCATACCGAAGTCGTGCTCGGTGATGGCACGCACCAGCGTTTCGTCGCGGCTGAAGGCCGACACCAGCTGGCCATTGGACATGTAGCTGCCTTCCTTCGAGATATCGATAATCAGGCCGGTGGCCTCGCCGATGATGGCGTCGTTGAAGTCGACCAGATAGATCTCCGAGGCGTCGCCGCCCACCCCGAGGTTGTCCGGGATGCTGGTGGTCACGGCATACGGCTTGTTGCGCAGCTGACCCGCGGCGATCTCCGGAAACACATGATTGCCGTTGCCATCGACCAGGTTCTGCAGGAACACCAGCGTACGCGGCGACATGATCCAGCCCGGCTTGAGCATCTTGACGTTGCCGTTGAGCAGCGCCAGTTCGAGCTTGCCCAGGTCGTTCTTGACGTTCTGCACAGTGATCGTGGCATTGGCCGGAATCAGCGCCCCGGCCGCCGCCTGGTAGCGCAAGCCGATCGGCGTATCTTCGGTGCCGTCGTCGCGGATGAAAGCCTGGTCCTCGCGCGTGCCGATGCCCTGCACGACGTCGTCGCGCACCAGGTCGTTCGCGTTCGGCGAGCTGAAGCGGATCAGGTCGTTGGAAACCGGCACGAGTGCCACCAGCTTCTTCTTGGACAGCTTCAGCGGCCCGAACGCCGGCTGGCTGGACGGAATGTCGGTGCCCTCGGTCACGTAGCTGGCGCTCGAGCCCGCGGTATGGCGCGACATCGTCAGCGTGCCGGCCGGCATCGGAATGGTCCGGGCGCCCATCTTGCGGACCACGCTGGCCGGTCGCAACAGCTCGATCACCTCGGGCACATAGCCGGGCGGCACGATGAAGCCGCCAGCCGAGCCGGTGCCAGTGTTCAGCGCCGCGGCGATGTCCGGCGCGCCGCAGTGCGTTTCCGCGAAGTGCGCCGCGGCGCGCGGGTCGCCGCCGGCCGACACCAGCGAGCGCACGATAATGCCGAGCGCCTCACCGGCCTGGCGGCCGGCCTGCTTGGGCTGCGCCGGCAGGGAGCCGCTCAGGGGCTTTGCGACGGCGGCGGCCATGCGCTCGGCGGCTTGAAGGCGGTCGATCTGCGCCGTCAGGGTGTCGAACTGCGCCTCGAGCTTGCCGAACTCGGCCACTTCCTCGGCGGACAGCGCGGCGCCGCCCTTCTCCTTGTCAGCCAAGGCGGCGATCGCTGCCTGCACGCCCGCACGCTCCTGCAGCAGGGTCATCAAGTCTTTCATGCTGGTTCCTTCTCGGATGTCGAAATGAAAAAGGCCGCCAGATCGGCGGCCTCAGATACCCCATGCGGGGAGGTTCAGACCATGCGCACGCGCATGGCGGTCGCGGCGCGCAGGTAGCGGCCGGTTGAAGCGGTCGGCGCGGGCTGGTAGCGCGCCACGATCTCGCGCAGCGCGTCGCGCGGCGCCATCACCTTGTCAGCCAGCGCCGCCGTCACGCCGGCCGCGCCCATGAAGGTGCCCGCCTCGGTGCCGCGCACGGCGTCGGTAGACACGCCGCGATTGCGGGCCACCGTCTCCACGAACAGACCGTAGATGCGGTCCACCTCCGCCTGGAGGCTGGCGCGCGCATCGTCGGACAGCGGCGCATCCGGATTGCCGTCGACCTTGCGGGCGCCGGCGTGGATGTAGGTCACCTTGACGCCGGCGCGCTCATTGAGGGCGCTGCGGTCCATGTGGGCGGCGACGACGCCGATGCTGCCCACGCCGCCGGTGCGCGAGACGATGATCTCCTCGGCCGCGCTGGCGATCGCGTAGGCGGCCGAGTAGGCGCGGTCGTCCACGATCGCGGTGATCGGCTTGACGCCGCGCGCGTGATAGATCTCGTCGGCGAAGTCAAAGGCCCCGTTGACCGAGCCGCCCGGCGAGTTGATGTTGAGCACGATGTGGCCCACGTCCGGATCGCTAACCATGCCGGCGAAGTTGGCCGACAGCTGCGCGTAGCTGGTCAGGCCGGACATCGCGTCCATGCTGGAGGCGCGATGCACAAGCGTGCCGCTCACGTCCAGCACACCGACGCCGCGGCCTGCGTCCGCCCACGCCTTGCCGCGGGAGGCCTCGACATCGGTGCCGTCCTTGACCGGGTCGTCGTTGTCGTGCCAGGCGCCAAGACCGTGAGCGCGGAGGCCCTCGATGGTCAGGCCCATGCGATCGCCCAGCACCGCCAGGATGATGTCGAGCTTGCCGGGGTCGATCATGTGCGCCTGGCCGAAGACCAGCGAGGCGAGAAGCGGATACTTCATGCGGCATTTCCTCCTTTGACCTGCCGCGGGACATCGACCGGCGCCATGTTCAGCGGCGCCCAGAACTGGTCGCCGCCGTCGTAGGCGTCGCGGTCCTCCATATCCCGGCATTCATTGGCGTTGAGAATCCGCGCCTCCACGCCCATCTTGTAGGCCTCGAAACGCGATTTGATGTCGCCACGCAGCAAAGCGTCGACGTTGAACTTGATGTAGATGCCCAGCTCTCGCTCCCGGCCGGAGAGCAGCGTCAGGTTCAGGCGCTGCTCCCAGCGCTTGATCCAGGGCGACAGCGTGTACTTGACGAACTCGAGCGACTGCTGCTCGATGTTGCTGAACGTGGCCCGCTCCAGATCGGCGAGCATGTGAGGCGGCACGCGAAACAACCGCGCAATCTCGCTGATGCTGAATCGCCGCGTCTCGATGAACTGAAGGTCGGCCATCGAGACCCGCAGGGTATGCAGCTTGGTGCCGCCGGAGATAACGGGCGGACCGCGGCGGCGATCCGACGTGAGCTCCACCCATTGCTTGCGGTAGGTGTCACGCTGGTCCTTGCCGGCCTTTTCGGCAACCTCGAGCACCACCGGCGGCACGAAGCCCTCGGCGAAGGCCTCCCCGCCGAGCTGCTCGGCCGCGAGCGCATTGCCGATGGTCTCGCGCGCCAGCGCAATCGGCGCCAGGCCGACCAGACCATCGAGCGAGAAGCCGCGCACGTGCAGCACCTGGCGCGCCGGGATGTTCTGCTCGCCGTCGATGTCGTAGACGAACAGATTGCGATCCCGGTCATAACGCACGATCACTTTGTCGGGATGCTGGGGATACAGCCCCTCGATCTCGCCCTTGCCATTACCCTCGATGAAGGCGTAAGCATTGCCGCGCAGGCACAGGTGCGCCTGCCCCATCTCGAAGAACTCGAACGCCGTATTGTTCGGGTTCGGTGAGTCGTGCAGCAAGCCGACCAGGTTGTGCTGTTGCACGCGGGTTCGGCGGCCGCCCTTGAACTGGAAGACGCTGATCGGCAGGCTGGCCATGGACTCGGCCAGGATTCGCGTTGCCGCGTACACCGCCGAGACGCGCAGCGCCGAATCCGGGCTCACGTACTGGCCGGCGCGAGTTTTGCCGCCGCCGAACAGCCGCACCAGCCACGGCTCAGCCGGCGCCGTGCCGCTGGTCGGCGATGCTTGCGTGCTCGCCACCAGCGGCGAGCGGAATGCCGCGGCCGCCGCGCCAAGTCGTTGAAACAGGCTCATATCAGATCCCATCGGGCGCCCCACCGTCACCGCCTACCGCGGCTCGGCTGAACGCCATGATCGTTGCCACCGCCGGATCGATCCGGCCGCGGCCCTTGGACTTCTTCTTGTCCGGGCGGAAATTGCCGTTGGTGTCGTACAGCAGCGAGACGTTCGAGACCGCCCAGCGCAACACCGCATTGCCACCGTGGCGCATGCGCTTGGCGTAGACGACCTCCTCGAACTTCTTGGCGCCCGGGTACATCCCGCCGGTGTTCTGCGGCACCGCGACCATCGGCACGTCGTGCTCCTGCAGCTCGTTGGCTAGCTGCGTTGCGTTCCAGATGTCGAATCCGACCTCGACCACGTCATACAGCCGGCATGCCTCCAGCACCTTGGCCTTGACCGGCCGGTAGTCGGTGACGCTGCCCTCGGTGGCGATCAGCGAACCTTCCTTGACCCAGCGCTTGTAGCTGGCGCGATCGTCAGCCTCCTGCGTGTCGACCTTCTCCTGCGGACACCAGGTCCAGACCAGCACGTACCACTCGCCGTCCGGCTCGTCATCAGGCGGCGGGAACACCAGCGCGAACGCGGTCAAGTCTTGCGTGGACGACAGGTCCAGCCCGCCGTAGCAGCGGCGCCCGCGCAGGATGGCCGGGTCGAAGCGTTTGGCGCCCTTGTCCCACACCGCCGGCTCGATCCATCCCTCTGCCGAGTTGACCCAGAGGTTCAGATCCTTGGTCATGAAGTTGGTGCGCGCACTGGGCAGCGCCGCCGCCTTGCGCGCCATGTCCCGCATGTAGTCCCAGCGCTTGGACATGCCCAGGCCGGGATTCGCCTTCGGCCAGACCGCTTCGTCGAACGGGTCGTCGCCGTCGTCCAGCGTGTAGACGTAGCCGAAGAACGCATCGTCGTCGCGCTCGCCCTTCAGCACCTCGATCAGGTAGCGGCGCATGTCGGTGCACACGCCGTCCAGGATGAAGCCCGCCGTGGTGATAGCCGACAGCAGCGGCTGCTCGCGCGCGCCTAGCGCGGACTCCATCACCTCCCACACATCGGCGGACTTCTGCGCGTGCAGCTCATCAAACAGGATGGCGTGCGGGTTCAAGCCATCGAGCGATTCGGCATTCGCCGGCAGCGGCTTGAACACCGAACTGTCGAAGGCGACCTTCTCCTGGTTGACGCCCTCGTGGATGGTGAAGGACCGCTTGACGCCACGCGATCGCCGCGACCAGCGCCGGATGTTGTCGAAGGCCGGCTTGAACACCGACATCGCCTGCTCGCGCGTCGTCGCCACCGCGTAGACTTCCGCGCCGACCTCCTGGTCCATCATGAACAGGTACGCGCCCTGCGGTCCTTTCCAGGTGCTCTTGCCGTTCTTGCGGGCGACCTCTTCATAGCCGCGCTTGAAGCGGCGCAGGCCTTCGTCGGTTTTCCAACCGTAAAGGACAGCGGTCCAGAACTTCTGCCACGGGTCGAGCAGGATCGGTTGGCCGGCCAGCGTGCCCTTGATATGGACGAAGAAGGTCTCGATGAAGCGGATCACGTGCCAGGCGGCATCGGGATCGAACCACAGGCCGCGCTTGTGACCGTCGGCCAGGTCGCGGTAGTGGCGCTCGACGGCCAGGTACACGTATTCGCCGACGACGATATCGCCGCGCAGCACCGGCAAGCCGTAGTGGATGTCCCACTCGCGCAGCTCGCCGGCCGCCGCCGTCAGACGGTCGACGTGCTTTTTTGTCCGGCGGGCCTTCGCGCGGCGTTGCGTTCGGCGGTTGCGTGCGCCAGCAGGTCCCCGAACAGATCGTCCTGCTGTCCCTCGTCGCCCAGCTTCGCCCGGGCCATCACCGAGGACGGCAGCGTCAGGCAGCTCTCGGGCAACCATGTGAGCAGCTCCTTTTTTCAGGCTCGCCGCCGCGTAGAACAGCTGGTGCGGCTGATCGAATCCCGTCTTGGTCTTGATGAAGTAAGTGCCGCCGTTCGACGCTTCGAAGTTCTGCAGCTCGAGCTCGGTGTTGACCCAGCGGATGAAGGTCTTGCACACGACGGCGATCGCGATGCCGGCAGTCAGGTGCGGCAAGCCCGAATCGCGCAGCGCGGCGCAGATGTAATCCCAGACCTTGCGCTCACGCGGGCTCAGCTGCGTGCCAGGCGGTGGCGCCGGCGAGCGCAGTTGCTTATCACCGGCACCGGAGGGCGGCGGCGGCATTTGTGCATCGCCACCGGGCAATTCGGTGTCATTCAGGCCCATAGAAGGCTCCATTTCATGCGAGCCACCCAAAACGGTCCCCGACCGTCTTTCAGGCTCCCTATGAGGCGGATTCTTTAACCCCCCCCTCCCAAAAATTGCTCCCCCGAAAATTCGAGCCTGGCGCGCGGTCCCGAGGCAGTTGAGGCCAGGGATTCGACCCCCTACCCCCCCTCAGGGGGAGGGGTCGGCTACCCCTCCCCCACCGCGCCGCCCGCCGGGCGGGCCAGCCGCACCGGGTTGGCGAAGCCGCCATCCTCGGTCGCGGTCTTGCGGTCGTGGCACGGCTTGCACAGCGCCTGCCAGTTGCGACGCGACCAGAACAGCTTCGCGTCGCCTTTGTGCGGCACGATGTGGTCGACCACCGTGGCCGCGATCACGTGCTCGTCGGCCAGGTGGATCACGCACAGCGGGTTCTCGCGCAGGAACTGCTCGCGGGCACGCCGCCACTTGCTGTCGTACCCGCGACTAGCGGCGCTACCGCGGCGGGCATCCTGCTCGCGGGCGTGTTCGGTACAGCGGCCGCGGTCGGCCGCGTAACGTCGGCAACCGGGATGGACGCATGGTTTGGGAGCTCGCGTTGGCATGGAATCGTCGGGCACGGGTGATCTGTGATAATCGAAACTCACATTCATCAACCAGCGCCAATATGGGGAAACGCATGGAACTGTCAGTGTCGACGTACGAAATGCCGGACGGCTCGCAGCAGGTCGAAATCACCGCCAATGGTCAGAAGCAGCGCTTCACGGCGGAGCAGCTCTCGCTGTACATCGAACTGCTGTCACTGGCCAGAGCCGACATGCTGCCGCCCGTGCCGATGGAGACGCCGGCCATCGCAGGCATGCAAAACGTCGCGGTCGATCCGCCGGTGCGCTGGGCATACGACGAGATGAACGACCACGCTGCATTGGTCATTCGCCACCCGGGGCACGGCTGGATTGGGTATTCCCTTCCGTTCCAGACCGTAGATGCCCTCCGGCATGGCCTTCAGCAGCTAGACGAGTTCCGAAGCGCCCAACGCCAGCGGCCGATGAATTAGCCTCGGCATCCGAGCCGCGGATCACGGGACCAGTCGAAGCGAGCGCCTGCCGAACCCAGCTCAACGGTCCGCCGCACACAATCTCGACACGGATTAGGCCACCCGGATCCGCGGTGCCCACGGCCATGCCACTATCGCCCGCTCTTGCGCCCGAGGGCGCGGCATCTGCTTCGCGCCGAAGTTGCTGTTCGTCTGCCACGTCCGCCGCGCGGAGCAGCATTCCGGCCACGTGGGCTCGGAAAGTCTCCTCGCCGTGATTGCTTTCGTTCCACGGATCCATCCGGAACGCTAAGAGATCACGGACGGACAGCGCGTCGTAACCCTTCGCCACGAACTTCGAAAGAACCAGGAGTTGCGACCGATTCATGTCTCACCACAGCAGGAAAGAAACTCAATGGAAAAAGCCCGACCGGCTTTCACCGAATCGGGCTTATCGCGTTGTCACGGGAGATTACGGCTACTGACCGGAGCTCGGAGATAATGGAGGCGCTGGCCATGCGCCGGCGACATCAAAAATCACAATCACTAAAAGGTCAGAGATGAAACACGCCAACGAACCAAGGCCCGTTATCCCCCCAGCCGCAACCTAGCAGGCGCGGGCCAGAACCGTACACAGAACGGCCGCCGCGGCCGACACGATAGGCGCTGCAACAGCACCGAATCGCACCCGGTCAAGCCAGGTGGCCACACGGTAGTTACGTTGGACCACCTGGTTGATCCGGGTCTGAATGTTCTCCAGTTCAACTTCCCGCAACTGGTCAACTGCAAAGTACGGCCGGAACAAGCACTGCGGTTCGCTTGTGGGCGGCCACATGACATCCGTCCTCAAGCAATACCAGATCAGGATTGCAGCGAGCACGATGAGCTGGAAGCCGAACGTTCCGACTGCCGCAACGAGCCAGAGCTCCGCCTGGGTGTCGAAAAGTTTGGTGAGGTATGCGACCGCACCACCGATGCCCGCAAGGAGCAACGTCAGGGTGGTATTCGATTCCTTCGTCAAATGTTCCGACGTTTGAATGTGAAACCGAATGTTCTCCTGCGCCTGCTTCTCGACCCAATCCAGCAGTTCCGTCATTCCCCGCCTCAAACGAAAAGCCCCGAGGCTTGAACCTTCGGGGCTGAGCCGACCGGCTTTCACCGAATCGGGCTTGTTTCACCGCACGCACTGATCGCACAGCGTAGCCGAAATCTATCGATCTTTTTTCAAGATTTCAATAGTAGGTGCAAGGGTGGGTCCTTAAGCCTCGGATTCCTAATGAGAAATTCGACTCCCTTGAAGATGAGACCTTGAACCCGATAGCCTTGCGCGCGGCTCATACCCACGTCCTCGGCCGCAAGATACACCGGCATCTGCTTGATGTAGATCAACCCGGCGAGGCGGAACCAATCCAGCGGCAGCTTTCGCAAGGCCTCATGTGTTTGCTCGCATTCGGGATCGGACACAGGGATGTACGCACGGACCGGCAGCGTACGAATCTCCTCCAAGGTTAGGCAGCTTGGTCCGTACCCATTCCGTTGGCCGCCGCGTGCTGCCCAAGCGCCCCACGAGTAGAGCCGCTCAACGACCCATGACGGCGGCTCTTTGCGCGCACCCTTTTCTCCGATCATCTATTGCACCTCCCTCCGACCATTGCGCGCATCTGCGCGATATTGCGCTCGGCCACCGTCGCGGTGGCCAGCTGCTGCTCTGCCTCGGGCACGCCAGGAATCGGCGGCAGGTGTTCATGCTGCGCGATCTGCCACAGGCGTGACCATCGAGCGGAGGCGCCGGGCCAAGTCGCCGCTCGGATGTCATCGAGGCCGAACCGAACGGCGGTCCAGAACACCGCGCGGTCGCGCCAGCCTTCGCCCCGGCCAGCGCCATCGGCGAGGCAGGCCTGGGCCTCGGCAAAGGACTGCTCCGCAGTCATGGGGCGACGCGTCATACGCCCCCTCCGCAGCAGCGTCCTTGCCAACCGCGACAGCCCGCCCGGCGGCAGCGGTCCTGCCTTACCGCCAATCTCGGCGCCGAACTGCTGCTCCCGCGCGGCCTGCGCGGCCAGCTGCTGCAGCGCGTGCTCGCGGTCCGCTGCCACCTGTTCCGCGTAGACGGTCTCCCACGCATCCCCCCTGCTCTTTGGCCGCGCGCACCAGCGAGTTGAAGTACGGCCAATCCCGGCCGACGATTCCGGCCTGCTTAGCGCCGTGCCATTCGTCCAAAACACGTTGCGCGAGGACCGGGCCTAGGTCGCGCGACGTTCGCGCAATGAAGGCCCGCTGGTGGTGCGGCAGACCCCTCGGCCACTTGAGGTGCTTCTCGAACTCGATGTCGGCTGCCACCTCCTCATCCGATCGCCGGGCCGAAGGCCCCTCTCCCACCGCGCTTAGCCGGCTCGTGGCGTTGCTCTGAGAGCTGCTGCGCATGCGTGCCGATCGGTGTTGCGTCGGGGTTGCCTTCCTCACGCGCCGCAAGGCGTGGGAGGGTCAATCTCGCCATCCCCATCGCGCCGCAGGCGTGAGGGGGGTAGGGGGAGAGGGGTTTAAGGTTTTACCGGTTACCTGATGTGTGTCGGCCTGCCGATTCTTCCTCCTTGTGGACAAATCCCGCGAAGCCTTGCGCGGCTTAGGCTTTACGGGTCGATCGACCTGTATCGACTCCGTATCGGCCTGTTTTTGATCGTGGGAATCCGTATCGGCGAGCGGACATGCGAAAACGAGATCGCCACGCCGGCCAACCTTCCGAAGCAGCCCGAGATGCTCAAGTCGAGCGAGCATTCGCTGGATCTTGCTCTTGTCATGGGCGAGGAATCTCACGCCCGACCGCCCTGCTCGCTCCGTCCACTCCTTCAGCGCTTGATACGACAGGCGGACGCGACGGCCTACGACGCCGGTCTTGTAGTCCATCCGTGGCCTGATGGCACCGACGTACAGCTGAAACAGGTCGGCACCCTCCCCGGAGAGCGCGTCCAGCTCTGCGTCATTGATGCGGTAGGAAGCCATTACGCGCGCCCCTGGCCCCCCTGCCGAATCGCCGTCGCCATCCAACTCGGCATGGACGCACCGCACGGCAATCTCGGCGCCGCCATCAAAGGAATGAATGAGCCCGACCTCTTCCAACACGGCCAGCATGCGGCGCATCTTCGGCCGGTCGTAGGTGACTCCACCCACCCCCGGGCGAGGTTCTCGCCTGGTCTTCATCTTGAGCGTGCTGTAGGCCATCTGGACCACACCAGTTTTTGCGTCCATCCCCGAACGCAGGCCGAGCACGTACAGATGAAAGAGCTCAGGCCCAAGGGGCTGCAGCGAGTAAAGCTCTCGGCCGCTCAGTTGAATTCCCGGGCCGTACTGCATTTCGCGCATTTCTTCGTCCGAATACTGTTCTTCCATTTCGCGTTATCCCGTAAAGAGTCATGGCCGCACGGTGGCGGCCTCACAGAGAATATCGAAGGTGGCCACGAATGCGGCCGGGTTGTCAGGGCCACACTCGGCCCGATACACGGTGGTAGCGCCGACCACATCGGCACGGTATGCCTCGCGTGAAGCGCTATCAGGCATCTGGTGCCAGCGCTCTGCGCAGACCGCGGCAAGCGCCGACATCTGGCGGGCGGCGGCGAAGGCGAAAAACACGTCGCTGAGGGGCCAGAAGGCCAGCAGGTGAACCGCGAAGGCTTTCAACGAGGCGAAGCCCTTCTCGCGCGCGATCCGCTCGACGTACGCCCAGGCGCAGCACAGCTGCTGCGGACGCGCGCAATCGAGGCCGATCGCCTCACGGGATGGGCGGCAGCAGTGCATGTCCCGGTCGAAACGAGCCGACGGCGGCTTCCCGCTATTCCCGGTCGAACGAACAGAGGTCATCCCACACGTCGCCCAGGTCGGCACTGCCGTCATAGGTGGCGATCCAATGCTGCTGCGCCTTGTCGACGCGCAACTGCGCGGCGTAGTTTGCGTGACTCACGCTGATGAGGCCGAACACCCGACCTCGCCCTCGCTTGAGCGCAAAGACGCCGAAGGGCTCGCCGCCCTTCAAGATGCGCTTCTTGACGCGCGCGAACAGGGAGTCGCGCTCGCGCTTGGTCAACGGCTTGCGGGGTCGCATAAGCGTTCCTGGCCGTCGATCTGATGTAACAGATGCGGCCGACAGCAAAGCGGTGCGAGTCATTCGATGGCACCCTCACGCTTGCCCGCGGCGATCTCGGCGGACATGGACAGCGCCATTGCCGCCTGCATGACCTCCAGCGCCTCCTTGCAGATGCGCTCGCATTCTTGGTCGGTGACCTTGCCGTCGGCAGCATCCTTCGTGACCTCGGCCACCAGTTCGGCAAATTCCTCGGACACGGTGGCCAGCTTGCTAAGGATGTCTCGCCCGGATACCGCTACCTGGGACATGTCGACAGCCACCAGGCCATGCCGGTAATTCAGCGCTTGAAGCGGCGCCTTGGCGCGCTCCACACCGGCCTCCTCACAGAGGTCCATGATGTGGTCGAACTCCTCGGCGGTCAGAAAATGTGATTGGATGCCCGGACGGAGTTTGTTGCGCAGCACCGAGGGCACCACATGCTTGCCCATACGCCGGCCGAGTGCCACAGCAAGGCCTTCAATGCCGCCGGGAAATCGGCGCGCGAGGTTGTACATCGACTCCAATGGGTCGATGTCGGAATATTGGTACGTCACGGTAAACCCCCCGGATTTCGACCGTGTTGCTGATGCAGCACAATCGGTAATCTATGACTTCAAAGGCGGCACTAAGGACCGCCAGCTCAGGGAGAAATCTGTGTTCCAACCCAAGCCAAAATTTCTTCGCCGTATGACTCCGATCGAGAGGCGGCGAAGTGCCCCTCGCTGGAAGGGTCGGTGCGTACCAGCAATCGGTGATAATCAAAGCTCACATTCATCAACCACCGCCAAAAGAGGTACGCATGACGCCCACAGTTACGATCACCCTCACCGATTCCCTAAAGAAGCGACTTGACGACGCTGGTCAGACCGTCGAATCCTTCAAAATAACCTCGGCATTCCTGCCCAGCGTGGGAGACGGCGTAATGCTCAGCGACACAATCCTTGGTCAGGTTGTGTCGAGGACTTGGTTACCGAAGCGGAATGAGCTGATTCTGTTCGTGGAGTAACCCGCATCGAGGAAGGGGCGGCCTCGAACTTCACTGCGACCTGCCGCCCTTCGCATTGCCATTGGTGGAGAGCTGATCGAATCAGCCACAGCACCAGTCGGGCGTAAAAGTTCTTCATGTCAGATTCCTGTGCTTGCTTCTGTTGACCCCCCACGGGAGGTTGGGCGTCATCCGTGGCTTTGATCGCATCGTCGTCGGCAGCAAGTTCTGGCCAGATCAAGTGCCAGTCGTCCGGCCTCAGTTGCTTCCGCGTCACCAATCCGCCAGTAACGCGTTCGATGGCGACGCATCGCTCAATCGCCACTGGACGGGCACCGCTGGCCCATTGCTGCACAGTCGGCGCCTTCACGCCGAGCAGTCGTGCGAGTGCCGCCTTGCCGCCCACGATCTGGCTGGCCCGCTGGATGGGGGATATGGTGAGTGTGCTCATGAGGCCCCATTATATGGCATTGCCTCATTTTGGCAAGGCATTGCCGAATCCCCCCTCCACGAAGGTCAAATTAGGCAATGCTTACTGGTGAAAAATTGGGCGCTGCCATCGAGCAGGCCAGAGAAAAGAAAGGCGTTTCTAAAAAAGCGCTGGCGGACGCCATGGGCGTGAAGCCCGCATCAGTACAGGACTGGGTCAGATACGGCCGTATTGCGAAAGAACGCATCAACGACCTGGTCGCCTACTTTGCAGATGTTGTCGGCCCGGAGCACTGGGGGGCTAGATTTCCACTCAGTCAAGCCCAACCAACGGGGCACATCGGACGGAAAAGAAGCCGCCCCGAGCTCTTCAGCGGCCGCCTACAATGTGACGCACTTGCCGGAAGCCCGAATTCCAGTCGGAGACTCACTAGCAAGACGCGTATATGTGGTGGGGCGTGCGAACGGCGGGCTCCCGGAGAGGATTTGGACTGACGGCGGTTACCTGGTGGGCGCAACAGAAGAATACGCAGTACAAGCGACGGACGATGCGTTTGCTTTCTTGACTCCGATAGTTGGCACATCCATGTCCCCGGTGTACAACCCGGGGGACTTCGCTTTCGTAGAGCCCAGTACCCCAGTAGAGGCGGGCGACGACGTTTTAGTACGCCTCACCACAGGGGAAACGATGCTCAAGCGTTTGCGCTCCTGCCACAATGGCATCCAACTCGAGTCTTACAACGAGTCAGGGACATTGTTCTTCGCGCCCGAAGAGGTTTCTTGGATGTATTACGTGGCGCATCCTGTAAGGCGAAAAAAAATTAAGACGCGCTTCTGATGTCGCCCCAACGGCACCACACCATGCCCGCCCATTGAGGCGGGCTTTTTGTTGTCGCGCGTTGGCAACAAGGCCCAAACGAAGGCGCCCCAAAGCCCTGCGAGTCGAACGTTAGGCAAAGCCTACCGCCATAATATGGCATTGCCTCTTGACCTATCATATGGCATTGCCTAATATTCCGTCGAGCGACGCACACCGCGTCACCGATGGAGGCAATGTGAAAAAGCAGAAGCAGATCAAAGGTTGGACGTTCTACCTGGCCTTGGTAGCCGCCGCCTTTTTGGTACACACCTGCGCAGTCGAATCCACCCTGCAGGGAGCGCCAGCCGGCGTCGCCGCACACTGGTCGCGGCAAGTGTAAAGGGGACGCATCAATGATCCCCCTTTCGCATCGTCATCGACGGCCACCGCATCCAGTTCGGCCTGTTCCGGTCCAGCTTCGACGCGATCGTCTACGCGCTCGACTGCGGCGCTCGTAGCGCATCGGCCAAGCGCGTCGCCGGAGCGGGGCACTGATATGGCCCGGCGTCGCGCGCGCTACACCTTCGCCGACCTGGTCGAGGGCTTCCGCCTGATGAACGGCTCCGGCATCGCGGAGGTGCGCCTCCTCGACTGGCGCGTCGCCAAGCAGGTCCGCGCATTCCTTGACGCCCGGCGCAAAGCCGGCGCGCGCCGCCGCCCCCGCCCCCCGCTTCGATCCCTCCATCCCCGACCACAAACGCCGTCAGGCAAACGACCTCGACTGAGGAGTCGCACATGTTGATTGGACTTACCGGACGCCCTGGTGCTGGCCAGGACGATGCAGCGGACTACCTTTCCAAGGTCCACGGCTTTGCCGTTGTCCGCCTCGATGCGCCATTGCGCCGCATGCTGCAAGCAGGGCTTGGCATCACGCCCGAACAGCTGTCAACGGCCCAGCAGCACGAAAAGCTGCCAGGCTTCGGCCGCTCGCCATTCGAGCTTTTGCATAGCCTTCGCTGGGCATGGGTGCGCACCGCCGTGCACGACGACACGCTGGCCGCGATGGCGCGGGACGCCATCAACGAGGCCGGCCCGCATCCGGTGGTGATCCCGGACATCTTCACGCCGGCAGAGGCCGCGCTCGTTCACGAGCTCGACGGCCGCATCGTGCGCCTGGTCAACCGTGCAGCCCCATGCCGCGGCCCTGAGCCGGTAGTGCCCGAGCGCGATTTCGACCAGACGATCGAGGTGCCGCCGCAACCCTTCGGCCTGTTCGATCAGCTCGACGCGCTGGCCGCGGAAGAGGCATGGATTGGGGCGCTGTCGCGAGCTGCCGCCACCCATACCAATGTCGCCGCGCAAGACAGCCGGACCAGCGCGCCAAGCAAGGGATGCAGCTGCGGCTGTTTGACGCAATCGCGCGACTGTTCCTCGATCCGTCCGAGGAATCCTTCATTGCTGCCTATCAGCTCGTGGCCACGGCCCGCCACGCGATGGCTATCCAGCGCGTGACGGACTTCGACGTGCACATCCGGTCGGCGCTGCTCGCGCTCGATGACATCGCCACCAGGTGGGAGCAGACCGGCGAAGTCGTGCTGTATCGCCTCGAGAAGAAAACGCTGCGCGCCGCCGCGCCGCAGATCGCTGCCGCGATTGACGCGGCCTCCCCTACCGCGCTCGCCACCGCCATGGATCGCGTCAAGGCCGAACTGGCTGCGCAGGGCATCGCCATGCCTTCCCACAATACGGAGACCCTCGCATGACCATCGAACACGCACCGCGCCTGGCCTACACCGACGACAGCCACATTGAATTGGCGCCCCGGCCGCACGTAGACGATATTGCCGTCGACACGCTGGCCGCACAGCAGAAGGCCAGGATGGCCGAGAAGCGCGCGCAGGGCTTCAACGGCTGGGACGACCCGCGCCGCTGCTCGCCGGAAAAGCTGTCGATTCTCATGGCGCAGTCCATGTGCAAGGGAAAGGTGGTCGACGTGGCGAACTTCGCCGCAATGCTGCTCGCGCGAAACGCGCCGGCCGCGCTGGTCGGAGAGCATGCGACCCGAGCATTTCTGCTAGGCGCCCGCGAGTGCCAGGCCGCCACGATCGAAGCTCTGCGAGGGCACCTTGACCGCGCGCGCAGTCTTTACCGTGCCGCGCAGGGAGAGATCTGTTCTTTGCTCCACAGCGATGCGCCGCCGAACAAGGCGAAGCTCGGTGAGCTGAACGACTACCTCGGCTTCGCGCTGAGCTCGATCGATCGGCTGGATGTGCCCGCTGCTCGCGGGGGGACAGCCCTGCCAGCACTGCGGCGGCAGCGGCCGCCAGGAGGACGTTTTCGAGCAGGCCGACAGCAACCCTGTCTATGCGCTCGGCGAAGAACTGGTCAAGGCACAGACCCCGGACGCCGACCCGCGTGCCGTTGATACGCTCATCGAGGCGCTGGACAGCACGCTACGCGAGCACGGCTTCGCGGTAGTGCCGGCGGAGGATGAGCAGTCGGGCGACGACGCGCGGCCGACGCAGGAGAACATCTCCGAAGCGATGGCCGAACATTGCGAGAGCAACGGCTATTCGGTAGCGCCCGAGGTGATTGAAAGCCTGGCGAAGCTCGTCGCACACATGGGCGAGCCGGCTGTTGACGCGCCCGCCGCGGCAGCGAACGACCAGGACGCCCTGCAACTCCGGCCTCTGAGAAGGGAATGGTCATGACAGCGTGCGCCGGTACTCTACGGTCGGTGTCCGTGCAAGCCTCTGAACGACGCCTTCTGGCATTCGTCCAACGCCTTTTTCAGCATCTCGTTAGCCTCGCCGACCACAAACGCAACGGAGCCAGCAAACTCCCGGCGCCTTTCCGCCAGCACGCGCTCGCGGTCTTGCTCGAATTCGCACAGAAGGTTCTGCGCGGCAGAGATCCGATCCAGCGCACCAGCAAAGTTGTGGGCGCAGTTGTTCGGCAGAGGTATCAGCCTCTCGATCTCGTCGAGCGACAGAGGCGTCAAGCGCTGAAGTCTGAAGGCCAACGCCCCGAAATCCCTCCAATCGCAATCGAACCGCCGGGCGGCGTCCAATTTCTCGTGGACGTGCAGCACTTGCGCGAAATACCACGCGGTTTTCATGGTGACAGAAGAAGCCGCGACTCTGGCTCGTTGCATCTCCTCGGACCGCTTTCGTATGCCGTCCCAGTGAGCGACGCCCACTGCGGCGGCCACTGCGGCCAAAGTGCCGACCGCGGCAATGATCTCCCAGAAGCTCTTGTCCGTCTTGGACTCCCAAGCGGTGGCTAGAGCGAACCCGCCCAAAGCGCCCCCCACCAGCGTTGCAACGACCTGCCACGTGGACTCACCGAATTTCATTCGACCCCCCATTTTTTGGCCGAATCCTAGCATGACGAAAGAACGCCCCATCCTCTTCTGCGGCGCCATGGTGCGCGCCATCCTCGACGGTCGGAAGACGCAGACGCGGCGCGTCGTGAAGCCGCAGCCCCCGCCTGCTGCGAAAGCGGTTGGCACCTATCACTATCCCAGCGACCGCGACGTCTTCTATGCCTGCGATGCCGGCAGTCTGATCGGTGGATGGGCGCAAGCCTGTCCGTACGGCCAGCCAGGCGATCGGCTGTGGGTCCGCGAGACGTGGCAGCACGAGAACTACCCGCTCGGCCCGTACGAGCCGGGCTGCACTGCCTTCTATCGTGCCGACTACCTCGACGATCCGCTCGGCCCTGATCTGGAGCGCTCCACCGATGGGATTCGCCGGCGGTGGAATCCGAGCATCCACATGCCGCGCGCGGCGTGCCGTCTGGTACTCGAAGTCACCGACGTGCGCGTCGAGCAGCTGAACGACTGCAGCGAGGCTGATGCGATTGCCGAAGGCATCAAACCACGGCTCAGCGCAGACGGCGAGTGGGCGCACTATGCCGACACGGGGCTAAGCACCGATGCGATTGGGAGCTATCGCAGCCTTTGGGAGCAGATCAACGGGCCACGCGCATGGGAAGCGAATCCCTGGGTGTGGGTGGTCGAATTCCGGAGAGCAGCATGAAGATCGACCACTGCTACCAAGGCGACTGCCGCGACGTGATGCGCGACCTCATCGCGACCGGCGTGCGCGTCCAGTGCATCGTCACCAGCCCCCCGTACTGGGGCCTGCGCGACTATGGCGTCGAGGGACAGCTCGGCCTGGAGCCGACGCTGCGCGAATTCCTGGACAACATGGTCGAGATCTTCGACCTTTGCCGCGAGCTGTTGGCCGACGACGGCATGCTGTGGCTGAACATGGGCGACAGCTACGCCGGCAGCCGCGCCGCCGCCGGGGACACGACGACCGGGAACCGCGGCAACACTGCATCGAAGGGCATGCCCAGCATGGTGGCCAGCCGCCGGCGCGACGATACGCCCATTCCGCGCAGCGACGTGAAGGTGGAGGGACTGAAGCCCAAGGACCTAGTCGGCCAACCGTGGCGCTTGGCCTTCGCGCTGCAGGATGCCGGCTGGTGGCTGCGGCAGGCCATCATCTGGCACAAGCCGAACCCGATGCCCGAGAGCGTGCGCGATCGGTGCACGAAGGCGCACGAGTACCTGTTCTTGCTGACCAAGAACGAGCGGTACTACTTCGACCAGGACGCAATCCGGACGCCGTACAGCGCTGAAACCAAGGCGCAGAGCTTCGGCACGATGGACTTTAAGCAGCGCGACACGTACAGGGCCGCCGGGAATGTCAGAGCAGCAAAGGGGCAGGCGGCATATGAGGCGGGCGACTCGCGTCACCGCACGAAGGCTGGCCTCCTGGCTTACGCCGAGAAGACGCGCGAGAACCCCGTGCCCATGAGCGGTGCAAACCGTCGCTCGGTGTGGACTGTACCGACGACGCCTTATCCGGGAGCACACTTCGCGACCTTCCCGGAGGCGCTGGTCGAGCCGTGCATCCTCGCCGGTAGCCGGCTAGGCGACATCGTGTTCGATCCGTTCATGGGTTCGGGCACGGTGGCCAGCGTCGCGCAGCGCCTCGGCCGTCGCTGGCTCGGCGCCGAACTCAATCCCGACTACATCGCCCTGCAGGCGGAGCGCACGCGCCAGCCTGCGCTTGAACTGACAGCAGCATGACAAACGCCGCAGCACACATCATCAAATTGACCCGCAAGCATTGGAATTTCGAAGACCATGGAAACTGCTGAACTGATCGACCAACTCGCCGATGCCCTCAAGGAACGCATGCAGCCGGCCGTACCTCTGTCTATCAGACTGTGGAATATTGAGATGATTGCCACGTACCTGAACCGCAATCCCGACGTGGTGCGCCAGCGCGTAGTCAGCCTGCCGAGCTTCCCGCCGGCGATCCGACTGCCGGCCGGTGAGACTGGCGTTGGCAAGCCAATGTGGAAGGCGTGCGAGGTCATCGAGTGGGTCGAGTCGCACAAGGGAAGCCGCGCCGCGCCGGCGCCGCTCGACTCAATCCAGCTTGGCAGCGAGATCCTCCGCCGTCGGCGCGTAGTACACGTTCTGCAGGATGCGGAGATCGCGGTGGCCGCTGATCTTCGCGAGCTCCATCACGTTGAACTTCTTGGCCAGGCGGGTCAGGCCTTCACGCCGCGAGTCGTGGAAGGTCAGACCCACCACCCCGGCCTTGTCCCTCGCCTTCCGGAACAGCGCGTCGAGCTGCGCGCTCGTCAGCCCGAACACCGTCCCTTCGAATTGATCTGCCAGTGGCTCGAGCTGCTCGATGATGCGCAGCGCGCGCGACGACAACGGTACCGACCTGGCCGTTCCGTTCTTCGTCTTCGGCAGATACACGTACCGCTTGTCGCGGAAGACGTGCTCGGGCCTGATGCCGACAATCTCGCCCGCGCGCATTGCGGTCTCTATCGCGAACAGGTAGGCGGCGCCGCAGCGCGCGGTGGCCGTGGTCGGCGTCTCGTTCTGGTCGTATCCTAGGGCGTGGCAGATGCGATCGATCTCATCCTGCGTCGGCCGACGCGAGCGCGGTTGCTCTTCCTTTGGTCGCGAAACGCCGCTGATGGGGCTCTCGTGAATCCACCCCCCATTC
This sequence comes from Cupriavidus sp. H18C1, assembly GCF_049311595.1. NCBI lineage: Bacteria > Pseudomonadati > Pseudomonadota > Betaproteobacteria > Burkholderiales > Burkholderiaceae > Cupriavidus > Cupriavidus sp. H18C1. The sequence goes on from NZ_CP186008.1 coordinate 1,052,596, forward strand.
CCGCTTGGCCGTCATGAAGCAGGCCGAGAACAGGTTGAGGTCGCGCGCAACGGTGCTGCCGGCGACCTGCTTGAGCCGCTTGTCACGCCACGCCGCCCAGTCGGCGGCACGCACGTCGATCAGCTTCTTCTCAGCCAGCTTCGGCTCGTCCCGGATCAGCGCCTCGACCCGGTTGTGCTCCCAGCGCGCGGCGCGCGGCGACTTCTTCGGCGAGACCAGGGTGACATAGCGGCGCAGCAGGTCGGCGACTGTGTGGTCGGCGGTCACCTTGCCTGCCATGATTTTCGCCTCCTCGGCGGTCGCCCACGCCACGGCCTCGGCCTTCGTCTTGAAAGTGGCCGACGTGCGCACGCCCTTCCTCGCAACCTCTGCACGCCAGATGTTTCCGCGCTTCCGATAGCTCGCCATCCGTCCCCCCGGTTCAAAATTACGCCACGGGCGTAAATCTGGCGTAGCGGGTAGTTCCAGAACGCTCGGATAGGCCCGGTCACGCTCAGACGCAAATCGCCCGGCAGGCCAGATTCTACAAGGCTTGGCGCGGAAAAGTTCGGGGAGGTTCGGGGATACTAAAACGAGGGGTGGTCCCGCCGACAGGAATCGAACCTGTATCTAGCGCTTAGGAGGCGCTCGTTCTATCCATTGAACTACGGCGAGCGGATAGCCGGGCATCGCTGCGACGCCCTGGGAAGCGGTCACCGCTGAACCGGTGCAACCGCGCGCGCGGCCATCGGCCGAGGCAGGGGCGGAGTATAGCAAAGTCACTTGGCGGGGAGCGTCTCGCCGGCACCCGGAAATGTGCGATTTCGCGCCCGGAGCCGCGTCCCGGTTGCAATCTGGCGCGCAAACCCACGCCGCGGGTGCGATCTGCCGCGCGTCTCCGCGTCGCGGGTGCTATTGAGCGCGCGGAGCCGCCTCGCGCAGGCGCCAACCGCCGCGCGGAGCCCGCGTCGGCCTCCAACCCTCGCACAAATGAAAAGCCCGCCAATGTCCTGGCGGGCTGGCTGCGGACGGGCCGGGCAGTCTGGGTCGACGCTGGCGGCATCGCCACAAGCCACGGTGCAGGTCCTCTTCCTCATGGTTCCGCCGATGTCGCGGCCGCCCATCCGGACCACCCGGACAGTCGGAGGAAGAAGGCGCTGGCGTGCATTGCGGAGATGCCGATGGCGAACAGCGAGGCACTCGCTGAAGACGGCCATCGGGTGGGAGGGTGTCCGCATCCGTGCCGGCACTTCGTGTCGACACTGCGAGTATAGGGCGGGGGGTCCGGGGATGCAAGAGACGTGGACTCGCCCCGTGCCGGCGACCATAACGATGTTCGCCCGAAGGCGCTTGCGGACAATGTTTTCGCAGCGCAGCAATATTTTTCGTCTTCTGCTAGAATGCGCCCCGTGAGTTCGCAATGCGAGCCGTGCACACGCCGACCGGCCCCAGGGGCCAGAGGCGATGCCGCTTCCGCTCTCAAGCTCTGTCGCTCGGTTCTCCGGTCGTTTGTTTCAAGTCTTCGACCATCCCACCGCTTGCCAGAACGCCATCTCACTTGACGCCGCCTCGTCTCCGATCCTGTTGAACAGCCTCGTCGCTGTTTGCCTGCCAGGGACCCGGCTTCCGGTCTTGCACCGGTCGCCCCCTGCCTGCCGCCGTACTGCCAGCTGAGTCTGTCGTCACGGCCTTCCGATTGGCGCCGAAGCCTTTTTAAGACTTTGCACTGCGCCCACCCTCTTGCCGATGGCAGGGGTGCCATGCATCAAGACCCTTACGACATGACCCAGCACGAATTCCGTGCGGAGCAGCCTATTGCCTCCGCCAACGATATTTCCAATACCAACGCGTCGAGCCCGCTGGACCGCCTGCAAGCGATCCTCGAGCCGCAGGACGCTCCCGAAGTCGCCTCGGCGGCCGACGGTTTTGCCGCGCTCGGCCTCGATGCCGCGATCCTGCGCGCCCTGACCGAACTGAACTACACCGTTCCGACCCCGGTGCAGGCCCAGGCGATCCCGGCCTTCCTGGCCGGCCGCGACCTGCTGGTGTCGAGCCAGACCGGTTCGGGCAAGACCGCCGCCTTCATGCTGCCGGCGATCCAGCGCATTTCGGAGCGTCCGGCACCGAACCGCCCGCGCGCCGACGAGCCCATCAAGCGCATGAAGGGCAAGCGTCCCCGCCCGGCCCCGGCCCAGCCGTCGCTGCTGGTGCTGACGCCGACCCGCGAACTGGCGCTGCAGGTCACCGAAGCCGCCGCCAAGTACGGCCGCCATCTGCGCCGCATCATCTGCGCGAGCATCCTGGGCGGCATGCCCTATCCGAAGCAGCTGGCGATGCTGTCGAAGATGCCTGACATCCTGGTGGCAACGCCGGGCCGTCTGCTCGACCACATCGACGCCGGCCGCATCGACCTGTCGCAGCTCGACATGCTGGTGTTCGACGAAGCCGACCGCATGCTGGACATGGGCTTCTCCGACGACATCGACGCGATCGTCGCGGCGACGCCGGCCACCCGCCAGACGCTGATGTTCTCGGCGACGGTCGACGGCCGCATCGCGCAACTGGCCGCGCGCCAGCTGCGTGACCCGCAGCGCATCGAGATCGCGGCGGCCCGTGCCGACCAGAGCAACATCGAGCAGCGCCTGCACTTCACCGACGACATGTCGCACAAGGAGCGTCTGCTCGACCATCTGCTGCGCGACGCGTCGCTGAAGCAGGCCATCGTGTTCACCGCGACCAAGCGCGACGCCGATTCGCTGGCCGAGCGCCTGTCGGACACCGGCTTTGCCGCCGGCGCCCTGCACGGCGACATGACCCAGGGCGCGCGCAATCGCACGCTGACGGCACTGCGCCGCGGCAATCTGCGCGTGCTGGTCGCCACCGACGTGGCCGCGCGCGGCATCGACGTGCCCGATATCACCCACGTGGTGAACTTCGATCTGCCCAAGCAGGCCGAGGACTATGTGCACCGTATCGGCCGTACCGGCCGCGCGGGCCGCTCGGGCGTGGCGATCAACCTGGTCAATCACAACGATGCCTTCCAGTGGAAGCGGATCGAGCGCTTCACCAACAACCGCATCACCGCGTCGGTGATCGAGGGCCTGGAACCGCGCCGTACGCCCAAGCCGCGCGCCGGCTTCGGCGGCAAGCCGGGCGGTGCCCGTCCGGGTAACGGCGGCGGCTATCGCGGCGGCGAGCGCAAGTTCGGCGGCGGCGAGTCCCGCGGTTACGGCAACGGTGGCGGCTATCGCGGCGACCGCGAGCAGGCGCCGCGCAGCTTCGGCGGCGGCGAATCGCGCGGCTACGGCGGCAACACCGCCGGCACCGGCGGCAACGGCAATCGCCCGTTCGGCGAGCGCAGCTTCGGCGATCGTCAATATGGCGACCGTCCGTTCGGCGACCGCAAGCCGGCCGAGCGCAGCTTCGGCGATCGCGACGGCAATCGTGGCGGCAATCGCGACGGTGCCCGCAGCTTCGGCGACGGCAACCGCAGCGGCTACGGCAATCGCCATGGCAGCAACGGTGGCGGCTACGGCGGCCAGCGCCAGGGCCAAGGTCAGGGCCGCTCGCGCTTCTCGCGTTAAGCCGGTTCGGGGCTCGGCCCCGAGCTGAAATGAAAAGGACGTCTTCGGACGTCCTTTTTCTTTGGTGAAGCGCCAAACAAAAACCCGCGCCGGCGTCCTCACGCTGCGCGGGTCGTGTTGCGGCGGGCCGATGTGTTGGCCGCCTGTTGATTGCAATCAGTCGCTACCGGTCGCGATCGGTGGCTTTCGTTGGCGTCGGCGCCGTGGCGCGCTATTGCACGCTCATTGCCCGCTCATTGCCCCGTCACGACGCGGGCGATGGTGCCGTTGCGGGTCGAGACCAGCAGGAACTCATTGCCGATGCCAACCCACTGGTGCCCCTTCGGCGGGCGCTCCAGCTGAAACGACTTCCAGTCGTCGATCACGTACTGACGGTCCCGATAGGCGGTCGGCAGGCGATCGCCCTTCTTCCATTGACCCGGCGCATAGGCATACGGCGAAGCCGATGGTCCCGGGCCGCCGGGCGCCATGCCGGGCGGCATGCCGCGGGAGTCGCGCGCCGACGGACCGCCGCGCTCGCCCGGTTGGGCCGACGGTCCCGAAGGGTCGCCCATCTGCGCGCCACCGCGCGCACTACCCCGTTGCGAGCCGCCCATCTCCCAGCCGCCCGTCTGCGGGCCGCCCATCTGCGAGCCACCCCGCTGGGACCCGGGCTGGTCTCCCGCTCCTGCGCCGTATCCGCCGGCGCCGGCAGAGCCGCCACCGGAGCTGGATTGCGCCAGGCCGACCGATGAACCGAGCACGCCCGCGGCCACCAGCAAACCCATCAACATGTGGTTCCTCTTCATCGAGATCTCCTTGTTGGTTGGGACAGCGATGGCAAGTTACACCCGGGGGCGCGAGGCGGCAACGCAGCTTTGTATCTGGATATTTCGCTTGTGCGGCCTAAGAGACGCGCGGCCACAAGCCCGCGTCGGCGGCATCCAACACCGCTACAGGAAGCGGTCCAGCAGCTTGCGGCTTGCCTTGTCGAGCGAATCGAGACTGCGGATCAGATAGTGGATGCCGTGGCTGTCCGAGATCAGCAGCGTGGTGCCCGCCAGCCGGCGGATGTCCTCCTCGCCGCGCAGCACCAGCCGGGTCGGACCGCGATCGGTCTCGACCTGCCACGTGCTCGGCGTGGCGAAGGTCGACACGCTGACGATGCGGCGGATCTCGGGCATGAACTCGCGCCCGGCCAGCTCTTCCTCGACGATCGCACGCGCGGGCGCCGGCAGGTCTTCAAGACGATCGATCCAGGCCAGCTCGTGGCCATCGGCGCTGACCAGCGCGATGCCGTCGTCCGGCGCGGTGATCGGGAACGCGCGCACGGCGACGACGCCTTCATGCACGCCGCCCTCCGCGGTGGTCATCACGAGACGGCCGAACGGATTGCGCGACAGTTCGAACGGGAATGCGACCGCAGTCGTCGATTCGCTTGCTTGCATGATCGGACTTCCTTATTGCACGACGACGGCGCCGGCCGTGACATGGGGCGCGACGGTATTGACCTCGACCGGATCGTCCGGATCGGTATCGACGTTGCGCGCCTGCGCCTGATACAGCTTGTAGTACGCCCCCTCGCGCGCCATCAGCTCGTCGTGCGGCCCGACCTCGACGATGCGGCCGCGGTCCATCACCACCAGCCGGTCGGCCTTGCGCAGCGTCGACAAGCGGTGCGCGATCGCGATCGTGGTGCGGCCCTGCACCAGGTTGTCGAGCGCCTTCTGGATTTCCTTCTCGGTCGCGGTATCGACCGACGAGGTCGCCTCGTCGAGGATCAGGATGCGCGGATCGATCAGCAGCGCACGCGCGATCGAGATGCGTTGGCGCTCGCCGCCCGACAGCGCCTGCCCGCGCTCGCCGACCAGCGAGTCGTAGCCGTGCGGCAGCCGCAGGATGAACTCGTGCGCATGGGCGGCGCGCGCGGCGGCGATGATCTCGGCGCGCGTCGCATTGGGCCGCCCGTAGGCGATGTTCTCGGCGATGGTGCCGAAGAACAGGAACGGCTCCTGCAGCACCAGGCCGATATGGCGGCGATAGTCGGCCACCGCGAGCGAACGGATATCGACGCCGTCGACGCGGATCGCGCCCTCCGACACGTCGTAGAAGCGGCAGATCAGATTGACCAGCGTGCTCTTGCCCGAGCCGCTGTGGCCGACCAGGCCGATCATCTCGCCGGGACGGATCTGCAGATCGAGCCCGCGGATCACCGCGCGGCTGCCGTAGCGGAAGCCGATATCGCGCAGCTCGATGGCGCCGCGGACCTGCGGCAGCTGCGTGGGCCGCACCGGCTCCGGCACGCTCGATACGTGGTCGAGGATGTCGAAGATCCGCTTGGCGCCGGCCGCGGCCTTCTGCGTGACCGAGACGATCCGGCTCATCGAATCGAGCCGCGTGTAGAAGCGGCTGATATAGGTCAGGAAGGCGACCAGCACGCCCACCGTGATGGCATCGCGCGAGACCTGCCAGATGCCGAAGATCCAGACCACCAGCAGGCCCACTTCGGTCAGCAGCGTCACGGTCGGCGTAAAACAGCGACCACACCGCATTGACGCGGTCGTTGATCGCCAGGTTGTGCCGGTTCGCCTCGCGGAAACGCTCGACCTCGCGGCGCTCCTGCGCGAAGGCCTTGACCACGCGGATGCCCGGGATGGTGTCGGCCAGCACGTTGGTGATCTCGGACCAGTTGCGGTCGATCTTCTCGAAGCCATGGCGCAGCCGGTCGCGGACCTGGTGGATCATCCATGCGATGAACGGCAGCGGCACCAGCGTGACCAGCGCGAGCCGGGGTTGATCGAGATCAGGATGACCGCGGTCATCACGATCATCAGCACGTCAGTGAAGAAGTCGAGCAGATGCAGCGACAGGAAGACGCAGATGCGGTCGCTCTCGTTGCCGATGCGCGCCATCAGGTCGCCGGTGCGCTTGCCGCCGAAATACTCGAGCGACAGCTTCAGCAGGTGTTCATAGGTGGTCGTGCGCAGATCCGCGCCGATCCGCTCGGACACCCGCGCCAGCAGATAGGTGCGCGCCCAGCCCAGGCTCCAGGCGATCAGCGCCGCGCCCAGCAGGCCGCCCAGATAGAGCCGCACCAGGCCGTAGTCGATCGGCACGCCGTTCTGGTAGGGAATCAGCACCTTGTCCATCAGCGGCATGGTCAGGTACGGCGGCACCAGCGTGGCGCCGGTCGACAGCAGCGTCAGCACGAAGCCGGCGAACAACTGCATGCGGTACGGCCGCGCGAAGCGCCACAGCCGCAGCAGCGCCCAGGTCGACGGCGGCGTCTCCAGTTCGCGGCTGCATTGGGGGCATTCGTCCTCGCCCGGCGGCAGCGGCGCGCGGCAGGTCGGGCAGACGCCTTCCACTTCGATGGCCTCGCGCGCGGCGCCGGCGGCCAGACGATCGCGCTGGGCGTTGAACGTGTCGAGCAGGCGCAGCGCGGCGGGGATTGTTGCCGAGCGTGTAGTGCCAGGACGCCAGCCGGCCGCTGCGATCCTGCAGCTCCAGCGTGCCGACGCCGGCGTGGTCGCCATGGTGCAGCGTCAGTTCGGCGCCGATCGGCCATTGCCGCCAGCCGCCCTGCCCGTTCCCCGCGTCCTGCGCGTTGTCCCTGGCCAGCACGCGGCGACCGGTGACAACCACCACGCCTTCTGTAAAATGCAGCCGCCGGTCGAGATCGACCTCCAGCCAGGCCAGCACCGTTTCACCGGGCATGCCTGGGCGGGAGGCGAGTTCGGCCTCCAGCGAGACGCGCCAGGGGTCAGGCAGCGTGGGGGTCGAGGATACGGAGGTGGCAGCAAGGGTCATGGTCGGCACAGCGGGCGTCGTTTCGTCGGGCTGCGCGAGCATGGCGCAAGCGGTCGGCCGACGGTCGAAACGACATGTCTTGATACAAATAAAAATGGCGGGCGCTGCAAGAATGCCGATATGTCGCAGACAATTCGGCGCAAGTGCGGTGCAAGCGCGGCGCAAGTATACATAAGCCACATCCGCGCGGCGGCGTCTGTCGCGGCGCACAAACGCTTTTTCGTCGGGAAGTCAACCAGGTCTACGCTGTAACGTTATTGAAAGGTTAGACTTCCGCCCCACGGGCGCATCGCCCATGCCTCAAGCTAATTCAATGAAGAAAAAGGACATTGAGATATTCGATGTCATGTCGCTGCGCGGCCCCAATATGTGGACATATGGGCCAGTGCTGGAGGCGTGGGTCGATATCGGAGAACTGGAGGAATTCCCCTCCAACAAGATTCCCGGCTTCTACGAGCGCCTCTCGGCCTGGCTGCCTTCGCTGATCGAGCACCGGTGCAGCATCGGCGAACGGGGCGGCTTCCTGCAGCGGCTGAAGGAAGGCACCTGGCCCGCCCACATCATGGAGCACGTGACGCTGGAGCTGCTGAGCCTGGCCGGCATGCCCGGCGGCTTCGGCAAGGCGCGCGAGACCCCGCTGGTGGGCGTCTACAAGGTCATCGTGACGGCCTGGGACGAACGCGTGGCGCGCGCCGCGCTGTTCCTCGCGCGCGACCTGGTGATGGCCGCGATCGAGGACCGCCCCTTCGACGTCGATGCGGCGGTGGACGAACTGCGCAGTCTCATCGATCGCCACTGGCTGGGCCCGAGCACGGCCTGCATCGTCTACGCCGCCGACGACCGCCGTATCCCCGCGCTGCGCCTGTCCGACAGCAATCTGGTCCAGCTGGGCCATGGCGCACGCCAGCGCCGCATCTGGACCGCCGAGACCGACCGCACCAGCGCCATCGCCGAGAGCATTTCGCGCGACAAGGACCTGACCAAGTCGCTGCTCGAATCGTGCGGCGTGCCGGTGCCCGAAGGCCGGCTGGTGCAGAGCGCCGACGACGCCTGGGAGGCCGCCGAGGAGATCGGCGTGCCGGTGGTGGTCAAGCCCTACGACGGCAACCACGGCCGCGGCGTCTTCACCAACCTGATCAGCCGCGAGGAAGTGCAGACCGCCTATGCGGTGGCCATCGAGGAAGGCAGCGGCGTGATCGTCGAGCGCTTCGTGCCCGGCAACGAGCACCGCCTGCTGGTGGTCGGCGGTCGGCTGGTGGCGGCGGCGATGGGGGGGAATCGGCGAGCGTGGTGGGCGACGGCAAGTCGACCATCGACGAGCTGATCGAACTGCAGATCAACTGCGACCCGCGGCGCGGCAACACCGAGGATCATCCGCTGAACCGCGTGCGGCTCGATTCGGCCGCCCGCCTGGAACTGAAGCGCCAGGGCTTCACCGCCGAGTCGGTGCCGCCCGAGGGCCGCCATGTGCTGATCCAGCGCAACGGCAACGTGGCGTTCGACGTCACCGATCGCGTCCACCCGAGCGTCGCCGCGCATGCCGCGCTGGCGGCGCGCGTGGTGGGCCTCGACATCGCCGGCATCGACCTGGTGGCCGAGGACATCTCGCGCCCGCTCGCCGAACAAGGCGGCGCGATCGTCGAGGTCAATGCCGGCCCCGGCCTGCTGATGCACCTGAAGCCTGCCGCCGGCACGCCGCGTCCGGTGGGCCGCGCCATCGTCGATCATCTGTTCCCGCCCGCGGCCGACGGCGACGCCCCGGCCGACGACGGCCGCATTCCCGTGGTCGGCATCACCGGCACCAACGGCAAGACCGTGGTCGCCAAGCTGGTGGCGCGCCTGCTGCAGCTGTCCGGCCGCCATACGGGCCTGGCCTGCAGCGACGGCCTTTATCTGGACCGGCGGCTGGTCGAAGGCGGCGATCGCGCGAACTGGGAGGCCGCCACCCGCGTGCTGAAGAACCGCGCCGTCGAGGCCGCGGTGTTCGAGAACGACAGCGGCACGATGCTGTCCGAGGGCCTGGCCTACGATCGCTGCCTGGTGGGCGTGGTCACCAATATCGATACCCCCGACCACCTCGGCCACTACTACATCGAGGACGCGGAAAAGATGTACAGCGTGTTGCGCACGCAGGTCGACGTCGTGCTCAAGCACGGCGCCGCGGTGCTCAACGCGCGCGATCCGCTGGTGGTCGAGATGGCCGATCTGTGCGACGGCGACGTGATCTTCTTCGGCGCCAGCGCCGAGCTGCCGGCGATCGCCCAGCACCGTGCCGCCGGCAAGCGCGCGGTCTACGTGCGCGACGGCCGCATCGTGCTGGCCACCGGCAACAGCGAGATGCCGCTGGCCGACGTCGCGGCGATTCCGCTGACCTATGCGGGCCGCGTCGGCTTCCAGACCGAGAACGTGCTGGCGGCGGTTGCCGCGGCGTGGGCGCTGGGCATCTCGCACGAGCTGATCCGCGCCGGCGTGATGACCTTCGATGTCGGCCAGCTCGACGTGCCGGGCCGCTTCACGCTCTACGAGCGCAACGGCGCCACCGTGATCGTCGACGACGCGCACAACGCCCCCGCGCTGGAGGCACTGGCCAAGGCGCTGGACCGCTTCCCGTCCGAACGCCGGCTGGCCGTGTTCGGCGCCGGCGTCGACCGCCGCGATGCCGACCTGATCGAGCAGGGCAAGGCGCTCGGGGCCGCCTTCGATCGCGTGTTCCTGTGCGAAGACCGCAGCGTCACCCGCAAGCTGCCCGACAGCGAGGCGCGCGCTGCTGAAGAAGGGACTGTACGAAGGCCGCCGCGTCAACAAGATCATCGACCAGGGCAGCCGGCGCGAGGCCGTCGAGGCCGCGCTGTCGCAGTTGGTGGCGGGCGATCTGCTGGTGCTGCAGGCCGACGAGGCCGACATCGGCACCACGCTGGACCAGGTCCACCATTGGCTGGGCCAGCCGGCCCGGCGCGGTTGACCGGCCGGCATCGAGAACCAGAGGCCCAGGGCGCCGAGGTGCTGACACGCCGAAGCGCTGAAGGATAGAACGGCCGCCTGCCGCGGGGTCGCGCCCCGACCGGCCGGCGGCCGACCGATAGGAAACTGATTGATGGAAGTCTCACGCATCCGCGCGCTGCGCGGTCCGAACCTGTGGTGCCGCCACACCGCGATCGAAGCGATCGTCGCGTGTCCCGACGAAGCCGGCACGATCGAGGACCTGCCCGGTTTCGAGGAGCGCCTGCGCGCGCGCTTCCCCGACATCGGCCCGCTGCGTCCCGACGATGCGCACGGCGATGCGTCGCTGGCCCATGCGCTCGAATGCGCGACGCTGCGGCTGCAGGCGGCCGCCGGTTGCCCGGTGACCTTCAGCCGTACCTCGCCCACGGTCGAGCCCGGTACCTATCAGGTGGTGGTGCAGTACAGCGAGGAAGAGGTCGGACGCCTCGCGCTCGATCTCGCCCAGCAGCTGTGCCGCGCCGCGCGCGACGACACGCCGTTCGATCTGGACGGCGCGCTGGCCCGCCTGCGCGAGCTGGACGAGGACGTGCGCCTCGGACCGAGCACCGGCTCCATCGTCCATGCCGCGGTCGCGCGCGGCATCCCCCTATCGCCGCCTCACGCAGGGCAGCATGGTGCAGTTCGGCTGGGGCAGCCGCCAGCGGCGCATCCAGGCCGCGGAAACCGACATGACCAGCGCGGTCGCCGAATCGATCGCGCAGGACAAGGAGTTGACCAAGAGCCTGCTGCACGCGGCCGGCGTGCCGGTGCCGCTGGGCCGCTCGGTGTCCAGCGCCGAGGAAGCGTGGGAAGTCGCGCAGGAGATCGACGCGCCGGTGGTGGTCAAGCCGCGCGACGGCAACCAGGGCAAGGGCGTGGCCGTCCGCATCCGCACGCGCGAGGAAGTGATGGCGGCCTATGAGGTCGCGGCCGAGATCAGCAGCGACGTGATCGTCGAACGCTATATCCCGGGGCACGATTTCCGGCTGCTGGTGGTCGGCAACCAGCTGGTCGCCGCGGCCCGGCGCGATCCGCCGCAGGTCATCGGCGACGGCGTGCATACCGTGCGCCAGCTGGTCGACGAGGTCAATCGCGATCCGCGCCGCGGCGAGGGCCACGCGACCTCGCTGACCAAGATCCGCTTCGACGATATCGCACTGGCGACGCTCGCCAAGCAGGGCCTCACCGCGGAATCGGTGCCGCCCAAGGGCACGCGCGTGATCCTGCGCAACAACGCCAACCTGTCGACCGGCGGCACCGCCACCGATGTCACCGACGACGTGCATCCCGAGATGGCGGCGCGCGCGGTGGCCGCGGCGCAGATGGTCGGCCTCGATATCTGTGGCGTCGATGCGGTCTGCGAGACCGTGCTCAAGCCCTTCGAGGAACAGGCCGGCGGCATCGTCGAGGTCAATGCCGCGCCGGGCCTGCGCATGCATCTGCAGCCGTCCTACGGCAAGGGCCGCGCGGTCGGCGAGGCGATCGTCTCGACGATGTTCGCCGACGGCGACGACGGCCGCATTCCGGTGGTCGCGGTGTCGGGCACCAACGGCAAGACCACCACGGTCCGGCTGATCACCCACCTGCTGGCCGGCAGCGGCCTGCGCATGGGCATGACCGGCACCGACGGCGTCTACGTCAACGGCCAGCGCATCGACACCGGCGACTGCAGCGGCCCGCGCAGCGCGCGCAACGTGCTGCTGCACCCCGACGTCGACGCGGCCGTGTTCGAGACCGCGCGCGGCGGCCTGCTGCGCGAAGGGCTGGCGTTCGACCGCTGCGATGTCGCGGTGGTGACCAATGTCGGCGAAGGCGACCATCTCGGGCTGTCCTATATCAGCACGGTGGAAGACCTGGCGGTGCTCAAGAGCGTGATCGTGCAGAACGTCTCGCCGCAGGGCATGGCCGTGCTCAACGCCGCCGATCCGATGGTCGCGCGCATGGCCGACGCCTGCCCGGGCGCGGTCACCTTCTTCGCCCGCGATGCCGAGCACCCGGTGCTGGCCACGCATCGCGCGCAGGGCAAGCGCGTGGTGTTCACCGACGGCGGCGATCTGGTCGCGGCCGAGGGCGATACCCAGGTGCGCATCGCGCTGAAGGACATTCCGCTGACGCGCGGCGGCAGCATCGGCTTCCAGGTCGAGAACGCGATGTCGGCGACCGCCGCCGCGTGGGCGCTGGGCATCGACTGGTCGGTGATCCGCCGCGGCCTGGCAACCTTCGTCAGCGACGCCGCGAGCGCGCCGGGCCGCTTCAATCTGTTCGACTACCGCGGCGCCACGCTGATCGCCGACTACGGCCACAACCCGGACGCGATCCAGGCGCTGTGCAACGCGATCGAGACGATGCCCGCGCGCCGCCGCATGGTGGTGATCAGCGGCGCCGGCGACCGCCGCGACGAGGACATCCGCCGCCAGACGCAGATCCTCGGCGGCGCGTTCGACGACGTGGTGCTGTACCAGGACCAGTGCCAGCGCGGACGCGCCGACGGCGAGGTGCTGGCGCTGCTGCGCGAGGGGCTGGAAGGCGCGACGCGCGCCACGGCGGTCGAAGAGATCCGCGGCGAATTCCTTGCCATCGATACCGCGCTGAGTCGCCTGCAGCCGGGCGACCTGTGCCTGATCCTGGTCGATCAGGTCGAGGAAGCGCTGGACCACATCGCGAAGCGGATCGCGGAAGCGGGTTGAGGGGATTGGCGCTCTCCCCCGAGCGGGAGAGGGTTGGGGAGCGGGCAATTGCGCCGCGCCTCCCCTACCTGCCCCTCAATGCCGCCCCGGCAACGACAGCCTGCGCTCCAGCAGCCGCTGCACGAACGACAGCAGCGTGCTCAAGACCCAGTAGATCGCCGCCGCGGCCAGATAGAGCGGCAGCGGCTGGTAGGTCGCCGCGATCAGTTCCTGCGTGGTACGCAGCAGCTCGGTGACCGTGATCACCGACACCAGCGAGGTGTCCTTGATCAGGCTGATCAGGCTGTTCGACAGGCTCGGCACCGCAATGCGCAGCGCCTGCGGACCGACCACGTAGCGCAGCGTCTGCGCCGGCGTCAGCCCGAGGCTATAGGCCGCCAGCCATTGCCCGCGCGAGATGCCCAGGATCGCGCCGCGCATGCTCTCGGACAGATAGGCGCCGACATTCAGGCTCAGCGTCAGCACGCCCGCCGGGGTCGGTTCGAGCGCGATGCCGATGCCCGGCAGGCCGTAATACACCACGAAGATCTGCACCAGCAGCGGCGTGCCGCGCATCACGCTGACATAGACGCGCGCGATCGCCCTGAGCACGCGGTTGTGGCCGATCCCCATCAGCGCGACCACCAGTCCGATCACCAGCCCGAAGGCCATCGACGACAGCGCGAACTTGATGGTCAGCACCATGCCTTGCAGCAGCACGGGCAGCGAATCGATTACCAGTTGAAGGGATGGCATGGCAGGCGGGATCAGGGGCGCAAGAGGCCGCGCAAGAGCGCGCGCAAAGTCGGAATCATAAAGTGGCGCCCCAAAAAACAAAACGGCAGTGCGCTTGCACTGCCGTTCCGCCTTCGGCGAGCCGTCGGCTTACTTGACCGGCTTGGTCACGTCCGCGCCGAACCACTTGACCGACAGCTTGGTCAGCGTGCCGTCCTTGCGCAGATCGTCGAGCGCGCGGTCGATGGCCTGCGCGAACTTGGGGTTGTCCTTGCGGTACGGGATCGCGACCTCGGTATCGCCGCCCTGCACCACCGCGCCGGCGCGCAGCGGCAGATTCGAGGTCTTGATCAGGTAGTTGACCATCAGCCGGTCGTTCAGCGCGGCATCGACACGCTGCGCGGCCAGGTCGCGCAGATATTCGGGCGCGCCCGGATACGTCTTGACGTCGATGCCCGCCACCGACTTGGCCAGCTCGTTGTAGTTGCTGCCCAGGCTGACGCCCAGCCGCTTGCCCTTCAGGTCCTCCAGCGACTTGAATTCGCGCTTGTCGTCCTTGCGCTGGATCAGCTGCGCGGCCGAGTAGACGTAGGGCTTGGAGAAATCCAGCACCTGCTTGCGCTGCGGCGTCACGTTGACCTGGTTGACGATCACGTCGAACTTGCCCGCCTGCAGGCCGGCAATGATGCCGCTCCATTCGGTAGTGACGAACTCCGGCTTGACGCCCAGCTTGCCCGCCACCGCGCGCGCGACGTCGACATCGAAGCCTTCGAGCTGGTTGTTGGCGCCGCGATAGCCGAACGGCGGATAGGTGCCCTCCAGGCCGATCTTCAGCACGCCGGCCTGCTTGACGTTGTCGAGCAGATCGGCGGCATGGGCGCCGGCCATCGCCATGGCGAGCAGCGGCGCGGCGATCAGGGGGCGAATCCAGCCAGCGGTAAACCAGGTCATCGAGTTCTCCAATCGAAGTTGATGGACGGCATGATAGTGCATGCACCTGACGGCGCTTCGGTAGCGCCTCGGTAGCACTTGGGCACCCCATGCGTACCGGCACAGAGTAAGTCAACCGCTATCGAATCAAAAATAACAATTTATTATGGCTATATAACGGCCGATCCAGGCGGCGTTCCGTTCGCATTGACAGCCCGCATCGGCCTGCACCATCATCGAAGCGCCCCTCCGGCCTCAAGCCACCGGCCCCCGCCGCCATCGCCATGTTCGTCCTGATCCTGCTGTTGCTGATCCTGATCAGCGCCTTCTTCTCGATCTCCGAGATCGCCCTGACCGCCGCGCGCCTGCACCAAGCTGCAGACGCTGTCCGAGCGTGGCGACCGCCGCGCGACCAAGGTGATGCTGCTCAAGGAGGAGCCGGGCAACTTCTTCACCATCGTGCAGATCGGCGTCAATACCGTCGCCATCCTGGCCGGCGTGCTGGGCGAGAAGCATCTGTCGGACTTCGCCTTCGCGCTGCTGTCGCCCCACTTCACCGACACGGTCGCGCAGCGCATCGCCAATATCGGCTCCTTCCTGCTGGTCACGCTGCTGTTCATCCAGTTCGCCGACCTGATTCCGAAGCGGATCGCGATGAGCTTCCCGGAAACCTGCGCGCTGGCGGTGATCGGCCCGATGCTGTGGCTGCTGAAGGTGCTCAAGCCGCTGGTCTGGCTGTTCAACGCCGCCGCCGATGCCGCGCTGAAGCTGCTCGGGCTGCCGACCAAGGCCGTGGAGCAGATCACGTCGGAAGACATCGCGGCGATGGTCGATGCCGGCGCCGAGGCCGGCGTGCTGCTCAAGCACGAGATCCATCTGATCGAGAACGTGTTCGAGCTCGACTCCAAGAGCGTGACAGCGATCATGACGCCGCGCGACGAGGTGGTCTACCTCGCGCTGGACGAGAGCCCCGACAGCCTGCGGCGCAAGCTGGTCAAGTATCCGCACGCGCAATATCCGGTCTGCGACCACGACCTGGACGACGTGCAGGGCTTCGTCGAATCGCAGGACATCCTGCGCTCGATGCTGGCCGACGAGGCCGATTCCGCGATCGCCAACCTGGCGCGGCACTACGACAAGAACGTGCTGGTGATTCCGGACACGCTGACGCTGTCCGAGGCAATGACGCGCTTTCGCGAGATGCACCAGAGCTTCGCGGTGGTGATGAACGAATACGGGCTGGTGGTCGGCATCGTCACGCTCGACGATATCGTCGGCGCGCTGATGGGCGACATCCTGTATTCGTCGGAGGACGAGCAGATCGTGCGGCGCGACGAGGACTCGTGGCTGGTCGACGGCGTGACGCCGCTGGTCGACCTGAAGAAGGCGCTGGATCTCGACGCGCTGCCGGCGGAGGACTATGTCGACACCGCGGCCGGGCTGGTGATCTACACGCTGAAGCGCATCCCGAAGAAGTCGGAGTTCATCGAGACCGCGGGCTACCGCTTCGAGGTGCTCGACATCGACCACCACAAGATCGACCAACTGCTGGTGTCGCGGCTGCCGGCGGGGCGCGGGGGGTGGCATTGGTACTGGTACTGGTACTGGTACTGGCACCGGCACCGGCGCGGGCACGAGCACCGGCAGTGGCAGCGCCGCGCGCCCTACGCCGCTGCAGGAATCCCCGCAGCCTGCGGGACCGGCGGTCGCTCCGGCGACCGATCCCGCGGTGGATCCAGCCGCGCCGGACTCCGCTGCGTCTCCGGCCCCGGCGCCGGCACAACGGGCACGGCCTTAGCGGCATCGCGGTAGCGCTCCACGTTGTGGGGCAGGTGATAGACGGCGACCCACGCGCCCGCTGCCAGGGCCGCCGCCGCGGCGACACCGGCCAGCGGCGCCGGCGACAGCCGCGCCGGCACGTGCAGCGTCATGTAGGCGGTCGCCAGCATCACGATCCACGCCATGCCGAGCGCGTAGCCGGCCACCACGTCCGACAGCCAGTGCATGCCCAGATAGAGCCGCGACAGGCCGATGGCGACCACCACGGTCGCGGTCACCGCCAGCACCGGAATGCGCACGCGCCAGGGTTGCCGCACGCAGAGCAGGAAGGCCAGGAAGCCGTAGGTCACCATGCTGCTGGTCGCGTGTCCGCTCGGAAATGAAAACGACTCGACGCCGCCGTAGATGCTGGCCGGCCGGCCGCGCGCCAGCCCGTATTTGAGCACCAGCACGCAGGCGCGCGCGCCGATCAGCGCGATCGTCCAATAGACCGCGGCGGCCCACGCACGGCGCCACGCCAGCCAGCCGAACACCGCGATGCCGATCGCCACCGCGATGCGCGCGCCGCCGAACTCCGTGATGGCGGTCATTGCCACGTCGAGCCAGTCCTGCCGGCCCTGCTGCAGCCACGCGAACACCGCCTGGTCGACCCGCACCAGCGGCGTTTCCGCGGCCACCGCCAGCGCGAGCCAGATCAGCAGGCCGCCGCTGCCGAGCAGCACCGCGGCAGCGATCGCCACCAGCAGGATCTCGGCCACCTCGCGCTCCAGCAGCTTCAGCACGCGCGGCCAGCGGTCGCCCGCCCGCGCGTGCAGCGCATCGCGCGCGACATGCCGCAGCGAATCGAGCAGCCGCACCACCGGATGGATCAGCACCAGCGCGATGCGGACCAGGCAAAGGCCGAGCACGGCCAGCACGATGAACAGCACCAGGCCGCCGATCAGCAGGCCGGGCGTGGGCTGCTCGAAGCGCAGCCAGGCGGGCCAGTCCGCGATCAGCTCGTCCATCGTGGCCTCCGGCTCGTGCTCGATCTCGTGCTCGATCTGGTGCTCAATCTCGTCATCCGTTTCGTCGCCATTGAAGGCATGGGCAGGTTCCGTGTTTTCGTAATTCTCGCGGCAACGACCATGTCATCCGGGCCGGGTACAACACCGCGTCAATCCGCATGATAGAACGCGCGCCGTGCGAATCGCGCCCACGCCGCCGGGTCGTTCGCGCCCGCGCCGCAATCAGGCAGCGATCGCACTGAACTCACGCTTGAAAATTTTGCAGTGGCCGCGCCGGCACGAAGCCGTTAGGCTATGCAGCGAGCGCGACGAGGAGACAACCCCGATGCCCCGCGACGATACCCCGCCCCTGCAGCATCTGCATCCCAAGCTGCGCCAGGTCAGCAACGGCAGCGAGCCGGTCAACCAGCTGCGCGCGCAATACTCGCAATGCGTGGTGACCCGCAAGTCCGCGCTGCCCGAACCGGCCGAGCGCCGGCTGGCGATCGAGCAGCAGGAACGCGACCGCTTTGCCGCCGGCCTCAGCGACTACAGTTGCCTGACGGTGCATCGCGGCCGCGTGACGCGGCCCAAGCAGCAGGCCATGCCGGTGGCCGACGACGTCTTCATCAACGTGATCGTCGAAACCGAGCCGCGCGAGCCCGGCGCACCCGACGATACCGAACACGTGCTGCGCGCCATCGACCGCATGCTGGCCGAGGCCGGCCATCGTCGCCGGCCCGGACAGCAGCCCGCCACGCCGCTGCTGCATCGGCGCAATTTCATCGCGGCCACCGTGCCGATCTCCACGCTGCGCGCGCTGGCCGCGCTCGACGGCGTGCGCTACGTGCACCGCAGCGAGACGCTGTCGCTGCGGCTGCCGCGCCCTGATCGCGGCCCGGCCGCAGCGGCGGCGATCGCACCCACGCCGCGGCGCGTCACGGTCGATGGCCAGGCGCAGAGCGGCGCCGGCGTGCTGATCGGCATCATCGATGTGGGCGGCTTCGATTTCTCGCATCCGGACTTCCTCGATGCCGACGGCAATACGCGCTTCGTGTCGATCTGGGACCAGGGCGGCGATTTCCGGCCGCCGCCGCAGGCCTTCGGCTATGGCGCCGAGCTGACGCGCGAACGCCCGAACGCCGCGCTGCAGGCGGCGCGCAAGGGCGGACCGCCCGCCACCGAGCTGGAACGCCAATCGCAGCAGGAGCCCGGCTCGCATGCGACCCATGTGGCCAGCATCGCCGCGGGCAATCAGGGACTGTGTCCCGGCGCGCGGATCGCCGGCGTGCTGATCAGCGTCGAGCCGCCCGGCGACGACTATGCCGCGCGGCGCTGGACCTTCAGCGATGCCTCGCGCATCGTCCATGCAGTCGAATATCTGCTGGCGGTGGCCGAGCGGGAGGGCCTGCCGCTGTCGATCAATATCAGCCTGGGGACCAACGGCGGCTCGCACGACGGCGCCAACGGCACCTGCCGCTGGCTCGACGCGTTCCTGGCCACGCCGGGCCGCGCGATCTCGATCGCGGCCGGCAATGCGGGACAGGAGCGTCCCACCGACGAGGACCGCTTCGGCTGGATCATGGGCCGCATCCATACCAGCGGCAAGATCGCGGCCAAGGGCCTGACGGTCGAGCTCGAATGGATCGTGGTCGGCGATGGCATCGCCGACCTGTCCGAGAACGAACTCGAGATCTGGTACGGCGCGCAGGACCGCTTCACGGTCTCGGTGCAGCCGCCCGGCTCCACCGACTGGTACGAGGTCGCGCCGCGGCAATACATCGAGAACCGGCGGCTGCCCGACGGCACCGTGCTGTCGGTCTACAACGAACTCTACCATCCGTCCAACGGCGACAACTACATCGGCGTCTACCTGTCGCCCTTCCTCGATGCGCGCGCCTATACGCCGATCACCGCCGGCGTGTGGAAGGTGCGGCTGCACGGCGACGAGATCCGCGACGGCAGCTTTCACGCGTGGATCGAGCGCGACGATCCGATGGAGCTGCAGCGCCGGCGCGAGCTGGCGGCCTACCGCTTTCCATCGTTCTTCGCCGAGGCCACCAACGTCGATTCGCATTCGATCAATTCGCTGGCCTGCGCGCATTGGGTGATCGGCGTGGCGAACGCCGACGCCGAGCAGGCACGGGTCCATATCTCCAGCAGCCAGGGGCCGACGCGCGACGGGCGCAACAAACCGGATGTCTGCGCGCCGGGCACGGGCATCGTCGCCGCCAACGGCTTCGTCGAGGGCGGCGGCTGGGTCGCGATGACCGGCACCAGCATGGCGAGTCCCTATGTGTGCGGCGTGATCGGGCTGATGCTGGCCGCCAAGCCGACGCTGACGGCGGCCCAGTGCCAGGGCATCCTGCGGCGCACCGCGCGGCCGCTTCCCTCGCACGACTACGCCTGGCGCAACGACGCGGGCTACGGCCTGATCGACCCGGTCGCGGCGATCGAGGAGGCGCGCGCCTTCGACGAGCGCCGCGAGCGGCGGGACCCACCGGCGCGGAGGCGCGCATGAAGATCCGCTTGTTCCAGTCCTATCAGGGCGACTGCCTGCTGATCGAAGCGGCGTCGGGCCACAGGATGCTGTGCGATGGCGGCACCGGCGCGGCGATGCGCGATTTCGTCGCGCCGTCGCTGGAGCGGCTCGCGCGCGACGACGCCATGCTCGATCTGGTCTACGTCTCCCATATCGACGACGACCATCTGGGCGGCATTCTCGCGATGCTCGAGGCCGCGCTCGAGTGGAAGGTCTACGACTACCACGCCGAGCGCGGCGATCCGCCCGCCAAACCGGCGTCGCGCCGCGTGCCGCGCATCGGCGCGCTGTGGCACAACGCCTTCCACGACCAGATCGGCGCCAATGCGGGACCGATCCACTCCCTCCTCGCCGCCAGCGCGCGGGCGCTGCGGGCCAGCCATGTCGAGCCGCTGGAGGTGCTGGGGCGCCAGTACGCC
Source organism: Cupriavidus sp. H18C1 (assembly GCF_049311595.1). Taxonomy (NCBI): domain Bacteria; kingdom Pseudomonadati; phylum Pseudomonadota; class Betaproteobacteria; order Burkholderiales; family Burkholderiaceae; genus Cupriavidus; species Cupriavidus sp. H18C1. The sequence goes on from NZ_CP186008.1 coordinate 1,072,987, forward strand.
CGCATTGCCAACTCGGTGCCGCAGGCGCTGCGGGTTTCCCGGCTGATCAAGGCGGACCTGCTCGATATTCCGTTGAATCCGCCATTGGGCGAGGTGGTAACGCCGGCGTCGGCGTCGGCGTCGGCGTCGGCGTCGGCGTCGGCCGGCAAGCTGATCATCGCGCGGCCGGATGCCGCCGCGGAGTCGCTCGGTTCGCTGCGCATCCGCGTGCTCGGCCCCACCGCCGCGGAACTGAAGCGGCTGCGCGAAGGCTGGAACCACTGGCTGCGCGATCCGGCCAACCGCCTGCGCGCCCAGGCCATCCGCGACCGCTATGCCAGCGGCTTGCTGGCGATGGCGGGCGGACGCGCCGACGATCCGTTCGACCTGCGCGAATGGGAGGGCACGCCGTCATACCAGGGCGTCACCACGCCGAATATCGCGTCGCTGATCCTGCTGGTCGAAGAGGATGGCCGTCGCGTGCTGCTGACCGGCGACGCGCATCCCGACATGATCCTCGCCGGGCTCAAGCAGGCCGAGCTGCTGCGCGACGGCGCGCTGCACGTCGACGTGCTGAAGGTCCAGCATCACGGCTCCGAGCACAATATGTCGCCGGCCTTCTGCCGCACGGTATCGGCCGACCATTACCTGTTCTGCGGCAACGGCGCGCATACCAATCCGGAACTGACGGTGCTCGATGCCTTGCTGGCCGCGCGCGTCGGTCCCGCCGAGCAGCGGGCACGCGCGCCGGAGGCCGAATCGCGGCCCTTCACGTTCTGGTTCAATACCACCGCCGCCGCGCAGACCCAGCAAAGCCATATCGCCCACATGGAGCAGATCCAGCGCTGGGCCGACGCCGCGCTGCGCAAGCACGGTCCGCGGCTGCGGGTGCGCTTCGTCGAGGGCGCCTACGCCAGCCTGACGTTGCGCTGAGGGGGGGATTCAGCAGGCCATGCCGGAGGCGATCCCGGCGGTTATTTGAGCGCGTGCTCGAAGGCGACCGCCGGCGCGGACAGGCGCCGGTCCAGCTGCCCCGCCAGCTCCCGCGCGGCCTCGGCAAAACGCTCGCGCAACTGCTCGGCCAGGCTCGGAATGCCGCGATGGCTGGCGCGCAGCATCTGGATCTCGAAGGCCATCGCCGGCTGGATTTCGTGCAGCGAGACCGCCTGCGGATCGCTGCCCAGCGCGGTGTACTGGTCGAGCAGCGCCACGCCCAGCCCGCTCTCGACCAGCTTGCGCGCCAGCGAATAGGTCTGGACTTCCAGCGTCGAATGCGGCTCGAGCGCATTGCGCGCCAGCAGCTGGCGCACCATCAGGCCGAGCGAGCTGTGGTCGTCGTAGCCGATGAAGGCGCGGTCCATCAGCCTGGCCATCGGCAGCGGCGTGCGCCGCGTCGCCCCGGACAGCGGCTGGCCGCGCGGCACCGCCAGCAGCATGCGGCCTTCGGCGACCGTGTGCGCGGCGATCGCCTCGTGCGGCGGCGGCGCGAAGGCGAAACCGATATCGATCTGGTTGCGCAGCAGGCCCTGCACGATCTCGTCGGTATGGTGGGTCAGCACCTGCACCTGGGTGTCGGGATGGCGCGCGCAGAAGCGCTGCAGCGCCGGCACCAGCAGCGGATCGGCCAGACTCGGCGTCGCCGCCACGCGCAGCCGGCCGGCGCCCTTGTGGCGCAGGCTCTCGGAAACCCGCCGCACGCGGTCGATCTCGCCATATAGCCGTTCGACATCGCCGTACAGCGCGGTGGCCTCGGGCGTCGGCCGCAGCCGGCCCTTGGCGCGGTCGAACAGCCGGAAGCCGAGCGAGGCCTCCGCGTGCTGCAGCACGCGCGTGACCACCGGCTGCGAGACGTGCAGCAGCCGCGCCGCCTCGCTGACGGTACCGGTCAGCATCACGGCGCGGAAGACCTCGATTTGTCGCAGGCGCATGGGAAATCCGGGGGATCGGGGCACGGTATAGCCGAAAGACATATTCTGGCACGTCTTCGCATTGGGCAGCCGCGCCGCCCTGCTCTACCCTTGCGGGATCGCAAACCGGTAGGGACGGATACGGCAATGAAGGTGGTGATCACCGGCGCCGGCGTGGTCGGCATGGCCACCGCCTGGCAACTGGCCAACGACGGCCATGAGGTCACGGTGCTGGAGCGGCGCGACGGTCCGGGGCTGGAGACCAGCTTCGCCAACGGCGGGCAACTCAGCTACAGCTATGTCGCGCCGCTGGCCGGTCCCGGCGTGCTGTCCAAGGTACCGGGCTGGCTGCTGCGCCGCGACGCACCGCTGCAGTGGCGGCCCCGGCTGGACCCGGCCCAATGGCGCTGGCTGGCCGCCTTCGTCGGCGCCTGCAATGCCTCGCGCAGCGACGCCACCACGCGCAAGCTGCTGCGGCTGGCCTTCCATTCGCGCGACCGCATGCGCGCCTTGCTGGACGAGCACCAGATTGACTTCGATTTTGCGCGGCGCGGCAAGCTGATCGTCCATCGCGACGCCGCCAGCTTCGATGCCGCGCGCCGGCTGCTGGACTTCCAGGCCGGTCTCGGCAGCGAGCAGTACGCGCTGGACCGCGACGCCTGCGTCGCGCTGGAGCCGGCGCTGGCCGGCATCCGCGACCAGATCGCCGGCGCCATCCATACGCCCAGCGAGGAGGTGGCCGATTGCCACCGCTTCTGCGTCGGGCTGGCCAATCTGCTGCGCCAGCATCCCAATGTGTCGCTGCGCTTCGGCACCGCGGTGCGCGCGATCGAACGCCAGGGCGACGCGGCCCGCGGCGTGCATACCGACAACGGCTTCGAGGCCGCCGACGCAGTGGTGCTGGCGGGCGGCATCGGCAGCGCGACGCTGCTGCGGCCGCTCGGGCTGCGCGCGCCGCTGTGGCCGCTGAAGGGATACAGCATCACGGTGCCCGTCGGCTCCGGCGCGCAGGCACCGCATATCAGCGTCACGGACTTCGCGCGCAAGATCGTCTATGCCCGCATCGGCAATACGCTGCGCGTGGCCGGCATGGCCGACCTGACGCGGCCCGATACCCGCATCGACGAACGCCGTGCGGCGACGCTGCTGGACGAGACGCGCTCGGTATTCGGCGGCATCGCCGGCGACCGTCCCTTGTCCGACCTGCAGCCCTGGGCCGGGCTGCGCCCCGCCACACCGAGCGGCCTGCCGCTGATCGGACAGTCGCGGCTGCGCAACCTGTGGCTCAATATCGGCCACGGCGGATTGGGGTTTACGCTGGCGATGGGCAGCGCGGGCCTGCTGGCGGATACGATGGCGGGGCGGCAGCCCGCGGTCGATCCCGCGGACTACAGCGCAACGCTGGCGTAGCGCCCGGCTGCGGCGCGTACGAACAGAAGAGCGGAACGAGGAGCCGCCGCTTGCACGGCCCTTGCTAGCAGCACAACCGATGTCGCGTTTCAACAAGAGCCGTTCCACAACCAAGGAGAGCCTGACCATGAAACTGCCTACCGCCACCCGCATCGCGCCACGACCGGCGCGCCGTTCGCTGCGACCCGCGCTGGCCGCGCTGCTGACCGCCGCGCTCGCTTACGGTGCGTTCGGCACCATCGGCGCCGCCCATGCCCAGCAGAACGACACGCTGGCCAAGATCAAGCAGAACGGCGTGATCACCCTGGGCCATCGCGAGTCGTCGATCCCGTTCTCCTATACCAATGGCCGCGAGGTCATGGGGTATTCGCACGAGATCATGATGGCGATCGTCGACAAGGTGAAGACGCAGCTGAACATGCCGAACCTGCAGGTGCGGATGATCCCGATCACCTCGCAGAACCGCATCTCGCTGATGCAGAACGGCACCATCGATCTGGAGTGCGGCTCGACCACCAACAACCTCGAGCGCCAGAAGCAGGTCGGCTTCACCAACAGCCTGTTCGTCTACGGCATCCGCATGCTGGTGCGCAAGGACGCCGGCGTGAAGGACTTCGACGATCTGAAGGGCCGCAACGTGGTGACCACCGCCGGCACTACCGGTGAACGCCTGCTGGTCAAGATGAACGGCGAGAAGGCGATGAACATGAACCTGACCGGCGCCAAGGACCACGGCCAGGCCTTCCTGATGCTCGAGTCCGGCCGCGCCGTCGCCTTCGTCATGGACGAGCCGCTGCTGTACGGCGAACTGACCAAGGCCAAGAATCCGGGCGAATGGACGGTCACCGGCACGCCGCTGCAGACCGAAAACTACGCCTGCATGCTGCGCAAGGACGATCCGCAGTTCAAGGCGCTCGCCGATGGCGTGATCGCCGACCTGATGAAGTCGGGCAAGGCCGAGCAGCTGTACAAGAAGTGGTTCCAGTCGCCGATCCCGCCGCGTGGCATCAACATGAACTACCCGCTGTCGGCGGAGATGAAGGACCTGTTCGCGAACCCGAACGACAAGGCGTTCCAGTAAGCCGTTTCGGTTCCCTGCAGCAAGAAGTCCGCATCGGCGCGCACTGCACCGATGCGGACTTTTCTCATTGTGGGCACGCCTCCAATCCGAAACGTAAAGTGCGTGCATTTTTCAGAAGCTTCGATGTGGCCCCATCGGCAAGCTGCGCAGGTCTCAACCCCCGCACTGCCGATCATGGTTCTGACTTACGACTCTTGCTACAAGCTGCTGTTCTCCGCGCCCCAATTGGTGCGCGAACTGATTACGGGATTCATTCCGGTCGACTGGCTGCACAGCCTTGACTACGACACGCTGGAGCGAAGGTGTCTTGTTGCTGCCCGAATTGGTCAACCTGATGGAAGTCAATATGAGCTTGTTGCAATCGTTGCATAACTACCGGCAAGCCGGCGTGCTCGAAGGCAAGCTGGAGGGCAAGCTGGAAGGCAAGCTGGAGGGCAAGCAGGAAGGTGAAGCGCATGTGCTGCGGAAAGTCCTGGTCCAGCGCTTCGGGCCGCTCCCGCCGGATATTGCGTCCGGAATCGCCGTCGCCAGCCCGGTGCAACTGGAAGCATGGGTCGACCGTCTCGGCGCCGCGCAGTGCCTCGATGACGTCTTTGAGGATCCGAACGGAGAATCGAGAGACGTCTGACGAGTGAGATGCCTCGTCAGGCGGCGTGGGCTCGGGCTGAGCGCTCGGGCAAAGCAAATCGCATCGCCCAAAAACAAAAACCCCCGAAGGCATGCCTTCGGGGGTTTTGCACTACTGGCGGAGAGGGTGGGATTCGAACCCACGGTACCGTTGCCGGTACGCCTGATTTCGAGTCAGGTACATTCGACCACTCTGCCACCTCTCCTGAACTGGTCGCGTTGCGGCGAAACCGAGATTATAGAGAAGTCAAAAACAGACTGCAAGAGGGTCGGCGCCTTTTTGCGCATGACTTCCTGCTCCCGGCTTCGCCGGCTTCAGGCCTCCGGCTCCAGCCGCGTCAGGCCGCCCAGATACGGCTGCAGCGCGGTCGGCACGGTGACCGAACCGTCCGCGTTCTGGTAGTTCTCGAGGATCGCCACCAGCGTGCGGCCGACCGCCAGGCCGGAGCCGTTCAGCGTGTGCACGAGCTCCGGCTTGCCCTGGCCGGCGCGGTAGCGTGCCTGCATGCGGCGCGCCTGGAAGTCGCCCATGTTCGAGCAGGAGCTGATCTCGCGATAGGTGTTCTGCGCGGGGATCCACACTTCCAGGTCGTAGGTCTTGGTGCTGCCGAAGCCCATGTCGCCGGTGCACAGCACGATGGTGCGGAACGGCAGGTCCAGCTTCTTCAGGATCGCCTCGGCATGGCCGGTCAGTTGCTCCAGCGCGTCGAACGATTCCTCGGGGCGCACGATATGGACCAGCTCGACCTTGTCGAACTGATGCTGACGGATCATGCCGCGCGTGTCCTTGCCGTAGGAGCCGGCCTCCGAGCGGAAGCACGGCGTATGGGCGACGAAGCGCAGCGGCAGCTCGTCGGCCGACGCGATGGCGTCGCGCATCAGATTGGTCAGCGGCACCTCGGCGGTCGGAATCAGGTAGTAGTTCTCGATCCGCTCGCCGCCGTCCGCGCCCTCGCCGCCCACCTGGCGCGGCACCTTGAACAGGTCGTCCTCGAACTTGGGCAGCTGGCCGGTGCCGCGCATCGACGCCGCATTGACGATGTACGGCACGTACATCTCGGTGTAGCCGTGCTCGAGCGTATGGGTATCGATCATCAGCTGCACCAGCGCGCGATGCATCCGGGCGATCCCGCCGCGCAGTACCGCGAAGCGCGAGCCGGTGATCTTGGCCGCGCTCTCGAAATCGAGGCCCAGACGCTCGCCCACGTCGACGTGGTCGCGCACCGCGAAGTCGAAGCTGCGCGGCGTGCCGACGCGGCGCACTTCGACGTTGTCGTTTTCGTCCTTGCCGACCGGCACGCTGTCGTGCGGCAGATTCGGCAGCGACAGCATCAACTGCTGCAGCTGGGCCTGGATGTCGTCGAGGCGCGCCGCGGATTCCTTCAGCGTGTCGCCGATGCCGCCGACCTCGGCCATCAGCGCCGACGCGTCCTCGCCCTTGCCCTTGGCCATGCCGATCTGCTTGGACAGCGCGTTGCGGCGGGCCTGCAGTTCCTCGGTGCGGGTCTGCAGTTGCTTGCGCTCGCTTTCGAGGGCCTGGAAGGCGCCCAGGTCGAGTTGGAATCCGCGCGTGGCGAGGCGTTGCGCCACGGCGTCGAGGTCTTTGCGGAGCAGCTGGATGTCGAGCATGTTTGCGGGAAAAGCGTGCGGTCGAAGCGATCGGAGCGATCGGGATGCGGCAGGCGTGCCGCCGAACCGCACATTTTACTGCACCGCGGCAGGACCCGGCCGCAGTACCGGCCTGCGGCCCGCGGCGCGCGGGCCATGACCGCGCTAGCCGTCGCCGTCGTCCGCCTTGCCGCCGCCCTTGCCCGCCGCCTGGCTCTTCTGGCGCCGGTGCCAGGCGTCGTCGAGCTCGCGCAGATGGCGCAGCTTGTCCGAGATCTTGCCCTCCAGGCCGCGCGGCGTCGGCTGGTACCAGCCCTGCGCCTTCAGGTCGTCGGGGAAATAGTGCTCGCCGGCGGCATACGCTTCGGGCTCGTCGTGCGCGTAGCGGTAGGCATGGCCGTAGCCCAGCTCCTTCATCAGCTTGGTCGGCGCGTTGCGCAGATGGACCGGCACCGCGCGCGACTTGTCCTTGGCGACGAAGGCGCGCGCGGCGTTGTAGGCGTTGTAGCCGGCGTTCGACTTGGGCGCGACCGCCAGATAGATCAGCGCCTGCGCCAGCGCCAGCTCACCCTCGGGCGAGCCCAGGCGCTCGTAGGTCTCGGCCGCGTCCAGCGTCATGCGGGCCGCGCGCGGATCGGCCAGGCCGATGTCCTCCCACGCCATCCGCACGATGCGGCGCGCCAGGTAGCGCGGATCGGCGCCGCCGTCTAGCATGCGGCAGAACCAGTACAGCGCGGCGTCGGGATCGGAGCCCCGCACCGACTTGTGCAGCGCGCTGATCTGGTCGTAGAACGCATCGCCGCCCTTGTCGAAGCGGCGCAGGTTCTCCGACAGCGCGCTGCCGAGCAGCGCCTTGTCGATCGTTTGCGCACCGGCGGTACGCGCGGCCCGCGCGACGATCTCGATATTGTTCAGCAGCTTGCGGCCATCGCCGTCGGCGGACGACACGATCAGCTGCAGCGCCTCGTCGTCCCATGCCACGCCGCCCAGCGCCTCGCTGGCGCGCAGGGCGAGCTGGCGCAACTCCGCGTCGTCCAGGCTCTTGAGCACATAGACCGCGGCCCGCGACAGCAACGCGCCATTGACTTCGAACGACGGGTTCTCGGTGGTCGCGCCGATGAAGGTGAACAGCCCGCTTTCCACATGCGGCAGGAAGGCGTCCTGCTGGCTCTTGTTGAAGCGGTGGACCTCGTCGACGAACACCAGCGTGCGGCGCCCGTGCGCGCGGTATTGCTCGGCGCGCTCGACCGCCTCGCGGATGTCCTTGACGCCCGACAGCACCGCCGACAGCGCGATGAACTCGGCATCGAAGGCATCGGCCATCAGGCGCGCCAGCGTGGTCTTGCCGACCCCGGGCGGGCCCCACAGGATCATCGAATGCGGCTCGCCCGATTCGAAGGCCACGCGCAGCGGCTTGCCCGGGCCAAGCAGATGCTGCTGGCCAATGACCTCGTCGATATTGCGCGGGCGCAGCCGTTCGGCCAGCGGTTGTCGGGAAGCGTCGGAGGGTTCGGAAAACAGCGAGTCCGGCACGGTGGTCAGGGCTTGGGTTTCAGGGCGGGCGGCGCGCGGGTTGCGGTACAGACGTCCGTGCAGATCGGTGCAGGTGTCGGTGCTCGTCACCAAGGCACGTCTCCGGGCACGTGTCCGGGCACGTCTCCGGGCATGACGCTGTGCGGGCCGCGCGGCCGGCCAAAGCGCCAGTGTAGTGCATCCGTACGCGACGCCGCCCGGCGGCGCCCAGGCCGGCGCCGCTAGCGCGGAAACGCCACCACGTCATCGACCTCGACGCGGATGCCGATCCAGTCGCCGACGCCGTGGTCGTGGTGCGACGGCGCCAGCGACAGCACCCTGCCGCCGCTGGCCAGGCGCAGCGTGTAGAGAATCTCGGCGCCGCGGAACGCCTTGTGCAGGATCTGCGCGCGCAGGGCGCTGGCATCGTCGTGCAGGATGTCGTCCGGGCGGATCAGCACATCGACCTCGGCCACCCCGGGTGCGACGGCCAGGCCGTCGCGGCTATGCAGGGTCCCGAGCTCGCAATCGACCTGCCCCGGCGCGGTCACGCGGGCGGGCATCAGCACGCCCTGCCCGATGAAATCGCCGACAAAGCGCGTGGCGGGCTTGTGATAGAGCTGGTGCGCCGTGCCCCACTGCTCGATCGCGCCGGCATGCATCACGCCGATCTCGTCGGCCATCGCGAACGCCTCGAGCTGGTCGTGCGTGACCAGGATCGCCGTCGCGCCCTGGGCCTTCAGGATCGCACGCACCTCCAGGCTCAGGCGCTCGCGCAGGTCCACGTCGAGATTGGAAAACGGCTCGTCGAGCAGCAGCAGTTCGGGACGCGGTGCCAGCGCGCGCGCCAGCGCCACGCGCTGCTGCTGGCCGCCGGACAACTCGTGCGGGAAGCGCGCGCCGGCGCCGGCCAGGCCGACCAGCTCCAGCACTTCGGCGACGCGCTCGCGCCTCGCCTGCCGGCTTTCCCGATGCAATCCAAAGGCGATGTTGTCTGCCACGCTCAGATGCGGAAACAGCGCGTAGTCCTGGAACACCATGCCGACGCGCCGGCGCTCCGGCGGCACCGCCACGCCCGGTGCGGAAACCAGTTGCCCGTCCAGCACGATCCGTCCGCCACGCAGCGGCTCGAAGCCTGCGATGGCGCGCAGCACGGTGGTCTTGCCGCATCCGCTGGGGCCGAGCAGGCAGCCGATGCTGCCGCGCGCCAGCGAGAACGACAGGTCCTCGATGACGATCTGGCTGTCGAAGCCGTGGCGGATGTGCTCGACCTCCAGCACGAGATCGGCCGGCAGGCTCGCCGCGGCGGCTCCGGCGGATCCCGCGGGCCCGGCAAGGCGTGGCGTCGGCCCGCGGCGACGTGGCGGACGCGGGAGTGGCCGGCGGAGTCGCTGCGGGCGTGACCGCGGCGGCGTCGGTATCGAGATCGAAGGCGGACATGCGAATCATTATAAGTATCAGCAACGCCAGACCGGCGGTTGATAGAATGCCCCAGCCGTGCCGCCTGCGGCACCCCTCCCAGCCGATCGCCCGCATGTCCCTGCTCCATCCCGCCCGATTGCCCGATAGCGACCATGCCGGTGCGGCACGGCGCGGACGGCGGCTGACCGCGATTCATCCGCTGTCCTTCGCGGCCGGCCTGGTGGCCCTGCTGATCGCGGTGCCCATCCTGGTGGTGGCGGCCAGCCTGCTGACGCCCAGCACCGAGACCTGGCATCACCTGGCCGACACGGTGCTGGGCGAATACATCGCCAACACGCTGTGGCTGCTGACCGGCGTCACCGTCGGCGTGCTGCTGCTGGGCGTGCCGACCGCGTGGCTGGTCTGCACCTATCGCTTCCCGGGCCGCGGCCTGATGGAATGGGCGCTGGTGCTGCCGCTGGCGATGCCCGCATACGTGATCGCCTACGCCTATACCGACGCGCTGCAGTTCGCCGGCCCGGTGCAGACCTGGCTGCGCGCGCTGACCGGCTGGGGTGCGCGCGACTACTGGTTTCCGGATGTGCGGACGCTGGGCGGCGCCATCGTGCTGTTCTCGCTGGTGCTCTATCCCTACGTCTACCTGACCGCGCGCGCCGCCTTCCTGCAGCAGACGCTGAACACGCTGGAGGCGGCCCGCCTACTCGGCCATGGCCCCTGGCGCAGCGTGCTGCGCGTGATGCTGCCGCTGGCGCGCCCCGGCATCGCGGCCGGCACCGCGCTGGCTTTGATGGAGACGCTGGCGGACTTCGGCACCGTCGCCTATTTCGCGATCCCGACCTTCTCGACGGGGATCTACCGCGCCTGGTTCTCGCTCGGCGACAAAAGCGCCGCCGCGCAGCTGTCGGCCTGCATGCTGGCCTTCGTGATCGCGATCCTGGTGGCCGAGCGCATCTCGCGCGGCCGCGCGCGCGTGCATGGCGGCCAGCGCCGGCTGCCGGCCTATCGGCTGACGGGCTGGCGTGGCCTGGCCGCGCTGGCGGCGTGCGCGCTGCCGGTGTTGCTGGGCTTCCTGGTGCCGGCGCTGATGCTGTTCGAGATGGCGTTCACCGACGGCGACGCGCAGTTCGGCCCGCGCTTTGTCGGGCTGGTGCGCAACAGCTTCGTGCTGGCCAGCGTCACCGCGCTCGCCGCGGTGCTGATCGCGCTGGCGATCGGCTATGCCGGGCGGCTCGGCCGCGGCTGGCCGATGCGGGCGCTGCTGCGGCTCTGCGGCATGGGCTATGCGCTGCCGGGCTCGGTGATCGCGGTGGGCGTGCTGGTGCCGGTCGCGCGGCTCGACAACGCGATCGCCGGCTGGGTCCAGCAGCTGACCGGCGTGTCGCCGGGACTGCTGCTGACCGGGGGCATCGCCGCGCTGGTCTACGCCTATCTGGTGCGCTTTCTCGGCGTCGCGCTGCAGACCGTCAATGCCGGGCTGGCCAAGATCACGCCCAGCATGGACACCGCGGCCCGCAGCCTCGGCCACGGGCCGGCGGCGACGCTGCGCCGCGTGCATCTGCCGATGCTGCGCGGCAGCCTGCTGACGGCGGCGCTGATCGTCTTCGTCGACGTGATGAAGGAATTGCCGGCGACCTTCGTGATGCGTCCCTTCAATTTCGACACGCTGGCCGTGCAGGCCTACAACCTGGCCGCCGACGAGCGGCTGGCCGAGGCCGCCACCGCCTCGCTGGTAATCGTGCTGGTCGGGCTGATTCCGGTGATCGTGCTGTCGCGCCAGATCCGCCGCAGCGCGCAGGGCTGAGCGACCGGAACGCAGTCCGTTGGGCGCGGTCCGTGGGTAGCGTACCTGCATGGGGTGCAGGTGGGCTGACCTCCTCTCGATGCCGAATTAAAGACCGCCGCCATTTCCGCCGATATCCCGTGAATGCCAAGCTGGGCCGCGCAGGCGGCCCGCTTTCCTCGAACACGAAGGGCGGGAGTCGTATGCAAATTCGTTACCGGATGCTGGTCTTCAAGATGTCGCGCCTGGCCAGCCAGAACAAGCTGACCGCGGTGCAGGAAATCGGCTTCGCCACCGAGCTCGCCGAACTGGTGGTCAAGGAAGGCATCGCCGAGCGCGTGGTGCAGGAACTGTTCGACGATGACCACCCGCAGCTGCGCCGCATCGCCGTCAATGCGATCCGCCGCACCGGCCGCTTCGACGTGCCGGGACTGCAGTCGGCGCTGCTGCGCAGGCTGTCCGATTCCGAGCCGTGGCTGCGCCACGATGCGGTCTGGGTCATGCAGGAAGCGTCGATGGACGGTGGCCTTGTCCGTGCAGGGCTGCGCCGGCTGGCCGGCACCGTGCAATTGCCGCAGGACGCGGTACGCGCCAAGTCGAATCCCGGCGATGCGCTGTTGCAGGCCCAGGTGCGCGCGCGGCAGGCGCTCGATGCGTTGCTGAAGAAGGATGCGCAGGCCGCGCTGGCGGCGCTGCGCGCCACGCTGGCGACGTTTGCCGCGCTGAATCAGGAGCCGTACGGCAGCGGTACGGTGGGCCAGATGAACCTGGCGCGGCGGGAACTGCAGCGCCGCATGGCCAGGCGAGCCCTGTCGAGCAGCACGCGGCTGACGTTCCGCCGCGTCGAGGGGCCGGACGGCAAGGCGGAGTTCGCGGAGACCGCCCGCACCACCGCTACCACCGCCACCACCGCCACGCCCAAGCTTGGCCACGCGAGCGACGACGCGGCCGGCGGCGATCCGTCGTGAAGACCGGCGCCGGCCGCGCCCTGCCGCCGGCGCTTACTTGAAGCCGACCTTGTCCGCCAGCTTCTGCGCGACCGGCTGATACTTGCCTAGCTCGGCCACATTGATCCGGTCGGCCTTGAAGCTGCCCAGCGCTTCCAGCGCCGGGTTGCCCACCTTGACGCTCGGCACCACCGGCCATTCGTTGTTGCCGTTGGCGAAGTAGGCCTGGGCCTCGTCGCTGGCGAGGTACTCGAGGAACTTGACCGCCGACTCCTTGTTCGGCGCATGCTTGAGCATGCCGCCGCCCGAGATGTTCATGTGCACGCCCTGGCTGTCCTGGTTCGGCCAGACCACGCCGAGCTTGTCGGCCACCGCCTTGTCCTCGGGCTTGGTCGACTTCAGCAGGCGCGCGATGTAGTAGGTGTTCGAGATCGCCAGATCGCATTCGCCGGCAGCCACGGCCTTGAGCTGGTCAGTGTCGCCGCCCTTGGGCGTGCGCGCCAGGTTGGCCACCACGCCCTGCGCCCAGCGCTCGGTCTTCGCTTCGCCGTCATGCGCGATCAGGCTGGAGATCAGCGACAGGTTGTAGACGTGGCCGCTGGAGCGCGTGCACAGCTTGCCCTTCCACTTCGGGTCGGCCAGGTCCTCGTAGGTCTTGATGTCGCCCGGCTTGACGGTGTCCTTGTTGTAGGCGATCACGCGGGCGCGCGCCGAGAAGCCGAACCATTCGCCGTTGGGATCGCGAAAGTTGGCGGGGATGCGCGATTCGAGCACCTTCGACTTGACCGGCGCGAACACGCCGGCCTGCTGGGCGCGCCACAGGCGGCCGATATCGACGGTGATGAAGACATCGGCGGGGCTGTTGGCGCCCTCGCTCTTGATCCGCTCGAGCAGCGGATCTTCCTGCCCCTCGATGCGATTGATCTTGATGCCGGTCTGTTTGGTGAAGTTGCTGTACAGCGCCTCGTCGGTCTGGTAGTGCCGGGCCGTGTAGAGGTTCAGCACCTTTTCCTGGGAGCCCTGCGCCATCGCGGCAAGGGGAATCGACGCGGCGCTGGCCGCCATGGTGAGAGCTGCCGCCGCGGGCAGCAGACGACGAAACACGTACATGGACTCCTCCGGGCTTTGCGGTTGCGCCGCTGGCCGAATGCCGGCGGGCGAGCGCAAACAATAATGATTCCCGTTTTCGGCGTCAATGTCGGTCCCCGCGTGGAACGGCCGCGACAGCGCCGTTCACGGGCGGGAATATCACCAGTCCGGAATGGTCCGCCCCCGTGTGGCCACGGCTCAGCCGCTGGCGCGCGACACCAGCGCGCCGATGGCATCGGCCGGCAGCGGCCCGTGGCAGCCACGTTCGCCGCCGCGCCGCTGTGTGACCAGCCAGACCCGGCCGGGTTGTCCGGTCGGACGCAGCAACCACGCGTCGCCGCGCGCCGCGCCCGGCAACTCCTCCAGCACCCCGCTGCGCTCGGATTGCAGCATGGTCGCGCAGTCGCGCGCCGAGGCGGCCGTGGCGGCGAGGAAATCCGGGTTGGTCAGCACCTCTGCCAGCGTGGTGTCGGGGGGCGCGCAGAAAGGCGTCGATATCGAACTGCCGGCTGGCGGCCGCGGGCTTGCCGCCGGCGCAGGCGCCCAGCGTCAGCAGCGCGGCCAGCGCCGGCACCAGCGCCGCGCGACGCAAGGTGGCGGGCCTCATTGGCGGATCACGTCGGCGCCCTTGGGGACGCTGAAGCGGAAGGTGTCGGCGGGCAGCGACGGATTCTTCTGCATCGCCGAGAAGGTCAGCAGCGTGGTGTTGCCGAAGGCGTCGCGCAGTTCCATCGCTTCGAGATTGCCGGCCTTGAAGCCGATGCCGATCCTCTCGAACTGGGTGTCCTTGGCCTTGGGCGTCAGCTCCAGCCATTCGATGCCGTCGCGGGTCGGGCCGTCCTTGACGACGAAGCTCTTCTCCAGGTCGTTGCTGCCGAACAGGATCGCCGCCGGGCTCGAGCCCAGCGCGGCGTCGAGCTTGCGCTCGGTGACCTGGTTCAGGTCCTTGTCGTAGATGTAGAGCGTCTGGCCGTCGGCCTGCAGCAGTTGCTCGTAGGGCTTGGTATAGCGCCACGCGAACTTGCCGGGGCGGGAGAAGACGAAGGTGCCGCTCGAGGTGCCGGTGACGCGCATCGCCTCGCCGGCGCCCTTGACCTGGCGCTGCGTGAATTCGCCGCGGGCGCTCTTGACGGTGGTGACGAAGGTCTTCAGCTGATCGGTGGCGGCGGCTTGCGCGGTGGCCGGGGCCAGCGCGGCCCATGCCAGGGTGGCGGCGGTGCCGACGGCGGCAAGGGCGGACGCCAGTACGCGATTAGGCATGCAATCGATCCTTGTGTTGGTGATTCGCGTTGGTTCGCGAAGATTCGCGTTGATTCGGGACGGCTCAGGGGCGCACGGCTCACGGGCGCGAAAGCGTCGCGTGCGCCGTGGCCTGTCCGCATGGTGTGTTGGTTAGAGCGAGGGACCGGCGGTGGATTCCGTCCGCGGCCGTCAGCAAGCGTGACACGCGTAACGGCATATTACTCGCCGGCCGGCGCGCTGCTGCTGCTACTCCTCGCGCGCGGCCCCGCCGCCGGGCGCCAGGATGTCGCGATTGCCGTTGCCGGACATCGCCGAGACCAGACCGGCCTTCTCCATGTCCTCGAGCAGCCGCGCGGCACGGTTGTAGCCGATGCGCAGATGGCGCTGCACCAGCGAGATCGACGCGCGGCGATTCTTCAGCACGACTTCGACCGCCTGGTCGTACAGCGGGTCGGCCTCGCCGCCACCGCCGATGCCGGCACCGCCGCCCATGCCATCGACACCGATCTCGCCGTCGACCAGGCCGCCCTCGAGAATGCCCTCGATGTAGTTCGGCTCGCCGGCTTCCTTCAGCTTGTCGACCACGCGGTGCACCTCGTCGTCCGAGACGAAGGCGCCGTGCACGCGCACCGGCAGGCCGGTGCCCGGCGCGAGATACAGCATGTCGCCCATGCCGAGCAGCGCCTCGGCGCCCTGCTGGTCCAGGATCGTGCGCGAGTCGATCTTGCTGCTGACCTGGAACGAAATCCGGGTCGGCACGTTGGCCTTGATCAGGCCGGTGATCACGTCGACCGAGGGGCGCTGCGTCGCCAGTACCAGATGGATGCCGGCCGCGCGCGCCTTCTGCGCGATCCGCGCGATCAACTCCTCGACCTTCTTGCCGACCACCATCATCAGGTCGGCCAACTCGTCGATCACGATCACGATCGTCGGCAGCTTCTCGAGCGGCTCGGGCGCATCCGGCGTCAGGCTGAACGGATTGGGAATCTTTTCCTCGCGCGCCGCGGCCTCGTCGATCTTCTTGTTGTAGCCGGCCAGATTGCGCACGCCCATCTTGCTCATCAGCTTGTAGCGGCGCTCCATTTCGCCGACCGCCCAGTTCAGCGCATTGCCGGCCTGGCGCATGTCGGTGACCACCGGACACAGCAGATGGGGGATGCCCTCGTAGATGCTCATCTCGAGCATCTTCGGGTCGATCAGGATCAGCCGGACGCTGTCGGCCTTGGCCTTGTACAGCAGCGACAGGATCATCGCGTTGATGCCGACCGACTTGCCCGAGCCCGTGGTACCGGCGACCAGGCAGTGCGGCATGCGCGCCAGGTCGGCGACCACCGGCTTGCCGGCGATGTCCTTGCCGAGCGCCAGCGTCAGCTGCGAGGCGCTCTCGTTGTAGACCTGCGAGCCGAGGATCTCGCCCAGGCGCACCGCCTGGCGCTTCGGATTCGGCAGCTCCAGGCCCATGTAGTTCTTGCCCGGGATGGTCTCGACCACGCGGATCGACACCAGCGACAGCGAGCGCGCCAGGTCCTTGGCCAGGTTGACGATCTGGCTGCCCTTGACGCCGGTGGCCGGCTCGATCTCGTAGCGGGTGATCACCGGGCCCGGATAGGCGGCCACGACCTTGACCTCGACGCCGAAGTCCTTGAGCTTCTTCTCGATCAGGCGGGAGGTGAATTCCAGCGTCTCGGCGCTGACGGTCTCCTGCGACACCGGCACCGGGTCCAGCAACGACAGCGGCGGCAGGTCGGCATCCTGCAGGTCGGCGAACAGCGGCTGCTGCTTCTCGCGCTCGACCCGCTCGTGCTTGGGCACCGCCTGCGGGCGCACGATCTGCACCGGCGCCGCCTCTTCGATGCGCACGCGCTGGACCTCGACGGTCTCGGTGCGCTCGACCTTGGCGGCCTCGCCGATGATGCGGTCCTGCTTGCTTTCGCGGCGCGCCTTGAAGCCGAGGAAGGCGGTCTCGACGAAGCCGCCGACCTTCTCGCAGACGGACAGCCACGAGAAATGGAAGAACAGCGACAGGCCGATCGCCAGCATCAGCAGCAGCAGCAACGTGGCGCCGGTGAAGCCCAGCGCGGTCTGCAGCCAGCCGCCCAGCAGGTCGCCCAGCACGCCGCCCGGCGCGCGCGGCAGCGCCTCGCGCAGCGGATACATGCGGACCGCTTCGAGGCCCATGCTGGCGGCCAGCGTCAGGCCGAAGCCGATCCAGCTGACCACCACGCCCTGGCGCGCCTCGCCGACCTGGTCGGGGAACTCGGCGGTCAGCATGCGCCAGCCGCGCCAGCAGCGGCGCACCAGCAGCACGCCGAGCCAGTAGGCGGAAAAGCCGAAGATGAAGAACAGCACGTCGGCCATCCAGGCGCCGACGCGGCCGCCCAGGTTATGGATCTGCGCCACCTGATTGGCGTGCGACCAGCCCGGATCGGCCTTGCTGTAGCTGGCCAGGATGCACAGGAAGGCCAGCGTCGCGGCCAGCAGCAGGAACCAGCGCACTTCTCCCAACAGCTTGCCGATGCGGGAAGGCAGGACGGAGGGATCGGTGCGGGTGGTCGTGGTGGTTCTGGCCATGCGTGGGTACGGATCGCGGCGCGGCACGGCGCCGTACGGAATTGCGGTGGCGGCATTTTACCTCCCCCGCAGGCTATCGCCGCCATTGGAATTTGCAACAATGCGCCAACGCCGGTCCACTTATAATGCGGGTTTTCGATTACCCATGCCGGCGCGCCGCGCACGCCGGCCACAGGAACGCATCATGGCCAAACACGCGAAAGTGCTGATTCTCGGTTCCGGTCCCGCCGGCTACACCGCCGCCGTCTACGCGGCGCGCGCCAACCTGGAACCGGTGCTGATCACCGGCCTGGCCCAGGGCGGCCAGCTGATGACGACCACCGACGTGGAGAACTGGCCCGCCGATCCGAACGGCGTGCAGGGCCCCGAGCTGATGCAGCGCTTTCTGGAGCATGCCGAGCGCTTCAACACGGAAATCGTGTTCGACCACATCCATACGGCCAAGCTGACCGAGCGTCCGATCCGCCTGATCGGCGACGCCGGCGAGTACACCTGCGACGCGCTGATCATCGCCACCGGCGCCTCGGCGCAGTACCTGGGCCTGCCTTCCGAAGAGAATTTCATGGGCCGCGGCGTGTCGGCCTGCGCGACCTGCGACGGCTTCTTCTACAAGAACCAGGAAGTGGCGGTGATCGGTGGTGGCAATACCGCGGTCGAGGAGGCCCTGTACCTGTCCCATATCGCCAGCAAGGTCACCGTGATCCATCGCCGGGACAAGTTCCGCGCCGAGCCGATCCTGGTCGACCGCCTGCTGGCGCGCGAGAAGGAAGGCCGCGTCGAGATCGTCTGGAACACCGTGCTGGACGAGGTGCTGGGCGACGAGTCGGGCGTGACCGGCGTGCGCATCCGCAATGTGCAGAGCGGCGCCACCGAGGACCGCAAGCTCGCGGGCGTGTTCGTCGCGATCGGCCACAAGCCGAACACCGACCTGTTCGTCGGCCAGCTCGAGATGAACAACGGCTATATCGTGACCAAGAGCGGCCTGTCGGGCGACGCCACGGCCACCAACATCCCGGGCGTGTTCGCCGCCGGCGACGTGCAGGACCACGTCTATCGCCAGGCCATCACCAGCGCCGGCACCGGCTGCATGGCCGCGCTCGACGCGCAGCGCTACGTCGAAGCGCTGAAGTAAGGTCGTTCCGGCTCGCCGCCAGGCGAGCCACCCGCGGCGCCGGATCGTGTTACCTTGCCGTTTTCACGGTCTTGCCCGCCGCCCCGCGGCGGTGCCGCTTTTCCCATCATGAAGCACGGTGCCAGCAAATCCGGCCGCCCTGCCGGTTCTTCCCCCATTCCCGCCCGTACCCGCCTTGGCCTTGACGATCTGGCACGCCTGCGCGACCAGATGAAGGCCGATGCCGAGCGCCGCGAGGCCGAGCGCCTCGCCGCCGAGGAAGCCGCGCGCCAGGCGGCCGCCGAGGCCAACGTGTTCCGCAACAGCATCGGCAATGTCCAGACATTGCGCGATCGCAACCGCGTGACGCCGCCGGCCAGGCGGCCAGAACCGGTGCCGGTGCAAAGCCAGCTCGACGACCAGGCGGTACTGGCGGCCTCGCTGTCGGATCAGTTCGATGTGGAAAACCTGCTGGAGACCGACGACACGCTGTCGTTCCGCCGCCCCGGCATCGGCCACGACGTGATTCGCAAGCTGCGGCGCGGCGAATGGGTGCCGCAGGACCGGATCGATCTGCATGGACTGCGCCGCGACGAGGCCCGCGAGGCGCTGGCCGAATTCCTGCGCCGCTGCGTGCGGCGCGGCGTGCGCTGCGTGCGCGTGATCCACGGCAAGGGCAACGGCTCGCCCGACAAGCAACCGGTGCTCAAGGGCAAGGTGCGCAGCTGGCTGGTGCAGAAGGAGGAAGTGCTGGCCTTCGTGGAGGCGCGTGGCGCCGAGGGCGGCTCGGGGGGCCTTGATGGTGCTGCTGCGCCAGCCGTATGCGTGATGGCCGACTGGCGCGCCTGATCGAACGCTGACCCGCTACCGTCTTCCGGACCTCTCTGCCGGACCTCTCTGCCGGACCTCTCTTCCCACCCTTCCCGCCAGCGGGAGAGGGAGAAGCCCATCGAGGCAGCGCGTCTTCCGGACTTACACCGCCGCTTCGTCCTGCTCGCCGGTCCGGATCCGGATTACGCGTTCGATCTCCGTGACGAAGATCTTGCCGTCTCCGATCTTGCCGGTATGGGCCGCCTTGACGATCGCGTCCAGCACGGTATCGAGCTGGCTCTCGGCCACGACCACCTCGATCTTGATCTTCGGCAGGAAGTCGACCACATACTCGGCGCCGCGATACAGCTCGGTGTGCCCCTTCTGCCGGCCGAAGCCCTTGACTTCGGTGACCGTCAGGCCGGTCACGCCCACGTCGGCCAGCGCCTCACGCACTTCGTCCAGCTTGAACGGTTTGATGATGGCGGTAATTTGCTTCATGTCGGCCCCCTTTCTGTCGTGATTGGTTGATGCAAGATTCTAGCCCGCGCGGCGCGATGGCGCGCCAAAGCGGGCTGGGGATCACCCCTTGTCGTGTCGATTGGCGTTCTTCGCGGCCGCCTTGCCGTTGCGGTTGCCGTTGCTGCCGTTGCTGCCGTTGCTGCTGTTGCCGACGCCGTTGCGCGCGGGCGCGCTGTCCGGAATGCTGTCCAGTTCGGCCAGCCACGCGGTCGATTCGCTGTCGCTGGGCGCGCGCCAGTCGCCGCGCGGCGACAGCGAACCGCCCGAGCCCACCTTCGGCGCGTTAGGTACGCACGAGCGCTTGAACTGGCTGGTGCGGAAGAAGCGGTCCAGGAAGATGCGCAGGTTGCGCTTGATGTCGGCCAGCTCGTACTGGTTGCGCGCGACATGGGCCTCCTCGGGCCACTGCCCCGCCTCGCGGTCGCCCCAGGCATGCAGCGCCAGGTAGGCCACCTTCGACGGCGTGAAGCCGAAGCGCAGCGTGTAGTACAGATTGAAATCCTGCAGCTCGTAGGGCCCGATCACGCTCTCGGTCTTCTGGCCGGGCTTGTCGTTCGAGTCGCCCGGCACCAGTTCGGGGCTGATATCGGTGCCCAGCACGTCGAGCAGCACCTCGGTGCCGCCCGCACCGATCTGGCCCGTTTCCGCGACCCAGCGCACCAGATGCGAGATCAGCGTCTTCGGCACGCTGGCATTGACGTTGTAATGCGACATGTGGTCGCCGACGCCATAGGTGCACCAGCCCAGCGCCAGCTCGCTGAGGTCGCCGGTGCCGATCACGATGCCGTTGTGGTGGTTGGCCAGCCGGAACAGGTGGTTGGTGCGCTCGCCGGCCTGCACGTTCTCGAAGGTCACGTCATAGACCGGCTTGCCGTCGGCGAACGGGTGGCCCAGGTCCTTGAGCATCGCCAGGCAGCTCGGCCGGATGTCGATCTCCCGCGCGGTGCAGCCGACCACTTCCATCAGCCGCCTGGCCTGCTGCAGCGTGCGGTCGCTGGTGGCAAAGCCAGGCATCGTGAAGCCAAGGATATTGGCGCGCGGCAGGCCCAGCCGGTCCATCGCCTTGGCGCAGACCAGCAGCGCATGCGTCGAATCGAGACCGCCGGACACGCCGATCACCACCTTCGAGATGCCGGTGGCCGACAGCCGCTGCACCAGCGCCTGCACCTGGATCTGGTAGACCTCGTTGCAACGCTCGTCGCGCCGCCTGCGGTCGGCCGGCACATAGGGGAAGCGCTCGACGCGGCGTTGCAGCGGCAGGTCGCGGTCCTCGTCGACGCCCAGCACGAAGCCGACCGTGCGGAACTTCGCCACCTCGCCGGCATGGCGGCGCACCGAGTCGCCGAACGTGGTCATGTGCATGCGCTCGCGCGAGAGCCGCTCCAGATCGACGTCGGCGAAGATCATGTGCGAGTCGTCGGCGAAGCGCTCCGATTCGGCCAGCAGTTCGCCGTTCTCGTAGACCAGCGCCTGGCCGTCCCAGGCCAGGTCGGTGGTCGATTCGCCCTTGCCGGCCGAGCTGTACAGATAGGCCGCCAGGCAGCGCGCCGATTGCTGCGACACCAGCTGGTGGCGGTAGCCGGACTTGCCGATCACGATATTCGATGCCGACAGATTGACCAGCACCGTGGCGCCGGCGAGCGCGGCGAACGACGACGGGGGGGATCGGTACCCAGACGTCCTCGCAGATCTCGACATGGAAACGCAGCAGCGGGATGTTCTCGATCTCGAACAGCAGCCCGGCGCCGAACGGCACGCTCTGCCCGAGCAGGTCGATCTGCTCGACCGTGGCGCAGTCGGCCGCGCTGAACTGGCGCGCCTCGTAGAACTCCCAGTAGTTCGGCAGAAAGCTCTTGGGTACCACGCCGCGCAGCTGCCCGCCGGCGACCACGACCGCGCAGTTGAACAGCAGATGCTGGACGCGCAGCGGCATGCCGACCACCAGCGCGCACGGCAGCGTACGCGAGGCCTCGACGATCTCGCCGAGCGCCCGCTCGCAGGCGTCGAGCAGGGTCTTCTGGTGGAACAGGTCGTCGCAGCTGTAGGCCGACAAACCCAGTTCGGGAAAGGCCACCAGCGCGGCGCCGCCGTCGGCCGCCTCGCGGGCCAGCGCGATGGTCTGCTGCGCGTTGAAGTCGGGATCGGCGACCTTGCAGCGCGGCACGCCGACCGCCACGCGCACGAAGCCATGGGAATACAGATTGAAGAATCGGCTCATCTCGAACACCCTTGTTGTGCGCAGGGCCGGCATGGCGCCGGACAGGCCGGACAGATGCAATTCGCGGCCACGGGCGATAATGCGACGTCGGCATCCGCCCCGCACCCACCCGCATCTACTTTCCAGCCGCCGGTCCCGCGGACCTCGGCAAGGCACACCGTGAAAGCAAGCAAGTCCATGCCATCCCACGCAGGCAGCGCCGCCATGCAGGCGGAGCGACCCGAGAATTATCGCACGCGTATCGTCGAGAACCTGGCCGACATCGCGCCGGCCGAGTGGGACGGCCTGCTGGCGCGGCAGCCCGGCCGCACCCCCTTCCTGCGCCATGCCTTCCTGCATGCGCTGCATGCGAGCGGCAGCGCCAGCGACGACACCGGCTGGAGCCCGCGCTATCTGACCTTGTGGCGGGACGCCGAGGACGTAGCCCATGGCGAGCGCCTGGCCGCCGCGATGCCGCTCTACGCGAAGGCGCACTCGTACGGCGAGTATGTGTTCGACTGGGCCTGGGCCGATGCCTATGCGCAGAACGGCCTGGAGTACTACCCGAAGTGGCTGTCGGCGATTCCCTTCACGCCGGTGCAGGGCACGCGCCTGCTGGCCGAGAACGCGGTCTCGCGCGAGCTGTTGCTGCAGGTCGCGCTGACGCTGGCCGAGCAGAGCCAGCTGTCCTCACTGCACGTGCTGTTCCCCGACGATGCCGAGGCCGCGCTGATGCAGCAAGCCGGCATGATGATGCGCCACGGCGTGCAGTTCCACTGGACCAATCCCGGCTACCCGGATTTCGAGGCGTTTCTCGCCACGCTGTCGCAGAAGAAGCGCAAGAACATCCGCGCCGAACGGCGCCGCGTCGCCGAGGCCGGCATCGCGTTCCGCCATCTGCGCGGCACGGAAATCGGTCCCGACGACTGGAGGCTGTTCCATCGCTGCTATCGGCAGACCTATCGCGAACACCGTTCGACGCCGTATCTGAATCTGGATTTCTTCGAGCGCATCGGCGCGGCGATGCCCGAGCATCTGCTGCTGGTGATCGCGCGGCGCGAGGGGCGCGACATCGCCGCGTCGCTGCTGGTCTATGACGACGATCCCGCGGTCAGCACGCTGTATGGACGCTATTGGGGCGCGCTCGAGCATCATCCCTGCCTGCATTTCGAGACCGCGTACTACCAGCCGCTGGCCTTCTGCATCGAACACGGGATCCGCACCTTCGAAGGCGGCGCGCAGGGCGAACACAAGATGGCGCGCGGCTTCCTGCCGGTCGCCACGCGCTCGGCCCACTGGCTCGCGCACCCGGCCTTCGCCGACGCGGTCGAGCGCTTCCTCGCGCGCGAGCGCGCGGGGATCGATGCGTATCTGGATGAATTGAACGACAGGACGCCGTATGCGAGGACGGCGGGGGGCCGGAGCTAGTGCCCGTCAGCGCGGGCGGAACGTAGCGCCACGGTGGAGGTGTTTTCCCCCCTCTGCTACAGGCAGCAGAGGGAAAGCCCGGCAGCGCGGTGCGCGCGCCGGGCCCGTCGGCGAACCCTCAAACCTTCGCCGCCACCCACTCGCCCACACCTGCCAGCGCCGCCGGCAGCTTCGCCGGGTCGGTGCCGCCGGCCTGGGCCATGTCCGGGCGGCCGCCGCCCTTGCCGCCGACCTGCTGGGCGACGAAGTTGACCAGCTCGCCGGCCTTGACCTTGCCGATCGCATCGGCGGTGACGCCGGCAATCAGACTGACCTTGCCGTCCTGCACCGCGCCGAGCACGATGGCCGCGCTCTTGAGCTTGTCCTTGAGCTTGTCCATCGTCTCGCGCAGCGTCTTGACGTCGGCGCCTTCCAGCTGGGCCGCCAGCACCTTCAGGCCCTTGACCTCGATCGCCTGGCTGGCCAGCTCGTCGCCCTGCGACGCGGCCAGCTTGCTCTTCAGGCGCTCCAGCTCCTTCTCCAGCGCGCGGACCTGGTCCTGCATCTGGCCGATGCGCGGCACCAGTTCGCTCGGCTGCGCCTTCAGCGCGGCCGCGGCCTCGTTCAGGCGCACGTCGAGCGACTGCAGATAATGCAGCGCGTTGTCGCCGGTGATCGCCTCGACGCGACGGATGCCGGCCGCGACGCCGCCTTCCACCACGATTTTGAACAGGCCGATATCGCCGGTGCGGGCCACGTGGGTGCCGCCGCACAGTTCCTTCGAGCTGCCGATCGACAGCACGCGCACCTCGTCAGCGTACTTCTCGCCGAACAGCGCCATCGCGCCGCTCTTGACGGCATCGTCGAACGGCATCAGCTCGGCGCCGGTGGCCTCGTTGCGCAGGATCTCGGCGTTGACGATCTCCTCGACCTCGCGGATCTGCGCCGCGGTCAGCGGCGCGTTGTGCGAGAAGTCGAAGCGGGTCTTGTCTGCGTCAACCAGCGAGCCCTTCTGCTGTACGTGGCTGCCCAGCACTTCGCGCAGCGCCTTGTGCATCAGGTGGGTGGCCGAGTGGTTGCGCATCGTGCGCGCGCGGCGCACCGCGTCGACCTCGGCCGTCACGGTGTCGCCGACCTTCAGCGCGGCGCCGGCGAGCGTGCCCTGATGGCCGAACACATCGGCCTGGACCTTGGTCGTATCGGCCACCGCGAACACCGCCGCGCCGGCCTTCAGCTCGCCCTGGTCGCCCGCCTGGCCGCCCGACTCGGCGTAGAACGGCGTGTGGTCGAGCACCACCACGCCGGTCTGGCCCGGCTGCATGACATCGACCGAGGCGCCGTCGACATACAGCGCGACCACCTTGGCATGGTCCAGCGCCAGCTTCTCGTAGCCGTGGAAGGTCGTCTTGGCGCCGGTGTATTCGAGGCCGGCGGCCATCTTGAACTTGCCGGCGGCGCGGGCCTGCTCGCGCTGGCGCGTCATCGCGGCGTCGAAGGCGGCCTCGTCGACCGACACCTGCTGCTCGCGGCAGACGTCCTGCGTCAGGTCCAGCGGGAAGCCGTAGGTGTCGTGCAGCTTGAACGCCAGTTCGCCGTCCAGCATGTTGCCGCCCTTGGCCTTCAGGTCGGCCAGCGCCGCATCAAGAATGCTCATGCCGTTCTCGATGGTTTCGAAGAAGCGCTCTTCCTCGGCCTTCAGCACCTCGACCACGCGCGGCTCTGCCTCGGCCAGCTCCGGATAGGCCTCGCCCATCTGCGCGACCAGGTCGGCCACCATCTTGTGGAAGAACGGCGTCTTGCGGCCCAGCTTGTAGCCGTGGCGGATCGCCCGGCGCACGATCCGGCGCAGCACGTAGCCGCGGCCCTCGTTGCCCGGAATCACGCCGTCGACGATCAGGAAGGAGCAGGCGCGGATATGGTCGGCGATGACCTTCAGCGAGTTGTTGGCCAGATCGTCGACGCCCGTCTCGCGCGCGGCGGCGCGGATCAGCGCCTGGAACAGGTCGATCTCGTAGTTGCTGTGCACGTGCTGCAGCACCGCGGCGATGCGCTCCAGGCCCATGCCGGTGTCGACGCAGGGCTTGGGCAGCAGCGTCATGTTGCCCTGCTCGTCCCGGTTGAACTGCATGAACACCAGGTTCCAGATCTCGATGTAGCGGTCGCCGTCCTCTTCGGCCGATCCCGGCGGGCCGCCCCACACGTCCGGACCGTGGTCGTAGAAGATTTCCGAGCACGGGCCGCAGGGGCCGGTGTCGGCCATCTGCCAGAAGTTGTCGGACGCATAGCGCGCGCCCTTGTTGTCGCCGATCCGCACGATGCGCTCGACCGGCACGCCGACTTCCCTGGCCCAGATGTCATAGGCCTCGTCGTCCTCGGCATAGACCGTGACCCACAGCTTCTCGGCCGGCAGGTTGTAGACCTTGGTCAGCAATTCCCACGCGTACTGGATCGCCTCGCGCTTGAAGTAGTCGCCGAACGAGAAGTTGCCCAGCATCTCGAAGAAGGTATGGTGGCGCGCGGTATAGCCGACGTTTTCCAGGTCGTTGTGCTTGCCGCCGGCGCGCACCGAACGCTGCGACGAGGTCGCGCGCGAGTAGGGCCGCTTGTCGGTGCCGAGGAAGACGTCCTTGAACTGCACCATGCCGGAGTTGGTGAACAACAGCGTCGGATCGTTGGCCGGCACGAGGCTCGACGAGCGGACCACGGTATGGCCCTTCGATTCGAAGAACTGCAGGAACTTGCTGCGGATGTCGGAGACTTTCATGTTTGGGGGCAAGGCGTCCCCGCATGGACATCGCAGGGCGCAGTCGGATTGGATTTGCAAACCGTTGATTATACGGGGGAACGCCGCCGCAACGGCAGGCTGGAGCGGCGGTCGCGGGGCCCGCCCGGGCGGCATGCGCGGCATGGACGCGACACCGCCGCCGAAGTCCGCGGATGTGCGTCCGGCGACCCGCCGGTGGTACAGTGCTGGCTGTCCGGGCCGGGGCGGCCCGCGCGCCTGCGCGCCTGTGCCGTCTGCTTTTGCCGGCCGACCTCCCCGCCCTGCCCGATTCGCCGTCCAGCCGCCTCACCGATACCGCCTGATATCCCATGGGAGCTTTAAGCCACCTCCGCGTTCTCGACCTGACCCGCGTGCTCGCCGGGCCCTGGTGCGCCCAGAACCTTGCCGACTTCGGCGCCGACGTGATCAAGATCGAACGGCCCGGCGCCGGCGACGACACCCGGACCTGGGGCCCGCCCTGGCTGCAGGACGAGTCGGGCCGCGACACCGCAGAGGCGGCCTACTACCTCGCCGCCAACCGCAACAAGCGCTCGGTGACCTGCGACATCAGCACGCCGGAGGGCCAGCAGCTGGTACGCGAACTGGCCGCGCAGAGCGACGTGGTGCTGGAGAACTACAAGGTCGGGCAGTTGAAGAAGTACGGGCTCGACTACGAATCGCTGAAGGCGGTCAAGCCGGACCTGATCTACTGCTCGGTGACCGGCTTCGGCCAGACCGGCCCCTACGCCGCCCGCCCCGGCTACGACTTCATCATCCAGGGCATGGGCGGCTTCATGAGCCTGACCGGGGAGCGCGACGACCTGCCCGGCGGCGGCCCGCAGAAGGCGGGCGTGGCGATCTCCGACCTGATGACCGGCCAGTACGCGACCATCGCCGTGCTGGCCGCGCTGGCGCACCGCGACCGCACCGGCGAGGGCCAGTACATCGACATGGCGCTGCTCGACGTGCAGGTCGCCATGCTGGCCAACATGAACACCAACTACCTGGCCAGCGGCGTCGCGCCGAAGCGCTGGGGCAACGCGCACCCGAACATCGTGCCGTACCAGACCTTCCAGGCGGCCGACGGCTGGATCATCGTCGCGGTCGGCAACGACGGGCAGTTCCGCAAGTTCGTCGAGGCCGGCGGCCGGCCCGAGCTGTCGGCCGATCCGCGCTTCGCCACCAATCCGCAGCGCGTGGCCAACCGCGACACGCTGGTGCCGATCCTGGCCGAGATGGTCAAGCCGCGCACGCGCGCGCAGTGGATCGCCGCGCTGGAGGCGGCCGGCGTGCCGTGCGGACCGATCAATACGCTGGACGATGTGTTCGAGGACGCCCAGGTCAAGGCGCGCGGGCTGCGCGTGGACCTGCCGCACCCGAGCGCCGGCGAGGTCAAGCTGGTCGGCAGCCCGATCAAGATGAGCGCCACGCCGCCGCAGGCGGTGCGCCACCCGCCGCTGCTGGGCGAGCACACCGACGCGGTGCTGGGCGAGATGCTCGGTTACACGCCGGAGCGCATCGCCGAGCTGCGGGCCAAGGGTGTGCTGTGACGAGCTGATGCCGCTTCGAATGACGATTTGAAAGGCGGTTCGATGCCGCTTCGATGCCGTATCGAATGACGAGTTGCACGACGGTTCTTGCGATGCATGACGAGGCGGCGGCCAAGGGGCCGGCCGTCGCCCGAGCCGATTCCCCCAACCCCCTTCCCCACCCTGAACCGAGCCGGAGTACCCATGCAGATCGATGCCTTGCTCGCTTTTCTCCACTTCCTGTCCATCTTCGCGCTGATCACCTTCCTGGTCGCCGAGGCCGTGGTGCTGCGGCCCGGCATCACACCGGCGGCGGTGCGCCGGGTCGGCATCTACGATCTGCTGTACTTCGGCTCCGCGATGGCGGCGCTGGCCACCGGCCTGCTGCGGCTGTTCTATGGCGCCAAGGGCGTCGAGTTCTATCTGCCCAACCCGTGGTTCCACGCCAAGATGACGGTGTTCGTGCTGATCGCGCTGTGCTCGCTGCCGCCGACCTTCCGCTTCCGCCGCTGGCGTGCGCAGGCCGCCGGCCAGGCCGGCTTCGTGCCGTCCGACGCCGAACTGAAGGCGGCGCGCCGCTGGGTCATGGTCGAGGCGCATCTGCTGATCCTGCTGCCGTTGTGCGCGGTGATGATGGCGCGCGGGCTGGGTATCCGCGGCTGAGTCCCGCCGCGCCCGCCATGCGGAGCCCGGGACCATGAAGACAACCAAGATCACCAACCCCGATACGAGGCGCCGGCGGACCCGCCGCGCCCACCGATTCCCAACCTGCTGACTGGCTACCATGTTCAAGACCTTCGCCGCCAATGCGCTGAGCGCGGCCGCCCTCGTGGCGTCCATCGGCGCCGCCCTGTTCGCCGCCCCCGCGGCCGCCCAACCGCCTGCCGCCGCCTGGCCGAGCAAGCCGGTGCGCTTCGTCGTGCCCTATCCGGCCGGCGGCCCGCTCGACACCGTCGCGCGCGCGATCGGCGACAAGCTCAAGGACTCGCTCGGCCAGCCGGTCGTCATCGAGAACCGTCCCGGCGCCGGCGGCAACCTCGGCGCCGATTACGTGGCACGCCAGCCGGCCGACGGCTACACCATCGTGATGGGCGCGGTCGCGACGCACGCGATCAACCCGACGCTGTTCGCGAAGATGCCGTACGACCCGATCAAGGACTTCACGCCGATCACGCTGGTCGCCGACGTGCCCAACGTGCTGGTGATGCATCCGGGCAAGGCCGCCGAGCTGCATATCGAATCGGTGCGCGACCTGGTCGAATACGCGCGCAAGAACCCGGGCAAGCTGGACTACGCGTCCGGCGGCAACGGCAGCGCCGGCCATCTGTCGGGCGAACTGTTCAAGAGCCTGGCCAAGGTCAGCATGGTCCATATCCCCTACAACGGTGCCGCGCCGGCCCAGTTGTCGGTGCTGTCAGGCCAGACCGACCTGATCTTCGACAACCTGGCCTCGGCCAGCGCCAATATCAAGGCGGGCAAGCTCAAGGCCTTCGCGGTGACCACGCCGGCGCGCGCCAGCGCCGTGCCGGAGCTGCCGACCATCGCCGAAGCGGGCAAGGGCCTGGGCCTGGAGAGCTTCGACATCTCGACCTGGTTCGGCGTGTTCGCGCCGGCCAACGTGCCGCGCGACATCGTCGACCGCCTCAACCGCGAGATCGTCGCGATCCTGAAGACCGACGAGATGAAAGCGCGCATGGCGCGCATCGGCGCCCAGCCCGCGCCGACCACGCCCGAGCAGTTCGGCGCGCTGGTGCAGCGCGAGCTGAAGAAGTACGCGCAGATCGTCAAGGCGTCGGGCGCGAAGGTGGACTGACGCGGCCTGACGCCACCGCGTCGATCCCGCCCGGCTGGCGCAAGCGCGGCCCGCTGCCTGTCATGGGCAGCGGGCCGTTTCCTTTTTTGACAGGGAGATTTCCGCGCGGACCGCTTTAACAATCTTTGCGCATGCTGCGACACGGCCTCCCCCGTACCTTGATGCCACGGCACCGCGGACGCGGTCCTGCATCAATGCAACTACCGGGGAGACATCGTGAACGCCAGCCACATCGACTTCGACATGCCGCTGCCGCCCGCCGCCTGGCACGGTACCTATCAGGTGCAGTGCGGCGCCGACGGGACGCTGGAGCTCGGCAGCAGCTTCGGGATGGCGCTGCGCGCCGGGCTCCACCGCCTGTTCCGTATCGGCAAGACCAGTGCCGATACGGCACGCAACCAGGCCTCATGGCGCGCACTGATCGCGGCTGTCGAAAGGCGCGGTGGCGCCGCGGTACGCGAGCGCCTGTGCCGCGCCAGCCTGGCGCTGCCTGGCGATCGCGTGCCCGGCCTGACGGTCGCCGACCGCATCGAGCGCGGCACCTATCTGTCGCACGCGGCGCTGCAGCAGGTATTCGTGCTGTTTCGCCGCGCCGTGTCCGTGGATCGGGCCAATCAACGGATCTATGCCGAACTGCTGACCCCGGCCGCCACCTCGTCGTCGGCAACGCCGCTGTACGCGATGCTCGACGGCATCAGCCTGGGGTTGAACGAGACCACCGACGCCGGCGCGCCTTGTCCGTTTCCGGCTACCCGCGCCTACGTCGCCGAACAGCTGAAGCTGGGGCTGCAGGCGCAGACCGCGCGGGCGCGCCGCCGCGATCCGGCCATGCTGAAATCCGCGCTGGCCAGCTGCGCCCCCCGAACTGGCCGGCCCGAACAACGCCGCGGGCTGCGATCGATGGCTGCGCGAATACGATCGCCGCCTGCGCTGCGGACCGATCCAGCACCCGGCGATGAGTCCCGGCGAACGCAAGGCCTGCGACCGGGAAGCCGCGGCAGCGGGACTGCTGGCCGAACTGCGGCACGGGGAACTGATGCGCGACCTGAAGCAGAACGAAGCCCGCCTCGCCCAGGAACGGTCGCGGCTGGCGCGCGCGGCCGGGAGCGCGGACGGGGAAGCGCTCCGGCACGGCACCGCAGCGCCGGCTGCGTGCAACGCAGGCAACGACAGCGACGCCGACGACGCTGGCGGCGACACGCTGTCCGGGCTGCTGGCCTCGCGCACCAGGCTGCTCGCCGAGCTGAAGGAGCGCGAACTGTACGACGTGCTGCGCCGCTGCGATGGCGAGCTGGCATTGAGCCCGCTGAGCCAGGACATGCCGCACATGCGCTCGCTGATGCAGCGCCGCGCCCAGGCGCGCGCGCAGCTGGACGGCGACCTGGCGGTGCTGAAGCAGCGCGACCTGATCCGCGCCGACCTCGTCAAGGGCTTGTGCCAGGCCGTACGCCAGCAAGTCGATCGCCATACCGCGCGCGGCGAACGCATGGACGAGTCGGCACTGTTGCGCATCGTCGAGGCGAAGCTGTCGGACCCGGCCTATCTGCGGCAGTTTCTCGCCGCCCGCAACCTGCAATACCTGCATGACCTCGGCCACGGCCACGACCGCGCCGCCGCCATCGCCGGGCTGGTGCGCGCCAGCGATCGGCATCCGCTTGACGAAGCCACACGGGGCGAGCTCGACAGCAGCGACTTCCAGTGGCTGTCCGCCGCGCTCGAGGCGGGCGAAAGCAAAGCCGTGGCACTCAACTACCGGCCAATGCTGACCGGCGCCCGCAAGCTGTTCGCACACTTTTTCCGCGAACGCTGGCCGATCGCGCAGATCTGCAACAACGTCGCGGCGCTGCTCGACGACTTTGCGGAAGACCACCTGCACGCGCAGCACCAGCGCGCGAGCCATGCGGCGATCCCCCTGGAAACACGCTGGCAGGCCGGCGTGCATGCGCTGCGTGACTGTATCCGCAGCGGCGAGCTGGGGCCGCCGGATGTGATCGGCGTCATCTTCCCCCGCGATCAAGCCGTACCTGCGCGAACGGCACCGCGTGATGGACCATGTGCGCCGCGAAATCCTGCTCGCCGAAGCCAGGCTGGACGAGTTGCGCGGCCTGTATCCCGCGCTCGCGGACTGGACCGCCAGCGTGCCGTCCGGCGCGGTGGCCGCCACGCTGCTCGACCTGGCCAGCATCCAGATCACCGCCCGGCTGATGAACGCGCACAATCGGCGGCTGGAAGCCAGGCGCGAGCAAGCGACCGGACAGCAAGAGGAGCAGCTCGCGATCACGACCGCCCGCAGGCTGGACGACTCGCTGCGCAAATGGTCCGGCCTGCGCGACGCGTATCGCGCCAGGATGGCCGATCACGGCATGGACGACCCCGAAGCGGACAGCCTGGGCCGCGCCGGCGACCGGGATCCCGACAGCATCGGCGACACCGCCGGCGGTCCGGGCGCGCCCGCTTCCGATGCACTCGCGCACAGCTTCCGGCAGCAATGGGAGCAGGCCGACCGGCATGCCTCGCAGACACTGGCCGCCACCGCCAACGCGCTGGAGAACGATCTGGACGCCGAAGTCGAGCAGCTGCGCCGGCGATCGGTGGCGCAGATGGTCAATGCCAAGCGGGACATCGAGCGGGCGCTACGCGACGCGCTGGAGGGCAGCCGCTCCAAGGCCGGCATGCTGGAGACCGTCTGCGACGTGCTGGAGCGGGCCGGCACGCTATTGCCGCGCTGGCTCGCGGCGATGAACGCCAACGGCGAATTCGAGGCGAACAACGCCACGCGCCGGAAAGCGCTGGCGTTGCGCGAGGCGGCGGTGTGCGCCTTGCCGCTGATCGACGAGATACGCCGCGAGTACGTCGAGCCGCTCGCCTACATGGCCGATCTGCCGGAGGCCGTTGTCGCACCATACCGGGAGGACTTGCAGGCCGTGCACCGCGCCCTGGACGCCCTCGCCCATTCGCTGCAATGGGTTGTCTCGGCGATACGTATTCCCGGCATGGAGAGCACGCCTGCCTCCCATCGCGACCCAGGCGAGGCCCGCGACACCCGCGACACCCGCGATGCCGGCAAGGCGGACCCGTCCCGGCTGCAGGTGCAACGCAGGACCCTGTCTCCCGGCAACAAGATCGTGCTCAACCTCTATCGCGGCAAGCTGCCGCCCCTTGTCGGCTGGACGGTACGGCAACTGGTCAGCATGGGCGCCCTGCGCTGATGCACGGCGCCAATGGACTGCACTCATGGACTGCGCTAATGCACTGCGCTCATGGACTGCGCTGATGCACCGCGCTAAGCCTGCCGCGGCAACCTCAACCCCACCTGCACGATGCGGCCATCCTCCATGCGCACCGCGGTCAAGGTCAGCCCCGCAATCTCCACCGTGTCGCCCTCCACCGGCGGGGGTGGCGAAGGCGTTCAGCATCGCGGCCTCCAGCGTCGACGGATACTCGCCCGGCGTCAGATCCCGCGTGCCATACAGTCCGGCCACATCGCGCAGCAGCGCGTCGCCCGACAGCACGAAGTCGTGCGGCACCTGCTGCCATGCCGGTGCGCGCTCCGGCGTGCGGAACAGCCGGGCCAGCGTCGGCACGCTGCTGGCCGGTCCCAGCACCGACGCCGTATCGCCGGCCTGCAGAACGGCCTGCTCGAGCGGCAGCAGCGCCTCGCCGCGGGCCACCGTCATCAGGCGGCAACGCGGCGGCAATTCGACCCGGTCCGCGCGCACGCCCGTCACCGCGGACTCGGGCTCGACCTCGAACTGCATCAGGTCCATCGCCGGTGCCCGCGTGCCGTGCAGGCGTTCGCGCGCCAGCGGCTCGGGATACGCGGGCCGCAGCACCCGGCCAAGCCGGGCAGCCAGCGGCACCGTGGTCCCCTGCAGCAGCAGGCTGGCCAGCACCACGGCAAAGGCGATGCGGAACAACAGGCCGGCATCGGGCATGCCCTGCAGCAGCGGAAACAGCGCCAGCACGATCGGCACCGCGCCGCGCAGTCCCATCCAGGCAATGAAGCCCTTCTCGCGCGCATTGAAGCGGAACGGCAGCAGCGAGATCCAGACCGCGACCGGGCGGGCCACCAGCATCAGGAACAGCGCCACGGCCATCGCGGGCACCGCCACGTCCCAGATCCGGTGCGGCGTCACCAGCAGGCCCAGCAGCAGGAACATCGCCGACTGGGCCAGCCATGCCATGCCGTCCATCGCCCGCATCGCGTCCGGGCTGACCGCGCGGTCGCGGTTGCCGATCAGCATGCCGGTCAGATACACGGCCAGAAAGCCGCTGCCGCCGGCGGTCTGCACGATCGCGAACACCATGGCGCCGCCCGAACACAGCAGGATCGCCTGCAGGCCTTCGGCCACCCGGATGCGCTCCAGCACATTGGCCAGGCAATAGCCCAGCGCCAGTCCCATCGCGCCGCCGACGCCGAACTGCACCAGCAACCGCCACAGCAGCGCGCCACCGCTCAGCCCTGCCGGCGCATGAATCCACTCGATCAGCGTCAGTGTCAGGAAGATCGCCATCGGATCGTTGATGCCCGATTCGATCTCGAGCACGCTGGCGACCCGCTCCTTGAGCCGGACGCCGCTGCTGTTGAGCAGCGAGAAGACCGCGGCCGCGTCGGTCGAGCCGACGATGGCGCCCAGCAGCAGGCCGAGCTTCCAGTCGATCTCCAGCACCCAGGCCGCGAACAGGCCCACCAGCCCGGTGGTCAGCAGCACGCCGACCGTCGCCAGCGCCAGCGACGGCCGCAACGCGACGCGAAAGGTCGCGTACTGGGTGCGCAGCCCGCCATCGAGCAGGATCACGGCCAGCGCCAGATTGCCGACCAGAAAGCTGAGCCAGGTATTGGAGAAGCGGATGCCGCCCGGGCCGTCGACACCGGCCAGCATGCCGACCAGCAGGAATACCAGCAGGAACGGCACGCCGACGCGCGAGGAGAAGGCGCCGACGACGATGCCGAGGGACATCACCACGGCGCCGATCAGGATCACGTGTTCAATGCTTTCCAAACTGGCCCTTGCAACGATAACGGTGGAGGAGACGGAGGCGGACAGCCTCGCGGCGCGGCACACAGGCGCCAGGGCGCACGGGCACAGGCGCGCGCGCACTGGCGCACCCCGGCGCGTCCGGCGCCCCCGGTGCACCCGGTGCAGCGGCGCTGCGGCGCTGCGGCGCGCAGCACGACAGCGCAGCATGACGGCCGCCGCGCCGCCGATGATAGCCGACGGCCATGTCGGCACTGCCTGGCCCGCCGCATCGCCGTCCTGCGCGCTGCGTGGGGCGGCCTCCGCGGAGACCTAGGGAGATACCCTCACATTGACCAAGTTTGCAGACATCTGAAAGGTCGCTGAAAGGTGGCGCCCTTACCTTCCCCCTGCCTGCGGACGGGGAGGGTGCCGCGCGTGATTTCGTTGCACTGCACAAAGGCTGCAACGACCCATCGCGACACCATGAGACCAGCGCCATCGACGCGCGGCTCACAGCGCCGCAAGCCCCAGTTTTGTCAAATCGAGGAGAATCATTTTGCGCATACGTAGCCAAAAGGACTTTGCCTCCGGCCTGATGTTCATCCTGGTCGGATTCGGCTTTTCCTGGGTCGCTCGCGGCTATTCGATGGGAACTGCCGCGAAGATGGGTCCGGGGTATTTCCCGTTCTGGCTCGGCGTCGTGCTCGCCCTGCTGGGCGTGCTGGTGCTGATCGGATCGATGTCCAGCAAGGGCGATGGTGACGAGCTGGCCCGCTGGGATATCAAGCTGCTGCTGTGGATCCTCGGTTCGGTGGTGCTGTTCGGCCTGCTGCTCAAGCCGCTCGGCATGGTGCTGTCGGTGATCGTGCTGGTGCTGGTGTCGTCGATGGCCAGCCACGAGTTCACCTGGCGCGGCGCGATCCTGAACACCATCGTGCTGGTGCTGATCAGCATGGGCGCCTTCGTCTACGGCATCAATCTGCAGATGCCGGTGTGGCCGGCCTTCATTACCGGCTAAGGAGCGCCAGATGGAACTGCTAACCAACCTGGGCATCGGCTTCTCGACCGCCCTGACCTTCCAGAACCTGGC
The DNA here is from genome assembly GCF_049311595.1 of Cupriavidus sp. H18C1. Taxonomy (NCBI): domain Bacteria; kingdom Pseudomonadati; phylum Pseudomonadota; class Betaproteobacteria; order Burkholderiales; family Burkholderiaceae; genus Cupriavidus; species Cupriavidus sp. H18C1. Next base: position 1,108,366 of record NZ_CP186008.1, read on the forward strand.
CTACGCCTTCCTCGGCTGCCTGCTCGGCACGCTGATCGGCGTGCTGCCCGGCCTGGGACCGCTCGCGACCATCGCGATGCTGCTGCCGATCACCTACACGCTGCCGCCGGTGGCCGCGCTGATCATGCTGGCCGGCATCTACTACGGCGCCCAGTACGGCGGCTCGACCACGGCAATCCTGGTCAACCTGCCCGGCGAATCGTCCTCGGTGGTGACAACCATCGACGGCTACCAGATGGCGCGGCGCGGCCGCGCCGGGGTGGCGCTGGCGACCGCGGGCATGGGCTCGTTCTTCGCCGGCTGCGTGGCGACGCTGATCCTGGCCGGCTTTGCCGCGCCGCTGTCGGAACTGGCGTTCAAGTTCGGCCCCGCCGAGTACTTCTCGCTGATGGTGCTGGGCCTGATCGGCGCCGTGGTGCTGGCCTCGGGCTCGCTGGTCAAGGCGATCGCGATGATCGTGCTGGGACTGCTGCTGGGCCTGGTGGGTACCGACGTGAACTCGGGCGCGGCGCGCTTCTCGTTCGACGTGCCGGAGCTGACCGACGGCCTGAACTTCGTGGCCGTGGCGATGGGTATCTTCGGCTTCGCGGAAATCATCGCGAACCTGGAGCAACGCGAAAAGCGCGAGACCTTCACCGACAGCATCACCAACCTGTTCCCGACCAAGGAAGACTTCAAGCGCATGATCCCGGCGGTGCTGCGCGGCACCGTGCTCGGTTCGGCGCTGGGCATCCTGCCGGGCGGCGGCGCCTCGCTGGCTTCGTTCGCGGCCTACACGCTGGAGAAGAAGTCGTCGAAGTATCCGCACGAGTTCGGCAAGGGCGCGATCGAAGGCGTGGCCGGTCCCGAGTCGGCCAACAACGCCGCTTCGCAGACCTCCTTCATCCCGCTGCTGACGCTGGGCATTCCGCCCAACGCGGTGATGGCGCTGATGGTCGGCGCGATGACGATCCACAACATCCAGCCGGGTCCGCAGGTCATGACCAGCAACCCGCAGCTGTTCTGGGGCCTGATCGCCTCGATGTGGATCGGCAACCTGATGCTGATCATCCTGAACCTGCCGCTGATCGGCATCTGGGTCAAGCTGCTGAAGGTGCCCTACCGCTTCCTGTACCCGGCCATCCTGACGTTCTGCTGTATCGGCGTCTACTCGGTCCAGAACACTACGTTCGACGTGTTCCAGACCGCGGCCTTCGGCGTGGTGGGCTATCTGTTCCTGAAGCTCAAGTGCGAACCGGCGCCGCTGCTGCTCGGCTTCGTGCTCGGACCGATGATGGAAGAGAACTTCCGCCGCACGCTGCTGCTCTCGCGTGGCGAGTTCACGGTGTTCTTCACCCGTCCGCTGTCGCTGAGCCTGCTGATCGCCGCCGCGATCCTGGTGCTGATCGTGGCCCTGCCGTCGATCAAGGCCAAGCGCGAGGAAGCGTTCCAGGAAGAATAAGAAGCAACACGCAACACGTGAAACGGGGTGCCGGCCGGCACCCCGTTTTTTTTGGCCGAGGCGAACGAAACGCGCCCTAGCGCGGCTCGCAGAACAGCGCCGCGCAGGCGGCGCGGATCGCCTCGGTGATATGCCGGCGCGAATGATCGCGCCGCTCCAGCATGCCGATGGTGCGCCATACCGGCTCGCCTCCCGCCTCCAGCGGCAGCACCCGCAGCGCCTCGTCGTCGCGCCAGCGCGCCCGCTGCAGCAGCGGCACCACGGTCACGCCGACCTGCTGCCGCACCAGCTCGACCAGCGCCTCGATCGAATTGAGTTCGAGGAATTCGTTGACGCGCAGATGCGCGCGCCGCAGGGCCCGCTCGACCAGCATGCCGGTCAGCTGGGTCCGGTCGAAGCGCAGGAAGGCCTGGCCCGCCAGCGCCTGGCGCGCGTCCGCGGCGGCGCTGCCCGCGGCGGCAATCGCCACCAGCGGCTCGCGATACAGCGGCGTCCAGCGCAGCGCCCCCGCCAGCCGGCCCGGCCCCTCCACCACGATGGCCGCGTCGAGCTCCCCAGCCTCGACCAGCGTGGCCAGCTCGATCGACTTGGCGCCGACCAGCCGCACGTCCAGCGCGGGATGCTCGGTCTTCATGCTGGCCACCACGTGCGACAAGCCGCCCATCACCGACACCACGGCGCCGACGGCGACCGCACCGGCCATCGCCTCCGGCGTCTCCGGCGCGGCGCGCATCTCGTCGTACAGTGCCAGCAACCGGCGCGCGCGCGGCAGCAGTTCGCGCCCGCCCGCGTTGAGCACGACCACGCGGCCGGTCCGGTCGAACAGGTCGCGCCGCAGTTCGCCCTCGAGCGCGCGCATCTGCAGGCTGACCGCCGCCTGGGTCAGCGCCACATGGCCGGCGGCGGCGGCAAAGGAGCCGTGCTCGGCGACGGCGACAAAGGTACGAAGGAACCGGATGGTGCTCATAAAGTAAGAGGGAAGCGGTCAGCGCGGAGGCGGCAGACCGGGTCTGGAAGCAGCGTGCCTTAAGCAAAACTTGAGAAGCAAGCAAGAAATATTAGCTTTCATTATGTAAAGCTGCACGGAATAATGCGCCATCGGCCGGCCCGCCGGCATCGAACCGACAACGTCCACGGAGATTGAAGATGACATCCTGGCTGCGCCTGCTGGGCACCGGCCTGGCGGCGACGCTGGCCTTCGCCGCCGCGCCCGCCCTGGCCGAAAGCTATCCCGCCAAGCCGATCCGCCTGATCGTGCCCTTCCCCCGCCAGCGGCGCGACCGACCTGCTGGCGCGCGCGATCGCACAGAAGGTCGGCGCCAACCTCGGCCAGCAGGTCGTGGTCGACAACCGGCCCGGCGCGGGCGGCGCGATCGGCTCCGACATGGCCGCCAAGGCCCCGGCGGACGGCTACACGCTGCTGATGGCCACCAGCAGCACGCATTCGATCGGCCCGCATATCCATCCGCGCCTGCCGTACAACGTGCAGACCGATTTCACGCCGATCGGCCAGGTCGCCAGCGCGACCAATCTGCTGGTGGTGTCGAACCATCTGCCGGTCAACAGCGTCAAGGAACTGATCGCCTATGCCAAGGCGCATCCCGGCGAGCTGAACTACGCGTCCAGCGGCAACGGTACCGTGGTCCATCTGATGGCCGAGGCCTTCAGCGCGCAGGCTGGTGTCCAGCTGACGCACATTCCGTACAAGGGCACCGCGCTGTCGATCGCCGACCTGATCTCGGGCAAGGTGCATATCCTGTTCGACAGCATCGTCACCGGCCTGCCGCACGTGCGCGACGGCAAGCTCAAGGCGCTGGCGGTGACCAGCCCGAAGCGCTCGTCGCTGGTGCCCGACGTGCCGACCGTCGGCGAATCGGGCCTGCCCGGCTTCGTCAGCGAAACCTGGTTCGGCATCTATGGCCCGAAGAACCTGCCGGCCGACCTCGTTACCCGCCTGAACGCCGAATTCAACAAGGCGATCCAGGCGCCGGAGGTCAAGGAACGGCTGGCCAAGCTCGGCGCCGAGCCGGTCGGCGGCACGCCCGCGCAGTTCGCGACGATCGTCGGCAAGGAAAGCGCCCGCTGGGGCAAACTGATCAAGGACCGCAACATCACCGCGGAATAACGCCAAGACCGAATTACGCCAAGAGACAAGGGACAAGAGACACGCCATGCAGACCTTCGACTGGACCAATCCGTACCCCTCCGTGCGCATTCCGCTGTTCGCGCGCAACGTGGTATCGACCTCGCACCCGCTGGCCGCGCAGGCCGGCCTGCGCATGCTGCTCAAGGGCGGCAATGCGATCGACGCGGCGATCGCCGCCGCCGCCGCGATCACCATCGTCGAGCCGGTCTCCTGCGGCCTGGGCAGCGATGCCTTCGCGATCCTGTGGGACGGCAAGCAGCTGCACGGCCTGAACTCGTCGGGGGGTGGCGCCGGCCGCATGGAATCCCGAGTACTTCCGCAACAAGTACGGCGAGGAAGGCAATGGCATCGCCAAGCGGCCGATCCGCGGCTGGGACAGCGTCACCGTGCCGGGCGTGGTGGCCGGCTGGGCCGCGCTGCACGAGCGCTTCGGCAAGCTGCCGTTCGCCGACCTGATGGAGCCGGCCATCGAGATCGCCGAGCGCGGCTACGCCGTGCCGCCGATCATCGCGCACAAGTGGGCCGCCGCGGTGCCGGACCTGAAGGACCAGCCGGGCTACGCCGACACCTTCATGCCGAACGGCCGCGCGCCGCATACCGGCGAGAAGTTCGTGATGAAGGCCGCCGCCGAAACGTTGCGCCGCATCGGCGCCAGCGGTGGCCGCGACTACTACGAAGGCCAGATCGCCGAGCGCATCGCCGCCTTCAGCAAGGAGTGCGGCGGCGCGATGACGCTGGCCGATCTGCGCGACTACCGTCCGGACTGGGTCGAGCCGATCCGCAAGTCCTATCGCGGCTACGAGATCCACGAGATTCCGCCCAACGGCCAGGGCATCGCCGCGCTGATGGCGCTCGGCATCCTGGACAACTTCGACGTGGGCAACCTGCCGGTCGATTCGATCGACTCGCAGCATCTGCAGATCGAGGCGATGAAACTGGCGTTCGCCGACCTGTACCGCTACGTGTCCGACCCGCGCAGCATGGAAGTCACGCCCGAGCAGATGCTCGACGATGCCTACCTGAAGTCGCGCGCCAGGCTGATCGACATGAAGCGCGCCACGCATTTCGACTTCGGCATGCCCAAGGTCGGCGGCACCATCTACCTGACCGCGGCCGACGAGAACGGCATGATGATCTCGTTCATCCAGTCCAACTACATGGGCTTCGGTTCCGGCGTGGTGGTGCCCGGCACCGGCATCAGCCTGCAGAACCGCGGCGTCGGCTTCTCGATGGATCCGAAGTCGCCCAATGTGGTGGCCGGCGGCAAGCGCCCGTTCCACACCATCATCCCCGCGTTCATGACGCGCAACGGCCGGCCGGTGATGAGCTTCGGCGTGATGGGCGGCGACATGCAGCCGCAGGGCCATCTGCAGACCGTGGTGCGCATGCTCGACTACAAGCAGCAGCCGCAGGCGGCCTGCTGCGCGCCGCGCTGGAAGGTCAACCGCGACTTCACGCTGGACGTCGAGGCCACCATGAACGCCGCCACCGTCGCCGGCCTGAAGGACCGCGGCCACCAGCTCAAGTCGGTGGCCGACCCCTACATGGACTTCGGCTCGGGGCAGTTCATCTGGCGCCTGTCGGAAGACGCCGAGCACGGCTACGTCGCCGCCAGCGACAGCCGCCGGGACGGGCAGGCCGTGGGGTTCTGACGGTCCTCCGATCCCGCTGTCCCCCTGGACACTCATTGCGCCGGCTTCATGCCGGCGTTTTTTTTGCTTCCCGACAATGCCTTGTGTATTCAATTCCCCTCCATGTATAAACCATGTTGAAACATTCCCGCCACGACCCGAGACTTGCGCCACAGGAGGCTCAAATGGCCAAAGCAGCCAGACTGACCATCCAGAAATGGGGAAATAGCCTTGCCGTCAGGATTCCCTCCGCGGTAGCGAGATCGGCGCACTTTGTAGAAGGACAGGAGGTCGAGGTGCAGGTGGAAGAGGTGGGAGTGACCGTCAAGCCTGTGGGAAAGCGGGCAATGACGCTTGACGAGAAGCTGGCCCTGTTTGACTCGGCCGTCCACGGCGGCGAAGTCATGGCGGCGCCACCCGTCGGTTCGGAGGCGATGTAGCGATGCCGAAGAGCGCGTGGGTACCCGATCGCCGCGACATTGTGTGGATCGAATGCAGCCCGCAGATCGGGCGGGAAATGAAAGACCGACACCCGTTGCTCGTCTTGTCGCCACGGGCGTTCAATGAAAAAACCGGCTTGGTCATCGGCTTGCCGATGACGACGGCCGCCTACAACGAGACCAACCCGTTTGCCATCAAGCTCGAAGGTGTCGGCAAGCTGTCGGCCTACATCCTCGCGCATCAGCCAAAATCCTTCGACTGGCGCGGCCGGCACGCCAAGCCCCATCCCTGGAAGCAGGCACCCACGGATGCCTTCGCGGCAGCCTGCGAGCAATTGAATCAGATCGTCTGTCTGTGCGGCTGACGCGGGGACGGGAACTGGCCTGATGCCGGGCTAGCGAACTGTATATGGCTCGGGCGCGCCATCGTCCTACACTGGCACCCTGTCCCTACCCGATGCCACCGCCATGCCCAGCTACGCCTTCCGCCTGCTCAATGTCTTCGCCGAATCGACCTTCGGCGGCAATCCGCTGTGCGTGTTCGAGGACGGGCGCGGGCTGGACGATGCGACCATGCAGGCGCTGGCGCTGCAGTTCAATCTGTCGGAGACGACCTTCATCCTGCCGTCGGAGCGGGCCGACGCGATGGTGCGGATCTTCACCCCCGGCTACGAGATGCGCTTCGCCGGCCATCCGACGCTGGGCACCGCGCATGCGGTACGGGCGCTGCGCGGCACCGGCGATGCGCTGACGCTGGAGTTCAAGGCCGGCGTGGTGCCGGTGCGCGCGCACGGCGATGTCTGGACCTTCACCGCCCCGCATCGCGGCCAGCCAAGGACCGCGCCAGCGCCACTGCCGGATGCCGAAGTGGCCGCGCTGCTCGGGCTGCGGGCCGACGACCTGGCCGGCTCGCCGATGTGGGTCGATACCGGCGCCGACCAGCTGCTGGTGCCGCTGAACAGCCCGGACGCCGTGCGCCGCGCGGCGCCCGACGGCAGCCGCCTGGACGCCTGGCCCGCCAGCAGCCTTGGCCGCAAGACCGCCTATCTGTTCGCCTTCGACCCGCAGCAGCCGGGCCGCGTGATCGCGCGCTACTTCTTCACCAAGCAGGGCGGCGGCGTGGCCGAGGACCCGGGCACCGGCTCGGCCTGCGCCAACCTGGGCGGCTGGCTGCTCGCCACCGGCCATGCCTTGCCGGCCCGCTACGAGATCGCCCAGGGCGACCTGGTCGAGCGGCCCTGCCGGCTGCGGCTGGAGGTCGATGCGGAAGACGGAGAAGGCGCGATCCGCGTCGGCGGCCGCGTGATCGAGATCGGCCGGGGCACCGTCACGCTGTAGACTTGCCGTTGCCGCGCACGGCGTCCAACGCGCACGGTCCACCCGTTCCGCCGCACTGCGCCCAACGCGCACGGTCCAACCCGTTCCGCCCCACTCTTCCACCTCGCTCCGACCGCCAATCCGCCATGACCGACCACACCATCACCACGCTGGCAGACCTGGAAACGCACTACGGCAAACCCGCGCCGGCCTCGCTCGCCAAGGAAGTCGATTACCTGCATCCGCACTACCGCGCCTTCGTCGAGGCCTCGCCGTTCTGCCTGCTGTCGACGGTGGCCGACGGCATGGCCGAATGCTCGCCGCGCGGCGACGCGCCCGGCTTCGTCAAGGTGCTGGATGACCGCACGCTGCTGCTGCCGGACCGCCGCGGCAACAACCGCATCGACAGCCTGCGCAACATCCTGGCCGACCCGCGCGTCGGCCTGCTGTTCCTGGTGCCGGGCGTCGACGAGACGCTGCGCGTGGCCGGCACGGCGACGATCTCGACGAATCCCGATCTGATCGCCCAATGCACGGTCGACGGCAAGGCGCCCTCCACCGTGTTGCTGATCGCGATCCGCTCGGTGTTCTTCCAGTGCGCCCGCGCGCTGGTGCGTTCGCGCCTGTGGTCGCCGGAGGCGCAGATTCCACGCAGCGCGCTGCCGAGCACCGGCACCATCCTGGCGACGCTGAGCCGCGATGCGATCGACGGCCGCGCGTACGACGCCGAACTGCCGCAGCGGATCCGCCAGACGCTGTACTGAGGGCCTCGGGGCTTGGGGGCCCTCGGGCGTCCGGGCCGTGGGGCCTCGGGATCTCGGGATCTCGGGATCTCGGGGTCTCGGGGGGTTTCGAGGTGTCGGCGAGGTGCGTCTCGGAGACCTTGCCCCCCGCGCCCCCGTGCCACACCTCGCCCATAACCCCGTGTTAAGCCGGTGCAATAAAACGGCATAGGACATGCGCAAGCGCGCTCCTTACACTGGGCTTGCCCGTGCGCTCCACCGTTCGAGCGGCACGCGGCGGGAGGCCCATGGACGATATCGTCGACCTGCTCGAGACCCGGGCGCGCGAACAACCGGATCGGCTGCTGCTGGCCTGGGAGCCATTCGAAGGCCCCGCGCGCGAATGGACGCGCGGCGCATTCCTCGATGACGTCCGCCGCGTCGCCGGCGGACTCGCCCGGCGCGGCGTGCGCCCCGGCGATCGCGTGCTGCTGCATGCCAACAACTGTCCCGAATTCCTGCTGACCTGGTTCGCCTGCGCCTGGCTGGGCGCGGTCTGCGTGGTGCTCAATCCCAAGTCGGCAAGCGACGAGCTGGCCTTCTTCGCCGACCACACCGGCGCGGTCGGCATCGTGACGCAGCGCGGCTTGCCCGGCTCGCTCCCTTCCCTCGGTTCCGACGCTCACCGGCTGCGCTGGCAGATCGTCATCGATGCGGACCATGCCGACCATGCCGACCATGCGGACCATGCAATCGGCTTCGCGTCGTTGCACGATGCCCCGGTCGAACGCGCGCGATTGGACCCGCTCGCCCCCCGGCAGCATGATGTTCACCTCCGGCACCTCGTCGCGCCCGAAGGCCGTGGTCTGGTCGCGCGCGAACGCGCTATGGGCGGCGCAATTGTGTGCCGCCGGTATCGGCCTGCTGTCCTCCGATATCGTCCTGATCCCACTGCCGCTCTATCACGTCGTGGGCCTGGCCTGGAGCGTGCTGCCGGCCCTGCAGGCAGGCGCGGCCATCGTGCTGCAGCCGCGCTTCTCGGCGAGCCGCTTCTGGCCAGTCGCGCTGGCGCGGCGCTGCACCTTTGCCCCGCACGTCCAGTTCACCAGTGCGGCGCTGTTCCGCCAGCCGGTCCCGCCGGCCCACCACTTCCGGCTGTGGTGCAACTCGGTCTGGCTGCCGGACCACGAGCGGCATTTCCGCGTGCCGATCCTGGGCTGGTGGGGCATGACCGAACTGGTCGGGCCCGGCATCCTGGGACGCGCGAACCGGCCGATCGCACCGGGCGCCATTGGCCTGGTCGCACCGGGCTATGCGGCCCGGATGGCAGACAGCCACAGCATGTCGCTGGCGCCGGGCGAGGTCGGCGAGCTCGAGATCCTCGGCGAGCGCGGGCGGACATTGTTTGCCGGCTACTTCAACGACGAGGATGCCAACGCGGCCGCCTTCACCGCGGACGGCTGGTTCCGCACCGGCGATCGCATGAAGGTCCACGCCGACGGCTCGATCCAGTTCCTGGAGCGGGCGCGCGATGTGATCAAGTGCGGCGGCGAAGGCGTGTCGCCGGCGGAAGTCGAACGCGTGGTCCGCGCGGTGCCGGGCGTGGCCGACGTCTCGGTCGTGGGCCGCGCGGATGGCGCGATGGGCGAGGTCGCGGTGGCCTTCGTGGTGCCAGCCGCTCCGAACGGCGCCACCGAAGCGTTGTCCCGCGAGATCGACGCGGCCTGCCGCGCGCAGCTCGCCGGCTTCAAGGTGCCGCGCGAGATCCGGTTTCTCGCCAGCCTGCCGCTGGTCGGCATCAACAAGGTCGCCAAGGGCGAGCTGCGCCGCCTTGCCGCTCGGACCGACACCGACACCAGCACCGGCACCAGCAGCACCGGCTCCGGCTCCGGCTCCGGCTCCGGCTCCGACTCCGACTCCGACTCCGACTCCGGCTTCGACTGCGGCACCAGGACCGTGACCGACGACCGCGACCGCCATTTGCCAGCCCCACCCCAAGGAGGCTCAGCATGAAAGCCATCGTCACGCTCCTGTCCATGATGCTGGCCTGCGGCGGCGCGGCGCTGGCCGAGGAGTTTCCGTCGCGCACCGTCACGCTGGTGGTGCCGGCCGCGCCCGGCGGACCGAGCGACGCGCTGGCGCGCACGCTGGCGGAGAAACTGAAGACCACGCTCGGCCAGAGCGTCGTCACCGAGAACCGCGGCGGCGCCAACGGCACCATCGGGGTCAACTCGGTGGTGCGCAGCAAGGCCGATGGCCATACGGTGCTGTTCTCGGTCGACGGGCCGCTGACCACCATTCCGGCGCTGATGCCAGACACGCCCTACGATGCCTCGCGCGACCTGATGCCGGTGGCCATCGTCGGCGATGGCGGCGACGTGGTGCTGGCGGTGCCGGCCGATTCGCCCGCGAAGACGGCGCAGGAACTGGCGACGCTGCTGCGCCAGCGGCCGGACAAGGCCAACTATGTATCGTCCGGCGCCGGCTTTCCCAGCCATGTCGTCGGCGAGCTCTACAAGCGCGAGGCCAAGGCATCGGCCCAGCATGTGCCGATGAAAGGCGCGGGCGCGGCGATGGTGGAACTGCTGTCGGGCCGGTACAGCTTTTCGTTTCCGCCGGCGAGCCTGGCGATCGTGCAGCAGAAGGCCGGCAAGATCCGCGTGCTGGCCGTGGCGGGCGAACGGCGCAACACGCTGTTCCCGGACGTGCCCACGCTGGCCGAAGCGGGCTATCCCAATATCGCGGCCCCCGGCTACTGGATCGCGACCTACGTGCCGGCCGCCACGCCGCGTGCGACGGTGGACCGGCTCGCGGCCGCCATCCGCGGCGTCACCCACGCGCCGGACTTTGCGCCGCTGCTGCAGGCGCAGGGCATGGTCGCCTCCGACCTGTCGCCCGAGCAGATCCGCGCGCGCGTGCAGCGCGAATCCGCGTACTGGCGGCGGACCATCGAGCAACTGAACATCAAGATGGAATGAGGCGGCGATGGCCCGTCCCATCGATTTCTATTTCGACTTCATCTCGCCCTACGGCTACTTCGGCTCGACGCAGATCGATGCCCTTGCGGCCCGCCATGGCCGCACCGTGGTGTGGCGCCCTTTCCTGCTAGGCGTCACGGTGGTCAAGATCATGGGGCTGAAGCCGCTGATGGAGACGCCACTGAAAGCGGACTATCTGCGGCTCGACAAACCCCGCATGGCGCGGATACTGGGCGTGCCCTTCGTCCAGCGCGATATGCAAGGCGTCAGCTCGGTCAAGGCCTCACGGGCCTTTCTGGCACTGGACGAACGCGATCCGGCGCAGGCGAAGCGCTTCGCGCAGCGGATCTTCGCCCGGCTGTGGGAGCGCGGGGAGGACATCACGGATCTCGACGCGGTGCTGGAGGAAGCCGCCGCGGTCGGCGCCGATACCGGCTGGCTGGCGGCCGAGATCGCCTCGCCCGAAGGCAAGCGGCGGCTGGAAGGGGCGGTGGACCATGCCGTTGCGCAAGGCGTCTTCGGTGCGCCCTTCTTTATCGTCGACGGCGAGCCGGTGTGGGGCGTCGATCGGCTGTGGCTGGTGGAACGGCTGCTGAACGAGTCGGCCTGAGAACCGATGCGGGAAGTGCGGGGCCTGAAACGAGGCTTCAAGCGAGTCCTCAAACGAGACCTCAACGAGACCTCAACGAGACCTCAAGCGAGACCTTGGGCGGGGCCTCAGCCCGCCGCGCTGCGCGCCTTGCCTTTGGCGGCGGCCGCGGCGGGGCCCGCTCCGGCCGGGCACGGATGCCCTCGACCAGCGTACGCACCATCGCCTCCGCCAGCCGCTCGCGCGCGTGCTCGTCGGCATCGGCCTCGGGCCGATACCAGATCAGCGACCATTGGATACCGCCCAGCAAGGTCTTCACCGCGATCGACAAGTCGGCATCGGCGGCCAGCGAGCCATCGCGCCTCGCCGCCGCGGCCTGGTCCTTGAACAGACGCTCGAAGCGGTCGCGGCTGGCGATCAGTTCGTCCAGCGTCTGCCGTTGCGACGGCGTGGTCGCGCCGAAGCGATGCATCTGCACGCCCTGCGCTACCACGCTCTCGAAGGTATGGTGTTCCAGCACGGCAACCGCATGCGCGCGCAGCATCGCCGCCAGCACGGTGACGCCATCGCCCTCGACCTTGCGGGCGGGCTCCACCGCTTCGAACAACAGACGCATGCCTTCGCGATGCACCTCGAAGAACAGGTCGATCTTCGACGCGTAATGATGGTAGATGCGTCCCTTGGTCGCGCCGAGCCGCCGCGCGACGTCGTCGATGCTGGTGGCATGGAACCCTTGTTCCATGAAACATTCGGCGGCCTGGATCAGGATTTCCTGCTTGCTTGGGGTCATGCCGCCCCTCCCCGGGCGATATCGCGAAACAGTTCTCTGGCGTAGCGGCGGAAGTCTACCTCCAGCGTATAGCGCGCCGAGCCGACGAAGCGCCGCGACACGTAGCGCCGATGGGCATCGATCTCCGCCATCATGCCGTCCGGACCCGGCAGCCGCACCTTCGTTGGCGAGCACCGCAGCCAGCCACTTGCCCTGGATCTCGACCAGCGGAATGGTTGGGCCGATCGGCTGCACCAGCCCGAGCAGGAACAGGCCGTGCCGCCCCGGCGGCATCATGCGGCGATAGAGCTCGGCCTTGCCGTCCGCGACCTCGAACACCTGCCGGTCGAGAAACGGAAAGCTGGCCTGATAGCCGGTCGCGTGGATGATCGCATCGACGGCCTCGCGGGTGCCGTCCTCGAACTCGACGTGGTGGCCATCGAGCCTGCGGATGTTCGGCTTGATGCGGATCCAGCCATGCCCGCAATACGGGATCAGCTCCTGGCTCAGCGTCGCATGCTCGCGCCAGATCTCGTGGCGCGGCCGCGGAATGCCGACGCGGGCCTGGTCGCCGGTCGCCAGATACGCGAGCCAGCGCACCAGCGTGCGCGTGACGCGCGTGGGCAGATGCAGGCGCCGCGCGAAGAAGGCCGACCAGCGGTCGGTCGGATGGCCCATGATGTATTTCGGCATGATCCACGCGCTGCGCCGCGTCGAGATCCACGTCCGCTTCGCCGACTTGCAGACGTCGACGGCGATGTCGACCGCGGAATTGCCGATGCCGACGATCAGCACGTTCCTGTCGCGGAACGGCTCGGCGGTGCGGTAGTGATGCGAATGGATCTGCTCGCCGGAAAACGCGCCGTCGAAGCGCGGCCAGCGCGGGTCCCACAGATGGCCGTTGGCGACGATCACCGCGCGATAGCGCCGGCTGCTGCCGTCCCCGAGCGTGACGCGCCAGCTGCCGTCGCCGGCCGGCTCCACGCGCTCGACCCGCGTGTTGAAGCGGATATGCGGCGGGATGCCGAAGCGCTCGGCATAGGCTTCCAGATATTCGATGACCTCGTAGTGCGACAGGAAATCCGGATAGTGGTCGGGGATCGGGAAATCGGAGTAGCCGAGGTTGGTGCGGCTGGTGTCGATATGCAGGCTGCGATAGGCCGACGACATGCCGTTGTCGTTTTCGTAGCGCCACATGCCGCCGATCTTCGAGCCCAGTTCGAAGCAATCGAACGCGATGCCCTTCTCCTTCAGCGCCTTGGCGGCGGTCACCCCGGACGAGCCGGCGCCGACGATGCAGACCGGCAGCGCGGCCACCTCGGGCGACAGCCGGTCGTCGAAGCGCAGCGCGGCATCGGCCTGCCGCTCGTGTCCACTGGTGGAGAGCGGGCCGTTACGGCGGAATCCGATCGCGGGGTTCTTCATGCCGTCCCCTTGTCGCGCAGGGACGCGCCGAGGTTGGCTCCGACGTCGGCCCCGAGGTTGGCCCCGAGGTACGCGCCGAAACGCGCGTCGAAATCGGCGTCGGCATGCAGGCCGAGCGCGCTGGCCCTGTCCGACGTAAAGGCGCGCGGCCAGCTGTCTACCACGCGCTGGAGCGCGGGGTCGGGCTCGTAGCGGACCCGCGCCGCGGCTTCGTCCCCGGCCACGCGACGCAGCGCGGCCACCATCTCCGCGACGGTGATCGACAGCGACGGCAGGTTCAGCGCGCGATCGTGCGGCAACCGTGCCGCCGGCAGCTCGTGCATCGCGATCAGGGCCCGGGCCACGGCCTGCTCCGACGCCACCGGCATCCGCGTGTCCGGATGCAGCCCGCAGACGACGTCGCGGCCGGCCAGCGGCTCGCGCACGATCGCGGCGATGCGGTCCGACACCGCGGGCGATGGCGCGCCGTCGCGGATCAGCACGATCGGCAGGCGCAGCGCGCGCGCGTCGACGCGGCCGCGGCGGCTGTAGTCGGCCAGCAGCAGCTCGGCGATGGCCTTGTGCGTGCCATAGGTCGTGTCGGGCTCGGCGCGCAGGCCATCGCCGACCGTCGCGGGCAGGTCGCCGCCGAAGACGGCGATCGAGCTGGCCAGCACCAGCCGGGGCGGCTTGCCGAAGCCGGCGATCAACTCGCGCAGGGCCTCGACATGCAGGCGATAGGCGCGCGGCTCGTCGGCTTCGGCCTCCAGCGTCAGGCTGGCCGCCAGGTGGAAGACGCTGTCCGGCGCCAGCGCCGCCAGTTGCGCGGCAAAGCCGGGCCCGGCCAGGTCGCCGCGCAGCACGGTGCGGCGGCACGGCGCGTCGCCGGCAAGCGGCACATCGGCCCGGTCTGCCAGCACCAGTTCCTCGATCCGGCGCGGCGTGCCGCCGGCATCGGCCAGGCTTCCCTTCGCGATCAACGCGCGGTGCAGCGCGGTGCCGATAAAGCCGGCCGCGCCCGTGATCAGAACCCGCATGCCTTTGTCTCCTTGTTGTCGCTTGTTGTTTTTCTTGTCGCCGCTCTTGCCGAAGGTCAGGCAAGCCTCCGCTTCGGAAACATACTACTGAGTAGGTTTTGGAACGTCAAAAAAAATATCGACGTGGCGTGGCGGCAGCGGCGAGGAACAGCGGCCCCGTGGTCCAGGGGACGCCGCTCCCAAATATCCGGGAAAATCGGCCCGGCCTATCTCGCCCCGCCGCGCGGCAACCACTCCGCCGCGTCGCTGCCCAGCGGCACCGACGGCTGCTCCCAGCGCGCCGGGGTTTCCGACAGCTGCGCGGCGTGGCGCACCGTGGTCAGCATGCCGAAGCCGGACGGCACTGCTTCCAGCAGGTCGCTGATGTCGTCGATGCGCTGATCCGGCGCCTTCAGGCCCGCTTCGATCCGCCCCAGACTGCGCAGCCACTGGGCGGTCTGCGCCAGCGACACGCGCACGTGCCAGCTGCCGCCCTCGGTGGCGCGCCGGTGCAGCGCCGCCATCGCTCCCACCGCCAGCAGATAGCCGGCGGCGTGGTCGAGCACTTGGGCCGGCAAGGGGCGCGGCGCGTCGCTGCCGGCGGCGCGGGCCTCCGCATCGTTGAAGCCGGTCGCGGTCTGCACCAGCGAATCGAAGCCGCGCTTGCCGGCCCACGGTCCCACATGGCCGTAGGCAGACAGCGAGACATAGACGATGCCCGGCCGGGCGCGCGCCGCCGCCTCGGGGCCGAAGCCCAGCGCCGCGAGCCCGCCGGGCCGGTAGCCCTGCAGGAACACGTCGGCGCCGTGCAGCAGCTTGTGCAGCGTGTGCTTGTCGTCGGCGTCGCGCAGGTCGAGCTGGCAGGAGCGCTTGCCGCGGCCGGTGTCGATCACCAGCGGTGCGATCGACGGCAGATGCGGCGCGGTGACCAGCAGCACGTCGGCGCCATGCGCGGCGAGGGTACGGCCGGCAACCGGGCCGGCGATGATCCGCGTGAATTCGAGCACGCGCACGCCCGACAGCGGACGCGCATCCTGCGCCGGCAGCTCCGGCAAGGGCAGCGGCGGCGCGTCGCCGATCCGCTCGATCACGATCGGCGGCAACTCGCGCAGCGCGGTGGCCTGCGGATGGCGGTCCCACTCCTCGAAGCTGCGCATCGCCGCGACGACCAGCCCCGCATCGGAGGCGGCGGTCTCGAAGGCCTCGGCCTCCCATTTGCCGAGCGCGGCCTGCACCGCGTCCTTGTCGTTGGCGCAGCCGAGCAGGCGCAGCACGCCGTCGCGGTGATGCAGGAAGTTGGTGTGCAGCCGGACCCAGCGGCCGTCACCGCAGCGATAGGCGCCCGCGATCTTGTCCCACAGCTCCGGCGCGGGGCCGCCGTCGACGCGCAGATAGCGCTCGCTGCGGAATTCCGCGATGGCGTGGCGCATGTCGACGGCGACCTGCTGCCAGCGGCCGGTGCGCTGCTGCCACAGCGCCGCGGCCGCCAGCGCGGACGCGGCCAGGCTGGCCTGCGCGGCGGTGCCGACCGCGAACGACGACGGCAGCACCGGTTCGGCGCCGCTCAGCCGCGCCTGCGCAAGGGCGGCCTCGGGCAGGCCGGTGGTGCGCCACAGCGCGGCAAGGGTGGCGGCGGGATCGGGCGATGGCATGGGGCTCCTCGTAAAACGATGGGGGTGGGATGGCAATGCGATGGCGACGGTGGGGTCGGCACATCGAATCGGCAAATCGAATCGACAAATCGAACCGGTGGCTGCAGTGCGGGCGCCCGCTGGCGGACCGCTTCGGGATGCACAGGAACTCCATGCTAGCGCGCCGCACAAGATTGCGCGCGCGGCGGATGCGCCGGCACGGTAAAATCACCGGTTCCCGCCAACCTGCCGGGCCCTCCGGGGCGCCGGCGCGCTGGCCCGGCGCAAATCCGCGCCGATCCTTCACGAATCCGAATCCGCCCTGTAGCCGGCCGCGCGACCCGCGGCCCAACCTGGCCAAACCATGAGCCACGACCCGAAAGCCCAAGACAGCACGCCCGCCGCCTCGAACTTCCTGCGCAGCATCATCGACCAGGATCTGGCCGCCGGCACCTATGCCGGCCGCACCGACGCGCAGGGCCGGCCGCTGCCCGCCGTGATCACGCGCTTCCCGCCGGAGCCCAACGGCTATCTGCATATCGGCCACGCCAAGAGCATCTGCCTGAATTTCGGCCTGGCGCGCGACTACGGCGGCCGCTGCCACCTGCGCTTCGATGACACCAATCCGGTCAAGGAAGACACCGAGTACGTCGATTCGATCATCGACGCGGTGCACTGGCTCGGCTTCAGCTGGGACGGCACCGATGCGCAGGGCGGCCCGCAGGCCCACCTGTACTACGCCAGCGACTACTTCGACCAGCTGTACGCCTTCGCCGAGAAGCTGATCGAGCGCGGCGTCGCCTATGTCGACAGCCAGAGCGCCGAGCAGATCGCCGCCAGCCGCGGCAACTTCGCCGAGCCGGGCACGCCCTCGCCCTACCGCGAGCGCAGCGTCGAGGAGAACCTGCAGCTGTTCCGCGACATGCGCGCCGGCAAGTACGGCGACGGCGAGCACGTGCTGCGCGCGAAGATCGACATGGCCGCGCCGAACATCGTGATGCGCGACCCGGTGCTCTACCGGATCCGCCATGCGCACCACCATCGCACCGGCGACAAGTGGTGCATCTATCCGATGTACGACTTCACGCATTGCATCTCCGATGCGATCGAGAACATCACGCACTCGCTGTGCACGCTGGAGTTCGAGAACAACCGCCCGCTGTACGACTGGGTGCTGGCCCAACTGCGCGATTGCGGCCTGCTGCGCGAGCCGCTGCCGCATCAGTACGAATTCGCCCGGCTGAACCTGACCTATGCGATCACCAGCAAGCGCAAGCTGCTGCAGCTGGTCAACGAGGGCCGCGTCGACGGCTGGGACGACCCGCGCATGCCGACCATCGTCGGCATCCGCCGGCGCGGCTATACGCCCGAATCGATCCAGCTGTTCTGCGATCGCGTGGGCGTGGCGAAGTCGGACAGCTGGATCGACATGAGCACGCTGGAAGGCGCGGTGCGCGACGACCTCGATGCGCGCGCGGCGCGCGGCGTGGCGGTGCTCGATCCGCTCAAGCTGATCCTGGACAACTATCCGGAAGGCCAGAGCGAGGCGTGCTCGGCGCCGGTCCATCCGAAGCAGCCCGAGCTCGGCAAGCGGGTGTTTCCGCTGTCGCGCGAGCTGTGGATCGAGCGCGAGGACTTCAACGAGAACCCGCCGAAGGGCTATTTCCGGCTGTTCCCGGGCAACAAGGTGCGGCTGCGCTACGGCTACGTGATCGAATGCACCGGCGTCGACAAGGACGCCGACGGCAATGTCGTCGCCGTGCACGCGAACTACCTGCCGGACACCAAGAGCGGCACGCCAGGCGCGGACAGCGTCAAGGTCAAGGGCAACATCCACTGGGTCAGCGCGCAGCATGCGCTGCAGGCCGAGGTGCGGCTGTACGACCGACTGTTCAACGACCCGCATCCGGATGCCGGCGGCAAGAACTTCCTCGATGCATTGAACGCCGACTCCAAGCGCGTGGTCACAGCGTATCTGGAGCCCGGCCTGCGCGAGGCCAAGGCCGAGGACCGCTTCCAGTTCGAGCGGCACGGCTATTTCGTCGCCGACCGCGTCGACAGCCAGCCCGGCCGTCCGGTCTTCAACCGCATCGTCGGACTGAAGGACAGCTGGGGCAAGTAATTGCCGCGGCCCACGCCGGCGCGCCGAGGAATCGGCGCCCGGCGCCACCTCCAACCCCAATCTTCATCATGCAGACCCTGACCTTCCCGCTGGACCGCGAGCACATCGCGCTGAACGATCTGCTCAAGCTGGCCGGCGTGGCCGACAGCGGCGGCGCCGGCAAGGCGCTGGTCGCTGCCGGCGAGGTCGCGGTCGACGGCGTGCCCGAATCGCGCAAGACCGCCAAGATCCGCGCGGGCCAGGTGGTGACGCTGCCGGGCGTGACGATCCGGGTGGTGGCGGCCTGAGGGCCGATGGAGTGCGGAGCGGCGCTGGAGTGCCTAGCGGGCTGGAGTGCCTAGCGCCGCTTGAGTGCCGAGTGTCGCTTGAGTGCCGAGTGCCGCTTGGGACCGCTTGAGGCCCGATCGAGGGCCGCCTGAGCAAGACACAGGCGCCCACAAGCGCCACATGGGGGCCACATAAGGGCCACATAAGGGTCACCTGAGCGCTACCTGACCGCCGGCGACGCGCCGACGACAGAACCAAAGGACAACGCCATGCCGATCGCTTTCTGGTGCGTGCTGGTCGCCGGCATCCTGCCCATCGTCACGGTGGGCATCGCCAAATGGGGCGCGCCGGGTTTCGACAACCACGATCCGCGCGCCTGGCTGGAGCGGCAGACCGGCCGCGCCCGCCGCGCCGACCTCGCCCACCGCAACCATTTCGAAGCCTTTCCGCTGTTCGCCGCCGCGGTGTTGTGCGCCAGCCACCTGCAAGCGCCGCAGGCGCGCATCGACGAGCTGGCGGTCGCCTTCATCGTGATCCGCGTGCTCTACACCGTGTGCTACCTGGCCGACCGCGCCACGCTGCGCTCGCTGTGCTGGACGCTCGGCTTCCTGTGCGTGCTGGGCATTTTCCTGCTGCCCGTGCTGGTGCCCTGAAAGAGACCGTTGACTTCTGTCACAGGTCGACCCGGCGACACCTGAAACCCCGAAATCTTCTGTAGAATCAGCGCTTTGCAAAATTTAGCCCTGGCTTTTTCGCCTGGGTGCGACGGGACGGGGGAATCATGATCGGGATTGGACTGGGGGATGTGGTGGCGGCTTCGCTCGCTGCCGCAGGGGCGTGCTTGATCTGCAGCATTCCGCGCGATTTCGTCGGCCATCTGCGCAACTTCCCCGCCTGGGTGATGCGCACCTACGGTCGCCGCGCCCTGGTGATCCCGGTGCTGGTGATGCTGGTCGTCGGCCGTCTGGTCGAGCTCGGCGTCAACGGGCAGATCGACAGTCCCGCCGGGCAGGCGATGGTGATCGCCGCCGCCTTCCTCGCGCTGGTGATCGCCTCCGCGGTGCTGCGCTTCTACTTCAGCGATTACCGCAAGTCCCGCTGACCGCCGCGGCGCGCGTGCCGGACATCCGGCGCGCGGCGCTGCCGCTTCCGCTGTCGTATCCGCTGTCGTTTCCGCTGTCGTTTCCGCCGTCGTATCCGCTGCTGCTTTCGCTGTCGTTTCCGCTGCGGTTTCCACCGCAGCTTCCGCTACCCTCCTTCCTGCTCCCCCCGCCATGCCGTCCGCACCGTCATGCAGGCGGTGATCGGGTAACATGCGCGCTTTGCCGGCCGGCCGTGCCGGGCATCCTGCCCGCGCCATCGGCCGGCGTGCCGCCTCCCCTCTTCCCCCATGGCCCTGAAGTCCACCATCTGCAAAGCCGAGCTGTCGATCTCCGATATGGACCGGCATTACTACGGCACCCACGCGCTGACCGTCGCGCAGCACCCGTCCGAGAACGACGCCCGCATGATGGTGCGGCTGCTGGCGTTCGCCTGCGCGGCCGGCGAGACGCTGACCCTGACCCGCGGGCTCGACGAACCCGACGAGCCGGACCTGTGGGAGCGCAGCCTGACCGGCGAGATCGACCACTGGATCGACCTGGGCCAGCCCGACGAGACGCGGCTCAAGCGGGCCGCCTCGCGCGCCGCGCGCGTGACCGTGTTCGCCTACCAGCCCGCCAGCGCGCGCGAATGGTGGAAGGGCATCGCCGGCAAGGCCGGCAAGCTGCGCAACCTGACCGTGCATGCGGTGCCGGGCGAGGCGGTCGACGCGCTGGCCGGCATGGCCCGCCGCGCGATGCGGCTGACGGTGACGATCCAGGACGGCGAGATCTGGTTCAGCGACGACGAGCGCAGTGTGCAGCTGCGCCTGGATACCTGGCAACGGGCCGACGCCTGACCCCTGGCGCCTGACGCCAAACCCATCAACGCTTGCGGGTACACTGCCGGCTCGGCAGCACCGAGCGCGCCAGCCATGGCGGCGCGGCCCCGTGCGCCGAATCACCACGCGCATCGCGGCCCCCAAAGGCCGCGCCGCGCAGTCACACAAAGGAAAGACCGATGATCACCACTCCTTCCGGCCTGCAATACGAAGACACCGTGACCGGCCAGGGCGCCGAAGCGACCGCGGGCAAGCATGTCACCGTGCATTACACCGGCTGGCTGTACGAGAACGGCCAGGCCGGCCGCAAATTCGATTCGAGCAAGGATCGCAACGATCCCTTCGTGTTCCCCGCTGGGCGCCGGCCATGTGATTCGCGGCTGGGACGAAGGCGTGCAGGGCATGAAGGTCGGCGGCACGCGCCGGCTGGTGATTCCCGCCGACCTGGGCTATGGCGCACGCGGCGCCGGCGGCGTGATTCCGCCGAACGCCACGCTGCTGTTCGAAGTGGAACTGCTGGCCGTCTGAGGCGGTTGACGCTCCGGAAAGACTGAGCCGGCAGGCCGGCTCAGAAGCCGATCGACGCGTTGCCCACGTCGACGCGGACCCGATCGCGGCCCAGGATATGCGCGGCATGCCGCGCGTACTCCCGGGCCCAGTCCGGATCGCTGGTGAAGCGCTGCTCGCCCGAGAAGCGCGCCACGCTGAGGATCTTGTCGATGACCAGCACCTTGCCCACCGGGCTGGAAGCCTGGCAGTCGAGCTCCGCATACTCCCGATCGAACCAGCGCCAGCCGGCATCGTCGCTGATGCCCGCGAGTTCGGTATCGCCGATGGTGAACTCGAATTCCTTGCCGGTGCCGAAGGCCACCGTAAGCGTTCGCGCCATGGTCCATCCCTCCTGGTAGTTGGCAGCCATTGTAAGGACGGCGCAACATCGGCCGCCACCCCGCCGGCAGTGGGTACCTCCGTACCGTTGCCCCACGCCGACATCCCCCCGCCATGTGGTGTAGCAAGCCTCCCGCTGCCCGGCTTTGCATTATGCTTGCACCATGGCCATCACCCGACAAGATCTCGAAGCGGACCGGCTGCGGACCACGCTGGGCGGTACCCCGGTGGCTTCCTCGCTGCTGTCGGAAGACGCGCTCGAGCGCTCGTTGCGCTCCACGCTCGATCACCGGCCCGACCAGCCCGACATGCACGGCGACGTCTGGCTGTTCGGCTACGGCTCCCTGATCTGGAACCCGATGGTGGTGCACACCGAGCGCCGGCTCGCGACCGTGCATGGCTATCACCGCGGTTTCTACCTTTATTCGCGCATCAATCGCGGCACCTGGGACAACCCCGGCCTGGTGCTGGGCCTGGACCGCGGCGGCAGCTGCCACGGCATGGTGTTCCGCATCCCCAGCCATGTCGTCGAGCAGGAATTCCGCGTGCTGTGGCGCCGCGAGATGATGACCGGCGCCTACCATCCGCGCTGGCTGCGCGTGAAGCTCGACGGCGAGGCGCCACCGCAGCGGGCGCTCGCCTTCGTGATGAACCGCGCCCACGAGGCCTATGCCGGGCGCCTGCCCGACGAGCGCGTGGTCACCTGCCTGCGGCGCGCCACCGGCCTGTACGGCCCGGCGCGCGACTATCTGCACCAGACCCTGCTGGGCCTGGCCACCCACGGCGTCGACGATCCCTATCTGGGCCGGCTGTGGCGACAGATCCAGGCCGCCGACGCCGAACCGGCCGGCGAGCCGGCCGCGGACTGCGAACCGGCCAACGCCGCCTGAACCGGAGACCGCCATGCCCGCCCCCGCCCGAGCCCGCCGCCTGATGGTCGCCGAAGCGCTGGGGTTGTCGGGGCTGCTGCTCGGCGGGGCCTTGCTGTCGGGGCCCGCCGGCGTGTCGATGGCGGCCCGTCCCGGTTCCTCCTCGCCCGCGCCCGCCTCGCCGTCGCCTTCGTCGTCGCCCTCCCAGCGGGCCGCCACGCAGCCGGGCAGCGCCGGCCGGCCGCACAACGCGCTGAGCGCGCTGAACCGCAATCTGCTGACCGCCGCCTCGCTTGGCGACGCGGCGCTGGTGCGCAAGCTGCTGGGCGCCGGCGCCTCGCCGCATGCCGCCGACGAGCGCGGACGCACCGCGCTGCTGATCGCGCTCTATCAACGGCATGGCGAGGCCGCTCGCGCGCTGATCCACGCGGGCGCCGATGTCAATCACAAGGACGATCAGGCCAACAGCGCCTTCCTGCTGGCCGCCGCCAGCGGTCAGGTGGAGCTGGTGCGGCTGACGCTGTCACACGGGGCCGATCCGCACAGCACCGACCGCTATCGCGGCACCGCGCTGACGGCGGCCTCGCAGCATGGCAACCCCGAGGTGGTCAAGCTGCTGCTGCAAGCCGGCGTGCCGGTCGATCATGTCAATGCGCTGGGATGGACGGCGCTGCTGGAGGCCATCGTGCTCGGCGACGGCAGCGCGCGCTACGAGCACGTGGTCCAGCTGCTGCTCGATGCGGGCGCCGACGCCAACCTGGCCGATCGCGACGGCGTCACGCCCACGCGGCATGCGCGCGAGCGCGGCTACAAGACGATGGTGAAGATGCTGATGCGGGTGCGCGGGCACTGACCGATCGCGGGATCGGTCGCGCGACCGACGTGCAATCGCACCCGCGGAGGGCCGACCGCCTTGCCGGCGGCTTCGCGTCCGTAGCCGATGCTCACGCCAGGGGAGGCGCCCCGGGCGGGACGCCTCGCCCCGCCCGGCACCGTGCGCCCTCAACCCAGGCGCGCGTTCTCGGCTTCCTGCAACTGGCGCCACATCACCTTGCCGGTCCCCGACTTCGGCAGCGCGTCGACGAACTCGACCACGCGCGGGTACTTGTAGGCGGCCATATTGTCCTTGGCCCAGGCGATGATGTCGTCCGCCGTGGTCTTGCCCTTCGCGTGCGCCTTCAGCACGACCACGGCCTTGACCGTCTCGCCGCGATAGGCGTCGCGCGTGCCGATGATGCAGGCCTCCTGCACGTCCGGATGCTTGTACAGCAGGTTCTCGACCTCGGCCGGCCAGACCTTGAAGCCCGACGCGTTGATCATCCGCTTGAGCCGGTCCGTGATGAAGAAATAGCCCTCCTCGTCCATCCGGCCCAGGTCACCGGTGCGGAAGAAGGTCTTGCCCTCGAACTCGATGAAGGCCTCGCGCGTCGCGTCCGGCTTGCCCCAGTAGCCCTTGAACACCTGCGGGCCGCAGACGATGATCTCGCCGACCTCGCCCGGAGGCAGCTCCTTCAGCGTGACCGGGTCGACCACGCGCGCATCGGTGTTGAAGGTCGGCACGCCCAGGCACTGCAGCTTGGGCCGGTCGGCCGGATTGCTGTGGGTCGGCGCCATCGTCTCGGACAGCCCGTAGCCCTCGAGATAGTTCAGGCCGAACTGCTCGCGCAGCCGTTCGGCGATCGCCTGCGGCATCGCCGCCCCGCCGCCGCCGATATAGCGCAGGCTCGACAGGTCGAACTCGGCCAGGTTGGGGCTGGCCAGGAAGTCGATCACCATGGTCGGGATATTGGTCCAGTGCGTGACCTGGTAGCGCGAGATCAGCCGGCCCGCGACCTCGCGGTCCCAGCGCGGCAGCATCACCACCGTGGCGCCGCTGTAGATCGGACCATTCATGCCGTACTGCATGCCGGTCACGTGGAACAGCGGCAGCACCGACAGGATCACCGACTCGGCGCCCGAGCCCGACCAGGTCGAGCCGCCGACCACGTTGTGCATCACGGACCGATGGGTATGGATGCAGCCCTTGGGGAAGCCCGTGGTGCCCGAGGTATAGGGCATCACCGCCATGTCGTCGGGGCCGGCGGTATGCGGGCCGGGCTGGTGGCCGCCCGCCAGCGCGTCGCGCCATTGCACGGCGCCGGCCGGCAGCGCATGCTCGGCGGTCAGCCAGGCGGGCGGTGCGTCCTCGGGGTGCTCGTGGCGCTCGGGCAGCGCATCGGCGTATTGCGTCACCAGCAGATGCTGCAGCTGCTGCTCCCGCGGCAGCTCGGCGTTGGCGGCCGCGGCGCCGCCGGCCAGATCGGCCGAGCAGATCGCCACGCGGGCCTGCGCGTCGGTGATGTAGTGTTTGAATTCCTCGGCCCGGTTCATCGGATTGACCGGCACCACGACCGCGTCGGCGCGCAGGATCGCGTAGTAGCTGACGATGAACTGCGGGCAGTTCTGCATGTACAGCAGCACCCGGTCGCCCTTGGCCACGCCGGCCTCGCGCTGCAGCCAGCCCGCCAGCGCGGTGGCCTGCGCCTCCAGCTCGCGGAACGTGATGGCCTTGCCGAAATAGCGGATCGCGGCCTTGTCGGCATAGCGGCGCGCCGACACCTCCAGATTGACCCACAGCGAGGTCTCGGGCAGCACGATGGCGGTGGGCGCCCGCTTGGGCCAGAACTGGAAATGCGGGCGCGCGGCGGGCTTCTGGGTCTGCATGCGTTTGTCTCCTGAGCGGTCTTTGCAACCGGTTCTCGTGCGTCGTTGCCGAGCCATCGTTGTCGAACGATGGGCACCGGCGCCACCGCGGCCGGCAAGCAGCCCCGGCGGCGAATCGTCAAGCAATATAACCGAACGACCGTTCTATTTCCAAGGGGGTAGATTCCCGCAAGCGGGGTTGAGATGAGCGGCGCCGTCCCCACATCCACACAAGGAAACGGCCGTGCGGCGCGATTCCGCGCCTCGGGCCGAATCATGCGACCCGCGAGTCCCGGCGACTCCCAAGGATTTCCCGGGACTCCCGCGGATCCACGCGATATCTGGCGAATTCACGAACAGCGAGGCAAGGAATGAGCGACGTCACCCTGCAGAACTTCGACCACGACGTGATTGCGCTGTCGCGCAGCGTCCCCGTGCTGGTGGACTTCTGGGCGCCATGGTGCGGACCGTGCCGCACGCTGGGCCCGCTGCTGGAGAAACTCGAGCGCGAGGCCGGCGGCAAGTGGAAGCTGGCCAAGATCAATGTCGACGAGAACCAGGAGCTGGCGGCCCACTTCGGGGTGCGCAGCATTCCCCACGTGGTGGCCTTCGTCGACGGCAAGCCGGTCGACCAGTTCATCGGCGTGCTGCCCGAATCGGGCCTGCGCGAGTTCATCGCGCGGGTCACGCCGAACCCGGGCCAGATCGCACTGCGCGAGGCGCGCCACGCGGCCGCCGGCGGCAATCGCGAGATTGCGCGCGAGGCCTTCCAGGCCGCGCTGGCTTTCGATCCCGGCTTCGACGAGGCGCGCATCGACTACATCGCCTTCCTGCTCGACGGCAATGCGCTGGAGGAGGCGGAAGCCCAGTTCGGCATGCTGACGCCGCGGGCGCCGCAGCACGACGCCTATGCCGCGCTGCAGACGCGCCTAGAGGCGATGAAGAGCCTGGGCGACCTGCCCGACGAAGGCACGCTGACCGGCCGCATCGCCGCCGACCCCGCGGATCTGCGGGCGCGCCTCGATCTGGCGCGGCTGCTGATCGCCCGCCGCCAATACGAACCGGCGCTGGAACAGCTGCTGGCGATCGTGCGCACCGACCGCGGCTTCGAGGACGATGTCGGCCGCAAGACGATGCTGTCGGTGTTCGAGATGATGGGCGACACGCCCGAGGCGGTGTCGCGCTGGCGCCGGCAGTTGAGTGCGGCGTTGAATTGAGGTTGCGGGGCCGAGAGGGCGCGGTTGCCCCTCTCTCCCGGCCCTCTCCCCCGGCCCTCTCCCCCGGCCGTCTCCCCCCGGCCGTCTCCCCTTACCCCGCCGGCCCCTCCACCAGCGTAAAGCCGTTCTGCCGCATGTAGGCCACCATCGCGGCGTCCTGCTTGCGCACGTGCAGCGCGAACCAGCCGGGCAGTTCCGCCACCAGGCGGCGCCCGGTCTCGAAGTCCCCTTCCTGCTCGACCTTCGCGCGGACCTTGTCGACGATCTCCAGCATCTGCCGGTGCTCGCCGGCATGGCATTGGCGCGGGCCGAAGTTCATCGCCTCCATCCACGCCTCCTCCATGTCGAAGTGATAGCGCGTGTGGTCGATCCACTCGTCCAGCGCGGCCAGAAAGCCCTCGTCGCTGGCGCGCTGGGCGGCCTGCAGCAGCAGCACGAACTCCGCATGGGTATGGTCGGTGACGGGCTCGCCCAGATGCAGGTCGGCCGGCAGCGCGCTGCTGTCGAGATCGGGCGTGGCCGTGGAGGCCGGGGGAGGCCGTGGAGGCCGTGGAGGCCGGGGAGGCCGGGGGAGGCCGGGGGAGGCGGAAGCGGGAGCGGAAACGGTCATGAAGGCGATCGGTTATGCTGCGCGGAATGCCCGAAGGCACAGGGATACGCGCAAGGATACCGAATCCCGCGCCCGGCGCCCGCGCCGACGCCGCTGGTTGCCCGCGTCGTCTCCGCATGCCGCCCGCTTCGTTCCTGCTGGCTCCCCGCTTCGTCTGCAGAGTTGCCAGCTGGTTGCCCGCCAATCTTCTTCCCCGCTTCCTCGCCCGCTCCCCTTCGATGCCAAGACTGATCTTCTTCTGCGGACATGCCGGCACCGGCAAGACCACGCTGGCCCATCGCCTGATCGGCCCTCTGATGGAGGCCACCGGCGAACCGTTCTGCCTGCTCGACAAGGACACGCTGTACGGCCGCTACAGCGCCGCCGCGATGGGCGCGCTGACCGGCGATCCGAACGACCGCGACAGCCCGCTCTACCTGCAGCATCTGCGCGATCCGGAATACCAGGGCCTGCTCGATACCGCCCGCGAGAACGTGGCGCTGGGCATCAGCGCGATCGTGATCGGCCCGCTGTCGCGCGAGATCCGCGAGCATCGCCTCAGCGACCCGCAGTGGCTGGCGCTGCCGGCCGGCACCACGGTGCGCGTGGTCTGGGTCCATCTGCCCGAGGACGAGGCGCACGCGCGCATCGTGCGGCGCGGCAATCCCAACGATGCCTACAAGCTGGCGCACTGGGAAGACTATCGGCAGCGGCGCTTCATGCCCGATCCGGCCGAGTATCCCGAGCTGATCTACTTCGACAACCTCGCGCCCGGCGAGGCCGAGGTGACGCGGCTGCTCGACGCGCTGCGGGGTTGAGCGCACGAACTCGTCGCGAAGGGGGACAACGGCGGGTGCCGGGCGATATCGCAGGCATCGGCGCCGCCGCGCCCATCTTCCCGGCCCCTCTCCCCGGCCATCTTCCCGGCCCTCTCCCGCAAGCGGCGAGGGGAGAAAACCGCCAGCCGTTGGAACCGGGCCGGTCAGCCAGGCTGCGCGATCGCGCTCAGCGCCACCGAAGCCGCGACGAACCCGAACACCGCGGTGACCGCCACCGACGAACCGAAGCCCGCGCAGGCCAGCCCCTGCGGCCCCTGCCGCCGATGGGCGGCGTCGGCAAAGGGCGCCTCGTCGATTTCGCAGGCCTGCTGCTCGGGCTCGGGATAGCGCAAGGGCTCGTCGGAATACACCGCCGGCAGCCCGAACGGCTTCTTCGGGTCGCGCGGCAGCCCCCATTGCTTGCGCAGCCCGGCGCGGACCTTGGCCAGCAGCGGGTCCTGGATGGTGCGGGACAGGTCGGCGACGCGCACGCGGGTCGGGTCGAGCTGGCCGCCGGCGCCGCCGCAGGTGACGATCGGCAGCCGCTGGCGCCGGGCCCATCCCAGCATCGCGATCTTGACCTTGACCGCGTCGATGGCGTCGATCACGTAGTCGTGGCCGGCCAGCAGCGCCTCGACATTGTCGGGCGTGACGAAATCGTCCACGGGACGCACCCGCACGCGCGGGTTGATCTGCACCAGCCGCTGGGCCATCGCCTCGACCTTGGCGCGCCCATACTCGTCGCCCAGCGCGTGGATCTGCCGGTTGGTATTGGACGGCGCGATATGGTCGAGGTCGATCAGCGTGATGCGCCCCACCGCGTTGCGGGCCAGCGCCTCCGCGGCCCAGCTGCCGACCCCGCCGATGCCGACCACGCAGATGCTGGCCGACTCCAGCCGGGCCAGGCCGTCGGCACCGTAGAGGCGTGCCACGCCGCCGAAGCGGCGGTGATAGTCGTCGTCCTCGGCGCTGTCATGCGGCAGCGCGGCAGGCAGGTCCGCCAGCGCCTGCGCGGCGGCGGGATCGTCATTGCGGTCGGGGCCGGAGTCGGCCCGGAAGTCGGAGCGGGAGGCAGCCCGGGAGTCGGCCCGGGTTTCGACCGGGGGAGTCGCTCCGGGAATCGACCCGGGAGTCGGTCCGGAAGTCGGCCCGGGAGTCTGCGTTAGGGTCGTCGGCCATCGAGGACTTCACCATCGGCTTGGACCCGCCTGCCGAAGAGTTGCAGCAGCGGCGGCGGGCAAAAAATGCGAAAAGCGCGGGCATCAATGTCAGTCGCATGCCGACAGGAGGGCCCGGCGCGCAACTATACAATAGCCGCAACGTGGTACGTCAGCCGCGCCAGCGCACCGGTCCGGTTCGCGCGTGCGCCGGCCAGGAGCCCCTCATGTCGATGCGCCGCCAGGCCGTGCTGTGGAGTGTGTTGACGCCCTTGGTATTGATTGCGGCGGTGGTGGCCTTCGTGCTGCTGTTCGACTGGAACCGCCTCAAGCCCTGGCTCAACGAGAAGGTCAGCGATGCCATCGGGCGCCCCTTCGCCGTCAACGGCGACCTGATCCTGACCTGGCGCCGCCCCGAAGGCGAAAGCGGCTGGCGGCGCCTGGTGCCGTGGCCGCGGCTGTCCGCGCGCGACATCACGATCGGCAATCCCGACTGGACCCAGCAGCCCAACCTCGCCACCGCCCGCGAGCTGGTGTTCCTGCTGCGCCCGCTGCCGTTGCTGGCACGCGAGATATCGCTGCCGACCATCACCATCGATGGCCCCTCCGTCGCGCTCGAACGGCTGGCCGACAAGCGCAACAACTGGACCTTCCCCACCCGCGAAGATAAAGAGCCATCGCAATGGCATCTGGAAATCGGCGAGGTGGTGCTGACGCGCGGCCATCTGGCGCTGAACGACGCGGCCAGCAAGATCGAGCTGCGCGCGACGCTCGAGACCATCGGCGACGCCGCGCTGTACGACAAGGATCGCGACGGCCCTCTCGCACCATCGTCGGCACCATCGTCGGCACCATCGTCGGCACCATCGTCCGCACCCTCGGCCGCCCCATCCTCCGCGCCGGCCGCCTCGGCAGCCCCCGCGCGCGGCGCCAGCGTGCCAGCGGCCGCAAACGCTTCGGCGGCGGCGGCCTCCGCGGCCGCGGCCAACAGCAAGGGCGAACCGGTCTACGGCATCCGCTGGCGCGCGGTCGGCCATTACAACAAGGCCACCATCAACGCCAACGGCAAGGCCGGTGCGGTGCTGAACCTGCGCGACGCCAGCCGGCCCTACCCGCTGCAGGCCGATATCCGCGTCGGCAGCACCCGCGCGCAGATCGAGGGCACGCTGACGGAGCCGGCCCGGCTGGCCGCGCTGGACCTGATGCTGCAACTGTCCGGCGAAAGCATGGCCGACCTGTACCCGCTGACCGGCGTCGTGCTGCCGGAGACGCCGCCGTACCGCACCAACGGCCGCCTGACCGCGACGCTGCGCAAGGGCGCGTCGGTCTACCGCTATCAGAACTTCACCGGCCGGGTCGGCGGCAGCGACCTGGGCGGCACGCTGACCTATACGCAGCGCGAGCCGCGCCCGCTGCTGGCCGGCGAACTGGTGTCCAGGCAGCTGCGCTTCGAGGATCTGGCGCCGCTGATCGGGGCCGACGCCAAGCCCGGCCAGGCCGCGGCGCGCAGCCCGGTGCGCCAGCCGGCCGACAAGGCGCTGCCGGTGGCGCCGTTCCGCACCGAACGCTGGGACGATATCGACGCCGACGTGCGCTTCACGGGCCAGCGCATCATCCGCGACGTCGATCTGCCGATCAACAATCTGGAGACCCATATCGTGCTGCAGGACGGCGTGCTGAACCTGAAGCCGCTGAACTTCGGCGTGGCCGGCGGCACGCTGAGCTCGACCCTGCAGCTGAACGGCAAGCGCACGCCGATGGGCGCGACCATCGACATGCGGGCGCGCCATCTGAAGATCAAGCAGCTGTTTCCCAATCTCGAATCGATGCGCGCCAGCATCGGCGAGATCAACGGCGCCGCCAAGCTGTCGGCCACCGGCAATTCGGTGGCGGCGCTGCTCGGCTCGTCCAACGGCGAGGCGCGGCTGCTGGTCGAGAACGGCACCATCAGCAAGTTCATCCTGGAGGCGATGGGGCTGAACGTCGGCAGCGTGATCATCGCCAAGCTGTTCGGCGACAAGCCGGTGCAGATCCATTGCGGCGTGGCGGACTTCACCTTCACCAACGGCATGGGCCGCGCCCGCACCTTCGTCATCGACACGCAGGACGCGATCATCAACGCCACCGGCGTGATCGACCTGTCCAGCGAGCGGCTGGGGCTGACGATCAACCCCGACTCCAAGGGCATGCGCGTGTTCTCGCTGCGCTCGCCGCTGTATGTGGGCGGCACGCTGAAGGACCCGCGCGTCAGCCCGGACATCGGCGTGCTGGCGCTGCGCGCCGGCGGCGCGGTGGCGCTGGCGCTGCTGGCGCCGGTCGCCACGGTGCTGCCGCTGATCGATCTGTCGCCGGCCGAGGAGAGCCAGTGCGGCAAGCTGCTGGCCGAACTGCGCAAGCGGCCGACCGCGCCGCCGCCGGGCAAGACGTACCGCGATCGCCGCGCACCGGCCTCGGCTCCGGCGGCCCCGGCGGCCCAGGCACCGGCGGGCGGCAACGAGCCGGAGCCGCGTCGCCAGAATCCCACTGCGCCGGCCGCACCGTCGCCCGCGCCCAACAGAACACCGATGTACCAGGGCGGCTGACGCGTTGCCCGATGCACTTCCCCGCGCTGGTGCGTCGGGCATCGATGCTCCAGCGCAACACTCCCGGGCCGACGCCCCCTTTCTGTGCACCAAAACCTAAAAGACCGTTGCACGCTGTCAACAAGCGTCCCATAATTAAATGGCCATTTACATGGAGACGCCCAGCGGTAGCGGCGGCTCGATGCACAACACCACGCTGTAAACGGATGGCAATTTGCAGGTGGCGCCCGTCAGGGCGCGGCCTGTTGCGGGGCGCGGCGCATGCCGCCCCCCGTTCGTCTTTTCCCGGTTGTTCCGGCCTGCCGTTTCACCCCCTCCGCTCCGGTCCTTGCACGAATGACGCCGTATTCCGCCGCCGCCATGCCGATCAGTGTTCTGATCGCGCTGACGGTGTGCAACCACGTGGCGTTCAACGCCAGCCGCGTCGTCGTTTCCCTGTTTGCCATTTCGCTGAAGGCCTCGACCATCACGCTCGGCGTGCTGATGTCGCTGTACGCGCTGCTGCCGATGCTGCTGGCGATCCGCGCCGGGCGCCGCATCGACCAGATCGGGCCGCGCCGGCCGATGACCGCGGGCTCGCTGATGGTGGTCGGCGGCACGCTGCTGCCGGCGATCTGGCCGAGCGTCGCCGCGCTGTACGCCTCGTGCGCGCTGATCGGCGTCGGCTTCATGCTGGTCCAGGTCGCGATGCAGCTGCTGATCGGGCAGCTGTCGACCGACGAGACCCGTCTTCGCAACTACACCTGGCATGCGCTGGGCCTGTCGGTATCGGGCACGTTGGGCCCGGTGGTGGTCGGCTACGTGATCGAGCACGCCGGCTATCGTCCCGCCTTCCTGCTGCTGGTCGGCGTCGCGCTGATCGGTCAGATCGGGCTGCGGCTCGTCCATGACCGCCTGCCCGCGCAGGGCGCCGGCGCGGCGCGCCAGGCCGCGCTCGACGGCAGCCGCGGCTCCGCGCTGGATCTGCTGCAGGTGCCCGAGCTGCGCGCCGTCTTCGTCGCCAGCGCGGTGCTGTCCGCCGCCTGGGACCTGCATGCCTTCCTGATCCCGATCCAGGGCACGCGCGTCGGCCTGTCGCCCTCGTCGATCGGCTGGGTGCTCGGCGCCTTCGCCATCGCCACGCTGGCGATCCGCATCGCGATGCCGCTGGTCACGCGCCATCTGTCCGAATGGAAGATCATCCGCGGCGCGCTGCTGGTCGGCGGCATCGCGTACCTGCTCTATCCCTTCGTCTCGACCTTCTGGCTGATGTGCTGCCTGGCGTTCGTGCTGGGCCTGGCGCTGGGCAGCGCGCAGCCGAACGTGATGAACATCCTGCATAGCGCGTCGCCGTCGGGCCGCGCCGGCGAGGCGCTGGGCCTGCGCTCGGCCGTGCTGAACACCAGCCAGGTGGTATGGCCGCTGACCTTCGGCGTGGTCGGCACCGCGCTGGGCATGCTGCCGATCTTCTTGTCGATGGCCGGCGCGATGGGCGTGGCCGGCTACTATTCGCGCGGACAGACGCGCAAGCTGCCGCCGCCCGCCGCCTGAGGCTGCGCGCGCGTTCGAGCCCCGGGGTTCGAGCTCAGGCTTGCAGCCACCGATTGGAGCCTGGTTGGAACATCGCCCGAGCCGGCTCGCGGGCCGGGATGCCTTCGCTATACTCCAGGCATCCGGATCCGCATATCGGCCGCGCACGCAGCTGTGCCGACGCGATCGGAGACCCGTTCAGGAATCTTCAGCCATCCCCGCCGCGGCCATGCCGCTGCCCTTCCCGCCATGACGCAACTCGCCGATCTCCGTCGTACCTATGTGCTCGGTTCCCTCACCGAAGCCGATGTCGCGCCCCAACCCATCGCGCAATTCGAACGCTGGTTCGAGGAAGCGCTGACCGCCAAGCTGCCCGAGCCGAATGCGATGACGCTGGCCACCGTCGATGCCAGCGGCCAGCCCTCGGCCCGCATCGTGCTGCTCAAGGGCATCGACGAAAGCGGCTTCACCTTCTTCACCAATTACGAGAGCCGCAAGGGGCTGGACCTCGCGGTCAATCCGCGCGCCGCGCTGCTGTTCCACTGGGTCCAGCTCGAACGGCAGGTTCGCATCGAAGGCGTCGTCGAGAAAGTCAGCGAGGCCGAGAGCGATGCCTACTTTGCCTCGCGGCCGCTGGGTTCGCGCATCGGCGCCTGGGCCTCGGCGCAGAGCCAGGAAGTGAGCGACCGCGCGCTGCTCGAACAACGCGAGGCCGAATTCCGCCAGCGCTTCGGCGAGAACCCGCCGCGGCCGCCGCACTGGGGCGGCTATCGCGTGGCGCCGACGCGCGTCGAATTCTGGCAGGGCCGCCCGTCGCGGCTGCACGATCGCATCGCTTATCTGCGCCAGGCCGACGGCAGCTGGCGCATCGCGCGCCTGTCGCCGTGATCGTCATCGCAGGCGCGTTGTTTTGCCCCTGTCATTGATATGGGGTCTAGGCAGTGCACTGCACACCCGCGCGGTTTGGCGTATAAAGTGAAACGCCAGACGCACCAGGCAGCGGGCTCTGGCGTTGGGTATGGCACGGTCTGATATATCGGGAAGCGAGGCCGCCCACAGCTGTTCGTTCGGAAATATGCCGCCATTCATCAGGAGGAAAGCCGCATGTTTTTCAAGCAAGCACTGGACACGCAACTGGAGCGCTGGGTCGCCGAACTGCGCGACAAGGCCAACCTCCCCGTCAAGCTGCGGCTCTGGAATGGCCACGAATATGCGCTGGGCAACTTCGAGCAGCCGGCGGTCACGCTGACCGTGCGGGAGGCCGGCGCGCTGCCGCTGCTGCTGACGCCGACGCTGGACAACCTGGGCGAGGCCTACGTCCAGCAGAAGATCGATCTGGAGGGCAAGCTCGCCGACATCATCGCGGTCGGCTACGGCTTCTCCCGCGCGACCACGCAACTGGCGGGCAGCACGCTGGCCCGCGTCGCGCAACGCTTCACCCATACCAAGCAGGAAGACAAGGCGTCGATCGAATACCACTACGACGTCTCCAACGACTTCTACAAGCTGTGGCTGGACCCGAACATGGTCTACTCCTGTGCGTACTTCGAGCACGGCACCGAGGACCTGGCCACCGCGCAGCTCAAGAAGATCGACCACATCCTGACCAAGATCCGCCTGCAGCCGGGCCAGACGCTGCTCGACATCGGCTGCGGCTGGGGTGCGCTGGTGCTGCGCGCCGCGCAGAAGTTCGGCGCGCGCTGCGTGGGCATCACGCTGTCGGAGAACCAGTTCGCGCTGGCCACCGAACGGGTCAAACAGGCCGGGTTGTCGGACCGCATCGAGATCCGCCTGCAGGACTATCGCGATGTCGGCGGCACCTTCGACCGCATCACCAGCGTCGGCATGTTCGAGCATGTCGGCAAGGAAAACCTGGTCACTTACTTCAGCCGCATGTGCGAGCTGCTGGCCGACGACGGTATCGCGATGAACCACGGCATCACCTCGCCCGACCCGGACAGCGGCAAGGTGCCGATGGACGGTGCCCAGTTCATGGACCGCTACGTGTTCCCGCAGGGCGAGTTGCCGCACATCAGCATGGTGCTGCATACGCTGGCCAAGGGCGGCCTCGAGGCCTACGACGTCGAACTGCTGCGCCGGCACTATGCGCAGACGCTGCGGCACTGGGCCGAGAACTTCGAGACGCACGGCGAGACCATTCGCGCGATGGTCGGCGAGAAGAAATACCGCATCTGGCGCGTCTATCTGGCCGGCTGCGCGCAGGCCTTCGATAGCGAGAAGATGTCGATCTACCAGGTGGTCTGCCACAAGGGCACCCAGCCGTCGAGCACGCTGCCCTGGTCGCGCCATTACATCTACGACAAGACGCTGGATTGAGGATTGAGGCGCCGCGTTGACGCCGGACTTCGCTGTCTGCGCCGGCTTCGCTGACTCGCTGACTTCGCTGACCCGCTGACCTAATCAGGCACGACCGAACCGCCTTTGACTGAAGACCTGTTCGGCGACCCGGTGTCCGACACGACATCGGGTCGCATCGTTTCTCCCGCCGCCCCTGCCGGCCCCACCGCCCCTGCCGGCCTCGCGACGCCGGCCGCGTCCGCGGCAGCCACCAAACCGGCCCGGCGCGGCAAGACGATCCAGCCGGTTGCCGCCTCGGCCGAACTGGCAGCGCTGGCCGCCCGGCTGCCCGCCCATCTCCACCTCGGCACCTCGACCTGGTCCTACCCCGGCTGGAAAGGGCTGGTCTACGACGGCGACTACAGCGACAGCCTGCTGTCGCGCAAGGGCTTGAGCGCCTACGCCGCCCATCCGCTGCTGCGCGCGGCCGGCGTCGACCGCGGCTTCTACGCGCCGATTCCGCTGACCGACTATCTCGCCTATGCGGCCCAGGTGCCCGACGATTTCCGCTTCCTGGTCAAGGCGCCCGCCAGCGTCTGCGATCCGTGGCTGCGCGCGAGCAACGGCGCGGGCCGGCTCGCCAACGCGGCGTTTCTCGATGTGGAGATCGCCGTCCGCGATTTCATCGTGCCGGCCACCGCGGGGCTCGGCGCCAAATGCGGGCCGCTGCTGTTCCAGCTGTCGCCGCTGCGCGCGATGGCGGCCGATGCCGCGGGCTTTCTGTCGCGGCTCGACGCCTTCCTGTCGGCGCTGCCCGCGCTCGACCCGGCGCAGACGCCGAACGCCTGCTATGCGGTCGAGCTGCGCGACCCCGAACTGCTGACACCGCGCTTCATCAAGCTGCTGCGTACGCATGGCGTGCGTTTCGGCTGCGCGGCGCGCGACCGCATGCCGCCGCTGGCGCGCCAGGCCGCGGCGCAGGCGCTGCGCGACGAAGGCGAGCCGGGGCCGCTGGTGCTGCGCTGGCTGCTGCATGAGGGCTATGGCTACGAGCAGGCCGAGGCGGCGTTCGAGCCGTTCGACCGGCTGCATGCGGTCGATCCGCAGACGCTGGCCGCCGCGGCCGACCTGGCCGTGCGCACGCTGCAGGCCGGGCAGCCGGCCTATCTGATCGTCAGCAACAATGCCGAGGGGTGCGCGCCGCTGACGCTGGCGCGGCTGGCGGAGGCGATCGCGCAGCGGCTGGGCGTCTAGCCTCCGCCACCTCCCGCCCCTCTGCCGCCTTCGCCACTGCCGCGGTTGCCGCGGTTGCCGCGGTTGCCGCGTTTGCCGCGGTGCCGCGCTTGCTGCCGCTGGCCGCGGTGCCGGGGTTGCCGCGGTGCACGCGCTTGCTGCTGCCGCTGGCCGCTGTTGTCGGGGTTGTCGGGGTTGTCGGGGCTGCCGCGGTTGCTGTTGCTGTTGCTGCCGCTGCCGCGACTGCCGGGGTTGCCGCGGTTGCAGCCGCTGCCGCGGTTGCCCGCGCTTACTGCGCGCGCAACCGGTGCGCGAAGCTCTTGCGGAACTTGGCCACCTTCGGCGAGATCACGAACGCGCAGTAGCCCTGTTCGGGGTGATTGCAGAAGTAGTTCTGGTGGTAGGCCTCGGCGCGCCAGTAGCGCTGCGCGGGCTCTAGCTGCGTCACCAGCGGCCCGTCGTAGAGCTGGCGCGCCGCGATGTCGGCCATCACCTGTTCGGCGGTGGCGCGCTGCGCGTCCGAGTGGGTGTAGATCACCGAGCGGTACTGCGTGCCGACGTCGTTGCCCTGGCGATTGAGCGTAGTCGGATCGTGGATCGCGAAGAAGATCTCCAGGATTTCGCGATAGGAGATCACGGACGGATCGAACGACACCCGCACCACCTCGGCATGGCCGGTATCGCCGCTGCAGACCTGCTCATAGCTGGGATCGTCGACATGGCCCCCGGTATAGCCGGACTCCACCGCGGTCACGCCTTCGACCTGCTGATAGACCGCCTCCAGGCACCAGAAGCAGCCGCCACCGAGCGTGGCGATTTCGGTTCGATCTTCCATGGATGCTTACCCGTTGGGATGCGCCGCAAGGCGCGATCGAACGATGATACCCGCCGCGCTCAGATCGTGCCGCCGCTGCCGCCGTTGGTGCCGTTGGTGCCATTGCTACTGCTGCTGCCACTGCCGCCGCTGGCCCCGCTGGCGCCGCGACCCGCCTCCAGCGTCGCGCGCAGCTGCGGCTTCAGTACCTTGCCGAGCGCGCTCTTGGGCAGCGCGTCGAGCAGCACCACCTCGCGCGGCAGCTTGAAGCGCGCGATGCGGGCGGCCAGCGTCTCGCGCAGCGGTTCGGTCGCCAGCGCGGCGCGGTCGGCGCCCTGCGCCGGCACGATGACCGCCACCGGCACCTCGCCCCAGCGCGGATCGGGCAAACCCACCACCGCGCATTCGGCCACGCCGGGCAGCGCGACCAGCGCGTTCTCGATCTCGGCCGGATAGATGTTCTCGCCGCCCGAAATGATCATGTCCTTGCTGCGGCCGACCACCTCGATGCAGCCGTCGGCGTCGCGATGGGCAAGGTCGCCCGAGCGGAACCAGCCGTCGACGAAGCCGGGATGGGACGGCTCGCGCCAGTAGCCCTGCATCAGATTGCTGGCGCGGATGCAGATCTCGCCGACCTCGCCCTCCTCGACCTCCTTGCCGTCGCGGCCGAGCAGCCGCACCTGCGCCTCGGGGTGCGGCCAGCCTGCATAGCCGGGCCGCGCCATCGCCTCGTGCAGGCGCAGCACGATCGAGACGGGGCCGGTCTCGGTGGCGCCGTAGACCTGCCCCAGCGGCACGCCGCGCGCATGGAAGGCATCGATATAGGCGCGCGGAATCGTCGACGAGCCGGCCATCACGCCGCGCAGCACGTTCAGATCGGCATCAGCCCAGCCGGGATGTTCGAGCACCGCGCGCAGCGTGGCCGGCACCATCAGCGACAGCGTCGGCCGCGCCTGTGCGAGCGCTTGGAGCCAGGCGTCCGGCGTGAAGCGCTCGTGCAGCGTCACCTGCGCGCCGAGCAGCAGCGCCGGCACGGTCTGGATGCAGAGCCCGCCCACATGGAACATCGGCAGCGTGGACAGGACATGGTCGGTATCGCGCATGTCGTGCGCCCACCAGCTGGCGCGCGCATTGGCGAGCAGCGCGGCCTGCGTGTGCAGCGCCCCCTTTGGCTGCCCGGTGGTGCCGGAGGTGTAGACCAGCAGCAGCGGCGTGTCGTCGGGCATCGGGCCGATCGGGGGAGTCGATGGGCTCGGGCGGCGCCGGGCTGTCGATCAGGCGATCGATATGGGCGTGGCGCACGGCCCCGCCGCGGCCATTCCGGCCGACTGCCCCCGCAATTGCACCTGCGCCTTCGCCCACAACTTCGCCCGCAA
This sequence comes from Cupriavidus sp. H18C1, assembly GCF_049311595.1. Taxonomy (NCBI): domain Bacteria; kingdom Pseudomonadati; phylum Pseudomonadota; class Betaproteobacteria; order Burkholderiales; family Burkholderiaceae; genus Cupriavidus; species Cupriavidus sp. H18C1. Next base: position 1,146,792 of record NZ_CP186008.1, read on the forward strand.
TTTCTCCCGCAATTTCTCCCGCAATTTCTCCCGCAATTTCTCCGGCAATTTCATCTGCGACTTCCCGGGCGACCACAACCTCGCTGGCGCCCGCCACCGCGGCGGCAACATCCGCATGCGCATCGTCATGAAAGATCGCCCGCACGCCAGCATGCGCCGCGATCGCGGCAAGCTCGGGCACCGCCAGCCGGTAGTTCAGCGGCACGAAGATCGCGCCCAGCCGCGCGCAGGCGAACAGCAGCGCCAGCTGCAGATCGTGGTTCAGGCACAGCGTCGCCACGCGGTCGCCTCGCCCGACGCCCCAGTCGGCCAGCAGATGCGCGGCGACGCGTTCGATGCGGCTCCACAGCTTGGCATAGCCGATCGTGCGGCCGCGGAAATGCAGCGCCGGCCGTTGCGGCTGCGTGTCGGCCAGAGCGTGCAGCGGCCGCAGCAGCGCACCGACGCTGGCCGCATCCAGGTGCGGCCGCCCTCCGCAGGCGCCGCTCATTCGTCGCGCTCGCCCGGTTCGTACAGCGTCTCGCGACCCATGCGGTCGAGGACCAGCTCCGCGGTCCACGGCAGCATCAGCGCGCCGCAGCGGGAATCGCGATAAAGCCGTTCGAGCGGCAGGTCCTTGAGCATCGACTGCCCGCCGCAGGTGCGGATCGCCAGCCGCGCGATATCGTTGGCGCCTTCCATCACCGCGTAGTGCGCCGCATAGAGACGCATGCGCTGGTCCTTCGACGGATTGGGCCGCGCCTCGTGGATGACGCGCCAGAACAGCGAACGCATCGACTCGAGCTGGATGCGCATCTGCGCCACCGCGATCTGCTTGGTCGGATACATGCGGCGCTTGACCGGCGGCTGGCCCGGCACCTCGCCGCGCAGGTATTGCACGGTGAAGTCGTAGGCGGCCTGCGCCACGCCCAGATACGTGGGCGACAACGTGAAGAACATCGCCGGCCAGGTCTGCGCGGCCTTGTAGTAGACGCCGCGCGGCATCAGCTGCTCGTCGTCCGACACGAACACGTCCTTGAGCAGCAGCGTGCGCGAGACCGTGCCGCGCATGCCCATCGGGTCCCAGTCGCCGGTCACGGTCAGCCCCTCGGCCTTGCCCGGCACCGCGATATAGAGCGTGTCCCGCATGTCGGGATGGTGGTCGCCGCGGTCCTCGGTGCAGAGGATGCCGTAGTAGTCGGCCGCGCCCGACAGCGACGCGAAGATCTTGCGGCCGTTCAGCAGCCAGCCGCCCTCGACCTTGCGCGCGGTGGTGCCGAACGGCGCCTTGCCGGCCGCAGCAGCCGAGCCTTCCGAGAACGGCTGCGCGTAGACCGCGCCGTCCTTGACCACGCGCGAGAAATGCAGCTCGCGGCGGACCGCGTGCTCGGCGCGCTGTTCGTCAGTCATCGCGATGCCGTCGGCCAGCATGCCCGTCCACATGGTGGAGCAGATATGCATGTTGTAGGTCAGCGCGGTGGCGCCGCAGAAGCGGCCGATCTCCGCGCCGATCATGCAGTAGGTGGCGAAGTCCGCGCCCTCGCCGCCGAACGCGCGCGGCACGCACAGCGCCAGCAGGCCGGCCTCGCGCAGGTCGTCGTAATTGGCGAACGGAAAGCTCGCCTCGCGGTCCCATTGCGCCGCGCGCGGCGCGAAGCGTTCGCGGCCGAGCCGGTTGGCCAGCGTCAGCAGGCGGACCTGATCGTCGGTGAAATCGGCCTCGCCGACAGCGGGAACGAAGTCCAGGGGCATGATGGTGTCTCTCGTGGTCAGCTAGTTATGCGGTGGGCGCGTTGTGGGTTGGCTGCGTTGGTGCGTTGGCTGCGTTGGTGCGTTGGTGCGTTGGTGCGTTGGTGCGTTGGTGCGTTGGTGCGTTGGTGCGTTGGTGCGTTGGTGCGTTAATGCGTTAATGCGTTGTGCGTGATGCGTTGGTGCGGTGGCGCGCTGCCGCGTTGCTTCGACGGCGTCCCGGCCGACGTCAGCGGACCGGGAAATGCCGCCCCAGGAAATCGAGCACGGCCTCGTTGAAGCGCGCCGGCCGCTCCATGCAGGCCAGATGACCGACGCCCGGCAGGCAGCGGTACTCGGCGCCGGGAATGCGCGCCGCCATCCGTTCCATCACCGCCGGCGCGGCATTGGCGTCGTGCTCGCCGGCCAGCGCCAGCACCGGCACCGCGATGCCCGCCAGCGCCGCGCGCTGGTCGAAGCGCACCAGCGCGTGCAGCGCGGCGCGATAGGTGTCGGGCGGCACGCTGGCCATCACGCGCGTGGCGAAGGCCACCGCATCGGCGGGCGCATCGGGCGCGACCATGCCGCGCACCAGCCCGGCCGCCATCTCCGCCATGGTCCGGCCCGCGTCGAGCGGCGCGGTGCGGGCCGCGACGAAGTCGCGCTGCCAGTCGCCGTCGGCCTTGCCGAAGGCCGGCGAGGTGCCCGACAGCACCATGCCGTCAATCGCCGCGGGCATCGCCGCATAGGCCTGCTGCGTGACCATGCCGCCCATGCTGTGGCCGAGCAGCACCACGCGGCGGCCGGCGTCGCGCTCGGCCCGCAGCACCGGCTCCAGCGCGGCGGCCAGGCCGGCGAAGTCGTACGGATCGATCGTCGCGCTGTCGCCGTAGCCCGGCATGTCCCAGGCGACGGCGCGGTAGCCGGCATCGGTCAGCGCGTCGAACTGCGCGGGCCACGCGGCCTTGCCGCCGCCGATGCCGTGCAGCATCACCACGGCGACCGGGCCGTCGCCGCGGGCCACGGTGGCGATGCCGTTGGCGTGGCGTATCGGGGAATCGCGGTGCGGGTCGCGGTGGGGCTCGCGATGAGACTCGCGATGGGTGTCGGACGGGGACATCGGGGTTCCTTGCAGGGGGTCGGCGTGTCGGCAGCTCAACGGGTCAGTGGGCAGCGGGTCGGCAGGTCGGCAGGTCGGCGGGTCAGCGGGTCCGGCGGGTCGGCGGGTCGGCGGGTCGGCGGGTCGGCGGCAGCGTGTCGACGTGGGAGCGGATCACCGGTGGCCGGATCAGCGTGCCATCTCCGCCAGCCGCCCCTGCTCGACCTCGGCCACGCCGTCCAGCGTCACCGTGCAGCCGCGCAGCGGCAGATCGAAATGGCCCAGCGTATGGCGGCCGGCCACTTCGTTCGCGCCGGTCGAATACAGGAAATTGCCGGCGAACGCGCGCAGCTCGGTGCCGTTGCAATCGCGCCTGTCGTAGAAGGTCAGCGCGTCCCAGCGCGCCTGCGGGTTCATGCCCCAGCCGACATGCGAGACCGCGTAGGCGTCGCGCGTGCCTTCCTTGTCGGCCCAGGCCGCGTAGTAGCCGCGCATCATGTCGGCATCGACGCCGTTGCCCTCGATGCCGACGATGTAGTCGTGCTCGACATGGCAGACGACCGTGTCGCGCAGATAGGTCTTGAAGGTCAGGTTGACGTCGCCCGGCGCCAGCACCAGCGTGCCGTGGACCTGACCCGTGGCCGGGAACGCCAGGCACAGCCCGCCCGGCCAGTGCGCGACCTGCCCGGGCTTGTTGCAATAGCCCCAGACGCCGCCGACGCGCGCGCCGGCCAGTCCGATGCGCAGGTCGGTGCCGGCGCCGGAGGTCACGCGCATCTCCGCGGCACCGCGCAGCCGGCGCATGGCCGCCCGCACGGCGGTCTCCAGCGCGGGATCGGGCACGCAGCGTTCGAGGATTTCGGGATGTTCGTTGCTGATCATCAGCAGCCGCGGCACCACGCCGTCGGCGCCCTGCAGGATCCGCGGCAATTCCGGCGCGTGCAGCAGCCCTTCGACGGTGCAGTCCAGCACCAGGTGGCAGCGCGACAGCGCGGCGATCACCGGCTCCAGTTGCTGCAGCGCATCGCTCGCCCCGGTCGAGCGCACCGGCGCCGGCGCCTGCAGCGCGGGGGTCGGCACCCGCACGCGGATCGGGGGTCGCGCCCAGGGACTGCACCGCCAGTTCGGCCAAGTCCACGATGACTTGTCGGGATTGCGACTCCGCTACAATGCCGACAACTTCACCCGCGGAAAGCGCGCACAGCTCCAGCGTCCGGCGAAAGGCCGCCAGCCATCGGTGTTCGATCTGCTCAACGAGCATGACACTCCTCCTGATGCGGGCCACGCCCGCCCCTCGGTGCGTTCCGCGGCGTCGCAGCAAATCCCGCCTTGCCGTTTGCGATCCCGCGCCTGTGCTTCTTCGCCCCGAATTTCGTCGCCTGTGTTTCTTCGCTTGTGATTCTGGGTTCTGCGGCAAATAATATATGAAATTTCATGGAAATCAGCGGTACCCCAGCTATGGGATTTCCCGACGCCAACCCGCCTGACGGGAACCTGACCCCGCACGGCCAAGCCGCCGCGCCGGACTTCGACGCCCTGCATTTCCGCCGCGCGCTGTCGCAGTTCGCCACCGGGGTGACGGTCATCACCACGCGCGCCATGCGCGAATCCCCGGCCGATCCGCCCTTCGTCGGCATCACCGCCAGCTCGTTCAACTCGGTCTCGCTCGATCCGCCGCTGGTGCTGTGGAGCATGGCCAACCGCGCCAACAGCCTGCCGATGTTCCGCGGCGGCTCGCACTACATCATCAACGTGCTGGCCGCCACGCAGCTGGACCTGTGCCAGCGCTTCGCCACGCTCAAGGGCGACCGCTTCGCCGGCGTCGATTACCGGCTGTCGGCCAATGGCCTGCCGATCCTGGCCAATGCGCTGGCCTGGTTCGAATGCCACAACCGCAGCCGCTACGACGAGGGCGATCACGTGATCTTCGTCGGCGAGGTCGAGCGCTGCGGCATCCACAGCAGCGGCGGCCTGCCGCTGGTGTTCCAGGGCGGCGCGTTCTCCACCACCAGCCCGCTGCGCGACTGATCACCCCGCGCGCTTCTCCGCCCCGGCCCAACGTGACCATGCCCTTCGTCGACGGCTACCTGCCCTATCTGCTGGCGCGCGCCAGCCATCTGGTCTCGGGGGAATTCCACCGCAAGGTCGAACTGGCGGGCCTGAGCGTGCCGGAATGGCGCGTGCTGGCGACGCTGGCGGACCGCGACGTCTGCACGGTCGGCACGCTGGCCGATATCACGCTGACCAAGCAGCCGACGCTGACCAAGCTGCTCGACCGCATGACGGCCGATGGCCTGGTCGAGCGCCGCCGCGACGGCGCGCCCGATCGGCGCCAGGCGCTGGTGTCGATTACCGAGCGCGGCCGCGAACGGGCCCGGCCGCTGCTGGCCCAGGCCGCGGAACACGAGGCCCAGGTGCTGGCCGCGTTCGGCGCCAGCCAGGGGGACCAGCTGAAGGAAACGCTGCGCCGGCTGATCGCGCTGCACGCGCGGCGGTAGGCACGCGGCTGGCTGATCGCGCCGCGCGCGCGGCGCTAGGCACGCGCCCGGCTGATCGCGCTGCGCGCGGCGGCAGGCACGCGCCCGGCTGATCGCGCTGCGCGCGCGGCGGCAGGCGCGCCTTGGCGGCGCCCGGCGCGCTAGCCCTGCCCGCGCGGCTGCACCAGCTCCAGCGGCGAGCCCTCGGTCTTGATCCGCTGCAGCACGATGTTCGAGCGGATGTCCATCACGCCCGGCGTGCGATAGAGCCGGTTCACGATGAAATCGGAGTAGTGCTTCAGGTTGCGCGCCTGCACGCGCAGGGATGTAGTTGCTGTCGCCGGTGATCACATAGGCCGACAGCACTTCCGGCCACGATTGCACCGCCGCGTTGAAGGTATCGTGCCAGCCCTCGACCGCCGGCCGCATCGACACCTGCACGATCGCCTCCAGCTCCAGCCCCAGCCGCTCGGCGTCGAACCAGGCGCGATAGCCGCCGATCACGCCACTTTCCTCGAGCAGCCGCACCCGCCGCAGGCAGGCCGACGGCGACAGTGCCACGCGCTCGGCCAGGTCCTGGTTGCTGATGCGGCCGTTCTGCTGCAGGCATGCCAGGATGCGCAGATCGATGGGGTCCAGCGTCATGCCGCAGATCCTTTCGCAATAGGTTTGATTTATCGAATTCTATGCGAATTACGGCTGCTGCAGCCGTCGAAATAGCAAGCCTCTTTCCCGAAATCTTGACTATCATGCCGGGATCGGCGCCACCGCCGCCTAATGCTATGCGGGCCTTTTGCTGTCCCCGTCCGATGGCTTTACCCGCCTCCCGCATTACCGGCCTGTCGCTTTATCGCCCATCGCCCTATCGGCCCATCGCAAGCCCCCCTCGACGCGCCCCACATGTCCGACGCCCATCCGACCTCCCCGACCACGGCCCGCGCGCTGTGGGACATCAGCCCGCCGCTGTCGCCGGCGACGCCGGTGTGGCCCGGCGACACGCCGTTCCAGCAGCAGAGCGCCTGGCAGATGGACGAACACTGTCCGGTCAACGTCGGCCGCATCACGCTGTCGCCGCACACCGGCGCGCACGCGGATGCGCCGCTGCACTACGCGGCCGACGGCGCGCCGATCGGCGAGGTGGATCTGGACCCGTACCTCGGGCCCTGCCGCGTGATCCATTGCATCGGCGCGGCGCCGCTGGTGCGGCCGGAACAGGTCGCGGGCGCGCTCGACGGCGTGCCGCCGCGCGTGCTGCTGCGCACCTACCGCAGCGCGCCGCTGGCCGAGTGGGACCCCGACTTCTGCGCGGTGGCGCCGGAAACCATTGCGCTGCTGGCCGAACACGGCGTGCGGCTGATCGGCATCGATACGCCGTCGCTGGACCCGCAGCAGTCCAAGACCATGGATGCGCACCGGATGGTGCGAACGCATCGGATGGCGATTCTCGAAGGGCTGGTGCTCGACGCCGTCGCGCCCGGCGACTACGAACTGATCGCGCTGCCGCTGCGCCTTGCCGGGCTGGACGCCAGCCCGGTGCGGGCGGTGCTGCGCAGCCTGGCCTGAGCGCCCACCGCCACGGCGTCCCCGCCTTTGTCCGCATCTCCGCATCTCCGCATCTCTGCATGTCCGCATCGATCGCGATCGTCCCCGGAGGCGATCGCCAACCATCATCAAGGAAGCCATGACCGCAACTACCCGCGAGCAATGCCTGTCGCTGGACCGGCAAGACCCCCTGCGCCCGCTGCGCGACGCCTTCGCGCTGCCCGACGGCGTGATCTATCTGGACGGCAATTCGCTGGGCGCCCGCCCGCGCGCGGCCGCGGCCCGCGCCGCCCAGGTGGTCGAGCAGGAATGGGGCGAGGGCCTGATCCGCAGCTGGAATAGCGCCGGCTGGTTCGAACTGCCGCAGCGCCTGGGCAACCTGCTGGCCCCGCTGGTCGGCGCGAGCCCGGATGAGGTCGTCGTCACCGACACCACCTCGGTCAACCTGTTCAAGGTGCTGGCCGCCGCGCTGCGCGTGCAGGGACTGCGCAGCCCGGCGCGCAAGGTGATCGTCTCCGAGCGCAGCAATTTCCCGACCGACCTGTATATCGCCCAGGGCCTGGCCGATCTACTGCAGCAGGGCTATTCGCTGCGCCTCGTCGACAGCCCGGACGAGATCGACGCGGCGGTGCGCGACGATACCGCCGTGCTGATGCTGACCCACGTCAACTACAAGACCGGCGAGATGCTCGACATGGCGGCGCTGACCGAACTGGCGCATGCGCGCGGCGCGCTGACGGTCTGGGACCTGGCGCATTCGGCGGGCGCGGTGCCGGTTGCGCTGCGCGATTCCGGCGCGGACTACGCGGTCGGCTGCACCTACAAGTACCTGAACGGCGGCCCGGGCTCGCCGGCCTTCCTGTGGGTCGCGCCGGCGCTGCGCGACGCGTTCTGGCAGCCGCTGTCGGGCTGGTGGGGCCACGCCGCGCCGTTCGCGATGGAGCCCGACTACCGCCCGCGCAGCGGCGTCTCGCGCTTCCTGTGCGGCACGCAGCCGATGACCTCGCTGGCGATGGTCGAATGCGGACTGGAGATCTTCGGCCGCACCGACATGCAGGCGCTGCGCGCCAAATCGCTGCAGCTGACGGACCTGTTCATCGCGCTGGTCGAAGCGCGCTGCGGCCACCATCCGCTGACGCTGGTCACGCCGCGCGAGCACGCGCGCCGCGGCAGCCAGGTCAGCTTCGCCCATCCGCAGGGCTATGCCGTGATGCAGGCGCTGATCGAGCGCGGCGTGATCGGCGACTACCGCGAGCCGCAGATCATCCGCTTCGGCTTCACGCCGCTCTACACTGGTTTTGCGGACGTCTGGGATGCGGTGGAAGTGCTGCGCGACGTGCTCGACAGCGGCGCCTACGAAGCGGCGCGCTTCCAGACGCGCACGGCGGTGACCTGAGCAGCGAGCGAAACGATGACCATGGAATCGAAGAACATCAAGGCCGGGCACGGCGGCTGCCCGGTGTCGGGCGGCGCGGCGCACCAGGGAGAAACGTCGCGCGAGGGTGGATCTCCATCCGAGTCCCCGTCCGCAGACAAATGGCATGGCGCGCAGCTCGACATGCGCCAGCAGATGAGCTACGGCGACTACCTGGCGCTCGACCAGATCCTGAACGCCCAGCATCCGCTCTCGCCCGATCACAACGAGATGCTGTTCATCGTCCAGCATCAGACCACCGAGCTGTGGATGAAGCTGATGCTGCATGAGCTGCGCGCCGCGCGCGAGGCGGTGCGGCGCGACGACCTGCCGCCGGCGTTCAAGATGCTGACGCGGGTGTCGCGCATCATGGACCAGCTGGTGCAGGCGTGGAACGTGCTGGCGACGATGACGCCGCCGGAGTATTCGGCGATGCGGCCCTACCTGGGGATGTCGTCCGGCTTCCAGTCGTTCCAGTACCGCGAGATCGAATTCATCCTCGGCAACAAGAATGCCGCGATGCTGCGTCCGCACGCGCACCGTCCGCAGCACCATGCGCTGGTCGAGGAGGCGCTGCGCACGCCGTCGCTGTACGACGAGGCGATCCGGCTGATGGCGCGGCGCGGCTTCGCGATCGACGCGGCCTGTCTCGAGCGCGACTGGACCGAGCCGGCCGGCTACAACGCCTCGGTCGAGGCGGCCTGGCTGGAGGTCTATCGCCAGCCGGAGGCGCATTGGGAGCTGTACGAGCTCGGCGAGAAGTTCGTCGATCTCGAGGATGCCTTCCGCCAATGGCGCTTCCGCCATGTCACCACGGTGGAACGCGTGATCGGCTTCAAGCGCGGCACCGGCGGCACCGAGGGCGTCAGCTATCTGCGCAAGATGCTCGACATCGTGCTGTTCCCCGAACTGTGGAAGCTGCGCACGGACCTGTGATGGCGATCGCTCGCTGAGCGGCCCCGGCGACCCGAGCGACTCGGATGGCCGGGGCGGCCTCTGCGGCTCCGACGGCCCAGCGCCCCAGCGCCCCAGCGCCCCAGCGACCTCAGCGACCCAGCGACCCAGCGACCTCAGCGACCTCAGCGACCCAGCGACCCAGCGACCTCGGCGGCCTGAGCAACCGCAGCGGCCCAGGCTGCCGCGCTCAGCGCGCGGCGCCCTCCGACAACCGCGCCGCCAGCGCGCGCAGCGCCGGAGCCAGCGTCTCGTGGAAGACCGCCTCGTCGACGCTGCCATACGACGCGCTGCAGCTCAGCATGTGGATGTCCTTTTCGCCGATCGGCCGGAACGGCACCGCGCAGGCGTGGATGGCCGGATGCCAGTCGCGGAACGAGGCCGCGTAGCCGCGCTGCTCCGCCTCGGCGACCGCCGCCCGCATGGGCGCCTCCTGCGCCTTCCATTGCTCGGGATAGGCCTGCGCGAATTCGGCCAGCAGCCGTTCCCGCTTCGGCCCGGCCAGCGCCGCCAGATAGGCCCGCCCCATCGAGCTCGACACCAGCGACAGCCGCGATCCGACCCCAAGGCCCAGCATCGAGCCGGCGTCGTTACGGATCGACTCCAGATAGATCACCTCCAGCCGCTCGCGCTTGCCGAGCGACACCGACACGCCATGCGTCTGCGCGAACGCCAACATATGCGGCCGCGCCAGCGCGACCACATCGGAGGCCGACAGATAGGCAAAGCCCAGCGCCAGCACGCCGGCGTCGAGCGCGTACTTGCCCAGGCTGTCGTCGTAGCGCAGATACCCGAGTTGCACCAGCGTGCCGGCGAGGCGGCTGACGGTCGCCTTCGGCAGGCCGGTGCGCCGCACGAAGTCCTGGTTGCCGAGCATCGACTCGCCGGTGCGAAAGCACCGCAGCAGCTCCAGCCCGCGGGCCAGCGCGGTGACGAAGTTGGGGTCGCTCTCGCGCACGGCGCGCTCCGACCCGGGCTCGGTCGCCTTGGTGACCTCCGCGGCCGGAGGGCTCTTTGCGGCCGGGGTGGCTGGGGCAGCCGCATTCCCCGTGCTGGCGGCGGAGGAAAGCGCGTCGGAATTGGCCACGGCGGGCTCCTGGGTCGAAAGGCGGTGAACGAAGTCGGGAGGTCCGAACGGGCTGTTGCCGGCCGGACGCTTTGCGCTATACTAACGCATCGGAACACGGTTCCGCAATGCGGAACCTCAAAACGAGACCGGCAGCGCCCCGCCAGCCGGTCCTCCGCGCCCGATTACCACGTTCCATTCCAAGCTCAATCACGCTGACCCGCGTTCACCGCTCTACCGAAGGAGACCTCGATGGCCGCCAACGCCGAATTCCACTGGGCCGACCCGCTGCTGCTCGACCAGCAACTGACCGCCGACGAGCGCATGGTGCGCGACGCCGCCGCGGCCTACTGCCAGGACAAGCTGATGCCGCGCGTGCTGGAGTCGTTCCGGCATGAAAAGACCGACGCGACCATCTTCCGCGAGATGGGCGAACTCGGCCTGCTGGGCCCGACCATTCCCGAGCAGTACGGCGGCCCGGGGCTGAACTACGTCAGCTATGGCCTGATCGCCCGCGAGGTCGAGCGCGTCGATTCCGGCTATCGCTCGATGATGAGCGTGCAGTCGTCGCTGGTGATGGTGCCGATCTACGAATTCGGCAGCGAGGCGCAGAAGCAGAAGTACCTGCCCAAGCTGGCCACCGGCGAATGGATCGGCTGTTTCGGCCTGACCGAGCCGAACCACGGCTCCGACCCGGGCTCGATGGTGACGCGCGCGAAGAAGGTCGACGGCGGCTACGAGCTGAGCGGCGCCAAGATGTGGATCACCAACTCGCCGATCGCCGACGTGTTCGTGGTGTGGGCGAAGCTCGCCGACGATCCGCAGAACGGCGGCAAGGAAGCCATCCGCGGCTTCATCCTGGAAAAGGGCTGGAAGGGCCTGAGCGCGCCGGCGATCCACGGCAAGGTCGGCCTGCGCACCTCGATCACCGGCGAAATCGTCATGGACCAGGTGTTCGTGCCGGAAGAAAACCTGATGCCGGGCGTCAGCGGCCTGAAGGGCCCGTTCACCTGCCTGAACTCGGCCCGCTACGGCATCGCCTGGGGCGCGCTGGGCGCCGCCGAGTTCTGCTGGCATACCGCGCGCCAGTACACGCTGGACCGCAAGCAGTTCGGCCGCCCGCTGGCCGCCACGCAGCTGGTGCAGAAGAAGCTGGCCGACATGCAGACCGAAATCACGCTGGGCCTGCAGGGCTGCCTGCGCCTGGGCCGGATGAAGGACGAGGGCACCGCGGCGGTCGAGATCACCTCGATCATGAAGCGCAATTCGTGCGGCAAGTCGCTCGACATCGCCCGCGTGGCGCGCGACATGCTCGGCGGCAACGGCATCTCGGACGAGTTCGGCGTGATCCGCCATGTGGTCAACCTCGAGGTGGTCAACACCTACGAGGGCACGCATGACATCCATGCGCTGATCCTTGGCCGCGCGCAGACCGGCATCCAAGCCTTCTTCTGAACGGCTCCGGAATGACCCCGGCCGAGCCAGTGCGCACGGCCCAATAAAAAGGCCCGGCTGTCGCCGGGCCAAAGCACACTACCAAGGAGACGACGGGCGAACCCGTCGGTACGACACCGTTGGCGCCGCGCCGTCCCCGCTTGCATCACGCGGGGCGGCGCGGCGTTTCTCGTTTCTGGTTCTCGTTTCTGGTTCTCGTTTCTGGTTCTCGTTTCTGTTTATCGCTGCGGTTTCCCGCTGCGTTTATCATTGCGGCTTCTCGCCGCGATTCTTGCGCGGTTTCTCGTGCAGCCGATGGCTTACTGCTGCTTGTCCGGCTGCGGCGTCATCCGCAGGTACGGGCGCAGCGCCTTGTAGCCCTTCGGGAACTTCTGCTTGATCACCTCTTCGTCCTTCAACGACGGCACGATGACCACGTCCTCGCCCTGCTGCCAGTTGCCCGGCGTCGCCACGCTGTGCTTGTCGGTCAGCTGCAGCGAATCGATGACGCGCAGGATCTCGTTGAAGTTGCGGCCGGTGCTGGCCGGATAGGTAATGATCAGCCGCACCTTCTTGTTCGGATCGATCACGAACAGCGAGCGCACCGTCAGCGTCTCGTTGGCGTTCGGATGGATCATGTCGTAGAGCTCGGACACCTTGCGGTCGGCGTCGGCCAGGATCGGGAAATTGACCTGGCAGCCCTGGGTGTCGTTGATGTCCTCGATCCAGCGCTGATGGGACTCGACCGGGTCGACCGACAGCGCGATCGCCTTGACGTTGCGCCTGGCGAACTCGTCCTTGAGCTTGGCCGTCAGTCCCAGTTCGGTCGTGCAGACCGGGGTGAAGTCCGCCGGATGGGAGAACAGCACGCCCCAGCTGTTGCCCAGCCATTCATGAAAGCGGATGCGGCCTTCGCTGGAATCCTGTTCGAAGTCCGGCGCAATGTCGCCTAGCCTGAGTGCCATGGTTGCCTCCTTGCCTGTCGGTCGTCAGTCGTCTGTCGGATGTTGCTTGCCTCCGGGCCGCCAGCGCCCGGACTCAGACCAGTCTATTCCGATTGCGGTGAGACACAAACAAATATAAAGTCACTACAACATCACGCGAAGTCATTTGCCGAATCGATGGTCGAAGGCTTTGGCGTGACGCCGAAACCCGCCGCCACCTCGCGATCCGGGGACGCGCCGGACGGGCGCGCGACGCCCGACGGCGTGCCGGCCGATAAAAACCGCTCAGGTTTGCATCGCGCTGCGCCGATGTCCTACATGACTTGTAGGACTCGCTGTCTTGAAACCATTGCAGACCGCCGCATATCCTAGGAAATGCTTGGACCGCAGCAAGGCGAAGACACCCTACGAGAGCGAGGAAGGCCAACATGCAACTATCCGAAACAACCGCCCGCAACCAGGAGAAACTGATGAGCGATGTCAAAACCGTCCTGTCCGATGCCGAGGAACTGCTCAAGCAAGCCGCCTCGACCACCGGCGAGAAGGCCGCCGAACTGCGCGAGCGTGGCATGGGCCTGCTGAAGCAAGCCAAGGAAAAAGCGCAGGATCTGCAGGACGCCGTCGTCACCAAGAGCAAGGCCGCGGCCCGCGCCACCGACGACTACGTACACGACCATCCCTGGCGCGCGGTCGGCATCGCCGCCGGCGCCGGTCTGCTGATCGGCCTGTTGCTGAACCGCAAGTAAAGCCAGCCGGTCGGGCCGCTGTACCCGCAACCCGCGGGTTCCCGCGCCCGACCGCGACTTGCCGGCCTGCGCGCCGGCGCCCTTCCGGAGCACCCCGTTCGCGGGCGCTCCCGGTGCGCCGATCGCGCAGGCCCCCTCCTGCCGGGTGCCGCAACGCGGCGCATGACGACACTCCAATCAGCGGAACCGCATGACCGACGACACCTCCTCACCCAAGTTACTGGACTCGCTGCGCACGCTGGGCAGCTCGGTGGCGGCGATGGTGCAGACCCGGCTGGAACTGGCCAGCGTCGAACTCTCCGAGGAAAAATCACGGCTGTTGCGCATGGCGCTGCTGGCGCTGGTCGGCCTGGTGTTCTTCGGCCTCGCGCTGTTCGCGCTGACCGGCCTGATCGTGCTGCTGTTCTGGGACAACTACCGGGTGCAGGCGCTCGGCGCGGTGATCGTGGTCTATCTGCTGCTCGGCGGCGGGTGCCTCCTGGCCGCGCGTAATATCGTCCGCCATTCGCCGCCGATGTTCGAAGCCACGCTGGCCGAAATCGACAAGGACCGGGAGAGCCTGCGCCAATGACCCCGACCCCCGCTCCGACTCCGATTCCGTCCCCTTCCCCGTCTCCGACCGCGGGCGCTGCCCCGGCCCCGACGCCGACCCCATCCGCGGGATCGTCCGCCGACGCCTACGCCGCGCCGTCGGCCACGGCGCTCGACGAAGCCGGACTGCCGCCGATGCCGCCGACCGGTGTCGGCGCGCGGACGGCGCGCACCGAACCGCCGGCACGCCGGCGCACGGCCCGCGAAGTCCGCTTGCCGCTGGCGGTCCGCAAGGAATTGCTGATCACCCGCGCGGCGCTCGAGCGCTACGACTGCGCCCAATCGCTCGCCGACGTGCGCGCCAGCGTCCGCAACATCGGCCGCATCGGCGCCTGGTTGCCGCGCATGGCGCGGCCGCAATCGATGTGGAAGCTGCTGGGCCTTGCCAAAGACTATCCGATCGTGGGATCGGCCCTGTCGCTGGCGCTGCCGCTGATGCGCCGCGTGCCGGTGCTGCGCTGGGGCTGGAAGCTATCCAAGCTGGGCGCCGTCGCCGGCGCCGGCTACTGGGCCTACCGGACCTGGCAGCAGGCGCGCTCGCAGACGCCCGAAGGCAATGTTCCCGCGCCGGGCACCGCCCGCGGCGACGCCGCCGCGCGCACCGATACCGGTTTTCACGATCCGCTGGTACGCTGAGCCGTCGCGCCCGCCGCGGGACGCCGGATTGCACTGGCATCCGAGCGGGCCGCCGGCTCGCCAGCGGATCGCCCATCCATCGCGTGTCCTCGACACGTCCACACCTCGACACTGAACCGCCATGCACCAGAAGGCCTTCTACATCCTGTTGGCCATCGTCACCATCGCCTTCTTCTGGGTGCTTCAGCCGTTTTTCGGCGCGGTATTCTGGGGCGTGATCCTGGCGATCATCTTCACCCCGCTGAACAATCTGCTGACGCGCAAGATGCGCGGCCGCGCCAACCTTGCCTCGCTGATCACGCTGCTGCTGTGCCTGCTGGTGGTGGTGCTGCCGATGTTCCTGGTCACCGCCTCGCTGCTCAATGAAACCACCGCGGTGGTGCACCAGATCCGCTCCGGGCATATCAATTTCACCGCCTACTTCGAACAGGCCGTGGCGGCGCTGCCGTCGAGCCTGAACTCGGCGCTGACCCGGCTCGAGCTGAACGACGTCGCCTCGATCCAGGAAAAGCTGGCCACCGCGGCCGGACAGATCAGCCAGTACCTGGCCACGCAGGCGCTCAGCATCGGCCAGAACACCTTCCAGTTCGTCATCAGCTTCGGCGTGATGCTGTATCTGCTGTTCTTCCTGCTGCGCGACGGCGCCAAGCTGACCCGGCGCATCCGCCTGGCGCTGCCGCTGAGCGAGGAACACAAGCAGATGCTGCTGCTGAAGTTCACCGGCGTGATCCGCGCGACCATCAAGGGCAATCTCGCCGTGGCCGCGCTGCAGGGCCTGCTCGGCGGCGTGCTGTTCGCGGTGCTCGGCATCCAGGGCGCGGTGCTGTGGGGCGTGGTGATGGCGGTGCTGTCGCTGCTGCCGGCGGTCGGCGCGGGCCTGATCTGGGGACCGGTCGCGATCTATTTCCTGCTGACCGGCGTGCTGTGGAAGGGCATCACGGTGATCGCCTTCGGCGCGCTGGTGATCGGCGCCGTCGACAACGTGCTGCGCCCGATCCTGGTCGGCAAGGACACCAAGATGCCAGACTGGGTGATCCTGATCTCGACGCTGGGCGGCATGGCGCTGTTCGGCATCAACGGCTTCGTGATCGGACCGCTGATCGCCGCGCTGTTCATCGCCAGCTGGGACCTGTTCGTGTCGATGCGGGAAACCGAGTCGAACACGCCGACGAAGACGCCGCCTACCCAGCCGCCGACGCCCGGCCGTTGAAGGCCTTGTCCGGCCGCAACGCGGTCGGGACACCATGCGGTCGGGACACCATGCACGCCTGGGACACCATGCACGCCTGGGACACCATGCACGCCTGGGACACCACGCACGGCTGGGACACCACGCACGGCTGGGACACCATGCAAAAAAGGGCCTGTGACTTGCGCCACAGGCCCTTCTTCAATACTTGGTGGGTCGTGCAGGATTCGAACCTGCGACCAACGGATTAAAAGTCCGCTGCTCTACCGGCTGAGCTAACGACCCGAAAAAACCGAAGCCGCGATTATAGTCAGCTTCACTTGATCATGTCAACGGCACTGCCCTTGGCGTCCGGACCGCAGCGTGATCGCGCGGCTCAGGCCATCCGCTCCAGCCGCCACATCTGATAACGGAACGCCAGCACGGCGCCGAGCAGGATGCCGGCCAGCGCGATGAAGGAACCGATCGCCAGTGTCGACACGCCGGACAGGCCCTGCCCGATCGTGCAGCCCAGCGCGGTCACGCCGCCCGCGCCCATCAGGATGCCGCCGACGATATGGTTGGCGACGTCCTCGGCGTTGCCGAAGCCTTCCCAGCGGAATGTGCGCGAGGCCAGCGCATAGGCGGCCGCGCCGGCGATCACGCCGATCACGCTGACGATACCGACCGTCAGCACCTTGCTCTTGTCGCTGAACATCATCAGCCAGTCCAGCGTATAGGCGTAGGGCGCGACGAAGCTCAGGCTCTCCATGCGGCCGCTGTTGGTGGCGACGAACACCTCTTCCAGCGTATTCGGATCTTCCGGCACGAAGCCGAGATGGCCGGACACGTACCACATCGCCACGATGATCAGCCCGACCGCGATGCCGCCGAGCAGGTTGTCGAAGGTGCGAAAGCCCTTGCCGGCCAGCGCCCACAGCGACAGCACACCGCCGAGCAGCAGGCCCAGCACGAGCTGCAGCGTGCCGCGCGACAGGCCGGTCTGCGCCAGCAGCGACGGCAGGTCCTGCGAGGTCGGCAGCTGCATCGCCACCGCGTCGACGGTATTGACGCGGATCACGCCGAACAGGCCGCGCAGCGTCATATAGGCCGACAGGCCCAGGAACACGAACACCACCAGCGACTTCAGGTTGCCGGCGCCGATCCGCACCAGCGTCTTGCTGCCGCAGCCCGAGGCCAGCACCATGCCGAAGCCGAACAGCAGCCCGCCGACCAGCGCGGACAGCCACGCGAGCTTGTCGGCCGCATAGATGGTCCGGGCCGGATCGATCTGGCCCGACCACGCCAGCACGCCGGTGCCGATCATCGCGACGCCGATCGCCAGCACCCACATGCGCATGCGGGTCCAGTCGCCCATGTTGACGATGTCGGAGACAGCGCCCATGGTGCAGAAGTGCGTGCGCTGCAGGACCGCGCCGAACAGGAAGGTCAGCGCGAAGGTGCAGACCAGCACGGTGCGGGTCAGCGCGGGGACGTCGATTTCAGGCATGGCGGATTGCCGGTGGCAGGACGATAAGAGGTAAGCGAAGCAGCCGGGCCGCGGCGGTCAGGATCACGCGGCGCTCTGGTAACGGGTCGGATCGGGCACGCCGGCGGCCTCGAAGCCCGCGCGGCGGATCCGGCAGGAATCGCAGACGCCGCAGGCGCGGCCCTGCTCGTCGGCCTGGTAGCACGACACCGTCATGCCGTAGTCGACGCCGAGGCGGACGCCGGCCTGGATGATCTCGGCCTTGGTCATGTCGATGATCGGCGCGTGGACGCGGATGCGCTCGCCCTCGACGCCGGCCTTGGTGGCCAGGTTGGCCAGCGCCTCGTAGGCCTGCACGTATTCCGGACGGCAATCGGGATAGCCCGAATAATCGACGGCATTGGCGCCGAAGAACAGGTCGCGGCCGCCGATCGCCTCGGCCCAGCCGAGCGCCAGCGACAGCATGATGGTGTTGCGGGCCGGCACGTAGGTGACCGGGATACCGCCGGCCGCGCCGTCGGTCGGCACGTCCAGCGCGTCGTCGGTCAGCGCCGAGCCGCCGAAGCGGCGCAGATCCAGGTCGACGATCTCGTGCCGCTTGGCGCCGAGCGCCGCGGCGACGCGCTTGGCCGCCTCCAGCTCCGACGAATGCCGCTGGCCGTAGCGCATCGACAGCGCATAGGTCTCGAAGCCCTGGGCATTGGCCATAGCGAGCACGGTGGCGGAGTCCAGACCGCCGGAAAGCAGGACGATTGCGCGTTGGGTCATCTCGGGGTGGCGCGTGCCGGGTAGCGGGCGAAGGCCGCTCGGCCTTCGCGGTACATCGGGTAACCCGTTATTTTAGCGCGACCACGAAAAAGGCCCGCTTGCGCGGGCCCCCGGCACATCCCACGCCGGCGCCGCCGCGAGCGGCGGGCTTCAGCGTCCTCGACTTCCGTGCGCCTTACTTCAGCGTCTTCAGCCGGTTGCTGGCCGCCTGGGCGCCCTCGGTGCCGGGATACTTGGCCACCACCTGCTCGAGCGTCTTGCGCGCCGCCGCCTTCTGGTTCGACTCCAGTTGGTTGTTGGCGATCGCGATCATCGCGTCGGGCACCTTGGGGTGCGTCGGGCTGGCCTGCACCATGTTCTGCAGCACCGTAATCGAGCCACGGTAGTCGCGTTGGGCGTACAGCGAATTGCCCAGCCAGTACTGCGCCAGCGGCAGGTACGGGCTCTGCGGATACTTCTTGATGAAGGCCGAGAAGTTGGCGCCGGCGCCCTTGAAGTCCCCGGTCTGGAACTGCTTGAGCGCGGCGTCGTACTCGGTCTTCTCGCCCGGCTGGGCCAGGCCCTGCTGGCCTTCCACGGTGACCTGCTGCGGCTCGAACTTCTTGAGCCGCGCGTCCAGGTCCGCGTAGTAGTCCTTCTGCTGGCGCTGCAGATTCGCGACTTCGTTCTGCAGCACCTCGTTCTGGCCCCGCAGGCGCGCCACTTCCTGGCGCATCCCTTCGAGCTGGTTCTGGATCTCGATCTGGGCCCGGCTGTTCTGGTCGATCCGCTGCGAGGCAGTGGCCTGGAAGCCATTGAACTGCTCTCGCAGCGTGATGATGGCGCGACGCGCCTCGTCATCGTCGAAGACACCGGCCTGTGCCTGGGCGGCCGGCAACAGGCCGGCACAAACTGCGGCGACTAGCCACGACAGAGTAGAGACGCGTGCTTTCATGGATCGACTTTCTTCAGCGCGGGATCAACGGATCGAAACGAATCCAGACGGCAATCAATAAACGATATCGGCGCGGCGGTTCTCTGCCCACGACGCTTCGTCATGACCGGTCGCCTTCGGCTTTTCCTTGCCCAGGCTCACGGCTTCCATCTGGGTCTCGGGCACGCCCATGGTGGCCAACGAACGGCGCACCGCCTCGGCACGCTTCTGGCCCAGCGCCAGGTTGTACTCGCTGGTACCGCGCTCGTCGGTGTTGCCCTGGATCAGGATGCGGCGGCCGCGGTTGCCCTGCAGGTACTTGGCGTGCTCGTTCAGCATGCCCTGGTATTCCGGCTTGACGCTGTAGCTGTCGAAGTCGAAGTAGACGCTGCGGCGGGCCAGCGGGCTGTTCGGGTCGTTCAGCGGATCGCGCGAGACGTCCACCGGCGCGACGGCGCGCGGGTCGGTGGTCGAGGTGCCGCCGGTGCTGGCACCGGCCTTGGCGGAGTCGTCCAGCTTGACGCCCGACGAGCAGGCGCCGAGGGTCAGCAGAACGGCGATGGCGAGAGACTTGGTGATCATGTTGGACATGGTAGGAGGCTCCTGTTTCTGTTATTGCATGAAGGGTCCCCAGGACGGCTCGCGAACCTCGCCGGACTGGAGCGACAAAACCTGCTTGGTACGTCCATCGGTCGACACCGCCGCCAGCACCGCGCGACCGCCGACGCGAGTGGCGTAGAGAATGTACTTGCCGTTGGCGGCGAAGCTGGGCGCCTCGTCGTTGGCCGTGTCGGTCAGCGCGGTGACATCGCCGCTGCCCAGGTCCATCAGCTGCAGCTTGAAGCCGCCGCCGCGGCTAATGTACGCCAGTTGCTTGCCATCCGGCGAAACCCGCGGGCTGACGTTGTAGTTGCCCTTGAAGGTCACGCGCTGCGCCGCGCCCGACTCCTCGCCGGCGGCCGGCATGCGGTAGATCTGCGGCGCGCCGCCACGGTCGCTGGTGAAGTAGATATGGCGGCCATCCGGCGAATACTGCGGCTCGGTATCGATCGCGCTGCTGCGGCTCAGGCGGCGCAGCCCCGAACCGTCGGCATTGACCTGATAGATCTGCGTATTGCCGTCGCGCGACAGCGCCAGCGCCAGATGGCGGCCATCGGGCGACCATGCCGGGGCGCTGTTGTTGCCCTTCTGGTTCGACACCAGCGTGCGGCGGCCCGTGGCCAGGTCATGCACATAGACAACCGGTTTCTTCGCCTCGAACGAGACGTAGGCCACCTTGGCGCCGTCCGGCGACCACGACGGCGAGATGATCGGCTCGTTGCTGGTCAGCGCGACGCGCGAATTCTGGCCGTCGGAGTCGGAGATCAACAGCTGGAAGCGGTTGCCGACACGGGAAACGTACGACAGCCGGGTCGCGAACACGCCGCGCTCGCCCAGCAGCTTCTCGTAGATATAGTCGGCGATCTTGTGCGCGGTCACGCGCAGCTGGTCCTGGCCGACGGTAAAGGCCAGGCCGCCCAGGCTGGCGCCCTTGACGGTGTCGTACAGGCGGAAGCGGACCTCGTAGCGGCCGCCGCCGGCGGGCGTGACGCTGCCGGCGACGAAGGCGTCGGCGCCGCGGGTCTTCCAGCCGGCCAGGTCGACGTTGGCGGTTTCCGGGACGGTGGCGCCGGCCACGTCGACATTGCGGAAGCGCCCGCTGCGCTGCAGGTCGGCGCGGATGATCGCCGTCAGATTGGTCGGCGCCGCGCTTTCATTCTGGAAGTTGGCGACGGCAATCGGGAACTGGCTGGAGCCGACGCCGGAGATTTCGACGTTCAGCTGGGCGTGGGCGGTGCCCATCGTCAGCATCATGGCCAGCGCCATGGTGATCCAGGCCAGCACGGCCGAACCGGCGGTGCGCCGGCCGGCGGCGGGGGTGGCTGGGGTGCGTCGGCGGGCGTCGGCCGCCCGATAGGCGAAGCCCCCATGGGCCAAAAGGGCCAAAAGCGATCGCATGCTGCTCCTCTATCTATATCGAGATCGTCAATCGATGCATCG
The DNA here is from genome assembly GCF_049311595.1 of Cupriavidus sp. H18C1. Taxonomy (NCBI): domain Bacteria; kingdom Pseudomonadati; phylum Pseudomonadota; class Betaproteobacteria; order Burkholderiales; family Burkholderiaceae; genus Cupriavidus; species Cupriavidus sp. H18C1. Next base: position 1,167,780 of record NZ_CP186008.1, read on the forward strand.
GACGCGTCGGCAACGGCGCGCGGAGCGAGGCGCCGCCGGGCCGCGCCAGGCAACCGTCGATGGTAGCCAGCCGCCCCGCGGCCAGCGATCCCGGTTGCACTATGTTGCAAATCATACGCTTCCCCTGCCTCAGTCCTTGGGCCGGAAAGTGATCGTAAAGCTGGACGGCGCCTTGCCGTTGTCGTCGCGCGGCAGCGGGTCGGAACGCTCGACCGCGCGCAGCACGGCGTTGTCCCAGGCCGAATTGCCGCTGGACTTGGACAGGCGGGCCGACAGCAGCGAGCCGTCCGGCGCCAGCGACACCGACACCACGGCGGTCGGGTTGCCCTGCACGTCCTCGGTGAAGACGATGTTCGGCTTGACCCGGCGGCGCACCTTGTCGGCGTAGCCCGGCGAGGCGCGGCCGCCCGAACCGGCGTTGTCGGAAGTGCCGCCGCCCGAGCCGCTGCCGCCGGCCAGCGCCTTCAGGCGGGCCAGTTCGGCCTGGCGCTGGGCATTGGCGGCGGCCTCGCGCTTGGCCTTCGCGTCCGCGTCTGCCTTCGCCTTGGCCTTGGCCTCGGCGTCCGCCTTGGCCTTCTTCGCCTGCTCTTCCTTGCGCTCGGCCTGTTCCTTGCGCTTCTGCTCCTCGGCGCGCTGCTGGTCTTCCTTGCGCTGGGCCTCTTTCCGCTGCTCTTCCTTGCGCTGCTCTTCCTTGCGCAGGGCTTCCTTGCGTTGTTCTTCCTTGCGCTGCGCCTCGCGGCGCTCGGCCGCCTCGCGTTCCTCGCGCTCCTGGCGCGCCTTCAGCTCGGCCTGCTTGCGCGCGGCCTCGCGCGCCTCGGCTTCGCGGCGCTTCTGGCGCTCGAGCGCGATGTCGGCGTCCTCTTCCGGCTTGGGCTGCGCCACGGGTGCCGGCGGCGCCGGAGTCGGCTGGGGCTGGGGCCGCGGAGTGGGCTCCGGGGCCGGGGTATCGGGGACTTCCTCCCACAGCTCGGCTTCGACGCCGGCGGGAGTGCTGATCTGCCAGTTGACACCGTAGTACAGCACGATGGCCAGCAGCAGATGCATGAAGAGCGCCAGCAGGAAGGAGCGCAGCGTGCCGCGTTCCTTGACCGGCTGATACGGATAGGAGTCGGCGGTCTTCATGGAAAAGGCTAACGGCAAGGTTCCGGGCGACATCCGGTCGTCATCCAGCGGTTACTTGGACTTGACCATCAGGCCGACGCGCTTGACGCCATCGGCCTTCAGTTCGGACATCACGTCGAGCACCGCCTCGTACTTGACCGCACGGGCGGCGGCGATCACCACCGGCTGGTCCGGGTTCTCGTTCTGGCGCTGGTGCACGAAGTCCAGCAGGCCCTTGGTGTCGAGCTTGCGCTCGAACGAGGCGCCCTCCGGGCTCTTGCCGCGCGCGGTCAGCGTGCCGTCCTCGTGCACGGTGACGACGATCGGCGGGGTCTTCTGCTGCGGCGTGGCGTCGGCCACGGTCGGCAGGTCCACCACGGCGGGGCTGACGATCGGCGCCGCCACCATGAAGATGACGAGCAGAACCAGCATCACGTCGATATACGGCACGACATTGATGTCGGCGCTGGCCCGGCGGCGCGAGCCGCCGCGGCGCTGAATGGCTGCCATGCTGCGCTTCTCCTTGGCCTGGCCTTCAGCGGGTCTGCCGCTGCAGGATGTTGAGGAATTCTTCCATGAAGCTCTCGAAGCGGATCGCCAGCCGGTCGATCTCGGTCGCGTAGCGGTTGTACGCGATCACGGCCGGAATCGCCGCGAACAGGCCGATCGCGGTGGCCACCAGCGCTTCGGCGATGCCGGGCGCGACCGAGGCCAGCGTCGCCTGCTGGACGTTGGACAGGCCGCGGAAGGCGTTCATGATGCCCCAGACCGTGCCGAACAGGCCGATGTAGGGGCTGACCGAGCCGACCGAGGCGAGGAACGGCAGGTGAGACTCGAGCACGTCCATCTCGCGCTGGTAGGCGGCGCGCATCGCGCGGCGGGCCGCGTCGAGCAGCGCGCCGGCGTCGTTGCTGCGCTCGCGCGCCTTCAGGTACTCGCCCATGCCGGACTCGAAGATCCGCTCGAGCGCGCCGGTGCTGTGCCGGTTGTTGGCCGCGCTGTGATACAGCGCCTGCAGGTCGCCGCCCGCCCAGAAATCGCGCTCGAAGCCCTCGGTCTGGGTGCGCGCGGCGCGCAGCGCCATGTGCTTGCGGAAGATATAGGTCCAGGAGAACAAGGACATGACGACCAGCAAGGCCATCACGGCCTGCGCCAGGAAGCTGGCGTGCATCACCAGCGTTAGGATCGACATGTCTTGCGTGACGGTCACGGGATTCATCGAGCGGTCTTGATGGTTGCGAGGACGGGTGCGGGAATCGGGGCCGGGCGGAAGCTGTCGCGGTCCACGCATCCCACCCGGATCGTGCCCGCGGCCAGCATCAGCGGCCCGCGCCACGCTTCCTGGGCGAATTGGACCGAGGCCGGCCCGACCCGTTCAATACGGGTACGGATCTCCAGCAGGTCGTCCAGCCGGGCGGGCGCATTGTATTCCACCGCCGTGCTGCGCACGACAAAGACCACGCCCGATTCATCGGCGAGGGCCTGCTGCTCGATACCGAGCGAGCGCAGCCATTCGGTGCGCGCGCGTTCGAAAAACTTGAGGTAGTTGGCGTAGAACACCACCCCGCCGGCGTCGGTGTCTTCCCAGTAGACGCGCAGCGGCCATACGAAATTCGTCATGGCCGCGATTGTAACGGACGCGGGCGCGGCTTCGGTGTCACACGGCGTCCGACAACGCAACGCCGTGGCGTCCTACAGACGAGCGCCCCCCCTTCCCGCCCGCCAGGCCCCGTCCCAGGCGGCCCAGCCGGCTTGCGGCGAGCCGGGGCCTCGCGTAAACTCCGGCCAACCATTCCACCTTGCGCGACTGGCGAAGTCAGTGGGTACTACCACGAGGAAGCGCAAGATCTCTGGCGCCAAGCCACCGGAAGCGGTCCGAAGCCAGGGCGCAACGCCCGGCCCCGGCCCCTTGCGATAGCCGCCGCGCCTGCCGCTCGCCTGGGCCAGCGAATGGGAAGCAGGGTGCGCCCTGCGCCGCCAGTCCCGGGCCCCGCGCCCAGGCCGGCGACGCGGTTCGCATGCGTCTTCCCCGCGCGCCCTACCGTCGTTCCGTTCCCGTATCCTTCGGTCAATCCGCCGTCATTGCACGGTTTTCACCGATCCTTCTACAGACGAGTTTTCGCCATGTTCGAACGCAGCCGTTACACGATCGACCAGATCGATCCCGAACTCTGGTCCGCCATCCAGCAGGAAAATCAGCGCCAGGAAGACCATATCGAGCTGATCGCCTCCGAGAACTACACCTCGCCGGCCGTGATGGCCGCCCAGGGCTCGCAGCTGACCAACAAGTACGCCGAGGGCTATCCCGGCAAGCGCTACTACGGCGGCTGCGAATATGTCGACGTCGTCGAGCAGCTCGCGATCGACCGCGTCAAGCAACTGTTCGGCGCCGAGGCCGCCAACGTGCAGCCGAACTCGGGCTCGCAGGCCAACCAGGGCGTGTTCTTCGCCGTGCTCAAGCCGGGCGACACCATCATGGGCATGAGCCTGGCCGAAGGCGGCCACCTGACCCACGGCATGGCGCTGAACATGAGCGGCAAGTGGTTCAACGTGGTCAGCTACGGCCTGAACGCCGACGAGGACATCGACTACGGCGCGCTGGAAAAGCTGGCCCAGGAGAAGAAGCCGAAGCTGATCATCGCCGGCGCGTCGGCCTTCTCGCTGCGCATCGACTTCGAGTGCATCGCGGCCGTGGCCAAGTCGGTCGGCGCCTATTTCATGGTCGACATGGCGCATTACGCGGGCCTGATCGCCGCGGGCGTCTACCCGAACCCGGTGCCGCACGCGGACTTCGTCACCACCACCACGCACAAGAGCCTGCGCGGCCGCGCGGCGGCGTGATCCTGATGAAAGCCGAGCATGAGAAGGCCATCAATTCGGCGATCTTCCCCGGCATCCAGGGCGGCCCGCTGATGCACGTGATCGCCGGCAAGGCCGTCGCCTTCAAGGAAGCGCTGTCGCCCGAGTTCAAGGCCTATCAGCAGCAGGTCGTCAGGAACGCCCAGGCGCTGGCCGAGACCCTGATCGCGCGCGGCCTGCGCATCGTCTCGGGCCGCACCGAGAGCCACGTGATGCTGGTCGACCTGCGCGCCAAGCAGATCACCGGCAAGGAAGCCGAGAAGATCCTGGGCGACGCGCATATCACGGTCAACAAGAACGCGATCCCCAACGATCCGGAAAAGCCGTTCGTGACCTCGGGCATCCGCCTGGGCTCGCCGGCGATGACCACGCGTGGCTTCAAGGAAGAGGAAGCGCGTCAGGTCGCCAACCTGATCGCCGACGTGCTGGACAACCCGCACGATGCCGGCAACATCGCGCGCGTGCGCGAGCAGGTCGCGGCGCTGACCAAGCGCTTCCCGGTCTACGGCTGATCGGCCGTCGCCGCGCGCCCCCGCTTCGGCGGGCGGCGCGCGGCCGCTCAACCTCCGCCTCCAGGTGGTCCGATGAAATGTCCCTTCTGCGGTCACTCCAATACCCAGGTGCTCGACACCCGCATGTCCGAGGAAGGCGATACCGTGCGCCGGCGCCGCCGTTGCGAGGCCTGCGATCGGCGCTTCACCACCTATGAGCGGATCGAGCTGTTCTTCCCGGCCATCGTCAAGAAGAACGGCAGCCGCGTCGACTACGCGCGCAGCAAGCTGAAGGATTCGATGCGGCTGGCCCTGCGCAAGCGGCCGGTGTCGGCCGAGGCCATCGACGAGGCGATTGCGCGCATCGAGGAAAAGCTGCTGGCGCTGGGGCAGAAGGAAATCCCGAGCAGCCAGGTCGGCGAACTGGTGATGCGCGAACTGCGCAAGCTCGACAAGATCGCCTATATCCGTTTCGCTTCGGTGTACCGCAGCTTCGAGGACGTGTCCGAGTTCTCCGACGTGCTGGCCGAAGTCAGCTCGCCCAACGGCAAGCGCTGAGGCGTTGCTTCGCGGCGGCGTGGGGGTGTTGCGGCTTTTAGCTGCTTGGCGCCGCGTGTTGCTGCCTGATGCTGCTTGTCGCCGCGTGTTGCTGCCTGATGCTGCTTGTCGCCGCTTGTAGCTGCTTGTTGCCGTCGCCGCTGTTTGCTGCAGTTGCCGTTGCCATTGCCGCTGTTGCAATCCTTGTCGAATCCTCCACGGTCCGAAACCTTATCCCCGCTCGCTGACGATTAATCTGGTCCCCGCTTGTCACGCGCAGGACCAGAGCGATGGTTGCTATCCCTTTTGCGGCTTCAGCGGTGCCGACCGCTTCGGCGTTGTTGGCGGCTTCCGAGTTAACGACCGCTTCGGCGTTGCCGGCCGCTTCCCGGTTATCGACCGGTTCGGCGCCTTCCGGCGCCTCAACTGCCGGCGCCCTTCCATGGCGCGCCGACTGCCGCTCCCCTTCTTGCCCTTGCCTGACTGACCGCCGGCGTGCGCGCCACCGCGGCTACCTGCTGCTCGAATCGCTGGTCGCGCTCGCCCTGCTCGGCATCGGCCTGCTGCCGCTGGCCGGGCTCGCCCCAATGGCGCTGCAATGGTGGCGCGAGCCGCTGCGGATCGGCCAGGCCCTGCGGCTCGCCGCCGAGGGCGCCGAGCTGGCCGGGCTGGCGGGACCGGATGCGCTGCCCGATCCCGCCCGGCTCCCTGCGCTGGCGCGGATGCCTGGCGTGCCGCCGCCACGCTGGTGCGCGTCGGTGCCGGCCGACGCGGCGCAATCGAGCTGTCCGGCCGGCCAGCGCGTCGTCGTGGTCGGCCCCTTGCCCCCCGGCGCTCGGCATAGGCAGCGGGGCGGATGCGGCCCAGCCCCGGACCGCGTTGCGCGCCATCGCGCTGCGGTTGCGGCCATGAGCACGACGGTTGCAACCATGCGCGCGGCGATCGTCGCCCCATGGGCGATCGGATCGCCCGGGCCCAGCCGCGCGGGTTCGCCATGGCAGTCCGCCGCGACGGCCGGATGGTCGCTGGTCGAGGTGATGGTCGGCCTGCTGCTCGGCGCGCTGGCGAGCAGCGCTGCGGTGACGGCCTTCCTGACCATGCGATCCGCCTATGTCCTGGCCGCCGAGCAACGTGAACTGGAGCAGCGCGGCGGCGCCCTGCTGGACGCGATTGCCGCGCTGCTGCGCCATGCCGGCTGGCATCCGGCGCCGACCGCCGCCCTGCCCCCGCCGCTGATCGGTCGCGACGACTGCGGCCAGCCGACGCTCGGCGACGCACTGAACTGCGGCAAACCCGGCATCGCCGGCAGCGATGCGCTGCTGATCCGCTTCGGCGGCGACCATCCCTTCGGCGATCCGGCGGTGCCCGACCGCTACCTGTCCGACTGCAGCGGTTACCCGGTCCCCATCGCGGTGGCCGCCGCGGAACCCGCACCGGCCTCGTCGCCGCGGGCGGCCGGCTACCTGACCGCCAACCTGCTGTACGTGGCCAACGGCGCCGACGGCGAGCCGCAATTGCTGTGCCGCTATCCCGGGCGCCGCGATGGTGGCAGTGGCAGCAGTGGCAGCAGTGGTGGCAGTAGTGTCGGTGGTGGTGGTGGTGGTGGTGGTGGCGGTGGCGGTGGCGGCATTGGAGGCAGCGGCGGCACGACGTGGAGCACCGGCGCACTGGCCCGCGGTGTCGAGACCCTGCAGCTGCGCTATGGCGTCGACCGCGACGGCGACGGCCGCGTCGACACCTTCCTGCGCGCCAGCGAACTTGCCATCGGCGGAACGGAAGCGTGGCGCAAGGTGTTGGCCGTGCAGATCGCCCTGGTGCTGCGCAGCGGGGCTGGCATGCCGGGCACGGCCGCGACGCCCTTGCCACTGCTGCCGCCACGCACCACCGGCGAGCAAGGCGACGATATCGCGTTTATGCCCCGCTCCCGGCCCACCGTTTCGCGGCGGGTGTTCGCCACCACCGTGTGGCTGCGCAATGCCTCGTTCTGCGCGGAGTCGCCATGCTGAGCGCCACCGGCGTTGCGATGCCAGCGCGGGTCCCACGCGGCGCCATCACGCTGATTTCGGTGGTCGTGCTGTCGACGCTGACCCTCGCCCTGGCCGGCGCGCTGTTCGTACTGCTCCTGGCCGGACATCAGGCAATCGGCCAGCGGCTCGAGCGCGAGATTGCGTTTCGCGGCGCGGAGGTCGCGCTGCTCGATGGCGAGCACGATTTGCTGAGCGCAACTGCCGCCATTGGGGGACCTGCCGCTATTGGGGGGACCCGCCGCCATGACGGGACCTGCCGCCATTGCGGGACCTGCCGCCATTGCGGGACCCGCCGCCATTGAGGGACCTGTCCCCGTTGGCGGACCTGCCGCCATTGCGCGACCGGCCGCCATCGACGGAACTACCGCCATGACGGGACCTGCCGCCAGCGCGGCGCTGGCCGGCCGCAACGCTCGCCTCGCCTCCTGGCCTGCGCCCGGCCATTGCGGCACGCAGGCGCAGCGCGGCCTGTGCAGCCCTGCTCCGGGCCGGCCACCGGCGTGGCGGGCCTGGATGGATCAGGCCCCGCCCGCGCACGGCATCGGTGTCCCGGTCGGAAACGTAACCGGCGCGACGCTGCCGATCATCCCGCCGGACATGGCCGGCGCCACCACCGTGCCGCGCTATCTGATCGAACGGCTGCCGCCGAAAAACACCGGCGGATCGGCGCCCGCCGGCATGCCGGCGCAGCGCTATCGCATCACCGCGCTTGGCCAGGGCCGCGACCCGGCCGCGCGCGTCGTGCTGCAGACCGAATGGATCGATGCGGAAGGGAGCGATCCGTCTTCACGGCGCGCAGCGGCAAGCCACCCGGAAGCCGCCCGCGTCCGGCGGCTCGGTTGGCGCGAACTCGTCCCGCCTTATCCATCGTGACGTCATGTCGCGTCATGAGGCGCCCTGACTCGCCATGAGGGCCATGCCCTTCCATGCGCCTGCAAGCCCCGCCGTGACCCGCATTACCGGCCACCACGCGCTTTGACTCGCCATAAACGCGCCATAACGCGCCCTGACCCGCCATGACCCGCCATGACCCGCTTTGACCCGCCATGACCCGCTTTGACCCTCCATGACCCGCCATGACCCGCTTTGACTCGCCGTGTCCCCCCCATCATCCGCCATGACCGCCAACCGCTCCCCCGCCTTCACGCTGATCGAACTGCTGATCGTGATCGCCATCGCCGCCATCGTCGCCGGCATCGCGGCCACCAGCTGGCATCGGCACCTGCAACGCAGCTGGCGCGCGCAGGCGCGCACCGCGATGATCTCGGCAATGCTGGACCTGCAGCGCCACGCGATGGCCCGGGGCGGCTTCGCCGACGACAGCGGTCACGGTCCCGCCGGACGATGGCCACAGTGGGTGCCCGCGCCGCCGGCGCCTGCGCGCTACCGGCTGGCGGCGCTGCCCTGCCTTGCCGCCGGCCAGCGCGAGCGCGACCTCCACCGTTGCATCGAACTGCATGCCGTGCCGCAATGGCCCGACCCCGCTTGTGGCACGCTGATCCTGCGCAGCAGCGGGGAATGGCTGATCGATTCGGCGGACACGGCCGGGCCGGTACCATGGCCGGAAGCGTGCTGAGCCGGCCCCGCGGCAAGGACCCGCGGCGCCGCGCACGCACAACGGGCGCCACACTGATCGAATGGCTCGCCGCGATGGCGATCACGGCAACGCTCGCGGCCTCGGCCTATCCGTCGTATCGCGACGCGCTGGAGCGGCAGCAGATCCGCCTGGCCGCCGACCTGCTGGCGGCCTCGATCGAGACGGCACGTGAATTCGCGCTGGCCAGGCGCAGCACGGTTCTGCTGGCGCCGCAGCCCGGCTCCGCCGACTTCTCGCGCGGGTGGCGCATCCTCCCGGGCGAGGCCAGCATGGCCGACGGGGCCACCAGTGCGACAGGGGCGACAGGGGCCATGGGAGCCACCGGGGCGATAGGGGCGATAGGGGCGATAGGGACGATAGGGGCCATAGCAGCCACAGGCACCAGCGAAGCCACCGACGCCCCGGCGCTGTCCTCCGTGGGCCTGGCCGCCGCCTGCCTGCGCGTCACGCTGCGCGCCACCGACGGCGGCCGCGCGCTGCGGCTGGCTCCTGTGGGATACTCTCGGTCGGAACGTGGCGGCTTCTATGCGGCCACCTTTACTGTGCGCTGCGGCCATGCGCAGCGTCAGGTCAGGCTCGGCGCGCTGGGCCGCTTGCGCATCTGTACGCCCTGGCAGGACGCCGACTGCGACAGCCGGACCGACAGCGAGCCCTGAGCCGCGCACCGGCCACGACCGCGGTCCGTCATGCCCGGCCGGCGTGGCCAGGCCGACTTGGCCGGCCGGCTTGGCCTGACCCAGTTAGCCAGACCGACCACGCCAGCCACGCCAGTCAAGACAACCGGCAGGAAAACCGCCCACTCATGTTCTCCGAAACCGATCACGCCGCCATGCAGCAGGCCCTCGCGCTCGCCGCGCGCGGCATGTTCATCACCACGCCGAATCCGCGCGTGGGCTGTGTGCTGACCAAGGGCGGCAAGGTGATCGGCGAAGGCTATACGCAGCCCGCGGGCCAGGACCACGCGGAGATCCAGGCGCTGAAGAACGCCGCCGCGCGCGGCATCGATCCCGCCGGCGCGACCGCCTACGTCACGCTGGAGCCGTGCAGCCATTTCGGCCGCACGCCGCCGTGCGCCGATGCGCTGGTGCGCGCCGGCGTCAAGCGCGTGGTCGCGGCGATGGAAGACCCGAATCCCACGGTATCGGGACGGGGCCTGCAGCGGCTGCGCGATGCCGGCATCGACGTGCGCTGCGGCCTGCTGGAGAAGGAGGCGCGCGACCTGAACATCGGCTTCGTCTCGCGCATGACACGCGGGCTGCCGTGGGTCCGCGTCAAGGTCGCGGCCTCGCTCGATGGCGGCACCGCGCTGCATGACGGCACCAGCCAGTGGATCACCGGCCAGGCCGCGCGCGACGACGGGCATGCCTGGCGTGCTCGCGCCTGCGCGATCCTGACCGGCATCGGCACCGTGCGCGACGACGATCCCCAACTGACCGTGCGCGCCATCGACACGCCGCGCCAGCCGCAGCGCGTGCTGATCGACTCGCGCCTGGAGGTGCCGCTGGACGCGCGCATGCTGACGCCTGACACCGGCGAATTCGCCAAGCCCGTGCTGGTGTTCTGTGCGATCGACGATCGCGCGCGCCGCACCGCGCTGGAGGCGCGCGGCGCCGAAGTGGTGGTGCTGCCCAACGCGCACGGCAAGGTCGAGCTGCGCCGCATGCTCGAGGAGCTGGGCCGGCGGGGCATCAACGAGCTGCATGTCGAGGCGGGCTTCAAGCTCAACGGTTCGCTGATCCGCGAAGGCTGCGCAGACGAGCTGCTGGTCTATCTCGCGCCCCGGCTGCTCGGCGACGCGCAGGGCATGTTCAACCTGCCGCCGCTCGCCCGCCTGCAGGACGCGCCGGCCTTCCGCTGGCACGATGTGCGGCAGATCGGCGACGACCTGCGGCTGATCGCGCGCCGCCATCCGGCGGGCTGAACGGCACGTCTCGCTTCGGGCTGCTAGCATGCCGCTTTCCTCTTTGCTTTCCCCTTTGCTTTCCCTCCCTGCTGACCAGACCATGTTTACTGGCATTGTGGCGGCCGTCGGCCGCATCGACTCCGTGACGCCGCTGGGCGACCAGAACACCGACAACGCCGGCGTCCGCCTGCGGATCGACGCCGGGGGCCTGGACCTGTCCGACGTGCAGATCGGCGACAGCATCGCCATCCAGGGCGCCTGCATGACCGTGGTGGCGCTCCAGCCCGGCCGTTTCGACGTCGAGGTTTCGCGCGAGTCGCTGGACAAGACCACCGGCCTTGCGCAGCCCGGCCGCGTCAATCTGGAAAAGGCGCTGCGCCTGGCCGACCGGCTCGGCGGGCATCTGGTGTCCGGCCATGTCGACGGACTCGGCGAAGTCACCCATTTCGCGCCGGTCGGCGAATCGCACGAGCTGCGCGTGCGCGCGCCGCGGGAGCTGGCGCGCTATCTGGCCTACAAGGGCTCGGTGGTCGTCAATGGCGTCTCGCTGACGGTCAACCGCGTGACCGACCAGGCCGACGGCTGCGAATTCTCGATCAATCTGATTCCCCATACGATCGAGGTGACCACGCTGCAGGACCTGCGTCCCGGCGCCAAGGTCAATCTGGAGATCGATCTGATCGCCCGCTATGTGGAGCGGATGCTGAGCGCCGAGGGCAAGCTGGGCTGAACGCCCGCTGGCGGGCCCACGCAGGGCTGCCGCGGCCGGATTGCCCCGTCCATCGGCGGGCCCATCCCCTCGTCCATCTGCTGGCTATCCCGCGGGCCATCCCCGCGGCCATCCCCGCGGCCATCCCCGCGGCCATCCCCCGGGGCCATCCCCCGGGGCCATCCCCGAGGGCCATTCCCGGGCCGGCTCCGACCGGGGGCGCCTCGGGCGAACCCAGCCCCCGGCGCCCCTTGCCCCCGCCCCGCATCGCGTACAATGCCGGGTTAAACCGCGCGCCGCCCCGGCGCGCCGCAGTCGCCTCACGGGCCTCGCCCGGGGCCGCCCCGCCAGACTTTCCTTTGCCTACCTCATGACGATCGCCCCAACCGAAGACATCATTGCCGAGATCCGTGCCGGCCGCATGGTCATCCTGGTCGACGAGGAAGACCGCGAGAACGAGGGGGATCTGGTGCTGGCGGCCGATTTCGTGACGCCGGAGGCGATCAACTTCATGGCCAAGTACGGCCGTGGCCTGATCTGCCTGACGCTGACGCCCGAGCGCTGCCGCCAGCTGGAACTGCATCCGATGGTCAGCCGCAACGGCACCCCGCACGGCACCGCCTTCACGGTGTCGATCGAGGCGGCCGAGGGCGTGACCACCGGTATTTCGGCGGCCGACCGCGCCCGTACCGTGCAGGCAGCCGTCGCGCGCGACGCCAAACCCAGCGATCTGGTCCAGCCGGGCCACATCTTCCCGCTGACCGCCCAGCCCGGCGGCGTGCTGATGCGCGCGGGCCATACCGAAGCGGGCTGCGACCTGGCCGCGCTGGCCGGCGTGACCCCGGCCGCGGTGATCTGCGAAATCATGAAGGACGACGGCACCATGGCGCGCCTGCCGGACCTGATCGAATTCGCCGAGCTGCACGGCCTGAAGATCGGCACCATCGCCGACCTGATCCACTACCGCAGCCGCACCGAATGCATCGTCGACCGCGTCGGCGAGCGCATCATGCAGACCCCGTACGGCACCTTCCGCAGCATCGCCTACCGCGACAAGCCCAGCGGCCACGCCCATCTGGCGCTGATCAAGGGCGACCCGCAGCGCGACCGCGAGACCCTGGTGCGCGTGCACGAGCCGCTGTCGGTGCTGGACCTGCTCGAGGTCTCGCGCACCACCCACTCGTGGACCGTGCCGGCCTCGCTGGAGGCGATCGGCGCGGCCGACAGCGGCGTGATGGTGCTGCTGAACTGCGGCGACAGCGCCGAGCGGCTGTTCGCGCAATTCAGCGCGCTGGACGAGCCGCAGACCCGCGCCCCGCGCAAGCCCGACCTGCGCACCTACGGCATCGGCGCGCAGATCCTGCGCGATGTCGGCGTCGGCAAGATGCGCGTGCTGGCCTCGCCGCGCAAGATGCCCAGCATGACGGGCTACGATCTCGAAGTGACCGGCTACCAGCCGATGAACGGCGACGACGACTGAGCGTCCCCCCCAATACCGGCGGCCAGCCCATCCCGGGCGCGGCCGCCCACCGAACCCTGGAGAACGATATGGATCACGGTTTCTACCCGAGCAACCTCGACGGCGAAGGCCTGCGCATCGGCATCGTGCAGGCGCGTTTCAACGAGCCGGTCTGCGACGAGCTGCGCGAGGCCTGCGTGGCCGAGCTGGAAAAGCTGGGCATCGAAGGCGAAGACACGCTGGTGGTGACGGTGCCCGGCGCACTGGAAGTCCCGCTGGCGCTGCAGAAGATGGCCGAGAGCGGCCAGTTCGATGCGCTGATCGCGCTGGGCGCCGTGGTGCGCGGCGAAACCTACCACTTCGAGCTGGTCTCGAACGAGTCGGGCGCGGGCATCACCCGCGTCGGCCTGGACTTCAACCTGCCGATCGCCAACGGCATCCTGACCGTCGATACCGACGCCCAGGCCCATGCCCGCACCCGCGAGAAGGGCCGCGACTGCGCCCGTGCCGCGGTGGAGATGGCGAACCTGGTGGCGGCGCTCGATTCGCTGCGCGGCCAGGACGACGAGGACGAGGACGACGATGAGTGATGCAGCACAGGGCGGCAAGCCTGCCGCCAAGTCCGGCCGCTCCGACGCCAAGGCGCCGCCCAAGAGCGCGCGCCGCCGTTCGCGCGAACTGGCGCTGCAGGGCCTGTACCAGTGGCTGCTGAACCGCAACGACATTGGCGCGATCCAGGCCCATCTGCACGACGCCCAGGGCTTCAACAAGGCCGACCGCGAGCATTTCGACGCGCTGCTCAACGGCGCCGTGCGCGAGGAAGAGAGGCTGACCGCCGCCTTCTCGCCGTTCCTGGACCGCACCGTCGAGGAGCTGTCGCCGGTCGAGCGCGCGGCGCTGCTGATCGGCAGCTACGAGCTGGTGCACTGCATCGACATCCCGTACAAGGTCGTCATCAACGAGGCCGTCGAGCTGACCAAGACCTTCGGCGGCGTCGAGGGCTACAAGTACGTCAACGGCGTGCTCGACAAGGTTGCCGCGCAGGTGCGCGCCACCGAGGTCGCCGCCCGACGCTGACCGGCGCCCCGCCTCGCGGCATGCGCCGGACCGACACCCGCCCAGGCGGGTGTTTTCATTTCCGGCGATGATCGCGGTGGTGCGCCAAACCGCGCCGCGCCGCGACGGCGCACCGCCCTATTCCACCGATTCCGAGTTACCCGCCATGGACCCACAGCGCCTCGCCACCGCCTCCCGCCTCGCCAATATCCGCGCCTTCCACGTGATGGAGCTGGCCAAACAGGCCGCCGAACTCGAACGTGCCGGCCGGCACATCATCCATATGGGCATCGGCGAGCCCGACTTCACCGCGGCCGAGCCGGTGATCCGGGCGGCGGAAGCGGCCATACGCCGCGGCGTGACGCAATACAGCGGCGCGCTCGGCATTCACGCGCTGCGCGAGGCGATCGCGGGCTACTACAAGACCGCCTACGGGCTCGATATCCCGGCCCGCCGGGTGATCGTCACCGCCGGTGCTTCCGGCGCGCTGCTGCTCGCCTGCGCGGTGCTGGTGGAGATCGGCGCCGAGGTGCTGATGCCGGACCCGAGCTATCCCTGCAACCGGCATTTCGTCGCGGCCTTCGACGGCGTCGCCCGGATGATCCCGAGCGGCCCGGAGGCGCGCTTCCAGCTGACCGCCGACCAGGTGCGCGAACACTGGGGCGATGCCACCCGCGGCGTGCTGCTGGCCTCGCCATCGAACCCGACCGGCACCTCGATCCTGCCCGACGAGCTGGAGCGCATCCTTGCCGAGGTACGCCAGCGCCGGAGCTTTGCCATCGTCGACGAGATCTATCAGGGGCTGTCGTATGACGGCCGGCCGGTGTCGGCGCTGTCGCTCGACGACAATGCCGTCACGGTCAACAGCTTCTCCAAGTACTTCAACATGACGGGCTGGCGGCTGGGCTGGCTGGTGGTGCCGGACGCGCTGGTCGCCGACTTCGAGAAGGTCGCGCAGAACCTGTTCATTTGCGCGTCGGCGGTAGCCCAGCACGCGGCGCTGGCCTGCTTCACGCCCGAGGCGCTGGCGATCTACGACGAGCGCAAGGCCGAATTCCAGCGCCGCCGCGACGCCATCGTGCCCGCGCTCGAAGCGCTGGGCTTTGGCGTGCCGGTCAAGCCCGATGGCGCCTTCTATGTCTACGCCGACTGCCGCGGCGTCCAGCACCCGGCCGCCGGCGATTCGGACCGGCTGACGCAGGCGATGCTGCACGATGCCGGCGTGGTGCTGGTGCCCGGCCTGGACTTCGGCCCGCATACCGCGCGCGAGTACATCCGCATCTCGTACGCGACGTCGATGGCCCACATCGAGGAAGCGATGCGGCGGCTCGGCAAGCTGTTCGGGAAATAGAGAGTGCGATAGGGCAATCGCGACGGCCGGCCATCGAGCCCGCCAAAACAGCCCGCCAAAACGAAAGCGGCGCAGCCTGGTTGGCTGCGCCGCTTTTTTTCGACGGTGCGCGTTCGGCCGTGCGCGGACCAGCCGCGCCGGAATCAGGCCAATCAGGCCTTGCGGGGCGTCTGCGCCGCCTCGAGCTCGAAGGTCTCGGGCTCGGGCGTATGCTCGGCCTGCGTCTTGGTCGACGACGGACCCGGCAGCGACTCGATCACGTCCGGCTTGGCCGCCGGCGCGTTGCCGCGGATGCCCAGCACCTGACGCAGCTTGGCGCGCTCGGCCAGCACCTTGGCGCCGTAGCCGCCATCGGTCGCCGTGGTGGCGCCGACGTAGTACTTCAGGCCGCCCTCGATCGAACCGGCGCGGGCGATGCAGTCCTTCAGCACCAGCGCACCGATCTTGATGTTGGCGTAAGGATTGAGCGCGGCCGCGACGCCGCCGACATGCTCGTACTTGTCCTGGTGGACCTTGGTCATGACCTGCATCAGGCCCTGCGCGCCCACGCCGCTCTCGGCGTACGGATTGAAGCTGGACTCGATCGCGATCACGCCCAGGATCAGCAGCGGATCGATGCCGACCTCGCGGCCGGTCAGATAGGCTGCCTTGACCAGTTGCGCGGTCGCCTGCGCGGCCACGCGGTACTTGCGCGCGATGTACTCGGCCACCGCGGCCTGTTCGCGCGCGCTGGCCAGCGTGCTGCTGTAGCGCGCGTCCAGGGCCACGCGCTGAGCCGGGATACGGGCCGCCAGATGGGCGACCGACGGCACCTTCGACTGGCTGGCATTGGCCCACTCGCCGACGCCCGACACGCTCGGCAGGCCCACGCCCGCCACGGCCGGCACGGCGGCGCCGCCTGCCGGCACCGCTGGCACCTTCACCGCCGGCAGCAGCTTGGCTGCCGCCACGTCGGCCGTGCTGGCATGCACAGGCGCCGACGCGGTCGCCGCCTCCAGCAGGATCGCAGGCGCTTCATTGCCGGCCAGCATGCCGGCCAGCGCGGTGCGCCATTCCTGGCTGACCGACAGCGAAATACCGGCCACCACCGCGATCAGACCCGCGCTGTTCAGCGCGTATTTCAACGTTGCGCGACCGCTGCGCAATGCGCGGCCCGCGACCGGATGCGCGAGACGAACCTGCAGGGCACGCCGCACACCGGGAACCGGTTGCCTGAAGCGGACCTGCAACGCCCGCCCGACACCGGGAAGATGAAGGGTTTTCCAACCACTCATGCTTACCTCCATGCGCCGCCGGCTCCCGGTCCTGCAGGGCATTCGCCCACGCATGACCGTCCACTGGCAACGTAGTCAAGTAAGGATGTCGCACCGCCTTGCAGGGGCGATCGGCATCTGTTGTTGGTGGGCGCTCCCCAAGCGCCCAGCGATTAGCAGAGGAGGCTCTTGGGGTAGCCTGCCCTGCTGCGAAGACTCAAGACGCGCCGGTCATTGCCGGCGGTGATCGGAGGGACCTCCCTTGTAGCGGTCCGCTCTGGTTGATCCAACGTGGTGATCTGCGTTACACCCCTTGACAGGATCGAAAACTTCGTTGTTGCAACGCAGCACACCTTTGAGCAGACGCGATTGTAAAAACCGTTTTATATCCAGTCAAGAATTAAGGAACGCAAAACGATTCCTTTTCGTTATAACGAAACCCCGCTATGGTGGGGTGAAAGAATCACTCAGCTGGCCGCAATCGTAGTGCTGGCCTAGGATGCCCCGCCCTGCTCGTCCGCCTGTCTTTCAAAAAAACTTACAATTTGCCGGTACGCTGTACCGCAAAATTTTTCTTCCGAAGCGGTCAGATATGGACCCTGGTTCACTCCAATCGATACGCCGACGTGCGTGGCGCCCTCGCCGCGCTCCTCGCCCAACCACAAATTCCTGATGCAATACAAAGACTTGCGCGATTTCATCGGTCAACTCGAACAGCAGGGCGAGTTGCGGCGCATCGCGGCGCCGGTGTCGCCCGACCTCGAAATGACCGAGATCTGCGATCGCCTGCTGCGTGCCGAAGGCCCCGCCGTGCTGTTCGAGAAGCCCGCGCGCGCCGCCACGGCAACTGGTGAGGCGATTTTCGACATGCCGGTGCTGGCCAATCTGTTCGGCACACCACGCAGGGTCGCATTGGGCATGGGCGCGGAATCGCTGGCCGATCTGCGCGACATCGGGCGCGTGCTGTCGGCGCTGAAGGAGCCCGAGCCGCCGCGCGGGCTGCGCGAGGCCGGCAAGCTGTTCACGCTGGTCAAGTCGGTCTGGGACATGGCGCCGAAGAAGGTGTCGAGCCCGGCCTGCCAGGAGATCGTCTGGGAAGGCAACGACGTCGACCTGGCGCGCCTGCCGATCCAGAAGTGCTGGCCCGGGGACGCCGCGCCGCTGATCACCTGGGGGGCTGGTCGTGACCAAGGGCCCGTACAAGAAGCGGCAGAACCTCGGCATCTACCGCCAGCAGGTGATCGGCCGCAACCAGGTCATCATGCGCTGGCTGGCGCACCGCGGCGGCGCGCTCGACTTCCGCGAGCACGCGCTGGCCAATCCGGGCAAGCCGTTCCCGATTGCGGTCGCGCTGGGCGCCGATCCGGCCACGATGCTCGGCGCGGTGACGCCGGTGCCCGATACGCTGTCCGAGTACCAGTTCGCCGGCCTGCTGCGCGGCAGCCGTACCGCGCTGGCCGGCTGCCTGACGCCGACGCTGTCCGAGCTGAGCGTGCCGGCCTCGGCCGAGATCGTGCTCGAAGGCCATATCCAGCCCGACCCGACGCATCCGTCCGGCTACCAGCACGCGCTGGAAGGCCCGTTCGGCGACCACACCGGCTACTACAACGAGCAGGACTGGTTCCCGGTCTTCACCATCGACCGCATCACGATGCGGCGCGATCCGATCTATCACTCGACCTACACCGGCAAGCCGCCCGACGAGCCGGCCGTGCTCGGCGTCGCGCTGAACGAGGTGTTCGTGCCGCTGCTGCAGAAGCAGTTCCCCGAGATCACCGACTTCTATCTGCCGCCCGAGGGCTGCAGCTACCGGATGGCGGTGGTGCGCATGAAGAAGCAGTACGCGGGCCACGCCAAGCGGGTGATGTTCGGCGTCTGGAGCTTCCTGCGCCAGTTCATGGAGTACGAAGTTCATCGTGGTGGTCGACGACGATGTCGACGTGCGCGACTGGAAGGAGGTGATCTGGGCGATCACCACGCGGGTCGACCCGACGCGCGATACGGTGCTGGTCGACAACACGCCGATCGACTACCTGGACTTCGCCTCGCCGGTATCGGGGCTCGGCTCGAAGATGGGCATCGACGCCACCGACAAGTGGCCCGGCGAAACCACGCGCGAATGGGGACGTCCGATCCAGATGGACGCCGCGGTCAAGACCCGCGTCGACGGCATGTGGGAGACGCTGTTCGAGCGGCCGGCCGGCGGCTGAGGGCCGAGGGCCGAGGGCTGAGAGCTGCGGGCTGAGGGCCGGGGCTGAGGGCTGGAGAGCTTGAGGGGCCCGGGACCCCATGCGTCCGGCGCGCTCGGGCGGCTCGGACGCGGCCTGCGCCATCCCCCGCTATCATCTGCAACCAGAACCGATTACAGGAGACCACGATGGCCAATGCGCTAGACCGAATCCAGGACCGTGCCCTGGTCCGCAGCCAGTCCTATGTCAACGGCGAATGGGTCGGGGCCGACAACGGCACCACCTTCCCGGTGATCGACCCGGCGAACAACCAGGAACTGCTGCAGGTCGCCAACCTGGGCGCCACCGAAACGGAACGCGCGATCGCCGCCGCCGAGGCCGCCTGGCCCGCCTGGCGCGCGAAGACCGCCAAGGAGCGCGCCAACCTGATGCGCCGCTGGTTCGATCTGCTGATCGCTCATACCGACGACCTGGCCGCGCTGATGACCGCGGAACAGGGCAAGCCGCTGGCCGAATCGAAGGGCGAGGTCGTCTACGGCGCGTCCTTTATCGAGTGGTTCGCCGAGGAAGCCAAGCGCGTCAGCGGCGACGTGCCGGCCTCGACCTGGGCCGACAAGCGCATGGTGGTGCTGAAGCAGCCGATCGGCGTGTGCGCGTCGATCACGCCATGGAACTTCCCGATCGCGATGATCACGCGCAAGTGCGCGCCCGCGCTGGCCGCCGGCTGCACCATCGTGGTCAAGCCGGCCGAGCAGACGCCGTTGTGCGCGCTGGCCATGGCCGAACTGGCGCACCGCGCCGGCATCCCGGCCGGCGTGATCAATATCGTCACCGGCGACGCCGACCAGTCGATCGCGATCGGCAAGACGCTGTGCGCGTCGCCGGTGGTGCGCCATCTGTCCTTCACCGGCTCGACCCCGGTGGGCCGCATCCTGATGGAGCAATGCGCGCCGACGGTCAAGAAGATCGCGCTGGAGCTCGGCGGCCACGCGCCTTTCATCGTGTTCGACGATGCCGATATCGACGCGGCGGTCGAGGGCGCGATCGCGTCCAAGTACCGCAACGCCGGCCAGACCTGCGTCTGCACCAACCGCTTCTATGCGCACGAGTCGATCTACGACGAGTTCGTCGCCAAGCTGGCGCGCCAGGCGGAGGGCCTGCGCGTGGGCAACGGCTTCGACGCCGGCGTGGCCCAGGGTCCGCTGATCGACGACCAGGCGGTGCAGAAGGTGCGCCAGCATATCGACGACGCGACCTCGCGCGGCGCCCGCCTGCTGACCGGCGGCAAGCTGGTGGAAGGCCTGGGCTCGGGCCGCTTCATCGCGCCGACCGTGCTGGCCGACGCCACCCCCGAGATGCTGATCTCGCGCGAGGAGACGTTCGGCCCGGTGGCCGCGGTGTTCAAGTTCCGCGACGAGCAGGAAGCCGTGGCGCTGGCCAACGCCAGCGAGTTCGGCCTCGCCTCGTATTTCTACAGCCGCGATATCGGCCGCGTCTGGCGCGTGGCCGAGCAGCTCGAATACGGCATGGTCGGCATCAACACCGGCCTGATCTCGAACGAGGTGGCGCCGTTCGGCGGCGTCAAGCAGTCGGGCCTGGGCCGCGAGGGCTCGACCTACGGCATCGACGAGTACCTGGAGCTGAAGTACTTGTGCCTCGGCGGCATCTGACCCATCCGACCGCCTCGCGGGCGCCGACGGCGCCCGCCCCCACCCCTTGAGCCATCCCGGTCCCGCGCTGCCATCGGCACGCGGGCGCAAACAACAAGGCAGAGGAGGAGACATGACGACGCTGGAAGAAGGCAAGCTGGTCTGGACGCCGTCGCCCGCGGTGCGCGAGCGCGCGCGGCTGACGGCCTTCATGCGGTGGCTGCGCGAAACGCGCGGCCTCGCGTTCGACGATTACGACAGCCTGTGGCGCTGGTCGGTCACCGACATCGAGGCCTTCTGGGACGCGATCCGCGCCTACTTCGATGTCCGCTTCGACACGCCGGCCCGCCAGGTGCTGGCGCGCCGCGAGATGCCGGGCGCGCGCTGGTTCGAGGGCGCCAGCCTGAACTATGTGCAGCAGGTCTTCCGCCACGGGGGCGAAGGCGCGGCGCGCCAGCGGGCCGCCATCCGCCATGCCGGCGAAGCGCAGCCGCTGGCCGAACTGAGCTGGGACGCGCTGGAGTCGCAGGTCGCGGCATTGGCGCATACGCTGCGTCAGCTGGGTGTCGGTCGCGGCGACCGCGTCGCGGGCTATCTGCCCAATATTCCGCAGACCATCGTCGCCTTCCTCGCCACCGCCAGCGTCGGTGCGGTCTGGTCCGGCTGCGCGCCGGACATGGGACAGGTTGCGGTGACCGACCGCTTCCGCCAGATCGAACCGAAGGTGCTGATCGCCGTGGACGGCTACCGCTACGGCGGCAAGACCTACGACCGCGCGCCGGTGGTGGCGCAGCTGGTGGATGCACTGCCGTCGCTGAAGGACCTGATCGTGGTGCCGTTGCTGGGAACGCCGTACGAGGCGCTGGAAACTTCGCTGGAACCTGCACGGACAACCGCCCCGGGCAAAGCGAGCGCGCTGCGCCGCCATCGCTGGCAGGACGCGCTGGCGCACGACGTGCCGCTGCAGATCGACAGCGTGCCGTTCGACCATCCGCTGTGGATCGTCTATTCGTCGGGCACCACCGGCATGCCCAAACCCATCGTGCACGGCCACGGCGGCATCGTGATCGAGCAGCTCAAGCTGATGGCGTTCCACAACGACCTCGGCCCGGACGATGTCTTCCACTGGTACAGCAGCAGCGGCTGGATCATGTGGAATGCGCAGGTGGCCGGGCTGCTGCTCGGCAGCACCATCGCGATCTATGACGGCAATCCGGCCTGGCCCGACGCCGGCGTGCTGTGGCGCTTTGCGGAAGCCGCCGGCATCACGGTCTTCGGCGCCGGCGCGGCGTTCTTCACCGGCGGCATCAAGGCCGGCGTGGTGCCGTCGCGCGAGGCCGACCTGAGCCGCCTGCGCGGCATCGGCTCGACCGGCTCGCCGCTGCCCGCCGAGGCCTACGACTGGATCTACCGCAACGTGCGCGACGATATCTGGCTGGCGCCGATGTCCGGCGGCACCGACTTCGCGGGCTCCTTCGTCGCCGGCTGTCCGCTGCTGCCGGTCTACGCCGGCGAGATGCAGTGCCGCTGCCTCGGCGCCAAGGTCGAGGCCTTCGACGAGGCCGGCCAGGCGAGGATCGACGAGGTCGGCGAACTGGTCTGCACCGAGCCGATGCCTTCGATGCCGCTCTATCTGTGGGGCGACACCGACGGCAAGCGCTACCGCGACAGCTATTTCGATACCTACCCCGGCGTCTGGCGCCACGGCGACTGGATCAAGATCACCGCGCGCGGCGGCGCCATCATCTACGGCCGCTCGGACGCCACCATCAACCGGCACGGCATTCGCATGGGGACCAGCGAGCTGTACCGCGTGGTCGAGGAACTGCCCGAGGTGCTCGACAGCATGGTGGTGGACCTCGAATATCTGGGCCGCGACTCGTATATGCCGCTGTTCGTCGTGCTGCGCGAAGGCATCGCGCTCGACGACAGGCTGGTCGACACGATCCGCGCGCGCATCCGCGAGGCGCTGTCGTCGCGGCACGTGCCCAACGCGATCCTGCAGGTACCGGGCATTCCGCGCACGCTGTCGGGCAAGAAGATGGAGGTGCCGATCAAGAAGCTGCTGCTCGGCCACGATCCGGACAAGATCGCCAATCGCGATGCGATGGCCAATCCGGATACGCTGGACTGGTACTTCGATTACGCGCGGCGTTATCTGCGCGAGGCCAGCGCGGCGACGGCATAGTGCATCGAGGACGGGCGGGTCATGCCGCGCCTTACCGCGCGCCTTGCCGCGCCTTGCCGTGCCGGTATCATGCGGCATCGCCCCGCCAGTCTTCTGTCACCACCATGCCGAGTTATCCGACGTTTCGCTTCCAGGACCAGGACCTGATCCGCATCGGCGACGAGCACAACGCCCTGCTGCTCGCGCCCTGGGCCGGCGGCCGCCTGGTGCGCTGGATCCATCGCGGCATCGACGTCCTGTACTGGCCCGACGACGCCGACTGGTCGCGCCCGGCGAAGGTCCGTGGCGGCAATCCGCTGCTGTTTCCCTTCATCGGCCGCCATTTCGTCGACGGCCAACCGGGCCAATGGCGCGATCGCAACGGCGTGGTCCGTGCCATGCCGCAGCATGGCTTCGCACGCGACCTGCCGTTCGAGATCGCCGCGTGCGATCCGGCGCGTTCGATCACGATGGCGTTGACCGATTCGGACGCGACCCGCGACGCCTATCCGTTTTCGTTCCGCTTTGAAGCGAGCTACCGGCTGTTGGAGGACGGACTCGAGGTCGCGTTGGCGGTGCGCAATACCGGCAGCGAGCCGCTGCCCTTCTATGCGGGACACCACTTCTATTTCGCCGTGCCGCACGCCATGCGGAGCCGGTGCCGGCTGACGATGCCGCCGGCCGAACGGCTGCGCCAGCGCGCGGATGGCAGCCTGACGGCGACAGAGCCCGGCGAAGCGGTCTACGCGCTCGACGACCCGCGCTTGCAGGACACCTTCCACCGCTTGCATGCGCCCGTTGCCGGAACGTGCGAGCTGGCGATTCCATCGGGCGACGGCAGCGGCACGGGCCGCACGATCCGCATCGATCTCGAGGCCAACCGTGGGGCCGTCCCCTGGCAGGCCATCACGACCTGGAGCGAACGCGACGATTCGGACTTCTATTGCGTCGAGCCGTGGCTGGCCCTGCCCGATGCGATTCATCGGCCGGGAGAAACGCGATGGGTCGCGCCCGGCGACAGCACCGAAGCCGTTTGCCGGCTGCTTCCGTCCTAGCCGCCTTGCGCGCGCAGCCGGATCGCGCATAAAATGGCCGCCTCACGCGGGCGTCGTATAATGGCTATTACCTTAGCTTCCCAAGCTAAAGACGTGGGTTCGATTCCCATCGCCCGCTCCACCCTCCCCTGCAGTCCCTCCCCTGGTCCGATCCGGAAAGCGCTGTCCGTAAGCATGCGAACGGTCAAGGCCGCGCTCGTCTTGCGCCAGTGCGCGCTTGCCCTTCCTGAAGGCTTCCAGTGGCGCGACAGCGCAACGTTGGCGCCTTGATTCGCTACTGAGGCCGGCCTGCCGCAATCCATTGCTCGACCTGTCGCAACGTGAGGCGATACCGCGCGCAGTTGTGAAGGTCGAGCGTGCGCAGTTCCGCGGCAAGCAAGGGGCGGAAGACATCGACCTGTTCGTCTGGCAGCGACATGGCGGCGATCGCTTCTTCACAGGTCTGGCGGTCCCGCACCACGCGCCCGATCGCTTCGTTCAGCGCTTCGCGAAACTGGAGCCGCACAGGGTCGGGAACACCCATCGCTTCCAGCGTGACGGCGTATTTGCGGATCGAACGCCGATAGGCCCACTCGAAGAGATCGACGGCCAACGCCACGTTGCGGTGCTCATAGACGCCCATCATTGCCAACGCGTAGTCCTGCACCTCGATGTCCAGGAACGACAGCGGCGCGCAGTTGTACAGCATCAAGGGGATGTTGGCCGACAGCCGGCTGGTGCGCTTGTTGCCGTCTTCGAATGGCTGGAGGTACGCGAGATTGACCCAAAGGAAGAATGACGCTTCGACCGGGTTCTTCACGCTGCGCGCCTTTTCCACGATGTGCCTCAGCATCTCTTCCAGCAGGTCGGGCACCTGGGTCGGTATGTACGTCGTGTCGCTGATGTTGACGACCTTGCGTCTAATGCCGCCAAGCCCGCTGGCATCGAGCAACAGATCGCGCATCAGAATGGCGTGCAGATTTCTGACCAGCACGGTGGTCAGCCCGTACTCGGGCACAGCATCGACCAGAAACTCGATCGCGGCCTTGTGATTGAGCAGCATGACGGCATCCAGGTCGCCGCCCGCCGTGCCGCTCTTGAACAATTGTTCCGTGGCCAGCAGCGAATAGCGGTTGCCTTCCAGGCGCGAGGACGACCAGGACAGATCGATCAGCAACGGTTCCAGCACCTGGCGCGCGTACGTTCCGGCGGGCTGCTGGCCTTGCATGCGGCCCTGCTCGGCCAGCGATGCGGCGAGCAATGGCGGCAGCAGCGAACTGACATTCGGCACATAGTCGTCGACGAAGGCCCGCTGATAAGTGACCGGCTCGCGGGTACCCAGCGGGCGCAGCACCCGTTTGCGCACTCCCCTGCTTTCCTCTGTCCAGGCCGGGCCATCGCTGGGGGCCTGATGTGCAGTGGTCGGCGACGGCTCAGATACGCCCGGCGCGAGTCGATAACGCGTCGCCCGGGCTCGACCGTCCTTCAATACCGCGCCGCTGCGGACCAGGTCGTCAAGGTGGCGCCTGACGGTCGAACCGCTTGCTCCTACCTCTGCGGCCAGCACGGGGGGAACTCGCCCATGGTTGGCCGGTTTGTCCATGTCGCCGTAGCGCGGCACGGATGTCGTCCTTCAGCGGCATTGACTCTCCCGATCTGCTCGAATCGCGTCATATTAGCTCGAATCCGCTCAATATCGGAGGAATCGCGTCAAATCGCGTCGTATCCGCTCATGGATCGGGCGTTGTTTGCCTGAAAGCGCCCATATCGTCACAACAGGTGGCGACCCGCGGCGCGGCCCGAATGGGGAGGCACTGCGCTAGAATACGCGCTTGCCGCTGGCCGCCCGGCTCCACCAGGCACCGGCCACTGGCCCACGGAACCCATCATTCTCTGGCCGCCCCTCCGACACCGCGTCGTTCCGAACGGTGAATCGCCCGGCGGCCTTTTTGTTGCCATGTTTCCCGACGATCCCATCCCGACCGAGGCCACCGTGCCCGACGACGAGCCGGCCGGCACGGCTGGCGATCCCGCCGCCAACGTCGCCCATCCCCGCCGCATCCGCTCCTTCGTGCGCCGGGCCGGGCGGACCTCGACCGGCCAGCAGCGCGCCATCGACGAGCTCGGCCCCCGCTTCGTGCTGCCCTACACCGGCCAGCCGCTGGATTGGCAGGCCGCGTTCGGGCGCGCGGCGCCATCGATCCTGGAGATCGGCTTCGGCATGGGGGAGACGACGGCGCATATCGCGCAGTTGCGGCCGCAGGACAACTTCCTCGGTTGCGAGGTGCACGAGCCCGGCGTGGGCGCGCTGCTCAAGCTGATCGGCGAACGGGGCATCGACAATATCCGCATCCTGCAGCACGACGCGGTCGAAGTGGTCGCCCACATGCTGACCGAGGAAAGCCTGGATGGGGTGCACATCTTCTTCCCCGATCCCTGGCACAAGAAGCGCCACAACAAGCGCCGGCTGGTGCAGCCGCCGCTGGTCAAGCTGCTGGCCAGCCGGCTCAGGTCCGGCGGCTATCTGCACTGTGCGACCGACTGGGAGGAATACGCGCACCAGATGGTCGAGGTGCTGTCGGGCGAGCCGACGCTGGCCAATACCTCGGACGCGCCCGGCGGCTTCGCGGAGCGGCCGGATTACCGGCCGGTGACCAAGTTCGAGCGGCGCGGGCTGCGGCTCGGACACGGTGTGTGGGACGTGGTGTTCCGCAAGCGGGGGATGAGAGGAAGCTGAGCGCTTCGGGAAGCTGGCGGTATTCCCGCTCTTCTCTCAGGTGGAGAGGGCCGGGGGAGAGCGAGGCGGTCTCAAACCGCCCCGGCGTCTCTGCCCTGCCCCTCTGCCCTGCGCCTCTTCCGGCCCCTCCCCGGCAAGCGGGAGAGGAAAGCAAACCTCCGACGGACCTGCGCCGGATCAACCGTGCCAGGCCACGATGCCGAGCTGCGCCGTCGCCAGCACCAGCACGCCGAACACGATCCGATACCAGGCAAACGGCTTGAAGTCGTGCGTCGCGACGAATCGCAGCAGCCAGCGCACGCACAGGAAGGCCGACAGGAAGGCAAACACGAAGCCGATCGCGAACACGCCGATGTCGTCGGCCGACAGCAGGTTGCGCGCCTTGTACAGTTCGTAGACGCTGGCGCCGAAGATCACCGGAATCGCCAGGAAAAACGAGAACTCCGTCGCCACCTGGCGCGACAGTCCGAACAGCATGCCGCCGATGATGGTGGCGCCCGAGCGCGAGGTGCCCGGCACCAGCGCGAAACACTGCGCGATGCCGACCTTCAGCGCGTCGCGCCAGTTCATGTCGTCGACCGATTCGATGCGCGGCGCACTGGCCTTGGCCGCTTCCAGCAGCGCATTGCCCTGCGGATGCGAGACCTGCCCGCGCCGGCTCTCGCGCCATTCGGCCAGCAGGATCACCAGCCCGCCGACGATGAACGCGGTCGCCACCGTGATCGGGTTGAACAGATAGGCCTTGATCCAGGGGCCGAGCAGGAAAGCCAGCGCGATCGCCGGCACCGTGGCGATGATCACGTTCATCGCGAAACGCTGCGCGCGCGGCTCGGTGGCGAGCCCGCCGACCACGTCGACGATGCGCCGACGGAATTCCCAGCACACGGCCAGGATCGCGCCGAACTGGATCACGATCTCGAAGATCTTGCCCTTCTCGTCGTTGAAGTTCAGCAGCTCGCCAGCCAGGATCAGGTGCCCGGTGCTGGAGATCGGGAGAAACTCGGTCAGTCCTTCGACGATGCCGAGGATCAGGGCTTTGAGGGCGATGGCAATATCCATGCGAGTGCGGACGATTGGAGCGATTCAGGGACAAGGCGCCCGCCGGCCGGCGCATTGGCGCAGCCACACGAGCACGCGTAATTAGCGAATAGCGTTGATACCGGGGGACGACCCAGGGCGGCACGACCATGCCGCCCCGCGAAGGCCGGGCGAACGCCGGCCTCGCCATGAATGGTTCTGCGCTGCTACGGACGATTGATCTTGACGTTGATGCCGTCCGGCAGCACGGTGATTGTACCGGGCTCGACACGCGTGCCCCCGAACTTGAGCTCGTCGGGCTTGAACGTATAGAGCGGATAGTCCTGCAGCAGCTGCTCGGCCAGAATGCCGCCGAGTGCGTTCAACTGGCGCGAGTACTGCTGCGGCAATCCGGCCACGTCGAACTGCTTGACCTCGGGGTCCTGCAGCACCAGCGAACGCGTCGTCGGGTCGTAGCGCAACGCGCTGTCCAGCGCGAACCGTCCCTTCATCGCCTCGCGGAAGAACAGCCGGTTGTCCAGCGTGGCGTCGAACGTGATGCTGACGCGATTGCGCTGCGGATCGAGCAGCAGCTGCGGGTTGGCCAGCTGGATGTCGAATAGCTGCATGTAGCGCTGGCTGAACGGGAACTTGCGCTCGAGCGCCCGCCTGCAGCTGGCTCTGCGAGAAGGTGTATTCATTGCCGACCCAGCCGCAGCCGGCCAGCCAGACTGTCAGGGCGGCGGTGCCGCAGGCCGCCAGCCAGCGCCGGCGAGAAATCGTGGCCATCCACAGGTCTCCAGGTTCGGTCAGGCGCCGCGGGCCGATGCCGGCGCGGTCGCGACCTCAAGTTGCGTCAGCCAGTGCAGCGCCGCCTCGCGCGATTCGCCGCACATCTCGGCCGACGGCCGCAGGCCGCCGCAGAAGGCGGGCCGCTCGGGGCGGCCGAACACCGCGCAGCGCATATCGGGCAGCAGCTGCACGCACGGCACGCCGGCCGGCTTGCCGTGCGGCATGCCCGGCAGCGGCGAGGCGATCGACGGCGCGATACAGCAAGCGCCGCAACCGGCACGGCAGGAAACGTCAGACTGACAGGACATCGCAATGGTTCAGAACGGCTTGGGCGCGGCCTGGCCGGGAGCGCCAAAGCCGCCATTGTGCACCACCGCACCGCGCTGGCCTGTGTTCCCGCCCACATCCCGGCACCGCGCTTGACCGCTCCCCGGGGCGCACACTACATTACTGACCCATCGGTTATTTATTTCGCCGCCCGTCCTGGCGCGGCGCTCTCCTGCAGTGAATCCACCCCAAGTCCCACGCCTCGATGCCCGCGTTGGCCCCAACGAAGGTGCCAACGAAGGTGCAAACGACAGCGCCCCCGAAGCGCGGCGCTGGTCGCGCCGCAAGTCCGCCCGCCCGCAGGAGCTGGTGGCGGCCGCGCTCGAACTCTTCGTCGAGCGCGGCTACGCGGCCACGCGGCTGGAGGACGTCGCCGCGGCGGCCGGGGTGTCGAAGGGCACGGTCTATCTGTACTTCGCCAACAAGAAGGAACTGTTCAAGACCGTGGTGCGCGAGAACCTGGTGCCGGCGCTGGTGCGCGGCACCGATCTGGTCGACAGCTACGAGGGTTCGACCCCGGAGTTGCTGCGCGAACTGCTGCGCGGCTGGTGGGGCCTGATCGGCGCCACGCCGGTGGCGGGCCTGACCAAGCTGATCATGGCCGAATCGGCCAATTTCCCCGATATCGCGCGCTTCTACCACGAGGAAGTGATGGTGCCCGGCGACGAGCTGTTCGCGCGCGTGCTGGCGCGCGGCGTCGCCCGCGGGGGAGTTCCGCGCGCTGCCGGCCAATCCGACCACCACGCTGATCTGCGCTCCGCTGGTGTTCCTGATGCTGTGGCAGCGCGCGTTCCGCATCGGCTCGGACGTCGACATCGATCCCGAGGCGTTTCTGGACAACCTGCTGCAGGTGCTGCTGTTCGGCCTGACCGCCGGGGCCGCGCGCGATACCCCGCTGCCGCCGCAGGCCGGCCCCTACGTCTGGGAACAGATCCGCGACGAGATGCAGCAGCAAGCCCGCTTGCAGGGCGACGCGCCCGCCGATGGCTCGCCGTCCATCACGGTACATGGCAGCGCACGTACCACCGTACGCAGCACCGCGCGCACCAAGGCGCGCCCCACCGCACGCGCAAACGGCCGCCCTGCCCCGGCGGCCACTCCCGAACCGAAACCGAAGCGCCGCCGCACCGGCCGCGCCCCTGACGATGAAGATCTCGCGTAACAAGCTGCTGCTCGTGGTGCTGGGCCTGGCCGTACTGGTCGGCGCCGGCGCGATGGTGCGCAAGGCCAGTGGCAGCAAGCAGCCCACCGCGGTGGCCGCTGCCCCGGCGGCCAATGTCATCGAGCTGCTGCAGGCCGATGTGGTCGCCGCCGCGGCGCACGATCTGCGCGTGACCCTGCCCTTGTCCGGCAGCCTGCGCGCGCTGAACCAGGCCGCCGTCAAGGCCAAGGTCTCGGGCGAGGTGCGCGACGTGCTGGTGCGCGAGGGCGAACCGGTGCGCGCCGGCCAGGTGATCGTGCGCATCGATCCGACCGAATACCAGGCCAAGGTCACGCAGGCGCGCGGGCAGATGCTGGCCCAGCGCGGCCAGTACGAGAACGCGCGACGGAGCTATGAGCGCAATCGCGACCTGGTCGGGCGCGGCTTCATCTCGAAGACCGCCTTCGACAAGTTCCAGTCCGAGCTCGACGTGGCCAAGGCCAATCTCGATGCGGCCGAGGGCGGGCTGGCGGTCGCGCAGAAGGCGCTGGCCGACACGGTGGTCAAGTCGCCGCTGGACGGCATGGTTGCGGTGCGCTCGGTGCAGCCGGGCGAGAAGGTGTCGCCCGACACCGCGCTGCTGGAGGTGGTGGACCTGCGCATCCTCGAGCTGGAGGCGCCGGTGCCGATGGCCGATGTCGGCCGCGTGGCGATCGGCCAGCCGGTGCAGCTCGACGTCGAGGGCGCGGGCCAGTTCGAGGGCAAGCTGGTGCGGATCAATCCGGCCGTCACGCAGGGCACGCGGAGCATCATGGTCTACGTCCGCGTCGACAACCCCGAGCACCGGCTGCGCGCCGGCATGTTCGCGCAAGGCGGACTGGTGCTGGGACAGCGCGCCGGCGTGGTGTCGGTGCCGATCACCGCGGTGCGCACCGAGGGCGAGCGCGCCTTCGTCTATGTGATCGAGAACGGCATGCTGGCCGAGCGGCCGGTGGAACTGGGCATTCGCGACGACAGCACCGGGCTGGTCGAGATCGCCCGAGGCCTGGCGAGCGGCGCACAGGTCGTGCGCAGCAATCTCGGCACCTTGCGGGTCGGCAGTCAGGTTCGCCTGATCAAGGCCTGAACGAGCGGAGCGCCCGATATGTGGTTCACGCGTCTATCGATCCGCAACCCGGTGATGGCCACCATGATGATGCTGGCCTTCATCGTGATCGGGCTGTTCTCGTACCAGCGGCTGCCGGTCGACCAGTTTCCCGACATCACCTTCCCGATCGTCGTGGTGCAGACCGAGTACCCGGGCGCGCCGCCCGAGTCGGTCGAGTCCGATGTCACGCGCAAGGTCGAGGAGATCGTCAATACGATCTCCGGCATCGACGAGATCTTCTCGCACTCGTACCAGGGCACCTCGGTGGTCGTGATCAAGTTCGACCTGAGCGTCGACGTGGCCCAGGCCGCGCAGGACGTGCGCGACAAGATCGCGCTGATCCGGCCGCAGTTCCGCGACGAGGTCGAGGAACCGCGCGTGCTGCGCTACGACCCGTCCGACGCGCCGATCTTCCATCTGTCGGTATCGAACGCCCCCGGCTCCGCGCGCAGCCAGCGCGAGCTGACCACCATCGCCGACCAGATCGTGCGCAAGCGACTGGAGACGGTGCGCGGCGTCGGCGCGATCAGCATCGTCGGCGGCACCAAGCGCGAGATCGAGATCCGCATCCGGCCGGCCCAGCTGGAGGCGCTGGGCATCGGCGTCGACCAGGTGATGACCGCGATCCGCAACGAGAACCAGGAGCTGCCGGCGGGCGAGCTGCGCTCCTCGGCGACCGAGACCGTGGTGCAGATCAAGGGCCGCGTGGTCGATCCGGCCGCGTTCAGGCAGATCATCGTCGCGCGGCGCGGCAATCAGCCCGTCACGCTCGAGCAGGTGGCCGAGGTGCGCGACGGCGAGCAGGAGCAGGAGAGCCTGGCCCTGCTCGGCGGCAAGCGCGCGCTGTTCCTGTCGGTGGTCAAGGCGCAGGGGCAGAACACCGTCGATACGGTGGACGGCCTGGTGCGCATGACCGACGAGGTGCGCAAGCTGGTGCCGGCCGGCGTGCAGCTGACCGTGATCAACGACAGCGCGCGCGGCATCCGGCGCAGCGTCGACGAGGTCCGCTCGACGCTGCTCGAAGGCGCCTTCCTGACGGTGGCGATCGTCTTCCTGTTCCTCGGCTCGTGGCGCAGCACGGTGATCACCGGCCTGACGCTGCCCATCGCGCTGATCGGCACCTTCGGCGTGATGTACCTGTTCGGCTTCACGCTGAACGTGATCACGCTGATGGCGCTGTCGCTGTGCGTCGGCCTGCTGATCGACGATGCGATCGTCGTGCGCGAGAACATCGTGCGGCACAACCTGATGGGCAAGAACCACCGCGCGGCGGCGCTGGACGGCACCGAGGAAATCGGCCTGGCGGTGTTGGCGACGACGTTCTCGATCGTCGCGGTGTTCCTGCCGGTCGGCTTCATGGGCGGCATCATCGGCCGCTTCTTCCATCAATTCGGCATCACCGTGGTGGCCGCGGTGATGATCTCGATGTTCGTCTCGTTCACGCTGGACCCGATGCTGTCGTCGGTCTGGCACGATCCCGACCTGCACGGTACCGGCAACAAGCGCAGCTGGTACGGACGCAGCATCGGCCGGCTGCTGGACTGGTTCTCGGCGCGGATGGACGCGCTCGGCCACGGCTATGGCGCGATGCTCGGCTGGGCGCTGAAACATCGGCTGGCCACCGCGCTGATCGCCGTGGTGACCTTCTTCGGCAGCTTCGCGCTGGTGCCGCTGATCGGCACCGAATTCGTGCCGAACGCGGACCTGGGCGAGACCCAGATCGGCTTCACCACGCCGGTCGGCACGGCGCTCGAGGTCACCGAAGCCAAGGTGCGGCAGGTCGAGGCCGCGCTGCGCGAATTCCCGGAAGTGGCCTACACCTACGCCACCATCAATGCCGGCAATACCTCGGGCCGCAACAACGCGCTGGTGTCGGTGCGGCTGGTCGACCGCAAGCAGCGCGAGCGGACCACCACGCAGCTCAATCCGCTGATCCGCGAGCGGATGAACCGCATCGCGGGCATCACGCTGACGATGGTCGGCATGCCCGACGGCGCCGGCGGGCAGAAGGCGATCCAGGTGTCGCTGCAGGGCGACGACCTGGGCGAACTGAAGCGGCTGTCGGAGGAAGCGTCGCGCCGGATGCGGGCGATTCCCGGCCTGGTCGATCTCGATTCGAGCATGAAGGACGATCGCCCCACCGTGGAAGTGCGCATCCGCCGCGAGCTCGCCTCCGACCTGGGCATCGGCATCACGCAGATCGGCAACGCGCTGCGGCCACTGCTGGCGGGCGACGCCATCAGCAGCTGGCGCGCGCCGGACGACGAGAACTACGACGTGCGCGTGCGGCTGCCGAAGGACGCGCGCACCGGCATGGCGGACCTGTCGGCGCTGATGATCGCCAGCACGCAGACCAACCCCGACGGTTCGCCCCGGATGGTGCCTCTGCGCCAGATCGCCGAGCTGGTGCCCACCACCGGCGCCAACCAGATCAGCCGCCGCGACCTGAACCGTGAGGTCGAGCTGACCGCCAATACCGCGGGCCGCTCGCAGGGCGAGGTCGCGCGCGACATCAAGCAGGCGCTCGACGGCATGACTTGGCAGGTCGGCTACAAGTACCGCTTCGGCGGCTCGACCAAGTCGATGAACGAATCGTTCGGCTATGCGGTGTCGGCGCTCGCGCTGGCGGTGATCTTCATCTACATGATCCTGGCCTCGCAGTTCGCCAGCTTCTTCCAGCCGATCGCCATCATGACCTCGCTGCCGCTGACGCTGATCGGCGTGTTCGCGGCGCTGCTGCTGTTCGGCTCGACGCTGAACATGTTCTCGATCATCGGCTTCATCATGCTGATGGGGCTGGTGACCAAGAACGCGATCCTGCTGGTCGACTTCGCCAACCAGGCCCGGCGCGGCGAGCACGGCAAGGCCCCGCTGTCGCGCGAGGCCGCGCTGGTCGAGGCGGCGCGGGTGCGGCTGCGCCCGATCCTGATGACCACGCTGGCGATGATCTTCGGCATGGTACCGCTGGCCTTCAGCCTCGGCGAGGGCGCCGAGCAGCGCGCGCCGATGGGGCAGACGGTGATCGGCGGCATCATCACCTCGTCGATCCTGACGCTGGTCGTGGTGCCGGTGATCTACACCTACCTGGACGACTTTGGCGGCTGGCTGGCCCGGCGCTGGCGCGGCAAGGCGGCAACTGAGGGCACGCAGGGCGGGGCCGAGGCAGTGGCCCCGGCGGACCGCCAGCAGGACCACGAGCGAGGCCACGACCAGGGCCACGAGCCCACCAAGCCCCCCCTGCCCGCCTCAGGGCGGCCGGCGAGCGCGGAATGACGAGCGGAATGACGAGCGGAATGACGGCCCGGCCCGGCGGTGCCGGGCGCCCGGCCCCCGCTCCGGTCGGATGCCCCGGCGTCACGCCGGGGAGTTAAAATGTCGGGTTTGACGGAATTCCCCGGCCCCTGGCACCGCGCGGCCGGAACACGAAACAGATAGCGGTTGGCATAGCAAGGAAGGCAAGATGGACCTCGAAAAAGCCCGATTCAACATGATCGAACAGCAGATCCGGCCCTGGGACGTGCTGGATCAGGAAATCCTCGACCTGCTGGCCGTGGTCAAGCGCGAGCAATTCGTGCCCACGGCGTACCAGGCGCTGGCCTTCGTCGATACGGAAATCCCGCTGCCGGGCGGCCAGAACATGCTGGCCCCGCGCGTCGAGGCCCGCGTGCTGCAGGAGCTGGGCGTGCGCAAGCACGAGAACGTGCTGGAGATCGGCGCAGGTTCCGGCTACATGGCCGCGCTGCTGGCCCATCGCGCCCGCCACGTGCTGACGGTCGACATCCGCCCCGAGCTGGCCGCACTGGCCCGCGATAACCTGGCCAAGGCCGGCATCGTCAATGTCGAGGTCGCCGAAGGCAACGCCGCCGAAGGCTGGCCCACCGGCGCCCCCTACGACGTGATCTGCATCTCCGGCTCGCTGCCGGTGGTGCCCGAGGCGATCCTGTCGCAGATCAAGGTCGGCGGCCGCATCGCCGCCTTCGTCGGCACGCTGCCGGTGATGGAGGCGCAGCTGATCACGCGCGTGTCCGACACCGAATACCAGACCGTCAATCTGTTCGAGACCGCGGTCGCCCCGCTGACCGGCGCCAAGGCGCCGTCGCGCTTCCAGTTCTGAGCCGGAAAACCACCATGCAGCAGATTACCGCCACCGAGTTGTCCCAATGGCTGGGCGACGCCAGCCGCGCCAAGCCGGTGCTGCTCGACGTGCGCGAGGACTGGGAAGTCCAGACCTGCGCGCTGCCCGGCATCACGCATATCCCGATGGGGCAGATCGTCGCCCGCGCGGCCGAGCTGGACCCGGACGCCGAGGTCGTCTGCGTCTGCCATCACGGCGGCCGCAGCATGCAGGTAGCCAACTTCCTGGAGCGGCAGCATGGCTTCGGCAAGGTCTACAACCTGAGCGGCGGCGTGCATGCCTGGGCCGAGCAGGTCGATCCCGCGATGCCGAAGTACTGAGCGGACGCTAACCGTCGGCCGCGCCGCGTCCGACAAGCTGGAGACGTCATGAGGTTTGCGCTGTGTCCCGCGCGGAGTGCCGCGCATGCTGTTGCGTCGAATGTTGCGTCGAATGTTGCGTCGAATGTTGCGTCGAATGGTGTGCCGATTGGTGTGTCGGGTGGTCCGACGTGGGGTCGGCGCGATCGGCTTCCGCACGCGCCATCGCGCGCCGTCTCCGGCTTGGCGCTGGCGCTGTGCCTGGCCGCCCTGCTGCCCCTGCCGGCCAGCGCGGCCGACCTGCTGCAGGTCTATCGCGAAGCGCAGTCCAACGACGCCCAGTTCGCGAGCGCGCGGGCCCAGCTTGCCGCCTCGCAGGAACGCCTGCCGCAGGGCCGCGCCGGCCTGCTGCCGCAGATCAACGGCGTGGCCGGTGTCACGCGCACCAAGATCGACCAGAGCGCGCCGATCGACGCCAACCGCTTCCTGAACAACAAGAACTGGGCGCTGCAACTGACCCAGCCGCTGTTCCGCTGGGACCGCTGGGAAACCTACAAGCAGGGCGAACTGGCCGCGCTGGCGGGGGAAGTCACCTTCAGCCAGGCGCAGCTGGACCTGATCACGCGCACCTCGCAGGCGTATTTCGACGTGCTGGCCGCGCAGGACAACCTGTATCTGGCCGGCGCGCAGAAGCGCGCGATCGCCGAGCAGCTCGAACAGGCCAAGCGCAATTTCGAGGTCGGCACCGCCACCATCACCGATACCAACGACGCGCAGGCCCGCTACGACCTCGCGGTCTCGACGGAGATCGCCGCGCAGAACGAACTCGAAGTCCGGCGCGCCACGCTGCAGCAGATCACCGGCAGGCCGGTCGACGAACTGATGGGGCTGCGCCCCGCCGCCGATATCCCCGGCCCGCAGCCGGCCGACGTCAATCTCTGGGCGCAGCAGGCCGAGCAGACCAACCCGCAGGTCAGCCTCGCCCGCTACAACCTCGAAACCGCGCAGCGCGAATACAACAAGGCGCGCGCGGGCCATCTGCCCTCGGTCGATCTGGTGGCCTCCTACGGCTATCAGGACTCGTCGGGCCTGATCCAGCAGCAGATCAACGTCGCCAGCCGCTACAACAGCGCGCAGATCGGCGTGCAGCTGACCATTCCGCTCTACGCCGGCGGCCAGATCCAGTCCCGTGCGCGCGAAACGCTGGCGCTGGCCGACCGCGCCGCCAGCGATCTCGAATTCGCGCGCCGCACCGCCGCGCAGAACGCGCGGCAGACCTTCTCCGGCGTGTCCAACGGACTGGCCCAGGTGCGCGCGCTGGAAGCGGCCGAACGCTCGGCGCAGACCGCGGTCGAGTCGAACCGGCTCGGCTACGAGGTCGGCGTACGCATCAACATCGACGTGCTGAACGCCGAGGCCCAACTGTTCTCGACCCGCCGGGACCTGGCCCGCGCCCGCTACGACACCATCATGAACGGCCTGCGCCTGAAGGCCGCCACCGGCTCGCTGAGCGAGGAGGACCTGGTGCAGATCAACACGCTGCTGACCCTGCCGCCGGGCTCGATGTACAAGCTGCCCGAGCCGCCGAAGGCCGCCGCGCCGGGCGCGAAGCCGGCGCGGACGGCAAAGCGCGGCTAGCGCAAATCGATCCACGGCCATCGGTGCAATGCCGATGGCCGAATTTCTTCCGTTCGCGCCGCATCGGCAAAGCGGCGATCCCCCTCTCGCGATTCAATCCGCCATGGGCGCGCGCCATGGCATTTCTCCACGCGTCCCAACTCCCAGGTTCTGATCTCCTTGGCACATTTTTGTGCTACATAAATTCACCCATCCGCCGCTATAATGGCCTTGACACTGTCTTTCGACGCCGCGAAGCGGGAACGTACGCTCGCCGAACGGGGGCTGGATTTCGCCGAATGTTCGAAGGTATTCGATGGCCTTCACTTCACGCGCGCTGATGGCCGACAGGACTATGGAGAACCGCGATTCATCTCGGTGGGAACACTGGACCAACGCGTGGTCGTCATCGTGTGGACGCCCCGCGGCAGGACGCGACGCATCATCAGCATGAGGAAGGCAAATGCAAGAGAACAAGCGCACTACCAGGCAGCACTCGCTCGAGTCTGACGATGCGCCTGAACTGGATGCCCACTTCTTCCGCGAAGCCGATCTCTACGAGGGAAAGCGCCTGGTACGCCGGGGCCGGCCCAAGCAGGCGCAAACCAAGCAACATGTCTCCCTGCGGCTGTCGCCCGAAGTCCTTGCCGTGTTCCGCTCCAGCGGCAAGGGGTTGGCAACGCCGCGTCGATGGCGCCTTGAAGGTATTTCTTGTCGAACACCCTCTCGAGGACGCCGACGCCGATTTCGCTATCGAACCGAACTGAATGATGTATGACATCGGGCATGGCGCCCAGCCGGGGAGAGGGGAGAGTGGTTCACTCACCCCATCGGTAGAGCCCGCTTCCGTTCAATTCACCCGCGTACGCCGCTGTACCTCCAGCAGCTCCCACCGGATCGCGGACGCATCGGCCGGGGGATTGGGCACGCGGTACTCGCGCACGCGCAGCGTGTACGCGATGCCAGGCTCGAAGTCGAGCCCTTCGATCGGCCCGTACCACAGCTGCCACGGGGCTTTGGGATCGTCGCGGACGCGATAGCAGGTCTGCTTGCCGACGCCGGTGCATTCGACGCGCTGCGCATCCACATAGACCGTCTTCTCGACGCCCGACGCGGCGGCCTGAGACTGGCTCGGTTGCCCTGACTGGCCTGGCTGGCCCTGCCCTTGCTGGCCATCGAGCCGATCGCCGCGGCGGCCCACGCCCTCGCGTTCGACGAAATGCAGCAGATCGCCGCCCGCGGTCTTCCAGATGATCTGGCGGCCCGTGGAGCCGGCCGACGGCTGCGTGCCGACCGTCGTAAACGGCGACTGCATCGCCTTCAGCAGGCTGCTCTCCACCTCCATCAACGGCGGCGGGCAGGCGCGGCGCGTGCTGGCGATGCGATCGAAGCGCATGCCGCTGTCGGTCTTGCCATAGCTGCCGGTCATGCGATTGCAGCCGGTGTTGCCCGTCACCGTGCCCTGCGCCGCGTCGATGCCGGCGTTGAACTCGAACAGCACCGGCTCGCCGTTATCGCCATGCGGGATCTGTTTCAGCGAGCCGTCCGGCATCTGCCAGCGCACCAGCTCCCAGCGGCTGGGGCCGCCGGGCCGGGTCTCGCTCAGGGTCGGCGTCGCCGACGGCGAATCGGGGGCCGGCGCGGTGGCGCAGCCGGTCATCGCGGCGCCGAGCAGCGCTGCTGCCGCGGCTGCGGTACCCATGCGGAAGGACAGAGACATCGGTTCGCTCCTCGGGTTGGGGGGGACGCATCGAAGACGATGATGCGTCCCGAAGCAAAGAGAATGCCGGACGCGCCCACAGGGGGACGCCCGGCAAGTGTACGCAATCGGTTTGA
The DNA here is from genome assembly GCF_049311595.1 of Cupriavidus sp. H18C1. Classification (NCBI taxonomy): domain Bacteria; kingdom Pseudomonadati; phylum Pseudomonadota; class Betaproteobacteria; order Burkholderiales; family Burkholderiaceae; genus Cupriavidus; species Cupriavidus sp. H18C1. The sequence continues at coordinate 1,206,210 of NZ_CP186008.1, forward strand.
CGCGGCCGGGATCAGCGAGTGCCCTGACCTTCCGCCGGGGCGGGCCCATCGGCCGCGTCGCCGGCCTTGCCTGTTGGGGCCGGCGCCGGCAGCGCGGGCACCAGCGCCTCGACCGTGCGCGCGGTGGCGCCGCGGTGCTCGCCGGCAAAGGCGCGGGCCTGCGTCTGCATGCGAGAAAGCCGCTCGCGATCGGACAACAGCACCGCGGCGGTATGCATCAGTTGCTCGGCGCTGTCGACGCGCAGGCAGGCGCCCGCGGCAATGGCATCGTCGGTGGCCTGGGCGAAGTTGAAGGTATGCGGGCCGATCAGCACCGGCGTGCCGACCGCGCAGGCCTCGATCAGGTTCTGGCCGCCCAGCGGCAGCAGGCTGCCGCCGATAAAGGCGACATCCGATGCCGCGAAATACATGGCCATTTCGCCCATGGAGTCGCCCAGCAGCACGTCGGCCTCGATCGGCTGATCGAGCCCGCCTTCGCCCAGCGCACTGCGGCGCTGCAACGTGAAGCCGGTCTGCGTCACCATCGCCGCCACCGCATCGAAGCGTTGCGGATGGCGCGGCACCAGCAGCAGCGCCGGCGGACGCATCGTGTCCGAACCCTGGCCCCACACCTCGCCGCACAGCTTGCGCCAGCGCGACAGCGCGTCGAGCAGCATCGCCTCCTCGCCCTCGCGCGTGCTCGCCGCCGCCAGGACCGGCCGCGTGCCGAAGGCCCGGCGCAGCCGTCGTCCGCGCTCGATCTGCTCGTCCGATGGCTGCATGTCGAACTTCAGGTTGCCGGTCACGCGCACCGCCGCCACGCCCAGCGCGCGGAAGCGCTCGGCATCGCCCTGGGTCTGCGCCAGTACCTCGGTGAAGTCCGCATACATCGCCGCCGCGGCGCGCCCGAAGCGGGCGGTACGGCGAAAGCTGCGCGGCGACAGCCGGGCATTGACCAGGTACAGCGGCACGCCGGCCAGGCGCGCGCCGCGCACCAGGTTCGGCCAGACCTCGGTCTCCATCAGCATGCCGGCCTCCGGCCGGAAATGCGCGAGGAAACGCCGCACCAGCGCCGGTACGTCGTAGGGCAGATAGCACTGCACCAGCCGCGGCTCCTTGCCGAACAGTTCGGCGCCGGTCTGCCGGCCGGTCGGCGTCATATGGGTCAGCACGATGCGGTGGCCGGGATAGGCCGCCAGCAGCCGCGCGATCAGCGGCTGCGCGGCGCGCGTCTCGCCGACCGAGACCGCATGGACCCAGATCCACGGGCCTTGCGTCGGCAGCGCGTCGTAGCGCCCGAGCCGTTCGCCGACATGCCGGAGATAGCCGGGCTCCTTGCGCGCGCGCCACGCCAGCCGCGCCAGCGCGGCCGGCAGGATCAAACCCCAGGCCAGGTTGTACAGAACACGCAACAGCATCAGCCTTCCCGTCCGAGCCCACGCACGCGGCGCGCCGCCGCGTGGACTTCCTCGACCGTCGGCGCCTCGCCGTCGTCGCCGACATTGGCGATGCGCGGCGACCAATAGCCCTCGGTCTTCCAGCGCCAGGTCGCGGTATAGATCTCCACGGTCGGCCGGCACAGCGCCGCGGCGATATGCACCAGCCCCGTGTCGACGCCGACCACCAGTTCGGCGCGATTGATCAGGCCGAAGCCCTGCATCACCGTGAAGCGCGGCAGCACGCGCGAGCCCGGCACGCCGGCGGCGATGCGCTCGGCGGCATGACGCTCGGCCTCGTTGCCCCAGGGCAGCATCACCGCGAGGCCCTCGGCGAACAGGCGCCGGCCCAGCTCATGCCAGTGTTCCAGCGGCCAGCGCTTCTTCGCGCCGGCGGTCGCATGGAAGCAGACCGCGTAGCGCGTCGGCAGATCGGACCACAGCGGATCGTTGGCATGCAGCACACGCGCCTCGTCGCCGAAGAAACGCGGCGGCTCGGCCGGGGCCACGCCGGTCAGCGCGGCACCGAGCAGGCGCGAGCGACGAACGGAATGGGTCTGCAGCGGGACCTGGACCGGAGCGGTGTAGAACAGCCGCGCCGCCGGCTCGTAGCCCGAGCCCTGCGTCGCATTGGCCAGCCCGATCACCGGCGCGCCCGCATGGCGGCGCGCGATGCGCGAGACCACCGCGGTCTTCAGCAGCCCCTGCGTCTCGATCACCGCGTCGTAGGCGTCCTCGCGCAGCGCGCGGCGGAACGCGCCCAGCTCGGTCCACACCGCGCCCGAGAACAGGCCCTTGCGCCAGCGCCGCAGCGCGAACGGAATCACGCGCCGCACCTGCGGCAGCAGGCGCACCAGATCGACATAGCCCTCCTCGACCACCCAGTCGATCTCGCAACCGGGCCAGCGCGCGCGCAGATCGTGGATCAACGGCATGTTGTGCACGACATCGCCGAGGGAGGACACCTTGACCACCAGGATGCGCGGCCGCTCCGGCATGCGCACGCCCAGCGGGCGCGGCATGCCGGCGGCTTCGATCGCCTCGGGGGCGGCGCTGTCCTGCAACGGTACTGCCGGATCGACCGGCATCCGCTCAGAACGGCAGCTGGGCATCCGGCTTCTCGGCCAGGATCACGCGCTTGAATTCCGCCTGGATGCGGGCCAGCGCGGCGTCGTTATCGGCCTCGAAGCGCATCACCACCACGGGCGTGGTGTTCGACGGACGGGCCAGCCCGAAACCGTCGGGATATTCGACGCGCACGCCGTCGATCGTGATGACCTCGCGCGCGCCCTCGAACTTCGCATTGGCGCGGATCCTGTCGAGCAGCGTGAAGGGCTCGCCCTCGGCGCATTTGAGCTGCAGTTCCGGCGTGCAGATCGAATTGGGCAGCGCGTTCAGGACCGCGCTCGGATCGTCGTGCCGCGACAGGATCTCCAGCAGGCGCGCGCCGGTATAGAGGCCATCGTCGAAGCCGTACCAGCGGTCCTTGAAGAACACGTGGCCGCTCATTTCGCCGGCGATCGGCGCGCCGGTTTCCTTCAGCTTGGCCTTTACCAGCGAATGGCCGGTCTTCCACATCAGCGGCTCGCCGCCATGCTCGCGGATCCACGGGGCCAGCTTGCCGGTGCACTTGACGTCGTAGATGATCTGCTGGCCCGGATGGCGCGACAGGATCTCCTGCGCGAACAGCATCAGCTGGCGATCGGGGAAGATGACCTGGCCGTCCTTGGTGACCACGCCGAGCCGGTCGCCGTCGCCGTCGAAGGCCAGGCCCAGCTCGTTGTCGGTCTCGCGCAGGCAGCGCATCAGGTCCTGCAGGTTCTCCAGATGCGCGGGGTCCGGATGGTGGTTGGGGAAATTGCCATCGACGTCGCAGAACAGCTCGGTCACTTCGCAGCCCAGCGCGCGGAACAGATCGCCGACGAAGGCGCCGGCCACGCCGTTGCCCGCATCGAGGGCGATCTTCATCGGCCGCGCCAGCTTGACGTCGCTGGCGATGCGGTCCAGATACTGCCGGCGGATGTCGACCTCTTGATAAGCGCCCGCGCCGCTGGCAAAGCGCTCGTCGACGATGCGCTGGCGCAGGCCCTGGATCTGCTCGCCGTAGATCGCCTTGCCGGCCAGCACCATCTTGAAGCCGTTGTAGTCGGGCGGGTTATGGCTGCCGGTGACCATGATCCCCGAGGTCGCGCGGCGGCCGGCGAGCTCGATATTGGTCCCGAAGTACACCATCGGCGTGGCGACCATGCCGAGGTCGATCACGTCCATGCCGGCGGCGCGCAGGCCCTCTACCAGCGCCGACAGCAGGTCCGGTCCGGACAGGCGCCCGTCGCGGCCGACGACTACCGCGGTCTCGCCGGCCTCGGCGGCAGCGGAACCGAAGGACAGGCCAATGGCACGGGCGACGTCGCGGGTCAGGGTCTTGCCGACGATGCCGCGGATGTCGTAAGCCTTGAAGATGGAGGAGTCGATTTGCATGCAGCTTCCTGGAAGTGAAGGGAGCGGGCGCCCCGCCGCAGGCATGGAACCATGGGACTTCGTGGTCCCCGTGATGTGCCCGGAACGGCGCGCCAAAACCTGTATTTTGCCGGATTGCGATCAGGCACGGCAGTTATAATCGGTTCGGCCGGGCAGTTCGGTGTCCTGACACACGCCATCGCACGCACGATTTGCTGCGCCGCCCGCCGCCATGCCCGCCGCCATTCCGATATCGCGCCCTCCTGCCACCGTGCCCCTGTCGCCGCGCTCGTTTCCCCATTCTCCGGCGCGCCGGTCTCAGCGCCGGTCCCTGCGTGAGGCCCTGCCTTGGCCCCTGCGTTGGTCCCTGCATTGGTCCCTGCGTCGGTCTGAACCCCAGCCCCCGTCCCCCCTCCGCCTCGCCGGCGGATCCGGTGCAGGCGGCGCGGCCCCGCATCGCCTACCTGATCACCAATTCGGAGATCGGCGGCGCGCAGGCGCATGTGGCCACGCTGCTGGAGGCACTGGGCGACCGTGTGGAAGCGATCGTGCTGGCCGGCGGCGACGGTCCGCTGCTGCCGACCGCCGAGGCCTTGGGCGCGCGCACGATCCGGCTGTCCCTGCTCGACAACGCACTGTCGCCGCTGCGCGCGATCGCGGCGCTGCGCGAGCTGATCCAGGCGCTGCGGCAGGCCGATCCGGACCTGATCCACGCGCACAGCGCCAAGGCCGGCGCCCTGGGCCGCATCGCCGGCTGGTTGCTGGGCATCCCGGTCGTCTATACCGTGCACGGCTTCGGCTTCAAGCCGGCCGCGCCCCGCCGCCAGCGGCTCGCCGCCCGCGTCGCGGAATGGCTGCTGGCTCCGCTGACCGCACGGCTGATCTGCGTGGCCCAGGCCGAGCGCGAACTGGCCCGCAAGCTGCCGCTGCCGGCGCGGCGGATCGCCGTGGTCCATAACGGCATTGCCGATGTGCCGGAACGCGCCGAGCCCGGCGCGCCGATGCATCGCATCGTGATGGTTGCGCGCTTTGCGGCGCCGAAGCGGCCGGATCTGCTGATCCGCGCGTTCGCCAAGTTGGTCGAGCTGGTCGAACGCGCCGAACGCGCCGGACGTGGCGATGGCGCGCTGGCCCGCTGCGAGCTGGTGATTGCGGGCGATGGCCCGCAACTGCCCGCCATGCGAGCGCTGGCACAACGCCTCGCACCCGGCCGAGTGGTGTTTACCGGCAACGTCGCCGCGGTGCCCGCGCTGCTGGCATCGGCGCAGGCCTTCGTGCTGGCCTCCGACCATGAAGGGTTTCCGCTGTCCATTCTCGAAGCGATGCGCGCCGGCCTGCCGGTCGTCGCCACCGACCTGCCCGGCATTCGCGAGCAACTCGACGATGGCCGTTGCGGGCTGCTGTGCGCGCCAGGCAGCGTGACGGCGCTGGCCGATGCGCTGACCCGCCTGGCCGGCGATGCCACGCTGCGCACGTCGCTCGGCACGGCCGCACGCGAACGCTGGGCGCTGCATTATGGCGTGGCGGCGATGGCCGATGCGACCTGGTCGATCTATCGCGAACACCTGCCCAGCGCCACGCCGGCCACCGCGCCGCTCGCGCGGGACAGGGCCTGAGGCGATGCGCATGAACAAGGCATCGGGCACCGCCCGCCCCGCCCTGGCCATCCGCGCCCGCGGCCCGAAACGATGCGCCGCGCCAGCCGTATGCTCGGCTGGGCCCTGCTCGGCCTGCTGCCGTTCGCGCTCAACATGGGACTGGCCGAGGCGGCGCATCAGGCCGGCTACGTGACGCACGTGTTCCCGCGCACGCTGCTGTGGTCGATCGCGCCTTACCTGCTCGCCTTCGTGCTGCTGCACCGCTCGCTGCATCTGCCGGCGATGGAAGGCAACAGCCTGGTCGGCCTCGCGGCGACGCTGCCCTTCGTCGCGCTGCTGTTCGCCTTCGCCGCCTTCCAGATCCCGTACTCGCGCGGCGCGCTGCTGCTCGGCTACCTGACCACGCTGGCGTGGATCTGGGCCGGCTACCGGCGCTACGTGCAGAACTACGTGCCGGTGTTCGGCTACACCGACCCCGCCGCCCTCGCGCAGCTGCAGCAGCTGCTGGCGATGCCCGGCGCGCTGCCGCCGGGACGCACCCGCTTCGAGCCGATCGGCTCGATCGAGGAAGCGGTGCATTGCGATGGCCTGATGCTCGACCGCAGTGCCGCCGCCGATCCGGAACGGACGCGGCTGCTGGCGCGCTACAAGATGAGCCATGTGCGGATCTACTCGGTCGAGCGCGTGGGCGAGATGCTGACCGGGCGGCTGGGGCTCGACCATATCGACGAGAACTTCCTCGACGATCATGCCGCGCATTATTTCTACGGCTATCTGAAGCGCCTGATCGATGTGGCGACGGTGCTGTGCCTGGCGCCGCTGGCGCTGCCCGCGGCGCTGGTGGTGGCGCTGGCGATCCGTCTCGATTCGCCCGGCCCGGCGCTGTTCCGGCAGGGCCGGGTCGGCCTGCTCGGCAAGCCGTTCACGATGCTGAAGTTCCGCAGCATGGAAACCGCGCCGCAGGACACCGCGCGTTTCGCCGCCCGGCGCGATCCGCGCGTGACGCGCGTCGGCCGCGTGATCCGCAAATACCGGCTCGACGAGATTCCGCAGCTGTGGAACGTGCTGACCGGCGACATGAGCCTGATCGGACCGCGTCCGGAGCAGGTGCCGATGGTCGAGCGCTTCGCCGACACGATCCCTTACTACCCGTACCGGCATCTGGTGCGGCCGGGGCTGTCCGGCTGGGCGCAGGTCCAGCAGGGCTATGCCGGTACGCATGAGGAGACCGTCACCAAGCTCAGCTACGACCTGTATTACGTCAAGCATTGCAGCTTCGCGCTGGACCTGCTGGTGGCGGTGAAGACGGTGCGAACGCTGCTGACCGGATACGGGGCGCGTTGATGCGGGCGCGTGAGCAAGGCGTGGCGCCGGTGCCGGGGCTGTCGCCGGATGCGGCCCGTTCGTTGGGGTCGACTGGCTCGCCCTTCGCGTCGGCATCTTCCGCCTATGTGGCATTGCCGCAGCTGCCAGAGTCCCCGCGGTCGCCGATGCGCATCCTGCTGCTGACCACCGGCCTGCGCCTTGGCGGCGCCGAGCAGCAGGTCGCCGCGCTCGCGCGCCGCTTCGATGCGCTCGGCCATGCGGTGGCGGTGGCCAGCCTGACGCCGGGATGCGAAGTCGCGTTGCCGCCCGGCATCGAGACATTGGACCTCGCCATGCGCAAGACGCCGTGGTCGATGGCGCGGGCGCTGCGGCAGATGCGCCGTTTCGTCAGGGACTGGCGGCCGGACGTGATCCACGCGCATATGGTCCATGCCAACCTGTTCGGCCGCGCCTTGATCGCTACGGATCCGGCCCGCGCCATGCCGCCGTTGGTCTGCACCGCGCACAGCGCACGCGAGGGCGGCACGGCGCGCATGCTGGCCTACCGGCTGACCGATCGCTGGGCTCGCCTGACGACGCATGTCAGTGACGAAGGCCGCGAAAGAATGATTGCGGCCGGCGCAGTGCCGGCAGCGCGCATCGCGGTGATGCCCAATGGCATCGATACCGCACGGTTCCGGCCCGATGGCGCGACGCGGGCGGAGAAACGCGCGGAGCTGGGCTTTGATGCGGCGGCACCGCTGCTGCTTCATGTTGGCCGTCTCGTCCCCGAGAAAAACCAGACGCTGCTGCTGGAAGCCTTCGCGCGGCTGCCTTCGTCACTGGCGTCCGCGCAGCTGTTGATCGCGGGCGACGGCCCCGAACGCGCCGCACTGGAACGCCGCATTGCCGCCCTGTCCCTTGGCGACCGCGTACGCCTGCTCGGCACGCGCGCCGACGTCCCGGCCCTGCTCAATGCGGCGGACGTGTTTGCGCTGTCGTCCGACATCGAGGGCATGCCGCTGGTGGTCGGCGAAGCGATGGCCTGCGGCTGCCCGGTGGTGGCGACCGATGCGGCCGGTGTCGCGCAGATGGTCGACGGCTTTGGGCAGGTGGTACCGCGCGGCGATGCCGACGCACTGGCGGCCGCCCTCTCCCGCGCACTCCGCGACGGGCGCGGCGACCTGGCACAGGAAACGGCAAGGCATCGGCATATCGCGGATTCGCTCGGCCTCGACGCCATCGCGGACCGATGGCTGGCCCGCTACGCCGCGCTCGCCGCTGACACGGCGGGCGCACGCATGGGGACCGCCTGATGCGCAGACGCGTCGCCGGCAACCTGCTGTGGATGCTGACCGAGCGCGGGCTGCAGGTCGTCACCGGCATCGCCATCGTCGCGATGCTGGCGCGTGCGCTCGGCCCCGGAGGTTTCGCGCATTTCCAGTTTGCCCAGGCCGTGGTCACGATCGCGGCGTCGGTCGCGCTGATCTGCGGCAGCGAAGTGGTGGTGCCGCGGCTGGTCGCCGATTCCGCCAGCGCGGCGCAGCATCGCCTGCTCGCGCATGCCTTCGTGCTGCGCGCGTTCGGCGGCCTGCTCGGCTATGCGCTGATGTGCGGCTACCTGGCCGTGGCAGGCGCCGCCGCAGAGGTCTGGGCCGTGGCGCTGCTGCTCGGCATCGCGATCCTGCTGCGCGAACCGTTTGGCGTGGTCGGTGCCTGGATGCAGGCGCATACCAACAACCGGCCGGCCACCGTGTTCAGCCTGATTTCGCTGACCCTCAAGGCCGGCATGGTGGCGCTGCTGTTCACCGCCGGCAGCCGCGCCGCACCGGCGTTTGCCAGCGCCTTTGCGGTCGAGGCGGTAGTGCTGGCGCTGCTGCTTGCCGGCTACTACCTGAGCCGCGTACCGCACCGGCGCATCGCCGTCGATTCCACGCTGGCGGGCCAGCTGCTGCGCGGCGGCACGCTGTTCTGGGCCAGCTTCATGATGATGATGGCCGCGCGTCGCGTCGATCAGCTGATCCTGCAGCCGCTGGTGCCGCTCGCCGACTTCGGCGCCTATGCCGCGACGATGCAGATCCTCGACAACTACGCGGCCGCCGCCACCATCATCGCGGCCGGCGCCGCGCCGGTCTATGTCTACGGGCAAGCGGATCCCGTCCCGGCACGACGCAATGTCGGACGCCTGGCGCTGCTGCTCGGCGCGGTGGGCCTGGCCGGCGCAGCGGTGATTGCCGCTGCCGCCGACTGGATCATCCATCTGCTCTATGGCGAACAGTTCGGCGCGGCCGTCGGGCTGCTGCGCGTCGCCGCATTCGCCACCGCGCTGGTGTTCGTCGATGTCGGCCTGACCCTGCTGCCGGTGTATCTGCGCAAGCCCGAATGGGTCGCGCTGAAATGGGCCGGCACGCTGGCGATGATCCTGGTCTTCGACCTGATCGCGGTGCCGCGTTATGGCATCTGGGGGGCGGTTGCGGGGTATGCGTTGGCCAACGGATTCGCGGTCGTCATCGGGCTCGCGCTGTGGTGGCGCTGCCGGACGGCTGCGTTCCTGCAAACGGCAAGGGCAGCGCATGAGCACTAAGCCGACCCTGTGCTTCCTGACCGGAACGCTGAACGCGTTCGCCGGCGCCGAGCGCATGACCGCGGTGATCGCCAACGAGCTTGCGCGGCGGGGGGTACACGGTGCATATCCTGAGCCTGTGGGACGCCGCGAGCTGTTTCGAACTCGAACCGGCGGTGCGACACGATGCGCTGTTCGCGCAGCGGCCTTCGTTCAGGACGCGGTATCTGTCGACGGTCCTCGGTATTCGCCGGTATCTGAAGCGGCATCGGATCGAGGTGTTGATCGAGGTCGATACGATGCTGACGTTGTTTGCGCTGCCGGCATGCATCGGCCTCGGCGTACGGCGCATCGCCTGGGAGCACTGCAACTTCGACCAGGACCTGGGACGGCGGGCACGACGGCTGGCGCGGCGGTTGGCGGTTCGGACTTGCGAGCATGTCGTCGTCTTGACCCATCGTGATCGCCGCAAATGGGAAGCCGCGCTTCGGTGCCGGAACGTCGTGGTCATTCCAAACGCGTTGCCGCTTCCCATGCCATGCGAGACGGTGCCGGCGACGTCGAATGTGGCCCTGGCGGTCGGGCGCCTCACCCATGCCAAAGGCTTCGACGTCCTGCTGCATGCATGGGCGCTCGTCCATCGACAGTATCCCGATTGGCAGCTCGATATCGTCGGCGATGGAGAGCTGCGCGATGAACTGGTGAGGCTGCGGGATCAATTGCGTCTGCAGCAATGCGTCCGCTTCCTGCCCGCACGAAGGGAGCTGGAACCCCTGTATCGGCAGGCGTCCCTGTTTTGTCTTCCGTCTCGTTATGAAGGCTTCGGGCTCGTGTTGCTGGAGGCCATGGCGTTCGGATTGCCCGTCGTGTCCACCGATTGCGAAACGGGGCCCAGGGAGTTGTTGAGCGGCCGCGAGGTGGCGATCGTCGTCCCTCCGGACGATGCCGCGGCGTTCGGTACCGCGGTTTGCACGATCATTCGCGAGCCGAATCGCGCCATGGCAATGGGGCAAGCGGGCCGGGCATTCGCCGCGGGGTACGAAGAACGCGAGATCGGCGGGCGATGGGCAACGCTTCTCGCCGAGCCAGACGCGAAGGGCCGGAGTATCAGTCCCGCGTCCTCGATCTAAGCAGCGTGACAGCGCGGTTGAAGCGGCCCTGCCAATCGTGCTGCTCGCGGAACTGCGCGATGTCGCTTGCCGAGGGTGACTGACGGGTGGTTCGCGCCCACAGCGAGCGCCAATCCATGCCCTTTTCGATCCGTTCGGCCTGCCCGCCCTCGATACGACGCCGCATTTCTCCGAAGGCGGATGTCCACACCGGCACGCCAAGGGCCCGCAGTTCGTAGAACTTGATAGGATCGACCGATGCAGTCAGCGCGTTGATCTTGAATGGGATCAAGCCGGCCGCAAAGGTCCGGCAATGTTCGATCGCTTCATGCATCGTGCATTCCGGAGAGACGCGAACGTTCGGGGGGCAAGGACGGAGCCCGGCTGCGTACCGGGCCGATCAACTGCACCTGTTGCTCCGGCAGGGCCCGCGCGAGTTCCACGACAAGGTCCCAATCGAACCACTCGCCCATGGTGCCGACAAATCCGATCGCGGCGCCGGCCCGTCGCGTACAGGACTCGGCGGGTGGGAGCCTGCTCATGTCGTAGCCGTTCGGAACCACGTCCACCGCGGCTTTTCCCGCCGTCATCCTCAGAAATTTCTGCTTCAGGCCGGGGGCCGAGCAGATCACCACATCAACCATATCGGCGATCTGCCGTTCCACCCGGGACATGCTTCGTCGCGATATCCCCCTGGTAGAACAGCGGATAGTCGTCCATGGCATCTAGAAAACGGCATTTCGCGTCGAAGGTTCGCAAAGCGCGCACTGCCAGTTTCGACGGCCGGCCGACACCGACGACAGTCGGTCCTCGCGAGCAAAACTGCTCGCATCGCCGCCAGGCCACACGCCAGAAGAATTGATTGATCAGCTCCGAACCCGCAAGGGGCTCGATGGGCAGCCCGCCTGCCCGCTGTGTCGCAACGCGATTCACGGGGACATGCCGCGCAACGGATGCCTTGCGCAACAGCGCGAAGTCGGCGAGGCGCGGTAACCGTGTCGGATAAGGATCGACCCACAGCACTTCGGCGTCCACGTTCGTCACCATGTGGTGGACGAAATAATGGGGCCGCTGCCAGTAGCTGGCCATCGGAACCGGAGCGAAATAGAGCAGGCGCATGTTATCCGGCATAGCGCTCGCGCAGTACGTTGACGATGCGCTCAGCGGCGCGCCCGTCCCCGTAAGGCGAGACACCGCGCGCCATTGCCGCGTACGCAGCGGAGTCGTCGAGCAGCCGCTGCGTGTTCGACACGATTGCCTCGTAGTCGGCGCCCACGAGCTTGACGACACCCTGGACCACCGCCTCCGGGCGTTCGGTTTCCCTGCGCATCACCAGCACCGGCTTGCCCAAGGCCGGAGCTTCCTCCTGAACGCCGCCGGAGTCGGTCAGTATCAGGTATGCCTTCTTCATCGCAGCGACGAACGGCAGGTAGTCGAGCGGCTCGCACAGCGTGATGCGCGGATGCCCGCCGAGAATCTGGTGTGCCAGCGTATGGACGTTCGGATTCGGATGAACCGGATACAGAATCTCCACATCCGGATTGCTGTTGGCGATGTCACGCACCGCGCAGAATGTTTGTTTCATCGCCTCTCCGAAATTCTCCCGGCGATGCGAAGTGACAAGGATCAGGCGACGTCCTTCGCCGACCGCCGGCATTGCGCTATCGCAGCGGGCGGACACATCGAGCAGGGCGTCGATCACCGTATTGCCGGTGACGTAAATGGCATTCTCCGGTATCCCTTCTCTCCTGAGGTTTTCGCTGGAACTGGTGGTCGGGCAGAAGTGCCATTGCGCCAGCCGCCCCGCCACTACCCGGTTCATCTCTTCCGGGAAGGGATTTGCCATGTCGCCCGTTCGAAGCCCGGCTTCGACATGTCCGATTGGAATCCGGTGATAAAAGCAGGTGAGCGCCACCGACATGACGGTGGTCGTATCGCCCTGCACGAGCACGGCCTCCGGCTTTTCGGCTTGCAAAGCGTCGTCCAGATCGAGCAGCAGCCTGGCGGTCAGCGTGGTCAGCGCCTGGTTGGGCCGCATGATGTCGAGGTCGATATTGGGCTCGATGTTGAAGATCTTCAGAACCTGATCCAGCATGTGGCGATGCTGAGCGGTCGCCAATACCCGCACCTCGGCCCACGGCTCCCTCGCGAGGGCCCGAATGACAGGGGCCATCTTGATGGCTTCGGGACGGGTACCCACCGCACAAAGGATCTTTCGTTTCATGGCAGGTCCGATACGAGAGGGATGGACAGTGGAGTGAACGCCGGTCGATCAGATCGGGTCCACCACGAACGCCGGCATCGCCTCGCCCGTGGTCGTGGCGGCGAGATATTTCTCCACCACGTCAAGCGCTTCGGCGATGGTCACGTGCATATCCAGATACCGATAGGTGCCGAGCCGGCCAACGAACGTCACGCTTCTTTCCGCTTGCGCTCTTTCGATGTATCGGGCCAGCTGCGCCTTTTCGTTGACCAGGCGGATCGGGTAGTAAGGCGTATCGCCCTCCTCGCACAAGCGGCTGTACTCCTTGAAGATCACGGTGGGCTCGTGGCTTTCCCACGGCGCAAAATGCTTGTGTTCGGAGATGCGTGTCCACGGCACCTCGATATCGCCGTAGTTGATGACCGCATTGCCCTGGTAATCGCCGTGATGGCGCTCTTCGGCAAAATCCAGCGTTCGGTATCCGAGCCGCCCTTCCGAATAGCCGAACCAGCCATCGATTGGTCCGCTGTAGAACAGGTGCCTGTATCCCCCCTGCCATGTCGCGCGACAAGGGGGTATTCAGGTGCACCCTGATGGCGGGATGGTCGAGCATCTTCTCCACGATGTAGGTGTACCCGTTTCGAGGCATGCCCTGGAAATTGCTCGCGTAGTAGTTGTCGTCGTAGTTGAACCGGACCGGCAGCCGCTTGAGAATGCTGGCCGGCAGTTCGGACGGATGCATTCCCCATTGCTTCATGGTGTATCCCTTGAAGAAGGCCTCATACAGCTCGCGGCCCACGAAGCGCAGCGCCTGCTCCTCGAAGGTCTTCGGCTCGACAATGGTGGTGTCGGCCTGGGATTCGAGAAATGCCTGCGCCTGCGCCGGGGAGAACGTCTTGCCAAAAAACTGATTGATGGTGAGCAAGTTGACCGGCAGGGGAATAGACACGCCCCTGCGTGATGGCCTTCACCCGGTTCGTGAATGGCATGAATTCGTCGAACTGCTGGATGTATTTCCAGACCCGTTCGTTGCTCGTATGGAAGATGTGCGGGCCGTACTGGTGGATCATGATGCCGGTCTCGGAATCGCGTACCGCATGGCAATTCCCCGCGACATGGCTCCTTGCCTCGAAGACCTCGATCTCGTACTCCCCTGTCAGTGCCAATTCATGCGCGATCACTGCGCCCGACAGACCGGCACCCGCAACAGCGATCCTCTTCATGGCCGCTCCTTCAAAGGATGCGAAAGTTCCGATTCAACTCGTTGCTGATCGCCCAGTTGGTGCGTTGCCACCACTGCATCAATTCCCTCTTCGCGGTGTCGTCATCGCTGTAGGTCAGGTAGAACCAGGCGTGATGAAAGGCGATGTTCAGCAGATAAGGCCGCCGCTCCGATCCCTCGGGCAATGACTCGTACAGCGAGATGATGTTTCGCAGGATCTTGTGGTTGTCTGGCGCGCGCTTGCGCGCCACATCTGGCGCCACCGACTGTCCCGGTCTACCTATGTAGTAGCGGTAGAGCGCAAGATTCTCGTAAGAGACCTTCCGGATGAATTTCTGCGGGAAGGCGATATATTCCTGGTCCACATAGAACGACTTTTCCGTGATGCGGATGTCGTTGTCCTTCAACAAACTCGTGCGGTACGTGATGGCGTGCATGTGCGCGTAGGACAGGCTCGAGTTGTCGACCATCACCTGCCTGTAGAAGTCGGCCAACTCATAGTCCTTCTCCTCCAGCCGTTCGGCATAGGAGACCAACTCACTGCGGCCACCGTCGAAGCTTCGCAGGTAGTTGGTGACCACCATGTCGGTGTCCACCTTTGCCAGATAGTGCATGTGCTCGGTGAGGTCGACCGGATCGAGCCAATCGTCTGCGTCGACAACCTTGAAATACTTGCCGGTTGCTTCTCGAATGCCGGCGTTGATGCATGAGCCGTGTCCGCCGTTCTCCTTGTCGATGACCCTGACGGTGCCCGGGTACTTTCTTTCGTACTTCCGCGCCAGTTCCAACGAGCCATCCGTCGAACCGTCATTGACGACGATCACCTCCAGCCGGCCAAACTGGGAGGGCGCCACCATGCTTTCCATGCACCGCGGCAGCAGCGCCTCCATGTTGTAGGTCGGAACCACGACCGTAAGCAATGTTCCGTCCGTGGCCTGGACCATCGACAGCATGGACGTCTCGATTGCCTTGGCCCGGGATGCCCAGGTATTGGCCTCGGCGTCCCTGCGCAGCCTGGCGTGATGCTCCGGATCGTTCTTCAGCGTGAGGGCGCGGCCAACCTTGGCCACGAAGTCCTGCTCGTCGTCGGCGACCAGGCAGGATTCGTACTTGCGACACTCGTCCATGCCACTGGTCACCACGGGAATGCCCTGCGCCATGTACTCGAACATCTTCAATGGCGAGACGGACTTGGTCAGCTCGTACTCACGGAACGGTACGATCCCGGCATCGAAGAACCGCGAGAAATACTTGAGCCGGTGATATTTCTGGGCGGGCAGAATGTGGACGTTGGGAAGCTCGGAAATACGGCTCTGGGCAAAGGCGCCCTTTCCCCATTCGTAGTCGTAGCCGATCATGACAATGTTCACATCCGGACGCGCCCGGGACAGTGCCTTGATCAACTCATAGTTCATCCACGCGGCAAAGCTCCCGTAGTAGCCCACGATCGGCTTGCCTTCGTCGACGATCGCCTGGATCTCCTCCGGAACCGGAGGGTTGTCTTCCAGCGTCCAGTCCTCGAGGCGCACGCCGTTCGGCGCGCAAATCAGGTTCCGCTTGCGGTAACGGGCACACTGCCGATAGAGATTGTCAGCCGACGCCACTACCAGCACGTCCTCGTCGCGCAACAGATACTCGTGCCGCAGTAGACAGAAATCGGAAATCCCCGGATTGATGTCCTTCGAGATTTCATCGATGAAGTCGTACATGAACGTGTAGCCCAGCCGCTTCAGCCGCTCGATATCCTGCAGCGAAGTCCCGGGCTCCGTCCCAACCAGGTGATAGAACAGCGGCGCCCGGCTCTCCACCGCCAGCAACTCGATGAACTCACGCCAGATGGCACGATCGTCGAAATTGACCAGAAAGAGATGCTCGCCGTCGCGCTTGATGCAGTCCGTGAAGTCATCCTGGTAAAACCGGGTTCATTGCGCAAAGCACCAGATAGCCGGCGGACATCAGATAATCGGCAATATGGTGCGGCCGCTGCTTGAAGACCTCATGCCACCCCATGCAGCAAGAGCCCATGACAAAGACCCCCGCGTACTGCCTGTCGCGCAGATACGCGAGCAACTCGTCGGCACGCCCGTTCGCACGTACATCCACGCGCGCCACCGCCTGCTCCGTCGGCGCAAAGCTCTGCGCGCGAGACAGGTATGTCCTGGTCCTGTCCAGCGCGACCCGTGGGCCGTATAGCCGCATGTAGTTCAGGAACAGTCCGATATTGCGACGGTTCGCATTTCGCGCGCAGCGGGCGAGGAACCGTCCGCTGCGATAGACGGTGCGGACACCGCGGTAACGCAACGACCCTTCAGGCAGGACCCGCTTGCGCACAAGGTGCAGTGCCGTGAGGTACTTCCATCCCCTGGTAGCCTTGATGGTCGCCAATTCCCGCGCCACTCCCTGAAGTTCCTGGTCGCGGGTGGCCAGCACATCGCGGATGCGCTTGAGTTCGGTCCGCCCCTCGGCTACCTGCGCGTAAAGCCGGGACGATCGCTTCTTCTCCGCTTCCAGGTCACCCACAAGCCCCAAGATCCGCCTCTCACGTTCGCCCACGGCATCGTTCAACTGCGCAATGCTGGCATCGCGCCTGGCGAGTTCCTGCTCCGTATCGAGCAGGCGGTCACGCAGCGCCGTAGCGTGTTCATCGGTGATGCTAAGGTCCTTGAGAACGACCCCGCTATCAGCCAGAAAGCTGGTGCGTGCGTAGACCAGCAGGATTTGAAGGCCCGGCCAGTAGCAGGGTTGATGCCGGCTGGCGTCGATCACGATGGAATGAACGAGCGCGTATTCGCGCGACGGCGCAACGGCCAGATTCGATGCCTCGAAGGTATGGTGATGCTCGGGATGCCGCTCGAACTCCCGGTACGGCAGAAGCAGGACCACGCATTTGCTGGCCGCCGACATCAAGCGCTGCAATGTCGAATGCGGGTCATGGAAATGCTCCAGGGTATTGGACGAAAAGACGACGTCGTACTGCTGCGATGGCGCGGCCGCCGTTACCCAGTCCTCCACCAGGAATTTGAGTTGCGGGTAAAAAGGAAGCGGCCTTTCTGATGGCCGCATCGGAAAAATCAACGCCGGTGACGCTTCCCGCTCCGAAGTAGCCCGCCAGGACGTCGGTGCCATCGCCTTCCGCGCAGCCCCAGTCGCATATCGTCATTCGCTGGGCGCGCGCGAGTTGCACCAACCACGACGGCAGGTGGTCGAGGGCCACCCGCGCGAAATAGCGGGATTGCTGACGCCCCTGGCTTTCGTCCCAATCCGTCTCGAAGCGCAGGTCCCAGTACTGCTTGTCGTTGATCTCGATGTCATCCCTATACACGGGTCAGCTCCTGGGTGATTTCCGGTTGGAACACGCCGAACAGGCGCGCCGGGGCCGAGGACGAGAAGTAATGCGCTCCCTCCAGGTACTCGTAATAGTGAATGGCAGGACTGGCACGGTTCTCGACCGCCGCGACGAGCAGATACCGCCCCGTGACAAGCGGATTGCGGAAGCGGAAGGCAACGCGATAGATGCCGTTGTCCGACTCGAAACGCATGCGCCTCTGGTCGTGCGTCGAAGAGACGATGAGGTCGCTCCCCTTCAGGTCCTTGATCGAGAAGGCCACGCTGAGATCGTCTCTTTCCACGACTTGCGGCGGACGGAAGTCGATGCGCACTTCCATTTCCTCGCCCAGCTCGAAGACATCGGCTCGCCGTCCGTCCCGCCCGTAAATGCCGGCGTTCCGAATACAGCCGATATGCGAGCCCCAGTGCGTGACCGGCTTGGTGTCGTAGCCCTTCTCGGCTTCCGCATGGTCGTGAGGCGACCCGACCGCTGCGCCCATTGTTGCCTCTTCGAGTTCCGCAATGTCTCCCTCGAACAGGTGCGCCATGAAGCTGCCCGTCACGGGGAACACATCGCCGTCCATGCGCAGCCTGCCCTCGTGCAGCCAGATGGCGCGGTCGCACAAGGTCCGCACCGAGCCGACGTCGTGGCTGACGAAGAGGATCGTCGTACCGTTCTGCTGCAGGTTCTTGATGCGCTTCATGCATTTGGCCTGGAAGCGCACGTCGCCGACGGACAGCGCTTCATCGACGATCAGGATGTCGGGATCGACATTGATCGCTACGGCGAAGGCGAGGCGAACGTACATGCCGCTGGAGTAGGTCTTGACCGGCTGTTCGATGAAACCGCCGATATCGGCGAAGGAAGCGATGTCGTCGAAGCGGGCGTCCATTTCGGACCTGGTGAAGCCCTGGATTGCGCCGTTGAGATAGACGTTCTCCCGCCCGGTGAACTCGGGATTGAAGCCGGCGCCCAGCTCCAGCAACGCCGAAACTCGTCCCTGGGTTTCCACGGTGCCCAGTGTTGGGGTCAACGTCCCGCAGATGATCTGCAGCAGCGTGGACTTGCCCGACCCGTTGCGCCCGATCACGCCCACCGTTTCGCCCTTGCGAATCCCAAACGACACATCGTGAAGCGCCCAGAACTCCCGAAAGTAGTCGATGGCGCGCATGCCGGCCAGCCGCCTCAACTTTGGCAAGATGAACTGCTTCAAGCGCGCACGCCCGGATTCGTAGATTTCATAGCGCTTGCCCAGACCCATCGCCCGGATGGCGAAAGGCCTGGTTTCCGCCGCAACCGCTCGCGACGCCGGACTGTCGATCGCGTCGAGCACTTCGACGTTAGAGGACATCGGCGAACCCCTTGCGCGTCTTCTGGAACCACCAGAAGCCGAGCCACGCAACGGCGATGCTGATTGCGGCATACAGCAGCAGAACAGACCAGTCCGGAGGCTGCCCCAGCACCAGCACTTTTCGGCTCTCTTCAATGATGGAGGTCAGGGGATTGAGCTGCATCCAGAACTGGTATTTGACCGGCAACGCGGACACCGGAAAGAAGACCGGCGACAGAAACAGCAGTACCGTAGCCGCGATGCCCGTGACTTGCGCAACATCCCGGACGAAAACACCAAGGGAGGACAGAAACCAGGCGAATCCCATCGATCCGAGCGCGAGCGGTAGTGCCACCAGGGGGATAGTAGACCGCGGTCCACGGGAACGCTCGATTGATCAGGAGCTGCGCCACCATCAGGACAAGCAGACCGATCAAGGAGTGGAACAGCGATGCGCAGAATGCGACCAGCGGCAGGATCTCAAGCGGAAACACCACTTTCTTGACGTAGTTGATGTTCGACGTGATGACGCTTGGTGAGCGAGTAATGCACTCCGCAAACAAGCCGTGAACGATCATGCCCACAAACAGCAGGATGGCGAAGTCACCTTTGCTTTGGGCGTCCACCGCCGATCCCCAACGCGCATTGAACACTTCCGAGAATACGAAGGTATATACCGCGAGCATCAGCACTGGGTTGAAGAATGACCATGCCAAGCCCATCACGGAGCCCTTGTAGCGGCCCAGGACCTCGCGTTTGGTCATCTGGAGGATTAGGTCGCGATTGCGGTAGAGGCTGGCCAGAAGGTGAAATGGGCTGGTGGCGTTGCCGACATGTGGGTTCATGCGGCCTCCTGTCGGCTACGTGGATCCCCGGTCCTGCGGGCAATGCGAGCCCGAGGCTGCACACGCCAACGGCGTGGAGTCCGCCAGCCGAAGACAGCGCATCTCATCCGGTGCGCTTGGCCTTTGTCCGTAGCCGGCTACGCGCCCACCACACGCACACCGCGAACTGGCTTTGCAGGGATCAGTCGACATCGCGGTTGCGACCAATCGCGAAGACATTGCTTTCGAAGTCGGCAGCGGAATAGTCTGTCGCCCGATGCATCACATTCGCCTCCGTCGATAGCAGAACGAAGCCATTCGCACATTCCCGAGGGATCCATGGCTCCTTCAATTCTCGTTGGAAGATCAATGTTGGCCCATCCGCCAAAGGTGGGAATCCATGCGCCGACGTCGCAACGTCAATGCGGTGCATTCATGACCCAGCGGTGCTTTGCTCGCCATCGTTACCGAGCGTGCCTTTTCGCACCACCATGGCCGGGGGCGTCACCCACATCTCATTACGATCCCTTCGCGCCCATCGCGCGCCGGCGTCGCAAGACGTACGCAAGCCGCCGGCGGGTACGTACGCTACGTGATACCCCAAACCTGTAACAGACCGCGATATCAACAAGCACATCGCGCAGCACATCGCGCGCGCATGCGGCGGCCCTTGGAATGTGCAGCACGGCAAGAGCGCAGTGCCACGCGATCGCACTTGGTGAGCAGTCGTCGGCTACGTCGTGGCGACGCCTTGGCGGTGATAGTCGGGCTGTCGCGCGGTTATGGTTCGCGATGTCGGCGGAGGAGGCGCCGCGAAAATCGAAATTAGCGTTCGCCGTAGGGGGAGTTGACGTATGCGGAAGGGTTTGATGTACTGCTGCGGACGTGCGCCTTGATGGCGCAGCGATATCCCGATTGGCGACTGGATAACTCTGCCGGCTTGTTGCTCGCGCGGCGCGGCCTCACGCACTTGTATCGGCAGCCGTCGTTGTGCATGCCTGCCGCATTATTAGAGTTTTAGTCTGGTAGCGATCGAGGCCATGGCGAATGGGTTGCCGATGGGGCACCGATGGGGGAGACTTGGAGCGCTTGGAAGACCGGCGCGGCCTTGTTAAATTGGGTCCGCATCCAGCCCCTTTTTTCTTACCGTGCCGGGCCCTGGCACCACAGGGGCAGCCTAAGCAAGGCACCGTGAGCTTCAGCACGCCCTACCCTCGTATCCAAACAATAAGGACGCTATGAAATTCGGATACCGGCTCAAGGATTTCTCATTGGCTATGTCATTGCCATCGATCGTTTTCCTGATCCTGCCGCTAGCCGGTTTCCTGTTATCGCCACGCGCAACCCATACTGCGACCACGGCCCGCGCGGGCTGGCTCACGATGATCTTCTTTGGCGTCTTTTTTCCGCTCTCATCACCTTTGCGCTGTATGAGTATTGGCGCTCGCGTACTGGGTCCCGAGTAAGACGATTGTTTATCGCCGCCGTGCTCCTGCAAATCGGAGGTAGCGTTTTTCTGATATCGACGCCGGGATTCGGCACGCTGTACTGGGATTCGTACCATGTCATCAGGATGACGTCTGAAACGTTGCTGGTCGATTGGCGCTCGCTCTTCTTCGATGCTCTTGCGTTCTATCTGCTGCAGATATGGGACCATGTCTATACAGTTCCGCTGTTTGGCGCGGCTTTGCTTGCTGTGACCCTCAGCATCCCGATTCTGTGGTGCCGGGAATGGCAGCGCGCCATGGTCGTCGCACTGCTGGTCACGGTCCTCGCATTGACGCCCTTTTTTTTGACCTACGCCTCGGCGCTCTTCAGCGATACATTTTTCACATCCTTTTCGCTCCTCTCCATCTATGCACTAATGACGGTAGCGGAGCGGTTCGATCGGCGTAACGACCAGTCCGAGTCAGGGGGCGAGGCAACTCTCTGCATCCATCCTGTTCGTTCTAACGGCCATCGCAGCCGTCCAGTTGCGGCACAATGGCGTGATTCTGGCCGGCTTCCTGATGGTCGCGGCGATGTGCCTCGTACGGCACCGTATCGTTGGCGTCGGCCTCGCTTGTTGCTTGCTGATTCTCATGGCCGGGGCGACACAGGTAAAAAACTCAAAATACTTCCCCGACGCAAACCCCGATGCGCTGCTGACAAACCGAAATTTCCAGACGGTGGCACTGGTTCTCAACGCATGGGGCGCCATGCTGACAGCGCCGGCCGGGTATAAGACGCCTTCCCGGGAAGACGATTTGCAAAAGCTGTCGTATTTCATCGAGCCTCGCGTATTGGTGGAAAACTTCGATTCGAAAAATCCAATACCGGCGTGGGAGAAATTTGCATCACCATGGCGTCAGATCAGCAACGAAAAAACCAAAGACTTCTTCAAGCTCAGCGTTCTGCGAATCGTGCAAAACCTCCCGCTCGTCGCAGCCGACAAGGTTCGCTTTCTTGCCAGCATGGCAACAGAGTGGGATGTTGTACCCATGCGAATCGAGAAGGAGTGCACCCTAGCATCCCGACAGCCATGTCCTTCCTTCGGCGACGACATACGTAGCCGCCGCTATTATTCCCAAATCGAAACATGGACGCTGCCGTGGCCGCAACAGCTGGACGGCATCGTCCGCCAATACATTCAGCACCAGGAAGCGCCACTCTGGCTCGGACTCTCGCTGATCTGGTTCGTGCTGCTGTTGTGCGCGCCCGGTAAGAACTGGTGGGCCGTTTGGATGGGCCTGTACGGACTCGCGATGACCTGCGCGTTGGCGCTTGTGATCCCCGCCCCGGAGTTCCGGTATTTCTTTCCCGTAGTCTCGCTGTTCCCGGCTTCGCTAGGCTTGGCCATCGCCGGTGTACTGCGCCGCCAGAAATAGTGCACTGGTAAATTATTCACAAACTGCCATTTTTCATTGCAAATTATTCATAGTCACCCTACAGATTGATGTGAGTCGCGTGTAACGGTACACTCATCGCTCCACCAGCCTTCCATATCGAGCGTGAAAAAATTTATGCTGTTCGCAGCGTTATCGGGATGCGGATGGATTTGCGATTTCCTGACATTCACGCTGCTGGACAAATATTTTGGTGCACCGCCATTCGCGGCGAATTTCGCTTCTTCTTATGTCGGCGTCACGTTTGTCTGGTTCACATCGCTAAAGTCGGTGTTCGGAAGAAGCGGACCTGGTCACAATCGATATATTGTGGTTTTACTGGGCGTTCCAGTTTTTATCGATACTGGCCTACTCCCAAATATTGAGTCATCTGGTCAATATCCTGCAGCAGTCAAGCATTGCTGCATGGGCGGGCGGTCATCTTGCCATTGCCGCCAAGATCATCATTACGCCATTCAATCTCGTCACCAACTATGTGTTCATGAAGGGATTGACGCGCTTCATGCACCATCCAAACACCGCTTGATATGAATCCTCCACGCCCGCCGCGAGTTCTCGTATTCATTCCCGCTTACCGCTGTGAAGCTCAGATTCCTCGCGTCATCGAGCAGTTCGATCAAGAGGTGCAGGCGTGGGTCGATACGGTGATGGTGGTGGACAATCGCTCGCCGGACCGCACCTTGGAGGTGGCCATTGAGCGTGCCTCATCACGACTGACCGACTGTCGGTTCATCGCGTGGCGGAACAACGAAAACGTTGGCTTGGGCGGCTCTCACAAGGCAGCGTTCCGATATGCCATCGAACAGGGCTTTGACTATCTAATCGTGCTGCACGGTGACGATCAGGCCGACATTCATGATGTCGTGCCGCACCTCAGAGCGGGGCTGCACGAAAGCGCCGATTGCCTTCTCGGCGCGCGTTTCATGCAGGGCAGCCGGCTCAAGGGCTACTCCTGGTTCCGCACCTTCGGCAATCGCGTTTATAACGCCTTGTTCTCAATCGTGGCCGGGCATTCCATCAAGGATCTCGGCTCAGGGCTGAATCTGTATCGGCTGGCCGCGTATCGCGAGTTCTACTACAAAGGTTTTCCTGACGATCTCACGTTCAACTATGTGATGCTGCTCGCCAGCTATCACAGAGGGCAGTCGGTGCGGTTTTTCCCAATCAGCTGGCGAGAAGAGGACCAGATTTCGAACGTGAGATTGTTCCGGCAGGCCTTCAAGGTGCTTGGTCTGCTGGGGGGCTACTTTCTGCGCCGCAGTTCCTTTCTCGCCGACGACATGCGGGTGCGCCCCTTCCAGGCCTACACCGGTCAGATCGTGCATCGGCAACAAGGGAATCGCTGAACCGATATGTCGCGTGCTTTGTGCCTATACGCCGCGCTCCTCTGCATAACCGTTGCGGCATGGCTATGGGACAGCGGTCCCGCGCTTACCGGTCTTGCCCGTAGCGATCAGGCATGGGGGCTGATGGGCATCGTCGCTGTATATCTGAGCTCCCACTTGTTTCGCATGCTACGGTTGGCCTTGCTGACGCTGGACGAGCGGGACGAGGTCTTCCCCTTGATGGCGGCCCACGGCCTGACCGCCTTCCCAAGCAGCTTTCTGCCATTCAAGCTTGGAGAAGTTCTACGGTTGGCAGCCTTTTTCCACGTATACAACCGGCGTCGCAAGGCCTTTGCGGTATGGCTCGTCGAGCGCTTCGGTGACGTGCTGGTGATCGCCTGTTTTATCCTGGGTCTTTACCTGTTCAAGGCCGACATTCCGGACAGCATGCGAATTATCTTCGTTCTGTTCGTGATGGTAAGCGTGATCGGCCTTGTTGGGCTGTTCGCGTTTGCGAAGGCACTCGTCTATCTGAATCGGCACCTCGTTCTCAGCAGCCACAGTGCGCGCGGGCTGGTACTGTTGCGGTTCAGCCATGCGCTGCAGGCGCTGGAGGCCGATATACGAAGATCCGTGGAGAGCCGGATTTCTGGCTTCATCCTGTTGTCTGTGCTGGTCTGGGGAACGGAAATTGCCGCCCTGTCGTTGTTCGTCCACCGCTTCTCCAGTGGCAACCCGGACTTCTCCGCATTGTTCGTTTCCGGTTTGCTCGCCAGCGTGGCAGGTGACGCGGCGGGTGGTACTGCGGCATTTGGCTTTTATCAGTCGCTGTGCCTCGTCGTAGTCGCGCTGGTGGTATTGATTACCGTGTTGCTCTCAACTGGTCTTCGAAGCGCAGGAGGGAAATGAAATCCAGCCCGCACAACAAAGTATTGGTGGTGGTCGACGATCGTGAATTCACGGCAAACGAAGTGCGCAGTCTGGTGGGCGCACGCCGGTTCGGCGACATCGTCTTCAGGCGGCGACATCTGATCGAGTATGTGACTGCATCACTTCCGGAGTGGGCGCAGGGCCAACTCTTTCATATCCGCACAACGGACGATTTAGCCGACTTGCGGCGCCGGCTCGAATGCTGCGGCGAAGATACGGCGGCATTCATCATGGCCGCCCGCGCAGGCTTCACCGATCCAGACCGCCTCAGACAGCTGATTGAACGATTGCCATATGCGGAAGAGGATTTCACCGACCGGCTCTATAGGCCGCTGCTGATCTTCCTGCGCAATGCGCATCGACTCGTCGATCAATGGGAGGCAATCGAGTGCAGCCCATTGCATCATTGGCCACGTGCCTGGCAAAACACCGAGCGTGTGCGATCCGTGCAACCGCTGGACCTCGCCAAGATTCGCGACTTTCTTACGTTCACGTCCGGCTGGACCAGCGCACGGCATTTCAATGCCGTTGAGGTCGATGCCTACTACTACACGAAAAGTTCGACTGACAAGCGCAAGATGTTGGCTGAATACTCCTTTTACGGGCTGGCACCCGAGGCCATGCGCCCCTGGCTCGTCCAACCCTTCGACTACCAGGAGGGTAGTGAGCGCGCCTCATACAAGACAATGCGATATTACCTGGCGGACGCGGCCCTCCAATGGGTGCATGGCGCGTTCGATGCCGAGTCGTTCGAAGCCTTCGTCGACAGGTTGCTGTTTTTCATCAGGGAACGTCCGCGCCGGCCCTGCGGGAAGACGCAGTCCGCGTCGTTGGCGAAGGAGCTGTTCGTCACCAAGCTGCAGCACCGTGTTCACCAATTCCTGGCGCTGGAGGAAGGGCAGCGCATCGATGCTCTGGTCACCAGCAGCGACCCCGCCTTGGGCGTGAGTCAACAGGTGCAACGTTATTTGGCGCTATATCGGCGCCATGAAGACAGATTCGCGATGGACCACATGGTAGTGGGCCATGGCGACCCCTGCTTCTCCAATATCTTGTATGACCAGCAGCGCTATCTGCTAAAACTGATCGATCCCAAAGGCGCAGTAACGGATGGCGACTTGTGGACTCATCCGCTGTACGATCTGTGCAAGATCGCGCACAGTGCCTTAGGTGACTACGACTTCATCAACAACGGGCTCTACAGCGTCGGATTCAATGACCGGAACGACCTGATACTGCAAATCCAACATTCTGGCCACGACGAGTTAAAGCCGTTATTTGTGCACTGCCTCGAGGCGATGCACCACGATCCACGGATCATACGGCTGGGAGAAGCCTCTCTGTTCCTGTCCATGTTGCCGCTGCATATCGACTACCCCAACAAGGTCGTTGCCTTCCTGCTGAAAGCAAAAAATATACTGGACGAGGTTGAGCGTGAGTGAATCGCCCGAATCACTGGATGCCATGCTGATCGTCGACATCGACGGTACGCTATGCGATATAAAGTCGCCAGGCCAATCCTATGCCGAGGTCGAACCTCGTCGCGCGATCATCGACAAACTACGGGAGTACCGGGAGCGCGGCTACCACATCATGCTTTACACGTCGCGCAACATGCGAACCTATAACAACAATCTTGGCCTCATCAACAAGCACACCGCGCCGGTGTTGCTCGAATGGCTGGCCCGATGGGACGTGCCCTACGACGAGATCCTTTTCGGCAAACCCTGGCCACGGCACAAAGGCTTCTATGTCGACGATCGCGCTGTCCGGCCAAGCGAATTCCTCAGCATGAGTGAGCAGGAGATCCAGGACCTGCTGGCACGAGAATAGGGGTTGCCTGATGAAGGGAAACATTGTCATTACCATGGCCGGGCGAGGATCGCGCTTTCGCGAAGCCGGCTATACGGTGCCGAAATACGAGATCGTCGCGCACGGCCGCAGCCTGTTCGACTGGTCAATGCTTTCTCTACGGAATTTTCTCGGTAGCGGGACGAGAGTAATCTACGTTTGCCTGACGGCGAACCAGTCCACGGACTACGTGATATCGCGCAGCCGTGGTCTTGGTCTGGCAGACGCCCACGTTGTCGAACTGAGCGAGGTCACGGACGGACAGGCGACAAGCGCCTACTTGACGAAGGACCTGTGGGAGCCCGAGGCCCCGCTGCTGATTTACAACATCGATACCTACGTCAACCCACGATCATTGGCTCCGGAAATGATCCGACCCGGGTCCGACGGGTGGGTCCCATGCTTTGATGCACCGGGTGACCACTGGAGCTTTGTCAGCACTGGAAGCGATGAATGGGCCGACGCCATCGTCGAAAAGCAGCGAATTTCCGACCACGCCTCGATCGGTCTCTATTGGTTTCGCGAGGCAGCACAGTATGCTGACGCTTATCGTCAGTTTTTTTGCCAACGACGCGAATCTGGTAAAGGGCGAGCGCTATGTCGCGCCAGTTTATTCGCAGTTGATCGGCAATGGCGGCAAGATTTCGATCGCCAGCCTGCCGCGTGGCGATGTGCATGTCCTAGGGACGCCGCGAGAATTGGACGACTTCCTGGCAACGCCGGTGTCCGAAATCTTCTAGAGGTCAACGACCACGCGCGCGCGCAATGATGCGACGCCCGACACGTATGAACCGCCAGGCGTTGCGCATCACGAGTAGGTGAAATGCCGTGACGCCGAGGAACATCAGGAACAATGCCTGCTCTGAAACGCCGCTCTTCCATGCGGCGACACCAATCAAGCCCAATGCGGCGTTGCTCGCCAGAATAATGAGAACGATGACGTCCTGTCCGATGCCGAGCCGGAGCAGTACGTGGTGAAGATGAGTTCGATCCGCCGACAGGGGATTCCGGAGCTTCAGCGTCCGACGGACGACAACAACAAGAAGATCGATCAGCACGACCCCGAACACCCACAGCATCACAACGGGCGGCACGCGCACGCCACCATTGAACCTCGGCTGCGACAATTCGACGGCAAACCATAGGATCGCAAAGCCCAACATCAGGCTCCCTGCATCGCCGAGGAAGACCTTGAAGCGCCCGCGAAACGGGTTACGAATATTGAAGATCAGGAAACCGAGCAGCGCTCCGCAGAACACAATGCAGACCCTTTGCGCGGCGCCGTTGCCGATTTCACCCGCCAAGTAGGCGAGCCATGCAAAAATGATCAGCGCCAGACCGCCGGCCAAGCCATCCAACCCGTCTGTCATGTTCATCGCATTGATGACGGAGACACCGGCGAACAGGGTCAGCGGAATTCCCCAGTTGGCCAGTTCAATCTCACGCCGCCCGAACAGATCGCCCAGCGAATCGAGATAGACGTTGCCCCACGAGGTCATCAGGATGACGGCGAACAGCTGGCCGCCCAGCTTTGTGACGGGCGCGAGCCCGTACAGATCGTCCATCAAACCGATGAACGCAAGGACCGTCAGCCCGCCCAGCAGCGCGACATAGTAGCCGTGTGTGCGCAGGAAGAGCAGGCAGCCAATCCAGACCGCAATCGTCACCGCAATGCCGCCCACCAGCGGTATCGCGCCCTCGTGGCGCTTGCGAGCATCGGGTCGGTCCAGCAGGCCGCCCATCATCGCCAAGGGCCGCAATAACAGCACCGCGAGTACGGATACCAGGAAGGTGAACGAGGGCACCCAGAAATAGTCGTACATGGTCGTCAACTGATAGGTTTCCGGGTTGGCATTCTACGCAGCCGGAAGCCCCAATAAGCTGCGGACGTAAATAGGCGAAAAAAACTTCCAAGATGCCACAGCAGATACCGCAGCTGGCGGTGGCTGTCGCGGCGGGCGTCATGGAGAACCTTGACATTAGCCAACCGCACTACCTGCCAACCGCGCAACCAGGATCGCAGACAGATATCGACGTCTTCGCAATAAAGGTGAAATCGCTCGTCGAAGCCGCCCAGTTCACGATAGACGTCGCTATTGAACACCAAGAACATACCCGCTGCCCAATCCACTTCGACGTCCATCCCAGCTGGATAATCGGGGGGACACTTGACACCGCGCAGGCGCGCCATGACTCGACCCAGCAGGCGTGTCACAGTCGGCAATCGTCGCACACTATCCTCGACCGCCCCGTTCGGCGACACGATGGTGGGAACGGCGATGCCAGGTTGCTGGGCCAGTTGCCGGGTCAATGGCTGGAAAGGATTTCCGTCCAGCATCAGATCCGGGTTCAGCACACAGAAATACAACGTCCGGCAGCGAGAAAACGCAGCATTGTGGTTTTCACCAAAGCCCTTCGGCGACACGTTGCCAATAAAGTCGAAACCGTATCCGCGCACGGCGGATTCGCTGATTGCGGCCGGGTGATGCGGCAGGTTTTCTGTGACGATAACTTGCAATGGGAGTGCCTCCGCCAACTTGCCCAGTTGGTCAAGCAGCGGGGTAAGGACAGCGCCCTGCCCGTGGCTTACGACGGAAACGGTCAGCGTGGGATTGTTCACAGCGCGAAGGGGGACCGCTGATTCATGATCGCCATGCGACGACTGGCATGGCGCCGACTCGAACTTGTCGCCATCGGCCGGTTGCAGAATCTCGCCCCACACATAGCCGATCAATGCCACCCAGCTGCTGACATCTCGGTAGACGATGCGATCGAAATACGAGTTGAACTCACGCAGGAAATTCAGCACGCCCGGTGAGGTTTGCCGGCCCAGCACAGCGTGGCAGCGCAAGCCTTGCTGCCATGCGGACTTAAGCTGGTCCAGGCCGGGCATGGCCTCATCGGTGTATATGACCGGCTCCCGTGCCGAGTCGGGTTCCATCGGCTTGGATGCCTGTCCGAGCCACTTGAACTGATATTCCCGCCGCAGGACGTTCGATTTGTAGAACTGTCGCCGTGCATCGGAACGCGATACCGATCGCGCGTGGATCCGGTGACGGTACAAGGGCTGTGGGATGTAGCGAAACTCGCCGAACTCGGCAATCCGCAGCGCAAGCTCCCAGTCCTGAATACCGGAAAAGCGATCGGTGGTTCCGCCCGCGTGCAGGTAGGCGGCGCGGCGGATGACTTTCAGATGCGACGCGATCATGCCGTCCAGAAGATCGGCGCGGACATCGCTGTCGGCGGACGGCACGATATGATCGTAGCCTCCATAGACGGCGTGCCGGATCACCTTCCCATCGTCATCGATATCCGTTCGATCAGTGAAGAAGTAATCCACGTACGGATGGGTGGCAATCTCTTCAGCCATGATGGCCAACGCGGATTCCGACAGTGCATCGTCGCAATCGACAAACGCAAGATAATCGCCTTGCGCTACGTGCACTGCCTCATTCTGGTTCGCGGATATGCCGTGGTTCCGATCGCGCCGCAGAATGCGAAGGCGCGAGGACGTTCCTTCCAGCGCATCCAGCAAGGGCCCTACTCGGCTGTCCGTCGACGCGTCGTCGATGCAGATCACCTCAAAGTTCGTCGTGGATTGCATCACCACCGAGTCGAGACAAGTAAAGAGGAACTCGTAGTGGTTGAAGATCGGGATGATGACCGAAATCAGCGGTGTTCCGTCAAGGCCCGGCAATGCAGCAAATTTTGCGGCGAGGTCCCGCACGCGTCGCTCGTCAGGGGAGTGTCACGGCGATCGCCGCGGTCGGGTCGCCGGGAGTTTCCCGCCGGGGCAGCCGTTCATCACCACGCTGACTCGATGCAGCCAACTCCTTGGCATAGGTCGGATGCCTGCGATAGCACTCGGCATGCCAAGACACGGCAGCGTCCATAAAGCCCGGATGCAGGTGCGCCGGCATCGCGGCACGAATCTTGGCCGCCGCGCAAAGCCAGCTGTCGCCCATGCGCAGATACGAGCGGCGCATGCTTTCAGCGTGCTGCCTGTAGACGGCACCATGCACCGGAAAATACGCCATTTTGGCTTGACGCAGCTTCAGCGTGCACCAGAACACCCAGTCTTCCTTGGCGCGCAGCGACTCATCGAAACGCACGTCATCGAGGATCTGCCGCCTGAACAGCCCGCAATGAATCGGGATCGAAAGACCGCGTTCCCAGTGGAACAGAAAGTCGCTTAGCTCGAAACTCGACGTGGAGATGGCGCTCTGGACCTTGCTGCATGCAATGCGCGTCTCGTCGCACAGCATATAGTCGGAGATCGATACATCGAGACGTGGCACGATCGAAAAATGATCGACCTGCCTATCGATCTTGCCAGGGACCAAGAGGTCATCGGTGTCGAGAAACTGGACAAATGCACCGCTGGCACGACCCAGCCCGGTATTGCGCGCGTTCGACAACCCACCGTTGCGCTGCCGGACGATGTGAAGCTCTGCCCGGTTTGCGCGCAATTCGTCAAGAGCGCGCATCGTACGCGCCTCTGTGCTGCCGTCATCGACAACGATGACCTCAAGAGGGCCGCGGTACGCCGCCTCGATCGATTGCAAGGCGTCCTCTAGATACTGTCCCTGGTTGTAGCAAGGAACGATGACGCTCACAAGCGGAAGCGCCATCGTTGCAGCCGATTCGGTAGTCGCCCTTGTCATGACGATGCATCCAGATAATGTGGCACGCTGGCGAGGCGCTCCGAGAACGCGGGCCAGGTATGACGAGCCTCGATCAGCTCGAGGAGACACTGGGCCTTGCGCGCAGCAACGCGGCGGTCTGCGGAAATGGCGGCCAGAGCGTTCGCATAGTTGGCCGCAGTGGGTCTGGCCGGCACCAAAAATCCGGTGGACTCTCCGATCAACTCCCGTACGCCGCCAACATCCGGCGCCACGATCGGCACGCCCAAGGCGCCGACCTCGAGCAGCATGTTGGGCATTCCCTCCCAGCGAGACGTAAAACAGGAAGGCGTCATACGTCCTTTGCTGGACCAAATCGGCCGGATCAGCAAATGGGCCGTGGTAGCGCAGATTCTTCAGATCTGGCATCTGCAGCTTGGCGCCCACGACATTTTCGCCGTAGACGTGGAAGCGGATATCGGGACATTGCGCCGCAACCTCGTACAGCAGATCCACTCGCTTTTCCTCGTCGAGCCTTCCTGCCCAAAGCACGTCGAGTGGTTCGCCGGGCGAAGTCGCATGTAGCTGCGCCAGCCGATATCGCGCTCTGTCCAGCCAATCCCCTTCGGCGATACGGCAAGCGTTATATATGGGGAAGAACTTTTCGCGTGCCCGGCTCAAGCCATACGTTTCGATGGCATCGTTCTGGAAACGCGCGTTATCGCTGAACAAGCCGTCCAGGGAATCAATGGCGTCGCGCAAATAATATTCAGCATATCCAATGCGTGCGGCAAAGTCCTGCGTGAACTGGAACGCAAAGATACTGCCGAATAGCCGCATGACCTGCGCCAGCCGCTTGCCTTCGCGGCAAACCAACTTCCAGCCGATGTCGCTGTTGATCACGTGGAACACGTCCGGCCGCAGCGTCATCAGGCAATCGCGCAGAAAGGCTACCCGTGCATCCTCGCTCGCGTGGCCAGGCAGATATCGGCAGATATTGACCACGAACGCGCCCGCCGGGAGCGCCAATTCATTCGACACCATGTCGCGATCGGTAATCCATACGCCAACGCTGCATGGACTGCCACTCGCTATTACGGCACGCGCGAACTGCAACGCGGTCCGCTCGGCACCGCCCTTCCCCAGGAAAGGGAGTGCGATGATATGCGTCATCGGACCATGCGCACGGCAATGAGCGGAAATATCGGCGTACAGGCGAAGCGCCGCATGTTGGGCCGCCTCCCTATCGAAGGCGTCCCTCGACACCAAGGGATTAAGGGCATTCTTCAGATTGCCGAGCAGATCGCCATCGAGATCAGCTTTCTGCAACGCCAGCAGAAGTGGCCCCACTCTTTCGCGGAGGCGCCATTTGACCGCTTGCGGTAACGGCATGCGGTGATATAGGTAACGTGCAACGCGCAGCATCCGGCTCGACGATGTCATATCGCTGCGTTTCCTTTGCCGGCAATGGCAGTTACCACGCTGCTGCTACTGTGCGGACACGGCCTCGGGTCTATCTGGCGGCGCTCCGCCAGGGGCGGCGGCGAAAAGGACCAGGAGCGGCCAAATACCGCCCTGCTACGCGCCGAAATGCACTGTACTCGCGTCACTGCAAATAGCCAGGGATCCGTTCGACGACGGAGCGGAACAGCGCAGCGGCGTGGCGCTGTTCCAGCAAATCGACGGCGCGTTGCCAACGGGCACGGCCCTCCTCCGGCTGATCGAGCAGCACGCTAAGCCCGCGCACGTAACCCTCCAGACCATCGCCGCTCTTTACCGGGAAGCCGGTTGCGTCGGAAATGAATTCGCCGACGCCGCCAACCGCGGATGCAACAATGGGCAACCCTGCGGCCGTGGCGTCCAGTAGCACGATAGGCAAGCCGTCCCACGCGGACGTATAGAGGAACGCGCCATGCTGGCCCTGCCCCGCGATTCGATCGAGCGACTCGAATGGTCCATTGACGGTGACATTGCTCAGTGCCATCAGCCGTTTCGCGACGGCTTTCTCCTCGGAACTCGTGCCACATCCGTGAACTTCGAAGTGCACGTCGGGCATGGCTTTCGCAATCTCCTCGAGCAGATCGACCCGCTTTTGCCGGCTAAAGCGTCCCGCCCACAGTACAGAGCGTTTGGAGCCAGCCCGATACCGCGGCGCTGCGGTTATTGCGTGCGGAAAGTACAGCGTATGGAACAAGTTCCGCCGCGCACCGTAACGCCGCACCAACTCCCGCGGATAGTATTCGGTGTCGCAGAAGATGCCGTCGAGATAAGGCAGGCAACTCGGGAAATAGAGTTGCGCATAGCTCCACCGCACGCCATGGGCGTCATAGTCATCGCAGAAGACGCTGGCGAATATCGCCTTGCCCAAGGCGCGCAGCGACTTTCCGTGATAGCGCACGACATCCCAGCCCAACGGCGAATTGATCAGGTGAATCGTCTTGGCGGACGACTGAAGCAGAATGCGCGTGAGCACCGCCAGTTGTTCGTCGTGCGGCAGGCCGCTCGCCATCGTACCCAGCGGCAAGAAGTGCGCACCTTTCGGGAGGCGGCTCGCCCACGGCGATTCGGCGTCGAGCGTCGTGATCACGACCACGGATTTGCCTGCGGCCACCGCTGCTTCGGCATGGTGCAGAATGCCTTGGTCGGCGCCACCGTGCTTGAGCCAGGGTGCCAGGATAATCAGATCCGGTCGCGCGTCACGCACCGCCGGATAACACGCCGCATAAAGGTTGCCTGCGCCAGGACGGGCTGGGGTGACGTAGCGTTGGAAGGACCATAGCAGATCGGGGGGTCGGATACAGCGACGGCTCGATGTCGGCGAGCTCGCGCATCTCGTCGATCACCCATGAGGGCACAATGCCGGCGTCATCCGTGTCGGCCGCTGGCTCAACTACAGTCGCCGGAGCCTCCGTCAACTCGTCTCCGACAATCAGTCGCTCCGCGACCTCCGGGGAAATCGTAGGCGTCGGGACTACCTCGTGCTTGGTATGCGCTTCCAAGGACCGGAACGGGATGGTATGTCCCCCGACCAATGTCAGCTTCGTGTAGTGGACCAGCGTTTCGATCTGGTCGCTTCTCGACGGTGGCAACATGCGCACCAGCGGCTTGATCACCGACCGCCAGAGTGCCCGCAAGGCCTTTTTGCTCAGCTGCTTCACGACTGGCCTCCCATATAGGCGAATCCATCCCGCCATTTCTCGGGCTCATCGAAAAAGCGGCTGGGCCGTACGGTCGCGCCGCTTTGCACCATCTCGACCACCATCGATGATGTCTTGCGACGATAGAACATCGCCGTTCTGGGCGCGGTGACGTGGCGCACGCCGTGAGCCAGCGTTTCCACGTTCCAATGCCAATCCTCGTAGCCGAATCCGGTGGTGCGGACGTTCGTGAGCTGATAGGGATGCCGCAGATAGATGTCCCGCTTACCGAATGAACAGGAGATCCAGGGATGGTCCATCATGCAACCGGCCAGCGGATAATCGGCGGAGTCCATATCGAACGTCTTCGCAACGCAATGGACGGCACCAAACGAGATGGTCAATTCGGGATGGACGATGACGTCGTTCGAGGCCAACTGCGCCTTGTGCAACGCCGACACGAACCAGTGCCGGCAGTAGTAGTCGTCGCCATCGAGGATCGCGATATAAGGTGCGGTGGCATGCGCGATCCCGTCATTGCGCGACGAGGCGAGGTCGGCATTCCGGACCTGCACGATCTGGTCGCTCGATCGCACCGAGGGATGTTCCGTCACGATACGGGCCGTTTCATCGTCGGCGCAATCCAGCACCGCGACGAGTTCGACGGCAATGCCTTGGCTGTCGGCGACTGCACGCATCCGCTGCAGACCCAGCAGCGCAAAGTGTGCCAGGACCTTCTCCCCATGGAAGGTCATGATGGCACTGATGGCCGGATTCGGCGGGATTTCCCCGGTCATGACTGAGGCTTGCATTCTCGGCTCGATTTGATCTTGTTATCTGCTATTCGTTGGAGGGTAGGTAGGACAAGCTGCGCCTGATAAATCGTGACCCCTACTTATCGTCAGGTGCCGGCTTCTGTGATTCGGGAGCGGCGAGCGTCGGCGACGCCGAGTCTTCCGTGCTCTCACGAAGCGACGCTTCCAACTTCTCGACATATGCCATCGTGCGCAAGCGATTTTCTTCCAGCCACTTCTTGCCGTCCGCCAACAACCGGTTCTCGGCGTGCAACCCCGCGACCTCGGCATCGCGGTCGCGAAGCGATGCCTCCAGTTGCTCGACATACGTCATCGTGCGTACCCGGTGTTCTTCCAGCCACTTCTTGCCGTCCGCCAACGACTGATTCTCAGCCTGCAAGCTCGCAACCTCAGCATCGCGGTCCCGAAGGGAAGCCTCCAGGTCCTCCACGTACGCAATGGTCCGTGCACGGTTCTCCTCAAGCCAGGCCTTGCCGTCCAGCACGGCGTCCAGGTACGCCCGCAACTCCTTGATTTCTGCCGCCATGCGCTTGCGCTCGTCTGCCATGGCATCGATGCGCATCTGTGTGGCGAATGCCTCCTCCTCGATTTCGGCTTGATATACCGAGGGATGCGATTGTGCCAAGTCGGCGAATTTCCCACCGGCGAAGAGTCGGCCGATCTTGCGGACCACGGATGCCATCTCGCGCGGCTCGAAAGTCGGCGGATCATATTGGTCCGAAACGGACGTCATATGGGCTCCGACCGCCCTCATCCAGCGAAGCCCCTCGTTACGCCAAATCTCCCGGGCCAGTTCCTGCTTGCCGTCGGCCAGATGCATCGAGCCGAGCAACCAGGCCGCGTCGACGGCCTTGGTCACCAGGGTCACGCTGTATTCGGCCGGATTGTCGCGCAGCACCGCGGCTAGAGCCACCGCGGCTTCCGCCCTCCGGCCCATCTCCAGGTGCAGGAGAGCCAGCACATAGTTAAGCGAAATCGCCCAACGTCTGGCGTTGGGATTGCGCGGCGGTATAGACACGTACTTCTGGATTTCCGCGCAAAGCTGTTCCGCATCGCCGGCCGGCTGTTTGTCCAGCAAACGGTAGGCAAGAATCGCCAACGCTGCGCCGCGATCCGCGCTATCAGGCGCACTGGACGCCAGGACCTGTTGGGCCCATTCCATCTGCAGGTCCGGCGACTCCGTGCGCAAGCCGATCGACACCATGGCGCGAACCAGCCATGGATTGTCGTAGTCGCGCCCGAATGCCAGCGCATGGCCCGCGGCGCGCTGCTCCGCGTCCGTGAAATGCCGCTCCGAGTATGGAACGCTGGCACCGGCGAATGGGGGCTTCATGGCGACGCAAAGCCACCATTCCGCCTCGATAGGCTCGGCATCGGCATTGTCCAGTTCCACCAGAGAGCGGGGGGCGCCTTACCCATTCACATTTGGCGCCCAGCTTCTTCACGCGGTCAGCGGTCTGGCTGAAGAACTTCTCCACCGCGAAGCGCGCGCGGAGCTGTTGGCGGAATTTTTCGAGCGTATAGACGTGCAGGTGAAAGGGATTGGGATCCTCACCTGTTTCGTCGCTCCAGTCGTTCGGCACGCTGCCAATAAAACGTCCGCCCGGCGCCAGTACGCGGTCAAACTCGGCGAGCAGGCCTTCCGGGTCCTCGACATGTTCCAGGGTTTCGAAGCTGACCACCAGGTCCACGCTGTTATCCGGAATCGAATGCAGGCACTGTGGCAGAAAGCCCTCGCGAAACTCGAGGCCCTCGTCGGCATAGCCGAAATTGCTCGACGCGTACTTGGCCGCGTATTCGCTGCCATCGATGCCGATCACTTTGCTGGCCTTGGTCCCGGTCCAGATCAGGTGGCTGCCATACCCAAGACCACTGGCCGCATCCAACACCACGTCGCCCGGGCGTACAAAGCGGGCCGCCAGCTGATAACGGAATACGTGTGCGTCGGAGCGGCTGCCGCTCTCACGCAGCATGTCCATATGGAGGTCACGTTCCTCCCGCAGCCGCTCCAGCGGATACGTCTCCAGGGCCGCATCCGGAATTTTTTCCAGGGGGGATCACGATCCACGGCGCATCCTGCTGAAGACTGGCATAGTCGGACGCCACGTAGTAACGCGGATGCTTACGCCAGCCGGCTGAGAAACAGGCAGCCTCCCACCAGGCCCGGTTTCCCACGCTGGGGAGCGACTCCTGCCCATCGGGTTGCTGTATCGTCGGCACACGCAGCAGCATGAAGCGATGCGCCACGCGGCGCAGTTCCCGCAGAGCCGGCGCAATCTGCTCTTCGTTCAGCCGCTCCAGAAAGTTGCTCGCGACGACCGTGTCGAACGCATTCTCGCCGAATGGAAGTTGCCATGCCGGCGACCCGTCGGCGATCGGCGCGCCTACGAGGCTGCCGATGTCGAAAGACTGACCATGAAAACCGAACAGCCTCACTTCGCGCGATACGTCGCCCGGCGCAAGTCCTATATCGAGCACCTTCCCAGGGCCGCAGAACGCCAGCACCTGCCTGGTGAGGGAAGAAATATCGGTTGTGCTCACTGAAGAATCCTGTACGAATATTGGTTGGCTACGGCCATGGGGCTTGGCGATGGCTGCGAGTCAAAACGTGGCCCGCATGCCAAGATCCACGATGCCACCGAAAAAATTCTCGTCCCGCTTGACCAGTACCTGGAAGAAGGCGGCTTCGTCCACCCAGTGCAGTTGCCGTTGCGACATGTAGTCGGGCGTTGCCTCGTAGGTGATCGTGCTCTGGACCTCGTAGAGGTTGGATCCCAACGCGCATGGAAACTCCAGTTCGACCGC
The DNA here is from genome assembly GCF_049311595.1 of Cupriavidus sp. H18C1. Taxonomy (NCBI): domain Bacteria; kingdom Pseudomonadati; phylum Pseudomonadota; class Betaproteobacteria; order Burkholderiales; family Burkholderiaceae; genus Cupriavidus; species Cupriavidus sp. H18C1. The sequence continues at coordinate 1,243,934 of NZ_CP186008.1, forward strand.
CACGCGCTCGTTGGCCCGGAAGCGCCGCTCCCAGAAAACCTCGCCCTGCTGCAACCCGGCCAGCACGCGCATGTCCTGATTGAGCGTGCCCCAGGAATAGATCTTGATCCCTTCCTTGTTGCGGATGCGGACGCCGACATTGAGGTGTTCAAGCGGTTGCGTCGTTTCGAAGACGATGCGGATTCGGGCCTTCTCGCCGGGATGGAAAACGGTGCACGGCTCGCCTTGTGTATCGAGCACCTCGGTGCTGACTACGGTCGCACCACCATCGCCGAACTCGAGTCGGCCCAACATGCTGGTGGGTGTGCCCTGCGCCGCCGCGTGGGCCGAAGCGCCTGCGTCGCCAGCGGGGGCTTCATCAACGTCCTCGTGTTCGCCGGCCAGCGCCAATGCAGGCGCGGGAGCAGATACCAGCGCCTGCGATGTCGCACGCTGCTTCAATTCATTGGCAATCTTGCTGTAGTACTCCGACTCCCGCGCATGCAGCAGCTTGCGGTACTCGAGCACCACTTCGGACGAATTGCCAATCGCTGTCATCCGCCCCGAGTTCAACAAGACCGCACGATTGGTCAGCGTCCGCACGGTCTCCTGGTCGTGAGACACGAACAGCAGCGTCACGCCATCGTTGAGCAAACGTTCGATCTGCTGATAGCAGCGCTTTTGAAACAGCGCGTCTCCGACCGCCAGTGCTTCGTCGACGATCAGGATATCGGGCGACAGCTGAACCTGCACCGCAAAGGCCAGCCGCACCAGCATGCCGCTCGAATAGGTGCGTACAGGCTGATCGATATGCTCGCCGATATCCGCGAATGCCGCGATGGAATCGAAGCGGCGCAGAATCTCGTCGTTGGAGAACCCGAGCACCGCACCATTCAGCATCACGTTCTCACGGCCGGTGAAATCGGGATTGAAACCCGACCCCAGCTCGAGCAACGCCGCAATACGACCCTGCGTGCGGACTTCGCCGGTAGTCGGCGATAGCGTTCCTGTAATGATCTGCAGCAAGGTGCTTTTGCCGCTGCCGTTGCTGCCGATAATGCTGACCGCCTCGCCTTTGCGCACGTCGAAAGAGATGTCGCGCAGCGCCCAGAATTCGCGGAAGTAGGGCCCTGCGTTGGCTCCGACCATCGACGCAAGGCGCGGCATCACGAATTGCTTCAATCGATCACGCGGAGTGTCATACAGCTCGTAACGCTTGCTGACGCCAGCAACGGAAATGGCGAGTTCATTAGAGGACATCAGCGAACCCCCGGCGAGTCTTCTGGAACCACCAATATCCGATCCATGCAACAACGGCGCTGCCTAGCGTATATGCGGCGAGCAAGAGCCAGTCCGGCCAATGGCCGAACACGACGGCGGCTCTGGCCTGCTCGATGATGAACGTCAACGGATTCAACAACAGCACCTTTCGATATCCCTCGGGCAGCGCATGGACCGAATAGAACACCGGCGACAGAAACATGATTACGGTGGTGGCGATGCCCACGGTCTGGGCCACATCGCGTACATAGACGCCAAGCGATGAGAAGATCCATCCCAGCCCAAGCGAGAACAGCAGTAGCGGCACCATGATCAACGGCAGGGCCAATGCCGAAATTGGAATGCTGCCCTGCGTGATGGCGAGCGCTGCCATCAGAACCATCACCCCGATCAGCGTGTGAAACAGCGCGGCACCGACGGCGACGACCGGAAGCACCTCCAGCGGAAAGATGACCTTCTTCACATAATTCGTGTTCGACGTGATCAGCGTGGGCGCGCGATTCAGCGTTTCGGCGAACAAGCCGAAGATATTCATGCCGACAAACAGCACAATGGCGAACTGCGTCTTGGTTTCCTCCGTGCCGACTCCCCAGCGCGCCTTGAACACCACGCTGAAGACAAAGGTGTAGACCGCCAGCATCAATATCGGATTGAAGAACGACCAGGTCAGTCCCATGATCGAGCCACGATAACGGCCGAGAATTTCGCGGCGCGTCATTTGGTTGATCAATCCTCGATTCCGCCATACGGAGCCGACGGCCGCCCATGGCGAGACGGAAAGCTGTTGGTGTGGATTCATACCTTCTGCAATTACCTCGTTCGTTCGCGCCTGCCGTTCACCGCGACACGTCCTTGCGGTGTAGCCGTGTCGTTGACGGGAATTACCGCGGAATGGACGCGCGCACCAGGATGCCGTCACAGCGTAAAGGGCTCACCGCGGGGCAAGCTTCGACCATCTATCGGTGGTCCGCCCCGCCGTAAGTTCCAAATATCCAATCCCAGGTCTCGGCGATACCGGTCTGAAGATCGATGGCGGCACGGAAGCCGCATTGCTCGGCCAGTCGCGTGGGATCGAGCACGTTGTACGCGACATCGACACCGCGCGGTTGCGCATACTGCAGGTCGATTTCGACGCCTTTGGCAGCCATCGCGGGCCGGATGAAATCGTTGATCAACGCATTGATCGACGTCCCCAGGCCAGTTCCGATGTTGTAGGTCTCGCCTCCTCGCCCCGCCTGAATCGCAGCCAGGATGCCGCGTGCGATATCGTCAACATGGATATAGTCGCGCACCGCGCTGCCATCGCCATAGATCGTGACGGACTTGCCTTGCAGTGCCGACGCCATCACGGTCGGGATCAGCCCTTGCCCTTTGAATGGGTGCTGACCGGGACCGTAGGCATTGCCGGGGCGCACCACAATGGCTTGTAAGCCGCGCTGTGCGGCATACAGCCCCAGCACCTGCTCGATCATGCTTTTGGATGTGCCGTAGACCGAAATCGGCCGCAGCGCAGTCCGTTCGACGATGGGCGTGCGCTCTTCCGGTTCCCCGTATACGGTGCCTCCGGAAGAAACAAAAATGAGCCGCAGACGCTTGTCGGCAACACACCGATCGAACAACCGCACCGTCGGGGCAACGTTGCGCTCCATCTCCTGCACCATGCTCGAATCCAGCCCGAGCAGCATGGCACGATGCACCAGATGTACGACAACATTCACGCCGTCGAGCATGCGCTCCAGATCGGCAGAATCATCGAAGTCACCGACGACGTATTCGATGCAGCCGTCCGCTGTATCTGCATCGGCGGCGGGTTGTACCACGTCAGCGATACGAACCGACAGTCCGGCCGCCACGCACTGCCGTGCCAGGCGTGCTCCGATGAAACCGCCACCACCAATCAGCAGAACCTTGGTCATGCGAAGTACTCGGCCTCGGCAAACGAGCCTGCAACGCGATCCTTGTTTGCCAGGATTGGATCGCCCTTCACCGGCCAATCAATCCCAAGGTCTGCATCGTTCCAGCGAATGCTGCGCTCGCTTTCGGGCGCGTAATAGTCGGTGGTCTTGTACAGGACTTCTGCCATATCGGAGGTCACGAGGAAACCGTGGGCGAAGCCCTCTGGCACCCACAATTGGCGCTTGTTCTCGGCAGAAAGCCGGACACCCGCCCATTTGCCGAAGGTCGGCGAACTCTTGCGCAGGTCCACCGCGACATCAAAGATCTCGCCAACAACAACTCGCACCAGCTTTCCCTGCGGCTGGCCAATCTGATAGTGCAAGCCACGCAGCACGTTGCGCACCGAACGCGAGTGGTTATCCTGCACGAACGCCGAGCGGATACTGGTGGCTTCCGCGAAAGCCTTCGCATTGAAGCTCTCGTAGAAGAAGCCGCGCTCGTCACCGAACACCTTGGGTTCGACAATCAGCACCTCAGGCAGGGCTGTCGGCGTAATAGTCAGATTCATGGTGGGATCAGCGAACGTTTTCAGAAATGATCTGGCGCAGATACCGCCCGTAGCCATTCTTGGCGAGCGGCTCGGCCAGTCGTTCGATCTGCTCGGCAGTGATCCACTTGCTCCGATAAGCGATTTCTTCCGGGCATGCGACCATCAAACCCTGCCGGTTTTGCAGCGTCGCAATGAAGCTGGCCGCCTCGAGCAACGAATCATGGGTACCGGTATCCAGCCACGCGTAGCCGCGCCCCATGATCTCGACGTTGAGCTGCGCCAGTTCGAGATAGCGCTTGTTGACGTCCGTGATCTCCAACTCGCCGCGCGCGGAGGGCTTGATCTCCTTCGCGATGTCGCAGACCTGGTTGTCGTAGAAGTACAGGCCCGTCACGGCATAGTTCGAACGCGGTTTGGCAGGCTTTTCCTCCAGCGACACCGCGCGGCAGTCGTCGTCGAACTCCACCACGCCATAGCGCTCGGGATCGTGCACGTGATAGGCGAATACCGTTGCGCCTTCGGTAGCGGCTGAGGCGCGATGCAACTGAGCGACCAGGTCGTGACCGTGGAAGATGTTGTCGCCCAGGATCAGTGTCGACGGATCATTGCCGACAAAGTCGCGACCGATGATAAAGGCTTGCGCCAGGCCGTCCGGCGAAGGCTGTACCGCGTACTGGAGGTTGATGCCCCAACTCGCTCCGTCGCCAAGCATTTCGACGAAGCGCGGCGTGTCTTCCGGCGTCGAAATAATCAGGATGTCGCGGATCCCCGCCAGCATCAGCGTGGATAGCGGGTAGTAGATCATCGGCTTGTCGTAGACAGGCAGCAGCTGCTTCGACACGGAGCGCGTGATCGGATAGAGGCGTGTGCCGGAACCCCCGGCCAGGATGATGCCTTTGCGCATATTCGGTTCAATGCAGGAGTTGGTCGAGCATATGGTGGACCTCGCTCTTCCAATCCGGGAGAAAAACGCCGAAGCACTGCCGCAATTTGCTGGTATCCAGCATCGAATTGCGTGGACGCGGCGCCGGCAGGGGATATTCGGCCGTGGAGATGGCTTCGATGGCGTCGACGCCGGCCTTCAGCATTGCGCCTCGACTGGCGGCGTACCGCACGACTTCGCTCGCATAGGAGTGCCAGGTTGCCTCGCCAGAGGCTGCCAGATGGAATACGCCCGTCATCGCCGCACCAACGTCGGCGTTCGAGAATCGGCGACGTGCAATGGCATGCGCCGTGACATCGGCAATCAAGGAGGCCGTCGTCGGCGCACCGTGCTGGTCGGCCACCACACGCAGACTGGTGCGCTCACGCGCCAACCGCAGCATGGTCTTGGCGAAATTACCGCCATGGACGCCGGCCACCCAACAGGTGCGAAAAATCAGTGCGTCGCCACCGACAGCCAGAATGGCTTGTTCACCCGCCAGCTTGCTCTGCCCATAGACGGACTGTGGATTGGGTGCATCCGTCTCGACATACGGTGCCGCCTTCGCGCCATCGAACACATAGTCGGTCGAGTAATGCACCAGCAAGCTGCCCAATGCTTTCGCTTCCTCGGCCAGGACGCCCGGCGCTGTGCCGTTGATCGCATGGGCGAGTTCAGCTTCCGATTCAGCTTTGTCCACGGCGGTGTATGCCGCGGCATTGACGACTACATCGGGCCGCACTTCACGCAGGACGCGCCGGATCTCGTCGGGACGTGCGAGGTTGCACGCGGTGCGGTCAAGCGCTACGACAGGACCGAGCGGGCTCAAGCTACGCCGCAGCTCGAACCCGACCTGTCCATTGCTGCCAAGGACAAGAAGCGTGGGCGCATTCGCCGCGCTATGCCGCATACTGCTTCGCCACCCAATTCCGATATTCACCGGACATCACATCCTGCACCCAGGCCAGATTGTCCAGATACCACTGCACCGTCTTGCGCAGGCCGGTCTCGAAGGTTTCCGCCGGCTTCCAGCCGAGCTCGCGCTCCAGCTTGCGGGCGTCGATGGCATAGCGCCGGTCGTGTCCGGGCCGGTCCTTCACGAAGGTGATCTGGTCCCGATAGGAGCCCGAGGCCTTCGGCTTCAGTTCGTCGAGCAGGTCGCACAGCGTGTGCACCACGTCCAGATTGGTCTTCTCGTTCCAGCCGCCGACGTTGTACGTTTCGCCGAGCCGGCCGCGCGCGAGCACTTCGCGGATCGCGGAGCAGTGGTCGCCCACATACAGCCAATCGCGCACGTTCAGGCCATCGCCGTAGACGGGCAGCGGCTTGCCGCCGAGCGCGTTGGCGATCATCAGCGGGATCAGCTTTTCCGGGAAGTGATACGGCCCGTAGTTGTTCGAGCAGTTGGTCGTCAGGACCGGCAGGCCGTAGGTGTGGTGGTAAGCGCGGACCAGGTGGTCGGAGCCGGCCTTCGACGCGGAGTACGGGCTGTTGGGCGCGTAGGCCGTGGTCTCGGAGAACGGCGGATCGTTCGGACCGAGCGAGCCGAACACCTCGTCGGTCGACACGTGCAGGAAACGGAAGGCGGCCTTGCGGGCGTCGTCGAGGCCGCTCCAGTAGGCACGCACGGCCTCGAGCAGCGTGAAGGTGCCGACGATATTGGTCTGGATGAATTCCCCGGGGCCATGGATCGAGCGGTCGACGTGGCTTTCGGCGGCGAAGTGCAGGACCGCGCGGGGCTGATACTCGGCGAGCAGCCGGTCCAGCGCGGCGCGATCGCAGATGTCGGTGCGAGAGAAAACGTGACGCGGGTCGCCGTCGAGCGACGCGAGCGTCTTCAGGTTGCCGGCGTACGTGAGCTTGTCGACATTGACGACGCTGTCGGCGTCGGCATTGTCAAGCCAGTTCAAGACGAAATTGGCGCCAATGAAACCAGCGCCGCCAGTCACGAGGATGTGCGGCAAACCCCTTTCTCCCTAACTATCGATATGTTTCGAAAACGGGACAATAGCCCGGCGCCCGCCTCGATCCGTTTGGGGGACGGCAGGATCATCAGTGTTCTCAGAAGTGGCGGTATTCTATCCGAGCGCCCCCCGGGGATTACCCGGGCCAGTCATCTTTTTGTAGCCTGTTGTAACGGCTCACGCCCCCCCCTCTTTACAATCGACAAAAAGCCGCCTCCGGCTCTCTTTTTTACCTCTATGCCCCATTCCTCGGTGCCAGCGCCCTACCCCTACGCCGTCGGCGACCTGCAAGGTTGCGACCCTTCCCTGGAACAACTTGTCACCAAAATCCCCGACGATGCGCCACTTCGCTTCGTCGGGGATCTGGTAAACCGCGGGCCGGCTTCGCTGGCGACACTGCGCCGGGTGCGGGCGATGGGCGAGCGGGCCGAGTCGGTGCTGGGCAACCACGATATCCATCTATTAGCGGTCGCCGCGGGCGTGCGCAATCCGGGTTCGTCTGACACGCTCGACGACATCCTGCAGGCGCCGGACCGCGAGGAACTGCTGCAGTGGCTGCGCCATCGACCGCTGGCGCTGCATCAGGACGGTTTCCTGCTGATCCATGCCGGGGTGCTGCCGCAATGGACGGTGGAGCAAACGCTGGAACTGGCCGGCGAAGTCGAGCGCGAATTGCGGGGACCGGGCTGGAAAGCATTTCTCGCGGATATCTTTGGCAATGCGGCGAACCGCTGGCACGAGGGGCTGCGTGGCATCGAGCGGCACCGGGTCGTGATCAACGCCCTGACCCGGTTGCGCTTCTGTACCGTTGACGGAGTGATGGACCTCAAGACCAAGGAGGGCCTGGGCAAGGCGCCCGACGGCCTCCTGCCGTGGTTCGATGTGCCGGCACGCCGCACCCGGGACACCACGATCGTTTGCGGCCACTGGTCGACGCTGGGGCTGGTGATGCGGCCCGACCTGATGGCGCTCGATACCGGCTGCGTCTGGGGCGGCCAGCTGACCGCCGCCCGCATGGCGCCCGAACCGGCGGACCGCGAGGTCATCCAGGTCGATTGCCCCCAATATTGTGATCCTTTAGGCTAATATTGTCATCCCCTTGCCGGGAATGGCGGTGCGCTGGCGCACCGACGATCAGGCCGGATTGCCGGCTGCCGTGGTTTGCGCCGGCGTGCCCGACGGCTCGCCGGCCGGCGACACCGCTTCACCCTTCAGCTCAACCTCCAGTTCGCCTTCGCCCTCCAGCTGCCGGCACAGCGCAAGCACCGCTTCGCGCGATTGCTCGGCCAAGGCACGCCGCTCGCACTCGCCCGCCTGAAGAGGCGGGCCGAATGCGACCTGCGCCGTGATCGGCGGCGCCTGCAGGATCGCGTCGAGGGTCTGCAGCAACGTGAGGTCGCCGATATAGGCCGGCGCCACCGTGCGTTCGCCGGTGGCGGCGTCGCAATAGCGCAGCGCCACCGGCAACACCGGTAGGCCCGCGGAGATCGGCGCCTGCATCAGGTTGGCGTGGAAGGGCAGCACGTCGGTGCCGTCGGTGGTCGTGCCTTCCGGGAACACGCAGACGCGGTCGCCCTGCAGCATGCAGTCGGTGATGTCGTGCAGCACCCGATGCGCATCGCGTTTGCGGCCGCGTTCGATGAACAGCGTGCCGGTCTGCGCGCACAGCCAGCCGATCAGCGGCCAGTCGCGGATCTCGGACTTGGCGACGAAACGGGCCGGCTCCCAGCTGTGCATCACGAAGATATCGAGCCAGGAGATATGGTTGGCGACGACCATGGCGCCGCGCCCGGTCTCCGGCACCGGCCCGATCAGCTCGATGTCGACGCCGCAGATGCGCAGCAGCCGGCGCGACCAGCGGCGGATATGCCATTGGCGCGATGCCTTGCCCAGCCACGGGAACAGGACCGCGCAGGTCAGCAGGCCGCGCAGCAGGTGCAGGCAGAGGGCGAGCTTGCGCAGGGCGATCATGCCGTGATGGGGAATGTCGGCGTCATGGGGTCGGTGGCGGTTTGCCAGCAACTGTTGCCCTCTCCTGCGGGCGCCCTCTCCCGCGCCATGCGGGCGAGGCGCGTCGGCAGGCGAAGGGCGTCGCGGCGCGGTGACGTCAACGGGCGGCCTGCGCCTCGCCGTTGCGCGACTGGCCGGCCAACTCGTACACCAGCTGGCCGCCGACCAGCGTGGCCGTGACGCGGCCGCGCATCTCGTAGCCCAGCCACGGCGAGTTCTTGCCCTGGCTCTTGAGCGTGCGGCGCTCGACCTTCCACACCGCCTCGGGGTCGAACAGGCAGACGTCGGCCGCGCCGCCGACCGTCAGGCGACCGGCCGGCAGGCCGATCACCCGCGCCGGCTCGCTGGTGATGCGGCCCAGCGCCTTGACCAGCGGCACCTTGTGCTCGTCGGCCCAGCGCAGCGTCAGCGGCAGCAGCAGTTCCAGGCCGGTCGCGCCCGGCGAGGCCTCGGCGAACGGCAGCAGCTTCTCGTCGTCGTCGACCGGCGTATGGTCGGAGCACAGCGCGTCGATGGTGCCGTCGGCCAGCGCGGCGACGATGGCGTCGCGATCGCGCCCGCTGCGCAGCGGCGGCGAAAACCGCATCTGCGAGTTGAAGTAGCCGATGTCCATGTCGGTCAGGCCGACATGGTGGATGTTGACGTCGCAGGTGACCGCCAGCCCTTCGCGCTTGGCCTGGCGCACCAGCTGCAGCCCGGCCGCCGACGATAGGCGGCACAGGTGGACGCGCGCGCCGGTGGAGCGCATCAGCTCGAAGATCGTATGCAGCCGCACGGTCTCGGCGATCACCGAGACGCCGGACAGGCCGAGCCGCGACGCCACCGCGCCGCTGGCCGCGACGCCGCCGCCGAGAAATGGGTCTTCCGGCCGCAGCCAGACGGTGAAGCCGAAGGTCTGCGCATACTGCAGCGAGCGCAGCAGCACCTGCGTGTTGCGGATCGGCGCCTCGGCCTGCGAGAAGCCGACGCAGCCGGCTTCCGTCAGCTGCGACATCTCGGTCAGCACCTCGCCCTTCAGGCCCAGCGTCAGCGCACCGAGCGGGTACACATGGGTCTGGTTCAGCGTGCGGGCGCGGTACTTCAGCATCTCGACCAGACCCGGCTCGTCGAGCACGGGGTCGGTATCGGGCGGGCACACCAGGCTGGTGACGCCGCCCGCGGTGGCCGCGGCCACTTCGGACTCGAGCGTGGCCTTGTATTCGTAGCCCGGCTCGCGCAGCCGCGCCGACAGGTCGACCAGGCCCGGGCAGACGATCAGCCCGCGGGCGTCGATGGTCTTGTTGGCCTGGAAATCGGCCGGCGCGTTGCCGATGCCGACGATCTTGCCGGCGGCCAGGAACAGGTCCTGCTGGGCATCGATATTGCCGGCCGGGTCGATCAGGCGGCCACCCTTGATGTGGATCTTCATATCGTGTCGCTTGCTATCGCTTGCCATTGCGGCTTGTCTTGGTGCTTGGCGGCGGTCCTCAGGCCAACGCCTGCCTGGTGGATCGCGCTTTTTGTCGTTTCAGTCGTTTCAGTCGTTGTTGCCGGCGACGATGCCCATCACCGCCATCCGCACCGCGATGCCGAAGGTGACCTGGTTCAGGATCACCGACTGCGGACCGTCGGCCACGGCCGAATCGATCTCGACGCCGCGGTTCATCGGCCCCGGGTGCATCACGATCGCATCGGGCTTGGCCAGCGCCAGCCGCTCCGGCGTCAGGCCGAACGCCTTGAAGTATTCCTGCGCCGACGGCAGCAGCGCGCCGCTCATGCGCTCGTTCTGCAGCCGCAGCATGATGATCACGTCGACGCCCTTGAGCCCCTCTTCCATGTTGTGGAAGACGCGTACGCCCATCTGCTCCAGCCCCGACGGCAGCAGGGTGCGCGGCCCGATCGCCCGAACCTCCGGCACGCCCAGCGTGGTCAGCGCGTGGATGTCCGAGCGCGCCACCCGCGAGTGCAGGATGTCGCCGACGATCGCCACGGTCAGCCTGGTGAAGTCCTGCTTGTAATGCCGGATCGTGTACATGTCCAGCAGGCCCTGCGTCGGGTGCGCATGGCGGCCATCGCCGGCGTTGATCACGTGCACGTGCGGCGCGACGTGCTCGGCGATCAGGTAGGGCGCGCCCGAGCTGGCATGCCTCACCACGAACATGTCGGCCGACATCGCCGACAGGTTGTTGATGGTGTCGAGCAGCGATTCGCCCTTGCTGGTCGACGACGCATTGATGTTCAGGTTCAGCACGTCCGCGGACAGCCGCTTGGCGGCGATCTCGAAGGTGGTGCGGGTGCGCGTCGAGTTCTCGAAGAACAGGTTGAACACGCTCTTGCCGCGCAGCAGCGGCACCTTCTTGACGTCGCGGTCGGAGTCCGACAGCGACACGAACTGGCTGGCGGTGTCGAGGATGTGCGTGATCATGTCGCGCGACAGCCCCTCGATGGACAGCAGATGCTTGAGCTCGCCGTTCCTGGTGAGCTGCGGGTTGCGGAACGTCTTGGTCATGGGTGAGGCGTGGGCGGGTGCGGTTTGGCTCGGTACGGGTGCGCGGGTGCTGGTACTTGTGCTGGTGCTTGCCCTGGCTCGGGCTTGTGTGCTCGTTCTCTACTGCGGTAATGCGTGCCGGTCAGCCGGCGGCGGAATCGTGGTTGCCGTTCAGCGTTTCGGTGGCGAAGGAAAAACGGATGCCGGCGCCCTCGCCTTCGCGCGACAGCACCAGGTTCGTGCCGCGCGGCAGCGTGATGCGCTCGCCGACGAAGTCCGCCGCGATAGGCAACTCGCGGCCGCCGCGATCGACCAGCGTGGCCAGCGCGACGCGCGCCGGCCGGCCGTAGTCGAACAGCTCGTTGACCGCGGCGCGGATGGTGCGGCCGGTGGCCAGCACATCGTCGATCAGCAGCACCTGGCTGTCCTGCACCGAAAACGGCAGCGTGCTTGGCTGCGCCTGGCTGTGCAGGCCCTTCTTCGCGTAATCGTCGCGGTGGAAGGCCACATTGATCACGCCGTGATGCGGCAGTTGCAGATCGGCAGCCAGCCGCTCGGCGATCCACGCGCCACCCGAATAGATGCCGGCGATCGACCAGGGCGCACCGCCTGAACCGGAGTCCGAGGCGGAGCCCGATGCCGCGGACAGCATCCCTTGCACGTGGTCGCGCAGCGCGCGGTAGAGCGCCTCGGCGTCGAGGGTGACGTTGGAAATCATAGCGGGAGTTGGTCGAAATACTGTTGCAGGATGATGCGGGCGGCTTCGTGATCGAGCGCCCCCGGCCTGGCGCCGGCCGACTGCGCCTCGAGCGAGCTGTAGCGCTCGTCGACCCAGGTCACCGGCAGGTTGAAGCGGCCGTTGAGCTGATTGCCGAAGCGCCGCGCCAGCTTGGTCGCCGGCTGTTCGCCGCCTTCCGGCGTCAGCGGCAGGCCCACCACCAGATGCACCGGCGCCCATTCGGCGATCAGCGCGGCGACGGCCTCGAAGCGCCCTTCGACGGTGATGTTCGGCAGGATGGTCAGCGGCCGCGCCTCGCGCGTGATGAAGTTGCCCAACGCCACGCCGATCTTGCGCTCGCCGTAGTCGAAACCCAATACGGTGCCGTCGGTTGGCACGGCGGACACGGGCGCACCTTGCGGCGCCGGCTTGTGGAGCGGCGTGGCCGCGTCCGCGCTAGGCATGCCCCGCCTCGCCGGAGAGCATGGTGATATCGATGCCCAAAAGGCGAATGGCGGCGGCGAAGCGTTCCTCGGGAGGGACGCTGAATACGATCTCGGGGTCGGCCTGCACGGTCAGCCAGCCGTTGCGGCTGAGTTCTTCCTCCAGCTGGCCTGCGCCCCAGCCCGCATAGCCCAGCGTCAGCAGGAAGCGATGCGGGCCGCTGCCGTTGGCGACGGCCTCGAGCACATCCTTGGAGGTGGTCATCTCCAGGCCGCCGGGCACGGTCAGCGACGAGACATAGACGCCGACCGGGTCGTGCAGCACGAAGCCGCGCTCGGTCTGCACCGGTCCGCCGAAATAGACGGGCTGCTGCGCGACGGGCTGGATTTCGAGCTTGAGATCGATCTTGTCGAACAGCGTGGCCATGTCGATGTCGATCGGCCGGTTGATCACCAGGCCGAGCGCGCCACGCTCGTTGTGTTCGCAGATGTAGACGACGGCGCCGGTAAAAGTCGGATCCGCCATGCCAGGCATGGCGATCAGGAATTGATTCGTCAGATTGATGGGGGCTGCGGACGTCGCCATGCGTTGCATTTTATCAAATCAGCGCCAATGTTCCGGAAAAGATTCCCTCCTCCGGGCCCGCGCAGGGATCTGGACGGTGCGCGCCGCCCCACAGCCGTTGCGCCGCAGCATCGCGGCCGCAGCCGCCCCCTGCCTCAGTCCTTGCGCGCCAGTTCAGCCAGATCGGCCGGCGTCAGCCAGCGCCATTCTCCGGGCGCCAGCGCCGGGTCCAGCGCCAGTCCGCCGATGCGGCTGCGGTGCAGTGCGGCGACATGGTTGCCGGCCGCGGCGACCATCCGCTTGACCTGATGATACTTGCCTTCGGCCAGCGTCAGCCGCAGCGCGCGTTCGCCGACGATCTCGCAGGCCAGCGCGGCAATCGGGGCCGGTTCGTCCTCCAATTGCACGCCTTCGCGCAGCGCCGCGGCCTGGGCCTCGGTGACCGGCTCCGCCGTCGCGACCTCGTAGACCTTGGGCACCTTGCGCTTGGGCGAGGTCTGCGCGTGGATGAACTGGCCGTCGTCGCTGAGCAGCAGCAGCCCGGTGGTGTCCTGGTCGAGCCGGCCGACCGCCTGCACGCCGCGCTCGCGCAGCGGCACCGGCAGCAGCGTGTAGACGCTGGGATGATGCAGCGGCCGCTGCGAGCACTCGTATCCGGTCGGCTTGTGCAGCATCAGATAGGCCTTGTCGTGGCAGACCCAGTCCTCGCCATCGACGGTCAGGCGCAGCCCTTCGAGCACGAATTCGGCGCGCGGGTCCTCGCACAGCTCGCCCTCGACCTCGACCATGCCGGCCGCCACCAGATCCCCGCAATAACGGCGCGTGCCGAAGCCCTGCGATTGCAGGATGCGGTCCAGCGGCGTGGTCTTGGGCGGTTTGGGGGTCTTCGAGTTCATCGGCGATCAGGGGGGTCGGGGGGAAAGCGGCGCGTTGCAGGGGAATGGCGCAGGGGGCCATGCTACGGTAAACGGTTGCGCGGCCGGCGGCGCGGCGCGGCGCTCAAGGAGAATCGAGTTTGAACCCATCCCCCCCATCGCGAACCGTACCGCGTCGGCCGTTCGTTCGACCGCGCGCTGGTCTGGTTTCGCCGCGACCTGCGCGTGGACGACCACGCGGCGCTGCATTATGCCCTCAAGCATGCCCGCCAGGTATGGTGCGCGTTCGTATTCGATCGGGAGATCCTCGACCCATTGTTGGCGCGCAGCTTGGCGCGCGGCCTGACCAACGATCGCCGCGTGGCCTTCATCCTCGCGTCGCTGGCCCCGCTGGACAAGGCCTTGCGCGAGGCCGGCGGCGGCCTGATCGTGCTGCACGCCGCGGCCCGCACGGCGATCCCCGAGCTCGCCCGCGAACTCGACGTGCAGGCGGTCTTCGCCAACCACGACTACGAGCCCGCGGCCATCGAGCGCGACCGCGCCGTGGCTGATGCGCTGGCCGCCGACGCGCGCCTGTATTTCAGCTTCAAGGACCAGGTCGTGTTCGAGCGCGACGAGATCCTGAACGGCCAGGGCAAGCCCTTCTCGGTCTTCACGCCGTACAAGAACGCATGGCTGAAGGCGTTGCAGCCCTTCGATCTGCGGCCCTACCCGGTCGCGCCCTATCTGCCCGCGCTGGCGCCGCTGCCGCCGGGGCACGACCGGCCGCTGCCGACACTGGAAGCGCTCGGCTTCGCCCCGGCCGAGCCGGGGGCAGTGCCGCTCGCTCCGGGCAGTCCGGGCGCGCACGCGCTGTTCGATGCCTTCCTCGACCGGCTGGGCGACTATGCGCGCCGGCGCGATTTCCCCCGCGGTGCGCGGGCCCAGCTATCTGTCGGTGCATCTGCGCTTCGGCACCATCTCGATCCGTACGCTGGCGCGCGCCGCGCATGCGGCGATGCTGCGGGGCGGGGCGGACGCCAACGGCGCGGCGACGTGGCTGTCGGAACTGATCTGGCGCGATTTCTATTTCATGGTGCTGCACCATCGCCCGGACCTGGCCGATGGCCGCTCGTACCACGCGGCCTATGACGCGATCCGCTGGCGCACGGGCCCCGTGGCGGAGCAGTACTTCGCCGCGTGGTGCGAGGCGCGGACCGGCTATCCGCTGATCGATGCGGCGATGCTCCAGCTGCGCCAGAGCGGCTATATGCACAACCGCCTGCGCATGGTCAGCGCCAGCTTTCTGGTCAAGGACCTGGGCATCGACTGGCGCCGCGGCGAAGCGGTATTCGCCGACCTGCTGAACGATTACGACTTCGCGGCCAACAACGGCGGCTGGCAATGGGCCGCATCGACGGGATGCGATGCGCAGCCGTGGTTCCGGATCTTCAATCCCGTCACGCAGTCGCGCAAGTTCGATCCCGAGGGCCGCTTCATCCGGCGTTACCTGCCGCAGCTCGCGGGCCTGCCGGACAAGTATCTGCACGCGCCGTGGACTGCGCCGGAAGCGGTGCTGGCGGCGGCCGGAATCTCGTTGGGGAAGGATTATCCGCGCCCGATCGTGCAGCACGACGTGGCGCGGCAGGAGACACTGGAGCGGTATGCGGTGGTGAAAGTCGGCGCAGGGGCAGGAGCGGGGGACGCGATCGGCATAGCGGGCGCCTTGCCTTCTCCCCCGGCCCCCGGCCTTCCCCGCGCGCGGGAGAGGTTCCTGCGCGGAAAAGGGGAGAAAACCGCGGCCGCCCCGGGATTCGTTTGACACGACCAGCGGTGTTACGCCACCAGCCGTGTTACGCGGCCAGCAGTGCTACGCCGCCAGCAGCGCGCTCTCCCGATAATGCCGTTGCGCGTCCTCCGGACGTTCGGTCTGCTCGAACAGCCGGGCCAGCGCCAGATGCGCGCGCACGCGCAGGCGGCGCTGTTCTTCGCTGGTGGCGTACTTCAGCGCGCGCTCGAAGTTGGACTGCGCCTTGCCCCACAGCTGTTCGCCCAGGCAAAGCACCCCCAGCGTGAAATGCAGCTCGGCATCGTTCGGATGCTGGGCCAGCCATTTCTCGGCCTGCTGGATCTGCGGCAGCGCCTGGCCGGGCTCGGCGCAGTCGGCGTAGCGCAGCACCAGCCGACTGTCCCAATTGACCTTCAGCGCGTCCTCGACGATCCGGCGCGCTTCCTGCTGGCGGCCCAGCGCCGAGAAATAGCGCGCGGCCGGCTCGGCGATACGCGCGGCGCGGCGCTCGTCGTTCGACAGCGAACGCCAGAAGTCCTGCAACGCGTCGGCGTCGTGGCGGCGCTCCTCCAGCATGGCCTCGCAGGCCAGTTGCTTCAGGCGCAGCGCCAGGACCGGATGCAGCGCGTTGCGCTTCTCCAGCGAGCGCGCGAGCCGCAGCACCTCGCTCCAGTTCTTCAGATGCTGGTGCGCACGCAGCGCGATCCGTTGCACATGGATCTGCCGCCCGCCCTGCGCCTGCAGCTGCGCGATGGTTTCCAGCGCGCCATCGGCATCGCGGGCGTCGACCAGCATCTCGGCCAGCGACACCAGCCGGGCCTGTTCGCGCTCGGGCGCCGTGACCTGGGCCAGCCAGCCGTCGCGCCGATCGGCCTCCTGCATCTGGTGCGCGGCACGGGCGCCGATCAGCGCCGCGGTCTGGGCCTGCTCGGGCCAGACCTGGGCCTCGCGCGCGGTGCGCTCGGCGCGGGCGAAGCGGCCGGCAAACAGGTTCTCGATCGCTTCGCGCAGCGCGGCCTGCGCCTTCAGCATGCGATTGCGCTCGCGATAAGCGGCGGCGCGCCGGGGCATCTCGGACAGATGCCGGATCGCCGACAGCACGGTCCAGGCAATGAAGAACAGCAGCAACAGCAGCGCCAGCGCCAGATTCAGCGACAGCTCGACCCGATACGGCGGGTAGAACAGCACCACATTGCTTTGATTGAACTGCGTGAACAGCGCCAGCCCGACGGCGCCGCCAAACAGGATCGCCACCCAGAATAGAAGTCGCATGCGCTACTCCTTCTTCAGGGAACGCAGCGCGCCGAGGCTGTCGGACATCGTCGGCAGCTGCACGGCCACCGCGCCGGCCTGCGCCTGCTTCAGCAGGGTCTGCACGGCCTGCACGCGGCGGCTCTTCGTATCGAAATAGCGTTCGATCATGCCGTGGGCCGCGGCCAGATCGTTGCGGAACACCTGCTCGTTGCGCGACAGCAGCGCCAGCCGCGCGTTCAGCAACCGCAGCTTGACGTTCTCGCGCAGGAACCAGCCCTGGTCGCCGGTCAGCAGCAGCGCCTCGGTATCGTCGACGCGGCGCACGCGGATCACGCGCATCAGCTCGTCGCGCACGGTCGCCCAGACGCCGGCGAACCACTGCGTCACGCGATTGCCGGTGCCGTCGCCCGTCCCCGCAGCAGCGGCCGACGCCGCGCCGGGCTGCGACGCGGCCGCCGTGCCGCGCGGCGTGCCTTCGCTGCGTTCGAGCATCCGTTCGCTCGACAGCAACGGCAAGGCGTCGATCTGGTTGATGGCTTCGTCGAGCTTGATCGCGGCGCCAGTCAGATCGGTGTCGGGCATCGCCTTGAGCCGGCCGATGTCGCGCGCGATCGCACGGCGCAGCTGGTTGTATTCGGGCTTGTCGGAGCGGGCCAGGCGAACGTCGGCGCTCTGCAGCGCCGACAGCGCGACCTGCACGTTGCCGGTCAGCTGCAGCTGCTGGCCGGCGTTGGTCAGCAGCTGCTGGATCTCGGCGATCTCCCAGTCGTCGCGGTTGCGCATCAGGTCCTGGTAGACCTGCTCGAGCGTGGCCTGCTTGTCGCGGGTCTCGCCGACCTGGGCTTCCAGCGCGCCGACCTTGGCCTGCATTTCCTTGACGGTGGTCTGCGCCTCTCGGGTCAGCACGCGCGACTCCTGCACCAGCGCGTCGTTGTTCTGCTGGCGGCGCGCCAGTTCCTCGGTCAGCCGGTCGACCCGTTGCTGCAGCCACCAGAACGCGCCGCCGGCGACCAGCACGAAGATCGCCAGCAGCAGCCAGGCCAGGGCGCCGCGGCCGCGGGATGCGGGCCGCTCGCCGGGCGAGGCGCTGGAAGGCGCCGCGCCTGGCGGCATGCCGGCAGGTGGAGGAGAGGAGGAAGCGGTGGAGGTTTGCTGTTGCGTCACGCGATCGACCTTCGTTGACGTGGATTGCGGTGATTCGGTGGGCGGGGTTGGGGGCGGCGCGGCGGGCGGGCTCGCCGGTGCAGCCGATGCGGCCAGCGATGGCGCCTGCCGTTGCGCTGCGGGTCCCGGCGCCGGAGCCGGCGCAGTCGAAGCGGCCGCGGGGACGGGCGCGGCAGTCGGGCCAGGCTCCGACTGGGAGACCGATGGCGACATCGATGGCGGCACAGGTTGCGACGCCGGTTGCGACACCGATTGCGACGCCAATTCCGACGCCGGCTGTGAAGCCGATTGCGCCGTCGCCTGCAATTGACTCCGATACGGCTCCGCCCAACGCAGGCAGGCCGCCTGCAGGCCCTCGTCCCCCGGCGCGGCCAGCAGCACGCGCGTGAAGCCCAGTGCCGCCGCCTGCTCGGCAATTCTCGCATGCGGGGCAATGCACTGCACCTCGCGCAGCGCGGCGTCTTCCTGCGGCGACAGGTTGTCGCGCGCCAGCTGGTCGAGGTTGCGCACGGCTTCGGAACTGGTCAGCAGCCACGCCTGTGGCGCCGCGCCCGGCTTCAGGCCGTCGCGCACGGCCTGCCATTGCATCGAGCCCGGCACGGGCATCGTGCGTCGATAGGCCTCGACCGCCAGCACGATGGCACCGGCCTCGCGCAGCTTGTCGCCGAGCCAGTCGCGGCCGCCGTTGCCGCGGACGATCAGCACCTCGCGGCCGGCCAGCGACGGCACGTCGAGCTGGGCCCACAGCGCCTCGGAGTCGAAACGGGTCTCGGCGGGATCGATATCCGGGGCGCTGCCATTGGCCCCCGCCGGCGAGATCACGCGATGGCGCGGCGCGGCGATGCCGCGCTCGGCAAGCGCCGCCACGCTGGCGGGCCCGACCACCGCGACCGGCACCGATTCGGGCCAGAGCGCGGCGCCTCCCTGTGCCAGCGCGAGCGCATCGAGCGCATAGGCGATCGCGTTGGGGCTGACGAACACGACCAGCGCGAACGCCGGCAGCCGCGCCAGCGCCGCGCGCAGCGGGCCGTCATCGGCCGCGGGCCCGATCGCCAGCAGCGGAAAGCTCAGTACGTCCAGACCCGCGGCCTGCAGCGCCTCGGTCAGTTGCCGGGACTGCCCGGCGGGTCGTGTGACAACGACGGTCGGGCGGGGCATCGCTTCCCCTCAGTGGCCGCCGGGGCCCGGGGCGCCACCGTTCTGCAGCGCGACGGCCAGCAGCGCGTCGGCGCCCTGGGCCAGCAGCGCGTCGGCGACGGCGTTGCCCAGCGCTTCGGCGTCGGCGGCGCTGCCGACCTCGGCCGCGCGCTGCGCATGCACGCTGCGGGAGCCATCGGGCGTGGCGACGAAGGCGTCCAGTTGCAGGCGGCCGCCATCCCGGCTGCCATCTCCGCTGCCATCCCAATAGGCATGGGCGGCCAGCGGAACCTGGCAGGAGCCGCCGAGCCGGCGCGATACCGCGCGTTCGGCGCCGACCGCCAGCGCGGTGGGAACATGGTTGAGCGGTGCCAGCCAGGCGGCGAGCTCGGGCCGATCCGAGCGGATCTCGATGCCGAGCGCGCCCTGCCCGGCCGCCGGCAGCGACGTCGCCGGGTCCAGCAGCGCGCGGATGCGGTCGGCCAGGCCCAGACGCTTCAGACCGGCCGCGGCGAGAATGATCGCGCCGTAGTCGCCGCGATCGAGCTTGGCCAGCCGGGTATCCAGATTGCCGCGCAGCGGCTGCACCACCAGATGCGGATAGCGGCTGCGCAGCGCGGCCTCGCGGCGCAGGCTGGAGGTGCCGACCACGGTGCCGGGCGGCATCTCGTCGAGCGAGGCGAAGCGCGTCGACACCAGCGCATCGCGCGGGTCCTCACGCTCCATCACGGCGGCCAGCGCGAAACCCTCGGGCAGCTCCATGGGCACGTCCTTCAGCGAATGCACCGCCAGGTCGGCCCGGCCCTCGGCCATCGCCACTTCCAGCTCCTTGACGAACAGGCCCTTGCCGCCGACCTTGGAGAGGCTTCGGTCCAGGATCTGGTCGCCCCGGGTAGTCATACCCAGAATGGACACATCGCACGCGGGATAGTATTGTTGCAACGCAGCACGCACATGTTCGGCCTGCCACATGGCCAGTCGGCTTTCGCGTGACGCGATCACGAGCCTGCCCGGCGCGGCGGATGAGGATGCGGAAGGGACGGAAGCTTGCATGCCGCGAATGGTAGCACGCACCCCCTGCCGCTCCGGCCGCCGCCCCGGACGCTGGCGGCGTGGCGCCCGAAGGCCGCAGAGCCGGGGCAACAGCGGGTCCGGACGACGATCGGAACGATCGGAAACACCAGCCACATCAGAACCAAACGCAGAGGAGATTGCATGACGCAGCCAGCTGCGCGCCCGGCCGGCCGCCGGATCCGCGCTGTCCGAGGCCGATCGGAAACCGCCGGGAGCGAGCCGAACCAGCCGACCGGGCCGGGAACGCCCGCCGTTTCGCCCGAGAACGCCGGTCCCCGCGAGAACGCCGATCACGAGGCATCGGCCCAACCGGTGCCCTCCACCGCGCCCACCACCGCCCGTTCCGCCCCTTCCGCTCGAACCGCCCGCCGCGCCGCCGCAAAACCGGCCTCCCACCTCGAAGTGGTGCCGGCCGCACCGGCACGCAAGGCGGCCAGCGACAAGGACCTGCCGCTGCGCGAAGACATCCGCTTCCTGGGCCGCCTGCTCGGCGACGTGCTGCGCGAGCAGGAAGGCGAGGCGGCCTTCCAGATCGTCGAGACGATCCGCCAGACCGCGGTGCGCTTTCGCCGCGAGAACGACCGCGCCGCCGCGGCCGAACTCGACCGCCTGCTCAAGCGGCTGTCGCGCGACCAGACCAACCAGGTCGTGCGCGCCTTCAGCTACTTCTCGCATCTGGCCAATATCGCCGAGGATCAGCACCACAACCGCCGCCGGCGCGTCCATGCGCTGGCCGGCTCGCCGCCGCAGCCGGGCAGCATGGCCCGCGCGCTGCAGGCGATCGACGCCGCCGGGGTCACCGGCAAGCAGCTGCGCAAGTTCTTCGACGAGGCGCTGATCGTGCCGGTGCTGACCGCGCACCCGACCGAGGTCCAGCGCAAGAGCATCCTGGACGCCGAGCGCGAGATCGCCCGCCTGCTGGCCGAGCGCGACCTGCCGATGACGGCGCGCGAACTGGCGCACAACACCGCCCAGCTGCGCGCCAAGGTCACCACGCTGTGGCAGACCCGGATGCTGCGCAATACCCGGCTGATGGTGGTCGACGAGATCGAGAACGCGCTGTCGTACTACCGCACCACTTTCCTGCGCGGCATTCCGCAGCTGATGACGGAGCTGGAGGAAGACATCGCCGCGGTCTACCCGGCCTCGCGCCGGGCCAAGGCCGAGCCCGGTCCGCTGCCGCCCTTCTTCCAGATGGGTTCGTGGATCGGCGGCGATCGCGACGGCAATCCCAACGTCACCGCCGACACGCTGGAGCACGCGGCCTGCCAGCAGGCGCTGCTGATCCTCGAGTGGTATCTGGACGAGGTCCACGCGCTGGGCGCCGAGCTGTCGATGTCGACGCTGATGGTCGAGGCCAGCCCCGCGCTGCTGGCGCTGGCCGAGGCGTCGCCCGACCGCTCCGAGCACCGCGCCGACGAGCCGTACCGGCGCGCGCTGATCGGCATCTATGCGCGGCTGGCCGCGACCTGCCATGCGCTGACCGGCCGCGCGGCGCCGCGCCATCCGGTCGCCGACGCCGAGCCCTACGCCAACGCGGAGGCCTTCGCCGCCGACATCGAAGTCGTCATCGACTCGCTGCGCGAGCACCACGGCGAGGCGCTGGCGCGTGCCCGCATCGATGCGCTGCACCGCGCGATCGGCGTGTTCGGCTTCCATCTGGCGTCGATCGACATGCGCCAGGTGTCCGACGTGCACGAGGCCGTGATCGCCGAGCTGTTCGCGGCCGCGGGCGTCGAGGCGGACTACGCCGCGCTGCCGGAGGAGCGCAAGCTCGAGCTGCTGCTGAACGAGCTGCGCCAGCCGCGGCTGCTGACGCTGCCCTGGCATACCTATTCGGAGCAAACCCGCAGCGAGCTGCGCGTGCTGACGACCGCCCGCGAGTTGCGGGCCCGCTACGGCGCCCGCGTGGCGCGCAACTACATCATCTCGCACACCGAGACGCTGTCGGACCTGGTCGAGGTCATGCTGCTGCAGAAGGAGACCGGCATGCTGCGCGGCACGCTGGGCAGCCGCAGCGATCCGGCGCGCATGGAGTTGATGGTGATTCCGCTGTTCGAGACCATCGAGGACTTGCGCAACGCCAGCGGCATCATGCAGGCGCTGCTCGACCTGCCCGGCTTCGCCGCCGTGCTGGCGAACCAGGGCGGCGAGCAGGAGGTGATGCTCGGCTATTCGGATTCGAACAAGGACGGCGGCTTCCTGACTTCGAACTGGGAGCTGTACAAGGCCGAACTGGCGCTGGTGCAGCTGTTCGCGCAGCGCAAGATCAAGCTGCGGCTGTTCCACGGCCGCGGCGGCACGGTCGGACGCGGCGGCGGCCCGACCTACCAGGCCATCCTGTCGCAACCGCCGGGCACGGTGAACGGCCAGATCCGGCTGACCGAGCAGGGCGAGATCATCAACAGCAAGTTCGCCAACGCCGAGATCGGCCGCCGCAACCTGGAGACCGTGATCGCCGCCACGCTGGAGGCGTCGCTGCTGCCGACGCAGAACGCGCCGAAGGACCTGGCCACGTTCGAGAGCATCATGCAGAGGCTGTCGGACCGCGCCTTCGTCGCCTACCGCGACCTGGTCTACGAGACGCCGGGCTTCAAGGACTATTTCTTCGCGACCACGCCGATCACCGAGATCGCCGATCTGAATCTCGGTTCGCGTCCGGCCTCCCGCAAGCTGATGGACAAGAAGAACCGCCGCATCGAGGATCTGCGGGCGATTCCCTGGGGCTTCTCGTGGGGCCAGTGCCGCCTGCTGCTTCCGGGCTGGTTCGGCTTCGGCAGCGCCGTGCGCGCGCTGCTCGACGAGGCCGGCGACGACAAGGCCCGCAAGGCGCTGGTGGCGACGCTGCGCCGCATGGTCAAGACCTGGCCGTTCTTCTCGACGCTGCTGTCGAATATGGACATGGTGCTCGCCAAGACCGACCTGGCGGTCGCCTCGCGCTACGCCCAGCTGTGCGACGACGCGGCGCTGCGCAAGGCCGTGTTCAACCGCATCAGCACCGAGTGGCACCTGACGGGCGAGATGTTGGGCCTGGTCACCGGCAAGCACGACCGGCTGGCGGACAACCCGCTGCTGGCCCGCTCGATCAAGAACCGCTTCGCCTACCTGGATCCGCTGAACCACCTGCAGGTGGAACTGCTCAAGCGCTACCGGGCCGGCAAGGACGGCGACGACGTGCGCGTCCGGCGCGGCATCCATCTGACCATCAACGGGATTGCGGCGGGGCTGCGCAATACGGGTTGAGGTGCGGGGGCTGGAGGGTAGCCCGCTGCCCTCCAGCGCTGCCGTCAAGCCACGTGACGCAGCGCGGATGAATTCAGCGGCCGCACCGCCAGGCACAATCCCATCGCCTCGCTGTGCGGTCTGCTTCGCATCGTCATCTCTGTCGCCGCGTCGTCACCTTGCCCAGACGCTGACTTCGTCGATAAGCGAAAATCCACGCGAATCGGCCCTGCGCATCGTGCCGACGGCAAGGCAACACGGCTTCGCCCGTCCCGGCCGCCCGGCAACGATATAATTGCCGCTTTTCCTATCCTCCTTTCCGTTGCCCGGCACGCCTCGGTGCGTGGGCACTGTCCAGTTCCCTACCGCCATGACCTCCCAACTTGCCAAGAAAGGCGAAGCCTGGTCCGCCCGCTTCTCCGAACCGATGTCCGACCTGGTGAAGCGCTACACCGCTTCGGTGTTCTTCGACAAGCGCCTCGCGCTGTTCGATATCCAGGGCTCGCTGGCGCATGCGGCGATGCTGGCCCGGCAGGGCATCATCAGCGACGCCGACCGCGCCGAGATCGAGCGCGGCATGGCGCAGATCCGCGGCGAGATCGAGGCCGGCGGCTTCGAGTGGAAGCTGGATCTGGAAGACGTTCACCTGAATATCGAGGCGCGCCTGACCGCGCTGGTCGGCGATGCCGGCAAGCGGCTGCACACCGGCCGCTCGCGCAACGACCAGGTGGCCACCGATATCCGCCTGTGGCTGCGCAGCGAGATCGACAACATCGTCGGCCTGCTGGGCGACCTGCGCCACGCGCTGCTCGATCTGGCCGAGCAGCACGCCGACACGATCCTGCCGGGCTTCACGCACCTGCAGGTCGCGCAGCCGGTGACCTTCGGCCACCATCTGCTGGCCTACGTCGAGATGTTCACCCGCGATGCCGAGCGCATGCAGGACGCCCGCAAGCGCGTCAACCGCCTGCCGCTGGGCGCGGCCGCGCTGGCCGGCACCAGCTACCCGATCGACCGTGAATTCGTCGCCCAGCAGCTGGGCTTCGACGGCGTCTGCCGCAATTCGCTGGACGCGGTGTCGGACCGGGACTTCGCCATCGAATTCTGCGCGGCCTCGGCGCTGGTGATGACCCACGTGTCGCGCTTCTCGGAAGAGCTGGTGCTGTGGATGAGCCCGCGCGTCGGCTTCATCGATATCGCCGACCGCTTCTGCACCGGCAGCTCGATCATGCCGCAGAAGAAGAACCCGGACGTGCCCGAGCTGGCGCGCGGCAAGACCGGCCGCGTCAACGGCCACCTGATCGGCCTGCTGACGCTGATGAAGGGCCAGCCGCTGGCGTACAACAAGGACAACCAGGAAGACAAGGAGCCGCTGTTCGACACGGTCGATACCGTGGTCGACACGCTGCGCATCTTCGCGGACATGGTGCCGGGCATCACGGTCAAGCCGGAGGCGATGCGCGCCGCCGCACTGCAGGGCTATGCGACCGCCACCGACCTGGCCGACTACCTGGTCAAGAAGGGCCTGCCCTTCCGTGACGCCCACGAGGCGGTCGCCCACGCCGTGCGCGCCTGCGATGCGCGCCAGTGCGATCTGGCCGACCTGACCGTGGCGGAGCTGCGCGAGGCCACTGGCCTCGCCGACAAGGCCGCCCTGATCGGCGACGATGTCCACGGCGTGCTGACCCTGGAAGGCTCGGTCGCTGCCCGCAACCACATCGGCGGCACCGCGCCGGACCAGGTCCGCGCCGCGATCGCGGCCGCGCGCAAGGCCGGCTGATCGATGACTTGGCTGATCGGCGGATCTGCCGATTCGCAGACCTGTTGATCCGCCGAGCTGATGATTTGCTGATTTGCTGATCCGCGGATCGGCTGCCGGTCCGCCGCGCACCACGGCGTCCCCGTTTCCCGCGGGGGACGCTCCCCACCTTGGTGGGGGAATCTCCCCTCTCCCGCCTCTCCCGCCTCTCCCGCCTCTCCCTCCACCCGCCCCCTTCCGGTGCGGACTACGCAGACAACCACGCAGACAAAGTGACGAATTGGGGATTAACCCTAGCGATTTGCCGTGGGGTTAAACCGTAAACTGACGCGCCACCCCGGTTTTTCCCCATCCCTAGGACGTTCACATGTCTCTCCTCATGAGGATCTCACGGCTTATCGACGCCGTGAACGATGTCATCGGGAGGTGGGCGAAATGGCTGATCCTGCTTGCCGTACTGGTCTGCGCGGGCAACGCCATCATTCGCTACACCTTCAGCATCAGCTCCAACGCCTGGCTCGAAATGCAGTGGTACATGTTCGCCGCCGTGTTCCTGCTCGGCGCGCCGTACGCCCTACGCAAGGACGAGCATGTCCGCATCGACGTGATCGCCGGACGCTTTTCCGAACGGACCCAGGTCTGGATCGACATCTTCGGCATCCTGCTGTTCCTGCTGCCGATCTCGCTGATCATCCTGTGGCTGTCCATCCCCTACTTCTGGCTGTCCTTCGTCGGCCATGAAATGTCCGGCAATGCCGGCGGCCTGATCCGCTGGCCGGCCAAGTTCCTGATCGTCGCGGGCTTCTTCCTGCTGATCCTGCAGGGCCTGTCCGAGCTGATCAAGCGCTTTGCCTACCTGAGGGGGGAGCTGCCGTTCCACGCCTTCCGCAAGCATGCGACCGACCCGGCCGAAGAGGTGGCGGCGATCGCGCAGGCAAACCGGTCCGGTCCGCCGGCAAACCCGTAAGCGAGGCGCGCGATGACGCAATTCCTGATCGACAACATGGCGCCGATCATGTTCGGCTCCCTGGTGGTCTTCCTGCTGTCGGGCTTTCCGATCGCCTTCGCCCTGGCCGCCAACGGCCTGCTGTTCGCCTTCATTGGCATCGAACTGGGCCTGCTGGCGCCCGAGCTGCTGCAGGCGCTGCCGAGCCGGCTGTTCGGCATCATCGAGAACGACACGCTGCTGGCGATTCCGTTCTTCACCTTCATGGGGCTGATACTGGAGCGGTCCGGCATGGCCGAGGATCTGCTCGATACCATCGGCCAGCTGTTCGGCCCGATTCGCGGTGGCCTGGCCTACGCGGTGATCTTCGTCGGCGCGCTGCTGGCGGCGACCACCGGCGTGGTGGCGGCCTCGGTGATCTCGATGGGGCTGATCTCGCTGCCCCTGATGCTCAAGTACAACTACGACAAGCGGCTGGCCACCGGCGTGATCGCCGCCTCGGGCACGCTGGCGCAGATCATCCCGCCGTCGCTGGTGCTGATCGTGCTGGCCGACCAGCTGGGCCGTTCGGTCGGCGACATGTACAAGGGCGCCTTCGTGCCCGGCCTGGTGCTGACCGGCCTGTACATGCTGTACGTGCTGCTGATGACGCTGATCAAGCCGGCCTCGGCACCGGCCCTGCCGCCCGAAGCGCGCGTGTTCCGCGAAGCCAGCGGCAAGAGCGGCTCGACCTCGGTGCTGGTGCTGACCGCGCTGGCCGTGGCGGTCGGCGTGGTGGTCGACCTGAACTACAACCCGGGCGGTCCGCTGGACGAGCGGCTGGTGGTGTCGATCGGCGCCGCGATCTCGTTCGCCTTCGTGCTGGCGGTGATCAACCGCGTGCTCAAGCTCAATCTGCTGTCGCAGATGGCCGAGAAGGTGACCTTCGTGCTGATCCCGCCGCTGGCGCTGATCTTCCTGGTGCTGGGCACGATCTTCATCGGCGTGGCCACGCCGACCGAAGGCGGCGGCATGGGCGCGCTGGGCGCCGTGATCCTGGCGATGATGAAAGGACGCCTGACCCTGGGCCTGACCCGGCAGGCGATGGATTCGACGCTGAAGCTGTCGGCGTTCGTGATCTTCATCCTGATCGGCGCGCGGGTGTTCTCGCTGACGTTCTACGGCGTCGACGGCCACCTGTGGGTCGAGCATCTGCTGACGGCGCTGCCCGGCGGCCAGACCGGCTTCCTGATCGCGGTCAACATCCTGTTCTTCCTGCTGGCCTTCTTCCTCGACTTCTTCGAGCTGGCCTTCATCCTGGTGCCGCTGGTCGGTCCGGTGGCGGACAAGCTGGGCATCGACCTGATCTGGTTCGGCGTGCTGCTGGCGGTCAACATGCAGACCTCGTTCATGCACCCGCCGTTCGGCTTCTCGCTGTTCTACCTGCGCTCGGTCGCGCCGCGCTCGGTCAAGACCTCGGACATCTACTGGGGCTCGGTGCCCTTCGTGGTGATCCAGCTGATCATGGTGGCGCTGATCATCATCTTCCCGGGCCTGGTCAGCACCGACAAGGCGAAGGCGCAGGACCGCAGCATCACGCGCAGCCTGGACATCGACCTGGGCAAGCCCTCGCAGCCGGCACCGGGCGGCCCCGCTCCTTCGGGCCCGTCGGAGGCGCCGGAAGCGCCGACGCTGCCGGGCGGCGCGCAGCTCGAGACGCCGGGCGCGCCGGCCCAATCGAACGACAGCGGGCCGGCGGCACCGGTGTTCGAGTTCGAGAAGAAGTAGTTCGAGAAGATGTAGTTCCAGCGGCGATCGATCGAGTCGACGTGGCTCGAACGACGGCACCAAGCAAAACGGCCGGCATCTACATGCCGGCCGTTTTGCTTTACCGCCTCGCCGCCGTCAAGCCGTCAATTCGTCTGCTTCACGCAATCGACGAAATACACGCGCTTGCCGTCGATCTCCTCGGCCACCAGACCGTGGATATCGGTCTCGAAGCCCGGGAACAGCTGGTTGAACTCGCGGGCGAACTTCAGGTACTGGACGATGGTCCGGTTGAAGCGCTCGCCCGGGATCAGCAGCGGAATGCCCGGCGGGTACGGTGTCAGCAGGATCGCGGTGACGCGGCCCTCCAGATCGTCGACCGGCACCCGCTCGATCTCGCGGTGCGCCATCATCGCCCAGGCGTCCGACGGCTTCATCGCCGGCTCCATGTCCGACAGGTACATCTCGGTGGTCACGCGCGCGACGTCGTTGGCCTTGTAGACGCTGTGGATCGCGTCGCACAGGTCGCGCAGGCCCATCCGCTCGTACTGCGGGAAGCGCGCGACGAACTCCGGCAGCACGCGCCACAGCGGCTGGTTCTGGTCGTAGTCGTCCTTGAACTGCTGCAGCTCGGTCACCAGCGAGTTCCAGCGGCCCTTGGTGATGCCGATGGTGAACATGATGAAGAACGAGTACAGCCCGGTCTTCTCGATGATGATGCCGTGCTCGGCCAGGTACTTGGTGACGATCGCGGCCGGGATGCCGCGCTCGCTGAACTCGCCGTCGACGTCCAGCCCCGGCGTGATGATGGTGGCCTTGATCGGGTCCAGCAGGTTGAAGCCGTCGGCCAGGTCGCCGAAGCCGTGCCAGCGGTCGTTGGCCTTCAGCATCCAGTCCTCGCGGTCGCCGATGCCGTCCTCGTTCAGGTCTTCCGGACCCCATACCTTGAACCACCAGTCGCCGTTGTTGCCGGCGTCGTAGTCGCCCTCGACCTTGCGCATCGCGCGGCGGAAGTCCAGCGCCTCCTGGATGCTCTCCTCGACCAGCGCGGTACCCCCCGGCGCTTCCATCATCGCCGCGGCCACATCGCACGAGGCGATGATCGAATACTGCGGGCTGGTCGACGTATGCATCAGGTACGCCTCGTTGAAGCGGTAGCGGTCCAGCTTGCGCGTCTCCGAGTCCTGCACGAGGATCTGCGAGGCCTGCGACAGGCCCGCCAGCAGCTTGTGGGTCGACTGCGTGGCGAACACCAGCGCGTCCTTGCTGCGCGGACGATCGCGCCCGATCGCGTGCATGTTGCGATAGAAATCGTGGAACGCCGCGTGCGGCAGCCAGGCCTCGTCGAAATGCAGCGTGTCGATCTCGGCCGCCAGCATCTCCTTGATCTGCTCGGCGTTGTACAGCACGCCGTCGTAGGTGCCCTGCGTGATCGTCAGGATGCGCGGCTTCTGGTTCTTTGCCTGGCTGGCGAACGGGTGCGCGGCGATCTTCTTGCGGATGGTTTCCGGGTCGAACTCGCTCTTCGGAATCGGACCGATGATGCCGTAGTGGTTGCGCGTCGGCATCAGGAACACCGGGATCGCGCCGGTCATCATGATCGCGTGCAGGATCGACTTGTGGCAGTTGCGGTCGACCACCACGATGTCGCCGGGCGCCACGTTGGCGTGCCACACCATCTTGTTCGACGTCGACGTGCCGTTGGTGACGAAGAACATGTGGTCGGAATTGAAGATCCGCGCGGCATTGCGCTCGGAAGCCGCCACCGGGCCGGTGTGGTCCAGCAGCTGGCCCAGCTCGTCGACCGCATTGCAGACGTCGGCGCGCAGCATGTTCTCGCCGAAGAACTGGTGGAACACCTGGCCGACCGGGCTCTTCAGGAAGGCCACGCCGCCCGAGTGGCCCGGGCAGTGCCACGAGTACGAACTGTCCTGCGCGTAGTCGATCAGCGCCTTGAAGAACGGCGGCGCCAGCGATTCGAGGTAGACCTTGGCTTCGCGGATGATATGCCGGGCCACGAA
The DNA here is from genome assembly GCF_049311595.1 of Cupriavidus sp. H18C1. Taxonomy (NCBI): domain Bacteria; kingdom Pseudomonadati; phylum Pseudomonadota; class Betaproteobacteria; order Burkholderiales; family Burkholderiaceae; genus Cupriavidus; species Cupriavidus sp. H18C1. Next base: position 1,273,695 of record NZ_CP186008.1, read on the forward strand.
CTCGGGGGGTGTCCTCGAACATGTGGATGAAGCCGTGCAGCTCCCGCAGGATGTCGTTCGGGATATGGCGCGAGGTACGGGTCTCGCCGTACAGGAAGATCGGCAGGTTGGCGTTGCGCCGGCGCACCTCGGTGACGAAGGCGCGCAGCTTCTCGATCGCCGCCGCTTCCGGCTCGTCGGTGCCGCTGGCGAACTCGTCGTCGTCGATCGACACGATGAAGGTCGAGGCGCGGCTGGACTGCTGCGCAAACGAGGTCAGGTCGCCATAGCTGGTCAGGCCCATCACCTCCATGCCCTCGGCCTCGATGGCCTGAGCCAGCGCACGGATGCCCGAGCCGGAGATGTTCTCGGAGCGGAAGTCTTCATCGATGATGATGACGGGGGAAGCGGAATTTCATCGGGCGTCCTCGCGGAAAGGAGAGAGAGGCAAAAGGACTTGAGCCACATGGCCGCGTTCAGGCGCGCGGCGGCATGTGGCTCGGAGATTCATGCGGAGCGGTCGGGCCGCTCCGTCGGTCGTCGGCAATCGGGGCGTGGTGCGTTCCCGGGGCCATTGGCCCGCATTGTAGGGCAATCAGGTTTTCGGCAGCGTGACACCGTGCTGGCCCTGGTATTTGCCGCCACGGTCGCGGTACGAGGTCTCGCAGACCTCGTCGCTCTCGAAGAACAGCACCTGGGCGCAGCCCTCGCCGGCATAGATCTTCGCGGGCAGCGGCGTGGTGTTCGAGAATTCCAGCGTCACGTAGCCTTCCCACTCGGGCTCGAACGGCGTCACGTTGACGATGATGCCGCAGCGCGCGTAGGTGCTCTTGCCCAGGCAGATCGTCAGCACGCTGCGCGGGATGCGGAAATACTCGACGGTGCGGGCCAGCGCGAACGAGTTCGGCGGGATGATGCAGACATCGCCCTTGAAGTCGACGAACGACTTCTCGTCGAAGTTCTTCGGGTCGACGATGGTGCTGTTGATGTTGGTGAAGATCTTGAATTCGTCGGCGCAGCGGATGTCGTAGCCGTAGCTGGAGGTGCCATAGGAGACGATCTTGCGGCCATCCATTTCCCTGACCTGGCCCGGCTCGAACGGCTCGATCATGCCATGCTGCTCCGCCATGCGGCGGATCCACTTGTCGGATTTGATGCTCATAAGGTAGCGGTAAAACGGGGGAAAGCGCCGCGAAGTGGAACGCCGCAACGGACGGCATGGCGCGCAATGGGCCGCATTGTACAACCAAAGCGCGGCCGGCCCGGCAAGGCAGGCCGGGGGTATCGGGGGGCAAGCCGGAAGGACGGCGGAAGGGTGAGCCGGTCGGAGAGCGAGAGGTTGACCGCGAAGAGATCGGCCTTATGCCACCGCGGCCTGCGGCTCGCTGTGGCGGAAGCGCTGGCGGCCCGTATAGAGCAGGAAATGCTTGCCGGTGCAGCGCGCGAACAGCGTCATGTTGACGCGCCTGGCCATCTGGTAGCCCATCTGCGTGACGCCCGAGCGCGACAGCAGGAAGGGAATGCCCATCTGCGCGCCCTTGATGACCATCTCCGAGGTCAGGCGGCCGGTGGTGTAGAACACCTTGTCGGCGCCGTCCATTCCCCTCCAGCCACATCCGTCCGGCGATCGCATCGACCGCGTTGTGGCGGCCCACGTCCTCGATGAACATCAGCAGCTCGCGGCCCTGGAACAGCGCGCAGCCGTGCACCGAGCCGGCCTGCTTGTAGACGGACTGCTGCAGCCGGATGGTGTCGATGATGCTGTACAGGGTCTGCTGGTCCAGCACCGCGTCGTCGGGCAGCCGGATCTGGTCGACCTCGTCGAGCAGCGAGCCGAACACCGTGCCCTGGCCGCAGCCGGTGGTGACGATCTTGCGCGCGGTGCGCTCCTCGATGCGGTCGACGCCACCGCGCGTGGTCACCGCGGCCGACTCGGTCTCCCAGTCGACCTGGATCGCGGCGATGTCCTCGATCGATTCGACCAGCCGCTGGTTGCGGAGATAGCCCAGCACCAGCGCCTCCGGGGCGCCGCCCAGCGTCATCAGCGTGACCAGCTCGCGCTTGTCCAGATAGACCGTCAGCGGCCGCTCGCCCGGCAGGAAGGCGGAGCGCACGCGGCCCTGCTCGTCGACCACCTCGACCTCCTCGATCAGCGGGACGGCGGCTTGGCTCAGTTCGGGACGCAGGGACATGGGTACGGGGGAAATCGAAAGCATCGAGGCGGGACCGGCGCCTTGGCGGGCCCGCCCGGTCAACCAAGGCGGGCCGCGGCGCCGGCCGCGCCGGTCTGGTCAGGTCAGGACTTGACCACCACGCCGCAGGCGATGCGGCCGCCCGAATTGCCGGTGGGCTGGGTCTTGTAGTCGTCGGGGTCCTTGTGCACGACCACCGCGCGGCCGACCACGCTGTTGGCGCCGGGCGCGACGGTCATGCTGGTCAGCTGGAAGCTCGCCCGCGCGCGGCCATTGGCGTCGGCGGTCAGGTTGGGCATGTCGCCGACATGGTGGTCCGGCGTATCGACGGAACCGTGCGGCTTCCCGGTCGGGTTGAAATGGCCGCCGGCGCTCATCGCATCGGGGGGCCGAGCAGTCGCCCTTCTCGTGGACGTGGAAGCCGTGCACCGAATTCGGCGGCAGGCCGGTCACGTCGGCGAGCACCATCACATGATCGCCATGCTGGGTGAAGGTCACGGTGCCCTGGGTATTGGTGCCGCTCTTGGCGGTCAGCGGGGCCACCGCGCGTTCCGCCGTGGCACCGCCGCCCATCTTGGGTCCCAGATGCTCCATCTGCGAACACGCTGCCAACGCAGCGCTTGCCACCAGACCGAAAAGAATACGCTTCATGCCGAACCTCCTGTCACGGTGATGTCGAGCATGCATTGTAGCGCTCATCCCGGCCCCTTCTGGCACACCGGCGCGTACAACGGCGCGCACAACGACGGTACGGCAGCGCCTACGCCTCGCCCGGCGCGGGCCGCCGTTCCGGCTGGCGGCGCGAAGGCGTGGAACGCTGGGCCGGGATCTTGCCCGAGCGGACGTCGTCGTACCAGTGCTCGTGGTGCTCCTTCGCCCAGGCCTCGTCGACATAGCCGTCGCGCATCGCGCGGTAGGCGCCTTCCATGCCGATCGTGCCCATGTAGATATGCCCGAACGCCATCGCCATCATCACGATCGCGGCGATCGAGTGGACGATATGGGCCAACTGCATCGTGGTGCGGTAGTAGTCCAGGCCCGGCACGATCTTGTCGAGCACGAAGCCCGAGGCCGAGATCAGCATGCCGAGGAAGAACACGCCGACCCAGAACCAGCCCTTCTCGCCGGCGTTGAAGCGGCCGCTCGGCACATGCTTGCCGCTCGCAATGCCGCCCAGGCTGGTCAGCCAGCGGATGTCGTCGCGCGACGGCAGGTTGTCGCGCACGAAGATCACGAAGCCGACGATCAGCGACAGCGTGAAGACCGGTCCGACGATGTTGTGGACGTTCTTCAGCAGATAGGTCAGCCAGCCGAACAGCGTATGGCCCATGATCGGCAGCAGGAAATGCTTGCCGAACAGCATCACGATGCCCGACACCGCCAGCACCACGAAGGCGATCGCCATGGTCCAGTGGACGATGCGCTCCAGCGGCGTGAAGCGCTCGATCATGCGGCCGGTCGGCGCTGACTTCAGCGGAATGGTGCCGCGCCAGACGAAGAACGCCAGGATCACCGCCGGCACCAGCACCAGCAGCCAGCCGCCCCAGACCGTGATCACGCCATTGCGCAACAGCCGCCATTCCTGGCCGGTACGCAGGATCAGCACGCCGGCTTCCTTGTCGGGCAGGCTGCTGTAGTGGCGCTGGTCAGAGTTGATCTCGCGCCAGACCGGCGCGTTGTTGCCCGGCTGCGTCCGCGTGCGGCTCTGCTGCTCGCGCGCCTCGGCGGCGATGTCGCGCTCGGGCACGTCGAAGATGTTCTGCGAGGCGATGCCCGAGAACGGCTGCTGCGGATGCAGCGCGGGGTTGTTCGTGTCGGCATCGCCCGGCGTCGGCGTAGCGGCCGGGCTCTGGCCCTGCGCGGCGGCCTGTGCGGGCGCTTGCGCGGGCGTTGTCTGCGCCTGCGCCGCGCCGGCGTGCAGCAGCGGCACGGCCAGGGCCAGCGCGCATGCGGCCGTTGCCGCGGCGGCACGGGCCTTGCCGGCCAGCGCGGAAATCAGCTTGGCGCTCATAGGGCCTCCTTCGGATCGGCTTGAAGTCGGCGGCAACGGCGGCCGCCCATGCACGCCCCGCTCATTGGACGCGCGTGTACTCGTTCTGCAGCTGATTGCGCTGGCGGATCTGCTTCTGCCAGCTGGTCTGGTCGCCCTGCGTCCAGCCGGTGGCGACGAAGGGATCGCCGGGCGCGCCCTTCCAGGCCGCGGTGTCGGTCTTCTTCGGGCTCGGCTTGGCAGTTTGCGGCTCCTCGCCGCAGCCGGCCAGCCCGATCAGCGCGGCGGCGCCCGCCGCCATCCACATCAGCTTGTTCATCTTCATGATGCCTGCCCCGCGGGAGTCGACGGACCGGCCGGCGTTTGCTGGGCCGGAGCCGGGGTGCCGGCCGGCGCGGCCGGGGCGCGCTGGGCGGCCTGGCCGTTGGTGCCGTAGGCCGTGCCCCAGCCGAACACATCGCCGCCGGTGCCGCGCTTGATCACGCGGTTGCGCAGGATGTCGGCGATCACGTCGCCATCGCCGCCAAGCAGCGCCTTGGTCGAGCACATCTCCGCGCACAGCGGCAGCTTGCCTTCGGACAGGCGGTTGCGGCCGTACTTCTCGAACTCGGCCTCGCTGCCGTTGGCTTCCGGACCGCCCGCGCAGAACGTGCACTTGTCCATCTTGCCGCGCACGCCGAAGGTACCGGTCGACGGGAACTGCGGCGCGCCGAACGGGCAGGCGTACGAGCAGTAGCCGCAGCCGATGCAGACGTCCTTGTCGTGCAGCACCACGCCGTCGTCGGTGCGATAGAAGCAGTCGACCGGACAGACCGCCATGCAGGGCGCGTCCGAGCAGTGCATGCAGGCCACCGAGATCGATTTCTCCGCGCCCTGCACGCCGTCGTTGACCGTCACCACGCGGCGCCGGTTGACGCCCCACGGTACCTCGTGCTCGTTCTTGCAAGCGGTGACGCAGCTGTTGCACTCGATGCAGCGCTCGGCGTCACAGATGAATTTCATGCGTGCCATTGTGTTCCCCTTACGCGAAGCGCTCGATCTGGCAGACCGTCGTCTTGGTTTCCTGCATCATCGTCACCGCGTCGTAACCGTAGGTTGTCGCCGTGTTGACCGCCTCGCCCCGCACGATCGGGTGAGCGCCGTCCGGGTAGTAGTCCAGCATGTCCTTGCCCTGCCACCAGCCCGAGAAGTGGAACGGGATGAACGCGGTATCCGGGCCGACCCGCTCGGTGACCAGCGCGCGCACCTTCAGCGTGGCGCCGGTCGGCGTCTTGACCCAGCAGTAGTCGCCGTTGCGGATCCCGCGTGCGGAGGCCGCGCGCGGATTGATCTCGACGAAGTTCTCCTGCTGCAGCTCCGCCAGCCACGGGTTCGAACGCGTTTCCTCGCCCCCGCCCTCGTATTCGACCAGGCGGCCGGAGGTCAGGATGATCGGGAACTTCTCGTGGATCTTGTTCTCGACGTTGCGCTGCTGCACGGTCTTGTACAGCGTCGGCAGGCGCCAGAACGCCATCTTGTCGTCGTGGGTCGGATACTTGGCGACCATGTCCGGACGCGTCGAGTACAGCGGCTCGCGGTGCTGCGGAATCGGGTCCGGGAAGTTCCACACCACGGCGCGCGCCTTGGCGTTGCCGAACGGGTGGCAGCCGTGAACCTTCAGCACGACGCGCTGGATGCCGCCCGACAGGTCGGTCTTCCAGTTCTTGCCCTCGGCCGCCTGCTTCTCGGCGTCGGTCAGGTCGTCCCACCAGCCCAGCTTCTTGAGCAGCACGTGGTCGAACTCGGGATAGCCGGTGGTGATCTCCGCGCCCACCGAGTGCGAACCGTCCTCGGCCAGCAGGCTGACGCCCTCGCGCTCCACGCCGAAGTTCGCGCGGAAGTTGCCGCCGCCGTCCATCACGTGGCGCGTGGTGTCGTACAGGTTCGGCGAGCCCGGGTGCTTGAGCTCCGGCGTGCCGTAGCACGGCCACGGCAGACCGAAGTAGTCGCCGGTCAGGTCATAGCCGGTGGCCGCGTCCTTGCCGCCCTTGCAGCGCAGCGTCTTGACGTCGAACATCTGCATATTCTTCATATGCGCCTTCAGCCGTTCCGGCGACTGGCCGGTGTAGCCGATGGTCCAGTTCGACCTGTTGATCTCGCGCAGGATCGACTCGGGCTCCGGCTCCATCCAGGTACGGCCGGCGCGCTTGACCTCGATCAGCTTGTAGTTGCGCGACAGCTCCTTGCCGAAGCCGAGCTTGTCGGCGAAGGCCTGCATGATCGTGTGGTCGGGCATCGATTCGAACAGCGGCTCGATGACCTTCTCGCGCCATTGCAGCGAGCGGTTCGACGCCGTGCACGAGCCCGAGGTCTCGAACTGCGTGGCGGCCGGCAGCAGATAGACGGCGCGGTTCGGATTGACCTTGTCGCCCTCGGCGGGCGGCATGTTGGCCATCGCCGCGGTGGCCGACGGATACGGGTCGATCACCACCAGCAGGTCCAGCTTGTCGAGCGCCTTCTTCATTTCCAGGCCGCGCGTCTGCGAGTTCGGCGCATGGCCCCAGAAGAACACGCCGCGGACGTTGTTGTCCTGGTCGATCAGGTCGCTCTTCTCGGTGACGATATCGATCCAGCGCGACACCGTGGTGCCGGACTTCTCCATCATCGCCTGCGAGGGGAACCGCGACTTGATCCACTCGTAATCGACGTTCCACACCGCGGCGTAGTGCTTCCACGCGCCGGTGGCCAGGCCGTAGTAGCCCGGCAGCGAGTCCGGGTTCGGGCCGACGTCGGTCGCGCCCTGCACGTTGTCGTGGCCGCGGAAGATGTTGGCGCCGCCGCCCGACACGCCGATGTTGCCCAGCGCCAGCTGCACGATGCAGGAGGCGCGCACCATCGCGTTGCCGATCGTGTGCTGGGTCTGGCCCATGCACCAGACCAGCGTGCTCGGCCGGTTCTTGGCCATGGTCTCGGCGACCTTGTAGACCTCGGCCTCGGGCACGCCGCAGGCCTCTTCCACCTTGTCCGGCGTCCACTTGGCGAGGACTTCCTCGCGCACCTTGTCCATGCCGTAGACGCGGGTGCGGATGTATTCCTTGTCTTCCCAGCCGTTGTTGAAGATGTGGTACAGCACGCCGAACAGGAACGGGATGTCGGTGCCCGAACGGATGCGGACATACTGCTCGGCCTTGGCGGCGGTGCGGGTGTAGCGCGGATCGACCACGATCACCTTGCAGCCGTTTTCCTTCGCATGCAGCAGATGCAGCATCGACACCGGATGCGCCTCGGCCGCGTTCGAGCCGATATACAGCGCAGCCTTGCTGTTCTGCATATCGTTGTACGAGTTCGTCATCGCACCGTAGCCCCAGGTATTGGCCACGCCCGCGACGGTCGTCGAGTGGCAGATGCGCGCCTGGTGGTCGGTGTTGTTGGTGCCGAAGAACGACACCCACTTGCGCAGCAGATAGGACTGCTCGTTGCTGTGCTTGGACGAGCCGATGAAGAACATCGAATCCGGGCCGGTCTCCTGGCGGATCTGCTTCATCTTCGCGGTGATCTCGTCCAGGGCCTGGTCCCAGCTGATGCGCTGGTACTTGCCGTTGACGAGCTTCATCGGATATTTCAGCCGGTACTCGCCGTGGCCGTGCTCGCGCAGCGCCGCACCCTTGGCGCAGTGCGCGCCCATGTTGATCGGCGAATCGAACACCGGCTCCTGGCGGACCCAGACGCCGTTCTGCACCACCGCGTCGACCGCGCAGCCGACCGAGCAGTGGCCGCAAACCGTGCGGCGCACGACGATATCGCCCTTGCCGTTGCCGGCGGCCTTGCCGTCGGCGGCATCCGCCTTGCGGATCAGCGTCAGTTGCGATGCAGCCAGGCCCGCGCCCACGCCGATGCCGGAGCGCTTCAGGAAGCTGCGGCGGTCCATGGTGGGCATCGCGCCGGCGAGGCTCGTGGCCAGCCGCGCCGACAGGCGTGCGGACGAAGCGGCGGCCGGCTGGGCGGACGCGAGTCGATCAACGCGCTGCGCAGGGGCGCCGCCCTGGGCCGCGTGCTTGCGGGTCAGAATCATGTGTCACCTCGGGAAAGGTACGAAGCAGGCAAAGGCGATATCGCGAGAGACGGCCGCGCCGGGATGACAGGCATCGCGGCGCACCGGCAATCGCGCGGCTTAAACCAGCGTCGTCCGGTAATACTTCCGTACGTGTTCAGAGACACGGTAACCGTTGCTGTCGGCGGGAGTGGGTTCCGGCGCGGGGATCGCACCGGCGGGGGGCGGCAGGCGTGCGCGCGGTCAGGGCCGCGGCACCCGCGGCGGCAGTCACGATGCCAGCACCGGCGAGGAAATGGCGACGTGCGACCCGGGTTTCCTTCTCTTTCATGGGGGGGCTCCTCGGTAATATTTACCGATTACCAATCTAGTTATGCATTCTTTTTGCGTATTGTAGATCGATCTGTACGCAATGGCCATGCTGACCGCGGGTTTATCCTGATTTTCCGTAATCATGGCGCTGTGCATCAAATGTCTTGAGACATGTCTTTGCACGCCACGCGAACCCGCATCGCGACATCTCGTTCTGCACGCCAACTGCGCATTTATCGGCTCGCCGAGCCATGCGCTTTAGCGCTGCCACGCACCTCACGCACTTCACGCAATCAATGCATCTCCATCGCGACCGCCTCGACGGCCGCGAACGACTTCAGCAATTCCGCCGCGCGCGCATAGAAGCGCGCGCCCGGATGCGCAATCACCGTATCGCACAGCGATTCGACCCACGGCTGCAGATGGCGCGCGAAGAAGCGCTGCTGCTCGCCGAGGTTGGACACCGCGAGATCGTCGCCGGCAATCAGGAAGCGCATCACCTCGCATAGCGTCGCGATATGGTCCTCGGGTTCGCTGACGCCTTCATGACGCTCGAGCCCGTAGCGCGCCAGATCCTCGCGCACCGCCACCAGCGGGCGTTCGTGCAGGAAGCCGGTCTGGTAGTACGAGCCGTACAGGAACACATCGGGCTTGCCGATGCCGACGAAGAGCTGCTGGTATTCGTCGGCGGCCTCGGCCTCGGTGGTGCCCGCGGCCGCTTCGCCCAGCGCGTTCCAGGCCTGGCCCAGCGGGCTGGCCGCATCGTCGGCATGCGCGCGATTGGCGGCGATATGGTGCAGCAGCGCCGCGTCGGGGGCGCGATAGAACAGCGTGGCCAGCAGGCCGTAGAGGTCGGCGCGGGCGGTGTCTTCGGCCTGGTCCGCGGGGGCGGCCTGGGTCAGCTGGATAGGCTGGAAATCGGTCATCGGATCGCGGTGAGAGATGTGGGCAGTACTACGTCAAGGGCCGCATCGGCCTGCGGCATTGGCTCGTGGCATCGGCGTGCGCAAGCGGCTCGTGGCATCGGCCTGCGGCATCGGAAACCGGCGCCGGCTGCCGCCGGCGCCCTGCTCATTGCAGCGTCGCGCCGGTCGCGGCCCCGGTGTCCTTCTCGATCATGTCGACGACCCGGCAGTCGCTGCACATCTTCAGACGATCGGCCGCGGCGCCGGCAAAGGCCGGATGGCCGGCCAGGCGTCCCAGCATGGCCTCGACCATCTGCGCGGTGCCGAAGGGCTTGGCGCAGCGGATGCAGTGGAACGGCCGGGTCTCGTGCAGCGTGACGGGCTGGCGCACGGCATCGCCGGTCAGCAGGCGCGGCACCAGCGTGATCGCGTCTTCCGGGCAGGTCCGCTCGCACAGGCCGCACTGCACGCAGTTGCGCTCAAGGAAGGACAGCACCGGGCGCTCGCTGTTGTCGCGCAGCGCCTGCGACGGACAGGAGCCGACGCAGGCCATGCACAGCGTGCAGCGGCCGGCGTCGACCTGCACCGCGCCCAGCGGCGCGCCGGCCGGCAGCGGCACGGTCTCGGCCGGCAGCGGTGCATGCGTAGCCAGGTGATCGAGCGCGAAGCCCAGCGTTTCGCGCTTGGCCGCGGCGGCATGGAAGGCCGCCGGCGGCAGCGCGGCGCCCTTCGGAGAGAAATTGGGCGACAGGCGCGCCAGCGCGCGATCGAGCGAGCCCGCATCGGGGGGCGTCGATCAGCGTAAAGAACTCGCCGCGATAGCCCAGGCCGGCCAGGATGGCCTGCGCCACGGCCATCTGCTCGGCCAGCGCGGTGCGATATTGCGGCGCTTCGTCGCCGGTCAGCATCACTGCGACGCGGTCCGCGCCCCAGGCGATCGCCGCCAGCCACAGCTCCAGGCCGACCGAGGCCGGATGGAACAGGCCGACCGGAATCACGTTCGGCGCGATGCCGTCGAGCCGGCCCGCGCGAGCCTCGCGGCCCAGCGTCAGGATGCGGGCGTCGCCATGCTCCTGCCCGTGCAGCAGCAGCACGGCATCGCGCCCGCCGGCCTGCCGGTAGGTCGACAGAAGCGTGCGCAGGCGCCGGCCCTGATGATCGGGCTTCGGATAGGCATAGCTGATCGCGCCGGTCGGGCAGACCGTGGTGCAGGCCCCGCAGCCCACGCACAGGTTCGGCGCGACCTCGATGCGGCCCTTGCCGTCCTGCCAGCGCGAGCCGATCGCTTCGGCCGAGCAGACGTCGATACACGCCGAGCAGCCGGTTGTCCGATTGCGGCCGTGCGCGCACAGCGATTCCTTGTACTGGAAGAACTTCGGCTTCTCGAATTCGCCGACCAGCTGCGTCGCGGCGAGCGCCATCCGTTCCTGGCGCAGCGGGTCCGCGCCCGCGTGCAGATAGCCCTGCGGCGGCGCGTGCCGGCCGAAGAAGGGGCTGTCGTTCAGATCGAAGACCAGGTCGAAGCGCTCGCTGACCGTGGCGGCGGGCCGGTCGAAATCGATCGCCGCGGCGGCGCCGCAGGCCTTCACGCAATCGCGGTGGGCGGTGCAGCGGCTCAGGTCGATCTGGTAGCTGAAGTCGATCGCGCCTTCCGGGCAGACCTCGATGCAGGCATTGCAGCGGGTGCACAGGTCCAGATCGATCGGATTGGCGCGGCCCGCGCCGGTCTCCCAGCTGGCCTCGAAGGCGCCGAGCCAGCCGCTCAGCTTGTCGAGCCGGCCGCTGTGGACCGGATAGTCTCGCGTCGCGGGCGGCGTCGCGCCATCGACGGCGCCGGTGCCCGGGCCGGTGCCATTGGACCCGCCGAGCAGAACCGTCACCTGCAGGCCCGCCTCGCCCAGGCGGTCAGCCCACGGCAGCGCGCGCGCGGCCGGACCGAACACCAGCACGCTGCCCGCCGAGCGGTAGTCGACCACCGGCACCGGGTCCGGGTCGGGCAGTGCCGCGGCGGCCAGCAGCGCGGCGATCTTGGCATTGGCCGTGCGCGGGTCCTTGCGCGCGCCGCGCGACCAGCCGCCGGTCTCGCGGATATTGACGAAGCGCACCGGCGCGGTGACGACGCCGTCGGCCTGCGTCTTCGCGGCCAGTTCGGTAAACAGCGGGCGTTCCTGCGTGCAGGCGACGATCACGTCTTCGGCGCCGTCGAGCGCGGCGGTGAAGGCGCCGACCTCGCGGCGGCACAGCAGGCGGTGGACTTTCAGCGGGGCGGCGCCCGGCTGGGTGGAGGCATCCGACAGTGCCGCCCCGTCAAGCGGCATGGTGTCGTTGCAATTGCAGATCAGCGTCGGCATGGTCGGTACAGCTGGCCGGCTTGCCAGCCCGCTTCTGTCGAGCGGGTCCGCGCCGGCGGTTTGTGGGGGAGTGACATTGTAGGCCCGCCGCGGGGCCAGGGCTACGCAGGTTTGTCCGTAGCTGGTTCGGTATGCGGCACGGCGGCGGTGGCATCGGCCTCCGGCAGGGGCGTGGTTTGCGCCTGCGCGCCCACCTTGGCGCCGTCGTCCGGGGCGGCCAGCGCGGTGCCATCCGGCTCGCCGGCACCGTCCTCGGGGACATCAACGGACGATTCGGCCTGGGCTTGAGCTTGAGCTTCGTCGTCCGGAGCCGAGCCCTGACGGCCGGCAGCGGTGCCGGGCTCTTCCACTTCCTCGATCGGATCGAACAGGCCCAGCGTCTCGGACTGGCGCAGGCGCCGCAGCACGTCGGGCGGAATCGGGTCCGGCTTGCTGTAGTCGTCGATATAGATATCGAGCCCGTCCATCACATTGAAATGCGGGTCGGCGAACAGCGTCTTCAGTGCGGCGCGCTTGACGGACTCGTCGACGCCCTGGGCGACGAAGCGGGCCACGCTGTCGCCGGGCTTGAGCATCGCCACGTCGGCCAGCGTCGGCGCGGGCGGGGCCTCGGCTTCGGGCGCGGCGGCACCGGCCGTCGCATCGACCTTCGCCGGAACGGCGACCGGCGCTGCGGGCGGCGCGGCAGGCGGCGATACGGGTTCGGCCGCCACGGCCTTGCCCTCGCGCACGGCGGCCTTGCGGCGTGACCAGCGGGACAGGAAGGACGTTTCGGTCGAATCGCTCATGATGGAGAGTCGGGCGGAAAGGATGGGGGATAACGACATCCCTGCCGCGGATTTCAATAGTGTGTTCAGCAACGCGTTCCGTGCTGCGTTCGCTGGTGCGTTTGCCTGTGCGCTTGCTTGTGGGCTTGCCGGTGCGTTCAGTAGCGCGCCCGGTCCTGCGGCGACTTGAACGACTCCGGCCGCCGGCGCTTCTTCGGCTCGGGCCGGTAGTGCTCGGCCACATAGGCCTGCAGCCAGGCCAGCTGTTCGGGCGCGAGCGGCACGTTCTCGACCGTCTCGCCGGCATCGAGCCAGCGCCCCGCCTCGTTGTACGACAGCGAGACGGTCACCGGCAGCGGCCGGCGACCGTCTTCCGGCTGGGTCTCGTCCATGCGCCACAGCACGAACCAGCACGGCGCCGTTGAGCTCAGGTTCAGATAGTAGCCCTCGGCTTCGTCGCGGAACAGCTCGACGGGGTAGCCGGGATAGAGCCAGCGCGCGCCCTGGTCGTCCTCGTGCAGGCAGTGCGGCTCGGTGCCGAACGCGCCAAGGTCCGGCACCACCGCTTCCAGCTCCCATTTCCAGGGCTGCCAGCGGCTGGCCAGCGCGATCCTGCGCATCACCACCGCCATCGTGACGGCGGGACGGCTGCCGGCCGGCGGCGGAGCCTCGGACTGCATCGGTTCCATGGTCAGGTGTTCTGCACGACGATGCTGGGAAACTTGCTCGTCATGTCGCGCGCCTTGTCGGCGACCTTGATCGCCACCTTGCGCGCGATGCCGCGATAGAGCTCCGCGATCGGGCTGTCGGGCTCGGCGACCACCGTGGGCCGGCCCGAATCGGCCTGCTGGCGGATCGACAGGTTCAGCGGCAGGCTGCCCAGCAGGTCGACGCCATATTGCTCGCACATCCGCTCGCCGCCGCCCTCGCCGAAGATATGCTCGACATGGCCGCAGTTCGGGCAGCAATAGACCGCCATGTTCTCGACGATGCCGAGGATCGGGATGCCGACCTTCTCGAACATCTTCAGGCCCTTGCGCGCGTCCAGCAGCGCGATGTCCTGCGGCGTGGTGACGATCACCGCGCCGGTCACCGGCACCTTCTGCGACAGCGTCAGCTGGATGTCGCCGGTGCCCGGCGGCATGTCGACGATCAGGTAGTCCAGCTCGTGCCAGTTGGTCTGCCGCAGCAGCTGCTCCAGCGCCGAGGTCACCATCGGACCACGCCAGACCATCGGGTTGTCCTGCTCGATCAGGAAGCCGATCGAGTTGGCCTGCAGCCCGTGGCCTTCGAGCGGCTCCATGGTCTGGCCGTCGGCGGACTCGGGACGGCCGTCGATGCCCAGCATCATCGGCAGGCTCGGGCCGTAGATGTCGGCGTCCAGCATGCCGACGCGCGCGCCCTCGGCGGCCAGCGCCAGCGCGAGGTTGACGGCGGTGGTGGACTTGCCGACGCCGCCCTTGCCGGACGCGACCGCGATCACGTTCTTGACGCCGGGCAGCAGCTTGACGCCGCGCTGCACCGCATGGGCGACGATGTGCATGGTCACCGTCACGCTGACATTGGTGACGCCAGGCAGGGCGCGCAGCGCCGCGATCACCAGCTTGCGGATCGGGTCGAGCTGGCTCTTGGCCGGATAGCCGAGTTCGACGTCGAGCGAGACATCGCCGCCATCGACACGGATATTGCGGGCGGAGCGCGTGCTCACCAGATCCTTGCCCGTGTTGGGATCGATCACGGTGCGCAAGGCTTCGGTAACCTGGTCAACGGTAAGGCTCAAGACAATCTCCGCTACTTGATATGTGGGGGAAGGCGCGTACTGTATCAAAGAGTGGCCCCGCGGCTCGGCGAGGGCCAGGAAGGCTTCGATTATCCCTGTGGTGCACAAGGGATTACACGTGCTTACAACTTTCACAGCGTGGCGCTTGTGCACGGGGCGCCATCTCCCTATTGTAGTGCCCCGAAACGTCGGCTCGCCCCGGATCCCGCCCGAGACTGCGGCGGTGCCCGGAAGCAGCCTGAATCGCCACTTGGCGCTTGCATTTTTTGGAAGCTGCTGGCGCAATTAGGCCAGTGCGTCACAATGCCTCAACCCGAGGCGCAGGCAGCCGCAGTTGAAGCACAACAATCGACAGAAGGAGAAAGCATGAAACTCAAGCTCGTCAGCCTTTCGATCGTCGCCGCACTGGCCGCCGGCTGTGCGACCGAGCAGGGTACGCACACCGCCGTGGGTACCGGCGCGGGCGCCGCCGTGGGCGCCGGCCTGGGCAACCTGATCGGCGGCAACACCAAGGGCACCGTGATCGGCGCCGCCGTCGGTGCCGCCGCGGGCGGTGCGCTGGGCTACAACTGGAACGCGATCCGGGGCAAGCTGAGCCGCGATACCGCCGGCACCGGCACCCAGATCACCGAGCAGCCGGACGGCTCGCTGAAGGTCAATATCCCCAGCCAGGTGACCTTCGATACCGACAGCGCGACCATCAAGCCGTCGTTCCGCTCGGTGCTCGACCAGGTCGCCCAGACGCTGAGCCAGCATCAGGACGTCAACGCCACGGTGATCGGCCATACCGACAGCACCGGCAACCCGACCTACAACATGCAGCTGTCCCAGCGCCGCGCCCAGAGCGTGGCAGGCTACCTGGGCGATCGCGGGGTCGCGCGCAACCGCCTGAGTGCCGAGGGCCGGGGTCAGTCCCAGCCCATTGCGGACAACGCCACCGAGGCCGGCCGGGCCCAAAATCGCCGGGTCGAAATTTTTTTGAAACCAATTCAAGGATGATGGAGTCATAGAAACAGGTACCGCTTGCCACCGTTGCTGGCTCGCGATGGGTGGCTGACCTCCCGGGCGGTACCTGATTTCTCCTCCTTTTCCGTTGTGGAAAGCTGCGCCGGCTCAGACCGGCGCTTTTTTTGGGCCGCGCCTGGTCACGCACTGGGCCGCGCGTTTGCCCGCACGCGTGGCCGCGCGGTCCGCACCGGCGCCGCGGCCGGTGCCCGCCTGCCCCGCTTGCTAGAATGTCGGTTTTCCGCGCCGGCCCCGCCCGCGCTGCGGAACACCGATATCCAACCGCTTCCCGACCGGCATCCCCATGACAGCACGTCGCATCCTCGTCACATCTGCCCTGCCTTACGCCAACGGCCAGATCCATATCGGCCACCTGGTGGAATACATCCAGACCGATATCTGGGTCCGCTTCCAGCGCATGATGGGCAACGAGGTCTATTACGTGGGCGCCGACGATACCCATGGCACGCCGGTGATGCTGCGCGCGGAAAAGGAAGGAATCACGCCGAAGCAGCTGATCGACCGGGTCTGGAACGAGCACAAGCGCGACTTCGACAGCTTCCTGGTCTCGTTCGACAACTACTACAGCACCGACTCCGAGGAGAACCGGCTGCTGTGCGAGAAGATCTACTCGGCGCTGAAGGCCGAGGACCTGATCGCCGAGCGCGACGTCGAGCAGTTCTACGATCCGGTCAAGAACATGTTCCTGCCGGACCGCTTCATCAAGGGCGAGTGCCCCAAGTGCGGCGCCAAGGACCAGTACGGCGACTCCTGCGAGGTCTGCGGCACAACCTATGTGCCGACCGACCTGAAGAACCCGTACTCGGTGGTGTCGGGCGCCACGCCGGTGCGCAAGTCCTCGACCCACTATTTCTTCAAGCTGTCCGATCCGCGCTGCGAGAGCTTCCTGCGCGAGTGGGTGGCCGACCTGGCCCAGCCGGAAGCCAGCAACAAGATGCAGGAATGGCTGGGCAGCGACGGCGAGGCCTCCACGCTGTCGGACTGGGACATCTCGCGCGATGCGCCCTACTTCGGCTTCGAGATCCCCGGCGCGCCGGGCAAGTTCTTCTACGTCTGGCTGGACGCGCCGATCGGCTACTACGCCAGCTTCAAGAACCTGTGCGAACGCAAGGGCATCGACTTCGACGCATGGGTCGGCCCGCATTCGACCGCCGAGCAATACCACTTCATCGGCAAGGACATCCTGTACTTCCACACGCTGTTCTGGCCGGCGATGCTGCGCTTCTCGGGCTACCGCACGCCGACCAATGTGTTCGCGCACGGCTTCCTGACCGTCGACGGCGCCAAGATGAGCAAGTCGCGCGGCACCTTCATCACCGCGCAGAGCTATATCGACACCGGCATGAACCCGGAATGGCTGCGCTACTACTTCGCCGCCAAGCTGAACGCCAGCATGGAAGACCTGGACCTGAACCTCGACGACTTCGTCTCGCGGGTCAACAGCGACCTGATCGGCAAGTACGTCAACATCGCCAGCCGGGCCGCGGGCTTCCTGGTCAAGCGCTTCGACGGCCGCGTCGACGACGCCGCGCTGTCGCACCCGCTGCTCGAGCAGCTGCGCCAGGCCGCGCCGCAGATCGCGCAGCTGTACGAGGGCCGCGAATACAGCAAGGCGCTGCGCCTGGTGATGGAGCTGACCGACGCCGTCAACGCCTTCGTCGATGCCGAGAAGCCGTGGGAACTGGCGAAGGACGAGGCGAAACGCCCGGCCCTGCACGCGGCCTGCTCGGTGTCGCTGGAAGCGTTCCGCCTGCTGACCGTCTACCTGAAGCCGGTGGTGCCCAACGTCGCGGCCGGCGTCGAGGCCTTCCTCAATGTCGAGCCGCTGGACTGGCGGGCGATCGACCGCCAGCTGAGCAGCGCCAGCCCGATCAAGCCGTACTCGCACCTGATGACGCGCGTGGACGCCAAGCAGATCGAGGCGCTGCTGGCCGCCAACCGCGACTCGCTGCAGGCCGCGCCGGCGGCCGGCGCGGCCGGAGCCGAGGCCGGCAATGCCGCCCCCCGCCGGCATCGAGCTCATCGCCGATACCATCACGATCGACGACTTCGCCAAGGTCGACCTGCGCGTGGCGCGCATCGTCGAATGCAGGAAGGTCGAGGGCTCGAACAAGCTGCTGCAGCTGACGCTGGACCTGGGCGAGGGCAAGACCCGCAACGTCTTCTCGGGCATCCAGTCGGCCTACCAGCCGGAGCAGCTGGTCGGCAAGCTGACCGTGGTGGTCGCCAACCTGGCGCCGCGCAAGATGAAGTTCGGCCTGTCCGAAGGCATGGTGCTGGCGGCCTCGGCGGCCGACGAGAAGGCGGCGCCGGGCCTCTATATCCTCGAACCGCATGCGGGCGCGGTGCCCGGCATGCGCATTCGCTGATCGCTTTGCGTGTGCGGGGGGCGGCGTCAGCCGCCCTGCACCTTCGACGGATCGTCGCTGCGCGAGGTATGCGTGACGAGCCCGTCCGTGCCGAAGTGCACGTTGAAGAAGGCCTTGTCCTGCGAGGTCTCCCACCAGCGGTAGCCCCACACGGTTTCCTGCTTCAGGCGGAAGGCCTCGATCTTCGTGGGCTTGCCCAGCATGCGGCGCACGCTGTCCTGGCTCATGCCGGCGCGTACGCGCTGGAAGTTCTCCGCCGTCAGCACCTGCTCGATCGCGCCGACCTTGCCGTCGGCGCCGATCGTCACCATCCAGGTGGTGGCACCCTCGGGTCCGCGCGGATATTCGAGGCGGCGGGCGCCGTTCTCCTCCTCCCAGACGATCTCGGGCCGGCCGGCCTGGCGGCGCAGGTCGTCCTCGGTGGAGACGCCGGGCTCGATCCCCTTGAACAGCTGGCCGTCGGGCTGGACCGATTGCCAGGCCGAGCGCGCGGCATCGCCGGCCTTGTTCAGCGCCTCGTCGACCTTGCGCTGGTCGCAGCCGAACAGCGCCAGCACCGAAGCGATCAGTCCCATCGCTGCCACCCCGCGCGCGGACCGGCGGCCCGCAGCCACGCCGCTGCCGCCGTCATCGCTTGATGGCCTCGGTAGGCCCTTCCGGTGGTGGGGGCGGATTACCGGCGTCCCCCGCCGGTGCTTTCCGTGCTTGCATCCTGCTCTCTCCTGGCGCCCTCGCGCCGTGGTGACGATCCTGAAAACAGCTGGCTCCAGCTGTCGAAACGGCGGTTGAACAGCAGCGACAGCCCGTTGATGGTGCCGCCCCTGGCGATCAGCGACCAGCGCCGCGAGAACGCCCAGGTCACCTTGGCGACGTTGGCGGCCGACGTCAGGCTCTGCTCGTAGCCGACCGAGATCTTCTCGCTGACCGCCTTGCCGACGCTGACCACCTGCTGCTCGTTCAAACCCGCGGTGCTCGGGCCGATCGAGAACTCGTCGATGCCGAAGCGCTGCACCACGCCCTTGCCGGCCTTCGAGCCCAGCATGCCGAGCGCCGCGCCGCCCAGCGCCGCCCCGCTCAGCTGCTGTTGCTGCCCGGCGGTGCTGCTGTCGGCGCCGTAGCCGAACATCAGCCACGACAGCTTGTCCTCGTCCGGCACGTTGGGCTCGGACACCAGCCGCACGCGCGGCAGCCGTACCGTACCGGTGACCTCGACGCCCGCCTCGACTTCCTGGTTCAGCCGCATCGCGCGGATATTCAGGTTCGGATTGCCGACCGGGCCGTTGAAATTGACGATGCCGCGCGTGATCTGCAGCCGCCGGCCGAAGGCCTCGTAGGTGCCGTCGACCACCCGCACGGTGCCGGTCACGCGCATCGGCGTCAAGGGCTCGCTGTTGACGCCCAGGCGCCCGGCCAGCAGCAGGTCCGCCCCCGCGCCGCGGAAGCGGAAGCGGTCGCCCAGGTCCACCGACAGGTCGATCACCGGGGCGAAGCGGCTGGTCGGCTGCGATTCGGGCACCGCCGGCGTGGCCGCGGTACGCACCTCGCGCTCGGCGCGCCGGTCCGACTTGCGCACGATCACCACGTCGTCGCCGAGCACCGGCGCACCGGCCTTGGGCAGGTCGAACAGGCCGCGATCGACGCGGAACTTGCCGCGGATCACGAACTGCCGGTTCTCGTTGGCCATATCGGCATTGCCCGACACCACCAGCGTCCGCTCCGGGCTGGCGAACAGCTCCAGCCGGTCGGCGACGATGCGGGCGCGCAGCGTCGGATCGGTTTCGCCGAGCCGCACGTTGCCGCTGGCGGTCAGCGTCCCGTCGCCGCCGCGGAACAGCACCTGGCGCAGTTCGATCACGTTGCGGTCGAGCACGATGCGCACGATGCCGTCGGTCAGGCGGATGCCCTGGTCGTACAGCGTGATGGCCAGGCCGTCGCCGTTGATGGTGCCGGTCAGCACCGGCGCGCCGATCGTGCCGGCCAGCTGCATCGCGGCCGCCAGCCGGCCGTCGAAGGCGTATTGGGGACCGGTCAGCGCCTCCAGCGCCTTGAGCCGCGGCACATCGAAGGCGACCTGGCCGCCCAGCGCCGAGGCCGGCGTCACGGTCAGCACGCCCTGCTCGGGCATCAGGCCGGCGAAGGCGTCGACCCTGGCGGTACCCAGGCGCGACGACACCACGTTGCCGCGCAGCTGCAGGCGGTTGCCGGCGGCGTCGGCACGCAGCACGGTCTCGCCCAGCCCCAGCGTGGTGTAGCCCCGGCCGGCGTTGACCGACAGGTCGCCGCTGCGGCGCCGCAGTTCGGCAAAGCCGGATGCGGTCTCGGCCAGGTTCAGGTTCCACTGGCCGTCCAGTATCAGATCCGAGCGCAGCGGCGGCGCATCGCCGGTGAAGGCCTCGGCGAGCGCGAGCAGATGGCCGACCTGCAGGCCATTGAGCGCGCCCTGCGTGCGGATGCGGCCGCGGTCCCAGTCCAGCCGGTCCAGGGCGATGGTGCCGCGTGCGAGTTGCAGCCGTGTCTGGCCCAGCGTCAGCTTCTGCGCGCCGGCGCTGACGGCCACCGGCGTCAGCAGCTTCAGTTCGACGGTGCCGCGCTCCTCCAGCGTGCCGACCGTGCCGGTCCAGGTGCCGTTCTTCCAGCTGCCCTGCCCCGCAGCCTGCAATTGCAGCGGCCGGCGCCGCATGCGGCCCTCGCCTTCGACACTGAAGCTGTGCCTGGCCTGCGTGCCGTCCAGGCTCGCCTGCAGCGTGCTCATCGTCAACTGCGGGCCGCGATAGCCGCGCGCGTCCAGCCGCAGCCGCAGCGGACCGTCGATGCCGCCGCGCAGGTCGGCGTTGCCGCTGGCGCTCTCGACGCGGTGCGGGCCCATCGACAGCGTGCGGGCATCGTAGGTCGCGGTGATCTCCGGTCGCTGCCAGGTGCCGCTGACCTGGGCGTCGAGCTTGAGCGTGCCGCCGACGCCGAACTTGAGCCGGTCGAGCTGCGGCGCGTCGACGGCCACCGTCATGCGGTCGCCGCGCGCCCCGAAGCTGCCGCGCAGGTCGGCGCGGTTGCCGGCCATCGACAGCGTCGCCTCGCTCGGCAGCAGCCGCTGTCCGGCCAGCCGGACCTTGCCGCCGCCGGTCATCGGCAGCCCGGCGTATTCGCTGTCGCCGATGGAAAAATCCGCCGCCACGCGCGGCTCGCCGGCCAGCGTGCCCGAGGCGTCGAAGTTCGCGTTGATGCGGCCCTTGGCGACGCTCGCCAGCCGCGCCGGGTCCAGATCGCTGATGCGGCCCTTGAAGCTGAACGGCTGCTGCTCCTTGAGCCCGAGCCTGCCCTCGGCGTGCAGGCTGCCCTGCGCGACGCCCAGGCGCAGCGCGGCCAGCGTGACGGCGTCGGCGTCGATGCGCGCGTCGGCGAACAGCTTGAGCTCGCCGCCGCCGAGGTCCAGCGCCACGCTCTGGCGGCCCGGCTCCAGCCGCACGATCACCGGGCCCGACAGCCGCGCGCTGCGCAACTTGCCGTGCAGCGCATGCGGATCGAGCCGGCGCACGTCCAGATCGAAGCCGCCGCGGCCGTCGCGCAGCGAGCCGCTGCCGGCGATCTCGCCATTGCCGGCCAGCGCCACGCGCAGGTCGCGCACATGCTGGGCGGCCTGGCTCAACTCGACCGTGGCGCGCACCGACTGCACCGGCAGCCGCTCGGCGTCGAGCGGCCCGGGCTCGTGGTTGCGGATGGAGACTTCGCCGGCCACGGTCAGCGGGGCCGCGCCCGGGGCCGCGGGTGTCGAAGGCTGGGGAGCCGAGGCCGCCGGCACGCTGGCCGCAGGATCTGAGGGCACAGCCGTTACCGGAACACTCGCCCCTGGAGCCGAAGGCGCTGATGCCGCCGGAACACTGGCCCCGCGAGCCGAGGGCGCCGGCACCGCCGGAACACTGGCCGGCGCGGACGCGGCCCCCGGCGCTGCGGGCGCTGCCGCGCCACCGCTGCCGTTCACCGGCCGCAGCTCCGCATGCACCGACAGATTCGCCTGCGGCGCGGAAGGGTTGAACAGCCTGGGGTTGATGCGCTCGCCGTCGACCCGCAGGCGCGTGAAGGGCACCTGCCCGAACGGCGTCAGTTCGATCTCGCCGCGGCCGCGCAGGCGGTCGCCGCTCGCCTCGATATCGGCCCGCAGCGCCTCCAGCGTGCCGTTGGCGCGCGCGCTGACGTTATAGGCCTCCTTCTCCCACTCGCCTTCGAGCACCGCCTCGCCGTTCAGCGCGAACGGCGCCTCGCCGGCGATCTGCGCGTTGGCCGACAGCTTGCCGTAGGGCGTCACCAGCCGGTCGACCGTCAGCCGATGCCGGCTGCCGTCCGTATGCAAGGCGGCCGACAGATCGGAAAACACCAGCGGCGACGCGGTCGCCTCGGGCCCGCGCAGGATCGACAGCCGCGCCAGCGTCAGCGCATCGACGTCGATCGCCAGCGGCAGCGACAGCGAGTCCGGCAAGGTTGGCGGCGGCTCGTCGGGCTTGTCCTCGGACGGCGGCAGCCGCACGTCGACGTTGCCCAGCCGCAGCGCGGCCACATGCAGCCGCGTCCGGCCGGGGCCGAGATGCCAGGCCAGCGACCAGCTGCCGTCGAGCCGGTCCACGCTGACGCGGGTCTCGCCCTGCGCGAACACCACGTCGCGCAACTGCAGGCCGCGCGCGAAGGTGCCGCCCTGGTACTGGCCGGCCAGCACGCCGGCGGACAGCCGGGTCGCCAGCGACCACAGCTCGCGCGAGCCGCGCTCGGTGCGCAGCGCCGCGCCGAGCGCGACCGCCAGCAGCACGATCAGCGCCAGCAGCGCGAGCAGCACGATGCCGAACACGCGCAGCCAGCGCCGGCGCCGCGGCTGCGGCGCGCGCGGCGTTTCGCTGCCGCGGGCGGGAACGGAAGGCAGGTCGGGCGTGCTCATGCGCCGGGACTCGGGAAATCGGCAGGGACGGTGGTGATCGAAGCGGCCGCGGCGATCGAAGCGATCCAAGCGATCGAACCGATCCGGGTGATCGAAGCGATCGAACCGATCTGGGCGATCGGAGCGATCGGATCGATCCGGGCGATCGAAGGGATCGGAGCAATCCGGGCGATCCGGGCGATCGGCGCAACCCCCGCGATCGCCTCTTGCGCCGGTGCCGGCCGGCACGAAGGACGCATCGCCATCAGAATGCCACTCCCAGCGAGATATGCGGGCGGAATTGCCGCTCCTGGATGCCGTAGCCCACGTCCAGCTGGACCGGCCCGACCGGGCTGCGCCAGCGGGCGCCGATGCCGACACCGTGGTAGATGCGCACGCCGTCGAGATTGTTGGTGGCGGTGCCGGCGTCCCAGAAGATCGCCGCGCCCCAGTCGGGCTTGAACCAGTACTGGTACTCCAGGCTGGTGGTGGCCAGGTACTTGGCCGGCAGCACGCTGCTGCCCCGCCGCGTGCCGATCGACTGGAAGCCGTAGCCGCGGATCGAATCGGTGCCGCCGGCGCGGAAGCGCAGCGTGGCCGGAATCTTGTCGGCGCTGCCGCTGGTCAGGTCCGCGCCCAGCTCGAGCCGGGCCACGATCAGGTCGCGGGTGCGTACCGGGATGTATTGCCGGATGCGGCCGTACAGGCGGACGAAGGTCTGGTCGGTCAGGAAGCCCTCCACCGCCGCGCCGACCTGGGTGTTGATGATGTTGCCGCGGCGCGGGAACACCGGATTGTCGACATCGCGCCGGGTCCACGCGTATTGCGGCACCAGCGCCTTGCTCAGCTGGCGCGGCTGGTCGTACGGCTGCAGGTCGTCGTAGAAGAAGTCCAGCGACAGCGCGGTGTCGTAGCGCTCGCGCGTGCGGGCCCGGCGCACGCCGGTGCGCCAGCTCCTGGTGTCGGTATTCTCGATGTCGAGCGTGCGCTCGTAGCTGGCGTACACGCTGTTGCGGTAGGTCTTGCTGTCCGGCGGCATCGCCACCTCGGCGAACGCGTACTGGCGCTTCTGCTCGATGCGCGCCTGCGAATCGAAGATCCAGGCGCGGTTGAACAGGTTGTAGTAAGCGTAGCGCCCCCTCGACCTGCGCGCCGGTATCGGTGTTGTAGCCGACGCCGGAGACGATCCGATGAACCGGATACTCGCGCACCCGCACATTGACCGGCGCGGTCACCGTCTCGCCATTGCCGTCGGCGTCGGGCACCGGATCGCCGAGCTCGACCAGCACATTGGAGAAGTACGGCTGGTTCTGGATCGCGCGCTGCAGCTCAAGCAGCCGCTCGACGCGATAAGGCTCGCCGACGTACAGCGGGTTGACGTTGCGCACGATCTGCTCGGGATACCGCCGCGTGCCGCTGACCACCAGCGCGCCCATGCGGTAGGCCGGACCGCTGTCGTAGGTCGCGCTCAGATCGGCGGCGCGCTCCTCGGGCTCGATGCGCGCCTGCGAGGCGGCCAGCTTTGCGCCGTAGTAGGCGTTGCTCTGCAGCTCCACCAGTGCGTCTTCCTTGGCCTTGTCCCAGTCCGATTGGCGGAACGGGTCACCGACCGGCAGTCCCCACTTCTTGCGCATCGCCTCGACCTGCTCGGGCGAGCGCGTCGCCGCGGGTCCGCGCACATCGACGTCGACCTGGCGGATCAGCGTGCGGGCGCCCGGGTCGACCGTCACGTGGATCACGCGGCTGTCGCCGCTGCCCCTCGACGCGGGTGGTGGTCTGCGGATCGAACCAGCCCTCGGTGGCGGCAAAGGCCCTGACCTGGTCGCCGACCGTCTCGACCATATAGGCGATCTGGTCCTCGCCCAGGTCGGCCCGCTCGCGATAACGGACCAGGTCCAGATGCTCTTCCAGGATGTCCTTGAGCGGCTCGGGCGCCTCGACCTGGACCCGGTAGGCCGCCTGGACCGGCGCCGGCAGCAGGGCGAACACCAGCGCCAGCAATGGGGCGAACAGTGGGGCGAACAGCGGGGCAAGCAGAGGAGTCGGCGGGCGAGCCGGCGCGGGAGGCAGGTGGGGAGCCAGGGAGGGTGCCGGCTGCGCGGCCAACCGCCGGGCAAACCGCCGCGATGCCTGCGCGGACGCCACCGCGCCGCTGCCCCGGGGGGCGGCGGAATCCGATGCGCATGATCCCGAGGTCCAATATCATCCGTCGTTGCGATCCGACAAAGTCGCTATTTGACCACACCCCGCGGCCCGATCCGCAAACCCCGAGCGCCCCAGGCCGGCAAAGCCCGCCCCGGCATGGCAATACGGTAGAATCGCGGCAGTTTTCCATTCCCCTATAGCATTCTGTATAGCTTTCCTGCCATGGCCATGTACGAATCCGAGATCACCCAGTTCCTGAAGGCGCTCAAGCAGGAGCGCCCGTCGCTGGAGGCGGAACAGCGCCAAGGCCGCGCCCTGCTGTGGGACAAGGCCCCGATCGACCTCGAGGAGCGCCAGCGCGCCGAGGCATCGCGGGTCCCGCAGAAGCCCTACGTCTACTCGCTGGACTGATGCCGGCACGCATCCCGGCGCCGCGGCCCCGGCCGACCGCCGCGATGCGCGCGCAACCGCCCCACTCATGAACCATAGCGAACAGGACAAGCTCGCGCTCGCGCTCGAGCTGCCCAGCGTGGCGCCCGAAGGCGCCTCGCCGGACACGGTCGACGGCATGGCGTTCGCGCGCCTGTACGGCGAGCCGCTGTTCCAGCTGCCGCAGGACCTGTATATCCCGCCCGACGCGCTCGAGATCTTCCTCGAAGCCTTCGAAGGGCCGCTGGACCTGCTGCTGTACCTGATTCGCAAGCAGAACTTCAATGTGCTCGACATCCCGATGTCGCAGGTCACGCACCAGTACCTGGCGTATGTCGAGCAGATCCGCAAGAGCAACCTGGAGCTGGCGGCCGAGTACCTGCTGATGGCCGCGATGCTGATCGAGATCAAGTCGCGCATGCTGCTGCCGGTCAAGAAAGCCGACAGCGGCGAGGACGCCGAAGACCCGCGCGCCGAGCTGGTGCGCCGGCTGCTCGAATACGAGCAGATGAAGCTCGCCGCGCAGAAGCTCGACCAGGTGCCGCAGCTGGGCCGCGATTTCCTGCGCTCGCAGGTCTACATCGAGCAGAGCCTGGCGCCGCGCTTCCCCGACGTCGACACCACCGACCTGCAGGCCGCCTGGGCCGACGTGCTCAAGCGCGCCAAGCTGAACCAGCACCACAAGATCTCGCGCGAGGAACTGTCCGTGCGCGAGCACATGAGCCAGATCCTGCGCCGGCTGCAGCATGCCCGCTTCATGGAGTTCACCGAGCTGTTCGAGGATGCGATCCGCTCGGGCAAGGGCGTGCCGGTGGTGGTGGTCAATTTCATCGCGATGCTCGAGCTGTCGCGCGAGTCCCTGGTGGAAATCACCCAGGCCGAGCCCTATGCGCCGATCTATGTGCGCCTGGCCTATACCCCCGCATAGCCCCGGCATCGCCGCGCGCTTTTCCTGACGAGCAGTAACGCATCCATGAAAGTCATTTCCTCCATTCACGAGCTGCGCGACCAGTTGCGCGGCCAGAACCGGATCGCCTTCGTCCCGACCATGGGCAATCTGCACGAAGGCCATCTGTCGCTGATGCGGCTGGCGCGCCAGCACGGCGATCCGGTGGTGGCCTCGATCTTCGTCAATCGGCTGCAGTTCGGTCCCAACGAGGATTTCGACAAGTATCCGCGCACGCTGCAGGACGACATCGAGAAGCTGCAGAAGGAAGGCGTCTACGTGCTGTTCGCGCCCACCGAGCGCGACATGTACCCGGAACCGCAGGAATACCGGGTCGATCCGCCGCACGACCTGGGCGACATCCTCGAGGGCGAGTTCCGCCCGGGCTTCTTCAACGGTGTCTGCACGGTGGTGATGAAGCTGTTCTCGTGCGCGCAGCCGCGCGTCGCGGTGTTCGGCAAGAAGGACTACCAGCAGCTGATGATCGTGCGGCGCATGGCCAACCAGTTCGCGCTGCCGATCGACATCGTGCCGGCCGAGACCGTGCGGGCCGAGGACGGGCTGGCGCTGTCGTCGCGCAACCGCTATCTGTCGCCGGACGAGCGGGCCGAGGCCCCGATGCTGTACCGCACGCTGCATCAGGTGCGCGACCAGGTGCTGGCCAACGCCGGCGGCGGCGCCGAGCTGACCGCGGTCGAGGCGCAGGCCCTCGACGCGCTGAAGGCCCGCGGCTGGAAGCCCGACTACGTGTCGATCCGCAAGCGCAGCAATCTGCAGGCACCGAGCCGCGATGAATACGCGGCCGGCGAACCGCTGGTGGTGCTGGCCGCCGCCAAGCTCGGCGCCACGCGTCTGATCGACAATCTGGAAATCTAGCGGGCGCGGCCGGCGGCGTCTGGCCCGCCGGCCCTGCCCCTTCTCGCCTTCCGTTCCCTGCCTTACCCTCCCCCGCCTTCCCCCTCCCCGCCTTACCCTCCCGTTCCCGCCTTCCTTCCCGCCCTTCCCCGGCCCCCCGCCGCCCCTACTCGGCGTCAGCTCCCATCCCGGCCCGCAGCGACCGCTCCAGCTGGACCAGG
The DNA here is from genome assembly GCF_049311595.1 of Cupriavidus sp. H18C1. Lineage (NCBI taxonomy): Bacteria > Pseudomonadati > Pseudomonadota > Betaproteobacteria > Burkholderiales > Burkholderiaceae > Cupriavidus > Cupriavidus sp. H18C1. The sequence continues at coordinate 1,300,892 of NZ_CP186008.1, forward strand.
CCGCGCTGCAACACGACCTCGCACGCCAGCCGGCCCGCGCCGTCCCGCACCTCGGGGTTGATCCCATGCGCGATCAGTACCTGCAGCACCTCGGCGCTGCCGGCGCGCGCGGCGAGCGTCATCGCGTTCCACCCATCCTCGTTGATGGGATACCAGGCCGCATCGCCGCTGAGCAGCACATCCGCGATCCCGGCGTGGCCATTGGTTGCCGCATACATCAGCGGTGTGCCGCCGCGGCCATCGGTGGCGTCGACGTCCGCCCCGGCCAGCAGCAGCCGCAGCAGGTTCTCGCGCTGACCGTCACCGGCGGCCAGCATCAGCGGCGTGATCCCGGCCTTGTTGCGGGCATCGACCTCCGCGTCCGCCCTCAGCAGGGCGTCGACCACGTGCTCCGATCCGATCGCGGCCGCCATGTGCAGGGCGGTGTTGCCGACATTGTCGCGGGTGCGCACCGAGGCGCCCTCCTCGAGCAGCAGCGCGACCGCGTCGGCGTGGTCGCCCAGCACGGCCGCCATCAGGGCGGTGCGCCCGTCCATGTCGGGCATTTCGCGCAGCGCTGGCCCGCCCTCGCGCAGCAGCCATTGCAGCGCCGCGTCCGAGGCGCGCATCGCGCCCCGCAGCGCATAGTGCAGCGGGCTCGCGCCCGCGCGGGTGACGGCGCGCAGATCGACCCCGCGCGCCAGCAGCAGTTGCAGGACTTCCGGACCGCTGCGCCCGAAGGCGGCGAAATGCATCAGCGTCTCTCCTCCCTCCGTACGAAACCGCCGCAGCGTGGGATCGTGCGCCGGCCACGATGACAGCAGCCGCAGTGCGCCCTCGTCGTCGCCGCGGCTGAGCGCGTGCAGCAGCGTGGCGATGGCGGCCACCGGCATGGCGAGCCCGGCCGGCCGGGAAATGGACGACGCACGCGGACATGGTGCAGAGAACATGCTCCCTCCCGTTTCGAACGTTGGTTTCCAGCGATGGATGCGCGGCGGCCGGGTTGCGTGGCGGCCGGCGCCGGCCAGTATTGCGGCGTGCGGCGAAGGCGCTTCGCCTTTTTGGCGGGCCTTGTGGAAATCGAAGTGCGAGGGGAGGGGAACTGCGAATGCGAAAGGTTGCGCCGGCATGGCGGCGCGGCGGCGCCCGCGCGAGATCCAGCGGGATCGCGCGGGCCCGTGCGGGGAATCAGCGGTGCACCGCCTGCCGCTGCTCGGTCTTCTTCAGATGGCGCCGGTGGCCGCGCTGGCGCTTCCACCAGATCAGCACGCCGGTCAGCGCAAACAGCAGCGGCGCCAGCCCGAACGCGGAGATGAAGATGCGGCCCGGCATGCCGAACGCCTCGCCGGTATGCAGCGGGTACATCCAGTTCAGCACGGTGTCGCCGGCCGGCGCGGCGAGCGGATCGCGCACGCCGAGGCGGGCCCCGGTATAGGGATCGAGCCACAGCCGGGTCGCACCGCTGCCCTGGCGCACCTCTCCCGGCTGGCGCAGCCGGATTTCGTAGGCATCGGTCGGCTGGCGCGGGAAGGACACGCGCGACACGATCGCATCCGGGTACAGCGCCTGGGCCGCCTGCACCGCCTGCTGCGTGCCCATCGGCATGGCGCCCTCGTAGGGCGGCGTGGAGGTCGGCCGTGCCGGCGCGGTGACCGTCATCACGCTGCCGACCAGCGGCGTGACCCACTTCGGCAGATTCAGATACCAGCCGGAAAACGCGATTGTCGCGAGCACCGGCGCGGCCAGGATGCCGCCGGCGCGATGCAGCGAATAGTTCAGCCGCCACCACGAGCCGCCGTGCGTGATGCGGAACGCCTGCAGGATCGCCCGCGCCTTCAGCTTGGGCCACCACAGCGCGATGCCCGCCAGCACCGTGAACAGCAGCAGCATGCCGCCCACGCCGGCCACGGTCTTGCCGGTATCGCCGGCGAGCAGGTAGTGATGCAGATGGAAGAGCGTGGGCATCAGCAGCGGGCGCGACAGCCCCGGCTCGCCCCAGACGCGTTCGCCCTTGATCGCCAGCGTGGCCGGATCGATCATCACCTGCCGCGAGCGGCCCGGCACCGGGGCGGACTTGCCCGGCTCCTTGACGTGATACCAGGCGATGAAGACGTCGCGCTCCGACACCGGCAGCATCAGCATCCTCGGCTTGCCGTATTGCGGATCGGCCTTCAGCTTGGCGACGACCTCTTGCACGGCCTCGGCACGCAGCGGCAGCGAGACCGGCGCGGAGGCCACCAGCAGTTCGGGATTGAGCGCGGCGTCGATCTCGTGGCGCCACGACAGCACGGTGCCCGTCAGGCCCAGCAGCACGAACAGCACGCCGAGCCACAGGCCGATATACAGATGGAGTTTGACGAGCAGGACGCGCAGGCGGCCGGTAACCATGGTGTGGAACGATGGCGCGGCCGGCCGATACCGTCGCGCGCTACGAGGCTGACAAAGCCGACAAGTGTAGCAGGCCGGTCAGTCGGCGGCCGGCCTCAACCTGCGGCCGCCCGCAGCGGCGCGAGCAGGGTCCGCAGGTCCAGATGCGCGGCCATCGTATCGGCCAGGCGTTCGAGCGACGCCTCGCGCAGCGCCGCCAGGTCGACCCCGTCGGCGCCGTCCAGGCCGGCCCAGCGCAGCAGCGCGGCGCAGCCCGCCGGATCGTCGAACAGCCCATGCAGGTAGGTGGCCAGCACCTGGCCATCGTCGGACAGCGCACCGTCGACGCGGCCGTCGTCGAGGCGCAGCGCGGGCCGCGCCAGCGCCGGGCCCTCGGTGACGCCCAGATGGATCTCGTAGCCGGCAACGCTGGCGTTCGCCTCCGGCAGGGCCAGCGTGCCGCGCGCCTGGCGCAGCTGCTTGTCGGCCGCCAGCACCGTGGCGAAATCGAGCAGGCCCAGGCCGTCGCTGCCGCCCGGCGCGCCCTCCCGTCCGTCCGGGTCCTCGACGCGGCGCCCCAGCATCTGCATGCCGCCGCAGATGCCGACGACCTTGCCGCCATAGCGCAGATGCCGCAGCAGCGCGCGGTCCCAGCCCTGCTCGCGCAGGAACGCCAGATCGGCGCGCACGCTCTTGCTGCCCGGCAGCACGATCAGGTCCGCCGGCGGAATCGGCATGCCCGGACCGATCCAGCGCAGGTCCACGCGCGGATGGGCGCGCAGCGCGTCGAAATCGGTATGGTTGGAAATGCGGGGCAGCACCGGCACCACCACGCGCAGGCGCGGCGCGCCCTCGTCCTTGGCCGACTGCGTCGCGGCCACCGCGTCCTCGGCATCCAGATGCAGGCCGTGCAGATAGGGCAGCACGCCGAGCACGGGCTTGCCGGTGCGCGCACGCAGCCAGTCCAGTCCCGGTTCGAGCAGCCCGATATCGCCGCGGAAGCGATTGATGATGAAGCCCTTGACGCGCGCGCGCTCGCTGGCCGACAGGCAGTCCAGCGTGCCGACCAGATGCGCGAACACGCCGCCGCGGTCGATATCGGCGACCAGCACCACCGGACAATCGACCGCCTCAGCAAAGCCCATGTTGGCGATGTCGCGCTCGCGCAGATTGACCTCGGCCGGGCTGCCGGCGCCTTCGACCAGCACCACGTCGTAGCGCTCGCGCAGGCGCCGGTGCGAGGCCAGCACGGCCTGCATCGCGACCGGCTTGTACTCGTGATAGGCGCGGGCATCGAGGTCCAGCCGGGCGCGGCCATGGATGATGATCTGCGCACCGGTGTCGCTGCTCGGCTTGAGCAGCACCGGGTTCATGTCGGTGTGCGGCGCCAGCCCGGCCGCCTGGGCCTGCAGCGCCTGCGCGCGGCCGATCTCGCCGCCGTCGTCGGTGACGGCGCTGTTCAGCGCCATGTTCTGCGGCTTGAACGGGGCGACCCGTACCCCGGCTCGCGCCAGCAGCCGGCACAGGCCCGCCACCACGGTGCTCTTGCCGGCGTCGGAGGTCGTGCCCTGGATCATCAGCGTGCCGCGCAGCGCGGCGTAGGGGGACGGGGACGGCCGGCGTGTGGTCGGCGGCGTCGGCTGCGTCGCCCGGATCGGGGGGGGATCGGCGGGATCGGGATAGGCTTGCATCGCGGCGATTATCGCATCGGCCCATGCGGCCATCCTGCGCCTGTCCCCGCGCCGACCGCCGCACCGATCCCCACTCCCGTTCCGCCGCATCGATCCCTCGCACCGAGCCCCGCGCCGATCCGCCCTGGCGGCACGCGATGCGCCCGCTACAATACCCGGATGGAACCCAAGGCCCCTCCTCACGCCGCTGGCACCGGCCCCGCCGACACGCCGTCCGACGTCGCACTGCCCACCGGCGAAGCGGCCATCGCGGTGGCGACCCAGGCCGCCGTCGGCCTGCCCAGGCCCGGCCCGCGCGAGCTGACGCTGGTGCTGGGCGGCGCGCGTTCCGGCAAGAGCCACTTCGCCGAGCAACTGGCGACCGATCACGCCCTGGCCACCGGCGGTCCCGTGACCTATATCGCCACCGCGCGCGAGGACCCGGACGACACCGACGAGGAGATGCAGCTGCGCATCGCGCTGCATCGCGCGCGGCGCCCCGCCGACTGGAACCTGGTCGAGGAGCCGCTGCATCTGGCCGACGCGCTGTACGCGCATGCCCGCCGCGAGGGCTGCATCCTGGTCGACTGCATGACGGTCTGGCTCAACAACCTGATCTTTCTCGACAAGCGTTCCTATCCCGAGCACGGCGTCATCACGCCGCCGCCGGCCTTCACCGAGGAGATGGACGCGCTGCTGGCCGCGCTGCCGACCCTGCCCGGCCACGTGATCCTGGTTTCCAACGAGATCGGCTTCGGCGTGGTGCCGATGGGCGCAATCACCCGCTTCTACGTCGACGAGCTCGGCCGGCTGAACCAGAAGCTGGCCGCCGCCGCGGACCGCGTGCGCCTGCTGGTCGCCGGCCTGCCGGTCGCGATCAAGGGACCGGACCCGGCATGGTGAGTTCGCTGTGGCCCGCGGCGCCGCTGGCGCCGGGCGCCGCCATTGCGCTGACGGCCCTCGTTGGGGCGGGACTCGACCGCTGGCTCGGCGAGCCGCGCCGCTGGCATCCGCTGGTCGGCTTCGGCCGGCTCGCCAATGCCGCCGAGCGCGCGCTGAACCGGCCAGGACCTCGCTGGCGCCAACGTGGCATCGGGCTGATGGCCTGGTCCGTGCTGGTGCTCGGACCCGCCGCGCTCGCGGCGCTGCTGATCGCGGCCGCCACCGAACTTGCCGGTGCCGGGCTGGGCTGGCTGCTGCATGCGCTGGGCCTGTATGCCACGCTGGGCGCGCGCAGCCTGTGCCAGCATATTGCGCCGATCGCCAGCGCACTGGCCGACGGGAACCTGCCGCAAGCACGCCAGCTGACCGCGCGCATCGTCTCGCGCGACACCGCCGATGCCGATGCGCCCGCACTGGCCCGCGCGGCCTGCGAATCGGCGCTCGAGAACGGCAACGACGCGATCTTCGGCGCGCTGTTCTGGTTCCTGATCGGCGGCGCCCCGGCGGCGATCGCCTATCGGCTCGCCAATACGCTCGATGCGATGTGGGGCTACCGGACCGAGCGCCTGCTGCATTTTGGCTGGGCCGCGGCCCGCCTCGACGATCTGCTGAATCTGATTCCCGCGCGGCTGACCGCGCTGTCCTACGCGCTGCTCGGCTCGACCGCGCGCGCGCTGCGCTGCTGGCGCGTGCAGGCGCCGGCGTGGTCCAGCCCGAACGCCGGGCCGGTAATGGCCGCCGGCGCCGGTGCTCTCGGTGTCGCGCTCGGTGGCCCGGCCCGCTACCACGGCCAGTGGGAAGCGCGTCCGCCGCTGGGCGAAGGCCAGCCGCCGGGCGCCGCCGACGTCATGGCCAGCCTGCGGCTGGTGCGGCGAACGCTGTGGCTTTGGCTGGCCCTGGCCGTCGCGTACGGCATCGTCGCCCAGTGTTTGGCGCTGTCGCGATGAACCATCCGCATCCTTTGCCCCCTCCGATCCGCCACGGCGGCAATCTGCTGGCGCTGACGCTCGCCTGCGGCATCGTCGCCCAACGGCTGGCGCTGTCGCGATGAACCACCCGCATTCCCTGCCCCCCTCCGATCCGCCACGGCGGCAATCTGCTGGCCGCGGTGCGCCGCTACGGCCGCGACCCGGCCGACTGGCTCGACCTGTCGACCGGCATCAATCCCGACGGCTATCCGGTGCCGCCGTTGCCGGCGGACTGCTGGCAGCGGCTGCCGCAGGACGACGATGGCCTCGCGGAGATCGCCGCCCGCGCCTACGGCTCGCCGCATGCCTTGCCGGTGGCCGGCTCGCAGGCCGCGATCCGCACGCTGCCCGCGCTGCTGCCGCCGGGCCGCGTCGGCATCGCCGCGCTCGGCTACAGCGAGTACGCGCCGGCATTTGCCGCCGCCGGCCATCGCGTGGTGCCGCTGGACGAGGTTGACTTCTCGGATCCGGCCCTTGCCGATGGCCTCGACCATCTGGTGGTCGTCAATCCGAACAATCCGACCGGGCGCATCGTGCCGCGCGAGCGCCTGCTGGGCTGGCATGCCGCGCTGGCCCCGCGCGGCGGCACGCTGCTGGTCGACGAGGCCTTCGCCGATGCGTGGGTTACCGATGAAGGCGGTGGCTCGCTGGCGGCGGACAGCGACCGTGCCGGCCTGATCGTGCTGCGCTCGCTGGGCAAGTTCTATGGGCTCGCCGGGGTGCGCTGCGGCTTCGTGCTGGCGCAACCGGCGCTGCTGCAGGCGCTGGCCGAGCGTCTTGGGCATTGGACCGTGTCCGGCCCGGCACGCGCGGTGGCACGGCTGGCGCTGCGCGATACCGATTGGCAGGCCGCCACGCGGGCGCGTCTGCGCGTGGCCAGCGCGCGGCTGGATGCGCTGTTGCGGCGGCATGGCCTGGCGCCGGTCACGTTGCCGCTGTTCGCCTGGGTGCCGCATGCCGATGCCGAGCGCATGCATCAGGCGCTGGCGCATGCTGGCGTCTGGACCCGGCTGTTCGATGCACCGGTGGCGTCCTTGGCTTCGCGGGAGGCCGCCGGCGGTCGTCCCGGGGATTTCGCTGGCGGTCGCCCCGGGGATTCATCCGGCGATTCCACGGCCGAGTCCCCCCAGCGGTACCACCGGCAATACCGCCAGGCTCCCGAGCCTGCGCCTCGGCCTGCCGCCCGATCGCGAGGCCTGCTGGCAGCGGCTGGCCGATGCCCTCGCCACCAATCTTCCGCTCTGACATGTCCCTGTTGCCGTTCCTGTCCCGCCGACGTCGGCCGCACGCCGCCACGCGTTCCGCCGCGCCTTCAGCCACGCGTTTTGCCACGCGTTCTGCCGCCCACGGTCTTGCCGCCATCGCATGCCTTGCCACGGCGTTAGCGGCCGCCCTGCCCATCGATGCGCGCGCCGCGGTCTCCGTCGTCGACGATGCCGGCCAGACCATCATGCTGGCGCAGCCGGCGCGCCGCATCGTGTCGCTGGCCCCGCATGTCACGGAGATGCTGTTCGCGGCGGGGGGCGGCGACCGCATCGTCGGCACCGTCAACTACAGCGACTACCCGCCCGAGGCGCGCGCGATCGCGCGGGTCGGCGACAACAAGGCGCTCGATCTGGAACGCATCGCCGCGCTCAAACCCGACCTGATCGTGGTCTGGCGACATGGCAACGCGCAGAAGCAGACCGAACGGCTGCGCGCGCTGGGCCTGCCGCTGTTCCACAGCGAGCCGCGGCGCTTGATGGCGGTGCCCGACAACATCGAGAAGCTGGGCGTGCTGCTCGGCACCGGCCCGACCGCGCACGCCGCGGCCGAACGCCTGCGCGCGCGCATCGCCGCGCTGGGCAAGGCCCACGCCGCGCGTCCGCCGGTGTCGGTGTTCTATCAGGTCTGGCAGCAGCCGCTGATGACGCTGAACGGCCAGCACATGGTCAGCGACATGCTGGCGCTGTGCGGCGGCCGCAATGTGTTTGCCGACGAGACGCCGCTGGTGCCGACGATTTCGGTGGAAGCGGTACTCGCGCGCAATCCCGAGGCGATGATCACGGCCAGCATGGGCGCGACGCAGTCGGACCGGCCGCTGGCGGATTTCGCGCAATGGCAGCGCTGGCAGCAGCTGACCGCGGTGGCGCGGGGCAATCTCTTCACGATCGACGGCGACCTGATCAATCGCGCGGGACCGCGCGCCATCGATGCGGCGGAGATCCTGTGCCGCCAGCTGGAGGTGGCGCGAAGCCGGCGGCCCGCGCAGTAGCGCGGCGCCGGGGCGGCCGCCGCCCGGCCCGCTCTGCGTCCCCCGCTGCGTCGGTCTCTGCGGTCTACCTGTGCGTCGGCTTGCGACGGCTATGCGCGGTTATGCGTCGACCTTTGCGTCGGCTTTGTGCGTCGGCTTTGTGCGTAGGGCTGTGCATCGTCCCTCAGCCGACCGTACGGTTCCACCACAACAGGCGCGCCGGCCGCACCGCGCCCGGATCGAGCCGGAAGCCGCAGCTGGCGCCCCAGCCCAGTTGCCAGTCGAGCGTGTCGGACAGCGGCAGGCCCAGCCAATGCGCGGCGAGCATCCGCATCGGGCCGGCGTGGCCGACCACCCACAGGCATGATTCGGGCTCGGGCTCGGACACGGACGCGAGCACGGAAGGAGACGCTTGCAGCGAATCCGCCCATCCGGCCACACGGGCGTAGGCACTGCGCGCCGATTCGCCACCATGCGGGCAGGCATCCATCAGGTCTGCCGCCCACTGATCGAGCCCCTCCCGCGGCACCGCGTCCCAGCGCTGCCCTTCCCACGCGCCGAAGTCGAGTTCGTGCAGCCGCGCCTCGCTGCTGATCGCCGGCGCCGTTCCACCGGCTCGCGACAGATATGCCTGCGCGATGCGCTGCGCGGTGACCCGGGCGCGCTGCGCGGGGCTGCAGACGATCCGCGCCGGCGGTGGCACGCCGTTGGCCGAAGCCGCCGCCGATGCGGCGTTCACGATCGCATCGGCCGGCGGCGACATCGGCTCGGCCAGCGACAGGTCCAGCCGGCCATAGCAGACCCCATCGTCGACCGCGGGATGCGCGTGCCGGATCAGGACCAGATCCATGCCGCCGCCAGCAGATAGATCAGCAGCTCGCCAAGCTGCTGCGCCATGCCGAGACAGTCGCCGGTATAGCCGCCGATGCGGCGCACGAAATAGCGCCCAAGAACCAGCCGCAGCAGCGCCAGCGCGGCGATGGCGGCGACGCCGAAGCCCGGCGCGACGGCCAGCAGCGGCAGCGCGCCGCAGGCGAGCACCAGCGCCAGGCCGCGCGGCGACAGCCGCTGCGCGACCGGCTTGGCCTTGCCCTCGGGACGCACGTAGTCGAGCGTCGCCAGATAGCTGACCGCCATCGCGCGGCTGGCGGCATGCGCGGCCACCAGCACCAGCAGCAGTTCGCGCAGCCCGCCGCGCTGGCCGAGCGCCAGCAGCAGTTGCCATTTCAGCAGCAGGGCCAGCACCAGCGCGAGCGCGCCGAAGGCCCCGATGCGCGAGTCGTGCATGATGCGCAGCACGTCTTCACGCCGGTAGCCGCCGCCGAAGGCATCGACGCAGTCGGCCAGGCCGTCCTCGTGGAAGGCCCCGGTCAGCAGCAGCGTGGCGCCGATGCCGATCAGCACCGCGACCGCGGGCGGCCACAGCAGCCACGCGGCCAGCGTCACCAGCGCGCCAATGGCGCCGACCATCAGGCCGACCAGCGGGAAATAGCGGGCGGCGGCATGCAGGTAGTGCGGGGGCGAAGCCGACCCAGGCCGGCACCGGCACGCGGGTGAAATAGCCGACCGCGGTCAGCAGGTAGCGCAGCTCGTCGCAGGCGCGGTGCAGCAGGGGATGGGCCGGCCGCTGCAGTGGCGCTTCGGGGCGCGCTTCGGCTCCTGCTTCGATTCGCGTTTCGGTCTGCATTTCGGTCGGCGCGTCGGTTCCCGCTCCGGCCGGCCGCTCGACTTGGGGGTCGGTTGGCGGATCGATCTGCGGTCCGATGGGCCGCTCGTCTTGCCGATGCTGCAGCGGCGCGGACGTGGGCTCGGTGGGCATCGTCGTCATGGGCGGATGGCGAATGGGTTGGCGCGAGTCTATCGCGGCGACGTACCGTCGCTCCCGCCTGCGGTCGCGCTGGCCGTGCTGACACCGGCCGCGCCGAAGGTCGCCATCTCGCGCAGGAAGGCCACCGCGGATACGACCAGCGGATACGCCAGCGCGGCGCCGCTGCCCTCGCCCAGCCGCAGGTCCAGCGCCAGCAGCGGCCGCGCGCCGAAATGCTCGAGCAGCGCGCGATGGCCCTGCTCGTGCGAGCAGTGCGAGAACACGCAGTACGGCAGCACCTTGGGATCGAGGCGGCTGGCGACCAGCAGCGCCGCCGAGGCGATAAAGCCGTCGACGAGGATCACCATGCGCTGCGATGCCGCGGCAAGGAAGGCACCCGCCATCATCGCGATCTCGAAGCCGCCCAGCGCGGCCAGCGCATCGAGCGGCTCCACCGCGTCGGCATGCCGCGCCAGCGCGCGCTCGAGCAGCGCCAGCTTGCGCGCGAGTCCCGCATCGTCCAGACCGGTACCGCGCCCGACGCAGGCGGCGATCTGCAGGCCGGCCAGCCGGCTGACCAGGCAAGCGGCGGCGGAGGTATTGCCAATGCCCATCTCGCCGAAGCCGATCACATTGGTGCCTTGCGCGGCATGGTGCATCACCCGCGCGATGCCGGCCGCCAGCGCGGCCTCGGCCTGCTCGCGCCGCATCGCCGCTTCGTCGACGAAGTTGCGCGTGCCCGCATCGATGCGGCAGTCCACCAAACCCGGCGCCGCGCCCGGCGGCACGCGCACGCCGGCATCGACCACCTCGAGCGCCATGCCGTGCTGGCGCGCGAACACATTGATCGCCGCGCCGCCGCCGGCGAAATTGCGGACCATCTGCACGGTGACGTCGGCCGGATAGGCGCTGACGCCGGCATCGGCGATGCCATGGTCGGCGGCAAACACGATCATTGCCGGGCGCCGCAGTTCGGGACGCGCGCTGCGCTGGATCAGCCCGATCTGCAGGGCCAGCGACTCTAGCCGGCCGAGCGCGCCGAGCGGCTTGGTCTTGTCGTCGATGGCGGCCTGCAGCGCCGGACGCAGGGCCTCGTCCAGCGGGGCGATCGTGGGCAGTACGAAGTGCGACGCGGTGTTCGACACGGCGTTGGATACGGCGTTGGATACGGTGTTCGATACGGAGGTCATGGCTTACATCTCGATGCCGCGCTGGGCCTTGATGCCCTGCTGGAACGCATGCTTGACCGGCGTCATCTCGGTGACGGTATCGGCCGCCTCGATCAGCGCGGCCGGCGCGCCGCGGCCGGTGATCACCACATGCTGCATGGGCGGACGCGCGCGCAAATCGGCGATCACGGCATCGACGTCCAGATAGTGCAGCTTCAGCGCGATATTCAGTTCGTCGAGCAGCACCAGCCCGATCGACGGGTCGCGCAGCAGCGCGCGCGCGACCTCCCACGCGGCCTCGGCCTTGGCCACGTCGCGCGCGCGGTCCTGCGTTTCCCAGGTATAGCCCTCGCCCATCACGTGGAAGCGGCACTGCTCGGGAAAACGCCGCAGGAACATTTCCTCGCCACTGGGAAACGCGCCCTTGATGAACTGCACCACGCCGGCCTGCATGCCGTGGCCCAGCGCGCGGATCACCATGCCGAAGCCGGAGCTCGACTTGCCCTTGCCGTTGCCGGTGGTAATCACGATCACGCCCCGTTCGTCCTGCGCGGCGGCGATCTTCGCGTCGACCACCGCCTTCTTGCGGACCATGCGGGCCTTGTGGCGTTCGTCGCGGCCTTCGGTTTCGTTGCCGACTTCGATGTCGCCGTGGTCCGTGTTGTCGTGGTTGCCGGCGTTGTCGTTGTTGTCGTTGTTGTCGTGGTTGTCGGCGTTGGCGTTGTTGTCGTGGTGGCTTGTCATGGCGGTAGGCGGCAATCAGCGCGGCCGTGCCTCAGGCCGGACCATTGGCGATCAACGCCGTATGCGCGCCCTGCGCGACGGCGACGATCGGTGTGCGCAGCGCGCGCGAGCAGTGGGCGGGCGTCAGGATCTCGTCGGCCGGGCCGTGCAGGCAGCTGCCGTCCTCGGCCATCAGCAGCGCGTGCGTGGCATAGCGGCGCGCCAGGTTCAGGTCGTGCACGATCAGCATCGCGGCATGGCGGCCGCCGCGCGCCAGGCGCGCGAGCGTGTCCAGCACCAGGATCTGATGGCGCAGGTCCAGATGCGCCAGCGGTTCGTCGAGCAGCAGCAGCGGCGCCTGCTGCGCCAGCACCGCGGCCAGCGACACGCGCTGGCGCTCGCCGCCGGACAGCGTCAGCACATCGCGGCCGGCCAGGCCTGCCAGGTCGAGCGCTTCCAGAAGGGCCGCCACCACCGCGTCGTCGTCGCGGCCGCTCCAGCCCCATCCCGACAGATGCGGATGGCGGCCGACGGCGACCGCGTCGTGCACGGTCATCGAAAAGGTGTCGTGAATGGCCTGCGGCAGGTAGGCGCGCTGCCGGGCCAGGACCTCGGGCCGATGGCGCGCCAGCGTGGCGAGCGGCTCGCCGTCGAGACGCACCTCGCCGCGCTCGGCAAGGCGCAGCCCGGCGAGCACCGCCATCAGCGTCGATTTGCCGACGCCGTTGGGGCCGAGCACGCACCACAGCTCGCCCGGGCGCATGGTGAAGTCGAGCGCGTCGAACAGCGTCTTGCCGCCCGCGCGCAAGCCCAGGCCGTGCAGCGACAGCTGCGGGCAAGGCAGGGTGGGGATGGTCCAGTCGGCGGCGGTCGTCATTGCGGATCCTTCATCGCGGCCGGCGCAGCAGCAGGAACAGAAAGGTCGGCACGCCAAGCAGCGCCGTGATGACGCCCACCGGCAGTTGCGCCGGGGCAATCGCGGTCCGCGCGATCAGGTCCGCCGCCATCAGCAGCGTGCCGCCCAGCAGCGCAGCGGCCGGCAGCAGCAGGCGCTGGTCGTTGCCCCAGGCAAGCCGCACCAGATGCGGCACCACCAGACCGACGAAGCCGATCGAACCGGCCGTGGTGATGGCCGCCGCGATCGCCAGCGATGCCACCAGGTAGGCCGACAGGCGTACCCGGCCGACGCGCACGCCCAGCGACTGGGCCACGGTCTCGCCGAGCAGCATCACGTTCAGCGCGCGCGCCATCGGCAGCATCAGCAGCAGCGCCGCCACCAGCGTGCCGAGCGCGAGCCCGTAGCTGGCGGTGCCGCCGAGATCGCCGGTCAGCCAGAACAGCATGCCGCGCAGCCGGCCCTCGGGCGCGATGCTCAGGATCAGCGTGATGACCGCCCCCCAGCCCGCGGCCAGGATCACGCCGGTCAGCAGCAGCCGCGAGCCGGCCTCATGATGGCCGCCCTGGACCTGGGGATGCAGCAGATCGCGCCGCGCCAGCGTGGCCACCAGCACCATCGACACCAGCGCGCCGCCGGCGGCGCCGGCCTGCACGGCCCACAGCGGGCTCAGCGCCAGCATCGCCAGCAACGCGCCGGTGGCCGCGCCGCCCGACACGCCAAGCACATAGGGCTCGGCCAGCGGATTGCGCAGCAGCACCTGCATCAGTGCGCCGGATAGCGCCAGCAGACCGCCGCAGGCGAACGCGGCTGCGGCGCGCGGCAGCCGCAGCTCGCGCACGATGGCCACGGCGGTCTGGCTGGCCCCGTCGGAATCGCCCGATGCATCGGTCAGCCCGAACAGCGCGTGCCAGACCTCGGTCAGTGACAGGCCGACGCTGCCGACCGCCAGCGACAGCAGGAACACCGCCACGGCAGCACCGGCCAGCAGCGCGCACACGGCCAGCGCGCGCCGCATCTCAGCGGCGCCGCGCATCGGTCTGCCTGCCGCCGTACCGGCCGACGCCGCGGTTCGCATCATGGTCCCCGGTTCCGCCGATGCCGCTTAGCGCTGGCGCCAGCCGAGCGTGATGAAGCCCGCCCGGCCCTGCGTGTTGTAGGGATAGGCCAGCTGGTAGTCCTTGTCGAACAGATTCTCGACGCGGGCGGCGATGAACCATTGCTTATCGATGTTGTAGCGCGCGTTGAGGTTGACGATACCGTATCCGCCCAGCGTACGCGAGCCGCTGTCCCGGCGCGACGACGACACGATCCACTGTCCGCCGAAGCGCCAGTTGCCGATATCGCGGCCCAGGTCCAGCGCCGCATGCCGGCGCGCGCGGCGCATCAGCTGCGTGCCGGTCTGCTCGTCGACCGGATTCTGCATCGTGACGCTGGCGGTCACGTCGGTGCCGAGCAGGCGCGCGCGCCACGAGGCCTCGACGCCTTCGACCTTGGCGCTGCTGACGTTCTGCGCGAGGAACAGGCCGTTGGGCTGCAGCGCCGACGTGATCAGGTTGTCGTATTGCGTGCGGAACGCCGTCACGCGCAGCAGGCCCGCGCCCTTGCTGTCGTACTGCGCGCCGATCTCGACCGAGCGCGCGCGCTCGGGCTGCAGGTTCGGCTGGCCATAGTTCGGGTAATACAGCTCGTTGAAGGTCGGCGCACGGAAGGCGTTGCTGGCATTGGCGAGCAGCTTGAACTGCTCGGTCACATAGTAGCCGTAGCCGGCGAAATAGCTGCCCTTGTCGCCGAAGTCCGAATAGTGGTCGTTGCGCAGGTTCAGCTGCAGCTGGTGCTTGCCGATGCGTCCGTCGTAGCCGCCGAACACCGACACCACGTTGCGGCTCGGCGCGGCGTACGAGTTCGAGTCGAACTGCTGCTGCAGGTATTCGGTGCCGAACATCAGCTGATGGCCTTTGGCCAGCGCGTATTCGTTCTGCCAGGTGAACTGGCGCGTGCGGGTCTTGAAGCGGCTGTCGAACACGCCGTTCAGCGTGTTGTCGCTGTCGTCCTCGCTCTGCGCAACCTTGAAGCGCGTGGTCCAGTCCGGTGCCAGCTTGCCGTTGACGAAGGCCGACAGCGTATAGAGCTCGCTGTCGCTGCGCCAGTCGTCGGTGGGCCGCCCGAAGGTGCTGTCGTACGACAGCTTGCTCTTGCTGTAGTAGGCCGCGACGCCCGCCTCCCAGTCCGCGGTGAAGCGATGCTTGATCTGGCCCGATACGCTCTTGTTCTCGTACGGGTTGTCGTTCGGATTGGCGCGCGGCTGCAGGCGCGTGTTCACCGCGGAGAAGCCGTCGGTCTTGAAGATCGAGCCGGTCAGGTTGAACGAGGTGTCGCCGACCTGGCCGCCATAGCCCACCGTCGCGCGGCGCGTATTGTCGCTGCCGTATTCGACCTGGGCGTTGGCCGCCGGCGGCTTGCCGGCGCCGCTCTTGGTGAAGATCTGCACCACGCCGCCGATCGCGTCGGAGCCGTACAGCGCCGAGACGTTGCCGCGCACCACCTCGATCCGGTCGATCTCGTCCGGCAGGATATTGGCCAGCTGCGCGGTGCCGCTGCTGGCCGAGGCGATGCGCACGCCGTCGATCAGGATCAGCGTCTGGTTCGAATTGGCGCCGCGCATGAACAGCGTCGTGTTGGCGCCCATGCCCCCGGTGGCGGCCAGTTCCAGGCCGGCCTGCGTGCGCAGCAGCGAACGCAGGTCGGGCGCCTGGCTGTTCGCGATCTCCTGCTGCGTGATCACGGTGGTATGGGGCAGCGCCTCGTCCAGCGGCTGCGCGGTGCGCGTGGCGCTGACGACGACCGGCGCCAGCGTGGTGTCCGCCGACGGCGCGGGCTGCTGCGCCAGCGCGGGCCATGCGCACAGCGTGGTGGCGGACAGCAGCGCGGCCTGCGCGGGCGAACCGGCGGCGCGGGCAATATCGCCGGCAAGATTGCGGGCGATATCGGCGGCAGGATTGCGGGCAATATCCCCGACAAGACGGCGGACGATGGCATGGGCGCGGACGCGCGCGGTCGGGCGCGGGGCTGGCAGTGCCAGGCGACGCGACCTCGAAGACGTTGAAAGCATGGTGCTCGAGCGGAAGTGATAGCCTGGCCCGTTCCCCCCGCGGACCGTCTGGCGGTGAGGCTGCGCGAGCGCGATGGCGACCGGCATGCCCGCATCCAGGCCGGTATCCGGGCTGGCGATCGGCACCGCCCGCCTTCCCGGACCTTCGGTCCAGTGGCATGTAGGGCGGTGAGGCGAAGCCGGCGGGCGTGGAGCCGATCGTGCCGATCGGCTCGGGGCGCGGCGGCGATCGCAATCGCTTACCGTTGCGGGGGCAGCACAGGTTGGCCCGGCATCGCGCGGCGGCGTGGCGGACTCCCCTGTTTCCCGTTTAACTGCAATCCGATGGGGACCGGATCGCGAGCACCTGAAAACGCGCGTGAGTGTAGGCAGTTTGGCGGTCCCCGTCAAATTGGCGGCGCCCTCGGCCCATTGCGCTGCAGCGTGCCCCCTGGGTTGCGCTCATTGAGGCGATTGGCCGACGATCGATGCAACTTCGAGGGGAATGCACGGTCACAATCGCTTCCCGCAGTGATGACGCGGACCATGCATCGGCTAGAATCCCGTTACCTGACACCCTGAGAACACGACAGGCCCATGCTGACCGAACTCGAACAACTGGCCGCCAAGATCGGCCGCGTGCTGCACCACGCGGATACGCTGGCGGCAGAAAACCAGCGGCTGCGCGAGGAGATCGAACGCCTTGCAGGCGGAGGCCGCGCAGCTGCGCAGCGATCGCGAAGCGATGGCTGCCGATCGCGAACTGCTGAACATCAAGATCGAGGAAGCGCAATTGCGCATCCAGTCGATCCTGGACAAGCTGCCCACGGCCACCGATGCGCGCCAGCTGGATCTGCTCGAGGAAGGGGAGCTTCCCGGCGAGCGCATCCAGGGAGAACCGCGCGGCGCCCAGCCTTCCGGAGAACACGCATGAGCGGCAACAAGCAAGTCGAAGTCCATATCGCGGGGCAGCCCTACCGCTTCGCGATCGCCCCCGAGAACGAGGCCGCGCTGCTCGAAGCGGTGGCCCTGGTCGACGACCAGATGACGCGGATCAAGTCCGGCGCCTCGACCAAGGGAGTCGAACGGGTCGCGGTGATGGCCGCGATCAGCATCGCCTCGGATCTGCTCGCGCTCAAGCGCAAGCAGCAGGAGGACGGTGCGATTCCGGTGGACGCGGTACGCGCCCGCATCCGCGAGCTGAACGAGCGCGCCGACGAGGCGCTGCGCCAGTACGCGCATGTCGGCACCAGCATGGGCGGCGGCAGCGCCGGCCATGGCAATACCGGCCATAACCATACCGTTTCGCCGGCGCAATCCTGACCCCTTGAATTGCCCGCAGGGGCCCACATATGGGCCCTTGTGCAAGGGTCTTCACCATAGCGATATAGGGCAAATGAACGGTAAATGAAGGGCATGTGAAGACCGTGCCGCGGCTGCCACGCAAAATGTAACGACAAGCCAAGACGCGCTTGGTATGCGAGAAAGCCCGGTGTATAGTGGAGCCACTGCACGGGGGTACCAAGGTGCAGAAACATGGTCGGGTTATCGCGCCCGGCCGCCGTTCTCCTCCCATCCTAGTTAGAAACGGCAAACGTCTGACCTCCCCCGGACTTCGATGTCCGGGCCCAATTGGATAGTCAGACGTTTGACAGTTTCCCTGCCTGGTTCGCGAAGGTCATAAACTCCTTGAACCGATATGCATTGCATGGTGCGGGATGATGCCGTGTGGGCGAGCGCGTCACAGTGTTCATAGCGTAGGTCTCGAACCTGGGCTCCCTGAATAGGTGATGTACCCGAAATGCGGCTTCCGCAGCCACACTGAACCTCACTTGGGTTCAGGATGCCGACCCAACGGCCGAGGCGGGGACCCTACAGCAAGGCGATGGTCTTTGGACCATCGCCTCTTTTTTTGCCCGCGTTTCTGCCCGCGGTTTTGCCAGCGTTTTGCCCGCGTTTTTGCCCGCATTTGTGCCCGCGCAGTGGCCGAGCGCGATTGCCGGCGCTGCCGCCTGCCCTGTTGCGCGCGTTTTTGCCTACGATGCCAATGCGGGCGACGAAGGCGCTTTCACGGTATGCTTGCCGCGTCGCGCCGCCGCTGCAAGGCCCTTGCCGCGTCCCCGCGATGCCGTTCCGACCATCCACGACGTGCGAGCATGAGTCCCTCCGACAAGAAGGCGGCCACCCAGTCCGCCGCAAAATCGGCTGCGAAACCGGCTGCGAAATCGGCTGCAAAGTCGGCTGCAAAGCCGCCTGCTGAATCGGCCCCAAGGTCCGCAACGAAGGCCGCCGACAAACCGGCCGCGGGCGCATCCCGCGCGCGCCAGTACTGGCTGATGAAATCCGAGCCCGACGAGGCGAGCATCGATACGCTGGCCGAGCAGGGGCGGCTGCCCTGGACCGGCGTGCGCAACTACCAGGCGCGCAATTTCATGCGCGACGCGATGCGTATCGGCGACGGCGTGCTGTTCTACCACTCGTCGTGCCCGCAGCCCGGCATCGCGGGGCTGGCCGAGGTCTGCTCGACGCCCTACCCCGATCCCACCCAGTTCGATCCCCACAGCAAGTACCACGACCCCGCCTCCAGGCCGGAGCATCCCCGCTGGGAGCTGGTCGACGTCAAGTTCGTCGACAAGTGCGAGCTGATCTCGCTGGCGCAATTGCGCGAGCATGAAGAGCTGGCCGACATGACCGTGCTGCGCCGGGGCAACCGGCTGTCGATCACGCCGGTCACGCCGCAGCAGTGGCAGTTCATCACCACGCGGCTGATGGGACGCCGCTGAACCGCGTGCGATGCGCGCGGGCGGTACACGCACCGCCCGCGAGATAACCATAACGAAAAACATCACGAAGCGATCCACGCATGACTCTCTCCCTGATTCCCGCGCTGTTGCTGCTCGGCGCGTTCACCGGCTTCTGCGCCGGACTGCTCGGCGTAGGCGGCGGCATGATGATGGTGCCGTTCCTGACACTGACCTTCAGCTGGCTGGCCTTTCCCGAAGAAGCGATCGTCCATATGGCGATCGCCACCTCGATGTCCACCATCCTGTTCACCTCGCTGTCGTCGGTGCGGGCCCACCACAAGCAGGGCGCGGTGCGCTGGAAGATCGTGCTGGCGCTGGCGCCCGGCATCCTGCTGGGCGGCATGATCGGCGGCGGCAAGGTGTTCGCCGCGCTGAAGACCGGCTGGCTGTCGCTGCTGTTCGCGCTGTTCGTCGGCTTCTCGGCCTCGCAGATGCTGCGCAATCGCAAGCCGTCGCCAAGCCGGCAGCTGCCCGGCTTCCCCGGCATGTTCGGCGCGGGTTCGGCGATCGGCTTCCCTGTCGAGCCTGGTCGGTGCCGGCGGCGGCTTCGTCTCGGTGCCGTTCATGACCTGGTGCAACGTGCCGATCCACCACGCGGTCGCCACGTCGGCCGCGCTGGGCTTTCCGATCGCCGCGGCCAGCGTGATCGGCTATGTCTGGAGCGGCTACCAGATGACCGGCCTGCCGACCGGTTCGCTCGGCTATGTCTATCTGCCCGCGCTGGCCGTGATCGCGATCGCCAGCGTGCTGACCGCGCCGCTGGGCGCGCGCACCGCGCACCGGATGGAGGTGCGCAAGCTCAAGCGCATCTTCGCCGGCATGCTGTTCTGCCTGGCCACCTACATGCTGTGGAAGGCCTGGCAGGCGTTCTGAGCGAGCCGGCGAGGGCGCGATGTCCGCTCGGTCGCGAGTCGCGTCCAGCCCGCGTCGGCCCCCATTGGCCCGGTAATACGCCGATACAAGCGCCCGGCGACGCAGGGGGAACCCGGCGCTGCCAGTGACCGTCTGATCACCATCACATTGTCATGGAGAACTCGATGAAGCAATTGCTCGCCGCTACCCTGCTCGGTACCACCGCACTGGCCGCCTCCGCACAGGGCGGACCGACGCCGCCCGAAGGATGGCAGCCGCCCGCGGGCGTGCTGTCGCTGTCGGCCGAGGCCGCGGCGGAAGTGCCGACCGACGTGGTACGCGTGACGCTGGCCGCGGAGCAGGAAGGCGCCGAGCCGGCCGCGATCTCGTCGGCGCTGTCGGCCAAGGCCCAGCAGGTGATCGCGCGCGCCAAGCGCGAGTCCGGCATCCAGGCCGAATCGGGCGGCTTCACGATCTATCCGAGCACCGACCGCAACGGCCGCATCAGCACCTGGCGCGGGCGCGCCGAAGTCATCCTGCAGTCGCGCGACTTCAGCGCGGCCTCGAAGCTCGCCGGCGAGCTGGCCAGCCAGATGCAGGTGCAGAACATCAGCTTCTCGCTGTCGCGCGAGGCCCGCCTTGCGGCCGAGAGCAAGCTGACCGAGCAGGCGGTCGCCGCGTTCCGCGACAAGGCGCAGACCACAACGAAGCTGTTCGGCTACGGCAGCTACACGATCCGCAGCGTGCAGGTCGGCGAGGCCGGCACCGTGACGCCGATGCCGCGCATGTACGCCAAGGCCGCGATGGCCGCGGAGGCGGCACCGGTGCCGATGGAGGGCGGCAAGGCCCAGGTCACCGTGACGGTGAACGGCTCGGTGCAGATGCTCAAGTAAGGCGCGGCAGGCCTGGCCTGCCCGATGCGTACGCCCTCTCCTCCCCACGGGGAGAGGGTCGGAAAAAGGGGGGCGGTTTCGAGCGGCGCGCATCATCGGCGCTGCTCGAAACCGCCCCCTTCGCCAAGCCCCCCTCCGCGAGCGCAGAGGGCGCAATCCCGGCGGGAACCCCGCCCTACCCGCTGAACCGCTCCCGCAGCAGGTTCTTCTGCACCTTGCCCATCGTATTGCGCGGCAATTCGCTGACCAGGTGAATCCGCTTGGGCACCTTGAAGTTGGCGATGCGGTGCTTCAGCGTGCCGATCATCGCCTGCTCGTTCAGCTCGGCGCCCGGCTTGCCCACCACCACGGCCACCACGGCCTCGCCGAAATCCGGATGCGGCACGCCGATCACCGCGCTCTCCTGCACCCCCCGGCATCTCGTCGAGGAAGCTCTCGATCTCCTTCGGATAGACGTTGTAGCCGCCGGAGATGATCAGGTCCTTGCTGCGGCCGACGATGGTCAGGTAGTCGTCCGGCACCTTGCGCTCCCCCGGACATGCCGACGATGGCGCCGCCGAAGCGTCCCATGTCGCCGGTCTTGAACCAGCCGTCCGCCGTGAATTCCTCGCGGGTCTTCTCCGGCATGCGCCAGTAGCCCTTGAACACATTGGGACCCTTGACCTCGACCGCGCCGATTTCGCCGGCCGAGCAAGGCTTGCCCTCGCCATCGACCACGCGCACCGACACGCCCGGCAGCGGACGGCCCACGGTGCCGCCGATGCGTTCGCCCTCGCCGGCGTCATAGGGATTCGACACCAGCATCACCGTCTCGCTCATGCCATAGCGCTCGAGGATCGTATGGCCGGTGCGCTCGCGGAACGCATCGAAGGTCTCCAGCAGCAGCGGCGCCGAGCCCGACACGAACAGGCGCATGCGGCGGCAGGTGTCCTCGTCGAAGCGCTGGTCCTGCAGCATCCGCACATAGTAGGTCGGCACGCCCATCATCACGGTCGAGCGCGGCAGGAAGCGCAGCACCTGTTCCATGTCGAACTTCGGCGCCCAGATCATCTTGGCGCCGGCCAGCAGCGCGCCATGCGAGGCGACGAACAACCCGTGCACATGGAAGATCGGCAGCATGTGCAGCAGCACGTCGTCGCTGCGCCAGCCCCAGGCCTTGTGCAGCGTCTCCGCGTTCGACGACAGGTTGCGATGGGTCAGCATCGCGCCCTTGCTGCGGCCCGTGGTACCCGAGGTGTAGAGGATCGCCGCCAGGTCGTCCGGCTCGCGCTGCACCGTGTCGAAGCGGTCCGGCTGCGCCGCGGCGCGCGCCAGCAGCGTGCCGCCGCGATCGTCGTCGAGCGTAAAACACATGGCCGGTGCCGTGGCGGAACGCCAGCTTCGACACCCAGCCGAAATTGGCGCTGCTGCAGACCACCACGGCCGGCTCGGCATTGCCGATGAAGTAGTCGATCTCCGCTTCCTGATACGCGGTGTTCAGCGGCAGATAGACATAGCCGGCGCGCAGCGTGGCGAGGTACAGGAACAGCGCCTCGGGCGACTTCTCGACCTGCACCGCGACGCGCGCGCCTTCCGGCAGGTCGAGCGAGGCGAGCAGATTGGCCAGCTTGGCGGTGGCGCGATCGAGATCGTCCCAGCTGTAGTACAGGCCGTCGTGCGTCTCGATGCAACAGGCCTCGCGCTTGGCGGGGAAGCGGGATTCGAACAGGGCGAACAGATTGGCGTTCATGCGATCAGCGGATAAAAGCTTGGAGGGATAAGAAGAAAACGGGGGACGGCAGCGGCGGCGCTAGGCGCCCTCCTGTCCGTCGAAACGGGGCGGGCGGCGCGCCAGGAAGGCCGCGACGCCCTCGGCATGGTCGCGGCTGGCCGCGTAGGAGAAGTGCGCATCGAGCTCGGCCGCCGACAGCGGCGCGGGCTGCGGCGACAGGCGCGCGATGGTGGCCTTGTTGATGCGCGCGGCCAGCGGCGCGCCGGCGGCAATGCGGCGCGCGGTGGCCATCGCCTCGGCGGCGACGTCGCCGCGCGATACCACGCGCGTCAGCAAGCCCTTGGCCTGCGCCTCGGCGGCATCGAACACGCGGCCTTCCAGCAGGATCTCCAGCGTCGCCGCGCGGCCGGCCAGTGCCAGCAGGCCCTGCAGCTCGCCGGGCGCCATCGGGAAACCCAGCTTGTTGATCGGCACGCCGAAGCGGCTGTCCGTCGACGCGATGCGCAGATCGCAGTGGCAGGCGATCTCCAGCCCGCCACCGACGCAGACGCCCTCGATGCAGGCCACCGTCGGATGCAGGCAGCCCGCGATTGCCGCGAGCGCCGGCGCCAGCAGGTCGACGTGGTAGGCGCGCACCGAGGCGGGATCGCCGCGCAGCCGCGGAAACTCCGCGATATCGGCGCCGGCGGCGAAGTTGCCGTCGGCGCCGCGCAGCACCACGCAGCGCAGCGTGCGGTCGTCCGACAGGCGCGCAAAGCCATCCGTCAGCGCGCGCCACATCGCTTCCGAGATCGCGTTGAGCTTGCCGGGGTTCGACAGCGTGACCAGCGCGATGTCGCCATCGCGCTCGAAGCTGACCGCGCCGCTCACGGCGCCCCCTGCGTGCTCGGGCTCGTCACCATCATCGCCAGCCTCATCGCCATCAATCCATCTTGGCGCCGGACTGCTGCACCACCTGGGCCCAGCGCTTGATCTCGGCGCGCTGGAACTGCGCGAACTGGTCCGGCGTGTACGACGGCGTCTCGGAGCCGTTGTTCAGCCAGATCTGCTTGAGCTCCGGCGTATTCAGCGCCTTGTTGACCTCGGCGTAGAGCTTGTCGCTGATCTCCTTGGGCGTGTTCTTCGGTA
Source organism: Cupriavidus sp. H18C1 (assembly GCF_049311595.1). Taxonomy (NCBI): domain Bacteria; kingdom Pseudomonadati; phylum Pseudomonadota; class Betaproteobacteria; order Burkholderiales; family Burkholderiaceae; genus Cupriavidus; species Cupriavidus sp. H18C1. The sequence continues at coordinate 1,324,124 of NZ_CP186008.1, forward strand.
CCCACAGCGCGTACCAGGTCGACACCTCGTAGTTCGGCACGCCCGCTTCGGCCGCGGTCGGCACGTCGGGGAAGGCCGGCGAACGCTTCGGCGCGGCCACCGCGAGCGCCCGGATGCGGCCGCCGCGGATATGCTGCGCCGACGAACCGAGGCCATCGAACACCATGTCGACCTGGCCGGCGATCAGGTCGGACAGCGCCGGCCCCGCGCCCTTGTACGGAATATGCGTGATGAAGGTCTTGGTCTGGATCTTGAACAGCTCGCCCGCCAGATGGTGCGACGACCCGTTGCCGGCGGAGCCGTAGTTCAGCTTGCCGGGGTTCTGGCGCGCGTAGGCGATCAGCTCCTGCAGCGTCTTGGCCTGGACCTTGGTCGGGTTGACCACCACCACCTGCGGCGGCTGCGCGATCACTGTGATCGGCACGAAGTCCTTCTCGATGTCGTAATCGAGCTTCTTGTAGAACGAGGGCGCGATCACGTGATGCGCGCCGCCGATGAAGATCGTGTAGCCATCGGGCGCGGCCTTCGAGGCGAGGCTGGCGCCGACCGTGCCGCCCGCGCCGCCGCGGTTGTCGATGACGAACTGCTTGCCGAGCTGCTTGGACAATTGCGCCGCCAGCGGGCGCGCAAAGGCGTCGGTGCCCCCGCCGGCCGGGAACGGCACGACGATCGTGACCGGCCGGGACGGCCAGGGCTCCTGCGCCGCCGCCGGGCCGAGCGCCATCATTGCGATGCCGCCGGCCACTGCCAGCATCCGTGCCGTCCGCTTGAACTGACTACGTTCCATGGTGTGCCTCCTCGCTTTGTCTTATGAAAATGCGATGTGAACTGCTGGTGTGAACCGCGTTGGAACTTCCCGTCGAAAATGCACTGCGAAACTTGATGCTGCGGTAATGCGATCCGGTAATGCCATCCGGTAATGCGATCCGGTAATGCCATCCGGTGATGCGAGCCCTGCCGGCCGCGCTCCCTCAGGAGCGCGCCAGCAGCTTGGCGACCGACCGGCTGATGCGCGGACTGCCCTCGCCGAGCTTGGTCAGATTGTCGTCAAGCGCCTCCGGCACGTACAGGTAATTGACCATCATGCCGCACGACTGCGCGCGGCCCTTGCTCGACAGGTCCGCGCCCCCAGTTCAGCCGCTCGACGCAGGCGCCGTTGCCGAGGTGGAAACGCGCCACCGGGTCGGCAGGCAGCGCGCCGTTGCGGGCGTGCACCAGGAAGTGCGCCGCCAGCGCCAGGCCGCTGTCGCGCACCAGCGCATCGTCGGAGCTCGCGTTCAGCGCCGCCAGCCATTCGGCACCGGTCGCGGGCACCGCCGGCGGCTTCGTTTCCCCCGGCGGCCGGCGCGCGCGCTCCAGCGCTGCATGCACTTGCCGCCCAGCACCCTGGCGACGGTATCGCCGTCCTGCTTGCGCAACCAGTCGGCGAAACCCGGTATCGGCGACAGCGTGGCGAACTGCTTGACCTTGGGAAATTCGCGCTGCAATTCCTCGATGACGCGCTTGAGCAGGAAGTTGCCGAAGCTGACGCCGCGCAGGCCGGGCTGCGTATTCGAGATCGAGTAGAAGATCGCCCATTTGACGCGGCGCAGGTCTTCCTGCGGCGCGGCCTCGTCGAGCAGGCTCTGCACGTTGGCGGCCATCTCGGGCACGAAGGCCACCTCGACGAAGATCAGCGGCTCGCGCGGAATCCGCGGATGGAAGAACGCATAGCAGCGGCGATCCGAATCGAGCCGGTTGCGCAGGTCGGCCCAGGAGGCGATCTCGTGCACCGCCTCGTAGCGGATCAGCTTTTCCAGCAGCGACGCCGGCGAATCCCAGGTGATCGGCTGCAGCTCCAGCAGGCCGACGTCGAACCAGTTCGACAGCAGGCCCTCCAGGTCTTCGTCGAGCACGCGCAGGCCGGGGATCTTCTTGTACCAGCGCAGCATGTCCGCGCGCAGGTGGATGATGAAATGCAGGCCGCAGGCCGACGTCGCGCTCGGGCCGTGCAGCCCGGCCAGCCGCTTGAAGAAGCGGATGCGGGCGCTCGCCAGCGCGTGCGAGAGGCCCGAGCCATTGCGTGCTGGCTTGCCGCCCTCGCCCGCCGTCGTGCCCGCTGTCGTCGCTTCGCCGGCGCCGTCCCCCTGCGCACCGCTGTTGGCCACCTCGGCCAGCAGCGTCAGCATGGCCTGGCGCGTCGGCTCGTCGGCGGCCTCGTATTCGTTGCGCCAGGCCTGCGCGGCCGCGTTGGCGGCGCCGTCGGTCAGGCGGGCATCGAAGCACAGCCGCAGTTCCTCGCGCTGCCGGCGCTGCACGCGCGTGCTCAGCGTCGCGGGCCCGGCGGCGCGGGTCTTGCCATCGTTGGCCGCATCGGCCTCGGCCGGGGTCCCCTTGCGGTTCCACCAGCGGCCGAAGCGCGCCAGCAGCGTGCCGCCGGCGGCGTCGGGACGGGCGTCCCCCAGGGTTTCGCTGGCGCCGAGCGGCGCGCTGACGGTCTTGTCTCCGGTCTCGAAAGAAGTCATCGAACTACCTGTCGGGCAAAGGATGGAAGCGGATCTCGAAACGTTACGGTGCTGCGTGGCGAGGGTGAGTGGGGGGTCGTCGATGGTCGGTCAGCGGTCAGTTGGCAGTCGGTTGGCGGTCGGTTGGCGATCGGTCTAGCGGTCGGAGGCGGCCTTGGCGGCGAGGCGCAGGCGGCTGTGGCGCCGCCGCGCAGGGGCCGCGGGTTCGGGCGCTGCGGCCTGCGCATCCGCGTCCAGCGCCTTCAACGCGGCGCGCTGGCGCAGCAGGTGGGTCTTCATCATCGCCTCGGCGCCTTCCGGGTCGCGCGCCTTCAGCGCGGCGAAGACCGACAGGTGCTCGGCACAGGATTCGTCGATGCGGCCCGGCAACTGCAGGCTTTTGTGCCGCGACAGGCGCAGCACCTTGCGCAGGTCGCCGATCAGCCCGGACAGCCAGCGATTGCCGGCAAGCCGCTGGATCGCCTCGTGGATCTGGTAATTCGTCTCGTAGTAGGCGTCGATCTGGCCTGCGCCGGCGTAGCGCGCCAGATCGCGATGCAAGTCCTCGAGCGCGTCGAGGTCGGCGGCGGTGGCGTTGCGGGCCGCCTCGTAGGCGCAGCGCCCTTCGAGCAGCGCCATCAGCGGAAAGATCTCGTCGAGGTCCTGTTCGGACAGCTCGTTGACGAAGCAGCCGCGGCGCGGCTCCAGCCGCACCAGCCCTTCGGCGGCCAGCACCTTCAGCGCCTCGCGCAGCGGGGTGCGGGAAATGCCAAGCGTGGTGGCCAGGGCCGCTTCGTCGATCCAGGCGCCGGGCACGAGCGTGTGCTCGTCGATCATGGCGCGCAGGCGATCGGCGACTTCGAGATACAACGCCTGCTGGACGATGCGCATGGATGCCTCCCGGTGCGATGCGTGGGACATCGCGATGGCCGTCGCCCCTGGGGAGGCCCTCGCAATAATTCATAATTATGAATAACGGCGAGGGAATGGCAAGGCGTTTCGATGTTGCAGAGCGGCAAGCGCTGTAAGCGCCTTGCACGATGGCCTGCAGGCGGCTTGTGCGTGGCTTATGCCCGGCTGTGGGCGGCTTGTGGGCGGCTTGTTAGCGGCTTGTGAGCGGCTTGTTAGCGGCTTGTGAGCGGCTTGTGAGCGGCTTGTGAGCGGCTTGTGGGCGGCTTGTGGGCGGCTTGTGGGCGGCTTGTGGGCGGCTTGTGGGCGGCTTGCGGGCGGCTTGCGGGCGGCTTGAGGCGCCTGCTGCGCTTGCGTAGCTCCGTAGCGGGCTGGGAAGCGGCGCCTTGGGCGGGCGCCGCGACGTACAGTACGCCGCTTCAGCCGTCCGCCAGAATGCGCCGCGCCCGCTCCAGCACCGGGCGATCGACCATCTTGCCGTCCACCGCCACGGCGGCGCCGTCGGCCGAGGCGGCCGCGTCGACCACGCGCCTGGCCCAGGCCAGTTCGGCCTCGGTCGGCGCGAGACCGGCGTGGACGGATCCCACCTGCGCCGGGTGGATCAGCAGCTTGGCGCCGAAGCCGAAGGCGCGCGCACGCGCCGTTTCGGCGCCCAGCGCCGCGGTATCGCCGAGCGCGGTGCAGACACCGTCCACCGGCGCAGGAAGCCCCGCCGCGCGCGAATACAGCACCAGCAGGCTGCGGAAGGCATGCAGCGGCTCGCCCTCGTCGCCGACGCCCAGGTCGCCCATCAGGTCGATGCTGCCGAACAGCAGCCGCACCACGCCGGGCTGCGCGGCCAGCTGCGCAAGCTGGGCGAAGCCCGCCGCGGTTTCCAGCAGTGCATGGCATTGCACGGCCGGCAGCGCCTGCCGCAGCGCCCGCATCGCCTCGGCATCGGCCTTGGGCAACACCAGCGTGTCGACGCCGAGCGCGCGGCACCAGGCGATATCGTCGTCGTGGTACGGCGTGCCGGCGGCGTTCACCCGCACCAGCAGCAGCACGCCTGCATCGGCGGCCTGCCGCGCCAGCGCGGGCCAGGGCGCGCGCAGGCCCTCGCGTGCGGCGGCCTTGTCGGCCGGCGCCACCGCGTCCTCGAAATCCACGATCACCGCGTCGGCCCCGGCCGCGAGCGCCTTGCCGACACGATCCGGCCGGTTGGCCGGCACGAACAGATAGCTGCGCGGCAGCCGCGTGCCCGGAGTCGTCATCGCGTTCTCCGCCGTCATACCGCGCCGGCCGCGCGCATCGCGGCAATCTGTTCGCCTGCGATGCCGAGCTCGGCCAGGATCGCGTCGGTATGCTGGCCGAGGGCCGGCACCGGATCCATGCGCGCGTCCGTCATGCCGGGCGGCAGCAGCGCCGGGATGGTGCCCGCCGGTGTGTCGACCTGGCGCCAGCGCTGCCGCGCGGCCAACTGCGGATGCGCCCAGACGTCGGCCATCGTATTGACCTGCGCGTTGGCGATCTTCGCGGCGTCGAGCCGCGCGCCGACCTCTTCGGCGCTCCACTGCGAGAACGCCGCGACGATGCGCTCGCGCAGCGCGGCACGATTGGCGCTGCGCAGGCTGTTGCTGGCGTAATCGGGATGGGCGATCAGCTCGGGCTGCTGCAGCACCGACTCGCAGAACACCGCCCACTCGCGCTCGTTCTGCAGGCCCAGCATCACGGTCTTGCCGTCGCCGGTCGGGAACGGCCCGTAGGGATAGATGGTGGCATGCGAGGCGCCCGCGCGCGGCGGCGGCGAGGCGCCATCGAAGGCGTAGTACAGCGGGAAACTCATCCACTCGACCATCGACTCGAGCATCGAGATATCGATGCGCTTGCCGCGGCCCGTCTGCCCGCGCTCGAGCAGCGCGGCCAGGATATTGGTGTAGGCGTACATGCCCGCGGCGATATCGGCGATCGATGCGCCGGCCTTGACGCCCTCCTCCGGCGTGCCGGTCACCGAGACGAAGCCCGACTCGCTCTGCACCAGCAGATCGTAGGCCTTCTTGTCGCGATAGGGACCGTCGGCGCCGTAGCCCGAGATATCGCAGACGATCAGCCGCGGAAAGCGCTCGGACAACGCGGCATGGTCGAGCCCCAGCCGCGCCGCCGCACCGGGCGCGAGGTTCTGCACCAGCACGTCGGCGCGCGCGAGCAGCGCGTCGAGCACCGGCGCCGCGCCGTCGTGCTTGACGTCCAGCGTCAGGCTCTCCTTGCCGCGATTGGTCCAGACGAAGTGCGAGGACAGGCCGCGCACGCGATCGTCGTAGGCGCGCGCGAAATCGCCGGCCCCGGGCCGCTCGACCTTGATCACGCGGGCGCCGAGGTCTGCCAGCTGGCGCGTGCAGAACGGCGCGGCGATGGCCTGTTCGAGGGAGATGACGGTGATGCCTTCAAGCGGTCGGGTCATGGCAGTGGCTTCGCGAAGGGGAATGGGAGGACCGGGATGGCGGGCGATGGCATCAATCTAGCCGCGATCGCCGGCGCGCGGAAATACGGAATCGCGAGCCAGCCATAAGTACAATCAATACCTTCGGCTTTTCACTGGGTCATTGGGGCGGGACATGGATATCCGGGGCATGCGCTATTTCGTCGCGATCGTCGAGCACGGCAGCCTGACCCGTGCCGCCGAGGTCGCCCACGTGGCGCAGCCCGCCCTGAGCCAGCAGTTGGCGTCGCTGGAAGCGGAACTGGGCGTGGCGCTGGTGCATCGCGGCGCCAAGGGCGTCAAACCCACCGAGGCGGGCCGCACGCTGTACCGGCACGCCCGCGCGATCCTCAAGCAGATCGACGTGGCGCGCGCCGACGTCAAAGTGGCCGGCGCGGACATCGCCGGCACCGTGGCGATCGGCCTGCCGACCACCGCCGCCGCGGCATTCGGCATGCCGCTGGTGCGCGTGGTGCGCCAGCGCTATCCGGGCGTCCGGCTGCAGCTGTTCGAGAGCATGAGCGGCTATATCGCCGAACTGCTGAACAACAACCGGCTGGACTTCGCCATTCTGTTTCGCGATACCCCATCGCGGGCGGTGGAACTGGAGCCGTTGGCCAGCGAGGCGCTGTACCTGGTCGGCACGCCGCCGGTCCCCGCGCAATCGAAGCGGCTTCGCGCCAAGTCCGGCAAGGAAGGAACCATTGCCCTGAAGGCGCTGGCCGATATCCCGCTGGTGTTGCCGAGCGGGGCACAAGGGCTGCGCGAAGTGCTGGAGCGGCATGCCAGCGGCGCCGGCATTCGGCTGCAGGTCGTGGCCGACCTCGACTCGCTGCCGATCCTGCTGCAGACCGCCCGGGAAGGGCTGGCCTGCACGATCCTGCCCGCGTCGTCACTGAGCCGCGAACCGGACGACGATGCCCTGCCGACACGGCTGATTCTTCCCGAGCTCGGCCGCACGCTGTCGCTTTGCTGGCCGCGTGCGCTGCCGCGGACCGCCGCCGCCGATGCGGTGGCCGAGGCCTTGCGCGAGATCGTCGCCGCGAAGATCGCGGAAGGCGGCTCGTTGAAGCCCGCCCGCGCGTAACGTCCCCCCTTACGGCCTTACGGCCCTTACGGCCCTTACGACCCTTTCGGCCCTTTCATCGGCTCGGGCCTCAATTCCCGCTCCATCGTCGCGATGCGTGCGGCGATGGATTGGGCGAAGAAGTGCATGGCTCGCTCGAGCGCCAGGTTCCGGAACGTTCGCTGGAAAACGGAAGCGCACACGTCGTCCAATTGGCGGACGAGCGCCGCCGCCTGGGCAATGACCGCGTTCCAGGCCTGGCTTGCCGCGGCGCGCTCCGAGGCATTGGGCAAATCGTCGAAGCTGATGCTGTTGTGGTCGTCGAACAGCGCACGCAGTCCGGTCACGTTATTGCCAAGAAACCGGCCGCGTTCCATATACATCGTGACGGCCAGCTGATTCATCGCACTGGCCGTGGCGAAGCGGTCGGCATGGAGGCCCCCCATCTGCTCCAGCGCGAGCATCTCGCTGCGTGCCTTTTCCAGAAGCTGAAAGGCGCAGAGATATTCGACCATGACGTCCTTCTTGTGCTCGGCCCCCTCGATCCGCTCCGGATAGGGCTGCGTGAGTGTCGTCGAGAGGTGCTGCACGTATCGCGCAGCGGTGCGGACCCGGCTCTCCGCCCAGGCCCGGCTCTCCTCCCACCGTGACTGCACGCCGTCCGGCGGCGCCTGCACGGCTTGCACTGCGGAGATCGCTGCCGGGACCGCGTTGTCATCAGCGGCGGCAGCGGCGACAGCGGCGGGAAGGGCCTGCGAGGCGCTCTCGCTCTTCCCAAGACCATAGGCCGACGCATCGCCCAACCCGTCCGGGCCCTCTTCCATGTCCACCGTGTTGTACGACCCAATGCTCGAGGTGGATACGGTTCGGCTCAATGTGCGATCGCTGGCGCTATCGCCCGCATTGTCGACCGACTCGTCCGCCGACGCCGCCTCCGCGGTGCAATCCACCGTGCTCGGCGGATTCTTCCGCTCAAAGCCCAGGCGGTACCAAAGCTGTTCGATCATCTGATCGTTGTCCAGCGCTTCGTGCCAATCGCTGTCGTGGCTGCCGGCCACGTCCTCGGGCGCGTTGGCGGGCACGTCGTCGGGCACGTTGTCAGGTGCATCGGCCGCGCTCCGGTCGAGGACGACCGGCCGCGACGATACGGTGCGCGCCAGTCCAGTCTGCGCCCGCGCTCGCTCGCCAACATGGTCGACCAGGCGCCTGGCCGCCTCGCACAACTCGCTGCCCTGCACTTCCGCGCAAAAGAGAGCCGCCCCGATCTCGCCGCCACAAAGCTCCTCCAGCACGTCGCGCGCCAGCGGCTCCGAGAAGTCGGAATTGGCTTCGAGCCAACCGCTCATCCGGTTGCCAAGCTGGCGTACCACTTCGGCGAGATCCGGCTGCCGGTCAGGGAAGTGGCGGTAGGCCTCGGGCTTGGCGAACACTTCCCCTGCGCCGAAGATCGTGGCAAGCACGCCCACGGCGGCCGATGCACCGGTTCCCGCCGCACACGCCGCCGTCAGCAGGAAGGGAGCCGCCCAGCGCAACGCCGGTCACGGCCACCGGCCACAGGATCACCGCCAGCGTGACGGCACCGGCAATGCCGAGCAGTGCACCCACGGCGAGCGCGATGGCCTTGCCGACGCTGCGCTTTTGCACATGGGGCGCGATGTCGTCCTGCAGCGACTGAAGCCTTTGCATCAGAGCCTGGCATTGCGTCGCCAGCTTCAGGTTGCGTGCCATGACCACGGCGAGGTGTCGCTCCTGCGCCTGCGGGTCGGCCTCCCGGGGCATGGTGGCACGATGCTCGAGCTGCACGATGTCCCGTGCCGTGTTCAGCAACGCCCCCAGCTCCTTGTCGCACGCATCGAGTTGCTGTCTCAGTGGCTGCTTCTGGCTGGCCGGAAGGGCCAGCGCGTCAATCGTCCTTTTCAGTCGACGCAGATGCTGTGCGCAGTCCGCCCTCACCGTGTCGCCGATCGCGCCTTCCGCCTGCGGGACCGTGGCGACGGGCGCCTCGGGGGGAGGATGAGCCGGGCCGCTTGCCGACATCGTCTCGGATGCCGGGAGTCAGCGACGGAAAGAGAACGGTGGCGATGGCAGGAGCGGACAGGGACGGCATGATGAATCCGGGAGCGGGCGGCTGAACGAATTGGGGAGCGAAGGCGACGGCCGCCAGAACGACGGCGCGGACGAAAGACGATGGATTTCAGTCGGGTCGTGACGTCGGCCGGGAAGCGATCGCCGATGCGCCGCAGGTTCGCTCAAATTATGTGCAAAGGCTTTCATAAATCGTCAGGCAACTCGCGATAAGTGACACATGTCTCTTGAGCCATGCCACGCCGTGGCCGCATGCTTTTCGCCCGCCCTCTCCCGGAGAACATCGTGTTCCTCGCCCCTCCCCCCCACGAAACAACCCGTCGTGGTGCAATGCGCAGTCCCGGAGGCGCTGCGCAACCGTGACCTGCGGCGGCTAATGCAAGCCCATGGCGGGTGGCTGCAATGTGGAAGCGATCGCTTCCGGATCCGTTGGGAGAATGGGCGGCTCCATGTCCGCAGCAAAACGGCTGCGGAGCCGCAACGGCAGGCGCTGGCGGCGCTGCTGGCCGACAGACGCAGTGAACTGTTCGAGGATCGGTTCCGCTGGCCACGCGGCACCAACCCCTGCGTGCGGCTCAATGGCCTGGTCTCCTTCTCGCGTGGACGCCCGTCCGGGCCGATTGCCTGCCGCCATCTGGCCGTCTTCTGGCTTGGCCTGTTCATCGATGGCCTGCCGCACGGTCCCGACTACTCCAGGCTGGCGACCGCACAGGCACTGCGGGACAACGTCCCGCTGAGCTATGACTACAGGGTGGTACCGAACGCCGTGCAGCTCGGCAAGCTGCGTGTGGTGATGATCGGAGACTGGGGCAAGGAGTTCGCCGCGCGCCTGGCCGAACTCGAGCGCCGTGACGAACCGGCCACGACCCTGCTGATCCTGACACCCGATCACGCAATGGCCGTCGGGCTGCGCATCCTGCGCGAGCCGCATCGAACCCGCTACGTCGTCGCCTTCTACGATCCCAACATCACCGCCACGCATCTGGAAGCGCGCTTCGACGACATGGAAGCGGTATGCGAGCTGGAGGCGCGATGCTTCACCGCGTTCGCGCGCGACTACGATCCATTCCTCCGGCAAGGCCAGACGCTGAACACGGTGGACGCCATGCTGATGGTCGAGCTCGACATGGCGACGCTGCGGCAGCTGCGCGAGATCGACGTGACCCTGCCCGAGCAGCCGCGGCAATTGTCGGGTGCGCTGCCGCCTCTCACTGCCGATGCCTTGTGGTACCTGCTGCGTTATGGCTGCGAGGACGCGGTCCGTCAGATGGCACCGGCACTGCGCGCGCTGCCCGGGCATGAACGCATCCAGCGGCTGAGCACGAACCGCTCGACTCAGCTGTTCTACGACATCATGTCGCACGGGCTGCCATCGTCGGCGAGGCTGTTTGGGGAACTGATCGCCGATCTTCCGCTGGAGCAGCGGATTCGCCTGCTGCGGTCGCAGGCGGACTGCGGCACGACGGCCTTCGGTTACGCCGTGAAGGCCGGCCGCACCGAGATGTTCCGGCCATTTCTGGAATTGCTGCAGGCGCTGGTGCCCAGCGACCATCACTACGCCATGCTGGCGGCCGCCATGCCGGACGGGACCTCGGCGCTCTATCACGCGTGCAAGCACGGCAGTTTCAATACGCCGCCGGCGTATGCCGCCGCCTTGTCGTCGTTGCCGCCCCTGCTTCTCGCTTCGCTGATGTGCGCGCGCTCGGCCGACAACGAAACGGGCCTGGAGGTGGCCGTGCGAAACAAGGATCTGAACACCATCGGCAATTTTGACAGGGTGTTCCCGCTGCTGCCGCCGCAAGCCTGCGTCTATCTGCTGAAACCGGCGTGGCGGTTGATTCGACGGCTGAATGCGCAGGGGCGCAAGGACCCGATGATCGAGCAGATGATGCGATCGCACCTGGAGCGGTTTGCCCCGTCGCTGCTGTCGGGCGACGGCAGCGGTCGGGACGGGCGTGCCAGAGCGGCCTCGAAAGGCCGGGCACGCTGGAAGTGGAAGCTGGGCTGACGCCGGCCGCTTTCGGGCGCTATCAGGCCGCTATCAGGCCGCTATCAGGCCGCTATCGGGCTGCTATCAGGTCGATATCAGCCCAAGGTCAGGCCGACAGCTGCGGCTGGCGCCGATACGCCCACCACATCATCGCCGCGCCCGCCACGATCATCGGCAGGCTCAGCCACTGACCCATCGAGAAGTTCAGCGCCAGCAGGCCGAGGAAGTTGTCCGGCTCGCGCGCGAATTCGGCGAGGAAGCGGAACACGCCATAGCCCAGCAGGAAGGCGCCGGACACCGCCCCCCATCGGCCGCGGATGGCGGGCGAACAGCCACAGGATCACGAACAGCGCGACGCCCTCGCCGGCGAACTGGTACAGCTGCGACGGATGGCGCGCGATATTGTCGCCAGCCTGCGGAAAGACCATGCCCCAAGGCAGATCGGTCGGACGGCCCCACAGCTCGCCATTGATGAAGTTGCCCAGGCGCCCGGCGGCCAGGCCGCAGGGAATCATCGGCGCGATGAAGTCGGTCACTTCCATCCAATGCCGGCCCCGCACCTTCGAGAACACCCACATCGCGATCACCACGCCGAGGAAGCCGCCGTGGAAGGCCATGCCGCCCTCCCACACCTTGAAGATGTCGAGCGGGTGCGACAGGTAGAAGGACGGCTTGTAGAACAGCACGTAGCCGAGGCGCCCGCCGAGGATCACGCCGAGCACGCCGTAGAACAGCAGGTCGTCGATATCGCGCGCGGTCCAGCCCTGCGCCGCCACCTGCGGCTGGCGCAGCCGGATGCGGCCGAACCACATAAACATGATGAAGCCGGCCAGGTACATCAGCCCGTACCAGCGGATCGCCAGCGGGCCCAGATGGATGGCGATGGGATCGAAGTTCGGATGGATCAGCATGCGGGTCTATCGCTTGGCGTTGTCGGATGGGGTTGGTGGGATGGATGGAATCGGGGTCAGCGTCGGGATCGGCGTCGGCATCAATGCTTCGGCTTCTGCCTGGGATTCGGCCCGGGATTCGGCCCGGGATTCGGCCCGGGATTCGGCTCGGACGCGGTGGCACGGCGCTTCGATGCGCCGCTTCCCGGGCGCGCGGCCGGCGCCAGCGCCGATGCGATCTCGATGAACGAGCGCAGCACCGGGCTGGGCCCGGCCGCGCCGTTGTCGCGCCAGGCCAGGCCTGTTTCGATCTCCGGCACCGCGCCGCGCAACGTCAGATACGACACGCCGGTACGCCGCAGGTTGCATAGCGAGGCCGGCACCAGCGCGACGCCGATGCCGGCCGACACCAGGCTGACGATGGTCTGCATCTGGATCGCTTCCTGCGCGATCACCGGGGCAAAGCCGTCGCGCGCATAGTAACCGGTAATGATGTCATGAAATGCCGGCGCGCTTCGGCGCGGAAACAGGATCAACGGTTCGTGCGCGAAATCGGCCAGCGCAACCACATCCGGCTGCGCGGCGCCGCCACGCCGTCCCGGCGCGCGCCAGTCCTGCGGCACGGCGAGCACCAGCGGCTCGCGCACCAGCGGCAGGTACGACAAGCCATGCGGCAAGGCCGGCATCTGCGGGCGGATCACCAGTCCGGCGTCGATCTGGCCCTCGGCCAGCGCATCGAGCTGGATATCGCTGGTGGCCTCGCGCAGCTGCAGCTGGACCTCGGGATGCCGCGCGCGAAAGCGCCGCAGCAGATCGGGCAGGATGCCGTAGTCCGCGGTGCTGACGAAGGCCAGCGACAGCGTGCCGATTTCGCCGCGGGCCAGCCGCTGCGCCAGCGCGGGCAGGCTGGCGGCGTCGGCCAGCACCCGCCGCACTTCGGGCAGCCACTGCTGGCCGGCCGGGGTCAGCGCCACCGAGCGCCGCGTCCGCACGAACAGTTGCACGCCGATCTCGTCCTCCAGCGCCTGGATCTGCTGCGACAGCGGCGGCTGCGTCATGGCCAGGCGCGCGGCGGCGCGGCCGAAGTGCAGTTCCTCGGCGACGGTAACGAAATAGCGCAACTGGCGCAGATCCACGCGGGCTCCCGGTGCGGCGAGGGCGTCAATCGCCTTCGATTCCCGGCGATCGCCCCCTTCCGTGACACGTTTTGTAATAGGCAAAACGACTCAATACAGCACGAATAATATATTTGACACTGCAAAACGCAAACGGCATGCTGTCGGCCACAACTACAGCGGCGCCCGCCCGGGCGCCACGCCAGTCCCCGGAGAGATACGCATGGCATACAACAACCGCTCGCAGAACATCACGCAAGGCGTGGCGCGCTCGCCCAACCGCTCGATGTACTACGCGCTGGGCTACCAGAAGGAAGACTTCGACAAGCCGATGGTCGGCATCGCCAACGGCCACTCGACCATCACGCCGTGCAACGCCGGCCTACAGCGCCTGGCGGACGCCGCCGTCGAGGCGATCAAGAGCGCCGGCGCCAATCCGCAGATCTTCGGCACGCCGACCATCTCCGACGGCATGTCGATGGGCACCGAGGGCATGAAGTACTCGCTGATCTCGCGCGAGGTCATCGCCGACTGCATCGAGACCGCCGCGCAGGGCCAGTGGATGGACGGCGTGGTCGTCATCGGCGGCTGCGACAAGAACATGCCGGGCGGCATGATCGCGCTGGCGCGCACCAATGTGCCGGGCATCTACGTCTACGGCGGCACCATCAAGCCGGGCAACTGGAAGGGCAAGGATCTGACCATCGTGTCCTCGTTCGAGGCCGTGGGCGAGTTCACGGCCGGCCGGATGAGCCAGGAGGACTTCGAGGGCGTGGAGAAGAATGCCTGCCCGTCGACCGGCTCCTGCGGCGGCATGTACACCGCCAACACGATGAGCTCGTCGTTCGAGGCGCTGGGCATGTCGCTGCTGTATTCGTCGACGATGGCCAACCCCGACCAGGAGAAGGTCGACAGCGCCGCCGAATCGGCGCGCGTGCTGGTCGAGGCGATCAAGAAGGACATCAAGCCGCGCGACATCATCACGCGCAAGTCGATCGAGAACGCCGTCAGCCTGATCATGGCGACCGGCGGCTCGACCAACGCGGTGCTGCACTACCTGGCGATCGCGCATGCGGCCGAGGTCGAATGGACCATCGACGATTTCGAGCGCATCCGCCGCAAGGTGCCGGTGATCTGCAACCTGAAGCCGTCGGGCCAGTACGTCGCCACCGACCTGCACCGCGCCGGCGGCATTCCGCAGGTGATGAAGATCCTGCTGAACGCGGGCCTGCTGCACGGCGATTGCCTGACCATCACCGGCCGCACGCTGGCCGAGGAACTGGAGCACGTGGCCGACCAGCCGCGCGCCGACCAGGACGTGATCCTGCCGATCGACAAGGCGCTGTACAAGGAAGGCCATCTGGCCATCCTGAAGGGCAACCTGGCCGAGGAAGGCGCGGTGGCCAAGATCACCGGGCTGAAGAACCCGGTCATCACCGGCCCGGCGCGCGTGTTCGACGACGAGCAGAGCGCGATGGACGCGATCCTGGCCGACAAGATCCAGGCCGGCGACGTGCTGGTGCTGCGCTATCTCGGACCGAAGGGCGGCCCCGGCATGCCGGAAATGCTGGCGCCGACCTCGGCGATCATCGGCAAGGGCCTGGGCGAGTCCGTGGGCTTCATCACCGACGGCCGCTTCTCGGGCGGTACCTGGGGCATGGTGGTCGGCCACGTCGCGCCGGAAGCGTTTGTCGGCGGCACCATCGCCCTGGTGCAGGAAGGCGATTCGATCACGATCGACGCGCACAAGCTGCTGCTGCAGCTGAACGTCAGCGACGAGGAACTGGCGCGCCGCCGTGCCGCCTGGAAGCAGCCGACGCCCCGCTATACGCGCGGCGTGCTGGCCAAGTTCTCGAAGCTGGCGTCGACGGCCAGCAAGGGCGCGGTCACGGACTGAGCCTCGATGTCATTCCCGCGAACGAGGGACCCCTGCGTCGTCGAACGCCACTGGGTCTTCGCCTTCGCGGGGATGACGGGTTGGCCAGCCAAGGAAGCCTGCGAGCGATCGCAGGCTTTTTTGTTAGGCGCTTGGCTTGGCGCTTGGTTTGGCGTCTTGCTTGGCGTCTTGCTTGGCGTTTGGTTCTGCGTCCACGCGGCGCCGTTCAGCCCGCCGCCACGGTCCGCTCGATCAGCCTGACCATCGCGGCGCGGATTGCGGCCGGATCGTCGCCGGCATCGATGGCGAGCGCGGCCCGGTCGAACGCCGCCGACAGCAACGTGGCCAGCGCATCCACCGTCAGCGGCGGCGGCAGGCGCGGGCCCAGCGCCGCCGCCAGCCCCTCGCGCAGCGTGCGGCCGGCGTGGGCCTGGTCCAGCGCCAGGCTTTCGCCGGCGCCGAGCACCGCCGGACCGTCCACCAACAGCAGCCGGGTGCGTCCGGCCACCGTCATCGCGTCCAGATAGGCCTCGCTGCCGGCGATCAGCGCCTTGCGCGGCGAACGGGTGGCGGGCGCCACGCGCTCGATCTCGTCGGCCACCGCCTTCGCCTCCTCCTCCAGCACCGCGCGAAACAGCGCGCGCTTGTCCTCGAAGTGGTGATAGAGCGCGCCGCGCGTGATGCCGGCCGCCGCGACGATCTCCGGGGTCGAGGTGTCCGCATACCCCTTGTCGACAAAGAGCGCGCGCGCGGCCGCCAGCAAGGCGCCGCGCGTGGCCTCGGTGCGTTCACGGTTGGTGCGTGGCATTTTTCTTTGCATACATACAGCCTGTATGTTATAACACCAAAAAGATACAGACTGCATGTTAATGTCATCTGGCCATTTCCCCAAGCGGCCGCACCGAACGGAGTCCGTCATGAAGATCACCAGCTTCTACCCCGTCATCCAGACCGCCGATGTGGCAGTCACGGCGGCCTTCTACCAACGGCATTTCGGCTTCAAGGCGCTGTTCTCCAGCGACTGGTACTGGCATCTGCAGTCGGCCGACGATGCCGGCGTCAATCTGGCCGTGCTCGACTACCGGCACGAGACCATCCCCGCGGGCAGCCGCGCACCGGTGGCCGGCACCATCCTGAACTTCGAGGTCGAGGACGTCGACACGCTGTACGCGCAGCTGCAGCAGGCCGGCCTGCCGATCCGGCTGGCGCTGCGCGACGAGGCCTTCGGCCAGCGGCACTTCATCACCGCCGATCCCAACGGCGTACTGATCGACATCATCAAGCCGATTCCGCCCTCGCCCGAGTTCGCCGCGCAATACGACCCGCAGGCCATGCCCGGCTGAGCGGCCCTTCGGGCGGTATCATGGCCCGGTGGTCGGCGGCCCCGACAACGCGCGGGCACCGGCGGCCTTCGATACCGCAAGGAGGGACCATGAAGACAGTGATGTTGATTGGCGCGCCTACCGATGTCGGCGCCAGCACGCGCGGCGCATCGATGGGACCGGAGGCGATGCGCGTCGCCGATATCGCCGGCGCCCTGCAGCGCAATGGGCTCGACGTCGTCGATGGCGGCAATCTGTCCGGTCCCGCCAATCCCTGGCATCAGCCGATCGACGGCATGCGGCATCTCGACGAAGTGGTGGCGTGGAACCGCGGCGTGTTCGATGCCTGCTACGGCTGCCTGCGGGACGGACGCTTTCCGCTGCTGCTCGGCGGCGACCATTGCCTGGCGATCGGCTCGATCAGTGCGGCCGCGCGCCATTGCCGCGACACCGGCAAGAAGCTGCTGGTGCTTTGGCTGGACGCGCACGCCGACGCCAATACCGGCTCCACCAGTCCCAGCGGCAACATCCATGGCATGCCGGTCGCATGCCTGTGCGGCGATGGCCCTGCGCCCTTGATCTCGCTGAGCGGCACGGTGCCGGCGGTCAAGCCCGAGCATATCCGGCAGGTCGGCATCCGCAGCGTCGACGCCGAAGAGAAACGGCGGCTGCGCGACCTGAACCTCGTGGTCTTCGACATGCGCTACATCGACGAGAACGGCATGCGCCATACCATGCAGAACGCGCTCGCCGGCATCGACGACAACACCCATCTGCACGTCAGCTTCGACGTGGACTTCCTCGACTGCAGCATCGCGCCCGGCGTCGGCACGACGGTGATGGGCGGCCCGACCTATCGCGAAACGCAGCTTTGCATGGAGATGATCGCGGACACCGGCCGGCTCGGATCGCTCGACGTGCTCGAACTCAATCCGGCTTGCGACGTCCGCAACCAGACCGCTCGGCTGATGGTGGATTTTCTCGAGAGTCTGTTCGGGAAATCGACGCTGATCCGCCAGTGAAGCGTCGGGGAGTTGGAGGGTCGCGATCGCGCGAAATGCGCCGCGACCCGGGCGCCGGCGGGACGGCCTTCGGCTAGCAGAGGAACACGTCATCGAGGCGTTGGGCGTACAGCACGCGACGCGCCCACTCCTCGATCTGCTGCACCGAGGCGGAAAGCACCTTGGCGGCGATGTCCTCGGGCAAGGGACCGAAGCGATGGTCGAGCTGTTTGATCAATAGCTCTGCCCTTACTTCGGCCTCGAGCTTGGCCTTGACCTTCCGCGTGATGTCGCGCTCCAACCGGCGCGCCCACTTTCCATAGCCTTGCGACAGTTCCATATCCAGCTCCATCAGGTTGTGCACTTCGTTAAGATCCAGCGCGGACGCGCTGTAGTTGGCGGCTCGCGCCACGACCCATGCGGCTAGCGCCGTGTCGAGCGCGGCATTGCCTTGCGCCAGTTCCCTGGCAAGCCGCAACGGCGCAAACACGGCATCCACCGTCGTCGCGTGTTCGAGTCGCATCAGCACGGCAACGAGGTTGCGCTGCGTTGCCAGTTCCGATTCGGTATAGGCACTGCGGTCGATCAGGCAGTACTGCAGCCTGGGCTGATGATCTGCGACGCGGCCCGGTACGACCGGAATCATTGCTCCAATGTCCGTCGGCGCACGCCATCGCTCGGTGCCGTTGTAAAGCACGATCGGGAATACCAGCGGATAGCGGTGCCGGCCCCGGCCGCGGCAGCGCCGGCTGGCATCGCGATAGAACATGCCGACGTAGGCCAGCATGCGCGCGGCCATATGCGGGTCGTTGCTGCTTTGGAACTCGATCAGCAGGTGGACCGGCTGCTGCTGTCCCGGCACGCGCACCCGCCAGACCACATCGTTCAGGCCCACGCGCAGGCCGTCCGAGACATGGTGCGTCGGCACCATCTCCATGGAATCGAAGTCGGCCGTCTGCAGCCACGGATCCGAGATGAAGTCGCGGATCAGGTCGCGGACGACCTCGCGAAACGCGAACACCAGCTTGTACGAGGCGTCGTGATGACGGCCGGGCGTTCGCAGCCCGTCCCCATTCGCCCCGTCACCGGGCTCGCGTACGTCGAGGCAGGTCGGCCCTGGCAGGCGGCACGGCAGGTGGACGTCATGACCGTCGTGTCCGTGCGGGATGCGGGAATGGCCGGTGGGATAGCGCAGAGGACCGTACGGCGGATAGCGGCCGGCATGATCGGCAGCATGGCGATCGACCGGGGTTCGGCCTGAATGGCGCGGCGGACGCGGCCGCGGCTGGCGAGCGGAGTAGTCGAGCATTTGGCAATGACACCTGAAGGAGGGACAACGGGACACGGCGAAAGCCGATGCCGTAAGTTGCCAGCCTATGGGCTACGGTGCTTGCCTGAAATGCTGGGAAGTTAACTGGCGGAGACCACTATAGGAAGCGTTCGAAGGGAGCGTTCGAGGGGAGCGTTAGAAGGCGACCGTTCGAAGGGGAGCGCTTGAAGCAAAGCGTTCGGACAGAGCGTGGGAGGGGCCGCGCTACGCCGCGCCAGGGAAGCCGAAGCTAGGCGCCGGCACCCTCGCCCTGATTGCGTTGCCCGATATCGTGGTGCATCAGCGGATAGCCCCGCTCGCGATATTGGCGATAGCGTTCGCGCCCCGCGGCGCGATCGTCGGCGTCGCCGCCGACCACTTCGATCATGCGTTCGAAGCTGGCGAACTGCAGCGGGATCTTCGTATCGAGATTGATCAGCAGTTCGTGGTGCGGCACCGCGTCGAGCGCGGCGGCCAGCACGATCGGCGTTTGCGCCGCGTGCGGGCTGTCGAGCCCGCAGTGCGGCAGGAAATCCAGCGCCGAGAAGGTCCACAGCTGCGCATCGAGCCGCGCCAGCACCGCGGGCTCGGCATGCACGACGATCTTCTGCCCTGCTCCGTACGCCTTGCGGATCAGCCGGCAGACATAGCCGAGCTTGTCCGGCACGTTGCTGTGGAAGTCGATGCGCGTCATGGGTGTTGAGGATCAGCCTGCGCGGTCCATCAGGAATTGCGTCAGCAGCGGCACCGGGCGGCCGGTGGCGCCCCTTGGCCGCGCCGCTCTTCCACGCGGTGCCGGCGATGTCCAGGTGGGCCCAGTCGTACTTGTCGGCAAAGCGCGCCAGGAAGCAGGCGGCCGTGACGCTGCCGGCCGGGCGGCCGCCGATGTTCGCCATGTCGGCGAAGTTGGACTTGAGCTGGTCCTGGTACTCGTCGTCCAGCGGCATGCGCCACGCGCCGTCCATCGCCTTGCGACCGGCCTGCACCAACTGGTCGGCCAGCGCGTCGCTGCGCGCGTACAGGCCGGTGTTGACATGGCCCAGCGCGATGATGCAGGCGCCGGTCAGCGTGGCGACGTCGATCACGGCGGCCGGCTTGAAGCGCTCGACATAGGTCAGCGCGTCGCACAGGATCAGGCGCCCCTCGGCATCGGTGTTCAGGATCTCGATGGTCTGGCCCGACATGCTGGTCACCACGTCGCCCGGCTTGGTGGCGGTGCCGCTCGGCATGTTCTCGCAGGTCGGCACCACGGCGATGACATTGAGCTTCAGGCCCATCTCGGCCACCGCCTGCAGCGTGCCGAGCACCGAGGCGGCGCCGCACATGTCGTACTTCATTTCGTCCATGCCCTCGCCGGGCTTCAGCGAGATGCCGCCGGTATCGAAGGTGATGCCCTTGCCCACCAGCACCACCGGCGCCTGGCGCGCGCCGCCGCCGTCGTAGCGCAGCACGATGAACTGCGGCGGCTCGGCGGTGCCCTTGGTGACAGCGAGGAAGGCGCCCATCTTCAGCGCCTCGATCTGCTTGCGGCCCAGCACCTCGACCTTCAGCTTGAAGCGGCGCGCGATCGAGCGCGCGGTATCGGCCAGGTAGGTGGGCGTGCAGATATTGGAAGGCAGGTTGCCCAGGTCCTTGGTCAGCTCCATGCCGTTGGCGATCGCCACGCCGCGCACCACGGCCTGGTTCGCCGCCTTGGCCTCGGCCGCATCGACCGCCAGCACGACCTTGCGCAGGCCCAGAGCCTTGTCGTTGTTCTTGGCGCCGTTGCGCTTCAGTTCGGGATGGCGCTCCAGCAGCCGGTAGCCCGCCTCGCGGATCAGCGTGACGGTGGTGATCACGCGCCAGGCGATATCGCGCGTCGCGGCCTCGGCGGCGCCCTGCCCGGCCGCACGCGGTGCCGGCTGTGCGAGGCACCACAGGACATTGGCGGCACGCGTGCCGCTCAACGCACGCAATGCGGTACGCACCGCATCGGCGAAGGCCTTGTCGCCGAACTCCGACTCCTTGCCCAGGCCGACCAGCAGCACGCGCGCGGCGCCGATGCCCGCGACCTCGTGCAGCACCAGCTGCGAATTGCGCTTGCCTTCGAAGTCGCCGAGCTTGATCAATCTAGCCACCAGGCCCCGGGTCGCGGCGTCCAGCGCCTTGGCGACGCCGTCCAGACTCTGGCCCTCGAACACACCGACCACCAGGCAGTCGGTCTTGGTCGCCAGGAAACCATTCTGGCCCGCTTTGCTCAAATCCAGGGCTTTTGTGCTAAATTCCATCGCGCTTCCTTCCAGGGGCTCGTGTAGAACGAAAGCCTCCATTATCCGCGATTTTGCTTCGCGAACTTTTGGCAGTCACTTCCGCAGCGACTGGCCGCCGCTGGCCTGCAGCGCTGACGCCGTACCCTCCGTCAGCCGCCGGCGTGCGCCGCCGCCGCGCTGGCCGGCAGCCCGGAACCGACATCGCATGATTTTTCAACAAGCCCTGCGACGCGAGCTCGCCTACACCGCCGGCGCGGTGTTCCTGGTCATGCTGACCTTCATGCTGACCTCGCTCGTGATCCGTATTCTCGGCATGGCCGCCACCGGCCGTGCCAGCCCCAACGACGTGCTGATGCTGATCGGCCTGGCCGCCCTCGGCTACCTGGCGATCCTGCTGTGCGCGACGTTGTTCATCTCCACGCTGATCGTGCTGACGCGCTGGTACAAGGACTCCGAGATGGTGGTCTGGTTCTCGGCCGGCCTGTCCCTGCGCGACTTCATCAAGCCCGTGCTGCAGTTCGCGGCGCCCTTCGTGTTGCTGGCGCTGTTCCTGGGCGCCTTCGCCTGGCCCTGGGCCAACCAGCAGAGCGCGCTGTTCCGCGACCGCTTCCAGCAGCGCGGCGTGCTGTCGATGATTGCCGCCGGCCGCTTCATCGAGCCGGCCAACGGCAACTACGTGCTGTTCATCGAGAGCATCGACGGCGATATGCGCCATGCGCGCAATGTCTTCGTGGCCAATGCCGAGGCCGGCAAGGTCGGCGTGGCGCTGGCCCATCAGGGCCAGTTCGAAACCATGCCCAACGGCGACCGGCTGGTGGTGATGGAGGATGGCCGCCGCTACGCCGGCACCCCGGGCAAGCTGGACTACCGCATCGTCGAATTCGACCGCTATGCGGTCAAGGTCGACAGCAAGCCGCCCGAAAGCGACGCCAACCTGCCGGTCAAGAGCCGCGACACCATCGAGCTGCTGCGCAATCCGACCAATGAGAACCTGGGCGAGCTGATCTGGCGGCTGTCGCTGCCGATCCTGGCCTTCAACTTCGTGCTGATCGCGATCCCGCTGGCCTATGTCAACCCGCGGCTGGGCCGCTATACGCCGCTGGTGTTCGCCGTGCTGATCTACCTGACCTACAGCAACCTGATCAACCTGTCGCAGGCCTGGGTCCGCTCCGGCTCGCTGCCGTTCGGGCTCGCCTGGTGGCCGTTCCACCTGCTCGCCTTCCTCGGCGCGGTGATGCTGTTCCGCTACCGCCAGCGCTACAGCCTCGGCGGCTGGCGCGCGGTGTTCGGGCTGCGCCGCCGCACCCCGCAGGGAGACCCGGCATGAGGGTGCTGCACGTCTACGAGCGCTACTTCGGCCGGCTGATCTACGGCGTCTTCGCGTTCATCCTGTTCGCGGTGCTGGCGCTGTTCGTGTTCTTCGACATGCTCAACGAGCTGGAGAACGTGACGGCCGGCTACACCTCGCTGGTCGCCTTCTTCCACGTCGTGCTGCAGGCGCCGACGCGGATCTACGAGGTGCTGCCGATCGCGGCGCTGATCAGCGCGATCTATGTGTTCTCGCAGCTGGCCAGCCAATCGGAATACACGATCTTCCGGGTGGCCGGCCTCAATACGCGGCAGGCGCTGTTCTCGCTGTTCAAGCTGGCGATTCCCCTGGCGATCGCGACGTTCCTGTTCGGCGAGTTCATCGGGCCGAAGACCGAGCAATACGCGCAGAAGGTCAAGCTCGATTCGCTGGGGGGCGACGGTGTCGTCGGGCTTCCGCTCGGGCGTCTGGGTCAAGGACCGCGGCAAGGATCCGGCCACCGGCGGCGAGCTGACCCGCTTCGTCAACGTGGCGGGCCTGAAGCCGGACCAGACCATCAATGGCGTGACGATCTACGAATTCGACGGCGACTATCGCCTCAGCGTGATCCGCGTCGCCGAGGAAGGGCGCTACCGCGGCGACCAGTCGTGGCAGCTGTCCAAGGTCACGGAAACCCGCTTCGCCGAAGCGCCGCCGCCGGCCGGCGCGCAGCGCGACGGGCTGGCGCCGGCATTCCGGGCCGAGCGCAAGAGCTTTCCCGACATGACGATGCACTCGGAGCTGACGCCGCAGATCCTCTCGGTGCTGCTGGTGACGCCCGAGCGCATGTCGACGCTGGACCTGTTCCGCTATATCCGCCATCTGCGCGACAACAAGCAGGACACACAGCGCTACGAGATCGCGTTCTGGAAGAAGGCGGTCTATCCGCTGACGCTGTTCGTGATGATGGCGCTGGCACTGCCGTTCGCCTATCTGCACGCACGCGCCGGTGCGGTCGGCATCAAGGTGTTCGGCGGCATCATGCTGGGCCTGTCCTTCCACCTGTCGAACACGCTGTTCTCGCACGTGGGCCTGCTGCACACCTGGCCGCCGATCGTTTCCGCGCTGCTGCCCGGCACGCTGTACCTGCTGGTCGCGCTGACGGCGCTGCGCTGGGTCGACCGGCATTGAGCGATGGCATCGCGCGCCGACCTGACCAGCGACAAGCCGGCCCGCCAGGCGCTGGTGCTGTTCGCCCACGGCGCGCGCGATGCGCGCTGGCGCGAGCCGTTCGACAGGCTGCATGCGCGGCTGACCGCGATGCTGCCCGACTGCGCTGTCCGGCTGGCCTTTCTTGAACTGATGACGCCGGACCTGCCGGACACCCTGACGCAGCTGGCCGCGCAGCAGATCGACGACATCCTGGTGGTGCCGGTGTTTTTCGGCCAGGGCGGCCATCTGCGCCGCGACCTGCCGGCGCTGCTCGACGATTGCCGCGCGCGGCTGCCCGGCATCCGGATCCGCAGCGCGGCGGCGGTCGGCGAGGCCGACAGCGTGCTCGACGCGATCGCCGCCTATTGCGCGGCTGCGCTCGCCGGCTCGGCGGGCGACGCCTCCGCCGACGATCCGGCCGACGATCCCGCCAACGACTCCACCAACGATCCGGCCGACGACTCCACCAACGGCTCCGCCGGCAAGCCCTGACGCCGCGGCATCATCGCGTCGCCACGATGAACAGCCGCGGAAACGGCAGCAGCACCACCCCATCGACCTGCGCCGGATAGGCTTGCGCGATCGCGGCCGTGTAGCGCGCCAGGAAGGCCTCCCGCTGCCCGGCGTCCAGCGGCTCCAGGAAAGGCCGCAGCCCCGTTCCCCTTCAGCCATTCGACCACGGCCGGCGCGCCCGCCAGCGTGTGGTGATACGTCGTGCGCCAGATGTCGACGCGCGCGCAATGCGGCCGCAGCAGTTCGTAGTACCAGCTCGCCGGCGGCAGCGTGGTACGCGCGGCCGCGGCCTGCGACAAGGCCTGCGCCCACGGCCCGTCGGCCGCGACCTCGCGCATCAGCCGATGGGTCGGCTGATCGAGGTTGTCGGGCATCTGCACCGCCAGGCTGCCGCCGGGCGCAAGGCGCTGCGCCAGCGACGGAAACAGCCCGGCATGGTCAGGCACCCATTGCAGCGCGGCGTTGGCGAGCACCAGATCGTACGGCCCCGGATCGCGCCAGGCGCTGATATCGCCGAGCTCGAACTGGAACTGCGGCAGCCGCTTGCGGGCGGCGTCGATCATGTCCTGCGAGCTGTCGAGGCCGACGATCCGCGCGTCGGGATAGCGCGCGGCCAGTGCCTCGGTCGAATTGCCGGGGCCGCAGCCCAGGTCGATGGCGCTGCGGACGGTTTGCGTCGGCACGGCGGCGATCAGCTCGCGCGCCGGGCGCGTTCTCTCGTCTTCGAATTGCAGGTATTGATTGGAGGACCAGGTCATGGCGGTGGGCTCCGTGTTGCTGGGCGGTCGAGGAATGCCGCAACGATACACCTGAGGCCTCGCGTTCGCATGCGGCGCCAGCTGGCACGGCGGCACCGGCCAGAGCCCCAGAGACCCAAGGCCCCAGACCCCATAGATCCAGATGCCCAAGGGCCCCTGAGCCCCCAGGGGCCTCCAACCCCCCGCCAACCCGCTCTCCCCGCTGCTGGCATAATCGCCAGCAAAAAACCAGGGAACACCATGACCACAACCCGCGCCGCGCCGCGCACCGGCCGCGTTTACCGCTACTACGATCTGGTGATGGTGGCCTTCGTCACCGTGCTGTTGTGCTCGAACCTGATCGGCGCGGCCAAGGCGGCGCATGTCACGCTGCCCTGGATCGGCCCGGTGACCTTCGGCGCCGGCGTGCTGTTCTTCCCGGTCTCGTACATCTTCGGCGACGTGCTGACCGAGGTCTACGGCTATGGCCGCGACCGGCGCGTGGTGTGGGCCGGCTTCGCGGCGCTGGCCTTCGCGACCTTCATGAGCCTGGTGGTGCTGTCGATGCCGGTGGCGCCGTTCATGGCCGATTATCAGAAGAGCCTGGAGGACGTGTTCGGCAATACCTGGCGCATCGCGCTGGGCTCGCTGATCGCCTTCTGCTGCGGCAGCTTCACCAACAGCTACGTGCTGGCCAAGATGAAGCTGTGGACGCGCGGCCGCTGGCTGTGGACGCGCACGATCGGCTCGACGCTGGCCGGCGAGCTGGTCGACTCGTCGCTGTTCTACGTGATCGCGTTCTACGGCATCTGGCCGCTGGAGAAGGTGGTGCAGGTGGCGGTCGCGCAGTACGTGCTGAAGACCGGCTGGGAGGTCGTGATGACGCCGGTCACCTATCGGGTGGTGGCGTTCCTGAAGCGCGCCGAGGACGAGGACTGGTACGACCGCGACACCGACTTCACGCCGTTCCGGCTGCGGGTATAGCGTGGGGGGATCACGCTCCGCAATAGCGCCGCGGCACAGCGCTGGAAGTTGCGCTCCTGAATAGCGCCGGGGAATAACGCCGGGGGAATAACGCCGCGGAACAGCGCCGGAGGATAGCGCCGACCGGAATCGGCGCTGCCGAAAGTCACGGCACGCGCCGATCGACCTCGTCCAGCGTGAGCGTAGCCAGGTGGCTGACGTCGGCCCATTGCGCCACGGTCAGCCGATGGCTGTCGCTGCGCAGGCGATTGACGCTGGCATTGAGCAGTTCGTGCTCGCGCGGCGCTTCCAGCGTCATGCCGGTGGCCTCGCGATACAGGCAATCCAGCACGCCGCCATGCGCGACCAGCGCGATGCGCTCGCCCGGATGGCGGCGCACCAGCGCCAGCACCACCTCGACGGCGCGCTCGTGGAAGTCCCGCAGCGACTCGCCCTGCGGCGGCGCGTAGTCCGGCACGCGCGCCTGCCAGCGGGCGAAGTCCTCCGGCCGCTGCTGCGCGACCTCGGCATAGGTCATGCCCTCGAGCGTGCCGTAGCAGCGCTCGCGCAGGCGCGGCTCGGACTGGACCGGCACGCCCAGCGCCTCGGACAGCGGCGCCGCGGTCTGCATCGCGCGCGACAGGTCGCTCGAATAGATCGCGTCGACCGGTTCGCCCGCCAGCGAGCCGGCCAGCGCGCGAGCCTGCGCGTGGCCGGTGTCGTTCAGCGGGATATCGAGCTGCCCCTGCAGCCGCCGTTCGCGGTTCCAGGCCGTTTCGCCGTGTCGGATCACGATCAGATGGGTGATGGCCAGCAGCGACTGCGGCCCGGGCGTGAACGTCATGCCGTTTCCTTCGCGCGCGCCGGGTGCGCGCTGATTCTTGATGTTGGTGCTGCTGCGGCGTCAGCCGGCCGGCTGCTGCGCCGCCAGTTTCGGGTTCAGGGTATAGGTGCCGGTCAGGCTGGCCTGGTCGAGCACGTGGCCTTCGATCGCCTCGCGCACCTGGGCGCCGGTGAAACGGCCTTCGAGCGGCAGCCGGTCCAGATCCAGCGCATAGATCGTGAACACGTAGTGGTGCACGATCGCGTCGTTCCACGGGGGACACGGGCCGTCGTAGCCGTAGTAGTCGCCCGCCATGTCCTTGTCGCCGGCGAACCAGCCGGTGTAGTCGTTGACGCCGTGGCGCAGGCCGCCCGCGGCAGCGGTGCCGCCGGTCGCCTCCGGACCGGGCTTGCCGCGCGCGATCACGCCGTCGCTGTGCGAGCCGGCCGAAATCGTCGTCAGCCCCGGCGGGATGTCGACCAGCACCCAGTGGAAAAAGTCCACGCGCGGCAGGCTCGCCGGCACTTCGCGGCCTTCCTGGTTGACGTCGTCGCCGCGGCTGGGCACGTCGCGGTCGTGGCAGATCAGCACGAACGAACGCGTGCCGGACGGCGCGCCTTCCCAGTGCAGGTCCGGGTTGCGGTTGCCGGACAGCGTGATGTGGTTGGCGGCATCCGGCACGGCAAAGGCGAACTCGCCGGGAATCGGCGCCATGTCGGCAAAGGCGTTGCTCCAGAGTCTCATGCTTGTCTCCTTGCGCTCAAGGGTTGGCCGCGCGGGGCGGCGTGGATGACGGGGACGGCGGCGACGGTGGCGGCACCCGCAGCCAGAACGTGACCGGGCCGTCGTTGACCAGGCTGACCTGCATCATCGCGCCGAACTCCCCGGTCTGCACCTCGGGATGGGCGGCGCGCGCGCGGGCGACGAAATGCTCGTACAGGCGGCGGCCGTCCTCGGGCGAGGCCGCCGGCGTGAAGCTGGGCCGCGTGCCGCTGTTGGTATCGGCCGCCAGCGTGAACTGCGACACCACCAGCAGGCCGCCGGGCGTGCCCTGGCCGTCGATGTCGCGCACCGGCAGGTTCATCTTGCCGGCGGCATCCGAGAACACGCGATAGCCGAGCAGCTTGGCCAGCAGGCGCTCGGCCTCGGCCTCGGTGTCGCCGCGTTCGGCGCAGACCAGCGCCAGCAGGCCGGCACCGATCTCGCCGGTGACCCGGCCATCGACCGTCACGCTGGCTCGCGCCACGCGCTGGATCAACGCGATCATCGGGGCCGCCTCAGGACAGCGTCACGCGCGCGAAACGGCGCTTGCCGACCTGGACCACATAGGTGCCGGCCTCGACCTTCAGCGCCTTGTCGCTGATCTGGGTGCCATCGATGCGCACGCCGCCCTGCTCGATATTGCGGTTGGCCTCGGACGACGACGGCACCAGGTTGGCCTGCTTGAGCAGCTGCGCGATGCCGATCGGCGCGCCGGACAGGCTGACTTCGGGGGATGTCGTCGGGCACGCCGCCGCGGGCGCGGTGGTTGAAGTCCTCCAGCGCCTTGCCGGCATCGGCCGCGCTGTGGAAGCGCGTGACGATCTCCTGCGCCAGCATCACCTTGCAGTCGCGCGGGTTGCGGCCGAGCGCCACTTCCTGCTTCATCAGGTCGATCTCGGACATCGGGCGGAACGACAGCAATTCGTAGTAGCGCCACATCAGGTCGTCCGAGATACTCATCAGCTTGCCGAACATCTCGCTGGGCGGCTCGGTCACGCCGACGTAGTTGCCCTTGGACTTGGACATCTTCTCGACGCCGTCCAGGCCGACCAGCAGCGGCATGGTCAGGATGCACTGCGGCTCCTGGCCGTATTCCTTCTGCAGCTCGCGGCCGACCAGCAGATTGAACTTCTGGTCGGTACCGCCGAGCTCCAGATCGGACTTCAATGCAACCGAGTCGTAGCCCTGCATCAGCGGGTAAAGGAACTCATGGACCGAAATCGGAATCCCAGACCGGTAGCGCTTGGTGAAGTCGTCGCGCTCCATCATGCGGGCGACGGTGTACTTGGCGGCGAGCTGGATCATGCCGCGCGCGCCCAACGGGTCGCACCACTCGCTGTTGTAGCGGATCTCGGTCCTGGACGGGTCGAGCACCAGGCTGGCCTGGCGGTAGTAGGTCTGCGCGTTGGCTTCGATCTGTTCGCGCGTCAGCGGCGGCCGGGTGCTGTTGCGGCCGGACGGATCGCCGATGGTCGAGGTGAAGTCGCCGATCAGGAAGATCACGTGATGGCCGAGGTCCTGCAGCTGGCGCATCTTGTTGAGCACGACCGTGTGGCCGATGTGGATGTCCGGCGCGGTCGGATCCAGGCCCAGCTTGATCCGCAACGGCACGCCGGTCGCTTCGCTACGCGCCAGCTTCTGCAGCCATTCGGATTCGATCAGCAGTTCGTCGCAGCCGCGCTTGGACACTTCCAGCGCGTGCATCACGGACGGTGTCAGGGGGATAGGAGGTCGCGGCGCCGGAGGATACGTCGGTCATGACTTAAGTCGTTGAAATACATGAACATTCGGGCGGACACCGGGGAAGTTTTTGGTATAATCCGCCGATTCGGCCGGCCGGGAGCCATCCCGTAGGCCAACCGCCATTGTAGGCGGCAAACGAAAGACAGCCCGCGCCGCACCTCGGGGGAGGAAGGCAGACACGCACAGATCGTCGCGGCAGCGGAGCCCGAACCAAGGCAGAATTTTACGTGATGTGGTCCAGACTCCGCGAAGTTTTCGCGCGTGAGCTCGTGGTGCTCGTCGATCCGACCCATGCGCTGCATGCGCGCCGCCGCAAGCAATTGACGGCATCGGTCGCGACCGTCTTTACGCTCGGCATGGCCGCCGCCATGGGCGTCGCACCGCGCACCGCCTACGACGATCCCGACGCGCCCCGCGTGGTCCAGGGCATGCGCCTGCCCGACCTGCGCGACCAGCTCGAGCGCCTGACCGATACCAGCGCCACCTTCGTACGCCAGGAGCGCATGCAGCGCGGCGACACCATCGCCACGCTGCTCAAGCGGCTCGGCGTGGACGACCCCGACGCGCAGGCCTTCATCCACAAGAACCCGACCGCGCGCGGCCTGTTCAAGCTCGAACCGGGCCAGATCGTGCAGGCGGAAGTCGACCAGAGCAATCTGCTGGTCTCACTGCAGGCCAACATGGGCGGCGACGTCTCGATCTCGCGCCAGCTGGTGATCGAGCGCGCCGGCGACCTGGCCGATCCGGACTACAAGGCCCGCATCGAGGTCGTCAAGAACGAGCTGCACTACGAGATGGGCTCGGGCACGATCGGCACGGGCGGCTTCTTCAAGGCGATGGACGCGGCCAACGTGCCGGACGAAGTGGTCGACCAGATGATCTCGATCTTCTCGGGCGTGATCGACTTCCACCACGACATCGTCAAGGGCGACCGCTTCCGCATCGTCTACGAATCGGGCTATCGCGACGGCGCCTTCGTGCGCAACGGCCGCGTGGTCGCGATCGAACTGATCAACCGCAACCAGCTGCACCAGGCGCTGTGGTACGCGCCGGACGGCAAGAACGGCGCCTACTACACATTCGACGGACGCAGCATGAAGCGGCCGTTCCTGCGTTCGCCGGTCGAGTTCTCGCGGATGTCGTCGGGCTTCGGCGGCCGCGATCACCCGCTGCACCACCAGTGGCAGCAGCACAAGGGCGTGGACTTCGCCGCGCCGACGGGCACCAAGGTGTTCGCCACCGGCGACGGCGAAGTCGATTTCGTCGGCCAGCAGAACGGCTACGGCAATATCGTGGTGATCAAGCACCATAACGGCTACTCGACCTACTACGCGCATCTGTCGCGCTTTGCCGGCGTCCAGCAAGGGCAGCGCGTGATGCAGGGGCAGCTGATCGGCTACGTCGGCTCGACCGGCTGGGCCACCGGCCCGCACCTGCACTACGAGTTCCGCCACAACGATGTGCCGCAGAACCCGCTGACGATCACGCTGATGGAATCGCCGGCGCTGACCGGACGCGCGCGCCAGCAGTTCCTGAGCTACACCAGCGACATGCTGAGCCGGATCAACGCGCTGCGCACCTACAACGTCGCCTCCAACGGCAACTGACGCGGCACCGAGCGCACCGCCCCACGCCGCGATGTCCGCCACGCGCCCCGAACTCCTGATCGGCCTGATGTCCGGCACCAGCATGGACGGGGCCGACGGCGTGCTGGTGGACTTCGCCGGGGCGCAGCCCCGGGTCCTCGCGGCCAGCCACCAACCCTTCCCCGACGACCTGCGCGCCGCCTTCGGCGCGCTGCAACAGCCGGGCGACGACGAGATCCATCGCGAGGCGCTGGCCGCCAATGCGCTGGCGCGCGTCTATGCCGAGTGCGTGGCGGCGCTGTTGCGCGAGGCCGCCGTGCAGGCCGACGCCGTGGCGGCGATCGGCGCGCATGGCCAGACCATCCGCCATCGTCCCGGCCGCTACGACGGCATCGGCTATACGCGCCAGAGCCAGCATCCGGCGCTGCTCGCCGAGCTGACCGGGATCGACGTCATTGCCGATTTCCGCAGCCGCGATATCGCCGCGGGCGGACAGGGCGCGCCGCTGGTGCCGGCCGTGCACCAAGCGCTGTTCGGCCTGGCCGGCGAGACCCGCGTGGTCTGCAATATCGGCGGCATCTCCAATATCAGCGTGCTGCCGGGCGACGGCGGGCCGGTGATCGGCTTCGACTGCGGCCCGGGCAATGCGCTGCTGGACCACTGGATCGCGCGCCATCGCGGCCAGCCCTTCGACGCCAACGGCGACTGGGCGGCCGGCGGCCGCATCGACGAAGCGCTGCTGGCGCGGCTGCTCGACGAGCCCTATTTCAAGCAAACCCCGCCGAAGAGCACCGGCCGCGACCTGTTCCATCCGGCCTGGCTGGACGCGCAACTGCAGGACGCCGAACGCGACCCGCAGCACGTGCAGGCCACGCTGGCGGCGTTGACCGCCGAAGCGATCGCCCGGGATATCCGCCGCCATGCGCCGGACGCGCGGCGCCTGATCGTCTGCGGCGGCGGCGCCCGCAACGGCTTCGTGATGGCGCGCCTGGCGGCCGCCCTGCCCGGCGTCACCGTGCAGACTTCGGACGATTTCGGCGTGCCGGTCCTGCAGGTCGAGGCGCTCGCCTTTGCCTGGCTGGCGCGCCAATGCCTGCGCCGCGCGCCGGGCAACATGCCGACCGTGACCGGCGCCGCCGGTCCGCGCGTACTGGGCGCGATTTACCCGCGCTGATCGCGCCGGCGACGCGGCGGTCCCGGCCTCGCGCTTCTCGCGTGCCGTGGATTGGCGGACTGGCGGATTGGCGGATTGGCGGATTGGCGGACCGGCGGACCGGCGGACCGGCGGACCTGCGGACCGGTCTCAGCGGGCCGCGCCGGCCTGCCCCCTCCTCGTGCAACGCCACGGCACCCCGTTCCTGCTCGACCCATCGAATGAAGGCCTCCGCCACCGGCGAGGGCCGGATCGATTCCGCCCGCGCCAGCACCACGCGCTGCGGCGTCACGGTCTCGCGCAATGGGCGGCAGGCGATCGGCGTGCCGTCGTAGCTGCGATCGCCGGCCGGCCGCGTGCACGACAGCGCCACGCCATAGCCGTGCGCGACGAGGCCGCGCTGCATCTCGAAGGTCTGCGTGTACTGATGCAGTTGCGGGTACAGGCCGTGGGCCCAGAACAGGGACAGGAAGTACTCGCGCGTCTGCGCAATGTCCTCGAGGATCAGCCGCTCGCCGGCGAGCTCGACCAGGCTGACGTCCGCTTGCGCGGCCAGCGGATGCTCGGCCGGCAGCAGCGCGTAGGGCGCCAGCTCGGCAAGACGCCAGCGCAGCACGCGATGATCGAAGCCGAGGTCGTAGGTCAGCGCAAGCTCCGCCTTGCCGGCGTGCAGCGTGCGCGCGACCGTGGCCAGGTCCGCCTCGAACAGCGTCACGGCGACGCCCGGATGGCGGGCGCGAAATCCGGCCAGCAGCGCCGGCACATGGTAGGGACCGAGATCCTGGAAGCAGACCAGCGACAGCTGGCCGCTCAGCGTCGCCGCCTCGCCCTCGTCCGCGCCGATGCCCGCCGCCAGCGCGAGGATGTCGCGGGCGCGCTCCAGCAGCCTTTGGCCCGCCGGCGTCAGCGCCAGGCCGCGGCTGACCTGCCGGCGAAACAGTGGCGTGCCGAGGATCTGTTCCAGCTGGCCGATCGCCAGCGACACCGATGGCTGGGAAACGTGGCGCACCCGCGCCGCGCCGCTGATGCTGCCCTGCTCGGCGACGGCGACAAAGTACTCGAGCTGGCGGAAGGAGAAGGCGATCATCGTGGGCGTGGCGGGCTGGGCCTAGGGGCTCGGGATCCGGAACACGGTACGGTCCCGGGGGTTGGGGTCGAGATAGGGGTCGCGGCCGCTCTATAGAGCTTGGCTATATTGAAGCATAGAGAATATATGCTTTTCCTATTCAGAAGGGCCCTCGATACTGTCGTGGCAGACCGATATCACTCAGGGGGAGCCATGGAAATCAGCGCCACGCAGATCGAGACCTACCAGCGCGACGGCGCGCTGGTCCTACGGGGGGCCTTCAGCGGCTGGGTCGAGCGGTTGCGCGAAGGGTTTGAGCAGAACCTGGCGGCGCCGGGGCCGTTTGCCATCGAGAACGTGCGCAGCGGCGAGAGCGGCCGCTTCTTCGAGGACTACTGCAACTGGCAGCGCATTCCCGCCTTCGCGGCCTTCATGCGGGAATCGCCAGCCGCCGCGATCGCGGGACAGCTGATGCGCTCGCAAGCAGCCCAGGTCTTCCACGAGCACATCCTGGTCAAGGAACCCGGTACGGCGAAGCCGACGCCCTGGCATCAGGACCTGCCCTATTACTGCGTCGACGGCTGCCAGACCGCCAGCTACTGGATCCCGCTGGACCCCGTCACCACCGCGAACACGCTGCGCGTGGTGCTCGGCTCGCATCGCTGGCCCAGGCTAGTGCGGCCCAAGCGCTGGGCCAGCAACGACAACTTCTATGCCGGCGACGACGCCTTCATGGAGATGCCCGACGTCGAGGACGGTTCGCACCGGATCCTGACGCCGGAGCTGGAGCCGGGCGACGCGGTGGTGTTCGATTTCCGCACCGTCCATGGCGCCGCCGGCAATACCGGCACCGGACGCCGGCGCGCGTTTTCGGCGCGCTTTCTCGGCGACGATGTGCGCTACATCGCCCGCCCGGGCCGCACCTCGCCGCCCTTCCCGGGCATCGGGCTCGCCGACGGAGAGCGCATGCGCGAGGACTGGTTTCCGGTGGTCTGGCGGGCGACGCAGTAAGACCCGCAGCCGCCGCCGGAAATTGGGGGGTAACAGCAGGGGCTGACAGGAGGGGGCAACCGAAGCGGCAACAGACCGAGCAACCGATGGAGCAATAAAGAGGGGCAAAAAAAGCGCACCGGCCGGTGCGCTTTTTCTTTGCCGAGGCGGACTGGCGTCAGACCGAGAACGACGAGCCGCAACCGCAGGTGGTCGTGGCGTTCGGGTTCTTGATCACGAACTGGGCGCCGTTGATGTCTTCCTTGTAGTCGATCTCCGCGCCGACCAGATACTGGTAGCTCATCGAGTCGATCAACAGGGTGACGCCGTTCTTGACCATCGTGGTGTCGTCCTCGTTCACTTCCTCGTCGAACGTGAAGCCGTACTGGAAGCCGGAACAACCGCCGCCCTGCACGAAGACGCGCAGTTTCAGATCGGCATTGCCCTCTTCCTCGATCAACTGCTTGACCTTGTCGGCGGCGCTGTCGGTAAAGACGAACGGGGCCGGCACGTCCTCGGTAACGGGTGCCTCTGCGACTGCGTTCATGGGGTTCTCCTATTTAGATACGCCGGTATTCTAAGCGCACTGGAAAGATCGTGCCGATCCCCCCATCGATTCAAGGGGCATGGTTCACGCGCATTTCCGGGCGCGCGGCCTCAGGCGCTTTCTTCGCTGCCTGCGGCCAGTTTCCAAGTTGGGCAACTGCTTGGGCTCGGTGTTCCCGAGCGGAACCAGACGGCCCTCGACAATCGCGCCCTGGTGCATTTCCAGAGCCGCGTAATGCACTTCGCCCTGCACACGGGCCTGCGGCTGCAGTTCCAGCAGCTCGGCCGCATGGACCGGACCGGTCACCGTGCCGTTCAGCACCAGATGGCCGACCTTGACCTCGCCCTCGACCACGCCGGTCTCGCTGACCACCAGCATGCTGGGCTGATCGGCCACGGCCAGCACGTTGCCGCGCACGCGGCCGTCGAGCCGCAGGCCGCCCGAGAAGTGGAGGTCGCCTTCGACGAC
Source organism: Cupriavidus sp. H18C1 (assembly GCF_049311595.1). Taxonomy (NCBI): domain Bacteria; kingdom Pseudomonadati; phylum Pseudomonadota; class Betaproteobacteria; order Burkholderiales; family Burkholderiaceae; genus Cupriavidus; species Cupriavidus sp. H18C1. The sequence goes on from NZ_CP186008.1 coordinate 1,358,725, forward strand.
GGTCTGGCGACCGATCAGGGTGTCGATCGTCAACCCTTTCTTCTTCGAAAACAGCATCGCGGCCTCACTGGGAAACTTGGGAAAGCGCCATTGTATCCATGACGATGCATTGTGCGGCCAACTGCCCGTACCACCGTGATGCGGCAACAACGCTGCTGGCAACGATGCTCCAAAGCAAAGGCGCACCAGGCAACGACGCTCCAGACAGCGACGCTACCAAAACAAAAACCGCACGACAGGCGTGCGGTTCTTGCTGGCTGCGCAATCCGGGACAGGATCCCGGCTTGCCCGGCGCATCAACGCTTCGAGAACTGCTTGCGACGACGTGCCTTGTGCAGACCGACCTTCTTGCGCTCGACTTCACGCGCATCGCGGGTGACGAAGCCGGCCTTGGACAGCGCGGACTTCAGCGTGGCGTCATAGTCGATCAGCGCGCGGGTGATGCCGTGGCGCACCGCACCGGCCTGGCCGGTTTCGCCGCCGCCGGTCACGTTGACCTTGATGTCGAAGGTCTGTGCGTGGGCGGTCAGTTCGAGCGGCTGGCGCACGATCATCAGCGAGGTTTCGCGAGCGAAGTACTCGTTGATGGGCTTGCCATTGACGACGATGTCGCCCTTGCCCGACTTGATGAAGACACGAGCCACAGCGCTCTTGCGGCGGCCAGTACCGTAGTTCCAATTTCCGATCATGGATGGCCCCCCTTAGATTTCCAGCGCCTTGGGCTGCTGCGCTTCATGCGGATGCTCGGCTTCGGCGTACACCTTCAGCTTCTTGATCATCGCATAGCCCAGCGGACCCTTCGGCAGCATGCCCTTGACAGCCTTCTCCAGGGCGCGGCCCGGGAAGCGCTGTTGCATCTTGCCAAACGTGGTTTCGTAGATACCGCCCGGGTAGCCCGAGTGGCGGTAGTACTTCTTGTCGGTTTCCTTCGTGCCGGTGACACGCAGTTTGGCCGCGTTGACGACGATGATGTAATCGCCCGTGTCGACGTGCGGAGTAAATTCCGGCTTGTGTTTGCCGCGCAGACGGCGTGCCACTTCGCTGGCGACACGGCCGAGGACTTTGTCCGTCGCGTCAATCACGAACCAGTCGCGCTTTACCTCATGAGGCTTGGCGGAAAAGGTTTTCATGATCTTTCCTGAGACTTGTAGAACCTGCCCGTAACATGACTTTCGTCGTCGGCCGGCCCTTTGGACCTGACCTTCCTGCTTGTGTGTGCAGGCTCTCCCTGAGTTCTTCTTCCGCGGGCATGACGGAAAAGCCCTCGATTATACTTGCGGTTCGCCGCCCGGCACAAGCAAACAATGCGTTTGCCGTCAAGAGATCGGGGCATGCAGTGTCTCGCGGACCGCTTTTTCCAGGAAAGGAAGCGGCGCAGGGGCGAAAAAAACCCAAGCCGCTGAGGCTTGGGTTTGAATCCACCAAAGGAGGAGGGTGGAGGAGACACTGGGAGAACAACGGGACGGGGCCGGCGGTGCGGGCTGGCGTCGGGAAACTGCCTCGGTCGCTTCGACCACCCTTCGCTTTCGCACTCTGGCGGGCCATCGGCGCGCCGTCGTTCAATGGTTGGAATTATACATGACGGCTTGTGCGATGCAAGAAAATTTGCAGTGCGAAATGGCATTTCGTAATGCAAAAAAATTGTCACGGCGACGACAGCCAGCAGAAAAGCTTAAGATTCAAGAACTTACGGGTAGGCCGAGATGTCATCAAACTGACATCTTAGAGGTTTCCCTCGGTTTTCCGCCCGTTCGAGCGGCAAAGACACCACACGGCGCAAGGAAAATTTGAGGAAAATGCAAGCGCTCGATGCACGCGCATCGCAGCATCGAAACGAAACATTGAGAGCAGGAACGAACGAAATGGAATGCAAGGTCACCTGGATGGGCAACGACGGCATGAGCTTCGTGGCGCAGACCGGCAGCGGTCACCTCGTCGCGATGGACGGTGCCCCCGGAGGGCGGCGGTCACAACCTGGCGCCGCGGCCGATGGAGATGGTGCTGCTCGGCACCGGCGGCTGCACCGCCTATGACGTGGTGCTGATCCTGAAGCGCGGACGCCACGACGTGCGCGGCTGCTCCGTCACGCTGCAGGCAGACCGGGCCGCCGAGGATCCGAAGGTGTTCACCCGCATCCACTTCAAGTTCACGGTGACCGGCCGCAACCTGAACCCGGCGACCGTCGAACGCGCGGTGCAGCTGTCGCACGACAAGTACTGCTCGGCGTCGATCATGCTGGCCAAGACGGCCGAGATCAGCCACAGCGTCGAACTGGTCGAGGTGTAAGACCGGAAAGCTTGATACTGGCGCGTCGGCGCCTTTGAGGCGTTCCCGGCGCGCCGCACCGGGAAGCGAATTCGAAGCGAAGCAGGCCGATAAGCCGGATTCTGTGCGCGACGCACGGGCCTTGCGATCCGCGCGCGCGTGACAACCATTCCTCTAGGCCGACCGTTACCGGCCGGCTCCAGCTCCCTACCCGCAGACTCGGCGGGCCGCTTCATCGTCTGCCTATTTGGGATTGCTCCGGGTGGAGGTTACCGCGTTTCACCCTTCGCACCGGGCAAAACCCGGCGCGAAGACTCGTCTCTGTGGCCCTATTCCGCACGTTGCCGTGGATGGCTGTTAGCCACCACCCTGCCCTGTGGAGTCCGGACTTTCCTCCCCTCGCCCGTTGCCGGGCGAGCAGCGGTTGTCTGTCCTGCTTCGCGGGCCGCAGTCTAGCACCTTTGGGTCGATCCCGCCGGTCGCGCCGGCCTCGCCAGTACCGCTTGCATTGCCGATACCGTGGATACCGCCGGGACCGCTGATACCGCCGGGACCACTGGGACCACTGGGACCACTGGGACCGCGGCGGCCGGGGCGGAACACCGTGGTGTCGTCGTAGAAAGCCGGATCGGCATTGGCCGGCCACCAGTGCGGAATGCCGAGCACCGGCAGCGGCGCGAAGCTGCTCCGGCCCCGCAGCCGCGCCTGCGCGAGCATCTCGGCGAGCGGCCCATCCAGCGTCTGCGCCGTGGCCGGATGCGGATCGGCGAGCGAACGGGCGATCGGCCAGGCGTGCGCCGTGATTGACTTGTAGGGTGCGACCAGTTTTTCCAGCAGCGCATGGCCGAACGGCACCACCGCGCAGCGATCAGGCCACGCGTTGCGGCCGTCGATGAACAGTTCGCGCCAGCGAAATCCTCTTAGCGCCGCCTCCAGCCGCGGCTCGGCGCAGACGAACAGCACCGCGTTCTCGTCGAACAGCGTCGCCGCGTCGCGCAACGGCCCGCGCGTGGGCTGCACGCCGTGCGCGGCGATGGCCGTGGCCTGCAGCCGGTTCAGCATCGCCTTCGTGCGCGGGAAATGCAGCCAGATCAGGCCGTTGAAAAAGTCGTGCAGGTTCTCGCGCGTCGGCACCTCGCCGTGCGCGTGGATATGGGCCTCGTAGGCGCTGCCGGGCGGCAGCGTGTGCTGCGGGACGAAGCGCAGCGGCAGACCGGCGGCATTGGTCAGCCCCTGTGCGGCGGCACAGGCATCGAGAGCCGCATGAACCGGCCGGCCCTGGCCGACCTCGGCCGCGATCGCGGCGCCCGCCCGCGCGAACGGCGCAAACCAGGGCCGGGACCAATCGACCCGGGCCAGCCGCTGCGCCAGGTCGACAGCAGGCGTGAGGCCCTGGACAGCAGGCTGCAGGCCCTCGACGGCCCGCTCAGCGCTGGGACCGCCCACCGCTCAGGCGGCCAGCGCGGCCTTCCATTGCAGCGTCTCGCCGCCCCGCAGCGGCACCAGCTCCGTCTCGCCGTACGGCAGCGCTTCGGGCAGCTGCCACGGCTCGCGCCGCAGCGTCAGCGTGCCGGTATTGCGCGGCAGGCCGTAGAAGTCGGGCCCGTGGAAACTGGCGAAGCCTTCCAGCTTGTCGAGCGCGCCGGCGGCATCGAAGGCCTCGGCATACAACTCCATCGCATGCAGCGCGGTATAGCAGCCCGCGCAGCCGCAAGGCGTGCTCCTTCAGGCCGCGCGCGTGCGGCGCACTGTCGGTGCCGAGGAAGAAGCGCGGGTTGCCCGATACCGCGGCCGCCACCAGCGCCTGGCGATGGGTCTCGCGCTTGAGCACCGGCAGGCAGTAGTAATGCGGGCGGATGCCGCCGATGAAGATCGCGTTGCGGTTGTACAGCAGGTGATGCGCGGTGATGGTCGCGCCGATCGGCCCTTCGGCCTCGCGCACGTAGTCGGCCGCGTCCTTGGTCGTGATGTGTTCGAACACGACCTTCAGCCCCGGGAAATCGCGGCGCAGCGGCGTCATCACGCGCTCGATGAAGACCGCCTCGCGATCGAACAGGTCGATCTCGCTGTCGGTGACCTCGCCGTGCACCAGCAGCGGCAGGCCGACGCGCTGCATCGCCTCCAGCGCCGCGCTGCAGCGGCGGATGTCAGTCACGCCGGCATCGCTGTTGGTGGTGGCGCCGGCCGGATACAGCTTCACCGCATGGACGAAGCCGCTCGCCTTGGCCGCGACGATTTCGTCGGCCTGCGTGTTGTCGGTCAGGTACAGCGTCATCAGCGGCTCGAACGACAGGCCGGCCGGCAGCGCGGCGAGGATGCGGGCGCGGTAGGCCTGAGCCTGCGCCACCGTGGTGACCGGCGGCTTCAGGTTCGGCATCACGATGGCGCGGGCGAACTGGCGCGCGGTATCGGGCAGCACGGCTGCGAGAGCGGCGCCGTCGCGCAGGTGCAGGTGCCAGTCGTCGGGGCGGGTGATGGTCAGGGTCTGGGTCATGACTTCGGCAAATCGAAAGCGTGGGGTTGAGCGGTCGGCAGCGGTCCGCAGCGGCGGCGGGCGGCGTGGACGATCGGCGATTACAGGATCAGGATGGCGCGGTAGTCGTTGACGTTGGTGCGGGTCGGCCCGGTCACGACCAGGTCGCCGATCGCATCGAACAGGCCCCAGGCATCGTGCGCCTCCAGCTGGCGGCGCGCCGGCATGCCGGCCGCTTCGGCGCGGGCCAGCGTGCCGGGATCGGCCAGCGCGCCGGCATTGTCCTCCGAGCCGTCGATGCCGTCGGTATCGGCGGCGATCGCATGCACGCCGGCCACGCCCTCCAGTTCGATCGCCAGCGACAGCAGGAATTCGGAGCAGCGGCCGCCGCGGGCCCGTCCGGCGCCGTCCTTGGGCAGCGTCACGGTGCATTCGCCGCCGGAGATCAGCGCCACCGGCGCGGCAAACGGCGCATTGTACGCGCGGATTTCGCGCACCAGCGCCGCGTAGACGCGCGCCACCTCGCGGGCCTCGCCCGTGACGGTGTCGCCCAGGATCACCGGGGTCACGCCGTGCGTGCGGAACACCTCGGCGGCGGCCGCCAGGCTGCCGTGCGCGGTGGCGATCATGCGGTTGTCGACGCGCGCGAACAGCGGATCGCCGGGCTTCGGCGTCTCGGCATGCTCGCCGCGCGCGCCGGCTTCCAGATAGGCCTGCACCGGGGGCGGCACGCGGGCCTCATAGCGGCGCAGGATCGCCAGCGCATCGTCGTAGGTACTCGGATCGGCAACGGTCGGACCGGAAGCGATGGCGCTGGGATCGTCGCCGGCAACGTCCGAGACGATCAGCGTGGTCACCGGCGCGCGGCTGGCCTGGGCCAGGCGCCCGCCCTGGATGCGCGACAGATGCTTGCGCACCACGTTCATCTCGGTGATCGGCGCCCCGCAGCGCAGCAGTTCCTGCGTGGTGGCGCGCAGATCGGCCATCGACACGCCCTCCGCCGGCAGCGACAGCAGGCTGGAGCCGCCGCCGGAGACCAGCACGATCAGCCGGTCCTCGGGGCCGAGCGCCTGCACGCTGGCCAGGATTTCCGCGGCGGCGCGCTCGCCGGCCTCGTCCGGTACCGGATGGCCGGCCTCGATGACGCGCACATGCTCGGTCGGCAGGCCATGCGCGTAGCGCGTGACCACCAGCCCTTCCAGTGCCACGCCGGCGCCGGCATAGGCGCGTTCGACCGCCACCGCCATCGACGCCGCGGCCTTGCCGGCGCCGACCACCAGCGTGCGGCCCTCGCGGCTCGGCGGCGGCAGGTGCGCGGCGACGATGCGCAGCGGATCCGCGGCCGCGACCGCCGCATCGAAGCTCGCGCGCAGCAGCGCGCGCGGGTCCATGCCCGGCTTGGCGGCCTCGCTCACAGCGCTTCCGCGATCGCGCGGCCGAGGTCGGCAGTGCCGGCGTTGCCGCCGATATCGCGCGTCAGCGGCGCGTGCGCGGGCCCGGCGGCCAGCACCGATTCGATCGCGCCCAGCACCGCCGCGCCGGCATCGGCATGCCCCAGGTGTTCGAGCATCATCGCCCCGCACCAGATCTGCCCGATCGGATTGGCGATGCCACGGCCGGCAATATCGGGCGCCGAGCCGTGGACCGGCTCGAACAGGCTGGGAAACGTCCGCTCCGGATTGATATTGGCCGACGGCGCGACGCCGATGGTGCCGGTACAGGCCGGCCCGAGGTCCGACAGGATGTCGCCGAACAGGTTGCTGGCCACCACCACGTCGAACCAGTCCGGATGCAGCACGAAGTTCGCGGTCAGGATGTCGATGTGGTACTTGTCGACCTTCAGGTCCGGATAGTTCGCCGCCATCGCCTCGACCCGCTCGTCCCAGTACGGCATCGTGATCGAGATGCCGTTGGACTTGGTGGCCGAGGTCAGATGCTTCTTCGGACGCTTTCTGGCCAGCTCGAAGGCGAACTTCAGGATGCGGTCCACGCCGATCCGGCTCATCACCGTTTCCTGGATCACGACCTCGCGCTCGGTGCCGGGGAACCATGCGGCCGCCGATGCTGGAATACTCGCCCTCGGTGTTCTCGCGCACCACGTAGAAGTCGATGTCGCCGGGCTTGCGGTCGGCCAGCGGGCTGCGGATGCCCGGCATCAGCCGGACCGGGCGCAGGTTCACGTACTGGTCGAAGGTGCGCCGGAACTGCAGCAGCGAGCCCCACAGCGACACATGGTCGGGCACCGTGGCCGGCCAGCCGACCGCGCCGAAATAGATCGCGTCGTAGCGCGAGAGCGTGTCGAACCAGTCGTCCGGCAGCATCTTGCCGTGGCGGGCGTAATAGTCGCAGCTGGAAAAATCGAAATGGTCCCACTGCAGGTCGATGCCGAAGCGGCGCGCGGCGGCATCCATCACGCGGACGCCTTCGGGCATCACTTCGGTGCCGATCCCGTCTCCAGGGATCACGGCAATCTTGTATTGGCTCATGGCGGAGGGCTCGATGGTGGAGGCTGGTTGAGGCGGGTTGAAGCTGGTTAAGCTCGTTGCAGCGAAGTAGCGGCTGGTGGCAGCGGATAGCGGCCGATGAAAGCGGATCGCCGGGCGATTCGGCTGCCTCTGGCGGCCACGCCGGCGGACGCGCCGACGGCCGCGGACGTGCTTGGCAGAACGCCCGGCCCGGCGGGATAATGTCGCAATTCTATTGCAATCGGCCGGCCCTCACGCCGTCCCGGTCCCACGCCATGTGCCAGCTGCTCGGCATGAACTGCGCCACGCCGACCGACGTGACGTTCTCCTTCACCGGCTTCGCCGCGCGCGGCGGCGTCACCGATCATCATGCCGACGGCTTTGGCGTGGCCTTCTTCGAGGACAAGGCCTGCCGCCTGTTCATCGACAACCAGTCGGCGGGCACCTCGCCGGTGGCCGAACTGATCAAGAACTACCCGATCAAGTCGAAGAACGTCATCTCCCATATCCGCAAGGCCACGCAGGGCACGGTGCGGCTGGAGAACTGCCATCCGTTCATGCGCGAGCTGTGGGGCCGCCACTGGATCTTCGCCCACAACGGCGACCTGAAGGGCTTCGCGCCGTTCCTGTCGGGCGTCTATCAGCCGGTCGGCGACACCGACAGCGAGCTGGCGTTCTGCGCGCTGATGCAGGGCCTGCGCAAGCGTTTCCCCGGCTCGCAGCCGCCGCTGAACGAGCTGTGCCACGCGCTGGCCGACATCACGCGCGAAATCACGCTGTACGGCGTCTTCAACTATCTGCTGAGCAATGGGCAGGCGCTGTTCGCGCACTGTTCGACGCGGCTGTATTACCTGGTGCGCCAGTGGCCGTTCTCGACCGCGCATCTGATCGATGCGGACCTGTCGATCGACTTTGCCCAGGTGACCACGCCGGAAGACCGCGTGGCGGTGATCGCCACCGCGCCGCTGACCGACGATGAAGTGTGGACGCCGTTCGCGCCGGGGGAATTGATGATGTTCGAGGCCGGGCAGCCGACGATGACGCTGACGGTGCCGATTCCGCCCGAGGTGCAGGCGCGCAACGCGGCCAATTCGGCCTGTACTTGAGGGGGAGTTGACGCCCCCTCTCCCGCAGGCGGGAGAGGGGCCGGGGAGAGGGAGCCCTCTCCTCAGTGCTGCAGGATCTTCGACAGGAACTGGCGGGCCCGCTCCGAACGCGCCTCGATATTGCCGAAGAACTCCTCCTTCGGCGTGTCCTCGACGATGTGGCCCTGGTCCATGAAGATCACGCGGTTCGCCACCTTGCGGGCAAAGCCCATTTCGTGGGTCACGCACATCATCGTCATGCCCTCGTGGGCCAGCTGCACCATCACGTCGAGCACTTCATTGACCATCTCCGGGTCCAGCGCCGAGGTAGGCTCGTCGAACAGCATGCAGATCGGATCCATCGACAGCGCGCGCGCGATCGCCACGCGCTGCTGCTGGCCGCCCGACAGCTGACCCGGAAACTTGTTGGCCTGGTTCTTCAGGCCCACGCGCTCCAGGTACTTCATGCCCTTGGCCATCGCCTCGTCGCGCGAGCGGCCCAGCACCTTGATCTGCGCGATGGTCAGATTCTCGGTGATCGACAGGTGCGGAAACAGCTCGAAGTTCTGGAACACCATGCCGACGCGCGAACGCAGCTTCGGCAGATCGGTCTTCGGTCCGCCGACCGGCGTGCCGTCGACGAAGATCTCGCCCTTCTGGAAGGGCTCGAGCGCATTGACGGTCTTGATCAGCGTGGACTTGCCCGAACCGGACGGGCCGCACACCACCACCACTTCGCCCTTGGCCACGCGGGTGGTGCAATCGGTCAGCACCTGGAAGGAGCCGTACCACTTGGAGACGTTATTGATTTCGATCATACAGCCACCTTTTTCTGGTATCGCTTGACCAGCAACGATGCGGAAAAACAGATCACGAAATAGACCAGACCCGCAAACAGCAGCATCTCGACGATGCGGCCATCGCGTTCGCCGATGCCATACGCCTGGCCGAAGAAATCGGCCAGCGCGCTGACGTAGACCAGCGAGGTATCCTGGAACAGGATGATGCCCTGCGTCAGCAGCAGCGGCACCATGTTGCGGAACGCCTGCGGCAGCACCACCAGCCGCATGGTCTGCCCATAGGTCATGCCGAGCGCCTGCGCGGCGTACATCTGGCCGCGCGACACGCTCTGGATGCCCGCGCGGATGATCTCCGAGTAATAGGCCGCCTCGAACAGCGCGAACGCGACCAGCGCGGACGTCATGCGCAGATCGGTCGCGGGCGACAAATTGAAGATCCCCTGCAGCACCTGCGGAATGATCAGGAAGAACCAGAGCAGCACCATCACCAGCGGTATCGAGCGGAACACGGTGACGTAGCCCTGCGCAAACCAGTTCAGCGGCTTGACGGAGGACAGGCGCATCATCGCGAGGATGGTGCCCCAGACGATGCCGACCACCACCGCGGTGGCGGTGATCTTGAGCGACACCATCATGCCCTCGCCGAGCACGTGCAGCGTATCGGCGTTGATCGAGGTGAAGTCGAATGAATAAGCCATCGCGTTCCCCTTACTTGCTGCCGATGAAGCCCGGCACGCGCGTGCGCTTTTCCACCCAGCGCATTCCCAGCATGACGACGATATTGATCAGCGCGTACATCAGCGTGACCGCGATGAAGGACTCGTACGGCCGCGCCGTGTAGTCGACCAGCTGGCGCCCTTGCGCCGCCAGTTCCAGCAGGCCGATCGTCGACGCCACCGCCGAGTTCTTGAAGATGTTCAGGAATTCGGAGGTCAGCGGCGGCACGATGACGCGGAACGACATCGGCAGCAGCACGTAGCGATAGGTCTGCGGCAACGTGAAGCCCATCGCCAGGCCGGCGTTGCGCTGTCCCGGCGGCAGCGAGTTGATGCCCGAGCGCACCTGTTCGCAGATCCGCGCGGCGGTAAACGTACCGAGGCAGAACATCGCGGCCAGGAATTGCTGGGTGAACGGATTCATCTGCTTGATCGATTCGCCGAACGGCAGCAATTCGGGAATGACGAAATACCAGATGAACAGCTGCACCAGCAGCGGAATATTGCGGAAGATTTCGACGTAGGTGGCCGCGATACCCGACAGGAATTTATTCGGAACCGTGCGCAATACGCCGAGAATCGAGCCGATGATCAGGGCGATCACCCACGAAGTCAGGCCGAGCGCGATGGTGACCTTCAGACCGGAAATCATCCAGTCCAGATAGGTCTCGTTCATCGCGGCTTCTTCGAGGAAAACACCCCAATGCCAGTTGTAATTCATGATGCGTCCTCAAAAAGAAACGGAAGGACATGCCTTCGCGCACGCCTTCCGTTTCACACGCGTGACTGGAGCCGAATCAGTCGAGCGCCTTGTCGTTCGGGTTCTTGATGAGTGCCTTCATGTCGTCGGACATCGGGAAGTCCAGGTTCAGGCCCTTCGGCGGCACCGGCTGGGTGAACCACTTGGCGTAGAGGTTGTTGATCTCGCCGGTCTTCATCAGATTGGCGATCACCGTGTCGGCAACCTTCTTGAACGGAGCATCGTCCTTGCGCAGCATGCAGCCGTACGATTCGCGCGACTGCGGCTTGCCGGTGACGACCCAGTCGGCCGGGTTGCGGGCCTTGGCGCGCTCGCCGTACAGCAGCGCGTCGTCCATCATGAAGGCGGCCGCGCGGCCCGACTCCAGCGTCAGGAACGACTGGCCGTGGTCCTTGGTGCTGATGATGTTCATGCCCAGCTTCTGCTGGTCGTTCATCGTGCGCAGCAGGCGCTCGGACGTGGTGCCCGCGGTGGTGACGACGTTCTTGCCCTTCAGGTCGGCCCAGTCCTTGATCCCGCTGTCCTTCTTGGTCATGAAGCGGGTGCCGATGATGAAGATGGTATTGCTGAAGGAAACCTGCTTCTGGCGGTCGAGGTTATTGGTGGTCGAGCCGCACTCGATATCGATGGTGCCGTTCTGCAGCAGCGAAATGCGGTTCTGCGAGGTGATCGGAATTTCCTTGACCTGCAGGTTCGGCAGCTTCAGCTGGTCCTTGATCGCCTCGACGATCTTGACGTTGATGTCATAGGAGTAGCCGACGGTGCGGACGCCGCCGAGGTTATAGCTGAAGGGGATCGACGATTCCCGCACGCCCAGCGTAATGACACCCGTGTCTTTGATCTTCTTCAGCGTGCCGGTCAATTGCTCGGCCGCTTGTGCGGTACCGCACAGCACGCCTGCCGCAATCATCAGCGCAGCCAGTTTGGCAACCTTCATAACATCTCCTTGACCATGAGAGAAAGGCGGGACTCTACAAGAAACGTGCCGCCGACGAAATAGTATTGCGCAAGCCGACGCTCCAATACAACGGGTATTTCCCTAGCCGCCGCTGTCCGGCAATCGGCTGCGCCACGCGGCTGTAATAAAAAAAGCGGCAGCCGGAATCTCCGGCTGCCGCCTCGCTTGTCGTCCGGACCCCGCCTTGGTGCATCGCAGCATGCCGCTTGCACTGGCGCGGGTCCGATTGCCCCGATATCGCGCTGGGCGATCAGGGATACAGGCCGCGCATTTCACGCGCCTGCAGGATACGGGTACAGGCAATGATGAACGCCGCGGTCCGCAGCGTGACCTTGTTCTCCTGCGCGACCTGCCAGATGGAGCGGAACGCCTCTTGCATGATCCGTACCAGCCGCTGGTTGATCTCCTCTTCGGTCCAGAAGAAGCTGGAGAAGTCCTGCACCCATTCGAAGTACGACACCGTGACGCCGCCCGCGTTGGCGATCACGTCCGGCGCCACCAGGATATTGCGCTCGCGCAGGATATCGTCAGCCTCCGGCGTGGTCGGGCCGTTGGCGCCCTCGATGACCATGCGGGTCTTGATGTGGGGCGCGTTGGCGGCGGTGATCTGGCCTTCCAGCGCGGCCGGGATCAGGATCTCGCTCTCGGTCTGCCAGAACTGCTCGGCGCTGATGGTCTCGGCGCGGAAGCCGTCGATGGTGCCGTTGTGGGCGACGTGTTCGATCAGCGCCGGCACGTCCAGGCCCGCCGGGTCGAACAGCGCGGTCTTGTGGTCCTGCACCGCGATGACCTTGGCGCCGGCCTCATGGAACAGCTTGGCGGCGACGCTGCCGACGTTGCCGAAGCCCTGCACGACGATGCGCGCGCCCTTGATTTCCAGGCCCAGGTTGCGCGCCGCCTCGGCGCCCACGACGAACACGCCGCGGCCGGTCGCCTCGCGGCGGCCCAGCGAGCCGCCCAGCGAGATCGGCTTGCCGGTGACCACGCCGGTCGACGTGCTGCCCTCGTTCATCGAATAGGTGTCCATCATCCACGCCATCACCTGCTCGTTGGTGTTGACGTCGGGGGCCGGGATGTCCTTGTTCGGCCCGATGATGATGTTGATCTCGCTGGTATAGCGGCGCGTCACGCGCTCGAGCTCGGCGCGCGACAGCTTGCGCGGGTCGACGCGGATGCCGCCCTTGGCGCCGCCGTACGGCACGTTGACGGCGGCGTTCTTGATCGACATCCAGGCCGACAGCGCCATCACCTCGGACAGCGTCACGTCCTGGTGGAAGCGCACGCCGCCCTTGCCCGGGCCGCGCGAGGTGTTGTGCTGGACGCGGTAGCCCTCGAAGTGGGCGATGGTGCCGTCATCCATTTCGATCGGCACGTCGACCACCAGCGCGCGCTTGGGGCGCTTGAGCGTTTCGACCCAGCGGGCCAGCGACCCCAGGTAGGGGGTCACGCGGTCGACCTGTTGCAGGTAGATGCCCCAGGGGCCGAGGTTGTCGGCGTTCAGATAGGAAGGGACGGAATGCGCGGAGGCGGTGATGATGGGCGAATCGGAAGACATCATGGAAATCCGGAGATGGAATGGCGACAAGCTTAGGGGCGCCGCCCTCGGGAAATCCAATGCCGTTTGTTCATTCGGTCATGCAGGAAATGCATAACCTTTCGCCGGGCGGCACTCCCTTCCAAAGTGGGGTGCCGGGCAGCGTTCGCGGCGGCGCCTTTGGAGTCAGCCCGCCCCGCCCTCGATCGGCGCCGCGCCGGCAGACAGGCTGGCCCAGATGCGGTCGACCAGCTCGCGCTTGCGGCGCAGCTGGCTGCCGCGCCGGTCGTTGCCATGCTCGCCGGGCCGCGCCCGGTACAGCCGGATCTCCATCTCGATCGACAGCGGCGCCGCACGCGGTCCCTCGGCCCGCACCAGCCGGCCCTGCGCGACCTCCTCCCGCACGGCGCTCTCGGGCAGGAAGGCCAGACCGTGGCCGGCCAGCGCCATCACCTTGAGCGCCTCGGCCATATCGGTCTCGTAGCATTTGTCCAGCTTGAACGACTCGCTGGTATCCGACAGCAGCATCTCGACCATCCGGCCGAGGAAGGCGTTCGGCGTATAGCTGAGGAAGGACACCGGCTTGCGGTCGGTGCCCGGCAGCCGGTACAGCGGCTTGCCGCTGGCGTCCGGCACGCTGAACGGGGACATCCGTTCGACGCCGAGCACCAGCATGTCGTAGTGCGAGGGATCGAGCTGGATCGCCTGGCGCGGATGGTGGTAGACCATCACCAGGTCGCAGCCGCCCTCGACCAGCATCAGCACCGCGTCGTGCACGTTCAGCGCGCGCAGCCGGCAGGCCAGCGTGCCGACCTGCCGCTCCAGCGCCTTCAGCCATTCGGGAAAGAACGTCAGCGACAGCGTGTGGGGCACCGCGAATTCGAGCATCTGCGCATTCGCGGAGCGCTGGCCGCGCATCAGCGCACGGGTCTCGCTGACCTGGGCCAGCATCGCCAGCGCCTGCTCGTAGAACACCTTGCCGGCCGGCGTCAGGTTGGTCGGATAGCTGGAGCGGTCGATCAGCTCGGTGCCGAGCCAGGCCTCGAGCGACTGGATGCGGCGCGAGAAGGCGGGCTGGGTCACGTGCCGCAGCTCGGCCGAGCGCGAGAAGCTGTGCGTCTCCGCCAGGCTGACGAAGTCTTCAAGCCATTTGATTTCCATGGCGCATTATCTCCCGCCGGCCGCCGGCGCAAAAATATTCTAGAGCTAGCGATCGAACCGGAATATCATTCCCCAATGGATCGCTTCGGCACCACATTTTAGATCGGCTTGCTCGGCCTCGCTGGCTATGATCGGACCCATCCGCTCTCTTGCCCTCCGGAGTCTCCATGTCCAGCCTGCACGCCGAATCGCAGCCGCGCCCGTCCTCGCCGCAATCCGCCGGCTCGCCGGCCATGCTGCCGCCGTCGTGCGCAGCGTCCGAACCATCCGCGCTGTCCGCGCTGTCGCCGGCGCTGGCACGGGTGTTCGACGACAGCGCGCGGACCGTGGCGGCGCAAGTCCAGGCCTGCCTCGGCGACGACGCCGACGCGCTGCTGGCGCTGTTGCCCGCGGCCGCGCGCGCCGGCAGTCCGGACGGTTATACGCGCCACCTGATCTATGCCGATCCGATGGCGCGCTTCTCGGCGATGCTGCTGGTCTGGCGCCCGGGCCAGGCGAGCCCCGTGCACGGGCACCGCACCTGGTGCGCCTACCGCGTGCTGCAGGGCTCGCTGTACGAGCGGCACTACCGCTGGGACGAGGCGGCGCAGGTCGCGCGGCCGAGCGGCGGCGTCGTGCGGGAGCCGGGCGCGGTGTTCAGCGTGCCGGCCGGCCTTGGGCATATCCACTCGCTCGGCCATCCGGGCCGGGCCATGGACCGGCGCATGGACCAGGGCATGGGCCAGGGCATGGGCCAGGGCATGGGCCAGGGCGAGGGCGAGGCCGGCGACATCGCCGTCTCGCTGCATCTGTACGGCGTCGAGGCCGCGCAGATCGCCACCGGCATCAACCTGCTGGTGGCGACCGGCTAGCGCGTCATGACGCCGTGCGCCGCGGCTGGGGGACGCAGTGGGCCCGCCGGATCGCGATCCACCGAACCTCGCAACACCGACGGAGCCAGCGCAATGGACCGATTTGACCGATACGACCGCCAGATCCTGGCCGAGCTGCAACAGAACGCCGACCTGCCGGTGGCCGAACTGGCCGAACGGGTGGGGCTGACCTCGACGCCCTGCTGGCGCCGCGTGCAGAAGCTGCAGGAGAGCGGCGTGATCCGCAAGCGCGTGGCGCTGCTCGATGCCGCCAAGCTGAACGTCGGCGTCACCGTGTTCGTGTCGGTCCGCACCAACCAGCACAGCGCCAAGTGGCTCAAGACCTTTCACGGGCTGGTGGCATCGATCCCGGAGGTCACCGAGTTCTACCGGATGGCCGGCGACACCGACTACCTGCTGCGCGTGGTGGTGCCGGACATCGCCGCCTACGACCGCGTCTACAAGCGGCTGATCCAGGGAGCGGAGCTCGCCGACGTCAGTTCGAGCTTCGCGATGGAGCAGATCAAGTACACGACGGCGCTGCCGCTGGAGTACGTTTAAGCGACGTCCCGGGCCTCACCCCCGATGCGCCCACCCGGTCATCCGCTTCTCCAGCACGGCAAACAGCTCGTACATCGCCATCGCCATCACCGCGATCACCACCAGGCCGGCGAAGGCCAGCGGCATCTTCATCGCCGAGCCGGCCGATACCAGCAGATAGCCGATGCCCTCGTTGGCGGCGTTCATCTCCGACACCGTGGTGCCGACGAAGGCCAGCGTGATGGCTACCTTCAGCGAGGCGAAGAAGTACGGCATCGCGCGCGGCAGGCCGACCTTGAACAGCACGTCGGTGCGCCGGGCGCCCAGCACGCGCAGCACGTCCTCCAGCTCGGGCTCCAGCGTCGCCAGCCCGGTGGCGATATTGACCATCACCGGGAAGAACGAGATCAGGAACGCCGTCAGGATCGCGGGACCGGCGCCGAGGCCGAACCACACCACCACGATCGGCACGAAGGCCGCCTTGGGCAGCGCGTTGAACGCGGTCATCAACGGGTAGCCGGCCGCATACGCGAGCCGCGACGAGCCCATCAGCAGGCCCAGCACCACGCCGACCGCGATGGCGATGCCGAAGCCCACCATCGTGGTCCAGAAGGTGCGCCACGCATGGACGGCGATCACGTCCCAGTAGTCGACCAGCGATACCACGATGGCCGCCGGGCTGGGCAGGATGAAGTCGGACACCTCGAAGATCATGCAGGCGCCTTGCCACAGCAGCAGGCAGGCGGCCAGCAGCAGCCAGGGGGCGACGCGCTCCACGCGCCGCTGGGTCGAATCGGTCAGCGTGGTCATCTCAGTGCTGGCGGACATGGCCGATCTTCTCGCGCAGCATGTGCACCAGATCGGCGAAGGGTTCGGTATAGGTCAGTTCGAGATCGCGGGGACGCGGCAGCGCGATCGGCTTGCGCATCAGGATGCGGCCCGGCCGCTGGCTCATCACGTAGACCGTGTCGGCGAGGAACACCGCCTCGCGCAGGTCGTGGGTGACCAGGATCACGTTGAACCGCTGCGCCTGCCACAGGTCGCGCAGCACGCACCACAGCTCCTCGCGGGTGAAGGCGTCGAGCGCGCCGAACGGCTCGTCCAGCAGCAGCATGCGCGGCTCGTGGATCAGCGCGCGGCAGATCGACGCGCGCTGCTGCATGCCGCCCGACAGCTGCCACGGGTACTTGTCCTCGTAGCCGGCCAGCCCAACGGTGCGCAGCAGCGTGCGGGCGCGCTCGACGTATTCGTCGCGCCGCGCCCGCAGCGTCGAGCGGTACGGCTCGACGATCTCCAGCGGCAGCATCACGTTCTGCAGCGTGGTGCGCCACGGCAGCAGCGTCGGCGCCTGGAAGGCCATGCCAACCATCTTCAGCGGGCCGGTCACCTTCTCGCCGGCGATCTTCACCACACCGCGCGTGGCCGGCTTCAGGCCCGTCGCCAGCTTCATGAAGGTCGACTTGCCGCAGCCCGACGGCCCGACGATCGCAATGAACTCGCCCGGCCGCACCTGCAGCGAGATGTCCTCGACCGCGAACTCGCCCTGGCGGGCCAGCTCGTCGTTGTAGGCCAGCCAGACGCGATTGAAGTCGACGAAGGGAGCTTCGGCGTCGGCGGCGGGCGGTGCGGCCGGTGCCCCCGGCACGCCGCCGCAGACCGTGGTCGATACCGCGGCCGATGCGGCTGCCGACGCTGTAGTCGATGCAGCAGCCGATGCAGCAAGGTCGGCCGTCATCGCAGCACGTCCAGTTCCGCCGCCGACGGCAGATAGGCGTCGGTCCACAGCGCATCCGGATTGATCCGCCCCTTGGTGCCGAACGCATCAGCCACCTGCGAGGCCATCAGCGACAGGCGCGGCTTGTTGACGCGGCCGAAGCCGTCGGCGCGGGCGTCGGGGGGACTTGACCACGCTGTCGAGCGCCAGCTTCAGGCGCCGGACCTCGAGCTTCTCGTCGATGATGCCGTCGCGCGCCTTGACTGCCTTGATGCCCTCCTCCGGCCTGGCGATCACGTCGCGCGCCGATCTGGCGAAGGCCCGCAGGAAGGCCTTGACCGCCTCCGGGTTCTTCTTCAGGAAGTCCTCCGACGCGATCACGGCATTGCCGTACAGCTTGACGCCGTATTGCGGGTACGGCAGCACCACGATGTCCTCGTCCTTCACGCCGCGCGCATTGAGGTTCAGGATCGAGGTGAACGAGAAGCCGGTGATCGCGTCGAGATCGCCGCGCGTCAGCATGGTCTCGCGCAGCGTCGGGTCCATCGCCTGCCAGTTGAAGCTCGATGCCTGCAGGCCGTTGGCCTTGGCGAAGATCGGGAAGGCGCGGCGGCCGGCGTCAAACACCGGCGCGCCGAGCTTCTTGCCGGCGAGGTCCTTCGGCGCCTTGATGCCGGACTTCTTCAGCGCCAGCACGGCGGCCGGCGTGTTGTTGTAGACCATCATCACGGCGACCGGCTTGTTCTTCGCGTCCGGGTTGTTGCCGTAGAACTCCATCACCGAGGCGAGGTCGGCGAAGCCCATGTCATAGGTGCCGGAGGCCACGCGGTTGACCACATTGCCCGAGCCATTGCCGGCGTCGATCGACACATCGAGCTTCTCGGCCTTGTAGTAGCCCTTCTGCTCGCCGAGCAGGAACAGCGCCGATGGCCCCTCGAAGCGCCAGTCGAGCTGGAAGCGGACCTTGGTCGCCGCCTGTGCATGGGCCGGCGTGGCCCATTGTGTCGACAGCACCATCGCGGTGCCGAGCACCGTGCCCAGCCGCAGCATTCGGCGGCGCAGCGACGATGGTGCCGCGCTGGCCTGAAGGCTCGGCGCGTCCGCGCGCCGGTGCGTGTCCTGCTGCGCCTCCTGCGCTGACTGCTGCGCTGACTGCTGCGTGCTCTGCTGCGGATTCTGGCGTTGCGACCTGTGGTGCGGCATGTTTGCTCTCCTGTTCGTGCCTGTTTTGCGCGAACAGTGTCTGCAAGCGATATGCCAGCCTAAACGGCCTGCAAGGGGCCCCAAAGCGGGGCATGGCCGCGGCCGTTTGTCCAACCAAACTTGTGCATCGGGCCTGGCCACGGGCGATTGCGCGCGGCCATTGTCGACAATGCGAGGGCGGCGGCCTGACGCGATCTCAGGCGGCCTCAGGCGATCTCAGGCAATCTCGAGCGGCCTGACGTTCGACCTGAGGCGATCTCGAGCGACCTCAAGCGTCCTGCGTCGCGTCGCCGAGGTCCGCCGCGACCGCGGCGGCGCCTTCGATGCGGGCCAGTTCGCCGCCGTTGGCATCGGCCGCCCCGTCGCCCGTCCCCTCGGCCGACGTCGCCCCCTGCGCCGCGCTGCGCGCCTGGATGCGCCACATCTCGGCATAGCGGCCGTCGGCGCGCATCAGCTCGGCGTGCGTGCCGCGCTCGACGATGCGGCCGCGGTCCATCACCAGGATCTGGTCGGCGTGCACCACGGTGGACAGCCGGTGCGCGATCAGCAGCGTGGTGCGGTTCTGCGCCAGCCGCATCAGTTCGGCCTGGATCGCCTGCTCGGTGCGCGAGTCCAGCGCCGAGGTGGCTTCGTCGAAGATCAGGATCGGCGGGTTCTTCAGCAGCGTGCGGGCGATCGCCACGCGCTGCTTCTCGCCGCCCGACAGCTTCAGCCCGCGCTCGCCGACCGGCGTGTCGTAGCCCTGCGGCAGCTCGCGGATGAAGGCGTCGATCTGCGCCGCGCGCGCGGCCTCGATGACCTCCTCGCGGCTCGCGCCCGGGCGGCCGTAGGCGATGTTGTAGTAGATGCTGTCGTTGAACAGCACCGTGTCCTGCGGCACGATGCCGATCGCGCGGCGCAGGCTGTCCTGCGTCACGGTACGGATGTCCTGGCCGTCGACCAGCACCGCGCCGCTGCCGACGTCGTAGAAGCGGAACAGCAGCCGCGCCAGCGTCGACTTGCCCGAGCCGCTATGGCCGACCACCGCGGTGGTGGTGCCGGCGGCGATCGTGAAATCGACATCGTCGAGGATGCGCCGGTTGCTGTCGTAGCCGAAGCCGACATGGCTGAAGCGCACCTCGGCGCCCTGCACGGCCAGCGGCCGGGCATCGGGCGCGTCGGCGACCTCCCGGTTGGTGCCGAGCAGCACGAACATCCGGTCCATGTCGGTGGTGGCCTGCTTGATCTCGCGGTAGATCACGCCGAGGAAATTGAGCGGGATGTACAGCTGGATCATCAGCGTATTGACCAGCACCAGATCGCCCAGCGTCAACACGCCCTCGGCCACGCCGACGGTGGCGCGCCACAGGATCAGGATCAGGCCGATCGCGATGATGGCCTGCTGGCCGAAGTTCAGCAGCGACAGCGAGTTCTGCGAGCGGATCGCGGCGGTCCTGTACGTACGCAGGTTCTCGTCGTAGCGCGCGGCCTCGTAGGCCTCGTTGCCGAAGTACTTGACGGTCTCGAAGTTCAGCAGCGAGTCGATCGCCTTCTGGTTGGCGCGCGAATCCAGCTCGTTCATCTTGCGGCGGAAGTGCGTGCGCCATTCGGTCACCACCACCGTGAAGACGATATAGGCCAGCAGCGCGCCGCCGGTGATCGCGGCGAACCAGATGTCGTAGTGCAGCAGGAAGAAGCCCATCACCAGCGCCATCTCGACCAGCGTAGGCAGGATGCTGTACAGCGAATACGAGATCAGCGACTGGATGCCGCGCGTGCCGCGCTCGATGTCGCGGCTCATGCCGCCGGTCTGCCGGTCCAGATGGAAGCGCAGCGACAGGCTGTGCAGATGGCGGAACACCTGCAGCGCGATCTCGCGCACCGCGCTCTGCGTGACCTTGGAGAACAGGATCTCGCGCAGCTCGGTAAACAGCGTGGTCGACAGCCGCAGCAGGCCGTAGGCGACGATCAGCCCGGCCGGCACCGCCAGCAGCGCGCGCGGATCGCCGGGCGCGATGTTCATCGCGTCGATCAGGCGCTTCATCAGCACGGGCACGCCCAGGTTGGCGGCCTTGGCGGCCACCAGGCAGGTGAGCGCCAGCATCACGCGCCACTTGTAATGCCACAGATAGGGAAGCAGGTTGCGCACGGTCTGCCAGTCGCTGCGCTGGCCGCGCGCGCCGGAGAACAGCGGCGAGGACGGGGCCGTGGGGGCAGGCTCGTCCGTCGTGGAGTAGCGTCGCATACGTTAGAATTCGGGCGAATATGCGATTGTCGCAGAGTTCGGGGCGAGGGGTTTTCCGCCTGTGTTTCCCCTGTATTGCCCCTGTATTGCCCCTGTATTGCCCCTGCACTCGCCCGGCTTTTCCTTCTGCCCCGCCCGTCTTGGACCGGCCCTGATTCGGGCCCATGAACCGGGCTTCTTGAAGGGGCCTATGGATCTGCCCCATGAACTCGGCCTGTGAATCGGGCCCCTACTGCCCCTGCTGCCTTCCGGATTGACCATGAGCGAACCCCAGACCCTGTCGTCCCTGCCTCCCGGCAAGAACCCCGCGCTGCGCGTGGTGCCGATGCCCGCCGATGCCAATGTGCACGGCGACGTGTTCGGCGGCTGGATCATGGCGCAGGTCGACATCGCCGGCTCGATTCCCGCGGTCGAGCGCGCGCAGGGCCGCGTCGCCACGGTGGCGGTCAATTCCTTCCTGTTCAAGCATCCGGTGTTCGTCGGCGACCTGGTCAGCTTCTATGCCGACATCGTCAAGACGGGTCGGACCTCGATCACCGTCGAGGTCGAGGTCTACGCGCAGCGGATGCGCCATAGCAACGAGATCGTCAAGGTCACCGAGGCCACGCTGACCTATGTGGCGACCGACGAGGGACGGCAGCCGCGGGTGCTGCCGAAGGTCTAGGACGGGCGCGGCGGCATCGCGTGCGCCCTTGCCCTTCCCCCTGCCCCTCTTCCGCACGCGGGAGAGGGGAGAAAACCAGCGGCGTGCTCGCGCTGTTCCGACTGTGTTCTCCCTCTCCCCCTCAGGGGGAGAGGGCCGGGGAGAGGGGGGTGGCCTGACCCACCCCACCCCGATCAATTGAACCGCGAGAAGTCCGGCTTGCGCTTCTCGAAGAACGCCGTGAAGGCCTCCTTCGCTTCGGGCGACTGCAGCAGCCGGCGGAACACCGCGCCCTCCTGCGCCATCTGCGTCTCCATCTGCGCGGTATCCGCGCCCTTCATCAGTCGCTTGGTTTCCCGCAGCGACGACGCCGGCAGCGCCGCCAGCTTGCGCGCCTGCGCCAGCGCGAAGTCGTGCAGCTCGGCACCGGCGACCACGCGCGTCACCAGGCCGATCTGCTGCGCCTCCTGGGCACTGAACGGCTCGCCCAGCAGCAGCTTCTCGGCCGCGCGCTGGTAACCGGCCAGGCGCGGCAGCAGCAGGCTCGACGCGGCTTCCGGGCACAGCCCCAGCTGCACGAACGGCAGCGAGAAGCGCGCGCCCTCGGCCGCATAGACCAGGTCGCAATGCAGCAGCAGCGTGGTGCCGATGCCGACCGCCGGCCCGCTGACCGCCGCCACCAGCGGCTTGGCGGCATGGCTGATCTCGTGCAGGAACTGGAACACCGGTGCCTTGGCGGCATCCTCCTCGCTGCTCGGCGGCCGCTTCATGAAGTCTTCCAGATCGTTGCCGGCGGTGAAGATCTCGTCCTTGCCGCGGATCACGATCGCCCGCACGGCGTCGTCGCTCGCCGCCGCGCGCAGCGCGTCGGCCATCTGCTGATACATCGCCGCGGTGATCGCGTTCTTCTTGTCCAGGCGGTCGAACTCGATCGTCAGCACGCCTTGGTCGATGCGGGTCAGGATGCTCATGGTGTCTCCTTGGTGGTCGGTGTTCTCGTCGATGTTCTTGGCGATGTTCCTGTCCGTGCCGCCGCGACGGGAACCGCCCCGAGGAAACACGGTTCCCCGGAGCGGCTTCCCGGCTCAATCCCAGGGCACGCCTTGCGTCAAACCCGTTCGAAGATGCCGGCGGCGCCCATGCCCGTGCCGACGCACATGGTCACCATGCCGTACTTCAGGTTGTGCCGGCGCAGCGCATGCACCACGGTGGCCGAACGGATCGCGCCGGTCGCGCCGAGCGGGTGGCCCAGCGCGATCGCGCCGCCCATCCGGTTCAGCTTGGCCGGATCGAGGCCCAGATCGCGGATCACCGCCAGCGCCTGCGCGGCGAAGGCCTCGTTCAGTTCGATCCAGTCGAGCTGGTCCTGCGTCATGCCGGCGGCCTTCAGCGCGTCCGGAATGGCTTCCTTCGGACCGATGCCCATGATCTCCGGCGGCACGCCGCGCACCGCGAACGACACGAAGCGGGCCAGCGGCACCAGGTTGCAGGCCTTCAGGATCTTCTCGGAGACCAGGATCAGCGCCCCGGCGCCGTCCGAGGTCTGCGAGCTGTTGCCGGCGGTCACGCTGCCCTTGTTGGCGAACACCGGGCGCAGCTTCGCCAGCCCTTCCAGCGAGGTATCGGGACGCGGGCCCTCGTCGAGCGACAGCGTGCGGGTCTTCAGTTCGACCTCGCCGCTGGCCAGGTTCGGCAGCTTCTCGACGATCTCGACCTGCGTGATCTCGTCGGCGAACTCGCCGGCCTGCTGCGCGGCCAGCGCCTTCTGGTGCGAGGCCAGCGCGAAGGCGTCCTGGTCCTCGCGGCTGACCTGCCACTTGCGTGCGACCTGCTCGGCCGTCAGCCCCATGCCGTAGGCGATGCCGACGTTCTCGTCGCGCGCGAAGATCGACGGCGACATCGACGGCGTATTGCCCATCATCGGCACCATGCTCATCGACTCGACGCCGGCGGCGATCATCACGTCGGCCTCGCCGACGCGGATGCGGTCGGCCGCCATCGCGACGGCGCTCAGGCCCGAGGCGCAGAAGCGGTTCACGGTGATGCCGCCGACCGAGGTCGGCAGGCCCGACAGCAGCGCGCCAATGCGCGCGACGTTCAGGCCCTGCTGCGCTTCGGGAATCGCGCAGCCGACGATGGCATCCTCGATCAGCGCCGGGTCCAGGTTCGGCACCTGCGCCAGCGCGGCGCGCAGCGTGGTGGCCAGCAGATCGTCGGGCCGGTAGTGCTTGAACGCGCCCTTGGGCGCCTTGCCGATCGGCGTGCGGGTCGCGGCAACGATATAGGCGTCTTGCAGTTGTTTCATGATCGATTTCCTCGCGTGCCGATTAGTTGCGCACCGGCTTGCCGGTCTGCAGCATGCCCATGATGCGTTCCTGCGTCTTGGGGTTGCCCAGCAGTTCGATAAAGGCGCGGCGCTCCAGCGCCAGCAGCCATTCCTCGCTGACCAGCGCACCCGCTTCGACGTCGCCGCCGCAGACCGCCTCGGCGATGCGCGAGGCGATCAGGAAGTCGTGCGCGGAGATGAAGCCGCCGTCGCGCATGTTGACCAGCGAGGCCTGGATGGTGGCGATGCCCGAGCGGCCCGCCACCGGCACCAGCTCGCCCTGCGCTGGCGGACGGTAGCCGGCCTCGTGCAGCGCGCGCACTTCGCTGCAGGCGACATGCAGCAGCTCGTGCACGTTGAAGACGATCGGATCGCCCGCCTGCAGATAGCCCATCTGCCGCGCCTCCAGCGCCGAGGCCGAGACCTTGGCCATCGCCGCGTTCTGGAAGCGCTGCGTCAGGAACTGCAGATAGTTGGTGCTGCCCGCGGCCTGTGCGGCGCGCGCGGCCGCCAGCGCGGCCTCCTTCAGTCCGCCGCCGGCCGGCACCAGGCCCACCCCGACCTCGACCAGGCCCACATAGGTCTCCAGCGCCGCCACGCGCCGCGCCGAATGCAGCATCAGCTCGCAGCCGCCGCCCAGCGCGATGCCGGACGCCGCCGACACCACCGGCACCGCGGCGTACTTGACGCGCATCATGCCGTCCTGGAATTTCTTCACGAACGGTTCGACGCCCTTGGCCCCGCCCATCATGAAGGCCGGCATCGCCGCCTCGAGATTCGCGCCCGCCGAGAACGGGCCGCCCGGCGCGCCCAGCTGCAGCGAGGTCGGCTGCCACACCACCAGGCCCTTGTAGGCGCTCTCGGCCAGGTCGATCGCGCGGATCAGCCCGTCGATGGTGTCCGGCCCGATCGTGTTCATCTTGCTGTTGAACGAGATCACCAGCACGTCGTCCTGGCCCTCGCAGACCCAGATCCGCACCGCGTCGTTCTGCTCGACGGTGCGGCCGGCCTTGCGCGGATCGACCGCGTCGCTGCCCTTGAGCGCCGCGCGGAAGGCCTGGCGGCGATAGACCGGCAGCGCGCTGCGGCCGACGAACGACTGCGTGGCCGGCGACCACGAGCCCTGCGCCGAATGCACGCCCTGGTTGTCCGCCACCGGGCCGGCGAAGACCCACTCGGGCAGCGGCGCCTTCGACAGCGCCTTGCCGGCCTCGATGTCTTCCTTGACCCATTGCGCGACCTGCTGCCAGCCCGCGGCCTGCCAGTCCTCGAACGGACCGGAGTTCCAGCCGAAGCCCCAGCGGATCGCCAGGTCGACGTCGGCCGCCGAGCCGGCGATCTGCTCGAGGTAGACGGCGATGTAGTGGAACACGTCGCGGAAGATCGCCCACAGGAACTGCGCCTGCGGATTGCCCGACTCGCGCAGCAGCTTGATGCGCTCGGCCGGCTCCTTCTTCAGCATGCGCGCGACGATCTCGTCGGCCTTGCCGCCGGCGTCGACGTACTGGCCGGTCTTCGCGTCCAGCACCTTGATCTGCTTGCCTTCCTTGCGGTAGAAGCCGGCGCCGGTCTTCTGGCCCAGCGCGCCGGCATCGACCAGCGACTTGAGCACCGCGGGCGTCTGGTACACCGGCGCGAAGGGATCGTCCCGCAGGTTGTCCTGCATGGTCTTGATCACGTGGGCCATGGTGTCCAGGCCCACCACGTCGGCGGTGCGGAAGGTCGCCGACTTGGCGCGGCCCAGCTTGCTGCCGGTCAGGTCGTCGACCACGTCGAACGGAATGCCGTACTTCTCGGCCTCGGCGAACACCGCCAGAATCGAGAAGATGCCGACGCGGTTGGCGATGAAGTTCGGCGTGTCCTTGGCGCGGACCACGCCCTTGCCCAGGGTCGTTGTCAGGAAGGCTTCCAGGCGGTCCAGGATGGCCGGCTGCGTCGCCGCGGTCGGGATCAGCTCGACCAGATGCATGTAGCGCGGCGGATTGAAGAAGTGCACGCCGCAGAAGCGCGCCTTCAGCTCGGCGTCGAAGCCGTCGGACAGCGCGGTGATCGACAGGCCGGAGGTGTTGGTGGCGAAGATCGCGTCGGCGCCCAGATGCGGGGCGACCTTCCGGTACAGGTCGTGCTTCCAGTCCATGCGCTCGGCGATCGCCTCGATCACCAGGTCGCATTCCTTCAGCAGCGCGAGGTCGTCCTCGTAGTTCGCGGCGCGGATCAGGCCGGCGTCGTCCTTCAGGCCGAGCGGCGCGGGCGACAGCTTCTTCAGGTTCTCGATGGCCCGCAGCACGATGCCGTTCTTCGGGCCTTCCTTGGCCGGCAGATCGAACAGCATCACCGGCACGCGGGCATTGACGAGGTGGGCCGCGATCTGCGCGCCCATGACGCCGGCACCCAGCACGGCGACTTTCTTGACGATGAAATTGGACATGCGCGCTCCTCGGAGGTGAGCGTTGAAATGATGGATGTCCTCGGTTGCCTTCCCTCCCCCGCCTGCGGGAGAGGGAAAACCGGGAGGATGGTCTCGGTGTCTCGGCGTTGCCTCAGAACAGCTCGGCGTCCAGCGCCATCAGCGTGCTCGCGCCGGCGCGCGCCATGCGGATCTGCGCGGCGGTCTCCGGCAGCAGCTTGGCGAAATAGAAGCGCGCGGTGGCCAGCTTGGCGGTGTAGAACTTGTCGCCACTGTCCTGCTTCTCCAGCGCGATCTTGGCCATGCGGGCCCAGAAGTAGGCGAACACCAGATGGCCGACCACGCGCAGGTACGGCACCGCGGCGGCGCCGACCTCGTCGGGATTGGCCATCGCCTTCATGCCGATCTCCATCGTCAGCTTCTGCACCTTGTCGCCCAGGTCCGCCAGCGGATTGACGAACTCCTGCATCGCCTCGTTGGTGCCCTCGGCCTCGACGAACTCCTGCACGATCTTGCCGAAGGCCTTCATCTTCGCGCCCATGTCCCCGAGGATCTTGCGGCCCAGCAGGTCCAGCGCCTGGATCGTGTTGGTGCCCTCGTAGATCATGTTGATGCGGGCATCGCGCACGTACTGCTCCATGCCCCATTCGGAGATATAGCCGTGGCCGCCGAACACCTGCATGCCCTCGTTGGTGGCGATGAAGGCGTTGTCGGTCAGGAAGGCCTTGATCACCGGCGTCAGCAGCGCGACCAGGTCGCCGGCCTGCTTGCGCACGGCCTCGTCCGGGTGCGACAGCTCGCGGTCGATCTGCAGCGCGGTCCAGTAGCTGAAGGCGCGGCCGCCTTCGGCGAAGGCCTTCTGCGTCAGCAGCATGCGGCGCACGTCGGGATGCACGATGATCGGATCGGCCGGCTTGTCTGGTGCCTTCGGGCCCGTCAGCGAACGCATCTGCAGCCGCTCCTTCGCGTAGGCCACCGAGTTCTGGTAGGCGACCTCGGTCAGGCCCAGGCCCTGCATGCCGACGCCAAGACGCGCGGCGTTCATCATCACGAACATCGCGTTCAGGCCCTTGTTGGGCTCGCCGACCAGCCAGCCGCGCGCGCCGTCCAGGTTCATCACGCAGGTGGCGTTGCCGTGGATGCCCATCTTGTGCTCGATCGAACCGCAGACGATGCCGTTGCGCTCGCCCGGATTGCCGTCGGCATCGGGAATGAACTTCGGCACCACGAACAGCGAGATGCCCTTGGTGCCCTGCGGCGCGTCAGGCAGGCGCGCCAGCACCAGATGGATGATGTTGGCCGACAGGTCGTGCTCGCCCGCCGAGATGAAGATCTTGGTGCCGGTCAGGCTGTACGAGCCGTCGTCCAGCGGTTCGGCTTTGGTGCGCAGGATGCCGAGGTCGGTGCCGCAGTGCGGCTCGGTCAGGCACATGGTGCCGGTCCACTCGCCGGACACCAGCTTGGGCAGGTAGCGCTGCTGCAGCTCGGGCGTGCCGTGCGCGTGCAGCGCCTCGTAGGCGCCGTGCGACAGGCCAGGGTACATCGTCCAGGCCTGGTTCGCCGAGTTCAGCATCTCGAACAGCGCGTTGTTGACCAGGATCGGCAGGCCCTGGCCGCCGAATTCGGGATCGCACGCCAGCGCCGGCCAGCCGGCCTCGACGTACTGCCGGTAGGCTTCCTTGAAGCCCGCCGGCGCGGTCACGACGCCGTCGCCGTGGTGGGTGCAGCCCTCGCGGTCACCGCTCTGGTTCAACGGGAAAATGACTTCCGAGCAAAACTTGCCGGCTTCCTCGATGACCTGGTTGATGGTGTCCGCATCGACGTCGGCGTGCGGCGGCATCGCCTTGAGCTCGGCCTCGACGCCGAGCAGTTCGTGCAGCACGAATTGCATGTCGCGCAGCGGAGCGGTGTACTGGCCCATCAAGATCTCCTTGGAGTTGGCGAAGCCGCCGCGCCGCTGGTGCTGTCAAGCACGCCATGCCCGCGGCGGCATCAGGTACGGTAGGACTGAATCAGCTTGTTGAGCGCGACCATGGCAAGCTCGGCGCTGTCGGGCAGGCGCAGGAAGCGGGCATCGTGATGCAGCCCCAGCTCGAGGCTGTACATCTCGAACAGCATCAGGCGCGGATCGCAGTCCGCGCGCAGATGGCCTTCTTCCTTGGCCTGTTCGATCGCGCGTGTCAGCGCGGCCCGCCAGATCGTGACGCTCTTGATCAGCTCGTCGCGCACCGGGCTTTCCGCGCGGTCATCGTATTCGACCGCCCCGCTGATGTAGATGCAACCGGTGGTGACTTCCTGGATCCGTTTTTCCATCCAGCGCCGCACCATCGACCACAGGCGCGGCAGACCGCGCGGCTCGTTCAGCGAGGGATAGAAGACCTCCTGCTCGAACCGGCGGTGATACTCGCGCACCACCTCCACCTGCAGGTCTTCGCGCGAACCGAAATGCGCGAACACGCCGCTCTTGCTCATTTGCATGCGTTCCGCGAGCAGACCGATGGTCAAACCTTCGAGTCCGTCGCGGGACGACAATTCCAGTGCGGCGTCGAGAATCGCCACGCGCGTCATCTCCCCCTTGCGCATCGGGGTGGGAGAAGCGTTGGCGGCGGATTCGAGACGGGCTGACTGGTGTCGCATGATTTTTCTCCGTACTTTTTGCGGCATCGGTTCGCGATGCCGCGCTTGGCCCTGGCCGGTGATGTCGATCGCCGCGGCGCGCCGGACAAGGCGGCGCCGGGTGGCGAATGCACGCAGTCTAAGCCAAAAAAGAACGGTCGTTCAGATTATTCTGGCCGCGCCTGCCGCTATCAAGTTTTTAATTAGACCTTCGTTTCTAAACCGAACTGCGCCCAACTGCGGTGCAACATCCGCCGGTCGGCGTCGGTGGCGAGGCCGATGTGCGGATGCGCGCCGCATTTTGCCGCAAGGCAGCACCGGCATGCCACGTTCAGTAGCGGCCGGCCGCGCCGGCCACCATGACGCCGAAGCGCAACAGCATGTAGGCGGTCCAGTCCAGGCAGCGGCGCAGGCGGCCGCGGCGGGCATGATCCTCCGGCACGACCGGCGCGCTGCGCAGCGCGATCGCGCGTTCGAGTTCGCGGCGCAGCTCGGCGGCGAAGGCCTCGTCGTAGACCGCCACATTGGCCTCGCGCGCCAGCAGCAGGCTGAACGGATCCATGTTGCTGGAGCCGACCGTCGCCCAGCTGTCGTCGATCACCGCGACCTTGGCGTGCAGGAAGCTCTCGGCGTACTCGTGGATCTCGACGCCGGCCTCGAGCAGCGTGGCGTACAGCGCGTGGGTCGCGTAATGCTGCAGCCTGTACTCGACCATCCCCTGCAGCAGCAGCCGCACGCGCACGCCGCGGCGGCGGCAGGCCAGCAGCGCGCGCCGCATCTTGGCGCCCGGCAGGAAGTAGGCGTTGGCGATGATGACGTCGTGCCGCGCCGCGCCCAGCGCCTGCAGATAGGCCCGCTCGATGGTGCGGCGATTGCGCAGGTTGTCGCGCAGCAACAGCGCCGCGCGCACGCCGCCGCCCTCGACCGGCGCGGACACCGGGGCCTGCGCAAGCGGAAATTCGCCCGCGAGGCCCGACAAGCCGCCCGCGATCCCGCCGCCTTGCATCTCGCCGCGCAGCGCGAGCCGCCACCACAGCCGCTCGGCGGTCAGCGCGATCTGGCCGGCCAGCGGGCCGGTGACGCGCACCGCGAAGTCGTAGCGCGGACCGAGCTGGGCCTCGTCGAAGGGGCCGTGATTGTGGTCGTCGATGATGTTGATGCCGCCGACGAAGGCGATGCGCCGGTCGATCACCGCGAGCTTGCGGTGCAGCCGGCGCAGATGCCGGCGCGCCAGGCGAAAGCCCCGCAGCGGCCGGTACACGGTCAGCCGGACGCCGCCCTGCTGCAGCCGCTCGACCAGCGGCGCCGGCATGTCGCCGGCGCCGAAGCCGTCGACCAGCAGATGGACGCGCACGCCGCGCTCGACCGCGCGCAGCAGCGCGTCGGCAACCGCCTGGCCGACCTCGTCGTCGGCATAGATATAGGTCTCCAGCGAGACCGACAGCACCGCCTGGTCGATCGCCGCGATCAGCGCCGGGAAATATTCGCCGCCGCCGCGCAGCAGCTCGACGCGGTTGCCGCCCACCGGCCGGCCGGGCCCGGTACGCAGCAGGCGGGCGTCGTGTCGCCCTTCCGCGCCCGCGGCCGCCGTGGCGGCCGGGGTGCCTTCCGCCGCATGCGCGGCGGTCCTGGAAGACCGGGTGGATTCTCTTGGGCTCTCGGACAAGGGCATGGCGGCATTATCGGTCACCTCGCGGCGGAAACGCCACCCGGTGGGCATTGGCGCCGGGTGTCGGGCCGGACCTCGAGCGAGACCTTGGGCCAGACTTCGGGCCGGACCTCCGACCGGAAGCGGGGCCGGACCTCGGGCCACACCTTGGGCCGGACCTCCGAGCGGAAGCCGGGCCGGACCTCGGGCCTGGGGGGGACGGACGCGCGCCGACTCTGCTATCGTCGCGCTTTATTCCCGACTTCATTCCCGACCTTGTTCGCGACGCTGTTGCTGACATCGTCCCACCGCCGTCCCCGCGCACTGAGCCGCCCACTGAGCCGCACTGCGCTGCGCATTGAACTGATTCGATCGTGAAGGTATTCGGTATCGCCGGCACTTCCGGCAGCGGCAAGACCACCTTGCTGGACCAGTTGATTCCCCGCTTCGTCGCGTCCGGGCTGCGCGTGGCCGGCGTCAAACACACCCATCACGGATTCGACCCGGATACCCCCGGCAAGGATTCGTGGCGGATGCGCGAGGCGGGCTGCGCCAATGTGGTGCTGGTCGGCGCGCGCCATCTGACGCTGATGCGCCGCTACGACGAGGGCGCGCCGCCGCCCGAACTGGCCGACGCGCTGGCGGTGCTGCCCCCTCGATACCGATCTGGTGCTGGTCGAGGGATACAAGCACAGCGACGTGCCCAAGCTCGAGGTCTATCGTCCCGGCCACGGCCGGGCGCCGCTGTGGCCGGACGTGCCGGGCATCGTCGGCGTCGCCACCGATGCGCCGGACGAAGTGGCCGCGCTGACCCGGCTCCCGGTGCTCGACCTGAACCGGATCGACGCCATCGAGGCCTTCGTGCGGGAACGGGCGGGGCTGTAGTAGCCGAAGCGGACGCCTTGGCGCGGCCTCGCCGCCGGGCCGGCGGCCTGGGCGGCTATCCGGCCGCGCCCGCCGTCTCGTCGCTGTGCCGCGGATTGGCCTCGGGCACCTGCGGCCGCGCCAGTTCGGCGACCAGCGGCACATGGTCGGAGCGCTGTGCCCAGTCGCGCCCGGTCAGCACGCGGGCGCGCTCGATCTCGAAGCCGCGCACGTAGATCCGGTCAAGCTGCCACCACGGCATATGGCTCGGAAAGGTATGCAGCCGCGAGCCGCGCGCATGCGAGGCCTCCAGCGCGCCCAGCGTATTGCAGATCAGCGCGTCGAGCCGATGGTTCCAGTCGTTGAAGTCGCCGGCGATCACCAGCGGGGCGTCCGCCGGCACCACGTTGCGCACCCGTTCGACCAGCGCCTCGGCCTGGCGCGCGCGGCTGCGCGCGAACAGGCCGAAATGCACGCAGATCAGATGGGCCTCGATGCCGTGGACATCCGCCACCGCATGCAGCAGCCCGCGCTGCTCGAAGCGGTGGTCGGAGATATCGAGGTTCTCCGACATCAGGATCGGATGGCGCGACAGGATCGCGTTGCCATGGTGGCCATGGTCGTAGACCGCGTTGCGGCCATAGACCGAGTGCGGATAGGCGTCGGTCGCCAGGTAGTTCAGCTGCGTGTAGTCGGAATCGAACAGGGAGGCGGCCACCAGGCGGTCGTTGCGGTCCTGCACTTCCTGCAGGAAGACGATGTCGGCGTCGACGGTCTGCAGCCCGTCGCGGACATGCTGGATGCGCGGACGGCGCGCGAAGCCGGTCAGCCCCTTGTGGATGTTGTAGGTGACCACGCGCAACTTCATCGCGGCCCTCCGGCCTGGCCGGCGCCCGCGGCCTCCACGGCGCCCACGGCGCCCACGGCCCCCGCCGCGCACGCAGTCGCCCCGGCCGCCGCCCGCCAGGCCAGCTGGCGTATCGCTTCGGCGTTGCTCGACGAGAAGCAGCGCGCGGCCGCCTGCTCCCACGGCAGCCAGACCGATTGCAGATGCTCGCGCGGCGCAAGCGTGACCGGCAGCGGCCGCTCGACGCACAGGCCGAACCAGTGCTCGACATTGCGCGTGACCCCCGGGCGCATAGCGATGGCGCCATTCGGGGTAGATCTCGTATTCGATGTGGTGGCCCCAGTCCTGCAGGCGGTGCTCGCTCGCGACGATGCCGGTTTCCTCGGCCACCTCGCGGGCGGCGGTCAATGCCAGGGGTTCGTCGGGGGGTATCGAGGCTGCCTGTGACCGATTGCCAGAAGCCGGGACGGTCGGCGCGCTCCAGCAGCAGGACCTGCAGATCGGTCGTATGGATCACGACCAGCACGGATTCGGGAATCTTGTAGGGCATGGGATCGGACGGGAACAGGCTGACAAGCTTAACGCAGTTGCCCGCCGGCGCCACCGGCGTTAGTCCGACAAGCCCGGAAGCCATGGGGATGATGTGATGGCGTGGGCACTGAGGACGCGCTGCGACCCGGCCATCCTGGACCCGGGATGTTCTCCTCTCCCCCCGGGGAGAGAGGGTTGGGGAGAGGGGTGGTTCCAATGCCCCGCGGCATGACCACCCGCCGCTGCCGCCCCCCGCCCTCGTCCGCTTGCGGGAGAGAGGAGAAAATCCGTGGTCAGGCCCGCTCTTCCCGGGCGCCCGCTTCGCGCACCCAGCTGTCGAACACCTCCGGCGAGTCGCCGTGGCCCCAGGCGGCGCGCAGCTGCTGCATCAGCGGCGCCAGCGATTCGGTGTAGCGCGCGGCGGCGGCGTGCGCCTCGGTCGCCAGCGCTTCGGCGGCCTGGTTGGCGCGCGCCTGCATCTCGGTGCGCGCCTGCGCGACTTCCCTTCTCGCGCTGGCCCAGTGCGTGGTACTTCTGGATCAGGAAGCGCTGGTAGTCGCCGCCCTCGCCATGCGGGGCCTGCGCGGCCTGCGCGTTCACCTGCTCGAAGCGCAGCACGATGCTGGCGGTCTCCTGCTCGATCTGCGCGGCCTCGGCCACCAGCGCCTGTGCCGCGTCCTGCAGCGCCAGCGCGTCGCGGCGGCGGGCCTGCAGTTGCGCGGCCATCGTCTCGAAAGTCCGCTGCGCGGCCAGATAGGCCTGCACCACCGGCTGCGGCGCGACCACCAGCAGCGGATCGGCGCCGCTGCCGCGGCGGCCGGTCAGCAGGGCGTCCTCGGGCAGGCGCAGGTTGCCGACTTCCTCCAGCCAGCGCCCGCGCGCCATCACCGCGGCAACCGTATCGAGCGCCACGCGCCGCAGCGCCTCGGCGCGCTGCATCTGCACCGCGCCGCCTTCGGCCGCCGCGCTGCCCACCTGCGCGGCGTGCGCGATATCGGGGACGCAGGCGGCCACCGTGGTCGCCACCGATTCCGACATCGCCTGCGCGGACTTGCGCACCGCCCGGCGCAGCTCGAAGCGCGCCAGCAGCATCATCACCAGCCCGGCGACCAGCCAGGTCAGGATCGTCTCCGCATGCTGCAGCAGGAATTGGCGGATCAGTTCGATATCCAGTGTCACCTTTGTTCTCCCCTTGTCAGGCGCGGCTGCCCGCGGCAGCCCGATGGATGACCTCGCGGGGTGGCCGATCGTTCCCATGGGAAACAATTGGAAACCTCGATCGCCCTCCCCAGCCTACACAAACGAAAAACGGCCGCGCTCGCGCACGGCCGTCGTCTCTCGCTACCTCGCCAGCGGCATCACGCCGAAGCCTTCGGCTCGGGCGTGCGCAGGCGGATATGCAGCTCGCGCAGCTGCTTCTCATCGACCGAGCTCGGCGCCTGCGTCAGCAGGTCCTGCGCGCGCTGCGTCTTCGGGAAGGCGATCACGTCGCGGATCGAATCGGCGCCGGCCATCATCGTGACGATGCGGTCCAGGCCGAAGGCGATGCCGCCATGCGGGGGCGCGCCGTACTGCAGCGCGTCCAGCAGGTAGCCGAACTTGACGCGAGCCTCTTCCTCGTTGATCTTCAGCGCGCGGAACACCTTGCTCTGCACGTCCTCGCGATAGATACGCACCGAGCCGCCGCCGATTTCCCAGCCGTTGAGCACCATGTCGTAGGCCTTGGCGATGCACTTGCCCGGATCGGTGGCCAGGTACTCCAGGTGCTCGTCCTTGGGGCTGGTGAACGGGTGGTGCATCGCGACCCAGCGGGCGTCTTCCTCGTCGTACTCGAACATCGGGAAGTCCACCACCCACAGCGGCTTCCACGCGTCCTCGAACAGGCCGTTGGCCTTGCCGAATTCCGAGTGGCCGATCTTCAGGCGCAGCGCGCCCATCGCGTCGTTGACGACCTTGGCCTTGTCGGCGCCGAAGAACAGGATGTCGCCATCCTGCGCGCCCGAGCGCTTCAGGATCTCGGCGATGGCCGCGTCATGCAGGTTCTTGACGATCGGCGACTGCAGGCCGTCGCGGCCCTTGGCCACTTCGTTGACCTTGATCCAGGCCAGGCCCTTGGCGCCGTAGATGGCGACGAACTGCGTATAGGCATCGATCTCGCCGCGCGAGATCTGGCCACCGCCGGGCACGCGCAGCGCGACCACGCGGCCGTTGTCGCTGTTGGCCGGGCCCGAGAACACCTTGAAGTCGACGTCCTTCATGACCTCGGTCAGCTCGGTGAACTCGAGCTTGACGCGCAGGTCCGGCTTGTCCGAGCCGAAGCGGGCCATCGCCTCGCGGAATTCCATCACCGGGAAGCGGTCGTCCAGCGCCACGCCGATGGTGTTCTTGAACACCGTGCGGATCATGTTCTCGAACAGGTCGCGGATGTCCTGCTCGGTCAGGAACGAGGTCTCGCAGTCGATCTGCGTGAATTCGGGCTGGCGGTCGGCGCGCAGGTCCTCGTCGCGGAAGCACTTGGTGATCTGGTAGTAGCGATCGAAGCCCGACACCATCAGCATCTGCTTGAACAGCTGCGGCGACTGCGGCAGCGCGAAGAAGTGGCCCGGGTTGACCCGCGACGGCACCAGGTAGTCGCGCGCGCCCTCGGGCGTGCTCTTGCCCAGCATCGGCGTCTCGATGTCGATGAAGCCCTGCTCGTCCAGGTACTTGCGCACTTCCATCGCGACCTTGTAGCGCAGGCGCAGGTTGTACTGCATCTGCGGGCGGCGCAGGTCCAGCACGCGATGCGTCAGGCGGGTGGTCTCCGACAGGTTGTCGTCGTCGAGCTGGAACGGGGGCGTGACCGACGGGTTCAGCACGGTCAGCTCATGGCACAGCACCTCGATCTTGCCCGAGGTCAGGTTGGCGTTCTCGGTGCCGGCCGGGCGCGCGCGCACCTTGCCGGTCACGCGGATGCAGAACTCGTTGCGGATGTCCTCGGCGACCTTGAACATTTCGGGGCGGTCCGGATCGCAGACGACCTGCACCAGGCCCTCGCGATCGCGCAGGTCGATGAAGATCACGCCGCCGTGGTCGCGGCGCCGTTGCACCCAGCCGGTCAGGGCCACTTCCTGGCCGGTCAGTTGTTCGGTCACGAGACCGCAGTAGTGAGTTCGCATGGAGGACATAGGAGAAATTCCCGGTAAGGCGCGGCCGCGCTCGAGCGGCCCGCGGTCAATTGGAGTGCGATGGGTCGGCGGCGGAGGCGCCGGCGGCAGCGGCGGGGGCGCGGCTCGGCGCGGCCTTGCGCGGCAACTCGGCCGGCGCGACCACACCCATCGACACGATGTACTTCAGGGCGGCATCGACGGTCATGTCGAGCTCGATGGTGTCCGCCTTGGGCATCATCAGGAAGAAGCCCGAGGTCGGATTCGGCGTGGTCGGCACGTAGACGCTGACGTACTCGCCCTGCAGGTGGTTCTGCACGTCGCCGCCAGGCCGGCCGGTCAGGAAGGCGATGGTCCACGAGCCCTCGCGCGGGTACTGCACCAGCAACGCCTTGCGGAAGGCGTTGCCGGACGAGGACAGCAGCGTGTCCGAGACCTGCTTGACGCTGGAATAGATCGGGCCCACCACCGGGATATGGTGCAGCAGCGCTTCCCACCAGCGCACCAGGCGCTGGCCGATGAAGTTGTGCGCCAGCACGCCGACCAGCAGGATGAACAGCAGCGTCAGGATCGCGCCCAGGCCGGGCACGCGCATGCCGAACAGCTGGCGGTCGAACTGCCAGGCCTCGGGCAGCAGCGCGAGGCTCTGGTCCATCGTGCCGATGATCAGGCTGAGCACCCACAGCGTGATGCCCAGCGGCACCAGCACCAGCAGGCCGGTCAGAAACCAGGTCTTCAGTGCGGAAGTCTTCTTGTTGGTTGCCACGTTCCTTCCTGGTTCAGTGGCAGGCGCAGGCGCTGCCGCAGCCGCCGGCCGCGGGCGCCGCGCTGGCGGACGCCGACGACTCGGCCGGCTTGCCCGCGCCGGCGTCGCCGGTGCTGCCCGCGCCCGAGCTGGCGCCGGTGCTGGCGCCGTTGTTGGTGTTGCCGCCGCGGAAGTCGGTCACATACCAGCCCGAACCCTTGAGCTGGAAACCGGCCGCGGTCAGCTGCTTCTTGAAGGCCCCCGCCGTATTGCAGGATGGGCAGTCGGTGAGCGGGGCATCGCTCATTTTCTGCAGCACATCGCGCCCATGGCCGCAAGGCGTCGCAACGGTAGGCATAGATCGGCATCGTGGCTCTCCGGGAGATCCGAAATGGGTCAACAAAAAATCGAAGGGAAATCAACGCGCGCGGCCGGCGCGGCGTTCCAGGCTGTCGCCCGCCACCGTCCGGCCATGCAAAGCCTTGAATTATAAACCGTTTGGGCGCCGTTGCCGCCGGAAAAGCGGCCCGGCTCGGGCCCAGACCGGCCGATTGGGGGGGATCCGACCGGATCGGCGTCGGATCGGCGTCGGATCGGCGTCGGATCGGCGCCGGCTTGGGGGCGCGTCGGCGCCGGATCCGGGCCGCGATTCGCCGCGCGGCAGCCCTTCGGGGCCGCAATCACGCGATATGCACTTCCTTGACCGGCGGGCGGTCGCCGATCCATTGCGGCAGCAGCGAGCCAACCAGCATGCCGCCCAGCGAGAACAGCAGGCCGACCATCTGCGGCGGCACCGCGGCCTCGGAGAACAGGATCTCGCAGACCAGCCACGAGCTCAGGCCCAGCAGGATCGCGGCGAGGCCGCCCTGGCGCGTGGCGCGCTTCCAGAACAGGCCGAAGGCCAGCGGCACGAACGACGACACCAGCGTGACCTTGTAGGCATTCTCGACCATGTGGAAGATCGACAGGTGCGAGTTCAGCGCGAACAGCGTGACCAGCGTCGTGAACACCAGCACGACCGCCTGCATCACCCGCAGAAAGCGCCTGTCGTCCAGATGGCGGAAGTACGGCCGCAGGATGTTCTCGGCGAAGGTCACCGACGGCGCCAGCAGCGTGGCCGACGCGCAGCTCTTGATCGCCGACAGCAGCGCGCCGAAGAACATCACCTGGGCGAACAGCGGCGCGTGGTCCAGGATCAGCGTCGGCAGGATCAGCTGCGAATCGGTATCGATATAGCGCTGCACCATCGCCGGATCGATCAGCGTGGCCGAGTACGCCAGGAACATCGGAATGAAGGCGAAGCAGAAGTACAGCACGCCGCCCAGCACCGAGGCGCGGCCGGCGATCTGCTCGGTGCGCGACGAGGTGACCCGCTGGAACACGTCCTGCTGCGGGATCGAGCCGAGCATCATCGTAAACAGCGCGGCGGCAAAGCCGATGATCTGGATCAGGTCCAGCTCCGGCAGGAATTCGAGCTTGCCCGCCGCGGCCGCGTGCGACACCACCGCCGACACGCCGCCGGCCTGGCCGCTGACCTCGTAGCCGATATACAGCATGCCGATCACGATGATGATCATCTGGATGAAGTCGGTGATCGCCACCGACCACATGCCGCCGAACAGCGTGTAGACCAGCACGCTGGCGGCGCCGATCATCATGCCGGCCTCCTGCGACAGCGCGCCGTCCGACACCGTATAGAACACCAGCCCCAGCGCCTTGATCTGCGCCGCCACCCAGCCGAGATAGGACACCACGATGCACAGCGTGGTCAGGACCTCGGCCAGGCGCCCATAACGGTTGTGGTAGTAGTCGCCGATCGTCAGCAGGTTCATCCGGTACAGCGGACGGGCGAAGAACAGGCCGACCAGGATCAGGCACAGCGACGAGCCGAACGGGTCGGACACGACGCCGGACAGCCCTTCCTTCAGGAATACCGCGGGGGATGCCGAGCACGGTCTCGGAGCCGAACCAGGTCGCGAACACGGTCGCGGTGACCACGTAGAACGGCAGGCTGCGGCCGGCCACGGCGAAATCGGTCGTGTTGCGCACGCGCAGCGCGGCCCACAGGCCGATGCCGACCGAGATTACCCAGTAGATGATGACAAACCAGATCAGCATGCTGCTGCCCTATCCCAAAGAGCCCAGGGGCCAAGAAACCGAATGGCGGACGGCGGCAAGGTGCGCGCGTCCGCAGTCCAATTCATCGGTCGGGGCCGCGTGGGTGGCGGATCGGGTGCCCTGGGAGGAGCACTGGCCTGCGGTCGTAGCCGAATCAAGACGCGGATTATAGCGATGCAAGCGACGATACAAGCCCGTTGTGCCAAAAAAATTGGCAGCCGGGCGGGGCATCGGCACGCACCGGGTCGGCGGCCGATATAGGCCAAGCCGTCGGCCAACGGCGGGTCAACGGCGGGCCACCATCGGGTCAACATCGGGCCAGCCGGCAGCCAGGCCAACCCCGGCCGACCCCGGCCAAACCCTCAACCGAACCAGTCCGCCAGCTGCGTCATCACCAGCGCGATGGTCACGGCGCCGCCCAGCAGCAGGCCGATCGCCAGCATCCGGTTGGTGCGGCGCTGCTCGACCACCAGCGCGGCCAGCAGGCGGTCCTGCTGGCTGTTGTTGACGAGCGCGCGGCGCTCCAGGAACTGGTGCGCCAGGCGCGGAAAGTCGGGCAGCATCTTGGCCCACTGCGGCGCCTCGACCTGGATGCGCTCCCACGCGCCGCGCCAGCCGACCTGCTCGTGCATCCAGCGCTCCAGGTAGGGCTTGGCGGTCTTCCACAGGTCCAGGTCCGGGTCCAGCTGGCGACCCAGCCCTTCGATGTTGAGCAGCGTCTTCTGCAGCAGCACCAGCTGCGGCTGGATCTCGACGTTGAAGCGGCGCGAGGTCTGGAACAGCCGCATCAGCACCATGCCCAGCGAGATCTCCTTCAGCGGCTTGTCGAAGTACGGCTCGCAGCAGGCGCGCACCGCGCTCTCGAGCTCCTCGACCCGGGTCTGCGGCGGCACCCAGCCCGATTCCACGTGCAGCAGCGCGACGCGGTGGTAGTCGCGGCGGAAGAAGGCGATGAAGTTCTGCGCCAGGTAGTTCTTGTCGAACTCGGACAGCGCGCCGACGATGCCGAAGTCCAGCGCGATATAGCGGCCGAAGGTCTCTGGCTGCACCGACACCAGGATGTTGCCCGGGTGCATGTCGGCGTGGAAGAAGCCGTCGCGGAACACCTGCGTGAAGAAGATCTCGACGCCCTCCTCCGCCAGCCGGTGCAGATCGACCCCGGCGGCCTTCAGCGATTCGGTGCGCGAGATCGGGATGCCGTGCATCCGCTCCATCACGAACACCTCGCTGCTGCAGAAGTCCCAGAACACTTCGGGCACGAGCAGCAGTTCGGTGTCCTGGAAGTTGCGGCGCAGCTGGCTGGCGTTGGCCGCCTCGATCATCAGGTCCAGCTCGTCGTGCAGGTACTTGTCGAACTCGGCGACCACCTCGCGCGGCTTGAGCCGCTTGCCGTCGGCCGAGACCCGCTCGATCCAGATCGCGACGTCGCGCATCAGCGCCAGGTCGCTGTCGATCACCGGCAGCATGCCGGGGCGCAGCACCTTGACCGCGACCTCGCGGCCGCGATGCGCTCCGGCCTTCAGCGTGGCGAAGTGCACCTGCGCGATCGACGCGCTGGCGACCGGCTGGTATTCGAAGGTCTCGAACAGCTGGGTCAGCGGCCGGCCCAGCGAGCGTTCGATGATGGCGACCGCGACGGCCGGATCGAACGGCGGCACCTGGTCCTGCAGCAGCGCCAGTTCATCGGCGATGTCGGCCGGCAGCAGGTCGCGCCGGGTCGACAGCACCTGGCCGAACTTGACGAAGATCGGCCCCAGCCGCGTCAGCGCCAGCCGCAGCCGCACGCCGCGCGGCACGGTATCGAGCCGGCGGCCGATGGTGATGACCCTGACCAGCAGGCGGATATGCCGGTTCTGGAAACCGGACAGCACCAGCTCGTCCAGGCCGTAATAGAAGATGACAAAGGCGATCTTGCAGAGGCGCAGGAAACGGGTCATGCAGGTCTTGTTGGTAAGCCGGCCGGATCGGGGCGCGCTGTTGCGCGTCCTTGCCGCCGGCGGGCGGGATTCTTGTCAGCGATTCCGCGGTGCCGCGGCAGCGCGGTTGGCCCGGTCAGCGATGCGCGGACGGCAGCCGGGCCGGGCCGCTGCCCGCGCCGGTACCGGCGCCAGTGCCGGCGTCCGTACGCGGGCCAGCGCCGGCGCCGCGCTCCAACCGCTCCAGCCGCTTCTCCAGTCGGGCCAGATCGTCGCGCAACACCGCTACATCGGCGCGGAAATCGTCCAGCGCGGCATGGCGGACCAGCGTCGGCTGTTCGTCCAGCAGGTATTCGGTCACGTTCTCCACCAGCGCCCGCCCGACCCGCAGCGCGCCGGCATGGGCCTGCTGCGCGCCGTCCACCAGCCGCTGCGCGACGCTGTCGCCGACGGTGCCGCCCATCACGGCACGCAAGGCCCGCGCCAGATCCTCCGCGGCATCCCAGCGCAGGCTGCGCGCCAGCGTCGATACGGTATTGGCCAGCTCGGCATCGCCCTCCAGGCGCACATGGCGCATCGCGGCGGCCTGCCCGCCGGCGGCGACGTCGGCCACCACCAGCGGCCATTGCTGCAGCGGCACGGTGATGGTCACCGCGGGCGGCGGCGCGTCGGCGGCGGCCAGCGCCACCAGGCCCTGCGCGTCGATCCGCAGGGCCATCGCGAAGGCGGCGGCATCGAAGCCGATCACGCGGCCGGCATAGGGCGTCAGCAGCTTGCGCGCCCACGGTTCCTGTTCCAGCAGATGATTGAGCGCGGCGACGATGGGGCCGGCCAGCGCGGAGGGAAGAGTGTTCATGGCGTGATGGGGCGGACCACGCCGGCCAGGCCGGCGCCAATGAAAAAGGCCCACGCGCGTTGGCGCGTGGGCCTCCATTCTAAGCCAGCGCCGGGCACATCACGCCGTGCCCGGGGGATTGGTTCAACCAGCGGTTCAACCGGTGGCTCAGCCGCGGACTC
This sequence comes from Cupriavidus sp. H18C1, assembly GCF_049311595.1. Classification (NCBI taxonomy): domain Bacteria; kingdom Pseudomonadati; phylum Pseudomonadota; class Betaproteobacteria; order Burkholderiales; family Burkholderiaceae; genus Cupriavidus; species Cupriavidus sp. H18C1. The sequence goes on from NZ_CP186008.1 coordinate 1,400,298, forward strand.
AGCCGCGGACTCAGGATTCCTGCTGGATCCCGGCCAGCACCCAGCCGCCGGCGCCGCTGGCCGGCTTGGCCAGGTTCCACACCTCGGCGAACGGCTGGGCTGCCTCGCCCTCGTTCTCGCGGATCATGCCGCTGAAGCGCACGCTCGCCACATGCTGGTTGTCGGTGGACTCGATGCCGAGCAGCGTCGCGTCCAGCGTCACCACGTCGGTGTGGTTGCCCTGCGCGCCGCGATCGCCCAGGTCCATCTTGATCTCGGCAAACATTTCCGGCGTGGTGAACTCGCGGATGTCGTCGAGATTGCCGGCATCCCAGGCGGCCTGCAGGCGCACGAAGTAGACCTTGGCGTTGCGCAGGAAGGCTTCGGTATCGAAGTCCGCCGGCACGCCCCAGGGCTGCACGCCCTGCGACTGTGCCGCCGCGGCCGGTTGCAGTGTCGCCTGGCCCGGCTGCGCCGAGGGCTGCAGCACGGGCTCGCGCATCATCGGCTCCTGGCCGCGGTCGAAGGCGCCGCGGTTCAGGTCGGTACGGCCGCCGGCCGAACCCGCCGAACCGGCGGCACCGGCGTAGGCCGGCTGCGGGCGCTTGGCGCCGCCGCGGAACTTGCGGATCAGCCAGATCGCGACCATGGCGAGCAGCGCGATCAGGATCACGTTGGACAGGAAGTTCAGCGCGGCGCCGCCCAGTCCGAAGTGCGACAGCAGCCAGCCGATACCCAGGCCGGCGGCGAGGCCGCCCAGCATGCCGCCCCAATTGCGGCGGGGCGCGGCGGCCGTCGCGGCACCGGCACCGGCGGTGGCCGGCGCGGCCTGCTGGGCCGGCTGCTGAGCCTGCTGCTGGGTCGGCGTCTGCTGCGGCGCCTGCTGGCGCTGCTGGGTCACATTGGACGACTGCTTGCCGAAGCTGCGGGAGCCGCCCATGCGCTTGGCTTCCGCATCGAACACCATCCCGAAGGCCAGCATGCCGGCCAGCGACCCCGCCAGGAATTTTCCGCGAATCGTGGACATGATTTGTTTATCCCCTTTTTATTGCGCCGCAACCGGCGCTGATTCAGTACTTACGGCCGACGTGCAAGGCGACCACGCCTGCCGTCAGGTTGAAGTATTCGACGTTCTCGAGGCCCGCTTGTTCCATCAACCGCACAAGCGAGCCCTGGTCGGGGTGCATGCGGATCGACTCTGCCAAATACCGGTAGCTGTGGGCGTCGCCGGCGACGCGCTGACCAAGCCACGGCAGCACCTTGAACGAATAGACATCGTACGCCTTTTCCAGCGGCTTCCAGACCTTGGAGAATTCCAGCACCATGACCTTGCCGCCGGGCTTGGTCACGCGCCGCATCTCGGCCAGCGCCCGGTCCTTGTGGGTCATGTTGCGCAGGCCGAAGGCCACGGTGACCAGGTCGAAATGGTTGTCCGGGAACGGGATCCGCTCGGCGTCGCACAGGCAGGTGGGAATCACGATGCCGTCGTTCAGCAGCCGGTCGCGGCCGACGCGCAGCATCGATTCGTTGATGTCGGTCAGCCAGACCTCGCCGGTCGGGCCGGCCTGGCGGGCGAAGGCCTTGGCCAGGTCGCCGGTACCGCCGGCGATGTCGAGCACCTTGTGGCCTGGCCGCACGCCGGCCTGGGCAATCGTGAACAGCTTCCACAGCCGGTGCATGCCGCCCGACATCAGGTCGTTCATCAGGTCGTACTTCGACGCGACCGAATGGAACACGCCGGCAACCTTGCCGGCCTTCTCGGTCTCGTCGACCTTCTCGAACCCGAAGTGGGTTTCGCTCATCGCTGGCTCCAGAAATCCAGGGGGGAGTCGGTGGGAACCGGCCGGCTCAGTGGTGGCCGCAGCCGTGGCCGTGCGCCGCGGCGGGCGGCATCGGCGTGTCGCGATCGGCGCCGGCGGCCTCGAGCCGCCGCAGGTAGTCCTGCCACAGCGCCTCCTGCTCGGCGCCGAGGCGGTACAGCAGATCCCAGGAATAGATGCCGCTGTCGTGGCCGTCGGAGAAGCGGATCAGGATCGCGTAGTTGCCGACCGGCTCGACCGCGGTCACGTTGACGTCGCGCTTGCCGGTCTGCAGCACTTCCTGGCCCGGGCCGTGGCCCTGCACCTCGGCGGACGGCGAATAGACCCGCAGGTATTCGAACGGCAGCCGGAAGCTGGCGCCATTGTCGAAGCCGATTTCCAGCACGCGCGATTGCGTATGGACCGTCAGCGCGGTGGGGTGCGGGGTATCTTTTTCCAGTCCTGCCATGATTGTCGGCGCCAGCCGTGTTGGCGCGAACCCGGGCCCCGGGTCGGGACTCACGCCGAGTTCACGCTTCTTGTACGACCCGATAGCTTACCGCACGCGACCCGCCTTGCCCATCTTCCAGCGCCGGACGGGGCACGCCGGCCTCGGCCTGCCGGCCATCGAGGGCCCCGGCATCGGCCTGCAAGGTCTCGCGCTCCGGCAGATAGCGCAGCCGTCGATTGTGGAACGCCGCGACCGTGCTGCGGTGCGCGATGCTGACGATCGCGGCGCCGGGCAGCGCGTCGACCATCAGCTGGTACATGGCCCGCTCGGTCTCCTCGTCCAGCGCGCTGGTCGCCTCGTCGAGGAACAGGAAATCGGGCTTGCACAGCAGCGCGCGCGCAAACGCCAGCCGCTGCTGCTCGCCGGGCGACAGCCGCAGCGCCCAGTTGTCGAACACGTCCAGCTGGTTGGCCAGCGCGCCGAGCTGGGCCTGGCGCAGCGCGTCGCGCAGCGCCTCGGCCGGATGCGCGTCGCCGGCCTGCGGATAGGCCAGCGCGTCGGCCAGCGTGCCGATCGGCAGATAGCTGCGCTGGGGCAGGAACAGCGTGCGCGACGCCGCGGGCATCGCCACCGAACCGCTGCCATATGGCCAGATCCCGGCCAGCGCGCGGAACAGCACGCTCTTGCCGCAGCCCGACGGGCCGGTCACCAGCCAGCGCTCGCCGCGCTGGATCGTCAGCGAGAATGCCGACACCAGCGGCCGCTTGACCACCGGCAGGCCCGGGCCGGACAGGACCGGAAGGGCCAGCGCCAGCGCGTCGATCTCGATGCGGTCGCGCCCGCCCGCGTGCGCGTCGCCGACGTTGACCTGGATGTCGTGCTCGCCGTCGTGCAGGCGCTCCTGCCGCTGGGCCTCGCGAATCGCCTGCTGGAAATCGATCAGGCGGTTCGACGCGGCCTTCCAGCCGACCAGCGTCGCGTAGTTGTCGACGAACCACGACAGCGCGCCCTGGACCTGGCCGAAGGCGGTCGACATCTGCATCAGGCCGCCCAGCGTCATCTTGCCGGCAAAGTAGCGCGGCGCGGCCACCAGGATCGGGAAGATGATGGCGAACTGGCCGTAGCCCGAGCTGATGAAGGTCAGCCGCCGCGTATAGAACATCAGCTGGTTCCAGTTGATGCGGACCTGTTCGAAGCGCGCGCGCAGCCCGGCCTGCTCGGTGGGCTCGCCGCGATAGAGCGCGACCGGCTCCGCGTTTTCGCGCAGCCGCACCAGCGAGAAACGGAAGTTCGCCTCGTATTGCTCCTGCTGGAAGTTCAGGCCGATCAGCGGGCGGCCGATCCAGTGCGTCAGCAGCGAGCCCACTACCGCGTAGCCGCCGGCGAACCAGACCATATAGCCGGGGATCGTCATTGTCGTGCCGCCCAGCGCGAAGCTGATCGGCCCGGACACCGCCCACAGGATGCCGACGAAGGACACCAGCGTGACCACCGAATTGAGCAGGCCGAGCGACAGCGACAGCGCGCCGTCGGTAAACAGCCGCAGGTCGTCGGCCAGCCGCTGGTCGGGGTTGTCGGTGGCGTGGGTCTGCTCGATGCGGTAATAGGCCTGCCAGGCCAGCCACTTGCCGAGGAACTGGTTGGTCATCCAGGTCCGCCAGCGCATCTGCAGCATCATCGTGTAGTACTGGCGGAAGATCGCGGCGACGATGAAGCAGGCCGCGATCATGCTGAACCGCAGCAGCAGCTCCTTGAACGAGGCGTAGTCGCGCTGCTCCAGCGCGTTGTAGAACACGCGGTTCCACTCGTTGAGCAGCACGTTGATGTAGACGATGCCCAGGTTCAGCGCGACCAGCAGCAGCAACAGCCCGAGCCCGGCCTTGCGGTCCTCGGATTTCCAGTAGGGCTTGATCAGCGCCCAGGTCGCGCGAAAGCGCAGGCGGCTCTGGATCTGCAGCTCGCGGGCCGGAACGGCCGGACCGGGCACGGTAGCGGTGGTGGGCGTGGACATGAAGTCGGCTCGGCGAAGGGAAAAGCGGGAGCGGCGGAATTGGCGGAAACGGCGTCATCCGCCTATCCAGCCGGAACAGGCATCAGACGGCGCCCGCCCCGGCCGGGTTCCGCGCCCGCGGGGCAGACATCCCTATTGAGCGCATTGGCGGCGCGTCGGGTTGACGGCCGGGTTGACGGCCGGGTTGACGGCCGGGTTGACGACCGGAGCGACCGGAGCGCGATGCGGGATCGGCGTCAGTCGGGATCGGCGTCAGTCGGCGCGCAACGCGGCCAGCGCCGCGCGCAAGGCCGGCAGCCGCGCCTGCAGCGCCTCGACGCGCCCGGCGTCGCGCTCGCGCTGCGGCGCGGCCCAGACCGCCTCTGGGAAGTGGGTGTCCCAGCGATAGCGCGGGATGATGTGCCAGTGCAGGTGCGGCACCATGTTGCCGAAGGCGGCCAGGTTGACCTTGTCGGGCGCCATCGCGTCGCGCACGGTGCGTTCGACGCGGGCCACCAGCCGCATCAGCCAGGCCTGATCCGCCTCGGACAGATCGGTCTGCTCGGCCACGTGGTCCTGCCAGACCACGCGGCAGAAGCCGGGAAAGCGCTCGTGCTCGACCAGGATCACGCGGGCACGCCGGCCCGGGTCCTGCCAGGCCAGCTCGCCGCCCTCGCCTTCGCAAAGCGGGCAGCCCGCGACGCGGGCCGCGCCCTGCTCGGCCGCGCTCATGGCCGGGTCCTCACACCAGGACCCGCTCGATGCCGCCCGCGTTGGCCGCGGCGACGTAGTCGGGCATCCAGTTCTCGCCCAGCAGATGGCGCGCCATCTCGACCACGATGTAGTCGGCCTGCACCGAGGCGTCCTCGTTGTAGCGCGACAGGCCCTGCAGGCACGACGGGCAGCTGGTCAGGATCTTGACGTCGCCGTCGAAGCCGTCGGCGCGCAGCTTGCCGGCGCCCTTGCGCATTTCCTCTTCCTTGCGGAAGCGGACCTGCGTCGACACGTCCGGACGGGTGACCGCCAGCGTGCCCGACTCCCCGCAGCAGCGCTCGTTCTTCTCGATGTTGCCGGCCTCGCCGTTGCCGCCCATCAGCTGGTTGACCAGCCGGGTCGGGTCCATCGTCTTGATCGGCGTGTGGCAGGGGTCGTGGTACATGTAGCGCGACCCGGTCACGCCCTCGAGCTTGACGCCCTTTTCCAGCAGGTATTCGTGGATATCGATGATGCGGCAGCCCGGGAAGATCTTCTCGAATTCATAGCCGGCGAGCTGGTCGTAGCAGGTGCCGCAGCTGACCACCACCGTCTTGATGTCGAGGTAGTTCAGCGTATTGGCGACCCGGTGGAACAGCACGCGGTTGTCGGTGACGATCTTCTCGGCCTTGTCGAACTGGCCGGTGCCGCGCTGCGGATAGCCGCAGCACAGATAGCCCGGCGGCAGCACGGTCTGCACGCCGACGTGCCACAGCATCGCCTGCGTGGCCAGACCCACCTGCGAGAACAGCCGCTCCGAGCCGCAGCCCGGGAAGTAGAACACCGCCTCGCTCTCGACCGAGGTGGCCTTCGGATTGCGGATGATCGGCACGATCTCGTTGTCTTCGATATCGAGCAGCGCCCGCGCTGTCTTCTTGGGCAGGTTGCCCGGCATCTTCTTGTTGACGAAGTGGATCACCTGCTCGCGCACCGGCGGCTTGCCGACCGTCGCGGGCGGATGCGCGGTCTGCTTGCGCGCCAGCGTCTTCATCAGCTCGTTGCCGGCGCGCTGGGCCTTGTAGCCCCAGTCCATCATGACCTTGCGGGTCATGTTGATGGTCTGCGGATTGGTCGCGTTCAGGAAGAACATCGCCGCCGCGGTGCCGGGGTTGAACTTCTTCTGCCCCATCTTGCGCAGCAGGTTGCGCATGTTCATCGACACGTCGCCGAAGTCGATCTTGACCGGGCACGGCGTCACGCACTTGTGGCAGACCGTGCAGTGGTCGGCCACGTCCGAGAACTCGTCCCAGTGCTTGATCGACACGCCGCGGCGGGTCTGCTCCTCGTACAGGAAGGCCTCGATCAGCAGCGAGGTGGCCAGGATCTTGTTGCGCGGGCTGTACAGCAGGTTGGCGCGCGGCACGTGCGTGGCGCACACCGGCTTGCACTTGCCGCAGCGCAGGCAGTCCTTGACGCTGTCGGCGATCGCGCCGATGTCGCTCTGCTGCATGATCAGCGACTCGTGCCCCATCAGGCCGAACGACGGCGTATAGGCATTGCGCAGGTCGGCGCCCGGCAGCAGCTTGCCCTTGTTGAAGCGGCCCTGCGGATCGACGCGCTGCTTGTACTGGCGGAAGTCGCCGATCTCTTCCTCGGTCAGGAATTCGAGCTTGGTGATGCCGATGCCGTGCTCGCCGGAAATCACGCCGTCGAGCGAGCGCGCCAGCGCCATGATGCGGGCGACCGCCTTGTGGGCGTCCTGCAGCATGTCGTAGTCGTCGGAGTTGACCGGGATGTTGGTGTGCACGTTGCCGTCGCCGGCGTGCATGTGCAGCGCGACGAAGACGCGGCCGCGCAGCACCTGCTTGTGGATCTTCTGCGCCTCGTCGAGGATCGGCTTGAACTCGCCGCCGTTGAAGATCTTGCGCAGCTCGGCGCGCAGCTCGTTCTTCCACGATACGCGGATGGTGCGGTCCTGCAGCAGGTGGAACACCGCGGCATCCGGCTGCTGCGCCAGGCGCGCCTCGAAAGCCTGGCCCAGCAGGCCCAGGCCATGACCGATCAGCGCGGCGCGCGCCTGCGTCAGCGGCGTGTCGAGGTTGTCGCGCAGGTACATCCAGCGCGCGCGCACGTCGCGCAGCAGCGTCAGCGCCTGCTGCACGCGGTCCTCCAGCAGTTCGGCGCTGGGGATTTCGTTGGCGTCGTCGCTGCGGCCCAGCGGCAGGTTGCCGCGCGCGAAGAAGCTCTCCAGCTCGTCGGCGAGCTTGAGCTTGTTCTTGATCGACAGCTCGATATTGATGCGCTCGATGCCGTCGGTGTATTCGCCCATCCGGTTCAGCGGAATCACCACGTCTTCGTTGATCTTGAAGGCGTTGGTGTGGCGGGCGATGGCGGCGGTGCGCGAACGGTCGAGCCAGAACTTCTTGCGCGCCTCGGGGCTGATCGCGACGAAGCCCTCGCCGCTCTTGCCGTTGGCCATGCGGATGACTTCCGAGGTGGCGCGCGCGACCGCGTTCTCGTCGTCGCCGACGATGTCGCCGATCAGCACCATCTTCGGGAAGGCGTTGCGCTTGCTCTTGGTGGCGTAGCCGACCGCGCGCAGATAGCGCTCGTCCAGATGCTCGAGGCCGGCGAGGATCGCGCCGCCCGGCGTCTTCGATTCGATATCGAGGAAGTCCTTGATCTCGACGATGCTCGGGATCGCGTCGCGCGCCTGGCCGAAGAACTCCAGGCAGACCGTGCGGATATGGCGCGGCATCCGATGCAGGATCCAGCGCGCGCTGGTGATGATGCCGTCGCAGCCTTCCTTCTGCACGCCCGGCAGGCCGGCCAGGAACTTGTCGGTGACGTCCTTGCCCAGCCCTTCCTTGCGGAACTTGCGGCCCTCGATCGCCAGCGTCTCGCTGCGCAGCAGCTTCTCGCCCGGGGGCGCGATTGCCGTCGAACCACTTGAGCTCGAAGGTGGCCACCGGCACGTCGTGGATCTTGCCCAGGTTGTGGTCCAGGCGCGTGACCTCGAGCCAGTTGCCCTCCGGATCCACCATGCGCCACCAGGCCAGGTTGTCCAGCGCGGTGCCCCACAGCACGGCCTTCTTGCCGCCGGCGTTCATCGCGACGTTGCCGCCGATGCACGAGGCGTCGATCGAGGTCGGGTCGACCGCGAAGACGAGGCCCGCCTTGTCGGCCGCATCGGCGACGCGGCGCGTCACCACGCCGGCGCCGGAGAAGATCGTCGCGACCTTGCCCTGCACGCCCGGCAGGTCGGTCTCCTCGACCGGACCCAGCTGTTCGAGCTTTTCCGTATTGATCACCGCCGACAGCGGCGTCAGCGGCACGGCGCCGCCGGTATAGCCGGTGCCGCCTCCGCGCGGAATGATGGTCAGGCCCAGTTCGAAGCAGCCCTTGACCAGCCCGGCGATCTCTTCCTCGCTGTCGGGGGGTCAGCACCACGAACGGATATTCGACGCGCCAGTCGGTGGCGTCGGTCACGTGCGACACGCGCGAGAGCCCGTCGAACTTGATGTTGTCTTTCTGCGTGACGCGGCCCAGCACGCGCAGCGCGCTTGCGCAGGTCGTAGGCGTCGGTGAACTCGCGCTTGAATTCCTCGATGGCCTGCCGGGCGAAGGTGACCAGCTGCTCGACCCGGTGCGAGCGGTCCTCGGCGGCCGGCTCGGCATGCTCGGCCCGATCGGCGGCGCGGCGCTTCTCGATCTCGGCGAGCCGGTGGTGCAGCGCGGAGATCAGCATCTCGCGGCGCTTCGGGTTCTCCAGCAGGTCGTCCTGCAGATACGGATTGCGGCGGACCACCCAGATGTCGCCCAGCACCTCGTAGAGCATCCGCGCCGAACGGCCGGTGCGGCGCTCGCCCCGCAGCTCGTCCAGGATCCGCCAGGCCTCCTCGCCCAGCAGGCGGATCACGATCTCGCGGTCGGAAAAGGAGGTGTAGTTATAGGGGGATCTCGCGCAGGCGCGGAGGGGCGTCCTGCGCGGCGAGCTTGGCGTCGAGCACGAGTGGGGCATTCATGGGCGGGACCGCGGCATGCGGCGCACGGGGACGGTGCGCCTGTCGTCAACTAAAGCGCGATTGTACTGCAACGCCCCGTTTTGCCGCGGCGCAGCAATTCCATACCCGCGCTGGGGCGATGGGCAAGCCGGGCCGCCGCCCGGCGGTGGCCCGGTTCTAGAACCACGCCCGCATGGTGTCGCCCACCCGCTGCCAGAAACTGTCCGGAATCCACAGCAGCGCGCTGGTCATCGCCAGATAGCGCAGCAGCTTGCCGATCGCCATGTAACCCAGGCTCGGCCAGAACGGCAGGCGCAGCCAACCGGCCAATGTGCATAAAGGATCACCAAGCATCGGCAGCCACGACAGCAGCAGCGTCTTCGGGCCGAGCCGCCGCATCCAGCGGAAGTAGCGCGCGTCCAGCGGCGGCTTGCGCGGCTTGCGCGGATGCTTGCGGTGCTCGGCATGCTCGCGCTCGTGCTCGCGGTGCTGGCGCCGCAAGTGGTAGCGCACCAGCGCCAGCTTGGCGGCATAGCCCAGCCACCAGTCGATCGCGCCCCCGAGCGTGTTGCCGGCGGTGGCCACCAGCAGCGCGGGCCAGTACATGTCCGGATTGAGCTTGATATAGCCGAATACCGCGGGCTCCGAGCCGACCGGCAGCAGCGTCGCCGACAGCAGGCTGACGAGAAAGATCGCGCTCAGTCCCACCTTGGGCAGCGCGGCGGTGTCAAACAGCCAGTCGATCAGGCCTTCCATCGATGAATGCGGTGGTTCGGTGCAGGGTTCGAAGAGGGGTACGGTGGCCGTCGGCGACAAGGTCATGCCGGACCTGCCCCGCCCACGCGGCCGGCCATTCTAGCAAGCGCCGAACGGGGCAACCCGCATGGCACACCCCAGGGATTTGTGATTTACTGTTAGAGCCTTTTCGGCCCGAACGTTCACCGGCCGATGGGCCGCGACGGATCGCCCGTCGCCCGGATTGACCGCTGCATCGTTAGCTGCATCGTTGCTGTAACACTCGCTGCACCACCATCACGAAATAGCCGCGTTCCAACAAGCGGCAGCACCGCGCCGTAGCCTGTTCCGGGCAGTCATCGCGCATTTTCGGGATACACGCGGGATGTCCGGGGCCGGCCATGTGCGTCCACCCACATGGAGACCAGCATGGCGATTCCGATCCGCCTGACCGTCAACGGCAAGACCGTCGACGCCCAGGTCGAACCCCACACCCTTCTCGTCCAATTCCTGCGTGAACAGCTGCGCCTGACCGGCACCCATGTCGGCTGCGACACCGCGCAATGCGGCGCCTGCACCGTGCATCTGGACGGGCGGGCGGTGAAGTCGTGCAACCTGCTGGCGGTGCAGGCGGACGGTAGCCAGGTGACCACCATCGAGGGGCTGGCCCCCGACGGCGAACTGCATCCGATGCAGGCCGCCTTCCGCGACTGCCACGGCCTGCAATGCGGCTTCTGCACGCCCGGCATGGTGATGAGCGCGACCGCGCTGGTGCAGGAGCACCCGAACGCGGACGCCGCGACGATCCGCGCGCATCTGGACGGCAACCTGTGCCGCTGCACCGGCTATCACAACATCGTACGCGCGGTGCAGCAGGGCCAGGCCGCGATGGCCGGCGCCGCTGCATCGGCCAACGCATCGGCCACGGCATCGGCCACGGCATCGGCCACGGCATCGGCCACGGCATCGGCCACGGCATCGGCCACGGCATCGGCCAACGCAGCGGCCACCGCAGCTGCCGAGTAAGGAGGAGCCCGCCATGAACGCACCCGAAACGCCACGGCTGGTCGGCGCCTCCGTCAAGCGCAAGGAAGACTACCGCTACCTGACCGGCATCGGCCAGTACACCGACGACATCGTGCAGCCGCAGCAGAGCTACGGCTATTTCGTCCGCTCCCCCTACGCGCATGCGCGCATCCGTTCGATCGACACGCGCGAGGCGATGGCCTCGCCCGGCGTGATCGGCGTCTTCACCGGCGAGGACATGGCGGCCGACAAGGTCGGCGGCCTGCCCTGCGGCTGGCTGATCCACAGCATCGACGGCTCGCCGATGAAGGAGCCCCCGCATCCGGTGCTGGCCCAGGGCAAGGTCCGCCATGTCGGCGACCAGGTCGCGCTGGTGGTGGCCGAGACGCTGCAACAGGCGCGCGACGCCGCCGAGAAGATCGAGGTCGATTACGAGGAGCTGCCGGCGGTGGTGCGCACCGCCGACGCGACCTCGGCCAGCGCGCTGGTGCACGACGACGTGCCGGCCAACACCTGCTACGTCTGGGGCCACGGCGACCGCGCCGCCACCGATGCGGCGTTTGCCAAGGCCGCGCACGTGACCACGCTGGAGATCGTCAACAACCGGCTGGTGCCGAACGCGATCGAGCCGCGCGCGGTCAACGCCAGCTACAACCGCATGGACGACAGCTATACGCTGTACGTCGCCAGCCAGAACCCGCACGTCGAGCGGCTGCTGATGGGCGCCTTCGTGCTGGGCCTGCCGGAATCGCGGCTGCGCGTGATCGCGCCCGACGTGGGCGGCGGCTTCGGCTCGAAGATCTTCCTGTATCCGGAGGACGTCGCGCTGACCTGGGCCTCGAAGAAGGTCAGGCGGCCGATCAAGTGGACCGCCGAGCGTTCGGAGTCCTTCCTGACCGACGCCCACGGCCGCGACCATGTCACGCGCGCCGAGCTGGCGCTCGATGCCGACGGCAAGTTCCTGGCGATGCGGGTCCACACGACCGCCAACATGGGCGCCTACCTGTCGACCTTCGCCTCCAGCGTGCCGACCATCCTGTACGCGACGCTGCTGGCCGGCCAGTACGCGACCCCGGCGATCTACGCAGAGGTCACCGCGGTGTTCACCAATACCGCGCCGGTCGACGCCTATCGCGGCGCGGGCCGGCCCGAGGCGACCTATGTGGTCGAGCGCCTGGTCGAAACCGCGGCGCGCGAGCTCGGCATCGATCCGGCCGAACTGCGCCGCCGCAATTTCATCCGCAGCTTCCCCTATGCCACGCCGGTTGGCCTGACCTACGACACCGGCGACTACGAGCCCTGCCTGCAGCGCGCGCAGGAACTGGCCGACGTGGCCGGCTTCCCGGCGCGCCGCGACGAAGCCCAGCGCCGGGGCAAGCTGCGCGGTCTCGGCTATTCCTGCTACATCGAGGCATGCGGGCTGGCGCCGTCGAATATCGCCGGGGCGCTCGGCGCCCGCGCGGGCCTGTTCGAGGTCGGCGAGATCCGCGTCCATCCGACCGGCACCGTGACCGTCTTCACCGGCTCGCACAGCCACGGGCAGGGCCACGAGACCACCTTCGCGCAGGTGGTGGCCGACCGGCTCGGCATTACGCTCGACGCGGTCGAGGTGGTGCACGGCGACACCGGCCGCGTGCCGTTCGGCATGGGGACCTACGGCTCGCGGTCGCTGGCGGTGGGCGGCTCGGCCATCGTCAAGGCGCTCGACAAGATCGAGGCCAAGGCCAAGCAGATCGCCGCGCACCTGCTCGAAGCGTCGGCCGACGACATCGAGTTCAGCAACGGCGTGTTCCGCGTGGCCGGCACCGACCGCAGCAAGACCTTCGGCGAGGTCGCGCTGTCGGCCTATGTGCCGCACAACTACCCGCTCGACCGGCTGGAGCCGGGCCTGAACGAGAACGCGTTCTACGACCCGACCAACTTCACCTATCCGTCGGGCGCCTATGTCTGCGAGGTCGAGGTCGATCCGGACACCGGCGAGGCCCAGGTGGTCAAGTTCACCGCGGTCGACGACTTCGGCAACATCATCAATCCGATGATCGTCGAGGGGCAGGTGCACGGCGGCATCGGCCAGGGGCTGGGGCAGGCGATGCTCGAGCAGTGCGTCTACGACGGTGACAGCGGCCAGCTGCTGACCGGCTCGTACATGGACTACGCGATGCCGCGCGCGGGCGATCTGCCCGACTTCACCGTCGAGACCGCGCAGGGCACGCCGTGCACGCACAACCCGCTGGGCGTCAAGGGCTGCGGCGAGGCCGGCGCGATCGGCTCGCCGCCGGCCTTCATCAACGCGCTGATCGACGCGCTGTCGCCGCTGGGCGTGCGCGACCTGCAGATGCCCGCCACCCCGCACCGGGTCTGGCAGGCGATCCACGCGGCCAGGCAGGGCGGCGGCGCGCAGGGGGCTGGCGTCGGCCAGACCGCGAACCAGGCCGCGAACCAGGCCGCGAACCAGACCACCGGCCAGACCGCCACCGCGGCCCGGACCATCTGACGCGCGAGGAGACTTCCATGTACGCATTCGAGTTCCAACGCGCGACCGATGCCCAGGCCGCGGCCGCGCTGCTGCGCAGCGACCCCGACGCGAAGATCGTGGCGGGCGGGCAGAGCCTGATCGCCGCGATGAAGCTGCGGCTGGCCGCGCCCTCGACGCTGGTCGATATCAACCGCATTCCCGGCATCCGCGACATCCGCGTCGAGGGCGACACGCTGGTGATCGGCGCCGGCGCGCGGCACGCCGATGTCGGGGCGCACCCCGAGGTCAAACGCCGGCTGCCGGCGCTGGCCGCGCTGGCCGGCGGCATCGGCGACCGCCAGGTGCGCGCGCTCGGCACGCTGGGCGGCTCGATCGCCAACAACGATCCGGCCGCCTGCTATCCGGCAGCGGTGCTCGGCCTGAACGCCACCGTGGTGACCGACCGGCGCAGCATCGCCGCCGACGATTTCTTCGTCGGCATGTACGAGACCGCGCTCGAGCCGGACGAGCTGATCACCGCGGTGCGCTTCCCCCTGTCCGCGGCAGGCGGCCTACGTCAAGTTCCGCAACCCGGCCTCGCGCTTTGCGCTGGTCGGCGTGATGGTGGCGCGTGGCGTCGGCGGCGGCGCTGCGAACGGCAGCGGCGGTGGCAACGGTGGTAGCGGTGGCAACGGTGGTAGCGGTGGCAACGGCGGCGACGTGCGCGTTGCCGTGACCGGCGCGGCCGACGCGGTGTTCCGCTGCGAGCCGCTGGAGCGGGCGCTGTCGGCCGACTTCAGCGCGGCGGCCGCCCGCGCGGTGACGATCCCGGCCGAGGGCCTGAACGACGACCTGCATGGGTCCGCCGAGTACCGGGCGCATCTGATTCCGGTGCTGGCGGCGCGCGCGGTCGAGCAGGCGCTGGGGCAGTCGTCCACGCCATCGCCCTGAAGCGGGGCGGCGGGCCGTGAAGCGGAGCGGCGGGCCGTGAAGCACAGCGGCTCGTCGTCCGTCGTCCCGCCGCAGTCTTCCCCCTGCGAACCTGATTTCGTTGATCAGCGCGCCGCCCGCCTGCCAGCCATAGCCATCGCCAGCCATCGCCCGACCTCGCCTTCATGCTGCCCGATTCGATCGACCAGACCCTGACGCTGCTCCAGCGCGAGCAATATTTCGCCGACCGCGAGACCGCGACCGTGCTGTTCCTCGCGCTGAAGATGCAGCGCCCGTTGTTCCTGGAAGGCGAACCCGGCGTCGGCAAGACCGCGCTGGCGCAGGCGATCGCCGCGGGCCTTGGCACCAGGCTGTTGCGCCTGCAGTGCTACGAAGGGCTCGACGCCGCCAGCGCGCTGTACGAATGGGACTATCCGCGCCAGATCATGGCGCTGCGGCTGGCCGAGGCGCGCGGCGAGCGGCCCGAGGCGCAATCGCTGTACCGCGACGAATACCTGCTCAAGCGCCCGCTGCTGGAGGCGCTGCTGCCCGACCCGGCCGCGCCCGACGCCCCGCGCGTGCTGCTGATCGACGAGATCGACCGCGCCGACGAACCGTTCGAGGCCTTCCTGCTCGAGGTGCTGTCCGAATACCAGGTCTCGATCCCGGAGATCGGCCGCATCGCCGCGCAACGCCCGCCGCTGATCGTGATCACGTCGAACCGCACGCGCGAGGTGCACGACGCGCTCAAGCGCCGCTGCCTCTATCGCTGGATCGGCTATCCCGAGCGCCAGCGCGAACTCGACATCGTCGCCGCCCGCGCGCCCGAGGCCGCGGCCGCCTTGCAGACACAGGCGATCGACTTCGTGCACCGGCTGCGCGGCATCGATCTGTTCAAGGCGCCCGGCATCGCCGAGGCGATCGACTGGTGCCGCGCGCTGGCCGCGCTGGGCGTGACGGAGCTCGATCCCGATTCGGTGCGCGACACGCTCGGGGTCCTGCTCAAGTACCAGGACGATCTCGCGCGCGTCGACGGGCCGACGGTAGCCGAACTGCTGGCCGGCACGCCGACGGAGCCGGCCGGGGGAGCGCTGAATGACGCCGCGCCAGCCAGCCGACGCCACTTCGCCGGTGCCTCGCCCGGCGAGGGCACCGGAGGCGCCGATCGCGCCGATCGCGCCGGCCACGCCGGACCCGCCTGAACAGCCGATCACGCCGGTCGCGCCGGCGGCGCTGCCGGTGCCGCCGCCCCGGCCCGTGCTGGCCCGCAATATCACCCATTTCGTCCGGCTGCTGCGCGCGGCCGGCCTGCCGCTGTCGCCGGCGCAGGCCGTCGACGCACTGCAGGCGCTGCGGCATGTCGACCTGGGCCGGCGCGACGAGGTGCGCGCCACGCTGGCGGCGCTGATGCTGTCCGGCCCCGATCAACGCCCGCTGTTCGACGCCGCCTTCGACCTGTTCTGGCGCGACCCCGACTGGGAGGGCAAGCTGCGCGCGCTGCTGCTGCCGCGCGTCGAGGCCGGCGCGCCGCCGCCCCGCCGCAGCAACCGTCTCGCCGATGCGCTGGCCGCGCGCGAGCCGCCCGCCGCGCAACCCGCACCGGTGCCCTCGCCGGCCGAAGAGCGCATCGGCGCGGTGCTGACCTTCTCGGCGCAGGAGCGGCTGGCGCAGCGCGACTTCGACACGCTGTCGGCCGACGAATGGCGCGCGCTGCAGCACCTGATCCGTTCGCGCCGCACGCATCTGGCCACCGAGCGCACGCGCCGGCTGCGCGCCGCGACCCACGGCACCCATGCCGACCTGCGCGCCAGCGCGCGCCTGGCGGTGCGCCAGCACGGCGAATGGATGCGCTGGAAGTACCGCCGCCACGCCGAGCGCCGCCCGCCGCTCGTGCTGCTGCTCGATATCTCGGGATCGATGAGCCAGTATTCGCGCGCGGTGCTGTACTTCTGCCATGCCTTGATGCAATCGCGCGAGCGGCTGTCGGTGTTCCTGTTCGGCACGCGGCTGACCAATATCAGCCGAGCGCTGCGCGAGCGCGATCCCGACGACGCGGTCGAGGCCATCTCGCAGCAGGTGCGCGACTGGGCCGGCGGCACGCGCATCGGCGCCGCGCTGGCGACCTTCAACCGCCAGTGGGCGCGCCGCACGCTGGGCGGCCGCGCCACCGTGCTGCTGGTCACCGACGGCCTCGATCACGAACGGATCGACCTGCTTGGCGACGAGATGGCACGGCTGCGGCGTTTCGCCCATCGCATCGTCTGGCTGAACCCGCTGCTGCGCTACGCGGGCTTCACGCCGCAGGCGCGCGGCGTGCAGGCGATCCTGCCGCATGTCGACGCGCTGCGCCCCGCCCACAATCTGGCGAGCCTGTTTGCGCTGGAGTCGCTGCTGGCGGCACCACCTTCCGCACCACATTCCGCACCGAATTCCGCACCGCATGCCGCACCGCCTGCCGCGGCCCGCAAGCGCCCCGGTCCGGCCACGGCCTGGCGAGCCGCCAACGACAAGGAGAACCCCGCACCATGGAAATGACCCAAACCCACCGGCTGCCGGTGCCGCAGCAGGTCGCCTGGGAGGCGTTGAACGACACGGCCCTGCTCCAGCATTGCATTCCGGGATGTGAGAGTATCGAGCCCGATGGCGACAACGCCTATCTGCTCAGCATGACGGCCGCGGTCGGCCCGGTGAAGGCGAAGTTCAAGGGCCGGATGGCGCTGCAGGACATCCAGGCGCCGGACAGCTATACGATCGCGTTCGACGGCCAGGGCGGCGCGGCCGGCTTCGGCAAGGGCACCGCGAAGGTGCGGCTGGACCCCGACGGCGACGAGACCGTGCTGTCGTACACGGTGCAGGCGCAGGTCGGCGGCAAGATCGCGCAGATCGGCTCGCGGCTGGTCGACGGCGCCGCGCGCAAGATGGCGGACACCTTCTTCACGCGCTTTTCGGAGGCGGTCAGCGGCGGCCAGCAGCCGGCCGACGGACAGGCGGGCGAAGGCGCGGGCGGTGAACCTTTGGCGGGCGAATCGAACCAAGCCACTGCCGCCGGCGAACCGGCTGACAATCAGGCAGGCGAACAAACCAAACGGAAGCGATCATGGACAGCGTGGATCTCGAAGTCCTGAAAAGCAGCGTGCGCTGGACCGCCGAGGGCCACCGCACGCTGCTGGTCACGGTGGTCAGGACCTGGGGCTCGTCGCCCCGCCCCGAGGGCGCGATGCTGGCGGTGCGCGACGACGGGCTGGTGGTCGGCTCGGTGTCGGGCGGCTGCATCGAGGACGACATCATCGACAGGGTGCGGCGCGAGGGCATCGCGGCCCGCGCGCCCGAGGCGATCAAGTACGGCATCAGCGCCGAGGAGGCGCACCGCTTCGGCCTGCCCTGCGGCGGCACGATCGAGCTGGTGGCCGAGCCGGTGAGCGCCGACAGCGGGCTGGCCGAGCTGCTCGACGCGGTCGAGAACGGCAGGCTGGTGACCCGCACGCTCGACATGCAGACCGGCAAGGCCACGCTGGGGCCTGCCGAGGCCACCGACGGCCTGACCTTCGACGGCCGCACGCTGGCCACGATCCACGGGCCGCGCTACCGGATGCTGGTGATCGGCGCCGGCCAGCTGTCGAAGTACCTGTGCCAGATCGCGGTCGGCCTCGGCTTCCAGGTCACCGTCTGCGATCCGCGCGAGGAATACACCGAGACCTGGGACATTCCCGGCGTCACCATGGTGCGCACCATGCCCGACGACACCGTGATCGAGATGAAGCTGGACGAGCGCTGCGCGGTGATCGCGCTGACGCACGACCCCAAGCTCGACGATCTCGCGTTGATGGAGGCGCTGCGCACGCGCGCCTTCTATGTCGGCGCGCTGGGCTCGCGCCGCAACAACCAGGCGCGGCGCGAGCGCTTGAAGGAATTCGATCTGAACGACGCGCAGCTGGCGCGGCTGCACGGGCCGGTCGGCATCTATATCGGCAGCCGCACGCCGCCCGAGATCGCGATCTCGATCCTGGCCGAGGTGGTGGCGGCGAAGAACCATGTGTCGCTGCCCGACATCCTGCAGGTCGAGGGGGGCCAAGGCCGCGCGCGAGCTGGCCGCCAACGAGGCGAGCGCATGCAGTCCGGGCCGCTGATCGATTCCGATCTGCCGGCCGGCATCCTGCTGGCCGCCGGCTACGGCCGCCGCTTCGACGCGAGCGGCACACGCAACAAGCTGCTGCAGACGCTGCCGGACGGACGCACGGTGGCCTGGCACAGCGCCCGCACGCTGGCCACCGCGCTGCCCGGCGCGATCGCCGTGGTGCGGCCGGGACAGCCGGAACTGGAGCGGGAACTGAGCGAGGGTGGCTGCAAGGTGGTGGCCGCGGCGCGCGCCGAGGCCGGCATGGGTGCCGCGCTGGCGGCGGCGGTCGCGGCCCGCGAACAGGCGGCCGGCTGGCTGGTGGCGCTGGCCGACATGCCGTGGCTGCCGGTCGAACTGGTGCGGGCGGTGGCGCTGAGCATCGTCACGCCGGAGGCCAGCGCCGAAGCGATTGCCGCGCCGTGGCGCGAAGGCCGGCGCGGCCACCCGGTGGCGTTCGGCCGCGCCTGGCGCGACGCGCTGCTGCGGCTGGACGGCGACGAGGGCGCGCGGGCGCTGCTGCAGGGCCGGGCGGTGACACGGATTCTGACCGACCACGACGGCGCGTTCCGCGATATCGATACGCCCGAGGACTTGAGCTGAGACTTGAGCTGAGGGCTGCGGGCGAGGCCCCTGCTCGATGCGTTCCCCGCCCCCTCACGGGGCGAGGGAATCAAGCCGGGGGCCTTCCATCACCCCCTGATCGCTCTCCGCCAGGCTGCGCAGGTATTCGCGGCTCCACCAGTGCACGTCCTGTGCGCGGATGTTCTCCAGCAGCTTCTGATGCCGGCTCTGCCGCTCGGCCAGCGGCATGTGCAGCGCCTGCTGGATCGCCTGCGCGGTGCCTTGGACGTCGTAGGGATTGACCAGCAGCGCTTCCTTCAGCTGCTCGGCCGCGCCGGCGAAGCGCGACAGCACCAGCACGCCGGGATCGTCCGGGTCCTGCGCGGCGATATATTCCTTGGCGACCAGGTTCATGCCGTCGCGCAGCGGCGTCACCAGCGCGACGCGCGCCGCGCGGCACAGCCCCGGCAGGCGCCGGCGCGACGTGGTGCGGTGGATATAGCGGATCGGCATCCAGTCCAGTTCGCCATACTCGCCGTTGATCGCCCCGGACATGCCCTCCAGCTGGCGGCGCAGATCGGCATAGGCGTCGACGGACTCGCGCGAGGGCGCGGCGATCTGGATCAGCGTGGCGCTCGAACGGTTCTCCGGATACTGCGCCAGCAGCGCCTGGAACGCCTTCAGCCGCTCCGGCAGCCCCTTCGAATAGTCCATCCGGTCCACGCCCAGCAGCAGCCGCCGGCGCGCGTACTGGGCCATCATCATCTCGTAGGTTTCCTGCGCCTCGTGGCCCTTGCCCAGCGAGACGAACTCGTCGACGTCGATGCCGATCGGAAACGCCTGCGCCCGCACGGTGCGATGGAAGGCGCGGTAGCGGTGGTCGCCCATCGGCTCGGCGCCGGCCTCGGACTGCGCGTAGCGCGCGAAGTGCTCGAGGTCGGCCTGGCTCTGGAAGCCGATCAGGTCGTAGGCGAACAGCGCGCGCATCAGCCATTCGTGCTGCGGAATGGTGGTCAGGATCGGCGGCGGCGGCAGCGGGATATGGAGGAAGAAACCGATGCGCTGGCCGCATCCCATCGCCCGCAGTTCCGCGGCCAGCGGAATCAGGTGATAGTCGTGGATCCAGATCATGTCGTCCGGCCGCAGCAGCGGCGCCAGCTTGCGCGCGAACAGCTGGTTGACGCGGCGGTAGACGTTCAGATGGCCGGCATCGAAATCGGCGAGATCGACGCGGTAGTGGAACACCGGCCACAGCACGCCGTTGCTGTAGCCGAGGTAGTAGGCGTCGTGGTCCTCGCGGCTCAGGTCGACCGTGGCCAGCGTCACGTCGCCGGCATGCTGCAGATGCAGTTCGCCTTCTCCGGGCGTGCCACCCTGCGCGGTCTCGACGACCCGGCCGCTCCAGCCGAACCAGAGCCCGCCGGTGGCATTCAGCGTTTCGCCGAGCGCCACCGCCAAACCGCCCGCGGCGGCATTGCGGGGGTCGGCGACGCGGTTGGATACCGCTACCAGTCTTGACATAGGCCTCCTGTGTGGCGGCGCGCCGGCGCGCGCCGCCCGTTGAATCGGGGCCGGCTCAGATCACCGCGTCCCATGGCGACGACAGGCGCATCGCGCCGTTGATCAGGCCGACCATCGAATAGGTCTGCGGGAAGTTGCCCCACATTTCGCCGGTGACCGGATGCGTGTCCTCGGACAGCAGGCCGAGCGGATTGCGCGCGGCCAGCATCGCCTCGAAGATCTCGCGTGCCTGTTCCTTGCGGCCGATGCGCGCGAGCGCATCGATCCGCCAGAAGGTGCAGATGTTGAAGGCGGTCTCGGGCTTGCCGAAATCGTCGGGCGCCTCGTAGCGCCGCATGTACGGGCCGTCGCACAGCACCTCTTCCAGCCGCTCGAGGGTGGCGACGAAGCGCGCGTCGCGCGGATCGATGAAGCCGACCTCGGCCATCAGCAGCACGCTGGCGTCGAGCTCGCGTCCGCCGAAGCTCTCGGCGAAGGCCTGGCGTTCCTCGCTCCACGATTCGCGCAGGATGCGCTCGCGCATCGCGTCCGCATGCTTGCGCCAGTAGGCCGCGCGCGCCGGCAGCTGCAGCTCGTCGCCGATCTTGGCGAGCCGGTCGCAGGCCGCCCAGCTCATCAGCGCGGACGAGGTATGCACCCGGGCACGCGTGCGCAGCTCCCACATGCCGGCGTCGGGCGTGCCGAACACGCGCACCGCCTGCTCGCCCACCTGCTCCAGCACGCGGTATTCGGCCGGGCCGCCGCGATGGAGCAGCCGGTGGTCGTGGAAGGCCTGCGCGGCGCCGAGCACCACGTTGCCGTAGACGTCGTGCTGGAAGTGTTCCTGCGCCTGGTTGCCGACCCGCACCGGGCCCATGCCGCGGTAGCCGGCGACATGGTCGAGCACGCTCTCGGGCAGCTCCCGTTCGAGGCCGATGCCGTACAGCGGCTGGATATGGCCGTCCTTGGACTGCATCACCACATTGGACATCCAGCGCAGGTAGTCCTCCATGGTGCCCACCTCGGACAGGCTGTTGAGCGCGCGGATCACGAAGAAGGCGTCGCGCAGCCAGCAGAAGCGATAGTCCCAGTTGCGGCCGCTGTGCGGCGCCTCGGGAATGCTGGTGGTCATCGCGGCGACGATCGCGCCGGTCTCCTCGTACAGCGACATCTTCAGCGTGATGGCGGCGCGGATCACCGCGTCCTGCCATTCGCGCGGCACCGCCAGCCGGCGCGTCCACAGCTTCCAGTAAGAGATGGTCTCCTGCTCGAAGTCGCGCGCGGTCTCGTCGACGCCGTGCTGCAGCGTCTCGTCGGGGCCGAGGATGAAGTTCATGCCCTGCGTGACCAGGAACGGCGTGTTGGCCATCACATAGGTCAGCGGCGCATCGGTGGTCATGCGCAGCGTCATGTCGTCGCCGATGAAGCGGACGTGGCTGCTGCCGCGCGAGATCTGCGGCACCGTGCGGCCCCAGTTGAAGCGCGGCGCGATGCAGACCCGCACACGCGGCGCGCCCTTGATCGGGCGGATGCGCCGCACCAGCGTCAAGGGGCGGAAATAGCGGCCGAGGCGGAAGAAGCGCGGCGCGAAATCGGTGATCTCGAGGCAGTTGCCGTGGCGGTCGGTCAGGCGCGTGCGCAGCACCGCGGTGTTCGGCTCGTACCATTGCCGCGATTCGGCGAAGTCCTCGATCTCGATCGAGAAATGGCCGCCGTTCTCGCTCGGGTCGAGCAGCGCGTTGAAGACCGGATCGCCGTCGAAGCGCGGCAGGCAGCACCAGACGATGCGGCCGCGCGAATCGACCAGCGCCGAGAAGGCGCAATTGCCGATCATGCCCAGCGATAGCGAAGGCGGGCAATATCGCCCGCCCTGCTGTGTGCCGTCGCTGTTGATCTCGTCGGCGCGGTTGCGCGCTACGCCGGATTCAGGCTGACTCACTAACTTCCCCCTTGTCAGGATGAGGTGGACGCGGATGGATTCGTGCCGGTGCCGGACGGCGCCGCAGCGGCGGCAGCGGCGGCAGCGGTGTCGGCATTGGCGTCGGCAGCGGTGCCGGCGCGGGTGTCGGTACCGGCGGCATGCGCGGAGGATGGCCCGCCGGCCTCGCCATCTCACGGGCGGGACCGGCAGCGCCGGCAACACCGGAAACACCGCCATCGAGCGCCTTCGCGCTCCGATGCAGCCAGGCGCGCAGGTCCGCGGGCGCCGGCACGCTGACGGTGGCGGCGCTCTGCCGCTGGCCGACCAGCACGCCGACGCCGCCCAGATGGGCGACCATCGCGAAGCCGTCCTCGTCGGTCACGTCGTCGCCGGCGAAGATCGGCATGCGGCCGGCAAACGGCGGCGAGCGCATGATCAGCTCGACCGCGCTGCCCTTGGTGACGCCGGCCGGCTTGACCTCGACCACCATCTTGCCGTGAAGCATTTCGAGTCCGCTGACGTCGCCCAGCGCCTGGGCAACCTGCTCGCGCACCAGCGTCTCGAGCTCGGGCGCGGCGCGGTAGTGCACCGCCAGCGCCATCGGCTTGCGCTCTAGCCGCAGCCCGGGATGGGCCCGCGCGAAATCCTCGAGCCGGCGGTGCAGCCGGTCCAGGTCGGGCGCGGGGACTTCGAGCCGCCGGCCCTCGGCGTCGCGCAGTTCGGCGCCGTGCACGCCCGCGGTGGGCAGCTGCAGCGGCGCCAGGAAGGCGTCAAGTTCGGCGATGGTGCGCCCCGATACGATCGCGACCGCGCCGCCCAGCTGCCGGTGCAGCGTGCGCAGCGTTCCCACCAGTCCCGCTTCGACCTGCACGAGCTCCGGGCGTGGCGCCAGGTCGGCCAGCGTGCCGTCGAAGTCGAGGAATAGCGCGTTATCGGGATCGATCAGCGGAAGGGATGACATCGCCGCACACCGTATCACGTTAGCTTGACGAGCGTCCACCGGACGGCGTCCTACAAGGCGGATGGGTCACCGGTGCACGCACGCCGCCGGCCGGGACGCCCCGGGAGCACCGCGGCGGTGCGGCACGCCAAGGGGCCTGCACCAAGGCGCGGCACCGGGCGCCATGCGGACCCGGCGCCGCCCGATCCTTTATCATTAGCGGTTTCCCGAACGCCAAGGCCGATGCCGGGGCGGCGCAAGCATCGCGCGCCGCGACCCCGAGCCGCCCTGCGCCCCGCCCCTCGGCGCCGGCCCTCCGCCTTCTTCCGTCCATCCAATCCGGCCCCCGCGCCGGTCGTCGACATGACCCGCAAGACAGCCAGCAAACCCGACTACCTGAAGAAGATCCTGACCGCCAAGGTGTACGACGTGGCGCAGGAGACCGAGCTGACCTACGCCCGCGAACTGTCGGCGCGAATTGGCAACGGGGTCTGGTTCAAGCGCGAGGACACCCAGCCGGTGTTCTCGTTCAAGCTGCGCGGCGCCTACAACAAGATGGCCTCGCTGAGCGCCGACGAACTCAAGCGCGGCGTGATCGCCGCCTCGGCCGGCAACCACGCGCAGGGCGTCGCGCTGGCCGCGGCGCGGATGGAGTGCAAGGCCATCATCGCGATGCCGGTGACCACGCCGCAGGTCAAGATCGATGCGGTGCGCAAGCACGGCGGCAAGTGGGTGCAGGTGGTACTGCACGGCGAGTCGTACAGCGACGCCTACCAGCACGCCGCCGAACTGCAGCGCAAGCACAAGCTGACCTTCATCCATCCGTTCGACGATCCCGAGGTGATCGCCGGCCAGGGCACCGTCGCGATGGAAATCCTGCGCCAGCACCCGGGCCCGCTGCACGCGGTCTTCGTCGCCATCGGCGGCGGCGGCCTGATCGCCGGCGTGGCCTCGTACATCAAGGCCGTGCGGCCCGAGATCAAGGTGATCGGCGTGCAGACGGTCGACTCCGACGCGATGAAGCGCTCGATCGAGGCCGGCAAGCGCGTCGAGTTGAAGGACGTGGGCCTGTTCTCGGACGGCACCGCGGTCAAGCTGGCCGGCAAGGAGACCTTCCGCATCGCGCGCGAATTGGTCGACGAGATCGTGCTGGTCGACACCGACGCGCTGTGCGCCGGCGTCAAGGACGTGTTCCAGGACACCCGCAGCATCCTCGAGCCCTCGGGCGCGCTGGCCGTCGCCGGCCTGAAGGCCTATGCCGAGCGCGAGAAGCTCAAGGGCAAGAACCTGGTGGCGATCGCCTCGGGCGCCAACATGAACTTCGACCGCCTGCGCTTCGTGGCCGAGCGGGCCGAGGTCGGCGAGGCGCGCGAGGCGGTGTTCGCGGTGACCATCCCCGAGGAGCGCGGCAGCTTCCGCCGCTTCTGCGAGCAGCTGGGCACGCGCAACGTGACCGAGTTCAACTACCGGATCGCCGACAACCAGCTCGCCCACATCTTCGTCGGCGTGCAGATCGGCAGCCGCGCCGAGAGCGACAAGATCGCCGCGAGCTTCCGCCGCCATGGCTTTGCGGCGCTGGACCTGTCCAACGACGAACTGGCCAAGCAGCACATCCGCTATATGGTCGGCGGGCACTCGGCGCTGGCGCAGGACGAGCTGCTGTACCGCTTCGAATTCCCTGAGCGTCCGGGCGCGCTGATGAAGTTCCTGTCGAGCATGAGCCCGAACTGGAACATCAGCCTGTTCCACTACCGCAACCAGGGCGCCGACACGTCCAACATCCTGGTCGGCATCCAGGTGCCGAAGAACGAGAAGCGCGAATTCCGGGCCTTCCTTGCCACGCTCGGTTACTTACACTGGGAAGAAACCGACAATCCGGTCTACAAGCTGTTCCTGGCGTGACGGGGGCTGCCGTCCGCCGCCGGATCGCTCGGTTGCCGAACCGCCAGATCGCCGAAAACGCTTGATCGACGGATCGTCGAACCGCCGAACCGCCGAACCGCCGAACCGCCGAACCGCCGAACCGCTGAACCGCTGAACCGCTGAACCGCTGAACCGCTGAACCGCTGAATAGCTGAATAGCGGAACCCCGACAGGAGTCCTCATGACCGTGCCCGAACATTCGCCGCTGGGCAAAGTCTCGGCCTACAAGACCGAGTACGACGCCAGCCTGCTGTTTCCGATCCCGCGCGCGCCCAAGCGCGCCGAGATCGGCCTGCCCGACGGCCGCGCGGTGCCGTTCTTCGGCGTGGACATCTGGAATGCCTACGAGCTGTCCTGGCTCAATCCGAAGGGCAAGCCCCAGGTCGCGCTGGCCAGCTTCATCATCCCGGCCGACACGCCGAACATCATCGAATCGAAGTCGTTCAAGCTGTACCTGAACAGCTTCAACCAGACCCGGCTGGAATCGCCGGAGGCGCTGCAGCAGCTGCTGCGCAACGACCTGTCCGAAGCCACCGGCGGCGCGGTGCAGGTGCGCCTGACCGCCGAGACCGACTTCGCCCGCCAGCAGATGGGCGAGCTCGACGGCCTGCTGCTGGACCGGCTCGATATCGAGACCGACATCTACGAGCCGGCGCCGCAACTGCTGCGCGCCGACCAGGAAGAGACGCCGGTCGAGGAGACGCTGGTCTCGCATCTGCTCAAGTCGAACTGCCTGGTCACCGGCCAGCCCGACTGGGGCAGCGTGCAGATCCGCTATGTCGGCGCGCCGATCGACCAGGAAGGGCTGCTGAAGTACCTGATCTCGTTCCGCAACCACAACGAGTTCCACGAGCAGTGCGTCGAGCGCATCTTCATGGACGTGCTGCGCCAGTGCAAGCCGGTCAAGCTGGCGGTCTACGCGCGCTATACCCGCCGCGGCGGCCTCGACATCAATCCGTTCCGCACCAACTTCAACACGCCGTGGCCGGATAACCGGCGCAACGCGCGGCAGTAAGACCCCTCTCCGAAGACAAGGCCGGGCCGGCGTCGGCGCGACAGCGCTGCGCCGGCCTTCTTTGTAACAGGCCTTGAATTAATTAATGTGCCAATTAATATCCAGCACACAAGATCGCTTCCGCCATGACCGCTCGCCGTTCCCGCTCTTCCACCGCTTACCCTGCCGCCCTGCCCGCTTCGCCGCAGGAGCCGCCGCCGCTGCGCCGGCCCGGCCGTCCCGGGCGTAGCGGCCCGGCGGGCAAGGGCCTGAGCAGCGCGCCGCCGCGCGGCCCGGGCCGTACGCTTGCCGCCGAGGACCAGCGCGAGCGCCTGCTGGACGCCGCCGTGACGCTGTTTGCCGAGCACGGCATCGCGGCGACCCAGGTCAAGGCCATCGCCGCCCGTGCCGGCGTGACGCCGGCGCTGGTCCACTACTACTTCGGCGACCGCGGCCGTCTGCTCGATGCGGTGGCCGAGGAACGGCTGGGGCCGCTGGTGGACCGGGTCTTTGCGCCGGCCGGGCCGGGTGATGCCGCTGCTGGCGCCGGAAGTGGTGCCGGGGCCGTAGCTGGTGCTGGTGCTGGTGCTGGTGCTGGTGCTGGTGCTGGTGCTGGTGCTGGTGCTGGTGCTGGTGCTGGTGCCGGTGCCGGTGCCGGTGCGGGTGCGGGTGCGGGTGCGGGTGCTGGTGCCGGGGCCGGGACCGAGGCCGAGGCCGGGGCCGGGGCCGGCGCAAGAGCAGCAACCGAAATCGATGCTTCCGACCCGGTCGCCGACCCCGCCGCGCTGCTGGCCGGCATCGCCGAGCGGCTGATCCGCGCGGCGGTGGCCACGCCATGGTTTCCGGCCCTGTGGGTGCGCGAGATCGTCACCGGCGAGGGCCAGCTGCGCGAACGCGTGATGCAGCGCTTCGGGCTGCAGCGGCTGGGCGTCGTGGTCGCCGCGCTGAGCGAGGCGCGCGAGCGCGGCCAGATCGACGCCGCGCTGGCCCCGCCGCTGCTGATGGTCTCGGTGATCGGCCTGGCGCTGCTGCCGCTGGCCACCGGCCATATCTGGCGGCGCCTCGCCGGGGGCCGATGCGGTCGATGTCGACGCCATGGTCGCGCATGCGCGCGCGCTGCTGACGCATGGCATCCGTCCCGCGGAACGCCCCTCTACCCACCCCTCTACCCACCCCCTCTACCCACGCCCCTACCCCCGCCTCCGCCCAGGCCTCTACCCAGGCCTCTGCCCACGCCGCTGGTCTGCCCGAGGCACGGCCCACGGATCGCCGCAAGGGCCGCGCCCCCGATCGCCGCTGACACCACCGAATCGCCCCGCCGCCATGCCCGCCGCCGATATTCCGCAGACCGATTGCCATCCACCCGCATCGCCTCCGGCAGATCGACGGCGCGCATGGTTACGGGTTGAAGCGCCGGCGGCGCTGGCTCGGGCCTGGACGCTGGCCCCGGCGGCGGCCGGCGCGCTGGCGGCGCTGGCTCGGGCCTGGGCGCTGGCCCCGGCGGCGGCCGGCACGCTGGCGGCGCTGGCTCGGGCCTGGGCGCTGGCCCCGGCAGGGGCCGGCACGCTGGCGGCGGCGCTGGTCCTGTCCGGCTGCGGCGACGCGCCCCCGCCCGCTGGCAAGGCTATGTCGAAGGCGAGTTCGTCCATCTCGCCTCGCCCTTCGCCGGACGGCTGGAGCGCCTGAGCGTCGAGCGCGGCCAGCAGGTCGCCGCCGGCGCGCCGCTGTTCGCGCTGGAGACCGAGGAAGAATCGACCGCCCGCGCACAGGCGGTCGCGCAGCTCGAAGCCGCGCAGGCCGAGCTCGCCGATCTGCAGACGGGCCGGCGCCCCCCGGAAATCGACGCCGTCCGCGCGCAACTGGCGCAGGCCGAGGCCGCCGCGCAGCGCAGCGCCGCCGCGCTGGCGCGCGACGAGGCCCAGTTGCGCATCGGCGCGATCCCGCAGGCCCAGCTCGAACAGAGCCGCGCCACCGCCCAGGCCGACGCCGCGCGGGTGCGCGAGCTGCGCAGCGATCTGGCGGTGGCCCGACTGCCCGGACGCGAAGCGCGCCGCGCCGCGCAACAGGCCCAGGTCGAGGCCGCGCGTGCCGCGCTGGCGCAGGCCGACTGGCGGCTGTCGCGCAAGGCCATCGCCGCGCCCGCGGGCAGCCTGGTCTACGACACGCTCTACCGGCAGGGCGAATGGGTGCCGGCCGGCAGTCCCGTGGTGCGGCTGCTGCCGCCGGGCAACGTCAAGGTGCGCTTCTTCGTGCCCGAAGCGGCGGTCGGCACGCTGCGGGCCGGGCAAACCGTACGGCTGACCTGCGACGGCTGCGGCGCCGCGATCCCCGCCACGATCCGCTACGTCTCCAGCCAGGCCGAATACACGCCGCCGGTGATCTACAGCAACGAGACGCGGCGCAAGCTGGTCTTCCTGGTCGAGGCCCGTCCGGCGCCGGCCGACGCGGCGCGGCTGCATCCGGGCCAGCCGGTGGAGGTCGAGCCGGCTGCGGCGGCAACGAACGAAACGGCCCCAACGGCCCCCGCAAGTGGAGGGCGGCCATGAACGACAGCGCGCCAGCCGACACTCCGACGATCGAGCGCGATGCCCCCGAACTGGCGATCGACGTGCACGACCTGGGCAAGCGCTTCGGCGACAAGCAGGTGGTCGACGGCCTGACGCTGCAGGTGCGCCGCGGCGAGATCTTCGGCTTCCTCGGCCCCAACGGCAGCGGCAAGACCACGTCGATCCGCATGATGTGCGGGCTGCTGACGCCCGACGCGGGCCACGGCACCTGCCTGGGCTTCGACATCCTGCGCGACAGCGCGCAGATCAAGCGCCGCGTCGGCTATATGACGCAGAAGTTCTCGTACTGGGAAGACCTGTCGATCCGCGAGAACCTCGACTTCGTCGCGCGCGTCTACGGCGTGCCCGATCGCAAGGCGGCGGTCGAGCGCGCGCTCGACGGACTGGGCTTGGCCAGCCGCGCGCGCCAGCTGGCCGGCGCACTGTCGGGCGGCTGGAAGCAGCGGCTGGCGCTGGCCGCCTGCCTGCTGCACGAACCGGAGCTGCTGCTGCTCGACGAGCCCACCGCCGGCGTCGATCCGAAGGCGCGGCGCGATTTCTGGGAGCAACTGCATCGGCTCGCCGCGTACGGCATCTCGGTGCTGGTCAGCACGCACTACATGGATGAGGCCGAGCGCTGCCACAAGCTCGCCTACATCGCCTACGGCAAGTTGCTGGCGCAGGGCACCGCCGAGCAGGTGGTGGCGGCACAGGGCCTGTCGACCTGGTCGGTCGAGGGCGGCGACCTGAACGCGCTGTCGCGCCGGCTCGCCGACGAAGCGGCGGTCGAGCAGACCGTGGTGTTCGGCAACGCGCTGCATGTGACCGGCCGCGACGCCGCCGCGCTGGAAGCCACGCTGCGGCGGCTGGCCGGCGAGGGCCGGCACCGGATCGCGCCGGTGGACACCAGCCTGGAGGACGTGTTCATCCACATGATGAACCGGGCGGACGACAACATGCGGGCCGACAACGACCGGCGCGCCGATCAGCGGGCCGCCGGGCATGCAGGGGGGGCCGGATCGTGAGGGGCGATGCGAGTGGCCACGCGAGAGGCGAAATGAAAGGCGATGCGCGCGCCGGCGAAGCGCCCCTCGGCTTCTCGCTGCGGCGCTGGTGGAGCATCGTGCTGAAGGAATTCCTGCAGCTGCGCCGCGACCGCGTGACGTTCGGCATGATCGTCGGGCTGCCGGTGCTGCAGCTGCTGCTGTTCGGCTTCGCCATCAATACCGATCCGCGCCAGTTGCCCACCGGCGTGATCGCCGCCGACCACAGCGAATTCACGCGCTCGCTGGTGGCCAGCATGCAGGCTTCGCGCTATTTCCGCGTGGTCGGCACGCTGCCGGACGAGGCGGCGGGACGCGAGGCGCTGATGCGCGGGGAGCTGCAGTTCGTCGTCACCATCCCGCCCGATTTCACGCGCCGGCTGCTGCGCGGCGAACGGCCCGCGGTGCTGGTCGAGGCCGACGCCACCGATCCGTCGGCGACCGGCGCCGCGCTGGCCGCGCTGGCGCAGATGCCGGTCGCGGTCGCCGACAAGGACCTGAAGGGCCCGCTGGCGCCGCTCGCCGGCGGCAAGCCGGCCTTCGACGTGCAGGTGCACCGGCTCTACAACCCCGAGGGCCTGACCCAGTACAACATCGTGCCGGGCCTGATGGGCGTGATCCTGTCGATGACGATGGTGATGATGACCGGGCTGGCGATGACGCGCGAACGCGAGCGCGGCACGATGGAGAACCTGCTCGCCACCCCGGTGCGCCCGCTCGAGGTGATGAGCGGCAAGATCGTGCCCTATGTCTTCATCGGGCTGATCCAGAGCACCATCATCCTGCTGGCGGCGCGCTGGGTCTTCGGCGTGCCCTTCGTCGGCTCGGTGGTCGCGGTCTATCTGGCCGCGCTGCTGTTCATCGCCGCCAACCTGACGGTCGGCATCACGCTGTCGTCGCTGGCGCAGAACCAGCTGCAGGCGATGCAGCTGACCTTCTTCTACTTCCTGCCGGGCATCCTGCTGTCGGGCTTCATGTTCCCGTTCCAGGGCATGCCGCAGTGGGCGCAGGCGATCGGCAACCTGCTGCCGATGACGTATTTCCACCGGATGATCCGCGGCATCCTGCTCAAGGGCAGCGGCTGGGCGGAGCTCTGGCCCAATGTCTGGCCGCTGCTGCTGTTCACCGCGGTGGTGATGGCGATCGCGGTGCGCTTCTATCGCCGGACGCTGGACTGAGGGCCGGTGAGATTGTGATGGCCGATGCGACTGTGCCTCCGATGCGGCTGTGACCCCAATGCTGCTGTGACAGCCGATGCGAATGCGACCACCGACGGGACTGTGACGACCGACCGACGCGTTCGCCGAACCTCGATCCCTGCAAGGAGATTGCGATGACCCTGTCCGCGTTCCGATGCAAGCGGATGGCGCCGCTGGCCGCTGCCGCCGCGTTGCTGGCCGGCTGCGCGGCCGGCCCGGACTTCGTCGCACCGCCCGCGCCGGACGGCGCGCGCCACGGCGCAGCGCCCTCGCCTTCGACGACGGCCTCCGCGCCGGTGCCGCACGGCCACGCGCAGCGACTGGTCGATGGCGCGGACGTGCCGGCGCAGTGGTGGTCGCTGTTCGGCAGCCCCGCGCTCGATGGCGCCATCCGCACCGCGCTCGCCAACAGCCCGACGCTGGCGCAGGCGCAAGCCAGCCTCGAGCGCGCGCAGCACGACTACGCGGCGGCGGCCGGCATCGCGCAGTGGCCCGCCATCGACGCGCGCCTCGACGCCGCGCGCCAGCAGGTCAATATCGAGTCGATGGGCATCACCGCGTTCCCCAGTCCCCCGCCCTTCACGCTGTACGGCGCCTCGGTGCGGGTCTCTTACGTGCTGGACCTGTTCGGCGCGCAGCGGCGCGAACTGGAAGGCTTGCGCGCGGCGGTGGATTTCCAGCGCTTCGAGCTGGAGGCCGCGCGGCTGTCGCTCGCCGCCAATGTCGCCACCGCCGCCATCCGCGAGGCCAGCCTGCGCGCGCAGATCGAGGACACCGAGGCGCTGATCGACGCACAGCGGCGGCAGCTGGCGATCGTCGAGCAAGGGGTCGCGCTGGGCGGGACCGCGAGGGTCGAAGCGGAGCGCCAACGCGGCGAACTGGCGCAGACCGAGGCACTGCTGCCTGGCCTGACGCGGCAGTTGGCGGCGACGCGCCATCAGCTCGCGATTTATCTGGGATTGCCGCCGGCAGCGGCGGCCGAGCCGGCGAGCGAACTGGCGGGCGACCCGGCGAGCGGACCGGCGGCCGAACCTGGGGCGGACAGCGAGGCGGGACAGGCGGCTTCCAACGCGCCGGCCACCGCCGTGCCGATATTCCGCCTTGCCGAACTGCGGCTGCCCGACACCTTGCCGGTCAGCCTGCCCTCGACGCTGGCGCGCCGGCGTCCCGATATCCGCGCGGCCGAGGCGCTGCTGCACCGGGCCAGCGCCGATATCGGCGTCGCCACCGCCAACCTGTATCCGAGCCTGACGCTGTCGGCGAGCGCGGGCACGCAGTCGCGCAGCGGCGGCGACCTCTTCGATCACCTCAATGTATGGAATATCGCCGCGGGACTGGTGCAGCCGGTGTTTCGGGGGCGGCGCGCTGCGGGCGCGGCAACGCGCGGCGGAGGCGGCCTATCGCCAGGCGCTGGCGGCGCACCGGCAGGCGGTGCTGCAGGGGCTGCGGGAGGTCGCCGATGCGCTGCAGGCGGTGCACAGCGATGCCGCCACGCTGCGCGCGCGGGCCGAAGCGGCCCAGCGCGCCGCCGCCACGCTGGCCATCGTCACCGAGCAATACCGGCTCGGCGGCGTCAGCCAGCTGGCGCTGATCGACGCGCAACGCCAGCATCGCGAAACCATGTTGGCGCTGACGCGCGCCAGTGCCGATCGCCTGGCCGATTCGGCGGCCCTGCTGCAGGCCCTCGGCGGCGGCTGGTGGCAAACCGAGGCCGAAGCCGAAGCCGATGCCCCGCCGCAGGACCGGGCCGCCGGCCCCGCGACCACGGCCTTGCGCTGAAGCGTCGGCCCTGCGTTCAAGCTCGGCACCCCTCAGACCGGTGCGTTCGACGCCGGGGCCAGCAGCGCGGCGACTTCGCGCTGTCCCGCGGCCTGCGCCAGCGTCAGCGCGGTGTGCCCCTTCGCATTGCGAAGCTGCGCTTGGGCGCCGGCATCGAGCAGCAGCCTGACCACGGCGACGTCGCCGGACCGTGCGGCGAACATCAGCGGCGTCATGCCCTGCTGGTCCGCCGCATCGACACCGACACCGGCACCGGCCTGCAGCAGCAAGGCCACCGTGCGCGCCCGCACCGCCGGGGATCGCCCCAGCTCGTCGCTCGCCGCCGCCAGCAGCAACGGCGTGCGCAGCGCCGCATTGCGCTGCTGCAGGCTATCGCCGGCGCCATGCATCAGCAGCATCGCCACCACCTCCGGGTGCAGCGCCGCTGCCGCGTAGCCGAGCGGCGTCCAGCCTTCGGCCTGGCACGCCCGCGGATCGGCGCCCGCGGCCAGCAGCGTCGCGGCCACGTCCGCATGGCCGTAGACCGCGGCGCGCATCAGCGGCGTGCGGCGCGCGGCGTCGTGCCCGTCGACCGCGGCGCCATGTTGGAGCAGCAGCGCCACCGCCTCGCGCCGTCCGGAAGGTGGCGGCGCGCGCCAGCGGCGTCTCGCCGTCGGGAAAGGAAGCCAGGTCGATCAGCCAGGTGCCGTGCGGCTGCGCGGCCGCGATCAGTTCGCGCATCGCCGCCAGGTGGCCGCGCCCGGCGGCGATGGCCAGCGCCCCGTGTCCGCGCGGCGACAGCGGCAGCGACAACGATTCGGCGCGCGCCAGCCACGGCGCCAGTTGCGCCACGTCGCCGCTGCCGGCGGCGTGGGCCAGCTCGTCGGTGCCACTGCGTGCGAGCCAGCCGAGATAGTCCGAGACCAGTTCGCCGACGGTGGCCGACAGCGCCGCGTCGTCCGCCAGCGTGTCGGCCGCCAGCGCCACCGGCGGCTGATGGTCGCCATTGCGGGCCGACAGCGCCAGCTTCGCGGCATGGGTGCCCTGGTACTCCAGCTGGCGCAGCAGCGCGCGTACCAGCTGCGGCGCGGGCGGCCGGACCAGGAAGGCCAGATGCAGCGCGGTATCGCCGTTGGCATTGGTCAGCGCCGGATCGGCGCCGTGCCGCAGCAGCGGTTCGACGGTCTTCAGATCGCCACCGGCGAGCATCGCCAGGTGCAGCGCGGTATTGCCATCGCGGTCCGGCACCCGCAGCAGCGCGGGCTGGCTGGCGGCGAGCGTGTCGATCGCCGCGGCGTCGCCGCGCATGATGGCGGCATGCAGGGCGGCAACCGCCGCCCCTTCCACGGTGGATACGCCGCCGGCCGCACCGGCAGGTTTGGCGTCGACGAAACTCCTGGTTGTTAGCACCATGCGTGTTCTCCTGGCGTTTGGGGATGGGCGCCGCGGAAGGCGGCGGCGCCGGTTGCCAGCCGAGCGCCGGGATGGCGGGCTGGCGGCGTAAGGACGGCGGTGGACTTGCTGGTGGGAGCAGGCGGCTGCCTGTGGAATCGGGTAGCTGCCGGCGCCGCCGGTGGCGGCTTGTCGTTGCCAGCGGCGGCCGGGGGACTGCGGAGACTGCCGGCGGCGATTCCGGCAGCCGGAGCGGTATGCCGCTCGACCGGACGCGCCCACCGCCGGCGCCGCCATGCTATGGGTGCCGGCTGGCGGAATCTATTGAAAACACCCGGAATCTGTGCAAAGGAGCGCGCCGGCAGAATCGGCGGCAGTCGGTGCGGCGTCCCGCGTCAGGCGGCCATCGGCGGGCCGCCAGGCGGCGTCCGGGTGGCATTCGGACGCGTCCGCGGGACTTTTGCTAAAGTTTACGCCCGACTTTCCACCGCCCCCGGCCTTGGGCGCGGTGCGGCCATCGAAAGGATTCCCCCATGTCTTCCGGCGTCATCCGCATCCGCGGCGCGCGTCAGCACAATCTCAAGCAAGTCGATCTGGACCTGCGCACCGGCGAAATGACGGTGGTCACGGGTCCGTCCGGCTCCGGCAAATCCAGCCTGGTCTTCGACACCCTCTATGCCGAAGGGCAGCGGCGCTATGTCGAGACCTTCAGCGCCTACGCCCGCCAGTTCCTCGATCGCATGGACCGCCCGCAAGTCGAGCGCGTCGAGGGCGTGCCGCCGGCGATCGCGATCGACCAGACCAATCCGGTGCGCAGCTCGCGCTCGACGGTCGGCACCATGACCGAGCTGAACGACCACCTGAAGCTGCTGTTCGCGCGCGCGGCCCAGCTGTTCGACCGCGAGACCGCGCTGCCGGTGCGCCACGACACCCCCGAGACCATCTACGCCGAGCTGCTCGAACGCACCCGCGACGGCGATCCGCGCCTGGCGGTGACCTTCCCCGTCGAGCTGCCGGAGTCCGCGACCGAGGACGAGATCGCGCAATGGCTGTCGGTCAGCGGCTACACCCGCGTGCAGGCGCAGCGGGTGGTGAACTCGCCGACCGGCCCGCGCAAGATGCTCGACGTGGTGGCCGACCGCTTCCGCCTGCAGCGCGCCGACAAGGCCCGCGTGGTCGAGGCGATCGAGTCCTCGCTGAAACGCGGCGCCGGCCGGGTCGATATCTACGTGCTGCCCGAGGGCGACGCCGCGGAAGCCGCCGACGCCGAAGCGACCATCTGGCGCTTCTCCACCGGCCTGCACTGTCCTGAAAGCGACCTGCGCTATGCAGACCCGCAGCCGGCGCTGTTCTCGTTCAACTCGGCCTACGGCGCCTGCGAGGCCTGCCGCGGCTTCGGCCGCGTGATCGGCGTCGACCTCGGCCTGGTCATTCCCGACGGGCGCAAGACGCTGCGCGAGGGCGCGATCAAGCCGATGCAGACGCCGGCATGGAAGGAGTGCCAGGACGACCTGATGCGCTACGCCGCGCGCGCCGGCATTCCGCGCGACACGCCGTGGGCCGAACTGGACGCAGGCGCAGCGCGACTGGGTCATCGACGGCGATCCCGCCTGGAACGGCAAGTGGAACAGCCAGTGGTACGGCGTGCGCCGCTTCTTCGACTACCTGGAGTCGAAGGCCTACAAGATGCATATCCGCGTGCTGCTGTCGAAGTACCGCAGCTACACGCTGTGCGAGACCTGCGGCGGCGCGCGGCTGAAGACCGAGGCGATGCTGTGGCGCCTGGGCTCGCGCGAGAACGCCGATGCGGTGCTCGATCCCGCCCGCCGCGTGATGCCGCGCGGCGTGGCCTGGCGGCGGGAACAGCTCGAGGCCCTGCCCGGCCTGACCGTGCACGACCTGATGCTGCTGCCGATCGAGCGCATCCGCCGCTTCTTCGACACGCTGACGCTGCCCAGCGCGCTTCTCGACGACGCGCTGAAGCTGCTGCTGACCGAGGTCCGCACGCGCCTGAAGTACCTGTGCGACGTCGGCATCGGCTACCTGACGCTGGACCGCCAGAGCCGCACGCTGTCCGGCGGCGAGGTGCAGCGGATCAACCTGACCACGGCGCTCGGCACCTCGCTGGTCAATACGCTGTTCGTGCTGGACGAGCCCAGCATCGGCCTGCATCCGCGCGACCTGAACCGGATCGTCGAGGCGATGCGGCGGCTGCGCGATGCCGGCAACACGCTGGTCGTGGTCGAACACGATCCGTCGGTGATGCTGGCCGCCGACCGCCTGATCGACATGGGCCCGGGCCCGGGCGAGCGCGGCGGCGAGATCGTCTACGACGGCACGCCGGCCGAGATCCGCCACGCCGGCACGCTGACCGGCCAGTACCTGAGCGGCCAGCGCCGCGTCGCCGATGCATCGGACTGGGTGCGCCGGCCGGTCGACGACACCACGCCGCGGCTGGTGCTCGAAGGCGCCAGCGAGCACAACCTGCAGGACGTCACCGTGTCGATCCCGCTGCAGCGCCTGGTCTGCGTGACCGGCGTGTCGGGCTCCGGCAAGTCGACGCTGATCCAGGACGTGCTGCACCCCGCGCTGGCCCGCCATTTCGGCCGCGCCACCGAAAGCCCCGGCGCGCATCGCGCACTGGTCGGCGCCGAGCAGATCGGCGATGCGGTGTTCGTCGACCAGTCGCCGATCGGCAAGACCGCGCGCTCCAATCCGGCCAGCTATGTCGGCGCCTTCGACGAGATCCGCAAGCTGTTCGCCAAGGCCCCGCTGGCCAGGCAGCGCGGCTATACCGCCGGCACCTTCAGCTTCAACTCGGGCGACGGACGCTGCCCGACCTGCGGCGGCTCGGGCTTCGAGCACGTCGAGATGCAGTTCCTGTCGGACGTCTATCTGCGCTGCCCGGACTGCGACGGCACGCGCTATCGCCCCGAAATCCTCGAGGTCAGGATCGAGCGCGGCGGCCGCGCGCTGGGCATCGCCGACGTGCTGGAGCTGACCGTCAGCGAGGCGGTGGCCCTGTTCGCCGCCGACGCCGAGGTGCTGCGCGTGCTGCAGCCGATCGTCGACGTCGGCCTCGAATACGTGAAGCTGGGCCAGCCGGTGCCGACGCTGTCGGGCGGCGAGGCGCAGCGCCTGAAGCTGGCCGGCTTCCTGGCCGAGACCGCGCAGGCCGCGCGCAAGCGGGTCGCGCCGGACGCCAGCGAAGGGCGGCTCTTCATGTTCGACGAACCGACCACCGGCCTGCACTTCGACGACATCGCCAAGCTGATGCGCGCCTTCGGCAAGCTGCTGGATGGCGGCCATTCGCTGATCGTGATCGAGCACAACCTCGACGTGATCCGCGCCGCCGACTGGCTGATCGATCTCGGCCCGGAAGGCGGCGACGCCGGCGGACAGCTGGTCTGCGCGGGCACGCCGGACGACGTCAAGCGGTGCGCGGCTTCGCATACCGGCGCGGCGCTGCTGCAGTACGAGAACCAGATCGGACGCAGCGACGCGCAGGCCGAGCACGACGCGCTGCGGCTGCAGTCGGCGCACGGCTCGCCGGCGGCCCGCCGCGCGCGGCGCGCGCTGGCCGAGGTCCAGGGCGAGAACGTGGTGCGCATCGTCAACGCGCACGAGCACAACCTGAAGTCGCTGAACGTCGATATCCCGCACAACAAGTTCAACGTGGTGACCGGCGTGTCGGGCTCGGGCAAGTCGACGCTGGCCTTCGACATCCTGTTCCACGAGGGCCAGCGGCGCTATCTCGAATCGCTGAACGCGTACGCGCGCTCGATCGTGCAGCCGGCAGGAAGGCCCGAGGTCGACGCGGTATTCGGCATTCCGCCGACCGTGGCGATCGAGCAGCGCCTGTCGCGCGGCGGCCGCAAGAGCACGGTGGCGACCACCTCCGAGGTCTGGCACTTCCTGCGGCTGCTGTACGTCAAGCTCGGCCTGCAGCACTGCGTGCACGATGGCACGCCGGTCAGCGCGCAGAGCCCCGAATCGATCGTCGCGCAACTGCTGCGCGAATACCGCGGCCAGCACGTCGGCCTGCTGGCGCCGCTGGTGGTGAACCGCAAGGGCGTCTATACCGATCTCGCCAAATGGGCCAAGGCGCGCGGCCATACGCATCTGCGCGTCGACGGCGCCTTCCTGCCGGTCGATCCGTGGCCGCGCCTGGACCGCTTCCGCGAACACACGATCGAGCTGCCGGTCGGCGACGTGGTGGTCTCGCCCGACAACGAGGCGGCGCTGCGCGCGCTGCTGGAGCAGGCGCTCGAGCACGGCAAGGGCGTGATGCATCTGCTGGCGCCGCTGGACGGCCTGCGCGAAGCGTTCGGCAACGGCCACAACGGCGACGGCGTCGGCCAGACCAAGGTCTTCTCGACCAAGCGCGCCTGTCCGCAATGCGGCACCAGCTACCCCGAGCTGGACCCGCGCATGTTCTCGTACAACAGCAAGCATGGCTGGTGCGAGAGCTGCGTCGGCACGGGCCTCGCGCTGACGGGCGAGCAGCGGGCCGCCTATGACGACAGCGTGATCGGCGGCGACGAACGCGGCCGCGAGCAGACGCTGCCGTCCGAGGAGATCGAGCCCGAAGGCGTCGGCCATGCGGCCTGCCCCTCATGCCACGGCACGCGGCTGAACGCGGCCGCGCGCGCGGTCAGCTTCGCCGGCCGCTCGATCGTCGACATCGCGCAGTGGACCGTGTCGCAGACCCGCGCGTGGATCGAGCAGCTGACGCTGGGCGGCCGCGATGCCGAGATCGCGCGCGACGTGGTCAGCGAGATCCGCAGCCGGCTCGAATTCCTCGAGGAGGTCGGCCTGGGCTACCTGAGCCTGGACCGCGCGGCGCCAAGCCTGTCGGGCGGCGAGGCGCAGCGGATCCGGCTGGCGGCGCAGCTCGGCAGCAATCTGCAGGGCGTCTGCTATGTGCTAGACGAGCCGACCATCGGCCTGCATCCGCGCGACAACCGCATCCTGCTCGACGCGCTGCGCAAGCTGGGCGACAAGGGCAACACGCTGGTGGTGGTCGAGCACGACGAGGACACCATCCGCCGCGCCGACCACATCATCGACATCGGTCCCGGCGCCGGCAAGCGCGGGGGCCATGTGGTCGCGCAGGGTGGCGTCGCCGATCTGGCGGCGCAGCCGTCGTCGCTGACCGGGCAGTTCCTGGCCCGCCCGATCGTCCATCCGCTGCAGGCCCGCCGGCCCGTGTCGGCGGCGGCCGCGCGAGGCAAGGCGGGTGCCGCCGACACGGCCGTGCCCGAGCGCTGGCTGACCGTGCACGGCGCCACGCTGCACAA
The DNA here is from genome assembly GCF_049311595.1 of Cupriavidus sp. H18C1. Taxonomy (NCBI): domain Bacteria; kingdom Pseudomonadati; phylum Pseudomonadota; class Betaproteobacteria; order Burkholderiales; family Burkholderiaceae; genus Cupriavidus; species Cupriavidus sp. H18C1. The sequence continues at coordinate 1,439,554 of NZ_CP186008.1, forward strand.
CCTGCGCAACGTCACCGCCAGCCTGCCGCTGTCGCGGCTGGTGGCGATCACCGGCGTCAGCGGCTCGGGCAAGTCCACGCTGGCGCGCGATGTGCTGATGACCAACCTGCTCGATGCGGTCGGCCGCTCGGTGCTGTCGTCGCCGGCCACGCGCCGCGCGCGCAAGTCGGCGCAGGCAAGCGAAACCGCGGCGGGCACCGCGGGCGCCAGCAAGGGCGTGAGGAAGCTCGACGTCCAGCATGTCTGGCAGGGCTGCGAGTCGGTGACCGGCTGGGAGGCGATCGACCGCGTGCTCGAGGTCGACCAGACCCCGATCGGCAAGACGCCGCGCTCGTGCCCGGCCACCTACATCGGCGTCTGGGACGCGATCCGCCGGCTGTTCGCCGATACGCTCGAGGCGCGCGCGCGGGGCTATACCGCGTCGCGCTTCTCGTTCAACACCGGCGATGGCCGCTGCCCGGCCTGCGAGGGCCAGGGCGTGCGCACCATCGGCATGAGCTTCCTGCCGGACGTCAAGGTACTGTGCGACGTCTGCCACGGCCAGCGCTTCAACGCGGAGACGCTGGCGGTGTCCTGGCGCGGCCGCAACATCGGCGAGGTGCTGACGATGGAGATCGACGAGGCGGTGGAGTTCTTCGCCGCGCAGTCGAACATCGCGCATCCGCTGCAGTTGCTCAAGGACGTGGGCCTCGGCTACCTGACGCTGGGCCAACCGTCGCCGACGCTGTCGGGCGGCGAAGCGCAGCGGATCAAGCTGGTCACCGAACTGGCCAAGGTGCGCGACGACGTCACGCGCCGCGGCCAGAAGCCGCCGCATACGCTGTACGTGCTGGACGAGCCGACCGTGGGCCTGCATATGGCGGACGTCGCCAGGCTGATCCGCGTGCTGCACCGGCTGGTCGACGGCGGCCACAGCGTGGTGGTGATCGAGCACGACCTCGACGTGATCGCCGAAGCCGACTGGATCATCGACCTCGGTCCGGAAGGCGGCGACGGCGGCGGCACCATCGTCGCGGCGGCGCCACCCGACGTGCTGGCGCGCACGCCGGGCAGCCATACCGGCGCGGCGCTGGTGCCGGTGCTGGCGCGCACCGCGGCGGTCGCGGCCAACGAGGTCGGGCCGAGGGTGGTGCGCGGCGCGGTGGCGTAGCCGCGCGCGATGCGCAGACAGCAGAAGAGGCCGCGCGAGCGGCCTCTTCTGCCATGGGCTCTGGCGAAGCACCGCCAGCCCACACATCCTTCCCGCGAAGGCGGGCGGGAATCCCAACGTCTTCCAAAGTCGCTGGATCCCCGCGTCCGCGGAGACGGCTGCGTCCTCGCTTACGCCCCCAGCGCCCCCGCATCCGGCACCACCAGCGCCACCAGGTCGTTCAGTTCCGTCAGCGCGGTGCGATGCACCACCGCGGCGGGTACCACCTCGCCGTTGACCGGATCGGGCAGATCGCGCGTCGCGCAGGCGGCCGCGACTACCGTGGTGGTGAAGCCCAAGTCGAGCGCGGCGCGCGCCGTCGCGCTGACGCACATATGGGTCATGAAGCCCGCCACCACCAGCTGCTTGCGGCCGGTCCTGGCCAATTCGTCGGCGAGGCCCGTGCCGGCGAACGCGTTCGGCAGGGACTTGGTGACCACGGCCTCGCCCTGCGCCGGCGCCAGCTCGGCGATCAGCTCGACATAGGGCCGCTGCGGATCGAAGATCGCGCCGCCGGGCTTGCCGTGATGCTGGATGTGCACCACCGGTGCACCGGCCTTGCGCGCGGCGGCCAGCAGGCGCCGGCACTCGGCCACGGCCTCGGCCATGCCGGACAGCGGCAGGCTGCCGTCGACATATTCGCGCTGATGGTCGATCAGCACCAGGCTGGCTTGCTGCCAGTCGGCCGGCTGGCGGGTCGCGCCGGCGAAATCCATCAGGGTCTTGGCTTGCGGCATGGGGTCTCTTCCTCGTCGAATGCACGACACTCGTGCGATGCCGCCATGATAGGGTTCGGCTTGCCGATCCACCATGCCAAATTCCGACGAGGCACTGTGCAAAAAAGAACAGCCGCGACCACCCATTGGGACGATCTGCTGACGCTGGCCGTGCTGGCCCGTTCGGGCAGCTACGCCGCCTGCGCGCGCGAGCTCGGGCTGACGCACGCCACCGTGATTCGCCGGCTGCGGCGGCTGGAGACCGCGCTGGGCGCGCCGGTGGCCGAATCGATGCAGGGCCGGATCGAGCTGTCGCCGGCCGGGCGCATTGCGCTGGCCGCCGCCGAGCAGATGGAACGGCACGCGGCGCGGATCGGCCGCGAGCTCGAAGCGCGCCGCGCCAGCCCGGGCAGCGTGTCGGGCACGGTCAAGCTGACCGCCACCGAGGGCGTGGCCACGCTGTTCATCGCCGAGCGGCTGCCGGCGCTGCGCGAGCGCCATCCCGGGCTGACGGTGGAGCTGATCGTCGAGGCGCGCCGCGCCAGCCTCGCACGCCGCGAGGCGCATCTGGCGGTCCGGCTCAATCGCCCGGTCGAGGAGCAGGTGGTGGCGCGCCGCGTCGGCACCATCCACTACGGCGTCTACGGCAACGCGGCCATGCGCCGCCGCTACGCCGACGAGGGCCTGGCCGCGCTGCCGTTCTGCCAGCTCGCGCTGTCGCTCGCGCCGGGCGTGGCGCTGCCTGAGATTCGCTGGGTCGACCGGCAGATCGCGCGCGACGCCATCGTGCTGTCGAGCAACAGCGTCGACACGCTGCTGATGGCCGCCGCGGCCGGCACCGGGGCCGCGCTGCTGCCGCACTTCGCCGCGCGGACGCAGCCGTCGCTGCATCTGCTGCAGGACTGCCCGGATGTGCGGCGCGAGGTCTGGCTGGCCTATCCGTCCGAATACCGGCGCCAGCCGCGCTTCGCGCCGTGGCCGAGTGGCTGGCCGAGTGCTTCGCGGAGATGCCATAGGGGGCCATTGGGGGGGTCATGGGTGCCATGGAGGGCCATGGGGGCCATGGGGGCCATGGGCGTCATGGCAGCCATAGGAAGCCATAGGCAGCCCCGGCACGCCAGCCGCTACGGCGTCTGCCGCTGCACCGGCGCGCCGATGCCGGCGTCCGTCACAGGCGCGATCACCAGATAGCGCCGCGCCTCCTGGCGCTCGCCGCCGCCGGCGACGATCTGCCGAATCGGTCCGACCGTATTGACGATCGCCGATCCCGCCGGATTCGCCATGAAGCGCGCCAGCGGCTCGATGCGGCCGCCGCCATCGGCGCGCTCGGCCAGGCCCAGCACATAGGCCTGCTTCGGCTGCAGGCCGGTGACCGAGGCCTGCAGCACCTGCACCAGCCCCTGATCGAACAGCGCGACGCTGGTTGGTGCCTGTCGGTCCGGCGGCTGTTGCGCGTGCGGCTGTCCGCCGGCAGCGACCGGCACCAGCGACAGCTGCGTGGCCCTGGCGATCGTGCCGGCAGGCTGCAGGTTCTGCCGCCCATCGCCCTGCCTGACCGCCTCCGGCACATAGACCACCGCCTGCGGCGCCTGCCCGATGGGGATCGTCGCGACCACGCGCTGGCTCAGCGTGTCGATCGCCGCCAACGCATCCTCGTTCTCGAGCCCGACATAGATGCGGCTGCCGTCGCCCGACGGCCACAGGCCGTGCGGCAGCTTGCCGACCGGAATGGTGGCGACCGGCGCGAAGTCGTCGGTGCGGAACACCTTGACCTCGTTGGTCCCGCCCACCGTCACGTAGGCGAACTGGCCGTTGCGGTTGCGGACGAAATTGACGTGGTTGGTGATCGGCCCGGTATCGATGGTGCGGATCGGCGCGAACGGCGGACGCGCGTCGAAGACCTGTACCTTGCCGATGTCCTTCAGTGTGAACCAGACCTGCTTGCCGTCGGGCGTCGCCGCGATGTTCGGGCAGAAGGCGCTGGCCTGCTCGATGGTGGCGATCACCTTGTGCTCGGCCACCGAGACCACGCTGGTGCGCGGCTGGAACGACGAGCAGACATAGCCGTACTTGCCGTCCGGCGAGAAGATCTGCATGCCGGGACCCGCAGGCACCGTGATGCGCGTCTTCTCGCGATAGGTCGCCGCGTCGATCACGGCGACATAGTCCTCGCCGCGCACGGTGACCCAGACCTCCTTGCCGTCCGGCGTGTAGAACGCCTCGTGCGGCGAGCGGCCGAGATACGTCACGTGCCTGACCGCATTGGTCTGCGTGTCGATGAAGGACACCGAGTTCGAGCCGATCGACACCACCGCCAGCGTGCGGCCGTCCGGCGAGAAGCCGAGCCCGTGCACCAGCAGCTGGCCCTTGTACAAGGGACTGAAGTTCGCCGGCGTCGGCTCGCCCAGCCGGATCATGCCGAGCACCTCGTTGGAGGCGGGGTCGGTGACGGACACCGTGTTGGAGAACTGCTCGGCGGCATAGATGCGGTCGCGATGGCTGATCGGCCGGTCGGGCTCTGCGGCGGCGCGGGGCGGCTGCCCGGCCTGCGTGGCGGCCGGCAGGGCCAGCGCCAGCGCCGCGATGGCGGCGACGGCGGCGGTCGGGGTGGGCTTCATCGTGGCTCCTTGTGCGAATGGTGGACGGTGCGGTGGCGGTGGCGTTCGCCGCCGCCGGCGGCCGCGGCGGGATCGGAGGACATATCGGCCGGCGTTGTTGCCGGCGTTGTGGCCGACGTTGTGGCCGACGTTGTGACCGACCTGGTGGCCGACGTAGTGGGGGGACGTCGTGGCCGACGTAGTGGCCGACGTATCGGCCGACGTATCGGCGGATGTATCGGCACCAGGCGGCGCCAGCCCGATCGCCAGATACATCGCCGCGATCTCCTGCTGCTGCGTGGCGATGATTTCCTGAGCCAGCCGGCGCAGCTGCGGATTGCGCCCGTGCCGCAGCTGCGCCATCGCCATCTCGATCGCGCCGCGGTGGTGCGGCACCATCATGTGGACGAAGTCGCGGTCGACGTCGCCGCTCGGCGTGATCGCCATCTCGTTCATCATCCGCTCCATCGCCCGGTCGTTCTCGGCGAGGAAGGCGGCGTGGTTGGCGGCATCGGGGGGAAGCCGCACCCGTGGCCGCCGAGGGCTCGGCCGCGGCTGCCGGCGCGACGCATATCGCCAGCGCCCCGACGAGGGTCACGGACATGGCCACGGATATGACCAACAACATGGCCAACGGCATGGCGGACGCCACCCGCGCGGCGCCGCGATCGCGGCCGCGCCATCGAAAACAGACTGGCATGCTGCACTCCTCGAGGTCCGTACCCACAGGTAAACAGCGCTCCCGCCCCGCTTATTCCGCCGAGCGGCGAAAAAAATCCGGACGGTGGCCGGCATGGGCCGGAATAAAATCGCCCCGATGGTGTTCACGCTGCAAGGGCACAGTGCAGGAGAAACCCGGCGCGGCCCGCCGACCGACAAAGGAACAGCGATGGGGGTTCGTGAAGAACTGATCGACCACGTGCCGCGGCTGCGCCGCTATGCGCGCGCGCTGGTCCACAACCGCGAGCTGGCCGACGACCTGGTGCAGGACACGCTCGAGCGCGCGCTGCGCCATGCGCGGCAATACCACGACGGCACCGATCTGCGGGCCTGGCTATTCACGATCATGCATAACGCCTTCGTCAACCAGATGCGCGGCGCCGGCATGCGCGCGACGCATGTACCGATGGACGACGACACGCTGTCCGACGGCCTGTCCGGCGCGGACTGGCACAGCACGGCGGCCAATCCGGCCGGCTCGCTGGAAGTGCGCGACCTCGATTACGCGCTGCAGCGGCTGCCGGCCGAACAGCGCGAGGTGGTGCTGCTGGTCGGCCTCGAATCGATGAGCTATGCCGAGGTCGCGCTGGCGCTCGGCATCCCGGTCGGCACCGTGATGTCCCGGCTGTCGCGCGGACGCGAGCGGCTGCGCAGCCTGATGGCCGGTGTCAAACCCGAAGCCCGACTGAGGGTGGTGCGATGAGCAACGAAGCATTCGCGATCAGCGAGGAAGAGATCCACGCCTACGTCGACGGCATGCTGCCCGACGCACGGCGCGCCGAAATCGAGCAGCGGCTCGAGCACGACCCCCAGCTTGCCCAGCGGATCAGCCAGTACTACGCGCTGAACCACATGCTGCACGCGCGCTACGACCGCGTGCTGAACGAACCGCTGCCGTCGCGGCTGCGCGACCCCGGCCGGCGTGGCGCATGGCTGCGACGGCTGGACTGGAAGCTGCTGGGCGGCATGGCCGCGGCGCTTGTGGTCGGCATCGGCATCGGCGCCAATGCCGATGCGTGGCGCCGCGCGGTGCCGTCGCTCGGCGGCGAGCTGGCCCGGCGCGCGCCGACGGGCCTGGATACCGGCGAATCGTTCGCGCGCCAATCGGCGATCGCCCACGTGATCTATGCCCCCGAGGTACGCCGGCCGGTGGAGGTCGGCGCCGACCGCGAGCAGGAGCTGGTCAAATGGGTATCGAACCGGCTGGGGGCCGATGTCCGCCCGCCGATCCTGACACGCACCGGCTTCTCGCTGATGGGCGGACGCCTGCTGCCGAGCAACCACGGCCCGGTCGCGCAGTTCATGTATCACGACGCCAACGGCGAGCGCATCACGCTGTGCATCTCGCACCGCGACCTGGCCGCCGACGTGACCGCGTTCCGGCTGTATCAGGACGGTCCGGTCAATGTCTTCTACTGGATCGACGGCAAGTTCGGCTATGCGGTATCGGGCGGCATCGACCGCCAGCGCCTGCTCGAACTGGCGCACGACGTGCACGCGCAGGTCGCCGCGCAGTAGCGGTGGCCGATGGCTGGCGGCCGGCCATCCGGGGGGGAACGATAGCCGCGCCGGCTCAGAACGTCTTCGTCAGCGAGGCCCAGGCCGTGCCGCGGCCCATATAGCGTCCCCTGGCGTTGGTGTAGAGGGTGCGGTCCGCGTTGGTGTCGACATAGGCCACGGCCAGCGCGAAGCCGTTGCCCAGGTCCTTGGTCAGGCCGAGCTTCCAGTCGGCATACGAGGCGTCGGCCGCCTGCACCTTCTGGTAGCCGACATGCGTGTTCAGCGTCAGGCCCCAGACCTCCAGCGGCACGTTGGCCGACAGGTCCGCATACCAGCTGTGCCGGCTGTCCGCGAGGCCGAACAGGTTGGTCGGCGCATACGAGACCTTGAGCGACACCGGACCGTAGCCGATGCCGGCATAGGCTTCGGTGGTATGGGGACGGGTGAAGCCACCCGGGTAATCGCCAGGGTAGTAGTACTGCAGCACGCCGATGTCGTAGCTCCATTTTTCCTCGGTGCCGAAGGTGTTCCTGAAGCCCGCGTAGAAGTCCATCTCGATCGGCGCCGACACCTCGTCGTTGCTGTCGCCCAGCCAGCTGATGCTCGAGTTCCAGTTGCCCAGATAGAAGCCGCTGGCATGGCTGTAGTCGAAGCCGCCCTGGATCGCTGGCCGGCGATCGGTCTGCGTGATGCCGCGATAGCGGTAGTCGGTGGCCAGCGACAGATTGGCCGTCAACGTGTGCTGGGCGGTCTGCGCGGCCGCCGGCATCGCGGACAGCAGCGTGAAGGAGAGCAGAGAAGCGGCGGGCAGGGGAAGCGGCGAGCAGCGCCGCTGCGGTATGGCGCGGTAGCGTGATTCGAGTCATGAGGATCGTGGCGAAGTGGAAGGAATCGTCCCGTTGGGGACCTTCGCCACGATAGGGATCGGCGCGTAAAAACGGTGTCAAGAGTGCGAGGCGCGGCGTGCGAACGGCGTAAAGGCGCGTGCGGGCCGCCTATGTCCCAGGTCGCTCATGCCGTAGGTCGTTCCTGCCCCGCGTCGCTCATGCGCCAGGTCCCTCATGCCCCCGGGGCGCTCACCCCGCGAAGCGATAGCCGATGCCGGTCTCGGTCAGCAGGTGCACGGGCTGCGCGGGATCGCGCTCCAGCTTGTGCCGCAGGTGGCCCATGTAGACGCGCAGATACTGGCTGCTCTCCGACTGCGACGGCCCCCATACCTCGCGCAGCAGTTCGCGATGCGTCATCACCTTGCCGCGGTGGGCGATCAGCACCGACAGCAGGCGATACTCGATCGGTGTCAGGTGCACCGGCTGTCCCGCGCGCGTGATCACGCGATTGGCGAGGTCCACCTGCACGTCGCCGAAGGCGATCAGGTGGCTGCCCTGCGGATTGGCCCTGGCGTGCCGGCGCAGCAGCACGCGCACGCGCGCCACCATCTCGCCGACCCCGAACGGCTTGGTCAGATAGTCGTCGGCGCCGCCGTCGAGCGCGACGATCTTGTCGGCTTCGTCGCTGCGCGCGGACAGCACCAGGATCGGCACCTGGGTCCAGCTGCGCATCTCGCGGATCAGCTGGACGCCATCGCCGTCGGGCAGGCCGAGATCGAGGATCACCAGATCGGGCTGCCGCGTGCCGGCGTCGATCAGCCCCCGCTTCAGCGTCTCGGCCTCATGCACGGTGCAGCCCTCGGCCTCGAGCGTCGCGCGTACGAAGCGGCGGATATGCGGCTCGTCTTCGACCAGCAGCACCGTGGGAGAGAATTCGAAGGGCATGGCGGTAGTGGATTCCTTGGGATCGACGTGGTGCGGACGTAGCGAGGACGTGGTGCGGACGTGGGCCGAATGTGTTGCGGATGGCGGTGCGCGGACTCGAACGAACAGTCCGCCGGTTCAAGCGGGTGGCATGTCGGACTCGGCCTCCACCGCCGGCGGGTTGCCGCGCGGCAACGCGACCACGAAGCGGGCGCCGGGCCCGTGCACGGCCCGGCGCGCCGCGGACCGCGCCGGTTCGACCCAGATCCTTCCCCCCCATGGGCCTGCACGATCGCCTCGCAGACGGCGAGCCCGAGGCCGACGCCGGCCGTGGCCGACTCGCGCTGCCCGCGCGTGAACTTCGCGAAGATCTGCCGCTCGCTGCCGGCCGGCACGCCGGGGCCCTCGTCCTCCACGGCGATGCGGATCTCGCCCTCGCCTCCCACGCCGCCCTTGCCGTCTTCGCTGTCCTCACCGTCCTCGCGGCCCTCGCGGCCCTCGCTGACCTTGCCGTCCTCGCCAGCCCCGACGGCCTCCGCGGACACGCGAATCGTCGTTCCCGCCGGCGTGTACTTGCCCGCATTCTCCAGCAGATTGCACAGCACGCGCTCGATCAGCACGGCGTCGCACTCGACGAGTGGCACCCGCGACAGGTCCGCCACCTCGACGCGGTGCCGCGACAGCGCCTCGCGCATTGCGGCCAGGCTCGAGCCGACCAGCTCCTCGACCGACTGCCACGCCCGGTGCATCGGCACATCGCGGCTTTGCAGCCGCGCCATGTCGAGCAGGTTGACCACCATCGTGCGCATCCGCCGCGCCTGCTCGAGCATCGCGTCGACGGTATCGGCCACCGAAGGCGCCAGCGGCGGCTCGGCACGCCGCAGCGTCTCGGCCATGCCGATCAGGCCGGTCAGCGGCGTGCGCAGATCGTGCGATACGGCCGCCAGCAGCGAACTGCGCAGCCGCTCCGACTCCATCGACAGCAGCGCCTGCTGCGCGACCTCCACATAGTGCAGCCGCTCGATGGCGATCGCGATCAGCGTGCAGAAGGCGTCGACCTGCCGCCGCAGTGCGGGCTGCGCGAACGCGCGCCACGCGGCCGGCTCCACCGCCAGCACGCCGCGAGTCCGCATCGGCGCCTTCAGCGGCAGATAGAGCACGGTGCTGCCGGGCAGCGTATGCGTGCCCGTGCCGGCGGGCTGGCCGTGGTCGAACACCCATTGCGCCAGCACGCGGTCGATCGAATCGGTGCGCGCGGCGGTGTCCTGCTGTTCCGCGTCCGTCACCGGCGGCAGCAGCTTGCCGTCGGGCGAGGTCAGGAAGAACGCCGAATTGGCGTCGAACGCCGCGCGCAGGGAAGCGACTGCCGATCGGCACGATCTGCTCCAGCGTCAGCGCCGACGACAGTTCGCGCGCAAGTTCGTACAGCGTGCGCGCATCGGTCTCGCGCCGCACCGCGACCTGCGCCTGCTCGCGCAGCCCCGCGGTCAGCTGGCCGATCACCAGGCCCACCGACAGCAGCACCACGAAGGTCAGCAGGTACTGCACGTCCGTGACGGCGAACGACAGCCGAGGCGGCACGAAGAAGAAATCGAAGGCTGCCACCGACAGCACCGAGGCCAATGCCGCCGGCCCGCGGCCGTGCCGCAGCGCGACGCCCATCACGGCGGCGAGAAACAGCATCGCGATATTGACCACGTCGAACCATGGCGTGGCCAGCGCCGACAGCGCCGAGGCGCCGGCGCACCAGGCCACGGCCCACAGGTAGTCCCCTCGCCCCGCGCCTTCGGTGCCGGTGTCGGCCTGCCGCTCGTCGGCGTCGTGGCGCGGCCGCCGATCGGCGTGTGCGGGGTTGCGGGCGGGGCTGCGAGCGGGGTTGCGAATGGTATCGGCGGCGACACGGATGATGTCGATCTCGGGACAGCCCCTCGCCAGCGCGTCGGCAAAGCTGCGCCGTCCGATCCACGCCGCCGGCGCGCCGACCAGCGGCGACAGGCCCAGCGCGAGCAGCGAACGCGCGCGTTCGGCCAGCGACGCACCGCCGCGCCGCCAATCGCCCGGCGCGCGCCCGATCACCACCTTGGTCAGGTTGTGGCGCCGCGCATAGCCGGCCACCGCCTGCACCATGTCCGCGCCGGCCAGCGTCTCGGTGCGCGCGCCCAGCTGCTCGGCCATCCGCATCGCGTCCTCGAGGCGGGCCCTGGCACGCTCCGGAAGGTGGCGCCAGCCGCGGCGTGGCGACCGTGACCACATGCCAGTCGCAATCGAGCTGGTCGGCCAGGCGGCGCGCGCTCCTGACTACCTGCTCGGCATCGTCGCCGCTGCCGATGCAGGCGAGCACCGCCTCGCGCGTGCGCCATACCGGCTGCACCGGTTCCGACTGCCGCCACGCGCGCACGTCGTGGTCGACCCGTTCGGCGGTGCGGCGCAGCGCCAACTCGCGCAGCGCGATCAGATTGCCCTTGCGGAAGAAATGGCGCGCGGCATGGCGCGCCTGCTCGGGCAGGTAGACCCTGCCCTCCTTCAGCCGGCGCAGCAGCTCGTCGGCCGGCAGGTCCACCAGCACGACCTCGTCGGCGCCGTCGAACACCGCGTCGGGCACCGTTTCCCAGACGCGGATGCCGGTGATGCCGCCCACCGCCTCGTTCAGGCTGTCCAGGTGCTGGACGTTGACGGTGGTCCAGACATCGATGCCGGCCGCGCGCAGTTCCTGGATGTCCTGCCAGCGCTTCGGGTGGCGGCTGCCCGGCGCATTCGAATGCGCGAGCTCGTCCACCAGGATCAGCGCGGGTTGGCGCGCCAGCGCGCCGTCGAGATCGAATTCGTGCAGCACGCGGCCGCGGTAGGGCACCTCGCGCATCGGCAGCCGTTCCAGGCCGGCCAGCAGCGCCTCGGTCTCGGCGCGGCCGTGGGTCTCGACCACGCCGATCGCCACATCGGTGCCCTCCGCCATCGCCGCCCTTGCCGCGGTCAGCATCGCGAAGGTCTTGCCCACGCCGGCCGACGCGCCGAAATACACGCGCAGCTTGCCGCGCGCGGCCCGCTCGCCCTCCTGCTGGACCATCCGCAGCAGGGCATCGGGATCGGCGCGCGCACCGGCATCGCGCAATTCGGCTTCGGTCATCGGCAATGCAACCGTGCTGGACAATGGCGGAACAAGGGCAGAACAACGGAAGGGCAAGGGGAAGGCCATTCTGCCACGGCCCGCGCGGCACTACTTCGGGCCAAGCGCGTCGAGCGCCAGGTTCAGCCGCAGCACGTTGACGCCGGCATCGCCCAGCACCGCCAGAGCGGGCCGGTCGGTGTTGGCGGCGATCAGCTGGCGTACGCGCTCCAGCGGCAGGCCGCGGGCGCGGGCGACCCGTGCCGCCTGATACTCGGCCGCGGCCGGGCTGATATGCGGATCGAGGCCGCTGCCCGAGGCGGTGACGAGGTCCACCGGCACCGGCGCCGTGTTGCCCGGGTCGGCCGTGCGCAGCGCCTCGATGCGCGCGCGTGCCGCGTCGGCCAGCGCCGGGTTGCTCGGGCCGAGGTTCGAGCCGCCCGAGGCGGCCGCGTTGTACGGCATCGGCGCCGTGGCGGACAGCCGGCCCCAGAAATAGCGCGGCTCGGAGAACGGCTGCCCGATCAGCGCCGAGCCGATCGTCCTGCCGTCCTTGACGATCAGCGAGCCGGCCGCATGATGGGGAAACAGGCCCTGCGCGAGCCCGGTGACGACGGCCGGATACAGCAGCCCGGTCAGCACCGACAGCGCGGCGAAGACGGTCAGCAGCGGGCGCAGCAGGCCCGCCTGCGCTGGGGGGACGGGGGGCGGCGTGCAGAGATGCGTTGGTGTTCATGGCGTCGATGTCCTTGTGTTCCGGTGATGCCTTGGTCCGGTGGTCCGGTGGTCCGGTGGTCCAGTGGTCCGATAGTCCGGTGGTCCGGAGAGTCGGCGACTCGCTGACTCGATGGCTAGGCGGCCCGGCGTTCAGGCCCACCCCAGCACGGTCAGCAGCATGTCGATCAGCTTGATGCCCACGAACGGCACCAGGATGCCGCCGAGCCCATAGACCAGCAGGTTCCGGCGCAGCAGCGCCGCGGCGCCCAGCGGCCGGTAGGCGACGCCCTTCAGCGCCAGCGGAATCAGCACGACGATGATCAGCGCGTTGAAGATCACCGCGGACAGGATCGCCGATGCCGGCGTGGACAGCCCCATCACGTTCAGCAATGCCAGCTGCGGATAGGTCGTGGCGAAGGCAGCCGGAATGATCGCGAAGTACTTGGCGATGTCGTTGGCCACGCTGAAGGTGGTCAGCGAGCCGCGCGTCATCAGCATCTGCTTGCCGATCTCGACGATCTCGATCAGCTTGGTCGGATTGCTGTCGAGGTCGACCATGTTGCCGGCCTCCTTGGCCGCCTGCGTGCCGGTGTTCATCGCCACCGCCACGTCGGCCTGGGCCAGCGCCGGTGCGTCGTTGGTGCCGTCGCCGGTCATCGCCACCAGCCGCCCTTCGGCCTGGTACTGGCGGATCAGCTTGAGCTTGGCCTCGGGCGTGGCCTCGGCGAGGTAGTCGTCGACACCCGCCTCGGCGGCGATCGACGCCGCGGTCAGGCGGTTGTCGCCGGTGATCATCACGGTCCGGATGCCCATCCGGCGCAGCTCGCCGAAGCGCTCGCGGATGCCGGTCTTGACGATGTCCTTCAGCTCGATCACGCCGAGCACGCGAATGTCGCGGCCCTGCTCGCCGCCTTGTTCGCCGCCTTGTTCGCCGCCTTGTTCGCCGCCTCGTTCGCCGCCTTGCTGGATGCGCTGCTCGTCGACCACCACCAGCGGCGTGCTGCCGGCGCGCGCGACCTCCTCGACCGCCTGCGCCACCGCATCGGGAAACTTGCCGGCGCGCTCGGCGACGTAGCGGCGCACCGCGTCGGCCGCGCCCTTGCGCACGTGCCGCACGTGCCGTCGCTCGCCGTCCTCGTGCAGGTCGACGCCGCTCATCCGCGTCTGCGCGGTGAAGGGCACGAACTCGGCGTGGCGCGGCGCCACCTCGGGGGTACGCGGGTCCGCCTGCCGGCGAGCCAGCGCGACGATGCTGCGCCCTTCCGGCGTGTCGTCGGCCAGCGAGGACAGCCACGCGGCTTCGGCCAGGCGCGACGGCGCCACGCCGGGCGCGGCGATGAAGCGTGACGCCTGGCGGTTGCCGTGCGTGATGGTGCCGGTCTTGTCGAGCAGCAGCACGTCGACGTCGCCGGCCGCCTCGACCGCGCGGCCCGAGGTGGCGATCACGTTGGCCGCCATCATGCGGCTCATGCCGGCCACGCCGATCGCCGACAGCAGCCCGCCGATGGTGGTCGGGATCAGGCAGACCAGCAGCGCCACCAGCACCGTGACGGTCACCGGCACGCCGGCCTTGGCGACCAGCACGCTGTAGACCGCGAACGGCTGCAGCGTCGCGGTGGCCAGCAGCAGCACGATGGTCAGCCCCACCAGCAGGATGGTCAGCGCCAGCTCGTTCGGTGTCTTCTGGCGCTTCGCGCCCTCGACCATCGCGATCATCCGGTCGATGAAGCTCTCGCCCGGGTTGGAGGTGATGCGCACCACGAGCCAGTCGGACAGCACGCGCGTGCCGCCGGTTACCGACGAGAAGTCGCCGCCCGATTCGCGGATCACCGGCGCCGATTCGCCGGTGATCGCGCTTTCGTCGACCGACGCCAACCCTTCGATGACCTCGCCATCGCCGGGAATCATGTCGCCGGCCTCGACCAGCACCACATCGCCGCGGCGCAGCGCCGTGGCCGCACGCGGCTCGGTGGCGCCGCCGCGCCGGCCGTCCTTCAGCACGCGCGCCGTCACCGTGGTGCGCAGCCCGCGCAGCGCCGCCGCCTGCTGCTTGCTGCGCCCTTCGGCCAGCGCTTCGGCAAAGTTGGCGAACAGCACCGTGAACCACAGCCAGACCGACACGGCCAGGGATGAAGCCGGCGCTCTCGCCGCCGGGGGAGGGTTCGGGCGCGAAGGCGGCGCGCAGGAACAGGATCGTGGTCAGGATACTGCCGGCATAGACCACGAACATCACCGGGTTGCGCAGTTGCTGGCGCGGCGACAGCTTGCGCCAGGCCGCCGCCAGCGCCGGCTTGAGCAGCTGCGGCGCGAACATGCCGCGCGACGGCGCGCGCTCGGAACGAGTGGGTTGGCGATCGGCCATGGGCGTGCCGGCCGACACTTCGCCCGGATTGCCGCCGATCTCGGCCGCATTGGCCGTGGAGTCTTGTTGCATGGGATCTCCGCAGTGCGCTAGAGAGAGGGGGACGGACGCCGGCGCGGTCGCAAAGCGCGCGGCGTCCGATGTCATCAAGGGGAACGCCTGGCTCATCGAGCCGGCTCATCGAACGGACTCATCGAACGAACTCATCGAACGAACTCAGCGAACGGACTCAGCGAACGTCGGCGCCCTGCAGCTGCTCGGCCACGGGACCGAGCGCGAGCGCCGGCACATAGGTCAGCGCACCGACCAGCAGCACGGTGCCCACCAGCAGCACCACGAACAGCGGCCCGTGCGTGGGCATGGTGCCGCCGCTTGCCGGCACGCGCTTCTTCGCGGCGAGGGCGCCGGCCATCGCGAGGACCGGGACGATCACCCAGAAGCGGCCGAACCACATCGCCGCGGCCAGCAGCGTGTTGTAGAAGGGCGTGTTGGCCGACAGGCCGGCGAACGCGCTGCCGTTGTTGTTCGCGGCCGACGACAGCGCGTAGAGGATCTCGGAGAAGCCGTGCGTGCCGGGATTGAGCGCGCCGGCGCGGCCGGCCTCCATCGACACCGCCACCGCCGTGCCCAGCAGCACCAGCAACGGCGTGACGAGGATCACCACGGCGGCCATCTTCATCTCGTAGGCCTCGATCTTCTTGCCGAGATACTCGGGCGTGCGGCCGATCATCAGGCCGGCGATGAACACGGCCAGCACCGCATACACCAGCATGCCGTACAGGCCCGAGCCGACGCCGCCGAACACGACCTCGCCGAGCTGCATCAGCAGCATCGGCACCAACCCGCCGATGGCCGTGAAGGAGTCGTGCATCGCATTGACCGCGCCGCACGACGCCGCGGTCGTGACCGTGGCGAACAGCGCCGATGCGGCCAGGCCGAAACGCGTTTCCTTGCCTTCCATATTGCCGCCGACCTGCCAGGCCGAGGCGAGGCTGTCCACCGGCAATCCCGCCAGCGCGGGGTTGGCCTGCTGCTCGGCCAGCGCCGCCACGCAGGCCATCGCGACGAAGATCGCGGCCATCGATGCCAGCACGGCGATGCCCTGGCGGCGGTCGCCGACCATCTCGCCGAAGGTGAAGCACAGCGCGGCGGGAATCAGGAAGATCGCCAGCATCTCGATCAGGTTGGCCAGCGCGGTCGGGTTCTCGAACGGATGCGCCGAATTGGCGTTGAAGAAGCCGCCGCCGTTGGTGCCCAGCATCTTGATCGCTTCCTGCGACGCGACCGGGCCCATCGGCAGCGTCTGCCGGTCGGTGCGGACCGGCTCGGCCACGGGCTTGCCGTCGGCGCCCAGTACCGGCTGCCCGGCGGCATCGGTCTTCGGCACCGTGTACTCGACCGCGGACACCATCGACACCGGCTTGTAGGCATCGAAGTTCTGGATCACGCCCTGGCTGACCAGAGCCAGCGCGATGACCGTCGCGATCGGCATCAGCACATAGAGCGTGGTGCGGGTCATGTCGACCCAGAAATTGCCGATGGTCGCCGCGCTCTGCCGCGCGAAGCCGCGGATCAGCGCGAACACCACCGCGATGCCGGTCGCCGCCGACACGAAGTTCTGCACGGTCAGGCCCAGCATCTGCGTCAGATAGGCCATCGTCGATTCGCCGGCATAGCCCTGCCAGTTGGTGTTCGCGACGAAGCTGATCGCCGTGTTGAACGCGGAATCGGGCGACACCGGGCCGAAGCCCTGGGGATTGAGCGGCAGCACGCCCTGCAGCCGCTGCAGGCCATAGACCGCCACCACGCCCAGCACGTTGAACGCGAGCACCGCGACGGCATACCGCTGCCAGCCCATCTCGGCATCGGCGCGTACGCCTGCGACGCGGTAGAGCAGGCGCTCGACGGGCCGCCCCCATGCCGTCCCTGCGTATTGGCCGTCCTCGACGGCGCGGCGCAGATAGCGGCCCAGCAACGGCGCCATCGCCAGCAGGATGGCGAGAAACAGGGCCAGCAGGCCCATGAACTGCGTGGTCATCAGAATTTCTCCGGGCGCAGCAGCGCGATCAGCAGATAGAGGAAGATGCCCGCGGCCATCGCCGCGGCCAGCAGATCGGTCCAGTTCATCGCTGCCCCTCGCCCGGGGTCATGCCGCGCCGCGGCGGCATGTCGTTGGCCGGGCCCTGCAGGCCCGCATGCGCCGGCACGCGCGGCGCCAGCACGGCGCACAGCCGCAGCAGCGCGGCACAGAGCGCGGCAAAACCGGAAAGTACGATCAGGAAGATCCCGTCCATGGCAAATACCGAGAGTGATATCGGCTTGCAGATTAGGGAGGGACGGCTAAAAACGGGGTAGAAAGGTGGAGGGGTGCCGTAAAGAAGGTATAAAGATGCGGCACGGGGCGTCCGTCAATGGATTTGCCGCATTGTTTTGACAGCCCGGCACATGACCTGTATAACGGGAACCGCAGGATCTTCAAGCAAGCACGTCGATTACCGAGTTGGCCGCCCCCGGCTCCGCCACTTCTTCTCCATGTTTCTTCTTGATCGTCATGCCCCTCGGGACATTCGTCCGATGGGAACAATCCAGGAGATACACATGGATACTGGTACCGTAAAGTGGTTTAACGATTCGAAGGGCTTCGGCTTCATTACGCCGGACGCCGGCGGCGACGATCTGTTCGCGCATTTCTCGGAAATTCAAGGCAGCGGCTTCAAGTCGCTGCAGGAAGGACAGAAGGTGCGCTACGTGCGCGGCGTCGGCCAGAAGGGCCCGGCCGCCACGAAGATCGAGCCGATCTGACGCATGCCACGAAAACCCCGCGCTTGCGGGGGTTTTTTATTGCCGGCCGCTTTTTCTGCTTGCCGCAGCAAGCCGGCGTCCACGCTGTTCAACAGGAGCGATGCATGGACTCCCTTCCGACCGCCAGCTACAAGGGCTACGAGCTCTACCCGCTGGTCTACCGGCGCACCCCGGTGCAGACATGGCCGCGTACCAAACCCGAACTTGCTTTTGACGTTTCGGTGATGATCTGCATCGAAGGCCAGCCCCCTGGCAACGAGCAATCGCGGCTGTACCGCCTGACCAGCGGCTCGTGCGAGAACGTCGGCACCGCCCGACGCGCCGCCGTCGACTACGGCCGCGCCATCATCGACGGCCTGGTCCCGACCGAAACGCTGCCTACGGCGTAAAGCGCCAAAGCGAGCCCGCCATGAGCGAAGCCGTCAGTTACCTCTGTACGTTGCCATGGGCCGGAACCAGCCTCGCCTACCATGTCAGCGTCAATTTCGCCGGTTCCGGCGAATGCGATTGCGTGCGGTTCACCAGTTTCGTCGGCGTGGGCCGGCGCTCGTTCACGATCCGCGCCGATGCGGATACGGAGCTCGGCACGCTGACGCGCGACGGCGAAGCGCTGTGCCGGCTGGCGATCGGCCAGGCGCTGCGCGACGCGCTGCACGACAAGACCCTCGCCGGCGATCATCTGCTCGATGCGTTGGCCGCCCCGTGGCAAGGCGAACTGCGCCCGGTCCGATCGCGCGACGCCAGCCGGCCGGCGCGTTCGCGATTGCAGTCGTTCGGCGTGTAAAGGCCGGGTATAAGGGCCCCGGTATAAGGGCCCCGGTATAAGGGCCCGGCCATAAGGGCCGGCGCGTACGGTTCCGCGAGGGGCCGCGTACAACCGGTTCCGCGTATCCCTGCCCGCATCGTCGATCCCGCTCAGCGCTCCCGCTGCTCGGCATCGGCGGCCGCCTGCACCGATTCGGCGCCCAGGCGCACCACTTCGATACGGTCGATGCGCCGTTCGGTCGCCTCCACCACCGTGAAGCGATAGCCGTCCAGATCGATCGCGCTGCCCGCGGGCGGCACGATGCCGAAGCGGTCCAGCAGCAGGCCGCCCAGCGACGCATAGCGCCCCTGCGATTGCGTCCACGGTTCGCCCAGCTCCAGCACATGGGCGACCGCATGCAGATCGGCACTGCCGTCGATCAGCCAGCGCCCCTCCCCCGCCGCCGCGATGGTTGGAAGTTCGTCCTCGTCGGGGAATTCTCCCGCGATCGCCTCCAGCACATCGACCGGCGTGACCACGCCCAGCACCGCGCCGTATTCGTCGGTCACCAGCACCAGCTGGCCGCGCGAGGCGCGCAGCGTCTCCATCAGCGGCAGGATGCGGATCGATTCGGGCACCACGATCGGCGGCCGCAGGCTGGCTTCGTCGATGCGGCCCTGTTCGGCCAGCGTGCCGATCAGGTCCTTGCCGCGCGCGACGCCCAAAATATCGTCCAGCTGCCCGCGGCAGACCGGAAAGAAGCTGTGCGGCGTGGCCAGGATCTGCCGGCGCAGCGTGTCGGCATCCTGCTCGATATCGATCCACGACAGCTCCGAGCGCGGCGTCATGATCGAGCGCACCGAGCGTTCGGCCAGCGACAGCACGCCGCTGACCATGGTGCGCTCCTCCGGCGCGAAGGCCGCGGGCGCGGCGGCGTCGCGCCTGACCGGCTCGCTGGCCTCGCCCTCGGCCGCCCGGCGCGCGCCCAGCAGGCGCAGCACCGCATCGGCGGTGCGCTGCCGCATCGGGCGGCGCGCCTCGTAGCGCAGCAGATTGCGGCGTGCCAGCTGGTTCAGCGCCTCGATGCCGACCGAGAAGCCGATCGCCGCGTACAGATAGCCCTTGGGGATATGGAAGCCGAAGCCGTCGGCGACCAGGCTCAGGCCGATCATCAGCAGGAAGCTCAGGCACAGCACGACCACGGTGGGGTGGGCGTTGACGAAGCGCGTCAGCGGCTTGGACGCAAACAGCATCACCGCGATGGCGAACACCACCGCGACCATCATCACGCTCAGATGATCGACCATGCCCACCGCGGTGATCACCGAGTCCAGCGAGAACACCGCGTCCAGGATGACGATCTGCGTGACCACGAGCCAGAAGCCGGCATAGGCGGGCTTCTCGCTCTCATGGTGGGGCTTGCCCTCGATGCGCTCGTGCAGCTCCAGCGTGGCCTTGACCAGCAGGAAGATGCCCCCCGCCCAGCAGGATCAGGTCCCGCCCCGAAAATTCCAGCGGGCCGAGCGCGAACAGGGGCCGCGTCAGCGTGACCAGCCACGACATCACCGACAGCAGACCCAGCCGCATGAACAGCGCCAGCGACAGGCCGATGATGCGCGCCTTGTCGCGCTGGTCGGGCGGCAGCTTGTCCGCCAGGATCGCGATGAACACCAGGTTGTCGATGCCCAGCACGATCTCGAGCACGATCAGCGTCGCCAGGCCTATCCATATCGTGGGGTCAGTCAGCCATTCCATGTGGGCATCGTCGCGTGGGGGAAGGAGCAAGGGGGGACGCTGCGCACGGAACGGGAATGGCCGCGGCAGCCGGATACGCCACAGTGTAGGGCCTGCGCCGGCTACCGCGTCAATAGGAGGGAGGATGACAAGACCGCGGCGTGCGCCCGGTCAGGCAGCCGCGCGCGCCGGTGCCCTGCCGGCGGGACGCGCCAGCTGCAGATGGTCGCGCAGCGTCGCGCCCGTGTACTCGGTGCGGAAGATGCCGCGCCGCTGCAGGATCGGCACCACGCCGTCGACGAAGTCCTGCAGGCCGTCGGGCAGCGCATCGGGCATCAGGTTGAAACCGTCGGCGGCGCCATCGCGGAACCAGTGCTCGATGTCGTCGGCGATCTGCTCGGGCGTGCCGACGATCACGCGATGGCCGCCGCCGCCCGCCAGCTCGCGGATCAGCTCGCGCACCGTCAGGTTGCGCCCTTGCGCCGCGGCCAGCGTCGCGCGGAAGAACGTGTGATTGCCATTGGCCGGCACCGCCAGATCGTCGGGCAAGGGCGCATCGAGCTCGAGCCGCCCGGCGTCGATGCCCAGCGTGCCGGCCAGGCGGTTCAGGCTGTAGTCCCACGGGATCAGATCGACCAGCGCATCGCGCCGCTGCCGCGCCTGCGCCTCGGTGGCGCCGATGATGGTGGTCAGGCCCGGCAGCACCTTGACCGCATTCGGGCCGCGCCCAGCGCTCCGGCGCGCGCCTGGATCGCGCGCCGGTAGGCCAGCGCCTCCTCGAACGACTGCGCCGCCGAGAACACGGCCTCGGCATGGCGCGCCGCCAGCTCGCGTCCATCGTCCGAGCCGCCGGCCTGGAACAGCACCGGATGGCCCTGCGGCGGCCGCGGCAGGTTCAGCGGTCCGTGTACGTCGAAGAACGCGCCGTGATGGGCGACCGGCTGCAGTCTGCCGGTATCGACGAAGCGCCCGCCGGCCTTGTCGCCGATGAAGGCATCGTCCTCCCAGCTGTCCCACAGCGCCTTGACCAGCGCCGTGAACTCGTCGGCGCGGGCGTAGCGCTCGCCGTGATCGGGGGGCGCGCTGCGGCCGAAATTGCGCGCCGAGCCGGCGTCGGCGGTGGTCACCACATTCCAGCCGGCGCGGCCGCCGCTGACATGGTCCAGCGTCGCGAAGCGCCGCGCGATGTTGTAGGGCTCGTTGTAGCTGCTGGAAACCGTGGCGACGAGGCCGATGTGCATGGTCGCGGCGGCGACGCAGGCCAGCAGCAGCGTCGGCTCCAGCGCGGTGATCGGCCGGAAGTGGATCTGGTCCGCGATCGACGCGTTGTCGGCGAGGAAGATCGCATCGAACTTCGCGGCCTCGGCGATGCGCGCCACGCGGACGTAGTGCTGCACGTCGACGAAGGCGCGCGGATCGCTCGCGGGCAGGCGCCATGCCGAGGGCACGAAGCCGGAATGCAGCGCGTTGATGTTCAGGTGCAGCTGGCGCGGGGGCGTGGTCGATGTCGATGTCGATGTCATTGTCGTTGCCATGGCTCGTCCCCGGGGCTCAGAACACCCGGCCCTCGGTCAGGTGGGTGGTCTCGCCGTTCAGGTGATAGGCGCCGATGACGCGCGCCTTGTGCAGCAGCGGGTTGTGGCTGAAGATCGTGCGCAGATTGCGCCAGTGGCGGTCGAAGTTGTAGCGCTTCGCCGTGAACGACGCCCCGCCCGCCTCGAACATCCGCTCGCCGACGTGCAGCGCCAGCTTGCTGACCACCAGCTGCGTCTGCGCGGTGGCCAGCGCGCCTTGCAGCACCAGCGCCTCGGCATCGTCGGCGCCCGCCTGCAGCGCGTCGGCCGAGCGGTCCAGCACGCGCGCGTTCTCCCGGACCAGCGCGTCGATCGCATGGCTGTGCGCGGCCAGGTCGCCGATGACCTGCTGGATGACATGGTCCTCGCGCGCGGACGGCGCCGGACTGTGCAGCGCGGGACGGCCATGCCGCTGCACGTAGTCCCGCGCATCGGCCCACGCGTTGCGCACGATCCCGGCGGCCACCGCGACCAGATGCAGCTGCCGCAGCGCCCCGCAATGGCGGCCGATCAGCGTGCTGTTGCCGCGCCGGGTCACCTCGTCGGCAAATACCTGCACGTTGTCGAGCACCAGGCTGCCGCTGGCCGTCATGCGCTGGCCCATGCCGTCCCAATCGTCGAGCACGCCGAAGCCCGGGCGATCGGTCGGAATCACGATCGACGCATCGGCGCCGTCGGCATCCTTGACGTTGATGCGCGCGTAGTCGGCGAAGGCCGTGCCGGTCGAGTAGTACTTGCGGCCCGACAGCCGGTAATGGTCGCCGTCGCGGCGCAGCGCCGTGGTGATTTCGCCGGGCCGCGCGGTGCCGACCTCCGTCGATGCCCCGCCGAAGATCGCGCCGCCGACGATGCGCCGCACCTGCAGGTCGTTGAACGACGAGCGCGGCGACAGCCGCAGCGACTCGGTCTGGTCGAAATGGATCCGCAGCGCGTGCGCGACATTGGACTCGTGCGCCGCGATGGTGGCGATCACCTCGAACAGATCGACCAGCGAGCCGCCCAGCCCGCCCTGCTCCGCCGGAATCCGCAACAGGCCCAGCCCCGACCGCCGGAACAGCGCGAAGCCCTCATAGGGCAGCAGGCGCCGAGCCTCGCGCGCCGCGGCATCGGTACCGATCTTCTGCGCCAGCTCGGGCAGCGACTCGAGCGCGGCGCGCAGGGCATGGCGCGCATCGAAGTCCAACGGGGCATTCATTGGCGGGTCCTCTCGTCTGCAATACGAGCCTGAGAGGATAGGGACGGGGCCGGCGGAGGGGAACGAAGGAAAGGGGATATCGATATCCGGGGGGACGTTCTTTGCATAGGAGCGCGCGCAGACACGCCGCCGCAGTTCCGTCCGCCAATGAACGTCCGCCAACGAAAAGAGCCCGCATGAAGCGGGCTCGATCGGATGCCGGTGAAGCGCGGAACCTGGACTCAGAACGGAATATCGTCGTCCATATCCTCGAAGCCGTTCGACGGCGACTGCTGCGGCCGGCGTGCGCCGCCGCCCTGGCCGCCGCCACCGCCCTGCGCACCGCCACGGCCGCCGCCACCGCCATAGCCGCCGCCCGACGATTCGCGCGCGTAGCCGCCGCCTTCCTCGCCGCCGCCGCCCTGGCGCGAGCCCAGCATCTGCATCTGCTCGGCGACGATCTCGGTGCTGTACTTGTCCTGGCCGGACTGGTCCTGCCACTTGCGGGTGCGGATGCGGCCCTCGATATAGACTTGGGAGCCCTTGCGCAGGTACTGGCCGGCGATCTCGGCGAGCTTGCCGAAGAAGGCCACGCGGTGCCATTCGGTCAGCTCCTTCATGTCGCCGCTCTGCTTGTCCTTGTAGCGGTCCGTGGTGGCCAGCCGGATATTGGTCACGGCATCGCCACTGGGCATATAGCGCGTTTCGGGGTCCGCGCCGAGGTTGCCGACGAGGATGACTTTGTTGACGGATGCCATGAGGTGTTCTCCGAGAACCGCGCCCCGATGGGCGGCGCGGCAATGTGCTGACTGATTTGACTCTTTCGACTGATTTGCGCCCGGCGCGCCGATGGTAGTGCGGCCCGGCGCCGGAAAGCGTTTCCGCGTGATGCGGCCGTTGCCGTGGACCGCCGTGGACCGCGCTGGAGACGTCGTGCCCGGCAGCCCGCAGCGTCAGTGCGCCGGCTGCGGCTCGCTGTCCGGGCCGCGGTGGCGGACCCTGGCGGGCGGCGGCTTCATGCCCCAGGCGATTATAAGCCAGAGCACCAGCACGGCCGCGCAGCCATGGAAGACCGCGCTGCGGCCCGCATGCTGCAGCAGCCAGCCGCCGACGGCGCCGCCGAGAAACAGCCCGATCGCCTGGGTGGTGTTGTAGACCCCGAGCGCGGCGCCGCGCGAGGCCGCCGCGTAGCGCGACACCAGCGAGGGCTGCATCGCCTCGAGCACGTTGAAGGCGACAAAGAACAGCAGCAGGACCCCGACGATCGGCCACAGGCCATGCACCGCGGCGAACAGCAGCTGCACCGCCGTCATCAGCGCGACCGCGCCGAGCAGCACCGGCCGGATCCGGCCGTAGCGCTCGGCCGCCATCATCGGCGCCAGCATCAGCAGGAACGACACCAGCACGACCGGCAGATAGACCTTCCAGTGCGAATCGACCGGCATGCCGGCATCGGCCAGCATGCCCGGCACCACCATGAACATCGCAACCTGGGAGGCATGCAGCGCCAGCACGCCGACGTTCATGCGGGCCAGGTCCGGATTGAGCAGCACCTTCGGCAATACCCGGTGCAGCGGCAGCTGGTCCGGGTGGGGCGGCGGCGGAGTCGGTACCAGGAACAGCGTGACGGCGATCGCCAGCAGGCCGAGCACCGACATCAGCGTGAAGATGCCCGGCATGCCGATGGTGCGCAGCAGCGGCGAGGCGATCACCAGCGACAGCGCGAAGGTCAGGCCGATGCTGCCGCCGACCATCGCCATCGCCTTGGTGCGATGGCGCTCGCTGGTCAGGTCGGCGATGCAGGCGGTGATCGCCGCCGAGATCGCGCCCGTGCCCTGCAGCGCGCGGCCGGCGATGATGCCGGTCAGCGTGTCGGAGAACGCCGCCACCAGCCCGCCGGCGACGAACAGCAGCAGGCCGCCGACCATCACGGGCTTGCGGCCGATGCGGTCGGACAGCCAGCCGAGCGGGATATGCAGGAAGGCCTGCATCAGGCCGTAGATGCCCATCGCCAGGCCGATGCGCTGGGCGTCATGGCCATCGGGCAGCGTACGGGCGTATTCGGCGAAGACCGGCAGGATCAGGAACAGGCCCAGCATGCGCAGCGCGAAGATGCTGGCCAGCGACACGCTGGCGCGCAGTTCGATACGGGTCATCCGTGCGGAGACCGTGCCGGCTGTTCGTTCGGCACCATCGGCCGCGGCTGGGGAAGAAGACTGGGTCGACGGCATTGCGCTCGTGGGGACTCGGGGATACGGGTGGCCGGCCGTGCGCCGGGCCCCGCGCCGCGGTGCGCGGCCATGCCGGGGCGCCATGCGAACCGCCACCGTGGCCACCGTGCCGGGCGCCGGAGCCGCGCCCCCTCGCCGGCAGGGGCAGAGGCAGGGGCAACCCCGGAAACCGAAGTTCGGTATATTAGCAGGTTTGCTCCCGGCGTCAGACGCCGGATCGGCGGGAAGTGGCCCCGGGCTGGCGAGGCAAATCGGCCAGCGGCACGGACGTGGCGGCCAAGGGTGGACAGGTAGCGGCAGATGGCAGCCGGAAGCGGCGGAAAGCGGCAAAAGCGGCCACCGAAGCCGCGCCAAGGCAGCCGCCGCCCCCCCTCTCCCCGCCGGCCCGCGCCGAAGCCCCGGCCTGCTTCCTGCTTTGAGCGTACGCCCGCTGCTGGCCATGGCCATGGCGCGGGCGCTCCGTGAGACCGGCCTGTCGACCCCGACTGGCGGCCCCGCCTGGCGAAGACAAACGGTATATGGAAGAAATCAGAATCCGTGGGGCCCGCACCCACAATCTCAAGAACATCAATCTCGATCTGCCGCGCAACAAGCTGATCGTGATCACCGGCCTGTCGGGATCGGGCAAGTCCTCGCTCGCCTTCGACACGCTCTATGCCGAAGGCCAGCGCCGCTACGTCGAGTCGCTGTCGGCCTATGCGCGCCAGTTCCTGCAGCTGATGGAGAAGCCGGACGTCGACCTGATCGAAGGCCTGTCGCCGGCGATCTCGATCGAGCAGAAGGCCACCAGCCACAACCCGCGCTCGACGGTCGGCACCGTCACCGAGATCCACGACTACCTGCGCCTGCTGTACGCGCGCGCCGGCACGCCGTATTGCCCCAACCACGACCTGCCGCTGCAGGCCCAGAGCGTGTCGCAGATGGTCGACGCGGTGCTGGCGCTGCCGGAGGACACCAAGCTGATGATCCTGGCGCCGGTGGTGGCCGACCGCAAGGGCGAGCACACCGACCTGTTCGAGACGATGCAGGCGCAGGGCTTCGTGCGCTTTCGCATCCGCTCGGGCGGCGGCGCCGCGCACGAGGCGCAGGCCAAGGTCTACGAGGTCGATGCGCTGCCCAAGCTGAAGAAGACCGAGAAGCACAGCATCGAAGTGGTGGTCGACCGCGTCAAGGTACGGGCGGACATCAAGCAGCGGCTGGCCGAATCGTTCGAGACCGCGCTGCGGCTGGCCGACGGCCGCGCCATCGCGCTCGAGCTGGACAGCGGCGCCGAGCATCTGTTCAGCTCGAAGTTCGCCTGCCCGATCTGCTCGTACTCGCTGCCCGAGCTGGAACCGCGGCTGTTCTCGTTCAACAACCCGATGGGCGCCTGCCCGAGCTGCGACGGCCTGGGCCAGATCACCTTCTTCGATCCGAAGCGGGTGGTGGCCTTCCCGAACCTGTCGCTGGCCTCGGGCGCGATCAAGGGCTGGGACCGCCGCAACCAGTTCTATTTCCAGATGCTGCAGAGCCTGGCGGCGTTCTACGACTTCGACCTGGACACCGCCTTCGAGGACCTGCCGGCCGAGGTGCAGCAGGTGGTGCTGCACGGCTCGGGCGAGACCGAGATCCCGTTCACCTACATGAACGAACGCGGCCGCACCACCACGCGCTCGCATGTGTTCGAGGGGATCATCCCCAATCTGGAGCGCCGCTATCGCGAGACCGACTCCGTCGCGGTCCGCGAGGAACTGGCCAAGTACCAGAACAACCAGCCCTGCCCCGCCTGCCATGGCACACGGCTGCGCACCGAGGCGCGCCACGTCAAGGTCGGCGACGGCGAGCAGGCGCGCGCGATCTTCGAGATCAGCGGCTGGCCGCTGCGCGACGCGCTGACGTGGTTCCTGACGCTGCAGCTGCAGGGCGCCAAGCGCGAGATCGCCGACAAGATCGTGCGCGAGATCTCGGCGCGGCTGAACTTCCTGAACAACGTCGGGCTCGACTATCTGTCGCTGGAGCGCAGCGCGGACACGCTGTCGGGCGGCGAGGCGCAGCGCATCCGCCTGGCCTCGCAGATCGGCTCGGGGCTGACCGGCGTGATGTACGTGCTGGACGAACCGTCGATCGGGCTGCACCAGCGCGACAACGACCGGCTGATCGGCACGCTCAAGCATCTGCGCGACATCGGCAATTCGGTGCTGGTGGTCGAGCATGACGAGGACATGATCCGCGCCAGCGACTATGTGGTCGACATCGGCCCGGGCGCGGGCGTGCATGGCGGGCAGATCGTCGCCGAGGGCACGCCGCCGCAGATCGAGGCCTCGCCGGCCTCGCTGACCGGGCAGTACCTGTCGGGCGAGCTCAGCATCGAGGTGCCGGCCTCGCGCACGCCGCCGGACCCGGAACGGATGCTGCGCATCCTGAACGCCAGCGGCAACAACCTGAAGCAGGTCAGCGCCGAGATTCCGGTCGGCCTGCTGACCTGCGTGACCGGTGTCTCGGGCTCGGGCAAGTCGACGCTGATCAACGACACGCTGTATCCGGCGGTGGCGCGCCACCTGTACGGCTCGACGCCGGAGCCGGCGCCGCACGACCGCATCGACGGGCTGGAGCACTTCGACAAGGTCATCAACGTCGACCAGAGCCCGATCGGCCGCACGCCGCGCTCGAATCCGGCCACCTATACGGGGCTGTTCACGCCGATCCGCGAACTGTTCGCCGGCGTGCCGTCGGCCAAGGAGCGCGGCTACGATCCGGGCCGCTTCTCGTTCAACGTCAAGGGCGGGCGCTGCGAGGCCTGCCAGGGCGACGGCGTGCTCAAGGTCGAGATGCACTTCCTGCCCGATGTCTACGTGCCCTGCGACGTCTGCCACGGCAAGCGCTACAACCGCGAGACGCTGGAGGTGCTGTACAAGGGCAAGAACATCTCGGAGGTGCTGGAGCTGACGGTCGAGCAGGCCTACGAATTCTTCAGCGCGGTGCCGGTGGTGCGGCGCAAGCTGCAGACGCTGCTCGACGTGGGGCTGGGCTACATCCGCCTGGGCCAGGCGGCGACCACGCTGTCGGGCGGCGAGGCGCAGCGGGTCAAGCTGTCGCTGGAGCTGTCCAAGCGCGATACCGGCCGCACGCTGTACATCCTCGACGAACCGACCACCGGCCTGCACTTCCACGATATCGCGCTGCTGCTCAAGGTCATCCACAAGCTGCGCGACCAGGGCAATACCGTGGTCATCATCGAACACAACCTCGATGTGATCAAGACCGCGGACTGGGTGCTGGACCTCGGTCCCGAGGGCGGCGCCGGCGGCGGGCAGATCATCGCGCGGGGCACGCCGGAGGACATCGCCGCCAGCAAGGCGAGCTTTACCGGCAAGTACCTGGCGCCGCTGCTGAAGCGGCCCGTGGAAGAGGCCGCGGCGCAGGCCGCGGCACGGGCCCCGGCGCGGGTCAGGCGCCGCTGACGCGCGGCGGCGCCCGGCCCTCGTCGGCGTGTGCCATCGGCGCGCGCGCCGAGGCAGGCGCGCCGGCGGCGGCCGCGGGCGCAGGGATGCCCTCCTCCTGCGGCTGGCCGCCCTCTTCGCGCAGGCGGCTGCGATCGAGCGCGCCGGCTTCCTCCAGCACCGGATAGGCGGTGGCGCAGAACAGCGAGTTCAGGCGCTTCAGATCGCTGATCACGTCCAGGTGCAGCGAGCTGGTGTCGATGCTCTCGATGGTCTGCGTGGCCACGCGGCGCAGGTGGGTATGCGAATACTTGCGCTCCAGTTCGCGGAAGGTCGCCTTCTCGTGCATCAGCTGCCGCGCGCTCTTCAGGTCGCCGTTCAGGAACACCGACAGCCCCAGCCGCAGATTGCTGATCAGGCGCGCATGCATCTCGGTGATCTCCTCCATGCCGGCTTCCGAGAACACCAGGTTGTGGGCGATCTTCTTGTCGCGCGCGTCGAGCAGGATCCGCTCGATGATGTCCGCCGCATGCTCGAGGTTGATATTGAGCGAGATGATCTCGGTCCAGCGGCGGCCGTCGCGCTCGTCGAGCGCCTCGACGCTGATGCGCGTCAGGTACAGCTTGATCGCGGTGTAGAGATCGTCGATCTCGTCGTCGATGCGGCAGGTGGCGGCGGCCAGCTTGGCATCGTTGGTCCGCAGCACGCGCAGCATGTTGTCGAGCATCTGCTCGACGCGGTCGCCGATGCGCAGCACCTCGCGCGCGGCGTTGGCCAGCGCCAGCGTCGGCGTGGACAGCGCGGCCGGGTCGAGATGGCGCGGCGTGACCTGGCTCTCGCCGGTGTTGCGGCCCGGCAGAATGGTTTCGCACAGGCGCGCCAGCGGCGCGGTCAGCCCGATCAGCGCGACCGCCAGCACCACGTTGAACAGCAGGTGGAAATTGACGATCAGCCGCTGCGGGTCCGCGTCGAGCGCGCGCAGCAGCGTCTGCGATTCGTCCAGCAGCGGCAGGGCCACCACGCAGCCGAGCAGGCGCGACAGCAGATTGCCCAGCGTCACGCGCTTGCCGGGCTGGTTGTTGCCGGAGGTGGTCAGGAACGCCGAGATGCCGGAGCCGAGGTTGGCGCCGAGCACCAGCGCCAGCGCGACCTGGATCGACACCACGCCGGCCGAGGCCAGCGCGCCGCAGAACAGCACCACCGCCAGGCTCGAATACGACAGCACGGTCAGGAAGGCGCCGACCAGCATGTCGAGCGCGGTATCGCCGGTCAGGCTGGCGAACAGCACCTTGACGCCGGCGGCCTCGACCACCGGTCGGGTCGCATTGGAGATCAGCTCCAGAGCCAGCGTGATCAGCCCCAGGCCGATCAGCACGCGGCCGACGTGGCCGGGCCGACTGCCCTTCCAGCTCAGATGCGCGATCACGCCGACGAAGATCAGCAGCGGCGACAGCCACGACAGGTCCAGCGAGAACACCTGCACCATCAGCGCGGTGCCGACGTTGGCGCCGAGCATGATGGCCAGCGCGGGAGCGACCGCGATCAGGCCCTGGCTGACGAAGGAACTGACGATGACGGCGGTCGCATTGCTGCTTTGCACCAGGCCGGTCACGCCGAGGCCGGCGGCGAAGGCGGTGAAGCGATTGGCAACGCTGGCGGAGAGCACGTGGCGCAGATTCGCGCCGTAGACGCGCAGAATGCCGACCTTGACGATATTCGTGCCCCAGACCAGCAGCGCGACCCCGGAGAGCAGATGAAGCAGAACGCCCATGGTGTGGCACCCATTGCGGCCGGTGCGGCGGTCAGAGGCAGGGGCCGCCCGGCCCTTGTTGTGAATGAACGGCCATTATGCGCCCGCGCTGCGGGCAAGGGCAACGCGGGGCGCCAGCGATGGTGGGCTTTGCAACGCTTCGCGGTGCTGCGGCGTCGCGACTTTGCGGTTCAGTGGCCTTCGAAGCGACACACGGTAAACAGCGGCAGGCCGCTGTCGAGCAGATGGCGCGAGCCGCCCAGCTCCGGCAGGTCGACGATCGCCGCGCCCTCGACCACCGTCGCGCCGAGCCGCTCCAGCAGCCGGCGTCCGGCCATCATGGTGCCGCCGGTGGCGATCAGGTCGTCGACCAGCAGCACGCGCTCGCCCGGCTTGCAGGCATCGGCGTGGATCTCGACGGTGGCGCTGCCGTATTCGAGCTCGTATTCCTCGGCCACGGTCTGGAACGGCAGCTTGCCCTTCTTGCGGATCGGCACGAACCCCAGGTTCAGCTCGTAGGCGACGATCGCGCCGAGGATGAAGCCGCGCGCATCGATGCCGGCCACCACGTCCAGGCCGGCATCCATGTAGCGGTGCACGAACACGTCGATCAGCACGCGCAGCGTCTTCGGGTCCTGCAGCAGCGGCGTGATGTCGCGGAACATCACGCCGGGCTGCGGCCAGTCGGGCACGGTGCGGATGCGGTCGCGCAGATAGGTGGTGACGTCGCCCAGGGGCGGGGACTGGATGGTGGGAGCGGGCATGGTCTGAAACGGCGGATGAAGAATGGCGGAAGCGCCAGCCATCTAGGATAGCGGCTTCCTCTCCCCCTACCCCTTCTCCCGCGGGTGGGAGAGGAGATCGGTTTGCGTCCGTCGCGGTGCTTGCTGTCTATTTCGCCCCGCTCCCGCTTGCGCGTGGGGGGGCCGGGGGAGAGGGAGCGTGCTCCGTCAGCGCTCGGTCAGGCGCTGCTCGGCCGCCTCGAGCGCCTCGGGCGTGCCGCGCAGCACCAGGATGTCGCCGGGCTCGAGCACGGTATCGGGCTGCGGATCGAAGGCGCGGATGCCGCGCCGCCGCACGGCGGTGACCTCGGCGCCGATATGCTCGAGCCCCAGCGTGCCCAGGCGCCGGCCGACCGCGGTGGCGTCCGGTCCCAGCGACAGCGAATGCAGCCGCACCGAATCGCGCTCGATCATGTCCTCCTCGTCGTCGCGGCCGTGGAAGTAGCCGCGCAGCAGGCTGTAGCGCGCGTCGCGCGCCTGCTGCACGCCCCGCACCACGCGCCGCATCGGCACGCCCAGCAGCACCAGCGCATGCGAGGCCAGCATCAGGCTGCCCTCGATGATCTCGGGCACGACCTCGGTGGCGCCGGCGCGCTGCAGCACCTCCAGCTCCGAATCGTCGACCGTGCGCACGATCACCGGCAGCGCGGGCTCGAGCTCGTGCACATGGTGCAGGACCTTCAGCGCCGACGGTGTGTTGGCATAGGTGATGATCACCGCCGCGGCGCGGTGAATGCCCGCCGCGATCAGCGCCTCGCGCCGGCCGGCGTCGCCGTAGACCACCGTATCGCCGGCCGCGGCGGCCTCGCGCACGCGGTCCGGGTCCAGGTCCAGCGCGACATAGCCGATGCCCTCGCGCTCGAGCATGCGGGCCAGGTTCTGGCCGCTGCGGCCGTATCCGCAGATGATCGCGTGCTTCTCGGTCTGCAGGCTCTGCGCGGCGATGCGCGTCATGTTCAGCGACTGCAGCAGCCATTCGTTGGCGGCAAAGCGCATCGCGATCGCGTCGCTGTACTGGATCAGGAACGGGGCCACCAGCATCGACAGCAGCATCGAGGCGAGGATCACCTGCGTCAGCACCGGATCGACCAGCCCCAGCCCGTCGATCTGGTTCAGCAGCACGAAGCCGAACTCGCCGGCCTGCGCCAGCCCCAGCCCGGTACGGATCGCCACGCCGGGACGCGAGCCGAACAGCCGCGCCAGGCCGGCGATCAGCAGAAACTTGAACAGCACCGGCACGATCAGCAGCGTCAGCACCAGCCACAGGTTGTCGACCACCACGCGGACATTGAGCAGCATGCCGATGGTGACGAAGAACAGGCCGAGCAGCACGTCGCGGAACGGCTTGATGTCCTCCTCGACCTGATGCCGGTACGGCGTTTCCGCGATCAGCATGCCCGCCATGAAGGCGCCCAGCGCCATCGACAGGCCCAGCCGCTCGGTCAGCGCCGCCATGCCCAGCGTGACCAGCAGCAGGTTCAGCATGAACAGTTCCTGCGAGCGGCGCGCGGCTACCACATGGAACCAGCGGCTGACCACCTCCTTGCCGAGCACGAAGATCAGCGTCAGCGCGACCACGATCTTGATGATGGCCAGGCCCAGCGCCATCGGCAGCTCGCCGGGGTCGCGCGACAGCGCGGGAATCACGATCAGCAGCGGCACCACCGCCAGATCCTGGAACAGCAGCACGCTGAAGATGTTGCGGCCGTGCTCGGTCTCCAGCTCCAGCCGTTCGGACAGCATCTTGGAGACGATCGCGGTCGACGACATCGCCAGCGCCCCGCCCAGCGCGATCGAGGCCTGCCAGCTCAGGTCGAACACCGCGCTGAACAGCCAGCCGGCCGGCGCCACCGCCAGCATGGTCAGTACCACCTGGCTGCCGCCGAGGCCGAACACCAGCCGCCGCATCGAGCGCAGCTTGGCCAGATTGAACTCCAGCCCGATCGAGAACATCAAAAAGACCACCCCGAACTCGGCAAGGTACTTGGTCTGCCCGGAATCGCTGGCCAGGCCGAGCGCGTGGGGTCCGATCAGGATGCCGACCGCCAGATAACCGAGCATCGGCGGCAGCTGCAGCATGCGGAAGGCAACCACGCCGAGCACGGCGGCGGCCAGCAGCACAAGGGTCAAGTCCAGCGGAGAATGCATTCGGGCGGGCCGGTGGTGGTGCGAGCGTTGATGCGAGCGTTGATGCGAGCGGTAGTACGAGCGGTTGGTGCGGGCCGTAGTGCGAACGGTTGGTGCGGGCCGTAGCGCGAACGGTGGTGCGAATAGCGGTACAGCAGCGCAGCGGTCGCTGCGGGCAGCATGCAAGCGGTGGACCAGGGCCGGGCTGTCCGCACGGCGGTATCCCGCCGGGGCGGCCAGCCGGCGGAGACGCAACCCGGACGCGGAGGCGGACGCCGCGCCGGACGCGCCGCGACCGGCCCGGGCGTCATCGCATTCATTGGTATACTTCGTCGCCATGATAGCCAATTTCAATGCGGAAAGAGCACTCGAGCTCGCACGCCATACCCTGCAGATCGAAGCCGATGCGGTCGCCGCGTTGTCGTCGCGGCTGACGCCGGACTTCGCGCGGGCGGTGCAGTTGGTGCTGGAGTGCTCGGGCCGCGTGGTGGTCTCCGGCATCGGCAAGTCCGGCCATATCGGCCGCAAGGTCGCGGCCACGCTGGCCTCGACCGGAACGCCCGCCTTCTTCGTCCATCCCGCCGAGGCCTCGCATGGCGACCTCGGCATGGTCACGCGCGACGACGTGCTGATCGCCTTCTCCAACTCCGGCGAGACCTCCGAACTGCTGTCGATCGTCCCGATCGTCAAGCGGATCGGCGCCAAGCTGATCTCGGTGACCGGCAACGTCGAGTCGAATCTGGCCCAGCTGGCCGACGCGCATCTGGACGCCCGCGTCGAGAAGGAAGCCTGCCCGCTGAACCTCGCCCCGACCGCCAGCACCACGGCGGCGCTGGCGCTGGGCGACGCGCTGGCGGTGGCGGTGCTCGACGCGCGCGGCTTCGGCGAGGAGGACTTCGCCCGCTCGCACCCCGGCGGTGCGCTCGGCCGCAAGCTGCTGACCCATGTGCGCGACGTGATGCGCACCGGCAATGCGGTGCCCGAGGTCCGCGAAAGCACGCCGCTGGCGCAGGCCCTGATGGAAATCACCCGCAAGGGCATGGCCATGACCGCGATCGTCGATGCCGACGGGCGCGCGATCGGCGTCTTCACCGACGGCGACCTGCGCCGGCTGCTGGAGACGCCGCGCGACTGGAAGACCGTGCCGATCGGGGATGTCATGCACGCCAACCCCTTCACCGTCGGGCCGGATCAGCTCGCGGTCGAGGCGGTGCAGGTCATGGAAGCGAACCGCATCAACCAGCTGTTGGTGGTCGACGCCGACCACCGCCTGGTCGGCGCGCTGCATATCCATGACCTGACCCGGGCCAAGGTCATTTGACGCAAGCCATGCGGGATCTGTTTCCTTCCCTGTCCCGCCTCGCGCTGCGGCTGATGCCGCTGCTGCTGATGGCGCTGGTTGCCGGCAGTACCTTCTGGCTGGTGCAGGTCAACACGCCGCGCGAGGTCAGCGATGGCGAACGCCAGAAGCGCCATGTACCCGACTACTGGATGGAGCGCTTCACCGCGACCGAACTGGCCGAGGACGGCAGCACCAAGATGCGCTTCACCGGCGAGCGGATGATCCATTACGAGGACGACCAGACCTACGAGGTCACGCGGCCGGCGATGCGCGCCTACGAGCCCGATCGGCCGCCGGTGACCGGCACCGCCGATGTGGGCAAGATGAACGCCGACGCCAGCGTGATCGACCTGTTCGGCAACGCCCATATCGTTCGCGTGCAGGGCGCCGATCCGTCGCAGGACCCGCAGATGAGCGCGACTTCCAGCTACTTCCAGATCCTGATCAACGACGACATCGTCAAGACCGACAAGCCGGTCAAGCTGACCCGCGGCCCGTCGGTGATGACCGCCAACGGCCTGGTCTTCAACAATGTCACGCGCGAGGTCAACCTGCTCGGCAATGTGCGCGGCACCATCGTGATGGCGCCGCGCGGCGGCGGCGCGAAACCATGACGCATCGCGCCCGCGCGCCAGGCGCGCACCCTTCGAACGATCCTTGCGCCAGTCCGGGCCGCCTGCCCTCCCTGGACGATTCCCGGACAACGCCAATCAACGCCATCGTGGCCAACATGACCCTGACCCTGACGACCTGGACCCGCCGCCGCGCCACCGCCGTGCTGCTCGCCTTCGCCGCCGGCATGACGCTCGCCCTGCCGGCGCTCGCCGAACGCGCCGACCGCGACAAGCCGCTGGTGCTCGAGGCCGACAACGCCAGCTACGACGACGTCAAGCAGATCTATACGCTGACCGGCAACGTGGTGCTGACCAAGGGAACCATGGTGCTGAAGTCCGATGCCGCCGAGGTGCGCACCGACCCCGAGGGCTACCAGTACGCGGTGGCCACCTCCAAGGGCGGCAAGCAGGCCTATATCCGGCAGAAGCGCGACAACGTCGACGAGTACATCGACGGCTGGGGCGACCGCATCGAATACGACGGCAAGCAGGAAGTGGCCAAGCTGATCGGCAATGCGCGCATGGCGCGCCTGGCGGGCGCCAAGGTGGTCGACGAGATCCGCGGCGCGGTGCTGACCTATGACAGCCGCAACGAGTTCTACACCGCCGCCGGCGGCAGCGGCAACGCGGCGCCGGCAAACCCGTCCGGCCGCGTGCGCGCCGTGCTGTCGCCGCGCCAGAGCCAGGGGACCGGCGGCAGTGGTGCCGGCGTCGACCTGAAGGGGCTCGCCGACGGCCAAGCCCTGATCGCTTCCCGGGCCTGACGTACCCGCACGCCACGCACGCTTCGCCACGCCTGCTCCGCCACGCACGCTTCGCATGACGCAGTATCAAAGGATTGCCCACATGTCCGTTGCCGACACCGCTACCGCCACCGCTCCTGCCGCCAACGCCAACACCGCAGCCGGCGCTGGCGCGGGCACGATGCCCGCCACCAGCAACCTGGTGGTGCGCCATCTGAAGAAGCGCTACGGCTCGCGCACCGTGGTCAAGGACGTGTCGCTGGACGTCAAGAGCGGCGAGGTCGTCGGCCTGCTCGGCCCCAACGGCGCGGGCAAGACCACCTCGTTCTACATGATCGTTGGTCTGGTCGCGCTCGACGAAGGCGACATCGTGCTCGACGGCCAGCACATCAGCGGCCTGCCGATCCACGAGCGCGCCCGCATGGGCCTGTCGTACCTGCCGCAGGAAGCGTCGGTGTTCCGCAAGCTCAATGTCGAGCAGAACATCCGCGCGGTGCTGGAGCTGCAGCGCGACAACGGCAAGGCGCTGTCCGGCGCGGAGATCGAGCGCCGGCTCGACAGCCTGCTCGACGACCTGCAGATCGCGCACCTGCGCAACAACCCCGCGCTGTCGCTGTCGGGCGGCGAGCGCCGCCGCGTCGAGATTGCGCGGGCGCTGGCCTCCGCGCCGCGCTTCATCCTGCTCGACGAGCCGTTCGCCGGCGTCGACCCGATCGCGGTCGGCGAGATCCAGCGCATCGTCAGCTTCCTGAAGGCACGCAATATCGGCGTGCTGATCACCGACCACAATGTGCGCGAGACGCTGGGCATCTGCGACCACGCGTACATCATCAGCGAAGGCGCGGTGCTGGCGGCCGGCGAGCCCAAGGACATCATCGCCAACGAATCGGTGCGGCGCGTCTATCTGGGCGAAAACTTCCGCATGTAATGGCGGTTTGGCGCGCGGCCGCCCTCGCACAGAGGGCGGCCGTTTTCATTTGGGCACGGGCGATGTACGGATCCTGCACTGGTGATCCATCAGGCAATCGCTTCTGACCACGCAATCGAAACTTCCGATAGCAAATTCCGTTCCATCGCGGCCGAAGTTGCGCATAAAATAGGCCGCATGAAACCGTCGCTACAGCTACGCCTCTCCCAGCATCTGGCCTTGACGCCGCAGCTGCAGCAGTCGATCCGGCTGTTGCAGCTCTCCACGCTGGAACTGCAACAGGAAGTCGAGCAGGCGCTGACCGAGAATCCCCCTGCTCGAACGCGAAAACGACTGGATCGAAAGCCCGCTGCGGGTCGCCGCAGACGGCTCGGTCAATGTGCAGACCACCACCACGACCCCGTCCTCCGAGCCCGCGGCGCCCGCGGACTCGCGCGCGGATGGCGCGGCCGCGGCCGACGACGGCTACGCCGACGGCGCGGGCGACGATTATGGCGGCGACTGGAGCCTGGACGACTTCGCCCGCCGCCCGCAAAGCGACGAGGACGAGAAAACGCCGCTGCAATTGCGCGATGCCGAGCCTACGCTGCGCGAATATCTGATGGAGCAATTGGCGCCGCTGAAAATCTCCACGCGCGACAAGGGCCTGGCGATTTTCCTGATCGAATCGCTCGACGACGATGGCTATCTGAGCGCCTCGCTCGAGGAAATCCTCTCCGAATTGCCCGAGGAGCTCGAATTCGAGCTCGACGAAGTGCACGCGATGCTCACGCTGCTGCAAAGCTTCGACCCGCCCGGGGTCGGCGCACGCAACGCGGCCGAATGCCTGTCGCTGCAACTGCGCCGCATCGAACATCCGCAGCGCGAGCTGGCGATGACGATCGTGCGCCATCACCTCGAACTGCTGGCCGCGCGCGACTACACGCGGCTGAAGAAGGCGCTGCAGGTCGACGACATGCAGCTGAAGGCCGCGCACGAGCTGATCCGCTCGCTGGCGCCCTATCCCGGCCATGCCTACAGCCGGCCCGAAGCGGACTTCGTCGTGCCGGACGTGTTCGTGCGCAAGAGCGGCCATAACTGGATCGCCCAGCTCAATCCCGATGTGATGCCGCGGCTGCGCATCAACGATATGTATGCGCAGATTTTGCGCGGCGCAAAAGGCGATACCGGCGCCGCGGGATTGCAGCAGAAACTGCAGGAGGCGCGCTGGCTCATCAAAAATATCCAGCAGCGTTTCGACACCATTTTGCGCGTCGCACAAGCGATCGTGGAGCGGCAGAAGAATTTCTTCACGCACGGTGAAATTGCGATGCGCCCCTTGGTTTTGAGGGAGATAGCCGATACACTGGGTCTACACGAGTCGACCATTTCTCGTGTGACGACCAATAAGTACATGGCCACCCCGATGGGGACATTCGAGCTGAAATATTTCTTTGGCAGCCATGTATCGACCGAAACCGGCGGTGCCGCCTCTTCCACCGCAATCCGTGCGCTGATCAAGCAGTTGATAGGAGCCGAAGACCCCAGAAACCCGTTGTCCGACAGCCGGATTGCCGAACTGCTGGGGGAACAAGGCTTCGTCGTGGCGAGACGTACCGTCGCCAAATATCGTGAAGCCTTGAAGATCCCCGCCGTGAACCTTCGCAAGTCTTTGTAGCCGAGTCGCATCGCCTGCCTGGTGCGGCTCTTTCAGAAGGAGAAGCGCTATGAACTTCAAGATCAGTGGACACCACTTGGACATCACGCCTTCACTGCGTGAGTACGTGGAAACGAAACTGGAGCGAATCCTCAGGCATTTCGATCAGGTTATTGACGTCAGCGTGCTGCTATCGGTCGACAATCAAAAGGAAAAGGATCGCCGTCAACGCGCGGAAATCAATGTGCATCTGAAGGGCAAGGACATCTTTGTCGAGGCGCACCACGAAGATCTATACGCGGCAATCGACATGCTGGTCGACAAGCTGGACCGGCAAGTGATCCGCTACAAGGACAAGGTGCAGAGCCACGACCGCGAATCGCTGAAGTACCACAGCTTCGTGGCCAGTCAGGCCCAGCAGTAGCTTGAAGATTCGGCGCGGCCACAACGCCGGCCGGCCTTGAAGTGAGGAAAGAAGCCGTGCCAGGTGCACGGCTTTTTTGCGCCCTGCGCACCGGCCCTCGGGCGAGCCCGCAGTGCCGGCTCGCCGTGCAACCTATAGGATGAAACCGGGATGGGGTTCCGTCTGGCTGGCTTCCCGGTGTATGCTGTGCAATACATATAGAGAATGCCCGCCCCGTTTCCTTGCGCAATGCCGCTCGGGGCGATCGGCATCGGACGGCAGGGAGCCCCCTGCACTATAATGTGCCGCACGCTGATAGTCGGGAAGCGGCGGCAACGAACGCGCACCGCCCAGCAACGGCAGACCGGCCCACGCCGGCAAGAAACCGCATGGCGGCGCCAGTATCAGGAATTCCGCGCATTTTCAAATGAACCGTTTGGCCAAACTGCTGCCGCCCGGCAATATCTCGCTCGACGTCAGCGTCACCAGCAAAAAACGCGTGTTCGAACAGGCCGGGCTGCTGTTCGAAAACAACCATGGCGTGGCGCGCGCCACGGTGACCGACAACCTGTTCGCCCGCGAATCGCTCGGCTCGACCGGCCTCGGTGCCGGCGTGGCCATTCCGCATGGCCGCATCAAGGGCCTGAAGCAGCCGCTGGCCGCCTTCATGCGGCTTGCCGAGCCGATTCCGTTCGAATCGCCCGATGGCAAGCCGGTTTCGCTGCTGATCTTCCTGCTGGTGCCGGAACAGGCCACGCAGCAGCATCTCGAAATCCTGTCGGAAATCGCTCAGCTATTGTCCGATCGCGATATGCGTGATGGTCTCGCCGCTTTGCCGACGCCCGATGCGGTTCACCAGCTGCTGGTGCAATGGCATCCTTGATCCTCTCGGCGTAAGCGGCCGACCGCCGCGCCGCTCGCCCTCACCACCGCCCTAGCGCCCCGCCTCATCCCGCATGGAACTCACCGGCGTTACCTCCCAGTCGATCTTCGACGACAACGCAGCCGACCTCAAATTGTCCTGGGTGGCCGGGCTGGAGGGCGCCGATCGCGCCTTCGATCTCGACTTCGCACGCGAGGCAACCTCCGCGGCCGACCTGGTCGGCCACTTGAACCTGATCCACCCGAACCGGATCCAGGTGCTCGGCAAGCCGGAGATCACCTACTACCAGCGGCTCGACGACGAAACGCGCAAGCGGCAGATGGGCGAGCTGATCCTGCTGGAGCCGCCCTTCCTCGTCATCGCCGACGGCATGGAGCCGCCGCCGGACCTGGAACTGCGCTGCACCCGCTCGTCCACGCCGCTGTTCACCACGCCGGTGTCCTCGGCGGCGGTGATCGACCATCTGCGGCTGTACCTGTCGCGCATTTCCGCGCCGCGCGTGACGATGCACGGGGTATTTCTCGACATCCTCGGCATGGGCGTGCTGATCATGGGCGAATCCGGCCTTGGCAAGAGCGAACTGGGCCTCGAACTGATCTCGCGCGGACACGGGCTGGTCGCCGACGATGCGGTCGATTTCGTGCGTCTTGGACCGGATTTCGTCGAAGGCCGCTGCCCGCCGCTGCTGCAGAACCTGCTCGAAGTGCGCGGCCTGGGTCTGCTCGATATCAAGACCATCTTCGGCGAAACCGCGGTACGCCGGAAGATGAAGCTCAAGCTCGTGGTCCAACTGGTCCGCCGCAACGACGGTGAATTCGAGCGGCTGCCGCTTGATTCGCAATATCTCGACGTGCTGGGCCTGCCCATCCATATGGTGAAGATCCAGGTGGCGGCCGGCCGCAACCTTGCGGTGCTGGTAGAGGCCGCGGTGCGCAACACCATCCTGCGCCTGCGCGGCATCGACACGCTGCGCGATTTCATGGATCGCCAGCGCGCCGCGATGCAGGCCGACGCGGCCTCGCGCGGCCAGGGCCGCCTGCTCTGAGCGTCTGGCCGAGTGCGAATTCGCGGGTCGCCCTGGCCCGCGCCGCAGCACGCATTGACGCATCGGCGTGCCGGACACGCCGACAGCGTCAACCTGATTGGGGTTTTCAGCGTTTTGTGCTGTAATGGGCATCACGCCCAGCCTGCGCCGTTGCGCATCCTGCGCTTGGCGACCCGATCCTCAGTCAGGAGATTCCAGCATGAAGACACTGATCGCAACCTGCGTGCTGCTGTGCCCTCTGGTCGCCACGGGTGCCTTTGCCCAGACCGCCTCCGGCAACAGCCAGCAGAGCAAGATGAAGACGTGCAACACGCAGGCGGCCGGCAAGACGGGCGACGAGCGCAAGGCCTTCATGAAGGAATGCCTGTCGGCCAAGCCCGCCACGGCCGGCAACTCGCAGCAGCAAAAGATGAAGGCGTGCAATGCGCAGGCCAGCGGCAAGAAGGGCGACGAACGCAAGGCGTTCATGAAGGAATGCCTGTCCGCATGACGGCTCACTGATCCGGCATTGTTCCGGAACGGCCGGAAGGCGAAACAGGAAGCAAAGAAGGCGAAAAGAAAGGCGGATCGCGCGGCATACGGCGGTTCGCCTTTTTCGTTGCCGAGCGGCTTCCTGCAGTTGCGCGGCTTTCGCACGCTTTCGCCGCCTTTTCCGGCCATCCCTTCCTTGCACGCGGCCGATTTCATCGGACCGTCATGACGCAATCATCACGCGATGCTATCCTTCAAGGGTTATGCGCATCGTCCTCATCACCGGCATTTCCGGCTCCGGCAAATCGGTTGCATTGAACGTGCTCGAAGACGCAGGCTACTACTGCGTCGACAACCTGCCCGCGCAGTTCATCCCCGAACTGGCCCGCTACCTTGCGGCCGAGGGCTACACGCATCTGGGCATCGCCACCGATATCCGCAGCCGCGAATCGCTGGCCCGGCTGCCGGAGACGCTGCGCAGCCTGTCGGCCGAGCACGAAGTCCGCGTGGTCTTCCTGACCGCCAATACCGATTCGCTGGTACAGCGCTATTCCGAAACGCGGCGGCGCCATCCGCTGTCGGTGCGGCTGGCCGCCCGCGAAGTGGACGGTGCACCGGCGCCGACCGAGACCCCGCTGGTCGAAGCGATCGAGATGGAGCGCGAGTTGCTGAGCCCGCTGGCCGAATCGGCGCATCGGATCGATACGAGCAATGTGCGCACCAATACGCTGCGCGCGTGGATCAAGGATTTCATCCGCGACGACAACCTGCAACTGACGCTGCTGTTCACCTCGTTCGGCTTCAAGCACGGCGTGCCGAGCGATGCCGACATGGTGTTCGACGTGCGCTCGCTGCCCAATCCGTATTACGACCTGCAACTGCGGCCCCTGACCGGACGCGATGCGCCCGTCATCGATTTCCTGCAGAGCCAGCCGATGGTGCTGGCGATGGCCGAGGACATTCGCGCCTACGTGGAGAAATGGCTGCCGAGCTTCGTCGCCGACAACCGCAGCTATCTGACGGTGGCAATCGGTTGCACCGGCGGCCAGCACCGCTCGGTCTACATCGCGGAAAGACTTGCCAACTACTTCCGCGCGCATGGTAATGTGCTGGTCAGACACCGCGAGCTGGTGCCGGTAGGCTGAACCGGCCAGCGCCAAGGCGGTGGATCCCGGCGGCGGCGCGACCTGCGTGCCCCCGCCCCGTGAGCGACAGTCTTCTCGGGATCGCATGTCTTCCAGTTCCCCAGCGTCCAATCACGCGGCACCGCTCCACGTCGAAGTCGACAGCCTGCCGCTGTTTCCCCTCCATACCGTGCTGTTTCCCGGCGGCCGGCTGCCGCTGCGCGTATTCGAACCCCGCTATGTCGACATGGTGCGCAATTGCCTGCGCGACAACGCGGCGTTCGGCGTCTGCCTGATCGCCAGCGGCCCGGAGGTCGCGCAGGAAGGCAGCGCCACCGTGCCGGAAGCCGTCGGCTGCCTGGCCGAAATCGTCGACTGCAATATGGAGCAGCTCGGCGTGCTGCTGATCGAGACGCGCGGCAGGCAGCGCTTTCGCGTGCTCGAGCACCACACCCGCGACGATGGCCTGCTGGTCGCGCGCGCAGAACTGCTGCCCGACGACGTGATCGACTGCAAGCTGGAACTGCTGGGCGAATGCCTGGCGGCCCTGCGCCGGATCGTGGCCTCGCTGCATGCGCCGCCGCACAAGCTGCCGTTCGCCGAACCGATGCAGTGGGAAGACCCGAGCTGGGTCGCCAACCGGCTATGCGAACTGCTGCCGGTGCCGATGAAGGCGAGGCAGATGCTGATGGCGCTGCCCGATGCGGGCATGCGGATCGAGATCGTGCATCGCTTCATGCGCCAGCACCACATGCTGTAGCGCGCGGCGGCTGCGCGGCGGTCGGTGCCGTCGGCGCGGCGGGTGTGGACCTGTGCTGGCCTGTGTCGGTCGAGGTTCAGAACAATTGCGGCATCACCTGGCCCGCCAGCAGCTTGCGCACCGGCGCCGGCATGCCGAGCTCATCGAGCCGGTCCAGCGACAGCCAGCGCCATTGCTCCGCCGCTGCTCCCGCATCGCTTGCACCGCCCGCACCGCTTGCACTGTTTGCAGCGCTTGCATCGCGCAATGCCAATGCCGCCATGTCGACCCGCACCGCGCGGATCAGCAGCCGGAAGTGGGTGAAGACGTGGGTCATCTCGGCGACCATCGCGGCGCGCGCCGGCGTACCGAAGGCCCGTCCGAAGGCGAGCGCGTCGTCCTCGGCCCGTTCGGCATCGAACGGCGGCGCCGGCACGGGCAGCTCGGGCAGGCTCCACAGGCCGCCCCAGATCCCGCTGTCCGCGCGCAGCCTCAGCAGCACCTCGCGGCCGTGCCGCAATACCACCATCACGGTGCTGCGCTCGGGTATCGGCGCACGCGTCTTCGGCGTCGGCAGCACCGCGGTCAGTCCCTCGCGCCGGGCCACGCACAGGTCCGACAGCGGACAGCGCGCCGCGTCGTCGAGACAGCCCGGCTTGCCGCGCGAGCAGACCGTCGCGCCCAGGTCCATCAGCCCCTGCGTATAGGCCACCATGTCCTCGGACTGGTGCGGACCCGGCGCCGGCAGCGCGGCCTCGGCCATCGCCCACATCCGGTTCTCGATCGCCTTCTCGCCGGGATGGCCGTGCACGCCGAAGCAGCGCGCGAAGACCCGCTTGACGTTGCCGTCGAGAATCGGCGCACGCACGCCCGCGCTGAACGCGGCAATGGCGGCGGCGGTCGAGCGGCCGATGCCGGGCAGCTCGGCCAGCAGGGCCGGATCGCTGGGAAACCGGCCGCCGTACTGCTCGACCACCAGCTTGGCGCAGCGGTGCAGATTGCGCGCCCGCGAGTAGTAGCCCAGCCCGGCCCACAGCGCCATCACCTCGTCGGCCGGCGCCTCGGCGAGCGCCTGCACGGTCGGCAGTCGCGCCAGAAAGCGCTGGTAGTAGTCGATCACCGCGCTGACCTGGGTCTGCTGCAGCATGATTTCCGACAGCCAGATCCGGTAGGGATCGCGCGTGTTCTGCCAGGGCAGGTCGTGGCGCCCGTGCCGCCGCTGCCATTGCACGACGCGGGCGCCGAAATCGGACGGCACCGCG
Organism: Cupriavidus sp. H18C1; assembly: GCF_049311595.1. Classification (NCBI taxonomy): domain Bacteria; kingdom Pseudomonadati; phylum Pseudomonadota; class Betaproteobacteria; order Burkholderiales; family Burkholderiaceae; genus Cupriavidus; species Cupriavidus sp. H18C1. The sequence continues at coordinate 1,483,737 of NZ_CP186008.1, forward strand.
TTGGTGGCAAGGTCGGCGGCGCGATCGGCAGTGAAATCCATGGCGGATCGGCTGGTGGAGCGGCGAGGCATCGATGCGTAGCGAGGGGATCGGGATGTTTTTGGAGTCAGGCGCGGCGTGTCGGTCCGCTCAGCGCTGGCATTGCGGGCAATAGAACGTCGAGCGCTGGCCCTGCACGATCTGCCGGATCGGCGTGGCGCAGTGGCGGCAGGGCTTGCCGGTGCGATCGTAGACCAGGCAGTCGAGCTGGAAATAGCCGCTGGCGCCGTCGCTGCCGACGAAATCGCGCAGCGTGCTGCCGCCGCGCTCGATCGCCAGCGCCAGCGTCTCGCGCACCGCGGCGGCGAGCCGCTCGCAACGCGCGCGCGACAGCCGGCCCGCGGCGGTGGTCGGCCGGATGCCGGCGCGGAACAGGCTCTCGGAACAATAGATGTTGCCGACGCCGACCACGATATCGCCCGACAGCAGCACCGTCTTGATCGCCGCGCTGCGTCCGCGCGTATGGCGGTACAGCCAGTCGCCGTCGAAGGCCGGGTCGAACGGCTCGATGCCGAGATTGCGCAGCAGCGGATGGGTCTGCAGCAGCGCCTCGGGTAGCGTGGTCCACAGCACCGCGCCAAAACGGCGCGGGTCGCGGAAACGCAGCGTCAGCGGCCGGCCGGCCGCATCGTGCAGCTGCAGGTCGATATGGTCGTGCGTGCCCGGCGCGGGCGGCTCGTGCCACACGCGCAGGGTCCCGGTCATGCCGAGGTGGATCAGCAGCCAGCCGGCGCCATTGTCACCATTCACACCATTCCCACTATTGCCACCATCGCAACCATCGCCACCATGGCCATCAGCCACGCCGCCCACCACCGCGGCCGCCTCGCGCACGCATTCGAGCAGCAGATACTTGCCGCGCCGCTCGACACGCCGGATGACCCGCCCGGGCAGGCAGGCTTCCAGCTCCTCGGGCACCGGCCAGCGCAGGCCGCGATGGCGCACCGCCACCCCGACGATGCGGCTGCCCTCCAGATGCGGCAGCAGTCCCCGTCGGGTCACCTCGACCTCGGGCAATTCCGGCATCGAACCTCTCCTTTGCGCACGACTCCAAGCGGCAGACGCCATGCCAGCCATGGTGCACCGCAGCCGGGCATTGTAGCGGCACGTTACAATGGCCCTAACTTGTCATATGGCACCACGCGTGCCGGAGTCCCACCCATGCCGGACCGCCTGGACCGCATCTCCGCTCTGCTCCCTTCCCACGTACCGCTTGACGAGCCGCCCGCGCAGACCGCCGCGCGCCGCACAGCGCCAGGTCGGCGCCTGCTGCCGCTGCTGGTGGCGGCCCTGGTCGGCGCCGGCGCGCTGACCGGCTGCGCCAGTGCGCGCGATGCCCGGCCCGCCGAGGCCGATCCGGCGCGCGCGGAGGCGAAGTCCGACGGCGCAGAAGCCGGCCGCCCGATGTTCACGCTGGGCAGCGACGGCGAGCTCGAGCCGACTCCGGCGACGCCGCTGCCGCCGAAGATGCCGCTGCCCGAGCTGCCGCTGACGGCCGACATCATGTACCGCGTGATGGCCGCCGAGATCTCGATGCAACGCGGCCTGACCGGCCCGGCCTACCGCACCTACGTGGAACTGGCCCGCTCGACACGCGATCCCCGCTTCGCGCAGCGCGCCACCGAAATTGCCTTCAATGCGCGCGTTCCGCAGCAGGCCCTCGATGGCGCCCGCCTGTGGACCGATCTGGCGCCCACTTCGCCGGCCGCGCGCCAGGTGCTGTCCACCCTGCTGGTGCTCAACGCGCGCTGGGAGGAAGCCGAGCCGCTGCTGTCGCTGCAACTGAACGGCGTGCCGCCGAGCCATCGGCCCGAGGCCATCCTGCAATTGCAGCAGCAGCTGTCGCGCACCAGCGATCCGGCCGGCGCGGCCGCGCTGCTGCAGCGGCTGGTCGCCAACGACATGCAGTCGGCCGAGACCCGGCTGGCGCTCGCGCGGGCCAAGGAAACCGCCGGCGACGTGCCGGGCGCGCTGGCGGAACTCGACGAAGCGCAGCGCCTGCGTCCCGACTACGAAGCCGCGGCGCTGATGGCGGCCGAACTGCGCGCCGACAACGCGCCCGAGCAGGCGATCGCCGGCCTGAAGCGCTTTCTCGACAAGGCGCCCGCCTCGGTGAACGGCCGCATCACGCTGGCGCGCGTCTATCTGCAGCGCAACGAGATGGACGCGGCCCGGCGCGAATTCGAGGCGCTGCGCAAGGTCGCGCCCGACGACCCCCGCGTGCCGCTGGCGCTCGGCCTGACCGGGCTGCAGGCGCGCCGCTACGACGAGGCCGAGCGTTACCTGCACGAATATCTGCGGCTGGCCGAAAAGGCGCCCACCTCCAATCCCGACATCGCCTACCAATACCTCGCGCAGATCGCCGAGGAGCGCAAGGACTACGCGGGCGCGGTGCAGTGGCTGGACCGGATCGAGGACCAGCGCATGGTCGGGGCGGCATCGGTCAAGCGCGCGCAGATGCTGGGCCGCATGGGCCGGTTCGACGATGCGCAGGCGATCTTCGGCGACATGCTGGCCGATGCGGAGGACATTCCCGACCCCGACCAGCGCGCGCAGCGGATGATGGCGGTGCGCCAGGCCGAGGTCGGCATGCTGATGGAAGTCAAGGCCTACGACCGCGCGCGCAAGGTGCTGGACGAACGGGTCAAGGCCGAGCCGAAGAATGCCGAATGGCTGTACGAGCTGGCGATGCTGGACGAGCGCGAGAAGCGCTACGACAGCATGGAACGCCGGCTGCGCCAGTTCATCGCGATGCAGCCGGACCAGAAGCAGGGCTACAACGCGCTGGGCTATTCGCTGGCCGATCGCAACATCCGCCTGCAGGAAGCGCTGAAGCTGCTGGAGAAGGCGACCGAGCTCGGCCCCGACGATCCGTACATCATGGACAGCCTGGGCTGGGTCAAATTCCGCCTGGGGCAGCTGCAGCCCGCCGCCAAGCTGCTGCGCGACGCCTATGCCAAGGCGCCCGAGGCCGAGATCGCCGCGCATCTGGGCGAGGTGCTGTGGCAGCTCGGCGAGCGCGACGAGGCCCGCAAGACGTGGGAGGAAGGCGTCAAGCTGGACCCGAACAATGAGACGCTGGTGGAAACGCTGCGGCGCTACAACGTGCGCTTGGCGCAGTAGCGTCGCCGGCCTGCCGCCCGTGCCCCGGCACTCCGCGCCATTCATCGACATCCATCGGCGATCCCGCCACCATCGACATCCATCGCCGGCACGGTCCGCGCCAACGCGCGCCGTGACCCGGCCTCGATCTCCGTTCTGCGCATGGACCGATCCCGCCGTACCCTGACCCTGCTTTGCCTGTCCGCGCCGCTGTGGCTCGCCGCCTGCGCCAGCGTCACGCCGTCGCGCCAGTTCGATGCCGCCGCCGGTGCCCGCGCCAGCGAATTGACGGGGCGCTTTGCGGCCAATTACGTTCGCTATGGCCGCGACGAAGGCGTGCAGGGCAGCTTCCACTGGCGCGAACAGGGCGACAACGTGCGGCTGGACCTGATCTCGCCGCTGGGCCAGACGCTGGCGGTGGTCACCGCGACGCCCTCGGGCGCGACGCTGGATCTGCCCAACGAACCGCCGCGCAACGCGCCCCAGGTCGATGCGCTGCTCGAGCAGAGCCTGGGCTTCGCGCTGCCGGTGGCCGGCATGCGCGACTGGCTGCGTGCGCGGCCCGCGCCTGGCGCCCCGGCCAGCGCCACGCGCGACGCGCAGGGCCGGCTCGAGACCTTGTCGCAGAACGGCTGGACCGTGCGCTACGCGGCCTGGCAGGCCGCGCCGGACGGCGCCGAAACGCTGCCGCGCCGGATCGACCTGGCGCGCGACGGCGCCGGCGGGCCGATGTCGGTCAAGCTGGTGATCGACGCTCCGGCTTCGCATTGATCGCCCGATGTCGGCCCCCTTGCCCCCCGCGCAACTGCGCGACTGCCCCGCCCCGGCCAAGCTGAACCTGTTCCTGCATGTGACCGGCCGCCGCCCCGACGGCTATCACACGCTGCAGACGGTGTTCCAGCTGATCGACTGGAGCGACACGTTGCATTTCGAGCGCCGCGATGACGGCGCGGTACTGCGCGTGACCGACGTGCCCGGCGTGCCGGCCGACAGCGACCTGGTGGTGCGCGCGGCCAGGGCCCTGCAGGCGGCGACGGGAACCCGGTACGGCGTCGAGATCGCGCTGGACAAGGCGCTGCCGATGGGCGGCGGCATCGGCGGCGGCTCGTCCGACGCCGCCACCACGCTGCTGGCGCTGAACCGGCTGTGGGGCCTGGGCCTGGCACGGGAGCAATTGATGCGGATCGGCCTGAGCCTGGGCGCGGACGTGCCGTTCTTCGTGTTCGGCCAGAACGCCTTCGCCCAGGGGATCGGCGAGGAGCTGACCGCGGTCGACCTGCCGGACAGCTGGTTCGTGGTCATTCATCCACGCCAGCATGTGCCGACCGCAGCAATTTTTTCGGACGAACGCTTGACAAGGGATACGCCCATCTCCATAATTGCGGACTTCGCTGCTTGCACAAACAAATTCGGTTTCGGTCGCAACGATCTGGAAGCGATAGCGACAGCGAAGTTCGGCGAAGTTGCCCGAGCCCTTGCCTGGCTGAAACAATTCAGTCCCGAGGCGAGGATGACCGGCTCCGGTGCCTGTGTGTTTGCACGTTATCGTGACGCGCAAACTGCGCAACAGGTGCTCGACCGGTTGCCATCCGAATGGGATGGCAGATGCGTGAGAAGTTTGTCGCGCCATCCGCTCGCAGCGTTCGCATAGCAAGTTTTCGTTCGGCGTTGTGGCAGTCGGCGCAACGAAGAACGGTCCCGGTTGTGTAGGGGAGTCGCCAAGTCGGTTAAGGCACCGGATTTTGATTCCGGCATTCGAGGGTTCGAATCCTTCCTCCCCCTGCCATTACATTCCTCGCAGATCTGCAGAATCCGTCGCCGGCAGCGCCGGCGACCCTCCCCCAGCAGCAAGACAGGTGCCCCTCATGAGTAGCGACGGCTTGATGGTATTCACCGGCAACGCCAACCCCAAACTCGCGGAGGCTGTCGTGCAGCACCTCGGCATTCCGTTGGGCAAGGCGCTGGTGGGCCGATTCTCCGATGGCGAAGTCCAGGTCGAAATTCAGGAAAATGTCCGCGGCAAGCACGTGATCGTGCTGCAGTCCACCTGCCAGCCGACCAACGACAACCTGATGGAACTGATGGTGATGGTCGACGCGCTCAAGCGCGCCTCGGCACGCAGCATCACCGCCGCCATGCCCTACTTCGGCTATGCCCGCCAGGACCGCCGCCCGCGCTCGGCGCGCGTCGCGATCTCGGCCAAGGTGGTTGCCAACATGCTGGAAGTGGCCGGTGTCGAGCGCGTGCTGACGATGGACCTGCACGCCGACCAGATCCAGGGCTTCTTCGATATCCCGGTCGACAACATCTACGCCTCGCCGGTTCTGCTGGGCGATCTGCGCGAAAAGAACTACGGCGACCTGCTGGTGGTCTCGCCCGACGTGGGCGGCGTGGTGCGCGCCCGCGCGCTGGCCAAGCAGCTGAACTGCGACCTGGCCATCATCGACAAGCGCCGTCCCAAGGCCAATGTGGCCGAGGTGATGAACATCATCGGTGAAGTCGACGGCCGCAACTGCGTGATCATGGACGACATGATCGACACCGGCGGCACGCTGTGCAAGGCGGCCCAGGTGCTGAAGGAACGCGGCGCGCAGAAGGTGTTCGCCTACTGTACCCACCCGGTGCTGTCCGGCGGCGCGGCCGCCCGCATCGCGGACTCGGCGCTGGACGAAGTGGTCGTCTGCGACACCATTCCGCTGCGCGACGACGCCCGCCAGACCGGCAAGATCCGCCAGCTGTCGACCGCCTCGCTGCTGGCCGAGACGTTCACCCGGATCGTCAAGGGCGACTCGATCATGTCGCTGTTCGCCGATTCCTGAGCTTCCTGTTAGAATTCAAGGCTTTGTCGCGTCCGCCGGCTTGTCCGCAAGCGGCAATGCGACGCAGAGGCGCCCGGTCACCGTACCTGGCGCCGGTTCATCGGGCTGTCTGGTCGCGGGCAGCCCTCTTACTTTTTGGAGTGCACAATGAAAGTCATCGCTTTCGAGCGTAGCGTACAGGGAACGGGTGCGAGCCGCCGCCTGCGCAACGCCGGCAAGACCCCCGGCATCATCTACGGCGGCACCGCCGAACCGAAGATGATCGAGCTCGATCACAACGCGCTGTTCCACGCGCTGAAGAAGGAAGCCTTCCACTCGTCGATCCTCGACCTGGAAGTGGGCGGCACGACCGAGAAGGCCCTGCTGCGCGCCTTCCAGATGCACCCGTTCAAGCCGCTGGTGCTGCACGTCGACTTCCAGCGCGTGTCGGCCACCGAGAAGATCCACGTCAAGGTGCCGCTGCACTTCATGAACCAGGAAACCGCTCCTGGCGTGAAGCTGGGCCACGGCATCATCAACCACATCCTGAATGAACTGGAAGTGTCGTGCCTGCCGGGCGACCTGCCGGAATTCATCGAAGTGGACATGGGCGCGGTCGAACTGGGCCAGACCGTTCACCTGTCGGACCTGAAGCTGCCGAAGGGCGTGACCCCGATCACGCACGGCGACGACAACCCCGCCGTGGCGAGCATCGCCCTGCCGGCCGGCGGCGTGTCGGAAGCAGCCAGCGAAGGCGAAGGCGAGACGCCGGCTGCCTGATCGGCGCCAGCCCTCGGCTGACCCGGCGGCACTGTCGTACCGACAGGCGCCGCCACAAAGACCGCCGGTTCGTCCGGCGGTTTTTTTCGCGTATGCTTTCCTGCTGCGCCGCGTCCCGGATGCCGTGCGTGTCCGCCACCGAACCCGTTTGCACCATGATCAAGCTCATCGTCGGCCTCGGCAATCCCGGGGCGGAATACGAAGCCACCCGGCACAATGCCGGCTTCTGGCTGATCGACCAGCTGGCCCGCATGGCCGGCGCCACGCCGCGCGTGGAAGGCCGCTTCCATGGGCTGGCGGCGCGCGCGCGCTTGTGGGATCAGGATATCTGGCTGCTGAAGCCGTCGACCTTCATGAACCGCTCGGGCCTGGCCGTGGTGTCGCTCGCCCGCTTCTACAAGATCCTGCCCGACGAGATCCTGGTCGCGCATGACGAGATGGATCTGCCGGCCGGCGCGGTCAAGCTCAAGCGCGGCGGTGGCTCAGGCGGACACAACGGCCTGAAGGACATCTCGGCGCATCTGTCGACGCCGGATTACTGGCGCCTGCGCATCGGCGTGGGACATCCGCGCAACGCCGGCGGAGCCGGCGATCGGGAGGACGTCGTCAACTTCGTGCTCAAGCCCCCGCGCCGCGAGGAGCAGCAGGCGATCGACGAGGCAATCGACCGCAGTATTGCGCCCGTGTCGCTGCTCGCCAAGGGCGAGGCCGAACGCGCGATGATGCAGTTGCATTCGGGCAAATGATGGCTTGAGCGGCCGCCCGCCGACGCCTGCGGTGAGTCGGTGCGAGTTGCCATTGTGGTTCGCAGGCGGTTCACGATACCGCCACAGGCTTGGCTTCCCGATCGGGCGCCAACCTTTTTCGGCGGCGCACCGTGCACCATCGCCGTCCACGAGGTTGTGGATCCTTATTTTCAGTTCCTCGATGACAGGGTTCCTGGCGGCGGGATCCGATGAGCAGTACCGCAGCGGCCAAAGATCCCCCGGGGCTCACGCCCAACTCCTTCAACGTTTGCTTGATCAACCTGCGCGCATTCGGATGGGGATTGCGCGTCCTGTCGAGCAAGCGAATCGCCTGCTCGGTGGCGTCATCAAGCGACAGCGGCTGCGTGTCCGGCTGTTCATCCAACGCCTTCTCCGGCCGAGTGCCCGTCCCCGCCGTGAGGACATTGTTTCCCTTCTCGATCGCGGCCTGAATGGAACTCGCAGCGTGACGATGGCGATATCCCGCATAGAAGGTCCATCCCGCCAATACCAGGCCACCGACGATGCCAAAGAGGATGCCACCGGTCGACACTCCACCCGCGACAAGAAAAAGCGCCAGCGAAATCCCACCGACTGCCATCGCCGCCCCGCCATAGGTCATCCGCCATTTTCCCAGGCGGATCTGGTGCCTGGCGTCATCCTCGGCACGCCGTTCGTTGCGCTTGGCATGCGAGAGCAAGGACTCGGCAACCGTCGCTGCGTCGACCAGTTCCGCTTGCTGACTCTCCTTTGCTTCCTTGACGGTTCTTTTGGCGCGCCTTATCGCGTTCAGCACTTCGCTCGCTGCCGCCAGCTTCTTGAGTCCGTCGCGCCATCGCACTGCACCGGCGATGACATGAAGCGCGCCGCAGCCCAGACTGAAGGCAAAGCCGCAGATGGCAGTCGCCGTGGCATGGATTGGCACTGTCGCCAGGTGCAGCAGCTCGCTTACCTTCAGGTTGTCCCAGAGCAGCGCCAGGTTGCAGCCGACCCCCGCGGCCTGCAAGACGCCGTCGCGCGTGAACATGACGAAGGAGTGCTTCAAGGTATCGGTGGCTTCCGGGCGGTCCATCTGCGCGGTTTGATAGTGCAGATAGCCGGTCGCCAACACCGCCATGGCGCCCCCGTCGGCTCGGACGCTGGTTGGACATGGCTGGACCGACGTGCTGCCGTCGGGCGGATATGCGGCAACCGCTCCACGGCTAGCGGCCGTCACCGCCATCGCCTTCGATATTCTCGCCGCCCGCTTTTGGTGGGCGATTCGCTCAATAAAGATCGCGCGCAATTCACCGGTTGCGACAAGCTGCCGTGCGATTCGCAAACGCGCGCGCAGGTGCCTGCCGAACACGATTGTCGTGATCACGATTTCCACAATGGAGGCCGCGGTGCTTAATCCCATTGCCGCTTGCGAAATCGCATGCCTCGGACCATCGGTGCTGAATCGTGCGGTCAAGACAGACGACGAGGGATTGGCGCGGAAGAAGGCGACGATGGCCTCGGCAAAAGCGCCGGCCTTATATAGCGCAATGCCGCTCCATCCGAAGTACAAGACCGAATTCGCAAGGGCGACATGCCGGGCCTGAGGCAGCGCGTCTGTCTGTTCGACGATCCGGCTTGCACATGAAATGTGACCGCATCCCTCGCTCATCGAGCGTCCCCTCCTCTGCCTTGGCCGGTGCCTCGATCCGCTACAGCCCCTTGGATCCATCTTCGGTTCTTTTCGCCGATTTTCTCCGGGGTTTTTTGCGCATCCCACGGCAAGACATCGCCATCGCTGGGCACCGCCTCCTGCGGTTTCGCACCAGGGACCAGCGCGACGCGCGTACCTGGCCGCTTGAATCTCCTGCTGGCAGCGTTGTCGGGGGGCACAGTCTTTGGCATTCCGCAGACGATCCCTGTCCTGCGCGATGCGGGGCTCTTCGGAGTCCGCCTCGTCCGAGGTAGAAACAAACGCCGCGAACTCATCGATCGCAACGTCCGACGGAATCGCCTTGAACCGGTCCCGCATCAGTGATACGGCTGCAAAGCCGCTGCCGCACTGCTGGCCATGGTTTCGCCAACAGCATCGAATGAGAAGGGCGGTCCTGGCCAACCCCAGCACGGCGGCTGAATCCACTGGCGTCATCGATGGAACCAGCTGCAGTATGGTTTTCCACCTCGTTTCGTCCCGCGCCCGCGTGTTGTCGTGCAGCCGCTGTGCAATGGCGCCGATCAGCAGCTCCGTTTCTTTCCTGATAATAGGGTCCTGCAAAAGCGGGGCCGCGAAGAGACGCAGCTTGTCGTGGAAGTCGGCGTCGATGTCATCCTGATAAATCGTGCGACGCGCAAATTCGGGCAGCACCATCACGGCCCAACTTGGGCAACGCTCCATGGCGAGATGAAACGCCTCGTCTAGGACTGCCTGCTTCGCGTGCCTGGTGAGCGCCCTGAACAGTGGCCATAGCTCGCAAAAAACGCGCTCCGGTATACGCGGGTACATCCTGCCCAACCGCTTGAACGTCTCCACGAATACCGTTCTTGCGCGCCAGCTCGTCCAGCGGTCTCCGGTCAGGAGATGCGGCATGGCGCTCGACCGAGCTGTAGGGATGCCGCACGGTTGCACGGTGGCGAGCGCCAGCGCTTAACAATGAGTTGCGAGCCGACAACTTTTGATTGCGATTGTTACGAAGATGTATCCGGGTGCGGGATAGACGGCCCGAAGCGGCGGCTAACGACGTAAAAAAAACCCCGCCATCGTCGATGCGGGGTTCTTGCCGTGGCTTGCGATGCAGGCGGCTGGTAGAGCCGCGGCGTAGCGCGAGTCGCCTCAGGCGGCGTGCTTGGCGGCAGTCAGCAGCCGGTAGCGCTGCATCAGCACCTCATGGGTCTCCACGCGGTTCGGATCGCGCGGAATGCAGGCCACCGGGCACACCTGCTGGCATTGCGGCTCGTCGAAGTGGCCGACGCACTCGGTGCATTTGTTGGGGTCGATCTCGTAGATTTCGGGCCCCATCGAAATGGCTTCGTTCGGGCACTCGGGCTCACAAACGTCGCAATTGATGCAATCGTCGGTGATGATCAGCGCCATGGTGGTTCCTTCTGCTATCCGGCCATCGCCGCGCGATACGCCGCCGGAGTCCGCCCGCGCCCGACTGGCCGCGTCCTGACGGTTTCCGAACCCCGTATTCTAGGCGTTTTCGGGCCGGCCCACCGAGCCGGCCCCGGCCTGCAGCGCAGGCAGCGGTCGACGGCTCAGTCGGCCTTGCCGATCTTTCCTTGAGCCAGCGCTCGACGGAGGGGAACACGAACTTGCTGACGTCGCCGCCCAGCACCGCGATCTCGCGCACGAAGGTGCCGGAGATGAACTGGTATTGATCGGACGGCGTCAGGAACATCGTTTCGACGTCCGGCAGCAGATAGCGGTTCATGCCGGCCATCTGGAACTCGTACTCGAAGTCCGACACGGCGCGCAGGCCGCGCACGATCACGCGCGCATTGTTCTTGCGCACGAAGTCCTTCAGCAGGCCGGAAAAGCCGTCGACGCGCACGTTCGGATAGTGGCCCAGCACTTCCTTGGCGATGCCGATGCGCTCCTCCAGCGAAAAGAAGGGGCGCTTGTTGGGACTATGGGCGACTCCGACCACCAGCTCATCGAAGATATTGGACGCCCTGCGCACCAGATCCTCGTGTCCCCGGGTCAATGGATCGAACGTGCCGGGATAGACCGCGACGACCATGCTTCCTCCTTGTTCTGCCCGCTGCCGTGAACCGGCAAGCCGCACCGGCACCGGCTTTGCAGCCGGCTTGCGCCGATGCCGCCAGGCGAGCGTTGGCGACAGCGGCGTAGTGTACCCCTAAATGCGCGGCTTGAAAGCCGCCGCGGGGAGCGGGCGCGAGCGCCCTGGGCGATCATCGCGCACCGGCGCTCGCAGCGCCAGCGGCCGGATTCAGTCGGCCGCGCCGCGATGGCGCAGCAGGTGGAAATGGACCGCGCCGGCACGCGCATGGCGGACGATTTCCAGCGACGCGGGCACCGGCGCATCGGCGCCGTTCAGCGGGCTTTCCGATTCGACATAGACCAGCCCCGCCGCATGGGTCAGCCGCTCGGCATGGGCCAGCGCCGGGCCGATCCAGTCTTCGGCGAACGGCGGATCGAGAAAGACGACGTCGAAGCTGGCGGCCGGCATCTGGGCCGCGATGGCGAAGGCATCACCCTGGAGAATCTGGATCTGCTCGGCGCCGAGCCGCTCCTGGTTCTCGCGCAGTTGGCGCACCACGCGCGGATTGGCTTCGACCATCGCGACGTGGGCGGCGCCACGCGAGGCGGCCTCGAAGCCCAGCGCGCCCGAGCCGGCGAACAGGTCCAGGCAGCGCTGGCCGCTCAGGTCCTGGCCGAGCCAGTTGAACAGCGTCTCGCGGACGCGGTCCGGCGTGGGCCGCAGGCCTTCGGCATCGAGCACCGGCAGCGGGGTGCGCTTCCATCGGCCCCCGATGATGCGCACCTGCGCGGGGGTCTGGCGGGAGGAGAACGAGGGAACGCGCCCACGGGGGGCGGTCTGGCTGCGCCCGCCGGCGGCGGGCTGCGGAGAGGGGGAACGCGGGCTCATTCCGTGATTGTAGAGCCTGGCGGGCGGGCGGCTGGCGCCGGCGCGCAGGCGGCGCTGGAACACTATGCGCGCCAGCGCACCGAGTCCAGTCCACGAAGGGGCGACGAATCGGCGCTGCCACGATGCGTTGCCGGGCTCAGTCGGCCGCCCCGCTCAGCTGGCCCTCGCGCTCAGTTGGTCGCCAGGCTCAGCAGCCGATAGGCTTAGCGGACCACCGCGTTCAGCGAATCGCCGGGCAGCCGGCCCTCCAAGCTCGGCGGGCCACCAGCCTCAGTCGGCCCCAAGACCCTCAGCGGGCCGCCGCCGTCGGCGCGCCGCCGGTCGGACCGCCGACGATCACGGTAGCCATCGCGTCGGGGCGGACATGGCGCTGGAAGGCCTGCCTGACGTGCTGGCGATCGACCTTGGCGATCTGCGCGGTCCAGGTATCCAGATAATCCAGCGGCAGCCCGTACCAGCCGATATTGGCGACGTTGGTCAGCAGCTTGCGGTTGCTGTCGATCCGGAGCGGGAAGCCGTTGATCAGATTGTCCTTGGCCGCCTTCAGCTCGGCCTCGGTCGGCCCTTCCTCGACGAAGCGCTTGAGCACCTGCCGCACCAGCGCCAGCGCCTCGTCGGTCTGCGCCTTGCTGGTCTGCAGGCCGATGCCGAACGGTCCCGGTTGCTTGGATGGCGCGAAATAGCTGTCGACGCCGTAGGTCAGCCCGCGCTTCTCGCGCACCTCTTCGGTCAGCCGGGAGCTGAAGCCGCCGCCGCCGAGCACATAGTTGCCGACCAGCAGCGCGAAATAGTCGGGATCGCCGCGCGCGATGGCGGGCTGCCCCAGCACCACGGTGGCCTGCTGGGCCGGATGCGGAACGCGCTGTACGCTGGCGCCGATGTCCATCTTGACCGGCGGCATCGCCGGCGGTGCGGCGCCGTTGGGCAGCCCGCGCGTCAGCAGCTCGGCGATCTGTTCGGCCTGGCGGCGGTCGATCGCGCCGATCAGCGTGACCACCGCGCGCGAGGCCGCGTAATTGGCGCGCCAGAAGCGCTCCAGGTCGGCGCGCGTGACCGAGGCGACCGACTCGGCGGTCGCCGACATGCCGTAGGGATGGTTCGGGTAGATGGCCTTGGACAGCAGCTTGTCGGCGATCACGCCCGGACGCGTATCGCCCTCGCGAATCGCAGCGATCATCCGCTCCTTCTCGCGCGCGACCACGGCCTCGGGGAAGGTCGGCGCCTTGATCAGCTGCGCGGCCAGCGTCACCGACTGCGTCAGTTCCGGGTTCGAGGTCAGCGTCCGCAGGCCGATGCCGCCGCGGTCGCCGCCGGCCGCGCCGCCGAAGCTGGCGCCGGTATCGGCGAAGGCGTCGGCGATCTGCGCTTCGTCGCGCGCCGGCTGGCCTTCCACCGCGCCGGTGCCCTTGTCGAGCAGCGCGGCCGTCAGCGTTGCGAGCCCGGCCTTGCCCGGCGGGTCATAGCGGCTGCCGGCATCGAAGTCGACGTTGATGTCCAGCATCGGAATCGACGGGCTGCGCACGAAATAGACGCGGGCGCCGGTCGACGCGGTCCAGTGTTCGATCGGAATGGCGGCCTGCGCGGTGGCGGCGCCCAGGCCGGCCAGCAGGCCGGCGGCCACCGCCAGTGCCCGGCGCAGCCGCGCCGAGGGACGGGAAAACGAGAGCGAATCCATGGCGAACATCGGCGGTCCTCAGTGGCGCAGGCCGGACGGGGCCTGGGGCTTGGGCTGGTTGGGATCGATCGGCTGCGGCAGCAGCGTTGCCACGGTCAGGTTGTCCTCGCTGAAGTATTTGCCCGCCACCGTCTTGACCTGCTCCGGCGTGACCTGCTTGATCCGCTCGAGAATGCGGTCCAGCTGCTGCCACGAGATGCCGGCGATCTCCGCGACGCCGATCTCCATGCCCTGCCCGAACACCGAATCGCGCTTGTAGATCTGGCCGGCCACGACCTGCGCCTTGACCCGGCGCAACTCCTCGTCGGACACGCCCTCGCGCGCGATCCGCTCGATCTGCTGCCGCAAGGCGCGCTCGATCTCGTCGGTGGTATGGCCATTGGCCGGCGTGCCGTCGAGCACGAACAGCGACTCGCCGCGATTGATGCCGTCGTAGCCGACATTGACATCGTCGGCCAGCCGCTGCGTGCGGACCAGGTCGCGCGTCAGCCGCGCATTGTCGTAGCCGTTGAGCACGGCGGCCAGCACCTCGAGCGCATACGGATCGATGTCCTTCTCGACGTCGCGCAGGCGCGGCACCTTGTAGGCGAGCACCAGATAGGGATTCTCCGCGGGCGCCTTGACCCAGATCCGCTTGACGCCCTTCTGCGGCGGCTCGATCTGCGGCTTGCGTACCGGCAGCGCACGCGGCTTGAGCCTGCCGTAGGTGCGCTCGGCCAGCGCCCGCACCTCGGCCGGATTGACGTCGCCCGCGACCACCAGGATCGCGTTGTTGGGCACGTACCAGTCGCGATACCAGGCGCTGACATCGTCGACGCGCATATTGACCAGATCGTTCATCCAGCCGATCACCGGATGGCGATAGCCGGCGCTGGTGTAGACCGTGGCCAGCAGCTGTTCGTAGACCGTGCCGCGCGGCGAGTCGTCGGTGCGCAGCCGGCGCTCTTCCATCACGACCTTCATCTCGCGTTCGAAGTCCTCGGCGCGGATCACCAGGTTGGCCATGCGGTCCGCCTCGAGCTCCATCATGCGCGGCAGATGCTGCTTGGCGATCTGCTGGAAGTACATGGTGAAGTCGCGATTCGTCATCGCGTTCTCGCGGCCGCCGAGCGCGGCGATCTGCCGCGAGAACTCGCCCGGCCCGACCTTGGGCGTGCCCTTGAACATCATGTGTTCGAGCATGTGGGCCACGCCCGTGGTGCCGCTGACCTCGTCGATGCCGCCGACGCGATACCAGACCTGATGGGCGACCGTGGGCGCGCGGTGGTCTTCCTTGACGATCACGCGCATGCCGTTGGCGAGCTTGAATTCGGTGGTGCCGCCATCGGGGACCGCCGCCTGCACCGCCGCGCCCGGAGCCGGCGGGGCGTCGACCGCCACGCCCTGCGCATGCGCCAGCGGCATCCAGGCGGCCGCCGCGAACAGCGCAAGCGAGGCCAGACGGGCCGGAAGCGATGGAGAATCAGGCCGCCATGATGGCAAGGAGGATGGCGAAGAGGAATGCCGGCGCCGGTCGGCGCCTTTGGTGACATGCTGATGGGCGGGCGTTGCGCCCTGCCACGTCGACGCCGCGGTCGACCCTGCGCGATGGTTCATGCGACCCCGTCTGCTAGAATTTTGGCGATTGATTCTACCGGGGTATGGACCCCTTCCCAATGTTTAGTTTCTGGAAGAAGCGCAAGGCCGAGCCGGCCGAGGCACCGGCCGCCGAAGCGCCGCCGGTCAGCGCCGCACCGCCGCAGCCGGAAACGGTGGCGCCTCCCGCGCCGATCGAGCCGCCGATCGAGACCACCCCAGCGGCCGCCGAAGCCAAGCCCGCACCGTCCCGACTGTCTCCACTGTCCTGGTTCACGCGTTCCTCGCGGCCGGCGGCGGAAGAGGCTCCGCAGGTTTTGCCGCAGGCGGAGCCGCAGCGAGAGCCCGAGCCTGAGCCACAACCCGAGCCCCAACCCGAACCTCGTTCGCAGCCGCAAGTAGCACCACAAGTAGCACCACAAGCGGCTCCCCAAGCTGCACCACAACCGGCGGGCGCTCTCGCGCCCCAACCGGTCCCCGCCACGCCACCCCAGGCCGCGCCGCTGTCCCCGCCCGCGCCCGTCGCCACGGAGCGCGACGATGGCGAGGATGGCGACGATGACGACGAGATGGTGCTGGTCCCGGTGCCGCCGCCGAGCGAGGAAGCCAAGCGCGGCTGGATGCAGCGGCTGCGCACCGGCCTGTCGAAGACCAGCCGCGGCATCAGCACGCTGTTCGTCGGCGTCAAGGTCGACGAGGCGCTGTTCGAGGAATTGGAAACGGCGCTGCTGATGGCCGATGCCGGCGTCGAGGCCACCGAATACCTGCTGGGCGAGCTGCGCCGCCGCATCAAGAGCGAGCGGATCGACACCGCCGAGGGCGTGCGGGTCGCGCTGCGCGATCTGCTGACGGAACTGCTGCGTCCGCTCGAAAAGACCATGGAGCTCGGCCGCGAGCAGCCCATGGTGATGATGATCGCGGGCGTCAACGGCGCCGGCAAGACCACCAGCATCGGCAAGCTGTGCAAGCACTTCCAGCACTACGGCCAGTCGGTGCTGCTGGCCGCGGGCGATACCTTCCGCGCGGCGGCGCGCGAGCAGCTGACGATCTGGGGCGAGCGCAACAACGTCACCGTGGTCTCGCAGGAGAGCGGCGATCCGGCCGCGGTGATCTTCGACGCGGTCAACGCGGCGCGCGCGCGGCGTCGATATCGTGATGGCGGACACCGCCGGCCGCCTGCCGACGCAGCTGCATCTGATGGAAGAACTGAAGAAGGTCAAGCGCGTGATCGGCAAGGCGATGCCCACCGCGCCGCATGAAGCGCTGCTGGTGATCGACGCCAACACCGGGCAGAACGCGCTGGCGCAGGTCAAGGCCTTCGATGATGCGCTGCAGCTGACCGGCCTGATCGTGACCAAGCTGGACGGCACCGCCAAGGGCGGCATCCTGGCCGCGATCGCGCGCCAGCGCCCGGTGCCGGTCTACTTCATCGGCGTCGGCGAAAAGGTCGAGGACCTGCAGCCGTTCAAGGCCGACGAGTTCGCGCGGGCCCTGCTCGGCGATTGATCGCGCGTCAAGCGCGACGGCAAATAAAAACGGGCGCCGCTGGAAACAGCGGCGCCCGTTCTTCATTGACGTCCCTTCGCCTGGCGGCGTCGGCTATTCCGCGTCGGGCTGCGCCTTCGGTGCGGCCTGCTGGAACGCCGGCAGCGCCATGCACGCCTCGAAGATCCGCACGATGGTCGGATAGGGCTCCAGATCGACCTGGAAGCGCTGCGCGTTGAAGACCTGCGGCACCAGGCAGATATCGGCCAGCGTCGGCGTATCGCCGAAGCAGAAGCGGCCCGCCTTGCCCTCGCGCGTCAACGTGGCCTCGAGGCCGTCGAAGCCGATCTCGATCCAGTGGCGGTACCAGGCGTCCTTCGCTTCCTCGCTGACACCGAGCGTGTGCTTCAGGTACTTGAGCACGCGCAGGTTGTTCAGCGGATGGATCTCGCAGGCGATCGACTGCGCCAGCGCGCGCACGTAGGCGCGGTCCAGCGCCGTGCCGGGCAGCAGCGCGGGCTCGGGATGGGTCTCGTCCAGGTATTCGACGATCGCCATCGACTGAGACAGCGCGTGGTCGTCGTCGAGCAGCGTCGGCACCAGCGCATTGGCGTTCAGCGCGCGGTATTGCTCGCTCAGTTGCTGGCCGCCATCCTTGAGCAGATGCACCGGCACGTATTCGAAGGGCAGGCCCTTGAGCGCCAGCGCGATGCGCACGCGGAACGCCGCGGAACTACGGAAATAGCTGTAGAGCTTGAGCATCGCTTCAGACCACCTTGACCGACAGTTCGCCCACGCCTTCGATCGCGCATTGCATGCGATCGCCCTTGACCACCGGGCCCACGCCCTCGGGCGTGCCACTATAGATCAGGTCGCCCGGCTGCAGCTCGAACAGCTTCGACAGATACGACACCATCTCCGGCACCGACCAGATCAGGTCCGACAGGTCGCCGCGCTGCTTCTCCGCGCCGTTGACGGCCAGCGTCACCGCGCCGCGCTCGGGATGGCCGATGGCCTGCACCGGCACGATCGGGCCGATCGGCGCCGAATGGTCGAACGCCTTGCCGGTCTCCCAGGGGCGCCCGGTCTTCTTCGATTCGTTCTGCAGGTCGCGGCGCGTCGTGTCCAGGCCCACCGCATAGCCGAACACGTGAGAGGCGGCCTGCTCGACCGGGATGTCGCGGCCGCCCTTGCCGATCGCGACCACCAGCTCGACTTCGTAGTGCACGTTGTTCGAGCCCGGCGGATACGGGAACGTGCCCTCGACGCCGTCGGCGATCGGGCTGACCGCATCGCTGGGCTTGCAGAAGAAGAACGGCGGTTCGCGGTCCGGGTCCGATCCCATCTCGCGTGCGTGGGCGGCGTAGTTGCGCCCGACGCAGTAGACCCGCCGCACCGGGAAACGCGCGCTGCTGCCGCGCACCGGCACGCCGGTGGGCGCGGGGGGTTGGAATACGAACTCCTCGGTCATGCATCTCTCCACTGGATGGATTCTGGAATGGATATCGGAGGGTGGTCCGGGCGGTGCGGCGAGCGCAGCGCGGGACCGGCCCGCGAGGGTGCGCGGCGAAGGCCTGCGGGTCGCGTCGGGGGCGCCCGGGGCCCCGCGGCAGGGCATCAGCATACACCGGCCGCCCCATCGCGGGGCAAGGCTACGCCCCAAAACCCGGCGTGATTCTTGCATGAAGGCAGGGGCAGACATCGGCCGCCCATGCGGCCATACAAGGCCACAGAAGGCCACAGAAAGCCGGCGAGCAAGCCGACCACCGAACGTCGGCCGTCGCCTGACCGAACCATGAATCGCCGCCCGTCCCCTCCCTCGCCCGCGCGTTCCGCATCGTCAGCCGCTCCGGCAGCCGCTCCGTCGGCCGCAGCATCGGCCGCAGCAAACGCCGTACCATCGGCCGCCCCCGGGCTTCCGCAGCGGCCGCCCCGACTACGGCCGGGCGGCCGCTGCGCATCCTGCTGGTGCGCGATCCGCTCGACGCCGATCCGCTGAACGTCGACACGATCCGCGCGGGGCTGGCCGCGGCCGGCTTCAGCGAGGTCGAGACGGTGGACGCGGACTTGGCACTGCCCGACGCCATCGCCGCGCGGCAGCCGGACCTGATCATCATCGCGTCGGAGTCGGCCGCGCGCGACACGGTCGAGCACGTCTGCGTATCGACCCAACATGCGCCGCGCCCGATCGTGCTGTTTACCGACAACGACGACGCCGACCGCATCAAGGCCGCGCTGACGGCCGGCATCACCGCCTATATCGTCGACGGCCTGCGCGCCGAGCGGGTCAAGACCGTGCTCGACGTCGCCTACGCGCGCTTCCAGCTCGACCAGGCGCTGCGCGCGGAGCTCGATGCGACCCGGCTGAAGCTGACCGAGCGCAAGCTCGTCGAGCGCGCCAAGGGCCTGCTGATGCAGGCGCGCGGCCTCAGCGAGGACGAGGCCTACAAGCGCCTGCGCACGATGGCGATGGAGCGCGGCCTCAAGCTGATCGACGCCGCCCAGCGCGTGATCGACGTGATGGGCTAGGACGCCCGTGGCCGCTTTTCTTCAGGAGCCTGCATGCCCTCTCGCCCCAGTCCCGACAAACCCAGGCGCCCGGCCCTCGCTGCCGATGCCGTGGGCCACGGCGCCGACGCGCCGCCCGCCAGCCAGCGCCGTCGCCGCGCACCGACCACCGCTGCGGGCACCAGCGTGATGACGCTCGTCGATCCCGCGGTGCGCGCCGGTGCGTGGGCGGCCGGCTCGGATGCGCCCGAGAAGCCCGAGGTCCGCATCGGCTTCATCCCGCTGACCGATTGCGCCTCGGTGGTGATGGCCGCCGCGCTCGGGCTGGACCGCAAGCACGGCATCCGCATCACGCCGACCCGGGAGGCCTCGTGGGCCGGCGTGCGCGACAAGCTGGTCAACGGCGAGCTCGATGCCGCGCACGTGCTGTATGGCCTCGTCTATGGCGTGCAGCTGGGCATCGGCGGACCAAGGAAGGACATGGCGGTGCTGATGAACCTGAACCACAACGGACAGGCGATCTCGCTGTCGGCGAAGCTGGCCGACAAGGGTGTCAGGGACGGCGCCAGCCTGCGTGCCTACATGACGCGCGAGCCGCGCCAGTACACCTTCGCGCAGACCTTCCCCCACCGGCACGCATGCGATGTGGCTGTACTACTGGCTGGCGGCCAACGGCATCGATCCGCTGCGGGAGGCCCGCGCGATCACCGTGCCGCCGCCGCAGATGGTGGCCAATATGCGGGTCGGCCACATGGACGGCTTCTGCGCCGGCGAGCCGTGGCACGCACGCGCGATCGCGGATCGCATCGGCTTCACCGCCGAGACCACGCAGGGCATCTGGCGCGACCATCCGGAGAAGACGCTGGGCACTACCGCCGAGTTCGTGCAGCGGTATCCGAACACCGCGCGCGCGATGGTGGCGGCGGTGCTGGAGGCCTCGCGCTTCATCGACGCATCGGCGTCGAACCGGCGCCGGACCGCCGAGACCATTGCCGCGCCGTCCTATGTCGACACCGACACGGACCTGATCCTCGACCGCATGCTGGGCCGCTATGCCAACGGTCTGGGCAGGACCTGGGACGACCCCGAGGCGATGCGGTTCCACGGGGACGGCGAGGCCAACTATCCCTACCTGTCCGACGGCATGTGGTTCCTGACGCAACACAAGCGCTGGGGACTGCTGAAGGAACACCCCGACTATCTCGCGGTGGCGCGCAAGGTCAATCGGATCGACGTCTACCGGCAGGCGGCCGCGGCCGCGCAGGTGGCACTGCCCGCGAGCGACTTCCGCACGGCGAAGCTGATGGACGGCGTGGTGTGGGACGCCAGCCGGGACCCGAAGGCCTATGCCGATGGCTTCGCGATCAGGGCCTGAGGCGGCCCGGCGAGCCGTGTGCGCGTATCGCGCTATCATCGGCCGGAAGCGCCCTCACCGGCCGCCCTTGCCGCACCGCCCTTGCCGCACCGCCGTTACCGCATTGCCGTTATTGCAGTGGGCGCGCATTGCCCTCGCACTACCCTTGCGCACCGCCCTTACCGTACTGCCCTTAGCACACCGACATGCCCACTGACCGCCACGACACCTCGTCCGCTTTTTCCGCGGCGCCCTATATCAAGGAAATCGGCCGCGGCGTCGCCGGGGCACGCGCCCTGCCGCGCGACGATGCGCGCCTGCTGTTCGATGCGATGCTGTCCGGACGCGTCTCGGACCTCGAGCTGGGCGCCGTGCTGATGGCGTACCGGATCAAGGGCGAGGCGCCGCACGAGCTGGCCGGCATGCTGGAGGCCGCGCATGCGCATTGCCTGCCGCTGCCGGCGCCGGAGCGCCAGGTGGTGGTGATTCCCAGCTACAACGGTGCCCGCAAGCAGCCCAATCTGGTGCCGCTGCTCGCGCTGCTGCTGGCGCGCGAGGGCATCCCGGTGCTGGTGCATGGCACGCGCGAATTCAATCAGCGGGTCACCAGCATCATGCTGTTCGAGGCCTTGGGGATCCCGCCGTGCGCGACGGTGGACGAAGCCGCGCGGCGGCTCGCGCAGCCCGGTGGCGGCGGCGATGCCGATCCCGGCCCGCTGGCCGTGCTGCCGATCGACGTGCTGTCGCCGGCCCTGTCGGCGCTGCTCGACAAGCGCACCGTGATCGGGCTGCGCAATTCCTCGCACACCATCGTCAAGATGCTGCAGCCGGTCGGGGCGCATACGCCGGCCGAGGCGCTGCGGCTGTACAGCTACACCCACCCGGAATACCGCGAAACGCTGACGGACTACTTCTCGCACGAGCCGGCCAACGTGCTGCTGGCGCGCGGCACCGAGGGCGAGGTGGTGGCCGACGCCCGCCGCGGCAGCCGCATCGACTGGCTGCACGACGGCCATCAGCGCACGCTGGTGGATCCGATGTCGGGCTCGGTCGCCGACGTGCCGGCGCTGCCGCCGGGCACCGACGTGGCGCTGACGGCGGCGTGGATCCGCCAGGTGCTGTCCGGCGCCGTGCCGGTGCCGGCGCCGATCGCCACGCAGATCGAGACGATCCGCGGCTGCCTGCGGGAGAGCGCGCGGGTCAGCTGGGTCAGTCCGCTGTAGCGGAATTTCCCTTCGCCTCTGCCCCGGCCCGTCTCCCTGACCCCTTTCCGGCGCGCGGAAGAGTTGGGCCCTCGCCCCTCGTTCAGACCCGCCGCGGCGGCAGCGGAATGCGCTCGGTCTCGCCCGGCACGTGCGGGAATTCGTCGTTCTCCCAGCGCCGCGCCGCCTCCTCGATCGCCTCGCGGCTGCTGGCGACGAAATTCCAGAAGATATGCCGCCGGCCGTCGACCGGCTCGCCGCCGAGCAGCATCAGGCGCGACGGCTCCAGCGCCGTGACGGTGGCCTCCGCACCGGGCGTCAGCACCGCCAGATGCTCCGCCGGCAGCGGGGTGCCCTCTATCGCGGCGGCGCCGTCGACCAGATACAGGCCGCGCTGTTCGTGCTCGGGCGGAATCGCCAGGCTGGCGCCGGCGTCCAGTTCCAGCGCCGCATAGAGCGTGCGGCTGAACACCTGCACCGGCGAGCGCGCCCCAAAAGCGTCGCCGGCGATCACGGTGATGCGGGCGCCGCCATGGACCAGTTGCGGCAGCGTCGCCGCCGGATGGTGGAAGAACGACGGCGCGACGGTCTCGTGCTCGCGCGGCAGCGCCACCCAGGTCTGGATGCCATGCAGCCGCGGGCCGGCGTCCCGGGCGGCCTGCGGCGAGCGCTCCGAATGGACAATGCCGCTGCCGGCGGTCATCCAGTTGACGTCGCCAGGCCGGATCGTCTGTTCGCTGCCGACGCTGTCGCGATGGACGATTTCGCCTTCGAACAGATAGGTCACGGTGGCAAGGCCAATATGCGGATGAGGACGCACATCCATACCGTGGCCGGGCGGCAGTTCGACCGGGCCCATATGGTCGAAGAAGATGAACGGCCCCACGGTCTGGGCGGCGGCGGAAGGCAGCACACGCCGCACCGAGAAGTCGCCGATATCTCTTACATGCGGTTTCAACAAATGTTCAATGGCGGACATGGCTGACACTCCGAGGACGTGGGCGGATCGACGCAATGCTGGCAAGTGTAGCCCTTGCGGCGTATGGCATGGTCCCTGCACAGAACCCCGGCCGACGCCGGCCCTCTAACGAACTTGTGTCCGTCTCCGCGGCGATACCTCGGCGGTACCTGCGCGATACCCGGGCGCTTCGGAGCCGTTTCCGGGCGATGTCCGGGCGATGTCCGGGCGATGTCCGGGCGATGTCCGGGAGATCACCGGGCGATCACGGGGCGATTACCGGGCGACTTCCAGGCAACGTAGACTGCTATGAAACATTTTCTCCGATATCCTGGAACTATCGCCGCGAGCCGGACTCCAATTAGCACTCACCCGGATGGAGTGCTAATATGCGTTGCATTGCAGTGTGGGAAGCGCCGGCAACAACGCCGATGATGCTTCCGGCACGCGGGCACGCCGCCCGCCGGATGCGAAAGGAGCCCTGAGTGAACGCAGTCCTGTCTGCCGATTCGATCACCATGAACAACACCCTGCCGATGGTGCCCCAGCGCGCCAACAGCATGGCCCTGACCCTGCCCGCCGGGCTGGGCAATCTCGACAGCTATATCCAGGCTGTCCACCGAATTCCGATGCTCACCGCCGAGGAGGAGCAGCGGCTCGCGCGCGAGCTGCGCGACCACGACTCGGTCGAGGCCGCCCGCCGGCTGGTGATGTCCCACCTGCGTCTCGTCGTGTCGATCGCACGCCAGTATCTGGGCTACGGCCTGCCGCACGCGGACCTGATCCAGGAAGGCAATATCGGCCTGATGAAGGCCGTCAAGCGCTTCGACCCGGATCAGGGCGTGCGCCTGGTGTCGTACGCGATCCACTGGATAAAGGCGGAGATCCACGAGTACGTGCTGCGCAACTGGCGCATGGTCAAGGTCGCCACGACCAAGGCCCAGCGCAAGCTGTTCTTCAACCTGCGCAGCCACAAGCAGGGCGCCCATACCTTCACGCCGGACGAGATCGACGCGGTCGCCCGCGAGCTGAACGTCAAGCCCGAAGAAGTGATGGAGATGGAAACCCGCCTGTCGGGCGGCGACCTGGCGCTGGAGGGCCAGGTCGACGACGGCGAGGAGGAGTTCGCTCCGATCGCCTACCTGGCCGACAACCATAACGAGCCGACCCGCGTGCTCGAGGCCAAGCGCCAGGACCGGATGCAGGTGGAAGGCCTGGAGCAGGCGCTGACCAAGCTCGATCCGCGCAGCCGCCGCATCATCGAGGCGCGCTGGCTGCAGGTCAACGACGACGGCTCGGGCGGCGCCACGCTGCATGAGCTGGCCGACGAGTTCGGCGTCTCGGCCGAGCGCATCCGCCAGATCGAGTCCGCCGCGATGAAGAAGATGAAGGGCGCGCTGCAGGCGTTTGCGTGATGGACGCCGAGGCAAGCAGCAAGCCGTAAGCCGCCGGGCCCCCGCATGCGCGGGGACGGCGGCGGGAAGGGCCGGGTTCCGCAAGGACCCGGCCCTTTTCTTTGCCTCCCGCCTCCCGCCTCTCGCCTCTCGCCTCCCGTCTCTCGCCTCTCGCCTCTCGCCTCTCGCCTCCCGCCTCCCGCCTCTCGCCTCTCGCCTCTCGCCTCCCGTCTCTCGCCTCTCGCCTCTCGCCTCTCGCCTCTCGCCTCTCGCCTCTCGCCTCTCGCCTCCCGCCTCCCGCCTCCCGCCTCCCGCATCCCGCCTCCCGCCTCCCGCCTCTCGCCACCGCCTCCCGCCACCGCATTCCGCCACCACCGCCCTCCGACGCCCCCCACGCCACCCGCGCGGCCCCGCGCCGCACCCACGCGCCGCCCCTCCTCGGGGTTTGCCCGCATCCGTCCGCCGTGATGTTGACAATCACCGAGCCGTGATCTACAAATCCGTACACAACTACAAACGATTTTGTAGACAATCTTGTCTACAAAGAAATCCTGAGAGCGGATTCCCGATCCATTCGATCCACACCGCCCGCCCGGCGCGCCCGCGCGCCGGCCACCGCATGGCATCGCCTTGAGGAGACAAGCATGATGCACACCACCGCGCCTGCCGCCGCCGAGCTGCAGGACAGCGCGTCCGTCCACCATGGCAACGCGCTGATCAAGCCGTCGTACGACGAACGGCTGACCAACGAAGACCTGGCGCCGCTGAAGAAGCAGACCTGGAGCACGTACAACATCTTCGCCTTCTGGATGTCGGACGTGCACAGCGTCGGCGGCTATATCACCGCCGGCAGCCTGTTCGCGCTGGGCCTGACCAGCTGGCAGGTGCTGGCGGCGCTGCTGGTCGGCATCGTCATCGTGCAGTTCTTCTGCAACCTGGTGGCCAAGCCCAGCCAGGTCACCGGCACGCCGTATCCGGTGATCTGCCGCGCCTCGTTCGGCGTGCTCGGCGCCAACATCCCCGCGGTGATCCGTGGCCTGATCGCCGTGGCGTGGTACGGCATCCAGACCTACCTGGCCTCGTCGGCCTTCCTGGTGCTGGCGCTGCATTTCTTCCCGTCGCTGGCACCCTATGCCGACGTCAAGCTGCATGGCTTCGCCGGGCTGTCGACGCTGGGCTGGGCGGCCTTCATGACGCTGTGGGTGCTGCAGGCGCTGGTGTTCTGGACCGGCATGGAGACCATCCGCAAGTTCATCGACTGGGCCGGCCCCGCGGTCTATGTGGTGATGATCCTGCTGGCGATCTGGCTGGTGAACAAGGCGGGCTGGAGCAACGTCAGCTTCACGCTGAGCTTCGTCAAGTACAGCGGCTGGGAAGCGGTGCCGGTGATGCTGACCGCGATCGCGCTGGTGGTCTCGTACTTCTCCGGCCCGATGCTGAACTTCGGCGACTTCTCGCGCTACGCGAAGAACTTCGGCGCGGTGCGCAAGGGCAACTTCTGGGGGGCTGCCGATCAACTTCCTCGGCTTCTCGCTGCTGACCGTGATCACCACCTCGGCCACGCTGCCGGTGTTCGGCAAGCTGATCACCGATCCGGTCGAGACCGTCAGCCATATCGACAGCACCTTCGCGATGGTGCTGGGCGCGCTGACCTTCATGATCGCCACCATCGGCATCAACATCGTCGCCAACTTCGTCTCGCCGGCGTTCGACTTCTCCAACGTCTCGCCCAAGCACATCAGCTGGCGCACCGGCGGCATGATCGCCGCGGTCGGCTCGATCTTCATCACGCCCTGGAATCTGTACAACAACCCGCAGGTCATCCACTACACGCTGGACGTGCTGGGCGCCTTCATCGGGCCGCTGTTCGGCATCCTGATCTCCGACTACTACCTGGTGCGCCGCCAGCAGGTCGACGTCGACGACCTGTACACGATGCGCCCGCAAGGCAAGTACTGGTACACCCGGGGCTACAACCCGGTGGCGATCGCCACCATGATCCCGGCCGCGATCATTCCGATCCTGTGCGTGGTAGTGCCGGCCTGGCAGGGCCTGGCCAACTACAGCTGGTTCATCGGCATGGGCATCGCGCTGGTGCTGTACCGCCTGCTGGCGCGCCGCATGATGCCGCACTTCTTCGCGGCCGCCTGACGCCGCGCCACCACGACCCGACGACCAGACGACCAGACGACCTCGACGACTTCACGACCTCGACGACCCCGACGATCCGACCACCCGACGTTTGCCATGAAGCTGAAGATCATCAATCCCAATACCACGCAGAGCATGACCGACAAGATCGGCCAATGCGCCCGCACCGTGGCCTCGCCCGACACGCGCATCGTCGCGGTCAGCCCGCGCATGGGTCCCGCCTCGATCGAGAGCCACTATGACGAGGCGCTGTCGGTGCCGGGCATCCTCGAGGAGGTCCGGCTGGGCGAGGCCGATGGCGTCGACGGCTACGTGATCGCCTGCTTCGGCGATCCGGGGCTGTACGCGGCGCGGGAGATGGCGCGCGGGCCGGTGATCGGCATCGCCGAGGCCGCCATGCACATGGCCAGCCTGATCGGCACCAGTTTCAGCGTGGTCACCACGCTGGCGCGCACCTGCAATATCGCGTGGCACCTGGCCGAGCGCTACGGCATGGAACGCTTCTGCCGCAACGTGCACGCCTGCGATCTGCCGGTGCTGGAGCTCGAGCGGCCGGGCTCGGACGCGCGCCGCATCATCACCGAATCGTGCCGCCAGGCGCTGGCGCAGGACCGCAGCGACTGCATCGTGCTCGGCTGCGCCGGCATGACGGACCTGTGCGAGGAAATCTCCGAGGCGATCGGCGCGCCGGTCATCGACGGCGTGGTGTCGGCGGTCAAGATGGTCGAGTCGCTGGTCGCGATCCGCCTGCGCACGAGCAAGCGCGGCGACTGGGCCAGGCCCTTGCCGAAGGCCTACGCCGGCATGCTGGCGCCGTTCGCGATCAACTGAGGCGCCGCCTTCATCGATTTCCGCTTACCGCAGACCATGTCCACTTCGCTCTCCCCTTCCCGCTCGCCGGCCGGCGCCGATGCCGGCCAACCCCTATCCCCGCGACCTGATCGGGTACGGCGCGCAGCCGCCGCATGCCCGCTGGCCCGGCGGCGCCCGCGTGGCGCTGCAGTTCGTGCTCAATTACGAGGAAGGCGGCGAGAACTGCGTGCTGCACGGCGACGCGGCCTCCGAGCAGTTCCTCTCCGAGATCGTCGGCGCGGCGGCCTACCCCGACCGCCACATGAGCATGGAGAGCATCTACGAATACGGCTCGCGCGCCGGCGTCTGGCGCATCCTGCGCGAGTTCGAGCAGCGCGGCCTGCCACTGACCATCTTCGGCGTGTCGATGGCCCTGCAGCGCCATCCCGAGCTGACCCGCGCCTTCGTCGAGCTGGGCCACGAGATCGCCTGCCACGGCTGGCGCTGGATCCATTACCAGAACATCGACGAGGCCACCGAGCGCGAGCACATGCGCATCGCGATGCAGATCATCCGCGAGCTGACCGGCAGCGCGCCGCTGGGCTGGTACACCGGCCGCGACAGCCCCAACACGCGGCGCCTGGTGGTCGAGCACGGCGGCTTCGTCTACGACTCGGACTACTACGGCGACGACCTGCCGTTCTGGACCGAGGTGCAGACGAGCAACGGCGAAACGAAGCCGCATCTGGTGGTGCCCTACACGCTGGACTCGAACGACATGCGCTTTGCCACGCCGCAGGGCTTCAACACCGGCGAGCAGTTCTTCCAGTACCTGAAGGACGCCTTCGACGTGCTGTACGCCGAGGGCGATCCGCAGGGCCTGAACCAGCCGAAGATGCTGTCGATCGGCATGCATTGCCGGCTGCTCGGGCGGCCCGGGCGTTTCCGCGCGCTGCAGCGTTTTCTCGATTACGTGCAGTCGCACGACAAGGTCTGGATCGCGCGCCGGATCGACATCGCGCGGCACTGGATCGAGACCCATCCCCATCCGGGATCGGCGCGTGCGCCGATGGCGACGGCCGTACAGGGCGATCTGTCGCTGGCGCTCTGAAGGGGCGGTGCGGATGGCTGGATGGCACGCGGCGCGGACGACCGGATGGCACGCTGCTGCGCGGATGGCTCGACGGCACGCTGTGCGCATCGTCGCGGTGCCGGGCCCGATCCTTCCATCGGTGCGCGCGCCCGGCGGCGTTTCGGACCGGTGCCGCGCGCTTTGTGTACGATATGCGGATCGTTCGTCGCCAATCGCGGTGACAAAGTCCACCGCGCATCGTCACAATGTCATCACTTCGCAAGCCGACCGGCGGCAAGACGGCCGCCGCCTCGGCGCCCACGCCGGCCGCCCGCAAGAACGCCGCCGGCAAACCCGCCGCCCGCAGGACGGCCTCCCGCGGCGCTTCGCCGGCTGAGGACGCGCACAGCATGGACGCCGCCGAGGCCGCCGCTGCCAACGCCGCCGACGGCCCGGAGAACGGCACCGCCGAGGCTTCGGCCACCGAGGCGATCTATCTGAGCCTGCTGTCGGCCATCATGGAACACCGGCTGCTGGCCGGCACCAAGCTGGTCGAGGAGCGGCTGTGCGAGGTCACCGGGGCCAGCCGCGCCCGCATCCGCCAGGTGTTCGCCCGGCTCGCGCACGAGAAGCTGGTGACGCTGGTGCCGAACCGCGGCGCCTTCATCGCCAGCCCGACGGTCGAGGAAGCGCATCAGGTGTTCCAGACGCGCCAGGTCATCGAGCCCGAACTGGCCGCCACGCTGGCGCGCCAAGCGACGCCGGCCAAGGTCCGCAGCCTGCAGCGGCACGCGCAGGAGGAGGACGCGGCGCGCGCGCGCGGCGACCGCGCCGCGGTGATCCGGCTATCGGGGGAATTCCACATCCTGCTGGCGGAAATGGCGGGCAACGCCATCCTGGAGAAGGTCATCCGCGAGATGGTCTCGCTGACCTGCCTGATCATCACGCTGTACGACCGGCCCGGCGCGCCGGCCTGCCCGGAGCACGAGCACCGCGAGCTGATCGCGGCGATCGAGAAGCGCGACGAGGCCGCGGCCCGCGCGGTGATGCGCGAGCATCTGGAGCACATCGAAGGATCGCTGGACCTGACGGTGACCGAGGCCGGGGCACCGGACTTCTACAGCATCTTCAACAAGGGCTGAGCTCGCCGTACCGAGGACTCGGGACGCAAGCATGCGAGACCTGAGGGCTCGGGTCCTGAGGACTCCGGAGGTGAGGATTCAGGACCTGAGCCCTCGGGTCGATCGAGGCGCTCAGGACAGCAGCTGCTTCATGTCCTTGACGATCGGCTCGGTCCCCTGGCCATGGCGGATGAACAGCCGCAGCCGCCCTTCCGGATCGAACACATAGCTGCCGGCCGAATGGTCGACCGTATAGTTGCCCGGCGCGCTGCCGGGCACCTTGGCGTAGAACACCTTGAAGTCCTTGGTCAGCTGGCGCAGCGATCGCCTCGTCGGCGGGCCGCATGCCGAGGAAGCGCGGATCGAAGGCCGGCACGTACTGGGCCAGCAGCGCCTGCGTGTCGCGCTCCGGGTCAACAGTGATGAACAGCACCTGCACGCGGTCGGCGTCGGGGCCGAGCTGCTCCATCACGGTCTTCCACTCGACCATCGTGGTCGGGCAGACGTCCGGGCAATGGGTGTAGCCGAAGAACATCACCACCGCCTTGCCCTTGAAGTCCGCCAGCGTGCGCTGCTTGCCGGTGTGGTCGGTCAGCTTGAAGTCCTTGCCGAATTCGCTGCCGCCGGTCACGTCGATATTCTGGAAGGTCGGCTTCTGCTGGCCGCAGGCGGCCAGGCCCAGCGCCAGCAGCGCGACCAGCAGGAAGCGCCGCAGGTTGGCCAGCAAGGGGAAGACGGACGAGGAAAACGAGGCGGTGCGCATGGTATCGGTTCGGTTTGGGCTTGTCGGCCACTTGTTGGCGGCTTAGGCGGCTTATTGGCGCTTATTGGCGCTTATTGGCGGCTTCGCTGGTGCTTATCGCAACTGATCGGCGGCTTCGTTTGCGGCCTGTCGGCGCTTGTCTGCGTGTGCCGGGGCCTGAGGTGGCGCGGCAGGCGCGCCGGCGGCAGCGGCTAGTATCGCCGATCGCGGCGCACCGGGCGGTGGCCGCGACATCTTGTCGCGGCCCGGCCGCCATCACGCCTGCGGCACGAACTTGAAGTAGTGGTCGATCAGCAGCGCGGCGAACAGCAGCGACAGATAGAGGATCGAGAAGCGGAAGGTGCGCTGCGCCAGCGCGTCCGAGTACTGTCGGTACAGCTTCCCCGCGTAGGCAAGGAAGATGCCGCCCAGCACCAGCGCCGCCGCCAGATAGATGTAGCCGCTCATGCCGTAGACGAAGGGCAGCAGCGTGGCCGCGATCATCACCAGCGTGTACAGCAGGATGTGCAGCAGCGTGAAGCGCTCGCCGTGCGTGATCGGCAGCATCGGCAGGCCCGACTTCGCATAGTCCGCGCGGCGGTACAGCGCCAGCGCCCAGAAGTGCGGCGGGGTCCAGGTGAAGATGATCAGCACCAGGAACCAGGCCTCGGCGGGCACGTCTCCGGCCACCGCGGCCCAGCCCAGCGCGGGCGGCATCGCGCCCGACAGGCCGCCGATCACGATGTTCTGCGGCGTGGCCGGCTTGAGCAGGATCGTGTAGACCACCGCATAGCCGACGAAGGTGGCAAAGGTCAGCCACATCGTCAGGTCGTTGGTGAACACGTGCAGCAGCCACATGCCGGCGCCGCCCAGCACCAGCGAGAACACCAGGATCTGGCTGGTGCCGATTTCGCCGGTGGCCGACGGGCGCCACGCGGTGCGGCGCATCAGCGCGTCGACCTTCTGCTCGACCAGGCAGTTGATCGCGAAGGCGCCGGCGGCCAGCAGCCAGATGCCGGCGGCGCCGCCGATCAGCACGCGCCACGGCACCATGCCGGGCGTGGCGAGGAACATGCCGATGATGGCGCAGAAGACCGCCAGCTGCGTCACGCGCGGCTTGGTCAGCGCGGCGTACTGGCGGGCGAGGTGGCGCAGCCGGCTGGGCGGTTGCTGGGTCTGGGTAGCGGTGGTGGCCACGGGAGCTGTCTTGTCTTTCATGAGGCGCGCGCCGTGTCGGCCGGGCGGTTTGCGCCGGCGGCATCGGGAGCCGGGGCGTCAGGGGCGGCAGCGGGGGCGCGATCGAATGAACCGGGGGCCGCGGCGGTGGCGGCACGGGTCGCGAGCCCTATATTGTAATTGAGCCTGACCAACAGCATCAGCAGCACCGCCGCGCCGCCATTATGGGCGACTGCCGGCAAAAGCGGCCAATCCAGCACGATGTTCGACAAACCGGTCGCCAACTGCAGTACCAGCACCGCCAGCAGCCAGTGCGAGGCCCGCGCCAGCGGCGCGAAATGGCGGGTGCGCAGCGCGAACCAGGCCAGATAGCCCAGCACGACCACCGCGAAGCCGCGGTGCACCCAGTGGATCGCCACCAGCGCCGAGTGCGGGATGTAGTCGCCGTCGGCCGTCATGCCCAGCTGCCGCCACAGCGTGAAGCCATGGCGGAAGTCCATCTCCGGGATCCATTGCCCATTGCACAGCGGGAAGTCGGTGCACGCCAGCACCGCGTAATTGGTGCTGACCCAGCCGCCGAGGAAGATCTGGATCACCAGCAGCGCCAGCGCGATCCGTCCCGGCCAGCGCAGGCCGGCTGCCGCCGGCGCGATCGTGCGCGGCGGGTCGCTGCGCGAGCCCAGCCAGATCAGCGCCGCCAGCAGCGCCATGCCCAGCAGCAGATGGGTCACCACGATGATCGGCTGCAGCTTCATGGTCACCGTGAAGGCGCCGAACGCGCCCTGCACGCACACCAGCAGCAGCACGCCGGTGGCGAACCACGGCGACTGCTTCAGCTCGCGGCGCTTGCTCCAGGCCAGCACCACCAGCGCGATGATCAGCACGCCGACCGCCATGGCGAAGTAGCGGTGCAGCATCTCGATCCAGGCCTTGGCCCAGGTCACCGGCCCGCTCGGCAGCGCCGTTTCGGCCGCGCGAATGTGCTCGACGGCGGCATACGGGTTCGAATGGCCGTAGCAGCCGGGCCAGTCGGGGCAGCCCAGGCCCGAGTCGGTCAGCCGGGTGAAGCTGCCGAACATGATCAGGTCCAGCGTCAGGAAGGCGGTGATCCAGACCAGCTTGCGGTATTTGTCGCGGCTGCCGCGGGCCAGCACGTAGCTGAGCGGCAGCAGCGCCAGCAGCAGGCCGATCAGGGCGAGTTGAGTCAGCATGGGCCCTCCATCAGCCGATGCGGTTGTACTTGAGCAGGCGGCTGAGGTCCGAATGCACCTTCTTCGGGTCCGGGTCCTTCGGGAACCGCATCATCAGATTGCCGAGCGGATCGACCAGATACAACGTCGCCTCGACGGCCTGCCCTTCCGCCGGCGGCAGCCAGCCGCGGATCTGCTCGCGGTCCATGCGCAGGAAGCGCACGCCGGCATAGGGCTCGTTGTAGGCCGCCGTCAGGCGCGGATCGATCGGCCCGTCGTCGCTGACCAGCCAGACCGGCACGATGCGCTCGCGCTCCTTGCCCTGGCCGGCCCGGATCTGCCGGATCGTGAACAGCCGCTTCGCGCAGGCCTCGTCGCAGGCGGCGCTGTCGGTCGACACCAGCAGCCATTTGCCCTTGAAGTCCTGCAGCGGCACCGGCTGGCCGCGTTCGTCGGTCACGCGCACGGCCGGCGCCGGGCGCTGCGGCTCGATCAGCGTGCCGTAGTTGGTCTGCCCGCCGGCCGGCCGGAACACGTAGTAGGTCAGATACGAGGCGATGACCGGCGAGGCGCAGACCAGCAGCAGCAACAGCATCTGGATCCGGCCCCGGCGCGTGCGGGCATCGATGCGCGGATCGCTGCGGGAGTCTTGCGGCGCGGCCGGCTTGGCCGTGGCGGGATCGGAAGGCATGGATAGTCGTTGGAGTGATTAATCGTCGTGGCGGGCACCGCGCGTGGGGGCCGTGGCCGTGGCCCCGCCGGCATCCGCGGGCATGGCGAGCCGCCGGGCACGCCGCCACGTCAGCGCCACCAGCAATACCAGCGTCAGCGCGGCCAGACCATACCACTGAAAGGCATAGCCGTAGTGGCGCTCGACGCCGAGGTCGGCGCTGGCCCAGTCGCGCGCCAGGCCATCGCCGGTGTCGCTGCGCTGCTGCAGCACGAAGGGCTGCAGGGGCGTACCCAGTTCGGTGGCGAAGGCGTCCAGGTCCAGGTTCTGCCGGATGCGTTCGCCGCGCTGGGCATCGGGGCCGCCGAGCTGATAGACCTTGGGCACATCGGCCAGTGCCACGCCCTGCAGCGTCACCGTGCCCTCGGGCGTCGGAAACGGCGCGATGCGGGTGCGGTCCTGCGCATCGCGCGGCAGCCAGCCGCGCAGCACCAGCACGGCGCGGGGGGCATGCGTGCCAGTACCAGTGCCAGTGCTGCTGCCGGTGCCGGTGCCGGCGTGCGTGCCGGCGTGCGTGCCGTCGAGCCCCGTAGCGTCGTCGGGCCGCAGCGGTGTCAGCACCAGGAAACCGGAGCGGCTGTCCTGCCCGTTGCCGTGCGGACGGTTTTCCAGCAGCACGGTGTGGGCCGGATCGAACCGGCCGCGCACGACCACCTTGCGCGAGACCAGATCAAGCGCGGGCAGCGGCGGCGGCGCCGTGCCGATCCGCAGCGGCGGCGCCTCGGCCAGCGCGCGCAGCCGCTCGGCGCGCGCGATCTTGTCGTGCGCCCGGCCCAGCTGCCAGTTGCCGAGCGCACAGGTCACCGCGATGACGACCAGCGCCGCCACCGTGGGCACGGGGCTCAGGGCGCGCAGCAGCTTCATCGCGGGAACGGCGGGAAGGGCCGGAGCGGCTGCAAGGGCCGCGGCGCCGGGAACGGCCGCGGAGACCCGGTGCGATAATGGCGCACCATTGCCCCGACCGCCGCCATGCGCATCGTCATCGTCATTGCCTTCATCCTGATCGTCTCCAGCCTGGCCTCCGCCCTGTTCTTCATGATGCGTGACCGCGGCAAGTCGAGCGCGCATATGGTCCGTTCGCTGACGGTTCGTGTCGGGCTGTCGATCGCGCTGTTCCTGTTCATCCTGTTCTCGTACTGGATGGGATGGATCGAAAGCACGGGCATCCGCACGGGGCCGTAGCACCGGGCCCCTTCGACAGCCGGACAAAAAAGCAAGCGCCGCAGGGATGGGATTCCTGCGGCGCTTGCTTTTTGGACTGGCAGGCAACGCACGGCGATGCCCGCATTCTAAAGGATCGGCCGCAGCGGCCGCGCCGCAGGGTCTTTTCCACCGCGCCGGCGCACTCCACCTCCCACAGGCCACGCTCGCCACAAGCTGACCACCGCGCGATGCCCGTGCATCACAATCCAAAAATATTTACCTAAAAACGCGCCGCGTAATTCGCCATTCTTGATTCTGATCAAAAGAAGATTTGATTCCGTTTTTGCCGATCGAGTGGCATGTTAATGTGGCTTCGCGAATCTTCCATTTCGCCTTCACTCGACAATACCAATAGCCGCCCCACGAATTGTGACCTGTCGGAGCGCGTGCGTCCGCACGTGCGGGACGGCTGTGGCCGCTGTCATTCCGGGTTCGCGCTGAAGCGGCCTGGATTGCGCCATTGCCCATGCGCGACACGCTGGATTGCCGCGCCGGATTGAATTCTCCCGCAGCCGACAGGCGGGATCGATCGGAGCCGTCATGAGCCATTTCCTCGATCGCTTGCGTTTCTTTTCCGCCGAGCGCACCGCATTTTCAAATGGTCATGGTGCCGTCACGGACGAAGACAGAAAATGGGAAGACGGTTATCGCCAGCGCTGGCAGCATGACAAAATCGTGCGCTCAACGCATGGCGTCAATTGCACCGGTTCCTGTTCCTGGAAAATCTATGTCAAGGGCGGCATCGTGACATGGGAAACCCAGCAGACCGACTATCCGCGTACCCGTCCCGATCTCCCCAATCACGAACCGCGCGGCTGTTCCCGCGGCGCCTCCTATTCCTGGTACCTCTATAGCGCCAACCGGCTCAAATATCCGCTGGTGCGCAGCGCGCTCGTCAGGCTCTGGCGCGAACGGCGCCAGTCGATGGGGCCGGTCGAGGCCTGGGCCTCGATCGTCGACGACCCGGATGCGCGGCGCGGCTATCAGTCGCGCCGGGGCCTCGGCGGCTTCGTCCGTTCGAGCTGGGACGAGGTCAACGAGATCGTCGCCGCCGCCAATGTCCACACCATCGCCCGCCACGGCCCGGATCGCGTGGTCGGCTTCTCGCCGATCCCGGCGATGTCGATGGTGTCCTACGCCGCCGGCGCGCGCTATCTGTCGCTGCTGGGCGGCGTCTGCCTGAGCTTCTACGACTGGTATTGCGACCTGCCGCCGGCCTCGCCGCAGACCTGGGGCGAGCAGACCGACGTGCCCGAATCGGCCGACTGGTACAACTCGACCTTTATCGTGATGTGGGGCTCGAACGTGCCGCAGACGCGCACGCCCGACGCCCACTTCATGACCGAGGTGCGCTATCGCGGCACCAAGGTGGTATCGATCTTCCCCGATTATTCGGAAGGCGCGAAGTTCGGCGACATCTGGCTGCATCCCAAGCAGGGCACCGACGCGGCCCTGGCGCTGGCGATGGGCCACGTGGTGCTGAAGGAATTCCATCTGGCGCCCGGCCGCAGCGACTACTTCCTCGATTACTGCCGCCGCTATACCGACATGCCGTGCCTGGTCCGGCTGGTGCCGCATGGCGACGGCTATGTGCCGGAGCGGCTGGTGCGCGCCGCCGATTTCGACGACGCCCTCGGGCAGTCCAATCGGCCCGAGTGGAAGACCGTGATGATCGACGAGACCACCGGCCGCGTCGTGGTGCCACCCGGTTCCGCCGGATTTCGCTGGGGCCAGCAGCAGGACGGCAAGCCGGCCGACGACGCGGGCAAGTGGAACCTGCGCATGGAAAGCGCCGACGGCACGCCGATCGTGCCGCGGCTGTCGCTGGCGCAGGCGCACGACGAGGTGGTCGACGTGCAGTTCCCCTACTTCGGCAACGTCCCGCATCCGCACTTTGCCAATACCGGCCACGCCTCGGTGCTGTCACGCCGGATCGGCGCGCGCCGCATCGCCACACGCAGCGGCGACATGCTGGTCGCCACGGTCTACGACCTGTTCATCGCCAACTATGGCCTGGACCAGGGACTGGGCGGCCGCGATGTCGCCGCCTCGTACGACGACGACCTCCCCTACACGCCGGCATGGCAGGAGGCGATCACCGGCGTCAGGCGTGCCGACGTGATCAACGTCGCGCGGCAGTTCGCCGAGAACGCGCACAAGACCGAGGGCAAGTCGATGGTGATCCTCGGCGCGGGGCTGAACCACTGGTTCCATATGGACATGTCCTACCGCGCGATCATCAACCTGCTGATCATGTGCGGCTGCGTCGGCAAGTCGGGCGGCGGCTGGTCGCACTACGTCGGCCAGGAAAAGCTGCGTCCGCAGACCGGCTGGACGCCGCTGTCGTTCGGCCTGGACTGGTACCGCCCGCCCCGGCAGATGAACGCGACCTCGTTCTTCTATGCGCATACCGACCAGTGGCGCTACGACCCGATGGACCCCGGCGCGCTGCTGTCGCCGCTGGCCGACCGGTCGCAGTTCCACGGCGCGCCGATCGACTACAACGTGCGCGCCGAACGGATGGGATGGCTGCCGTCCGCGCCGCAGTTGCTGCAGAACCCGCTGGAGCTCGGCCGCGAGCTGGGCCGCGCGCTGGGCCACGAGTCCGGCCGCCAACCTGCCGATCCGGCCGCTGCCGCCAGCGCCGTCGCTGACGGCCTGAAGTCCGGCGCGCTGCGCATGGCCTGCGAGGACCCCGACGATCCGCGCGCCTTCCCGCGCAATCTGTTCGTCTGGCGCTCGAACCTGCTGGGCTCGTCCGGCAAGGGGCACGAATACTTTCTCAAGCATCTGCTGGGTACCACGCACGGCGTGCAGGGCGAGCAGATCGGCGAGGGACGCCATGGCGAGGTGCCGCGCCCGGAAGAGGTGAAGTGGCACGAGCACGCGCCCGAGGGCAAGCTGGACCTGCTGGTGACGCTGGATTTCCGCATGTCGACCACCTGCATGTACTCCGACGTCGTGCTGCCGACCGCGACGTGGTACGAGAAGGACGACATGAACACGTCCGACATGCACCCGTTCATTCATCCGCTGTCGGCGGCAGTCGATCCGGCCTGGCAATCGAAGAGCGACTGGGAGATCTTCAAGGGCATCGCGAAGCGTTTCTCCGAACTCGCGCAGGGCCACCTCGGCGTCGAGCGCGACGTGGTGCTGTCGCCGATCGGCAAGGACACGCCGGCGGAGCTGGCCCAGCCCTTCGACGTCCGCGACTGGAAGCGCGGCGAGTGCGAGCCGCAGCCGGGCCGCACCATGCCGTCGGTGACCGTGGTCGAGCGCAACTATCCGGCCACCTATCGCCGCTTCACCTCGCTGGGGCCGCTGATGGACAAGCTGGGCAACGGCGGCAAGGGCATCGGCTGGAATACCGAGGACGAAGTCAGGTGGCTGGGCGAGCTCAACGACCGCACGCCCGGGCCCGACAGCGGCGATCCGCAAGCCAGCGATGCGGGCCACGCCGGCCCGCGGCCGCGCATCGATTCGGCGATCGACGCCGCCGAGGTGATCCTGTCGCTGGCGCCGGAGACCAATGGCGCGGTCGCGGTCAAGGCATGGAAGGCGCTGTCGGCGCTGACCGGCATCGACCATACCCATCTGGCGCAGGCGCGCGCGGACGAGCGCATCCGCTTTCGCGACATCCAGGCGCAGCCGCGCAAGATCATCTCGTCGCCGACCTGGAGCGGCATCGAGTCCGAGCACGTGTCGTACAACGCCTGCTACACCAATGTGCACGAGCTGATTCCATGGCGCACGCTGACCGGGCGCCAGCAGCTGTACCAGGA
This sequence comes from Cupriavidus sp. H18C1, assembly GCF_049311595.1. Lineage (NCBI taxonomy): Bacteria > Pseudomonadati > Pseudomonadota > Betaproteobacteria > Burkholderiales > Burkholderiaceae > Cupriavidus > Cupriavidus sp. H18C1. Next base: position 1,521,898 of record NZ_CP186008.1, read on the forward strand.
CCATGCGTGGATGCGCGCGTTCGGCGAATCGCTGTGCGTCTACAAGCCGCCGATCGACACCGGCAGCTACGCGGGCATGGTCGGCACGCGCTCGAACGGCAATCCCGAGATCGTGCTGAACTTCATCACGCCGCACCAGAAGTGGGGCATCCACAGTACCTACACCGACAATCTGCTGATGCTGACGCTGTCGCGCGGCGGCCCGATCGTGTGGATCGCCGAGGACGACGCCAGGCAGGTCGGCATCGTCGATAACGACTGGATCGAGTGCTACAACGCCAACGGCGCGCTGTGCGCGCGGGCCGTGGTCAGCCAGCGGGTGCCGCGCGGCATGGTGATGATGTACCACGCGCAGGAGAAGATCGTGAACACGCCGGGGTCGGAGATCACCGGCGGGCGCGGCGGCATCCACAACTCGGTGACGCGGGTCTCGCTGAAGCCGACCCACATGATCGGCGGCTACGCGCAGCTGTCGTACGGCTTCAACTACTACGGCACCGTCGGCGCCAACCGCGACGAATTCCTGATCGTGCGCAAGATGCGGCGCGTGGACTGGCTCGACGATGCGCAGCCCGATCCGGTCAATCCGGCCACCGAACACAAGATCCGCGAAGGAGAGGCCCGATGAAAGTGCGCGCACAGATCGCGATGGTGCTGAACCTGGACAAATGCATCGGCTGCCATACCTGCTCGGTGACCTGCAAGAACGTCTGGACCAGCCGCGAGGGCATGGAATACGCGTGGTTCAACAACGTCGAAACCAAGCCCGGCATCGGCTACCCGAAGGACTGGGAGAACCAGCAGCGCTGGCGCGGCGGCTGGACCCGCAAGGCCAACGGCCGGCTGGAGCCGCGCCTGGGCAGCAAGTGGCGGATCCTGGCGCAGATCTTCGCCAATCCGCGCCTGCCCGAGATCGACGACTACTACGAGCCCTTCACCTTCGACTACGCGCATCTGCAGGACGCCGGCGACAGCCGCGCGATGCCGGTGGCACGGCCGCGCTCGCTGATCAGCGGCGAGCGGCTGGAGAAGATCGAATGGGGCCCGAACTGGGAAGAGATCCTCGGCGGCGAATTCGAGAAGCGCGCGCAGGACTACAACTTCGAGCAGGTGCAGAAGGACATCTACGGCCAGTTCGAGAACACCTTCATGATGTACCTGCCGCGCCTGTGCGAGCACTGCCTGAATCCCGCCTGCGTGGCGGCGTGTCCCTCGGGCTCGATCTACAAGCGCGAGGAAGACGGCATCGTGCTGGTCGACCAGGACAAATGCCGCGGCTGGCGCATGTGCGTGTCCGGCTGTCCCTACAAGAAGATCTACTTCAACTGGCATAGCGGCAAGGCGGAGAAATGCATCTTCTGCTATCCGCGCATCGAGGCGGGCGAGCCGACCGTCTGCTCGGAGACCTGCGTCGGCCGCATCCGCTATCTCGGTGTGCTGCTGTACGACGCCGATCGCATCCAGCAAGCGGCGAGCGTCGAGTCGGAACAGGACCTGTATGCCGCGCAGCTGTCGCTGTTCCTCGATCCCAACGATCCGGCGGTGGCCGCGCAGGCCGAGCGCGACGGCGTGCCGGCCAGCTGGATCGAGGGCGCGCGCAAGTCGCCGGTCTACAAGATGGCGATCGACTGGAAGATCGCCTTTCCGCTGCATCCGGAATACCGCACGCTGCCGATGGTCTGGTACGTGCCGCCGCTGTCGCCGATCAACGCAGCCGCCAACAGCGGCGACCTCGGCATCAACGGCTATCTGCCCGACGTCGGCTCGCTGCGCATTCCGCTGCGCTACCTGGCCAACCTGCTGACCGCGGGCGACGAGGCGCCGGTCAAGCTCGCGCTGGAGCGGCTGCTGGCGATGCGCGCCTATATGCGCGCGCGCCATGTCGACGGCATCGACGCGCCGGGCGTGCTGGCGCAGGCGGGGCTGAACGTCGGACAGGTCGAGCAGATGTACCGCTACCTGGCGATCGCCAACTACGAGGACCGCTTCGTCATCCCGACCTCGCACCGCGAATACGCCGAGGATGCCTTCGACCTGCGCTCTTCGTGCGGCTTCTCCTTCGGCAACGGCTGCTCGGACGGCCGCTCCGAGACCAGCCTGTTCAGCACGAAGAAGGGCAACCGCAAGATCCCGATCCGCCAGGAGTTCTGACATGTTCGCCGACGTCTTCTCGCGCGCCGCCGGCCCCTCGCCGGCCACCTTCACGCTGCTGTCGGTGCTGCTCGACTATCCCGAGGCTGCGCTGCGCGACGCGGTACCGGAGGCGCGCCGGCGCGTCGCCGACGATCGCTCGCTGCCGCGCGACAGCCGCGCCGACCTCGAACGCTTCCTCGACTACCTGGCCTCGCGCGAGCCGCTGACGCTGCAGGAGAACTATGTCGCGCTGTTCGATCGCGGCCGCGCGACCTCGCTGCATCTGTTCGAACACGTGCACGGCGAATCGCGCGATCGCGGACAGGCGATGGTCGACCTGCTGCAGATGTACGAGCGGCACGGCCTGCGGCTGCAGCCCGGCCACCTGCCCGACTACCTGCCGGTCTTCCTCGAATACCTGTCGCGGCTGCCGGCTGCCGAGGCGGTGGCGCTGCTGGCGGAGACCGGCGAGATCCTGCAGTCGATCGCGACGCAGCTGGCGCAGCGGCGCAGCCACTACGCGCTGCTGCTGGGCACGCTGCTGCGGATGATCGGCGAGCGGCCGCCGGCGGTCACGCTGCCCGACGCGTCGGCAGCGGACGGCGACGACGCCGCGCGGGTGCCCAGCACGGCGGACTACCGCGAGCTCGATGCCGCCTACGCCGACGAGCCGGTGCGCTTTGTCGGCGCGGGCCAGCCCGCCGCCGAGCCGGTCCGCTTCTACGACAAGCGGCCCACGCGCTGATATCCGGACATCCAGACACGCAAACACCGGAACATCCGATCACCCGATCACCCGAACATCCGATTCCGCACGGAGGGCCGCCATGACGCACTACCTGCATACGTTCCTGTTTGGCATCTACCCGTATATCTGCCTGGTGGTGCTGCTGCTCGGCAGCCTGATCCGCTTCGACCGCGAGCAGTACACGTGGAAAAGCGACACCTCGCAGCTGCTGCGGCATCGCTCGCTGCAGATCGGCAGCAATCTGTTCCACTGGGGCGTCCTGGTGGTCGTGATCGGGCATTTCGTCGGCTTCCTGGCGCCGCACTGGCTGGTGTCGCCCTTCCTGTCGGCATCGGGCCATCAGCTGCTGGCCATGGTCGGCGGCGGCGCGGCCGGCGTGGTGGCGATCGTGGGCCTGTCGATCCTGATCTGGCGGCGGCTGTTCGATGTACGGATCCGCCGCAACAGCCGTATCTCGGACATCGTGATCGTGCTGATGCTGTGGGTGCAGCTGGCCCTGGGGCTGTGGACCGTGGTGCTGTCGATGCGGCATATGGACGGCGTGCTGTTCGAATCGCTGACCAGCTACGTCAAGGGCATCGTGACGTTCCAGCCCGGCGCCGCCGACATGCTGCGCGGCGTGCCGCTGACCTACCAACTGCATATCCTGCTCGGCTTCACGCTGTTCCTGGTGTCGCCGTTCACGCGGATGATTCATATCTGGAGCGGCATGGGCACGGTCGCCTATCTGGTTCGGCCGTTCCAGCTGGTGCGCAAGCGCTGAACGCGGCGTTTCGAGAAGGAGGACATCGCCATGAACGATGCGGCAATCGAAGGCATCGAAGCGATCGCGCCCGCCAGCGTCAACGGCGTCGCGATCGGCGCCGAGGCGATCCGCGAGGAGAGCCGGCTGTACCGGGACGAGCCCGATGCGATCGGCAGCGCCCGGCGCGCGCTGGCGCTCCGCGAACTGCTGCGGCAACGCGCCGTGGCGCTGGGGATGGTCGACGCCAGGGCCGAGCTCGACGACGCCGCGGTCGATGCGCTGGTCGACGCGCTGATCGCGCGCGAGGTCAGCGTGCCGGTGCCGACCGAGGCGGATTGCCGGCGCTACTACGACGGCCATCCGGCGCGGTTCCGGCGCAACGAGATCGTCTACGCGAGCCATATCCTGTTCGCGGTCACCGGCGGCGGCGCGCTGGCGCCGGTTCGGCACCACGCCGAGCAGACCCTGCGACGCCTGCTGTCGGAGCCCGAGGCCTTCGAAGCGGCGGCGCGCGAGATGTCGAATTGCCCGTCGGCCGGCGTCGGCGGCAGCCTGGGCCAGCTGCTGCGCGGCGACAGCGTGCCGGAGTTCGAGCAGGCCGTGTTCGACGGCGAGGCGCTGGGCGTGCTGCCGAGCCTGGTCCGCACGCGGTTCGGCTTTCATATCGTGCGGATCGAGCGACGCGTGCCCGGCGACGCAGTGCCCTTCGACGAGGCCAGCGCCGAAATCGCTCACTTTCTCGGCGAGCGCGTGCGGCACAAGGCGATCCAGCAGTACATCGCGATCCTGGCCGCGCAGGCCAGCATCGTCGGCGTGGCGCTCGGCGAGGCCAATGGCCCGCTGGTGCAGTAGCGCCGCTCCCATCGATCCGAACCTCCTAGGGAGAACGACATGAGGAGAACGACATGAGCTCGGCGGCGAACGTGACGGCGGTCGGCGGCGGCGCCAGGGTGTCCGCGCAGGCTTGGTCGGTGCTGGTCGCCAGCACGCTGGCCTTCATGGTCTGCTTCGTGGTGTGGATGATGTTCGGCGTCATCGGCGTGCCGCTGCGCGACGAGCTGGGCCTGAACAGCACGCAGTTCGGCCTGCTGACGTCGACCCCGGTGCTGACCGGCGCGCTGATGCGCCTGCCGCTGGGGGCCTGGACCGACCGTTTCGGCGGCCGCGTCGTGATGACGGTGCTGCTGGCGGTCTGCGCGCTGCCGGTGTTCGCGGTCAGCTACGCCACCGCGCTGTGGCAGTTCCTGCTGATCGGGCTGTTCCTCGGCTGCGTGGGCGCGTCGTTCGCGGTAGGCACGCCGTACGTGGCGCGCTTCTTCCCGGCCGAGAAGCGCGGCTTCGCGATGGGCTTCTTCGGCGCCGGCACGGTCGGCGCGGCGGTGAACCTGTTCGTCACGCCGGCGCTGCAGCAGGCCTACGGCTGGCGTGCCGTGCCGCGCGTCTACGCGGTGGCGCTGCTGGTCACCGCGGTGCTGTTCTGGCTGGCCTCCGCGCGCGACCCGGGCGCGGGCAAGCAGGGCGGCTCGTGGACCGAATCGTTCAAGGTACTGCGCGATCCCCGGGTCTGGCGGCTGTGCCAGTACTACTCGATCACCTTCGGCGGCTTCACCGCGCTGTCGCTGTGGATTCCGCAGTATCTGCAGGGGCAGTACGGCATGACGCTGGTGGTGGCGGCCGCCTTCGCGGCGGGATTCTCGCTGCCGGGCTCGGTGCTGCGCGCGGTCGGCGGGCTGCTGGCCGATCGGGTCGGCGCGCACAGCGTCACGTGGTGGGGGGCTGTGGGTCGCGTGGATCTGCCTGTTCCTGCTGTCGTATCCGCCGACCGACTTCACGATCCACACCATCGACGGTCCGCTGACGATCGCGCTGCATACGCCGATGGCCGCCTTCGTCGTGCTGACCTTCGTGCTGGGCGCGGTGTTCGCCTTCGGCATGGCGTCGACGTTCAAGTATGTCGCCGACGATTTCGCGGCGAATATGGGCGTGGTGACCGGCATTGTCGGGCTGGCCGGCGGCGTCGGCGGCTTCCTGCTGCCGATCCTGTTCGGCGCGCTGCTGGACCTGACGCGGGTGCGCTCGAGCTGCTTCATGCTGCTCTACGGCATCGTCTGGGTGTCGCTGATCCTGATCTATTTCGCCGAGGTGCGGCGCACACCCGTGATCGGGACCGGGGCCGCGGTGCGGGCCGGCGCCGCCTGAATCGAAACGGCCGCGGCAAAGGAAACGGGGGCGCGATGCGCCCCCGTTTTCCGTTCCTTCGAACCGGTGTCCGCTTACAGCCAGTACACCACGACGTAGAGGAACAGCCAGACCACGTCGACGAAGTGCCAGTACCAGGCGGCGCCTTCGAAGGCGAAGTGATGGTCCGGCGTGAAATGCCCCTTGAGCACGCGGATCAGCACCACCGTCAGCATGATCGCGCCCATCGTCACGTGGAAGCCGTGGAAGCCGGTCAGCAGGAAGAAGGTCGAGCCGTAGATGCCCGAGGTCAGCTTCAGGTTCAGGTCGCTGTAGGCGTGCATGTATTCATAGACCTGGAAGCCCATGAAGACCGCGCCCAGCAGGATGGTCAGCACCAGGCCCTGCACCACCTGGCTGCGCTTGCCGGCCAGCAGCGCGTGGTGTGCCCAGGTCAGCGTGACGCCCGACATCAGCAGCAGCGCCGTGTTGATGGTCGGGATCGGCCACGGGCCCATCGCCTCGTACGGCTCGACCGTGCCGGCCGGACCGGCGTTCGGCCACACCGCGGCGAAATCGGGCCACAGGATCTTGTTGTTCAGGTCGCCCAGCCACGGCATCGTGTAGACGCGGGCGTAGAACAGCGCGCCGAAGAAGGCGCCGAAGAACATCACCTCGGAGAAGATGAACCAGCCCATCGACCAGCGGTACGAGATGTCGATGCGGCGGCCGTACATGCCCCCTTCCGACTCGCCGATCGCGTCGCCGAACCAGCTCTTGAGCACGAACAGGAACCACAGGATGCCCAGCACGCAGACATAGGGCGCCCACGGCTGCCCGTTGACCCACCCTGCCGCGCCGGCGGCGGTGGCCAGCAGGCCGAGGCTCGCCGTGATCGGATGGCGCGACGGGCCCGGTACGAAGTAGTACGGAGCGTTTGCGCGATTCGCACTCATTCTGTTTTCTCCAGCTCAGATCTCTGATTCATCGTTATACGCCGGCTGCCCGAGGGCGGACGACGCTCTGTCTTCTGTCTTCTTTGCCTGTTCCGGCCGACCTGCCTGCTCGCCTATCCGCCAACCACCAGGCGGACGATGCCAATCAGCACCAACACCAGGATCACGGCACCGAGCACGCCGGCGACGATCACATGGATCGGGTTCAGGTTCGCCATGTCGCGATCGTGTTCCGCGCCCTTGCGCAGGCCGATGAACGACCAGAACACCGCGCGCAACGTCTGCCAGAACGACATCTTGCGTTTGACCGCGTCCTTCAACTCGTCCATGGCAGCCCTCCTCTACTGCGTCAGCTGCCGGCGCTGGCCGGCGGCTGGTCGAGATGGCCCTGCGGCGCGGGCGCCATCGGCGTGCCGATCTCGAAGAATGTGTACGACAAGGTGATGTTCTCGACGTCCTTGGGCAAGTCCGGGTCGATCACGAACACCACCGGCATCTCGCGCGATTCCTTCGCTTTCAGCGTCTGCTGCTGGAAGCAGAAGCACTCGAGCTTCTTGAAATACTGGGTGGCCTGCTTCGGCGCGTAGCTCGGAATGGCCTGCGCCGAGATATCGCGGGTCTGCCCGTTGGCGACCTCGTAGACGATGGTCGCCATCTCGCCGGGATGGACCTGCATGCTGCTCTTGACCGGACGGAACGCGAACGGGCCGCGGGCGTTGGAATCGAACTCCACCGTGATCGTGCGGCTGGTGTCGACCTGCGTGTTCTGGCTGACCTTGCCGGCGCTGGCGCCGTAGAGCTCGCGCGTGGTGACGACGTTGATGCCGGTGATCTCGCAGATCTTCTTGTACAGCGGCACCAGCGCATAGCCGAAGGCGAACATCACGCCCACGATCACCAGAAGCCGCAGCATCATGCCGCGGTTGTAGCGCTTGTCCTCGACGTCGCCGGTCGGGGCCGGCTGCTTCGTGCTCATCTCGATACCTTGCAGCGGGACTCAGCCAAGCCAGGTCATCTTCGCGAAGAAACCCAAAAAGAAGACCAGCACGATCGACAGCAGGATCAGGCCGAGACGGCGATTGGCGGCCTTGCGATCGGTCGGCGATGGGCTTTCGTTTGGATGCTGCATCGAATTCTCGGATAGGTGATGGCCGCTGCGGGCTGGAGGGGCCGGTGCGGCCGGTGCGGCGGCATCGGGGGCGGGGCGCGGACCTTGCGGCCCGCCGCCCCGCCTGCCGGATGCCGTTACCGGACCTGCGGCGGCACCTCGAAGGTGTGGAACGGCGCCGGCGACGGCACGGTCCACTCCAGGCCTTCGGCGCCTTCCCACGGCTTGTCGGCGGCCACTTCGCCTCCGCGGTACGACGGCAGCACCACGAAGAAGAAGAAATACACCTGCATCAGGCCGAAGCCCAGCGCGCCCAGCGACGAGATCGCGTTGAAGTCCGCGAACTGGATCGCGTAGTCCGCATAGCGGCGCGGCATGCCCGCCAGCCCGAGGAAGTGCATCGGGAAGAAGGCGATGTTGAAGAAGATGATCGAACCCCAGAAGTGGACCTTGCCGCGGGTTTCGTTGTACATGAACCCGCTCCACTTCGGACCCCAGTAGTAGAAGCCCGCGAACAGCGCGAACAGCGAGCCGGCCACCAGCACATAGTGGAAGTGCGCCACGATGAAGTAGGTGTCCTGGATCTGGATGTCGATCGGTGCCACCGCCGGGATCAGGCCGGTGAAGCCGCCGATGGTGAACACGAAGATGAAGCCGATCGCGAACAGCATCGGGGTCTCGAAGGTCATCGAGCCCTTCCACATGGTGGCGATCCAGTTGAAGATCTTCACGGCCGTCGGCACCGCGATCAGCATCGTCGCGTACATGAAGAACAGCTGGCCGGTCACCGGCATGCCGGTGGTGAACATGTGGTGCGCCCAGACGATGAACGACAGGATCGCGATCGAGGCGGTCGCGTAGACCATCGAGCTGTAGCCGAACAGGCGCTTGCGGGCGAAGGCCGGCACCACCTGCGAGATGATCCCGAATGCCGGCAGGATCATGATGTAGACCTCGGGGTGGCCGAAGAACCAGAAGATATGCTGGTACATCACCGGGTCGCCGCCGCCGGCCGCCGAGAAGAAGCTGGTGCCGAAGTGGCGGTCGGTCAGGACCATGGTGATGGCGCCCGCCAGCACCGGCATCACGGCGATCAGCAGGTAGGCGGTGATCAGCCAGGTCCAGCAGAACATCGGCATCTTCATCAGCGTCATGCCCGGCGCGCGCATGTTCAGGATGGTGACGATGATGTTGATCGAACCCATGATCGACGACGCGCCCATGATGTGCATGGCGAAGATCGCCATGTCCATGCCCGGGCCCATCTGCACCGACAGCGGCGCGTACAGCGTCCAGCCGGCGGCGGTGGCGCCGCCCGGCACGAAGAACGACAGCGCCAGCAGCAGCGCGGCGGGCGGCATCAGCCAGAAGCTGAAGTTGTTCATCCGCGCGAACGCCATGTCCGAGGCGCCGATCTGCAGCGGGATCATCCAGTTCGCGAAGCCGACGAAGGCCGGCATGATGGCGCCGAACACCATCACCAGGCCGTGCATCGTGGTGAACTGGTTGAACAGCTCGGGGCGGAAGAACTGCAGGCCCGGCTCGAACAGCTCCAGGCGGATCAGCAGCGCCAGCACGCCGCCCGAGATCAGCATCGTGAAGGAGAACAGCAGGTACAGCGTGCCGATGTCCTTGTGGTTGGTGGCAAACAGCCAGCGGCGCCAGCCATGCGGATGATCGTGGTGTTCGTCATGCGCGTGGTCGTGCGGATGGGCGAGTGCGTCCGGGGTAGCAGTACTCATCGCGAAAACTCCTGAAATCCTGTTCTAACGTCCACGCGCTCAGCTCGCGGCGCCCTGGGCGCCCGCGCTGGCTTGCTCTGCGGCGGGCTTGGCGTCCGCCGGTGCGCCTTGCGCCGACTTGGCGCCGCCGCCCTCGGGGAACTTGCCTGCACGCGCATTGACGAAGTCGGCCGGCTGGATGACCTCGCCGGTCTTGTTGCTCCAGACGTTGCGGGTGTAGGTCATCACCGCGGCGAGCTCGGTATCGGACAGCTGCTTCCATGACGGCATGCCGCCCTTGCCCTCGAGCAGAATGTGCATCTGGTCGGCCTGCGGGCCGTTGACCACCTTCGAGCCGTCCAGCGCCGGGAAGGCGCCGGCGCCCTTGCCGTTGGGCTGGTGGCAGACCGCGCAGTTGGCGGCGTAGACCTTCTCGCCGCGCACCTTCAGCTCGTCCAGGGTCCAGGTCTTGTTGGGATCGTCGGCCGCGGCGGCCATCGCCTTCTTCTTCTCGTCGACCCACTTGGTGTACTCGGCGTCGGTCACGACGCGCACCACGATCGGCATGAAGGCGTGTTCCTTGCCGCACAGCTCGGCGCACTGACCGCGGTAGACGCCGGTCTTCTCGGCGCGGAACCAGGTGTCGCGCACGAAGCCGGGAATCGCATCCTGCTTGACGCCGAAGGCCGGGATCATCCACGCGTGGATCACGTCGTTGGCGGTCGTGACGATGCGGATCTTCTTGTTGACCGGCACCACCATCTCGTTGTCCACCTCCATCAGGTAGGTGTTCGACTTGGGTGCCTCGTTGTTGATCTGCTCGCGCGGGGTGGTCAGGGTGGACACGAAGGAGATGCCCTCGCCCTCACCCTTCAGGTAGTCGTAGCCCCACTTCCACTGGTAGCCGGTGGCCTTGATGGTGATGTCGGAGTTGGTGGTGTCCTTCATCGCCACCACGGTCTTGGTCGCGGGCAGCGCCATGCCGATCACGATCAGGAACGGGATGATGGTCCAGACGACTTCGACGGTGATGCTTTCGTGGAAGGAGGCCGGCTTGGAGCCCTTGGCCTTGCGGTGCGTGAAGATGGAATAGAACATCACGCTGAACACCGCGATGAAGATCACCGTGCAGATGATCAGCATCATCCAGTTCAGCCAGTGAATCTGCTCGGCGATCTTGGTGACCGGCTCGGTCAGGTTCAGCTGGCGCACGGCGGGACCGCCCGGCATGTCTTCGACAGCGAGGGCTGCCTGGCTGGCGAGCAGGGACGCGCCTGCCAGACACGCTGCGGATGCCTTCTTCCACATTTTCATTTGTTGTCTCTACCCAAATTACAGATTCGAATCTGCCCCTCGCTCCCAACCGTGCCGCCTTTACAAGGCGCGCAATGCTGAAACGAGTTCCTGCGCGAACTTTCGTCGCTTGTACGGGTCCAGAAAACACCCCACCTGCACAGCGTGCGTTCCAGAGCGCACCACCACCAGCGCCGGGAACGATTCGCCCAGTTCGACCCGCACCCAGTGCGGATTGAATTCCTCGCGGGTCACCTCACCGGCGCTGGCCTTCTCGACCACCAACCTGCCCTCGCTGAGCGTGACGCGCTCGTAGTCTGTCGCGTGCTGTGCATAGGCGAGCAGGGCCACGCCCAGCCCGGCCAGTTCGAGCCCCGCAAAGGGCAGCACGAGCCAAGCCCCTCGCCACGCGAAGAACAAGGCGATGGCAAGGGAAATACTGACGATGGAGAGGTAAAACCAGCCGACCTGGCGTGGAGACAGCGAACAATTCCGCTTCATCAGCCAGTCGTTGTTCGGCACGGCATGGGCTCCGTTGGGACTATCACCGGGCCCGTCACGCGCCGTCTGGAGTGCGATACCGAGTTCCTGCATCGCCAACCACTCTGCATCGCTGCATCGGTTGCACGCCTGGAATTCTGCCGGCTTCACCGCACTGCTGCACTGCTTCGGTGCTAAAACGCCGATCTTCTGTGCCAGGGGACCACTGCGACAAACTGGCGCATTATAGGGCGCTTCGTCAACCGTAACAAGCCAAGTCCGGCGCGGCACGGCGCCCGCGCCACAGCGCGGCGGTGCACAGCGGCAGTGCAGCGGCGCGATGTACGCCGGGTCGCGGCGGTGCCGGAGGGCGCTTGATGCAAGGTCCCGCGCGACGTAGGCGCGCGGTCTTGCGCGAGATCCGCCGCGCGGCGGGCGCGCGGTCGGGGCGAGCCTGGAGCGGCTCAGCCGCGCGGGCGGCCGCGGCCGATGCGGTCGATCGGCACGACGGTACGGCCCTGCTCGTCGCGGACCTGGCCACCCTTGGGCGGCAGCTTCCACGCATGGCCGTAGACGATCTCGAAAGTCAGCGCGATCACGCCGTCGCGATTGCGGCGGCGCTCCAGCGCGGCCAGCAGCGCCTGGTGCCAGTGTCGGCCCTTCAGTCCGCGCGGGCGCTGCGCACCGTCGGCGTCCGCGGGCCGGCGCAAGCCGCCGAAGGCATGCACGTCGCGCAGCAGCCTCTCGGGCGTCTCGTAGGTGACCGTCAGCGTTTCCATGTCCATCACCGGCGTCGACCAGCCGCTGTGGACCAGCATGTCGCCGATATCGTGCATGTCGACGAAGCGCAGCGTGTGCGGCTCGGCATCGACCTCGGCGAAGGCATCGCGCAACTCGCGCAAGGTGTCCGGGCCGAACAGCGAGAACAGCGCCAGGCCGTCGGTCCGTGTCACGCGATGCCATTCGGGAAACACGCGATGCGGCTCGGGATGCCAGTGCAGCGCCAGGTTCGACCACAGCAGGTCGAAGGCGCCCTCGGCAAAGGGAAGCGTGGCAAGATCGCCCTGCACCAGGTCGAAGGTCGGCCGCTTGCCGAGCAGGCGGCCGAGCCAGCCGGGCTGGCGCTGCGGATCGCGCTGCGCCGCCTGCGCCAGCATCGCGCCCGAAATATCGAGCCCGGCGATCTGCGCGTCGGGATACTGCGCCCGCAGCGCGGCCAGGCCCTGGCCCTGCCCGCAGCCGATATCGAGCGCGCGCTCGGGCTGGATGCGGATCAGCTGCATGCGCTCCTGCATGCGCCGGCCGATCTCGCCGAGCAGGAAATCCAGCTGGGCGAAGGCGGGGCTGCGCCGGTCGAAGGCGAGCCGGGTCAGCCGCGCGGGCGGCAGATAGGTATCGGGGGGAGTCGGCGTGAGGCGTGGACACGGAAGCGGCGGCAAGGACGAGGATCGGCACGGCGGCGCGCGGCGCGAAGGCGCGACGGGTCCGCGCGGTGGCGCCGGGCCGACAGTATACGCGCGCCTCGCCCGACTTGCCGGCGGCGCCCGCGAGCGGCTGGCGCGGTGGTGGCTGCCGTGTGCCTGCGTGCTGTGCGGACAGGTGCAGGCGGACGTCGTCTGCGCCGGCTGCGCGGACGACCTGCTGAAGCCGACACCGCGCTGTCCGCGCTGCGCCCTGCCGCATCGGGCCGCCGGCCTGTGCAATATGTGCCGCTGCGCGCCGCCGCCCTTCGACGCCACCATCGCCCTGGGCGACTACGCGCCGCCGCGCGAGGCGCTGGTGCTGGCCCTGAAGTTCGGCGGCGTGCTGCCGCTGGCGAACTGGCTGGCGCGCGAACTGGCGTCGGCCTGGACCGCTGGGCCCTCACCGTCATCGACCGATCCGGACGGCAAGCCCTGCCTGGTCGTGCCCATTCCCTTGGCCCCGGCACGGCTGGCCGAGCGCGGCTTCAATCAATCGTGGGAAATCGCGCGGCGGCTCGCGCCTCGCCTGGGCGCGGCGGCCCGTGCCGATCTGCTGGTGCGGGCGCGCGGCACCGCGCCGCAAACCGCGCTGGCCGCCGAGCGGCGGCATCTCAATATCGCGGGCGCCTTCGCGCTGGCGCGCCATGCCGACGCCGACGACGTGCGCGGACGGCATGTCGCGCTGGTCGACGATGTGATGACCACCGGCGCCACGCTGGCCGAGGCGGCCGCCGTGCTCAAACGCCACGGCGCGGCGCGCGTCACCGCGCTGGTGGCGCTGCGCACGCCCGCGCCGCAGTGATGCCTGCCGTGATGCCTGCCGTGATGCCCGCCGTGATGCCTGCCGTGATGCCCGCCGTGATGCCCGCCGTGATGCCCGCCGTGATGCCCGCCGTGATGCCCGCCGTGATGCCCGCCGTGATGCCCGCTGTGATATCCGCGATGGTGCCCGCGGAGATGCACGCCGTGATGCCGCCGATGGAGCCCGCGATGGCACGTGGGATGACAGCGGCGCCCCGGCACGGTAAGCTGCGCGCGCCATGTTCCATGTCGTCCTAGTCGAACCCGAGATCCCGCCGAACACCGGCAACGTGATCCGCCTGTGCGCCAACACCGGCGCCCAACTGCATCTGGTCAAGCCGCTCGGCTTTCCGCTGGACGACGCGCGCATGCGCCGCGCCGGCCTCGATTACCACGAGTACGCCAGCATGAAGGTGCACGACAGCTGGGACGCCTTTCTCGCCGGCGAACGTCCCGACCCCGCGCGGATGTTCGCGCTGACCACGCACGGCTCGACGCCGTTCGGCCAGGTCGCCTTCGCGCCCGGGGACTGGTTCGTATTCGGCTCGGAAACGCGCGGGCTGGCGCCGGAGCGCCGCGAATGGTTCGCGCCGTCGCAGCGCATCCGCCTGCCGATGCGCCCCAACAATCGCAGCCTGAATCTGTCGAACACCGTCGCCGTGGTGGTGTTCGAGGCCTGGCGCCAGCAGGGCTTTGCCGGCGGCGCCTGAACGCCTGTCGAACACCGTGGCCGTGGTGGTGTCCGGGGCCTGCCGCCAGCAGGGCTTCGCCGGCGGCGCCTGAACGCCTGTCGAACACCGTGGCCGTGGTGGTGTCCGGGGCCTGGCGCCAGCAGGGCTTCGCCGGCGACGCCTGAACGCCGAACGTTCGGCTATTCCGGCTGCACTCCGGCCGCGCGGATGACCTGGTCCCAGCGCGCCTTCTCGCTGGCCATGGTCTGGCGCAGCGAGGCCGGCGCGGTGCCGGCCGGCATGAAGTACTGCGCCCGCATCTGCGCGCGCACGCTGTCGCTGCCGATGATCTTCACGAGTTCCCGATAGAGCCGGTCGACGATGGGCGCCGGCGTGCCGGCCGGGGCCAGCACGGCCTGCCACGAGATCGCCTCGAAGCCCGGGTAGCCGGATTCGGCCACGGTCGGCACCGACGGCAGCAGGCTCGTGCGGCCGCTGGTCGTGACCGCGAGCACGCGCAGCCTGCCCGCATTGACCTGCGGCATCGCGATCGCCGGCACCATGAAGGCGGCCTGGATCTGCCCGGCGATCATCGCAGCCGCGATCTGCGGAAAGCCGGGATACGGGATGTGTTCGAGCGAAATGCCGGCGCGCGCCTTCAACTGCTCCATCGCCAGATGCGCGGCGCTGCCGTTGCCGACCGAGCCGTAATTGAGCGCACCGGGCCGCTGGCGCGCCAGCGCGACGAACTCGCGCAGATCGCGCACGCCGGTGCGCGGGTCGACCACCAGCACATTGGGCGAGGTCGCGACCAGCGTGATCGGCGCCAGCTGGCGCACCGGATCGTAGGGCAGATGGCGCGACAGCGTCGGCGCCGTGACCAGCGGACCGTTGATGGTGAACAGCAGCGTGTAGCCGTCCGGCGCGGCGCGGGCGACCTGTCCGGTGCCGATATTGCCGCCGGCGCCGGGGCGATTCTCGATCACCACCGGCTGGCCCAGCGCCTGCGCCAGCGGTTCGGAGATCAATCGCGCGATCAGGTCCGGCGACGAGCCGGGCGGAAACGGCACCACCATGCGAAGCGGCCGCGCGGGCCAGTCCTTGTCGGCCGCCAGCAGCGAGCGCGGCAGCGCCAAGGCCCCGCCGCAGGCGGCCAGCGCGCCGAGCCAGTGGCGGCGTGGTTTCAAGCGATCCGGGGCCGTCATTCGTCGCGCGCGTCGCGTTGCAGCAGCTGCGTGACCGCGTCGGCCACCGCCAAGCCCTCGAACAGCACCGCGCAAACGGCGCGCGTGATCGGCATCTCGACCCCGTGCTGGTCCGCCAGCGCCGCCACCGCCTGCGCGCAGCGCACGCCCTCGGCGACGTGGCCCAGGTCGGCCAGCACCTGCTCCAGCGTCCTGCCACCGGCCAGTTGCTGGCCGACCTTGCGGTTGCGCGACAGATCGCCGGTCGCAGTGAGAATCAGGTCGCCCATGCCGGCCAGGCCCATGAAGGTCTCGGCGCGTCCGCCCAACGCCAGCCCCAGCCGCGTCATCTCGGCAAGGCCGCGCGTGACCAGCGCGGCGCGGGCATTGAGCCCGAGGCCGAGCCCATCGCTGGCGCCGGTGGCGATCGCCAGCACGTTCTTGACCGCGCCGCCGACCTCGACGCCGACCAGATCGTCGCTGCCGTAGATCCGCATCGCGCGATGGTGGAAGGCGCGCTGCGCGAGTTCCGCGATCGCCGGCGCATTGCCGGCCACGGTCAGCGCGCACGGCAGCCCCAGCGCGACCTCGCGCGCGAAGCTCGGCCCCGTCAGCACGCCGTACTCGACCGGCACCGAGGCGCCGGCCGCCGCCAGTTCCTCGGCCACCATCTGATGCGGCATCGCATGCGTGCCGGCCTCGAAGCCCTTGCACAGCCACAGCATGCGCAGCGGCACGCCGTGCGCGGCGGCCTCGGTGGCCAGGCGCCGCGTCATCTCGCGCAGGCCCGACACCGGCGTGGCGACGATCACCAGCCCGTCAGGCGCGCACAGCGCATGCGCGGCCGCGCGGGCGAAATCGGCTTCGAAGCCGAGCCGCTCGGACAGCGGCACGCCGGGCAGATAGTCCGCATTGACGCCGGAGGCTGCCATCGCGGCGAGCTGGCCGGCGTCCCGGCCCCACAGCACGACCGCGTGCGCGGCGGCGGCATGGCTGGCCAGCGCGGTGCCCCAGGCGCCGGCTCCGAGAAAGGCGAGGTTCATGGTCGAGGCGTTGGTCGTGGCGTTAGTCGGTAGCGTTGATCGTGGCGATGGTCGATGGCGGTCGAAAGATCAGCCCGCTGCATGCCCGACGGTGGACGCGATGTCAGCGATGACAGCATCGCAGCGATGTCCGTGGTCATAGCGAAGTCAGCGGTCGCAGCGATGTCGGCGATGGCGTCGATGGCGTCGATTGAAGCTATAGACGCAAAAGGCGGAACGGGGCCGCAGCCCCGTTCCGCCGGCAGATATTTCGACGATCAGTGACGTGCCTGCGTGCCATCGGGCATCACGATGCCGGAGCCGCCGCCTTCCGCCTGGGCCTGCTCCATCGCCGCCTGCAGACGCTGCTCGTACAGCGCCTGGAAGTTGATCTCGGACAGATGGATGGCCTGGAAGCCGGCGCGCGTGATCACGTCCGCGATATTGCTGCGCAGGTACGGATACAGGATGGTCGGGCAGGCGATGCCGAGCAGCGGATCGAGCTGTTCGTCCGGCACGTTGCGGATATCGAAGATGCCGGCCTGATGGGCTTCGACCAGGAAGGCGACCTTGTCCTGCACCTTGGTGGTGACCGTGCCGGTCACGACGACCTCGAAGATGCCGTCCGTCAGCTGCGAGGCGCCGACGTTGACCTGCACTTCGACCGAAGGCGCTTCGGTTTCGAGGAAGATCTGCGGCGAATTCGGCTGCTCCAGCGACATGTCCTTCAGATAGACGCGCTGGATATTGAAGTACGGTTGATCGTCCTGCTGCTGATTGGTTTGCTGGTCGCTCATGGATGGCTGCCCGAATGGCGGGAATGAAACGTGGCGGGAAGGGGGACGGGCTGCGGACGGCCGCGCGCCAGGCGGCGGCCAACCGCGTGGTCCGGTTGGAAAACGCATATGGTACATGACGCGGATGACGAATTCATCCGCGTGGGGGGGCGGATCAGGCAGCCAGCAGCGGCGCCAGGCCCCCTTGGCGATCGAGCGCGGACAGATCGTCGAAACCGCCGACATGGCGGTCGTCGATATAGATCTGCGGCACGGTGCGGCGACCGGTGCGGCTCATCATTTCCTCGCGCTTGCCGGGCTCGCGGTCGATCATGATCTTCTCGATCGTCTCGACCCCCTTCGAGCGCAGCAGGCGCTCGGCCATCTGGCAATACGGACACACCATCGTGCTGTACATGACGACGCGGGCCATGCGCTTATCTCCTTGCATCTTGCGGTTCGGACCGGTCCCGCCGCTGCGGTGGCAGCGGCGGCCGGTCGACTTCCGGACTGTACCAGCGTCGGGCCGGACCTGCTGACGGCCCGCCCGAGCGCGGCATCGGCCTGGTGCGGTACTTCTTGGTGCGGTACTTACTTGACCAGCGGCAGACCGGCCTGCTGCCAGGCGGCCACGCCGCCTTCGAGCGAATAGACCTCGCCGAAGCCGGCCTGCTTCAGTGCGGCGTGCGCCTTCGACGAACGCTGGCCGGTCTGGCATACGACGATGATGGGGGGCGGACTTGTCCTTCGCAAGGCTGGCCGCGCGATTGGCCAGATCGGCCAGCGGCGCGCTCTTGGCCTGCGGCAGGTGGCCCTTGGCGTATTCGGCGGGCTCGCGGATATCGACCACGACGGCGCCGCGCTTGTTGATCAGCTGCGTCGCCGTGGTCGCATTGACCGTCTTGCCGCCCGCGCTGCGCGAAATGGTGGGCCAGGCCAGCAGGCCGCCCGACACCACCGCGAGGGCGATCAGGGCAAGGTTGTTGTAGTCGGCGAAGAAATTCACGTTGGGTTTCCGGTGGGTTGTGTCGGCGGCATTATAAAATAGCCGGTTTCGCGCCCAGGCCCTGTCGCGGGCCCTGTCGCGGGTCATCTTGCAGGCTCATCCGGCAGGCCCATATCCGCGGAGCCGGTTCCGCAGCGGCAAGTGGCTCGCGAGCGGCGCGCGCAGCATTCTCACTCTTTGGAAGCACCATGTACAAACTCGTTCTCATCCGCCACGGCGAATCGACCTGGAATCTGGAAAACCGCTTCACCGGCTGGGTCGACGTGGACCTGACCGAGACCGGCGCACAGCAGGCCCGCCAGGCCGGCCAACTGCTGAAGGACGCCGGCTTCGCCTTCGACGTGGCCTATACGTCGGTGCTCAAGCGCGCGATCCGCACGCTGTGGCACGTGCAGGACGAGATGGATCTGATGTGGATCCCGGTGCGCAACGAATGGCGCCTGAACGAGCGCCACTATGGTGCGCTGGCGGGCCTGAACAAGGCCGAGACCGCCGCCAAGTTCGGCGACGAGCAGGTGCTGGTCTGGCGCCGCAGCTACGACACCCCGCCGCCCGCGCTGGAGCCGACCGACCCGCGCGCCTCGTTCGACGATCCGCGCTACGCCAACGTGCCGCGCGAACTGGTTCCGCTGACCGAATGCCTGAAGGACACGGTGGCCCGCGTGCTGCCGCTCTGGAACGAATCGATCGCACCGGACATCAAAGCCGGAAAGCGCGTGGTGATCGCGGCCCATGGCAACAGCATCCGCGCGCTGGTGAAGTACCTCGACCAGATTTCCGATGACGATATCGTGGGCCTCAATATCCCGAACGGCACGCCGCTCGTGTACGAACTCGACGCCGAACTGCGGCCGATCCGGCATTACTACCTGGGCGACCAGGAAGCGATCGCCGCCTCGCTGGCCGCTGTCGCCAGCCAGGGCAAGGCCCGCTGAGCCGGACCCGCCAGCCTTGGCGCATCAAGGCCTGCGCCGCATCGCGGCGCGGCCTTTTTTCCGCCCGCTCTTATACTGTCGGTCAGACCGGACCGGCAGCGCCCCTTGCGCCACGCCGCAACCGGCGCAATCCACGGCGCCCTGGCCGGCGCCAATCAACGTTCAGGCAGCCCACATGCGTAAGACGCTCAAGAACATCAGCCTTGTCTCCGCGGGACTCGTTGCCGGCGTGCTCGCCACGCTGCAGCTGTCCGCGACCGCGCAGAACTCCTCGGGGCCGCTGCCCCTGGAGCAGTTGCGGCTGATGGCGGACATATTCGGGCAGATCAAGCGCGAGTACGTCGAGCCGGTCGACGACAAGAAGCTGCTGACCGAAGCCATCAAGGGCATGGTGGCCAGCCTCGACCCGCATTCGTCGTATCTGGACGCCAAGGACTTCAAGGAACTGCAGGAAGGCACGCGCGGCCGTTTCGCCGGCCTGGGCATCGAGATCTCGCAGGAAGAGGGCCTGGTCAAGGTCATCAACCCGATCGAGGACACGCCCGCCTTCCGCGCCGGCATTCAGCCCGGCGACCTGATCACCCGCATCGACGACAAGCCGGTGCGCGGCCTGCCGCTGGAACAGGCGGTCAAGCGCATGCGCGGCGAGCCGGGCACCAAGGTCACGCTGACGATCTACCGCAAGAGCGAGGAGCGCACCTTCCCGGTATCGATCACGCGCGCCGAGATCCGCGTGCAGTCGGTCAAGGCCAAGATGGTCGATCCGGCCATCGGCTGGGTCCGCCTGACCAGCTTCCAGGAACGCACCGTGTCCGACCTGGGCCGGCGCCTGGCCGAGCTGGCGCAGAAAAATCCGAACATGAAGGGCCTGGTGCTGGACCTGCGCAACAACGGCGGCGGCGTGCTGCAGGGCGCGGTCGGCGTGTCGGCGGCCTTCCTGCCCGAGGACGTGACGGTGGTCTCGACCAACGGCCAGGTGCCCGACGCCAAGCGGGTCTACAAGACCAACTTCAACAACTACCGGCTGTCGTCGGTCGAGGACGATCCGCTGAAGGATCTGCCGCCGCTGTTCAAGAAGATCCCGATGGTGGTGCTGACCAACGCCTATTCGGCGTCGGCCTCGGAAATCGTCGCGGGCGCGCTGCAGGACCACAAGCGCGCGCTGATCATGGGCAAGACCACGTTCGGCAAGGGCTCGGTGCAGACCGTGCGGCCGCTGACGAACGACACCGGCATCAAGCTGACCATCGCGTACTACTACACGCCGTCGGGCAAGTCGATCCAGGCCAAGGGCATCCGTCCGGACATCCCGGTCGACCAGAATCCGGAAGGCGATCCGGACGACGCGCTGATCACGCGCGAGATCGACACCGAGCGCCATCTGCACAACAAGCAGGAGTCCGAGGAAGCCGAGATGACCGAGCGCGAGCAGCGCCGCGTCGAGGAACTGCGCCGGCTCGAGGAAGAGAACGCGAAGAAGTCGCCGGAGGAGCGCGAGAAGGAACGGCGCAAGAAGCCGATCGAGTTCGGCACCGCCGAGGACTTCATGCTGCAGCAGGCGATCCACCAGCTCAAGGGCGAGCCGATCAAGCGCTCGCGCTCCAAGCTCGAGGCGACGCCGGTGTCCGACAGCAAGGTGCCGAAGGGCCCGGTCAAGGCCGATCCGTCCAGGCGTGCACCGGCTCCCGACGCCAAGCCCGCCGCGCCGGAAGTGAAGCCGGACAGCAAGCCGCCGGCCAGCGCGCCGATGGGCAAGCCGCTCGGCACGCCGACCGGCAAGGCGCCCTGACCCAGTCCGCGAACGCAACCTGAACGCGTAGACCGACGCATCGCGGCGGGACCCCGGTCCCGCCGCCCGCCCGATGAACGACGACCAACTGCTGCGCTACTCGCGGCACATCCTGCTCGATGAACTGGGCATCGAAGGCCAGGGCCGGCTGCTGGCCGGCCGCGCGCTGGTGATCGGCGCCGGCGGCCTGGGCGCCGCGGCGCTCCCCTACCTGGCCTCGGCCGGCGTCGGCACCATCGTCGTGGTCGACAACGACGACGTCGACCTGACCAATCTGCAACGCCAGATCCTGCATACCACCGCCAACGTCGGCCGGCCCAAGGTCGAGTCGGCGCGCGAGGGCATGCTGCGGATCAATCCCGAGATCGATGTGCGGCTGGTGCCGGCGCGCGTCGGCGACAGCGAACTGGATGTGCTGGTGCGCGACGCCGACGTGGTGCTGGACTGCTGCGACAACTTCGCCACGCGCCATGCGGTCAACCGCGCCTGCGTCGCGCATCGCGTGCCGCTGGTCTCCGGCGCCGCGCTGCGCTTCGACGGGCAGATCAGCGTGTTCGATCGCCGGCGCGACGATGCGCCGTGCTACGCCTGCCTGTTCCCGCCATCGGAGAACGCGCCGGAGGCCGCCTGCGCGACCATGGGCGTGTTCGCGCCGCTGGTCGGCATGGTCGGCACCGTGCAGGCCGCCGAGGCGCTGAAGCTGATCGCCGACGTGGGCGAGACCCTGGCCGGGCGGCTGCTGATGGTCGATGCGTTCCGCATGGAATGGACCACGATGGCGCTGGCGCGCACGCCCGACTGCGAGGTTTGCGGCGGGCATTGAAGGCGCCGCGGTCCCGCCCTCTCCCCCTACTCCTCTCCCGCCCGCGGCGGGGAAAAACCCACCGGCCGGCCGGCTCCGTTGTTCAGCGAGCAATCTGCCGCTGTACGGTCGCCTGATTGCGCAGATATTCGCGCACTGCCTGCCGATCGCCGCGAAACACGATGCGGCTCTCCCTCGCCTCGCGCTGGTAGTCGTACATCGGGTCGTAGTAATGGCGCAGCAGCACCGCGATCCAGACGCGGTGCTCGTCGACCTCGCCGCTCTGCGCCTGGCGTTGCAGCGCATGGGCGAGCAGCGCGGCCAGGCGCTCGTAGCGCTGGCCGCCGAGCCGGCGCGCGATGCCGGCCAGCGCGTCGCGCATCCGTTCCGAGAAGGCATCGAAGCCCTTGTCCGGCCCATGCGCGGCGACATATTCCGCCGCCAGATCCACCACATAGTCGTGCAGCACGCGTTCGACGCGCGCCTCGAACGGTTCGTCCAGCCACACCAGCGGACTCGCCTGCATGCGGGCGTACAGCCGCGGCGGCACGTCGCGGCTGCCGATCAAGCGGCCCTCGTCTTCCACCACCAGCGTGCCGGCGCCGGCCGCGCGCCGCCGCAGCAGATCGATGGCCAGCCCGTTCTCGAAGTCGATCTGCGTTGGCTGGGGACGCGCGCGCCGGCCGAAGCTGGAGCCCCGATGCGCGGCATGGCCTTCCAGATCGACCCCGCTGTCGAGCTCGGCCAGCAGCGCGGTCTTGCCGCTGCCCGTCAGGCCGCCGAGCACCAGCCAGTCGCATTCCGTGACGGCGGCGTCCAGCGTTTCGATCAGGAAGGTCCGCATCGCCTTGTAGCCGCCGGTGACGCGCGGATACTCGATGCCGGCCTCGCGCAGCCACTGCTGCGAGATCTGCGAGCGCAGGCCGCCGCGGAAGCAGTACAGATAGCCGTCGGGATGTTGCCGCGCGAACTCGGCCCAGGCGGCCACCCGCATCGCCTTGCGCTCGCCGCTGACGAGCGCATGGCCGAGCGCGATCGCCGCCTGCTGGCCTTCCTCCTTGTAGCGGCAGCCGACCTGGTGGCGCTCGTCGTCGTCCATCAACGGCAGATTGACCGCGCCCGGAAAGGCGCCGCGCGCGAACTCGGCCGGCGCGCGCACGTCCAGCATCGGCACGCCGGACAGCAGCAGCGCCCGATAGTCGGCGCTGTCCGGTCTTGCCGTGAGCGAAGGTCCGGGCATGCGGTCCATCAGCACACCACCACGGCGTGATCGGCGCGCTCGGTCATCTCGCCGATGCATTCGAGCGCCAGGCCGCATTCGGCCGCCACGGCCAGGAATTCCTGTTCGCCCGCGGGCTCGACCGCGACCAGCAGCCCCCCGCTGGTCTGCGGGTCGCACAGCACCGCCCGCTGTTCCGCACCGAGTTCGCCGTCGGCGCCGGCGATCCGGTGTCCGTAGCTGGCGAAGTTGCGCTGGGTGCCGCCGGGCACGCAGCCGGCCGCGACGTAATCGCGCACGCCCGGCAGCAGCGGCACCGCGGCGTGGTCCAGCCGCGCGGTCAGCCCGCTGCCGTCCGCCATTTCGACCAGATGGCCGAGCAGGCCGAAGCCGGTCACGTCGGTCATCGCGCGCACCGCCTCGAGCCGGCCGAAGCGGCTGCCGGGACGGTTCAGCCGGCACATCCAGTCGGTCGCCAGGCGGCTGTGTTCGTCGCGCAGCTTGCCTTGCTTGCCGGCGGTGGTCAGCACGCCGATGCCCAGCGGCTTGGTCAGATACAGCCGGCAACCGGCGCGCGCGGTGTCGTTGCGCTTCAGATGCGCGCGCTCGACCATGCCGGTCACGGCCAGGCCGAAGATGGGCTCGGGCGCATCGATCGAATGCCCGCCCGCCAGCGCGATGCCGGCCTCGTCGCAGGCGCGCCGCCCGCCGGCCACCACTTCGCGCGCGACCTCGGGCGGCAGCACATTGACCGGCCAGCCCAGGATCGCGATGGCGAGCAGCGGGTCGCCGCCCATCGCATAGACGTCGCTGATCGCATTGGTCGCCGCGATGCGGCCGAAGTCGAAGGGATCGTCGACCACCGGCATGAAGAAGTCGGTGGTCGAGACCAGCGCGCGGCCGTCCTCGGTGCCGTCGATCGCGTAGACCGCCGCGTCGTCGCGCGAGGCGTTGCCGACCCACAGCCGCGGGTCCAGATGCTGCGGCCCGCTGCCGGCCAGGATCACGTCGAGCACCTGCGGCGAAATCTTGCAGCCGCAGCCGGCGCCGTGGCTGTATTGCGTCAATCGGATGGGTTCCGGCATGGGGATGTCCTCTCTGGGAAATCGGACCGCGGAGGGGGCGGCAGCGCTGGAGATGGAAATCGGACCGGTAGATGGGACCGGAGATGAGAAACCGAATGGGAATGAGAGGGATTCAAGCTGCGAAACGCGCGGCGGCGGGCGGCTCGGTGAGGCGCCGCTGACGACCGCCTGGCCCGGAAACTGGCGTTACGGGGCCTTGCGGGTCCTGCCGCGGCCGGGCTTTACTGCTCGCCCGGCTCCATCTGCGATTGCAGATAGTTCTGCAGGCCGACCTTGTCGATCAGGTCCAGCTGCGTTTCCAGATACTCGATGTGCTCTTCGGTATCGGTCAGGATGTCGACCAGAATCTCGCGGCTGACATAGTCGCCGACCGATTCACAGTAGGCGATGCCTTCCTTGACCGTCACGTGAGCGGTCTGCTCCAGCTTCAGGTCGCACTTGAGCATCTCGGGCGTGTCTTCGCCGATCAGCAGCTTGTGCAGGTCCTGCAGGTTGGGCAGTCCGTCGAGCATCAGAATGCGGTCGATCAGCCGGTCGGCATGCTTCATCTCGCCGATCGATTCCTTGTACTCGACGTCGCCGAGCTTTTTGAGGCCCCAGTGGCGATACATACGGGCGTGCAGGAAATACTGGTTGACCGCGGTCAGCTCGTTGGTGAGCTGCGCATTCAGATACTGGATGACCTTCTTGTCACCTTTCATCGGGGGGCTCCTGTTGCTACGGGCCCGCAAAAACGCGACGCGGCGCTGGTTGCGCCGCGTGCAGTCAGAGAAAAACGACGAAGACACGCGCCGATCGCCGGTCTGCGATCGGGAGGCGTGTTCAGGCAACCAGCTCGGTTTGCTGGTCGTTCGCGACTGCCGGGTCCCGTGTGTCCATTATGGCACGCGGTCCCGACGAGGAACAGGAGGAAAACTGGACGACGTGAACGGTCTGGGCCGTCACCGTGGCGGAAGCGCTGTGGCAGGACGCTGCAACGCCCTCGGCAAGAACCTGCTGCGCGCAATCGCGGCAGCGGCCGCAGCAAGTGCCGACGCCGAGCGTTTCGGCCAGCTCGTCGAGCGTCGACACGCCCAGCTGGACGGCGCCATGGATCTCGCGATCGGTTACCTGGTTGCAGATGCAGACGTACACAAAGCCTCCTTGGGGCAGCGCGGACACCGGCATGTCCTGACTGTTGGAAGCAGAATAACAGAGATCAAAAATGATAACAATTCCCATTAAGAAACAGAAACAACATAGGGGATTGCGATCACTTTCCTTGCAAATCAAGGGGTTAGGGCGTCACGTTACTGGATTAGAAGAGCCGAATGCGGCACTTTAACGGCGCAAGGGAGCCCCGCTATAACCCCGCAAGTTTCAGGGTTGTGACAGTCGTGCCAACGCGGCCGCGGCCTCTTCCGGCTCGTAGGCGCACAGCACCTGCTCGACCAAGCCCTCCAGCCGGGCGCAGTCCGCATGCAGGATCTCCTGCTTGACGCGCAGCAGCTGGGCCGGGTGCATCGAGAACTCGCGCAGGCCCATGCCGAGCAGCAGCCGGGTCATCGCCGGGTCGCCCGCCATCTCGCCGCAGACGGCGACCGGCACGCCGGCGTGATTCGCCTCGCGGATGGTGCGCGCGATCAGCTGCAGCACGGCGGGATGCAGCGGGTCGTACAGATGCGCGACGGCATTGTCGGCGCGGTCGATCGCCAGCGTGTACTGGATCAGGTCGTTGGTGCCGATCGACAGGAAGTCCATGCGCCGCAGGAACAGCGGCAGCAGCAGCACCGCGGCCGGGATCTCGATCATCGCGCCGACCTTCAGGTTGGGGTCGTAGGCGACCCCACGCTGATCGAGCTCGTGCTTGGCGCGCGCCACCAGTTCCAGCGTCTGGTCGATCTCGCGCGCATGCGCAAGCATCGGGAACAGCAGCTGCACCGGCCCGAAGGCGGAGGCGCGCAGCAGCGCGCGCAATTGGGTCAGGAACATCGCCGGCTCCGACAGCGACCAGCGGATCGCGCGCAAACCCAGCGCGGGATTGAGCGCGGTCTCGTATTCCTCGGCACGGCCGTCGCGCCCGTCGCGGAAGTCCAGCAGCGGCTTGTCGGCGCCGATGTCGATGGTGCGGATGGTGACCGGCAGCCCGCGCATCGCCTCGACCGCGCGGCGGTAGGCCTCGAACTGCTCGTCCTCGCCGGGCAGTTCGCCGCGCCGGTTCATGAACAGGAATTCGGAGCGGAACAGGCCCACGCCGACCGCGCCGGCCGCCAGCGCGGCGGAGGCGTCCTCGGCCATCTCGATATTGGCCAGCAGGTCGATCTCGATGCCGTCCAGCGTGACCGCGGGCGTATGCCGCAGCCGCTGCAGCCGCTTGTTCTCGAGCGCCCGCTCGCTCTGCCGGTGGCGGTATTCCTCGAGGATGATCGGCGTCGGATCGACGATCACCAGCCCGGCATCGCCGTCGATGATGATCCAGTCGTCCTGGCGGATCAGCTCGCTCGCGTTCTGCACGCCGACCGCGGCCGGAATGTCCAGGCTGCGCGCGACGATCGCCGTATGCGAGGTGCGCCCGCCCAGGTCGGTGACGAAGCCGTGGAACACGGTATGGCGGAACTGCAGCATGTCGGCCGGCGAGATGTCGTGGGCGACCACGATCACGCCGGGGGCGGGCTGGCCGTCGGCCGCGACCGCGGGCACCGGCGCCGGCGTCAGCACCGGGGCACCGGCCAGCACCTTCAGGATCCGCTCGACCACCTGCTCGATGTCGGCCTTGCGCTCGCGCAGGTATTCGTCCTCGATCTCGTCGAACTGCCGCATCAGGTCCTCGAGCCGCGTCGTCAGCGCCCATTCGGCGTTGTAGCGGCGTTCGCGGATCAGCGTCTCGGCCTCGCGCGACAGCATCTCGTCGTCGAGGATCATCGCGTGCACGTCGAGGAAGGCGCCCATCTCCTCGGGCGCATCGCGCGGCAGGTCGCGCTTGAGCGCCGCCAGTTCGGCCCGCACCGCGGTCCGCGCGTTGCGCAGCCGCAGCACCTCGTCCTCGAGCCGGTCTTCGTCGACCAGGTAATGGGACACGTCGAGCGCGGCCGGCGCCAGCAGGTGGGCGCGCCCGATCGCAACGCCGCGCGAGACTGGGATGCCGTGCAGGGCGAATGGCATGAACCGCTCCGTTCAGGAACGTTGATGAAATCCGGACAGGGCCTGCGCCCTCACTCTCCCCTCGCCGAAGCGGTTGGCGATCAGCGCGGTCAGCGCGTCCATCGCCTCCTGCTCGTCGGGTCCCTCGGTTTCGATCGTGACCGTCGAGCCGATGCCCGCGGCCAGCATCATCACACCCATGATGCTCTTGGCGTCGACCTGGCGCCCGTTGCGCGACATCCTGACCTGGCTGACAAAACTGCCCGCCAGTTGCGTGAGCTTGGCGGAGGCGCGGGCATGCAGCCCGAGCTTATTGATGATG
Organism: Cupriavidus sp. H18C1; assembly: GCF_049311595.1. NCBI lineage: Bacteria > Pseudomonadati > Pseudomonadota > Betaproteobacteria > Burkholderiales > Burkholderiaceae > Cupriavidus > Cupriavidus sp. H18C1. Next base: position 1,549,455 of record NZ_CP186008.1, read on the forward strand.
GTGATGTCCCTCTGCAGCATACTTGTCGGGGTGATTGGCGATCTGGTTCTGTACGGTGGTCGAGCCGATCTGCAGCACGCCTTGCGAGCCGCCGGCGAGCGCCTTGGTGGCGAGCTGGTCCAGCTTTTCGGAGCGGTAGCAGATCGCCCGCACGAGCATCGGCAGATTGACGCCGGCGAGCACCTTGATCCGGCCCGGCTCGGCGAGCCGGGCGGCGATATTGGCGGGGGTGGCGCCGAAGATGTCGGTCAGCACCAGCGCCCCATTGTCTTCGATCACCGAGGCCAGGCACCGGCGCGCCTCGGCCAGCACGGCCGCGGGCTCCGCATCGGGAGCGACGTCGATCGCCTCGAGCCGCTTGGGCTCGCCGCAATAGACATGCGCGGCGCAGTCCCGCAGCGCGGAAGCGAGCGGCGCGTGCGCGATGATCAGAATGCCTGCCATGATGGTGAATCCTGTGGATTGCCGCGATTGTAGCAGGCGGGGTAACGGCGACGTCGCGCGCAGCGCGCGCCGTCGCCTGTCCTCAGGCGCCCTTCGCGGCCGCCCGCGCCGCGACCGCCCGCTCGAGCGCGTCGATGAACATGCCGGCCACCGGGAAACCGGTCTGCTGCATGATCTCCTGGAAGCAGGTCGGGCTGGTCACGTTGACCTCGGTCAGGTAGTCCCCCGATCGCGTCGAGCCCCACCAGCAGCAGGCCGCGCTGCCACAGCACCGGCGCCAGCGTCTGCGCGATCTCGCGGTCGCGTTCGGACAGCGGCTGCGCGCGGCCGGTGCCGCCCGCCGCCAGGTTGCCGCGCACCTCGCCGGCCATCGGCACGCGCGCCAGCGAGTACGGCACCGGCTCGCCGCCGATCAGCAGGATGCGCTTGTCGCCGTCCTTGATCGCGGGGATATAGCGCTGCGCCATCAGCGTGCGCGCGCCGTTCGCCCCGAGCGTCTCGATGATCGCGCCCAGGTTCATGCCGTCCGCGCCGACGCGGAACACGCCCATGCCGCCCATGCCGTCCAGCGGCTTGACGATGATGTCGCGATGCTCGGCATGGAAGGCACGGATGCGGGCTGCATCGCGGGTAACCAGCGTCGGCGTGATGAACTGCGGGAACTGCGCGATCGCCACCTTCTCGGAATGGTCGCGGATCGCCTGCGGCTTGTTGAAGACGTTGGCGCCCTGCGACTCGGCCAGCTCCAGCAGCCAGGTGCTGGTCACGTACTCCATGTCGAACGGCGGGTCCTTGCGCATCAGCACCGCGTCGAAGGCCGGCACCGGCATCGCGGCCGGGGCATCGAGGCGGAACCAGGCGGCGTGGCCATGGCCGTGGTCATGGGCGTGATCGTGACCGTCATCGTTGCCCTGCTCGGCCTCCAGCAGATGCAGCCGCTGCGCGACCGCCTCCACCGCGCCGCCGACCAGCGACAGCTGCGACTGCAGGCAGAAGAACAGCTCGTGGCCGCGCGAGGCGGCCTCGACCATCATCGCGTAGGTGGAGTCCTTGTAGGTCTTGAAGGTCTCGAGCGGATCGGTAATGAACAGAATGCGCATGCTGGCGAGTTCCGGTTGTCGTGCCCGTTGTCGGTCGTGGTCGTGGTCGTGCCCGTTGCCCCGTTACAGGATCGGGTTGGGGTCGGTCTTTTCCAGTTCCAGCGAGGCTGCCAGCAGCGCGAGCCGCGCCACCACGCCATACATGTAGAACCGGTTCGGCACCGCCGCGCCCGGCTTGGCATGCGTGTCCGGAATGCTGTTGGGCGCGAACGCCAGCGGCACGAAATGCATGCCCGGCGCGTTCAGGTTCTCGTCGACGCCGCGGCCGGTATGGACGCGGTAGAAGCCGCCGACCACGTACCGGTCGATCATGTAGACCACCGGCTCGGCCACCGCCTCGTTGACCTTCTCGAAGGTATGCACGCCTTCCTGGATGATCACGTCGTTGACCTCGAGGCCTTCCTTGACGACGCTCATCTTGTTGCGTTCCTTGCGGTTCAGCCCCTTGACCTCGGCCGGATCGCGCACCGTCATCACGCCCATGCCGTAGGTGCCGGCATCGGCCTTGACCACCACGTACGGCGTTTCCTTGATGCCGTATTCGCGGTACTTCTTGGCGATCTTCTTGAGCACGCCCTCGACCGCGTCGGCCAGCGCGTCCTCGCCGACCCGCTCATGGAAGTCGATGCCGCCGACCTTGGCGAAATACGGGTTGATCATCCACTGGTCGATATCGATCAGCTTGGCGAACTTCTTGGCGACCTCGTCGTAGGCCGAGAAATGCGAGGACTTGCGCCGCGTCGACCAGCCCGCATGCAGGGGCGGCAGCACGTACTGCTCGTTGATGTTCTCGAGGATCGGCGGCACGCCGGCCGACAGGTCGTTGTTCAGCAGGATCGAACAGGGATCGAAGTCCTTGAGCCCCAGCCGGCGGTCCTTGGTGCCCAGCCGGGTCAGCGGCTCGACCACCAGCGTCTGGCCGTCGGGCAGTTCGATCGGGGTCGGTTCGGTGATGTCCTCGGACAGCGAGCCCAGCCGGACATTGAGCCCCGCCTGGCGCATGATCAGCGACAGCCGCGCCACGTTCTGCAGATAGAACATATTTCGGGTATGGCGCTCGGGGATCAGCAGCAGGTTCTTGGCGTCCGGACAGATCTTCTCGATCGCCGCCATCGCCGCCTGCACCGCCAGCGGCAGCATTTCGGGAGCCAGATTGTTGAAACCGCCGGGGAACAGGTTGGTATCGACCGGGGCCAGCTTGAAGCCGGCATTGCGCAGATCGACCGAACAGTAGAACGGAGGGGTATGCTCCTGCCATTCCAGACGGAACCACCGCTCGATGGACGGCGTCGCGTCCAATATCTTCTTTTCCAGTTCGAGCAGCGGGCCGTTCAGCGCGGTGATGAGGTGCGGGACCATATCCATCCTATTGATCGTCTTTATCGTCCGCCCCGATTGTAGAGGAACGGCCAATTGCATGCAGATGGCATGCCAATGCCGGCGGAACGGGAAAATGTCCGATCGTTTCCGCCTTGGGCTAACAATATGGGGATGGGTCGCGGATTTCAAAGAGCGCGGGGAGCGCCGTCGCGAGGGCAAAAAAAACGCGGCTTCGCCGCGTTTCAAGTGGCCTGACAGATACGGGGAGCGTTCTGCAGGTGGAGGAAACTGCCTCACCTGCACTCTATGCGGGTGCTGTCCTTAACACAAATGAACGATATTGAATTCGGATTTAAGCGGATGGCGAACATTGCTTGCCAACCTGCCGGGAAGCCGCGCCAGTGCTGGCTTTGCGGGCCGCTTCCCAATAAAAAAGCCCGGCACGCGGCCGGGCAAAACTCCTGAGAGAAGATTCCCAATCAGCTCTCCAGCACAACACCGTGGGCGATGCGGGGGGCGGCAAGCCGTGGGTCCCCGCACCGCATGTTTCGTTGGCATCAGGCCTCGTAGGCAGTCTCGCCGTGCGAGGTGATGTCCAGGCCTTCGCGCTCCTCGTCCTCGGGCACGCGCAGGCCGATCAAGAGGTCCACCAGCTTGAAGGCGACGAAGGCCACCACCGCCGACCACACCACGGTGGTCAGCACGCCCTCGGTCTGCACCCAGACCTGGCTCGCGATCGAATAGTTGTCCGCCACCTTGTTGGCGACGTAGTCGTAGATGCCCACGCCGCCCAGGCTCGGCGCCGCGAACACGCCGGTCAGGATCGCCCCGGCGATGCCGCCGACGCCATGCACGCCGAACACGTCGAGCGAGTCATCCGCGCCCAGCAGCCGCTTCAGGCCGGTCACGCCCCACAGGCACAGCAGGCCGGCCACCAGGCCCATCACGATCGAGCCCATCGGGCCGACAAAGCCGGCGGCCGGGGTGATCGCCACCAGGCCGGCCACCGCGCCGGACGCGCCGCCCAGCATCGAGGGCTTGCCCTTGGTGATCCACTCGCCGAAGGTCCACGCCAGCACCGCGGCGCAGGTCGCCAGCAGCGTGTTGACGAAGGCCAGCGCCGCGCCGCCGCTCGCTTCCAGGCCCGAGCCGGCGTTGAAGCCGAACCAGCCGAACCACAGCAGCGAGGCGCCGACCATGGTGAAGGTCAGGCTGTGCGGGCGCAGCGCCTCGCGGCCGAAGCCGATCCGCTTGCCGAACATGTAGGCACCGACCAGGCCCGCCACGGCGGCGTTGATATGCACGACGGTACCGCCGGCGTAGTCGAGCGCGCCCTTCTGGAACAACCAGCCGGCCTTGGCGGTCGCCGCTTCGGCGGCCGCGGCGTCGGTGTAGGCGTCCGGGCCAGGCCAGAACCAGACCATATGCGCCATCGGGATATAGGCGAAGGTGAACCACAGCACGATGAACACCAGCACCGCGGAGAAGCGGGCCCGCTCGGCGAAGGCGCCGATGATCAGGCTGCAGGTGATCGCCGCGAACGCGCACTGGAAGGCGAAGAAGCCCAGCTCCGGAATCACCACGCCCTTGCTGAAGGTGGCCGTCACCGCTTCCGGCGTCAGGCCCTTCATGAACAGCCGGTCGGTGCCGCCGAAGAAGGCGTTGCCCTCGGTGAAGGCGAAGCTGTAGCCGTAGATGGCCCACAGCAGCGCGACCAGCGAGAAGATCACCAGGCACTGCATCAGCACCGACAGCATGTTCTTCGAGCGGACCAGGCCGCCGTAGAACAGCGCCAGGCCCGGCAGCGTCATCAGGATCACGAAGGCCGTGCACATCAGCAGCCAGGCCACGTCGCCCTTGTTGGGGGTCGGCGCGGCGGCGGGCGCCGCGGCTTCCGCGGCCGGGGCCGGGGCCGCTGCGGCGGCAGGCGCAGCGGCCGGGGCGGCAGGCGCCGTGGCGGCGGCCGAAGCCTCGGCGGCGGGCTTGTCCTGGGCCGCGGCCGGGCCCGACAGCGCCATGCCTGCGGTGCCCAAGGCCAGCGCCATCGCGCCGGCCGTCAGGAATCGTTTGAACCAGCTAGTCATCTGAATACCCTCTTGTCGCTTTTGTCGCGCTTGTGGCTTGTATCGCGTGTGTGTTTGCGTCCGGCGTGCCGTTACAGGGCGTCGCCGCCGGTCTCCCCGGTACGGATCCGGATGACCTGCTCGATCGGTGCGACGAAGATCTTGCCGTCGCCGATCTTGCCGGTGCGGGCCGACTTCTCGATCGCCTCGATGGCGCGGTCGACCACGTCGTCGGGCACCGCCACCTCGATCTTGACCTTGGGCAGGAAGTCGACGATGTATTCGGCGCCGCGGTACAGCTCGGTATGGCCCTTCTGCCGGCCGAAGCCCTTGACCTCGGTGACGGTGATGCCGGACACGCCCACGTCCGACAGCGCTTCACGCACTTCGTCGAGCTTGAACGGCTTGATGACGGCGATGATCAGTTTCATCCGTGTTCTCCTGAGAGCGCGGCCCCGTTGCGCGTGGGGCCCGCTCGTGCTGACCGTGATTTAGAAAGTCTTGGTGAGCGTGGCAACCACCGTGGCCTTGCCCATGTAGCGGCCCGAGGTGTTGGTGTAGACGCCGCGCTTGGCATTGGTGTCGATATACGAGACCGCGGCCGAGAAGCCGTTGCCCAGGTCCTTGGTCAGGCCGAGCTTCCAGTCGGTGTACGAGGCGTCCGACACGTTCTGCACCTTCTGGTAGCCGACGTGCGCGTTCAGCGTCAGGCCCCAGAACTCGAGCGGCACGTTGGCCGACAGGTCGACGTACCAGCTGTTCTTGCTGTCGTAGAAGCCGAACAGGTTGGTCGGCGCGTACGAATACTTGAGGAACACCGGGCCGTAGCCGATGCCCGCGTACAGCTCCGTGGTGTACGGGCGGGTGAAGTTGGCCGGATAGTCGCCGGGGTAGTAGTACTGCAGCACGCCGACGTCGTAATTCCACTTGCCGTCGCCGAAGGTGTTCTTGAAGCCGGCGTAGAAGTCCATCTCGATCGGGGCCGACACCTCGTCGTTGCTGTCGTTCAGCCAGCTGATGCTCGAGTTCCAGTTGCCCGCATAGAAGCCGCTCGCATGGCTGTAGTCGAAGCCGCCCTGGATCGCCGGCCGGCGATTGGTCTGCATGATCCCGCGGTAGCGGTATTCGGAGGCCAGCGTCACGTTCGCCGTGAACGTATGCGGCGAGGCCGCTTCGGCGGTCGCGGGCGCGCTCTGCGCCAGCGCGGTGGTGGCGGAACCGCACAGCGTCAGCGCGCCGATGGCGAGGGCCAGCGTCTTCATGGATTTCTTCTCCTTTTCCTTGGGCTCGGGACTTCTCTGTCATGACGGATACTGCAACTGCCATGCCAGGGTCCGCCGTCGCGCGCTCGCGCGTCGGCTGCCTTCGCAGCGCGCGGGCAGCGCGGATGAAAAGCCGGTTTTCATCTGTCTTCGAAACGCCCGCAACACGGGGCCGGGCGGGCCGCGCCGGGTTAAATGCTGTGTCCGGCCGGTGGAAGCCGCTTTTCCCCGCGCGCTTCACGGGCCATAATCCGCCCATGCCACCGGCTGGTGCCGGCCGTCGCCACGAGCGCGCGCTGCACCGATAACGTGCAGATGCGCCCATCCGGCCGCCCCCGCCGCCCCCGATCGATGCACCCCCACGGTGCAGAAGGAGAAACGATGAAACCCACCGATCTCTTCAACGACCTGCAGAGCAAGGTCAGCGAGGTCCTGCGCAATTCGCCCGCCAAGGACATCGAGAAGAACGTCCGCAGCATGATGACCCAGGGCTTTGCCAAGCTCGATCTGGTCACGCGCGAGGAATTCGACGTGCAGTCGCAGGTGCTGGCGCGCACGCGCGCGCGGCTCGAGGAACTGGAAATGCGAGTCGCGGACCTGGAGCGGCGCGCCGGCATGGCGGGCGCAGCCGGGGTGGGACCGGCCACGGTCGGCACCGCCGGCGCCGGCACCACGGCGTCGGCCACCTCGGTACCGGGCTCGACCACGCCCGAGCCGGGCACCGGGCCGACAAACCCCGGGCTGGCTGGCTGAACGCGCCAGACCCCATTTCCTGCGAAGGCCGCCGGGCAACTGGCGGCCTTCTGCGTTTACGGCGGCGTTAATAAATCGGTGACATGCCGGATCGCCCTTCCACCGCCTTCCTCCACGGCCCTCCACCGCCTTCGTCTACCGCATTCGTCTACCGCATTCGTCCACCGCATTCGTCCGTCACCCTGGCCCACCACCCTCGTCCACCCTTCCTCCACCTCTTCCTCTTTCCCCTGGCCACCCCCATGCACCTCGCCGTCCTGCGCAGCCGCGCCCTGACCGGCATCGACGCACCGCCGGTCTCGGTCGAAATCCATCTGGCCAACGGCCTGCCGGCCTTCGCCATCGTCGGGCTGGCCGAAACCGAGGTGCGCGAGAGCCGCGAGCGCGTGCGCGCCGCGATCCTGAACTGCGGCTTCGAATTCCCGAACCGCCGCATCACGGTCAACCTCGCGCCGGCCGATCTGCCCAAGGAATCGGGCCGCTTCGACCTGGCGATCGCGCTGGGCATCCTGGCGGCCAGCGGGCAGATCCCGGCCGCGGCGCTGGACGGCTACGAGTTCGCCGCGGAGCTGTCGCTGTCGGGCGCGCTGCGGCCGGTGCGCGGCGCACTGGCGATGGCGATGGGGCTGGCGCGCGAGCAGGCCGGCGCGGTGGGCGGCACGGTGGGCGGCACGGTGGGCGGCACGGTGCGCGGCACGGTGCGCGGCTCGGCGAGCGGCTTGGCGAATGGCACGGTGCGCGGGTCCGCGAGCGGCCTGGCGAGTGGCACAGCGGGCGGCTTGGCGGGTGGCTCAGCGGGCGGCACAGAGTGCGGCTTGGCGGGCAACACAACCGGCGGACCGGCACGCGCCTTCGTGGTCGCGGCCGGCAACGGCGCCGAGGCCGCGCTGGTCGAGTCGGTCACCGTGCTGGCGGCCGCTTCGCTGCCCGAGGTCTGCGCGCACGTGGCCCGCACCGGCCCGCCGCTGGCGCGGGCCAGGCCCGTGACGGCGGCGCCCGTCGATGGCTCGTCCGCGGGCATGCCGGACATGCGCGACGTGCGCGGCCAGGGGCAGGCGCGCCGCGCGATGGAGGTCGCGGCGGCCGGGCAGCACTCGGCCCTGCTGATCGGCCCGCCCGGCACCGGCAAGTCGATGCTGGCGCAGCGCTTTCCGGGGCTGCTGCCGCCGATGACGCTGCAGGAGGCGCTCGAATCCGCCGCGGTGCTGAGCCTGACCGGCGCCGGCTTCCAGACCGATCGCTGGGGCCGCCGGCCGTTCCGGGCGCCGCACCATACCGCCTCGGCGGCCGCGATGGTCGGCGGTGGGGGGCGATCCGCGCCCGGGCGAGATCTCGCTGGCGCATCACGGCGTGCTGTTCCTCGACGAGTTGCCCGAGTTCGACCGGCGCGTGCTGGAGGTCCTGCGCGAGCCGCTCGAATCCGGCCGCATCACCATCTCGCGTGCGGGCCGGCAGGCCGACTTCCCGGCGCGCTTCCAGTTCGTCTCGGCTTTTGTGACAAGCGTCAATGGTTAAGGAGTTAGGTCGTATGGCTCCCTGCTTCATACGTCCGTGTACGATAGATGGGCGTCGGCGGAGACGGCTCCCTTGAGTCGAAAGTGTCGTTTCGTAGGATTTGTCCCGCGATCTAGGAGCTTTGCAATCGTGGCGTAAGGGGATAGGCGAATTCGCGCTCGATATGGATCTCCAAGTCGTCAGTCCTCCGCCTGTGGCAACATTGAGTCCTAATAAGAAACAGGGACGGGCCGATGCAAATAATTCAGAAGATTGCGGCTTGGGCTGCAGAGCAGCCGGCGTGGGTCGATGACGCAGTGCGGCGGCTTATTGCCGGCAATCTGACTTCTAAGGACCTGCAGGACTTGGCTGCCCTAGCAAAGTCCGCGCACGGGTTGCCCGACCCTGAGGGCCGCGTCGCGGTACGGCTTGACCCGAGGACATTACCTGTGGATGCTCACGCCGGCGCGGACGTCAGCTTGATCGCGCTGCGCTCGCCCGAGTACCTGAATGCGATTGATCCCGGGCAAGCGTTGACGTTTCAGGCGGCGGGACTGACCATCGTGTATGGCCACAACGGCGCAGGGAAGTCAGGCTACGCAAGGATATTAAAAAAGGCCTGTCGCGCACGCAACGTCGAGGACCTCCTTCCTGATGTATATGTTGAGTTGAAGGGTCCGGCGCCCACCAGCGCAATCTTTGACTGGAGCGAGGGACAGGCAGCTCAGTCGCAGAAGTGGACGGTCGGAACTGTTCCGCCGGCCCCGCTTTCGCAGATGTCCGTCTTCGATGCCCACTGTGCACGCGTGTTTGTGGACAACCAGGCAAAGGTCCTGTTCGTGCCCAACGGCATGGAGATTCTTCACGGACTCTCCGATGCTTTCGGCGCCGTCCAGCGTCTGATTGAAGCCGACAGAACCGCAAATACCTTCGATCAGACCCAACTTTCACCGCTCGCAGGTTCGACCGTCGTTGGTCGGCTGCACGCACAACTCGGAAGAAAAAGCGATCCGGAGGCATTTAAGAAACTCGCCGTGTTGTCGGAAGAAGAGGAGGCAGAGCGAAACGTGCTCAGCAAGCTTTTCGGAGACGAAGACCCGATCAAGCTCGCCGCAGTCGTCCGCCGCAAAGCAACGCGCGTTGACACCCTGTGCAATGAGCTCGCAGCCTTGGAGGCCCCTCTTTTGGATGAGGCCATCGGCCAGCTAGCGGCTGCCTTCGTTGCCATGGCTGCGGCAGAGGCTGCATCGAAGCTGGCAGCAGATACGCTTCAGGCTCAGGGCGCAAAAGTCGTCGGGACTGGTACTGTGCTATGGGAGACCTTGCTACGCAGCGCGATGAAGTATGCAACAGAGGTTGCGTACCCGGGACACGAATTTCCGGGACCAGACCGCGACGCGTACTGCGTGCTCTGCCAGCAGCCGCTTGCCGACGAAGCTACGGAAAGGCTGAAGTCCTTCGTTGCGTTTCTGGAGGCCGATGCGCAGAAAAAGCCACAGAGGCCCGCGAGCTCACCAAGAAGCTGTATCGAGCGATTTCATCACTCAACTTCGACACATTTCCATCTGATCGCGCGTTCTTGGACGAACTCCACGAAAGCGAACCGACATTGGCAGCCGCCATCGATGAATACACAACCGCTCTGAAGGCTCGTCAGGCGAGGGTGGTCGCAATGGCGCCGAACCGAAAATTGGATCGTCTGGAACCGCTGCCTGCGTCCCCGGTACCAACCATAAAGGAATTGCACGGCAGGTATGTTAACGAGGCTGGGCAGCTTATGAAGGCGATGACGCCCGAGGAGCGCGAGCAAAAGAGCAAGGTGCTTGCCGATCTGGATGCTAGGACGAAGCTTGCGGGGCTTCTCCCCAAGGTGCTAGAAGCAATAGAGTGGCACAGGCGCGATCATGCATTTGGCGAGGCCATAAAAGGATGTAGTACTCGCTCTATCACTGGCAAGACGACCGAGTTATACGAAGCGCATGTCACGGAGGAACTTCGCTCAGCCTTTACGCAAGAGCTTGCGAATCTCGGCCTCGGCGGGCTAGATGTCATCCTAGAGATGACGGGGCAAAAAAGGTGCCCGCATGCAACAGCTCAGGCTCCGTACCGCACCACAGCACGCACGCGCGAAGGTCTCAGATATCCTCAGTGAGGGCGAGCAGCGAGTCATCGCCATGGCTCTGTTCCTGGCGGAGATCGGCATTGAGCCCGGCAAGTCGGGCCTTATCTTTGACGACCCCGTGTCGTCCCTGGACCATGTGCGTCGCGAGAGAATCGCGAAGCGCCTTGTTCTCGAAGGCAAGAAGCGCCAGATCATTGTGTTTACGCACGACCTAGCCTTTGCCTGGACATTAAAGGACTTCGCCGATAAGCACGGCGTTGCCCACGTGGATCGTCACGTCTTCTCGGCGGGCGCGAAAAAAGGGTTCTGCGGCGACGGCCTGCCCTTCGAAGGAAAGAAGCTTAGCGCGAGAATCAATGAGCTTCGAGACCACGCTCAACGAGCAAGGAAAGCACTGGAAGAGCAGCACAACCATGAACTCTACAACGACATGGTGCGCAACGGCTACCGAAGGATGCGAGACACCTGGGAGCTGCTCATCGAGGAGCATCTGTTCGCAGGCACCGTGAAGCGCTTCAGACGTTCCATTGAGACCTCGAAGCTACGGTGCGTTTCCGTCGGCGATCCGGAAGCCGCTGCTGTATACAACGGCATGACGCGGTGCTCGAACTTCACGCACGAAGGCGGCGCCGAGGCGCCACCGGCACTGCCAGGACCAGAGGAGTTTCTTGCCGACGTGGAACAGCTTGCGGCGGCGCTGACGTTGATCGATGAGAACAAGAACGCCACGGAAAAGCGACGCAAGCAAGCTGGCCTGGCGACGTAAATCTGAATACGAGCGGGGTCGGGGTAGGCTTGCAAGTCGACGTCGACGCATTTGCCAGGTGCGGGGCGCGAGAGCACGTGCAAACGGTAGAAAGTGCCTTACAGTGCCCGCGGCATGGGGACGTGATGTGGACCCGATCAGCGAACGATGAACTGTCCCATCCTCCCGTTATCTTCGTGCTCGAGAATATGGCAGTTGTACATGTACGGGGCCGTTACCGCGGTATGGCAAAACCGAACAAGCAGTTCGACGGAGTTCTCGACCATGTTTATCGCGAACACCCGGCGGTGAACCGTTTCGGCTGAGAACTTCGAAGTGAACACAGTGGATATGGAACGGGTGTGCCATCATCTCTGGGTACACCTGCCAGACTTCTGTGTCGCCGCGCCTGATTTCTGCATCGATTCGCTCCATGTCGAACGGGCGGCCATTGACGCCGAACACTCCCATTCCGTGCCCCCTCTCATCCCACGCATGCCCATGGTGATGGCAATGCGCCGCCGACCAAAGGCGTTCGACACGGACTGGCGCTGGTGCGTCACGAGCTTGTCGGGCTGCTGAGCGCTGCGCGTGCCTGTTCCCCGAAGCTCGAACCTGATGATCGCCTGGCGTTCACCACGCAGGCGATTGCCGCCGCCCATCATTCGCATCATCATCGGCGCATTGCCATCCTGTCCCGTTTCCAGGACGGCGGGCTGGCCATCGCAAAAATCCACGAGTACCTCGGCTCGCTCCAGAGTCAACTGGGGTCCACATGGCATCGCAACACCGATCTTCATTGCTAGCCCAGACCACCTCAGATTGCGAATCCCGACACGGCGTCCGGGACGAGCGGACGTAATGCATTTCTTGCAATATGGCAATTCTGGCTGGCGGCCACACTCTCAGGAAGCCGATGCGCAACGCAGCGGCAAGTCGACATCGCGATACGCAAGAGTGCTTTCCCCACGTTCAGATTACTGGCCCATTACGAATCTGACAGCCCCCTGAAACGTTCTACCTCTGGCACGTCTGTTGCGCCGTCCGAGTCGCTGATTATTCCCATCGGCGAAGTCGTGTGTTCCGCCGGTCTATCGCAACCCCGCCCAACCTTGGGAGCTCAACATGCAGTTGACTGCTACATGCGACCCTGCTCGCGTCTTTCCATCGCCGCTGTCGACAAGGGCCTGTCGGTGGATGCCCCGGACAGTCCGACATCTCATGACGACCGGCCTGATGGCCATGCTTGTCTTGCCAGCTACTTATGCCGCCCAGCCAGGCAGAGGCCACACTGCCGGCTTCGAGGTTCGTCTGATGCGGTTGGTCATTGACCATCATTTTTCAGCGCTCAGGATGACCGAGCTGGCCGCCGGCACAGATCCGCAACGCAGCGGACATCTTTCATCAAACGAAGGGACGTCGCCCACGCCGGGATTTTCGGCTACGCCTGCCAAGGCCGCTCTCGATGAAATCAAATCCATGGCCCGGATGGAGAATCGCGCGCAAAGAGAGCAGATCATGCACCTGCAGATGTTGCTGCGTGATTGGTATGGCGTTGCCCACGAGCCCCGCATCAGAGAGGATGCGCAACAGATGCTTACTGCTCTGGAGCAGGCCCAACCCGGCGCGAGCTTTGATCGCGCTTTCCTTGAAACCTTCAGCCGCCATCACTTTTCGCTGCTGCAGCCGATGAACGCTTGCATCACCGGCGCAGATCGCCTCCATCAGAATCTGATACGCCTCTGCAAGTTGATGTGGCATGAGCAGACATCTGGTATCGACGAAATGCGCGAGCTGCTGGAAACTCGCTTCGGCATCGTCGACTATCAGCCGTTCCGCGGCGAGCGTCCGCTGCAGCAGTAAAGAGTCGACCGGCGCGGAAGCACCGCATTTACTTGGCGAGACGTGGGAACGTCAAGATAAACCGGGTCCTTCCCGCCGACGACTCCACGGAAATTCGACCTCCGTGCGCCGACATGATGGCCTGCGTAATCGACAAGCCAAGCCCAACACTGTCGGAATCGGCCCGGTTGCGGGACTTGTCGGCGCGAAAGAACCGGTCGAAGATCGAGGGCAACAGGTCCGCACTGATTTCCCTTGCCCTCGTTCTCCACGACGATCGTTGCGGCACCGGCCTGTTCCTTCGTCTTGACCAGGATGGCCTTTCCCTCCGGCGTATAGCGCAGCGCGTTGGAAAGCAGGTTACTCAGCGCCCTGCGCAGCATCAGACGATCACCGAAGATCCGCGCCTGACCTTCAAGCCGCAGATGCACCCTCTTGTCCTCCGCCAGCGCATCGTAGAAATCGAACAGCGCACGTACTTCGTCGCTGACGTTGATCTCCTCTTCGCTGGGCAGCGTGATGCCGTGCTCCATCTTTGCCAGATAGAGCATGTCGGAAACCATGCGGCCAAGGCGTTGCAGTTCCTCGGCGTTGGACGCCAGAACCTCCCGGTATTTCTCTGCATCCCGTGGTTGCGATAGCACGACATGCGTCTGCGTCATCAGGTTGGTGATCGGCGTGCGCAGCTCGTGTGCCAGATCCGACGAAAACTCGGATAACCGCCGGAAATCGTCCTGCAACCGCTCCAGCATGGCATTCAAAGTGGCGGCCAAATCCGCCATTTCGACTGGGACTGCCTCCACCGGCATGCGTGCATCCAGCTTGTTCGAGGTCACGCCGCTCGCGCGTGAGGCCATCATCCGTAAGGGCGCCAGGCCACGCCTTGCCGCCCACCACCCGAACAAGCCGCTGGCGAGCGCCGCCAGCGCGGTATAGAACGCCAGCGATTGCCGGAATGCCTGCATGAAATGCGCATGAATGTCCGTGTCCATGCCCACGACGACGCGCAATGGCGCCGCTGCCGGGTCCGACATTTTCGCCAGCGCTCGCATGCCGCGGTACTGTTTCCCGTTCTGCTGCCACACCAGGGTGTCTTCGTTCGGCTTCAGCCGGGCGATGGCGGCCAAGGTCGGCGCGAAGTCGTATCCCTTGGTCGCATAGACGAGCTGGCCTTGCGCGGTTTGGACGTGCGCAACGAACCCGGGGTGGTGCTCCACCATCTCGGCCAAGCGCGCGGGCAGCTGTGCTGTCGGTCGTTCCTGCGTGATCTTCTGAATCAAGCGGATGTTGTCACCGAGGATGACGTAGTCCTCGTTGGCAAAGTGGCGGTCCATGGCCAGCCAGATCAATACACCGAGACCCAGCAGCACCGCCGCTGACGACAGCGAGAACAGCAGCGTCAACCGCATCGTCAGCGAAAGCCGTCGCCTCATTCCGTTCCCTCTGGCGCTTCCAGTACGTATCCCATCCCGCGCACTGTCTGGATCAGTTTTGGTTCGAAGTCGTCGTCGATCTTGGCCCTCAGGCGACGAATGGCCACGTCGATCACATTGCTGTCACTGTCGAAATTCATGTCCCACACCTGCGAGGCGATCAGAGAGCGCGGCAAGACCTCGCCACGCCTGCGCGCGAGCAGTTCGAGCAGTGCAAACTCCTTGCTGGTCAGCGGGATGCGGCGACCGGCACGGGATGCGCGCCTGCGTCCCAAATCCAGGACCAGATCAGCGACCTGGATGCGGTCAATGGCCAGCACAGATCCCCGGCGCAACAGCGTGCGGACCCGAGCGAGCAACTCCGAGAAGGCGAACGGCTTGACAAGATAGTCGTCTGCACCCAGTTCCAGCCCCTTGACGCGGTCTGTCACGCTGTCACGCGCGGTCAGGAACAAGACAGGGACGGCATTCTCCGCGGCACGGATGGACTGCAATATGTGCCAGCCATCCAGGTCCGGCAACATCACGTCGAGAATGATCAGGTCATACGATTCGTTGAGCGCCAGGTGCTGCCCATCGAGCCCGTTGCCGACCAGGTCGACGACGAAGCCGGCTTCGGTCAGTCCCTGGCGAAGGTAGTCGCCTGTCTTGGATTCGTCCTCCACCACCAGCAGTTTCATTTAGAGCGTCCGATTGGATTGGCTAGCGGCCCCCGGAAGGGAGCCTCGGTGCGGCTAGTCTAGCGAGACGACTTGCGGGTGACCTCAACATTACCGGAATGTAATGTGCAGGTAAGTTGACGGTAGCCTCCTGCTCGTTACTCTCTGCATGCCGACTTCTATGCGGCCATTCAAGCAAAAAAGGGACTATTCATGCGACGTGATCGACCGGCCGGTATTGTGCTGCACAACCCAACGCGCCGCCGCTTCGTTCAAGGCCTGGCCGCAGGGGGGTGTCATGGCGGGATTGTCGGGTCTTGGGGGAACCGTTTGGGCCCAGGCGACTGAACGCCCCGCCCAGACGCTGTCCGGCACCGCCCCCGTGCTGCGCGGCACCGAATTCGACCTAGTCATCGGCGAATCGGTGGTCAACTTCACCGGCACGCCGCGCGTGGCGACCACGATCAACGGGATGCTGCCCGGCCCGACGCTGCGGTGGCGTCAGGGCGACACCGTCACCATCCGCGTCACGAATCGGCTGCGCGAGCCAACGTCGATCCATTGGCACGGGATCATCCTGCCGTTCGAAATGGACGGCGTGCCGGGGATCAGCTTTCCCGGCATTGCGCCGGGCGAAACGTTCACCTATCGCTTCAAGGTCGACCAGACCGGCAGCTACTGGTACCACTCGCATTCGGGATTCCAGGAGATGACGGGCGTGTATGGCGGCATCGTGATCGACCCGGCTTCCGGCTACGACGCCGTTCAAGCAGACCGCGACTATACGATCCTGCTGTCCGACTGGACCGATGAAGATCCGATGCGGGTCCTGTCGAAGCTCAAGGTCCAGAGCGACTACTACAACTTCAATCAGCCGACCGTCATCGACTTCTTCCGCGACGTCGCCAACGACGGCATGAAAAGCGCGCTGGCCAAGCGGAAGATGTGGAACGAGATGCGGATGAATCCGACGGATCTGGCCGATCTGTCGGGCGCCACGCTGACGTATCTAACCAATGGTGTCACGCCAGCCGGCAACTGGACGGGCATGTTCCGGCCAGGTGAGAAGGTCAGGCTGCGCTTCATCAATGGCACGGGCAACACGTTCTATGACGTGCGCATCCCTGGGCTGAAGCTGAAGGTGATACAGGCCGACGGGCAGAACCTGGAACCGGTGACCGTCGATGAGTTCCGGTTCGGTCCCGGGGAAACCTATGACGTCGTCGTCGAACCCCGAGATGAGGCCTACACGATTTTCTCCCAATCCATGGACAGGACCGGCTATGCCCGAGGCACGCTGGCTGTTCGTGAAGGTCTGACCGCGCCGGTGCCCGCGCTCGACAAGGCCGAATGGCTGACGATGGCGGACATGATGGGTGCCATGGACCACGGCAGCATGCAAGGCATGAACCATGGTGGCATGAGCATGCAGGGCATGGCGGGCACCGCAATGGCGATGGACCATAGCCAGCACAACATGGCCACCATGGCCGCCGGCAATTCGCTGAAGGTTCCCAGCACCAAGGCGCGGCACGCCAGAACCGAGTACGGGGCCAGCACCGATATGCGCGTGGACATGGCGCGCACCAACCTGGACGATCCCGGCATTGGCCTGCGCAACAACGGTCGTCGTGTGCTGACGCTGGCTGACCAGCACACCATCGGTGGTCCGTTGGACAAGCGGGGCCCTGGACGCGAGGTCGAGCTGCACCTGACCGGCAATATGGAGCGCTATACCTGGTCGTTTGACGGTGTGGAGTTCGGCAAGTCGACACCGGTCTATTTCAAGTATGGCGAGCGCCTGCGCGTGATCCTCCACAACGACACGATGATGACGCATCCGATGCACCTGCACGGCATGTGGAGCGAACTGGAGTCGCCAGATGGATCCTTCCAGGCCCGGCGCCACACGATTCCCGTTCAGCCGGCCCAGCGCATCAGCTTCCTGGTTACCGCGGACGCATTGGGACGATGGGCATGGCATTGCCATCTGATGCTGCATATGGACGCGGGCATGTTCCGTGAAGTGATAGTGGCCTGACCGTCAACCGGATAGAGATTCCATGCATAAGCGAACAACAACGATTCTTGCTGCCGCGGTCCTGACGTCCGCCGGCATCGGCACGACGTGGGCGCAAGCCGCCCATTCCCCCGGAGGCCCACGCGGGCACTTCGGCCGCGGATCCGACCAGGAAGGCCAACGCTGCCGCGCAATCGAAGTCCGTCGGCAAGGCAAATGGTAAGGGTGGCAAGGACCATGGCTCGATGCAGGGTATGGACCACGGCTCGATGCAGGGTATGGATCACGGCTCGATGCAGGGCATGGATCACGGCTCGATGCAGGGCATGGACCACGGCTCGACGCAGGGCATGGACCACGGCTCGATGCAGGGTATGGATCACGGCTCGATGCAGGGCATGGATCACGGCTCGATGCAGGGCATGGATCACGGCGACATGAAAATGCAAGGCGGCAGCGCTCCGCCCGACGCGCGCGATCCGCATGGCTATTCCGGTGGCTATCAACTCGGGGTCGGCAAGTATGCGCTCGGGCCGACCCGAACGCTCCATATGGCGGACGAACATCTGTTTGCTTCCGTGCTGGTGGATCGCCTGGAATGGACCAAGGGCCGAGACAGTAATGCAGCGTCCTACGAGGCGCAGGCCTGGTTCGGCAACTCCTACGACAAGCTGGTGATCAAGGCCGAAGGGGAGGCCGAAGAAGGAAAGGTGCACGAGGCTCGCACCGAACTGCTGTGGGGCCATTCCATTGCGACGTTCTGGGATACCCAGGTCGGTATTCGAAACGATGCTGGCTACGGCAGACCGGCCCGGAACTGGCTCGCGTTCGGTGTGCAAGGCCTGGCGCCCTACTGGTTCGAAGTCGATGCGACCGGCTACGTCGGCACCGAAGGCAGGACCGCGCTTCGACTCTCCGCCGAATACGAGCTTCTGATTACGCAGCGTCTGATCCTGCAGCCGCGAATCGAAGCCAACTTCTACGGCAAGAACGACCCTGAAATCGGTATCGGCAGCGGCCTGGCCAATGGCGCCGTGGGCGTGCGCCTGCGCTATGAGATTAACCGGCAGTTCGCACCGTATATCGGCGTCGAGCGATATCAGACATTCGGCAATACCGCCGACATGATTCGCACGGCAGGCGGTCGTCGTGGCGAGACCCGCTTTGTGGCCGGTGTTCGTATTTGGTTCTGACCACGTTCTCTAACCCCCTTTCAATCTGGGAGTTCATCATGCAGACGCACCGTTTCGCCATCCGAGCCATGCTCGCCGCCACAGCGGCATTGATCAGTTCGGCGGCTTTCGCACATCCCAAGCTGGTCTCTTCGACCCCGGCTGACAAGGCCGAGGTTTCCGCCCCTCAGAAGATCGAACTGAAGTTCTCCGAAAACTTGGTCGCCCAGTTTTCCGGTGCCAACCTGGTAATGACCGGCATGCCTGGCATGGCCAATCATGCCCCGATGAAGATTGCCGCCAAGGTATCAGGCAGCGATGACCCGAAGACGATGGTGATCACGCCGGCCCAACCGCTCGTTCCGGGCAGCTACCGTGTGGATTGGCGCGCAGTTTCGTCGGACACGCATCCGATCAACGGAAATATCGCCTTCACGGTCAAGTGATCCGCCGATGGACTGGGCGACTGTATCGGTGCGCTTTGCACTCTATCTCGACCTGACGGCGCTTTTCGGTTTGCCGCTATTCGGTCTTTATGCGCTTCGCCGTGAGGAGATATCGTCGGGCATCGGCTCACGGTATGTCGCCATTGCGTCCGCGCTGGCTGCGGTCGGCATCGGACTGTCGTTGGCAAATATCGCCGTCATGGCCAAGGCCATGACCGGCGCATCCGAATACGCCGAACTGCAGAGCCACGTTTTCGAGATGATCGTGACGGGTACGGATTTCGGGACGGCTTGGGCTGTCCGTCTGGTTGCGCTGGTCCTTTGCTTGCTGGTCGCTCTTTTCGCACGCCGGTGGCCGGCGCTGCAAATTGGTGTATTGGCTGCCGCAGGCGGCGTTGCGCTATCGACCCTTGCCTGGGGCGGGCATGGCGCGATGGACGATGGCGTCCGCCGCTATATTCACCTGGCCTCCGATATTGGACATCTGGCCGCAGCCGGGGCCTGGGTTGGCGCGCTGATCGCTTTCGTGCTGCTGGCAAGAGCCGCGTCCACACCGGAGACGGTCGCACTGCTGACCCGCACGTCCAATGGCTTCGCTCAGGTTGGCACTATTGTGGTCGCCACTTTGACGGTGACCGGGGTGATCAACTACCTCTTGATCGTCGGCCTGACGCTGCCAGAGCTGTCGCTAACGTCGTATGGCGGCCTGCTTGCCATCAAGCTCGGCCTGTTCGGTACGATGCTGGCCCTTGCGGCAACCAATCGCTACTTTCTGAGTCCGCAACTGGAGCATGCGGTGAAGAGCGGCAATCACGCGGCAGCCGTCCGAACGTTTCGACGCAGCCTGATCTTCGAAACCAGCGCGGCAACGCTGATCCTGGCTCTTGTGGCGTCACTGGGCATTCTGTCACCGGCGGGTATGTAGAGCGCGCTAACGCGGATTGGCGTATTGCTCGGTCGCTTCACGCTGCGCCGCCGACGCCCTTGGCGGCCAAGTGCTCTTGATATACGCGAGGACAGCAATGATGTCCTCGTTGGACAGCAATTGGCCGAATGCCGGCATGTCGCTGACATACCCGGCCGGAGCCGTGATGCCCGGCACCAGACCATTCTTGGTAATGGCAAACAGCACGGCGTCGGGATGATGCCATGTATGGCCTGTGGCATCGTGCGGCGGCGCCGGCATCCGGCCGCTCGGAAGCCGTTCCCGCCAGTTTGGTTGACCCTCGAGATTGGCGCCATGGCAGGACGCGCATTGCTGCGCGTAAAGCTGCTTGCCTCTGGCAATACGCTGCGCATCACTGGTGTCGATGCGTAGCTGCCTAGCCGCCGACGCTCCGTTCCCACCGTCGACGGGCGTCTCAAGAAAGCGCTTCATCTTCAGCGCGACCGCAGTTGCGGCCACGGCTGCGAGCACCAACAGGCCAGCAATCAGCCAACGAGACTTGTTCGAGCTTTCCATTCGTAGCCGGCCAAGCTCGGTGCAGCTTCGCTGTCCGAACCGAGGCGCCATTAATTCCTGGAGAACGGCTTTCCGTTGAAATCCACGGTCACCAAGTTGCCATCCATGGGACCCATGCCGGGAGAATTTGCCGGCATGCCCGGCACGGCGATCCCTTTCACGCCCGGACTGGCAGCCAGTTTCCTCACCGCCGCCGCGGGAACGTGCCCTTCGATAATTTGGCCACTGCCTTGCATGACCGCGGTATGGCAGGAGCCCATCTTCTCGGGAACGCCAAGCTTCGTTTTGATTGCGGCGACATCCGGCGTATTGATGAGCTTGGTCTGGATGCCAGCCTCGTTCAAATGCTCCACCCAACCTTCACAGCATCCGCAATTGGCATCCTTGTAGACGACCAGCGCGGGGGGAGCCGCATACGCAAGCGTACCGACAGTGAGAAGGGCAACACCAAGAAGAAGCTTCATCGAAAATTCCCGCGAGATTGGACTTCAGTTTTCGTGGCTATGTTGGCCCCGACCCGCCTGATCGGTGTATCACCGGGTGCCGTTCAAGCTTGCTTTGACAAGCATCAGAGCTTACCGTTCACTGCGCCGACGCCTCAGACCAGGCAAACAGCTTGTCGTAGTCGCCCGATGTGAAAGAGCCCAACGTCCGAGAGGTCTCGGCCGCTGGACCTGCGCCGGTATTGCGAAGCCCGACACTTCGAAAATGCCAACGTCCTGCGATCAGATGCCGTCGGTGAAAGCGTCGCGCGTTCCCCCCCGTGTGGCTCCCGTCCGTGAAGGTGTCCCGCGTGCCCGTAGTATGGGCGCCATCGGAGAACAGGTCGCGCGTAGCGGTAGTATGACCGCCATCGGTGAAGGGATCGCGCGTGCCCATCGTGTGGCCGCCGGTCGTGAAGATATCGCGCGACGATGTTACGCCGGCATTCACCATTCCCGCTGCGCTGCCCAGCGACGCAATCGTCAATACCAAGAGCGCAGCCTTCTTCAACGTACGCATTTTGTTTCTCCTTTTAAGGGTGATTGGCTCGCTGTGAGCCTGCATGATCAGTGTAGGGAGGGGCTCCCCACCGAGGCATGACTGTGCGATTACAAAGCCGTCATCTCGAATCGCCGTGTCGTGGATGGACGTGCCCAGCACACAATTCCGCCTGTCAGCCACCGGTGAAAATCTGGCTGCGATCGATGTTCACGCGCACGCCTCGAGCGCTCGGCATGCTGGGGAAAAGGTCGCCCAAGTCGACTGTGCTGCCGTGCACGAACTCCCCGAACTGCCAAGCCACGGATTGATCGCCGTCTGCGAATGCCACCGCTTCACCGGAGGCTACGTTGACGCTTTTCATACCCGGCCGAAGCGTGATAGTGCGGGACGCCGTGCCAGCCGGGACAACGCTGCCAAAAAAGGGCTGCGTGAGGACCGAGACGCGTGCCCGACGTCGTGTTTGCCATCGTTGAAGATGCGGGCTCGGCGGCCTGCTGCACGTGCTTGGCCCAATCATCGCCCGCGTTAGTTCTTGCCTTGTCCGCGCCCCATGCGGGCGCCACGGACAGCGCCGCCAGGCTCAATACAACTGCCGCGTTCTTGTTGATTTTCATGATTCTCTCCATTGAGTTACGAGGTATTGGCCTCTCGACTTCAATGGTATGAATCCGCCCCTCACCGAGCCATTACCCGACTATTACATCCAGGTAAGGTGCCGAGGATAAGAGGCAATTTTTCGGTCAAGGAGCATTTCGCAGCGCAACACCTGCCCAACCCTTGCCAACGTCAAACGCTGGTACCATTCGGCCAATATGGGCCCACACGTGCGCACGTCCCTCCGGCGGCTTTGGCTGGCCGCATTCCTGCTGACCGCTTTCCTGACAGTCCAGCTGGCAGCAGCGGCGTACGCTTGCGCGGGCAGCCGGTACGCCGTCAGCACCGACCGGGACATGACGGGCATGACCGAGTCGTGTCCCGACATGGCGCAGAAGGCCGTCGAGCCGGATTCGCACGATGGGCTGTGCCTCGAACACTGCCAGCTGGGATCCAAGTCCCTCGACCATGCCAGCCCGCAGCTTCCGGTGTTTCATGCAAGCCTGGTCCATCCCGTGATGCTGGTGCCGGAGCCGCTGCTCGCGCGCCCGAACGCGACGGCTGCGGGAGCCACGCCACGCGGCCCTCCTCGCCCGCTCTCCATCCTGCACTGCTGTTTCCGAACGTAGCCTCCGCCGCAACGCCACCTATCGCGCCCCGACACGTCGTCTGAGGGCGGTCGTTGCTTTGCGGAGGCTTTATGCATTTGCGTTTCCCCCATTGTGCGGACGCCGGCTGGCGTTCGCCATCACGCTGCTCGGCGCCAGTCATACGCCATGGGCGCAGCCGGCGAGCCGGCTCTCGTTGCAGGAAGCGGTCGCGCTCGCATCATCCCGGTCGAGCGACGCAGAAACATCCTCGTCCGCGGTGCAGTCCGCCATCGAAATGGCGGTTGCAGGCGGCCAACTGCCGGACCCGGTGCTCAAAGTCGGTGTCAACAACGTCCCGGTCGACGGTCGCGACCGGTTTTCGCTCGGCACCGAAGCCATGACGATGCGGTCGATCAGCGTGATGCAGGAGTTCACCCGAACGGCGAAGCGCCAGGCTCGCGCCCAACGTTTCGAGGCTGAAGCCACCTCCGCGGAGGCGCAGCGCACGGTGGCGCTGGCCGCCGTGCAGCGCGGCACGGCCAGCGCCTGGCTCGAGCGGCAGTACGCCGAGCGAATGCTCGATGTATTTGCTGAACAGACGCAGTCCATCCGATTGATGGTGGACGCCGCCGAAGCCGCCTACCGCGCCAACCGCGGCACGCGGGCCGAGATTCTGACCGCTCAGCTCGAACTTCAGCAGGTCCGGAACCGGGAAGACGAGGCGCGCGCGGCTGTGGCTGCGTCCCGGGCGATGTTGCGGCGATGGGTTGGCGATGCCGCGGACCTGCTGCTTGCCGAGCCCCCCGCCCTTGAGTTGCCCACCTGGCTGGGCAATTTGGACGCCGATACCGTGATGCGACTGCCGGACGTGGCCGCCGCCCAGGCGCAGGTCGGCGTCGCCGAAGCCGACAGCCGGATCGCAAGCGAGAACAAGGTGCCGGACGTCAGCGTGGAGTTGATGTACAGCCAACGGGGTCCCGCGTATTCCAATATGGTGTCCGTCAATGTCTCCCTCCCCTTGCCGTGGGACCGGAAGCATCGTCAAGACCGCGAACTGGCGGCGAAGCTGGCGCAAGCCGAGGCGGTGAGGGCACAGGCCGAGTCGATACGCAGAGGCGTGCTCGGCCAGGTCCGCGGCAAGCAGGCGCAATGGCAGCTCAATCAATCCCGCCTGGCGCGCTATGTCGACACGACCCTGCCGCTGGCCAAGGCTCGCATCGATGCAGCACTGACCGCCTATCGTACCGGCGCCGGAACGTTGACCGCGGTGGCGGACGCGAACCGCAAGGCGCTGGACATCTCGTTGGAGCACCTTCAACTGGAGGCCGCCACCGCGCGCCTGTGGACGGAGCTCGCCTTTCTGCTGCCGCTGCCGACCGCCGCGCAGGGGCCGGCGCGTGCAACGCGCGTTCATGGGGGGATGGGAATGAACAGGACCGCGATCGGTCGCGCAGCGGCTGGCCTGCTCGTCGCCGCCAGCGTAGGCACGGCTTATTACCTGGGCCAACAGCATGGGCGCAACATCACGCCGGCCGCCCCACCGTCCATTGGCGCGTCGGCCGGATCCGAACTGAAGGCCGGGGATATCGACCCGAAGACAGGCAAGCGCATCCTCTATTGGCACGATCCGATGGTGCCGGGCCAGCGCTTCGACAAGCCGGGCAAGTCTCCCTTCATGGACATGCCGTTGTCGCCCGTCCATGAGGATGCGGGCGGCGACGCCGCCGTCACCATCAACAGCCGCGTCTTGCAGAACCTTGGCATTCGCACCACGCAGGTCAAGACGGGACGACTCGAACCCACGCTCGAGGTGCCGGGCAATGTCGCGATCAACGAGCGCGACATCGAGGTACTGCAAGCGCGTACCACCGGCTTCGTTGAGCGAACCTATGCCAGGACCACGCTCGACCCGGTCAGCAAGGGTCAGGCGCTGGCGTTGATCTACGCGCCTGAATGGGTGGCCGCACAGGAGGAATACCTCGCTGTCAGCCGCATGAGCGCCGGCCTGCAGCACGATCTGCGGGAGGCCGCCATCGCGCGCATGCGGCAGGTCGGCATGAGCGAGAGCCACATACGGCTGGTGCAGAAGAGCGGCAAGCTGCAGCCGCGACTGGCCATCACAAGCTCGATCGATGGCGTTCTGACCGAAATCGGCGCGCGCGATGGCATGACCCTGTCGCCCGGCATGACCCTGTTTCGGATCGCCAGTCTCGCGACCGTTTGGGTGATCGCCGAAGTACCGGAAAGCCAGGCTGCCCCGTTGCAGCCCGGACAATCGGTCACGGCCGTCGCGGCAGCGCTGCCCGGGCAGACACTGGACGGCAAGGTCGATGCCATCCTGCCCGATGTCAGCACGGCAACGCGTACGGCCAGGGTTCGCATCGAGTTGAACAACAAGGGCCGGCAATTGCTGCCCGGCATGTTCGTGTCCGTTCGCTTTGCGCCAGCCCCGGGCCCGGATCGGCTACTGGTACCGAGCGAGGCGTTGATTCGTACGGGCACGCGCACCGTCGTCATGGTACAGACCGAGCAAGGCGGATTCAGCCCCGTCGAGGTGAGGATTGGCGCGACGGCGGGCGGACAGACCGAGGTCATCGAAGGGCTGAAGGCTGGCCAGAACGTCGTCGTGTCCGGGCAGTTCCTGATCGACTCCGAAGCCAGCCTGCGCGGCACCGCACAGCGCATGGCCGCTGCGCCCGGAGCCTCGGCGCCTGCAGCGCCAGCCGCGCCGCGCCCCGAGCATGAAGGCGTCGGACGCATCGAGGCGGTGACCGCCGAAGGTTTGACGATCTCCCACGGTCCGATTCCGTCGGCGCAGTGGGGCGCCATGACCATGGACTTTGCGGCTCCGCCGGCCGGGCTGCCGCGAGCGCTCAAGCCCGGCGACCGCATCCGCTTCCGCTTCCACCTCAACAGCGACGGGGTGGCAGTCCTGTCTTCGGTCGAACCGGCGGCAACGGCGCCCGGGGGGCAAGCCATGATCGCCCGGCTCATCCTTGCCTCCATCCGGAATCGCTTCCTGGTGTTGCTGGCGACCGTGATGCTGACCGCGTGGGGACTGTGGGCGGTCAAAGGTACGCCGCTCGATGCCTTGCCGGACCTTTCCGATGTGCAAGTGATCATCCGCACGCCGTTCCCCGGCCAGGCGCCGCAGATCGTCGAGAATCAGGTCACCTATCCACTGACCACCACCATGCTGTCGGTGCCGGGCGCAAGGACGGTGCGGGGCTATTCCTTCTTCGGCGATTCCTATGTCTACGTGCTGTTCGAGGATGGCACCGACCTCTACTGGGCGCGCTCGCGGGTGCTCGAATACCTGAACCAGGCGCAATCGCGTCTGCCCGCCGCGGCCAAGCCTGTGCTCGGCCCCGATGCGACCGGCGTGGGCTGGATCTACGAGTATGCGCTGGTCGACAGGACGGGGCAGCACGACCTGAGCCAGCTGCGCGCCTTGCAGGACTGGTTCCTGCGCTTCGAACTCAAGTCGTTGCCCAACGTCGCGGAGGTCGCCTCGCTAGGCGGCATGGTCAAGCAATACCAGGTGGTCCTGATGCCGGATCGGCTGCGCGCTTACGGGCTATCGCAATCGAAGGTGCTGGCGGCGCTCAAGGGGGCCAACCAGGAAACCGGCGGCTCGGTGCTGGAACTGGGCGAGGCCGAATACATGGTGCGCGCGTCGGGCTATCTGGAAGACGCTGGAGGACTTCCGGCAGATTCCGCTGGTCACCAGCGACACCGGCATTCCGGTGCGGTTGGGCGACGTCGCCACCATCCAGCTGGGCCCGGAGATGCGGCGCGGCATCGCCGAACTCGACGGCCAGGGCGAAGTCGCGGGCGGCATCATCGTGCTTCGCTCGGGCAAGAACGCGCTCGAGACCATCGACTCGGTCAAGACCAAACTCGCAACGCTGCAACAGAGTCTGCCCGCCGGCGTCGAAGTCGTGACGACTTATGACCGCTCCAGCCTGATCAAGCGCGCGGTCGACAACCTGACCACGAAACTGATCGAGGAGTTTGTCGTGGTCGCGCTGGTGTGCCTGGCATTCCTGTTCCATCTGCGCTCGGCGCTGGTGGCGATCGTATCGCTGCCGCTTGGCGTGCTGGCCGCCTTCCTGGTGATGCGCTACCAGGGCGTGAACGCCAACATCATGTCGCTCGGCGGCATCGCCATCGCGATCGGCGCCATGGTCGATGCGGCGGTCGTCATGATCGAGAACGCGCACAAGCACCTGGAACGCTGGCATGCGGACAATGGCGGGCGGGAACCGTCAGCTGGTGAGCGCTGGCAGATCATTGGGCAATCGGCCGCCGAGGTGGGGCCGGCGCTGTTCTTCTCGCTGCTGATCATCACGCTGTCGTTCGTTCCGGTATTCGCACTGGAGGCGCAGGAAGGACGCCTGTTCTCGCCATTGGCGTTCACCAAGACCTACTCCATGGCGGCGGCGGCGGGACTGTCGGTGACGCTGGTGCCGGTCCTGATGGGCTACATGATCCGCGGCCGGATTCCATCGGAACAGGCCAACCCGCTCAATCGGTGGCTGATCCGCGCCTACCGGCCAGCCTTGACCAGGGTGTTGACCTACCCCAAGACCACGCTGGCCATCGCCGCGACCCTGCTGGTGGCCACCGCCTGGCCGATCATGCGGATCGGCGGCGAATTCATGCCGCCGCTCGACGAAGGGGACCTGCTGTACATGCCGTCCGCCCTGCCGGGGCTGTCCGCCGGCAAGGCCGCCCAACTGTTGCAGCAGACGGACAGGCTGATCAAGACCGTGCCGGAGGTGGCGACCGTGTTCGGCAAAGCAGGCCGGGCCGATACGGCGACGGACCCCGCGCCGATCGAGATGTTCGAGACAACGATCCAGTTCAAGCCGCGCGACCAATGGCGCCCCGGCATGACCACCGAGAAGCTGGTCGAGGAGCTGGATCGGGTCGTCAAGGTGCCCGGCTTGTCGAATATCTGGGTCCCGCCGATTCGCAACCGGATCGACATGCTGGCCACAGGGATCAAGAGCCCGGTCGGCATCAAGGTCGCCGGCACCGACCTGCAGGAGATCGACCGGCTTGCCATGCGCATCGAGGCGGCGGTCAAGACGGTGCCGGGTGTTACGTCCGCGCTGGCCGAGCGGCTGACCGGCGGCCGCTATATCGACGTCGATATCAACCGCGTGGCCGCTGGCCGTTATGGCCTCAATATCGCCGACGTGCAGAGCATCGTGTCCTCGGCCATCGGCGGCGAGAACGTCGGCGAGGTGGTCGATGGCTTGGCGCGCTTCCCCATCAACGTGCGGTATCCCCGCGACTATCGCGACTCGATCGAGCAATTGCGCCGCCTGCCGATCGTGACAGACAAGGGTCTGCAGATCACGCTGTCCGACGTTGCACGCATTCAACTGGTGCAGGGCCCGCCCATGCTCCGCAGCGAAAATGCGCGCCTGTCGGGCTGGATTTACGTCGATATCCGGGGACGGGACCTGCGCTCCGCCGTGCAGGCCATGCAATCCGCGGTGGCCGAGGCGGTACCGATGCCTGCGGGCTATTCGGTCAGTTGGTCCGGGCAGTTCGAATACCTCGAGCGCGCCAGCGCCAAGCTGAAGGTGGTGGTGCCGTTCACGCTGCTGATCATCTTCGTGCTGCTGTACGTGGTATTCGGGCGCCTCGACGAAGCGATGCTGATCATGGGAACGCTGCCGCTGGCGCTGATCGGGGGGTTCTGGCTGCTCTACCTGCTGGGCTACAACCTGTCCGTGGCAGGGATTGTCGGCTTCATCGCGCTGGCCGGCGTCGCGGCGGAGTTCGGCGTCATCATGCTGCTCTATCTCAAGCATGCGTGGAACGAGCGGTTGGAAGCGGGCCAGTCCGATGTCCACTCCCTGCTCGACGCCATCCAGCAAGGCGCCGTGCTGCGCGTGCGCCCGAAAGCCATGACGGTCGCGGTCATTCTGGCCGGCCTGATTCCCATCATGGGGTCGCATGGCACCGGCTCCGAGGTGATGCAGCGCATTGCCGCGCCGATGGTCGGCGGCATGGTGACCGCCCCATTGCTGTCGATGTTCGTCGTGCCGGCGGTGTACCTGCTGCTGCGCCGACGCCAGGCCGCACACGCTACCCCTTCCGCCACCCCCCTCACTTCAGAAGGAATCGCAATGACATCATCCATCAAGACCCTCGCTGCCGTCCTCGCTCTTGCCGCCGCGCCCATCGCCTTCGCGGCCGGCGCAATGGAGGGCAAGGACATGAAGGCGCCCTCGGCTTCCAGCCAGGCTGCCCGTCCCGTTCCGGCGGAAATCAGGAAGATCGATGCCCAGGCCGGCAAGGTCACGCTCAAGCATGGTCCGATCGAGAACCTCGGCATGCCCGCCATGACGATGGCATTTCCGGTCAAGGACCGCGCGTCCCTGAGCCGCTTCAAGGAGGGCGATGCCGTTTCGGTAACCTTCGGCAAGATCGATGGTTCGCCAGCCGTTCTGGATATGCAGCGCAAGTAGGAAACTGTGGCGCACGCGATCGATCGATTCTCATCGCGTGCGTTCACCACACCCGTCGCGATCAGGCCATGGCGCGACAGGCCTCCGCGCAGCGCTGACACGCCTTCGCGCAGTCCTGGCAATGCTGCGCCGCGTGCTTTGCACATTCCGCTGCGCACGCTTCACAGAAGCGAGCGCAAAGCTGGCAGACGTCCCTGGCGAACTGGCTGCCTCTTGACATTACTGCCGCAGCCAGGCGGCAGACCTGTGCGCAATCCAGGTCAAGCCGTATGCAGTCGGCCATTTGCTGCACATTCGACTCTTGCAGGCACGACGCCGCGCAATGGTCGCACGCGACGGCACAGGCGTTGCAAGCCTCAATACACGCATTGAATCTTTCATGTGGCATGGCAATACTCCTTAAGTCGGGCGACGCCGAATGTCAGGCGCCGACTCCACCGGAGCAAAGGCCAGGCCAGCCGTGAACGCCGCCTCGCGCTATTCGACCGGATGGCAATCGTATGGCGGTGAGGGGCTCGTCATGGCGGACTTCCTGGGGCAGCAACGTGCGCGTTCGCAACTACTGCGCTGGTCGGTTAACCGGCTCGTCATGACGCCGTCATCTGGCACCCGGCCGCCACCGCATGCGCTCGATCCGGGCCTACCTCAAGAGCGGTCCACGGTTACAAGGACAGTGGAAAACATGCAAGCGACGACGCACGGCTGATGCGCGCTAGCGAGCCGGACCCCGTAGTGTTTGAATCGATTACACCTTCGCTTGGCGTAACCTCAGGGCATTGAATACGACCGAAGCAGAGCTCAGGCTCATCGCCAGCGCCGCGATCATCGGCGACAGCAGCAAGCCGGTGGAGCCATACAGAATGCCGGCCGCCAGCGGAACGCCCAATGCGTTGTAGACGAAAGCGAAGCCAAGGTTCTGCTTCATGTTGCGGATGGTCGCTTCCGACAGCAGTCGCGCCCGTGCAATGCCGACCAGGTCGCCCTTGACCAGCGTCACCTGCGCGCTGTTCATCGCGACATCGGTACCGGTCCCCATCGCGATGCCTACGTCGGCCTTTGCCAAGGCCGGCGCATCGTTGATGCCGTCGCCTGCCATCGCCACCACCCGGCCTTGCTCTTGCAGGCGAGAGACCAATGCGAGCTTGTCCGCGGGCTTGACCTCGCCGTGTGCCTCCTCGATACCCAGCCTGGTGGCAACCGCGTTGGCGGTCTTTACGCCATCGCCGGTTGCCATGATGACGCGAACCCCGTCCTCCTTGAGCTGCGCCAGCGCCTGTGGCGTGGTTTCCTTGATGGGATCCGAGACGGCAAGGATGCCCGCCAATGCGCCATCCACGGCGAGATACATCACGCTGGCACCCTGAGCGCGCAACGCATCAGCGTCGCTGGCCAGCGCTTGGGTTGCAATGCCTTCGGCCTCCATCAGCGCGGTGTTGCCCAGCGCCAGCTTCCTGCCAGCCACCATCCCTCGCACGCCGATACCGCTTTCCGAATCGAATGCTTCGGCCTTCTCCAGGGTCAGGCCGCTCTCGCGCGCCGCCTCCACGATCGTCATTGCCAGTGGATGCTCGCTGCCTTGGTCCAGGCTGGCGGCAAGACGTAGCACCTCTTCCTCGACAAAGCCGTCCGATGCGATGGCGCGATCGAACTTCGGCTTCCCCCTGAGTCAGCGTTCCGGTCTTGTCGACGATCAACGTATCGACCTTGCGCAGATTTTCGATGGCCGCCGCGTCGCGGAACAGCACGCCGCTCGAAGCGCCCTTGCCGCTTGCCACCATGATCGACATCGGGGTGGCCAGTCCGAGCGCGCACGGGCATGCAATGATCAGCACGGCAACGGCATTGATTAGGCCATAGACCCAGCTCGGCTCGGGTCCAAACACGCCCCATGCCGCGAAGGTGAGCAGCGCAATCGCGATGACGGCCAGAACGAAAACACCCGACACCTTATCGGCCATCCGCTGCATCGGTGCGCGGGAGCGCTGCGCCTGCGCCACCATCTGAACGATCTGCGCGAGGACGGTTTGAGTTCCGACCTTCTCGGAGCGGATGACCAGACTGCCACTGGTATTCATCGTGGCCCCGATGACCTTGTCGCCGACCCGCTTGGTGACCGGGATTGGCTCCCCGGTGATCATGGACTCGTCCAGCGAGCTCGCGCCTTCCGTTACCACGCCGTCCACCGGCACTTTCTCGCCGGGTCGCACGCGAAGCAGGTCGCCGACATGTACATGCGTCAGCGGCACGTCTTCTTCGGTTCCGTCTTCCCGGATGCGGCGAGCGGTCTTTGGCGCCAGCCCAAGCAACGATTTGATGGCCGCGGATGTCTGTGAGCGCGCTTTGAGCTCCAGCAACTGTCCCATCAAGGTCAGGGAGATAATGACGGCCGCCGCCTCGAAGTAGACGCCAATGCGGCCATGTTCCGCAAAGGTCGACGGGAACACCTGCGGGACCACGGTGGCGATCACGCTGTAGAGGTAGGCGGCGCCCGTACCAAGTCCTATGAGCGTCCACATGTTGGGGCTGCGGTTGATGAACGACTGGACGCAGCGCTCGAAGAACGGCCAGCCTGCCCAGAGCACCACGGGAGTCGCGACGACCAGTTCCATCCAGCTTTGCGTGGATGCCGGAAACCAACCCAGCCGATGCCCGAACATTGCCAGGACAAAGGTCACCACTGTCAACGGCAACGTCCACCAAAACCGCCGGCGAAAATCGATGAGCTCGGGGTTCTCCCGGTCGTCCAGTGCCGGCAGCAGCGGCTCCAGCGCCATGCCGCACTTCGGACAGTTGCCGGGATGATCTTGGCGGATCTCGGGATGCATCGGGCAGGTAAAGATCGTGCCGGGCGGGGCTTGCTCGGTGTGGGCGACCTGCGGCGCGACGTACTTCGCTGGCTCCGCCAAGAACTTGCTCTGGCAGGACTGGCTGCAGAAGTAATAGGCGATGTCCTCGTGCTCTGCGCGAAATGAAGAGGCCGTACTGACTGACATGCCGCAGACGGGGTCCTTGGCGCTCGTTGCGCTGCTGCCAAACGATACGGCGCCGTGCTGATGCGGATGGTGATGTGGTGATGCATGATCGGCATGCGCATGATGCTGGTCTAAGACCGCGCCGCCCCTCTTCGCACGGGTATCCTTATGGGCATCTCCGCTCCGATGCTGGTGATTGCTACTCTCCATACTCCCTCTCCTTCGCAATTCACGCTTCGAGATGAAAACCGCGCCTCGGCGCATAGCTTGCGGCAGGCCCGCGGTAGCCACATAGTGGAATAGGATGCACCTTCCCACTGTGGGAAGGTCAATCCTCCTGATATACGCTCGCAGTGTTGGAGACTCCGGGAAAATGCGAGAGCCCTTGGGCAACACTGAACCTTTGCCACCATGCCTCGAGAACCGTCAGCCACTGACCGACCACAACCGCGCTTGGCAGAGTCCGATACCGAGCGCGCCCGCCTCCAACGCCAGGCTATCGAAGGGCGCCTGTCGGTCTTGCAACTCTCCCTTGCCCAGGCGGTGTATCTGGCCAGCGCCGGCGCCGCAGATGATTCACTTTCGATCTTGCGCGTATTGGGATTAGACGTCAGCACGCTACAACCGCTGGCGTCACGGCCATGGGTTGACATGGCGGCGCGAACGTCCAGCGTGAGCTATCGGGGACGGCTTCCCACCGATGTACTACGCGCCATGCTGCTTACCGGCGAAACGTCGGATCCGTGGTGTGCACACCTTGGTTACTTGCTGGACGAGGCTCCCCCTATCGCTTCTGGTGCTAGCGATCGAGGAAACGGCGCAGCACCACGGCGTCCCCATGAAACCACTCTGGCGCAACCTGAGTCGGCTGGTTGTCAGTTGCCAAAGCCGCCGGCTCGCGGGTTGGCCTGCGCTAATGGACTCGGGCTAGTATCTTGGCCGGCTCTACCGTCGACCGCCCCGCGGGTCCATTCGGCGTACGCTGTCTGCCGAGCCGTAAGGTGATCACGGTCACCCCACGCACAGCGCGGGGCGCAGAGGGGCGGAGTGCATGGTTTCCCCCACCTAGCCGATCCGTTCGGGCTGGATATAGTCCCCGAGTACTAATTGAAATGAAGAAAGGGGCCATGAATCAGGATCCGGTTGTTATCGAACAAGCCGAGATTACGGGCTGGGGAACCATTCCCAAGCGCTGCCTTGCGCGGTGGCCGAGACAAGCGCGCGGGCTTCATCCGAATATTGAGTTTGGGCGGAGAGGGCGGTTCGCGTGCATGACGGCCCGTCTGCTTAAGCTCGCCGCGACTTCTCGGCCGCCGCCATTAGAGAAGCTCCTTGCCGACTCGCGGGCCAAAGTCAACTTCCTCGTGGAGGTTTTCCGCTGTGATGCCGGCGATAAGGACATCTAGTTCAGATTCCGCATCCGGCAGCGGTTCGATCACTATCCGACCGTTTTCCTCGCGCACATCAACAACCGCATCCACGCTCAATTTGGCTGCTTCCATGATCGCGGCCGGGATGCGGACCGACGCGCTATTGCCCCATTTCTTAATCACCATGCGCATTTGGACGCTCTCTTGACATAGCATGTCGACACGACGTTGGACGTCGTCGAAGTTATTGACGCTCTTCTAACAGCAGCTCAGAACCCATGGGTCCTGTAGTCGCGGCGGCTTACGAGCGCGCTAGCGTGCCCCCAGTTTCGCGCATAGAGTGCGCGCTCACGCTCATCTTCGTTGGACCAGTGGCGTGAGCGGATAGCTTCATCCGGATCCTATTCAGGGCGCGTAGCGTCTCGTCCCGCACTCCTTGCCGCTTCAACTCGCTGGCCAACTCTTCGAGCGCCGCCACGATCTCTTCACCCGGTGTTTGAGTTGCACTACTCGCCCGCTCGATTTCATCGAATGCCCAATCCACGTACGTCCATAGGCTGTTGATGCTGGAATGGCCTGTCATGCTGGCCAGTCGACTAAGAATCGTCGTTAGGGCATCGAGCCCGAGAGGAACGTCAGATCGAACACTATCTAGCCTCTTTGCCACCTGCAGTGTTATCCACCGATGGCGAAACATGTGTGCTGTGGCGCGCTCCTTGATACCCGCGCTCCGTCGTAGGCGGCCTATCGTCTGCGTGACTGTGACTGGAGCCAACTGTTCTCCGGATACCGAACAAAACGCCCAGCCGGCATCGTCAGATCCGCGCTTTAGCGTCCGGCGGCGATCAAAGAGCAAAGCGCGCTGGATATCTATGAACCTGTTCACCGCCGCAATTGTGTCCAGCGGTACCACGACTTGGCGTGTCGGATTGCCCCGTCGCTTTGCAGATCGAATATCCAGCCTCCCGCCGTTTTCACGAGCGGCCCTCAGCGCCGCGACAGTAACCCAAACCAGTTCCTGGCGGCGAATGCCACTATCCATCAGCAGCTTCAACATGGCAAGATCTCTGGCACGCACGAACGACGACGTTGGCATCGATGAAGCTTGGGCCATCAAGGTTGCGATGTTGTTGGACGAAATCGGACGCACGACTCTTGCAACGTTCGGTGGCCCAACAGCGGGATGAGATCGACGCTGGACAAGTCGCCCACGGACCCGCGTGGACTTGAATTCAATCGTAATTGCCGCGCCATCGCCATCCTCCCCAATGATCGGACGTTCCAGTACCAACCGCTGTTGGAACCACAGAAGGAAGTCGATTACACGCAGGATGATCCGATTGACTTGCCGAGAACTAGTCTTTGACGAGGGGCGTTCACGCAGCCACCCCGCTAGCTCCAATAGGCGATCATCGGTCAGTTGTTCGAACTCAATATTTAACTTCGCCACAAATCTGACCAGATGAGACAGCTGTGCAGCGTACGTCGCCACTGACGACGGCGCGCTGTTCGCTCGCAGCAGAGCGATCAAGTAGGCGTTGACCGGCCAGCAAGATAAGCCGCTGGGCCAATACACCGCTGCAATCTTGCCCGCGGACAAGAAGCTTGATGGCCCGCTGCCACCATGCTGCCGAAGACGGAATGTCGGATCGGTCAACTCCCACAGTTTTGACATCACTTCACCAGATGCAGCTGTGGCTTAGAGGCGCCGTGCAGTCTCAAGTGATGCTTTAATTCTTGGGCCGCTGTGTCGGATGTGCTCGCGAGACGCTTCAATCGCTCCAGCAAATCGAGGTAACGTCCCGTCATTTCCATGACTGCCCCGGCCCGATCAGATGCCGATTGCTTGCCATGCGGTGCGTGCCCGGTGGTCTTCGCTCGATTGCGCGCCCCTGGTAGCAGAGAAAGAAGTCGATCTTGCCCTCCCTCGAAGCAATGATTGATATGCCCACGTAGAGTTTTTGGGGTCATGCGGTAGATACCTAATTGGGGATCATGCCAAGCCGACAGCCGCTCGAAACTTCGGAAGTGCTCGGCATTCCGATGGTCCCCCCTGGAGGAACGATTCAAGTTGCTCTAGTCGAGCGAGCGCACTGAAACGATTTTTCTCCGCGAGTGATCTGACGCTTTCCGCTGTTTGCCCTGCACGTAGCCGCGGCATCATAGCTCCTCGCGTTTTAGGTGGATGAAAACCGTATATCGAACACCTTCGGAGGTTCTGATTTGACCTGGCCGAGCCGTATATACGCCTTGCGACTGTAGGAGCTCGAGATAGTCGTGTAGTTCGCTCTCATCGAGGACCGCCAAATCGCTTACTCCAAAGTGCCTTCGCAACAAGTTACGAAGCTGCTCGAGGGCGAGCCTGTCATCGTCGCTTCGAACTGCATTGGCGGCCAGCGACGCCTCCACGGAAGAAATTTCAGAGCCGGTGAGGTCTTCTTGGATGTAGGTCCATGTCCGGTACATCTCCTCATGTCCCATCATCCAAGAAAGCGCTGGAAGAGAGTTCTCCAGTCCGCCAAAGTGGAAAAAACTCATGGCGAAAAGTCGCCTCAGCTGATGAGGACGGATATGCCATCGTTTTCCGTTGTGGTCTCGAAGATCCAACCAACCGGATAAGAGAGCGAGCTTGCTATATATCGAAGCTGGCACCAGCGTGTCGATTAGCCGCTCCGTTCGCACCACCGAAAAAAACAGCCGACGTGCCAATAGTGTGTCGTCGATCGATGCTACTGCCAGGAGAGCACGTCGGATGCGAACGAGGGAATTCACAGCCGCGCCTACTAACGGAGGAGCTGGCTTTGACACGTGGCGTCGCATCCCTTGTCGGCCTGTTTTGCGAAGTGCAACCTCTACGTGCCATCTGCCGGCGCGCTGCCACACGTCATCATCCTCCAGCTCAAGCACCTCGCTCTTTCTTGAGCAGGTGAAAAGAGCTATCACAGCGAAGCAAACGGCAGTGTGAATATCGAGCAGGTCGCACACAGTAAGGGCGTCACCGTTTGCGTACTGGTCATGCCACCCAAACCGTCCGGTACGCCAAACACCGTCCACGTTCAAATCTTTCAAGCCCGTTGGCAGTGGTATGGATGCGAACGCCGCTTCCATCCGAGCAACGGCGGAGTTCGAGGACGGTGGCACGGACGACATGTGGTCTAAAAGATGTTCGACAAAGCACGTCAGCGCTTCCCCATGACACATCAACCAATCGACGCATCCACTTACCAGCTGCTTTGCCACACTCGGTGGGATGGTTTTCGTTCGTGTCCGACTGCTTACTTTCAAGAACGTCAGGTGTTCCCGTACGGCAGCGACGTCGCACAGCTCCCAATCTTGCAAATGCGTGGAGCGGGCCGCTATTCCACATCGGAGGACCCACGCCACTACGCCGTCGGTATTCCAATACTCTTGATCCACGGCGCGCCACTTGGGGCTCGACCCCTTCGCTTCATCACGGAGTTGGTATCTTTCAAGATACGTCCGAAAGGCGATCAATCGAGCGTATCGCCGTGGCGAGGTGGAAACGGCTTCCGCTACCTTGGCGGCAATCAAACGCCCGTGGCGATCATAAAAGCCGATGCGGGCCAGGGCGTCCTTTGCTGCCCTGAGGGAATCTTGCGCTTGCGAGGGTCGACCGCACGCTAAACGATCATCCTTCATTAGATTGACCATGAAAGCCTCCCAGCGAGCGTTCATCCCAGCGGTAGCCGAGACGCCTCCTTCCTTGAACTGAACGACATACTCCCTGCAAACATCCCAGCTCATTGCCCGTACTCCAGACCGGATTGCCGCCTCATAGTGCTGTACCGCCAAGAATTCAAGCGTGCTGATTAAGCGGTGATGAAAGGCCGCAAGCCGACTCGGCGGAAGCGACTCTGGTCCAGTGAAGGCAGAAAGCAGTAGCGCTTTGCCGTCCTCCAACAGTATTCGATGTGTTGCGTCAGACAGTCTTCCCGTCGGCAGTCTAAGATCCCAACGCAACTCCGTCAGATTCCTCCATACACCATTTACCTTGCGAGCTCGCGCGCTGCTTGCTACTTTCCACACTGGATCCGCAAGAGCGCTGTGCAACCAGTGAGGCCGCCGTTCGCTATTTGCGGCAATCGCTGCAGCGGCGAAAAAGTCTTCGAGATCCTGGGGGGAGGGATGTCATTGGAGCCTTGGAAAGCGAATTTGTTCGCTTAGTTCTGAGGCCAATACCTCTGCGCTCTGTATCAACGATCTGACCTCCTGAAAGACCGTTGGCAATGGCGCCTTCAGAGAGTCCATGAACTCACACCAGAATCTTGGTGTCATATTGGTTAGCACGTCAGGTTGCTCTAGCGTCGCCTCCGGAATGCCGCGCAAATGCTCGCGATATAGCACCAGGACGGCAAGCGCGCGCACATCTTTGCAAAGAACAAGAGGCGGAATGCTTGCGTCGGCTTCCGACGGGCTCGATACAAACGCGGCCATTGCATCGTTCTGTCGATATGCATCAGGAATGCCAGAATTGAGGAACAGATGCAATTCTTCCAGAGTGCGAAAGTCGGTCATCTTCAGTAAAGAATCACTGTCGGATACTGCTGAAGTAATGAGGATATTTTGGTGGCGACGGATCTGTCTTTCGTGAATTGCTAGACGAAGTGCCTCTGGAATGTAGTGTGCGATCGTGGTTCTGATGTTTCGATGGCCGAATGCACGAGCAGCCGCGACCAAGTCACCTCCGGACTGAAGATATTCCAGGACACCAACGCTCACCCTTAGAGCCTTCAGAGTGGCACACTCCCGCCATCGCTCGAGTTCGGGATGCCGCTCTACGAAGGGAGTTCTGCGAGATTGGTTGCTTGACTTCCCCCAGTCTCTTTCGCCTCGCTGTCCTCTGAACGCAGTGGAGAGCGTCTTTTTCCGAAATATCAATTACATCGTAAGTAAGGGTATTGACGCCGAGCCACAGACGATTGGCAGCGCGCGCTTTACCATTTTTTCGAAGCTCCTTACGAAGGACTTCGGTACATTGGATAACACACTTGATAACGCGTCTCGACAGGGGGAGTAAGAAGCACAGCACGCTCTGTACCTGCGCGTGGTTTTTGCAAAACGAGTCTTGTTGCAGATCCATCGTCCTCAGTGGCATCAAGTAACAAACTCATCCTGCCCTGGTCGTCAAATACGGTAGCTCGAGCGAGCGAGGTTACGTTGATGTTCGGATGCTCGAGAAGGAGCAAGACAAAACACACGGCGGCAATGCCGCTGCTCATCAGGCCTAAATGCGGTAGCAGCGTGTTCTTGCCAGACAGCTGAACGAACCGCCAATGCGGCGGAGTCCCAGGCACTGTGCGCGCGGACTGCTTCCCATCCCGGAGGACATACTGGGCGTACGGCCGCGGAATTCCGCCCATTTCGTGATGAACGACCAGTAGGAGGTGTTCTAGCGAATTTGGATGCCCTCCCTCTGGCCGGAACAGATGCTTCCCGCAGATAGGATCCACATATTTTTGCGGTCCCGTCCTTGTCTCCAAGAGCGTTTTCAGCCGGCCATAATCGCCGCCTCGGATCAACGCATGCCCATCGTTTCTGGCCCTCTCGAACGCCGAGAACTCGCGGAGAGCGCACTGCTTGAAAACTTGGATCGCCTGCCTGAGACGATGCTCATAGTCCTTAAGATACTGATCGTCCGCGGCACTGATGGAGATGGGCTCCAAGAGTTCTTCGTTGTAAGAATCTTTCTTGAAGTTTAAGGTCCGGGGAATCCGGCCGTGATGCTGATCCGGATATTGCGCGGCCGCCTCTCTGCTGGATCGGACAAACCGCTGTGGCAAGGGGCGTAGTGCGCTCGCGTGCAGATTGAATTTTGGTAGGAAGCCAACGGCTCTGGCATCTTTCAAGAATTGCAGAAAGCAGCCCCACTTGAAGCTTACGGTCGCCACCATGTTCCCGGCACCTATGCCTTGACGATAGAGAGCTTCCCGTAGCCGTGCCAGCTCCAGTACCAGGTCGTCTGGGCACCGGCCTGGCCCTGGCGCTTGCGCGCCGTGACGGCTCACTTCTTCTCGCCACAACTCGAGTACGGCGCGCACGGCGTACGTCTGTGTCGCAGTCGAATAGCGGGCTGAAAACCGCCGAAGAGCGCGCCACGCGATTACTCGAGATTCTGCAGTCAGCCATGCCGCGAAGCCGGTGAAATCAACGACGGTCCTGCCAGACTCCTTGGCCGCATTGGCAATCGTTAGGTATCCCTCCTCGAGGTCAACGACATCCGCTGGGGCGTCGTCCCTATGACCTGTATCCCTTCTACCTGCCCTGCTATCCACTTTGCCCACACGTCTGCCCCTTTCCCTTGGTATGGGCCCATTATTGGAACCTAGACCTAACTACCTCAACCAATTTTTGTCACAAAAGAAATCGATGAATCCCTGCCCCTGCGGCTATCAGGGCCATCCGGCCCGCGCCTGCCGCTGCACGCCCGACCAGGTGCTGCGCTATCAATCGCGCCTGTCCGGGCCGCTGCTGGACCGCATCGACCTGCAGATCGAGGTGCCGGCGCAAAGCCAGCAGGAGACGCTGGATGGCCCACCCGGCGAGGACAGCGCGGCGATCCGCGCGCGCGTGCTGGCGGCGCGGGCGCGGCAGCTCGAACGGCAGGGCAAACCCAATGGAGAACTGGCGGGACAGGAGATCGACCGGCATTGCCCGCTCGACGAGCAGGCGCAGGGCCTGCTGCGCGCGGCGATGGCGCGCCTGGGCTGGTCGGCACGCTCGTACTTTCGCGTGCTGAAGGTCGCGCGGACCATCGCGGATCTGGGCGGCGAGGACACCATCGGCGCGGCGCATGCGGCCGAGGCGGTGCAGTATCGGCGGGTGTTGCGGCCGGTTTAGCGATGCGCTGCGTTCATCGGCTGATCGGCTGATCGGCTGATCAGCTTATCGCTCCGGGTCCCTTCTCCCGGTGGCGGGAGGGGTTGGGGAGGGGGAACGGCGCTCGCCATACCGGCAGTGCCGGTCATTCAATCGCCCCTGCCCTCTCCCCCCGCCCCTCTCCCACCAGTGGAAGAGGGGAGCAAACCGGCGCGGTAGCAGAGCGTGGCCCTGAATCAAGCCTGACGCCGTGCCTCGGGCGGCTCGCCCGGCGGTTCCGGCTCCTCCTCGATCGGCGGATGATCGGGCGGCACGCCGGGCGGCGGCGGGTCTTCTATCGGCGGAACAGTATGGTGGGCGCGGCGCGGCATCGGTGGCTCCAGGAGCGAGGTAACCACCATTGAAGCAAACCGGCCGGGGGATCGCCAGCCAGCGTGGTCCTGTCCGGTCCGGTCCGATCGCGCTCAGCCCGG
Source organism: Cupriavidus sp. H18C1 (assembly GCF_049311595.1). Taxonomy (NCBI): domain Bacteria; kingdom Pseudomonadati; phylum Pseudomonadota; class Betaproteobacteria; order Burkholderiales; family Burkholderiaceae; genus Cupriavidus; species Cupriavidus sp. H18C1. Next base: position 1,590,100 of record NZ_CP186008.1, read on the forward strand.
CTGCCGCCGCACGAAGAACAGCGCGGCGCCGACCGCCATCAGCACGCTGCCGAACACGCGGTTCTGCCAGCGCATCGCGCGCGCGTCGCGAAACAGCCCCTGCATGCGCGAGGCCAGCAGCGCGTAGCCGTGCATCACGATCAGGTCGACCGCGCACATCGTCACGGCCAGGATCGCCAGCTGCGGCGCCAGCGGCCGCCCGGCGTCGATGAACTGCGGCAGCACCGCGACCATGAAGACGATGCCCTTGGGATTGGTGACATTGGTCAGCAGGCCGGTGGCGAAACGCCGGCGCGGACTCATCGCGGCCACGCGGATGCCGCCCTGGGACTTGCCCTCGCCATTTGCATCGCCCGGCTCCTGCTCGACCCGCGCCCGCCACTGCTGCACGCCCAGATAGATCAGGTACAGCGCGCCGACCGTCTTGACCGCCGCGAACGCATGCTCGGACGCGATCAGCAGCGCGCCGAGCCCGCCGCCGGCGACCAGCAGCACGATCAGCAGCCCGGTCTGCAGGCCGAGAATCGTGGTGGTGGTCTTGCGCAGCCCATAGGACAGCCCGTGGCTCATCGACAGCACGGCGCCCGAGCCCGGCGAGACCGCGATCGCCCAGCAGGCCGCGAAATAGGCAAGCCAGATTTCCCAACGCATGATTTGCTCCTTCCTGTTTTTGCCCAGGCCCGAACCTTTTCAACCCCCGGAACCTTGCCGGCCCCTGGGACCTTTCCATTCCCCGGACTTCTCCAATCCGCGGACTTTTCCAATCCGCGGACCTTTCCAATCCCCGCACCTTTCCAATCCGCGGACCTTTCCAATCCCCGGACCTTTCCAATCCGCGGACCTTTCCAATCCCCGGACCTTTTCAGATCCCCGGACGTTTCCGCGGACGTATCCAAACCCCCGGACCTTTTCAGCCCCCCCCGGATCGCTCCAAACCCCGGCGGCGTTCAACCCGCCGCCCGCCGCCAAAGCCGTGGCACGAGCGCATACCAGAGATAGCCGACGAGCTGCAGCCCCAGCAGTCCGCCAAGCGCCGCGCGGAACGCGTCGGCCTGCGGCAGCCCGGCGTCGCGGAAGAGATCGATCGCGACCCCTAGCCCCCACTGGATCAGGAAGCTGCCGCCGAACACCAGCAGGTTGTAGGTGGTATTGGCGCGCCCGGCGACCGCCGCCGGAAACGACAGGCTCAGCGTGCTGAGGATCAGCGACAGCGTGCTCGCGCACATCGCCAGCAGCGGCCACAGCAGCCACGCCGCCGGCGCGGTCCAGGCGACGATCGCCGCCTGCAGCACCAGCGTCAGCCCGGCGCCGACCATCACCAGCCGCGCGGACTCGACCGGATCGCGCGCGCGCCGCGGCGCCAGCCAGCCCAGCAGCAGATAGCCGGCCAGCAGCGCGATATTGAACAGGAACAGGATCTGCGCGGTGCGGTCCGGCCCGAAGCCCAGCACGTCGACCAGCCAGGGGCCGACCCACAGTGTCTGCACCGCCATGAAGCCGGCCTGGTTCAGCAGGCCGAAGGGCAGCACGCGAACGAAGGCCGGATGGCGCAGCAACGCCCGATAGCCGCCGGCCATCGTGGCCGCCGGGACCTGCGCAGCGGCGGTCGCGCGATCCACGCCGTTCGTCGGGCTTCCCCCGCTGTTCGTCGCGCCGTCCGTCATGCCGTCCGTCGCGCTTCCTGCCCCGCTGCCAGTTGCACTGACGGTCGCGTTACCAGTCGCGCTAGCAGTAGCGATATCGGCCGCGATATCGACAGGATCGGCGAGCGGACTCGCCCGCTCCGCCCCGCGCGCCAGCCGCGCACTGCGCCGCTCGACCCGCGCCAGTCCCCGATACAGCGCCAGCGCCGACACCAGCAGCAGGCCCGCCATCACCAGGAACACGCCGCGCCAGCCCAGCCACGGCAGCACCGCCTGCACCGGCAGCGTCGTCATCAGCGCGCCGCCGCTGCCGGCGACCAGCATCCAGACCGACAGCTGGCTCTGGCGCGCGGTCGGAAACCAGCGGCGATAGGCGGTGTAGGACGCCATCAGGCAGGCCGACACGCCGGCGCCGATCAGCGCCCGCCCCAGCCACAAGGTCGCCGCCGAGCCGGCCAGCGCAAACACCAGCGCGCCCACCGCGGCAATCAGCAGCAGCGCGGTTTCGACGCGCCGCACGCCGCGCCGGTCCAGCCACTGGCCGACAGGCAGTTGCATCGCCGCGAAGGCGAGGAAATAGGCCGACGACAGCAGGCCCAGGTCGGCGTTCGACAGCCGCATGTCGGCGATCAGCTCGGGCGCGATCACCGCGTTGATGGTGCGCAGCGCGTACGACAGCACATAGGCCGCGGCGAAGCAGGCGAACACCAGCGCGCCCTCGCTACGCCGCAGCAGCGAGGACGGCCGCATGGACAGTCCGATGCGGTTGCTGCGCGAGCCGGTACGGGGACGCATCAGAACGGGTGGAAGCCGGCCAGGAACTGCTCGACCTGCTCGGCCTGGCGCTGGTCGCGCGCGGCATCGCCGGCCTCGAGCACGACGGCCTGGTAGACCTTGGTCCCCCCTGGCGACCAGCCGCGCGGTCAGCCGGCGCGGCGCCTTGTCCTGCGGCGAGACGCCGGCCACACGGATCTCGATGCCCTGCAGCGCGACCGGCGGCTGGGCCGACGACATCACCGTGACCGCGCGCGTCTGCACCGGCTCGGTCGGCGCGTTGCCCAGATTGGCCAGCAGGCCGGACTGCATCGCCGACAGCGCCTCGGCGCGCAGCGCGGCATCGTCGCTGGGCAGGCTGACCACGCCGACCGCGAACAGCGTCTCGTCGACGCGGGCCGCCTCCATCGTCATCGGCAGCTTGCGGCCCGCGATCGCGACATCGCGCGCGGCGCTGGTCGGCTTGCCGGGATAGAGCGCGGCATAGCCGCCCTCGTTGGACTGGATGGTCCGCCAGTCGTAGCGCGGCGAGCAGGCGAGCAGCGCGGCCACCGCCAGGCCGGCGCAATACCGGGCCGGCCGGCGGAGGAACGAAAGGCGAGACATCGGGAAGCCTGAACGACGGGTGGAAAAAGACGGCCGATAAAGGGGAACGAAGCGCCGCACCGGCAAGGGGTGCGGCCAAGCCGCTATTATCGGGGATCAGGCACTGACGCAGTGTCTTTCTGATCTCGATATTTCATTATGGTTTTGGACTTCGCAGGTCGCCGCATGGGTTCGGCATGGCTCCGGGGCGCCGCCCGGGCGCTGCCTGCCGCCCAGTCGGCTGCCCAGTCGGCCGCGCGATCTGCCGCGCTATCGGCCGCGCGATCTGCCGCGCTATCGGCCGCGCTGCTCGTCGCCCCGTTGGTCACCCTGCCCGTCGCCGGCCTGTCGCTCGCCCTTGCCGCGCCATCGGTCCAGGCGGCCAGCCCCGTGCACCTTCCGGCGGTCGCCGACCTGGCGGCGGAAACCCGCGCGGCCAGCCTGCGCGGCGAACCGCTGGTGGTGCTGGTGACGCTGCCGAACTGCGGCTATTGCGAAGCGGTACGGCGCAACTACCTGGGCCCGCAGGCCGCCGCCGGGCAGCTCGCTGCGCGCGAGCTCGACATGAGCGCCGCCACGCCGATCCGCGATGCCGACGGCCGTGCCACCACCGCACGCGCCTGGGCGCGCGAGCATGGCATCCGCTTCGCGCCGACGGTGCTGTTTCTCGACGGCAAGGGGCGCCCGGCCGCGCCGCCGCTGCGCGGCATGCAGCCGGACTTCTACGGCGCCTATCTGGAACAGTCGCTCGACACCGCCCGCGCCGCGATGGCGGCCGCGGCCCGCGGGCGCTGACCCGCCGGGGGGCCACCACGCGGCCCCGCCACGCCACGCCACGCCCGAGCCCGAGCCCGTCCTCGGGCTCGGCTCGGCTGGGCTCGGCTGGGCTCGGCTGGGCTCGGCTGGGCTCGGCTGGGCTCGGCTCGGCTGGGGCTGGGGCTGGGGCTGGAGCTGGGGCTGGGGCTGGGGCTGGGGCTGGGGCTGGGGCTGGGGCTGGGCTGGGCTCGGGCTCGGGCTCGGGCTCGGGCTGGGGTTCGGGTTCGGGCGCGCGCTCAGGCTCGAGTTCGGGCTAGAGCTCGGGTTGGGCGCCATCGGCCACCTCGGCGCTAGAATGGCGTTTTCCCCTCCTTCGGTCGGCCCATCATGACTTCGTCCGCCTCCCAACCGGAACGTCCCGCCTCCCCCCCGCAAGCGCTGGCCGCTGATCGTGGGCCTGCTGGTGCTGGTCCTGCTCGGCTGGTTCGGCTACCGGGCGCTGACTCCGGCCCAGCATGCGCCACAGGCGACCTTCGTGCTGCTGTCCGGCGAGCGCGTCAGCACCGCGCAGCTGCAGGGCAAGGTCTATATGGTCAATTTCTGGGCCACCAGCTGCACCACCTGCGTCAAGGAGATGCCGGACATGGTGCGCACCTACCAGCAGTTCAAGGACAAGGGCCTGGAGTTCGTCGCGGTCGCGATGAGCTACGACCCGCCGATGTACGTGACCAATTTCACCGAGACGCGCAAGCTGCCGTTCAAGGTCGCGCTCGATTCGGACGGGTCGGCGGCCAGGGCCTTCGGCGATGTACAGCTGACGCCGACCACCTTCGTGGTCGACAAGGACGGCCGCATCCTGAAGCGCTACGTCGGCGAGCCGGAATGGGACAGCCTGCACCGGCTGCTGGACGAGGCGCTGGCCAAGGCGGTTTGATGCGCTGACGGGGGCGGGGCTGCGCTCTCGCCCAGCCCCCTCTCCCGCAAGCGGGAGAGGGGCGCAAACCCGCAGCGTCCCAACGGCGATTGGGTTCGCCCTCTCCCGCGGGCGGAAGAGGGTCGGGGGAGAGGGCATTCCCGGCGCAAGCTCCACCAAAAGCGCCCGTCAAGTCGCTTCAACCATCCCCCCGCTTGCCCAACACATCTGTATGGATATACAGTCTGCGGCGAACATTTCCGGTTTTCGCCCTCGCCCGCCCCTGTGTCCGCCGATCTCGCCCTCGCTCCCGCCGCAGCACTGTCCGATCCGATCGCTCCGAGCGTTCCGGCCGACCCGGCCGCTCCGGTCGACTATCTCGCCGCACTGAACCCGGAGCAGCGTGAAGCGGTCGAGCACGCCACCGACCGGCCGCTGCTGATCATCGCCGGCGCGGGCTCGGGCAAGACCAATACGCTGGCGCACCGCGTCGCGCATCTGCTGCTGGGCGGCGCCGATCCGCGCCGCATTCTGCTGCTGACGTTCTCGCGGCGCGCCGCGGTCGAGATGGGCCGGCGCGTCGAGCGCATCGTCGACCAGGCCTTCGCCGCCCGCAACGGCACCACCTCGTCGGCCAATCCCGGCCGCGCCGCGCTGCAATGGGCCGGCACCTTCCACGCGATCGGCGCGCGCCTGCTGCGCGAATACGCGGAGACGCTGGGCCTGTCGCCCTCCTTCACCATCAGCGACCGCGGCGATTCGGCCGACCTGATGAACGTGGTGCGGCACGACCTCGGCCTGTCGGCGCAGAACGCGCGCTTCCCGCGCAAGGAAACGTGCCTGGCGATCTATTCGCGCGTGGTCAACACCCAGTTGCCGCTCGAAGAAGTGCTGCAGCGCCAGTTCCCGCGCTACGCGATGTGGGTGGACGCGCTGCGGGCGCTGTTCGCCGGCTATGTCGAGGCCAAGCAGAAGCAGCAGGTGCTCGACTACGACGACCTGCTGCTGTACTGGGCGCAGGCGCTGGCCGAGCCGGCGCTGGCCCGCGACATGGGCGAGCGCTTCGACCACGTGCTGGTCGACGAATACCAGGACACCAATGCGCTGCAGGCCGCGGTGCTGCTCTCGCTCAAGCCCGACGGCCGCGGCCTGACCGTGGTCGGCGACGACGCCCAGTCGATCTACGCGTTCCGCGGCGCCACCGTGCGCAACATCCTCGACTTCCCGCACCGCTTCTCGCCGCCGGCGGGACAGGTCACGTTGTCGCGCAACTATCGCTCGACGCAGCCGATCCTGGCCGCGGCCAACGCGGTAATCGGGCTGGCGGCAGAGCGCTTCACCAAGGACCTGTGGTCCGACCGCGCCAGCGCCGAGAAGCCGGGCGTGGTGGTGGTGGGCGACGAGACCGAGCAGGCGCGCTTCGTGGTCGAGCGCATCCTTGCCCGGCGCGAAGAAGGGCTGGCGCTGATGGCGCAGGCGGTGCTGTTCCGCGCCGCCGACCACAGCGCGCAACTCGAACTGGAACTGGTCCGCCGCAACATCCCCTTCGTCAAGTTCGGCGGACTCAAATTCCTCGAGTCGACCCACGTCAAGGACATGCTCGCGGCGCTGCGCTGGCTGGAGAATCCGCGCGACCGCATGGCGGGCTTCCGCACGCTGCAGCTGATGCCGGGCGTCGGGCCCAAGACCGCCGCGCGCGTGCTCGACGGGCTCGAGCTCGCCAGCGATCCGCTGTTCGCGCTCGAATCGTTCGAAGCGCCGCCGGCCGCGGCCGAGGCATGGGCGGAACTGGTCGCGCTGGCGCGCGAGGCGATGGCGCCCGCGGCGGCATGGCCGGTCGACTTCGAGCGCGTGCTGCGCTGGTACGAGCCGCATCTGGAACGCCTGCACGACGATGCCGCCGCGCGCGCCGCCGACCTGCAGCAGCTGGCGCGCATCGCCGCGACTTACGGCTCGCGCGAGCGCTTCCTGACCGAGCTGACGCTGGACCCGCCCGACGCTTCCAGCGACGAATCGGGCGTGCCGCTGCGCGACGAGGACTACCTGATCCTGTCGACCATCCATTCGGCCAAAGGCCAGGAGTGGAAGGCGGTCTACGTGCTGAACGCGGTCGACGGCTGCCTGCCGTCCGACCTGGCCACCGGCACCACCGAGGAGATCGAGGAGGAGCGCCGACTGCTCTATGTCGCGATGACCCGCGCACGCGACCATCTCGACATCGTCGTGCCGCAGCGCTTCTACGTGCATCAGCAGCCCGGCATGGGCGACCGCCACGTGTATGCGTCGCGCACGCGCTTCCTGCCCAATCGCGTGATGCCGCATTTCCACAGCCGCGCGTGGCCGCCGCCTCCGCCGGTCGACGCGGCGCCGCAGCGCGCGTCGCTGCCGGCGGTCGACCTGGCCGCGCGGATGCGCAATATGTGGCGGTGAGCCGGGCGTAGTGGTCGTAGGGCCGTAGCAGCCGTAGTTGCCCAGCGGCCCGTAGGTACCGTAGTTGCCGTAGCGGACGTAGCCGCCATGGCGTCCGCAGCAACCATAGGGGCCGTAGGCCGTAGCCGCCGTGCCCGTTATGCCGCGCTCGCGACGACGGCCTCAAACCAGCGCCTCCTGTGCGCCATAGCTAACACCCGCCGCGGCGCCGCGCCGCGGACGCCGCCATGCGGTCGAAACGGCCCCCGGCTCGCCGTATAATTCCGAGCTTCCCACCGTTCCGACCGGCGCCAAGCCGCGCGCGCGGCCCAGCCGAGCGCGCCGCGCCCTCCCACGCATGAGCAGCTACTACCAGCACCACGTCTTCTTCTGCCTGAATCAGCGCGAGCCGGGCGAAAACTGCTGCGCCAACCACAACGCCAAGGCGATGCAGGAATACGCCAAGAAGCGTTGCAAGGAGCTGGGCATCGCCGGCGGCGAGGGCCGGGTGCGGATCAACAAGGCTGGCTGCCTGAACCGCTGTGAACTCGGTCCGGTACTGGTGGTCTACCCGGAGGCCGTTTGGTACACATTCGTCGACGAGCAGGACATCGATGAAATCATCGACAGCCATCTGATCCACGGCAAGCCGGTCGAACGCCTGATGGTGGATCGCTGAGCGCCGCGCCCGCAGGCGCCTCCGCATCCATCCGCGCCCACGCCCACTTTCGTTTCGACCCCGGATTTCCGCCCTTCCTGCCATGAACGCGCATACCCAGGTACTCACCGTTGCCGGTCCCGCCGGCGCGATCGACGTCTCGGTCGACCTGCCGCAGGCCGCCCCGGTGCGCGGCCTCGCGCTGGTCGGCCATCCGCATCCGCTGTTCGGCGGCACCAAGGACAACAAGGTCGCGCAGACGCTGGCGCGCGCCTTCGTGCAGCTGGGCTACGCCACCGTGCGGCCGAATTTCCGGGGCGTCGGCGGTACCGCTGGCGAGCACGACAACGGCCAGGGCGAGCAGGACGACCTGCTGGCGGTGATCGACTGGATGCGCCAGCAGCGCGACTGGTCCGCCGACGCGGCGACGCTGCCACTGGCGCTGGCCGGCTTCTCGTTCGGCAGCTTCGTCGTCAGCCATGTGGCGCGGCGCCTGGCCGAGGCCGGCACGCCCGCCGAGCGGCTGGCGATGGTCGGCACCGCGGCCTCGCGCTGGCAGGTCGCGCCGGTGCCGGCCGATACCATCGTGATCCACGGCGAGCAGGACGAGACCGTGCCGCTCGCCAGCGTGCTCGACTGGGCGCGGCCGCAGGAACTGCCGGTCACGGTGATTCCCGGCGCCGACCATTTCTTCCATCGCAAGCTGCATCTGATCAAGCAGCTCGTCGTCAATGCGTGGCAGCGCTGAGCCCGGGCATTGAGCGGGCGGCCATGGCAATCCGTGGCCGCCGTTCCTTGCCCTGCCGCCACGCCCGCGTGGCGGCGCGACGCTGCCCTTTCTCTCTTGTCGGAACCTGAAAACATGTTCAATCAAGCTTCGCCGCTGTTCTCCCACCGCATCGCCCACACCCTGCTGGCCAGCGCCGCCGTGCTCGCGCTTGCCAGTGCACCGCTGACGGTGCGCGCGCAGGCCGTGCCGATGCCGCAGGTGGCGGCCAAGGCGTGGATGCTCTACGACGTCACCAGCGGCCAGGCGCTCGGCTCGCAGAATGCCGACGCCCGCATCGAGCCGGCTTCGCTGACCAAGATCATGACCGCCTACCTGGCCTTCCAGGCGCTGAAGGAAAAACGCCTGACGCTGGACCAGGCCGTGGTGCCGACCAATCTGGTGCTGAAGGTCAAGAGCGACGAGTCGCGCATGTTCATCGAGCCGAACAAGCCGGTCACGGTGCAGGACCTGCTGATGGGCCTGATCGTGCAGTCGGGCAACGATGCCGCGCTGGCGCTGGCCGAGGCGGTCGGCGGCTCGGAGGAAGGCTTCGTCGCGATGATGAATCGCGAGGCCCAGCGCATGGGCATGAAGAGCACCCATTTCACGAATACCGACGGCATTCCCGACCCGAACCACTACACCACCGCGGCGGACCTGGCGATCCTGACCACGCGCCTGATCCAGGACTTCCCCCGAGTACTACGGCATGTACTCGCAAAAGGAGTTCACCTATAACAAGATCAAGCAGCCCAACCGCAACCGCCTGCTGTACATCGATTCGACCGTGGACGGCGTCAAGACCGGCCACACCCGGTCGGCGGGCTACTGCCTGATTTCCTCGGCCAAGCGCCCACTGGCCAACGTGCCGAACGGCTCGCGCCGCCTGATCTCGATCGTGATCGGCACCACCAGCGAACAGGTCCGCACGCAGGAAAGCCTGAAGGTGCTGAACTACGGCTTCCAGTTCTTCGACACGCTGCGCCTCTACGACAAGGGCCAGGTGCTGGCCACGCCGGACATCTACAAGGGCAGCAACGACACCATCAAGATCGGCGTCCGCGACGAGACCTACGTGACCGTGCCCAAGGGCACCGCGGGCCGTCTGAAGCCGGTGCTGGAGCGCCAGGAGCTGCTGGTGGCGCCGATCACGGCCGGCCAGCAGGTCGGCACCGTCAAGCTGATGGACGGCACCACCAAGGTGGCCGAGTTCCCGGTGGTCGCGCTGGAGGAGGTGCAGGAAGCCGGCTTCTTCGGCCGCATCTGGGACACCATCCGGCTGTGGTTCAAGCGCAAGTAACACGCAACAAGGAGGCCGCCGCCATGAGCGCCGACAACACCGACAACGGGCGCGACCAGCCTTCGCTGATCGAATACCCGAGCGATTTCCCCATCAAGGTGATGGGCGCGATGCAGGACGGCTTCGCCGAGGCCATCGTCACGCTGGTGCAGGAATTCGACCCGGGCTTTCATGCCGGCAAGATGGAGATGCGCCCCTCGCGCAACGGCAACTACCTGGGCCTGACCGTGACGGTCTGGGTCACCAGCCGTGAGCAGCTGGACGACCTGTATCGCGCGCTGACCGCGCATCCGATGGTCAAGGTGGTGCTGTAACGCGACGATGACGCCGGCTTCGGCCGGCGGTGCCTGTCCCTTTCCACCGCGCCGCTCTTACCGTGCCGCTTTACCGTTCCCTCCAGGCCCTGTCCCGCAGGCCGGAGAGGAAAGCGAACCGCGCGGTGAACCAGAAGGCCGCCGCTGCGCGGCCTCCCTTCCCTGAATCATGAATACCCTGACCCTGAAGCCCGGCAAGGAAAAGTCCCTGCTGCGCCGCCATCCCTGGATCTATGCGACCGGCATCGACCGCGTCGAGGGCCGTGCCGAGCCCGGCGCCACCATCACGGTGCGCGCCGCCGACGGCCGCTTCCTCGCCAAGGCGGCCTACAGCCCGCACTCGCAGATCCGCGCGCGCGTCTGGACCTTCGACGAGAACGAGCCGGTCGACCATGCGCTGATCAAGCGCCGGGTCGCCACCGCGGTGGCGCATCGCCGCCAATGGGTCAGCGACAGCGACGCGGTGCGGCTCGTGTTCGGCGAGGCCGACCGGCTGCCCGGGCTGGTGGTCGATTACTACGGCGCCGGCCGCGGCGCCGAGCACGCGCAGCTGGTCTGCCAGTTCAACGCCGCCGGCGTCGAGCAGTGGAAGGACGCGATCGTGCAGGCGCTGATCCGGGAGACCGGCTGCCCCAACGTCTACGAGCGCTCCGACGCCGCGGTGCGCGAGCGCGAGGGGCTGGCGCTGGTGACGGGCGTGCTGGCCGGCGCCGAGCCCGACCCCGAGCTGTCGGTCACCGAACACGGCGTGCGCTACTACGTCGACGTGCGCAACGGCCACAAGACCGGCTTCTATGTCGACCAGCGCGACAACCGCAAGCTGGTCGGCGACCTCGCCGAAGGGCGCGAGGTGCTGAACTGCTTCTGCTACACCGGCGGCTTCTCGCTGGCGGCGCTGCGCGGCGGTGCGGCCTCGGTGGTGTCGATCGATTCGTCGGGCGAGGCGCTGAAGATCGCCGAGGGCAATGTCGCGCTGAACGGCTTCGATGCGGACCGCGCCAGCTGGCTCGACGCGGACGTGTTCAAGTCGCTGCGCCAGTTCCGCGCCGAGGGCCGGCAGTTCGACCTGATCGTGCTGGACCCGCCGAAGTTCGCGCCGTCGGCCCAGCATATCGACCGCGCCGCGCGCGCCTACAAGGAAATCAATCTGGTCGGCATGCAGCTGCTGCGCCCCGGCGGGCTGCTGTTCACCTACTCGTGCTCGGGCGCGATCGGCATGGAGCTGTTCCACAAGATCGTGGCCGGCGCCGCCACCGACGCGCGCGTCGATGCGCGCATCCTGCGGCGCCTGTCGGCCGGCACCGACCATCCGATGCTGGCGGCCTTCCCCGAGGGCGAATATCTGAAGGGGCTGCTGCTGCAGCGCGTGTAAGCACGGATGGACGCAATGGGCACGCATGGGCACGCATGCGCCGCGCAGGCGCTGCGCAGGAACGCATGGGACCGCGTCCAAGCGCATAGGAGCGCGCCGCGTTGGGCGTGCCGCCGGCCGCTTCATCGAGACGTCACCGCCTCGTCCCCGGATCGTCATATTGCCCCTCTACCATGCCGTTGACGGCTTCGGCATTGGCAGGTGCCCGCCGTCGATGTATCAGTCTTCGTGGTAATTGCCCCGCCCCGGACGCGGGGCTTTTTTTGCCTCGCGTTTTCCGCAAGGGCGGCGATGGGAGGGCCGGGCCGGATTCGGCTAGATTGGTGGGGCTGGATCGGGATGGGACTTCGGCTAGATCCGCGCTTCTAACGCCGCGATAACGCCCGCGCAAAGGAAGTCCCTATAATCGAACGATCGTTCAGAACATCGATGCCACGCCGCGCCATCGCATCCGTGGTCAAGGAGACACCATGCCCGCCGCCAAACATATCCCTGCCGCCCTGCAGAACCTGACGCTGCCCGTGATCGCGTCGCCGATGTTCATCGTCAGCTATCCGGAACTGGTGCTGGCGCAGTGCAAGGCCGGTATCGTCGGCTCGTTCCCGGCGCTGAACGCGCGCCCGGCCGAGCTGCTCGACGAATGGCTGACGCAGATGCAACAGGAGCTGGCGGCCTTTCGCGCCGCCGATCCCGATGCCACGATCGGCCCGATCGCGGTCAACCAGATCGTGCACGCGTCGAACGCGCGGCTGGAGCAGGACGTGCGCGTCTGCGTCGAGCACAAGGTGCCGATCTTCATCACCTCGCTGCGCGCGCCGGTCAAGGAGATGATCGACGCGGTGCACAGCTATGGCGGCATCGTGCTGCACGATGTGATCAACCTGCGCCATGCCGAAAAGGCGATCGAGGCCGGCGTCGACGGCCTGATCCTGGTCGCCGCGGGCGCCGGCGGCCATGCCGGCACGCTGTCGCCGTTCGCGCTGGTCGGCGAGGTGCGCCGCGTCTTCGACGGTCCGATCGCGCTGTCGGGCTCGATCGCGACCGGCGACGCGGTACTGGCGGCGCAGGCGATGGGCGCGGACTTCGCCTATGTCGGCACGCGCTTCATCGCTTCGCAGGAAGCGCACGCCAGCGAAGCCTACAAGCGCTCGATCACCGATGCGGCGGCCGCCGACATCGTCTACACGAACCTGTTCACCGGCGTGCACGGCAACTACATCCGCGAGAGCATCCTCAATTCGGGCCTCGATCCGGAGAACCTGCCGCAGGCCGACAAGAGCAAGATGGACTTCTCCAGCGGCAGCTCCAAGGCCAAGGCGTGGAAGGACATCTGGGGCGCGGGCCAGGGCGTCGGGCAGATCGACGCGATCCAGTCGGCCGGCGAGATTGTCGCGCGCATGAAGGCCGAGTACGATGCGGCCAAGGCGCGCCTGTGCGCCGTCAACTGACCGCGGCAGCCGCTGCAGTAGCCGCAGTAGCCGCCGCGCTCCCCCGCTGCAGACCGCTGGAGATTCCCCGCTGGATAAACCCCCTGTCGTCATTGCCGAGGTCCGGCGCAGCCGCCGCGAACGCCTGGTGCGCGCGGCCTGGGCCACGCTCGGCATCGTCTGCATGATGCTGGCGGTGCTCGGCGTCTTCCTGCCCGTGCTGCCGGCCACCCCCTTCGTGCTGCTGGCGGCGGCCTGCTTCGCGCGCGGCTCCGAACGCTTCCATGACTGGCTGATGCGCCATCCCCGGCTCGGGCCGATCGTGCACGACTGGCAGCGCCACCGCAGCATCCCGCTGCGCGCCAAGATCCTCGCGATCGCGATGATGTGGATCTCGCTGCCGACCACCGCCTGGCTGCTGCGCGAGCGGCCCGCGCTGTCGATCGCGCTGCTGGTGCTGGGCGCGGTGGCGACGGCCTATCTGCTGTACCTGCCGACACGGCCGCGCGGCGGCTATGGGCCGGCCTCGGCCGCGTCGCCGAACGAGCCCGAGCCGCCGCGGCGGCGCTGAACGCGCTCGGTCATGAACGCCCTCGGTCGTGAACGCGCTCCGTCGTGAACGCGCTCGGTCATGAACCCCCTCAGTCGTAGCTGCGCGCGTCCTCGATGACCTTGCCGTCCTGCGGCAACGAACCGGCCGGCACGAACCGGACCTCGCCCTTGAGCCGCATCACGTCGCGCATCGACACGACAATCGCATCGGCCAGCCCCGCATCCTGCCGCGTGGCGTCGCAATGCAGCGTCATCACGTCGGCGCCCGGCGCGCCCGTCACGATCAGGCGCGCCGCGCGCAGCTCGGGATGGCGGCGCATCACCTCGCCGATCTGGCCCGGATGGACGAACATCCCCTTGACCTTGGTGGTCTGGTCGGCGCGGCCCAGCCAGCCGCGCAGCCGGATATTGGTGCGCCCGCAGGGGCTCGGCGTCGACGACGAGCCCGGCACGACCGCGGACAGGTCGCCGGTGCCGAAGCGGATCAGCGGATAGTCCTCGTTGCCCAGCACCGTGACCACCACCTCGCCGACCTCGCCCTCCGGCATCGGCCGCGTGCCGCCCGGTTCGACGATCTCGACCAGCACGCCCTCGTCGACCACCCAGCCGTCGGCGCCCTCGCTCTCATAGGCGATCAGCCCGACATCGGCGGTGCCGTACATCTGGTGCACCTTGATGCCGCGCTCGACGAACCAGGCGCGCAGCGAAGGCGGCAGCGCCTCGCCCGAGACCAGCGCCTTGGCGAGGCTGCACGGCTGGCCCAGCTCGGCGCCGCGCTCGAGCAGGATCTTCAGGAAGGACGGCGTGCCGGCGTAGGCGGCCGGCCGCAGCATCGACAGCGCCTGCACCTGCGATTCGGTCTGGCCGACGCCGGCCGGAAACACGCAGCAGCCCAGCCGGTGCGCGCCGGTTTCCATCATCATGCCGGCCGGCGTGAAGTGATAGGAGAAGGTGTTGTAGACCAGCTCGCCGCGGCGAAAGCCCGCCGCGTACATCGCGCGCGCGGTGCGCCACCAGTCCGGCCCGTGGCCGTCGGGCTCGTGCAGCGGCCCGGGCGATTGGAAGATATGGCGCAGCGCGCCCAGCGGCGTCGCGTTCAGCCCGCCGAGCGGGGCACTGGCCTGCTGCAGCGTGCTCAGCTGCGCCTTGCGCGTGACCGGCAGCGCGGCCAGCGCCTCGCGCGAGGTCAGCGCCTGCGGATCGACATCGCGCAGCGCCTCGGCGAAGTAAGGCGCATGCGTCCTGGCATGGGCGACCTGGCGCGACAGCGCGGCCAGCAGGGCCTGTTCGCGCGCGGCGGGGTCGCGCGTCTCGAGAGCGTCGAAGTATTCGGACATGGTGACGGATGTCGGTAAGGATGGATGCCGGGCGATACCGGATACGGCGGCGGCCGGGTAGGGCAAGTTGTCGGCGCCGATCGCCGCGCGGGCCGGCCGGTCCGCGCGCTGGTCCGTGCGCCGCTCAGGCCAGCCAGCGTTTGCGCCGGCGGTAGCTCTTGACGTCGCGGAACGACTTGCGGCCGCCGCCGTCGGCATCGTTGGCGGCCACGCCGAGGTAGAACTCCTTGACGTCCTCGTTGGTGCGCAGCGACTCGGCGGCGCCATCCATCACCACGCGGCCGTTCTCCAGGATGTAGCCGTAGTCGGCATAGCGCAGCGCGACCATCGTGTTCTGCTCGGCCAGCAGGAAGCTGACGCGCTCGCGCTGGTTCAGGTCGCGCACGATCTCGAAGATCTCCTCGACGATCTGCGGCGCCAGGCCCATCGACGGTTCGTCGAGCAGCACCATGTTGGGCTTGGCCATCATGGCCCGGCCGATCGCACACATCTGCTGCTCGCCGCCGGAGGTATAGCCGG
Organism: Cupriavidus sp. H18C1; assembly: GCF_049311595.1. Taxonomy (NCBI): domain Bacteria; kingdom Pseudomonadati; phylum Pseudomonadota; class Betaproteobacteria; order Burkholderiales; family Burkholderiaceae; genus Cupriavidus; species Cupriavidus sp. H18C1. Next base: position 1,605,428 of record NZ_CP186008.1, read on the forward strand.
CCTGCGACTTGCGCCGGGTCTTCAGGCGCGGGAAGTAGGTGTAGATCTTGTCGAGCTCGTCGCGCGTCTCGCCGCGCGAGAGCCCGCGCGTATAGGCGCCGGTCAGCAGGTTTTCCTCGATGGTCAGGTGGGCGAAGCAGTGGCGGCCCTCCATCACCTGGATCACGCCGCGCTTGACCAGATCGTTCGGCGTCAGCTGGTCGACGCGCGCACCACGGTATTCGATCGAGCCCTTGGTCACGTCGCCGCGCTCGGCGCGCAGCAGGTTCGAGATCGCCTTCAGCGTGGTGGTCTTGCCCGCTCCGTTGGCCCCCAGCAGCGCCACGATGCTGCCCTCGGGCACGTCGAGAGACACGCCTTGAGCACCAGGATCACGTGGTCGTAGATCACTTCGATGTTGTTGATGGACAGCAGGGTCATGGTGGACCTCGATAGGGATAGCGGGGCGCGGTGGTGTTCTCCCTCTCCGGTCCGGGGGGAAAGCGGGGGAGAGGTCGGGGGAGAGGGAGAACGCCTTACGCAAGCTTCAAGATGCGCATCACGACTTGGCGCAAGCCGGCGTGATGCCCTTCTCCTTCGCGTACTGCGCCGCGTTGGCCTTGAACAGCGGGTGGATCAGGCTCTTGTTGCCCTCGATCCAGTCCGACACCACGGTCCACTTGGCGCCGTCCCATTGCTGGATCTTGACCTTGCCCGAACCCTCGTGGTTTTCGCAGCTGGTCTTGATCTCCGGCAGCAGGCCGGTGGCGCCGAGCTGCTGCAGCCGCGCGTTGGTCAGGTTCAGGTTCTCGAAGGCCCAGCGCATCTGCTCGCCGCTCATCGGCTTGCCCTTGCCGAACTTGTTCTGCGCCACGCGGATCGCCTCGACCGTGACCACCGCCGCCGACACGCCGCGGTTGTACAGCACCGAGCCGATCTTGTTGCGGTCCTGCATATTGCCCTTGCCGCCGCCGTAGACCACCTTCTCGATGTCGGCGATCAGCGGCACGCCCTTGCCGGCCACGTTCCAGGTCGCGCTCATGTAGCCCTTGGCGGCGTCGCCCGCCGGCACGGTGTCCTCCTCGGAGCCGGCCCACCACGAGCCGATCATCTTGTCGCGCGGATAGCCGACCTTCTGCGCGGCCTTCAGCGCGGTCTGGTTCATCACGCCCCAGCCCCAGAAGATCACGTAGTCGGGCCGCTCCTGGCGGATGCGCAGCCATTGCGCGCCCTGCTCGTTGCCGGGATGCGCGACCGGGATCTCGATCAGGTCGAACTTGTTCAGTTTGGCCTCGGCCTGCAGCGCGACGATGGGCTCCTTGCCGTAGGCCGAGTCGTGGTACAGGTAGACGATCTTCTTGCCGGCCAGCGAACCGCCGCTCTTGCCCGCCAGGTACTTGACGATCGCCGACACCTGCATCTGGTAGGTGGTCACCAGCGGGAAGGCGTAGGGGGAACACCGAGCCGTCCACCGCGTCGGTGCGGCCATAGCCCATCATCACCAGCGGCACCTTGTCGGCCGCCGTCTTGTCGACCAGCGCGTACGAGATGCCGGTCGACATCGAATGGTAGGCGGTGCCCCTGGTGGTCGGGTTCTTGCCCTTCAGGCGCTCGTAGCACTCGACGCCCTTGGCGTTGTTGTACTCGGTCTCGCACTCTTCCCAGCTGAGCTTGACGCCGTTGACCCCGCCCTCCTTCAGGTTGACGTAGTTCAGATAGTCGATAAAGCCGCCGTACCAGGACTGCCCGTTGGCGCCATACGGCCCGACCCGGTAGCTGGGCAGCGCGATGAACTGCTCGCCGCTCTGGGCCTGCGCCGGCAGCGCCGGCACCAGCAGCGCGGCGGCCGCGCCGACTGCCAGCGCGACGCGCTGGGCATTGCGAATCAGGTTGCTCATCACTGTCTCCTTCACCTTGGCAGGTGCATTGTTATGGCGTTGTTGTCCAACGACCCGTTTGCATGACATCGGCGCGTGCCCCGTCGACACGGCGTCAATGCGGGAACGGCCACAGCCGCAGCTTCTCCTTGCCGATCTGCCAAAGCCGAGCCAGGCCGTGCGGCTCGACGATCAGGAAGAAGATGATCAGGCCGCCGAACACCATCATCTGGATGTGCGACACCGTCGCGTTGGTGAACGGCAGGTGCAGCAGCGCGGCCAGCGGCGGCAGCATGTTGTCGAGCAGGATCGGCAGCAGCAGGATGAACGCGGCACCGAGGAAGGAGCCGAGGATGCTGCCGACCCCGCCGATGATGATCATGAACAGCACGCGGAACGACAGGTCCAACGAGAAGCCGTCCGGCTCGACCGAGCCCAGGTAGCAGAACGCATACAGCGCGCCGGCCACGCCGCAGTAGAACGAGCTGACGGCAAACGCCAGCAGCTTGGTGCGCATCAGCGGAATGCCGATCACCTCGGCGGCCACGTCCATGTCGCGCACCGACATCCACGCGCGTCCGGTCGACGAGCGCACCAGGTTCTTGGCGACCAGCGCCAGCACTGTGACGATCGCCAGCACGAACAGGTACTTGCGCATCGGCGTGTCGATCGGCAGGCCGAACAGGTTCAGCTGCTGCGCGGTGATCACGCCCGACGAGCTGTTGTTCGAGAACCAGGGGAACTTGGTCAGCGCCCACACCACGAAGAACTGCGCCGCCAGCGTCGCCACCGCGAGGTAGAAGCCCTTGATCCGCAGCGAGGGCAGGCCGAAGGCGACGCCGACCACCGCGGCCGACAGCCCGGCCAGCACGAAGGTCAGCAGCACCGGCAGCCCCTCGATGCGCAGCTGGAAGTTGTAGGCCGCGTAGGCGCCCACCGCCATGAAGGCCGCGGTGCCCAGCGACAGCTGGCCCGCGTAGCCGGTCAGGATATTGAGCCCGAGCGCGGCGAGCGAGAAGATCAGGAACGGGATCAGGATCGCCGAGAACCAGTACTCGCTGCCGATCAGCGGCACGCCGACGAAGGCGAGCGCGAGCAGCACGGCGAAGCCGATGCGGTCCTGCCGGATCGGAAAGATCTGGCTGTCGGCGACATAGTCGGTCTTGAACTGGCCGGCTTCACGATAGAACATGGGCGACTCCTTGGCGTCGTGCCACCTGACGGACCGTCACACGCGGTCGATATGTTTTTCGCCGAACAGCCCCTCTGGCCGCACCAGCAGGAACAGCAGCGCGAACACATAGGGGGAACCAGCCTTCGATGCCGCCGAAGTTGCCGCCGAACATCGACTGGAACACCGGCGGGATATAGATCTCGGCCAGCTTCTCCGAGGCGCCGATGATCAGTCCGCCGACGATCGCGCCCGGCACCGAGGTGAAGCCGCCGAGGATCAGCACCGGCAGCGCCTTCAGCGCGGTCAGCGTCAGCGCGAACTGCACGCCGTTGCGCGAGCCCCACAGCATGCCCGCCACCAGCGCGACGAAGCCGGCCACGCCCCAGACGATCGCCCAGATATGCTGCAGCGGAATGCCCAGCGACAGCGCGGCCTGGTGGTCGTCGGCGACCGCGCGCAGCGCGCGGCCGACCTTCGTGTATTGGAAGAACAGCGCCAGCGTGGCGACCAGCACGCCGGCGATCGCCGCCGCGGCCAGGTCGAACTTCGAGATCACGATATTGAAGCGGGTCAGGATCGCCTCGATCGGCTCGTCGACGATGCCCAGCTGGATCGGCCGCACCTCGTTGCCGAACAGCAGCGGCCCCAGCCCTTCGAGGAAGAACGACAGGCCGATGGTCGCCATGAACAGCGTGATCGGCGGCTGGTTGACCAGCTTGCGCAGCACGAAGCGTTCGGTGCCGATGCCCACCAGCGTCATCACGAAGAAGGCGCCGATCACCGCCGCCCACATCGGCATGCCCTTGTCCATCAGGCCCACCACGGCGAGCGCGGCGAAATAGACCATCGCGCCCTGCGCGAAGTTGAACACGCCGGAGGCCTTGTAGATCAGCACGAAGCCGAGCGCCACCAGCGAGTACATCAGCCCGGACAGCAGTCCGCCGAGCAGGATTTCGAAGAAGAAGGTCATCGGCGTGGCCTCGGTGAAGGACGGGAGTCAGCGTTGCGCAAGCGAGCGGGTGGGCGAGCGGGCGGGCCGTTCAGTGCGACGCGCCCAGGTAGGCGCGGATCACCTCGGGGTTGGACTTGACCTGCTCGGGCGTGCCGTCGCCGATCTTCTTGCCGTAGTCGAGCACCACCACGCGGTCGGAGATGTCCATCACCACGCCCATGTCGTGCTCGATCAGCACGATGGTGGTGCCGAACTGCTGGTTGACGTCCAGGATGAAGCGGCACATGTCCTGCTTCTCCTCGACGTTCATGCCTGCCATCGGCTCGTCGAGCAGCAGCAGCGAGGGCTCGGCCGCCAGCGCGCGCGCCAGCTCGACGCGCTTCTGCAGGCCGTAGGGCAGGCGCCCCACCGGGGTCTTGCGGATCGACTGGATCTCCAGGAAGTCGATCACCTCCTCGACCTTGCGCCGGTGCGCGATCTCCTCGTTGCGGGCCGGTCCCCACCACAGCGCATTGGCCAGCAGGCCGGAGCGGAAGCGCGTGTTGCGTCCGGTCATGATGTTGTCGAGCACGGTCATGCCCTTGAACAGCGCGATGTTCTGGAAGGTGCGGGCGATGCCCTGGCGCGCGGCGGCGGTCGGATTCATCTTGCGCCGTTCCTCGCCGCGGAACACGATGCGTCCCTGCTGCGGGTGATAGACGCCGTTGATCACGTTCAGCATCGAACTCTTGCCGGCGCCGTTCGGGCCGATGATCGCGCGGATCTCGTGCTCGCGCACATCGAACGAGATATCGGTCAGCGCCTTGACGCCGCCGAATGCCAGCGAGATATGCTGCAGGTCGAGAATCACCTCGCCATGCCGCGTCGATGCCGCGCGCTGGCCCGGCACCGACTCCGCCGCCATCGCCACGCCGCCCTCGGCCAGCGGCTCGCCGGCGGCGCTTGTTCCCGCACCCGGCCCCGCGCCCGCCCACTCGGGCGAGCCGTCGGCCCGCCGCTCCACGCCTTGCCACGCCATCTGCGTCATCCTCCTGCCCCTGCTATGCCGCTTGCTCGGCCGGCGCGGCCGCGCCGGCCTGCGTCGCCTGCGCGGCTTGCGCCGATCCGGCCGGCGGGAAGCGCTTGGCATCCACCAGCTTCAGCGTCGCGCTGACGCTGCCTTCGCGCCCGTCCTCGAACTTGACGCGCGTCTCGATGAACTGCTCCGGGCGTCCGGCGTACAGCGCGTCGATCAGCACCCCGTACTTCTCCGCGATGAAGCCGCGGCGCACCTTGCGGGTGCGGGTCAGCTCGTCGTCGTCGGGATCGAGCTCCTTGTGCAGGATCAGGAAACGCGCGATCTGCGAGCCCGACAGCGCCGGATCCTTCGCCAGATCGGCATTGACCTGCTCCACGCATTCGGCGATCAGGTCGATCACCTGCGGCTGCGCGGCCAGGTCGATATAGCCCGCGTACGGCAGATGGCGCCGCTCGGCCCAGTTGCCGACCGCCTCGAAGTCGATGTTGACGAAGGCGCAGACGCGGTCGCGGCCGGTACCGAATGCCACCGCCTCCTTGATGTACGGGAAGAACTTGAGCTTGTTCTCGATGTACTTGGGCGCGAACATCGAGCCGTCCGCCAGCTTGCCGACGTCCTTGGCGCGATCGATGATCTTCAGATGACCGTCGGCGTCGATCACGCCGGCGTCGCCGGTCATGAAATAGCCCTCGTCGTTGATCGCCTCTCGTGTCGCGTCGTCGCGCTTGTAATACGCCTTCAGCAGGCCGACGCCGCGCACCAGCACCTCGCCGTTTTCGGCGATGCGGATCTCCATGCCGGGCGCGGCCGGGCCGACCGAGTCGAACTTGACCTGGCCGTCGGGCTGCAGGCAGACATAGGCGCAGGTCTCGGTCTGGCCGTAGAACTGCTTCAGGTTGATGCCGATCGAGCGGTAGAAGCGGAACAGGTCCGGACCGATCGCCTCGCCCGCGGTATAGGCCACGCGGATGCGGCTCATGCCGAGCACGTTGCGCAGCGGGCCGTAGACCAGCGATTCGCCCAGCGCGTAGCGCATCCGCTCGAGCAGCGGCACCGGGCGGCGATCGAGGATGTCGGCGCCGCAGCGGCGCGCCACCTCCATGGCCCAGCCGAACAGCTTGCGCTTGAGCCAGCCGGCGTCCTCCATGCGGATCATTACCTGGGTCAGCAGGCTTTCGTAGATGCGCGGCGGCGCGAAGTAGTAGGTCGGGCCGATCTCGCGCAGATCGGTCATCACGGTCTCGCGCGACTCCGGGCAGTTGACGGTGAAGCCCGCGGCCAGCGCCTGCGCGTACGAGAACAGGTTGTCGCCGACCCAGGCCATCGGCAGGTACGACAGCACGTCGTCGTCGGGGCCGAGCCGGTCGAATTCGCAGCCGTGCATCGCCGCGCCGATCAGCCCGCGGTGCGAATGGCAGACGCCCTTGGGCTTGCCGGTGGTGCCCGAGGTGTACAGGATGATCGCGGTATCGTCGGGATCGCCGGCCGCCACGGCTTCGTCGAAGAAGCCCGGATGCGCGCGGTCGTATTCGCGGCCGATCTCCTGCAGGCGCTCGTACGACATCAGCGACGGATGGCCGTAATCGCGCAGCCCGCGCGGGTCCTCGTAGATCAGATGGCGCACCGCACCACCCTGGGCGGCCACCTCTTCCTCGACCTCGAGCAGCTTGTCGACCTGCTCCTGATCCTCGACCACCGCGAACGCGATATCCGCGTCGCGCAGCACGTAGACCATCTCGCTGGCGATCGCGTCCTGGTACAGCGGCACCGGCACGCCGCCGAGCGCCTGCGCGGCGGTCATGGCCCAGTACAGCCGCGGACGGTTGTCGCCCACCACCGCCAGGTTCATGCCGCGGCCGAAGCCCAGCGCGGCCAGTCCGCAGGCCAACGCACGTACCTCTTGCGCCGCCTGCAACCAGCTGCTCGTCTGCCAGATACCGAGGTCCTTCTCGCGATAGGCCGGATGATCCGGCCGCTGCTGCGCATGCGCCAGCAGCAGTCGCGGGAAGGTCGTTGCCGACCTGTCCTGCATCGCTGTCTCCTGTCCCTCCGACGGGTGGGTTCCCGCCGGTGCCAAGCGCCGGTGCCGATCGTTATACTTGCCCCTGCTCGTCCGAAGGCCAGCAGGCCGCGGCGCGCCAGGGATATCGTGGCCGCGCCTTGGGCGCGGGTCGGTCCGTGGTGAACGTAAGATAGCCGATGCCCCTCCCCCCGGTTGTCACGTCGGTGACAATTCCGGGTTAATCCCTAGCGGAGTCCTTGCCGGACTCCCGACCGGAGCCAAGCAGGCATGCTCAACGACTTTCTCGACCGGTGCATCTGGGCCGCCGACCTCAGCGACGAACAGCGCCAGCGGGTGCGGCAGGCCATGTTCGTGCGCGAATACAACCCCGGCGACTACGTCTGCCACAAGGGCGAGATGGCCGAGCACTGGCTGGGCGTGCTGGAGGGGATCGTCAAGATCACCACGGTGTCGCCATCGGGCAAGTCGGTGACCTTCACCGGCGTGCCGACGGGCGGATGGTTCGGCGAAGGGGCCGCGCTGAAGCAGGAGATCCGCAAGTACGACGTGATGGCGCTGCGCCATTCGCGCATCGCCTTCCTGCCGCGCGAGACCTTCCAATGGCTGCTCGACACCAGCCTACCCTTCACGCGCTTTCTGCTGACCCAGCTGAACGAGCGGCTCGGCCAGTTCATTGCCGCGGTCGAATACGAGCGGCTGCTCGATATCGACTCGCGCGTGGCGCGCGCGGTGTCGTCGCTGTTCAACGAGCACCTCTATCCGGGCATCGGCACCAAGCTGGAAATTTCGCAGGAGGAGATCGGACTGCTGGCCGGCATTTCGCGCCAGCGGGCGAACCAGGCCCTGAAGGTGCTGGAACAGCAGGGCCTGGTGCGGGTCGACTATGGCGAGATCGAGGTGCTCGATCTCGAGGGACTGCGCCAGTACGGCGAATGAGGCATCGGACTCAGACCGCCACCGATCAGGTCGGCACCTTTTCGGTCGGCACCTTTTCGGTCGGCACCGTCTCGGCTGGCGCCTTCTTCTCGGCGGAGGAAGACGGCTCCGACTGCTGGTTCGGTACCTTGCCGTCGACTATCGGACGCCACTGCCGCTGATCGCCCGGCTGGATCGGCTCGGCCAGACGAAACTCGGGCACGGACGCGAATTTGCCCTCCGTGTAGACAGTGACGGGTTTACCGCAGTCGGCCTCCGTCACGTTGGCGATCCCCGGGAATACAGTCTTCAGATCCTGCCGGAGCGCGTACGCCGCGGCCTGGCGCGGCGAGACCGGATCCCGGGCCACCGGACGGGAACGCGCCGCGTCCTCTTCCGCGGTAATGACGCGGTCGGCCGAGACGTCATGTCGGCCCACCACGGCCGCGCGTGCCGACGCCCCGTCGTTAGCCCAGCGCTGGAGGTAACCGAAGGTCGTATTGCCGATCCGCAGATTGGCGGTCAGCATGAGCAACAGCCCCGCCGCCGCCGTAGCTTCGGGCTCGCCCTGGAAGCGAAAATCGCGCTGGAGCGCCAGGATGCATTCCGAGACAAGCGGGACGATCTCGTCCTGGTAGATCCGTCCCAGCGCGCTGTCGAACACCGTCTGATGCAGTGCCCTGGCATCGCTTTCGACATCCCTCGGCACCTCGGCCAGCTTGATGGTCTTCCAGGCCCACTGCGCCGTGCCGCGCTGCCCCTGCGGCACGAAGCGCAAGGCGTCGCCGTCCTCCCGCGACGCGACCGCGAGCACCTCCTCGCCGGGCTCGTCGCCGGACAGGCGCTCCAGCAGCCCCGGCTTGCGTGTGAAGTGCACCAGCCGCACGCGGTCCGGCAAGACGGCGCCCGCCACGCGATCGGTGTGCAGCTCCTGCGCCGCGGGGGCGCTCACACCGCGCTGCTGCACGACCTGGCGCACGAACGCCGCGAGGCGCTGTCCGGCGAGATAAGGCTTGACCTTCTGCTGGATCTTTTCGATCAGCCTCTCGCGTGCATCCAGCACCGTGGACAGCACGGGATCGCCCTTGTCGCGGCACACCCCATTGCGGATGGTCTCAAAGCGCTGGGCGGCGGCCGCACGGCAGGGCGCCATGGCTTCTTCGACCGCACGGGCGAGGGCCCGTTCCGTCGCGCGAGCCGGCCTCATGACGCCCTTGTTCGCCGTACAGAGCAGCAGCGGTCCGACCTCGTGGTCATCGTTGTCCCAGACGCGCGTGCTGGCGGAGTGTTTCAGCAATCGGGGGGCTTCGTCTTCGATCGTCGCGACCATGAAACGACCCATCAATTCGGCCATGTTGCGATAATCGCAGCCCTCTCTCTGGCCCTTGGCAATACGCAGCAAGCGCTCCATGTCGCGCTGGACCCGCTCCTTCCCATGCCTTTGGACACTCGGGGCGTGAAGGCGAAACTCGATGGCATCGCCCGCGCTTTTGAAGGACAGCACCAGGATGTCGCCCTCGATTCTGGTCTTGCTTCGGTCGATATGCGCCAGGGCCACCGGACCGCCCTCGGGACAGCGTATCCACGCATCGATTTCCCCAGGGTTGAGCGGCACCAGTGCTCCCAGCGAGCGTTCCGATATCGCGGGGGTTCGTCGGCCCTGCGTTGCCGCGACGGTCGGAAGGACCAGCGTCGGCATCGGCGTCAGGTGCCTCGATGCGGGGCCACAGCTCCTCGACAATGAGACTGGATTGCCCGCGCATGCCCCTGACCAGCGCCGTCGTCATGGTGGTCTCGCTGCGCAGCGCCCGCTCCATGGTGCGCGTGCTGCTGCGAAAGAACAGAAAGTCCATCAGCTCCATCATGCGCATCCGCGCCCACGACTCGTCGTTCTCGAACTCGCGCCGGATGCACAGTCGCCGTGTCTTGCCGTTCGTGGCCAGCGTCAGCGTGAAGACGTTGTCGCCGATTTGAAACTTGCCGCTCGGTTCCGATCCGTCCACGCGCGGACGGGCCCCATCACCCTCGAGGACGCGCTTCACGAAGTCGCCGGGATTGTTCCGGACCTCGTTGTAGTACTGCTCGTAGTTCGTCTTCTTCACCAATCCGATAAATGTCGCCATGACTTCCGATCCTCATAGAGTGAATGAGGCGGTCATCGTACGGATCACGCGCAGGCCACTTTTCGGAAAGCGAACGTTCCTTTTCGATGCCGTCCGCCCCGCGAAGAGGGCCGTCGTGCGGCCATCGCGTTCGGCATACGCCGTTCGTCACGCGTCCAACGCCCGGGCCGTCACGTGGGCCGTCACGTGGGCCGTCGCGGCGTGCCGGCGGACGCCTGCGATCGGATCGCCTGCCGGCAAGCCGAGGCGATAGGCGCGGAACGCTTCCCGGCATACCACGCGAAAGGTCAGTTCGTAATGGCGCGGCAAGCCCGCCGCGATCTCGTCGAAGAGTTGCGCGGGAAGCTCGCCCTTGCGCACGAGCGCGTCGGCGTTCTGCAGCATGTCCTGCAGCAGCGTATTGAGCCGATCCAGCTGCCCCGCACGCAACCGGCGGACCTGCTGCTGCCATGGCGCCCACTCCGCCATGAACGTATCGAGGCGCCGGAAATCGTGCGCCGACTCCAGCGCCAGCACTTCGTCGCGAATCGCGTGCAGGTCGTCTTCGGACAGTTGCGCCGCCTCCCACTGCCGCTCGGATATGGGACGCGTCTCGCCCGGCAGCGCGAGTTCCTCCGCCAGCAGCATCCGGCAGGCCGTCAGCCGGTCGAACGCCTGCGGCAGCGCGGGCGAGCGCCGCAACACCACCTGTCGCAGCAGATCCAGCCGGAGCAGGCCGCGCCCGAGGCCCGCGACGGTATCGACGGCGCCGCCCTGATGCCGGGCCAGCATGGCCTGCACGATGGCGATCTCCGCATCGTCCAGCGCCTGCAGCAGCGCGTCGCCGCAATCGTCCAGCGAGGCGCGTATGGCGCCGGTGCATGCCTGATGCAGGCCGGCATCCTGCGCCAGCCACGATTCCAGCCGCTCCAGCCGGTAGGCCATGATGGCGTCCCCGCGTCGCGTCAGGCCCTGGGCCGAAGCCAGGCGTTGGCCGACCTCGGCAATCAGCTCGCGCGACGCGGCCTGCCGTTGCGAGGCCGATACCGCTTGGCCAACGGTGTCTGTATCGAAGACGATCTGCGGAGCGTCGTACAGCAGCGCCGCGATCCCCCCATGCTGAACGCGGCCCGGGGCAGGCATTCTGCCGCGCAGATGAAGGCTGGGCACATTGGCATTGCGCTCATGGTGAATGGGTGCCGATGTCCCGCGCTGCATCACCATGTCGATCGAGACGAGCGACCATTCGTCGAACGGATTGCCGTGCGCAAACGTCTCGAAGCGATGGCCGCCGAAGCCGAAATCCGCCGGCAGCGACGCGATGCCGTTGTGCTCGATCCACAGCAGCGCAAGATGCGGCAGGCCGGCGACAAAATCCGGCCACGACGCCAGACGATTGTGGCTCACCGACAGTACGCGCAACTGCGTCAGCCCACCGAGCCAGCGGGGGAAGCTCGCACAGCAGATTGCGCTCGAGCCCAAGCACCCGCAGCTGCGTCAATCGCGAAATCATCGGCGGCACGGCGTCGAAGCGATTGCCGCCGAGGCGCAGCGTCCGCAGTTGCGCCAACATGCCGATCGCGGGCGGCAGGCTGGACAGCCGGAGGTCGCGCAGATCCAGCTCCGTGCCGTGCCGCTGATGACAGGCCAGTATCCGCTCGGCCGCCAGCGCGCGCCCCTCGGTCGGTCCGGTGGTCCGCCATTTGGCCAACTCCTGGTGCAGGCACTGCCGCAGCGCTTCCGGATTGCCGCTCAGCGCCCGGGTCATCCGCTCGGCATGGGAGGACAGGCATCCCTCTGCAAGACGGTGCTGGAACAGTTCTCGAATCGACGCGCCGTGGCCGATCCTCGCCACCACCGGCCCCGACTCGCCATAGGTCAGCCGATAGCGTTTCCCTTTCACGGCGAACTGCCCGGCCGCGGCATAGATCTGCTCCGCGCCGTCCCGGGTGCCCATCGCCCGCACGAAGGCGTCGACGGATGAATAGGCGGGTTGCTGCTGCTGAATCGTCATGGGACCTCCCGAAGGAACACATCGAACGACGTTGGCGACGGCAGCGGGAAAGCGGCGGCGTTACGGCGGGACGCCAGGCGGCCGAAGCCGCATGCGCCGCCGCGTCATGCGCTTCGTCGCGGCCAGACTGCATTCAGGTTAGACAAGGCGCTCGACGGTCATGGATATGCCGTTTCGATTTCCGTCATGCAGGAGTTCGGCGGGAGGACCGCCATCGGCGCCTTCGTCGATCGATGCCGGACCGAGCGTGCCAAGCGACTGGGGACGGCCGTTCGTATCGAGCACCATCACATTGAGCGCCTCGATGCCGTCCTCAAGCCACGATGGGTCCGGCTCGATGGACTCGCCGCCCAGCGCTGCCAGATACATCCAATAGGCGACCTGCTCGGGCGTCTCGGAACGGGCCAGCCGCGCACCATGGCGCGATGCGGTATCGGGCTCGCCTGCTGCGCCGGCCGAGACGGGGCGCTGCAGCGCCGGCATGTCGGCGACGATGTCCGCCTGGCTCGCCGCGCGGATATCGGCACGGGCGGGCCGATCGGCAGTCGGGCCGGCCATCGGCGGCGCGACAGCATCCGTCGGCCCGTCCTGCGGAACATCGGGGGCTTGGGCCGCGGGTTGCGAGTCTGGTTGCGCACCGGGTTGCGCACCGGGTTGCGCACCGGGTTGCGCACCGGGTTGCGCGCCGGGTTGCGCGTTGGGTTGCGTGTCGGCTCGCGCGTCCGGTTGCGCGTCCGGTTGCGCGGCGGGCTGCGCGTCGGGTCGTGCGGCAGGCTGTGCGGCGGGCTGTGCGGCGGGCTGTGCGGCCGGTTGCACGGCCCCTGGCTCCCGGTTTGCCGCCTGACCTGCAACGCGATGCCCGGGATGATGGCCGCCCGCCGAGAAATGTTCGACCTCGGCCCGGGTCCACGCGTTGAACTCGCCCAGGGTCGCCTTGCCGATCCGCATCGTATCGAGGCGCTGGCGCAGGGCAGCCTCGTCGGCGCCCAGACGCTCGTGCTCCGCATCGACTTCCGCGATCAGCGGCTGCAACGCGTCAGCCAAAGCGACGGTTGGACTCGTGGATGCCGGTCTCTCCTTGTCTTCCAGGGCATCCAGCAACACCACGACGGCGCCCCCGTCGACGCGGCCCACAGCGAGGCACAAGGCCTGCCTGGCCTGCAGGAGCGTCTCCCCGGCTCGGCGGCTTGCGTGCTGCGCCGCTTCGGCGGCTGCCACCGCCTGGTCCCGGGCGCGGGTCATCGCCAGCGTGGGCAACGCCGGCGGTGCGATGGCGGCCAGACTGGCTTCTGCGGCACGCGCATGGGCGGTCGCGCGGCCCAATACGTCTGCTGCGTCCCGTGCTTCGAGGAACGCCATGCGCTCCGCCACCGCCGCGGCGACGAATTCCGCGTGCCGGTCTTTACCGAGCATCGCGGCGACCGGTTGCAGCATGGGGTCACGCGCGAGCTGGCCGGCCAGCGTCTCACGGCGTTCGCGGCGCATCGCACGGACCGCGTCATCGACGGCCTGCCGCACGGCCGGCACCACCGCGGTGTGCATGTGGTTGTCGTAGACGGTCGCATGAAGTTGCTCATACAGCTGTGACAGACCCAGATAGGTCTTCGTCGCGGCGACATCCGCCAGGTTCGACTTGGCGATCCGGACATTGGCGCCGATACAGAAGCGCAAGGCCTCCGGGTTGGCCCGCAACATCACGGCATGGCGCTTGACCAGGTCGCCCGAGGCGGCTTGCCGAAGGTATCGCGTCTCGCCGGCATGAAGGACCTGCCTGGCGTTGGAGTCGGCGGCATGCACCCGTGCGCGCGGGTGGGTCAGATTCAGCCACAGCTTCTTCATCAACGAGACCTTCTGCTGGAAATACATCGTGACCATGCCGGGGGGACAGCCTTCCGGGCTCCCTACCGAAGCCGCGTATTTCGGTACTTGCCCCGGCACGGGCATGGCGCCGAGGTTGCCCCAGCGCTTGCCGCGGGCTTTCAACGACGCGCATTCCTCCGGGGTGGCCCCGGCCTGCCGTTCCACCCGCCGGCGGAACGCCTTCGGCGAATGGCCGGCGAGCTGCGTGCGGGCGGCCGCATGGGCCTGCTCGATCGCGATGTCCGCATACTTCTCGACGATCTGTCGCGCATTGGCGGGCCAACTGGCATCGTCATGCAGGATGCCGTCGACCCTCAGGGCGGCGCATGCGGACAGCTCGGGCAACACGCGCCGTACCGCCAGATCGATGGCCGCCGCGGACTGGTTGGCAATCGCCGTATCGGAGCGATAGATCGGGGCGTACAGATAGCCGCGTTGATCGACGTGTTGATCGCCGCGTTGATGACTTCGTTGATCGACGCACTTCAGATGAAACGCGGTCGGCGTCTCGCGAAGCAGGCGCGCCCTGGCGATGCGGGCGAGTTCGGCCGGCGCCTCCTCCTCGACGCTGGCGCGAACGAACTGCGCCATCAGCTGGCGCAGGTCGGCATAGCGGCCGAAACGCTCGGCATGGTGGCCGGCCCCGGTCGCGAGCGCGTGCAGCCGCGCGAGGGCCCGCGCACCTTGTTCGCCGCGCTGCGCGGTGAAGACCAGCTGAATCGTGTCGTCGTGGTGCCGGAAGCTCAGCACCAGCCTGTCGCCATCCAGCCTGGTGCGATGCGGGTCCAACTGGCGCAGCGCAATCGGGCTGTAGGGCGCGCGCTTGGCGCTCCAGGCGAGTATCTCCGGGGCCGGACTGGCGATGCCGAGACTCTCCAGCATCGCGGCGACCGATCCGTCCGGGCAGAGCCGGTGAAACACCGCACCGCTCTCATGCTTCAGATCCCTGGCGATCTGATCCGCGATGCCGCCGATATGGCGAAACGCCTGCTGCAGCTTGCGTTGGCCGCTGCCGCCCCACAGGTCCACGGCGCGGCATCTTGCCTTCTGCAGCCAGCACGCGCCTCGGTCATGCTGCCGGCGGACCGCAAGTTGGGTCAGCTGGCCCTCGGTGACGTACTCGAGCTTGAACGTGCCGCCGCCCTTGATGCGGAAGACACCCTGATGTCCGCCGAGCAGTTCGGCCAGCAACTTGTTGCGGTCGCCGTCCAGCTGCTCGCGCAACTGGACGGCCGTGAACTCCATGACCATGATCGTGCGACTCCAAAATTCAATCGCTCGATCATATGAACCAAAAGCAAATCCAGCTTTCCTAAAACACTCGCCGCTTATGTATTCCGTTACGCGTTCCGTTACGCATTCCGTTACGCATTCCGTTACGGGTTCGGCCGCACGGCGCGGTGTCCTTCATGCCGGAAGCCGACCGCTATTTCGCCGCACTGTAGACGTAGACGCCCCTGCCCGTCTTGCGGCCGAGGTAGCCGGCGGCCACCATCTCGCGCATCAGCATGGCGGGCCGATACTTCGGATCGGCGAACTCGGCGTACAGCACCTCCATCACGGCCAGCATGGTGTCGAGTCCGATCATGTCCGCCAGCGCCAGCGGGCCGATCGGGTGATTGCAGCCCAGCTTCATGCCTTCGTCGATTTCCTCCGGCGAGGCCAGGCCCTCGCCGAGCACGCAGAACGCCTCGTTGATCATCGGGCAGAGGATGCGGTTGACGACGAAGCCCGGGCTGTTCTTCACCGTGATCGGATACTTGCCGAGCTGCTTCGACAGCTGCTCGACCGCCGCGTGCGTGGCGTCGCTGGTCTGCAGGCCGCGGATCAGCTCGACCAGCGCCATCATCGGCACCGGGTTGAAGAAGTGCATGCCGATGAAGCGCTCGGGACGGTTGATCGCCGCGGCCAGCTTGGTGATCGAGATCGACGAGGTATTGGAAGCGACGATGGTGTCGTCGCCGACCAGCGCATCGATCTGCTTCAGGATCTTGAGCTTGAGTTCGTAGTTCTCGGTGGCGGCCTCGATCACGATCTGCGCGGCCTTCAGGTCCTCGTAGGCGGTCGAGCCGCGCACGCGCGCAAGCGCCGCGTTCTTGTCGGCCTCGGTGATCTTGTCCTTCTTGATCAGGCGGTCCAGGCTGCCGGCGATCGTGGCGATGCCCTTGTCGACCGCGCCCTGGCTGATATCGACCATCACGACATCGAGCCCGACCACCGCGCACGCCTGCGCGATGCCGTTGCCCATGGTGCCTGCGCCGATGATGCCGACGGTGTGGATTGTCATGCTGTCTCCCTGCTTGCGGATGGAATGGAAATGGAATGGGTATGGATGCGGATCGCGTGAATGCGGATCGCGTGAATGCGGACGGGCGTCAGCCCAGCGCCGCGACGATGCGCGCCGCGTGCTGCTGCAGCACCGCCGGGTCCTGCGGCTCGCTGGCGTGGCCGCGCAGCGGGCGGTCGGCGTAGCGCGGCACGATATGGAAGTGCACGTGCGGTACGGTCTGGCCCGCGGCGGCGCCGTTGAACTGGCCAATCGACAGGCCGTCCGGGCCGAACGCGTCGCGCACCGCGCGGGCGATGCGCTGGGTGGTGCGGATCGCGGCCTGCGCGGCGGCTTCGGACAGGTCGAACAGCTCGGCGGCGGCCTCCTTGGGCAGCACCAGCACGTGGCCGTCCGACTGCGGCATGATGTCCATGAAGGCCAGCGTGTCGGCGTCTTCGTAGACCTTGTGGCAAGGCAGCTCGCCTCGCAGGATTCGGGCAAAGATATTGTTCGGGTCGTACACCGTGAGCTCCGGTTCGGGAATGCGCGACTGCGCCGGCATCGCGCTGCGGGCCGCTGGATCCGCAGCGATGGATCGACAGCCAGGCGGCAATGCAGCGCCCTTGCGAGTTTAACGCACGGTCGTGCCAATTTTTCGGCTCGCACGGGACGGGCGCGGAAAACGGGCGCGCCGGGCACGATGGCCCGGCGCTTCCGGATCGGCCCGGATCCGTTCGGCTGACGCTACATGTTCCGCCGATACTGGCCGCCGACCTCGAACAGCGCATGCGTGATCTGCCCCAGCGAGCAAACCCGCACCGCGTCCATCAGCACCGCGAACACGTTCTCGTCGTCGATCACGGCCTGGCGCAGCCGCGCCAGCATCGCCGGCGCCGCGTCGGCATGGCGGGCGTGGAACGCCTTGCAGCCGCCGCAGCTGGCTCTGCTTCTCGTCCTCGCTGGAGCGCGCCAGCTCGAGCGTGGCCGGGGTCGGATCGCCGTCGGGATTGCGGAAGGTATTGACGCCGATGATCGGCAGCGAGCCATCGTGCTTGCGCTGCTCGTAGAGCATCGACTCTTCCTGGATCTTCGCGCGCTGGTAGCCGGTCTCCATCGCGCCGAGCACGCCGCCGCGCTCGGCGATCCGCTCGAACTCCTGCAGCACCGCCTCCTCCACCAGGTCGGTCAGTTCCTCGATCAGGAAGCTGCCCTGGTTCGGGTTCTCGCACTTGGCGACGCCCCATTCGCGATTGATGATCAGCTGGATCGCCAGCGCGCGCCGCACCGACTCCGCGGTCGGCGTGGTGATGGCCTCGTCGTAGGCGTTGGTGTGCAGCGAATTGCAGTTGTCGTAGATCGCGATCAGCGCCTGCAGCGTGGTGCGGATGTCGTTGAAGTCGATCTCCTGCGCGTGCAGCGAGCGGCCGGAGGTCTGGATGTGGTACTTCAGCTTCTGGCTGCGCTCGTTCGCCCCGTACTTGTCGCGCAGCGTGACGGCCCAGATGCGGCGCGCGACGCGGCCCAGCACGCTGTACTCGGGGGTCCATGCCGTTCGAGAAGAAGAACGACAGATTGGGCGCGAAGTCGTCGATATGCATGCCGCGCGCCAGATAGGCCTCGACATAGGTGAAGCCGTTGGCCAGCGTGAAGGCCAGCTGCGAGATCGGATTCGCGCCGGCCTCGGCGATGTGATAGCCGGAGATCGACACCGAGTAGAAGTTGCGCACCTGATGATCGACGAAGTACTGCTGGATGTCGCCCATCACCTTCAGCGAGAACTCGGTCGAGAAGATGCAGGTGTTCTGCCCCTGGTCCTCCTTCAGGATGTCCGCCTGCACGGTGCCGCGCACGTTCTGCAGCACCATCGCGCGGATCTTCGCGGCCTCGCCGGCATCGGGCTCGCGGCCCTGCTCGCGGCGGAAGCGGTCGAGCTGCTGGTCGATCGCGGTGTTCATGAACATCGCCAGGATCGCCGGCGCCGGGCCGTTGATCGTCATCGACACCGAGGTCTGCGGATCGATCAGGTCGAAGCCGTCGTACAGCACCTTCATGTCGTCGAGCGTCGCGATCGAGACGCCCGAATTGCCGACCTTGCCGTAGATGTCGGGTCGCAGGTCCGGGTCCTCGCCGTACAGCGTGACCGAGTCGAAGGCCGTCGACAGCCGCTTGGCCGGCATGCCCTCGGAGACCAGCTTGAAGCGGCGGTTGGTGCGGAAGGCATCGCCCTCGCCGGCGAACATCCGGGTCGGGTCCTCGTTCTCGCGCTTGAAGGGGAACACGCCCGCGGTGTAGGGGAAATAGCCCGGCAGGTTCTCGCGCATCAGCCAGCGCAGCAGCTCGCCCTCGTCGGTAAAGCGCGGCAGCACGACCTTGCGCAGCCGCGTGCCCGACAGCGTGGTGGTGACGAGCCCGGTGCGCAGGTCCTTGCCGCGGATCGTCACCACGTGCTCGTCGCCGCTGTAGGCCTCGCGCAGCGCGGGCCAGCCGGCCAGCAGCGCGCGCTCGGTCTCGCCCAGCGCGCCGTCGCGCGCGGCTTCGAGCGTCTCCAATGCCTGCAAGGCCTGCGGGGCCTGCTGCGCATCGGCGCCTGCAGCAGCTGAGGCCTCCGTCAGCATCCGCCGTGCCTCGCGCAACTGCTGCCGCTCGCGCGCGATGGCGCTCTGCGCGGCCACGCGCTTGTGATAGGCGCGCACGGTGTCGGCCAGCTCGGCCAGATAGCGGCTGCGCGCCGGCGGCACGATCGCGTTGCGGCCGGTGCTCTGCCGTCCCGCCAGCCGCGGCAGCGTGCCGTCGCGCAGTACCAGGCCGCGCTGGGCCAGCGCCTCGCGCAGGCCCAGGTACAGCATCGTCACGCCGTCGTCGTTGAAGCGCGAGGCCTGGGTACCGTAGACCGGCATGTCCTCGGCACGCGCGTGCCATTGCTCGCGGTTGCGCTGCATCTGCTTGGCGACGTCGCGCCACGCGTCCTGCGCGCCCTTGCGGTCGAACTTGTTGATCGCGACGAAGTCGGCGAAGTCCAGCATGTCGATCTTCTCGAGCTAGCTGGCGGCGCCGAACTCGGGCGTCATCACGTACAGCGACAGGTCGACATGGGGCACGATCGCCGCGTCGCCCTGGCCGATGCCCGAGGTCTCGACGACGATCAGGTCGAAGCCGGCGACCTTGCAGGCCGCCAGCGCGTCCGGCAGGGCGCGCGACACCTCGCTGGCGGCATCGCGCGTGGCCAGCGAGCGCATGTAGATCCGCGGATGGTGGATCGCGTTCATGCGGATCCGGTCCCCCAGCAGCGCGCCGCCGGTACGCCGGCGCGACGGGTCGATCGAGATCACGGCGATGCGCAGGCTGTCCTGCTGGTCGAGCCGGAAGCGGCGGATCAGCTCGTCGGTCAGCGACGATTTGCCGGCGCCGCCGGTGCCGGTCACGCCGAGCACCGGGGTCGCGATGCCGGCGGCATCCGCATGCAGCGCGGCGGCCAGGGCCGGATCGGCCTTGCCGTTCTCCAGCACGGTGATCCATTGCGCCAGCGCGCGGCGATCGCCCGCCCGCAGCGTGTCCAGCGTCGCGGGCGCGTGGCGCGAGAGGTCGAAGTCGCAGCGCCGCACCATGTCGGCGATCATGCCGGCCAGGCCCAGGCGCTGGCCGTCCTCGGGGCTGTAGATGCGCGCGACGCCGTAGTCCTGCAGCTCGCGGATCTCCGCCGGCACGATCACGCCACCGCCGCCTCCGAACACCTGGATATGGGCGCCGCCGCGCTCGCGCAGCAGGTCGACCATGTACTTGAAGTATTCGACGTGGCCGCCCTGGTAGCTCGAGACGGCGATGCCCTGCACGTCCTCCTGCAGCGCGGCCGCGACGACCTCCTCGACGGAGCGGTTGTGGCCGAGGTGGATCACCTCGCAGCCCTGCGCCTGCAGGATGCGGCGCATGATGTTGATCGAAGCATCGTGGCCGTCGAACAAGGATGCGGCCGTCACGAAACGGACCTTGTGGGTCGGCGCGCCGGCGGGCGCGGGTGCCGGCGCCACGGTGGCGGCTTCGGCTTCGGCGCCTGCCTTGCGCAGGTCGGACAGATCGGTCATGGTCTCCACCCGGTGAGGCCGGGAGCGGCGGACAGACTGCGCCGCCGAAGCCCCGGCCATCGCGTTGTGCGGCCATTGCTGGCCATATTGTCTGGGGTTGCCCGCGCCGGCGGTGCCGCCGGTGGGCCAGTCGATTGTAGGCCCATCCCGCCGGGCATGACCAGCGGGCAGCAAACGGCACGTGACGCCCCCTGCCTTCGGCTACAATCGAGAACATCCGCCGGGACTCGGACCTCCGGTCGGCACAACAAAGGACACGCACAGCCGGCCGTGTCGACCTACTGAAGGGGATTCCTATGCGGCATTGCGTGCCGTGGCTGCCGCGCCTTGCGCTGCTCGCAGGTCTGATCGGCCTGCCCGCCAGCGCCATCGCGTGGGACTACACGCCCGCGGCCATCTCGGGTCTGACCAGCCTGTACGGCTACCTGACCAACCAGAACGCCACGCTCGAGCGCGCCGCGGCCAAATACCCGTCGCTGCGCAACGACATCCAGCAGGTGCGCAACGCGTTCGACCGCCAGTATCCCGATGCGCTGGCGACGGTGACCCGGCTGTTCCAGGACATTCCGCTGCCCGCCACCGACCGTGCCCGGCTGGCCACCAAGGTGCTGGAGATGGACCGCGAGGCGATGCAGTCGGCGCTGGCCTCCGAGCCCGCGATGCAGGCCTATCTGCAGCGCGTGCGCGAAAGCGCCCAGGGCGACATGGAGAAGGCCTCGCTGCAGCTGCTGCTGGCCGCGGTCTACGAGGACAAACCCGCCGCCGAACTGGCCTCGCCGATGGCCAGGACCTACACCACCAGGGGGCGTCCGGCAGGCCGGCACGATCGACCTGATGCTGCGCATGCCGCTGTCCTGGGAGCGCGATTCGGCCCGGGAGAAGCTGCTGCCGGACAACGCCATCTTTGCCTTCACCAGCCAGGGCGGCAACGGCCTGTCGACCATCGATCTGCTGGCGCGCCCGCTGCCGAAGGACGGGGCGAAGGAAGGCGGGAAGGAAGGTGGAAAGGAAGGCGGGAAGGAAGGCTCGGGCGCTGTGGCCGCCGCGCGCGCGACCGAGGAACTGAAGGCGCTGACCGGCGCCACCGCCAAGGTGATCGCCCAGGGCACCGTACGGCTGGCGAACCACCGCGCCAACTGGGCCAGCTTTTCCATCGCCAGCGACGGCGGCCGCCTGCAGTACGGCCGCGTCTGGTGGGTGCCGCTGCCGGAGGCCGGCCAGACCGCGGTGCTGCTGTGCCGCACGCCGTCGTTGGCGCCGCAGGCCGCCGACAACGAGCGGCAGCGGCTGGAGCCGTTGTGGCAGGCGGTCGCCGCCACGCTGTCGACCGCGACGCCGGCGCGCTGAGCGCCGCCGGGCCGCGCTCCATCTTTCCGGCCCAACCGCTCCAAACGTTCAAACGTTCCAAACGCTGCGAGGGCTTCGAGCGCTGCGAGGGCTTCGAGCGCTTCAAGGGCTTCGAACGCTTCGAACGCTTCAATCGCTTCGACCCATTCCCGCTAGCGCGACAGATGCCGCGCCGGCCACCAGCCGGCGGACGGCTCAGGCAGCCGGATCGGCTCGGGCCGCGGCCGCGGGCGCAGCAGGGCCAGCAGCCCCCGCCACGACAGCGGCGCCGACTGCTGGGCCACCGTGAAGCGCGCCCCCGGCGCGTCGGCCGAGATCCAGACCCAGGCGCCCTCGGGCAGGTCGAACGATTGGCCCGGCGCCAGCCAGATATCGCCGCGCTGCCCTTCCACCGTCAACCAGATGTTGCCGTCGCGCGCGACGATGCGCTGTCCCGGCCGCGCGCGCCAGCTGACCGGCGTGCCGGCCTGGTCCAGTTCGTAATCCCTGAGTTCCTGCATGGTGCTGCTCCTGTCGATGGGCATCGAGCGGAGCCGGCTCGTCCGACCCGCCGCCTGCCGGTCCCGCAACGGCGGGACCGGGTGTTGTCCAGGCGGGCATGGTGGGCGCCGATGGTCCTGAAGCCTTTCGGTATTTCGCGGCGGTTATTGCCCGCTGCGCCGGACCTCTTGCCAATGTGGGCGACCGCACGGACGGCCGCGCCACGGCGTGCTTCGATGCACGATTTCATTATGGACGGCCGGCGCGGCCATCACAGGGACAGTTCCGAACAGTTTCCCAGGTACTGTTCCGGCGTTTTTTCTGACAGTTGGGGCGCTGGGCGGCGGAGGCCCTACCGACGAGGCGGTGACGAGGCTGGACCCGCGACGCCTTGTCGAGGCCCTGACGAGGCCGGACCGACGACGCCCTGACGAGCCCCTGACGACGCCCGGCCGACGAGGCCCTGGCGCGCCCTAGCGATGCAGCACGGCGTTGCGCCGCGCATAGCCGAAATAGATCAGCAGCCCCAGCGCCAGCCACAGCAGGAAGGCGACCCAAGTGAACGGCTGCAGATGCGCCATCAGGAACAGGCAGAAGCCGACCGACAACAGCGGCACCACCGGCACGCCCGGGCAGCGGAAGGTGCGCGGCAGGTCCGGCCGCGTCCTGCGCAGCACCAGCACCGCGATCGAGATCAGCGCGAACGCCGACAGCGTGCCGATATTGATCAGCTCCGCCAGCACGTTCAGCGGCACCAGGCCGGCGATCGAGGAGAACACGATGCCGACCGCCCACGTCGCCTGGAACGGCGTCGCGTGCACCGGATGCACCCGCGACAGCCTGGCAGGCAGCAGCCCGTCGCGCGACATCGCGAACAGGATGCGGGTCTGGCCGTAGGTCATCACCAGGATCACCGTCGTCATGCCGAGGATCGCCCCGAGGTCGACGAAGCCGGCCACCCAGTTCTCGCCGGCGTACTGCAGCGCCAGCGAGACCGGATGGTCGATGCCCTCGAACTTGGGGAACGGCACGATGCCGGTCATGATCGCCGCCACCGCGACATACAGCAGCGTGCAGACGGCCAGTGACCCGATGATGCCGATCGGCAGGTCGCGGCGGGGATTGCGCACCTCCTCGGCCGCCGAGGTCACCGCATCGAAGCCGATAAAGGCGAAGAATACCAGCGCCGCCGCATTGACGATGCCGGAGAAGCCGAACGGCGCATAGGGCTGCCAGTTGACCGGCTTGACGTGCCAGACGCCGACCGCGATGAACAGCAGCACCACCGCGACCTTGATCGCCACCATGATGTTGTTGACCCGCGCCGACTCCCGCACGCCATACGACACCACCCAGGTGATCGCCAGCATGATCAGCACCGCCGGCAGGTTCAGCACCGTCTGCACGCCGGGCACCGCGCCGGGCGCGGCGGTCAGCGCCGCCGGCAGCTGCACGCCGAAGCCCGACAGCAGCGACTGGAAGTAGCCCGACCAGCCGACCGACACCGCCGAGGTCGCCAGCCCGTATTCAAGCAGCAGGTCCCAGCCGATCATCCAGGCGACGATCTCGCCCAGCGTGGCGTAGCTGTAGGTGTAGATCGAGCCGGACACCGGGATCGCGGTCGCGAATTCGGCGTAGCACAGCGCGGCGAAACCGCAGGCGAGCGCCGCGATCACGAAGGACAGCGTCAGCGCCGGGCCGGCGGTCAGCGCGCCGGTACCGGTCAGCACGAAGATGCCGGTGCCGATGATGGCGCCGATGCCCATCATCACCAGGTCGACCGGGCCGAGCACCTTTTTCAAGCCATCGTCGCGGCTCGCGGCCAGCATCGTTTCGATGTCCTTGGTGCGGAACAAGCTCATGAAGGGATCTCCTGCATTGGCGGCATCCGCCCGGGGTCGGCCGGGCGGTGCCGCCAGGATCGAGTTTGGCCGGCCCGTGGATGACCGGTCGCCAATGCCCGCGGGCGCCACCGTCTGGGTGAACGCGCAGGGCCGCCCGCGCGTCGGCAAGGTGGGCCGGCCGGGGCAAAAAAAGCGCCTAGTTTATCGAACCGCTCTGGCCAAACCGTCACTTATGGAGGCGGGCTTCGGGGTTCGGAGCAGAAGAAGGGGGCAGGAGGTGGGGTGGGTGTTTTCGCTCCCCTCTCCCGCAGCGGGGAGAGGAGAGGGATCGGCGCGGGGCGTCCGCGCCGGCGTGGCCTTACTGCACGTCCTTCAGCACCTGCCGCACCGTGTCGAACAGCTCGGCGATCTGCGCCTCGGTGACGATCAGCGGCGGCGAGAAGGCCAGGATGTCGCCGGTGTACCGCACCAGCACCCCGCGCTCCAGGCACTTGAGGAAGACCTCGTAGCCGCGCGCGCCCGGCTGTCCCGGCCGCGGCTCGAGCTCGATGCCGGCCACCAGGCCCAGGTTGCGGATGTCCTTGACGTGCGGGGCGCCACGCACGCCGTGCGCGGCCTCCTCGAACAGCGGCGCCAGCTTCGCCGCGCGTCCGAACAGGTCCTCGCTGCGATACAGGTCCAGCGTGGCGATCGCCGCGGCAGCCGCCAGCGGGTGGCCCGAATAGGTGTAGCCGTGCGGCAGCTCGATCGCGCCGGCGGCCGCGGCGTCGATCACCGTGTCGTGGACCTCGCGCCGGACCGCCACCGCGCCCATCGGCACGGCCGCGTTGTTGATCGCCTTGGCCATCGTGATCAGGTCCGGCGTGACGTTGAAGCGCTCGGCCGCGGTGGCCGCGCCAAGCCGGCCGAAGGCGGTGATCACCTCGTCGAAGATCAGCAGGATGCCATGCTTGCTGGTGATCTCGCGCAGCCGCTCCAGGTAGCCGACCGGTGGCACCAGCACGCCGGCCGAGCCCGCCAGCGGCTCCACGATGACGGCGGCGACGTTGGACGGATCGTGCAGCGCGATGATCCGCTCGAGATCGTCGGCCAGATGCGCGCCCCAGGTCGGCTGGCCCTTGGAGAAGGCCGCCTCGGCGATATTGAGCGTGGCCGGCAGGTGGTCGGTGCCCGGCATCAGATTGGCCGAGAACGCCTTGCGGTTCGGGCCGATGCCGCCGACCGCCATGCCGCCGAAGCCCACGCCGTGATAGCCGCGCTCGCGGCCGATGAAGCGGGTGCGCTGCCCCTCGCCACGGGCGCGGTGGTAGGCCAGCGCGATCTTCAGCGCGGTATCGACCGATTCGGAACCCGAGTTGGTAAAGAAGATGCGGTCCAGGCCCGACGGCATGATTGCCGCCACCTTGCTGGCCGCCTCGAACGACAGCGGATGCCCCATCTGGAACGGCGGCGCATAGTCCAGCGTCTGCACCTGGTGCGCGATCGCGTCGGCGATCTCCTTGCGGCAGTGCCCGGCCGCCACGCACCACAGGCCGGCGCAGCCGTCGAGGATCTTGCGGCCGTCGTGGGTCGTGTAATACATGCCGCTGGCCGAAGCCAGCAGCCGCGGCGCCGCCTTGTACTGGCGGTTCGCGGTGAACGGCATCCACAGCGCATCGAGATCGGGAATCACGGTCTTGGCGGCGTCCATTACTTCCTCCTTGGGTTCGTCCTGGCCTGGTCGGGCTTGGTCGGGGATCTGGTCCGGGCTTGGTCCGGAGCCTGGTCCGGTCGGTTCGGGGTGTCGCGCCACCGGGCAGCAGCGGCCGATGGCGCGGGATAGCGATCCGGCCACTGTAGCGAGCCCGGCGCCACCTAAAAATATACGGTTGCGAAATGCTCGCCTTACCGTACTGTTTTTCTGGCCATAACCGTACAGGTCGATCGCAGCCCCGGCGACGCGCCATCATCGCGATGCGCCGGCATCGGCCGGCAACATGCGGCATCGCGGCCTGCCCCGGGCAGCCCGGCCTCGTCCTTGGCCGTGCTTGAACTGTACAGGCATCCCCCGCACAATGCGGTCGCATGATCCAGCTCGAATTGACCCGCAGCCGCCGTGGCGGCGACACGCTGACCGAACAGATCGTCGCCGGCATCGCGGCGCTGGTCGACCGGCGCGCGCTGCGCCCCGGCATCTCCGTGCCGTCGGTGCGGCGCTTCGCCGCCCAGCATGGCATCAGCACCTTCACGGTGGCCGAGGCCTACGGCCGGCTGACGGCGCTCGGTTACCTTGCGGCGCGCGCGGGCTCAGGCTATACGGTCGCCCATCGCCAGCCCAGCACCGAGCAGGCGCCGAGCCCGCGCTGGGAAACCCCTGCCCTGAACGCCGCGTGGCTGCTGTCGGACGTGTTCGCCGACCACTCGGTGCCGATCAAGGCCGGCGCCGGCTGGCTGCCCGGCGACTGGCTCAACGAGGAGGGGCTGCACCATGCCATCCGCGCCGCGGCCCGCGTGCCGGCCGGGCAGGTGTCGGGCTACGGCCATCCCTACGGCTTCGCCGCGCTGCGCGAGCACATCGCCACGCGGCTGGCGCAGTACGGCATGCCGATGCAGGCGCAGCAGGTGGTGCTGACGCAGGGCGCGACCCAGGCGCTGGACCTGGTGGTGCGCACGCTGCTGCGCGCCGGCGATACGGTGCTGGTCGAGGACCCGTGCTACTGCAATCTGCTGCAGATCCTGCGGCTGGCGGGGCTGAAGGTGGTGGGCGTGCCGCGTGGCGCGGCGGGGCTGGATACGGATGCGCTCGACGCGGCCATCCGCCGGCATGGGCCGCGCGCGCTGTTCGTCAATACGGTGCTGCAGAACCCGACCGGCGGCACGCTGACCAGCATGAACGCGCATCGCGTGCTGCAGCTGGCCGAGCAGCACCGGCTGCTGGTGGTCGAGGACGATATCTACCGGGAGCTGGCGCCAGCCGGCGCGCCGATGCTCGCGGCGATGGACGGGCTGTCGCACGTGGTCTACGTCAACGGCTTTTCGAAGACCATCACGCCGTCGCTGCGGGTCGGTTATCTGGCGGCCAGCCCGGAACTGGCCAAGGCCTTTGCCCGCACCAAGATGGCGGTGGGGCTCACTTCCTCGGAGGTCACCGAGCGGCTGGTCTATGCGGTGCTGACCGGCGGCCACTACGCGCGCCACGTCGACGCGCTGGCCGCGCGGCTGCGCGCGCAGCAGGACCGCGTCACCGAGAAGATGGAGGCGCACGGCCTCGAAGTGCTGCTGCGCCCGGAAGGCGGCATGTTCGCCTGGGCGCGGGTACGCGGGGCGCCCGACGGCGCGGCGGCGGCCGCGCACGGGCTGTCCGGCGGGCAACTGGCGACACGCGCGCTGTCGCACGGCGTGTGGCTGGCGCCCGGCAGCTATTTCGCGCCGGACGAGACCGATTCGCCGTGGATCCGCTTCAATATCGCGACCAGCGATGCGCCGGCGCTGTGGGATTTCTTCGACGGCGTGCGCGGCGGCTAGCCACGCACTCGCCGGCGCCCGGTGAGCCCCCCCGGGTTGGCTCCGAAGCGGGCCCGGGGGAGTGACCCCGGGGGTTAATGGCCCCGGAGGTAGTCGCCCGAAGTAGCGCCCCCCCCCCGGGACACGGCGAGCGGGACCCGGGGGCCCGGGGGTGGGCGCTGAAGCGGGCTCAGCGCCGCCCTCAGAAGCGGTAACGCACGTAACCGGTATAGAAGTTGGTACCCGGGTTCGGCCGCTTGATGCTGGCGTTCGAGATGTGCTGGAAGCGGAAACCCGCCTCGGCACGCTTCTGCGGGCCGAAGGCCACGCCCACGCCGACCATGTCCGAGAACTGGAAGGCCGTGCTGTAGTCGTGCGAGTCCGAGGTCGAGGTGGCGCTCATCAGGCGCAGGCCCACCGACAGCTCGGCGAACGGCACCACGCTCCAGCCGTGCTTCTCGACGCGCAGGATCGGCGAGAAGCCGATTTCGGTCACGTCGCGGCGGTTGTTGCCGCTGCGCGCGTTCCAGCGCGCCAGCTCGACTTCCCACTGCAGCTTGGCCAGCCAGCCCTGCGGATTGCCGTAGGCGAAGCCCGAATCCCAGTTCAGGCCGACCTCGTACTTGTTCAGGCCGTGGCCAGGATCGCGGCCGTAGGCCACATGGACGGCGGGGTCAGCCTGGGCGGGTGCGGCGGCGATCAGCGCTGCGGCGGCGCAGCAAAGAGCGGCCGCGCGGCGCAGCGAACGCGCCGTCCGTTGTTCTTGTTGTGTCATGGTCGAGGGGAGAGGAGTTGAAAGTTGCCGGCGAAGGCACTGGCACAGTCCGTGCCAGGCAGGAAACGCCACTCGCATCGGGCCGCGCGAACGGGCCGGAGGCTAGGCCCAGAGCCGTTCGATCAGCCAACCGGCGGTGGCGCACAAGCCGAGCCACGCCGCCATGCAACCGGCAATGAATCGATAAGTCATCGTACTTTTAGCAAGCAAAGAGCGAAATTACGCAAAATCGTGATCGCGATGATACATGCATTCATGAATGTATGTTAAGCGGCGATAAATCCATTTCGCGTCTGGGGGGTAAAACGATCGGCCACCTGGAAAACTTGAGGCCGAATACTGCGGGGCTGACTCCGAGGCCCGACCGTCGGTCCCGATTGCGAGACCCGATTGCGAGATCCGATTGCGGGTCCCGATTGCGGGTCCCGATTGCGAGCCCCGATGGCGAGCCCCGATGGCGAGCCCCGATGGCGAGCCCCGATTGCGAGTCCCGATCGCGGGTCCCAACTGCGATTCCCGCCGGCGAATCGCGACTGCGGGTCCCAACCGTGAGTCGGCGCACCGCCAGCAGGGATTTGCGCCTGCCCGCACGCGCATGCTGCTACCCTTGCGCCCATCGAAAAGAGGCCAAGCCATGCATACCCACGATCTCTCCCCCCTGGACCCACTCGCATGTCTTCGACCGCGGCAACGCCGCCGGCGAACGCGGTACGCGCCTGGTGCTGCTGCTGACGGCCGCGGCGATGGTGGCGGAGATCGCCGCCGGCTGGTGGTTCGGCTCGATGGCGCTGCTGGCCGACGGCTGGCACATGAGTTCGCACGCGCTGGCGATCGGCCTGTCGGTGTTCGCGTATGCGGCCGCCCGCCGCTTCGCCAACGACCGCCGCTTCGCCTTCGGCACCTGGAAGATCGAGGTGCTCGCCGGCTTCGCCAGCGCGGTCTTCCTGATGGGCGTGGCCGCGCTGATGGGCTTCGCCTCGATCGAGCGGCTGTTCGCGCCGGCGGCGATCCGCTATCCGGAAGCGATGGCGGTCACCTGCCTGGGCCTGCTGGTCAATCTGGCGAGCGCCTGGCTGCTGGGCGGCGCGCACCACCATCATCACCACGGGCACGACCACGATCATCACCATCGCCACGACGATCACCACGGCCATCACGGTCATCACGGCCACCACCACGACGGGCACGCCCATGACCATGGCCACGCGCACGGCCACGACCTGAACCTGCGCTCCGCCTATCTGCATGTGCTGGCCGACGCCGCCACCTCGGTGCTGGCACTGCTCGCGCTGGCGGGCGGCTGGTGGCTCGGCTGGAACTGGCTCGATCCGGTGATGGGCATCGTCGGCGCCGTGCTGGTCGGCCACTGGGCGCTCGGGTTGATCCGGCAGACCTCGGCGGTGCTGCTCGATCGCGAGATGGACCACCCGGTGGTCGACGAGGTGCGCGAGGTGCTGGCCGGTTTCGACCAGGGCCGCGACGGCACCCGCGTGACCGACCTGCATGTCTGGCGGGTCGGCAAGGACAAGTTCGCCTGCATCGTCGCGCTGGTCACGCACGACCCGACGCTGACGCCGGCGCGCGTGCGTACCGCGCTCGGCGTGCACGAGGAACTGGCGCATGTGACGGTGGAAATCGCGCGCTGCGACGAGGCACGATGAGAAGGGGCCGGCTGACCAGCCGACCGGCTCGGCGGCTTGCGGGCTCGCGCCGATCGCGTCGGCACGGTGCGGAAATCTGGAGGCGGGGGGAACGGAATCGAACCGTCGTACACGGCTTTGCAGGCCGTGGCATGCCACTCTGCCACCCCGCCGCTGTTCTGAAGCGGTGCGCTCCGAAGAGCGCGGGCCGAAGTGTAGCCCGATTCGCCCGATCGTGCAGGAGGCCGCCGCATCGCGGCCGAGCCCGGCCCGAGCCCGCGCCGAGCCCGCGCCGAGCCCGCGCCGAGCCCGCGCCGAGCCGAGCCGAGCCGAGCCGAGCCGAGCCGAGCCGAGCCGAGCCGAGCCGAGCCGAACAGAGCCTGAGCCTGAGCCTGAGCCTGAGCCTGAGCCTGAGCCTGAGCCTGAGCCTGAGCCGAGCCTGAGCCGAGCCCGAGCCCGAGCCAACGAGCGGCCGAGCCGGCCCCCACCGATCTCTGCTATCGTCTCGGCCAACGTTGAAAGGCCCTCCCCCCAGCATGCGACTGCTGCACACCTCGGACTGGCATCTCGGCCAGACCCTGCATCACTACGACCGTACCCACGAACATCAGCACTTCCTCGACTGGCTGCTCGATACGCTGGACGCCGAGGCTACCGACCTGCTGCTGGTCGCCGGCGACATCTTCGACACCGCCAACCCCTCGGCCGCGGCGCAGCGCCAGCTGTATCGCTTCCTGACCGAGGCAAGGCGCCGGCGCCCCCATCTGGCGATCGTGATGATCGCCGGCAACCACGACTCGCCGGCGCGGCTGGAGGCCCCGGCGCCCTTCCTCGACTGGTTCGGCGCGGCCTGCGTCGGCCAGGTCCATCGCCTGCCCGACGGCACGATCGACATGGAGCGGCTGGTGGTGCCGGTGCGCGATGCGGACGGCCGGATCGCGGCGTGGTGCCTGGCCATCCCGTTCCTGCGCCCCAGCGACGTGCCGCGGGTCGAGGCCGCGCGGGACAAGGCGGATACCGGCATCCATACCGGCATCGATACCGAGACCGGCACCGGCACCGACCCCTACCAGGCCGGCGTCGCCGCGCTCTATCGCAGCGCGCTCGAACTGGCGCTGGCCCGCCGGCAACCCGGCCAGCCCATCGTCGCGCTCGGCCACTGCCATATGCGCGACGGCGAGGTCTCGGAGGACTCGGAGCGCCGCATCGTGATCGGCGGCGCCGAGGCGCTGCCGGCCGGCATCTTCGACCCGGCCATCGCCTATGTCGCGCTCGGGCATCTGCATCGGCCGCAGAAGGTCGGCCGCCACGAGCACATCCGCTACAGCGGCAGCCCGCTGCCGATGTCGTTCTCCGAGATCCACTATCCGCACCAGGTCGTCAGCGCCCGGCTCGAGGGCGAGACGCTGGCCGAGTGGCGCGCGATCCCGGTGCCCAGACCCGTCGACCTGATGCGCGTGCCCCTGACGCCCCGGCCGATCGACCAGGCGCTGGACGCGCTGCGCGCGCTCGACCTGCCGCCGTTGCCCGACGCGCTGCAGCCCTATCTGCAGGTCCGCGTCGCGCTGGACGGCCCCGAGCCCACGCTGCGCGCCAAGGTGGAAGCCGCGCTCGACGGCAAGCCGGTGCGCCTCGCGCGCATCGAGGTCAGCGCCGCCGCCGCGGCCGGCGAGGCGCCCGCGCCGATGCTGTCGCTCGACGACCTGAACCGGCTCGATCCGGCCGCGGTGTTCGCCTCGCTGTATCGCGAGCGGCATGGCGCCGAGGCGCCCGCCACGCTGGCGGCGGCGCTGGCCGAGCTGCTGCACGGCCCGGACGAGGTGGCAGCGTCATGAAGATCCTCGCCATCCGCGGCCGCAACCTGGCCTCGCTGTCGGGCGAGTTCGCCGTCGACTTCACCGCCGAGCCGCTGGCCTCGGCCGGCCTGTTTGCGATCTGCGGCCCCACCGGCGCGGGCAAGAGCACGCTGCTCGATGCGCTGTGCCTCGCGCTGTACGACGAGACCCCGCGCGTCGCCCGCGTCGGTGGCCGCGCCACGGTGCTGCCCGACGTCGCGGGCGAGACCATCGGCGCCCACGACACGCGCACGCTGCTGCGCCGCGGCGCCGCCGAGGGCCACGCCGAGGTCGACTTCGTCGGCGGCGACGGGCAGGCCTACCGCGCCCGCTGGAGCGTGCGCCGCGCGCGCAGCAAGGCCGGTGGCAAGCTACAGCAGACGCAGATGTCGCTGGCGCGGCTGCCCGGCGAGGAGCCGGTCGGCGGCGGGCTGAAGACCGAGGTGCAGGCCGCGATCGTCGAGCGCGTCGGGCTGACCTTCGAGCAGTTCACGCGCGCGGTGCTGCTGGCGCAGAACGAGTTCTTCGCCTTCCTGAAGGCCGGCGACGACGAACGCGCGGCGCTGCTGCAGGCGCTGACCGGCACCGGCCGCTTCGAGGCGATCTCGCGGCGCGCCTTCGAACGCAACAAGGCCGAGCAGGAAGCGCTGCGCCAGCTGCGCGAGCAGGCCGCGCAGCACCAGCCGCTGGACGCGGAGACGCGCGCGCAGTGCGAGCTGCAACGGCGCCAGCAGCAGGACGCGGTGACGGCGCTGGACGAACGGCTGCGGCAGCACGAGGCGCAGTTGCGCTGGCACGCCGACGCGGCCGAACTGGCCAGGCTCGAACAGCAGGCGCTCGGCCAGCATCGGGCCGCCGTCTCCGCGCTCGAAGCCGCCGCGCCACGGCGCGCCCGGCTGGCAGACGCGCACGCGGCCCAGGCCGCGCGGCCGCTGGTGGCCGAGGTCGACCGGCTCGCCGCGCAACGCGAGGCGCAGCGCCAGGAGCGCTCGCGCGCCGCCGAGGCGCAGGCGGCTGCCGCGCGCGCGGCGCAGGACGCGCAGGCCGAACGGCAGCGTACTGCCGCCGCCTTGGACGCGGCGCGCCACGCCGAGGCCGAGATGGCGCCGCGCCTGGCGCAGGCGCGCGAACTCGACGCCGTGATCAAGACGCTGACGCCGGACCGCGAGCGCGCCGCCCTTGCACATCGGCAAGCCGAGCAGGCACTGGACGAAGCGCGCCGCGAACAGGCACGACTGCGGACGGAGCGCGACTCCGCGGGCGCGGCGCTGGCCGCCGCCGAAGACTGGCTCGCGCGGCATGCCGGCCGCGAGGCGCTCGGCGCGCAATGGCCGCGCTGGCAGGCGCTGTTCGCGCAGGCCGACGATTGGCACGGCCGGCACGTCGCCGCCACGCAAGAGGCCGCGCAATTGGCGGAGCGGCTGGGCAAGGCCCGGCGCGACCAGTCCGAGGCACAGGCGCGGCTCGCTGCCGCCGCCGAGTCGCTGCAAGACGCCCAGCGGCAGTATGCGACGGCGCAGCAGGCGCTGGCCGGGCATGATCGCGATGCCATCGCGGCCCGGGCGGCCGAATTGCAGCGGCATCGCGACGCGCTGCAGCAGGCCGCGGCGCGCTGGCGCGAACTGCGTGCGGCCGAAGCGCGGATGGCCGAGCTGATCCAGCAGCGCGACACGCTGCGGGCGCAACGGCAGCAGTGCCAGCAAGGCATCGATGCGGCCCGCGCCGCGCGGCCCGCCGCGCAGCAGGCCGCCACGCAGGCGGAACGCTCCTGGCAACGCGCGCTCGCGGCCTGCCAGCAGAGCGTCGAGCAATTGCGCGAGACGCTGGAGCCGGGCGAGCCCTGCCCGGTCTGCGGCGCCAGCGAACACCCGTACGCGCATGACGACTCGCCGCTGCGCGCGGCGCTGCAGGCCACGCTGGGCGCGCTGGAGGACGAGTACCGCCGCTGCCAGCAGGCGCTGGCCCGGATCGACGCCGACGAACGCAGCGCCGCCGCGCTGGCGCACAGCCACGACGAAGCGCTGGCGCAGCTCGACACGCGCCTGGCCGCCGCGCGGCAGCAGCGCGACCGCGCCGAACGGGAGTGGCAGGCCGACGCGCTGGCCGCCCAGGCGGCGCGGGCCATGGAAGCCGCGGAAGCCGTGGAAGCCGTGGAAGCCGTGGAAGCCGTGGAAGCCGTGGAAGCCGTGGAAGCCGTGGAAGCCGTGCGGGCCGCGCAGGCCGCGCAGGCCGTGACTGTCGATGCCGACCAGCGCGCCGACTGGTTCGCGCGGCAATTGGCCGACGCCGACGCGCAGCTGCGCAGCGCGGCCGAGCTCGACACCCATCTGCGCACGCTGGACAAACAGCTGCAGGCCGCGCGCGTGCGGCTGGACGCCGCCCAGGCCGAGCAGACGGCGGCGGACGGCGCGCTGCAACGCGCGCAGGCCCTGGTCGCCGAACTCGCGCTGCGTCATGGCGCGGCGAACGAGTCGGCCGCGGCCACGGCGGCGCAGCGCGACCAGGTCCTGCGCGAACTCGACGAGGGTGCGCTAGGGCGCGCCGCTGGCCCCGACTGGCGCGAGCAGTGGCACGACGATCCGGCGGCTTTCCGCGCGCGCTGCGAGGCCGATGCCGGCAACTGGACACGGCACCGCGACGGACGCGACGCGCAGCGCCAGCGCATCGTGCAGCTCGATGGCGCACTGGCCGCCGCCACGCAGGCGCACGAGCATGCCGTCGAAGCGCATCGCCGAGCCGCCGAAACATTGGCGTTCGCCGATGCGCGCCTGTCCGAGCAGCGCACGCGCCGCGATGCGCTGTTTGCCGGCACGCCCGATGCGGGCCAGACGGTCGAGGCGATCGCGGCCCGTCTGGCGCAAGCCAGCGCCGGGGCCACGGCGCGCGTCGACGCGGCACAGCGGGGGAGCCAGGCTGCCAGCGAACAGCTGGCGCGGCAGACCGCGCGTACCGAACAGGCGCAGGCCCAAGACCGGGCGCTGGAGCAGCAGGCGCGCGAAGCCGCGGCGCGGCTCGATGCGTGGTTGCAGGCCTGGCGAGAAGGACATGACGGAAACGTCGGAGGCGAGCGAGACGACGGACACGCCGGACGCGAGGGAGACGACGGACACGCCGGATACGACGGACGCGACGGAAACAACGGCCACCACGGCGGCGACCGACACATGGGCCCGGCCGCGACCGCGCCGCTCGACGAAGCCGGCCTGCGCGCGCTGCTGGCGCTCGATGCCGACTGGCTGGCGCGCGAGGAAGCCTCGCTGCACGGGCTGCAACGCGAAGTCGATGCCGCGCACGCCGTGGTGCGGACGCGCCGCGCCGAACGCGAACGCCATCTGGCACGCCGGCTCGGCGAAGACGACGCGACCACCGTCGAAGCCGCGCTGACGGCGGTCCGCGCCGAACTCGAGCGCGCCAAGCAGGCGCTGGCCGAGGCCGATTTCACGCTGCGCCGCGACGACGAGCGGCGCGCGCAGGCCAGCGATCTGATCGCGCGCATCGAGCGGCAGCAGGCCACCGCGCACACCTGGCAGGTGCTCAACGAACTGATCGGTTCGGCCGACGGCAAGAAATTCCGCAACCATGCCCAGCAGATGACGCTGGACATCCTGCTCGGCTACGCCAACCGGCACCTGGCCACGCTGTCGCGCCGCTACCGGCTCGAACGCGTGCGCCAGAGCCTGGCGCTGCTGGTGATCGACCAGGACATGGCCGACGAGGCCCGCTCGGTGCATTCGCTGTCCGGCGGCGAATCGTTCCTGGTGTCGCTCGCGCTCGCGCTCGGACTCGCGTCGCTGTCCTCGCATCGCGTGCGGGTCGAATCGCTGTTCATCGACGAGGGCTTCGGCAGCCTCGACGCGGACACGCTGCGCGTCGCGATGGACGCGCTCGACAGCCTGCAGGCCCAGGGCCGCAAGGTCGGCGTGATCTCGCATGTGCACGAGATGACCGAGCGCATCGGCACACGCATCGAGGTGCGCAGGCTGTCGGGCGGACAGAGCCGGGTCATGGTGGGTTCGTAGCGGTGTAGCGGGGCCCCTGCCCTTTACCCTCTCGCCCGGCCTCTCTCCCGCGCTCGGGCAAGGCCGGGGGAGAGGGCCAGCGCCCGCCCTTGCGCAGACGCTCCACGAGACACTGTGTTCGCGATCCCGAACAATCGCGCGCCATCCCGCGCCATGCCTGGGCCGGGGATCGCCGCCCGCTGACGGCCGCACCGCCGTGCCGTGCAGGATCACGCCCTAGGGGTTACCCTTATATCGCCCTGCCGCCCGCCCGCCAGCCCCCTGGCCGCGGGCGGCCTCTGTTGCAGCGGCGGTGCCCCGCCGCGCGCTTCGCCCGACGCCGGCGCACGCGTGTCCACGCCTGAGCGCCGGCGTCCTACTCAGCGATCTCCCATGACAGAACTGACCAGCACCACCATTCCGGCCGGCAAGGCGGACCATGACCGGAACAACGGCCGGGACCATGACAGCCGCCGCCGCGTGTTCGCGATCGTCGCGGCGTCGTCCGGCAATCTCGTCGAATGGTTCGACTTCTATATCTACGCGTTCTGCGCGATCTATTTCGCGCACTCGTTCTTCCCACAGTCCGATCCTACCGTGCAGCTGCTCAATACCGCGGGTGTCTTCGCCGCCGGCTTTCTGATGCGGCCGATCGGCGGCTGGGTGTTCGGCCGCATCGCCGACCGCCACGGGCGCAAGAGCTCGCTGCTGATCTCGGTGGTGATGATGTGCACCGGCTCGCTGATGATCGCCTGCCTGCCGACCTACGACAGCATCGGCATGTGGGCGCCCGCGCTTCTGCTGCTGGCGCGCCTGCTGCAAGGCCTGTCGGTCGGCGGGGAATACGGCACCACCGCCACCTACATGAGCGAGGTCGCGCTCAAGGGCCGGCGCGGCTTCTTCTCGTCGTTCCAGTACGTGACGCTGATCGGCGGCCAGCTGCTGGCCGTGCTGGTGGTGGTCGTGCTGCAGCAGCTGTACACCGAGCAGGAGCTCAGGACCTGGGCCTGGCGCATTCCGTTCGTGATCGGCGCGATCACCGCGGTGGTGGCGCTGCTGCTGCGCCGGACGCTGCATGAAACGTCCAGCGCCGACACGCGCAACACCAAGGACGCCGGCAGCGTGGTCGCGCTGCTGCGCGACCACAAGGCGGCCTTCTTCACCGTGCTGGGCTACACCGCCGGCGGCTCGCTGATCTTCTACACGTTCACCACCTACATGCAGAAGTACCTGGTGAACACCGCCGGCATGCCGATCAAGACCGCCAGCTACGTGATGACGGGCGCGCTGTTCGTCTACATGTGCATGCAGCCCGTGTTCGGCGCGCTGTCGGACCGCATCGGCCGGCGTACCAACATGATGCTGTTCGGCGCGCTCGGCGCGCTGATCACGGTGCCGGTGCTGACCGCGCTGCATACCATCACCAATCCGGCGGTCGCCTTCGTGCTGATCACGCTGTCGATGGCGGTGGTCAGCCTCTATACGTCGATCAGCGGCATCGTCAAGGCCGAGATGTTCCCGCCCGAAGTGCGCGCGCTCGGGGTGGGCCTGGCCTATGCGATCGCCAACGCGATCTTCGGCGGCTCGGCCGAATACGTCGCGCTGGGCCTGAAGTCGGTCGGCCACGAGTCCGCCTTCTACTGGTACGTGACCGCGATGATGGTGGTGGCCTTCCTGGTCAGCCTGCGGCTGCCGCGCCAGGCCAAGTACCTGCATCACGAACACTGAGCGGGCCGTCGCCCCGGCGGCACGGCGGCGACCCCGCGGCCTGCCGGGCCGCTGGGGTGCCCGCGCGGGAACGGCGTCGCGCTGGCTGCGCGCCGCCGCTTCAGAAGCGATATTGCAGCCCGGCGTAGATGGCCCGCCCGCTGCCCGGGTAGAACACCGCGGTGTTCGCGCTGCGCGCGTCGGCCACCGTGCTGAAGTCGCTGACATAGCGCTTGTCGCCCAGATTGCGGGCATCGACGAACAGCGTCACGCCGCCGCCGAAGCGGTAGGACGCCTGCAGGCCGAACAGCGCGTAGCCCGGCGCGCGCATCGTATTGGCATAGTCGACCCAGGCGCCGCTGGGCACCCAGTCGAGCGTGCCGGCAATGCGCCAGCGCTCGCCCACGCCGTAGGTCAGCGTGGTACGCAGGACATGCTCCGGCACGCCGGCGATGCGGTTGTTGCCGTAGCGCCGGTCGTTGTCGAAGCGGAAATCGCTGTAATTCCATAGCTGCGCCACGTTGAGGCGATCGCCCGGGGTCAGCACGCCGCGCAGCAGGTCGGCATCGACGCTCAGCTCCACGCCCTGCAGCGTGGTGCGGCCCGCGTTGAACGTCGAGGCCGGGATGTCGGGGCCGGTGGCGAACTGCAGCATCTGGTCGCGCACCAGCGAACGGTAGGCGGCGACATCCCAGCCGAAGCGCTCGCGCCGCCCCCGCGTGCCGATCTCGAGCGTCCAGCCGCGCTGCACCGCCAGCGGCACGAAGCGCTGGGCGCTGCCGATGGTCTGCAGCAGATCCGAAAAGTCCGGCACGTCGGCGCTGCGCGTGATATCGACGAAGGCCTGCACCTCGGGGGGCCGGTTCCCACAGCACGCCGATCTTGGGGTTGATGCCGCTGAAGGTATCGCGGTCCGACTTGGCCACCGGATTGGCCGCCAGGCCACCGTGGTCGGTATAGCGACGCTCGGCGCGATAGGCCTTGGCCCCTGCCATCAGCGCCACCGTGGGCAGCAGATAGAGCCGGTTTTCCAGATACGCCTCGTAGTTGGCCGCCTCCTGGCGTGCGTTCAGCGTCTGCGCGCCCCGGCTTCCGCCCTGGTTCAGGTAGTGGCGGGAATCGCCGGTGCCGCCGAAGAAACGGCCGCCGACGGTCAGCTCGTTGCGCATGCCGCCGACGCTGCCGCGCCCGGTATAGCGCGGCGCGAAGCCATAGGTCCAGCTGTCCTGGTCGATCACCTGGAAGATCGGGTGATGCAGGTCCTTGTGGATCACCCAGCTGCGCAGGTCCAGCTGCTGCCCTTCCCCCAGCCGGATGGTCGTCACGTTGGCCAGGCGCTCGGTGCGCGTGTCGCGGGCCTGATCGAGCGCCAGCGCGCCGGCCGAGGCGCGGCGAGGCTGGTTCAGGGCGTCGGCCAGCGACAGCGTGCCCGGCAGGTCCTGGTCGACCACATAGACGCCGAGATAGAAGCGCGTCTCGACATCCGGGCTGAGGCGATAGCCGAAGTTGGCATTGAACTGCTGGTACTGGCCGCGCTGGTGCTCGCGATAGCCGTCGGCGCGATTGACGCTCAGGTTGGCGAGGAAATCCAAGGCGCCGAACTGGCGCGACACCTGCGCGCTGGCGCGGGCGGTGCCGAAGCTGCCGCCCTCGAGCCGCAGCTGGTTCGGCGCCGGCGCGGTCAGCGCGGAGGGCGTGGTGAAATTGATCGCGCCGCCCAGCGTGGTGCTGCCATAGGCCAGGCCGTTGCCGCCCTTGTACACCTCGGTGGCCTGCAGCGCGAGCGGATCGATCTGATAGAAGTCGCCGCTGCCGTCGGCGAAGTTGGTCGGCACGCCGTCCTGCAGCACGTCGATGCCGCGGACGTGATAGCCGCGCGCGATGCCGGAGCCGCGAATCGACAGCCGCAGCTCCTGGCCATAGCGCTCCTGTACGTAGACGCCCGGCGTGTCCTTCAGGACATCGCGCACATTGCTGGCATAGCTGTCCGCATGGGACTGCGCATCGACGAAGCCGACCGAGCCGACGGTGCCGAACAGCGTGGCGCGCTGCCGGACCACGGCCGGCACCGTCGGCGAGCCCGGAACGGCCGCCGTGACGGTCGCGGTGGGCAGCGTGACGGTGCCGTCGGGCGCCCCCTCAGTGGCGCGGCCGGTGGCGCCGCCGGTGGCGCTGTCGGCGGCACCGTCAGTGGCCCGGTCGGCCGTCTGCGCCAGCAGCGGGAATGTCCACGCCAGCGACGCTGCCGTCAGCGCCGCGGAAACAGCATGGGATGCGCGGTAGCGCGAGGTCGGTCCAGGGCAAGGCGGAGCGGCGCGGGGCATGAGGTTCTGACGGAATGGCGAGTCGCGGACGCGAAACCGGTGCGCGACGATATACCGCCACGCGCCGGTGCACTATGTGACACAGTGCCGCATCATGGGTGACATCGGCCATCGCTCCACTCCCTGGCTGCAAGTTCCGCCGGCCCTGCAAGGTCCCGCAGCCCCGCAAACCGCAAACTGCAAGCCGCCGTCACGCCGCCATCTGCCGGCACGCCTGCGCGCAATCGCGGCAGGCCTGTGCGCATTGCTGGCAATGCTGGGCCTGATGGCGCGCGCACTCCTCGGCGCAGCGCTCGCAGATCTGCGCGCACAGCGCACATAGCTGGCGCGAATGTTCGCTGCCGCGCGACATATAGGCCACCGAAAGTTCGCAAATGCCGGCGCAGTCCAGGTCCAGCCGGATGCACTCGGTCATCTTCTGCACATCGTGTTCCTGCAGGCAGGACGCCGCACAGTGACGGCAGGCCTGCGCGCAGCGCGTGCAGGCATCGATACAGGCTTGATATTGCTCGTGAGGCATGACATCCCTCCTCGGTCGGTCGACGCCGGATCGGCGTCAGCCGACATGCAGCAAGGCGCGGACCACGGCGGCGGGGCGTTGTCGACCCCGCCGGTCGCGATCCGTGCCTTGTCCCGGCCCGGAACGGTCTTACATGCCTTGCAACTTCTGCCTCCCTTCCAGCGGACGCTGCCCGCTACCGGCACGAAAAATTCGCCGCATCGTCGGTGCTGCCGCTGCCCTGATAGACCGCCTTGCGCGGCTACGGGCACAGGGGCCGGGTGCGCGTCACCGCGCCGCCGCTGACCGCGGAAGCGACGATGCGCTCCGGCGCCGTCCCGCGCGTGACCCAGGCATCGAGCGCCTCCAGGATGTCATGCTGCGCATCGACGACCGGCGCCGGCGTATCGCCGTTGCCGAACTGCGTGGTACCCGGCCCGCCCGAGCAGTGCCCCATGCCGGGCACCATGAAGAGCCGGAAGAACGCGTCGGTGGCGGCTTGGGAGCCCTGCGCCGCCTTGACGCGATCGTAGTAGGCGATGGTATCGACCGCGTTGACCACCGGGTCCTGCCAGCCGTTGTAGACCAGCAGCTTGCCGCCGCCGGCCTTGAAGGCCGATAGATCGGCGTTGGTCTGATCGACCATCGTGCCGACCTTGGCGTCGGCATAGGCCAGGTCGCGATCGAAATCGAAGGTCCACCAGTTCCATTGCGGATTGTCGAAGACCCAGTAGCGCCAGAAATCGGCGCGCGTGGGCTCGGTCGTGCCCCAGTAGGTGTTCCAGCCTACCGGTGCGCCCGCCACCGTGAACAGCGCCTCGCTGGTCTTTGGCCAGCCGGGATAGACCTGCTCCCCGGTGCGCGGATTGCGCGGCCCTGCGTACATGGCCTTCAGCGCCGACACCTGTTCGGCGGTCAGGCAATTGTCCGCGTCGGCGCCGCTGCATTGCAGCGTTGCCGGATCGAAGCCGCATTGCCGCGGATCGTCGACCACGCCGTCGGTGACGCCATCGTCGGCATCGCAGGCCGCCACCGCGGCGCGCGTCACCATCGTCAGCTTGGCCGCCGGGATGATTGGCGACAGATTGTCGTTGGGACGGTGGTTGGCGAGGAATTGCCACAGGAAACCGGCATTGAGCCGCACCCGGTTGTTGCCCGGCGCGCCGGCGATGATGCCGTCGAAATCGTCCGGATAGCGCTGCGCCTCGGCATAGCCCTGGTGGCCGCCGGTCGAGCAGCCGTAGAAGTACGCGCGCTCGATGTCGCGCGCGTGCATGTCGGCGACCAGCCGTTTGCTCGGCACCGTGATCGCGTGGATCGAGCGCGTGCCCCAGTCGACGATCTTCTCGGGATGGTTGACGCCGAACAGCATGTCGTTCGGATTGGCCGACTGGTGGCCGGTATCGCCGCCGACGGTGGCGTAGCCGCGCGCGAGCCCCATCGCCATCGCACGGTAGCCCAGTGCCGGGCTGTAGCCGCCATTGCCGGTCACCAGCAGCTTGCCGTTCCATTGCGCGGCGGCCGGAATCCACACTTCGAAGCGGATCTCCGAATCGCTGCTGGGCCGCGCCACCGCCTGCACGCGGCAGAAGGCGGGCACGGTCAGCGTGGTGCCGGCATTGGGCGAGAAGCTGCCCGCGGCAATCTCGGTGGCGGCCTGCACGGCGGCGCCCTCGAGCACCGCTGCCGCCATCTGCGCGCACGATCTGGGCTGCGGATTGCCAGACTGCGGCGGTGGAGGCGGCGGATCGTCGCCCCCGCCGCAGGCGGCCAGCGCCACGGCCGCCGCGGCTGCCGCGGCCAGCGCGGCCGCATGGACACGCCAGGGTCCTGGCTTGGTCATGATGTCTCTCCTTCCGTTGCTCCGGTACCGCATCACGGCAGCACCGGATTGGCCTGGGCGCGCGCGATCGCGCGCTGCGCGTCGGCGGGCAGCAGGAAGCGCTGCGACACCAGCGCGTCGGCGGCCGTGCGCAGCTTCGCCAGATAGCCGGCCTGGTCGCCATACAACGCCTCCAGAGAGGGCCGCTGGTCGCCGGCCGCGGTGCGCGCGGCCTCGGTCTTGTGGAAGGGGATGTAGCTGCCGCCCAGATTGACGAGGTCGACGATGCCGGGCGTGGCCACGTAGTTGAACTCGAGGCTGGTGCCGACCGGCACCTGCACGTCGAGCGCGCGGATGCCCGCCTTCGCCAGGCCGGTGGAGGGATCGAGCTGCGGCACCAGGATCGCGTAGTCCCGGCCCAGATAGGCAGGCGGCAGCACGGTGGCGATGCCCGACTCGTCCTGCGGCCGGTACTGCGGGCCGTAGTCGAGCAGCGGGAAGCCGTTGTAGCGGCCGAGGTACTGGAAGTCGGGGATCGGCACCGTTCCGCTCGGGCCGGCGAAACTGACGCCCTTGATCACCGGCACCTGCAACTGGTCGGGCCGCACCAGCGTGCCTTCCGCGATGCGGGGCACCTGGCTGTCCGGCGGCGCGATGTCGCGCGCGACCCAGTCCTCCAGCGCGATGAACAGCGCGCGGAAGGTATCGGCGAAGTCGATCATCGAGCCGGCCGGATAGACCGTCTGCGCGGGGTTGTAGTTGATCTGCGCGGAGCGGCCGCCGTGCTGCGTGCTGGCGTAGTAGTAGATGCGCGCGTTATCGGGCTGCTTCAGGTCGGTGAAGCCGTAGGCGTCGGTCAGCACCGGCGAGCCCTGCAGCTGCCAGAACTCGGTGCCCGACAGGCCGAGGAAGAAGCGCGGGCAGGTCCGCGTCTCGCTGCAGCGCTTCATCACGCCGCCGGTGCGGCCCGCGACCGCGTCCTCGTAGTCGGCCGCCAGCCCGCGCGGCGCGGTCTGCCCGAAGGCGCGATGGTCGGTGCGCAGGCCACCGCCGCCGCCCGGCACCGCGAAGCGCGTGTTGATATTGGTCTGGCGCGCGGCCACATGCGCAAAGATGCCGTCGAACACCTTGCCGCCGTCCAGCGCCGCGTTGAAGCCCAGATGCAGGAAGGTCTTCATCGCATTGCCCGACTGCGAGGTGCCCTGCCCGATCGCGTAGCGGATCGCGCCGGCGATCGGATTGGGCGTGCCGGCCGCGTCGGCGCTGCGATGGCGGAAGAAGGTCACGGTGTCGCGCAGCGCCGCCAGGCCCACGCCCATCACCTTCGGATCCTTGGCCACGTAGGTGATCTCGTACAGATGGCCGGGCTGGAAGCCGTCCTTCAGGCAGACCTTGCTGCCGTCGGGCTTGCCGGGAAACGGCGCGCCGCTGGGCCCGCAGTCGGCGAACTTCCATTCCGACGGGGCGATCGGCACGCGCGGATCGGTCTCGTTGACGCGGCGCGTCAGCGTGTAGCCCGGTTGCGTGTTGTCGAGGCTGGCCGGCGCGTAGGGAATCATCGAGCCGTTGAACACGCCGCCGGGCAGGCTCATGGTCGAGGTCGCGGCGCCTGGCACCAGCTCCGCCGCGTACGGGCCGGTGATGCTGCTGCCGTCCTTGTTGCGCGCCACCGGCACGCTCAGCGTCAGCCGCGCCGGCGAGCTCTTGGGCACGTCGCCCTGCCACGCCGCGTACAGGAACACATAGCCGCGCTCGAAATAGACGGCATCGCCCGGCACCGCGGCCGGGTTCGGCATCGTCAGGATATTGCCGCGATTGGGGGGCGTCATAGCGCAGCACGCCGCCGGCCTTGCCGATGTCCTTCGGCTTGAGCATCACGAACTCGGTGGTGTACTCGACCATGCCGCGCGCATTGACCGGCGCGAGCTCGAGGTCCTGGATCACCGCGTTGCGCGGGTCCTTCGGATCGACCTCGCCGTGCAGCGAGCCGGTCAGCTTCTCGTAGGCGCCGACGCTGCCGAAGCTGCCGGGAAAGTCCTCGCGCGCGGAAATCGTCAGCGTGATCGCCGGGGTCGCCGCCTGCCCGCCGCCTCCGGGCGGGCCGCCGGTCGACGGACCATCATCGTCGTCGCCGCCGCACCCGGCCAGCAGCGTTGCCGCGGCGACCGCGGTCACCGCAGCCAATCGCCATCCCATCGCCCGCGCCGTGCCGACGCGGCGAGCGTGCCTGATCTCCATGTCTTCTCCTGCCCTGGTGGTTCTTCTTCGGGTCGCTTGTCTTCACGCCCACTGACGGAGCGTTGGCGCCAAGTCTAGAAAGCGAATTGATTCAGGAGAAATGGATAATCTCGATGGATTCAGCGGGGTTTTGGCTTAATCGGCTCCAGCAGCGCGGCGATCCGC
This sequence comes from Cupriavidus sp. H18C1, assembly GCF_049311595.1. Taxonomy (NCBI): domain Bacteria; kingdom Pseudomonadati; phylum Pseudomonadota; class Betaproteobacteria; order Burkholderiales; family Burkholderiaceae; genus Cupriavidus; species Cupriavidus sp. H18C1. The sequence continues at coordinate 1,649,847 of NZ_CP186008.1, forward strand.
TCCGGCGCGACGCCGGCCTCGCGCAACACCTCCTCGGTATGCTCGCCCAGCGATGGCGCGGGCCGCCGGATCGCGGTCGGCGTGCGGGCAAAGCGCGTGGTCGGGCGGACCTGCCGGATCGGCCCGACCGCAGGATGCACCGATTCCTCGAACAGCCCCACCGCCGACAGATGCGGATGGCCCGGCAGGTCCTCCAGCCGATAGATCGGCGTGGCCGGAATATCGAGCCGCTCGCACAGCGCCATCCATTGCGCGGTGGACCGCAGCGGCGCCAGTTCGGCCAGATGGCCGTACAGCGCCTTGATGTTCGCATTGCGCTCGCGCCGGCTGGCGATCTGATAGCGCTCGGCCAGATCGTCGCGTCCCAGGTCGTGGAAGAACGCCTTCCAGTGCCGTTCGGTATAGGGCAGCATGCTGATCCAGCCATCGGCGGTGCGCACCGGCTTGCGGCCGCCTTCGAGCAGCCGCGCATAGCCGGCCTTGGCGGTCGAAGACGGGAACATCATGCCGCCCATATGCTCGGTCAGCACGAAGGCCGCCATCGTTTCCAGCATCGGCACCTCGACGTACTGGCCCTCGCCGTGGCGCTCGCGCCGGAACAGCGCGGCCAGCACCGCATTGGCCACCGCGAGCCCGGTCGTCTTGTCGGCGATCAGGCTGGGCAGGTAGTCGGGCTCCGCACCGGCCGCGCTCGCCGCGCCGACGAAGCCGCAGGCCGCCTGGATGATGTCGTCGAACGCCGGCTTGTCGCGGTCCGGGCCGTCCTGGCCGAAACCGGGCGCGGCGCAATAGACGATATCGGGCCGCAGGCGCGCGACCGCGTCGTAGCCGAAGCCCAGCCGTTCGATCGCGCCGATCCGCATGTTGTGCACCAGCACGTCGCAGGTCGGAATCAACTCGCGCAGCGCGGCCGCGCCCTGCTCGTCCTTCAGGTCCAGCATCACCGAGCGCTTGTTGCGGTTCAGCGCGAGGAAGATCGAACTCATGCCCGCGTGCTCGACCACGCCGTTGGCGCGCATCAGGTCGCCCTCGGGCGCCTCGATCTTGATCACGTCGGCGCCCATGTCGGCCAGCACCTGCGTGCCCATCGGCCCCAGCACCACCGACGACAGGTCCAGTACCCGCACGCCGTCCAGCGGCCCCGCCACGGCGGTCTTGCCGCCGCTCTGCTTGTGTTCGTTCACTGACGCACTCCTGTGATGCCGCATCAGCGGCGCTGGAAATTGGGTAGGCGGCGCTCGGCCATCGCGGCCACGCCTTCGCGGAAATCCTCGGTCGGGAATTGCGTCAGCTGGACCTGCAGCTCGTGCCGGTTGATCTCGGCGACGCGGTCGGCAAGTCCGGCGCGTAGCGTGGCGCGCGTGCTTTCGACGGCCAGCGGCGCGGACAGCGCGATTTCGCAGGCGAGCGCGTGGGCGCGAGCCCGCACGTCGGCCTGTTCGACCAGCTCGTCGGCCAGCCCCATCTCGACCGCGGTCGCGCCGTCGATGCGGCGGCCGGTGTAGAACAGCAGCGCCGCACGCTGCTCGCCGATCAGCCGCGGCAACGTCAGGCTCAGGCCGAAGCCCGGATGGAAGCCCAGTCGGTTGAAATTGACGCTGAAGCGCGCCTCGCGGCAGGTCACGCGAAAGTCCGCGACCAGGGCCAGCCCCACGCCGGCACCGATCGCCGCGCCGTGCACGGCCGCCACGATCGGCTTGCGCGTGCGGAACAGCCGCATTGCCTGCCGGTAGAACGGGCTGGGATCGCGCCGGATCGACGGATCGCTGGCGCCGAAGTCGGCGCCGGCGCAGAACGACTTGCCCTCGGCCGCGAGCACGATGGCGCGGCAATCGTCGTCGCGATCGAGCTGTTCGAGGGCATCGGCGAGCGCCGCCATGCAATCGGCGTCGACATGGTTATGGGGCGGGCGCTGCAGCACCACGTGCGCGACGTGGTCCTGCGGCATCCGGCGCAGCGAGACAGGGGATGAGGTATCCATGGCGGTAGAAGGTCGGTGGTGGTAGCGGTGACAGGAGCAGCGGCGCGAACAAGCGGCGTAAATGGGCGGCGTGGGAAATTGCCGATGGATCGCCGGGAGCCGCGCCCGGATAATGGAGCCCGTGTGTCCGGCACCTCGCCGGACGGATTCATCGGCCAATCGAAAGCGGGCGCCGGCATCTGGCCGGCAACACCCGCTCACCAGGAGCGCAACGCGAATCGACGATGCATAGCGGAGACCATCGAGACGGCGAGCCGGCGCCCGCCAACGACCGGCGGCGGCTGCCGCTGGCCGAGCTGCGGCACAAGGACCTGAACCTGCTGGTCGTGCTGGCCGCGCTGCTGGAAAGCCGCAGCGTCAGCGAGGCGGCGCGGCGGCTCGACAGCAGCCAGCCGTCGACCAGCCGCATGCTGGAGCGGCTGCGCGAGGAGTTCGGCGATCCGCTGCTGATCAAGAGCGCGGCCAGGATGCTGCCGACGCGCCGCGCGCAGGAATTGCAGCAGGCGCTCGACGCCGCGCTGCGCACCATCGAGAGCATCTACACCCAGAGCGAGCGCTACGATCCCGCGCAGGAGACTGGCTCCTACGCGATCGGCATCAACGACTCGCTGCAGGCGCTGATCGCCCCGGCCTTCCTGGCCCGGCTGCGCGAGGTCGCGCCGCGCGCGCGGGTGCGCATGCATCCGGTGCCGATGCCCAGCGGACTGAGCGCGATGACCAGCGGCGCGATCGACGTAATGGTCGCCTTCTATCCGGTCGAATCCGAGGCGCTGCGCTCCGAGCTGCTGTTCTCGGCGCCGTTCGGCTGCCTGTGCGACGCCGGCAATGCCCATCTCGGCAGCACGCCGGGCGCGGCCGAACTGGCGCCGCTGCCCTGCCTGGACATCTCGCAGTTCGGCGTGGTCACGCGCATGGTCGACCGCTACTTCGCCAAGCACGGCGAGCAGCGCCATATCGCCTGCACGATGACCAGCTATCTGGCCGTCGCCGACGCGATCACCGGCACCGACATGTATGCGATGGTGCCGCGCTATCTGGCGCCGGTACTGTGCCGGCATCCGGGCGTGCGCTTCATTCCGATCGACGACCCGGCGCTGGCCATTCCGGTCCATCTGTGCTGGCACAACAATGTCCATACCCATCCCTTCGTCTCCCTGCTGCGCGCGCTGCTGACCGAGGTCGCGCGCGGCCTGCCGGTGTAGCTTCACGCCATCATTCCGGCTGGATGCCGGCCGCCTGCGCCACGCGCCGGAAGCGCGCGATTTCGGCCTGGTGGAAGGAGCGCATGGTCTGCGGGGGGATAGGGCATCGGGTCGCTGCCCTTGGTCGCCAGGAAGGCGGTCGACTCGGGCGTCTTCAGGATCGACTGCATCGCGGTCGCGAGCTTGCCGGCAATGTCGTCCGGCGTCTGCGCCCGCACGTAGAACGACACCCAGCTGTACTGCACGTAATCGGGATAGCCGAGCTCGCGCACCGACGGCACCTCGGGCAGTTCGTGATGGCGCTTCTCGCCGGACACCGCCAGCGCGCGCACCTTGCCCTGCCGGATCAGCGTCAGCGCGCCGCTGGTGTCGACCACCGCCAGATCGAGCTGCCTGCCGATGATGTCGGTCATGATCTGCGCCTGGCCCTTGTAGGGAATATTGACCAGCTTGATGCCGGCCAGATTGCCGAACCAGGCGGCCGCGAGCCGGTAGCCCGCCGAATAGGTACCCACGCTCAGCGGCTTGGCCTTGCCCGCGGCGACCACATCGGCCAGCGTCTTCCAGGGCGAATCGATCGGCACCAGAAAGACATTCATGTTCCGGCTCAGGCCCGCGATCGGACGCAGATCGGCCAGCGGATCGTAGGGCAGGTTCTTCAGCACGATCGGATTGACCGACAGCGGCGAATTGCTCGCCAGCAGGATCGTGTAGCCGTCGGCCGGCGCGTTCTTCAATGCCTGGATGCCGATCACGCCGTTGGCGCCGGGGCGGTTCTCGACCACCACCGGCTGGCCCAGCGCGCGGCCGAGCGCTTCGCCGTAGTAGCGGGCCGACGAATCGGAGCCGCTGCCCGCGGTGAACGGCACGATGATCCGCAGCGGCCGCGAAGGGAACTCGCTGGCCGATTCGGCGGCGGCAATGCCGCTCGCGACGGCGCTGGTGAAGGCGGCGCTGGCCAGCAGCAGCGCCCGAAACAAACCCGGTACTCGCATCGATGTCTCCTGTCGTGGGAGGGCTCGTTTGCCCTTGTCATCCCTGTGTTCCTGCGCGATACGCCGCGCACGTGGTGGTCACGTACGTGGTGGTCACGTACGTGGTGGTCACGTACGTGGTGGTCGCGCACGCGGTGGTCACATGCACGGTGGTCACGTGCACGGTGGTCGCGTGCACGGTGGTCGCGTGCACGGTGGTCGCGTGCACGGTGGTCGCGTGCACGGTGGTCGCGTGCGTGCTCGCCGCGCGCCTCAGGCGGCCTGCGGCGCGGTGACCCGGGGCCACAGCGCGGCGCCGCCCTCGCGGATCGCGCGCGTGCCGATCTCGCGCGCCCAGTGCGCCTCGCTGCCGTACTCGGCGCGCCAGCTCCATAGCCGACGGGTCGACCAGTGCAGCGAGTGCTCGTGCGTGAAACCGATCGCGCCATGGACCTGGTGCGCGATCGCGGCGGCGCGGCCGGCGGCATTGCCGCAGATCACCTTCGCCACCATCGCCTGGCTGTCCCAGCCGGGCGCGCGCATCGCCGCGCAGGCGCTGGCCACCGCCATGCGGGCCGCCACCACCTCGTTGGCCAGCATCGCCAGCTGCTGCTGGATAGCCTGGAACTTGGCGATCGGGCGGCCGAACTGGATGCGCTCGGTGGCGTATTGCACGGTCTGGTTCAGCACGCGCTCGAGCACGCCGGCGATCTGGATCGAACGCATCAGCGCGCCGAGCGGCGACGGTGGCGAGGGCTGCGAGGGCTGCGACGTTGCCGCGCCGGCGCCCAGCATCGCCTCGTCGGCCGGGCTCTCGACCACCACCGCGGCGGCGGCCGGCGCGTCGTCGAAACGCAGCCGGTCGCGCGGTTCGCCGGCCAGATTGGCGCCGGTCTCGATGCGGCAGCCGGCGGTCGGCACCAGCAGCCATACCGCGCGCCCGAACGGCTGCCGGTCCACCGCACGCACCACCACATGGCGCACGTGCCGGCCCCAGGGCACGTCCACCGTGCCATCGAGACGCCAGCCGTCGGCGCTCGAGCGCGCCACCGCCCGCTCCGACGCGGCGCCGGCGTGCGCGGCCAGTGCCATCGGTCCGTCCGGCATCGCGATGCCCAGGCGCGCCAGCACCCATCCGCACGCGGCGGTATCGACGAAGGGAATCGGCGCCAGCGTGCGGCTGGCCGCCAGCAGCGCCGGCAGGCTCTGCTGCCAGTCGGCCGCGGCGCCGCCGTCGTCCTCGCCGGCGAACAGCCGCGTCAGGCCGCTGTCCTCGACGGTGCGCCACAGGTCCGCCTGCCATTCGCCGCGCTCGGCCGCTTCCAGCTGCGCGGTGGTCACTTCGTTGCCGAACAGCCGTTGTGCGCTGTCGGCCAGCATCTGCTCGAGTTCGAGCTCCTGTTCGCGTTCGTTCATCGGACCCCCAGGCCTCTCGCAATGATTCCCCGCAGGATTTCGCGCGTGCCGCCCCGCAGGGAGAACGAGGGCACGGTCTGGGTCAGATGGCAATGGGTGGCGACGAAGGGCGAGCCGTCCGGACGCAGCTCGTGGCCGAACAGCTGGTGCGCGACCTCGGGAATGCGCTGCTCGAACAGCGCGCCCAGATCCTTGACGTTGGCCGCCGCCAGCTGCGGGTTCTCGCCGCGATGGAGCATCGCCGCGATGCCGCGCGACATCTGCCGCAGATTGCTCAGCTCGGCCACCAGGTAGCCGAGCTCGACCGCGTGCCGCGCGTCGTCGGCATCGGCGTGATCCACCATCTCGGCCAGCAGCGCATAGCTGCTCAGATAGCGCTCCGGGCCGCTGCGCTCGAAGGTCAGCTCGGCGGTGACCTGCGCCCAGCCCTGCCCCGGCTCGCCGATCACCATGCGATCGGGCACGAAGACGTTGTCGAACACCACTTCGTTGAAATGCTCCTCGCCGGCCAGATTGCGGATCGGCCGCACCTGCAGCCCTTCGGAGCGCATGTCGATCAGCAGCTGCGACAGGCCCTTGTGCTTGTCGTCGGCGCTGCGGTCGGTGCGCACCAGCGCGATCATGTAGTGCGAGCGATGCGCGTTAGAGGTCCACAGCTTGGTGCCGTTGACGACCCAGCCGCCGTCGACGCGATCGCCGCGCGTGCGGATCGATGCCAGGTCCGAGCCCGAATCGGGTTCGCTCATGCCGATGCAGAAGCGCACCTCGCCGCGCGTAATGCGGGGCACGATCTCGTGCGCCACTTCCGGGTCCGCGTAGCGCATCAGCAGCGGGCCGCTCTGCCGCTCGGCGACCCAGTGGCCGCCCACCGGCGCGCCCGCCGCCAGCAATTCCTCCAGCACGACATAGCGCTCCAGCATCGAGCGCTCCTGTCCGCCGAAGGCCTTCGGCCACGTCATGCCGATCCACCCCTTGGCGCCCAGCGCGAGGCTGAACGCGGGGTCATAGCCGGACCAGCTCTGCGCGCGCTTCTGCGGCGGCCGGTCGCCGACGGTCTCGGCGAGAAAGGCGCGCACCTGCGCCCGCAATGGCGCCAGGTCCCCATCGGGCTGCGCCGGTCGAATCACGATCTGGCTGGCCGTGTCCACTTCCCCCTCCTGTCGATTGGTGTGCTGCGTTCGTCGATGCAGCGATGGGAGGCAGCTTAGCGACGCGGACACGGGCCGCCCATCGCGGCGGCGGCATAACAAAAATCCGGTGGGCCCTTGTGCACGCCTGCGCGTTCGCAAGCGGAGAAGCGTTCCATACGTCCCGCGCATAAGCGATATGTCCGCGGGACAGTTGCCCTCGCTGCCGCTGGGCGCTTAGGCTGTGGCCTGGTTCGACAGGGCGGGGTCACACCGTCCGCAAGGAGACAGAGCGATGCGTGACGAATCGATGAATGGATGGACCGTTGCGCGGCTGGTGTCGCTGGCTGCCGGCGCGATCGCCGTGATGGCGATGCTGTCGCCCTCGCCGGCGCGGGCCGTCGATGCAGCGGCCGATGCCGCCGGCTATCCCGCCAAGCCCGTCAAGATCGTGGTGTCCTTCCCGCCGGGCACCGGCTCGGACAGCACCGCGCGCTTCCTCGCGCAAAAGCTCGAGGCGCGCTTCGGCCAGCCCTTCGTGGTCGAGAACCGGCCGGGCGCCAACAGCTTCATCGCGGCGCAGGCGGTGGCACGTGCGGAGCCCGACGGCTACACGCTGTTCGTCGCCAGCAACTCGCCGATGGCGACCAACGCGGTGCAGTTCAAATCGCTGCCCTACGATCCGGTCAAGGACTTCGCGCCGGTGGCGCGGCTCTATTACGGCGCGATGGTGCTGTCGGTGCCGGCCAGTTCGCCGTACCACACCGTGCAGGACCTGATCCGCGACGGCAAGGCGCGGCCGGGGAAGCTGAGCTACGGCTCGGGCTCGGCCTCGTACCAGATCGCCACCGAGCTGTTCCTGAAGCAGGCCGGCGTCAAGGCGGTGGCGATTCCGTACAAGGGCGCGGCGCCCGCGGTGGCGGACCTCGCCGGCGGCCAGGTCGACTTCGCGCTGTCGGACTACACCGCCGCGGCGGCGCTGGCGCAGACCGGCAAGACGCGCATCCTGGCGGTCACCGGCGACAAGCGGCTGGACGTGCAGCCCAATGTGCCGACGCTGCAGGAACTGGGCTTCAAGGACTACTACATGATCAACTGGGTCTCGGTGTTCGCGCCGGCCCATACGCCCAAGCCGATCGTCGACAAGCTCAGCCGCGCCGCGGTCGAGATCTTCAACAGCAAGGAGGCTGCCGAGTTCATCGGCCGCACCAACGGCCAGATCTTCGCCGGTGGCGCCGAGGTGCTGCGCAAGTTCCAGCTCGACGAGATCAAGCGCTGGTCGGCGGCCGCCACGCTGGCGGGGATTCCGAAGCAGTGAGCCGATGCATCGAGCTGAGGCATTGAGCCGGTGCATTGGACCGGCGCATTGAGCAAGGGCGTCGGCAGAGCGGTGAGCCGGAGCAGTGGGGCTGCTGCAACGGCCGAGGCACAGGCCGAAGCGGTGAGACGCATCACGGCGCCACCGCGTCCTCCGCCTCGTAGGCCCGATGCAGCAGCGTGACGAAATCCGGCGCAGCGGCGATCGGCACCTCGCCGATGCGCCGTACCGGCACGCCGGGCGTCCATGAGTTCATCACGACCGCGCCGCCGAGCGAAGGCAGGTCGGCGAGCCTGACCTCGCGCGTGCGCTGCGCGATGCCGAGGCGGTCCAGCTGACGCCGAAGGATGCCCATGGTGGTGCCGGTCAGCATCTGCGCTTCCGGCCACACCACCGCCTCGCCATCCCAGAACGCGAGGTTCCAGATGGTGCCCTCGCTGAGCCGCCCCTGGCGGTCGACGAAGGCCGCATCGTCAAAGCCCTGTTCGACGGCCTGCCGCAGGTAGTACGTCTTGGCGATTTCGCCGACGTGCTTGATGCCGGGAAGAACCCGCTCATGCTCGACCATATCCAGCACGAGCGGCCCTGTCGGCCCCGACGAAGGCGGCCCGGTCCGGATCAGCAATCGGGGCGCGCCAATGCCGCGCGCCGTGAATTCCCCTTCCGGCGAATACACCGTCGCCGTCAACGACAGATCGGCGGGGCTCGCCTGCAGCGCCGCCCGCAAGCGGTCCCGCACCGCTTCGTCGGACAGCGCCGCGCCGAACAGCGCCATCGATGCCGCTCGCAGGCGGGACAGATGCAGGTCCAGGCCGCGGATCCGGCCGCTTCGCACCTGCATGGCGGTGAAGTGGGCATAACCGGCGAAGGCAAGCGGCGCCAGGTCCGCCGCCGAGGCGGGCCGTCCATCGAGGTGGGCAATGTGTGACTTCGATTCGGCTGACATGCCGCGCTCCTGTATGTGATCGTCAAGTAGCGCAAACTATCGCCCATCGATGGGGCCTGCCGGAAACGAAAAGTTCTGTACGAATCATCAAGCCGAACTTGAAGATTCAGATGAGCCCGATACTGCCTGTCAAGCGGGCAGCGGCAATCCGTGCTGCCGAACCAAGCCGCCGGGCGACGGTCTGACAGGCGTTAGCCGTTGAACACGCAATCAAGGAGAGCTGCGATGCAATGTCCCGTCTGTACCGAGACCACGCTGGTGATGGCCGAACGCCAGGGCGTCGAGATCGACTACTGCCCGAAATGCCGCGGCGTGTGGCTCGATCGCGGCGAACTCGACAAGATCCTGGAGCGTGCCGCGGCCGAACAGGCGCCGGTCGCGCAGGCGCCCCAGGCCGCCGCGCCGCAACGGCCGGTCGATCCGCGCGGCTACGACCGCGGTTATGACCAGCGCGGCTACCGCGACGACGACCGCTACCGCGAGCAGAAGCACTATCGCAAGAAGAGCATCTGGCACGAGATCTTCGATTGACCGGCTTCGAGTGACCGGCTTCGAGTAACCGGCTTCGATCGACCGCTTCGATCGCCCGCTTCGAGTGACCGCGTAGATCGACCGGCTTCGATCGACGGCTTCGATCGACGATCCTCGACGCAGATGTGACCGCACGGCGCCCCTCGGGGCGCCGTATTCGTCAAGACACGCGTCGGAATGCCCGTCAGAACGCCAGCGTGCGCGCCGCCACGTTGGCGGCGAGATCGGGATCGTGCGTGACCAGCATCAACGCGCAGTCCGATTCCTGCGCCGCCTCGACGATCAGGTCGATGGTATTGCGCTGCGTGACCGGATCGAGCCGCGAGGTCGGCTCGTCGGCGAACAGGAAGGCGGGCCGCAGCAGCAGCGCGCGCAGCAAGGCGAAGCGCTGCAGTTCGCCGCCGGAGACCGCGCCCGGCAACCGTTCCAGCAGATCGGGGGAAAGTCCGAGCCGTTCCATCCAGGGCCGCAGCGGCGCGCGTTCGAGCCGGTGCAGCGCGATCAGGTCGTGCAGCGCGCGGCCCAGCGGAATCCGCGGCGCGAAGGCGGCGGCGGGGTCCTGGTAGAGCTTCTGGTAGCGGACCCGCGCGATGCCGTCGGCCCGGCGCACGGTGCCGCGATCCGGCCGCGCAAGGCCGAGCAGCACATTGCCCAGCGTCGATTTGCCGCTGCCGCTCGGTCCGGTGACCGCCACGCGTTCGCCGGCGTGCAGCGTCAGGTCGAGCGCGTCGAACAGCAGATGGTCGCCGAAACGCTTGCTCAGGCCGCTGGCGCGCAGCACTTCCCCTCCCGTGGCAGGCATCGCCCGGCGCGGCCATGCCGCGGGCTCGGCGGCGATCAGCGCGCGCGTGTAGTCGTGCGACGGCGCGCCCAGCACCGCGTGGGTCTGGCCGCGCTCGACCACGCGGCCATCGAGCATCACCATCGTGTCGCCGCCAAGCGCCCGCGCCACGCCGATATCGTGCGTGATGGTCAGCACCGCGCAGCCTTGCTCCAGCGCCGAGCGCAGGCGCGCCACCAGGTCGTCGCGCCAGATCCGGTCCAGCCCCTTGGTCGGTTCGTCGACGATCAGGATCGGCGCATCGCCGGCGCGCGTGATCGCGAACGCCGCGCGCTGCGCCATGCCGCCGGACAAGGCGGTCGGCCAGGCACGCGCGGCGTGCCCCAGCCCGACCGCGCGCAGCGCCTGCGCGGCGTGGTGCGCGGCGCGCTGCCGCGATTCGCCGGCGACCCAGCGATAGGTCTCCGCCAGCTGCGCATCGACGCGCATCAGCGGGTCCAGCGCGAACCAGGGCTCCTGCGGCAGCAGCGCCAGCTCGCGGCCCCATAGCGGCCGGCGCGCGCGCATGTCGTTGGCCTCGCAATCCCAGCCGCGCCCGGCAAGGCGGCCGCTCGCGCGCAGGCCCGGCGGCAGCGAACCCATCACCGCATGGGCCAGCAGGCTCTTGCCCGAACCGGTCTCGCCCAGCAGCGTCAGCGCGCGGCCGGCCTGCAACTCGAACGACACCGGTTGCAGCAGCACGCCGTCGGCGCTGGCGACCGACAGGTCCCGTACGCCGAGCAGGCGGCCAACGCGCTCGCCATGCAGGTCCTCGATGACGAGGTCGTTGCGCGCGTTCATGGCGACACCCCCCGCACGCGGGCGCTCGTTCAGCAGCGCCAGCGCGAGGATGGCCAGCGCCAGCACCGCGATCGGGCTGGCGATGGCCCAGGGCGCCTCCGCCGCATACGGCAGCAGCTCGGTCATCATCAGGCCGAGCTCGGCCAGCGGCGGCTGCACGCCCATGCCGACGAAGCCCATCGCGGCCAGCGCCAGCACCGCAGCGCCGAGGCCGAAGCTGCTCAGCGTGCCGAGCACCGGCGCCAGCTCCGGCAGCAGGTGCCGGCGCGCGATATGGAGCGGGCCGAAGCCGAGCAGGCGCGCGGCCTCGACATGGTGGCTCTGCAGCACGATCTGCGCGCTCGCCCGCGCGACGCGGAAATACTCGACCCACAGCACCAGCGACAGCCCCAGATACAGCGGCCACATCGCGCCCGGCGCCAGCGCCGCCAGCAGCAGCACCAGCAGCAAACCCGGCAGCGCCAGCACCGCGTCGGCCAGCGCGCCGGCCACGCGATCGGCCCAGCCGCCGCGCCACGCGGCAAACAGGCCCAGCAGCGTGCCGGGCAGCGCGGCCGACAGCACGCACAGCACCGCCAGGCCCAGCGACAGCCGCGTGGCATGCGCGGTGCGGGCCAGCACGCTGCGGCCCAGATGGTCGGTGCCCAGCGGCTCGGCCATCGTCGGCGCCTGCAGCACGGCGTACAGGTCCTGCTCGAAGGGCTGGCGCGGCGCGGCCCACGGGCCGGCGATGGCGAACAGCACCAGCAGCGCGATCAGCAGCAAGGCGATGCGCCGGCGCGGCGTGGCAACCGCCAATGCGCCCTTCCAGGTCGGGCTTGCCATCTCGCTCATCGCACGACCCTCGCGCGCAGCCGCGGGTCGATCGCCATGCAGGCCAGATCGACCGCCGCGTTCAAGGCGACGAACAGCAGGCCCATCGTCAGCGCGGTGCCCTGGATCATCGGCACATCGCGGCCGAAGATCGCGTGCACCAGCGCATGGCCGATGCCGGGCCAGGCGAACAACGTCTCGACCACCACCACGCCCTCGAGCAGATAGACCAGCTGCACGCCCAGATAGGCGACCACCGGCACCGCGGCATTGCGCACGCCGTGCCGGGCCATCGCGACGCGGTCCGACAGGCCCTTGGTGCGCGCGAACAACCAGTACGGCGCGGCCACCACGCCGGCCATCGCATCGCGCGCGACGCGCATCGCGGTGGCGGCCAGGCCCAGTCCCAGCGTCAGCGCCGGCGCGACCCAGCTGCCGTGTTCGCCGTGGCCACCGGCGGGCAGCCAGTCGAGCTCGACCGCGAAGGCCAGCACCAGCAGGATGCCCAGCACGAACGGCGGCAGCGCGCGCAGCAGCACCGAGAGCGCCAGCGTGATGCGATCGGTGTGCCCCCCGGCGTGCCTGCCGGCGGCAAAGCCCAGCGGCAGCGCGATCAGCGTCGAGACGGCCAGCGCGGCGAGCGCCAGCCACAACGTGTGGCCGAGTTGATGCGCGATCTCGGCGGCGACCGGCGCCCCGGTCACGGTCGAGGTGCCCAGGTCCAGATGCAGCAGCCGCGACCACCACGCCAGCAGGCCGTCGAGCCAGGGGCCGTCGAGCGCGAGTTCGGCGCGCACCGCATCGGCGGCCTGCGCGGTCACCATGTCGTAGCCATAGCGGCCGGCGGCGATGCGGAACGCCATGTCGCCCGGCAGCAGCCGCATCATCAGGAAGCTGAGGCCGCCGACCAGCGCGGCGACGAAGGCAGCCTGCAGGCCGCGCTGGAGCAGCATGCGGGCGACCAGCCGCGCCGCGGGGGTGGGTCCGCCGCTGCGGCGCCGCGGGGTGGGTCCCCCGCTGACGCTCGGCATCGCGCGATGCCGATGCCGATGAGCCCGCGGTTGCCGCGGCGAGTTGGGTGGACTGGGTATTCGGTGGCGTCATCGGGTCCATTGCAATTCGGTGAGCCGGTAGCTGCGTTCGAACGGGTCGATCGACACGCCGGCCAGATGCGGGCTGGCCGCGAGCGTCTGCTGGTACCAGAGCACCGGCACCAGCGGCAGGCCGTCATGCAGCGCGCCGGCGATCTGCTCGCGCAGCGCCTGCAAGTGCGCGGCGTCGGCGGTCGACGACATCGCGGCCAGGGCGCGCGTCAGCGCCGGCGACGACCAGCCCATCGCGCCCCAATCGCCGCCGCGCTTGTCACCGCCCTCGCCGCCGCTCTTGCCGCCGCCCTTATCGCCGCCCTTATCGCCTTCCTCGCCGGCCTTCCCCCTCCGCCGCGCCGAAGTCCTGCGCGATCGCGCCGAACGCATCGGGCACCGCGCCATAGTTGCGCGCGATCAGGCCCATCTCGAGCGTGCCGTCGCGATGGCCCAGCGGAATCTCGCTGGAGTTGCCCACCGCCACGCGGACCTGCACGCCGATCAGGCGCAACTGCTCCTGGATCGCCGCGGCGATCACCGGCAGTTCGGGACGATCGGGGAAGGTTTGCAGCGTCAGCGCGAAACGCTTGCCGTCGCGCGCGAGCACGCCGTCGGTGCCGGGCCGCCAGCCGAGCTCGGCGAGCAGCGCACGGGCGCGTACGGGATCGTGCGCGAGCGCGGGCAGATCGGCGCGATGCCAGCCGGCCAGCGCGGGCGGGAACAGCTGCGTCGCGGCCAGCGACGGCTCGCGCAGCACCGCCTGCGCGATGCCGCGCCGATCCAGCGCCAGCGACAGTGCCTGCCGTGCGCGCGGGTCGGCGAGCAGCGGATGGCCGGCGTTGAGCTTCAGGGCGGTGGTGCGCGGAATCGGCTGCTGGTGCACGCGTACCGCGGCGCCGCGCCGCAGCCGCGCCACGCTGCCGGGGTCGAGCCCGTAGGCGAGCTCGGCCTGGCCGGCCTCGGCCATCAGCGCCCGCATCTCGGCGCGGCCGACCGCCAGATAGCTGGCGCGGCGTACCGCGGGAGGCGGTCCCTGCCAGCCATCGAAGGCCGCCACCGAGAAGCGCTGCGGCGGCTCCAGCGTGACGATGCGGTACGGCCCCGAGCCGACGATCGCGCGCACCGCGCCATCGGCGCCAAAGGACGCGGGCGCGAGGATCTGCGTGCTGCTGTGCGACAGCAGGGCCGGCAGGGCGGGGGAAGGGCCGGCGCAAGCGGATCCGCACCACCGCGCCCGACCGGGCATCGATCGCGGCATTGATGGCGGCATCGGTCACGGCATCGATCGCGGCGATCGGCGCCTGGCCCAGTACGCCGGCCGGATGCAGGGCGCGCCGCAGCGCGTTGACGACATCCCGGGCGCGCACCGGCGAGCCGTCATGAAAGCGCGCGCCCTCGCGCAACGCGAAGCGCCATACGAGCCCGTCGCCGGACACCTGCCAGCGCGATGCCAGCCCGGCGACGGGCCGCGCCTGCGCGTCATAGTCGACCAGCGTCTCCGCGACCTGCATGCGCGCGAACAGGTAGCCGCCACGCAGCGGGTCCAGGCTCGACAGCTCCCACGGGCCGATCACGCGCACGATGCGGTCGGCAGCGGTCTTCTTGTCCGTGCCTGTGCCTGTGCCTGTGCCCGTGCCCGTCCCTGTGCCCGTGCCTGTGCCTTGCGCCAACGCGGGCGACAGCAGCGCGGCCGCGCCGGCGCCCAGCAGCCGGCGGCGGCGTGGCGAACGCGGCAAACCGGGCGGCATCGATTCGATCGGGAGCTTCGGAGGCATCGCGGCAGACCGTCGCATCGCATCAATAGCTCAGCCGCAGCCCGAGCCGCACCGTGCGCCCTGCCCCGGGCGCGATCCATAGCGCGCTGTAGGAGCTGGCGTAGTAGTCGCGATCGAACAGGTTGTGCACGTTCAGCGTCAGCCGGGCCTGCTTGCTGAGCTGCCAGTAGGCCAGCAGATCGACCAGCGTGTACGACGGCAGCTTGAAGCTGTCCGCGCTGTCGCCGGAGCGCTTGCCGATGTAGCGCACGCCGGCGCCGACACCATAGCGTTGGCCCCACGGCGCCGCGTCCTCGTAGACGGCCAGCGCGCTGGCGCTGGTGCGCGGGATATTGCGCAGCGGCGTGCCGGCCGGCAGCCGGGTATCGGCGGTGATCTCGGCATCGGTCAGCGCGACGCTGCCCGACACGCGCCAATGCTGGCCGACGCGGCCGGCCACATCGAGCTCGAGGCCGCGGCTGCGCGCCTCGCCGGCGGTGGTCGAGAACGAGGGATCGGCCGGATCGGCGGTCAGCACATTGCGCTTGTGGATCGTGAACGCGCTCAGCGTCGCGCCGAGACGGCGATCGTCTGTTTCGAACTTCAGGCCAGCCTCGACAGCGCGGCCGCGCTCGGGCGTAAAGGGCTCGCCCGCGGCGCTGCTGCCGGGATTGGGACGGAACGAGCGGCTGGCGTTGGCGAACAGCGTCACGTTGTTGCTGGCCAGGTAGGCCAGGCCCCCGCGCGGCGACACCGCGGTCTGGTCCTGCTCGACGCGCGTGCCGCGCAGGCGGTTGTCCAGCGTCTGGCGATACGAGTCGACGCGCAGCCCCCCAAGCACGCGCCAGCGCTCGCCGATGGCGATCTGGTCCTGCGCGTACAGGCCGATATTGGTCTGCCGCTCGTGCGTATCGGTGTTCGGCAGCAGCGGCGGCGGTGTCGACCCGTAGACCGGCTCGTAGATGTCGATCGGGTACGGCGTCGCGGCGGTCGGGTTGCCCCGCAACTGCACCTGGGTGCTGCTGAAGCGATAGGCGTCGAAGCCCACCAGCAGCGTGTGCGACAGCGGTCCGGTGTCGATGCGGCCGGTCAGGTCCGCCTGCAGCGCGGTGTCGTCGGACTGGTAGTCGCGGTATCGGCGCTGCCGCCGCAGCGTGCGGTCGTCGGCGGCCAGCGCGAACGGCTCGGTCGAATAGCCTTCGAGCGAACCGCCGCGATAGGCCAGCGACAGCCGGCCCTTCCAGCCCGGCGAGAACTGGTGCTCGACGCCGAGCTGATGCGACTGGCTGTCGAGGCGGATGTCGCCATCGCTCGGTTCGCCGAGGAAGGTCTTGCGGCCCACCGCGTCGAGCCGGCCGTCGACCGCGACGATGCCGCGGTCCAGCGGCGTGGAAAAGCGCTGCCATTCGCCGGCGTACTGGATCACCGTATCGGCGCCGAGGGTCCACGTCAGCGAGGGCGCCAGCAGGTAGCGCTGGCTGTCGACGAAGGCGCGCTGGCTGCCCTGATGGTCGCCCACCGCGATCAGCCTTCCCGCGACGTTCTCGCCCAGCGGTCCGGTGATATCGGCCGCGGCACGGTAGCGGTCGCGGTTGCCGGCCTCCAGCTCGTAGTTCTGCGCCGGCTTGAACTGCGGCTGCTTGGTGACCAGGTTCAGCGTGCCGCCCGGCTCGCCGCTGCCATACAGCGACGAGGTCGGCCCCTTCAGGACTTCGACGCGCTCGATGGTGGCGGCGTCGCGCGGCGCGGTGAAGCCGCGATTGGCGACGAAGCCGTTGACCAGATAGCCGGTGCCGGTGTTCTCGTTGCCGGCGAAGCCGCGCACCGCGAAGTTGTCCCACAGTCCGCCGAAGCTGTCCTGGCGCGCGATGCCGCTGACGTAGTCGAAGGTCTGCTCGAGCCGCGTCGCGCCGATATCGTCGATCATCGCGCGCGGCAGCACGCGCACCGCCTGCGGTACCTCGCGCAGCGGCGTGTCGGTGCGGGTCGCGCCGCTGGCCTCGTCGGGGTTGTACGATGCGCCGGAGGTGACCACCGCGACCTCGGGCAGCACGGCTTCCTCGCGCTCGGCGGCATTGGCGGTCTCGGCGGACTCGGCGAGCGCCGGGACGGCGAACAGACCGGCGGCGAACACGGCGGCGACAAGAGGCGGCAGCGAGTGCGCCGCGCGCAATGGTCGCGCACTCAGAGGCGCCGGCGGGGCTGCAGACAGGGCTGCGGGCAGGCGCGCAAGCAGACGCGCGTGCAGCCGCGCGGGCGATGAAGTCGGCGTGGACATGATGGACGAAGGGTGAACAACGACGCGCGACCGCCATGCCGCGCCGCGTGCGCGAGCAGGCAAGGGAAGCCGCAAGCATGGCAATAAGCGGCGACAATACGGTCTGCGGTGACGCTGCCGAGCGACGGCGCGCCTTATTGAGAACGAATTTTCATTATCATTCTAGCTATGGAACGCATGACCCGTCAACGCGAGGCCGTGCTGGGCGCGCTGCGCGAGGCCGCCCGGCCGCTGAGCCCTGCCGAGATTCTGGCCGCCGCGCAGCGCACGGTGCCCACGCTCGGCCTCGCGACGGTCTACCGCAATATCCGCGCCATGCTGCAGGAAGGCGGCCTGGTGGCGGTGCCGCTGCCGGGCCAGGCCGACCGCTACGAGGTCGCGGCCGCGCCGGACGCGGTCGTGCACAAGCACTACTTCCAGTGCCTGACCTGCGACCGCGTATTTCCGCTGGAAGGGTGCCCCGGGCACCTGGAAGAGATCACGCCGCCCGGCTTCGTGGTCGAGCAGCACGAGCTGACGCTGCGCGGCCGCTGCATCGAATGCGCGACGAAAAAGACGGGCAAGCGCCGGACGAACTGAGCGGCAGGAAAGGCGTTGTCCCCGTGAAGGCGGGGACCCGGTGGCTTGCAGAGTCGGAGTCGCTGAATGCCCGCAGGCGCGGGAACGACGTGGTGGTGTGTTGACGCCTGCTGCGGCTGCTGCGGCCGCTGCGGCCGCCGCGCCCGCTACGGCTGCGAGATCGCGAACTCGTGCGCGGTGGTGTCGAGCCGCGAGACGCGGCGCTCGACGCGCCGGTCGTGATAGGACGAGGCGATCCGCGTGATCTGCAGCAGCGGGCCGCCCACCGGCACCTCCAGCAGCCGATGGTCGTCCTCGTCGGCCAGCACCGCGCGCAGGCGCTCCTCGGTGCGGATCACGTTGATGCCGAAGGCGTCCTGATAGAAGTTGTACAGCGTGTTGGGCCGCTCGCGCAGCATGGTCTCGGTCAGCCCTTCGAACAGCGCCTCGGGCACGGTGATCGCATCGGTCATCACCGGCCTGCCGTCCAGCGACAGCACGTTGGTGAAATGGAAGACCCGCTCGCCCGGCGCGATGCCCAGCGCCAGCGCCTCCTCCTTGCTGGCCTTGCCGCGCCGGAATTTGGCCAGCCGCACGCTGGGAAAGGCGCGATGCCCGTCCTCGCGCACCACGCGGAAGAAGCGGAAGAAATGATCCTCCTGCCGATGGGTCGCGACGAAGGTGCCGCGCCCCTGATGGCGGATCATGATGTTCTCCGCCACCAGTTCGTCGATCGCCTTGCGCAGCGTGCCGATCGACACGCCGAAACGCTCCACCAGCCGGCGTTCGGCCGGAATCGCCTCGCCGGGCTTCCACTCGCCCGCGGCGAGCGCGGCCAGGATGGCCCGCTTGACGTCCTTGTACAGCACGCCGCCGATTGCCGCGCCTGCTTCGAATTCTGCGCCCACCTTCAACGATCTCCCTGGACGGATGGATTGGCACGATGCCGGTTCCGCACCGCCGCCGGTTGCCCGGCGGCGCTGGAACGGAACGTCTATATAACATGGATGACTGCCGTCACCCGCTCCCCGCCGTGTTGAAAATCGTTTCGAACGCCCGGGCCGGGCCCTTGGGTACGGTACCTCCGCTCGACGCTCGCGTGGGCCGCTGCGTTCGGCGCATGCGATCGAGGCCAGCGCTTGCCGCATGCCATCGACGCCCGAAGGCGACGCTTGTACTCGACCCCTCAAGTCAACCTACTCGGCCCGAATGCCCTTCTGGTCGATCAGCCTGGCCCAGCGCGCGACCTCGCCCTGGAAGTAGTCGGTAAAGGGCGCGCTCGCCTGCGGCGCCGGCGAGAAACCGGCGGCCACGATACGGTCGCGCACCGACTTGACCTCGACCATCTTGGCCACCGCCGTGCCGACCTTGTCGATCACCGGCTTGGGCGTGCCGGCCGGCATCATCAGGCCGGTCCAGTTCTCGACCAGCAGGTCGGGGGAAGCCGACCTCGCCGACCGTGGGCACATCCGGCAGCAGCGGATGGCGCTCGCGCGTGGTCACCGCCAGCGCGCGCAGCTTGCCGCCCTTGACGTAGGCCAGCGACTCGGGGAAGTTGGAGAACACCACGTCGATCTGCCCGCCGATCAGGTCGGTCATCGACGGTGCACCACCTTTGTACGGCACGTGCGTCAATTTGGTGCCGGTCAGGCTCTCGAACAGTGCAAGCGTCAGGTGCGGCGGCGTGCCGTTGCCGCTCGAGCCCGCATTGAGCTTGCCCTTGCGTGCGGCCTCGACCAGGTCCTTCATCGACTGGATCGGCGAATTGGCCGGCACCACCACGGTCATCGGCGACGAAGCGATGCGCGCCACCGGCACCAGGTCCTTCTGCATGTTGAACGGCAGCTTGGGAAACAGCGTGACGTTGGACGCGTGCGTCAGCGTGACGGCCAGCCAGGTGTAGCCGTCCGCCGGGGCCTTGGCCACCTGGTCGGCGCCGATATTGGCATTGCCGCCCGGCTTGTTGTCGATGACGATCGGCTTGCCCCACTCCTCCGACAGCTGATGGCCGACCATGCGCGCCATGATGTCGGTCAGGCCGCCGGGCGCGAACGGCACCACATAGCGGATCGGCTTGCTCGGATAGTCGGCGGGACCCTGGGCCGCCGCGGGCGCGGTGACAGCAACGACGGCGGACAATGCAACGGACAACGCGGCCACATGCCGCAGCATGGAGCGAATCAACAGGCGATGCATGGTTTGTCTCCTTTGTTTGCCGCCATCCGTGCTTTGCGGACCTCGGCTTGTGGGGCGTCCCCTGGGCGCATCGTCTGGACGACGCTGCCCCCGGGGCCGGCATGAACTGACGTTTGCTAGGCCGGACTACCCTCCCCGGCCAGCGCCTCCAGTTCGTCCAGCAGCGCGGCGGGCACGGCGATGCCCTCGCGGCTGGCGCGTCGTTGCGATGCCTCGCGGCGCGCGCCCGGCAGGCGCGTGCCCGGGTCGGCCAACATCGCCGCCAGCAGCGCCTCGACGCGATCGTGATAGACCTGCTCGCCGCTGAACGCGGCGGGGGTCCAGCACCAGGAAGACCTGGCCGATGCGCGGCCGGCCGCCGGCATCCTCGAAGAAGGAATCGGCCTCGGCGCCGAACTGCGCCCCCGGCCAGCGACACCACCAGCAGCTCGACCAGCAGCGCCAGCATCGCGCCCTTGACGCCGCCCGCAGGCAGCATCGAGCCGCGCAGCGCGGCCTTCGCGTCGGTGGTCGGCTCCCCGGCTTCGTCGAGCGCCCAGCCCAGCGGAATCGGCTGGCCGGCCTTGGCGGCGACCATGATCTTGCCGCGCGCGACCTCGGACAGCGACAGGTCGATCACCACCGGCGCGGCGCCGCGTCGCGGAAACACCGCGGCGATCGGATTGGTGCCGAACAGCGGCTTGCGCCCGCCCCACGCCGGCATCGCGGCCGGCGAATTGCCCAGCGCGATGCCGATCATGCCGGCGGCGGCGACGGGTTCCAGATGCGAGGCGGCGGCGCCGAAGTGATGGCTGTTGGTCACCGCGGCCACGCAGACGCCGAGCTCGCGCGCGCGGGTGATGGCGTGCTCGATCGCCATCGCGCAGGCCGGGAAGGCGAAGCCGCATTGGGCATCGACCAGCAGCGCGGCACGCTGTTGTCGGCCCTGCCGGTCCTGTCCGCCCTGTCCGCCCTGTCCGCTCTGACTGCTCTGACCGCTCTGTCTCTCCGGCTCGCCGGGCGTGCGCAGTACGGGCACCGCCGCACCATCGACGCGATCGCGCCGCAGGTGCGCGACATACATCGGCACCCGCGACACGCCGTGCGAGGCGAGGCCGACGGCATCGGCGCGCACCAGCGCCGCGGCGGTGGCTTCGGCCTGCAGCGGGCTCGCGCCGGCGCGACGCAGCGCGGCTTCGGCCAAACGCGTCGGGCGTGCGGCATCGACCGTGCTGGCGTTGGCGCTTGCGTTGGCGTTTGCGGTGGCGTTTGCGGTGGCGCCGGAATTGGCGCCGGCATCGGCGCCCGGGTTGACGCGTGCGATGCCGCTTGCGTTGGCGCTCGTATTGGCAGCGCTCATGCAGTCCCCCTCCTCCAACGCCTGCCGCACCTGCTGCGCGATCAGCATCGACACGCGCGCATTGGCCTCGCGCGTGACCCCGCCGATATGCGGCGTCAGCACCAGGTTGGGCACGCCCTCCAGCGGCGAGCCGGCCGGCAGCGGCTCGCGCTCGAACACGTCGAGCGCGGCGCCGGCCAGATGGCCTTCGCGCAGCGCCGCAGCCAACGCGCCCTCGTCGACCACGCCGCCGCGCGCGGTGTTGACCAGCACCGCGCCCGGCCGCATCGCAGCGAGCCGCCGCGCGTCGAGCAGATGCCGGGTCGCCGGCACCAGCGGCACGTGCAGGCTGACCGCATCGGCTTCCGCGAGCAGCGCATCGAGGCCGCGCGGCGCGACGCCGCTGCGTTGCCAGACCGGATCGTCATCGCGCAGCATCGGATCGTGCGCAACCACGCGCATGCCGAAGGCCTGGGCGAGCGCCGCGGTCTGCCGGCCGATATCGCCGAAGCCGATCAGGCCCAGCGTCTTGCCCAGCGCCTCGCGTCCCTCCGAAAGACGCGCGCGCGGCCATTTGCCCTGCATCACCTCGCCGCTGCCCTGATAGGCGCCGCGCAGCAGCATCGCCACCGTGGTGACGACGTACTCGGCGACCGAACGCGCATTGGCGCCGGTGGCCGGGATCACGCGGATGCCGCGCGCCTTGCACGATTCGACATCGATGTTGTCGAGGCCGACGCCGAGCCGCCCCACTACCCGCAGGCGCGGCGCGCTGTCGAGCAGCGCGGCATCGACCTGCGTGCGGTTGCGCACGATCAGCGCGTCCGCCGAAGGCAGCGCGGCCAGCAGCTCGGCGCGCCGATCGACCCACTCGGGCTCGTAGCGCAGTTCGAACCCGGGCGTCAGCGCGGCCACCGCGTCCGGGTCCATGAACTCGCTGATGCAGATCCGCTTCATCAGGCCGACTCGTGGATGCGGGTCAGCACGAACTCGCGGTGGCCCAGCGCCTCGGCCGCGGTCCAGCGGCCGTTGGCGGTCGCCAGCATGCACTCGAGCAGCTTGTCGCCGGTCTGGTCCAGGTTCAGCTCGCGCTGCAGCAGGCCGGAGCAATCGACGTCCATGTGCTCGCTCATCAGGCGGACCGTACGCGGGTTCGCGCACAACTTGATCACCGGCACGATCGGGTTGCCGATCACGTTGCCCTGGCCGGTCGGGAAGAAATGCACGACGAAGCCGGATGCCGCGCACAGCGTCACCATCTCGGCCGCGGCCGACGACGAGTCCATGAACCACAGGCCGGGATGGGTCGGCTCCTCGGCCTTGTCGAGCACGCCGTCGACCGTGCATTTCTTGCCGATCTTCTGGATGTTGCCGAGCGCCTTCTCCTCGATGGTGGTCAGGCCGCCCGCGATATTGCCCTTGGTCGGCTGCGACTCCGACAGGTCGGTGGTCTTCCAGCGGTCGATCATGGCCTGATAGCGCTCGAACATCGCCATGAACTGGTGGCGCACCTCGTCGTTGGCGCAGCGTGCGGCGACGATATGCTCGCCGCCGGTCAGCTCGGAGGTTTCGCCAAACACCAGCGTGGTGCCGAGTGGATGCAGCTTGTCGAAGGCGTTGCCGACGGTCGGATTGGCGCCGCAGCCGGAGGTGGTATCCGACTCGCCGCACTTGGTCGATACCCACAGGTCGGCGATCGGGCATTCGACGCGATGCAGCGCGGTGGCGTACTGCACGAACTCCTTGGCGGCCTTGGACGCGCGCTTGATGGTCTCGTGGTCGCCGTGGCCCTCGATGCCGAAGCCGACCACCGGCTTGCCGGTCTTCGCGATGCCGTCGACCACGCGCTTGGTCCAGCCGTCCTCGATGCCGATCACCACCACGGCGGCGACGTTCGGATTGCTGCCGGCGCCGATCAGCGTGCGGAAATGCAGCTCCAGGTCCGGGCCGAACTGCAGGCGGCCATAGGGATGGGGAATCGCCATCGTGCCCTTGATCGCATGCGAGACCGCCTCGGCGGCGGCGTTGGACAGGTCGTCCAGCGGCAGGATGATGACGTGGTTGCGGACGCCGACGCGGCCGTTGTCGCGGCGGTAGCCCCAGAAGGTGGTGTTTTGATCGATGATGGACATGACGTGGTATTCGGTTCTCGAATGACTGGAATCGCCTCGATGGGCTGCGATGGCTGCAAGAGCGGCGATGGCCGGGATGGCTGGACCGAAAGGCTTTTCCTCACGGACTGCCGGGCGGCGCCGCTTACCAGCGCTTGGTCTTGATGTTGTGCACGTGGGCGTGCTCGCCGGCCTTGATCGGGGCGACCACCTTGCCGATGTCGACGCCGTACTTGTAGACCGTGTCGTTCGGCGCCATGTCGCGCAGCGCCACCTTGTGGCCGATCGGAATCGGCTGGCGCGCGGTCACCGTGATGGTGCGGTCCTCGTCCATGATCCAGGCGTTCAGCTCGGTGCCCGCCTCGATCCCTTCCACCACGGCCACGGCCACCGTGTCCTTGGCGTCGTGCAATACGACGTGAATCATCGTTGTGTCTCCTCTGTGGGTTGGTGCGTGCATCGGATCATAGGTGGTCACATCATAAAGGTCAACCAACTCATCTATATGAATTAGATGTATATCGATCTGCACTCGAGGCGCCGTGGCGTGCCAACGTAACCCGCCTTTGAAATGAGAAGCGTTTGCTGTCGCACGGACAAAGGCCCACGGGCCGCCGATCATCGGCTTTCGCGGAGCTTTCCATGGCCGCGGCCGCCCGGTGCCGAAGGGAGATCGGCCGCCCCAACCTCCGCTCATCGGGAGAGTCGGCCATGCGTCCGATCAGACTGTTATTGGTGGCGTCGCTGCTGCTGAACCTGGCGTTCGTGAGCGCCACCGCGATGGCGATCCACCGCCTCGGCGGCATCGGCTATCTCGCCTTCAAGCTCAAGCACCGCGACGACGGCTCGGGCTACAGCGCCGGACGGCTGCAGCATCTGCGCTCGCTCGATGCCGCGCTGCCCGCCGGCAAGATCGTCTTCGTCGGCGACTCGATCACCGAAGCCGGGGAGTGGGGCGAGTTTCTCGGCCACCACGATGTCGTCAATCGCGGCATCGGCGGCGATTCGACGGCACGCATCCTCGACCGCATCGAGTCGGTGGCGAAGACGCGGCCGTCCAAGCTGTTCCTGATGGCGGGCATCAACGACCTGGGCGCGTTCGACGAACGCGATGTGTTCGACCGCTATCGGCAGATCGTCGACACGGTCAAGCGCGTGTCGCCCGGCACGCGGATCTATCTGCAGAGCACGCTGCCGGTCAATCGCGAAGTCCGCGACACCGGCCGCGACAACGGCCGCGTCGCCCAATTCAATGCGCTGCTGGCCGAGCTGGCGGCCAGCGACGATCGGGTCGAATGGATCGATGTCGGCCGCGCGCTGGCGGACCGGGACGGCAACCTGGATCGCGCCTATACCTATGACGGCGTGCATCTGAACGGCGAGGGATATGCGCGCTGGAAGGCCGTGATCCTGCCGTATCTGCACGGCACCAGCGTCGCGACGCGGTAGGGGCGTGATCACGCGATAGAGGCGGGACGACGCAGTCGGTGCGTCGAGACGCGATAGGAGCGTGGCGCGCGATTGGTGCGTAACGACGCAATGGCGTGTGACGATGCGATTGGGCGCGACGACGCGGTTGAGCGTGACGACGCGGTTGAGCGTGACGACGCGGTTGAGCGTGACGACGCGGTTGAGCGTGACGACGCAATTGGGCGTGACGACGCGAATGGGTCGTGCGGCGGCCGGAGGCGATCCGCAGCCCCTGACGTGGGCAACGCCCCGGAGCCCGGCTTCTGGTATGTTCGGCGTCATCGCTTTCGCGAGTCATCGCTCGTCGCCTGCGCCCCGCGCGCGCACTACCTTTCCCGACCACGCCGACATGTTCCAGGTGATCGCCCCTTGCCCCGCGTTGGCGCCCTACGTCAACGGCTACTGGTTTGTCCAGGACCTGGAGGGCGTGTACGAAGGGCAGGCGATCGAGACCTGCCCTTACCCGGGCGCGGTGCTATCGGTCAACTTCGGCCGTCCCAATGCGATGGAGGGCGGCCCTACCGTCCCGAGGGTCTCGCTGCTGGGCTTCCAGTCGAGCAGCCGCCGCTGGCGCTCGTGGTCGGACACATATTTCGTCATGGCGATGCTCAGCGGCATCGGGCTGGCGCGGCTGTTCCCCGGCATTGGCGCGGACTGCAAGGATCGCCTGATGGACCTTGCCGCCTATCTGGGCGATGGAACGGCCTGCTCGCTTGCGGCCGACCTCAGCGCCGCCTGGGCGCCGCGCCGGATCGCCAGCCAACTGGACGCCTGGCTGCTGCGGCGCCTCGACGCCACCCGCGCGCCGATCGAGCTGCCGACGCTCGCCGCGGCCCACGCGCTGTTGCGCCAGGGCCAGCAGGTGCAGGACATCGCCCGGCTGACCGCCGTCAATCGGCGCCAACTGCATCGATGGTTCGAGCGGCATCTCGGCGTCGGCCCCAAGCAGCTGATGGACCTGGAACGGCTGCAGTCGAGCATCCAGGCCGTGCAACGCGGCGATGGGGACGCGCTGTCCGGCTACAGCGACCAGGCGCACCAGATCCGCAACTGGCGGCGGCGTCTGGCCCAGACGCCGAGCGGCTACGCCCGCGGCGGGCCTTCGCCACTGGCCGAATACTTCGGCCGGCAACCGGGAGAGGGCCCGGCCTTCTATCTCTGACGGGGCGGGGTCGAAGCGTCGCGAACGGCCCCAAGCCGTCCCAGGCCGCCCCAAGCCGTCCAAGCCGCCCCAAGCCGTCCCAAGCCGTCCCAAGCCGTCCCAAGCCGTCCCAAGCCGTCCCAAGCCGTCCCAAGCCGTCTCCGGCCGTCCCAGGCCGTCTCCGGCCGTCGCAACTCCCAAGTCCCGAGTCCCGAGTCCCGAGTCCCGAGTCCCGAGTCCCAGGCGGTCGAGGCGGTCGAGGCGGTAGAGGCGGTAGAGGCGGTCCAGCGGTTCAAAACGGTCCCAAACGTTCAATACGGCGTGTCCGCGCCGCGGCATCCTGCGGCACTCGACAGGAGGGACGTATGGACGTTGAAGACATTGCGCTGGAACGAACGCTCGTCGACTACACCGACGGCGCGACAACCTTCGAGGGTTACGTGGCCCGGCCCGCCGGCCTGGGGCCAGCCGCGCCCTGCGTTCTGTTGGCCCACGAGTGGAGCGGCCTGAGCGAGCCCATCAAGCGCAGCGCCGACCGGCTCGCCGCATTGGGCTACGTCTGCTTCGCCGCCGACGTCTATGGCAAGGGTGTGCGCGGCGACCCGATGGGCGACAACTCGCATCTGATGAATCCGATGCTGGCCGACCGTGCCCTGTTGCAGCGGCGGCTGCTGGCGGGACTCGATGCCGCCACGTCGCTTTCCGGCGTCGACCCGCGCCGCATCGCCGCGGTCGGCTACTGCTTCGGCGGCCTGTGCGCACTGGACCTGGCACGCGCGGCGCCGCCGAACCTGGTCGCCGCCATCAGCATCCACGGCGTGCTGCAGCCGCCACGGATCGGCGCGCAGCGGCCAATCTCCGCGAGCGTCCTGCTGCTGCACGGCTGGGAAGACCCGGTCGCGCCGCCGGCCGATGTGCTCGCCATTGCCAGCGAGCTGACCGCGGCGGGAGCGGACTGGCAGTTGCACGCCTACGGCCACGCCCGCCACGCCTTCACCTTCGCCGGCGCGAATTTCCCCGAGCGCGGCATCGTCTATGACCCGCGGGCCGACAGGCGCTCTTGGGCCGCGATGAAGGCGTTCCTGGCGGAGCAGCTCGGGGCGTAGGATCGTCCCTTACTCGGTCAGTGAAAACGGCCGGCAGACCCGGGAAAGGTATGGATCGCGGAAGTCACCGACGGCCAGGAGCTGGAAGTCAAAGCCGACAGGATGCCCGCCTGGTTCAAGTCGGCCCTTTGGGACAAGTTCGACGAGCAGCCGTCTTAAGCCGGGTTTTCGTAACGCAAAAAGGCAGGCGGCGAAGCCCTCCGGGCATTCGCCGCCGCATCCTCCGGCACTGCCTTACTTCTGTTGCTGCTGCTTGCGCTCGCGCTGTTGGCCGCCTTGCTGCTGCTGGCCGCCCTTGCTTTGTTGCTGTTGCTGTTGCTGCTTGCTGCCGCTCTTTTGGCCTTGGCCTTGCTGTTGCTGAGTCATGATGGTCTCCGGATGTGCGGACAAGACGTCCGGACTCGAACCGATGCATCGAGCGTGCCAGCGCGCAGATCGGGGGTGATACCGGCGTGGGGGAGACCTATCGTGCGCAGCGTAGGCGTCATCCGCCTCGGTAAGGCAGTCGATGTCGCAGAATCTGCACGAGGTATTGTCAATGCTGCAAACGGAACCTCTAGCCGGACCTGTTCGGCCGACGCGCTTGCACCGCAGAGCAGGCCGCGGACCGTCGTAGGCGGACGGCTCAGAACCAGACGCGCACGCCGGCGACAAAGCGCGTTTCGCCGCTGCGGCCGCCGGAGGCGCGCACCATGTCCGCGGTATTGCCGAACGTCTGGTAGCGCTCCACGCCGATGTACGGCGCGAACTGGCGGCTGAACTCGTAGCGTAGGCGCACGCCGACCGCGCCGTTGGACAGGCCGCTGCCGACGCCGACCTCGCGGTCGTTCTTGCCGTAGAAATTCGCCTCGATGCGCGGCTGCAGGATCAGGCGCTGCGTGATCAGCAGCTCGTATTCGGCCGACAGCCGCAGCGCCGTCCGCCCTTCGGTGCCGAGGTAGCCGGTGGCGTCGAGTTCGAACCAGTAGGGCGCCAGCCCCTGCACGCCGAATGCGAGCCAGTTGCGCGCGGGGCGGCCGTGGCCGGCGTCGTTGCGGATGCCGAGCTGGGTGTCCCAATAGCTGGCGATCGCGTGGCCCCACAGCAGTTCGGTGCGGGCCTCGTGGACCTTGCCGCGTTCGACCTCGCCCTCGGCCTTGATGACCAGCCGGTCGTAGGTGCCGCCGAACCACGCCTGCGCCTCGTAGGCGGCGGCGTTGGTGTCGCTGCCGCGCGCCCATTCGAGGCGGTCCACCAGCACCGAGCCGAACAGGTGCTCGTCGGCCATATGCAGTTGCCGATGCGGACCGAGCGCGTACTGCCCGACGCCGAGGCGATGGCCGCCGGAATAGGCGTGCGGATCGCGGGCGTCGGGCGGCGCGCTGCCGCCCTGCATCTTCATGTCGCCGTGGTCCATTGCCGGCTGCGGGGCGCTGCCGTGCTGATGCTGCTGATGCTGCTGGTGCTGCTGGTGGTCACCGTGATCGTGCTGGTGCGGCTGCTGTCCCCACGCAGCGCCGATGCCGGCGGCCGCCAGCAGGAAGGCAAGAAGTGTTTTCGATGGCATGGCTCGGGCCCCGTGCGTCTTGGAATTCGGATGGAACATCGGGTCGGTCAGGCCACCAGCACTTCGCGGAACATGCCTGCGTCCATATGCATCATCAGATGGCAATGCCAGGCCCAGCGGCCCAGCGCATCGGCCGTGACGAGGAAGCTGATGCGCTGGGCAGGCTGCACCGGAATCGTGTGCCGGCGCGCCTGGAAGGTGCCGTCCGGCGCCTCCAGCTCGCTCCACATGCCGTGCAGATGCATCGGGTGCGTCATCATCGTGTCGTTATGCAGGATCACGCGCAGCCGCTCGCCGTGGCGGAAATGGACCGGCGTGGACTTGCCGAACTCCAGGCCGTCGAAGGACCAGGTGTAGCGCTCCATATTGCCGGTCAGGTGCAGTTCCACCTCGCGGCCCGGTCCGCGCGGGTCCATCGGGCCGCCGACAGTACGCATGTCGGCCAGCGTCAGCACGCGGCGCCCGTTGTTGCGCAGGCCGATGCCGGGATCGTCCAGGTTGGTCCGCGCCATATCGACCCGCATGTCGGTGCTGGGGCCGTATTCGGTGCGTGCGTGGCGGGCGGTCTTGCTGGGGACATTCAGCGAGCCGTTTGCCGGCGCCGTCGGCATGGCGTGCTGGCTGTGGTCCATTGCCATGCCGCCGTGGTGGATGCCATGCGCGCCGTGCGTTCCGTGCGTTCCGTGCATTCCGTGCATTCCGTGCATGCCGTGCGTGCCGTGCGCACCGTGCATGCCCTGCATGGCGCCGTGATCGTGCCCGCCGCCATGGCTCATGCCGGCCATCGCGCCCATTGACCCCATCTCCCCCATGTCGCCCATCATGTCCGTCATGGTCAGCCATTCGGCCTTGTCGAGCGCGGGCACGGTGGCCTGCAGCCCCTCGCGCGTCGCCAGCGTGCCGCGCGCGTAGCCCGTGCGGTCCATCGCCTGCGAGAAGATCGTGTAGGCCTCGTCGCGCGGCTCGACCAGGACATCGCAGGTCTCGCCGGGGCCGAAGCGGAATTCGTCGACCGTCACCGGCTCGATGTTCTGGCCGTCGACCTGCACGACGCGGAGCTTCAGCCCCGGAATGCGCACGTCATAGAAGGTATTGCCGCTGCCATTGATGAAGCGCAGCCGCACTGTCTCGCCCGGCTTGAACAGGCCGGTCCAGTTGCCGGCCGGCGTCACGCCGTTGGTCAGGTAGGTCAGCGTATGCGCGGACAGGTCGGCCAGATCGGTTGGGCTCATCCGCATCTGGTTCCACATGCGGCGCTTGTCGACAGCGGCCTTGATGCCGTCGTTGGCGACATCGCGGAAGAAGTCGACGACGGTGGGCTGGTTGTAGTTGTAGTAGTCGCTCTGGGTCTTGAGCTTGGACAGCACGCGCATGCCGTCCTCGTCGGTCCAGTCGGACAGCAGCACGGTGTGGTCGCGGTCCGCGCGGATCGGATCGTCGTCGCCGTCGATGATCAGGCCGCCGTAGACGCCGGTCATCTCCTGAAAGCCGGAGTGCGAGTGGTACCAGTAGCTGCCGCTCTGCACGACCTTGAAGCGGTAGGTGAAGGTCTCGCCCGGTGCGATGCCGGGGAAGCTGATGCCGGGCACGCCGTCCATCTCGAACGGCAGGATGATGCCGTGCCAGTGGATAGAGGTCGGCTCGCGCAGGCGGTTGGTCACGCGGATGGTCACCGTATCGCCCTTGCGCCAGCGCAGCGTCGGGCCCGGCAGCATGCCGTTGATGGTGTGGGCGATGGCGGGCTTGCCGGTGAAGTTGACGACCGCCTCTTCGATGAACAGGTCGAATTCGGTGCCGGTCAGCACCGGCGCGCTGCCGCTGCCCGCCCGCCGCGGACGGTCCGCGTGCTGCGCCCATGCCGCGCCGGGCACGCCGGACAGTGCACCGAGCACGCCGCCCGCGACCAGCCCTTGCACGAAGCGCCGGCGGGACAGATGAGGCGGCAGGGCCAGGGTGGTTGGGGCGATGCGGGGCATGGAGGCGGTCCTTGTGGTCTATCAGCGATCGGCGTCTGTGATCGGCGTCTGTGATCGGTGTCGGTGATCGGCGTCGACGATCGGCGTCGGAGACGCTTCAATCGGTGATCGTCAATCGCAAATGGCCTCGGCAGGATAAGGACCGGGCAGTAACCAACCAATTACCCCGACATTACATTCCGGTAAGGTTGGCGTCATGTTGGGCTGCCTCGCCCTACACTATCGCGACGGTTGCGCGGGGCGGCGATGGCCGGCGGCGCGCGAAGGGCACAGCCCACAGCGGGACGCGGAAAACAGGAAGCCGCCCGACGCGGGGCACAGGAAGCGGGAAGCGGGAAACAGGAAGCAGGAAGCGGGAAGCAGGAAGCAGGAAGCAGGAAGCAGGAAGCAGGAAGCAGGAAGCAGGAAGCAGGAAGCAGGAAGCAGGAAGCAGGAAGCAGGAAGCAGGAAGCAGGAAGCAGGAAGCAGGAAGCAGGAAGCAGGAAGCAGACAGTAGCAAGCAGGAAGCGCCGATGAAATTGCTGGTAGTCGAAGACGAGGCCAAGACCGGGGAATACCTGCGGCAGGGCCTGACCGAAGCGGGGTTCGTGGTGGACCTGGCCGCCAACGGCCTGGACGGCCAGCATCTGGCCATGACCGAGCCGTACGACCTGATCGTGCTCGACGTGATGCTGCCCGACGTGGACGGCTGGCGCATCGTGCAGACGCTGCGCGCCGCCGACAACCGGGTCCCCGTGCTGTTCCTGACGGCGCGCGACAGCGTGGCCGATCGCGTCAAGGGCCTGGAGCTCGGCGCCGACGACTATCTGGTCAAACCCTTCGCCTTTGCCGAGCTGCTGGCCCGCGTGCGCACGCTGCTGCGCCGCGGCGCCACGCAGGTGGCGCTGGACCGCATCCAGATCGCCGATCTGGTGCTCGACCTGGCGCGTCGCCGAGCCACCCGCGCCGGCCGCCGCATCGTGCTGACCAACAAGGAGTTCTCGCTGCTCGAACTGCTGGCGCGCCGGCGGGGCGAGGTGCTGCCGCGCTCGCTGATCGCCTCGCAGGTGTGGGACATGAACTTCGACAGCGACAGCAATGTGATCGACGTCGCCATCCGCCGCCTGCGCGCCAAGATCGACGACGACTTCGACCTCAAGCTGATCCAGACGGTGCGCGGCATGGGCTACGTGCTCGAGACCCCGGAGGACGGCGACTGATGCCGCGCCTCTCGCTGACGGCCCGGCTGACCGCGCTGTTCTCGCTGACCTCCGCCTGCGTGCTGCTGGGCCTGGGGTGGCTGATCTTCTCGGCGATGGACCGCCACTTCGCCGACCAGGACTACGCGCTGCTCGGGGACAATCTGCGGATGGTCGAACGGATCGTGGCGACGGGCCCGCCCGACGGCATCGCGGCGCGGCTGGCCGACGCGCAGAAGCACCACGGCGGCCTGCTGATCCATGTGCAAGGCAAGCGCGGCGAGCCGCTGTTTGCGAGCCCCGGCCTCGATTTCGGCGCGGCGCTCGAGGCGGCGGCGCGGATGGATGCGGCGGGGCGCCTCGATGCGGACGGCGCGGCCGGTGGGAACGCTGCGAACGGTGCCGATGGCGCGGACGGCTCGCAGGGCAATGGGCTCGAATGGCGGCAGAACGGCCAGCTGTATCGCGGCATGGTCCGCACCGTGCGCGATCCGGGCGCGGGCGAGCCGCTGCGCATGCTGGTCGGCATGGACACCGAGATCCACGACCACTTCATCCACGCGTTCCGCCAGTCGCTGGTGTTCTATATCGCGCTCGCCGCGCTGGCCAGCGGCGTGCTCGGCTGGTGGGCGGCGCGCCGCGGATTGTCGCCGTTGCGCACGATGGCGTCGCGCGCGCAGACCGTGACGGGCAGCAAGCTGTACGAGCGGATGCCGGTCGAGGCGGTGCCGGTCGAGATGGCCGATCTGGCGGCGAACCTCAACGCGATGCTGGCGCGGCTGCAGGACGATTTCCGGCGGCTGTCCGAGTTCTCGTCCGACCTGGCGCACGAGCTGCGCACGCCGATCACCAACCTGATGACGCAGACCCAGGTCGCCCTGTCGCAGCCGCGCGATGCCGGCAATTACCGCGACATCCTGGCCTCGAACGCCGAGGAGCTGCAGCGGCTCGCCCGCATGGTGTCCGACATGCTGTACCTGGCCAAGATGGAACACGGGCTCGATCTGCCCAACACCGAGGCGATCCGCATCGCCGACGAGGTGCGCGCGCTGTTTGACTTCTACGAGGCGCTGGCCGAGGACAAGGCAGTGCGCCTGGATCTACGGGGCGACGGCCGTATCCAGGGCGACCGGCTGATGCTGCGGCGGGCGCTGAGCAATCTGATTTCGAACGCGCTGCGCTATACGCCGCCGGGCGGCACGATCGTCGTCGAGGTGGCGGACGCCGGAGAACACGTCGAGGTCGCCGTGGAGAACGACGGCGCCGAGATCGACCCGGGCCTGCTGCCGTCGATCTTCGATCGCTTCTCGCGGGGGGATAAGTCGCGCACGAGGCCGGAGTCGGACAGCGTTGGGCTGGGGCTGTCGATCACCCGGGCCATCATGCTGGCGCATGGCGGCGATATCGCGGTGCGGTCCGAGCGGGGGGAAGACGCGGTTTGCGTTGCGGTTTCCGAAGCGGATGGAGTGATGGGCCGAGGACTGACCGAGGACTGACCGAGGGCTGACCGAGGGCTGACCGAGGGCTGACCGAGGGCTGACCGCCGCGGACCAGCTGACGGGGCAAAGAAAAGGGCGCTGCGGCCGGTGCCGCAGCGCCCTTTTGCTGAGCGCAACGCCTTGCCGATTCCCTTATTCCACCGTCACCGACTTCGCCAGGTTGCGCGGCTTGTCGACGTCGGTCCCGCGCGCGCACGCGGTGTGATACGCCAGCAATTGCAGCGGCACCACATGCAGGATCGGCGACAGGTCGCCGTAGTGCTCGGGCAGCCGGATCACCTGGATGCCGTCGGTCGAGGTGATGTGCGTGTCAGCGTCGGCGAACACATAGAGCCGGCCGCCGCGGGCGCGCACTTCCTGGATGTTCGACTTCAGCTTCTCCAGCAGCGCGTCGTTCGGCGCCACCGTGACCACCGGCATCGCCTCGGTCACCAGCGCCAGCGGGCCGTGCTTGAGCTCGCCGGCCGGATAGGCCTCGGCGTGGATGTACGAGATTTCCTTCAGCTTCAGCGCGCCTTCCAGCGCGATCGGATAGTGCAGGCCGCGTCCGAGGAACAGCGCGTTCTCGCGGCGGGCGAAGTCTTCCGACCAGGCGATGATCTGCGGCTCCAGCGCCAGCACGCCGTGCAGCGCGGCCGGCAGGTGGCGCAGGTTCGTCAGCGCCTTGGCCTGGCTTTCCTCCGACAGCGTGCCGCGCAGCTTGGCCAGCGCCAGCGTCAGCATGTACAGCGCGGCCAGCTGCGTGGTGAAGGCCTTGGTCGAGGCGACGCCGATCTCGGTGCCGGCGCGGGTGATGAAGCGCAGCTCGGTTTCGCGGACCATCGCGCTGCTGGCGACGTTGCAGATGCACAGCGTGTGCTCGTGGCCCAGGCCCTTGGCATGGCGCAGCGCGGCCAGCGTGTCGGCGGTCTCGCCCGATTGCGAGATCACGACCACCAGTTGGCGCGGATTGGGCACGGTTTCGCGATAGCGGTATTCGCTGGCGACCTCGACCTGCGTCGGGATGCGGGCGATCGCTTCGAGCCAGTACTTGGCGGTGCAGCCAGAGTAGTAGCTGGTGCCGCAGGCAAGGATCAGCACGCTGTCGATATTGGCGAACACCTGCGCGGCGCGTTCGCCGAACTGGCTCGGCTCGATGCTTTCGATGCCCTCGAGCGTGTCGGCCAGCGCGCGCGGCTGCTCGAAGATTTCCTTCTGCATGAAATGCCGGTACGGGCCCAGATCGACGGCCGCCGCGTGGGCTTCGACCACGCGCACTTCGCGCTCGACCGGCTCGTCGTTGAGGTCGTGGATCGTGATCGCGTCGCGCCGCACCTCGACCACGTCGCCCTCTTCCAGATAGATCACGCGGTTGGCGGTGCCGGCGACGGCCAGCGCGTCGGAGGCGAGGAAGGCCTCGCCTTCGCCGAGCGCCGCGACCAGCGGCGAGCCGGCGCGCGCGCCGACCACGCAGTCGGGCTGGTCCTTGGCGACCACGGCGATCGCATAGGCGCCGTGCAGGCGCTTGGTGATCGCCCGCACCGAGGCGAACAGGTCGCCGCGCGTGGCGCTGCTCGGATAGGTGTAGGCCTGGTGCACCAGATGGGCGACCACTTCGGTATCGGTCTGCGAATCGAAGCCGTAGCCGGCGGCGCGCAGTTCGTCGCGCAGCGGCTCGTAGTTCTCGATGATGCCGTTGTGCACCAGCGCGATGGTCTCGCCGGAGAAGTGCGGGTGGGCGTTGATGGTGTCGGGCTTGCCGTGCGTGGCCCAGCGCGTGTGGGCGACGCCGATCGTGCCGGACAGGCCGGAGCCGCGCGTCTGCTCGTCCAGGTCCGCCACCCGCGACACGGTGCGGGCGCGCTCGAGCGTGTCCTCGCGGACCACCGCCACGCCGCACGAGTCATAGCCGCGGTATTCCAGGCGGCGCAGGCCTTCGATCAGAACCGGAACGATATTGCGCGTCGAAACCGCGCCGACGATGCCACACATGTTGCTCTCCCTGGGTGCCGCGGCTCGTGACCGCCTGCGTTGATGCTTTGTTCGATGTCCTGGTTGGCGGGCGCTTATGCCGCCCGCCCCGGGCCTTGCGCGCCGGCCAGCGCGGTGCGCCTATCTTACTTCGTGCCCTGCTTGGGCTGCTTGACCGGCCGCTGCCAGCTGGGGATGGTCATCTGCTTGGCGCGCGACAGCGTCAGCTGGTCGGCCGGCGCTTCCTTGGTCAGCGTGGTGCCGGCGCCCAGCGTGGCGCCGCGGCGCACCGTGACCGGCGCGACGAGTTGCGAGTCCGAGCCGATGAAGACGTCGTCCTCGATCACCGTGCGATGCTTGTTGACGCCGTCGTAGTTGCAGGTGATGGTGCCGGCGCCGATGTTGACGCGCGAGCCCACCGTGGCATCACCGACGTAGGCCAGATGGTTGGCCTTGCTGTGCGCGGCGATCTGGCTGTTCTTGACCTCGACGAAGTTGCCGATATGGACGTCCTCGCCCAGTTCGGTGCCGGGACGCAGGCGGGCATAGGGCCCGATCCGGCCGTCCGCGCCGACCTGCGCCTGCTCCAGATGGCAGAAGGCCAGCACGCGTGCCCCGGAACCGATGCGGCTATCCCGAATCACACAGTGAGGACCGATCTGCACGCCGTCTTCCAGGTGAACCCGTCCTTCGAACACGCACCCCACGTCGATCGTGACGTCTCGGCCACATGTCAGTTCGCCCCGGATATCGATCCGGGCCGGGTCGAGCACGGTCACGCCGGCTTCCAGCAGGCGCATCGCCTGGTTGCGCTGGTGCAGGCGCTCGAGTTCGGCCAGTTGCACCTTGCTGTTGACGCCCAGCGTCTCCCACAGCGCGCCCGGCTGGGCGGACACGACCTCGACGCCATCGGCGACGGCGCGCTCGACGGTATCTGTAAGGTAGTACTCACCTTGCGCGTTATCGTTGCGCAGCGTGGACAGCCACTCGGTCAGCTTCGCGGTCGGGCACACCACGATGCCGGTATTGATCTCGCGGATCGCGCGCTCGGCTTCGCTGGCATCCTTCTGCTCGACGATGCGGGCGATGCTGCCGGCGGCGTCGCGCACGATGCGGCCGTAGCCGGTCGGATCGGCCATCTCGACGGTCAGGATGCCGAAGCGGTCCTGCCCGGCGGCTTCCACCAGGCGGGCCAGCGTGTCGGCCCGGGTCAGCGGTACGTCGCCGTACAGCACCAGCGTCGGCTGGGCCGGATCGAGCAGCGGCAGCGCCTGCATCACCGCGTGACCGGTGCCCAGTTGCTGCGCCTGCAACGCGAAGGCGACATCGGGCGCGGCGACCGCGGCCTGTACCCGCTCGGCGCCATGGCCCACGACCACCACCAGCCGCGTCGGCGACAGCGTACGCGCGGTATCGATCACATGAGCAAGCAGCGGCCGGCCGGCCAGCGGATGCAGCACCTTCGGCAAATCGGAATGCATCCGTTTGCCCATGCCGGCGGCGAGAATGACGATGTTCACGAGGAGGTTCCTAAGTGAGTGCGCCCGAATTGACATCCGGATCGGAAAGACGCGCGCCCAGCCCCGACGTGACAGCCGGGCGTTGGCGCAACTGGCGGACGGTGGGCCGTTCATCGGCCTCATCCCGCCCTGGACAGACCCATGCGGAAGCCGTAGCCGGCACCCCGCCATCGCCCGCAAACCGTTGCCAGTCCTTGCCTGGCGGGCGGCGGACAGTTGCCGTCGGCGCGTCCGGCGATTCTAGCATGGGGGGTATCCGCCGCTTGACGGCTGTTGCGCAAATTCACAATGTGCGGTGGCGCGAACTGATCGCGGCGGGGATGCTGGTGTTGCTGACCGCCTGCAATGCAATGAAGCTCGGCTACCAGCAGGGCGACCACCTGGCCTACTGGTGGATCGACAACTATGTCGACGTCTCCGACGACCAGGAGCCCCAGACCCGGGACGCGATCGCGCGCTTCTTCGCCTGGCACCGGCGCGAGCAGCTGCCCGAGATCGCGGCCTTGCTGCAACGCGCCAAGAGCGAGGTGCAAGGGCCGGTCACCGAGGCGCAGCTCGAACGCGTGCGCGACGACACGCAGCGGATGGCCCGCGTCGCCTTCGACCATGCGATTCCGGATGTCGCCGATCTGCTGTTGACACTGACGCCGGACCAGATCAAGCGGATGGAGCGCAAGTTCGCCGACGGCAACGAGAAGTACCGCAAGAAATTCCTGCGCGGCAGCGCCGAGGACCGCCTCGACGCCCGTTACGACAAGGTGATGGAGTGGGCCACGCTGATCTACGGACGCTTCTCGCGCGAGCAGCAGGACGCGATCCGCGCGGCGCTGCGCCCGGTGGTCGACAACGCCGAGTCGCGCTTCGGCGAACGGGTGAAGCGCCAGCAGGCCTGGCTGGCGCTGGTCCGGCAGGTCCAGGCGGAACACCCGCCCAAGGCCCGCGTGATCGCGCTGCTGCAGCGCTTCGGCGATCAGTGGCAGGCGCCGCCGACGCGCGAGCGCCGCGTCAGCTACGAGGCCAATACCGAGGCCGGACTGACGGTGGCGGCGCAGATCGCCAACATGACCACGCCGGAGCAGAAGCGCCACGCGGTCGAGCGCTTCCAGAAGTGGATCGAGGATACGCAGTCGCTGATGCGTGAGGCGCCGCGGCAGCCGGCCACGGTGCCGTCGCGCGCGGCGAACTGAGGCGGCGAGGAAGGAAAGCCGAAGGAGCGCGGGAGGCGGGCGGAAGGCGGGCTGAAAGGGAGCCCGCAGGAGCGCCGAAGGCGGAGCTGAACGAACCGGGGCCGAAGCGCCGAAGCCTGAACGACCCGGCGCCGGGGCGCCGAAGCCTTATTCCCCCGCCGACGCGGCCGCCGCCGTGGCCTTGGCCGCCACGCCCTCGGGCTGCGCGTTCCGCCCCGCCGGCTTCTCGAAGCGGACGAATTCCATCCGGTTCTCGGCGCTGCCGCCGGCGAACACCAGCGGCTGCTGCGAGAAGGTCGAGTCGCCGAACAGCGAGGCCTCGTCGACCTTGGCCAGCCCGGTCGCCAGGCCGTTGAAGTCGAACAGCTCGGTATCGGCCAGGTGCGACGGCACCACGTTCTTCAGCGCCGAGAAGATGTTGTCGATGCGGCCCGGATTCTGCCGCTCCCACTCCAGCAGCATCTCCTTGACCTTCTTGCGCTGCAGGTTCTCCTGCGAACCGCACAGGTTGCAGGGGGATGATCGGGAATTCCATCGCGCGCGCATAGGCGGCGATGTCCTTCTCCGAGCAATAGGCCAGCGGGCGGATCACGATGTGCTGGCCGTCGTCGGTGGCCAGCTTCGGCGGCATCGCCTTCATCTTGCCGCCGAAGAACATGTTCAGGAAGAAGGTCTGGACGATGTCGTCGCGATGGTGGCCCAGCGCGATCTTGTTGGCGCCGAGTTCCTTCGCGGTCCGGTAGATCACGCCCCGGCGCAGCCGCGAACACAGCGAGCAGGTGGTCTTGCCCTCCGGCACCTTCTCCTTGACGATCGAATAGGTGTCGGCCTCGACGATCACGTACTGCACGCCGATGTTGTCGAGGTAGCGCGGCAGCACGTCCTCGGGGAAGCCCGGCTGCTTCTGATCGAGATTCATCGCGATCAGCTTGAAGTCGATCGGCGCCCGCTTCTGCAGCGCCATCAGCACCGACAGCATCGTGTACGAGTCCTTGCCGCCCGACAGGCAGACCAGCACCGTGTCGCCGTCCTCGATCATCTTGAAGTCGCCGATCGCGCGTCCCGTCTGCGATTGCAGATAGGTCTCGAGGCGGTAGAAGTTCTTGGAGTGGGTGGTTTCGGTCATGGCGGGAGGGGAAGGCAACGGGCGGGGCGCCGTTCTGGCGCAGTCGAACCGGGTATTTTAGCGGAGCGCCCCAGCGGCTGCATCAAGTGCCGGCCGCGTCACGAAGGCGCGCGGCGCGGCCGTGGCTGGCCTAGCTCTTGATATGGAACACCTCGACGCCGACCGAATCGCAATCCGGATACACGTCCGGCTTCTCGGTCGACACCCGCACCGCGCGCACCTTGGGGTGGCGCAGCATCGCGCGGGCGACGTCGTCGCACAGCGTTTCCTGCAGATGGACGTGGCCCAGCGCCATGCGTTCGGCGACCGTATTGCGCATGAAGTCGTAGTCGACGACCTCGTGCAGCTTGTCGTCGTGCGGCGTGCTTTCCGCCAGCGGCACGTACAGGTCGATATTGATCAGCACGCGCTGTTCGCCCTTCTTCTCGAACTCGTGCACGCCGATGTTGATCTGCACTTCGTAGTTGCGCAGGAACATGCGGCGGCAGTCTTGCAGGCTGGGATGGGAAAGAGCGGCGGACATGGCGGCGTGGGGGGAGAAAGGGAGAGAGGCGGAGAGAAGGGAGCCGGAACCGGCAAAGGCCGCCGATGGTACAGGCGGCGCCGGCTCCAGGGAAGTCATTCGGTCAGGAACATCACGTCGCGCGCCAGCGGCATCAGGTGCTGGCCGCCGTCCACATACAGCGTGGTGCCGGTGACCGCGCGCGCCTCGGCGAGATAGGCCACGGCCTGCGCGATATCGTCGGGCGTCGACGACTGGCCCAGCGGCGTCATCCGGTGCGCGCGCTTGAAGCCGCCGCCGGACTGGTCGCCCGACACCAGCGTGATACCCGGCGCCACGCCGACCACGCGCAGGCGCGGCGCCAGCGCCTGGGCCAGCTGCATCGTCGCCGTCTGCAGCGCGGCCTTGGACAGCGTGTACGAGAGGAAGTCCGGGTTCAGGTTGTCGAGCTTCTGGTCCAGCAGGTTGATCACCACGCCTCGCGCGTCGTCCGGTAGCGCCCGGTGCAATTCGCGCGACAGCAGCAGCGGCGCGGCGACATTGGTGCGCATGTGCGTGTCGAGCGAGCCGTAGGAGAAGCTGGTGGCGACGTCGTACTGGAACAGCGAGGCGTTGTTGACCAGGCAGGTCGGCGTGCCGATGGCAGCGGTGCAGGCCGCGATCAGCCCGCCGGTCGCGGCCTCGTCGGCCAGGTCCGCCTGCAGCACCGCGGCGCGGCGGCCGAGCGCGCGGATCTGGCCGGCGACTTCCTCGGCCTCGTCGCGCGAGCGATGGCAGTGCACCGCGATATCCCAGCCGCGCGCCGCCAGTTCCAGCGCGATGGCGCGGCCGATGCGGCGGGCGCCGCCCGTCACCAGCGCAATGCCGCGGCCGTGGCCGGGCGCTGCCGCCTGCGTCGACGAAGCCGTGGACGCGGCTGTCGACGCAGCCGTCGACGAAGCGGGCGCGGCGTCGGAAGAAGTGAAATCTGGCATTGCTACAATCGCGGGATGCAGAAAACCGGTAGTTTTACCCCTTCCCTCCGCGGACGCGCTCGATGCCTCCACGGCATTGGCCGCGCGCATCGGCGAGGCCATCGACGCCGCGCAAGGCTGGCTCGGCTTCGACCGCTACATGGCGATGGCGCTCTACACGCCCGGGCTCGGGTACTACAGCGGCGGCGCGGCCAAGTTCGGCCGCGATGTGCGCGACGGCAGCGACTTCATCACCGCCCCCGAACTAACGCCGTTCTTCGCCCGCACGCTGGCCCGCCAGCTGGCGCAATGGCTCGAGCTGGGCCTGGACGAGGTGATGGAATTCGGCGCCGGCACGGGCCGGCTGGCGGCGGACCTGCTGCTGGCACTCGAAAACGAGGGCCGGCTGCCCTCGCGCTACTGGATCGTCGAACTGTCCGGCGAGCTGCGCGCCCGCCAGCAGGCCACGCTGGCCGCGCGCGCCCCGCATCTGGCCGCCCGGGTGCAGTGGCTCGACGCCCTGCCCGCGCGCTTCGAGGGCGTGGCGATCGGCAACGAGGTACTCGACGCGATGCCGGTGCGGCTCTACGCGCGCCTTGGCGGCGTCTGGCATGAGCGCGGGGTCGCGCGCGCCGATGACGGCGAGCATGCCAACGATGCGCGCTTCCGCTTCGCCGACCGGCCGCTGGACGCGGCCGACGTGCCCGCCGCCGTCGCGGCGATTCCCGGCGACCACGACATCGTCACCGAGACCCATGCCGAGGCCGAGGGCTTCGTCCGCTCGCTCGGCGCGATGCTGTCGCGCGGCGCGGCGCTGCTGATCGACTACGGCTTCCCGGCCAGCGAGTACTACCATCCGCAGCGCACCGGCGGCACGCTGATGTGCCATTACCGCCATCACGCCCACCCCGATCCGTTCCTCTATCCGGGGCTGCAGGACATCACCGCCCACGTCAATTTCAGCAGCGTCGCGCAGGCGGCGGTGGACGCCGGGCTGGAGGTCGCGGGCTTTGCTTCGCAGGCGCGCCTGCTGATGAATGCCGGCATCACCGAGCTGCTGATGACGCTGGACCCGAACGATGCGCGCAGCTTCCTGCCGGCCGCCAACGCGGTGCAGAAGCTGCTGTCCGAAGCCGAAATGGGCGAGCTGTTCAAGGCCATCGCGTTGACGCGCGGCCTGGCCGACAGCGTGCCGATCGGCTTTGCCGCGGGCGACCGCAGCCACACCCTGTAGCCACGGAACGCCCTCATGCTGCGCTGGACACTGACCATCTTCCTTTCCGTGATCATCCTGTCGTCCGCGCTGCCGTGGCTGCAAAAGATCGGACTGGGCCGCCTGCCGGGCGACGTGCGTTTCCGCCTGTTCGGCCGCGAGTGGGTGCTGCCGTTCGCATCGACCGTGCTGCTGTCGCTGATCGCGCTGCTGGTCGGCCGGCTGCTATGACGGTGCGCCGGGTACCGGCGGCAGGTCCATCGGCGGCACCCCCTGATACAGCGCAGCCAACACCGGTGCCTCGCGCCACGGTCCGTCATCCGCTTCCGACAACGCGATCTGCAACTCCCTGAGCGCATGCAGCGGCGATCCGCGGTACGCCGGCGGCAAGCTCCGCACCGCCTCCACCAGCGCCTGCCATGTTGGCACCCATGTCTCTCGCGGACGCCCCGCCACGGAGCCACGCGCCAGTTCCGACAGCACGCTGGCGCGCCGGGCCGCCGGCAGGCTGGCGGCGCGCTCGAGCAACAGCAAGCAGGCATCCGCGTGGTCGATCGCCGCGGCCGCCACCAGCCACCGCTGCTCGAGCGCCGGCGGCTGCGGGGCCATTGCGCGCAGCAAGGCCTCCCATGCCGCTGTCCGGTCGGCCGGGCCGAGGATCACCCCGGCGAGCCGCCAAAGCGCCAGCCAGGGTTGCTCGCGGTGGTCGGCGGGAAGGCGTTGCAGCAATGCGGCGAGACGCGGCACCGCGCGCGCCGCCATCGCCGGCGTGAGCCGACGCAGCTGATCGCAGGCCCGTTGCAGCTCGCCGTTCAGCGCATCGGGCGGCAGCTGCGCCAACAGGTCCAGATAGTCATCCCAGTGGCGCTCGCCCTGGTGCGGAAAGGCGGCGCAGAACTCGTACAGGACCGGTGCCCGCCCTGCCGGCGGCAAATCCGCGGCGGCGTCGATCATCGCGTCCCAGCGCGAATCGGGAAAGGGTCCGCTCAATTCCGCCAGCGCGGCGGCAAGCGCCTGCAGCGGCCCCGCGCGATGGCCGACCGGCAGCACGTCGACGGCATGCCGAAACAGCGCGGACCAGGCCTCGCGCCTGGCCTCATGGGGCAGCAGGCCGAGCGAGGAAGCCTGCGACGCGATCAGGACCGCGCAGCCTGGCGGTGCCAGCCTGCCCGCCTCTGCCCATAGGTCGCCCCACAGACGCGGCGCCACACAGACGCCGGGCGCCGCCTTGCAGACGATCGCGAGCCAATGGGCGCGCGTCGCCGCGTCGGTACATGCCTTCTGCCCTTCGGTCCACAGGCGGTTGCTGACTTCCAGCACTTGCTCGCGCGACGCGCCGGCATGGCTCCACGCGGCGACCCGGCTCAGCACCCGAAGCCGGCTCTCGCCGGGCAGATCCCGCAGCGCCTCCCATACCCACTGCCGCAGCTGGTCCGACAAGTCGATGTCGCCGGCATGCAGCCACGCCGGGCCCGCCGCGTCCGCCAGCGCGCACAGCACGGCAGTGCGCTGTGCCATGGCGGCCGCGCCTTCCTGCTGCGCCAGTGCCGGGTAGGCCGATTGCACGGTCGCAAGCAGCTCGACCGGGGCCCTGCCGAGCGAACGTACCGCCCAACACATCGCCGTCATCAGCGGCGCCATCAACGACGCATGCTGCAGGCCCGGCACCGTCATGGCGTGCAGCAGGCATGCCGGCAACGCGGCGGCCGCCTCCTGCGTCAAGCGGGGAAACTCGGTGCAAAGGGCCAGCAGCGCCGCAGGCTGCTGCGGCGGCGGGAGTCCGAGCGCCAGCCGCAACAGCGATCCTTGCAGCGAGCGCAGGTGCCGCGTCATCTCCACGTGGTCGACGATGCGTTGGCGCGTGGCCAGGTGCGCCAGCCTGCCGCAGCACGACAGCAACGCGCACAGCGGCCGCTGGCGCAGGCCCGCCGGCAGCGTCGCGACCGCCTCGATCATCGGACCGCACGCCCTGGCCCCCCACGAACGGATGCATCGACGCCAGGCGTTCGGCCAGTGCGGCCATATGGCCGGCGCGGACGTTCGGCGCAATGGCGCCGTCATCGATCTCCCGCAGCGCGGCCTGCAAGGTCGACAGATTGGACACGCGGCCGATGCACCAGTCGATCCTTGCCGACTGGATCATGGAAGCGAGTGCCGCACGCGTGCGCCGGTCGGCCTGTGCCATGCCGCCAAGGCGGCGATGGTCCAGATAGCCGGCGACGTGCCGCAACAGATCGGTCGTCAGTTCGTGCCAGGTGGCGCGCGTCGGCCCGGCCTGCCCGGGAGGAGGCGCGGTCGGCGCGAACGCCTGGTGCGTCATGAAGCCAGCATCGATTTGCCGCGGCATGGTGCCTCCGTGAAATGGCTCAGGGCCAGGTCTCGTCGATCCGCTCGCGCTTCGGCGCGATGGCTCGCATCGCCACCGGGTACC
The DNA here is from genome assembly GCF_049311595.1 of Cupriavidus sp. H18C1. Classification (NCBI taxonomy): domain Bacteria; kingdom Pseudomonadati; phylum Pseudomonadota; class Betaproteobacteria; order Burkholderiales; family Burkholderiaceae; genus Cupriavidus; species Cupriavidus sp. H18C1. Next base: position 1,693,874 of record NZ_CP186008.1, read on the forward strand.
GCCACCGCTTCAATACACGGCGTACCATCGCGGATTCCGCAAAGGGATCGATCGGCTGGAATCCGGCCGGTATGTCGTCGGGCGCCACGCCGCGCAGCAGCGCGACGAAGTGCGAGCGGGCGGCCATACGGAGGCCGTGGGGCAGTTCGCCAAGCAAGCGCGCCAGCGATGGCAGCGGCGCGCCGCGATAGTGCGTCGGCAATTCCCGTACCGCGCGCACCAGTTCCACCCATGCCGTCACGCGTTCGCCGTCATGCCATGCCATGGCGCCGCGCGCGGCGGCGCAACGCGCCAGCCGGGCCAGCACCTCGGCCTGCAGCGCGGCGGGCAGCTCGCGTGCCTGCATCAGGACCCATTCGCATCGTCCGGCGTCGGCATTCCAGGTCGCACCGAGCAGGCATTGCTGCCGGGCAACGGGTGGCTGTCCGGCCAGCAATTCGGCGAGCATGTCCCACGCGCGCCGGTGCTCTTCCCGGTCGAACTCGAACACGCGGTTGACTCGCCGCAACAGCATCTGCCACGGCGCGTGCCGCTGCGCCGGCGGCAAGGCCGGCAGCGATTGGGCGATGTCCCACCACGCCTGCACGCGCTGCGCATGCGGTGCGAGTTGGACAATCCAGTCGGCGAGTTGGGTCAGCGCCCCGGCCCGCTCTCCGATCGGCAAGCGCGTCATGACGATTCGGTGGCATGGCACCCAGAACCGTTCCACGTTGCCGATTTCGATGCAGGCGAGCAGTACCTTGACCTGCGATGCCGCCGGCAGCGGACGCAGCGCCTCGAACAGGCGCTGCCAGCGAGGGTCCCTTCTGTCGGCCTCGTCGGTCAGCAAGGCATCGGCCAGCTCCGCCAGCGGCTCGGTCCGCGACCCCGCCGGCAGCGCGACGATTCCCTCGTAAAGGGCATGCCAGCGAGCCTCGCGTTCGGCCGCATCGGCCGGCACCGCGACGCCGCGCGCCAGCATGGCGAGCACGGGACCCTGTGCGCCGGCCGGCAGCGTCCGTGCCGCGTCGAACAGGCGGTCCCACGCATCCTGCGGCTCCATCCATTCGTGATGGGCGGCCAGTGCGGCGAGCCAACGCGCCCACTGCGCAGGATCGGCGGCGAAACGCTGGCCCGCGCCCCACAGCATGGGCCAGCGCTGCGCGGCGCTGTCGCTGTGCCGCTGCGCCCCCCGGTCCGGCAAGGGCGACCATCACGTCGAGCGCGGGACCGGAGGGCAATGACCGGGCGGCGTCCAGCAGATCGCGCCACAGGCCATGCGCCGCCGGCTCGTCCCGGACATAACCGGCTTCCCACTGAACGTCCAGCGTATCCGCGAGTCCCGCCAGCAGGGCAGCCTGCTCGCGCCATGAGGGCTCGCCGTCGGGCGTCAGCAGTCGCGCACCGGCCTGCAAGAACTGCTGCACGCGCTCGTCGCTGCGCGTTGCGCGGATGAACGGAAAACGCCGCAGGATCTGCGCCAGCACGGCGCCGCGATCGGGCATCGGCAGCTGCAGCGCCTCATCGATCCACTCGTCGACATCCGGCATCGCGTGCTGCGTCAGCGAGGCGATGCGCAGGCACGCGATCAGCGGCTCGGCGCGCTGCGCGGGCGGCAGCTGCTCCACCGCCAGCAACAGCGGCAGGGCGCCGCGTGGATGGCAAACCGCTTCCTGGCAGCGAGCCAGGCCCTGCATGACAGCGATCAGGGGGCTGCGCCCGCAGCGGGGCAGGCAGCCGTGCGATCCGTTCGAGCAGCACATCGCGCGCCGCCGCGACCACGTCGCCATCCAGCCTCGGCAGGCGTTCCGCCAGCGCGCACAGCGCGTTCGCCCGGTTGGCATCCGACAGCAGCGGGTCGCGCAGCGCTCGCACGGTGTACCTGAGCATCGACAGGCTCGACACGCAGGCGATGCGCCAGCCGATGCGGGCCGTGACGGTGGACGATGCCAGCGCCTGGTGCGTCCGCTTGTGGGTCAGGCGCAGGGCATCGAGCGCCTGCCATGGCAGGAAGCTGCCGACATGGGCGACCAGTTCCGCGGGGAGGCGATGCCAGCCGGTGTTGGCCTGCGCATCGGGAGGGGCATCGGCGCCGGCATCGACACCGGCATTGGCATCGGCGCCGGCATGGGCGCTGGCATCGGCAGCGGCATCGGCATCCGGCTCGGCATCGGCGGTTGCCCGGGCGCGGGCTTCATTCGATGCCGCCGGCATCGGAGAGGTGGGGAAATACGGAGCGATGGGATCTGGCATGGCGTATGACCTTGGAGAGGACAACGCCGGCGCGTGGCTGCCGTGCTCGATGGGCATCCACCGTGACGATGGGACGATGCGTTCGGGGGGCAGGCGTCGGCGGCGATCGGCTCGAATGCCAGACGGCGGGCCAAGGGACCCCGCATTCGAGCGAGGCGCCATTGTGTTGGCCTCGCCGGACCGTCTCTTTCGATTTGCGGCGGTGGCTTGCTGCCACGGCCCCGCTTGCAGGGCTGCTCTGGCTTTCGGTGGGTCGCGCTAGGCGCCGGCCTGTCCCAGCACGGCGGCCACCGCGGCAACGCGTGCCTGGTGCACGCGCTCGCGGATCAGCTCGACCTGCCCCGCGCATTCGCGCGCGATGGCGCCGGCATCGACGCCGGCGGCGGCCTCGCGGGCGGCCAGCAGGCGCGCCGGCTGCGGATAGTCGCGCCCCCTCGAAGCCGAGCCGGCCGCGCGCATCGGCCTCGCAGGCCTGCAGGGCCTCGGCGAAGCGCTCGGGCTTGCGCAGCGCGTCGCAGCGCTCGAGCAGCCGCGTCACCGCCGCGGCGCCGAATTCACTGGAACGATGGATATTGCCGTGCTCGCGCGCGACCAGCACGGCGAGGTCGCGGCAATCGGTCGGCACGCGCAGCCGCTTGCAGACCGCTTCGAGCAGCGCCACGCTGCGCTGCTCGTGGCCGATATGGCGCGGCAGCACGTCGGCGGGCGTGGTGCCCTTGCCCAGGTCATGGACCAGCGCGGCGAAGCGCACCGTCAGCGGGGCCTGCATCGCGGCGGCGGTATCGACGACCATCATCACGTGGACGCCGGTATCGACCTCGGGGTGATACTCGGCGCGCTGCGGCACGCCCCACAGCCGATCCAGCTCGGGCATCAGCCGCGCCAGCGCGCCGCACTCGCGCAGCACCTCGAACATCCGCGACGGACGCGCCTCCATCAGCCCGCGGGCCAGCTCCTGCCAGACCCGCTCGGCGACCAGCGCGTCGACCTCACCGCTGTCCACCATCGACCGCATCAGCGCCAGTGTCTCGGGCGCGACGGTGAACTCGGGCAGGCGCGCCGCGAAGCGCGCCAGCCGCAGGATGCGCACCGGGTCCTCGGCGAAGGCCGGCGACACGTGGCGGAACACCCGGGCGGCGAGGTCGCGCTGGCCGCCATGCGGATCGATCACCGGCCCGACCAGTTCACCGTGCTCGTCGACCGCCTGCGCCATCGCGTTGATGGTCAGGTCGCGCCGGATCAGGTCGTCCTCCAGCGTGACGTCGGGCGAGCAATAGAAGGCGAAGCCCTTGTAGCCGGCCGCGGTCTTGCGTTCGGTGCGCGCCAGCGCGTACTCCTCGCGCGTGCGCGGATGCAGGAAGACCGGGAAGTCCTTGCCGACCGGCTTGAAGCCGGCCGCCTCCATCTGCGCCGGGGTCGCGCCGACGACCACGTAGTCGCGGTCCTGGCTGGGCGTGCCCAGCAACTGGTCGCGGATGGCGCCGCCGACGGCGTAGATCTGCATGAAGCGCCTTCCTCGGTCCGGTCCTTCAGTGATGGACCACGACGGCATCGTCGCGATCCGGCGCGGCGCGATACGGCTCGTCCGGCGCGAGGAAATCCCGCTCTTCACGCGCGGCGGCGATCCAGCGCTGCAGCGCCGGCAGTTCCAGCACCAGGTCCGCGTAGGCCTTGGCCGGTTCCGGCAGATGGACGCCGTAGGTCGCGAAGCGGCACACCACCGGCGCATAGTAGGCATCGGCGATCGAGAACGCGCCGAACAGGTAGGGGCCGCCCTTGCCGAAGCGGTCGCGCGCCTGCTGCCACAGCTGCACGATGCGGTCGATATCGCGCTGCACCGCGACGTTCCAGCCCATGCCGGGCAGCATCGCGCTCAGGTTCATCGGCATCTGGCTGCGCAGGTTGCCGAAGCCGGCATGCATCTCGGCGCAGATCGAACGCGCGAACGCGCGCGCGGCCGCGTCCTGCGGCCACAGCTGCTTGTCGGGGAAGCGCTCGGCCAGGTATTCGACCACCGCCAGCGAGTCCCAGACCACGATATCGCCGTCGATCAGCGCGGGCACCTTGTTGGCCGGCGCATAGCGTCCGATCTCCTCGGCGAAGCTCGGCGTGAACAGGCGCACCGGCACTTCCTCGAACGGAATGCCGGCATGCGACATCAGCAGCCAGGGACGCAACGACCAGGAGGAATAGTTCTTGTTGCCGATGACGAGCTTCATTTGCGAGTCCTTCGAGAGGGAGAGAGCGAGGCGCGCACGGTGGATGGCATGCCGGGATGACGGCACGGCGCGCCACTCTGCGCTTCAGGCCGAACATTGTAGCCAGCGGCTCCGGACCGGGCCAAACGAATTGGGCTCGCAAGCGGTGTCAATCTGGGTCACATAGGCAGCGCATCGGCTGCCTCCTTCCTCACCGCCGATGCACGCTCGAGCGCAGCGCCTCCAGCCGGGTCTCCCTGCCGCCCGACAGCGCCTCGGTCATCACCGCCTCCAGGCTGGTCGGCTGCACGCCCAGTTCCGGCGCCATGGGGCCGGTCAGCACATTGTCCAGCCGCATCGAATCGAGGTTGTCGCGCGACATCACCGGGCCGCCCGGCATATGTTCGAGCACGGCCGCCTGCAGCCGCGCCAGCGCGTCGGGCAGCGCCAGCACCGGCCGCGGATGGCCGGACGCCTCGCCGGCGAAGCGCACCAGTTCCTCCAGCGTGTACACCTGCGGCCCGCCGAGTTCGTAGCAGCGGCCGATGGTGGCCGGGGTCGCCATCGCATTGACCATCGCCTGCGCGACGTCCTGCACGTAGACCGGCTGGAAGCGCGCCTGCGCGCAGGCCAGCGGCACCACGGGCGCGAGCCGCTGCATGCTGGCGAACAGGTTGAGGAAATGGTCGTCGGGGCCGAACACCACCGAGGGGCGGAAGACCGTCCAGTCGAGCCCGCTCTCGCGCACCGCGCGCTCGCCGTCGCCCTTGCTGCGCAGGTACATCGACGGGCCGGCGCTGTCGGCGCCGAGCGCGCTCATATGCAGCAGCCGGCGAACGCCGGTGCGCCGCATCGAGTCGATCAGCCGGCGGGGCAACTCGACATGGGCCGCGGCAAACCCGGGCCCATAAGGGTCGCCGCGGCCGCCGTGCAGCACGCCGACCAGATTGACGACGATGCCCTCGATGCCCAGCGAACCGATCGCGCTGTCGAGCGCCGCCTCGTCGGTGACATCGAGCACCACGATCTCGACCCGCGGCAGGGCCAGCAGATCGCGCGCATTGTCCTCGTTGCGGGTCGCCACCACGATGCGCTCGGGGTCCATCGGCGGGATCACCACCGTCGCGTGTTCGAGCGGCGCGTTGCTGTGGTTGGCCACGCCCGACAGGCGCGCGACCAGATGACTGCCGATAAAGCCGGAACCGCCGATCACCAGTACATTGCTCGTCAGCATGATGTCCTCCGTGGCACGGTGGCCGCGGCACGGCTGCCGCGGCGGGTTTCGACCCAGCGTTCGACCTGCTTTCGACCTGCGTTCGACCGCGGTCGAGCTGCGTTCGGCCTGCTTTAGACCTGCATTCGACCCGGCCCGAACGCGGCGGCGGACATCGCGCGAGCGCGCCTTCAGGGCACCGTCAAGGCACCGTCAAGGCACCATCAGCGCGCCATCAGGGCAGGCTGGTGGTCGTCACCTGCGACGGCACCACGGTGCCCAGCCGGGCCTTCAGCGACTGCGGATGTCCGTGCATCAATGCAGCATAGTACGTGGCGTTGGAGAGCACATTCTTGACGTAGGTTCGCGTCTCCGTGAACGGAATGGTCTCGGCGAAGATCGCGCCCTCCACCGGCCGCGACAGGCTGGTGCGCCAGCTCTTGGGACGGCCCGGGCCAGCGTTGTAGGCCGCCGAGGCCAGCGTCTGCGAGCTGTCCAGGTCGGTCAGCACCATGCTCATGTAGCTGGTGCCAAGCAGGATGTTGACGTTCGGATCGCTCATCATCGACGGCGTGAATTCCGTCATGCCGATCTTGCGGGCCACGTATTTCGCAGTGGCCGGCATCACCTGCATCAGGCCGTGCGCACCGGCCGACGAGCGCGCATTCATGATGAAGCGCGACTCCTGCCGGATGATGCCGTAGGCCCAGGCCATGTCGAGGCCGGCCTGGTCGGTGGCGCGCTGCATGATGTCGCGGAACGGCATCAGGAAGCGCAGCGAGAAGTCGTGCTGCGCCTGCGTGCGGTCGGCGGTGTTGACGGTGCGGTCCAGCAGCGAGATGCGGCGCGCGTACTCGGCCGCGGCCAGCAGCTCGCGGTCGCTCATGCCGCGCAGCTCCCAGTTCCACTCGCGGTTGCCCTCGAAGCGCAGGTCCATGTCGTAGAACGCCTTGGCGCGCTGGAAGCCGGGGCGCGTGCGCATCGCCATGGCTTCGGCATCGCTGACCTGGGTACGCGCCGGCAGCGTGATGCGCTGGCCCAGTTCCTCGCTGGCCAGTTGGCCGTAGAAGTGGAAGCCGGTGGCGATGGCCTGGTACTGCTGGCGGGCCTCGTCGTTGCGGCCCGCTTCGGCCAGCGACCGGCCCAGCCAGTAGGTCCAGGCCGGATCCTTGGTGCGCAATTCAGGGCGCATCGATTCGATCGCCAGGCGCACCAGCTTCCAGTCGCCCTGGCGCAGCGCCGCGCGCACGCGCCATTCCTGCGTCTCGGTCGACAGCCACTGGTTGCCGCCGAGCTCGACCTGGCGGCGGAAGTAGCCGGCCGCGTCGGGCAGCAGCTTCTTGGCGGCGAACTGGCCGACCACGCCCCAGCCGGCGCCCTGCTCGTCGCGCGACAGGCTGCCGGAGCTGGCGGTCAGGTAGGCGGCGGCCTGCGCCGGATCGTTGCGCGCCATCTTGACCACCGTGGCCAGCGTGTCGCCATCGACGGCGCCGTCCGGCACGGTGGCGGCGATGCGCCCGGCCAGCGTGGTGTAGTTCTGCTCCAGCGCCGTGCGGGCCTGGAAGGCGACGTCCGAGCGGGTGATCTGGCGGCTCTGGTACAGATAGCCGATCAGGTCGACGCAGCCCTCGCCATAGTTCTTCGGCTCGGTCAGCAGCGCGCGCGCCTCGGCGGCGACGTTCTGCCCCTTGAGCGCGCGCGACAGCAGCGCATAGCACTCGACCTGGGTATCGTCCTTCAGCACGAACTGCGGATACTGCGCGTCGAAGTTGGCCCAGTCGCGCCGCTTGCCGAGCACCAGCAGCCAGTCGTTGCGCATGCGGTCGGCGATCGCCTCGCCCTGGTAGCGCTGCAGGAAGGCGCGCACCTCGTCGTCCGGCGCGTCGATGCGGGCCAGACCGCTGGCGTCGAACAGCTGCGGCTTGATGCGGAAGTATTCGACGTACGACGGCACCGGGTAGTCGACCAGCGTGGCCGAGATCGCATAGGCGCGCGCCACGTCGTTCTTGCGGGCGGCCTCGCGCAGCGCCCGGAAGGCGTCGTCCGGATTGCTCGGGATCATGGTCGACGCGGCGCCCTGCCCGTTCGACGATACCGTGCGCTTCTGCGCGGCGGCCGGCGTTGCCAGCAGCGTCCAGCTCAATGCGGTGGCGATCGCGGTCAATGCGAACTGTCCCGCACGCTGCCGATATACTCCCTTGCGCATCCTGTCTTTCCTTGTTGTGGCGGCCAGGCCGGCCCTCCATGTGGCTGCCGAACCGCTTTAAATCCAATAGTCCGCGGACATTATCACACGCACTTCTCACCGGCCGACGCTGGACTAACCCCCGCTTCGGCCCGTATTTCTCCCGCTCATGGCCAACGCACCGACCGGTCCGCTCGATCCCTCGACCACGCCCCCCGCCACCGTCGTCGCCGTCCGGCGATCCTGCGTCCGATCCCGCCGCCGAGCGCCGCACGCTGCGCGCCGCGCTGCTGCATCGTCGCGCCAGCCTGCCGCAGCGGCAGAAGCTGGACGCGCGCATCGAGGCCGAGCTGGCCGCGCTGCTCGACTGGCTGCCGGTGCGTTGCCTGGGGTTCTACTGGCCGATCCAGCAGGAATTCGACGCGCGCGCAATGGTGGCGCGCTGGCTGGCGGGTGCCCCGGGGCGCGACGCCGCGCTGCCGGCGGTCAGCCGCCCGGGCGTGCCGCTGGATTTCCATCGCTGGACGCCCGACACGCCGATGCGCGAAGGCCGCTACGGCATCCCGGTGCCCGACGGCACGCCGGCGGTGACGCCCGACGCGCTGCTGATTCCCTGTGTCGGTTTCAGCGCGGAGAAGTTCCGCCTGGGCTACGGCGGCGGCTTCTACGACCGCACGCTGGCCGCGCTGCCGGCCAGGCCGGTGGCGATCGGCATCGGCTACGAAGACTGCCGGATCGCGCTGGCGCCGGCCGCGCATGACATCCCGATGGACTGGATGGTGACGGAGGCCGGGCGCTTCTAGGGTCCCTGCCTGCCTACCTTCGCGTCGTCCCCGCGAATGCGGTGAGCCAGTGGCGTTTGAAGACGCTGGATGCCCGCTTTCGCGGCAACGACAGCATGGCCGTTCGGCCTCGTCAGCCATCCGCGGGCGCGGACGCCGTGCCCTCCGGCAGCATCAGCGAATCGACCAGCGCCCGCATCCGGCGCCAGTGCGAGCCTTCCCAGAACACCCGGCGGCAGGCCTCGCAGGTGGAAAAGCGCTCGTGCCGCTCCAGCACCGCGGGCGGCACGCGGCCGGCCACCTCTTCGCTCGACGCGGCGCGCAGCGGCACATTGCAGCTCAGGCACAGCGAGAACGGACGCGCCTGCCGGCGCAGGTCCAGCCTCGTGAAGATCTCGCGCAGCTGCGCCTGGGGCTTGAGCGCGCGCACATAGCAGCCATGCGTGATGCTGCCGCGCTTGAGCAGCTCGCGGTCGCGCGTCAGCACGATGCGGCCCTCGCGTGCGGCGATGGCCTCGATCTCGCGGTCGTCGAAGTGGTTGTCGTAGAGGGTGTCGTAGCCGGTCAGCCGCAGCAGCGCGGCCAGCCCGCCCAGATGGGCGTCGGCGACGAAGCGGGTGACCCGCAGCGGTGCGGGCCGTACCCGCAGCAGCGGCGTGACGTCGAGCGCCTCGAAGGTCGGGTAGACCGAGACCCGGTCGCCGTCGGCCAGCACGCGGTCGAAGCCGCACGACTCGCCATTGACCAGGATCAGCTCGACCTCAGTGTGCGGCACCCCGAGCGCCTCGATCATGTGCTTGACCGTGGCCGCGCGGGCGCAGGGACAGGACCAGTCCCGTCCACGCATCGCCGGGGGAAGGAAATCGTTCAGCTCCTCGTAGAAGCGGAACGTGGCGGTAACCATGCGGCACAGTATGCCATCGGCGCTTCGCCCCTCACACCTCGCACCTCACACCTTGCACACCGCATGACCGCCGTCGCGGCGCCGCGCCTTACAGCTTCAGCCGCTGCCAGATCGCCTTGGTCGCGCCCGCCGCGTTCAGCGTGTAGAAATGCAGCCCCGGTACGCCGCCGGCCAGCAGCCGCTCGCACAGCGCGGTGACCACGTCCAGTCCGAAGGCGCGGATCGCCTCGCGGTCGTCGCCGAAGCTCTCCAGCCGCTTGGCGACCCAGCGCGGCACCTCGGCGCCACACATCTCGGAGAAGCGCATCAGTTGCGAGTAGTTGGTGATCGGCATGATGCCGGGCACGATCGGCACGTCCACGCCCATCGCGCGCACGTCGTCGACGAAGCGGAAGTACGCGTCGGCGTTGAAGAAGTACTGCGTGATCGCCGAATCGGCGCCGGCCTTTACCTTGCGCACGAAGTTCTCGAGATCGTGCCGTGGCGAGCGCGCCTGCGGGTGGTACTCCGGATAGGCGGCCACCTCGATCTGGAACCAGTCGCCGGTCTCCGCGCGGATGAACTCGACCAGCTCGTTGGCGTAGCGGAATTCGCCGATCTCGCCCATGCCTGAGGGCATGTCGCCGCGCAGCGCGACGATATGGCGGATGCCGTTGTCGCGGTAGGTGCGCAGGATCTCGCGGATGCCCTCGCGCGTCGAGCCGACGCAGGACAGGTGCGGCGCGGCGTCGATGCCGTCGCGCTGGATCTCCAGCACGGCGTCGAGCGTGCCCTGCTGCGTGGTGCCGCCGGCGCCGAAGGTCACCGAGATGTATTTGGGCCCCAGCGGGGCCAGCTGCGCGCGGGTATTGCGCAGCTTTTCCCGGCCCTCGGGCGTCTTGGGCGGGAAAAACTCGAAGCTGTAGTAGCGGTCTTGCATGATGGTGGTGCCGCCGTCGAGGCGGCGCGGGGAAGGGGAGCGCCCGGCGTCAGGCCACTTCGCGGTCGCGCAGCAGCAGGCCGGCCAGCAGGGTCGAGATCACGCTGTACAGCAGCGAACCGAGCAGCGCGGTCCAGAAGCCCGACACGGTGAAGCCCGACAGCAGATTGCCGACGAACAGGAACAGCAGCGCGTTGATCACGAAGATGAACAGGCCCAGCGTCAGCAGCGTGACCGGCAGCGTCAACAGCACCAGGATCGGCCGGATCAGCGTATTGATGATGGCCAGCACCGCCGCCGCGATCATCGCCGAGCCGAAGCCCCGCACTTCGATGCCGTCGACCACCGCGCTGATCGCGAACAGCGTCAGGGCGTTGATGATCCATACCGCCAGCAATCTCATGGCAACTCCTTGTCGGTAAGAAGGGCAAAGCCAAACGCGCGCCGGGTGCCGCTGGCGTGCTCCCGCTCCCCCCAAGCGGGAGAGCGGAGCATCACCGCGGGCAATCCGGCCCGGAATCAATAACGGTAGTGATCCGCCTTGTACGGGCCTTCCTTCGGCACGCCGATATACGCGGCCTGCTGGTCGGTCAGCTCGGTCAGCTGCGCGTTCAGCTTCTTGAGCTGCAGGCGCGCGACCTTCTCGTCCAGGTGCTTGGGCAGCGTGTAGACGCCGACCGGGTACTTGCCGCTATCGCGCTCCTGCCACAGCTCGATCTGCGCCAGCGTCTGGTTGGCGAACGAGCTGCTCATCACGTACGACGGGTGGCCGGTCGCGCAACCCAGATTCACCAGACGGCCCTTGGCCAGGATGATCAGCTTCTTGCTGGGTTTGTCGCCAACTGCGGGGAAGATCACGTGGTCGACCTGCGGCTTGATCTCGTCCCACTGGTACTTCTCCAGCGAGGCGATGTCGATCTCGTTGTCGAAGTGGCCGATATTGCAGACGATCGCCTGGTCCTTCATCTTGACCATGTGGTCGTGGGTGATCACATGGTAGTTGCCGGTGCAGGTCACGAAGATGTCGGCCTTGTCGGCCGCGTATTCCATCGTCACCACGCGGTAGCCTTCCATCGCGGCCTGCAGCGCGCAGATCGGGTCGACCTCGGTGACCCACACCTGCGCCGACAGCGCGCGCAGCGCCTGGGCGCTGCCCTTGCCCACGTCGCCGTAGCCGCACACCACCGCGACCTTGCCCGCGATCATCACGTCGGTGGCGCGCTTGATGCCGTCCACCAGCGATTCGCGGCAGCCGTACAGGTTGTCGAACTTGCTCTTGGTGACCGAGTCGTTGACGTTGATCGCCGGGAAGCGCAGCTCGCCCTTCTGGGCCATCTGGTACAGGCGGTGCACGCCGGTGGTGGTTTCCTCGGTGACGCCGCGGATCGCTTCCAGGTTACGGCTGTACCAGCCCGGATCCTGCGCGAGCTTTTCCTTGATCGCGGCGAACAGGTAGGTCTCTTCCTCGCTGCCCGGCTTGGCGATCACCGACGGATCGCGCTCGGCGCGCGCGCCCAGGTGCAGCAACAGCGTGGCATCGCCCCCGTCGTCCAGGATCATGTTCGGCGTGCCGCCGTCGGCCCAGTCGAAGATGCGGTGGGTGAAGTCCCAGTATTCCTTCAGCGATTCGCCCTTGAAGGCGAACACCGGCGTGCCCGAGGCGGCGATCGCGGCGGCGGCGTGGTCCTGGGTCGAGTAGATGTTGCACGAGGCCCAGCGCACGTCGGCGCCGAGCGCCTTCAGCGTCTCGATCAGCACGGCGGTCTGGATCGTCATGTGCAGGGAGCCGGCGATGCGGGCGCCCTTGAGCGGCTGGCTGGCGGCGAATTCCTCGCGGATCGCCATCAGGCCGGGCATTTCGGTTTCGGCAATGGCAATTTCCTTGCGGCCCCAGCCGGCCAGGCCGATGTCGGCCACCAGGAAATCGTTCTTCAGATCGGTCACAGCGTTCATGTTTCACTCCGTCGAAGAGTGGGACGCCGGTGACGAAAGAGGGGACGGGTCCGGAACGGCTGCGGGCCCAGGGGCTGGGCGCAGCGTGCGGATAGGTCGACTCGCCACCGTGCGAACCACGGTTCAGCGAGCGCCGTTGAAGACATTCCGAGCCTGGCGGATGGCAGAATGCGGGGGTTGGGCCCGCGCGCCGTCCGTTGCAACGCTCCTCGGAGTGGCGGTATTGTACCTGCCCTGCGCGGCGACGGTGTGCCGCTCTCCGAATTCTTTTCGGCCGGTCCGGACCCGCTCGGCAACCCGCCGCCGGCCCTCCCGGACCTCGCCTTTCGACTCGCTATGACCGCCTTTCCCCCGCGTACCCTGACCATCGCCGGCTCCGACTCCGGCGGCGGCGCCGGCATCCAGGCCGACCTGAAGACCTTCGCCGCGCTCGGCTGCTACGGCATGAGCGCGATCACCGCGATCACGGCACAGAACACGCTCGGCGTGACCGGCGTGCACGCGATTCCGGCGGAGATGGTGGCGGCGCAGATCGACGCGGTGGCCACCGATATCGGCATCGACGCCGCCAAGACCGGCATGCTGGGCACGGCGGCGATCGTCGAGGCGGTGGCCGCCGCGGTCGATCGCCACGGCCTGCGCAAGCTGGTGGTCGATCCGGTGATGGTCGCCACCTCCGGCGCGACGCTGTCGGACGATGCCACCGCGCAGGCGATGGTGCGGCTGCTGTTCCCGCGCGCGCTGCTGGTCACGCCCAACCTGCCCGAGGCCTCCTACCTGCTGGGCCGGCCGGTCACGCGCCGCGCCGACATGGAGCGCGCCGCGCAGGAATTGATCGAACTGGGCTGCCAGGCGGTGCTGCTCAAGGGCGGGCACCTGGCGGAAACCGGCGAGCAAGGGGGCGAGCAGGGCAGCCTGGACGACCTGCTGATGGGCGCCGACGGCAGCGTGCGGGTATTCAGCCATCCGCGCATCGATACCCGCAATCTGCACGGCACCGGCTGCACGCTGGCCGCCGCGATCGCCTCGCAACTGGCGCGCGGCGATGCGCTGGAGCAGGCGGTGGGCACCGCGCTGGATTTCGTCGCCCAGGCCATCGCGGCCGGCGCGGACCTGCGGCTCGGCGCCGGCAACGGCCCGCTGAACCACGGCTTCGCGCCGCGGGTATTGGGGTGATGAGAGTGTTGCCGGGCGCTGGATTGCACTCTCCCCTGGCCCTTTCCCCTCCCCCGCTTGCGGAAGAGGGCAAGGGGCGCCCCGACAGCCGACGCGGCTGATCGCCCCGTCAGTTCCCCCCGGCCGCCAGCGGCACCAGCTTGAACGCCGCCCGCGCCACGCAGACCACGTTGCCGGCCGCGTCCTTGACCTCGCCGTCGCAGAACGCGATCCGCGCGCCGCGCCGCATGCAGCGCGCTTCGAAGGTCAGCTCGCCGCGCGCGGCGGCCAGGAAGTGGGTCGACATGTCGATCGTGATCACGCCGGTCTCCAGCGGCGCGTGCGAGCGCGCGGCGCCGCTGAGCGTGAAGTCCAGCACCGCCATCAGCGTGCCGCCATGCACGTCGCCACGGCTGTTGACCAGGGCCGGATGCGCCGGTAGCCGCGTCCGGCACAGCCCGTCCTCGATATGGACGGGCTGCAGGCCCAGATGCCGCATCAGCGGGACGTCGATGCCGAAGTAAGGCTTTTCGGCCGTGCCCGGCGCGACCGGAACGATTTGCGGGACGACCTGCGGGACGATTTGCGTGCTGCTTTCCAAAACCACTTCCTTACTCGAGTTCGATCACGACCTGGCCCTCGGCGACCGCATCGCCGGGTTGCACCAGGATGGCCTTGACGACGCCGGCCAGCTCGGACTCGAGCGGGATTTCCATCTTCATCGACTCGATGGTCATCACGGCATCGCCGGCCGCAATGGTAGCGCCAACTTGCACGTCGACGGCGCAGACATGGCCGGCGACGGCCGCTTCGATTTGCTTCATGGGGACTCCGGGGGATCAGGTTGTCAGGGTGGAGGCGGGCGCCGGCGCCGCGCCGGATGCCCTTGTTTCTGCGATTGTTTCGCCGGCCAGCACGCGCTGCGCGAGGCCGGTATCGATGCGCCCGGCGATGAAATCGTCGTCGGCGAGCACCCGCTGGATAAAGGGAATATTGGTCTTGACGCCCTCGATGGCGAAGGCGTCCAGCGCCGCGCGCAAGCGCGAAATGGCTTGCGCGCGATCGGCGCCGGTGGCGATCACCTTGGCCAGCATCGGGTCGTAGTACGAGGTGACACGGCCGCCCTGGGCATAGCCGGTCTCGACCCGCACGCCCTCGCCCATCGGCGGCCGATACACCGTCAGCGTCCCGGGCGACGGCAGGAAGCGCACCGGGTCCTCGGCATAGACCCGCGCCTCGATCGCATGGCCGCGCAGCCGCACCGGCGCCGGCAACACCGCCTCGATCGGCTCGCCGCGTGCCAGCCGCAACTGCGCGGCGACGATGTCGATGCCGGTGACCTGCTCGGTGACCGCATGCTCGACCTGCAGGCGCGTATTGAGCTCGAGAAAGACGAAGCCGGTCGCCGGCGTGTACAGCATCTCGACGGTGCCGATCACGTCGTAGCCGAGTGCCGCCAGCAGCGTGGCCAGGCGCCTTGCCATCGCGTCGATCTCGTCGGCCGGCACGTTGGGCGCGCGCGCCTCCTCGATGACCTTCTGATGGCGCCGCTGCACCGAGCAGTCGCGCTCGCCCAGCACGCGCACGCCGCCGTAGCGGTCGGCCAGCACCTGGAACTCGATATGGCGCGGCCGCTCGATCAGCTTCTCCAGATACAGCTCGGCCTGGCCGAAGCTGCGCTGCGCCACCGAGCGCGCACGCTGCCATGCCGCGGCCAGCTCGCTCTCGTCGCGCGCGGGCAGCATGCCGATGCCACCGCCGCCACCGGCCGGCTTGATCAGCACCGGATAGCCGATGCGCGCGGCGGCCCTGGCGACGACGGCGGGATCGTCGGGCAGCACGGCGCTGCTCGGCGTCATCGGCATGCCATGGGTCGCCATCAGCGCGCGCGCCTCGGTCTTGTGGCCGAGCCGGCGGATCCAGCGCGACGACGGACCGATGAAACACAGCCCCGCCGCCTCGACGCGCTCGGCAAAGCCCGCGTTCTCCGACAGGAAGCCGTAGCCCGGATGCACGCCGTCGGCCCCATGCTCGCGGGCGATCCGCAGCAGCGCGTCCTGGTTCAGATAGCTCTGCAGCGGCGGTGCCTCGCCCAGCCGCGCGCGCACCGTGGCCTGCTGCAGGTAGGGCGCTTCGGCATCGGCGTCGGAATAGACCGCGATCGACTCGATGCCCTGCGCGTTCAGCGCGCGCAGGATGCGCGCGGCCACCGCGCCGCGGTTGGCGACCAGCACGCGGCGCAGCGGACGGATCTGCAATTTGGGCGTCATCGCGGCACCTCGCCATCGGCGACGCGCCGCACCACCACGGCATCGACGATCACCGGGGCGGCGTCGCCACGCGGCACGATCACCGGATTGGCATCGACCGACTCGGCTTCATGTCCGGCTTCAAGTCCGGCCTCACGTCCCGCCCCGCTGCCGGCGAACCAGTCGCCCAGCGTCACCAGCATCGCCGCGAGCCGCTCGACATCGACGGCCGGCATGCCGCGCACCGCGCCGAACGCGCGGGCGATATGCAGCCGGGCGATGGCCTCGCGCGCCTGCGCGGCGGAGAACGGCGCGGGCAGGAACTGCACGTCGTCCAGCGCCTCGACCAGCACGCCGCCCTGACTGATCATCACGACCGGCCCGTAGACCGGATCGCGATGCGCGCCGACCGCGAGTTCGAACGCCCCCTTGTGCTGACGCGCGATCAGCACGCCGCCATGCTCGACGCCCCGCTCGGCGGCCAGCGTCGCCAGCCGGGCATCGAGCTCGTCGAAGGCGGCCAGCGCGCGCTCCTCGCTGTCGAGGCCCAGGCGCACCAGCCCGTACTCGGACTTGTGCGTGATCGACGCCGACACGCCCTTGGCGACCACCGGCAAACCCAGCTCCGCAACCGCGCGCCGCACCTGCTCGCGGTCGCGGCACAGGCGATGGGCGACCGCCGGCAACCCGGCCGCGGCCAGTTGCGAAAGGCTTTGTACTTCGTCGAGCGTGGTGGTGGCGAACGTAGCGGCACCGCTCGACGAAGCCGGCAGCGCCGGTGTTGCTGCCGACATCGCTGGCGCCGCTGATGCCGCTGATGCCGGCACCGCCGACGGCGCCGCCAGCACCGTGGCACGCGCCTGCACATAGCGGGACAGCAGCCCCAGCGCGCGCATGGCCGCGCGCTCGCTGTCGAACACCGGCACGCCATGCCGGCGGAAGGCCTGCGCGACCCACTCCTGATTGGCGCTGACCACGACCGGCACGCCGCTGGCCGAGGCAAAGCGCCCGGTCTGCGCGGAGAAGTCGTCGAAGTCGTAGCCCTCGCCCCTGATCGGAAAGCCGACATGGATCATGTCGGCGGCCCCACGCTCGGCCACCGCGTCGAGCGTGCGGCCGAAGATCTGCGGCTGGCCCAGCAGCGCGGTGGTCATGTCGATCGGATTGCGCGCGCTGACGTAGCTCGGCAGCACGGCGCGCAGCGCCTCGGTGCCGGCCGCGTCGAACTCGACCAGGCGCAGCCCTTCGTCCTCCGCGGCATCGGCCGCCAGCACGCAGGTTGCGCCCGAATTGCTGATCGCCACCACGCCATCGCCGCGCGGCCGCTGGCCGCCGACGAAGACCTGGCAGTACTCGGCCAGCTCGCGGAAGTCGGCCACGCGGACGATGCCATGCCGGCGCAGGAAGGCATCGGCGAGCGCGTCCTCGCCGGCCAGCGCGCCGGTGTGCGAGCTTGCGGTCAGCTGGCCGGCGCGCGTGCGGCCCGCCTTGACGGCGAGGATCGGCACGTCGCGCTTGTGCGCCAGCCGCGCGGCCTGCGCCAGCACCCGCGGATCGCGCAGCGACTCGATATAGAGCAGCACCACGCGCACCTGCTCGTCGTGCAGCACCGCGCGCACGACCTCGGCGGCGCTGACGTCGGCCTCGTTGCCGGTGGCGACCATATAGCGCACGCCGATGCCCCTGCGGCGCAGCCCGCCATAGACGATGGCCGAGCCCGCGCCGCTCTGGCTGACGATGGCGACCGGACCGTCCTGGCCCGCCTCCTCGTTGATCATCGTCGAGAAATGCGCGATCGCGCCGCTGGCGAAGTTGGCCAGGCCCTGCGTGTTCGGACCGAACAGCCGCAGGCCGCCGGCACGCGCGCGCTCGACCAGCCGCCGCTGTTGCGCCGCGCCCGCCTCGCCCAGTTCGGCAAAGCCCGAGGAATAGATCACCGCGCCGCGCGCGCCGATCGCGAGGCATCGCTCGATCGCCTGCTCGACCTCGGCGCCCGGCACGCTGATCACGACCAGATCGGGCGCGGCCGGCAAGGCGTCGAGCGACGGATAGGCTGGCAGGCCCTGGATCGTCGCGCGATTCGGATTGACCGGATAGATCGCGCCGGCAAAGCCATGCCGGCGCATATAGTCGATCGGCCGGCCGCCGGCCTTGACCGTGTTGTCGGAGGCGCCGAGCACGGCGACCGAGCGCGGCGACAGCAGCGACAGCAGGGCGCTGCCGTCGTCGGCCGGCGCCGCGGGATTGGCATGAAGATCGGTCATCGCGTCATTCCACCTTGACCTTCGCTTCGCTGGCCACGCGCTTCCACTTGGCCAGCTCGGCCTGCACGAAGCCGCCGAACTGCTCGGCCGACATCGTGCCCGGCGTGGTGGCCGACTGCGCGAGGCTCGCCTTCGAGTCCGGCGCGTTCATGCTCTTGACCGCCTCGCGGTTGAGCCGGTCGACGATCGGCTTGGGCAGGTTGGCGGGGCCATAGAAGCCGATCCAGGTGGTGGCCTCGTAGCCGGCCACGCCCTGCTCGGCGATGGTCGGCACATTCGGCAGCGCATCGCTGCGCTTGGCGGAGGTCATGCCGATCGCCTTGACCTTGCCGTCCTTGACGTACGGCGCCATCGTCATCGCATCGTGGAACAGCGCCGGGATCTGGCCGCCCAGCAGGTCCGCCATCGCGGGCGTGGCGCCCTTGTAGGGGATATGGACCATCGGCGCCTTGGTCATCAGCTTCAGCAGTTCGCCCGACATGTGCGTCGCGCCGCCGATGCTCGACGAGCCGAACGACAGCCCCTCCTTCTGCTTCTTCGCATAGGCGAGGAATTCGGGCAGCGTCGCGGCCGGGATGTTGTTGTTGACGACCAGCACGTTGGGCGTGGTCGCCAGCAGCGCGATCGGCGTGAAGTCCTTCGCCGCGTCGTACGGCAGCGAGCCGCGCACCGCGGGGTTGATCACATGGTGCGTCGCGGAGACCAGCAGCGTGTAGCCGTCGGGCTTGGCGCGCGCGACCATCTCGGTGCCGATCTGCCCGCTGGCGCCGGCGCGGTTCTCGACCACGACGGGCTGCTTCAGGTCGACGGCCATGTCCTTGGCGATGCGGCGCGCCAGCAGGTCGGTCATGCCGCCGGCCGGGAACGGCACGATGATGGTGACGGGCTTGCTCGGCCAGCTTTCCTGCGCGGCGGCGGTGCCGGGCGCGACGGCCGCCGCGGCGGCGATGGCGCCGAGGGGCGGCCAGCGCCAGCGTGGCGCGGCGCATCGGTCGGTGGGGTCGGTTCATGGTGGTCTCCTTGATGTTGGCTGTCGTTGTTGTCGTTGTGGTTGTCGTCGGCTTTGTCGGCGGCGCTGTCGTCGTCGCTGTCGTCGGCGTTGCGGTTGCCGCCGTCCTTGCCGCTGTCGCGCGGCAGCCCTGCCTCATGGCCGGATGCCGAACTTGCGCACGCCCGGCTCGCGCAGCGGCGCCGCCAGGTTGGCGAACTCGCACAGCAGCGCGCGCGTATCGCGCGGATCGATGATGTCCTCGATGACGAAGGCCTCGGCGCTGCGGAACGGCGAGGTCAGGCTGCGCACGCGCTGCTCGATTTCTGCGCACTTCTGCACCGGATCGTCGGCGCCCTCGATCTCGGCCTTGTAGGCGACCTCGAGCCCGCCCTCGATCGGCAGCGAGCCCCAGTTGCCCGACGGCCAGGCATAGCGGAAGTTGAAGCGGCCCATATGCTGGTGCGCCGCGGCCGCGACGCCGTAGGCACGCCGCAGGATCACCGAGCACCACGGCACCGTGGCCTGGTAGACGGCCGACAGCGCGCGTACGCCGTAACGCATGGTTCCCGCCTTCTCGGCCTCCAATCCGATCTGGAAGCCCGCGATGTCGACCAGGTTGATCACCGGCAGATGGAAAGCCTCGGCCATGTCGACGAAGCGCGTGAATTTCTCCGCGGTCGCGCTGTCCCAGCCGCCGCCGTAGTAGTACGGGTCGCTGGCCACCACCGCGACCGGCCAGCCGTCGACGCGCGCCAGGCCCGTGACGATGGCCCGGCCCCAATGCCGGCCGATCTCGAAGAAGGAGCCGGAGTCGACCAGCGTCTGCACGATCGGGCGGATCTTGTAGACCGCGCGGCCGTCGCGCGGGATCGCCGACAGCAGCCAGTCGTCGCGGCGCGCCGGATCGTCGGTCGGCTCCGCGCGCGGCGGCAGCTCGAACACCGAGGTCGGCAGATACGACAGGAACTGGCGGGCGCGCGCGAAGGCCTCCTCCTCGCTGGCGACCTCGTCGTCGACCACGCCGTTGCGCGTATGGATATGGCTGCCGCCGAGCTCGTTCTTGGTCAGATGCTGGCCGATGCGCGCGACCACCGGCGGGCCCGCGTTGAACAGCTGCGAGGTCTCCTTGACCATCAGCGAGTAGTGGCTGGCCGCGACCCGCGCGGCCCCCCATGCCGGCCACCGAGCCCAGCGCCAGCGACACCACCGGCACCAGCGACATGTTCTCGACCACGTGCTGCCACACCTTCATCGTTGGGATCAGCGTATGGCCCTTGGTTTCGATATTGCGCACCGAGCCGCCACCGCCGGTGCCGTCGACCAGCCGCACCATCGGCAGCCGCAGGTCGCGCGCCATCTTCTCGGCGTGAACGAGCTTGTCGCCGACCGCGCCGTCGTTGGCGCCGCCGCGCACGGTGAAGTCGTCGCCGACCAGCACCACCGGGCGGCCGTCGACGCGGGCCCGCCCCATCACCAGATTGGCCGGCGTGAAGCCGACCAGCCGGCCATTGCCGTCGTACTGGCCGCTGCCGGTCAGGCTGCCGACCTCATGGAAGGAGCCCGGGTCGGCCAGCGCATCGATGCGCTCGCGCACCGTCAGCTTGCCGGCGTCCTTGTGCCGCTGGACCTTGTCCGGCCCGCCCAGTTGGGCCGCCAATTGGCGGCGGTAGGCCAGTTCATCGATTTCGGGTTGCCACGACACGCGTTGTCTCCTGTTGCTCGTTTGCTGTTGGGACATCCAGCGCAGCAACCGTGCCAGCTGGCGTGCCAGCCGCAACCCGTTGATTTACTTGGGGAAAGCCTTGCGCGTGAAATCCGCGGCTGTTAGGGTGTCCGCTATAACGACATATCAGGACACGCCAGTGTCCGCATCGGAGACAAGCTTTGTCGTCATTGAAGACACATGCGGAGACATCGGCCACCGCTCCAAACGCCGCGAACGCCCCGGACGCCCTCGGCGCGCTGGTCATCGACCGCGACGGGCAGGTGCTGGCGGCAACCGGGATCGCCCGCGACGACGCGCTGGCCCGCGCCACGGCAGCCGCGTTGGCCGAGCTGGCCGCCGCCCGGATCACGGCAGTCGATATCCCGGCCCCCGGCGCACGCGCCGGCGAGGACGGCGGCATTCGCCCCCACCTGTTCGAGGTGACGGCGCCCGGCGCCGAAGCCATGCGTCATATCGCACTGGCGCTGGACGACGGCACCACGACGCTGGTGCTGCTGCACCGGCCTGGCGCCGCCACCGCGCTGTTCGATTTCCTCGGCGCCGTGCCGTTTGCCGGCGCCATCCTCGAACACTTCATCACCAACCCGTACCAGGCGATCACCGTGGCGGACCGCGACGGCCGCATGCGCTATATCAGTCCGGTGCACGAGCGCTTCCTCGGGCTGCGCACCGGCGAGGGCATCGGCCAGCCCGCCGAGCGCGTGATTCCGAACTCGCGGCTGCCGCAGGTCGCGGCCAGCGGCAAGGCCGAGATTGGCCAGCTGCAACGGATGAACGGCGTCACGCGCGTGGTCAACCGCATTCCGATCGTGCAGCACGGCGAAGTGGTCGGCGCGATCGGCCAGGTCCTGTTCAAGGAGCCCGAGGCGATCGCGCGGATGCACAAGGAGGTCAGCGAGTTGCGCTCGCAGGTCGCGCACTATCGGCGTGCGCTGGACGACCTGCGCGGCGGCCCCGGCCGGCTGATCGGCGACAGCGCGCCGATGCAGCGGTTGCGGCGCGAGATCGAGACGGTCGCGCGGCTCGACGTGCCGGTGCTGATCCTCGGCGAGAGCGGCACCGGCAAGGAGCTCGTCGCACGCGCGATCCACGAGGCGAGCCAGCGGGACGGCGGCGACACGCGGGACGGCAAGCCGCTGGTCAGCCTGAACCTGGCCGCGCTGCCGGCGACGCTGATCGAATCCGAACTGTTCGGCCACGCCCCCGGCGCCTTTACCGGCAGCCGCCGCCAGGGCCAGGCCGGCAAGCTCGAGCAGGCGGCCGGCGGCACGCTGTTTCTCGACGAGGTCGCCGATATCCCGATGGAGATGCAGGTCAAGCTGCTGCGCGTGCTGGAGGACCACCTGGTCGAGCGCATCGGCAGCCGCCAGGCGCGCCGCATCGACTTCCGGCTGGTGGCGGCGACCAACCGCGACATCCAGGCGCTGATCGACGCCGGGCGATTTCGCCTGGACCTGTACTACCGCCTCAGCGGCGTGGTGCTGCGCATCCCCGCGCTGCGCCAGCGCCGCGAGGACATCCCCGCACTGCTGCAGCACTTCGTGCAAGCGTTCTGCGCGCGCAACAACGTGCCGGTGCCCACCATCGACAGCGCGGTGCCCCGCCACTTGGCCGAACGGCCGTGGCCGGGCAATATCCGGCAGCTACGGCAGAAGATCGAGGAAGCGTTGGTGTTCTGCGACGGCGGCCGCCTGCGCGTGGCGGACTTCGCCCGCGGCGACGAGAGCGCGGCAGCCGCCCTGGCGACAGACGCGGCGCCGCACCCGCTGGCGCGAAGCTATGCCGAACACGAGGGGGGAAGACGAGCTGCGCAGCGAGGCACCGGCGCCCGTTGCGACCACGCCGCCCTCCCGCCCTGCCGCGCTGCGGGAACTGGCCTACGAAGCGGCGCTGAAGGCCGTCGCCGAACATGGCGGCAACAAGAAACGCGCCGCGCAGGCGCTGGGGATTTCGCGCTCGCATTTGTACACGTTGCTGGCGCGGGGGGGCGGCAAGCGGAGGAGATCGTTAGCGCGCCGGGCCCGGGTCATCAGCGCCCCTGCGCCGATTCACTGTCCGTGTGCTGCGAGTCCCTCGTCTAGCAATTCCGCCTGCTTTGCAAACTCCGCGGGGCGCCGCTGGCGGAAGGTTTCCAGATTGCCGAGTTTCCACCGCACTGCCGGCAACTGACAGACATGCGCGCATTGGAGCAGCGACCAGTCAGGGGTGGCGCGGGACAGCCCTGCCAGAAATTGCCTGTGCCGCCCGCTGAGCCGCCTTGGCAGTTCTTCCTTCAGCCGCCCGCGCGCATCGAGCAGTGTTTTCAATGAACACTCGACCTCCGTCATGCCGACAAAGGCGCGGTCATACTCGGCAGCGATGTCCTTGTCGTTGCCGAACAGCACCTCGTGGACCGGGCGATTGTGGCCGGCGAGATAGATGACGAAGCATTCCACCATGCCGTCCGAGATCCCACCCGATTCGTACAGTTGCCATACGTCGAACAGGTCGCGGGGATGCTGCCGGTCCAGTGCAGCCACCAGCTTGCCGGCGTACAACTCGTCGGGAGCGAGAATCGGCACGTCGAATTCGACGCCGAACAGATCGGCGGTCCTCGTGCTCAACACGCGCCGCTCGACCGGCAGCACGGTGCCACGAAATACCAGATTGACCTCGACCTTCACCTGACCCACGTCGTTGCCGACGATCAACTTGGTCTCGCGCTGATCGCGTGCGCCAATCAGCCTTGTGCGCAGGCCGAGCGCCGCGGCGCGTTGCGCGATGGCGGTGAGCTCGGACTGGATGGCACATATCGCGTCCTCTCTCGGCACGTCGCGCGGAAGGTAGACCACGTCGATGTCCACGGAGAGGCGAGGCATATCGCGAACGAACAGGTTGATGGCGGTGCCACCCTTCATGGCGAACAGATCGCCGGAAAAACGATGGGCGCAACGGCAAGCAGGAGGCGGACGGTATCGGCGTAGGCGTTATCCATGGGGCTTCAGGCTGAGCAACGTGCCGTCGTCGAGACGGCCGATCCATCGCTTGTTGCTGCCTGAGCGCACCGGGTACTGTGCCAGCAGGGCATCGACATCGACCAGTTCGGTCTCTCGAGCCCACGTCAGAAAGAGCCGAACGGCCTTGACGCTGGTACAGCACGATAGCAATTGTCCGAGCAGGTCCTTGCGAGGGGAACGTAAAACGTCGAAGACGTTACGCGCCTCCTCCGGACTTTGCTTAACACCGGCTTCGTAAAGCATCTCAAGTGCCGCACGCTCCGGCGCAGCGACGCGCACGCCCTCCGACATGCCGGGCGGTGTTACCAATGTTCGCTCCGCCAGCCCCGTATCTGGCCAGTCGAACAAACGGGCATGCACATAGCGCGCCGGATGCCGTTCCGTGAACCAGCCCGGAAGCGCAAAACGAGCGTCGCCCCAAAGCACCAGGGTCTCGCGGCTGCCGAGGTTGTGTCGCATCCCCTGCCAGGCGAGCGCCGTCTTGCCGCCGACGTGAAAACCGGGCACCTGCGCCTGCAGGAAGCGAAGGGCGCCCTCGACGCCGAAATCGTCGTTGGGAAAGGCGTAGACGCCTTGGGCAAGACGAACCAGCCAGCCACCGTCGGCATATCGCGCGGCAAGCTGGGGGGAAACGCCGAATTGGCGCAGCGTCGGGAGATCGAATGGCGCCCCGCGCGGCATGCCGGTCTGCAGGCGCTTGATTATCTGGTAGCGGGGAACTTCAACCATGGTTGAAGAATAGCACCAGATCTAATCAAGGTGACGCAAGAGGATTTGATTCTGCTCCGTCCGTTGTCTCTTGGTTTATTTTTACTGCAGGATCTAATCAACCGGCGTGCGCGACAGCGCTTTCCCCGGCGATGCAATCGCCGGGGGATACAACGCCGGTCCTGCCCTCAGTCCGCCTGCCCGAACGCCGCCATCAGCCGCGCCACCGCCGCCGGCACGTCGGCCGCTTCGGTGATCGCGCGCACCACGGCCGCGCTGCCGACGCCGGCTTCCAGTACTTGCGGCAAATTGCTCGCGTCGACGCCGCCGATGCCGACCAGCGCCGGCACCTGCTCACGCATCAGGCGGGCATAGGCGTAGAAGCGTCCCAGCCCTTGCGGCTGGGTCGGCATCACCTTGGTGGTGGTCGGAAAGATGGCGCCGAGCGCCAGATAGCTGGGACGCAGCGGCGCGACGCGCAGCATCTCGGCGTAGCCGTGCGTGGAAACGCCGAGCCGCAGGCCGGAGGCGCGCAGCACGTCCAGGTCGGCTTCGTCCAGGTCTTCCTGGCCGAGGTGGATGCCGTAGATGCCGCTGCCGGCGCTGTCGTTGCCGTGCGCGGCGTGGTAGTCCAGCGCGGCGCGCCAATGGTCGTTGATGAAGAGCCGGCTGCGGCTGCCGCGCGCTGCCACCGCCGAGCGGGCGATCTGCTCGCGCACCGCGGCCGCGTCGCCGGACTTGAAGCGCAGCTGCACCGTGGGGACGCCGAGCGGCACCAGCCGTTCGATCCAGTCGGCGTTCGGCACCACGGCGTAGAGGCCCAGGCGCGCCGGACATGGCAGGAACGGTTCGGCCGACTGCTCCGGCGCGACCAGCGCGGCGTGCCGCACGCGCGGGAAGCGGGAAAACTCGGCGGGCCAGTCGAGCGTGCCGGGTTGCCAGGCGCGCGCCAAGCACAGCGCATCGTGCGCGGGGAAATGCAGCGCCAGCGTGGCCAGCAGCGTCGCGACGAAAGCGGGCGATGGCGCGGCATCGTCGTTGGCATCGGCCTGCGTGGCGAACACCCAGGTCCCCATCGGCGAGCGTACCGTGTCGATCCACTGGCCACCCTCGCGCTCGGTCTGGATCAGCATCGCGCCGCGCGCGGCGACACGGTCGATCGTCGCGGGATCGACCTCGCCGTCGGCCAGCAGCAGGTCGGCCTGGCCCAACGATTCGGCGGCATCGGCGGTCAGCGCGTCCTGCAGCCGCCAGGCGCGCCAGCCGCGGTCGGCGACGCCGAAGGTTTCGCCATGGCGCGCCACCAGCGCGGATTGCAGCGCCGTATCGACCGGCATCGGCGTCGGTTGGCGCGTCATGCGTGCTCCTGTGCGTGCCAGAACGGCATGCCGACCACCGGCGTGCTGGCCTGCGCGATCTCGCGCTCGGGCATCGGTCCGGCCAGATAGGCCAGGCGCCCCGCCTCGACCGCACGCGCGAAGGCGCGCGCCATCTCGATCGGATAGGCGGCCTGCGCCACCGCGGTGTTCAGAAGCACGCCGTCGTAGCCCCATTCGAGCACCTGCGCCGCATGCGAGGGCAGGCCCAGGCCCGCGTCGACGATCAGCGGCGTGTCGGGCAGGCGATCGCGCAGCACCCGCATCGCGTGCGGATTGACCGCGCCCTTGCCGGTGCCGATCGGCGCGGCCCAGGGCATCAGCGCCTGGCAGCCCGCGTCGAGCAGGCGGCGGCACAGCACCAGATCCTCGGTGCAATACGGCAGCACCTTGAAGCCTTCCTTGATCAGTGTCTCGGCGACTGCCGGCAGGTTCAGCGTGTCGGGCTGCAGCGTGTAGTCGTCGCCGACCAGCTCGAGCTTGATCCAGTCGGTCTCGAACACCTCGCGCGCCATCATCGCGGTGGTGATCGCCTCCTGCGCCGCCATGCAGCCGGCGGTATTGGGCAGCACCGGCACCTGCATCGACTTGAGCATCTGCCAGAAGGCCTGGCCACCCTCGCCGTCGCCGACCGCGCCCTGGCGGCGCAGCGCGACCGTCAGCATGGCGGGCCGTGCGGCATCGACCGCCGATTGCAGCGTCGCCGGGGACGGATAGCGCGCCGTGCCGAGCAGCAGGCGCGAGGAAAACGATTCGCCGTAGAGCACGAAGGGATCGCGCACGGCATCCTGGGTCGGGAAGGTCATGGGATCAGCCTCCGGTAACGGGTTGCACGAGATCGATGCGGTCGCCGGCGGACAGCGGCGTATCCGCATGGGCGGCGCGCGGCACGAAGCGGCCGTTGAGCGCGGCGGCGAACGGTGGCGGGATCTGCGCCGCGGCCACCGCGTCGGCCAGCGTGGCGGGCGCATTCAGCGCCAGCGGCTTGCCATTGAGCAGGATTTCCATGGTGTTCAGCGCGTGTGTCATCGGTTGGGACGAGCCGGGCAAGGCGACGCTCGAAGGGCGAGAGCCTTGGAGGTCGCGTCGGATTCAGCGGCGCGGGATGGCGTCGCGCAGCAGGGCGTCAACGCTGGCATCGATGCGGCCATCAACGCGGGCCTCGGTGTGGGCATCGATGCGGGCTTCAATGCAGCACCGCATTGCCATGCACGGGCGCGATCATGCCGGGCCAGCGCGCCGAGGCCGGCACCGCATGCGCGGCGGGATCGCCGTCGGCCAGCGCGCGCACGACTTCGCAGGCGGCCTCGACCACCGCCGGCGCGATCAGGAAGCCGTGCCGGTACAGGCCATTGAGGCGCACCACGCGCGCCTGCTCGTCGACCCGCACCGCGGGCAGATGATCGGGACGCGTGGGCCGGCGCTGCACGTTCAGTTCCAGCACGCGCGCCTCGCCGAAGGCCGGATGCAGCGAATACGCGGCCGACAGCAGCTCCAGCGCGGAGCGCACGCTCATCGGCGAGTCGTCCTCGCTTTCCAGCTCGGTGGCGCCGATCACGTACAGATGGTTGGGCTTGGGCGCGATATAGATCGGATAGCGTGGATGCAGCAGCCGCACCGGCCGGTGCAGCGAGACCTCGGGCGCGAACACCCGCACCACCTCGCCGCGCAGGCCGCGCAGGCCCGGCATGCCGGCCCCGCCTCCCATAGCGCCCTCGGCGGGCCAGGCGGCACGCGCGCCCAGGCCGCGGCAATCGAGCACAACACGCGCGTCGATGCCAAGCCGCGGCAGGTCGCGCTCATCGATCTCGCCCGCTTCCCAGACGCAATGCACACCGGAGGAAACCGCGCAGGCCAGCAGCGCGCGCAAGGTACCGCGGTTGTCCAGCTGGCCCTCGCCCTCGAGCAGCAGCCCTTGCTGGAAGCGCCCGGCCAGCGCGGGTTCGAGCGATGCGATGCCGGCCGCGTCGAGCCGGCGCAGCCGTTCGGCCACCAGTTCGGGCGGCGACACGGCGCGAATCCGGCTGGTAAACAAGGGCATCTCGCCGCGGTCGCGGGCGTGCCAGACCACCAGCGTGCCATCCTGCTGGAAGAAGACCGGGTCGACGGCGGTGGGCTCTTCCGCCTGTTCGGCGTTCAATTCGGCCACCCATGCGCGCCACAGGTCCACGCTCGCAATGCCCAGCTCGACGATGCGGCGCTCGCTGATGGCCGATTCGGCCAGCGGCGCCAGCATCGCGGCGGCGACATGGGCGGCCGCGCCCGCGCCGTCGGGACCGGCGCGTTCGACCAGGGCCACGCGCAGGCCACCGCGGACCAGGCGCCAGGCGGCCAGGCGGCCGGCCAGGCCGGCGCCGAGAATGGCGACGTCAAACTGCTGTTTCATGGGTGTGTATTGTGCCAGCCCGGCCGTCGGGAGGCCGGGAACGTCAGTGCGGAGCCGGAAACAGCCGTCGCCCCGCGTGCGCGGAGCCCAGCGTCCCGGCCTCTCGTGGAGAGCCAGGTCGCTGGTTCCCGCCTTCGCGGGAACGACGGCCCCGTCCCTTACGAGTAGATCTTGCCGCCCTGCCGGACGAACTCGATCGACTTCTCCTGCATGCCGCGCTCGGCCTCGTCGGCACCCGCCTCCTTCAGCGACGCGGCGTAGTCGCGCACGTCCTGCGTGATCTTCATCGAGCAGAACTTCGGACCGCACATCGAGCAGAAGTGCGCGATCTTGGCGCCCTCGGCCGGCAGCGTCGCATCGTGGAACGAGCGCGCGCGTTCCGGATCGAGGCCCAGGTTGAACTGGTCCTCCCAGCGGAACTCGAAGCGCGCCTTCGACAACGCGTTGTCGCGCAACTGCGCGCCCGGCCAGCCCTTGGCCAGATCGGCGGCATGCGCGGCGATCTTGTAGGTGATGATGCCCTCGCGCACGTCTTCCTTGTCCGGCAGGCCCAAATGCTCCTTCGGCGTGACGTAGCACAGCATCGCCGTGCCCATCCAGCCGATATTGGCCGCGCCGATGCCGCTGGTGATGTGGTCGTAGCCGGGGGCGATATCGGTGACCAGCGGTCCGAGCGTGTAGAACGGGGCCTCGTAGCAGTGCTTGAGCTCCTCGTCCATGTTGGCCTGGATGCGCTGCAGCGGCACGTGGCCCGGGCCTTCGATCATCACCTGCACGTCGTGCTTCCACGCCTTGGCGGTCAGCTCGCCCAGCGTGCGCAGCTCGCCGAACTGCGCCTCGTCGTTCGAGTCGGCGATGCAGCCCGGACGCAGGCCGTCGCCGAGGCTGAACGACACGTCATAGGCCTTCATGATTTCGCAGATCTCGTCGAAGTGCGTGTACAGGAAGTTTTCCTTGTGGTGGGCCAGGCACCATTTCGCCATGATCGAGCCGCCGCGCGAGACGATGCCCGTCACGCGGTCGGCGGTCAGCGGCACATAGCGCAGCAGCACGCCGGCGTGGATCGTGAAGTAGTCCACGCCCTGCTCGGCCTGCTCGATCAGCGTGTCGCGGAACATCTCCCAAGTCAGGTCCTCGGCGATGCCGCCGGTCTTGTCCAGCGCCTGGTAGATCGGCACCGTGCCGATCGGCACCGGCGAATTGCGCAGGATCCATTCGCGCGTCTCATGGATATGCTTGCCGGTGGACAGGTCCATGATGGTGTCGGCGCCCCAGCGGATCGACCAGACCATCTTCTCGACTTCCTCGGCCAGCGACGAGGTGACCGCCGAATTGCCCAGGTTGCCGTTGATCTTCACGCGGAAATTGCGGCCGATGATCATCGGCTCGAGTTCCGTGTGGTTGATGTTGGCGGGGGATGATCGCGCGGCCGGCGGCCACTTCCTGGCGCACGAATTCCGGCGTGATGTCCTCCGGCCGCAGCGGCAGGCCGGCGCCCAGCGCATTGCCCGGATGCTGGCGCAGCAGCGCCTTGTACTCGGGCTTGTCGTACAGCGCCTGCAGGTTCAGCGATTCGCGCAGCGCGATGTACTCCATCTCGGGCGTGACGATGCCGCGGCGGGCGTAGTGCATCTGCGTGACATTGGCGCCGGCCTTGGCGCGGCGCGGATTGGTCAGCTGCGCGAAACGCAGGTGCGCGGTAGCCGGATCGTTGGCCCGCGCGCGGCCGTACTCGGACGACAGGCCCGGCAGCACCTCGGTATCGCCCCGTTCCTCGATCCATTTGGCCCGCACCGGCGGCAGGCCGGCCTTCAGGTCGATGCGCACGTCCGGGTCGCTGTACGGGCCCGAGGTGTCGTAGACCGGGATCGGCGGGTTCGGCATCTCGCCATGCTCGGTGCGCGTGGCGGTCTGCAGGATGGTGCGCATCGGCACGCGGATGTCCGGACGGCTGCCGGTCAGATAGGTCTTGGTTGAAGCGGGGTAGGCGAACTTCTGGTCGAGATCGCTGGCGAGCGATTCGAAGGATGCGGCGGGGGCGGCGTGATTGCGGGCCATGGATATCGTCCTCTCTCTTTGGGGGATGGACGAAACCAGGAGTCCTGTGAGCATGTCCCTCGGGGACCATGCTGGCGCGGCTGGAATGCGCGCCGGCGGGAACTGCGGTCTTCAGTGAAACTTCCCACGCCGGTACTAACCGGATCGGGTTCGAAGGGACTCTCTCAGCCGCGCGGCCAATCCGCACGGCACCCCTGTTTCATCCAACGGGGCCAATTTAAGCACAAGGGAACTGGCTGCGCCAGCCTTGTTTCATTCGGACTGTGGTGCGCCGCGGTATCGGATCGGCCCGTTGGCGTGACGCCCAGGCCGCCTGCGTCGGCCTCAGCCCGGGGCTCGCGCGTTGCTCTACCATGCAGACAGCGTGCTTGCGCACGCGCGCCGGGCCGGCGACGATTGGTCGCCGACGATTGGCCGCCGACGGCTCCGGCGCCAACGATCGCAGGCCGCCAACGATCGCAGGCCGCCAACGATTGCAACGGCAACGGCATGGGCAGAGACACGACCGTCCGCCACAGGAGACACCATGAGCACCAGCGACGCCGCCACCCACCGCGTCTTCAACCAGGTCCCCGACCTGGCGCACCACAATCCGTTCGCCATCGACACCGTGCTCGGCGCCGCGCTCGAACGCCTCGGCGGCGGCTGGCATGCCGGCGAACTGCGCGAGTTCGGCGCGACGCTGGGCCAGCCCGAGGTCCAGGCCTGGGCCGACCAGGCCAATCGCCATCCGCCCGAACTGCATACCCACAGCCGCACCGGCGAACGGATCGACCAGGTCCGCTTCGACCCGAGCTGGCATGCGCTGCTGTCGCTGCTGCGCAGCCGCCAGCTGCACGCGTTGCCGTTCGCGCAGCCGCGTCCCGGCGCCTGGGCCGCGCGCACCGCCGGCTATTTCCTGCAGGCGCAGCTCGAATCGGGCTCGCTGTGCCCGGCGACGATGACGTTCGCCAGCATCCCGGTGCTGCAGAAGGAGGCCGCGCTGTTCAGCGAACTCGCGCCACGGCTCTATGCGACCGCGCACGATCCCGAGGACCTGCCCTGGCGCGACAAGCGCGCGGTGATGATCGGCATGGGCATGACCGAGAAACAGGGCGGCTCGGACGTGCGCGCCAACACCACGGTGGCGCGGCCGCTGCGCGGCGAGGGCCGCGGCGCCGAGTACGCGCTGACCGGCCACAAGTGGTTCTTCTCCGCGCCGATGTGCGACGCGCATCTGGTGGTGGCCCGCATGGGCGCCGAGGACGGGCCGCTGTCGTGCTTCTTCGTGCCGCGCTTTCGCGACGACGGCAGCCGCAACGCGATCCAGATCCAGCGGCTCAAGGACAAGCTCGGCAACCGTTCCAACGCCAGCAGCGAGGTCGAATTCCGCGGCGCCAGCGGCATCCTGATCGGCGAGGAGGGACGCGGCATTCCGACCATCATCGAGATGGCCACCAATACCCGGCTCGATTGCGTGATCGGCAGCGCCGCGCTGCTGCGAACCGCGCTGGTGCAGTCGATCCACCATGCGCGCCATCGCAGCGCCTTCGGCAAGCGGCTTGCCGATCAGCCGTTGATGCGCAATGTGCTGGCCGATCTCGCGCTCGAGAGCGAGGCCGCGACGCTGCTGATGATGGAGCTCGCGCATGCGTTCGAACATGCCGCCACCGACCCGCTGGCCGGGGCGTGGAAGCGCATCGTGACGCCCGCCGCCAAGTTCTGGATCTGCAAGCGCGCGATCGAGGCCACCGGCGAGGCAATGGAGGTCTGGGGCGGCAACGGCTACGTCGAGGAGGGGCCGATGGCACGGCTCTACCGCGAGGCGCCGGTCAATTCGATCTGGGAAGGGTCGGGCAACATCATGTGCCTGGACGTGCTGCGCGCGATCCAGCGCAGTCCCGACGATGCGCTGCGGCTGCTGCAGGATCTCGGCCAGCGCGCCGGCGGGCATGCCGCGGTGCGCGCCGCACTCGCTTCGCTGCAGGCGATGCTGCGCGCCGCGCCGGAAGAGCAGGAGACCTGCGCGCGCCGCTTCGCCCAGGGCCTGGTGCTGACCGCGCAGGCGGCGCTGATGCTCGCGCATGCCGATGCCGACAGCGCCGAGCGCTTCGTCGCGAGCCGGCTCGAGCGGCAGCATGGGCGCGTGTTCGGCACGCTCGACGGCAGCGCCGCGCAGCTGGGGCGGCTGATCGAGCGGGCCTGGCCGGCTTGATTGCAGGCGTTGCGCTCAGGACTACTCGTTGGACTCGCTGTCGCGCAGCAGACGCCGGCATTCGTCCAGATAGGACAGGCAGCAGGTGCCGCACCACAGGCCCGTGGCCGCGATGATCATTGCCACGCCCGGGTTGAGCGCTTGCGGGTCGCCGCGGACCAGCACAACGGCGCCCGCCAGGCCGATCGGCAGCGACATCGCCGTGGCCATGACCACGGTCGCCAGCGCGCGATGATGGCGCGTCAAGGCCCCGAGGGCGATCCAGACACGCCGCAATCCGTCGGCGCCAGGATCGGGGGCGTGGTTGCCGTCGCTTTCGATCCAGTCGATGCGATGGGACGGCAGCAGGGCCGTGGTGGTGGTGGCGGCGGTGGCGGCGGTGGCGGCGGTGGTGGTGGCGGGCGGCTGGCGATGGCGCGTGTCCACGTCCGGCCAGCCGGCATGCGAGACCGCGGCCCTGCTTGTCCTTGTGTTTTGCACGGTGGCTCTCCCTTCCATGGTGGGCCCACAGGGTAAGGCTTCCGCCCGGCCGCGCGGGCCAAGCGGGCCGCTGCGCCTGTCCCGGCGTACCGAAAAGGGAAAGGAATGCGGCAATTGCTGGAAAAACCGGCGGCCGCCTTACGCAGCGCGCCGCTCAGGCGCGCGCCAGCAAGGTCTCCAGCGCACGCAGCCGTACCCGCGGACCATGGCGGATCAGGTCGTGCGCGCGCTCGCCGATCATGATCGCCGGCGCATCGGCATCACCGCCGGCCAGCGTCGGCATGATCGATGCATCGGCCACGCGCAGCGCCTCGACCCCACGCACGCGCAATTGCGGATCGACCACCGACAGCGCATCGATGCCCATCCGGCAGGTGCCGGCCGGCCGCTCCGCGCCTTCCGCATGGGCGCGGACCAGCGCGTCGATGGCCGCGTCGTCATCGGGATCAGCGCGCACCCCGCCGCAATACAGCGCCTTGCCGCCGAACGCGGCCAGCGGCGGCTGCGCAAGGATGCGCCGCACCAGCGCCACGCCCGCGATCAGGTCGCGCACGTCCTGCGCATCGCCGAGCAGGCCGGCCTCGACCAGCGGCCGCCGCTGCGGATCGCTGCCCGCCAGCCGCAACCGTCCACGGCTGCGCGGACGCAGCAGCAGCACGCGGCAACCGTAGCTCTGGCCATGCCCGTCCCCATCGCCGCGCGCATGGCCCGGCCCGACCACGAAGCGCAGTTGCAGATCCGGTTCGGACAGTTCGGGCTGGCTCCTGAGCAGCGCGCCCGCGCTGACGGGCTCCGCCTCCGCCAGCGTGCTGCGCCGCCCGCCGAGTCCGGCGCCATGCCGCAGCCAGTGCCATGCCGCGGCGAGCGACCTGCCGATCGACGAATCGCCGCCGAGAAAACGCGGCCCGAACGATTGCCGCGGCGACGGCGGCGTCGGCCCGCGCTTGTGCAGCAGCATGCCGACCGGTTGCTGCAGATTCAAACCCACGCCGGGCAGAGGCTGCACGACGCCGATGCCGTGCTCGCGCAGATGATCGGCGGGCCCGATACCGGAGACCATCAGCAGTTGCGGCGAGCCGATCGCGCCGGCGGCGAGCACCACCTCGCGCCGCGCGCGCAACTGGACGAGCCGGCCGTGGCGCAGCGCCTGCACGCCGATCGCGCGGCGGCCTTCGAAGAGAATGCGTTGCGCCTGCATGCCGTGCAGGACCTGCAGGTTGCCGCCGACGCCGCGATGCAGATAGGCACGCGCCGCGCTCCACGGCTCGCCGCGATGGCGCGCGCTCTGGAACCAGCCGACGCCCTCCTGCCGGGGGCCGTTGAAGTCGTCGTTGCGCGGGTGGCCGGCATGGGCGGCCGACTCGACGAAGTAGCGGGCCAGCGGCGAAGGCGCGGAGGGATCGCCGACATGCAGCGGGCCGTTGCCGCCATGCCAGGGGTCATCGTCGCGGCCCATCACGCGGGTATTGCATTCGGCGCGGCGAAAGCACGGCAGCACATCGTCCCAGGACCAGCCGTCGCAGCCGGCCTCGGCCCAGCCGTCGTAGTCGGATGGCGCGCCGCGCAGATAGGGTCCCCAGTCCGGCGCGTCATCGTCGGGCCAGGCGGCCTCGAGCAGGGCGATCGATTCGCTGCCGCTGTCGGCGAGCCTGCCGGCCAGCGCGCACGCCGCCGCGCCGCCCCCGATTACGATGTAATCGAAACTGGTGTCCATTTGTCCCCTCGCACGATGGCAAGTCGGCGCGCCGCTTGCTTCGCGCATCGGGCCGCCACGCAGGGCCGGCGGACGGGGCGCGAACGCGGTCTATGCTGCCCAGTGTAGGCGCTTTGTCGAGGGGCAGAAGGGGAACGCGGCGGGGCCGGACCAGCGCGGCGAAAGGAGGGGAAAAGACGGGAGAAAAGACGCGAGAAAAGACGCGAGAAAAGACGGGAGAAACGGCGGGAGAAAAGACGGGGGGAAAGGGCAGGGGAAAGAAGGCAGGACGCGCTCGCACGCGCCCTGCGCTTGCGGCGTATTACGCCTTCAGCATCGGCTTGCCGAGCATCCGCGACAGCACCGCTTCCGGCGAGTGCGTGTGGTCCGAGATCGCGCGCGGATCGAGGTAGTAGGTCTGCTCCATC
This sequence comes from Cupriavidus sp. H18C1, assembly GCF_049311595.1. Taxonomy (NCBI): domain Bacteria; kingdom Pseudomonadati; phylum Pseudomonadota; class Betaproteobacteria; order Burkholderiales; family Burkholderiaceae; genus Cupriavidus; species Cupriavidus sp. H18C1. The sequence goes on from NZ_CP186008.1 coordinate 1,728,964, forward strand.
ATCGCGCGGCCGCGCATCGCGGCGTGCAGCACCTGATCGCTGAAGACGATCCAGGTCGAACCCGGCGGGAAGTGGAATTCCTGCTGCGGCACCTTGGCCTGGTAGTCCAGGTCGGCCTTGGCCATGTCGTGCAGCTGCAGCATGCGATGGTCGTATTCCGAGCGCTCGCGCTTGGTGATATGCAGCTGCTTCATCAGCCAGGCCTGTCCCGGCCACATGCCCTTGGTGCGCGGCACGAAGCGCCTGGCGAAATCGGCGAACGGCTCGCCGACGCGCCACACCCGCGGCGCCTGCGGATCGATGTTGTGGAAGACGCGCAGCAGGCGCTTGCCCAGCATCGGATTGGACGGGAACGAGTCCACGTGCAGCCGCGTATCGTCCTTGCGCCAGCTGACCGGGCGCCCGGCGATCTCGCTGGGCCGCAGCGAGGTGCCGGCGCGCTCCAGATGCGGGCCGTATTCGGGGGAACAGCGACAGCACCAGCCGCTCGCTGTATTCGGCATAGCGCCGGATCAGCGCGTACAGGTCGGCCAGATCCTGGGGGCTGCCCACGGCGCCGCGCACCGCGGTGTCGTTGGCGCGCAGGTTGATGTTCTTGGACTTGCCGTCCGACCAGCGGCTGTCGAGGAAGCGCTCCTCGCCCGGCTCGAAGCGGAAGTGCAGGTCGGGGAAATACAGCACGGCGCCCTGCTCGAGCTCGCGGCGCAGGCCCGCGGCCGTTTCGGCGCGCAGCTGCGGCGCCCAGTCGGTATAGGGCTGCGGGCGGATCAGGTCCAGCCCGCCCTGGGTGGCGGACGGCGCCGCGCCGGTCGAAGGCGCGGCGGGAGGGACAGCGGTTTGAACGGACATGGGATTCCTCGGCATGCTGGCGTGTGCCACGCCTGATGGCGCGATTCTACCGCCGCGCCCCGGGGGCGCTTCGCGCGCCGGCGTCGCGCCATGTTTTCGACTCTTGAAGCGACGGCGTCCGACACTACATTCGTGTCGAAGCGCGCCGGCCAGCGCCGGCACGCAGGGGGCCGGCCGCGCCGGTCCGAATACGAGTCGCTAGGAATAGCAAGGAGCAAGGAGGTAATGCCATGTACGCATCGTTGCTGAGTTCTCCGGGCAGCCTGTTTGCCGAGTTCGACCGGCTGCAGCGCGAACTGCAACAGGTCTTCTCGACGCCGAGCAGCATCCGTGCGGTCGCGCGCGGCGCGTTTCCGGCCGTCAATATCGGCATGACGCCGTCCAGCGTCGAGGTCTATGCCTTCGCGCCGGGTATCGATCCGTCCACGCTCGACGTCAGCGTCGATCGCGGCCTGCTGACCATCGCCGGCCAGCGCAGCGCGCAGATGGAGGGCACGCAGTCACAGGCCGCGCAGGCCGGGCAGACCGACCCGTCCGCCAATCAGCAAGCCGGACAGCCGGGCCAGGCGGGCGCGGGCGCGTCGAGCGCGGGCAAGGACACCAACGTCTATGTGCGCGAGCGCTTCAACGGCAGCTTCCGGCGCGTGATTTCACTGCCGGAGGACGTCGATACCGCCAGGATCGATGCCACCTATCGCGACGGGCTGCTGCGGATCTCGATCGCTCGCCAGGAATCGGCCCAGCCGCGCCGGATCACCGTGAACTGACCCGATGATTGCACCGAGCAGGAGGTTCATCATGAACGATCAAGCCGTCACCCGGACCGACCAGGACCGGAACGTGAATGCGAACATGAGCGGGAAGAACGACAACGGCAATGCCGCCGCCGGCGCGACGCTGTTGCCGCGCGTGGACGTGACCGAGGATTCGACCGGCATCACGCTGCTGGCCGACCTGCCGGGCGTGTCGCGCGACACGCTGCAGGTGCGCGCCGACCGCGACAGCTTGACCATCGAGGGCGAGATTCGCCAGGAGATGCCGGAAGGGCTGGAACCGGTCTATGCCGAGGTGCAGATCGCGCGCTACAAGCGCGTCTTCACGCTGAGCCGCGAGCTGGACAGCAGCGCGATCTCGGCGGTGCTCAAGGACGGCGTGCTGAATCTGCGGATTCCGAAGCAGGCCGAAGCGCAGCCGCGGCGGATCGAGGTGAAGGTAGGGTAAGTGGGAGGTAGGGCGGCGGTGGCCTTTGGGGCCGCCGCTGCCCCTCTCCCGCCCCTTGTCCCGCCCCTTGTCCCGCTCCTTCTCCCGCGAGCGGGAGAGGCAAGCCCCACTCCCGCGCCCCCCTCAGGACGAGAGAGCCGGAAGTGGAGGCGGTCTTTGCAGCCTCGCCCCCGCCAGCATGCCGCAGGGGCGAGCACCCAAGGGTAATTACAGCCCGGCCGCCGCGCGCAGTGCCGCGGCCTTGTCGGTGGCTTCCCACGAGAATTCCGGCTCCTCGCGGCCGAAGTGGCCGTAAGCGGCGGTCTTCTCGTAGATCGGACGCAGCAGGTCCAGCATCTGCACGATGCCCTTGGGCCGCAGGTCGAAGTGCTCCATCACCAGTTTGGCGATCGCCTCGTCCGAGATCTTGCCGGTGCCTTCGGTGTAGACCGTCACGTTGATCGGGCGCGCCACGCCGATCGCGTAGCTGACCTGCACCTGGCACTGGCGCGCGAGACCCGCGGCCACCACGTTCTTGGCCACATAGCGGGCCGCGTAGGCCGCCGAGCGGTCGACCTTCGACGGGTCCTTGCCCGAGAACGCGCCGCCGCCGTGCGGCGCCGCGCCGCCATAGGTGTCGACGATGATCTTGCGGCCGGTCAGGCCGCAGTCGCCCTGCGGGCCGCCGATGACGAAGCGGCCGGTCGGGTTCACCAGGTACTTGGTGTCCTTGAGCATCTCGGGCGGCAGCACCGGCTTGATGATCTCCTCGATCACCGCCTCGCGGATCTGCGCCTGGGTGATGTCCGGCGCGTGCTGGGTCGACAGCACCACGGTGTCGACGCTGTGCGGGCGGCCGTCGACATAGCGCACGGTGACCTGCGACTTCGCGTCCGGGCGCAGCCACGGCAGGCGGCCGTCGCGGCGCAGCTGCGACTGGCGCTCGACCAGGCGGTGCGAGTAATAAATCGGGAACGGCATCAGTTCCGGGGGTTTCGTCGCAGGCATAGCCGAACATCAGGCCCTGGTCGCCGGCGCCCTGGTTCAGATAATCGTCGGAGGCGCGGTCGACGCCCTGCGCGATATCGGGCGACTGCTTGTCGTACGCCACCAGCACGGCGCAGCCCTTGTAATCGATGCCGTAGTCGGTGTTGTCGTAGCCGATGCGCTTGATGGTTTCGCGCGCGACCTGGATATAGTCGACGTTGGCCGTGGTGGTGATTTCCCCCGGCCAATACCACCAGCCCGGTATTGCACAGGGTTTCGGCGGCGACGCGCGCGTATTTGTCCTGGGCCAGGATGGCGTCGAGGACGGCGTCGGAAATCTGGTCGGCGACCTTGTCGGGATGGCCTTCGGAGACGGATTCCGAAGTAAAGAGGAAGTCGTTTGCCACGAACTTTTTCTCCAGGTTAGCTATTGCGTGCCAACCATGTTCAGTCCGGGCGGCGACGCTTTAGCGGTATTTTCAGCACGTCCTGATGAGACGGTATCGCCCCGCAAGTTGTCAGTTAACTCGGCGATGCGCGGTATTATACGCGCCTGCGCGGCGCCGCACACGCGCCGCCGCAACGGTGTGCCGAGGCCATCGGCGCTCGCCGAGGCGATCGGCGGCGGCCGCGAAACAATAAGCGCGGAAGAATGAACCACGCCGGCCCGGGGCCGGCCCCTTGTTGGGACTCCATGACCTTCCTGTTCTGGCTGATTGCCCGCTTGCCGCTGGCATGGCTGCAAGCCATTGGCGGCGTGCTCGGCCTGCTGGCCGCGCGCCTGCCGGGCCGCTACGGCAGGCGACTCGCCGAGAATTTCCGCCAGGCCTATCCGGACGCCACCGACCAGATGCTGGCCGAGGCGGCCCGCTCCACCGGCCGGATGGTGATGGAGATGCCGTATTTCTGGAGCCGCAAGACGCTGAAGGCGCGGCTCGCCGGCTTCTCCGAGCACACCTGGGCGGAACTCGACCGGCTGCTGGACAAGGGCAACGGGCTGATCATGCTGGTCCCGCATCTGGGCTGCTTCGAGGTGTTGCCGCAGGCGTACGCGCTGCGCCACAAGGTGACGGCGCTGTACAAGCCGCCGCACCAGCCATGGCTGCGCGACTGGATCGAGCGGATGCGCACCCGCCCCAACCTGGTGATGGCGGCGGCCACGCCGCGAGGCGTGCGCACGCTGGTCAAGGCGCTCAAGCGCGGCGAGTCGATCGGCATCCTGCCCGACCAGGTGCCAAAGGGCGGCGAAGGGGTATGGGCGCCGTTCTTCGGCAAGCCCGCGTACACCATGACGCTGGTGCAGCGCCTGCAGCAACTGACGGGCGCACCGATCGCGATGGTCTTCGCCGAGCGCACCGCGCAGGGGCCACCTATATCGCCCATATGCGCGTGCTGGAAGACAGGCTGCCGGACGATCCCGTCGAGGCCGCCACCGTGCTCAACCGCACGGTCGAATCGCTGGTCGCCGAAGCGCCGACCCAATACCTGTGGGGCTACAACCGTTACAAGCACCCGGCGGGTGCGGAGCTTCCGCCCCAGGACGGGTGACAGATCCGATGACTTTCCTGTTCTGGCTGATTTCCCGTCTGCCGCTGGCCTGGTTGCAGGCCATCGGCGGCGCGCTGGGCCTGCTGGCGGCGAAGTGGCCGGGCCGCTACGGGCGGCGCCTGACGGAAAACTTCCGCCACGCCTTCCCGACGCCACCGACGAGATGGTGAACGAGGCCGCCCGCTCGATGGGACGCATGATCCTGGAGCTGCCCTATTTCTGGACCCGGCACACCATCAAGGCGAAGCTGTACGACTTCAACGAGGTGGTCTGGCCGGCGCTGGACCGGCTGCAGGACCAGGGGCGCGGCGTGATCGTGCTGACGCCGCACCTGGGCTGCTTCGAGGTATTGCCGCAGTCGTATGCGATGCGCCGGCCCGTCACGGTGCTGTTCAAGCCGCCGCACCAGCCCTGGCTGCGCGACTGGGTCGAACGCATGCGCAACCGCCCGAACATGACCAGCGCGCCGGCCAATCCGCGCGGCGTGCGCATGCTGGTCAAGGCCCTCAAGCGCAAGGAGGCCATCGGCATCCTGCCCGACCAGGTGCCGATCGGCGGCGAGGGCACGTGGGCGCCGTTCTTCGGGCGTCCCGCGTACACGATGACGCTGGTGCAGCGGCTGCAGCAATGGAGCGGCGCGCCGGTCGCCATCGTCGCCTCGATCCGGCTGCCGCGCGGCGGCGGCTATCGCGCCTTTCTCCGCGTGATTGAAGAGCCGCTGCCGGAGGATCCGGCCGCCGCCGCCGCCGTGATCAACGGCGTGGTGGAGGAGCTGGTACGGCTGGCGCCGACCCAGTACCTGTGGGGCTACAACCGCTACAAGCACCCGGCCGGCGCGGAATTGCCGCCGCCGTGGCCGCCCGAGGCGCCCACGCCGTCCACGCCGCCCGCCCCGCCGGCATCGGGCGCCACCCCGGCCACTCCAGCGACCCCGGCCGCCGGGGCCGCCGACATGTCCGCCACGGAACCGACTTCCCCGACTTCGCATCCATGAGCCGTCTTTTCACCTGGCTGGGCATCGGTCTGCTGACCGTGCTCGGCAAGCTGCCCTACCCCCTGGTCGCCCGCTTCGGCGAAGGGCTCGGCAGCCTGCTGTACCTGTTTCCCAGCGGCCGCCGCGAGGTGGTCCGCGCCAACCTGCGCCTGGCCTTCCCCGACAAGTCCGAGGCCGAGATCGCCGAGCTGTCGCGCCAGTCGTTCCGCTCGGTGTTCCGCAGCTTCGCCGAGCGCGGCATCTTCTGGACCGGCAGCGAGGCGCAGATGCGCCGCTGGGTGCAGATCGACGACCAGGCCAACCTGGTCGCGCTCGACGGCGAGCCGCACATCCTGGTCACGCTGCACCTGTCCGGCGTCGAGGCCGGCGCGATCCGGCTGACGATCTATCTGCGCGACCACGTGGGCCGCTCGGGCGCATCGCTCTACACCAAGCAGAAGAACGCGCTGTTCGACGGCTTCCTGAAGCAGGCCCGCGGCCGCTTCGGCGCCAACATGATCGCGCGCAACGACAGCGTGCGCGACATCATCCGCTGCCTGAAGAAGGGCGAGGCGCTGCAGCTGATCTCCGACATGGACTTCGGCGAGCGCGACTCGGAATTCGTGCCGTTCTTCGGCGCGCAGGCGCTGACGCTGACCTCGGTGTCGCGGCTGGCGCGGCTGACCGGCGCCAAGGTCGTGCCGATCTATACCGAGCAGTTGCCCGACTATCGCGGCTACGTGCTGCGCATCCTGCCCGCCTGGGACAACTATCCGGGCGAGAGCGTGACCGAGGACACGCGGCGGATGAACGCCTTCTTCGAGGACTGCATCCGCCCGCGCATCGCCGAGTACTACTGGGTGCACAAACGCTTCAAGCATCGCCCGCCCGGCGAACCCGAGATATATTGACGTTCGGCCGGCATATCGGCGGCCGCCAACCCAGAAACAATGACACCGGCCGTCCGCGGCCGCCCCCGGTTTCCGGTCCTGACCGGTCCCGGCATTTCCCGACCCGCGCCATGAAAATCCAGTTCACCAAGATGCACGGCGCCGGCAACGACTTCGTCGTGCTGGACGGCATCCACCAGACCCTGAACCTGAGCACCGAGCAATGGCGCGCGCTGGCGAGCCGGCATTTCGGCGTGGGCGCGGACCAGATCCTGATCGTCGAGAAGCCGACCCGGCCCGACGTCGACTTCCGCTACCGGATCTTCAATGCCGACGGCGGCGAGGTCGAGCACTGCGGCAACGGCGCGCGCTGCTTCGTCCGGTTCGTCACCGACCATGGCCTGACCGACAAGCGCTCGGTCCGCGTCGAGGTGATGAACGGCGTCATCACGCTGACGCTGAACGACGACGGCCAGGTCACGGTCGACATGGGCGCGCCGGAGTTCGAGCCGGCGCGCATCCCGTTCCTGCCGGAGGAGCTGCCGACGCGGACCGAGGGCGGCGACACGCTGTACGGCATCGAGACCAATGGCCGCACCGTGTGGATTTCGGCGGTGTCGATGGGCAATCCGCATGCGGTGCAGGTGGTCGACGACACCGAGCGCTTCCCGGTGCGCGAGGACGGCCCGGTGATCGAGCACCATGCGGCCTTCCCGAAGCGCGTCAATGCCGGCTTCATGCAGGTGGTCGACCGCAACACGATCCGGCTGCGGGTGTTCGAGCGGGGCTCCGGCGAAACGCTGGCCTGCGGCACCGGCGCCTGCGCGGCGGTGGTGGCCGGCATCCGGCGCGGCTTGCTCGATTCGCCGGTCAAGGTGCATACGCACGGCGGCGACCTGACCATCGCCTGGGACGGCGACGGCACTCCGGTGCGGATGACGGGCCCTGCCACCACGGTATTCGAAGGTTCGATCGAGCTGGACGCGCTGCAGCCGCGCGGCTGACCTGCCCCAGCGACCCTGCCGGAACCCCGGCACCTACGCGGAGAAGCGCCCATGCCCGACACGCCGCTCGACCCCTACCGGATCGCCAACGGCAAGGGCTTTCGCCTGGACCGCTTCGATGCGGGCGCCAGGCCCTTCTCCAGCGGCGACAAGACCAGCGACCGCGCCCGCCTGACCGAGCTGTCGACGCATCTGGACGAGCAGCAGGACATCTTCTACGCCGAGCAATCACGCAAGCTGCTGGTGATCCTGCAGGGCATGGATACCAGCGGCAAGGACGGCACCGTGCGCGGCGTGTTCCGCAGCTTCGATCCGCTGGGACTGCGCGTGGTCAGCTTCAAGGCGCCGACCTCGGAGGAGAAGGCGCGCGACTACCTGTGGCGGGTCCATGCGCAGGTGCCGCGCACCGGCGAGATCGCGGTGTTCAACCGCAGCCACTACGAGGACGTGCTGATCACGCGCGTGCATGGCTGGATCGACGCGGCCGAGTGCGAGCGCCGCTACCGGCAGATCCGCCATTTCGAAAGCCTGCTGGCCGAGACCGGCACCACGCTGGTCAAGTGCTTCCTGCATATTTCGAAGGACGAGCAGAAGTCCCGGCTCGAGGCGCGGCTCGCCGATCCGCAGAAGCACTGGAAGTTCGATCCCAACGACCTGGCCGAGCGCCGGCACTGGGACGCCTATATGGACGCCTACCAGGACGCGATCGCCGCGACGGCGACGCCGGAGGCGCCCTGGCACGTGATTCCCGCCGATTCGAAGACGCACCGCAACCTGATGGTCGCGGAGATCCTGCGCGAGACCTTCGCGCGGCTCAAGCCGGCCTATCCCCCGTCCGCGCCGGGGCTGGACGAGCTGAAGGTCGAGTAGTCGTCGAATAGTCGAAGTCGAGCGGGGGGAAGCAAGGATTGGGGCCCAACGGGCGCGGGGGCTCGAGCGCCGAGCGCCGAGGGCCGAGGGCCTTGCGGGGGCTTGGCGAGGCCCGGCCTGCGGGCCCCGAAGATCAGACGCCGTAGCGCTGGCGATAGGCCGCCACCGCGTCGCGCGAGGCGCCCAGCGCCGGGTCCTGCGCGGCGTCCAGATACGCCAGCAGGTCCGCCAGCGAGGCGATCGCGATCACCGGCACGCCGAATTCGCGCTGCACGTCCTGCACCGCGGAATGGGCGCCGATCTGCTCGGCGGTGCCGCTTCGCTCCATCCGGTCCAGCGCAATGAGTACTGCGGCCGGCTCGGCGCCGGCAGCCCGGATCATCTGCACCGATTCGCGCACCGAGGTGCCGGCCGAGATCACGTCGTCGACGATCACCACCTTGCCCTGCAGCTTCGCGCCGACCAGCGTGCCGCCCTCGCCGTGGTCCTTGGCTTCCTTGCGGTTGTAGGCGAAGCCGACATTGCGGCCCATGCCCGCCAGCGCCACCGCGGTGGCCGACGCCAGCGTGATGCCCTTGTAGGCCGGCCCGAACAGCATGTCGAATGCGACACCCGAGGCCAGCAGGGTTTTCGCATAGAATTGCGCCACCTGGCCCAGCGTGGCGCCCTCGTTGAACAGCCCCGCGTTGAAGAAATACGGCGATTTGCGTCCCGCCTTGGTGACGAACTCGCCGAAGGACAGCACGCCCGCGTCCAGCGCGAAGCGGATGAAGGTCTGGCTGAGGTCGTCCGCCGCCGGCGTGGTTTGCTGCGTCATCTTTTCTCTCTTCAAAAAATTTCCCGAGATGTTACGGATTATCAGTGCCAACCTCAACGGCATCCGCTCAGCGGCCAAGAAAGGCTTCTTCGACTGGATGGGCAAGCAGGACGCCGACATGGTCTGCGTGCAGGAGCTCAAGGCGCAGGCCGCCGACATGACCGAGGCCTTCCTGGCGCCGCACGGCTATCACGGCTACTTCCACTACGCCGAGAAGAAGGGCTACAGCGGCGTCGGCCTGTACACCCGCCACAAGCCCGAGCGCGTGATCACGGGCTTCGGCAACGCCGAGTTCGACAGCGAGGGGCGCTATGTCGAAGTGCAGTATCCGCATCTGGCCGTGATCTCGGTCTACGTGCCGTCGGGCTCCAGCTCCGAGGAGCGGCAGCTGGCCAAGTACCGCTTCATGGAGGCCTTCCTGCCCCATCTGCTGCAGCTCAAGGCCAGCGGACGCGAGATCGTGCTGTGCGGCGACGTCAACATCGCGCACAAGGAAATCGACATCAAGAACTGGAAGGGCAACCTGAAGAACTCCGGCTTCCTGCCCGAGGAGCGCGCCTGGATCGGCGAGCTGTTCGACGTGCACGGCTATGTCGACGTATTCCGCAAGCTCGACCCGCGGCCCGAGCAATACACGTGGTGGAGCAACCGCGGCCAGGCCTACGCGAAGAACGTCGGCTGGCGCATCGACTACCACCTGGCGACGCCGAAGCTCGCCGACACCGCCCAGGCCTGCTCGATCTACAAGGACGAGAAGTTCAGCGACCACGCGCCGCTGTCGATCGACTACGACTTCCCGCTGTAGCGGAAGCCCGGGGACGCCGGGACGCCCGGCCGCCGGGGCGGATTGCCGCTGCGGTGCCCGGGCATCCTCGTTACAATGCACCCCTCACCCGTATTACCAAGCGAGTCCACCATGGCATTCAAAGTGTTCGTCGACGGCCAGGAAGGCACCACCGGCCTTCGGCTGCTCGATTATCTGTCCGGCCGTTCCGATGTCGAACTGCTGCGCATCGCGGAAGACAAGCGCAAGGATCCGGCCGAGCGAGCACGCTTCCTGAACGCCGCCGACGTGGCCTTCCTGTGCCTGCCGGATGTGGCCTCGCGCGAGGCGGTGTCGCTGGTGACCAACCCGAATACCTGCGTGATCGACGCCAGCACGGCGTTCCGCACCGCCGACAACTGGGCCTACGGCCTGCCGGAACTGGTGCGCGGCCAGCGCGAGAAGATCCGCGCCAGCAAGCGCATCGCCGTGCCGGGCTGCCACGCCAGCGCCTTCGTGCTGGCCGTGCGTCCGCTGGTCGATGCCGGCGTGATGCAGGCCGACTACCCGGTCACCGCGTTCTCGCTGACCGGCTACAGCGGTGGCGGCAAGAAGATGATCGCGGACTTCGAGGCGGGCGGCAATCCGAAGCTCGACAGCCCGCGCGCCTACGCGCTGGGGCTCGAGCACAAGCACCTGCCCGAGATGCGCGTGCAGACCGGCCTCGCGCAGGCGCCGATCTTCAGCCCGATCGTCGGCAAGTTCTACAAGGGCCTGGCTGTCACGGTGCCGGTGTTCCCGGATCGCCTGGCGCGCAAGGTCACGCCGGAGCAGGTCGCCGAGATCTACCGCAAGCACTATGAAGGCGAGCAGTTCGTCCGCGTGATGCCCGCCGCCAGCGACGAGCATCTGGACAACGGCTTCTTCGACGTGCAGGCCAACAACGACACCAACCGCGTCGACCTGTTCGTGTTCGGCTCGGCCGACCGCATCGTGCTGATCGCACGGCTGGACAACCTCGGCAAGGGCGCGGCCGGCGCCGCGGTGCAATGCATGAACGTGCATATCGGCGCGGACGAGGCGACCGGGCTGACCGCCTGACGCTTTCCTGCCTCGCCAATGCAAACGGCCCCGATTCGGGGCCGTTTGTGTTTGTACCGGGTTTATGCGCCGTCTATGCGCTGTTTAAGCCAGGCTTGTCCCCGGGCTTCCGGCAAGACTGCCGGGCGCCGGCGCGCTACCGCTTGAGCGGCTGCTGCTTGTCCTCGTCGCCGCGGTCCACCGGCGCGTTGGCCAGGCCGCCCATATTGGTCCGGTACGCCGGCAGCCGCTCGACCGTGGTGCCGATCGCGCGCGCGTACAGCGGCAGTACCTCGGGCATGTGCCGCTGCAACTCGGCGATGCGCGACTGGCCCGACGGGTGCGTGGAGAGGAAGTCCATGCTCGCGCCGGCCGCCGACGACTGCGACACCTTGCCCATCTTCTGCCACAGCGTCACCGCGGCGCGCGGATCGTAGCCCGCGCGCGCGGCGATATCCATGCCGACCAGATCGGCCTCGGTCTCGTCCGAGCGCGAGAACTTCAGCGTCAGCAGATGCGCGCCGGTGCCCAGCGCCAGATTGCCCAGATTGCCGAAGCCGAACAGCTGCGAAATCACGTTGGCGCCGAGGTTGGTGATCTCGGCCTTGGCGGCGCGCTCGCGCGCGTGCTCCTGCAGCGCGTGGGCGATCTCGTGGCCGATCACCATCGCCAGCTCGTCGTCGGTCGGCTTGATCTGGTCGAGAAAGCCGGTGTAGACCGCGATCTTGCCGCCGGGCATGCAGAACGCATTGACCTGCTTGGCCTTGATCAGATTGACCTCCCACTTCCAGCCCTTGGCGCGGTCGTTCCAGCGCGCGGCCTGCGGCAGGATGCGTTCGGAGATCGTGCGCAGGCGCGCCAGGCGCGGATCGTTCGACGGCGCCAGCGCGCCCCTGGCGCGCGCCTCCTGCTTGATCTGCTCGTACTCCTGCGCGGCCTGCTGCTCGATCGCCTCGGCCGGCACCAGCTGGCTGACCGCGCCGCCGCCGCGCTGCACATTGACGCCGTCGGACTGCGCCAGCGCGGCGGGCGCGCCTAGCAGCGCCACGGCGCCGAGCACGGCCAGCGTCAGCCGGCGCAGCGGCGCGACGAGGGCAAGCGAACGCGATGAGGGAACGGCAATGGAGGGAGCGGACATGGCCAGGCGCAAGGGAAGGGGCATTGTTTCAACAGAATGCGACAGACATCACGAAGGCTGATGCAATAATACACGGCGCCCGATCGCCTCCCAGGGCCCTCCAGGCGCCCCAACCGCCTGCTGCGCCCGGCCCCTGCCCCCGCCTTCATGACCTTCCAAGACTATCTCGATATTTTCCGCAATCGCCGCATCGGCGCGATGCTGACGCTGGGCTTCGCCTCCGGCCTGCCGCTGGCGCTGACCTCGGGCACGCTGCAGGCCTGGATGACGGTCGAAGGGCTGGACATCAAGACCATCGGCTTCTTCTCGCTGGTCGGCCAGGCCTACATCTTCAAGTTCCTGTGGGCGCCGCTGATGGACCGCTACACGCCGCCGTTGCTGGACCGGCGGCGCGGCTGGCTGCTGCTGACGCAGATCGGCCTGGTGCTCGGCATCGCCGGCATGGCCTTCTGCCCGCCGCGCGAGGCGCTGTGGCTGCTGGCGGGGCTGGCCACGCTGGTGGCCTTCCTGTCGGCCTCGCAGGACATCGTGTTCGACGCATACAGCACCGACGTGCTGCGGCCCGCCGAGCGTGGCGCCGGCGCGGCGGTCAAGGTGCTGGGCTACCGGCTGGCGATGCTGGTATCGGGCGGCCTGGCGCTGTGGCTGGCGGACCGCGTGCTGGGCTGGCAGCAGATGTACCTGCTGATGGCCGCGCTGATGGCGGTCGGCCTGCTGACGCTGCCGTGGGCGCCGCGCGCCGAGTCGCCGCCGCGCGCGCCCCGCTCGCTGGAGGAGGCGGTGGTCGGCCCGCTGCGCGACTTCTTCGGGCGCACCGGCGCGTGGTGGCTGCTGGGCCTGATCGTGCTGTACAAGCTTGGCGACGCGCTTCGCCGGCAGCCTGTCGACCACCTTCCTGATCCGGGGCGTCGGCTTTTCCGCCGGCGAGGTCGGGCTCGTCAACAAGACGCTGGGCCTGGCGGCGACCATCATCGGCGCGCTGTTCGGCGGCACGCTGATGGTCAGGCTGGGCCTGTACCGCTCGCTGATGCTGTTCGGCGTGCTGCAGGCCGTGTCGAACTTCGGCTACTGGCTGCTGGCGGTGACGCCCGCCCATCTGTGGTCGATGGGCGCGACCATCGCGGTCGAGAACCTGTGCGGAGGCATGGGCACCGCGGCCTTCGTCGCGCTGCTGATGGCGCTGTGCAACCGCTCGTTCTCGGCGACGCAGTACGCGCTGCTGTCGGCGCTGGCCTCGGTCGGACGCGTCTATGTCGGACCGACCTCGGGCTATCTGGTCGAATCGTTCGGCTGGGCGCCGTTCTACCTGGGCACGGTGGTCGTGGCGCTGCCGGGGCTGCTGCTGCTGCGCGCCATGCGCGGAACGGTGGAGCGCTACGAGAGCCAGACGCGTACGCCGCGCGACGAGGCCGGCGCCGTTTCGGCCGTTCCGCTCCCGGCAGATGGCCGGGCACAGGGCAAGGGCGTTCGCGAGGGTTGATGCCAGGGTAGGCAACCGCCCTGCCCTCTCTCTCCCTCCCGCAAGCGGGAGAGGGCTGGGGAGAGGGCAGCCGGCCCGCCTACTGCTTGTAGTAGACGATCTGATGCGAGCTCGCCAGCAGCTCGCCGTCCGGGCTCCACAGCTGCGCGCTCTGGTCGAAGAAGCCCTGCCGGAACACCTGCGCCCGCGCACTGCCCAGCGCGTGGCGATCGCTCAGCGCCGCCAGCGTGGCGGCATCCGCGTGGAAATAGGTCGTCAGCGAGACCGTGCCGGCCGGCACGAAGCCGGCGCGCTTGAGGAAGATGCGCGGATAGAAGCTGTCGCACCAGGCCGCGATCGACGCATAGTCGGGCGTGCGCGCCGGGTGGTCGCGCAGCCAGAACTGGGTCAGGCTGTCCGGATGCTCGGTGCCGGGCTCGGCCGATGGCTTGGCGCCGCGCACCGGGCGCATCTCGTAGGACCGGAACCAGCGCACCGGCGCGAAGCCGGTCGGCAGCGGCGCGATCGCGTCGGCCGGCGGCACGTCGGGAAAGACGGCCTCGCCGCAGCCCCAGGTGTCGCGCCGCACCGCAAACACCGCGCTGGCGGTGGTCGCCACCTCGCCGTTCTGTACCAGTTCCAGCGACCAGTGCTGGGTCGAGCGGTTGGTGCGCGAGGGCCGCGCCTCGATCGTGAACGGGCCCTCGGCGATCGGTCCTGCGAAATTGACGGTCAGCGCGATTGGATCGCCGAGCCGCTGCGGATGCTGCAGCGCCGCCTGCAGCAGCGTCGCCGCCGTGATGCCGCCGTACGGCCCGATCATGTTCCAGTACGACTCGGTGGTGCGGCCGGTAAAGCGGTGCTCGCCGGCGGGGGTCAACGCAATCGCGTCGTCGAAGGGATGGAGCTCGGGTGTCGCGGACATGGGGCCTCGCCGAAAAGCGAACGATCGTTCGTAATTTCCGTACGGTAGTCGCCTGAGTGGCCGCACGTCAAGTGCCGGCGGCCCCGCCCGAAGCCGCCCCGGAGGCCGAACAGACTCGGGCCGAGTAGTCAGGACGATGAGTCAGGCCGATGAGTCAGGCCGATGAGTCAGCCGATGAGTCGGGCCGAAGTAGCCAGGGCGGCCCGTCAGACCGCCCCCCCTCGGACCGACCCTCAGGCCGAACAGACCCGATACACCGCAAGGCTGCCGCGCCAGTTGACGCCCCAGTTCACCGTGATGCCCTCGTGCATCACCACGCGATCGAGGATGCGCAGCCCGACCTTGGGCGCCAGCGCCTCGAAGTCGCTGATGGTCAGCACGCGCACGTTGGGCGTGTCGTACCACTGGTAGGGCAGCGACTCGGACACCGGCATGCGGCCGCGGAACACCGACAGCCGGTGCGGCCAGTAGCCGAAGTTCGGGAACGACACGATGCACTCGCGGCCCACGCGCAACGTGTCGCGCAGCACCTGCGCGGTGTTGTGGATCGTCTGCAGCGTCTGCGACAGGATCACGGTGTCGAAGCTCTTGTCCTCGAACAGCGCCAGCCCGCCCTCCAGGTTCTGCTGGATGACATGCACGCCCTTCTGCGCGCACGCCAGCACGCCCTCGTCGCGGATCTCGATGCCGTAGGCCTGCACGTCGAGCTCGTCCTGCAGCACGCGCAGCAGGCTGCCGTCGCCGCAGCCCAGGTCCAGCACGGTGGCATTCGGCTCGATCCAGCGCGCGATCGCGCGGAAATCCGGCCGCCGTGCCAGCACGCCGTTGGCCGCTTCGGTGATGGACTTGGCATTCATGCGCCGATCTCCCGGGCAATGCGTTCGTAATAGGCGCGCATCAGGTTGTGGTAACGCGGATCGTCGAGCAGGAAGGCGTCGTGGCCGTGCGGGGGCATCGATTTCGGCGTAGCTGACCGGCCGCTTGTTGTCGAGCAGCGCCTTGACCAGCTCGCGGCTGCGGCTCGGCGCAAAGCGCCAGTCGGTGGTGAAGCTGGCGACGAGGAAGCTGGCTTTGGTATGCGCCACGGCGCGGGTCAGGTCGCCGCCGAAGGTCAGCGCCGGATCGAAGTAGTCGAGCGCGCGCGTGATCAGCAGATAGGTATTGGCGTCGAAATACTCGGCGAACTTGTCGCCCTGGTAGCGCAGGTAGCTCTCGACTTGGAACTCGACATCGAACGAGAAGCGGATGTCCTCGGCCTTGAGCTCGCGGCCGAATTTCGCCGCCATGTCCTCGTCGGACAGGTAGGTGATATGGCCGATCATCCGGGCCACGCGCAGGCCGCGCTTGGGCTTGACGCCATGCGCGTAGTAGTTGCCGCCGTGGAAGTCGGGGTCGGACAGGATCGCGCTGCGCGCGACCTCGTTGAAGGCGATGTTCTGCGCGGACAGCTTCGGCGTCGAGGCCACCACGATGCAATGGCGCAGCCGCTCCGGATACATCAGGCTCCAGGCCAGCGCCTGCATGCCACCCAGGCTGCCGCCCATCACCGCGGCGAACTGCTCGATGCCGAAGGCGTCGGCCACGCGCGCCTGCGCATTGACCCAGTCCTCGACCGTGACCACCGGAAAGGTCGCGCCGAAGGGCTGGCCGGTGGCCGGGTTCAGGCTCATCGGACCGGTCGAGCCGAAACACGAGCCCAGGTTGTTGATGCCGATCACGAAGAAGCGGTCGGTATCGAGCGGCTTGCCGGGGCCGACCATGTTGTCCCACCAGCCCACGTCGCGCGGATCGTGCGCGTAGACGCCCGCCACGTGGTGCGAGGCGTTCAGCGCGTGGCACACCAGCACGGCGTTGGTGCGCGCGGCATTGAGCGTGCCGTAGGTCTCGACCATCAGGTCGTAGTCGGCCAGCGACGAGCCGTTGCGCAGCGGCAGCGGCTCGGCGAAATGCATGCGCTGCGGCGTCACGATGCCGACCGAATCGGACGGCAGCGGCAGCGCGGCGCTGGAGGCGGCGGAATCTGCGGAAACGGCGGCAGCGGCCGGTTCCGTCTTTACGGACGGCGAGGCAACGTCAGTCATGTAGGCGGCCCGTGTGCGACGGGCATGAAAAAACCCGACCGGTCTTGCGTTTGGAATCACGCAGCCAAGTCGGGTTGTTGTCGCGCCGGATGCTTCGCTGTCCGCCGCCGGTGGCGTTGTCCCTGAAAATCCGTTCCTGTCGAATCGCGAATCGGAGAGGGGCGCCGACCAACCTCTTTAGCCGCATTTATAGTGGCGAGGAATTTCCCCTCGCCGCGCGCCCGCAAGCCAGTCATCAAATCGGCGCGACCGGCAGATTATAGAGCAAAGCGATAGACATCAGCAGAAGACGCGCGCGGCAACGGGATATCGACGGCCGCAGTCGGGCTACGCGGGATCGAACGAGATCGGACGGGATCAGCCCAGCAGCACGCGCAGCTGCGCGTCGATCTGGCCCGCCGGCAGCTTGCGAAAGCCGCTCTTGGCATAGCGATGCCAGTGCCCCTGCACCGTCGCGACGATCAGCGCGGCGCGCGCCGAAACGTCGGCGTCCGCGGGAAACGCGGCCTGCGTCGCGGCGACCTTCAGGCATTGGCGGATCGAGGCCTCGATCCGGTCCACCAGCTGATTGATGCGTTCCTGCAGCCGTTCATGCTCGCCGACCAGCGCCTCGCCGGTCAGCACGCGCGTCATGCCCGGGTTCTTCTCGGCGAACGACAGCAGCATCCGCACGATCGCCTGCACCTGGCGCAGCCCGTGTTCCTCCTGCGCGGTGATCTGGTTGATCAGCCCGAACACGGTCTGCTCGATGAAGGCGATCAGGCCCTCGAACATCTGCGCCTTGCTGGCGAAATGCCGGTACAGCGCGGCCTCGGAGACGCCGAGGCGGGCCGCCAGCGCCGCGGTCGTGATGCGTTCGGAGCGCGGATGCTCGAGCATGCCGGCCAGCGTCTGCAGGATCTGCACGCGCCGCTCGCCGGGACGCGGGCGCTTGCGCGCGACCACGGCCTCGGCAGCGCCGCCGCCCTCGCCCTGCTGGCCCCGCTCGTCCGCGTTCGCGGCCGGCGCGGCTGCCTCGTTGCTCTGCGTCATGACCCGTTTCTCCGCATTCGTCGATGGAGTTGATGCACCGATTGTACTTTTATGTCCACATAGCCCGGCCGGTGCACCATGCGGGCCCGATTGCGGATCCGATCGCGAGCTGCGCTGCCCGCTGCGATGCCGGCTGCGTTCCCACCTGCGTGGCGGCCAAGCTGCTGCGCCTCGGTCGAGAGCCGCGCCGCGGGCGCCTGGTTCTCGGCGGCCACCAGCGTCACCGCCTCCTGCCGGGCCGCGCGGTCCGCGTCGCGGTCATGCGCGTGGCGTTGCGCCTCGGCGCGCAGGGCCGCCTGCTGCGCGGCATCGCGCGCGGCGCCCGCCGGCACGTCGTGCGGCCGGCTCGCCGTCATCGAACGCAGATAGCCGGTGATCCACGCGGTGCGTATCCCCAGGCCAGCATAGCGCTTCAGGTGCGAGACCGTGTCCTCGACCAGCACGGCATGGCCCGGCGCGATCCGCAGCCGGGCCAGCACACGGCGCAGCATGCGCCGATCCGGCTTGGGCCGCAGATCGCCATGGACCCACATCTGCTCGATGGCGATCACGCGCTCGAAGCAGTGCTCGATGCCGGCCACGCGCATCACCGCGCGCGCATAGTCCTGCGGCGCGTTGGTCAGCAGCACCTTGCGGCCCGGCAGGCGGCGCAGCTGGGCGGCCAGGCCGCGGCGCACGCGCACCATCTGCGCGATGTCGGGGAATTCGTGCGCGGCGCGCAGAAAGTCGGCCGGATCGACGCCGTGATGGCGGATCATGCCGAGCAGCGTCGCGCCATAGCGCTTCCAGTAGTCGACCCGCACGCGGCTGGCGCTGGCCTCGTCGCAGGCGAGCACGCGCGCCACGTAGGCGGTCATCGCGGCATTGATCGCCGGGAAGATCGCGTGCGAGGCGTCGTGCAGCGTGTTGTCGAGGTCGAACAGCCAGACCGTGTCGCCGGCGTTGTTGCCGGCCGGGCGATGCCGCAGGCGGAGAGGGGAGCGGCGGGAGGCGTGGGAAGGCACGAGGGGGAAGGCGCCGCGCCGCCGCAGCGGCCGCGGGCGCCTGGTTGCGGTACGTCAGTGCGAGCGGATCATGGTGCCGAACGCCTGTTCGGTCAGGATTTCCAGCAGCAGCGAATGTTCGATGCGGCCATCGATGATGTGCACCGAGTTCACGCCGCTCTTGGCGGCGTCCAGCGCCGACGAGATCTTCGGCAGCATGCCGCCCGAGATGGTGCCGTCGGCGAACAGCTCCTCGATCTCGCGCGCCGACAGGTCGGTCAGCAGATTGCCCTTCTTGTCCATCACGCCCGGGATGTTGGTCATCATCACCAGCTTCTCGGCCTTCAGGATCTCGGCCATCTTGCCGGCCACCACGTCGGCGTTGATGTTGTAGGCCTGGCCGTCGTCGGAGAAGCCGATCGGCGAGATCACCGGGATGAAGGCGTCGTCCTGCAGCGCCTTGACCACGGCCGGGTTGATCGCCTCGATGTCGCCGACATAGCCGATATCGATGAACGCGCCCGGATTCTCGCGGTCCGGCATCTTCAGACGCTTGGCGCGGATCAGGCCGCCGTCCTTGCCGGTCAGGCCGACCGCCTGGCCGCCGTACTGGTTGATCAGCATCACGATGTCCTGCTGAACCTCGCCGCCGAGCACCCACTCGACCACTTCCATGGTCTCTTCGTCGGTAACGCGCATGCCCTGGATGAAGGTGCCGACCTTGCCGACCTTCTTCAGTGCCTCGTCGATCTGCGGGCCGCCGCCGTGCACCACCACCGGGTTCATGCCGACCAGCTTCAGCAGGATCACGTCGCGCGCGAAGCCATGCTTGAGCTTCTCTTCGGTCATCGCATTGCCGCCGTACTTGACCACGATGGTCTTGCCATGGAACTTGCGGATGTAGGGCAGCGCCTCGGCGAGGATCTCGGCCTTGAGGGCGGGGGCGATGGCGGCCACTGCGGTTGCGGTGGGCCCGGAGGTATCGGAGGTCATGGCAATCCGTGAAAATCGACAGGTATCATGGCAACGCGGCGCATCCGGCGCCCCGCGGCAGGCGCCCGAATTTTACAAGAAACGGGGTGGCGCGCTAGCCAGAGGGCCGAGCGGAGCCTGCGCAGGGCGCCAACGGTGCGTCCGACGGCCCATCGGCCGTTCTTTTCATGCAACAACCACGCCAACGGAAACCACTGCGATGCCAGGCAAAGGCGCGGGCCGTCCGGCCTCGAGCACCGATCCGGCCGCCGTGCTGACCGGCCAGTTGCGGCCGGTCGAGCAATGCGCGGCCTGCGGGACGCGCTTCGTCTGCGGCCATGCCGCGGGCCTGCCGCATTGCTGGTGCGCGACGATGCCGCTGCTGCCGGCGCGGCTGATCGTGCCGGGGCAGCACTGCCTGTGCCCGGATTGCCTGCGCGCCCGGCAGGCGCAGGCCGGAGAGTGAGCCAGTGAGCCAGTGAGCCGGTCAGCGACGCGGATCCTCCATTGGACCCTGGCATCTCAAGGCGGAAGCAAGCGCTGGCCGAAGGGCCGAAGGGCGAGCCGTTCAGCGACCCGGCCTTCCCCCTCGGTCCTGCCGTCTCAATCCAGCGCCGCGCCCACGCGCGCCGGTCCACTCCACTGCATCGCCACCACGCCCAGCACGATCAGCAGCGCGCCGCCGAGCCGCGGCGCTGTCAGCTCGCGCACCGCGAAGCCGGCCAGGCCCGCATGGTCCATCCACAGCGAGGCCAGCATCTGTCCGGCCACCACCGCCGCGATGAAGCCGCTGGCACCGAGCCGCGGCGCCAGCATCAGCGCGGCGGTCAGGTAGAACACGCCCACCGCGCCGCCGATCCACATCCACGCCGGCCCGCTCGCCCAGCCGGCGCCCGGCGGACCGACGCGCAACGCCAGCATCAGCACGACCACCACCGCCAGGCTGACCAGCAGCGACACCAGCGTCGCCCACAGCGGATGCCCGAGCGCACGGCCCAGCGCGGCATTGGCGCCGGCCTGCAGCGGGATCATCGCGCCGGCCAGCGCGGCGATCAGTACCGGCAGCGCGGCCGCCAAGGCCGGAGCCGCGGGATGGGACGAAGACAGCATGCGCAACCTCCTCGATTCGTTCGAAAAGCGACCGCGCCAGTCTGCCCCTACGCCGGATGGATTTCCAATTCTGGTTTCTAACGTTTAATATTCGCCGGATGAATAATCTGCGCAACGTCGACCTGAACCTGCTGGTCGTGCTCGAAGCCCTGCTGGCCGAGCGTCATATCTCGCGCGCCGCGCTGCGGCTGCATCTGAGCCAGCCGGCGGTCAGCCACGCGCTGGCCCGCCTGCGCCAGTTGCTGGACGACCCCGCTGCTGGTACGCGGCCAGGGCGGCCTGGTGCTGACGGCGCGGGCGCACGAGCTTTCGGGTCCGCTGGCCGAGGCGCTGGCGCAGGTGCGCATCCTGCTGGGCCCGTCGGGCTTCCAGCCGGCCACGGCCAGGCGCACCTTCCGTCTGGCGATGTCGGACTACGGCGCGATGGTGGTGCTGCCCAACCTGCTGCGCGCGGTCCGCAAGGCCGCCCCGGGCATCGAGCTGGTGGTGACGCAGGGCAGCCGCGAAGCGATGTCGGCGCAGGTGGCCGACGGCGAGGTCGATCTGGCGCTGGGCGTGTTTGTCTATCAGCCGGAAGGCGTGCGGATGGCTTCGCTGTTCGAGGAACACTACGGCTGCGCGGTCGATGCCGCGACGGTGCGCGACCATGGCCGGCTGGACCAGGTCGCCTACCTGGCCCGCTCGCACGTGCTGGTGGCCGCTCACAGCGAAAAGGTCGATCCGATCGACGCGGCCATCGCCAAGCACGGCGGGCGCCGCAAGATCGCCTGCGTGGTGCCGCACTGGAGCGTCGCGCCGGCGCTGATCGCCGGCACCAATCTGGTCCTGACCACGGCCCGGCGCAGCCTGGCGGCGCTGGAGGACGATCCGCGCTTCGCGGTGTTCGAGCCGCCGTTCGCGTTCCCGGGCTTTACCTTCAGCGCGATCTGGCACGAGCGCAACGATGCCGATCCCGGGCATGCGTGGCTGCGCGAGCGGCTGCTGGCGGTTGGCGCGGGCCAGGGGCTGGACGAGGCGATCAGCCTGCGCGGTTGATCTGCGCAGTTGACCTGCGCCGTTGATTTGCGCCGTTGATTTGCGCCGTTGATTTGCGCCGTTGATTTGCGCCGTTGAACTGCGCGGTTGAACAGCGCGATTGGGCGGCGCGACTGAAGCGAGTGAGCGGCGCGGATTAGCGGCGCGACCGAGCGCCCCGACTGAGCGACCCGATTGACCGACCCGACTGAGCGGCGCGGATCGCCCGCGGCGGATCGTCCGGTTGCTTGCCTCGGCGATCCGCGCCCTCGCGTTTCAGAGAGCCAGTGTTTCAGTGCTTGTGGTTCGCCGCCGCGCCACCGCCGTGCGCGGGCGCGGTCAGGCCG
This sequence comes from Cupriavidus sp. H18C1, assembly GCF_049311595.1. Classification (NCBI taxonomy): domain Bacteria; kingdom Pseudomonadati; phylum Pseudomonadota; class Betaproteobacteria; order Burkholderiales; family Burkholderiaceae; genus Cupriavidus; species Cupriavidus sp. H18C1. Next base: position 1,751,006 of record NZ_CP186008.1, read on the forward strand.
CGCACTTCGGCCTCGACGCGCTGCTCGATCAGCTTGCCGCCCTGCTCGAACTTCAGCGTCACGGGCACCTTGTCGCCGACGTTCAGCGGCGCCTTCAAACCCAGCAGCATCACGTGGTAGCCGCCGGGCTTGAGCTCGACGTCTTCCATCTTCGGCAACGGCAGCGCGTCGAGCGCGCGCATCCGCATCACGTTGCCTTCCATCTTCATCTCGTGCACCTCGGCGGTCGCCGCCACCGGGGTCGACACGCCGACCAGGCGCGCGTTCTGGTGCGCATGCAGCGTCATGAAGACGCCGGTGGCGGTCTGCGCCGGCACGGTGCCGCGCGCCCATGCGTTGCGGATGTCGACCTGGGCGACCGCAGCGGTGGAAATCAGCGCGCAGCATGCGGCGGCGACGAACAGCTTGGCTTGCATCTCTATCCTTTCTCGGTGCAATTCGTTCAAACGAGGCGGTCCAGCGGAGCGGGAAGTCCGCGTCAAAAAGCGTCCGCGCAAATACGTCCGCCTGGGAACGTCCGCCTGAAAACGTCCGCCTGAAGGCGTCCGCTGAAAACGCGATTAGACCATGAACCGCCGGGGCGTCAGGGCCGTGCCCGAAGACCGCACACGGGCCCATGCGGCGCAATCCGCCAGTCTGGCAGTGCCCCGCGGCGTGACCAATGCGGCATGGTGTCGCACGACAAGGCCGGCCGCGGCGCCATTGCTACACTCGCGGCATGACGACGACCGCCCACGCTGCCGCATCTGCCGCCAGATCTGCCGCCCCATCCGCCGGCGATCCCATCCGCGCGCAAGGCCTCGGCGCAGACAGCCTGCTGAGCCTGCGCCGGGTGTACTGGCTGCGCTGGGCCATCCTCGGCGGACAGGGACTGCTGCTGGTCTGCGCCGAGACGCTGGCCGGGCTGCAACTGCCCTACCGGCCGCTGCTGACGATCTTCGCGCTGCAGGCCGTCTTCAATCTGCTGACCGCCTGGCGGCTGCGCCAGCATGCGCGCGCCGGCTCGGTGCCGGGCGATGCCGAGCTGATGGGACAGTTGCTGGTCGACCTGACCGCGCTGTCGGCGATCCTGTTCTTCACCGGCGGCGCCACCAATCCCTTCGTCTCCTTCTATCTGCCCGGGCTCGCGCTGGCGGCGGCGATCGTGCCGTGGCGGCAAGTGGTCGCGCTAGCGCTGTACGCGCTCGCCTGCTATTCGCTGATGCTGTTCGAATACGTGCCCCTGCACCTGCACAACCCGGACAACGCGGTGGTCTACCACTTGGTCGGCATGTGGCTGAATTTCGTCGCCAGCGCGGTGATGATCGCGCTGTTCGTCGCGCGGCTGTCGGGCGTGCTGCGCGAACGCGAGGCGCAGCTCGCCGACGCGCGCGAGCGGCTGCTGCGCGAGGCGCGGGTCGAGTCGCTGAACGCGCAGGCGGCGACCGTCGCCCACGAGATCGGCACGCCGCTGGCGACGCTGGCCGTGATCGCCGGCGAGCTGCGCGCCGACGCCGCCGACCCGGCGCGCGGCGGCACCGCGATCCGCGACTACCTGGCCGACCTGCATACGGTCGAGCAGCAGCTGACGCTATGCCGCGGCATCCTCGCGCGCTTGCGCGACGCGAACCGCGCCAGCGCCCTGCAGCCGGTCGGGCATTGGCTGCCCGCCTTCGCCGACGGCTGGCAGTTGCGCCATCCGCAGGCGCGCGTCGAGACCACGATCGCCGCGGATGCGGCCGACGTGCCGATCGAGCCGGCGCGGACCGGGCAGATGCTGACGATCCTGCTCGACAACGCGGCCCGCAGCCAGCAGACCGCCGGGCGCGGCGACCTGCCCCTGCGCCTGTCGATTGCACTGGAACCGCGCAGCGGCGCAGCGGGCGAACTGCTGCTGCGGGTGATCGACCATGGCGCCGGCATGCCGGCCGCGCTGCGCGCGCGCCTGGGCGAGACGCCGGTGGCGAGCACGCACGGCGGCCAGGGCATCGGCGCCTATCTGGCGCAGAGCGTGGCGCGCCAGATGGGTGGGCGGCTGCTGTGGCAGGACCGTCCCGAAGGCGGCACCGTGGCGGAGCTGCGGCTGCCGGCCACCCCCGATTCAACGGAGCATGCGGCATGAACCTGACGTCCAGCGCTTCCCTTTCCCCGGCTGTTGCCGCGGGCAACGACACCGGCGCGCCGTTCCTCGTGATCGACGACGACCCGGTGTTCTCGGACACGCTCGCCCGCGCGCTGACCCGCCGCGGCTTCGCGGTCGAGGTCGCGCACAACCGCCAGCAGGCGCTGGCGCTGGCCGAGAAGACCGCGTTCCGCTATGTCACGCTGGACCTGCATCTGGCCGCCGCGCCGGAGGCCGGCGTGACCGCGCCGGCCGACTCGGGGCTGCAGCTGGTGGCGCCGCTGCGGGCGATGCTGCCGCGCTCGCGCATCCTGGTGCTGACCGGCTACGCCAGCATCGCGACCGCGGTGGCGGCGGTCAAACAGGGCGCGGACGAATATCTGGCCAAGCCGGCCAACGTCGATTCGATCCTCGCGGCGCTCAAGTCCGGCATCTCGGAAGAGGCCGCCGAGGCCGCGCTGGAGGATCCGCTGCCGTTGTCGGTGCCGCGGCTGGAGTGGGAGCATATCCAGCGCGTGCTGGCCGAACATGGCGGCAACATCTCGGCGACCGCGCGTGCGCTGAACATGCATCGGCGCACGCTGCAGCGCAAGCTCGCCAAGCGGCCGGTTTCGCGGTAGGGGTTCGATCGGTGACGGCGCGCACGACGTCGTTGTGCGTGTCGTTGGGCGTATCGTTGGGCGTGTCGTTGGGCATCACACGGACGCAAGCACGGACGCAAGAAAAAAGGGCCTGCAATCGCAGGCCCTTCTTCTTTGCGCATCGTTCTTGCATCGCCTCGCGGCCATCGCCGCGCGGCGGCTCACAGGCGCAGTTGCACGTAGTCCCAGCCGAGGTCGTCGCCGCCATCGGCCGCGCGATTGACGGGGCCGGCGGCTCCGGTCGTGGTCGTGCTGACCCGCAGCGCGTCGAACGCATGCCGGTTCGAGCGCGCGCCGTATTCGGCGGACTCGCTGACGAACACCGCGTGCGAGACCTTGACCTTGCCGTCGCCCGTGGCGGCATCGATGCGCGTCGCTTCGCTGCGGTCCGGCACGGCGCACAGGAACGCTGTCGCCCCCGCCAGCCCGGCCAACACGCCCGCCGACATCAAACCGATATGCTTCATTCCGGACCTCCTGCTTACGGCCAACCTGCGGCCCAACGAGGCGCAAGCTTCTCATCGTCGCGGCAGGCGTGCCAGCCCGCTTACCAACGCTTACCTGGCTTACCTGCCGTCAACGGATGTCACCAGGCGGCCATCACCACCGGGTGTCGCGCTCCCACTCGCGCATTTCTTCCTCGGCGCGCTCCTTGGTGTAGCCATAGCGCTCCTGGATCTTGCCGGCGAGCTGATCGCGCTTGCCGTTGATCTGCGTGAGGTCGTCATCGGTGAGCTGGCCCCACTTCTCCTTGACCTTGCCCTTGGCCTGCTCCCATTTCCCTTCGATCTGATCCCAGTTCATGATCTGCTCCTCGATCTCGATTGATACGTTGGCGTCAATACGTTGGCGTGGTGCTTCGCTTGGTACAGCGATGTTCAGCCGGCCGCGTCGGCCGCGGCCGGCCGTTCATCAGCGGTTGTACTTCGCCTTGACGTCAGCCTCGCAGCGATCCTTGGCGTCGCCCGACATCGCGTCGCACTTCTCCTTGTCCGCCTTGTAGGCAGCGTCGCTGGTGTCCTTGCGAGCCTCGCGGCGCGCCTCGGCCACATCGGTGCGCGTACCGCCGCCGGCAGCCGCGCGGGTCGTCTTGGCCTCGCCCAGCGCCTTCTCATGCGCCGTCTTGGCTTCCTTCACGCAGACGTCCTTGTCGTTGCCCTTCTTGTCGTCGCAGCGTTCCTTCGCGACTTCATACTCGCGATCGGCCTTGACCTTCAGGACCTTGGCGCGGGCGGCCTCGGTGCCATCGCGGCGGGCCTCGGCCTCGGCCTTGGCCACGTCGCGGTCGCGCTTGGCCTCGGCCTCGCAGACGTCCTCGGCGTTGTCCTTCATGGCGTCACAACGGGTCTTCGCATTCTTGTAGTCGGCGTCGGCCCGCGAGACGGCGGCGTCATAGTCGGCGCGGGCGCCGGACGGCGCGCTCTGCGCCAGCGCAAACCCTGCCGGTGCGGCAACCATCATCGAACACACTGCAGCAGACAGCCATTTCTTCATCATGTCGCGCTCCTGTCGTCATCAAACGGTCAGAGGTCGCAAGGCCCGACGCTGGCGTCCGCCTTGCTGTCTCGTCGTATATGAAGGTTATGTGGCGAGCGCTTTTCCAAGCAGGCGGGGGCTTCCGAAAGGGGGAGTAAGACGATTCCCACATGCAAAGAACACGTCACCGCGGCGCGGCAGGGACGAAAAAAGCGCCTTCCCATCGCTGAGAAGGCGCTCTTCGGAGAGGCGCTTTGGGGCGGAATCGCTGCCGCTTACAGCACGTAGCGCGACAGGTCCTCGTTGGTGGACAGGTCGCCCAGCCGTTCGTCGACATAGGCGGCGTCGATCGTCACGGTCTCGCCGCTCGAGCGAGTGGCGTGGAACGACAGGTCCTCGAGCAGGCGCTCCATCACCGTGTACAGCCGGCGCGCGCCGATGTTCTCGACCTTCTCGTTGACCGAGTGGGCGATCTCGGCCAGGCGGCGGATGCCGTCCGGCGCGAACACCAGCTCGACCTGCTCGGTCGCCAGCAGCGCCTGGTATTGCTTGGTCAGGCTGGCGTCGGTCTGCGTCAGGATTGCCTCGAAGTCGGCCACCGACAGCGATTCGAGTTCGACGCGGATCGGGAAGCGGCCCTGCAACTCGGGGATCAGGTCGCTCGGCTTGGACAGGTGGAACGCGCCCGAGGCGATGAACAGGATATGGTCGGTCCGGATCATGCCGTACTTGGTGCTGACCGTGGTGCCCTCGACCAGCGGCAGCAGATCGCGCTGCACGCCCTGGCGCGACACCTCGCCGCCGCCCAGTTCGCTGCGGCTGGCGATCTTGTCGATCTCGTCGAGGAACACGATGCCGTTCTGCTCGACGTTGGCCAGCGCCTTGTGCTTCAGGTCCTCATCATTGACCAGCTTGGCCGCTTCCTCGTCGATCAGCAACTTGAACGCTTCCTTGACCTTCATCTTGCGGCGCAGCTTCTTGCCCTGGCCCAGGCCGGCGAACATGCTGCGCAGCTGCTCGGTCATGTCCTCCATGCCCGGCGGGCCCATGATGTCCAGGCTCGGCACCGCGGCCGCGACCTCCAGCTCGACTTCCTTGTCGTCGAGCTGTCCCTCGCGCAGTTTCTTGCGGAAGACCTGGCGGGTGTTGGAATCCTTTTCCTCGGGCTGCGAGAAGCCGATGTCGCGCGGCGGCGGCAGCAGCACGTCGAGCAGGCGGTCCTCGGCGGCATCCTCCGCCTTGGTGCGCACCTTCTTCATCTCGGACTCGCGCGTCTGCTTGATCGCCATTTCGACCAGGTCGCGCACGATGGTATCGACGTCGCGGCCGACATAGCCGACCTCGGTGAACTTGGTGGCCTCGATCTTGATGAAGGGCGCGTCGGCCAGCTTGGCCAGGCGCCGCGCGATCTCGGTCTTGCCGACGCCGGTCGGGCCGATCATCAGGATGTTCTTCGGCGTGATTTCCTGGCGCAGCGGGTCGGCGACCTGCTGGCGGCGCCAGCGGTTGCGCAGCGCCACCGCGACGGCCTTCTTGGCCTTGTTCTGGCCAATGATGTGTTTGTCGAGCTCGGAAACGATTTCCGACGGAGTCATGGTGTGGGACATGGGTCTCGGTATCCGGGTATCCGTTCAATGAAGGCCGGCCGGGGCGCCACTACCGCGCAGCGGCGCGGTGGGACGCCCGGCGGGCGTCACGTGCGGGGAAGCGTGATCCGGACGCTCACTCGAGCGTCTCGATGACGAAATTGGTATTGGTGTAGATGCAGAGCTCGCCGGCGATGCGCAGCGATTTCTCGACCACGTCCTTGGGCGAGAGCTCGGTGTTCTCCATCAGCGCCTTGGCGGCCGATTGCGCATAGGCGCCGCCCGAACCGATCGCCGCGATGCCGCCTTCGGGATCGAGCACGTCGCCGTTGCCGGTGATCACCAGCGTGGTGTCGCGGTCGGCGGTGATCAGCATCGCCTCGAGCCGGCGCAGCGCGCGGTCGGAACGCCAGTCCTTGGCCAGATCGACCGCGGCGCGCGTCAAATTGCCCTGGTACTTCTCCAGCTTGGCCTCGAAGCGGTCCAGCAGCGAGAACGCATCGGCGGTGCTGCCGGCGAAGCCCACCAGGACCTTGCCGTTGTAGATGCGGCGCACCTTGCGCGCGGTGCCCTTCATCACGATATTGCCGAGAGTGACCTGGCCGTCACCGCCCAGGGCAACCTGGTTGCCGCGCCGGACGCTGACGATGGTAGTGCCGTGATACTGTTCCATGGTGGCTTCTGAGTTGGGTTCAGGCAGCTACTTGGCGGCGGCCCGACGGAATTCAAGGGCGGGCGCCGACGGTGCGGGCAAGGCACATTCGCCGCGGCTCCGCCCGCGTCTTGCCAATATAGACGGCCGCAGCGGGGCCTTGCCTCTGCCGCTTGCTCCCGGTCGCCGGTCCTCGGCCCCGGCCTCTTGCCCCGGCTCCTTGCCCTGGCTCCTTGCCCTGGCTCCTTGCCCCGGCTCCTTGCCCCGGCTCCTTGCCCCGGCTCCTTGGCCCGACTTCTTGCCGCAGTCCCTTGCCGGCCTCTCCCCCGCCTCCGCAGCGCGAAGCTTTCAACGATGCCAGAAACAAAAAGGCCACGCGTTGCCGCGTGGCCTCGGATGCCGCTCCATCCCGCCGCGCTGCGCGGAGCGCAGCGGCGGCGAAGCGGTCAGCGCCGCCTTGACTCAGTCCGCATAGACGCCGGCCTTGCGAATCACCGGGGTCCACTTGTTGATTTCGTTGCCGAGGAAGGTCTTCAGCGACTCCGGCGTGGCGCGCTGGGCCGGCACCGCTTCGGCGCCCAGTTCGGCCATCTTGGCGCGGAAGCCCGGGTCGGTCACCGACTTCTGCAGCGCCGCCGACAGCTTCTCGATCACCGGCTGCGGCGTGCCCTTCGGTGCGTACATCGCATGCCAGATCTTGACCTCGATGTTCGACAGGCCCTGCTCGGCCGCGGTCGGGATGTCCTTGAACGCCTCGACGCGGCGCGGCTGCATCGCGGCATAGGGCTTGAGCGCGTTGGCCTTCAGCTGGCCGGCGATGTTGGTGGTCTGGTCGCACATCAGGTTGACCTGGCCGCCCAGGATATCGGTCAGCGCCGGCGCGGTGCCCTTGTACGGCACCGTGGTCAGCTCGGTCTGGATCGCGCTCTGGAACAGCAGGCCGCACAGGTGCGAGGCCGAGCCGATGCCGGCGTTGGCGAGCGACAGCTTGCTGGCGTTGGCCTTGATGTACGGCAGCAGGTCCTTCAGCGTGTTCGGCGGCAGGTTCTTGTTGCCGACCAGCACCATCGGCACGTCGGCGATTTCGCCGATGTACTCGAAGTCCTTCAGCGGATCGAAGCCCAGGTTGCGGTACAGCGCCGGCGCGGTCGACATGCCGATATGGTGGATCAGCACGGTGTGGCCATCGTTCTTCGACTGGGCCACCTTCTTCGCGCCGATCGTGCCGCCGGCGCCGCCGAGGTTCTCGATCACGATGGTCGCGCCCAGATGCTTGGACATGACCTGCGCCAGCTCGCGCGCCACCTTGTCGGTCGGGCCGCCCGCGGCGAACGGCACCACGGCCGAGACCGGCCGGCTGCCCGGGTAGTCCTGCGCCTGTACCACGCCAGGCAGACCCAGTGCGGCGGCCGCGAGGGCGGCGGCCACGGTTTTTGCAACGTGTTTCATTATTTCTCCTGATTTCCCCGACTTCCCGTCGTGCAGACTGCCATGCCGCCCAGCCACCGTGGCGGCGTGGGCCGCCTCACCGGAGGCCGCGGCTTGGAGCCGCCATGCTATCAACGGCGACTTACCCGAAATATCAGGAAATACCCGGGCCGAAGCGGCGCCGGCGCGGGTGCCGAAGGCGAGCCGAAGCAGGCCGAAGCGAGCACCAAAGCGAGGGCCGGAGCGGGGGCGGAATCAGTGCCAAATCAGGGACGAAGCAGGGCCAAATCAGGGCCGAAGCCGGCCGCGCGCCGCCTCCCGGATCGGCCGCGCTTCGATGTCATTGCCCGCCCGGACCGGGCTCGGCGTCCTCCGTCAGCACGCCTTCCAGCCGTTCGAACACGCGCCGCGTCGCGCCGCGCGCCTCGAGGGCGAACAGCAGCAGCGAGCGCCCGGTGACCTGGTAGACGTCGCCGGACGAGAACTCCGGCAGCTCCTCGCGCACCGGCATGTTGGTGTCGATCAGGCAGGTCCACTGGTCGCTGCCGGGAATCTGCGGCAAGGTGAACTCGACCACGTCGTGATAGGCGTTGAACACCAGCAGCAGCGTCGCGTCCGAGGCCAGGCGGCGGATGCCGGTGGCGCGCGCGCGGCCGTCGATGACCAGGCCGAAGCAGCGCATCGAGGCGTCGTCCCAGTGTTCCGGCGTCAGCTCGTCCCCCGCGGCGCTGATCCACTTGACGTCGGCCACGCCCAGTTCCTCGTCGACCTCGCCGGTCAGGAAACGGCCCCGCCGCAGCACCGGCAGCGCGCGCCGCAGCGTGGTCAGCTTGCGTACGAACTCGATCAGGGCGCGGCCGCGCTCGTCGATCTCCCAGTCGACCCAGCTGATCTCGTTGTCCTGGCAGTAGGCGTTGTTGTTGCCCTGCTGGGTGCGGCCGAACTCGTCGCCCGCCACCATCATCGGGGTGCCTTGCGAGAACAGCAGCGTCGCCAGCAGATTGCGCTTCTGGCGCTCGCGCAGCTCGACGATCTCCGGGTCGTCGGTCGGCCCTTCGGCGCCGCAGTTCCAGGAACGGTTGTCGCTGGTGCCGTCGTTGTTGTCCTCGCCGTTGGCGTCGTTGTGCTTGTCGTTGTACGAGACCAGGTCGTGCAGCGTGAAGCCGTCGTGCGCGGTGATGAAGTTGACGCTGGCCCAGGGCCGCCGCCCGCTGTGGTTGAACTTGTCGCCGGAGGCGGTGACCCGCGCCGCCAGTTCCGGGGGCGACGCCCTCCTCGCCGCGCCAGAAGTCGCGCACCGTGTCGCGGAACTTGTCGTTCCACTCGGCCCATCCGGCCGGAAAGCCGCCGACCTGGTAGCCGCCCGGGCCGCAGTCCCACGGCTCGGCAATCAGCTTGACGCTGGACAGGATCGGGTCCTGGCGGCAGGCCTTCAGGAAGCCGCTGCCATAGTCGAAGCCGCCGGGCTCGCGCCCGAGGATCGTGGCCAGGTCGAAGCGGAAGCCGTCGACCTGCATCTCGGTGACCCAGTAGCGCAGGCTGTCCATCACCATCTGCAGCACGCGCGGATGCGACAGGTTCAGCGTGTTGCCGGTGCCGGTGTCGTTGATGTAGTAGCGCTTCTCGTCCGGCATCAGCCGGTAATAGGAAAGGTTGTCGATGCCGCGGAACGACAGCGTCGCCCCCAGCTCGCTGCCCTCGGCCGTGTGGTTGTAGACCACGTCGAGGATGATCTCGAGCCCGGCCTCGTGGAAGCGGTCGATCATCTGCTTGAGCTCGCCGACCGCGCCCGGCTCGCGGGCAAAGAAGCGCGGATCGGGCGCGAAGAAGCCGATCGTGTTGTAGCCCCAGTAGTTGGTCAGGCCCTTGTCGAGCAGATGGCTGTCGTTCAGGAAGACATGGATCGGCAGCAGCTCGACCGAGGTCACGCCCAGCGCCTTGATATGGTCGATCACCGCGCGCTGGCCCAGGCCCTCGAAGGTGCCGCGCATCGCCTCGGGCACCGCCGGATGGCGCCTGGTGTAGCCGCGCACGTGGGTCTCGTAGAAGATGGTCCGCTCCCACGGCACGCGCACGCTCAACGGGTGCTCCCAGGTGAAGGCCTGGTCCACGACCTGGCACTTGGGCATGAAGGGCGCGCTGTCGCTTTCGCTGAAGCTCAGGTCGTCCTGCCCCATTTCATAGCCGAACACCGCCGGATCCCAGCGCAGCTCGCCTACGTAGGCCTTGGCATACGGGTCGAGCAGCAGCTTGTTCGGATTGAAGCGATGGCCGTTGGCCGGATCGTAGGGCCCGTGTACGCGATAACCGTAGACCGCGCCCGGCGCCAGCCCCTGCACGCGGACGTGCCAGACCTCGTCGGTGTATTCGGGCAGCGCGATGCGCTCGATCTCCCGTTCGCCGTTCTGGTCGAACAGGCACAGCTCGACCTTGCTGGCATGGGCGCTGAACAGCGCGAAGTTGACGCCGTCGCCGTCCCAGGTGGCGCCCAGGGGAAACGGCAAGCCTTCGCTGATGGTGTGGTTGGACATGGCGTGCGGCACTCCCGTGTGGAAACGATGGTGCGGAGCACGGCGCATGCCCGGGCGCCGGCCATGGAACGCACGCCGGCGCTTCCCATATTTCCCGCCGCCGGTCCGGCAGCGTTGTCAAAACTACAGAGGCGCGGCGATCGGCCGCCAGCTCAGGCCATGAGGCTCCCGGGCGGCCCGCTCTCGCAACTGAATTGCATCTCCGGGGGGCACTATGGTTAAATCGCCCCATGTCTTCGCCCACTCCCAGCCTGCCGGCCGCCGTCGATGCGGCACAGGAACGCCTCCGGGCGCTGGGTGCGCGCGTCACGCAACCGCGCGTCTGCATCCTGGCTTGCCTGATCGGCAGCGACATCCCGCTGACCCACCAGGCCGTGATCGACCGTCTCCCGGGCGGCGCCGAGGCGATCGACCGCGTCACCGTCTATCGGGTGCTCGACTGGCTGGTCGAGCAGGGGCTGGCGCAAAAGCGCGCCGGCAACGACCGCGTGTTCCGCTTCAGCCTGATCGAGCACGAGGCGGCGCGCGCCGAAGTCCATCGCCGGCACAGCCATTTCCATTGCAGCCGGTGCGACCGCACCTTCTGTCTGGACGCCGACAGCGCGCCGCCGCGGCAGGCCGCGCCGCGCGTGCCGAGCGGCTTCGCGGTCGAACACGTCGAATTGACCGTCAACGGCATCTGCGCCGAATGCGGCGCGCGCACCGTGGCCGACGCGCCCGCCAACGGTGCCGCTGACGCTTCCCCCCATCCCGGAGAACCAACATGTCCAAACTGATCCCGGTCACGATCCTGACGGGCTTTCTCGGCAGCGGCAAAACCACGCTGCTCAAGCGCATCCTCAACGAACAGCACGGCATGAAGATCGCCGTGATCGAAAACGAGTTCGGCGAGGAGAACATCGACAACGAGATCCTGGTGCAGGACGGGCGCGAGCAGATCGTGCAGATGAGCAACGGCTGCATCTGCTGCACGATCCGCGGCGACCTGGTGCAGGCGCTGTCGGACCTGATCGGCCGCCGCGACGCCGGCGAGATCGACTTCGACCGGGTCGTGATCGAGACCACGGGCGTGGCCAACCCCGGCCCGGTGGCGCAGACCTTCTTCATGGACGACGAGATTGCCTCGCGCTATCTGCTCGACGCGGTGGTCACGCTGGTCGACGCCAAGCACGGCAACCAGCAGCTGGACAAGCAGGAAGAGGCGCAGCGCCAGGTCGGCTTCGCCGATGCGATCTTCATCACCAAGGCCGACCTGGTGTCGGCCGACGAGCTGGCCGACCTGCGCCATCGCGTGCTGCAGATGAACCCGCGCGCGCCGATCGGCACCGCGCATTTCGGCGAGGCGCCGATCGACTCGATCTTCGACCTGCGCGGCTTCAACCTGAACGCCAAGCTGGAGATCGACCCGGACTTCCTGCGCGCCGAGGAGCACGACCACGACCATGACCACGAGCATGGCGAGCACTGCGGCGCCGACTGCGGCCATGACCACGAACACGCGCAGGGCCATGGTCATCACGACCACGGTCACGGCCACAACCACCACCATCATCACCACCACACCGACCGCATCGGCTCGTTCGTCTTCCGCAGCGAAAAGCCCTTCCACTACGGCAAGCTCGAGGAATTCCTGTCCGGGATCCTGACCGTCTACGGCGAGAAGCTGCTGCGCTACAAGGGCGTGCTCTATATGGAAGGGGTCGACCGCAAGGTGGTATTCCAGGGCGTGCACCAGCTGATGGGCAGCGACATCGGCGGCAAATGGGAGGACGAAACCCCGAGCACCAAAATGGTGTTTATCGGTGTCGACCTGCCCAAGGACGCCATTCTGAAGGGCCTGGCCAACTGCCTCGCCTGATTATCGGTGCCCGCCGCGGGCCCGCTCCGGGCCTCGGTTTCCGTCATGCAAGCGCCATGCGGGCGCCCTGCTTACCGCACTGCGGCACCCGGATGGGTGACACGGCGCCGCCGCTGCACGGTGATACGCAGCGTGCGCGGCTCGGTGAAACACCGAATATCCGGTCCGGTTTTCCACCGTATCTCCTGGTAATTTGTTCAAGTACAATAAGCCGGATGTGATGCGGGCAGCGCGGTCTTGCCGCCGCCTGCGTCGTATGCAGGGCGGCGGTTGTCGTCAGCATCAGACGGCCGTCCTCCGGTGCGGCCGCTGTGCTCGTGCGATGGCCGTCGAACGCGCGGGATCTCGTGCCGCAACGTTTCAGGCGTTGCCGCTGGGGCAACGACGCCGACCGATGTCGACCGACGCCGAGAAAGGGATCCCATGGTAGCCGCAGCAAAAACCAAAGAAAGCCGCAGCAAGACCGCTGGTACTGCGGCCGCTACGACGAAGGCGCAGGGACAGCAAGCTGCGCCTACCCCCCGGAACGGCTCGGCGCAGGCCGGTACCGGAGCGGCAAAGGGAGGCACGCGAAGCAGCAAGACTGCAGCAGCCAGCCAGAGTGAAACGGTCGAACCGCGCAAGCGGACCGACACTGCATCCGCGCGGAACACGACGCCGCCGGTCGCATCAACAAGAGAATCAGCAGCAACCATGAGCAGCAATAAACTTCTGACTGAAGCTGAAATCCTGAAGATGGACGACAAGGACTACATGAACGAGGCCCAACTGGCCTTTTTCAAGAACCGCCTTGAACAGCTGCGCGACGAAATCCTGAAGAACGCCGACCAGACCACCGAACATCTGCGCGAAACGGTCATCGTGCCGGACCCGGCGGACCGCGCCACGATCGAAGAAGAACATGCCCTGGAGCTGCGCACGCGCGATCGCGAGCGCAAGCTGCTGAAGAAGGTCGAACAGTCGCTGGCCCGCATCGAGTCGGGCGAATACGGCTGGTGCGAGGAAACCGGCGAGCCGATCGGCGTGCCCCGCCTGCTGGCCCGCCCGACCGCGACGCTGTCGCTGGAAGCCCAGCAGCGCCGCGAACTGCGCCAGAAGCTGTTCGGCGATTGAGGCCTGCGCCCCTCGATCTGCGCTGTCAACGGCCCGGAATTCCGGGCCGTTTGCTTTTGTAGCCCGAGGCACCCGCCGAGCCGTCGCCGCCAGGCGACAGCGAAGGTGCCGCGGCCACGCATTTCTGCTACAGTCGCAACCTTGTTGCAATAAGCCGGCGATCCGCCCTGCGCGCCGCCGCGCGACATCCCCTTCCATCCTCCAGATCGCCATGGCCGACCGTCTTCCCGTCACCGTATTGGCCGGCTTCCTCGGCGCCGGCAAGACCACGCTGCTGCAGCACGTGCTGGCCAACCGCGAAGGCAAGCGCGTGGCGGTCATCGTCAACGACCTGGCGGACGTCAACATCGATGCGCGTCTGGTCGGCGAGGGTGTGCTGGCGCAGGCCGGCGAGCGGCTGGTCGAGCTGTCCAACGGCTGCATCTGCTGCACGCTGCGCGAGGACCTGCTGGTCGAGATCGCGGCGCTGGCGCGCGAGGGGCGCTTCGACTATCTGCTGGTCGAATCGACCGGCGTGGCCGAGCCGCTGCCGATCGCCGAGACCTTCACGTTCGAAGACGAGCATGGCCACGCGCTGGACAGCCTGGCCCGGCTCGACACCATCGTCACCGTGGTCGACGCCGCGCATTTCCTGCGGGACTTCGACGAGGCCGACTATCTGCGCGACCGCGGCCAGGCCCGCGACGACGAGGACGACCGCACCGTGGTCGATCTGCTGATCGAGCAGGTCGAGTTCTGCGACGTGATCGTGCTGAACAAGATCGATCTGGTCGACGATGCCGAGCGCGAGCGGCTGATGGCGCTGCTGCACGTGCTGAACCCGCGCGCCGAGATCGTGCCCGCCAGCTTCGGCCGCGTGCCGCTCGACAAGGTGCTCGACACCGGCCGCTTCGACTTCGAAGCCGCCGCGGCCGCGCCGGGCTGGCAGGCCGAACTGCGCGGCGAGCATGTGCCCGAGAGCGAGGCCTACGGCATCGGCAGCTTCGTCTACCGGCGCCGGCGCCCGTTCCACCCGCGCCGCTTCGCCGATCTGATCCATACCGAATGGCTGCGCCAGCATGGCAACGTGCTGCGCTCGAAGGGCTTCTTCTGGCTGGCGAGCCGCATGGACGTGGCCGGCAGCTGGAGCCAGGCCGGCGGCGTGTGCCGCCACGGCGGCGCCGGTGCCTGGTGGGCGGCGGTCGATCCGGCCGACTGGCCGCAGGACGACGAGACGCTGGCCGCGATCCGCGCCGACTCGGAAGTCGACGGTGCGCCGGCCCCGTTCGGCGACCGGCGCCAGGAACTGGTGCTGATCGGCCAGAACATGGACCGCGCCGCGCTCGAGGCCGCGCTCGATGCCTGCCTGCTGACCGATGCCGAGATGGCGGCCGGGCCCGAGGCCTGGGCCGCATACGATGATCCCTTCCCCAGCTGGGAAGACGCGCTTCGACGACGGGGACCACGATCATCACGAACATGATCACCGTCACGATCACGATCACGATGGCGGCCCCTGCGACTGCGGCCACCATGGCGGACATGCGCACTGAGTTGCTGCGCACGCTGCGGCGCCGAGGCACAGACCGCCTGACCGGTGGACTGTGGGCCTTGTGGCTGGTGCTGTGCCTGATGCTGGCCCAGCATGCCGGCCTGGTTCACCGCGTCCAGCATGGCGGATCGCCGGCCGGGCTGATGTCGTCCGGCTTGATGTCGGCAGGGCTGACGTTGGCCGGGCACGCATCGCCCACCGCCGCTGCGACCGCGACAGCCGCGCGCGACGACGCCTCCGCCTCCGCCTCCGCCACCGATGCCGATGCCGATATCGACGCCGGTACCGGCACCGACAGCCACGCACCGGACAGCGCGCGCGCGTCGACCCACTCGTGCGTGCTGTTCGACGCCGCCACGCAGGCCCCCGGCGCCTGCGGCGCGCCCCCGATGCCGCTGCTGTCGCACGGCAAGCCGCTGGTGCCGCCCGGCATCACCTGGCGCTGGCCCCACCTGCCGCCGCAGCGCAGCTTCCTGACGCGCGCCCCACCCGCTTCGCTCGCCTTCGCCTGAGCCCGGCCGCCCTCGCGGCCGCTTGTTGACGACCCGGCGATCCCGACGTTCGACCACGCTGACCGGCACGACGCCCAGGACATGCCGCCGACATCCCGGCGACATCCCTGGCGACATGCTGGCGACAGGCCCGCACTCCCATGCCATCGCGGCGGGGCGTGCCTTGCCGCGCCAGCCGGGCAATGAGTCAGCGATCGCGACCGATCGCCCCCCGATGTCCTTCGCATCGCGAGCCATGAATCCGACCCTGCAACGCACCGCCGCACGCCGTTCCTCCCACGCTTCGGTCCGCCCGGCGTACGACCTTCTGCAACAGCTGACGCAAGACCTGTCGCATCGGCTTGGCACCCGCCTGACGCCGCTGGCCGCCGTCGCGCTGTGCCTGGCGGCACCGGCCGCCTGGGGCCAGACCGCCCCGCCCGCCGCACCGGCCGCGGTGCCGGCTGCCACCACTGCCGCCCCTGACACCAACGCCGCATCGGCCGCCCCGGCCGCCCCTGCCGCGGTGCCGGCCACCACCCCCACGTCAGCCGCCCCAACCCTCGGCGAAGTGGTGGTCACCGCCAACCCGCTCGGCAGCGACCTGAACTCGCTGGTGCCCGCCGTCTCCACGCTGCAGGGCGACAACCTGGCCGTGCGCCAGAACAGCACGCTCGGTGAAACGCTGAACAGCCTGCCCGGCGTGTCGTCGACCTACTTCGGGCCGAACTCGAGCCGGCCGGTGATCCGCGGGCTCGACGGCGACCGCATCAAGGTGCTGCAGAACGGCGGCAGCAGCATCGACGCCGCCACGCTGTCCTACGACCACGCGGTGCCGCTGGACCCGCTGGTGGCCGAGCGCATCGAAGTCGTGCGCGGCCCCGCGGCGCTGATGTACGGCGGCAATGCGATCGGCGGCGTGGTCAACGTGATCGACAACCGCATCCCCAAGGCGCCGATCGAAGGCGTCACCGGCGCCACCGATCTGAGCGCCACCATCGACGGCGACGCGGCGCGCAATGCCAGCGGGCTGGTCGAGGCCGGCAACGGCAAGTTCGCGATCCATGCCGACGCGTTCGCCCGCAAGACCAGCGACCTGCGCATCCCCGGCTTCGCCCGCAGCGAGCGGCTGCGCAACAGCCAGCCGCTGGAGGAAGGCGAGACCGAGGTCCGCGGCCGGCTGCCCAACACCAACGCCGAGCAGCACGGCGGCGCGCTGGGCGGCTCCTACACCTGGGCCGACGGCTTCGTCGGCGCGAGCTACAGCGCCTATCGCAACGACTACGGCACGCCCGCGGAAGACGAGGTGCGGCTGAACATGAAGCAGGACCGCTTCGCGCTGGAAGGCGAGGCGCGCAACCTGTCCGGCACCACCGGCGGCTGGTTCGAATCGGTCAAGGGCAAGTTCGGCTATACCGACTACGAGCACAAGGAAATCGAGGGCGGCGAGACCGGTACGGTGTTCAAGAACAAGGGCTGGGACGCCCGCATCGAGGCGCAGCACGGCAACATCGGCCGCATGCGCGGCGTGATCGGCGCGCAGTTCGGCGCGACCCGCTTCTCGGCGCTGGGCGAGGAAGCCTTCGTGCCCAGCAGCGACACCGACAATGCCGCGCTGTTCGTGTTCGAGGAGATGCCGCTGGACGCGGCCGGCAACCTGAAGCTGAACCTGGGCGGCCGCATCGACCATACCAGCGTCAAGGCGACCGCCGGCGGCAACGAACGCTTTGCCGACGCCAACCGCAGCTTCAACGCGGGCAGCGCCTCGGCCGGCCTGCTGTACAAGCTGGGCCCGGCCTGGTCGCTGACCTCCAACGTCGCCTACACCGAGCGCGCGCCGACCTTCTACGAGCTCTACGCCAACGGCCCGCACGTCGCCACCGGCGCCTGGGAACAGGGCGATCCGAACGCCAACAAGGAACGCGCGACCTCGGTCGACCTGGGCCTGCGCTTCAAGCAGGGCGACCACAGCGCCGGCGTGTCCGGCTTCTACAGCCGCTTCTCCAACTATCTGGCGCTGTCCGCGACGGGCAACGCACGCAACGAGGAAGGCGAGCTGGTCGCGCCCGGCAGCGCGGACGCCCTGCCCGAGCTGCGCTACCTCGGTATCCCGGCCACGCTGTACGGCTTCGAGGCCGAAGGCAAGACCCGGCTGGCGCGCAAGCTGCTGACCGGCAGCGACACGCTGGACTTCGAGGCGCGTGCGGACTACGTGCGCGGCGAGAACCGCGAGACCGGCGAACCGCTGCCGCGGCTGGCGCCGCTTCGCCTGGGCGGCGCGCTGGTCTACGGCGCCGGGCCGTTCGGCGCGCGCATCGACCTGACCTGGGCCGCGAAGCAGACCCGCGTGCCGGTCAACGACACGCCCACCGATGCCTACACGATGCTGGGCGTCGCGCTGACCTACAAGATCAAGAGCGGGCGCACGCAAACCCTGCTCTATCTGCGCGGCGACAACCTGACCAACGAGGAGGCGCGCAATGCCACCTCGATCCTGCGCGACATCGCGCCGATGGCGGGCCGCAGCGTGCGGGTGGGCATGCGGACGACGTTCTAGCGGTGCGCGCCGGTGGCCGGGCACCGCTTCCCGGCTACCGGGGCGACGTTTCATCGCGGTGCAACAGGCACTCGACCGGGGCGCGCGGGGGCCTGCCGTGGCCTGGCCTGCCTGCTGCGGGTGCAGCGCCGCGCCGCGGGTCTATCCGTCTTGACACTGCAAGAGCGCGGTCCGGACAATGCCGCACACCTCAACCGACGGGAGTGCCCGATGCCATTCGTTCGTCGTACCCTGCGCGCCGCGGTGCTGGCCACAAGCCTGGCCTTCGGCGCCGCCGCCCTGCCCGCGCACGCGGCCAGCCTGACCATCGGCCTGTCCGGCGATATCACCTCCCTCGATCCGCACTATCACAACGTCACGCCCAACGCGAACGTCGCCGAGCACATGTTCGAGACGCTGATCGCCAAGGACGAGAAGATGCGCTTCAAGCCGGCGCTGGCGCTGAGCTGGCGCGCGGTCGACGAGACCACCTGGGAGGTCAAGCTGCGGCCCGGCGTGAAGTTCCACGACGGCAGCGAATTCACCGCGCAGGACGTCGTGTTCTCGCTGGCGCGGCCGGCCACCGTGAAGAACAGCCCGTCGCCGTACACGATCTACACCAAGGGCTTCAAGGACGTGGTCGCGGTGGACAAGCTGACCGTGCGCATCACCACCCACGGCCCCTATCCGCTGGTGCCCAACGACCTGTCGACGATCTACATGGTGTCGAAGCAGGCCGCGGGCAACGCCTCCAGCGACGACTTCAACAGCGGCAAGGCGATGGTCGGCACCGGGCCGTACAAGTTCGTCAGCTTCCGCAAAGGCGACCGCATCGAGTTGACCCGCAACGACGCCTACTGGGGCAACAAGCCGCAATGGGACACCGTGTCGCTGCGCATCCTGACCAACGACGCGCCGCGCGTGGCGGCGCTGCTGGCCGGCGACGTGCAGGTGATCGAGAACGTGCCGACCTCGGATATCCGCAAGCTGTCGGCCGATCCGGGCGTGTCGGTGTTCAAGGTGCCGACCTTCCGCATGATGTACCTGCACATGGACAGCGACCGCGAGGTCTCGCCCTTCGTCGCCGACAAGGCCGGCAAGCCGCTGCCCCGCAATCCGCTGAAGGACGCGCGCGTGCGCCAGGCGATCTCGAAGGCGATCTCGCGCCAGGCCATCGTCGACCGCGTGATGGAAGGCGCGGCCGAGCCGACCGGCCAGCTCGTCAACAGCTCGCTGTTCGGCCACGTGCCGGGCCTGAAGCCCGATACCGCCGATGCCGCGGCGGCCAAGCGGCTGCTCGCCGAGGCCGGCTATCCCGACGGCTTCCAGCTGACGCTGCATACGCCGAACAACCGCTATGTCAACGACGAGCAGGTGGCGCAGGCGATCGCCTCGATGCTGACCCGCATCGGCATCCAGACGCGCGTCGAGGCGATGCCGTCGGCGAGCTTCTTCACGCGCGCCAACAAGCTCGATTTCTCGTTCATGCTGGCGGGCTGGGGTGCCGATACGGGCGAGGCCGGCTCGTCGCTGAAGTCGCTGCTGGCGACCTACGATCCCGCCAAGGGCTGGGGCGCCTCGAACCGGGGCCGCTACAGCAACCCGGCGCTGGACGCCAAGCTCAGCACCGCGCTGACGACGATCGACGACCGCGCGCGCGAGAAGCTGCTGCAGGAGGCGACCGAGATCGGCATCAAGGACTACGGCGTGATCCCGCTGTACTACCAGATCAATGTGTGGGCGGCGAAGAAGGGCCTGACCGTGATCCCGCGCCAGGACGAACGCACCTACGCGTTCAGCATCACTCGCTGACGGCCCGGGGCGAGGCCGGCGCCGGAGCCGGGACGGAAGGCATCACCGACTCCGGCACCAGCGAGTAGATCGCCGCGCGGCAGGGCACGCCGCGCAGCACCAGCCGGTTGCGCGCGATGCATTCGAGCAGCGCGCCGGTCTTCTCGGCGACGCGGCGGCTCGCCAGATTCTGCTCGGCGGCGACGATCTCGATGCGGGTCAGATGCAGCCGGTGAAAGCCGAAGCAGGCCATCATCCAGGCGGCGCGCGTGGCAAGTCCCTCGCCCTGCCGGCTCTTGCGGACCCAGTAGCCCAGGTTGGCCATGCGGTTCTCGGTCGAGATCTGGTTCAGCGCGACGCCGCCGAACAGCACGCGGCCGTCCTGCGAATAGATGCCGATGTCGTAGGAGAGCCCGGCCGCGAGATTGTCGGCGCAGGTATCGATCCACAGCTGCGCGTCGCGCACGCTGTAGCGCAGGTGGGCCCATGGCATCCATGGCGCGAGGCTCGCCATCGACTCCTGCACCGCGGCGGCCAACTGCTCCGCGTCGGCCTGTCGAAACGGGCGCAGCGAAAACCCGTCGCCACGCAGGATCGGCACGGTCCCCATCGCCCTCAATCCGAATTGCACACCGTCTCGCCGTCGACCGTTGCCGCGCTGGCCTTGACCAGGCCCGTCACGACCTGCTCCAGCACCTCTGGCAGCGGCGCGCCGTCCAGATAGCGCAGCCGCACGCGCTCGAGCAGCGGTGCCTGCGCCATCCATTGCAGCAGCGCGCCGCGCGTCATGCGCCGCTGCTCCAGCAGCTTGAACTTGACCAGCACCTTCAGCGCGTGCGCGGCGTTGCGGCGCGGATCGGCGCGCAGATAGTCGAGCCGGCCAGTGGCGCGCTCCAGTGCCGGGCCGACGTCGGTAAACGGGCTGCCATGGCCGGGAATCACCAGCCGCACATCGAGCTCGGCGATGCGCCGCAGCACGGCTTCCTGTTCGGCGAAGCCGCTGTCGCCGTCGAGCTCGGGAAAGATCACGCCGAAGCCGTGCTGCCACAGCGCATCGCCGGAAATCAGGATGCGCTCGGCCGGCGCGAACAGCATCACCGCGTGGGGATCGTGGCCGGGGGCGGCGATGACCTGCCAGTCCAGGCCGCCCATCCGCATCGATTGGCCGTCCTCGAGCAGCGCATCGAAGGCGAAGCGATCGCACTGCTGGCCGGTGGCGCGATAGGTCAGCGCATCGACGTCCCACTGCGCCACCGCGCGGGCCTCGGCCGCCGGAATCCACGTGCGAGGCTGCCAACGCCGCTGCAGCAGCGCATTGCCGCCGCAGTGGTCCGAATGCAGATGGGTATTGATCAGCCGCTTCAGCGGCTTGCCGTCGAGCGCGGCCTCGACCAGGGCCAGGGTCTGCTCGGCGTGGCTGACATAGCCGCTGTCGACCAGCACGGTATCGTCCCCGTCGATCAGCAGCACGTTGTTGGCCGACAGCCAGCCGCGCTCGAACACGCGGATGCCGGCGGGCAAACTCCGAGCCGGAGTGTTCGGCTCGCTGGCGGTGGATTGCGTCATCGCCGGCCTGCTCGCATCGTGTCGGACGTATCGGACGGACGGGACGTATCGGACGTGCGGGACGTATCCGGCGTATCCGACGTATCGGGCGTATCCGACGTATCGGACATATCGGACGGGCGGGACGTACCCGACGTGCCGGACATGGTGGCCGTGTCCGCCGCGACGGCGCGTTGCGGCAGCGCCTGCCAGATGGTGCGCTTGTCGTCGTCGCTACGGTTGGCCCAGCCCGCGATCTCGTCGATAGTGCGGAAGCAACCCTCGCAATAGCCGTGCTGGCCCATGCGGCAGACGTCGCGGCACGGCGAGGCCACCGGTCTTGCATATTGGGCGGCAAGCGCCCGGCGGCGCAGGTCGGCGATCAATTTCGGGTCGGCTGACATGGGGACGAATGGCCTGGCTGATCGACGCAGTGTAGCGCCATTGGCGGGACGGCACAGCCCTGCGGGTCGCGCGCCTCGCCATGCGCGCGCGATCAGCAGGATCAGCAGGAACAGCAGGAACAGCAGGAACAGCGGGAACAGCGGGAACAGCGGGATCAGCGGGATCGGCGGAACCGGCCTCAGACCGGTACCGGACCATGCGCGCGCGGCACGGCGTGCAGCAACGCCCGGTATTGGCGGCGCGCCTCCGTCCAGGCCCGGCGACTGCCCGCGTCCGCGGGCGCACGGGCGAACCAGCGCGACACCTCGGCGAGCAGGCCGGCCCGTGCCCGCTCGCGAGCCGGCAGCGCGGCGATCGCCTGCCACAGCGCCTGGCGGCAGCTGTCGAAACCGCGCCAATCGGCGGGCCGCGCGCCTTTGAGCCCGGATTCCATCTGGACCAGCATCGGCAGCAATTCGCCTTGTTGCTGGGACGACAACCCCGGCAGCAGCGCGATCGCATGCCGCACCGTGGTCAGATGAAAGTGCTCCTCGTACGACGGATAGAAGGGCGCGCGCACCACGCACAGCGTGGCGATCATGCTCAGCACGCTGGCAAAGCGCAACTTCCCGACTTGTCTCCATACCGCATCGACGAAGGCCGGAACCGCCTCGGCGGCCCAGGCCGGCCTGCCGACCTTCGCCAAGCCATCGTGCAATCGCAGCATGGCATCGGCCATGGCGACCAGCGCCGAAACCGTTCCGGACAGCAGGCCCGCTGGCGTGTTCTCCAACTGCACCAATGCCCGGGTCAGGCCGACGATTCGGGGTTGCCAGACTTCGTCCAGGCGGACGTCATGGCGATGGCACTGCGACACCACGGCGGCGAGCAGCGAGGCGTGCAGTGCCGCGTTCGGCAACGGCGGCTCCATCGCGGCCAGTCCCACATCGATCCACAGCGGGGGGATCACGCGGTTGCGCGACAGCGCGACGATCCACTCGGCCTGCTCGATCTTCGGCAGGCAGATCAGCGCGCTGTCCAGCGCATCGCCGTATTGGCCGTAGTCCTGCAGCGTGCGGGCGCGGTACCAAAGCGCCAGGGGTTTCAGCAGGCGATGCTGGACCGCCAGCGCCACGACCCGCTCGAACAGTTCCATCGAATGCGGCCCGGTGTACAGGCGTGCCGGCAGGGTGGCCAGCATTGCCGCCTGCTGCTGCGGCGTCAGCCGCTCGAGCCGGGGCAGCAGCATCGACTCCCACTGCTCGGCATCGGCCATGCAGGCCAGGCATCTCGCGATCTGGCTCGCGTCCGCCTCCGCCACACTGTCTTGCGATTGCGATTGCGATTGCGATTGCGATTGCGATGGCGATTGCGATGGCGATTGCGATGGCGATGGCGATGGCGACGGCGACGCCGGCAAGGCGGCCCACATGGCGTCCCAGGCCGCCAGACGGGCGTGCTGGGCCAGCAGCGCGAACAGCAGCACTTCGATGTTGCGGCGATCATGGCTTGGCAGGTTCACCGCGTTCTCCAGCCATTTGCCTGCCGCGAGGCGAGCCGTGTTCCTGAGGCCCTGGTCCGGCAGCGCGGCCAACGCCTGCAACAGCGCCTTGACCAGAATGGCGGCGGCCTGGGTCGGCCACGTGGTTGCCGTGGCCATCAGGTGCTTCCATAGCGCCACGTCCGTGGGGGACGTCGCTTCCCCCGCCTCGCGCATCGGGCGCGCAGCCGTGCATCAGCATGGCTAGCGACGATCTCGGCAACAGTGCCGCGAGCGCATGGGCGCTGGCCGCGGGATCGAGTTCGGCAAGCTGCAGGGCCTGCATGGCCATCGGCACTGCCTTCGACGGCGACAAGCGGGACGACTGGGCAAGCAGGCCGGTCAGGCCATCGATGACACGGCGCCGCTCGGCCGCCGGCACCACGCGCGCGGCCAGCACCCAGCACGAGTCTGGCACCAGCATCGAGCGCACGCGGTCGGTAATCGACAGCGTCGGGTTCCTGCTCAGCAGGAGTGCCGCGTCGACCCGATCCGCCAGTGGCAGGCGTTCCAGCGCGCGACAGAGTTCGTGCGCCAGGCGCTGGATGTCCCGTCTTTCGTCGCGGTCGATACATGCCAGTTGCGCCAGCTGGCCGGCGAGCACGCGCAGCGGCGCCGCACCGCCGTCGCCGTCGGGAAACGCCGCTCGAATCGCAGCGAGTACGATGTGCCGGCCCTCGCCACGCTCGCTGGGAGCCAGCACCGAAATGCGGCCGGCCGCCTGTTCCAGTGCCTCGTTGCGCGTCGATCGATCCGGGGGGAACGGCGAACGGTGCGTCCGCGGCTTTCGCCAACACGTGGGCGACCGCGCGGCGCAGCCCCGCCAGGGTCATCCACGAGGTCGCGTGCAGCAAGGGCACGCAGTGCGCCATCGGTTTGGCGAAGCGGGAGCAAACCTGCCGCAGGGCATGGCAGTCCTGTGGACTGAGCCTCGCGCTGATCGCGTGCAGCAAGGACAGCGGCAGCGCTTCCAACCGTGACAGCGTGCCGGCGTCGCGCCGATCGCGCATCGCGGCGCGTTCGCGCTGGCATCGCACTTCCTGTTGCATCGCGCGCGCGGACAGCGCGAACATCCAGGACTCCATCTCGCGACAGTCGCGCTGGCTCAGCGTCCACCGCGCCCCGCCCTCCAGCCGGAACAGCGACCGTACGACGTCGAGCAGCCTGTCAATCCATCTGTCGACCAAGCGGCGCGGCCCACCGCCCGCATCGAGGCGGATCGCGACAAAGGTGTCGTCGTCCAGGCGATCGATGCGGACCGGCTTACTGCCGCGGAAGCGGAAGACGCCGACCGTTTGCGCGCCGCCGGACGGCGGACGCCCCAGGCGGGACAGCGCGGCAATGCTGTCCGCATGAGCCGGCTCGTAGCGATATTTGGGAGGAAGCGGCATGGGCGAACCTCGTCAGAGCGCAAAGGGGCACGGTATCAACCCGGTGCCGGCGCAGCGATAGGCATCGCGCCCGCGGGCGCGGCCTCTGGCGACAATGCCGCCTTGGCCAGGCCGCGCCAATGGGCGACGCAGGGCTGATCCACGGCCGGGAGGCGATCACACAGCGCCGCGTAGTCGGCCAGGCAATCGAGCCACATCGATCGCAGGCTGTCGTTCTCGGGCGGACGGGTCAGCCAGGGTCCCGCGGCGGCCAGCATGCGCAACCGATGCCCCGCCGGCACGGCGCTGCGCAACATGTTCCACTGCGCCTGGCGGGCGGCATTGAATCCGCTGCTGCCCGCTTCGATATGCGCGCTGGCCAGCTCGACCAGCAGTTCGCCACGCTGCGCGGTCGGCACGCTGGCAGCGCTGCGCGCGACCAGTCCGATCATATGAGCGAGGCTCGATCGGGACAGATAGTCGTAGAACGTGGCGTCGGTGTTGCGCCGCGACCCCGCATTGCGATCGAGCAGGGCCTGGACGACCGCCATCCGCATCGAGGCCGGCGTGCGTTCGATCCAGGACCAGATCCGCTGCACGATCGCATCAGCCGCGTGCACCTCGTCGCGGCGCTTGCTCAGGCCCGCCGCCATGGCCGTGGTGTTGCCGAGCACGGCCACCGCGGTGGCGAACTTCTGCTGCGTCTCCTTCTGTTCCTGCCCCTGCACCGGCGCGCTGGCCTCCAGCTCGCCGGTCAACGTTCGGACGTGGCCAAGCCGCTCGCGTAGTGCGCCGCCGGCGCGAATCTCCCGCTCGTAATGCCAGGCCATCAGCATGGCCAATCGGATGCGGGCGGGGCCCTCTTGCGCGCTCGTGCGCGGCGTCTCCAGCCGGCGCATCGCCAGCGCGGCGGCGTTGGGCGAGCTGGCCTCGCCCTGCATCACCTGATGCAGCGCGTCGAACAACCGGGCCGGCTCCATTCGGCGGAGCAGCGACTCGACTTCGCGCCGCTGCCCGCGCGACAGCGAGCCGGCCATGTACCACCACAACGCGGCCCTGGGGCTGTCGTGCCGCACTGCCAGCCACATCGATTCCTCGAGCACCGCGGCCAGGCAGCGCGGTTCGTCGCGCATGGCCTCCAACGGCAGCATCGTCAGCAGCCTGGCACGCAGCGCGGGCGCGAGCGGAGCGCCGCCATGGCGATCGTCCAGAGGCGCCGGCCAGCCCGCCAGCGACGGCACGCACCACAGCATGTTGATCAGCTTGCCGGCGAGGCGAACGGCATGCGCCTCATCGTCGTACCGGCCATTGCGCCAGTCGGCCCATCTGGCGTGCCAATAGACGCCACGGTCCTCCAGCGGCAGGAGGTGGATCAGCCCGGCACCGAGGTCGACCCGCTGCGATGCCGACAGCGAAGCCGTCTCGATCCAGGCACGGAACGCCGAGGTACAAGCCAGCGCGGCCGGCTCCGGCAACTCACGCAGCCTGCCACGCAGGCCGTGCACGAACGGTTCGCACATGCTGGCCGGCAACGCACAGGCTTGCTGAAACAGCGAGCGCCACCGCGCCTCGTCCTGTGCGGCATCGCCACTGGGGACCCATGCGTTGCCCAGCGTTTCCAGCAGGATCGCCCTGGAGGCGGCGCGATCCGATGCGCCCCCTTCCGCATCGCTCAACACGGCGTCTTCGATGCCGGCGAGCAGCATGCCTTGGCCGGCCAGGGCGTCGCCTCGCTCGAACAGCGCGCGTAGCAGGTTCCGTCCCGCGCGGACCCGCTCCGACGCCGGCAGCCGGACCACCACGGTCAACCAGTTTTCCGCGGTGCAGGTGAGCGCCGTGAATGCCAATCCCGCTTCCCGCGGTCTCGGACTGTCCAGCACCGCGGACAGCGCGGCGTATTGCAGCTCGGCCGGCAAGGCTAAGATCATGCCGAGGAGACGATCGGCGATGGCATGACGTTCGGCATTACAAACAGGATTGAGGGCCGTGGCGATCGCGGCAAGCACGCCGGCGCGCGCGCCGGCATGGTCGAGGCGCTCCGCGGCATCGAGCAACGCCGCGCAGGCGGCCGGCTGCTGCCCATTCAGCAGGACACGCACGCGCGCGGCAAGCGCGGCGAGAACGGCCGTGCGGTCGGCCATCGGTACCGGCCATGCGGGGTCCTGTCGCCGATGCCAGCTGGCCATATCGTCAATGACGGCGAGCATGGCCGACAACGACGCGGCATTCGACACCTCGCGCATGGCGCGCGCGACCAGCGACTGGCTGACCATGGCGCGCTTCGCGTCCTTGCTGACCGTGGCGAGCGCCAGCACGTCGTCAGGCTGCAGGAACCTGCACACCTGACGCCACAGGACCGACAGCACATGCGTTGGCACCTGCATTGTCACGGGTAGGCCGTGGGCACGGGACCCCGGTTCGGCCCGCGCGTCCGCCGCGGTACGATCCGTCGCGACAGACCCCTCCGGCCGGCGGGCAGACCACCACGCCCGCTCGATCCGTTGCCGCTGCTTGATGAGCCTGCGGGCGTCGCGCGCCGCGATGGCCCAGCTGCGGCCGCCCTCGAGACCAAGCAGGGTGCGAAGCCAGTCGATCAGGCGCTGCCAGGGCGACCCAGGCTCGGCGGCGTGCACGCGTTCGGCGCGCACCGGCTTGCCGTCGAGCCAGACGATATTGACGGGGTAGGCGCGCCGGAACACGGGCTGCAGGCGTTCGACGTCTTCGAGGCGCGGCGGCGGCGGGCCGTGGTAGATGTACTTGAACGATTCGGGCATGGCGTTCCGGCAAGACCGGTGAGCATGACGTGGGGAGGCGGGCCTGACCCGGTATTGTTCCCACGTGGTGCCTTGCCGCTTGTCAAAAGCGCGGCAAACGCAAGCCTTTCAAGCGACGTAACGCCATCGTGTCGCCGATGGACCCCGATGGCCCCGACGGCCCGTTGCGGACCACGGCGCCGGCGCCGAATCCTTACACGCCGCCCGCCCGTTCCCGCTTGGCGGCGACCTTGTCGTTGAACCGCGCGGCGTCGATCAGATGGCGCTCGTGCACGCCCTCGGAAATCTTGTCCTCGCCATCCCAGGCGGACAGCTCGAAACGCAGCTTGCGTCCCTCGATCGCCGTCAGCACACCGTTGACCGTGACGGTCATGCCGGCCGGCGTCGGCGCCAGAT
This sequence comes from Cupriavidus sp. H18C1, assembly GCF_049311595.1. Classification (NCBI taxonomy): domain Bacteria; kingdom Pseudomonadati; phylum Pseudomonadota; class Betaproteobacteria; order Burkholderiales; family Burkholderiaceae; genus Cupriavidus; species Cupriavidus sp. H18C1. The sequence goes on from NZ_CP186008.1 coordinate 1,778,750, forward strand.
GCGTGAAGCTGACCAGCGTGCCGAGCGATTGCTCGCGCGGCCAGTCCAGGTACTCGCGCAGCATCTGCAGGCAGGCGCATTCCATGATGCCGACCATGTAGCCGGTGGCCAGCACGTCCGGCATCTCGGGACAGCCGGGCACGTCGTCGTAGAGATTCGGCACGGTCGCCTTGGGCGGCACCGTATAGCGCCAGGTGAAGGCGAGGCCGGGCTTCAGATCGGGGCTCATGCCGCGCCCTCCTGGGCCACGTCGGCCACTTCCGCGCCGGTCATCGCCTGCAGCTGCTGCGGGGTCAGGTTGAACACCGCGTGCGGATGGCCGGCGGCGGCCCACAGGCTGTCATGGCGGAACAGGTCGCGATCGAGCAGCATCACCGGTGCGACCGCATGGCCGATCGGGCAGACGCCGCCGATCGCATAGCCGGTCTTCTCGCGGACGAAACGGGCATCGGCCTTGCCGAGCGCGCCGACGCGCGCGGCGACCTTGGCCTCGTCGACGCGATTGCTGCCGCTGGCGATCACCACCACCGGCGCATCGTCGTCGAGCCGCCGAAAGACGATCGACTTGGCGATCTCGGCGACGGCGCAGCCCAGGCCGGCGGCCGCCTCGGCCGAGGTCTTGCCGGTCGACGGCAGCATCACGATCGGCTTGTCATGGCCCAGCTCGGCGAGCAGGCGCGCCACGCGCTGGGCGGATTCGGGCAAGGCGGCCTCGGGGGCGGTGCCTGCGGACAACGACAAGGGTTGGGCGAGCTTATGCATCGGGCTTCGATCTCCGCGCGTTCTTGTTTTTGTTTGGAAAGGTCGGACAGGCTCAGGCTCAGTCAAACGCAGGCCGCGGCGTTCCCCTCGGCCTTGTCGGCGGCCCATTTGGTCAGCAGCGCGCGGCCGACCCGCGAGTTGTTGGCGCGGCCGATCGCCTGCGAGATGAAATCGCCGGCGTGCACCACCTGCTCCAGGTCGATGCCGGTGCGCACGCCCATGCCGTGCAGCATGTACAGCACGTCCTCGGTCGCCACATTGCCGGTCGCGCCCTTGGCATAGGGGCAACCGCCCAGGCCCGCCACGGAGGCGTGGAAGATCTGGATGCCGACGTCGAGGCTGGCGAGGATGTTCGACAGCGCCTGGCCATAGGTGTCGTGGAAATGGCCGGACAGGCGGTCCAGCGCGAACTCGGCTGCGGCGGCGCGCATCACCTCCTGCACGCGGGCCGGGGTGCCGACGCCGATGGTGTCGGCGATGTCGATCTCGTCGCAGCCGAGATCGCGCATGCGGCGCACCACGTCGACCACCGCCGCGACCGGCACCTCGCCCTGATAGGGACAGCCCAGCGAGCACGAAATGCTGCCGCGCAAGCGGATGCCCTTCTCCCTGGCCGCGGCCGCGACCGGCTCGAAACGCGCGATCGATTCGGCGATCGAGCAATTGATGTTCTTCTGCGAGAACGCCTCGCTGGCCGCGCCGAAGATCACCACTTCATCGGCGCCCGCCGCCACCGCGCCCTCGAAGCCTTTCATGTTCGGCGTCAGCACCGAATACAGCGTGCCGGGCCGGCGCTGGATGCGCGCCATCACCTCGGCGCCGTCGGCCATTTGCGGCACCCACTTGGGCGACACGAAGGAGGCGGCCTCGATATTGACGAAGCCCGCCTCGGTCAGCCGGTCGATCAGCGCGACCTTGGTGTCGGCCGGCACCATCGCCTTCTCGTTCTGCAGGCCGTCGCGCGGCCCGACTTCGACGATCTTCACGTAGTTGGGTTGGTTCATCGCTGCTCCTCGTCTGGTGGTGGCCGCCGCTCGCGGCGGCGGTCCGGTTTTGCGTGGCGCGCCGGTCAGTAGCCGCGCTGCAGATCGACCACGCCGGCGATCGGCCGGCCGTCCCGCAGCGCGCGGATCTTGTCGGCGATCTGCGCGATGCTGTCCTCGCGCAGCGTCAGCGCCGAGATATGCGGCGTGATGGTGATGCGCGGCTCGGCCCAGAACGGATGTTCGGGCGGCAGCGGCTCGGTGCGGAACACGTCCAGCGTCGCGCCGGCGATCTGGCCCTGCTGCACGGCGGCCAGCAGATCGTCTTCGACCAGGTGCGGGCCGCGCGCGACGTTGATCAGATAGGCGCCCTTGGCCAGCCGGTTCAGCAGCGCCGCGTCGATGATGTTCTCGGTTTCCGGCGTCAGCGGCAGCACGTTGACCAGCACGCGCAGCCCGTCGAGGAAGCTCGCCTGCCCGGCCTCGCCGGCATGGCACTGCACGCCCTCGACCGTCTTCGGGGAGCGGCTCCAGCCGCGCACCGGGAAGCCGAATGCAGCCAGCGTGCGGGCGATATGCGCGCCCAGCGTGCCGACGCCCATCACGCCGATGGTGAAATCGGCGCGGCGATTCGGCTTGAGGAATTTCCAGGTGCCCGCCTGCTGCTGCGCCGCATAGTCGTCGAGCCGGCGGAAATAGCGCAGCACCGCGTGGGTCACGTACTCGGCCATCTGCGCGCCCATGCCGGCATCGTCGAGCCGCACGATCGGCACGCCGGCCGGCAGCGCCTCGGGATCGCTGTCGCGCAGCCGCAGGATGCCATCCACGCCGGCGCCCAGATTGAACACGGCCTTCAGGTCCTGGCGTCCCTTCAGCATCTCGAGCGGTGGGCGCCAGACCACGGCATAGTCGACCGGCTGTCCCTGGCTCTCTTCCCAGGTGACGCACTGCGCCTCGGGCAGGGCCTGCGCAAACCCCCTCGATCCACGGCGCATAGCGGCCATCGGGCACGTACAACTGCAGCTTCATCGCTTCTCCACGTCTTTGGTCTTGTCCCGGCGTATTGTCTCAGACTCTTTGGACGGCGACCCCGTGGCCGAAGGGAACCCGGCTGCGCAGCTCAGCCGAGCTTTGTCCAGTACTCGATCCGCGCACGGGCCGGGCCATACGGGTCGGCGGGCAGCGCCTTTACCCTGCTGACAAACGCCGCCCGCGCTTCCCGCCATTCACGTGCCTGCTCACTGGCGGCCGGCGCCTTGCCGAACCACAGCGCGATGCGCTCCGCGACCTCGACAAACTGGTGATCCGGCACGGCCATCGCCTTGGTCCAGATGCGCTTGTGCAGGTCGTCGAACCGGTTCTGGTAATTCGGGATCCCGTCGACCATGAATTCCGCGGAGGCCAGTTCGGCGAGGATCGAACCAGCGGCCGGCAGGTCGGCGTCCACCGCCTGGACGGCGCGCCGCAGCGTCGTCTGCGTCCAGAAATGCGGTTCCTTGCGCATGTCGTGCGGCGGCGACGGCGGCGCCTTGAGGGCAGCCAGATCCTGCAGCATCGCTTGCCTTCCGGCGGACGGCAGCCGGCGGGCCAGTCCCCAGGTACCCTCGAGCAGCATCTCGATGCGGTGGTCATACGCCGGGTCCGGCTTGCGCAGCGCCTGCAGCGCGATGCTGTTGACCAATTGCGCCAGGGCTGCCACCGCCGCTGGGGTGTCGCCGCCGCGCATGCCTCGCACCAGCGGCAGCAATGCTTCTGCCACTTGCAGCGCCGAATGCAGCTCGCCGCCGTTGGCCAGCAACGACTTGTCGCACCGTCTGGCCAAGGCGGTCAACGCACGGGCACAGGCATCGGTGGCCTGGTCGGTGGCGCCTCTTCGGGTCATCGCCACCAGTTCGTTCAGCTCCGGCTCCAGCGCGGGAAGCAGCTCGACGAGCTCGTGCGCCGTGTTGTTTCCATTCCGGCCGGTCTCCAGCCACTGCGCGAGCACCTCCGCTCTGGCCGGCCAGGGAACATGGGTCACGATCGACGCCAGCAGGTCCTCCTTGGGAACCCATCGGCATTGCAGCAGCGGGGCGGCCGGCCCACCGCGCTCCAGCAATGCCAGCGCCACCTCGTGAATGGCGGCCATCAGATCGGGTTTGTGCAAGGGAGGATCGGAGTCCCGCCCTCTGGTCAGCAAACGGGTCAACGCAAGCAGCATATCGGCGCACTGCTCGGGATGCGTGTCGACGATGTCCTTGCAGAACGCGACCACGCGCTGCCACCGTCCTTGCACCGGTATCCACGCCAGCAGGCGCGCCGCTTCGGTGCCCTGGTCGACCAGCCGGCCCGCCTCGATACGGTCCCACGCGCTGGTCCAGGCATCGGGCCGCTCGCTCTTGTCGATCTGATTGAGCAAGGCAAGCGACAGCGCGACGTCCTGGGCATTGGCCTGCGCATCGGCCTGCGCATCGGCCTGCGCATTGGCCGGAGCGTTGGCCTGCGCATGGGACGGGCCGGCCCGCCGTTGCCAGTTCTGCAACAACGCCAGGGCTTCAGCGTGTTCGCTCTTGCGCTCGTCGAAGTGCCACAGGGACCGCGCCAACGCGCGCGCCAGCACAAAGCCCGCAGCCCGCGGCAAGCGGTCCAACTGCACCTCCAGCTTGTGCCAGCGTGCAATCGCCATGGCACCGAGCCCAGCCCCTCCGCGTTCGCGCTCGCCGGGTTCGATCGCCTTCAGGCAACTGGCCAGAGCGGCGAAGTGGTCTGCGGCGAGCGCGGGGTCCTTGAACTCGATCATCAGGGCATCGGCCTGCAATTCGTCCCAGCGGCTGGCGCGCTGTTCCACCGCCGTACCGGCCGCCGCGATGTAGGCAGCGTTCAGCGCGCGCAGGCCCTGCTGCCGTTGCGTTGGCGGCAAGGCCGCGGCCAGCGCCGTATAGGCGGCCTTGTCGCGCAACAGTGCGGACTCGATCTCGGCGCGCTCCGTCTTGGGGGGTGTGCATCAGCAAGGCCAACTGCGCCTGCGGGCGGATGCTGTCCGGCAGGCTCGCGGCGAGTTCGAGCAGATGGCGCGCGGCACGGGAACGGTCGTGCGGCGGCAGCGCGGCGAGGCGGCTCGCGAGGGCGCCGAGTACCTCGACCTTGCGCGGCAGCGACAGTGTTCCTGCCCCGGCAGTGTGCGGGCCGCGGAGCTCGTACCGCGCCGCCAGCGCCTTCAGTTCATTGACGGTGCGCACGCCGTTCGCCTCGCGCATCGCCCAATGGAAATCCCGGTCCGCCGTCAGTCCGGTCTTGATCGGCCGTTGCAGGGCCTGGTGGGCCAGGCCCAGGGCGGTGCGATCGCGCAGGTTCAGATTGGCGAGCACGCATTCGAGCACCGGTGCCGCATTGCACAGCGACAGCAGGTTCGCCGCGCTTTCCCGCACCGGCGCCTGCTCTGGCGCCGGGGCCTCGGCGCGCGGCGGACAGCCTGGCACGAAGGCGGCGAGCGAGGCATTCCGGTATTCCGCCATGCGCTGGCTGAGCACCGCGGCGCCGTCGCGCTCGTTCAGATACCAGGCGCGGCCCCCTTCGGCATCGAACAGCGTTCTCAGCCAGTACAGCATCTTCTGCAGCACGCCTTCGCCGGGAGCGTGCGTGACGACGCGCCGTGCCCGCACCTTGCCGTTGCCGAACATGCGGATGGTGACGGCGTAGCCGTTGAACCAGAATTGACCGAGATCGATGGGCTTGTTGGGGCTGGAAGGGGTGTCCGCCGAGTGCGGCGGAAGCAGCCGGGCAGACGGTTCGAGAATGTATCGCGGCATGGGCAGGTCGACAGAGAGGAAGGAATCAGGGTTTCCTCGTTGCCGCGAAAAAGACCCGGGGACCGGCGGGACCTTCTATCGCCGATGCCGGCGGACCGACGGACCGACGGACCGACGGACCGACGGACCGACGGACCGGCGCCCCGGCGACGGCGCCATGGCCATGGCAGGCGGTCGGCGGGTCGGACAAGCCTCGCGACAAGACAAGGCAACTCGGCATTCTCGAAGGAACACCGGCGCCTTGCTTGCACGAAAGAGCGGCACACTTTCCGTTTCGGACAGCGGGCCGCCCCGCGCCTCAACCCGCCTTGGCCTCGAACCCGAGCAACTGCTCGCCCTCGCCGACCTGGTCGCCCACGCCGTAGAGCACTTCGCCGACGACGCCGTCGGCCGGCGCGCTGATGGTGTGCTCCATCTTCATCGCCTCCATCACCAGCAGCGGCGTGCCGCGCGTGACGGTGGCGCCCGCCTCGACCATCACGGCGATCACCTTGCCCGGCATCGGCGCGGTCAGCTTGCCGCCCTCGCCTTCGGCGTCGCCCGCGTGCGCCAGCGGGTCCTGCCATTCCAGCGCGACATGGCGTCCCCCGGCGAACACATGGAAGACATCGCCGTCGCGATGCACCTGGCCGTGCGCGCGGCGCGTGCCCAGATCGACCTGGACCGCGTCGGCGACGCAATGCGTGCGGAACGGCGCGGCCTGGTCGGCATAGAACAGCGTGCTGCCCTGCGCATCGGCCTGCAGCGTGACTTCCAGCGTGTCGGCGCCATGCGCGAAGCGCAGCACCCGCTGCGCGCCCGCGTTCAGCCGCCACGAGCCGGCATGGGTCCATGGCGAATGTGGATCCGCGGCATCGATGCGGCGCTCGCGCGCCTCGGCATCGAGCAGCGCGGCCACCGCCAGCGCGATCAGCTCCATGCCGACCGGCGCGGGCGGTGCGAACAGCGTGGCCTCATGGCGCGCGATCAGGCCGGTGTCGAGGTCGGCCGTGGCGAACGGCTCGGAGGCCACCAGCCGTTGCAGGAAGGCGATATTGGTCGACAGGCCGACCACGTGATACGCGGCGAGCGCCTGCCGCATGCGCGCCAGCGCCTCGTCGCGATCCTTGCCCCAGACGATCAGCTTGGCAATCATCGGGTCGTAGTACGGGCTGATGGCATCGCCCTCGCGCACGCCCGAATCGATCCGCACGCCGGCGGGGCCGTGCACGTCTTCGCCGCGCATGAACTGCACCGCGGGCGGCGTGCGCAGGTAGCGCAACGTGCCGGTCGACGGCAGGAACTGCTTGTCCGGGTTCTCGGCATAGACGCGCGCCTCGAGCGCATGGCCGTCGATGCGCAGCTGGTCCTGCGACAGCGGCAGCGGCTCGCCGGCGGCCACGCGCAGTTGCCATTCGACCAGGTCCTGGCCGGTGATCATCTCGGTCACCGGGTGCTCGACCTGCAGCCGGGTGTTCATCTCCATGAAGTAGAACGAGCCATCCTGGTTGGCGATGAACTCGACCGTGCCGGCGCCGACATAGCCCACGGCCTTGGCCGCGGCCACCGCCGCCTCGCCCATGGCGCGGCGGCGCTCCTCGGTCATGCCGGGCGCCGGCGCTTCCTCCAGCACCTTCTGATGGCGCCGCTGCACCGAGCAATCGCGCTCGAACAGGTAGACGCAGTTGCCCTGCGTGTCGGCGAACACCTGGATCTCGATATGGCGCGGCCGCGTCAGGTATTTCTCGACCAGCACCTTGTCGTCGCCGAAGCTGGCGCTGGCCTCGCGCTTGACCGAGGCCAGCGCGGCCTCGAAGCCGGCGGCGTCCTCGACCACGCGCATGCCCTTGCCGCCGCCGCCCGCGCTCGCCTTGAGCAGCACCGGATAGCCGATGCGGTCGGCCTCGCGGCGCAGCAGCGCCGGGTCCTGGTCCTCGCCGTGATAGCCCGGCACCAGCGGCACCGCCGCGCGTTCCATCAGCTGCTTGGCCGCGCTCTTGCTGCCCATCGCACGGATCGCCGATGCCGGCGGTCCGATGAACACCAGCCCGGCCGCGGCGCAGGCCTCGGCGAAGCCCTCGTTCTCCGACAGGAAGCCGTAGCCGGGGTGGATCGCCTGCGCGCCGGTCGCGCGCGCCATCTCGATGATGTGGTCGCCGCGCAGATAGCTGTCGCGCGCCGCGGCGCCGCCGATATGCACGGCCTCGTCGCAGTAGGCAACATGGCGCGCCTGCGCGTCGGCGTCGGAATAGACCGCGACGGTGCGGATGCCCAGGCGCCGGCAGGTAGCGGCGACACGGCAGGCGATTTCGCCGCGGTTGGCGATCAGGATCTTGGTGAACATGGCTCCTCCTTGTTGATGGGGAACGGCGACCGGCTGGCTGTCGGTGCCCGCGCCGCGCGCAACGCCCCGTCGTCCCCGCGCAGGCGGGAACCCGGCGGCTTGCACAAGCCGCCGGCGCCCGCTTTCGCGGGAGAAACGGGAGCATGCCAGGCGCGGACACCCTCGTCATCCCGCGTGTCCTTCCGCGCGGATGCCGAGCCGGCCCAGCAGCGCGCGATCGCGCTCGGCCTGCGGGTTGCCGGTGGTCAGCAGCTTGTCGCCGTAGAAAATCGAATTGGCGCCGGCCAGGAAGCACAGCGCCTGCAACGCTTCGTCCATGGCCTCTCGGCCGGCGGACAGGCGCACCATCGCGCGCGGCATCGTGATGCGCGCGACCGCGATGGTGCGGACGAACTCGAACGGGTCCAGTGGCGCGGTGCCGGCCAGCGGCGTGCCCTCGACCTGGACCAGATTGTTGATGGGCACCGATTCCGGATACGGCTCCATATTGGCCAGCTGCGCGATCAGCCCGGCGCGCGCCTCGCGCGTCTCGCCCATGCCGACGATGCCGCCGCAGCAGACGTTGATGCCGGCGTCGCGCACATGGCCGATCGTATCGAGCCGGTCCTGGTAGGTGCGCGTGCTGATGATCTCGCCATAGAACTCCGGCGAGGTATCCAGATTGTGGTTGTAGTAATCGAGACCGGCGTCCTTCAGGCGCTGCGCCTGCTCGGCGCGCAGCATGCCCAGCGTGACGCAGGTCTCCAGGCCCATGGCCTTGACCTCGCGCACCATGTCGATCACGGGCTCGAGATGGCGGTCCTTCGGGCTGCGCCAGGCGGCGCCCATGCAGAAGCGCGTGGCGCCGTTGGCCTTGGCGGTACGGGCGGCGTCGAGCACCTCGTCGAGCGCCATCAGCTTGCCGGCCTTGACGCCGGCATCGTGGTGCGCGCTCTGCGGGCAATAGCCGCAATCCTCTTCGCAGCCCCCCGTCTTGATCGACAGCAGCGTCGACAGCTGCACGGTATTGGCGTCGAAGTGCTCGCGATGGACCTGCTGCGCGCGGAACAGCAGATCGTTGAACGGCAGCGCGTACAGCGCGGCGACGGCGTCGACGGTCCAGCGGGCGGTGTTGCCGTTGGTATCGTTGGTGGCGGCTTGAGCAGCTTCGGCGGCCTGCTGGCGTGCGCTCTGGCGCAGCGAATCGGCGGAAATGGTGGCGATGGTAGTCATGTCGAGTCGAATTCTGTGGTCAGGCGGCGCGCTCGGAGGGCGCGTCGCCGGGATGTCGGGGGAGTCGAGCAGCGCGGCCAGGTCGAGGCAGCGCGCGGCCTGGTCCGCAGGCAGTTGCCAGGGCAGCGTGCCGAGCCACGGCGTGCCGATCGCGTCGAAGGCATCGCGCAGCGTGGCGATGTTCTCGTCGGCCAGCAGCATGTCGGGGTCGATCCGGTTGGCGATCCAGCCGGCCAGGCGCAGCCCGCGCGCGCGTACCGCCTCGGCGGTCAGCAGCGCATGGCTCAGGCAACCCAGCCGGATGCCGACCACCAGGATCACCGGCAGCCCGAGCCGGACCGCGAGATCGGCGGTGTCCCAGCCGTTCGGGCCGCCAGTCAGCGGCACGCGAAAGCCGCCGACGCCTTCGACTACGACCGCGTCGGCCTGCGCGGGCAGCGCGGCAAACGCCGACAGGATCGGCTCGGCTTCGATGCGCACGCCATCGGCCTGCGCCGCAAGGTGAGGTGAGCATGGCGTGCGCAGCAGCCACGGGCAGGTCTGCGCGAGCGGCACGTCGACGCTGCTGGCCGCGCGCAGCTGCGCGACATCGTCGTTGTGCCACTGGCCGTCGCGCCAGTCGCAGCCGCTGGCGACCGGCTTCATGCCGACCGCCGTGCGGCCCTGCGCGGCCAGCGCGTGCAGCAGCGCCGCACTGGCGTGGGTCTTGCCGACCCCGGTATCGGTGCCGGTCACGAAGCAGGCAAAGGGGGGAGACTCGGCTCATGCGGCCTCCCTGCATGGTGGCGTGGCCGCTGCCGCCAACGGATGCAGCGCCGCCAGCAGGGCCGCGACATCCGCCTGCCGATGCGCGGCGGACAGCGTGATGCGCAGCCGCGCGGTGCCCTCGGGCACGGTCGGCGGACGGATCGCACCGACGCGGATGCCGGCCCGCTCGAGTCCCGCCGACAGCGACAGCGCCGCGGCGTTGCCGCCGACGATCAGCGGCTGGATCGCGGTCGCGCTGTCGGCCAACTGCCAGCCGGCCTGCGCGGCCATCGGCGCCAGACCGGACCGCAGTTCGGCGATGCGTTGCCGCAGCGCCGCGCGCCGCTGCGCGCCCTCTTCGCCCTCGATCAGCGCGAGGCTGGTCAGCAGCGCATGGGCCGCCGCCGGCGGCGCCGCCGTGGTGAAGATATACGTGCGCGCGGTATTGACCAGATGCTCGACGATCAGCCGATGCGCGGCGACGAAAGCCCCGGCGACGCCGGCCGCCTTGCCGAGCGTGCCGATATAGATCAGCCGCTGTGACGACAGGCCCAGTTGCTCCAGCACGCCGTGGCCGCGTTCGCCGAGCACGCCGAAGCCGTGGGCATCGTCCACGATCAGCCACGCATCGTGCCGCTCGGCCAGCGCCAGCAGTTCGGCCAGCGGCGCGACATCGCCGTCCATGCTGAAGACGCCGTCGGTGACGATCAGCTTCAGCGGCGACTCGCTGGCGGCGAGCAGCGCGTCGAGCGCGGCGACATCGCCATGCGGGTAGCGCTGTACGCTCGCGCGGGCCAGCCGCGCGCCGTCGATCAGCGAGGCGTGGTTCAACGCCTCGCAGAACAGCGTGGCATCGGCACCGCCGAGCGCGGTCAGCACCGCCAGATTGGCCATGTAGCCGGTGCAGAAGTACAGCGCGGCCGCGTCCGGAATCGATTCGGCGTACCAGCGCGCCAGTTCGGTCTCGAGGCGGTGATGCGCAAGGCCGTGCCCCGTGACCAGATGCGAGGCCCCGCTGCCCGCGCCCCAGCGCCGCGCGCCCTCGGCAAAGGCATCGACGATGGCCGGATGGTTGGCGAGGCCCAGATAGTCGTTGCTGCTGAAGCCCAGCAGGGAACGCGGCTCGGCCTCGCTGCCATCGGCCAGCACGGCGCCCACGGTCTGCCGGGGCGCGCACGGCGTATGGGCGATACGGCGAATACGGGTCAGCGCCTGGCGTTCCCGCTCGGCCGCGGCCTGGCTCAGTCGATCAAGCAGCATGGCGCGCCTCCCTGGCCGAACCGGCCGGCGCGAGCACGCCATCGAGCGCGGCCAGCAGACGCTCGCCGAGCCAGCTGGCCAGCGGCGCGTCGAAGACGTAGGGCGGCATCACGTACAGCGTGTTGCCGATCGGCCGGATCAGCACGCCGTGGTCCAGCGCGGCACGATGAAAATCGCCGGCGAAGGTGTCGGTGGCGAACGGCTCGCGCAGATCGGCGGCCCAGATCAGCCCGCGCTGGCGCACGTGGCACAGCCGCGCATCGGCGGCCAGGCCGGCCAGCCCCTGCGCCAGCCACTGGGCGCGCTGCCGGTTCATCGCCAGCACGTCGTGCTGCGCGAACAGGTCCAGCGTCGCCAGCCCGGCGCGGCAGGCCAGCGGATTGCCGGTGTACGAGTGCGAATGCAGGAAGCTGCGCGACAGCTCGTCGGCGACGAAGGCCTGCTGGATCGCGCCGCGCGTCAGCACCAGCGACAGCGGCAGATAGCCGCCGCTGATGCCCTTGGACAGGCACAGGAAATCGGGCCACTGCTGCGCGCCGAGCGGCGCCTCGCCGCGCGACTGCTCCCACGCGAAGAAGGTGCCGGTGCGCCCGCAGCCGACCGCGATCTCGTCGGCGATCAGATGCACGCGGTAGCGGTCGCACAGCGCGCGCACGCCGTCCAGGTAGGCGGGGTCGTGCATCGCCATGCCGGCCGCGCACTGCACCAGCGGCTCGACGATCAGCGCCGCGATGCTGGCGGCGCGCTGCTGCAGCAGCGCTTCGAGCTCGTCGAGCGCGCGCTGCGCGACCTCGCGCGGCGATTCGCCGGACGCCGCCTGGCGCGCGTCCGGCGACATCGCCACGTGGGCGCGCATCAGCAGCGGATCGTAGGCATCGCGGAACACCGCGACATCGGTGACCGCCAGCGCCCCGACCGTCTCGCCGTGATAGCCGTGGCGCAGGCAGACGAACTCGCGCTTGCCGGGCAGCCCGGTGTTGCGCCAGTAATGGAAGCTCATCTTCAGCGCGATCTCGACCGCCGAGGCGCCGTCCGACGCGTAGAACGCATGGCCGAGCGCGCCGCCGGTCAGCGCCGACAGCCGTTCCGCCAGCTCGACCGCCGGGCCGTGCGTGCAGCCGGCGAGCATCACGTGCTCGAGCGTGTCGAGCTGGTCCTTCAGCGCGGCGTTGATGGCGGGGTTCGCATGGCCGAACAGATTGACCCACCACGAGCTGGTGGCGTCGAACAGGCGCCGGCCTTCGTCGTCGTAGAGCCAGGGCCCTTCGCCGCGGACCACGGCCAGCGGCGGCGGATTGCCGCCGGGACGCAGGCGCGTGCAGGGGATGCCATACCGCGCGCTGGCTGCGCGCGGCGAGCCCGTTGCCGTCCTGCCGCGTGGGCGCGGGGGGCGGGTCAGTGGGGGGCGGTGTGCAAGGACTGGGTATGCAAGGGAGTCCTCCATGGTTGGCCAGCCGCACGCGCGCCGTTCCGGGCGGGCCCGGGCGGCGCGATGAACGCGGCTGGATTGGGAGAACGCATGGTAGGAAGGTCCTTGCGGGCTTGGCAAACGGCGCTGGATTGACGCGTTATGGGTGTGTTGACGTCAAATTCCCGGCAGTTGGGCGACGAAACCGCGATCGCCGACCACTGCGCGCGCTTCTGCGCACATCGTCGCCGCCGACGACGTCGGCATCATCGGGATCATCGGCATCGTCGACCTCATCGGCATCATCGACATCACGCCGGCCGCCACGACGGGCTGCGCTTCTCGAGGAAGGAGCGCACGCCCTCGCGGCCCTCCTCGGAGGCGCGGATCGCCGCGATGCGCTCGGCGGTATCGGCCATCAGGTCGTCGTCGATGGCCCGGCCGGCGATGTCCTGCACCAGCCGCTTGCTTTCGCGCACCGCGTTCGGGCTGTTGGCGACCAGCGCGGCGGTCAGCTCGGCGACCTTGGCGTCGAGCCCCTCGGCCGCCACCACCGCATGCACGAAGCCGAGGCGCAGCGCCTCGGCGGCATCGAAGCGTTCGGCGGTGATGAAGTAGCGGCGCGCCGCCTGCTCGCCCATCGCGCGGATCACGTACGGGCTGATCGTCGCCGGCAGCAGCCCCAGGCGGGCCTCCGACAGGCAGAAATGCGCGTGGTCGGCCGCCACCGCAATATCGCAGGCCGCGACCAGGCCGACGCCGCCGGCATAGGTATCGCCGTGGATGCGCGCGATCACCGGCTTCGGACAGGCCCAGATCGTATGCAGCATCTGCGCGAGCTGCAGCGCGTCGGCGCGGTTCTCGTCGTGCGAGTAGCCGGCCATCTTCTTCATCCAGTTCAGGTCGGCGCCGGCGCAGAACGCGGGCCCCTGCCCGGCCAGCACGATCGCGCGCACCTCCGGCGTATCGCCCAGCGCGCGGAACGCGCCGCTCAGCTCGGCGATCACGGTCTCGTTGAAGGCGTTGCGCACATCGGGGCGGTTCAGCGTCACCGTGGCGACATGGCGCTCGACGGTCACGGTGAGGGTGGTGAATTCCATCGTGGTCTCCTGGCAGTTCTGGTGTGGATTGCGTTTCCGGCTATCTGCGGGCGTCGTTCGGTCGACCGTCGATCGGCCGCCCTTCGATCGGTCGGACGCCGTTCGGCCGGATGTCATTCGGTCGGGCCGCGCTCGCGGCCGCGGGCCGGTTCAAGGGCCGCGGCTCGAAGCCCGCATCGCGCAGCGCCTTCTCGGCCAGCGGCTTCCAGCGCGTCAGGCCCCGCGCGAACAGCTGGTGGCCGTCCTGCCCGAAGGCCGGCAGCGCGTGGTACTTGCCGACGCCGCCGGCACCGCGGAAGGCCTCGAACCATTGCGCCGGATACGGTCCCATGTAGCGGTCGTTGGTCGTGTAGATCCAGTGCGTCGGCACGCGCGCGCTGCGGCCGTATTCGGCGAACAGCGCCGCCTGCTGGTCGGGCGCGCAGGGCTCGCCCGGATGCAGGCGCGGATCGCCGCCGCCGCCGCCGGCGAAGTTCAGCACCAGCCGGACACCCGGCGGGTTCTTCGCCGCCAGCGCGATCACCGCCGCGCCGCCGAACGACTGGCCGACCAGCACGACCCGCGACACGTCGATCTCCGGCCGCGAGCGCGCCATCTCGATCACCTGCAGCACCTGCTGCGCGGCCACCTCGAAGCCGGGGCGATAGTTCTTGCGCGTGCAGCTGCCGGTGTTCTCGATATCGTCGCCACCGCTGGCGCCATAGCCGATCCGCGTCGGCACCAGCACCTGGAAGCCGAGCGAGGCGAAATACGCGGCCTGCTCGGCCAGCCGCACCCGGCCCAGCCGGGCGCGCGCATAGGGATCGGGCGCGCGACCGTGGTTCAGCACCAGCAGCGGATAGCGCTGGTGGCCGGGCTCGCGGAACGCGGTGACGACGATGCGCTGCGAGACCTGTCGCCCGTGCGCATCGGTAACCGTCACCGGCACCGACCAGGTCTCCTCGAGCGGCGCGGCGCCGGCCGGCAGCGCGGCCCATGCCAGCAGGCACAGCGCCAGCCGGGCGAACGGCACGATGCGCGGAACATCGCGGGGGAACATCGCGGGGAACATCGCGGGGAACATCGCGGGCGACATCGCGGGCATCATGGGCGCCGGGCGCGCGGCAACGACGCAGCATCGCTTACATCCGGAAGACGCCGAACTTCATCTCGTCGATCGGGGCGTTGAGGCTGGCCGACAGGCCCAGGCCCAGCACCGTACGGGTCTGCGCGGGATCGATCACGCCGTCGTCCCACAGCCGCGCGCTGGCGTAATACGGATGGCCCTGGTGTTCGTACTGCTCGCGGATCGGCCGCTTGAAGGCCTCCTCCTCGTCGGCGCTCCAGCTGCCGCCTCGGCCCTCGATGCCGTCGCGCCGCACCGTGGCCAGCACGCTGGCGGCCTGCTCGCCGCCCATCACCGAGATCCGCGCGTTCGGCCACATCCACAGGAAGCGCGGCGAATAGGCGCGCCCGCACATGCCGTAATTGCCGGCGCCGAACGAGCCGCCGATGATCACCGTGAACTTCGGCACCTGCGCGGTCGCCACCGCGGTCACCATCTTGGCGCCGTTGCGGGCGATGCCCTCGTTCTCGTACTTGCGGCCCACCATGAAGCCGGTGATGTTCTGCAGGAACACCAGCGGAATCTTGCGCTGGCAGCACAGCTCGATGAAGTGCGCGCCCTTGAGCGCCGACTCCGAGAACAGGATGCCGTTGTTGGCGACGATGCCGACCGGGTAGCCCCAGATCCGCGCGAAGCCGCACACCAGCGTGGTGCCGTAGCGCGCCTTGAACTCGTCGAAGTCCGAGTCGTCGACGATGCGGGCGATCACCTCGCGCACGTCGTAGGGCTTGCGCGTATCGGTCGGGATCACGCCGTACAGTTCCTCGACCGGATAGCGCGGCTCGACCGGCGCGTGCAGCCGGATCTGGTCCGGCTTGCGGCGGTTCAGGTGCTGCACGATATTGCGCGCCAGGCCCAGCGCATGCGCATCGTTCTGCGCGAAGTAGTCGGCCACGCCCGACAGCCGCGTGTGCACGTCGGCGCCGCCCAGGTCCTCGGCGCTGACCTCCTCGCCGGTGGCCGCCTTGACCAGCGGCGGGCCGCCCAGAAAGATCGTGCCCTGGTTCTTGACGATGATCGACTCGTCACTCATCGCCGGCACGTAGGCGCCGCCGGCGGTGCACGAGCCCATCACCACGGCGATCTGCGGGATGCCCATCTTCGACAGATTGGCCTGGTTGTAGAAGATGCGGCCGAAGTGATCGCGGTCGGGGAATACATCGTCCTGGTTCGGCAGGTTGGCGCCGCCCGAATCGACCAGGTAGATGCAGGGCAGATGGTTCTGCTCGGCGATCTCCTGCGCGCGCAGATGCTTCTTGACGGTCATCGGGTAGTAGGTGCCGCCCTTGACCGTGGCGTCGTTGCACACGATCACGCATTCCTGCCCGGCCACGCGGCCGATGCCGGTGATGATGCCGGCGCCGGGCGCGGCATTGTCGTACATGTCGTAGGCCGCCAGCTGCGACAGCTCCAGGAACGGCGTGCCCGGATCGAGCAGCTGCTGCACGCGTTCGCGCGGCAGCATCTTGCCGCGCGACAGATGCTTGTTGCGCGCGTCTTCGCCACCGCCCTGCGCGACCTGGGCGATCTTCGCCTTCAGGTCGGCGACCAGGGCCTGCATCGCCTCGGCATTGGCCTTGAAGGCCTCGGAACGGGCATTGAGTTTGGATTCGAGCGTGGGCATCGTGTCTGTCTCTTCCTGATCTTGTGATGCGTTGCGATGGATGCGATGCGATGAATGCGTTCGCGGTGCGAAAATTCAGCGTGCGGCGTGGGCGTTGTTCATCGCGCTTCCCCGCGAATGTCCCCATCGACGTACAGCCAGCGCGGCGCTTCGCCGCCGGCGCGCGGCTCGCGCACGAAGCGGCTGCGCTCGTGCAGCCGCGCCGCGCGCCCGCCGACCTTGTAGCGCGCGACGAATTCGACCTCTGCGTGGGTGTCGTCCTGCGGTGCATGCGCGACGATGGTCAGGCCCAGCCACTGCGTGCGCGGGCCACCGGCGTCCTGGGCAAGGTCCTGCTCCAGCGTCGCCGGGCAGGTCGACGGATGCCAGCTCTGGCGCAGCCACTGCGCGTCGTTCAGCACGTAGGCGCTGTAGCGCGAGCGCATCAACTGCTCGGCGGTGTCCGGCAGCGCCTCGCCGCGATGGAAGCGCCCGCAGCAGCTGGCGTAGCTGGCCCCGCCGCAAGGGCAGGCGCCTTCGCGCGAAGGCGCTGCCGCCCGCTTCATGCCACCAGCTCCGGCAATTGCCGCATATCGGTGAAGATGGTCTGGGCGCCGGCCTCGCGCAGCATCGCGGCGTCGTTGCGCGCGGCATAGCCGAACACCGTCATGCCGGCCGCCACGCCGGCGGTGATGCCGGCCGGGCTGTCCTCCACCACCGCGCAGCGCGACGGCTCCACACCCATCGTGCGCGCCGCCAGCAGATAGACGTCGGGCGCGGGCTTGCTGCGCTCGACCTCGGTGGCGGAGAACACGTGCTCGCGCTGCTGGCCGTCGGCGTCGTGCTGGAACAGCGCCAGCAGGCCGGTGCGCTGCAGTTGCAGCTTGACCTTGACGCGGTCGGCGCCGGAGGCCACGCACAGCGGCATGCCGGTCGCGGCGATCGCGGCGATGGCGTCGCGCACGTGCGGCACGGCCTCGACCTCGGCCTCCAGCACTGCATTGCGCCGGGCCAGCCAGTGCGACAGCCAGTTCTCCGGCAGCGGCGCGCCGCGCATCCGCTCGATGGTGTCGAGCTCCTCGCGCACGGCGCGGCCGAGGAACAGCGCGGTCGAGTCCTCCAGCGAGATCGCGATGCCCAGTTCGTTCAGCATCTGGTTCAGCACGCGATTGACGATCGGCTCGCTGTCGACCAGCACGCCGTCGCAATCGAAGATCACGCAGTCGAAGCGGCGGGACGGCTGGGCGGCACCGCCGGCGCGGTCGCGGGAGGGAGAAGCACTGAGGGTCATGCGGGTTTCTTTTCCTTGAGATCCGGGGACGGCACGGCCCGCAACTCGGTGGGCGTGCCGCTCTTGAGCAGGGCCTCGATCTGGTCGAAGCGGTCGAAGCCCCAGTAGGGTTCGCCATCGACGATGACGAAGGGCGAGCCGAACACGCCCTTGGCCATCGCCACTTCCATCTCGGCCTTCAGCTGGTCCTTGATCGGCTGGCTGCTGGCGCCGGCGTCCATCGCGTTGGCGTCGAGGTCCAGCGCCGCGGCGATCTTCACCAGCTCGGCCGGTTCGGCGATGTTGACGTCGTCGACGAAGTAGGCGTGGTACACCGCCTTGGCGAAGCGCACCGCCACGTCGGCGGCATGATGGTTCTGCAGCCACAGCATCGCGCGCGCGGCCTGCGTGGTCGGCAGCGGGAAGTTCGACGGCCGGCGGTAGGCGATGCCGTGGTGGCGCGCGGTGCGTTCGAAATCGCGCCAGCTGTAGTCGCCCTTGAGCGGGATCTGCGGCAGCGGCGCCATGCCGGTGGTCTTGAACACCACGCCCAGCAGGATCGGATGCCAGGCGACGCTGCGGCCGTACTGGCGCGCGAGGTCGTCGATGCGCGTGCTGGCGAAGTAGCCGTAGGGCGAGGAGAAATCGAAATAGAAGTCGATGGGGGCAGCGGTCATGTCGGGTCCTGGGCGAAAGTGCGGCGATCGAAGCGGCGAACCAAGTGGCGAACCAAGTGGGCGAACCAAGTGGGCGAATGAAGCGGCAACCGGAAACTGCGACGCGTACGGCGGGGACTTCGGTACGGCCCTGCGCGCGCCTCTCACGCCAGCGCCCGCGCGATCAGCATCTTCTGGATGTCGCTGGTGCCCTCGTAGATCTGGCAGACCCGCACGTCGCGGTAGATGCGCTCGACCGGGAAGTCGCTGACATAGCCATAGCCGCCGAACACCTGGATCGCGTCCGAGCAGACCGTCTCGGCCATCTCGCTGGCATTGAGCTTGGCCATCGCGGCCTCCTTCAGGCAGGGCCGGCCGGCGTCCTTCAGCGCGGCGGCATGCCAGATCATCTGGCGCGCGACCTCGATGCGCGTGGCCATCTCGGCCAGGCGGAACTGCACCGCCTGATGCGCGAACAGCGGCTGGCCGAAGCTCTCGCGTTCCTTCGAGTAGGCCAGCGCCGCCTCGAAGGCCGCGCGCGCCATGCCGACGCTCTGCGCGGCGATGCCGATGCGCCCGCCCTCCAGGCCGGACAGCGCCATCTTGTAGCCCGCGCCCTCCTCGCCCAGCAGGTTGGCGGCCGGCACGCGGCAATCCTCGAACACGATCTGCGCGGTGTCCGACGAATGCTGGCCGAGCTTGTCCTCCAGCCGCGCGACGACATAGCCCGGCGTATCGGTCGGCACCAGGAAGGCGCTGATGCCGCGCTTGCCGGCGGCCTTGTCGGTGACCGCCATCACGATCGCGACATCGGCGTGCTTGCCGCTGGTGATGAACTGCTTGACGCCGTTGAGCACGTAGTGATCGCCGTCGCGCGTCGCGGTGGTGCGCAGCGCCGCGGCGTCCGAGCCGACATGCGGCTCGGTCAGGCAGAACGCGCCGAGCATCTCGCCCCTGGCCAGCGGCACCAGCCACCGCTGCTTCTGCGCCTCGTCCGCGAATGCCATCAGCATGCTGCAGACGGGGCAGTTGTTGACGCTGATCACGGTCGAGGTGCCGCCGTCGCCAGCGGCGATCTCCTCCAGGATCAGCGCCAGCGACAGGTAGTCGAGGCCCGCGCCGCCGTAGGCCTCGGGCACCGCCACGCCATAGGTGCCCATTGCCGCGAGCTCGCGGTGGACCTCCTTCGGGAACGTCTTGTCGCGATCCCACGCGGCGGCCTGCGGCGCGATGACCTCCTGCGCGAACTGCCGCACCGCGTCGCGGATCATTTCCTGTTCGGGACTGAGCAGCATCGGGACCTCACCAGGGCAGCACGCTGCCGTCGTAATTGCGGAAACCACCGTTGTCCTGCGCGGTGGCGCCGGCCAGCACGCGGCGCAGGCCGGACACGCTCTGCTGCGGCGTCAGGTCGGCGCCGGCGCCGCCCATGTCGGTACGGACCCAGCCCGGATGCAGCGCCAGGCAGACCGCGTGGCGCGCGTCGAGCGACACCGACTTGAGCGCCGCGTTGACCGCCGCCTTGCTGACGCGATACAGCCAGCTGCGATTGCTCTCCATCGCGCCGATGCTGCCCATGCGCGAGGACAGCACCGCCAGCACGCCGCCCTTGCCGCCGCGGCCGGTCTCGACGAAGGGCAGCACCAGCGGCAGCGCCATCATCGGCCCCAGCACATTGGCGTGCATCACGTCGTCGAACTCCTCGACGGACACCGGCTGCGCGCCCTCGGTGCGCGGGCCGATCACGCCGGCGTTGTAGACCGCCACGTCGAGCGATTCGCCGTCGAGCGTCCAGCCCAGGCCCGCGACCTGATCGGCCTCGGTCAGGTCGACGCGGTGCGCCTCCGCGCCCAGCGATTTCAGTGCGGCCAGCCCTTCGTCGCTGCGGGCCGTGGCGATCACGCGCCAGCCGTCGGCGCGGTACTGGCGGACAAATTCCAGTCCGATGCCGCGCGAGGCGCCGAGTATCAGTGCGGTTGCCAAGCTAGCCTCCTGTCGGGTCGGGGGTCGGGGTTCGGGATCCAGGGTTCAGCGTGCGTTCGGGGCGACGGCACTCAGACCAGCTCGATGCCGACCGCCGTGGCCTCGCCGCCGCCGATGCACAGGCTGGCCACGCCGCGCTTGCCGCCGGTCTTGCGCAGCGCGCCGATCAGCGTGGTCATGATGCGCGCGCCCGAGGCGCCGATCGGATGGCCCAGCGCGCAGGCGCCGCCGTGGATATTGACCTTGTCGCGCGGAATCTTCAGTTCGTGCATCGCCGCCATCGGCACCACGGCGAAGGCCTCGTTGATCTCGAACAGGTCGACGCTGTCGCTGTTCCAGTCGAGCTTGCGATACAGCTTGGCGATGGCCTCGACCGGCGCGGTGGTGAACCAGCTCGGCGCCTGCGCATGGCTGGTATGGCCCAGCATGCGCGCCAGCGGCTGCAGGCCCAGCGCCTTCGCGGTCGATTCGCGCATCATCACCAGCGCGGCGGCGCCGTCGTTGATCGACGACGACGAGGCCGCGGTGATGGTGCCGTCCTTGGCGAAGGCGGGCTTGAGCGACGGGATCTTGTCGACCTTGATGCGGCGCGGGCCTTCGTCGGTGTCGATCACCACCTCGCCGCCCTTGGCCGCGACCGTGACCGGCGCGATCTCCCAGCGGAAGTCGCCGCGTTCGGTGGCCTGCTGCGCGCGCCGCACGCTCTCCATCGCGAAGGCGTCCTGCGCCTCGCGGGTGAAGCCGTACTTGGCGGCGCAGTCCTCGCCGAAGGTGCCCATCGCGCGGCCCTTCTCGTAGGCGTCCTCCAGGCCGTCGAGCATCATGTGGTCATAGATCATGCCGTGACCGATGCGATAGCCGCCGCGCCCCTTCGGAATCAGGTACGGGGCATTGGTCATGCTCTCCATGCCGCCGGCCACCGCGATCTCGTACGAGCCCGCCACCAGGCTGTCGTACACCGTCATCGCGGCGCGCATGCCCGAGCCGCACATCTTGTTGACGGTGGTACAGGCGACGGACAGCGGCAGGCCCGCGCCCAACGCGGCCTGGCGCGCCGGCGCCTGGCCCTGGCCGGCGGGCAGCACGCAGCCGAACACCACTTCCTCGACCTGCTCCGGCTGGATGCCGGCGCGCTCGATCGCCGCGCGGATGGCGACGGCGCCGAGCTGCGGCGCCGTGACGGTGGCGAACTCGCCCTGGAATGCGGCCATCGGCGTGCGGGCCGCGGATACGATCACGATCGGGTCTTGCATGGTGGTCTCCTTGATGTCTTTGCCGTGCTGCCGTGCTGTCGTTCGATTGGCTCCCTGCCTGGCCTGCGGGGCCGGGCAGGGAGCGGCTTGTCACCGCACCGGAATATGCGGCGGATCCCCGTACTGCCGGTAGGCCGCCTGCAATTGCGTGCGCAGTTCCTCGTTGCTGCTGGCCGCCATGCCCAGGTCGCGCAGCAGGCCGTCGGACACGCCGTAGATCCAGCCGTGCACCGTGACCTGCTGGCCGCGCGCCCAGGCGTCCTGGATCACCGTGGTCTGGCAGACGTTGTTGACCTGCTCGATCACGTTGAGCTCGCACAGGCGGCTGTGCGCATCGTCCTCGCGCACGATGGTGCCGAGGTAAGCGTCGTGCTTGTCGGCCACGTCGCGCACGTGGCGCAGCCAGTTGTCGACCAGACCCACGCGCTCGCGCTTGAGCGCAACCTTGACGCCGCCGCAGCCGTAGTGGCCGACCACGGTGATATGGCGCACCTTCAGCACCTCGACCGCGAACTGGATCACCGACAGCGCGTTCAGGTCGCTGTGCGCGATCACATTGGCGATATTGCGGTGGACGAAGACCTCGCCCGGCGCCAGCCCCAGGATCTGGTTGGCGGGCACGCGCGAATCCGAGCAGCCGATCCACAGGTACTCGGGCGCCTGCTGGTTGGCCAGGCTGGTGAAGAAATTCGGATCCTCCGCGTTGACGCGGTCGACCCATTCGCGGTTGTTGCGAAACAGCTGGGCGATGGCGTCAGTCATGCCGCCCTCCTTGCCGGCTCGTCGCCGGTTTCCGTTGGGCCGTATCGATGGATGAAGCGTTCCGAGGCATGGTAAGCGTAGAAGTCATGAACATGTCCGGCCAGCAGCCGGTCCTTGTGTCCCTGCCACAGGGCAGGATCGAAAAAGTCCGCATGGTGCCGCAGGAAGGCCGCGCGCACGCGCGGGTCCCCCAGCAGGAAGGTGCGGAAGGTTTCGGGAAAGATGTCGTGGCGGCCGACGCTGTACCAGACCTCGCCCGACATCTCCTCTTCCTCGTTGCGCGGAGTCGGTACGTGGCGGATATTGCAGTCGGTCAGATATTCGATCTCGTCGTAGTCGTAGAACACCACGCGGCCATGGCGCGTGACGCCGAAGTTCTTGTACAGCATGTCGCCCGGGAAAATATTGGCGGCCATCAGCTCCTTGATCGCATTGCCGTATTCGATGATGCCGTGCTCGACCTGCTCGTCGGTGCCTTCCTGCAGGTAGATGTTCAGCGGCGTCATGCGGCGTTCGATATAGAGATGGCGCACCACGATTTCCTCGGTGCCGTCCTTGGCGCGCTGGTATTCGATCATCGACGGCGCATGCTCGTGCAGCTCGCGCACCAGCGCATCGTCGAAGCGCGACAGCGGAAAGGCGACATCCGAATATTCCAGCGTGTCCGCCATGCGGCCGACGCGATCGTGCTGCTTGACCAGCTGGTACTTGGACTTGATCAGCTCG
The DNA here is from genome assembly GCF_049311595.1 of Cupriavidus sp. H18C1. Lineage (NCBI taxonomy): Bacteria > Pseudomonadati > Pseudomonadota > Betaproteobacteria > Burkholderiales > Burkholderiaceae > Cupriavidus > Cupriavidus sp. H18C1. The sequence continues at coordinate 1,801,691 of NZ_CP186008.1, forward strand.
CGCGTGGTTTCCTTCGGCGCCGGATAGAAGTCCTTGATCACCTTGAACACATAGGGATAGGACGGCAGCGTGAACACCAGCATCACCAGCCCGCGGATGCCGGGGGCGATGATGAACTTGTCCGACGAATGCTGCAGGTGGTGCAGGAAATCGCGGTAGAACAGGTTCTTGCCCTGCTTCTGCAAACCCAGCGAGGTATAGATCTCGGCGCGCGGCTTGCGCGGCATGATGTCGCGCAGGAAGGTCACGTAGGCCGACGGAATCTCCATGTCGACCATGAAATAGGAATGCGTGAACGAGAACAGGATCAGCAGCTGTTCCTTGCGCAGCAGCACCGTGTCGAGCGCCAGCTTGCCCGACGGCCCGTGCACGATCGGGATCGCCAGCGGATAGGTGCGGTCGCCATTCAGCACGCGGCCGATGATGAAGGCCGATTTGTTGCGGAAGAACAGCGACGACAGCACGTGGATCTGGAAATTGGGCGCGATGCGGAAGTCGCCCAGGTGCTCGGTGACCGCGCGCACCACATAGCCGATATCGCGCTTCAGGTCCTCGTACGGCCGCTCGAGCTGGAAGTTGTGCACGATCCGTTCGAAGCAGTCGGCCATGCCCTCGCGGCTGCCGGGATAGTAGGCACGGAAGGTCGGCTTGGTCGGCGACTCCTCGTTCTCGATGTATTCGGTCGAGATCGCCGGGCGCACGAAGATGAAATCGTTGTTGAAGTACGAGCGATGCAGGATGCGGGTAAAGACCGAATTGAAGAAGGTCTCGGCCAGCTCGGGCTGGTGGTGGTTGGTCAGCAGCCCGATGTAATGCAGCTTGATCTGCTGCCAGATCTCGTCCTCGATCTGCTCGGCGTCGTACTCGTCCTCGAGGATCACCGTGGTTTCGCGCACGCGCTCGTTGTAGAACGCGATGCGGTCGCGCTGCAGCTGCTGCAGCCCGGCCCAATCGCCGGCCTCGAAGCGGACCTTGGCCTCGATGCTGACCTCGCGAAACAGCCGGTAGTGCTTGTCGAACCCGTCCAGCATGGTGCGCGCCACATCGTAGGCGATCTGCGACGACAGCAGTTTCGGGAAGTGGGACATGGCTGGGACGGACTACCTGGGCGCGGGTGAGGTTCGGAAGGTTAATCCGGCTGAAACATCGGCGGAGATATCGGCTGAAATATCGGCTGGTGTGTCGGCTGGAAACCTGTGCATCGGCGCTCGCCGCGGCAAGGCCGGATGTCAGGGGTGATTGTAAGCGCTTCGCGCGAGCCATCGGTGGCGCCGCCCGCCGTGGAGCGGCGCACCGTGCACGGCGCTTTCCGGTCTTCCTCGCGATTACATCGTTTCGGAGAACAGTTCGCGGCCGATCAGCATGCGGCGGATCTCCGAAGTGCCCGCGCCGATCTCGTACAGCTTGGCGTCGCGCCACAGGCGGCCGGTCGGATATTCGTTGATATAGCCGTTGCCGCCCAGGATCTGCACCGATTCGCCGGCCATCCAGGTCGCTTTCTCGGCCGTATAGAGAATCACCGCCGCGCAGTCCTTGCGCACCTGGCGCACGTGCTCGCTGCCGAGCGCGTCCAGGTTCTTGCCGACGGTATACAGATAGCTGCGCGCCGCCTGCAGCGTGGTGTACATGTCGGCGATCTTGCCCTGGATCAGCTGGAATTCGCCGATGCTCTGGCCGAACTGCTTGCGGTCGTGGATGTACGGCGTGACCACGTCCATGCAGGCCTGCATGATGCCGACCGGGCCGCCGGACAGCACCGCGCGCTCGTAGTCCAGGCCGCTCATCAGCACCTTGGCGCCGCCGTTCTCGGCGCCGAGGATGTTCTCGGCCGGCACTTCGACGTCCTGGAACACCAGCTCGCCGGTATGCGAGCCGCGCATGCCGAGCTTGTCCAGCTTCTGCGCCACCGAGAAGCCCTTCATGCCCTTCTCGACGATGAAGGCGGTCATGCCGCGCGCGCCGAGATCGGGTTCGGTCTTGGCGTAGACCACCAGCACGTCGCAGTCCGGACCGTTCGTAATCCACATCTTGGTGCCGTTCAGCACGTAGCGGTCGCCCTTGCGATCGGCGCGCAGCTTCATGCTGACCACGTCGGAACCGGCATTGGGCTCGCTCATCGCCAGCGCGCCGATCCACTCGCCGGACACCAGCCTGGGCAGGTACTTCGCCTTCTGCGCCGGCGTGCCGTTGCGGTGGATCTGGTTGACGCACAGGTTCGAATGCGCGCCGTACGACAGGCCGACCGAGGCGGAGGCGCGGCTGATCTCCTCCATCGCGATCATGTGGGCCAGATAGCCCATGTTGGCGCCGCCGTACTCCTCGGCGACGGTGATGCCCAGCACGCCGAGGTCGCCCATCTTCTTCCAGCAGTCCATCGGGAACTGGTCGGTGCGGTCGATCTCGGCCGCGCGCGGCGCCAACTCGGCCTGGGCCCAGGACTGCACGGACTCGCGCAGCATCTCGATGTCTTCACCCAGGTCGAACTTCAGGCCTGGCAGGGTCGCGGTCATGGTTTGTCTCCTGTTGGAATCCGGATTCGATACGAAATGGGTGGCGGGCGGCGGGGGGTGGCGCGAACGGGCGTGCTCAGACGTGGTCGAGCGTGCGCACCACGCACAGCGTCATCAGCATCGTCGCCACCGCCTTGCGGGTGCCGCCGGTTTCGGTGAACACGTCGCCCTGGGCGACGATCAGCGTGCGGCCGGGCTTGAGCACGCGGCCCACGGCGATCAGCCGCTCGCCCTTCGCCGGCGACAGCAGATTGATCTTGTACTCGGCGGTCAGGCCCGCCTCGCCCTCGCCGACCATCGACAGCGCGGCATAGCCGCAGGCGCTGTCGGCCAGCGCGCCGACGACGCCGCCATGGAAGAAGCCGTGCTGCTGGGTGACGCCCTCGGACCACGGCATCGCCAGCTCGACTTCGCCGCGCTCGACACGGACCAGCGAGGCGCCGAACGTCTTCATCAGGCCCTGGCGGGCGAAGCTTGCTGCAATTTCCTCGGCGCGGCCTGGCGGCAGGTCGGCGGCCGTGCGGGCCGGGACATCGGCCTTCATGTCGAGGGCGTCTGCGGCCTCGGCGGCCTCCGCAGCCCCTGCGGTGGCGTACGTCACAACATCCGTGGCGGAATTCGGCATGGCAGCTTCCTGTCGGCGCCGGCACCGCGCGCTGCGGTGGGCTGTCGGCTTATTTTATTTACGTTTACGTAAACGTCAATCAAATTTGTCGCGAAGCGGCTCGCTAGCGTGGCAGCGGCCACATTCAGGCGCCGGCCGTGCGTTCCCGACCCGGCTCGGCCGCCGCCAGCAAGGCGCGGCACTGGCGTTCGTGCGCGTCGATCTCGGCCAGCTGGGCCTCCAGGTCTTCCATCTGCCGCTCCAGCGCCTGCCGGTGCTGCGCCAGCGAGGCCAGGAAGCGCTCCAGTTGGGGCACGGTGTCGCGCGGCGATTCGTATAGGTCGAGGATCTCGCGGATTTCATTCAGCGTCAGGCCAAGCCGCTTGCCGCGCAGCGTCAACTTCAGGCGCGTGCGCTCGCGGCCGCTGTAGAGCCGCTGCCTGCCCCCGGCGCCGACCCGGTCCGGCGACAGCAGGCCCTGGTCCTCGTAGAAGCGGATCGCCCGGGGCGTGATGTCGAACTCGCGCGCCAGTTCGGTGATGGTGTAGGTGGTGCCCGCCGGCGGGTTGGCGGGCATCGCGGTAGAGGTGGCGGAGCTGGGCATGGGCGCCTGTAAAAGAGAACGAACGTTCGATACGCGTGGGCGTTTTCGCTTAAGATGGCAACAGGCCGTCCGAATTGACGTTTACGTTAGCGTCAAGCAGCGCGCCTGGCAACCGCCCCGACGCCGTTCCGCGCATTGCGTGCCTCATGGCGCCCGGAATCGCGTCCGGCATCCGGATCCACGACGAGAAAGCCCACCGCAGGGCTTCGCAACCGAGAGACTCCCCGATGAACGCACTCGAACACCAGCTCCAATACCCGTTCGGCGAGACCATGCCCGAGCCCGGCGCGCGCCAGCAGGTGGCCCCCGGCGTCTACTGGCTGCGCATGCCGCTGCCGTTCGCGCTCGACCATATCAATCTATGGCTGGTGCGCGACCGTGTGGACGGGCGCGACGGCTGGACCGTGATCGACTGCGGCATCACCAACGACACCATCAAGGCGCACTGGGAAACCGTGTTCGCCAACGAGCTGGAAGGCCTGCCGGTGCTGCGCGTGCTGGTCACCCATTGCCATCCCGACCACGTAGGGCTCGCGCACTGGCTGTGCCAGCGCTGGGACGCGCGGCTGTGGATGAGCCTGGGCGACTATATGAGCGCGCGGGTGATGGGGGGCGGCAACGGCGTCGGCTCGAACGCCGGCGGCGACTTCGCGGCCAGCCACTTCGCCCGCCATGGCCTGGCCGACCCCGACAGCCTGGAAAAGCTGCGCGCCCGCAAGAGCTACTACGCGACGCTGGTGCCCGATCTGCCGACGCAATACCGCCGGCTGATGGACGGCGATACGGTGACGATGGGCGCCGATCCGGCGGCGGCCAGCTGGCGCGTGATCACCGGCTACGGCCACGCGCCGGAGCACGTCGCGCTCTACAACGCCGAGCTGAAGGTGCTGATCTCCGGCGACATGGTGCTGCCGCGGATCTCGACCAATGTCAGCGTGTTCGACATGGAGCCCGAGGCGAACCCGCTGGCGCTGTATCTGCGCTCGCTCGACCGCTACGAGGACCTGCCCGAGGACACGCTGGTGCTGCCCTCGCACGGCCGGCCGTTCCGCAATCTGCAGACGCGCATCGGACAGCTGCGCGAGCACCATGTCGAGCGCCTGGCCGAGACCCGCGCCGCCTGCGCCGAGAAGCCGTGCAGCGCGCGCGATATTGTCGACGTGATCTTCCGCCGCCAGTTCGACATCCATCAGATGACCTTCGCGATGGGCGAGGCGCTGGCCCACCTGCACGTGCTGTGGCATGCCGGCGAACTGCGGCGCGCCACGGACGACGATGGCATCATCCGGTTCCGGGCCAACGCCTGAATTGCCGCCTGAATTGCCACCTGTCTCGCCGCCTGAGTCGCGCCTGAATTCCCGCCTGAATTGGGCCTGACTCGCGCCGTGAATCGCGTCCTGAATCGCGCCTGAATCGCGCCTGAATCGCCGCCCATGTCCGCCACCGACAGCCCCACCCACGGCGCCCCCCGACAGCGCCTTCGCCCAGACCCCGCCGCCGCCCTATTACGCGGTGATCTTCACGTCCACGCGCACCGGCGCGGAGGCCGGCGGGGACAACCATGAAGCCGAATACGGCGCGATGGCGCAGCGGATGGTGGAGCTGGCCGCGACCATGCCCGGCTTTCTCGGCGTCGAGTCGGTGCGCGACGGCAGCACGCCGGGCGCGCCCGGCATCACGGTGTCGTACTGGCGTTCGCTGGAGGACATCGCCGCCTGGCAGGCGCATGCCGAGCACCGGGTCGCGCAGCGCCTGGGGCGCGAGCGCTGGTATCAAGGCTTCCAGCTGCGCGTCTGCAAGGTCGAGCGGGCCTACGGGTTCGAGCGCTGATCCCGGTCGCCGTCCCGTGCAGGTGGGGGACCCATGGACGTGCTGATGGCGACGTCAACAAGGCAGGCCCCGCGCCGGCGGGGACGACAGGCAGCTGGCGTCAAGCCTGCCGCGCCAGCGTCTCCAGATACGCGATGCCGTCGATCGCGCGGCTGCCGTACCACGACACCATCTCCCCATCGACCAGCAGCACCGGCAGGCCGAGCTGGCGCTCCAGCGCGTCGGCGTGGTCCTCGGTGAAGCGATAGGGTTCGGTCGACAGCAGCACCAGGTCGAGCTCGCGCGCCAGCGCCTCGCTCCAGCGAAAGCTCGGATAGCGCTGCCCCGGCGCATTGGGCCGCGCGCAATCGCCGTCGACGCAGGCCTGCAGCGCGGCGCCCGCATCCTGGGCATCGGGCCAGGTCTGCCAGCCGATCAGCGCCAGCATGCGGCTGATATAGGTGTCGCGCGACACCGTCATCCACGGGTCCTGCCAGATCGCGTACAGCACCCTGCGCGTCGGCCACGCGCGCGCTTCGACGCGCACCACCGCCTGCTCCAGCCGCGCGCATAGCCTCTCGGCTTCGGCTTCGCGAGCGAAGATGCCGCCCAGCAGCCGGTACAGCTCGAAGTTGTCGCGCGGGGCGCACGGATGGGTCACGATCACGTTCGGCACGAAGCCGCGGATTGCGTCCACGGTCTCGCGCCGGTTCTCGTCGATATTGACCACCACGTGGGTCGGCGCCAGCGCGCGCAGCTTGTCCAGCTGGACGTCCTTGGTGCCGCCGACCTTGGCGACCGCGCGTACCTGCGGTTCGGGATGGATGCAGAAGCCGGTGCGCGCGACAAGCCGGTCGCCGAGTCCCAGCGCAAACAGCAGTTCGGTGACCGATGGCACCAGCGAGGCGATGCGCGCATCGGCGGCGGCGCGCGGGTGCGGCTGGCCCAGCGCGTCCTGCCACATCACGCGCTCCCGCTGCCGTCGCCGGCCGGGTCCGCCGGGCCGTCCGGACGTTCGGGCCGTTCCGGCTGGCGCGGCTTGCGTGGCGCGCGCGTGAACAGCGCGTCGTAGAGCCAGCGCGGCAGCACGTGCAGCACCGAGGCCACCACCCCCCATCTGCCACGGCACCACGGCAAAGCGCCGGCCGGCGGCGATCGCCCGCACCGCCTTGCGCGCGAAGCGCGTCGGCGTCCATCAGGAAGGGCATCGGATACGGATTGCGCGCGGTCATCGGCGTGCGGATATAGCCGGGCGCGATGGTGACCACGCGGATGCGGTGCGGCCGCTGCTCCAGCCGCAGGCTCTCCAGCAGCTTGATCACCGCCGACTTCGACGCGCTGTACGCGCCCGCGCCGGGCAGTCCGCGCACGCCGGCGACGCTGGCAATGCCGACCAGCGTGCCGCGCCACTCGCGCGGCCCCACGTCCCGGGCCTGCATCGGCGCCAGGAACGGCTGGAAGGTGGTCAGCACGCCGAACCAGTTGGTGTCCATCACCGCGCGGAACGCTTCCAGATCCTCGCGTTCGCTCGCCACCGTGCCGACCGACACGCCGGCATTGGCGATCACGACATCGGGACAGCCGAAATGGTCGAGGAAATCCTGCGCGGCGCCGAGCATCGCGTCGGCATCGCGCACGTCGGCCGCATAGAAGCGGGCGGCATTGGGATTGGGCAGGGTGGCGACGAACGCGCGCAGTGCATCGTCGCGGCGGCCGACCAGGCCGAGAATCGCGCCCTGCCGCGCATATTCGCGCGCCAGGGCCTGGCCGATTCCGCTCGATGCGCCGGTGAGAAAGACTTTGACGGGTCGCATCGGGCGGCGGAGGAAGGAGAAAGACGAAGCGGAGGGACGAAGCGGAAGGAAGCGCGCCGCTCAGCCGCGCGCCGGCCGTGCTTTGGCGGCGACGGCGGCGCGCGGTGTCATCACAGCTTCTTGTCGCGGACCTGGGTCACCAGGTAGTCCATCGTCTGCAGCGCGGCGCCCTTGCTGCCCGCGATGGACGGCGAGGTCACGTACTTGCCCTGGATCACGATGGTCGGCACGCCGTCGATCTTGTAGGCGTCGGCGATCTTGTTAGCGCGCGTGGTGTTGGTCGACACCGAGAACGAGTTGTACGCCTCCAGGAAGGCCTTGCGATCGATGCCGTTCTTGGCCATCAGGTCGGCGATCTCGTTCGGGTCCAGCAGGCGCTTGCGCTCGGCGTGGATCGCGCTGAAGACCTTGTTGTGCATGGCGTCGAGCTTGCCCATCGATTCGAGCGCGTAGTAGATGCGCGTGTGCGGCAGCAGGTCGTCGCGGAAGGCCACCGGCACGCGCTTGAACACCACGTCCTTGCCCTGCTTCTTGACCCAGCCTTCAAGTTCGGGCTCGAAGTCGTAGCAATGCGGGCAGCCGTACCAGAAGAACTCGGTGATTTCGATCTTGCCCGCGGTGACGGGCTGGGCCGCCTTCAGGACCTGGTATTCCTTGCCTTCGGCAGGCGCGGCCTGGGCGGGCGATGCCATCATCAGTCCCGCGGCGGCGGCGAGCGTGGCGAACAAGGCGGCGATTTTCTTCATGGCGCGAGAGAAAAGTGAAACGGTCTGCGTATGACAGCGATGCGCCGCGCGGGTTCAGCCCGCTCCGGCGCCGCCGCCTCCTGGCTTACTGCTTGGTGAAGCGGATCACCGAGGCCTCGAAACCGGCCGATTGCAGGCGGTCGCGCGCGCGGTTCATGTCCTCGATCTTGTTGTACGGGCCGAGCCGCACGCGGTACAGCTTGACGCCGTTGACGTCGCGATCGGTGACCTTGGCCTCGAAACCTTGCATCGCCAGGTTGGCCTTCTGCCGGTTGGCGTCGTCCTGCGAACGGAAGGCGCCGACCTGCAGCAGATAGCCGACCTTGTTGGCGTCGGCCTGAGCGATCTCGGCGATCGGGTCGGCGACCGGACGCTCGGCTGCCTTTTCCGCCGGCTTCTCGGTGGTCTTGGGCGCGGGCTTGGCCGCTTCCTCAGGCGCCGGCGCCGGCCTGGTGGCGGGCGCGGCCGGAGCGGTCGGCGCGGTGGGCTCCCGATGCGCCGGCTCCGCCGGCGGGCCGACCGGCTTGGGCGGCGTCTTGCTCCACAGCGGCTTGTTCGGGTCCGACGGCGGCTCCTGCACCGGCGACGGCAGGGTACCGACCACGTTGCCGGACTCGGCCGGCTTGGGCGTGCCCTTGCGCTGGAACGGCGTCGGCGCCTTGGTGATATACAGCGCCACCACCACCGCGATGGCCAGGCCGATGATCAGGCCGAGCACCAGGCCGAGAAACGTACCCCCGCGCTGCTGGGCGCGGCTGGCCTTGCGCGGGGCACGCTTGCGTTGCTGTTGCATGGAGTCCTCTTGGATATTGCCGGAAGATTATAGAGCCAGTGCCCAGTGCCCCGTACGGCGATCGGGCGACCGGGCGGCCTGGCCTTGGCGGCCCCACTGACGGCGGGGCGTCGCAGGCCGCCCTGCCGCCTTACATGCGCTGCGGCGCGGACACGCCGATCACCGCGAGGCCGTTGCGCAGCACCTGGCGGGTGGCCGCCAGCAGCGCGAGCCGCGCCAGCTTGACCGGCTCGTCGTCGACCAGCACGCGGTCGGCGTTGTAGAAGGCGTGGAAGTCGCCGGCCAGATCGCGCAGGTAGAAGGCGACCGCATGCGGCGCAAGTTCGTTGGCGGCCTGGGCCAGCATCTCGGGGAATTCGGCCAGCCGCTGCCCCAGCGCCAGTGCCTGCGGGCTCGCCGCGGCGCCGGTCACCGGTTCCAGGTCGGCGCCGGCCAGCTCGGCCAGGCGCTGCTGCCACAGCTCGCCGCCCCACGTCTCGAAGATCGAGCAGATGCGGGCGTGCGCGTACTGGACGTAGTACACCGGGTTCTCGTCGTTCTGCTTGAGCGCCAGATCGACGTCGAACACGAACTCGGTATCGGCCTTGCGCGACAGCAGGAAGAACCGCACCGCGTCGCGGCCGCGCGTGAAATGCGCCGGCCAGTCGGCCACGCCCGCTTCCAGGCAGGCGCGGATGGTCTCGTCGCCGCCATTGCTCCATTCGATCAGGTCGCGCACCGTGACATAGGAACCGGCGCGCTTGGAGATCTTGACCTCCTCGCCGTTCTTCATCACGGTGACCATCTTGTGCAGCACGTAGTCGGGATAGCCGGCCGGGATGCCGATCTCGAGCCCCTGCAGGCCGGCGCGCACCCGCGCGATGGTGCCGTGGTGGTCGCTGCCCTGCACGTTGATGACCTTGTGGAAGCCGCGCTCCCACTTGGTGGTGTGGTAGGCGACGTCCGGCACGAAGTAGGTGTAGCTGCCATCGCCCTTGCGCATCACCCGGTCCTTGTCGTCGCCGTCGTCGGTGGTGCGCAGCCACAGCGCGCCTTCGCTCTCGTAGGTCTTGCCCTTGGCGATCAGCGTCTGCACGGCTTCCTCGACCTTGCCGTCGGTGTACAGCGACGACTCGAGGTAGTAGCGGTCGAACTTGACGCCGAACGCCTGCAGGTCGATGTCCTGCTCGTTGCGCAGGTAGGTGACGGCGAACTTGCGGATCGAATCGAGATCCTCGACGTCGCCCGAGGCGGTCACCGGCTCGCCGTCGGAGGCGCGCACGGTCTTGCGGGCGAGGAAGTCGGCGGCGATGTCGGCGATGTAGTCGCCGTTGTAGGCGGCCTCGGGCCAGCCTGCCTCGCCCGGCTTCAGGCCGCGCGCGCGCGCCTGCACCGAGATCGCCAGGTTCTGGATCTGCACGCCGGCGTCGTTGTAGTAGAACTCGCGATGGACCGCGTAGCCCTGCCACGACAGCAGGTTGGCGAGCGCGTCGCCCAGCGCGGCCTGGCGGCCATGGCCCACGTGCAGCGGGCCGGTCGGGTTGGCGGAGACGAACTCGACCAGCACCTGGCCGCGCGCGCCCTGCTGCTGGGCGCCATAGCCATTGCCCTGCTCCAGCACCGCGCGCAGCGTCTCGGCCTTGGCCGCCGGCGTCAACCGCAGGTTGATGAAGCCGGGACCGGCGATCTCCAGGCTCGCCACCAGCGAGGCGGTACGCGCATCGGCCTTCACGGCGTCGACGATCTGCTGCGCCAGCTCGCGCGGATTGCGCTTGAGCGTGCGGGCCACCTGCATCGCCAGATTGCAGGCGAGATCGCCGTGGGCGGCCACCTTGGGCCGTTCGAAGGCGACAGCGGGCAGCACGGCATCGGCCGGCGCCAGCGCGCGTACCGCATCGGTGAACGCGGCGGCAAGTTTGGAGGTCTGAACAGGCAGCATGAATGTCTGGGCCCGCGCCACGACCGGGACCGCGATGGCTTCGGCCATAGTGGCGGCGCCGTCACCGGCAGCGTAGCGATGCCGCAGCGCGGCACGGGCAATCGATTGCAGAACGCGGATTTTATCAGGTGCTATGCTGACATCATCCGCAGGAGCCAGTCGGCCGGCTCCCGGCACGCCGGAGCAGGACGGCTACCATCCCAACAAGGCTGACAAGGAACCACCATGCTGATCACCTTCAAGTCCCACGCGGCGCAAGACCTGATCATGATGAACGATCTCGCCGTCACGTTGCTCGGCATCATCGGCAAGCACGTCGGCGAACGCGGGGTGATCACCAAGGAAGAACTCCCCCGCGCGATCCACCGGCTCGAGGCCGCCGTGATGCAGGCCAAACAGTCGCCGGCGCAGAGCCAGCTGCCCGAGGAGCAGCGCGGCAAGGGCAGCGACTACGACGACGACGAAGAGGAGCCGCTGCACCTGGGACAGCGCGCCTATCCCTTCCTCGACATGCTGCGCGCCTCGCAGCGCGAGGGCTGCGACGTGTTGTGGGGCGTGTAGGAGTCTGAGGAAATCCCGCCTTCCCCCCCAAAACAGCCCGGCCGCTGGGGGCGGACCGGGCACCGGACCAGGGGGGGATCCGAAGGGGGGTACTGCGATATTGCGGCGTCGGGGGAGGCACCGCAATTCCTTGTCCGGCGCTGCCGATGGCTTCATCGGCAGCGCCGGCGACATTCTTGAAGGCGGCAGCGGCATGCGCCGCCGCCGTGCCGCACGCCGGCGCTACTCCTGGCTGAGCATGTCGGCCAGTTCGTCGGCGTGCTCCTCCTCGACCGCCAGGATCTCCTCGAGGATGCGCCGCGTGGTCGGGTCGCGCTCGCCCATGTACTGGATCATCTCGCGATAGCTCTCGATCGCGATCCGTTCGGCGACCAGGTTCTCGCGGATCATGTCGGTCAGGCCGTTGGGCGCGACATATTCCGAATGGCTGCGCGCCGACAGGCCGTCGGGCGAGAAATCCGGTTCGCCGCCCAGCTGCACGATGCGCGCGGCGATGCGGTCGGCATGCGCCTGCTCTTCATCGGCATGCACCTTGAACTCGGCCGCGATGGGCTCGGCGTGGATGCCCTTGGCCATGAAGTGGTGGCGGCGGTAGCGCAGCACGCAGACCAGCTCGGTGGCCAGTGCCTCGTTCAGCAGCTTGAGCACGGTGGCGCGGTCCGCGTCGTAGTTCTCGGTGACCGCGCCGTCCTCGATATGTTTGCGGGCACGTGCGCGGATGGTGGCGACATCCGACAGAAAGCCCTGGGTCGGCCCCTTGCCGGTGGAGGAAGCATCGGTGCGGGAAGAGGCGGCGCCCGTGGTCTGGGTGTCCATGTATGCGGTTCTCCTGTCAGGTTGCTTTGTGGGGTTCGCGGCCGGAGGTGCGTTGCCTCGGTTGCCGTCGGTCGTTGCCGTCGCTCGTTCGCTCAGTTGCCGTCGTAGTTGCCGTCCTCGCTGCGGCGGCGGCTGCTGCCGCCCACCAGCAGCAGCGCTGCAATGGCACCGACCGCCGCGGCGATCGCGATGGCGCGGAACGGCGACTCGGCAACGCTGTGCTGCACGCCGACGACCGCCTGGTCGACACGCTCGCGCGCACGGCTGGCGCTCTGCACCGTGGCCTCGCGGGCCTGATCGGCCAGCATGCGGGCACGCGTCTGCAGCCGGCGGCTGGCCTGCGCGGCCTCGGACGAGCCTTCGCGCGCCAGCACCTCGATCGTGTGTTCGAGGGCCGAGATCAGTCCCCTCACCTCGTCCACCACCGGCGAGGCGGCCTCGCGCGCGGCGCCGCTGGTATCGCGGGCGGCATGGCGCAACTGGCGAACCGTGTCGCTGGCGCAATCGGCAAGATGGCGGACTTCCTTCTTCACCTTCGGATTGTGGGTCAGCATGGGACTCTCCTTAAGACGCGCGTCGGCCAACGCGCGACGCTAAGCGCCGCGCTTGGCCGACGCAATGCAGGCAACCTGGCGCAGGGCCTGCCGACGATCAGCGGGCCGTCAACGGGCCCTGGTCGGACCATCGACGGCCCTTCATCGGCCTGTCATCGGCCGATCATCGGCCCTTGCGGACCAGGCTCATGACGAAGGTCACCAGCGCCACTACCAGGAAGATGAAGAACAGGATCTTCGCGATCTCGACCGCGCCGGCAGCGATGCCGCCAAAGCCGAACACGGCGGCGACCAGGGCGATGATGAAAAAGACCAGTGCGTAGTAAAGCATGGTGAAACTCCCCTAGTTGGATCGAACTGCCTTAGCACAACAACGCGCGAGGGCGCGAGCGGTGGATCGTCGGGTGGGCCGTCATTTGACCGACTTGAAGATCGTTACCCCAAGCACCAGGAACAGCACGAACAGAATCAGGAACAGGAAGAACAGCACCTTGGCGATGCCCGCCGCGCCCGCCGCGATGCCGGTGAAACCGAGCAGCCCCGCGACGATGGAAATCACGGCAAAGATCAGCGCCCACTTCAGCATGGTGTTTCTCCTGTTCTCGCGGCTCGGTGCTTCGGTGCGCCAGGCCATGCAAGCATGGTAGGAATCGCCACTTCGGCGAGGCACCGACCTTGCACCGATTCCCCCTGTCAGCGGTTTCCTACAGGTCCGACGCGGGGCCAAGTCTCGTGCGGCGCACCGCTTTGCAACGCCTTCGAATGGCCCGGTGGATCGGTTGACCGGGCGCAACCGTTGTGATTCCATCGGCGCAGTCACAGCGCGCGACCGCGAGCGCGCAATCCAGGAAATTCCATCATGTTGAAGCTATCGTCGTTGCGGTCCACCGTGCTGCTCGCGGGTGGCATCCTGCTCACGGTGGTCGTGCTGATCGCCTCGGAGGCCGGCAATATCCGGCTGCGCCAGGGGTATTCGCAGGTCATCCGCTCGCAGAACGTGCAGAGCGACATCAGCGCGCTGCTCGCCGAGCTGGTCAACGCCGAGGCAGGCCAGCGCGGTTACTTGCTGACCGGCAAGGAAAGCTATCTCGAGCCGTACCATCGCGCCATTCCGCGCATCAACACGCTGATGAACGACATCCGCAACCGCTTCGCCGACGACCCCGAGGCGTTGAAGCAGTTCGGCGAGGCGTCGCTGCTGATCAGCCGCAAGCTGACGGAAATGGAGCTGACGCTGATCTACGGCAAGCGCGATGTCGAGGTGGCGCTGGACCTGATCCGTACCGACTTCGGCAAGCAGACCATGGAGAAGGCGCGGCTCGGCCTGGAGACGCTGCGCGCGCGATCGGCCGCGTCGGTATCGCGCAACCTCGAGAACGCCGACCGCGACATCAACCTGTCGCGCTATGGCATCGGCCTGCTGACAGCGATCAACATTGTGCTGCTGGTCATCGTCGGCTTCCAGCATTCGCGACGTCTGGCGGTCTCCGAGGCCGCGCGCAGCGAGCTCGAGGAGGAAAGCGCGCGGCTGGACCGCATGGTGCGCTCGCGCACGCGCCAGCTGTCGGCGCTGGCCTCCCACCTGCAGCGCGTCACCGAGGACGAGAAGACCCGGCTGGCGCGCGAGCTGCACGACGAGCTGGGCGCGATCCTGACGGCGACCAAGCTCGACATGCACTGGATCCGCCGGCGCCTGCAGAACGACTATCCCGAGATCCAGGAAAAGATCACGCGGGTGATGCTGCATGTGGACCAGGGCATCCAGATCAAGCGCCGCCTGATCGAGGACCTGCGCCCGACGGTGCTGCTGAACCTCGGCCTGAAGGAGGCGATCGCCCAGCTGGTCGAGGAGGTGGCCACCCGCAACCACTGGCAGACCGAGGTCGAGCTGGACCCGTCGGTGCCGCCGCTGCGCGATGCTGCGGCCATCGCGCTGTACCGCATCGTGCAGGAGTCGCTGACCAATGCGACCAAGTACGCCGAGGCGAGCCGCGTGTCGGTGGCGCTCACGCGCACCGACGATCATCTGCTGCTGAAGGTCAGCGACAACGGGCGCGGCCTGCCGGCCGATATCGAAACGCGCCGCACCTCCGGCCACCATGGCCTGCTCGGCATGGAGCAGCGCGTGATCGCGCTGGGCGGCACGCTGCGGATCGATTCGACGCCGGGCGCGGGCGTCACGGTCCGCGTCGAGGTGCCGCTGACCGACGCCGTGGTGGCGCCGCCGCCGTCGCTGGACGAGGGCGACGAACCGCTGCCGCATGAGCTGCCGATGGCTGGCCCCGGGCAGACGGGACCTGCGCAGACGGGGCCCGGGCTGACGGCGTCGACGCGGACAGAGCCGACGCAGACCGAGCCCACGCAGACGGAGCCGACGCCGGCGCGGCCGGCCGCGGGCGCGAGCACGGGCACGGACACGGGCACCGAGCCTTCGCCGGCCACCGGCTCCGCGCGTACACCCCAGCACGGGCAAGGGGCATAAAAAAAGGAGCCTGCGAAGGCTCCTTCTTTCTGCTGGCTGCGTCGCGGCGCTTTACATCTTGCGTTTGGTTTCCTCCGCCGCTCCCTGCACCTTCTCGCCGCCCCTTTCGACGTCCTTGCCGGCGCCGGCGATGGTGTTGCAACCCGTAATCAACGTGACACCGGCAAGAGCGAACAGCGCGATCAGCTTTTTCATGACGATCTCCTTTGCTTAGCGAGGGGGTGCGGCGCGTTGCCGCGACGGGAAAAAATTGCTGTCCAAGGATCGGTCGATGGAGCTCAGCACGAGTCGTCGTCGCTGGCCACCAGCCACAAGCCGTTCGGTCGAATCTCAGGACGGTGCCTGCGCGTATTCCTCGATCACGCGGAATACCTGTTCGAGCTCGAGCGACTTGTCGAAAAAAATAGTCGGCTCCCGCCTCGGCGCACTGACGCCGGTAGGTGGGCACCTGCGCATGGTTGGTGTAGACGATCCGGATGCCCGGCGCCTGCGCCTTCTGGATCGCCCGCAGCACGTTGATACCGTTGCCCTGACGCAATTGCAGGTCGACGATGACGACCTCATACCTGCCGCTTTCGAACAGGCGGATGGCGGTGCTTTCGGTATCCGCCCAATCGACGGTCTCGACGAAGGAGAATGCGTTCAAGTACTCCAGCAACATGCTCCGCAGGACCGCCGAGTCCTCGATCAGTAAGACCCGCAGCGTACGGTAGGGAGTTGCCGCGGCTTGATCCAACATGGTTCGATGGTAGCAATGGGGCCAGGGGCCAGGTATCCGGGTCCGTCCTACAGCACCGCCGCCGACCCCGTCCATGCCGGGACAAACGGCGTGCCGCCTACTCGACCAGGCCGTTCTTGATCGCGTAATAGGTCAGATCGGCGTTGGTCTTCATGCCCATCTTTTCCAGGATGCGCGAGCGGTAGGTGCTGACCGTCTTGACGCTGAGGAACAGCTCGTCGGCGATCACCGACACGGACTGTCCGCGCGAGAGCTTGCAGAAGATCTGGAATTCCCGTTTCGACAGGGTCTGGTGCAGCGGCTGGTCGGTCGGCTTCTCCAGCCCGCCGATCAGCAGCTCGGCCACGGTCGGGCTGACATAGCGCCGCCCCTGGGCGACGGTGCGGATCGCCTTGACCAGATCGTCGGGCGCGCTTTCCTTGGTCAGGTAGCCGGAGGCGCCGGCGCGGATCAGATTGATCGCGTACTGGTCCTCGGGATAGGTGGACAGGATCAGCACCGGCAGGTCGGGATGACGCTGGCGGATCAGCTTCAGTACGTCGATCCCGTTGCGGTCGGGCATCGAGATGTCGAGCACCACCACGTCGAACTCGGTTTCGCGCAGGCGCGCCATCACTTCGTCGCCGCTGGCCGCTTCGCCCTCGACGCGAATATCCGGTTCGTCGGAAATGAACTGGCGCAGACCGGCACGGACGATCTGGTGATCGTCGGCGATCAGGACGCGAATCATGAAGTTTCCCCCTGCGATGGTATTGCCCGGACGCCGGGGCCAGGCTGTATTTGGCCTGTTGCATTGTAGTCATTACAAAGCACCGGGAATGTCGGTGTCAGGCTGACAATGCGCCGCTTGGCGGCCCCGGCCTGCCTTGCCCGAGCTCAAATCCGCATGCGCGCGGATGTGCTGTCAAGCAGGCGGATCGGCGTGGCGGCACAGTGGCGAGCTTGCCCGGCCGACGTCGGCCGCTGGACCCGCCCATCGCCGCCCTGGACCAACATGCCAGTACCGCCGCCCCCCTTCCCGTTGCGCCGCTCTCCATGCCACGTTCCGCGTCAACAAGCTGCGCGATCTTGCCCGCCTGGACCAGGGGGGCGCTGCAGGCCATCCGCCTCAGCGGCCGACTGCGCGTCGGCGGACAGACCTTCTGCGTCGCGCTGCGCGACGCGGGCGGCAAGCCGCAGTACGTGGTGACGAGCCGAGCGCCGCAGTGCGATCCCACCAAGGATGCCGCCGCCCGGCAGGCCCTCGACGAACTGGCGCAGTCGATCGGCAAACGCCGTGACGAGCCGGCACCTGCGGCTGAACCGGGCGGGGCGCGACTTCCGCTTCCATGAACACTTCTCCGACCTGTGTCGCGTCTTCTCGATCAGTGCCGACCTGAACGTGGGTGTTTTCCGGCATTTCCTGGCGGAGTGCGAAGCCGGTACCCAAGTGACCATCGCCGGCAAGGCCTACTGGGTTCACGTCGAGCCCGGATCGAACGGCCTGGTCGATGCCACCGCCACGCTGACGCCGGTCGGGCCTTCCAGCCGCTTCGAACGGTTCATCGAAGCGCTGAAGACTCTGCTGTCCGTTGGCGCAGGTCCGGGCTCGGCTGCCGCAGCCGCCCGCCAGTTGACCGGCGCGCTGCGGCGCTACCATGCCACGCAGCGACTCGCCGCGCAGCCGCCCGAGTCCCCCCCAAGCGGGACGGGAACGCGTCCAGCGCGCGCTCGACGCCGTCAAGCTGGCGGGCACCTTCGTGCGCGGTGCGGCGGTGAACCTGACGGGCGCCAACCTTGCCGGCGCCGATCTGAGCGGCCTCGATCTGTCCGGCGCGATCCTGCGGCAGGCCGACCTCACCGGCGCGCAGCTGCGCCATGCCAGGCTGCGGGCCGCCCTGCTGACCGGGGCGATACGCAATGGCGCCGAGCTCGCCAAGGCGGACCTGGGCAAGGCCGATCTGACCGACGCGCAACTGGTCGGCGCCAGGCTGCGGCGTGCGAACCTGGAACGAACAAGACTGGTGCGCACGGTGCTCGACACCGCCGACCTGACCAGAGCCTGCCTGCGCCATGGCGAGCTGGTCGATACCCTGCTGCGCGGCGCGACCCCTGGACGAAACGCAATTCGCGCACTGCGCGCTGAGCCGGGTCGACCTGCGCGGCGCGCAGGGACGCGAGACCGCTTTCCTGCACTGCGAGGCGACACAGGTGTCGCTGGAAGGCGCCCTGTTCGATATCGCTGCCTTCCGCCATGGCAGCTGGTCCCAATGCACGTTCGCAGGTGCCACGCTGAGGCGGGCGATGTTCGACTTTACCGATCTCCAGCACGCGGACTTCTCCGGTGTCCAGATGGAGGCGGCCTACTTCTTCGATATCTTCGTGGGTACCGGGGAATGCCTCCCTACCCTCGATTGGACCGGCATTCGTGAAATCCGGCTGGCGGTATGGCAACAGGACCAGAACGAGCTGAGGCAATTGCTCGACGGCAACGGGGTCCCCGCCATGCTGCACAAGGCGCCGGAACGGCTGCGGACACAGGCGATCAGCTCGTATTTGGCGGCGATGGTCCGTGTCAATGAATTCTCGCCCGTCGCGATGAGCGACTTGTTCAAGTGGACGGCCACGCAGCCGTCCTCCTATCTCACCATCGAAGCGGCGGAGATCCTGATCGGCCCGTATCGCGGCCGCCTGAAACACTATCGCGATTGCGTAATGCCGTGGCCCGCCGTCGCGGCGCACTTGCCTGGCTACCTGCGTGCCGCCGTCATGCTGCTGAACGGGCACGACGGCGCCCATTGGGCGCGCGAACACGCTATCGTGGTGCTCCAGCTGCAGTTGCTCGCCCGGCGCAACGATGCGCCGCCGGAGGCCGCGCAATGGGCGGACCGGCTGCGGACAGCCTACCGGGCCCACTTGCCGCCGGGTCTGGTGAGAGCCGTCGTGTCGATCGCCGACGATAACGACGGGGACGACGATGGCGTCCCGTTGCTGGCGCCGGACGGCAGCTATGCGCTCCTGGTCCCGCACGACTACTACGTCGGCCTGATACGAGACGAACCGCAGGGGGTCGAGAATCGCGTGCCGCAATGGATGGAGGTATACCGGCTGACGCCGCCATCCACTGCCGCGCCCGCAGACGCCTACTCCTGTGGCCTCGTCAAGGACGTGGCCCGGGATCTCGCGCCGTGGCCGCTGCTGGCGACCACCTACGGCAGGTACAGGATTGCGGGTTGGCAGGAGGCCTTGCTGGCCGTGGTGCCGGTCGGCAAGTACAAGGGCGACTTCGAGGCGGTGTTCCGCTCCGGCGCAGCGCCGCGCAAGCTGGTGGAAGACCATCAGGACCCCTTGCGCGAGAGCTTTGGCCCGGTGCTTCGCGACGGGGACTCGGGCATCGTCATGACGCTGGAGCATCGGCAGGCTTTGCTCGATACGATGCCCGAGATAGCGGGCGACGCGGCGTGCGAAGGGTATTTTCTGCTGTGCCTCGCGACGATGTTCGTGCGCCTGTCGTCGTGGCGGTACTTCGGCGACCATGACGACGGCCCCTGGGCGTTGCGCGCCTATGCTGCGGCCCTCTGGCGCGCCGCGGTCCAACGCAAGGCCGAGGCCGAGGGCGCCAATGACGGAGACACGTTTGCCAGGATACCCAAGGCATATGGCGCGCCATGGACCGCTGAAGCGCTGACCACGAACATGTGTACCGATATGCTGTCAGGCGACATGGTGCCGGAACTCAAGGAGTTGGCCCAACGTAACGAGCGCTATCGCGACATCCTGGCGACCGTGTGGGTGCCCCAGCTGAACGACTGAGGCAACACGTCGTCGGGGCGGAAGCGGACAGCGTTGCCATGAAAAAAGGGACGGCGGGCTGAGCCCTTCCGTCCCCTGGCGGCGCGGCGGTTCGCCGCCGCGCCTGCATGCGCCCCGGCCGGGCGCGCCCTTTACTGGACCTTGGCCGACGCGCCGGCGCCGACGGTCGCCGAGGTGCCGCTGGTGGCGCCGCCCACCAGGCCGCCGACCTTGCCAGCGGTACCGCTGACCGTGTCGCCGACCGCGCCGACCGTCTTGTCGGCGGTGCCTTCCACCGCGCCGACGGTGTCCTTGGCCTTGCTCTTGGTCTTGCCGTGCGCGTCGTGGGCCTTCGACTTGGCCTTGCTGCCGGCGGTGGCGGCACGATCCTTGGCGCTCTTGCGGGTGTCGTCGATTTCGCCGGCCTTGTCGTTCAGGCCAGCCTTGACGCCGGTATCCATGTTCGCGCGGCTTCCTGCCACTTCAGCGCCCGCATTCACACCGGCATTGGCGCCGGCAGACGGCGCCGTTGCCGTCGGGGCGGTCAGCGAGCCGGCGGCGCCGCCGGTCGCACCGGCTTGCGTACCTTGCGCCATGGCCAGCGACGAGGCGGCGGCGATCGACAGGGCGGACAGCGAGATCAGCAGTTTCTTCATGGAGTACTCCTTTCGAATGACTGTGCGGCGAGGCTTTCGCCGCGGGTTGTCGCCTGGAGAGCGAGTCCTCAGTCTAGGGAGCACCCCACTGCGATGCTGTGAGGAGATGTAATGCGCTGTAAGGAGTCGTGAGCCGGCCAGCAAGCCCGGCAAACCGTCTTCATGGACGGTTTCGCCAGTCCCTTCAACGACTTGCGGCGGCGCGCCGCCCGCGGAAGGCCGCGCCGGTGGCGGCGCGGCTTCGCAACACGTTACAGGTTCGGCGCCAGCGCCCGCTCCATCGCCGCGCGGTCCTCGTGCCGGCGCGCGACCATGTCCTCCAGTTGGTCCTGCCCGATCTTGCCCACGGAGAAGTAGGTCGCCTCGGGATGCGCCAGATAGAAGCCGCTGACCGAGGCCGCCGGCGTCATCGCCAGCGCATCGGTCAGGCCCATGCCGATCTCGCCGGCGTCGAGGACCTGGAACATCGGGCCCTTGACGGTGTGCTCAGGACAGGCGGGATAGCCGGGCGCGGGCCGGATGCCGCGATAGGCTTCCGCGATCAGCTGCTCGTTGTCGAGCGATTCGTCCGCGGCATAGCCCCACAGGTCCTTCCGCACGCGCGCGTGCAGGCATTCGGCGAAGGCCTCGGCGAGGCGGTCGGCCAGCGCCTTCAGCATGATCGCGCTGTAGTCGTCGTGGTCGGCCTCGAACTGGGCTTCCTTCCTGTCGACGCCGATGCCGGCCGTCACCGCGAACAGGCCGACATAGTCGGCGATGCCGCTGTCCTTCGGCGCGACGAAGTCGGCCAGGCACCGGTTCGGCCGGCGCACGCCGTCGACCACCGGGCGTTCGCTCTGCTGGCGCAGGTTGTGCCAGGTCAGCGCGACCTTGCTGCGGCTCTCGTCGGTATAGATCTCGATGTCGTCGTCGTTGACGGTATTGGCCGGCAGCAGCGCGATCACGCCGTTGGCGGTCAGCCAGCGGCCCTGGATCAGCCGCGCCAGCATCGCCTTGCCGTCGGAGAACACGCGGCGCGCCGATTCGCCGACGATCTCGTCGTTCAGGATCGCCGGGAATTTGCCGGCCAGGTCCCAGGTCTGGAAGAACGGCGCCCAGTCGATGTAGTTGGCCAGTTCCGCCAGGTCGTAGTTGCGGAACACGCGGCGGCCGATGAATTTCGGTTTCGGCGGCACGTAGCCGCTCCAGTCGATCGGCGTCTTGTTCTTGCGGGCCTCGGCCAGCGTCACCATCGGCACCGCCTTCTTGTTGGCGTGCTGGGTGCGGATGCGCTCGTAGTCGGCGCGCAGTTCGTCCAGATAGCGCGTGGCGCCCTCGTCGGACAGCAGGCTCGAGGCCACGCTGACCGAGCGCGAGGCATCGGGCACGTAGACCACCGGTCCTTCGTAGTTCGGCGCGATCTTGACCGCGGTGTGCACGCGCGAGGTGGTCGCGCCGCCGATCAGCAGCGGAATCTTCTTGACGCGGAAATAGTCGTCGCGCTGCATCTCCGAGGCGACGTAGGCCATCTCCTCGAGCGACGGCGTGATCAGGCCGGACAGGCCGATGATGTCGGCGCCCTCGACCTTGGCCTTGGCGAGGATCTCGTTGCACGGGACCATCACGCCCATGTTGACGACCTCGAAGTTGTTGCACTGGAGGACGACCGACACGATGTTCTTGCCGATGTCGTGCACGTCGCCCTTGACCGTGGCGATCACGATCTTGCCCCGCGCGCGTACGTCGCCGCCGGCCTCGGCCAGCAGGCGCTTCTCCTCCTCGATGAAGGGCAGCAGATGCGCCACCGCCTGCTTCATCACGCGCGCGCTCTTGACCACCTGTGGCAGGAACATCTTGCCGGCGCCGAACAGGTCGCCGACGATGTTCATGCCGTCCATCAGCGGGCCCTCGATCACCTCGATCGGGCGGCCGCCGCGCGCGGCGATCTGCTGGCGCGCCTCCTCGGTGTCCTCGACGATGAAGGTGGTGATGCCGTGGACCAGCGCATGCGCGAGGCGGTCGGCCACCGGCACCGGCTTCTCCGGCGTGCCGCGCCATTCGAGGTTCTCCTCGCGCCTGGCGCCGCCGCCCTTGTAGCGGTCGGCGATCTCGAGCAGGCGGTCGGTCGCATCGGGGCGGCGGTTCAGCACCACGTCCTCGACCCGCTCGCGCAGCTCGGCGTCGAGCTGATCGTAGACGCCGAGCTGGCCGGCATTGACGATGCCCATGTCCATGCCGGCGGCGATCGCGTGATACAGGAACACCGTGTGGATCGCCTCGCGCACCACGTCGTTGCCGCGGAACGAGAACGAGACGTTGGACACGCCGCCGCTGACCTTGGCGTACGGCAGGTTCTGCTTGATCCAGCGGGTCGCCTCGATGAAGTCGACCGCGTAGTTGTTGTGTTCCTCGATGCCGGTCGCGACCGCGAAGATGTTCGGATCGAAGATGATGTCCTCGGGCGGGAAGCCGACCTCGTTGACCAGGATGTCGTAGCTGCGCTTGCAGATCTCGGTCTTGCGCGCGAACGTGTCGGCCTGGCCCTGCTCGTCGAAGGCCATCACCACGGCGGCCGCGCCGTAGCGGCGGATCAGCGCTGCGTGGTGGCGGAACTGCTCCTCGCCTTCCTTCAGCGAGATCGAGTTGACCACCGCCTTGCCCTGCACGCATTGCAGGCCGGCCTCGATCACCTCCCACTTCGACGAATCGATCATGATCGGCACGCGCGCGATATCGGGCTCGGACGCGATCAGATTCAGGAAGCGCACCATCGCCGCCTTGGAGTCGAGCATCGCCTCGTCCATGTTGACGTCGATGATCTGCGCGCCATTCTCGACCTGCTGGCGCGCGACCGCCAGCGCCTCGTCGAACTGGCCGTTCAGGATCATCCGGGCGAAGGCCTTGGAGCCGGTGACGTTGGTGCGCTCCCCGACGTTGACGAACAGGCTGCCCTCGCCAAGCGTGAACGGCTCCAGGCCGGACAGGCGCATCGGACGAGCGGGACGGGTATCGGTAGACATGGCGGACTCGGGTTCGGGATCGGATGCGCGGCGCGCCGGGGACGGATTCGTGCGGCGGCGCGCCGGTGATGCGTGGCGTGGGCGGCGGGGCGGCCGGTCAGGCCGCGTCCGCTTCGTCGCGATACTGGCCGGGCCAGGCGCGCGGCTTGCGGTTGGCGACGCGCTGCGCGATCGCGGCGATATGTTCCGGCGTGGTGCCGCAGCAGCCGCCGACCAGGTTGACGAGGCCCGAGGCGGCGAACTCGTCCACCAGCGACGAGGTGACGTCCGGCGTCTCGTCGAAGCCGGTGTCGCTCATCGGGTTCGGCAGCCCCGCGTTCGGATAGCACGAGATCGCGGTATCGCACAGCTTGGCCAGCTCGGCGATATAGGGCCGCATCAGCGTCGCGCCCAGCGCGCAGTTCAGGCCGAACGTGATCGGGCGCGCGTGGCGCAGGCTGTTCCAGAAGGCCTCGACGGTCTGCCCCGACAGGATGCGGCCCGAGGCGTCGGTGACGGTGCCCGAGATCATCACCGGCAGGCGTTCGCCGGTGTCCTCGAACAGCTGGTCGATGGCGAACAGCGCGGCCTTGGCGTTCAGCGTGTCAAAGATGGTCTCGACCAGGAACACGTCCGCACCGCCTTCCAGCAGGCCCTTGCCCTGCTCGTAGTACGAATCGCGCAGCTCCTCGAAGCTGACGTTGCGCGCGCCCGGATCGTTGACGTCCGGCGAAATGCTGGCGGTCTTCGGCGTCGGCCCGAAGGCGCCGGCGACGAAGCGCGGCCGCTCGGGCGTGCTGTAGCGATCGCAGGCTTCGCGCGCGAGGCGGGCGGCGGCGACATTCATCTCGTAGGCCAGGTCCGCCATCTTGTAGTCCTCCTGCGCGACGCGGGTCGCACCGAAGGTATTGGTCTCGATGATGTCGGCGCCGGCGGCCAGGTATTGCTCGTGGATTTCGCGGATCACCGCCGGGCGGGTCAGCAGCAGCAGCTCGTTGTTGCCCTTGACGTCGACCGGATGCGCGGCGAAACGCTCGCCGCGGTATTCGGCCTCGCCCAGCTTGTAGCGCTGGATCATGGTGCCCATCGCGCCGTCCAGGATCAGGATGCGCTCGCGCAGCAGCCGCGGCAGTTGCGCGGCGCGGGTGTACGGCCGGGCCGGGGGACCGGCCTGCGGGCCCGCGTGCGCGCCTGCCTGCAGACCTGCCTTTGCGCCCGGTGCGATGGCGGACGCCGTGCCGGACGATTCGATGGATGCAGCGCTCATGGCTTTACTGGCCTCGGTGATGCTGGAAAAGTGGTCGATTTTATCAGTTAAGGCACCTTGCCAGCCCTTGCCGGCCGAGGCGGGAAAATGCCCGGACCCGGAACCGCGCCAATCCCGGGCGGCCGCGTGCAGGCTTGCCGGCCCGCCTGGCCCGCGCCTACACTCGGGCAGACCGACCCACCGACGGACACCGCATGCAACACCTTGCCCCGCAAGAGGCCCAGGCCCTGCTGGCCGAACACCCCGACGCCCTGTTCATCGATTGCCGCAGCGAAATGGAATACCTGTTCGTCGGCCATCCGACCGGCGCCCTCAACGTGCCGTGGAACGACGGCCCGGACTGGGAGGTCAATCCGCACTTCGTGCAGGCGGTCAAGAAGCTGGCCGGACAGGCGTCGGCGCGGCCGGTGCTGCTGATCTGCCGCAGCGGCAACCGCTCGACCGCGGCCGCGCAGGCGCTCGAGGGCGCGGGCTTTACCACCGTCTACAACGTGCTGCACGGCTTCGAGGGCGATCTCGACGCGCAGCGGCACCGCAATACCGTCAACGGCTGGCGCTTCGAAGGGCTGCCGTGGGAGCAGTACTGAGGCATAAAAAAACCCGCGCCATGGCGCGGGTTTTCTGCAGCGGCGGCGCGTCGTCAGTGCATCGCCAGCGAGTGCGTCATCACCGTATCGAACTTGCCAAGAAATTCGTCCACCTCTTCCACGGACGGTTCGCTCTCGATCAGACGTTGCACATCGGCGCGGAAATGCTCGGCCAGCTGGCCGCCAAGGAAGATCTCGCGCTTCATGTTCTTGTCGACGATCTCGTAACCGCCGGAGGCAAGAGGGGCATGCTCGACGTCGGCACCAAACTCCACGATGCAGTAGTTGTCGCTGTTATAAATCATTTGCATGGCGCACCTCCGGGCTATGGGACGGACGGAAGGTTTGTTGATTCTTGCGTCAGCCGGTGGGAGCGCCGGCTTCCTTCCGCGATTTCACCTCCAAGCTGAGGGCATGAAGACGCTTTTCAAGCGCATGCCTCGCTGGGCGCTGGCGTGGTGCCCGATGCCGTAGCGCCCGCTCATCAGGTTGGAGCCGCCCCCCGAGGCGGCAAGTTCGGTGTCCCCGACGAAAAGAGGGTTTGTCCTACGAAGCGTTTGCCGATCGCCTACGCGGGCCGGCCGGCTCAGGGCGTATCGCACTGCGCCCCGCAGGCGGCCTTGACCAGAAAAGCGTCCAGAAGCGCATGAAACCGCTCCGGCTGCTCGATCGGCGACAGATGGGCGGCGTCCGGCAGCACCTCGAACTGCACGGCCGGAATGCCGTCCGCAATGGCCTTGGACTCGGCCACGGGACAGCCCTGGTCCTGGTCGCCGACCACCACCAGCGTCGGGCAATGGATGCGCGCCAGCGCATCGGCCTGGTCGAAACCCAGGATCGCGAGGCAGGCGCCGACATAGCCGCGCACGGGCGTGGCCAGCACCATCTGGCGGATCCGTTCGACCTGTTGCGCATGTCCAGCACGGTACGGCGCGGTCAGCCAGCGCTGAAGCGTCGCATCGAGCACTCCTGCCATCCCGTGCGCCTCCACCTGGCCGATGCGCTCATGCCACATCGGATGGGCCTGGCGCGGGGGTGCGGCAGACGGTGTCGACCAGCGTCAACGAGTGCAGCCGCTCGGGATAGCGCACGGCAAAGGTCTGGCCGATCATGCCGCCCAGCGAAATGCCGATGAAGTGCGCCTGCGGCACGTCCAGGCCGTCCATCAGGGCGACCAGGTCGTCGGCCATGCGCAGCATCGAATACGGCCCGACGGGGGCGTCGCTGCCGCCGTGGCCGCGCAGGTCGTAGCGCAACACCCGATAGCGCGGCGCCAGATGGGCCGCGGTGGCGTCCCACAGCGTGTGGTCGCAGGCCAGCCCGTGGCACAGCACGACCCACGGGCCTTCGGTGCCGTCGATGCGGGCGTGCAGCGTCACGTCGCCGACGATCACGCGATGGGTTTCGGAAGCCGGGGGCTGGGTGGCGGGACTGGAAGCGGGCGCCGCCCCCTGGGCGGTGGCGGGCGCGGTGGCTGGCCTGGTGCTGGGCGTGGCGGCGGGCGGCAAGGTGTCGGTCATCGTGTCCTCCTGTCGGGGTCGGTGGGCGGCGACGCATCGCGCGGGAGCGTCGCGGCGGCCACGCCGCTCGGCTCCGATCCTTCCAGACTAGGGCTCGGCGCCGCGCAGTACCAGATCGATCTGCGTGCCGTCGGGCTCCGTCTGCCGCAGTTTGACCGGCATCCAGCCCACCGATTCCGCCAGCCAGACCTCGACGCGGCGGCGGTCGTCGGCCCGGCGCGGCAGGCGGATGAAGTGCTTGGCGCGCACAAACCCCGCGCCGGTCTCGATGTCCTCCTCGCCGACATACTGGACGCGCATCGGCTCGAGATCGCTGGTGTCGGCGACCTGGAAGGTCTCGGTGGCACCCGGCGCGGCATAGCGCTGCGGGTTGCCGCGCACCAGGCCAACCAGCTGCAGGAAGACGCTGAAGCGGTCCTGCGCGCCCTCGGGCAGCGGCGCCTGGCCGCCGCGCGACTCGAACACGACGGCGCCGGCGGCGCGATCGAAGCGCGTCACCTGGCTGCGCTTGCGGCGTTCCTCGACATAGCGCTCGGGCGCCAGCCCCTGCTCGCCCAGCACGCCGGTGCTGTGGAAAGCGAAACGGAACCACAGCATCCGGGTTTCGACGGACAGCTGGTAGCGCCCGCCGGCGTGCTGCCAGCGGATGGTGCCGTCGGGGTTCTCGACCCCGTTGACGAAGCTGGCGTAGCGCAGCGTCGCCGATGGCGGCGGGGCGTAGCGCAGCGCATCGGCGGGGGCGGGCGCCGGTGCGGAACCCGCACCGGTACCGGTGCCGCCGGCGCCGCCGCCCGCCGCGACGCTGCCGGCGCCGCCCGGCGAGGTCGCCAGCGGCGGGCCTTCGGCGGGTGCCGGCGGCCCTGGCGCGGGTTCGGGAGCGGGTTCGGGTTCCGGCGTCGCGGCCGCGGCGGGAGCGGGTTTGGGGAGGGGGCCGGCGCGGACGTGGCGGCGGGGTCGGGGCGACGGCGACCGGCTTGGGCGGCAGCAGGATCGCCTCGAGCGCGGGCGTGTCGACCGCGTCGAGCGGAATCAGCGGACCGGGCATCCGCACCAGCCCGATCAGCACCAGCGCATGCGCGATCAGTACGACCGCCAGCGCGACCGCCCAGCGCAGGCGGCGCGCACGTTTCGCATCAGGCCTGACCGGCGGTTCCGGTCGACGGGGTCCCGCCAAGATATCCAAGCTCCGTCGAGATCCGATGTGCGATCTCGCGCACCTGGCGGTCGATCGCTCCGCCCCATTCTGCATCGAATACGGTCTGCGCGCCCAGCACGATCAGCGCCATCGAGACGTGGCCGCTGGCATCGAACACCGGAAACGAGATCGCGTTGATGCCGGGCAGCACCCCGCCCAGCGTGCGCGCCGCGCCGTGGGCGCGCACGTCGGCGCACACCGCGTCGTAGTCGGCCAGCGAGCGCGGCAGGTCCGGCAGATTGTCGTCGCGGCGCTCGTTCAGTTCACGCTCGATCAGTGGCAGCGTCTGCTGGCGCGGCAGATAGGCGCCGAACAGGCGGCCTGTGGCCGAATTGAGCATCGGCATCACGTCGCCCAGGCGCAGGCTGACGGTGACCGGGTGGCTCGACTCCTCCCAGTGCACCACGGTCGGCCCGTGGTTGCCCCAGACCGCGATGCCGACGGTCTGGTCGATGTCGTCGCGCAGCTGGGACAGGATCGGGCGCGCCTTCTTGACCGGATCGAGCCGGTTCAGCCCCGCCAGGCCCAGCTGCAGCGCGAATGGCCCCAGGTCGTAGCGGCCGCTGACCGGGTCCTGCGCGACCATGCCCAGCCGCTGGAAGCTGACCAGGTAGCGGTGCGCCTTGGCCGGGTTCATGTCGGCCGCGGCGGCCAGGTCGCGCAGCATCATCGCGCGCGGCGAGGCGGCCAGCGCCTTGAGCAGCTGGAAGCCCACCTCGATGGACTGGATGCCGGTGCGCAGCTTGGCGTCGTCTTCTTCTAGTTCGGTCATGCGTCGAAACGGGACGGGCGGATGGGGGGACGGGCGGAAAGGGGGCGGCGGATTCGCCAGCGGGATTCGCCGGCGGGATTTGCCGGCGGGATTTGCCAGCGCGGCAATATAGTTCGATTCCGTCACGTCGCGCTACGCCCCGATCCGTAAATTTACTATAGCGAAATCGATTTACCAGTTTTTAATCCATCGCTAGACTGCGCAAGGGTGCTGCCGACCGCGCGAAAAGCGCCGCAAGGTATCCCGGACACGCGAAAGCCCGAACGCCCCGACGGCCGAGGCCCGAACGACCGGACGCCGGACGGCGGACGACCGAGCACCGAGCACCGAACACCGAGCACCGAGCACCGAGCACCGAGCACCGAACACCCGAACACCGAACACCGAACACCGAACACCGAGCACCGAGCACCGAGCACCGAGCACCGAGCACCGAGCACCGAACACCGAACACCGAACACCCGAACACCCGAACACCCGACACGGGCCCCACGCCCGCATGACAACATCCCGGAGACCCGCATGCCAGCCCCGCTCGCCGCTGCGCCCACCGCGCGCCTTTCCCTGCCGATCCTGCGTCGCCTGCTGAACGCCGCCGTGCTGAGCGCCGGCGCGCTGGCGGCCATTGCCGCCGCCCTGCCCCGCCCGGCGGCGGCGCAGCAGCCGGCGTGGCCGACCCAGCCGGTCCGCTGGGTGGTCCCCTATCCGGCCGGCGGCGGCACCGACGTGGTCGCGCGCACGCTGGCCCAGGCGATCTCGCCCGCGCTCGGCAAGCAGGTGGTGATCGACAACCGCCCCGGCGCGGCGACGATCGTCGGCGCCGACACCGTCGCGCACAGCAAGCCGGACGGCTACACGATCCTGACCGCCGACACCGCGACGCTGGCCGCCAACCCCTCGCTGTACCGCAAGCTGCCGTACGACCCGGCCAAGGACTTCGCCCATGTCGGCATGATCGCCCGCTTCCCGCTGATCCTGGTCGCCAACCCGAACTTCCCGGCGCGCACGCTGAAGGAAGCGGTCGACTACGCGCGCAAGAATCCGGACAAGGTCAACTTCGCCTCGCCGGGCGCCGGCAGCCCGCACCATCTGGCGATGGAGCTGTTCATGGAGCAGACCGGCACCAAGATGACCCACGTGCCGTACAAGGGCGCGGCGCCCGCGGTGCAGGACCTGCTGGCGGGCCAGGTCGACGTGATGTTCCTCGATCTGGCGGCGGGCCAGCAGAACGTGCTCGGCGGCAAGCTGCGCGCGCTCGGCAGCGCCACGCCGAAGCGGCTGGCCGCGCTGCCGCAGGTGCCGACGGTGGCCGAGGGCGGCGTCGCCGGCTTCGAGGCCTATGCGTGGCAGGGCGTGGTTGCACCGGCCGGCACGCCGCAGCCGGTGGTGAGCCGGCTGAACGCCGAGCTGGTCAAGGCGCTGAAGCAGCCGGAGGTGCAGAAGCGCTTCGAGGGCATCGGCGTCGAGCCGGTCTCCAGCACGCCGGACGAGTTCGCGCAGTACGCGCGCGGCGAGGCCGAACGCTGGGGCAAATTGATCAAGGCCAAGGGCATCACGGTAGACTGACGCCCTCGCGGCGGCCGGCACAGCCGGCGCCATCTCGCCATCCGCACGCCGGCTCGATGCCGGCGTCGTTCTTGATGCAGGAATCCCGATGAAACTGGCCACCCTGAAGGACGGCTCGCGCGACGGACAGCTCGTGGTCGTGTCGCGCGACCTGAAGACCGCGCACTATGCCACCGACATCGCCGGCAAGCTGCAGACCGCGCTGGACGACTGGCACTTCCTCGCGCCCCAGCTGCAGGATCTGTACGACGCGCTGAACGCCGGCCGCGCGCGCCATCCCTTCGCGTTCGATCCGCGCCAGTGCATGGCGCCGCTGCCGCGCGCCTACCAGTGGGCCGACGGCTCGGCCTACGTCAACCACGTCGAGCTGGTGCGCCGCGCGCGGGGCGCCGAGATGCCGCCGGAGTTCTGGACAGATCCGCTGATGTACCAGGGCGGCTCGGACGACCTGCTCGGGCCCTGCGACGACATCGTCTGCGCCAGCGAGGCCTGGGGCATCGACTTCGAGGCCGAGGTCGCGGTGATCACCGGCGACGTGCGCATGGGCGCGACGCCCGAGCAGGCGGCCGAGGGCATCCGGCTGCTGGTGCTGGCCAACGACGTCTCGCTGCGCAACCTGATCCCGGCCGAACTGGCCAAGGGCTTCGGCTTCTTCCAGAGCAAGCCGGCCACGGCCTTCTCGCCGGTGGCGGTCACGCCCGACGAGCTCGGCGAGGCCTGGCGCGAGCGCAAGGTCCATCTGCCGCTGACGGTCTGGTGGAACAGCAAGAAGGTCGGCTCGCCCGACTGCGGCACCGACATGGTGTTCGACTTCGGCCAGCTGATCGCCCACATCTGCAAGACGCGAAATGTGCGGGCCGGCAGCATCGTCGGCTCGGGCACGATCTCCAACGTCGATCGCAGCAAGGGCTACTGCTGCATCGCCGAGAAGCGCACGCTGGAGACGATCGAGAGCGGCGCGCCGGTGACCCCGTTCATGCAGTACGGCGACGCGGTCAAGATCGAGATGTTCGACGCCCAGGGCCGCTCGATCTTCGGCGCGATCGATCAGGTGGTGGCGGCGCCGGCCTGAAGCGGCCCGAAGCAGCCCGAATGGCCTGAGCGGCCCGAAGCGGCCCGAAGCGGCCTGAATGGCCTGAATGGCCTGAGCGGCGTGACGCGGCCGGAAGCGGCCTGACCCGCCGGATTGCGGCGGAGCCTGGGACCGGCACGGCGTGATGCGGACCGCGGCAGCGATGCGCCTATAATTTCCCGACCGTCCGGTTGGGGAATTCCGGCGCGCCCGTTTCGGGCCGCCGATCGCTCCCCTGTCCGGCGCAGCCGCGGCCGCCCGCCGCGCCTCCCACCCACGCCAGGAGTCCGCGCCCGCCATGACCACCACCCCCGCCGCCACCTCGGCCGCCACCGTTGGCAACAACGGCACCACGCCTTCGGAACGCTACGCCCGCTATCAGGCGCTGACCCTGCGCCAGCACGGCCCCATTCTCGAGATCGTGATGGGCGCGCAGCAATCGGCCAACCGCAAGCTGGCCACCGCCGACGCCAACATGCACCGCGAACTGGCCGAGATCTGGCGCGACGTGTCGGCCGACCCGGAGATCCGCGTCGCGCTGATCCGCGGCGAAGGCAAGGGCTTCTCGGCCGGCGGCGACCTCGCGCTGGTGGAGGACATGGCCAACGATTTCGAGACCCGCTCGCGCGTCTGGCACGAGGCGCGCGACCTCGTCTACAACGTGATCAACTGCGACAAGCCGGTGGTCTCGGCGATGCACGGTCCCGCGGTCGGCGCCGGGCTGGTGGCCGGGCTGCTGGCCGATATCTCGATCGCCGCGCGCACCGCGCGCATCGTCGACGGGCATACGCGGCTCGGCGTCGCCGCCGGCGACCACGCCGCGATCGTCTGGCCGCTGCTGTGCGGCATGGCGAAGGCCAAGTACTATCTGATGCTGTGCGAGTCGGTCAGCGGCGAGGAAGCCGAGCGCATTGGCCTGGTCTCGCTGGCGGTCGACGAGAGCGAGCTGGTGGCCAAGGCCTTCGAGATCGCCAACCGGCTCGCCGAAGGTTCGCAGAGCGCGATCCGCTGGACCAAGTACGCGCTGAACAACTGGCTGCGCATGGCCGGGCCCGCCTTCGATACCTCGCTGGCGCTCGAATTCATGGGCTTTGCCGGACCCGATGTCCGCGAAGGCGTGGCCAGCCTGCGCGAGAAGCGGCCGCCGCGCTTCGGCGCGTAAGCCGGCGCTTGAGTCGGCGCTTGAGTCGGCGCTTGAGTCGGCGCTTGAGTCGGCGCTTGAGTCGGCGTTTGAGTCGGCCCTGAGTCGGCCCTGAGTCGGCCCTGAGTCGGCGCTTGAGTTGGCGTTTAAGCCCGCGCGCGGGACGGCCCGGACAGCGCGCATTCCCAATGACGATGGCCCCACCGCGGAGCACAGACCATGTTTGGACAGATACCCGATTTCAACGACGGCTTCGAATTTCTGCGCAAGATGTGGGGCAACGCGGCGGGCATGCCGACCGGGCTGATGCCGGGCCTGCAGGCGATGACGCCGCCAATGGATCTGGACGAGGTCGACAAGCGCATCCATGACCTGAAGGCGGTCGAAAGCTGGCTGCAGCTGAACGCCAATCTGCTGCGCACCACGATCCAGGGGCTCGAGGTCCAGCGCGCGACGCTGGTCGCGCTGAAGACGGTCGGCGAGGCGCTGTCGCCCGAGGCGTTGCAGAGCGCGATGGAAAACGTCGCACGCGCGGCCAACGCGCCCAGCCCGACGCCGCCGCGGTGGCCGGCTTCACCGCCCCCGGCACAGCCCGCCGCCGGCGCGGAAGGCATCGACCCCAGCGATCTGGCCGACATGGCCGAGATGGAGGCCACGCCGGATTACGACGAGGACGAGGACGAGGGCCCGGACACCCCGGACCAGGAAGCGCCGCCCGAACGCCGAGGGGAACAAGCGGAACAGGCGGGACAACGCGCCGGACAGCAGGCGGGGCAGCAAGGCGGCGGATCGCAATCCGGCACCGCCTCGCCGCCCCCGCAGGCCAATCTGTGGTGGGACATGCTGCAGCGGCAGTTCAACCAGATCGCCAGCAGCGCCGCCGCCGCGAGCCTGGCCTCGCTGAACAATCTCGGCGCCTTCGGCGCCGGCCAGCCGGGTGCCGGGGCGGCGGCGCAGGGCAGCGGGCAGGCAGGTGCCGAGGGGGGCGAGCGAACCGGAACAGCCGGCGCCGTCCGGCAAGGGCAGCGCGAAGCCAACGGCCAAGGGCCGCTCCAAGCCGGCGGCGAAGGCGGCGGGCAGCAGGGCGACCCGCGCGGCAAATGACGGCACCACCGACGGCACCGACGGCACCCCCGGCGGGACGAGCGCCGGCGGCGCGAGGGCGGGCACAAGAGCGGGAACCGAAGTGGGCGCAAAGGCGGGCACGAAGGCCGGCACGAGCGGCACCTCGAATGGCCGTTCGAATGGCCGTTCGAATGGCACTTCGAATGGCGCCTCGAACGGTCCCTCGCATGGCCCCTCGAACGGCGCCGCGCCGGCCGGCAAGTCCACGAAGCCGGTTCGCCGCGGCAAGGCCAACAACGGACACTGACCGCGGAGGCGCCTTGGCAGCGAGCAAGACCACCGCGGTGATCCTGATGGGCGGCGGCGCCCGCGCCGCCTACCAGGCCGGCGTGCTGCGCGGCATCGCCCGCATCGCCGCCCGCCATGGCATGGGCGCGCGCAATCCCTTCGACATCGTCTGCGGCACCTCGGCCGGCGCGATCAACGGCGCGGGCCTGGCGATCGACGCCGGCGACTTCGATCGCGCCACCGAGACGCTGGCCGCGCTGTGGTCCAGCATCCATGCCGAGGACGTCTATCGCACCGACGTGCTGCGCGTCGGCATCTCGGGCGCGCGCTGGCTCTCGGCGCTGGCGGTCGGCTGGGCACTGCAGCACGCGCCGCGCGCGCTGTTCGACAACAAGCCGCTGGACAGCCTGCTGAGCGAGCTGTTCGATCCCGAGCGCGTGCAGGGCAGTCTCGACGCCGGCCACCTGCAGGCGCTGGCCATCACCGCGCTGTCGTATTCGACGGGCCGCCACGTGACCTTCTACCAGTCGCACCGCCGCATCCAGCCCTGGCGCCGCAGCCAGCGCATCGCGGTGGAGGCGCGCATCGGCGTCGACCATCTACTGGCTTCGTCGTCGATCCCCTTCCTGTTTCCCGCCACGCCGCTGGAGCTAGACGGCCACCACGAGTGGTTCGGCGACGGCACCATGCGGCAGATGTCGCCGCTGTCGCCGGCCATCCACCTCGGCGCCTCGCGCATCCTGGCGATCGGCGCGGCCTCGGCGCCGCGCGCCGGCGGCTACGACACCGTGCCCGCGGGCGGCTATCCCTCGCTGGCACAGGTCGGCGGCCAGGCGCTGGCCAGCATCTTCCTGGACGGCCTGTCGACCGATCTGGAGCGGCTGCAGCACATCAACACGCTGCTCACCCGCATGCCGGACGTCGCCAACGACCGCGAGGGCTGGCGGCCGGTGCAGGTGATGACGATCTCGCCGAGCCAGCCGATCGAGGCGCTGGCGATCGAACACGTCAAGCGGCTGCCGCGCACCGTGCGCGCGTTGCTGGCCCCGCTGGGCGGCACCGAGGCGAAAGGCGCGGCATTTGCTAGCTACCTGCTGTTCGAGCCCGAGTTCACGCAGGCGCTGATCGCGCTGGGCGAGCGCGATGCGCAGGCGCAGGGCGACGAACTGGCCGCTTTCCTCTACGGCGTGATCCCCGGCACGCCGGCCGCAAGCCGCGCGCCGGCGACCAGCGAGGCAGGCTCTCCGCCCGCCTCGGCGCTGGCCTGACACTGTTTTGAGGGTTTTCACAGTCCCGACAGCTTGTTGTGGCAGGCTGCCGCCGGGTCCGCCCTTGGCAAGCGGCATCGAACCGTTCGCGCGGCAACTTGCGGACGGCCAGCAAAAAGGTCTATAGGAATGATTCGCATCTGGTAGAATCTGCCCGTAATTTCAAAGGCTTACCATGCTCTACCCCGAACTGTTCAAATCGCTGGAAGCGGTCCGCTGGCATATGGACAAGGACATCCCCTGGGATTCCTTCGACGCCAGTCTGCTGACGGACGATCAGGCGAAAACCATCCGCATGAACGCGATCACCGAGTGGTCCGCCCTGCCGGCCACCGAAATGTTCCTGCGCGACAACCGCCACGACTCCGACTTTTCGGCGTTCATGAGCGTGTGGTTCTTTGAGGAGCAGAAGCATTCGCTGGTGCTGATGGAGTACCTGCGCCGCTTCCGCCCGGATATGGTCCCGACCGAGGAAGAACTGCACGCGGTGCGTTTCGAATTCGATCCGGCACCGCCGCTCGAAACGCTGATGCTGCATTTCTGCGGCGAGATCCGCCTGAACCACTGGTATCGCCGTGCCGCCGAATGGCACACCGAGCCGGTGATCAAGCATATCTACCGCACGCTGTCGCAGGACGAGGCTCGCCACGGCGGCGCCTACCTGCGCTACATGAAGAAGTACCTGAACCAGTTCGGCGACAACGCGCGCTCGGCCTTCGCCAAGATCGGCGTGCTGATGGCGTCGGCGCGCCGCACGGAGAAGCCGCTGCACCCGACCAACCTGCACGTCAACAAGGCGCTGTTCCCGAACGACACCGTGCAGTCGCGCCTGCCCGATCCGGACTGGCTCGAGCACTGGCTGGACAAGCAGATCCGCTTCGACGAAGGCTGGGAGAAGAAGGTCATCGACCGCATCCTGCACAACATGTCGCTGCTGTTCGAGCGCACCTTCGAGACCGTGCAGGACCTGAACCGCTATCGCAAGGAACTGAACGCGCGGCTGCAGGCCAATGGCGGCACCAAGCCCGCCGAAGCCTGACCCCGGCGCCGTCCTTGCGATGACGCTGTCTCCCCCGGCCTTCGAGGCCAAGCTCGCTTCGACCGACGATCCCCAGGCGCTGCAACGGCGCCTGGCGGCCTTGCCGCGCCCGATGGTGTTTACCAACGGCGTGTTCGACATCCTGCATCGCGGCCATGCCACCTATCTGGCGCAGGCGCGCCAGCTGGGCGCCTGCCTGGTGGTCGGCGTCAACAGCGACGCCTCGGTGCGGATGCTGGGCAAGGGCGACGATCGCCCGCTCAATGGCGAGGCCGACCGCATGGCGCTGCTGGCCGCGCTCGAATCGGTCGACCTGGTGCTGATGTTCGGCGAGAAGACGCCGGTCGAACTGATCGGGCTGGTCCGCCCCGACATCTATGTCAAGGGCGGCGACTACGAGATCGATACACTGGAAGAGACCCGGCTCGTGCGCAGCTGGGGCGGCCAGGCCTACGCGATCCCCTTCCTGCACGACCGCTCGACCACCAAGCTGCTGCACAAGGTCCGGCAGGGCGGCTGAGCTGCGGGCTGCGGCTCGCGGCCCGTGCAGCGGCCGTGGTTCCGCGTTGAGCTACGCCCGCGTTGAATCCGCGCTCAATCCGCGCTCAATCCACGTTCAGACCGCGCTCGGGCCGCGTTGAACCCGCGCTCAACCGACGTTCAGCCCGCCTTCAGCTCCCCTCGCTGCTGCGCGGCCATCACCGACAAGCCCAGCAACACCAGATTCTCGTGCCGTTCGAACGGCAGCGTCAGCGCGCCGGCCAGCGCCTCGCGCGCGCCGCCGGACAGCAGGCAGCGGGCCGGACCGCGCCGCTTCAGCGCATCCCAGGCGCGTTCGATCGCCCCGGCCTGGGCCGCCAGGCAGCCGGCCGCGATGGCATCGCGGGTGTTGTCGGCCCAGGCCGTCGCGGCATGGGCCTCGCCGATCTCGACCGCCGGCAGCTGCGCGGTATTGCGCGCCAGCGATCCCATCATCAGCGCCAGTCCGGGCAGGATCATGCCGCCGGCGAAGCGCGAGCGCGCCGGCGTGCCGTTGCTGGCGTTGCTGGCGTTGCGGGCGTTGCGGGCGTTGCCGGCGTTGCGGCCATCATTGCCGTCACTACCGTCGCGGCCGTCCGGCGCCAGCACCACGTCGATCGTGGTCGCGGTGCCGGCCGTGACGATCATCAGATTGCCCTCGGGCAGATGGTGGCGCGCCCCAATGCCGCCGACCCAGCGGTCGACGCCAAGCTGGCTCGGCTCGCGATAGCCGTTGTCCAGCGTGCCGTGCGACGCGGTGGCGCGGGCCCAGTGCACCGCCGGCGGACCGCCGAAAGCATCGGCCAGCAAGGCATCGACCTCGGCCGCGATGACGGGGCCGGCCACATTGCTGATCCACACGCCGCGCGGTGCGCCCTCGGCATCGGCCAGCGCGCGCCATTCGCCGGCCAGCGTGGCCAGCGCTTCATGCCCGCAGGCGCCGCCGGTGCGCCACGGCACCGGCAGCGCGCCGGTGGCCGGGGCGCCGAGCGAGGCCGCGTCGCACCAGGCCCACTTCAAGCGGGTATTGCCGATATCGATCAGCAGCACGGTGGCGTTCGCGGTGGTATCTGCGGTAGCGGCGGTGGCGATGTCCGCGGCAGCGTCAGCGGTAGCGCCCGCGGTGGTGTCCGCAGTGGCGGTCGCATTGGCGTCGGCGGTGGTGTCAGCAGTCGCGCTCGCCTTGGCGTCGGCGGTGGTGTCAGCAGTCGCGCTCGCATTGGCGCGCGCAGTGCCGCCCGCAATGGCGCCCGCATCCTGGTTCGCGCTCATCGCGCCCCCCTCGCCGGCGGGCCGCAGCGACAGCTCGCCCGACGCGATCCGCTGCAGCCCGTTTGCGGTTTCGAGCAGCAAATGGCC
The DNA here is from genome assembly GCF_049311595.1 of Cupriavidus sp. H18C1. NCBI lineage: Bacteria > Pseudomonadati > Pseudomonadota > Betaproteobacteria > Burkholderiales > Burkholderiaceae > Cupriavidus > Cupriavidus sp. H18C1. Next base: position 1,839,704 of record NZ_CP186008.1, read on the forward strand.
CTCGTCGTCGACGCCGCGCGCCATGCCTTCGGCCTGTACCGCGCCGTCGTGCAGCAGCCGCACCGGCTGGTCGCGATAGGCATCGCGCGCCGACCAGCGCCGCGCCATCGGCGCAAAGCCGTCGGCGAGGAAGGCGCCACGCATCGCCGCGAGCCGGTTCAGCACCGCGGCCAGCAGATCGGTCGGCCCATGCCGCGGGTCGAACCGGTCCACGCATTCGGTGACGCCGGCCAGCGAGCGGCCGAGCGCGGCCTCCATCGCGGCGTCGCGCACCAGGTTCAGGCCGATGCCGACTACCGCCCAGACCCGCTGCGGCCCCGCCGGCACCGATTCGATCAGGATGCCCGCCAGCTTGCGGCCGTCGATCTGCAGATCGTTGGGCCATTTGAGTCCGACGGCCTTGCCCAGCCGTGCGTCGACGTCGTTCAGCGCGTCGGCCAGCGCCAGTCCGACCGCGAGGCTCAGCCCTGCCAGCCGGGCGGGGGGGCAACGCGAGCGGCATCGCCACCGAGAAGGTCATGCCCGCCTGGCCCTGCCAGGGCCGCCCCTGGCGTCCCCGTCCGGCGGTCTGCCGATAGGCGAGCCGCAGCATCCCGGCCTCGCCCCACGGCGCGCGCCGGCAGGCCTGGACCAGATCGGCGTTGGTCGAGCCGGTTTCCTCGACGATGTCGAGCTGCCACTGCCGGGCGTCTTCGGCCAGCGCGGCCTGCAGGCGGACCGGATCGATGCGCCAGGCAGGCGGCAAGGAGGACGAAGGCGCGGGGGGAATCGATCGAGGCGGCGGTCATGCGGGCGGAGGGGAGGCTGGAATTCGGCGGCGGCCCATGGATATCGGGCCATGCGCATTGTAGCCGCGTCCACTTTGGCGCCTGGCGGCGCGTGGCTTAAAATCGGCTTTCGCACCTTACATCGGTCAGCCATTGGAACGCTATACGAAGCCGGACATCGCTGTCACGCAACAGGACGGCTCCGCCGCCGTGCAGTTGCAGGGAGACTGGACCGCGCTGTCGCTGGCGCAGGAGCGCTGCGCCCATGACCTGCGCCGGCAGCTGCAGGCACTCGTTCCCGGCACGGCGCGCTGGCAGCTGGGCGGCATCGGCCGGCTCGACCATATCGGCGCGCAGCTGTTGTGGCAGGCCTGGGGCGAGCGCTTTCCGGCCCATCTCGAGGCCAGCGACGGCCAGCGCCGCGCGTTCGAGCGGATCGCCGCGGTACGGCGGCACGGCTGGAAAAAACGGATGGTCGACCGCTTCAATCCGGTCACGCTGCTCGGCGCGTCGATGCTGTCTCTGTTCTCGCAGCTCGGTAACGGCATCGCGATGCTGGGCCAGCTGTCGCTGGACCTGCTGCGCTTCGCCGCTGCGCCGCGGCGCGGCCCGTGGCGGGAGATCTCGGCCAACGTCTACAGCATCGGCTACAAGGCGCTGGGCATCACCGCGCTGGTGGGTTTCCTGATCGGCGTGGTGCTGGCCTATCTGCTGGCGAACCAGCTGCGCACCTACGGCGCCAGCGTCTTCATCGTCAATATCCTCGGCCTGTCGGTGATCCGCGAACTCGGCCCCGTGCTGGCGGCCATTCTGGTGGCGGGCCGCTCCGGCTCGGCGATCACCGCGCAGATCGGCGTGATGCGCGTGACCGAAGAGCTCGACGCGATGCGCGTGATGGGCATCTCGCACAGCTTCCGGCTGATCATGCCGCGCGCGATCGCGCTGGCCGTGGCGATGCCGCTGCTGGTCGCCTGGACCGCGCTGCTGGCGCTGATCGGCGGCATGGTGGCCTCGAACATGCAGCTGGGCCTGAGCCCGATCTTCTTCCTGCGCGAGCTGCCCAACGCGGTGCCGGTGGCCAACCTGTGGCTGGGCCTGGGCAAGGGCGTGGCCTTCGGCATGCTGATCGCGCTGACCGCGTGCCACTTCGGCCTGCGCATCAAGCCCAATACGCAGAGCCTGGGCGAAGGGACGACCGCGTCGGTGGTCACCGCCATCACCGTGGTGATCGTGGCCGATGCGATCTTCGCGATCCTGTTCAAGGATGTGGGCATATGACGGCGAGCATCGATACGCGCGCCGGCACCGGCGGCGGCACCGGCGGCGGAACCCCGCCTGGCGGACGTACCCCGATCATCGAGGTACGCGGCCTGGTCAAGCGCTTCGGCGATACCGTCGTGCATGACGGCCTCGACCTCGAGGTCTATCGCGACGAGGTGCTGTCGATCGTCGGCGGCTCGGGCACCGGCAAGACCGTGCTGCTGCGGCAGATCGTCGGCCTGGAGCGGCCCACCGCCGGCACCATCCGCCTGTTCGGCGAGGACCTCGCCAGCCTCGATCCGGCGCGGCTGCAATGGATGCGCAACCGCTGGGGCATGCAGTTCCAGCGCGGCGCGCTGTTCTCGTCGCTGTCGGTGATCGACAATATCGCGCTGCCGCTGCGTGAACTTCGCTGCCTTCCCGACAATCTGATCTGCGAGGCGTCGCTGCTCAAGCTCGAACTGGTCGGCCTGTCGGCGCGCGACGCCGACAAGATGCCGGCCGACCTGTCCGGCGGCATGATCAAGCGCGTGGCGCTGGCTCGCGCGCTGGCCCTCGAGCCGGAACTGGTGTTCCTGGACGAGCCCACCGCCGGCCTGGACCCGATGGCGTCCGACGACTACGTCGCGCTGATCCGCGAACTGCGGCGCGAACTGAAGCTGACGGTGGTGATGGTGACGCACGATCTGGACACGCTGGTGGCGCTGTCCGACCGCGTCGCGGTGCTGGCGGACCGCAAGGTGCTGGCGGCGCTGCCGATCCCGCAGCTGGTGAAGATCGACCATCCCTTCATCCGCGAATATTTTCTCGGCGAACGCGGCCAGCGTGCGCTCAGCGCGCTGAGCACGCAGAGCGCCGGCGCCAACCCTGCATCGGACGTGGCGGCCGTGGCGCGCCACGCTGGAGAGTCGTGATGGAAAACAAGTCGAACGCCTTTCTCGCCGGCGTGTTCACCATCGGCCTGGCCGTGCTGGTGCTGTTCGCGCTGTTCTGGTTCGGCACCGACCATACCGAGCGCGTGCCCTACGACCTGGTCACGCGCTCGACCGTGACCGGGCTCGGACCGCAGGCCGACGTCAAGTACCGAGGCCTGACGGTGGGCCGGGTCGAGTCGATCCGCTTCGATGCGTCCGTGCCGGGCCAGATCATCGTGCGCATCAGCGTCGACAAGGAGGCGCCGATCACGCGCACGACCTATGCGACGTTGGGCCTGCAGGGCGTGACCGGCATCGCCTATGTGCAGCTGGACGACACCGCGGCGCAGGAAGGCAGCACCGCGCCGTCGCCGCCGCTGGAGACCTCGCCGCGCGCGGTCGCCCGCATCCAGATGCGGCCGGGCTTCTTCGAGGAACTGGAGCGGCGCGGCGATTCGCTGCTGACGCAGGTCGAATCGCTGATGGCCTCGCTCAACGACATGTTCCAGGGCGAGAACCGGCGCGAGCTGATGACGACGATCCGCTCGATCAAGGAAGGGGTCGACGACTATGCCCGCGTCGCGCGCGCGCTCGAACCGGCCGCGCGGCAACTGCCGCAGGTCACCGCGAACCTGAATGCCACGCTGAAGTCGACGCAGCAACTGACCCGCGAGCTCGGCAGCCCCGACGGCACGCTGATGCGCACCGTCGACGGCGTCGGCCAGCAGTTGCGCGCGGCGGCCGGGTCGGTCGAGCACGCGGCCAACAATCTGAACGACCAGACCCTGCCGCAGCTCAACGGCCTCGCGCGCGACGCGCGGCAGACGGTGCGCAGCCTGGACCGCGCCGCCGGCCAGTTCAACGAGCGGCCGCAAAGCGTGCTGTTCGGCGGCTCGGCGACCCCCGCCCGGTCCCGGCGAGGACGGCTTCAGCGCGCCATCGGCGGGGACCGCACCGTGAATCCAACCCTGTACCGGGAACCGATGCCCATGACCGACGCTGCCCCGTTCCGCCTCGCCCACGTTTCCGCCAGGCTTCGTCGCGGCGCCGGCGCGATGCTGCCCGCCCCCCTGCTGGCCGCCACCCCGTTGGCCGTTACCTTGTTGGCCGCCGCGCTGCTGACCGGCTGTTCGCTGCTGCCGGATACGCCGCAGAGCACGACCTACGATCTCGGCCCGCCCACCGCAGCGCCGTCGGCGGCAGCGGGCAAGACGCTGCCGCGGCTGCGCGTGCTGTCCACCGATGGCCCGTCCTGGCTCGACGGCAACGCGATCCACTACCGGCTGCGCTATGCCCAGGCCGAGCGCCTGCAGCCCTATGCCACGCAGCGCTGGATCATGTCGCCGGTGCGGCTGTTCGACGAACGGCTGCGCGAAGCGGTGTCGGCGCGCGGCGAACTGAGCTGGGGCGGCGACACGCAGGCGCCCGCGCTGAAGGTCGATATCGTCGACTTCGAGCAGGTCTTCGACAGCGCCGACAGCAGCCGCGGCGTGGTGCAGGTGCGCGCCACCGTGATGCGCAACGGCATGATCGGCCAGAAGACCTTCACCGCCGAGCAGCCCGCCCCCCAGCGCCGACGGCGCGGGCGGCGTGCGCGCGCTGGCCGGCAGCACCGATGCCGTGATCGCAGCCATCATCGACTGGGTGGCGACGCTGCCGGTACGCTGAAGCGGTACGCCATGACTGCGGCACCATGAAACAGGCCGATCTGCCTCCGTCCTCCACGCCGCCGGACCCGCGCTTCGCCGCGATCCCGCCCGAGAGCGCCAGCACGCTGCGGCATTCGCCGCTGGCGCGCTTCGGCCTGCTGTGCATGACGCTGCTGATGATCTACGCCAGCCTGTACCCGTTTACCGGCTGGACCGACAACGGCATCTCGCCGTGGGCCTTCCTCAATGCGCCCAAGCCGCGCTACATCACCGACTTCGATCTGCTGACCAATGTGCTCGGCTATTGCCCGTTCGGCGCGCTGGTGGTGCTGTCGCTGCATCCGCGCGTGACGGGGGGCGCGCGCGGCGCTGCTGGCCTTCGCGGCCGGCATCGTGCTGTCCGGCGCGATGGAGGCGCTGCAGACCTGGCTGCCCAACCGCATTCCGTCGAATATCGACCTGATGACCAATGCGCTGGGCGCGCTGCTGGGCGGCACGATGATGGCGCCGTTCGCCAGCGCGATGATCGACCGCGGCACGCTGCGGCGCCTGCGCATCGCCTGGTTCGAGTCGCACGCCAGCTTCGCCATCATCCTGATCCTGCTGTGGCCGTTCGCGCAGATCTTCCCGCAGGAGCATCTGTTCGGCATGGGCGGCCTGGTGCGGCAATGGCTGACCAATCCCGAGTCGTGGCCGATGCAGCTGGTGCAGTGGGTGTTCCCCGGCTTCCTGCGGCTGCAGGAGGACATCGGCCTGCGGCCCGACGACATGCAGCAGCACCAGTTGCTCGAATCGCTGGTGACCGGCTGCGCATGGGTCGGCACCGGCCTGTTCGCCTCGGTGGCGATGCGCCGGCAGGCGCCGACGCTGCGCATCCTCGCCGGCCTGCTGGCCGCCACGCTGCTGCTCAAGGGACTCGCGGCCGAACTGCAGTTCCCCGCAGACAACGCCTTCAACTGGCTGTCCGAAGGGGGGCGCTACGCGCTGGTAACCGGCACGCTCGCGCTGGTGCTGCTGGTGCGCCTGCCGCGCCCGCTGCGCGGCATCCTGGCGATGAGCGCGCTGCTGACGCTGGTGATCCTGACCAACGTGCTGCCGCCCAATCCCTACGCCTGGGTCTCCGAACAAGGCTGGCGCCTCGGCCGCTTCGTCCATTTCAACGGCCTGGCCCAATGGCTCGGCTGGCTGTGGCCGTTCCTCGCCTTCTGCTATCTCGCCTGGCGCGTCGAGCAGTTCGGGCTGACGCGACGGAGGGAACGGCGCAGCCGGCGGGGAAGCCGACCCGCAAACGGCGAAACCACCTAGCGCCGCAAACCCGCGCCTATCGTACGGCGTCACCGTTTTCACATATTCCAGAATCGGAAGACGGCAGCAGCCTGCGACTATCTCGGAAACCAACGCGCGTACGCTCTGCGCTTTCGCAATAAGTCGCGGCACTGCCGGGTGTCGTGTTCTCCGATGACCTGCAGCTTCCGCGTTTATGTCGATGAATCGGGCGACGAGGGATTCCAGTTTCTTCCTGATGAAAGAGGGAGTTCGCGGTGGTTCGTGCTATCTGCTGCGGTCGTACGGCGCCATCGAGACCTGGAGATGGTGGGTATTGCAAAGCGCGCCCGCGAGCTGCTTGGAAAACCCCAGAAGACGCCTTTGCATTTCCGCAATTTGCGCCATGAGCAGCGTGTCCCATTCGCGCGCCTGATTGGTACGGCCGCATTGCGACACATCCACGTGATGATTCACAAGCCGTCGATCAAGGCCAGAGAAGTGTTTCAGCGAGAGAAATTTTCGCTCTATCGATGCGCGACCCGATTGTTATTGGAGCGAGTCAGTTGGCTATGCCGTGATTGCGCAGTGGAGGGCTACGGAAACGGCAAGGCGGAGCTGATCTTCTCGAACCGGTCCGCGATGTCGTACGAGGCGCTATCCGCCTATCTGCGCTTGCTGGAGCAGCGCAACCACTGTCGCATCCATTGGGCGAGCCTGGACCTGCGACACGTGCGTGCAGTCAATCACGACCAGCTGGCTGGCCTGCAAATCGCGGACGCGATCGCAACAAGCGCGTTCTATGCGGTGCACCGGAACATCTATGGCGAAACGGAGGGGCGCTATTTGCACCTGCTTCGGCGCAATGTGTATCGGAGCAATGGAAGGCTCGATGGCTATGGCGTCAAGCTGTGGTGTCATGACACGGACCAATGTCGACGTGTCATCGCAGCGTTGACTGGTGATCGTCCCTCCGCAGTGGCTTGGCGCTAAGGGCACTACAAGGAAGTGTTGCAGACGCCGGACTCGAGGAGCCCACCTGTTGAGGCTGCCGCCATACTGACGACCTCTACAATCGTCCGCGCTCGTCTGCAACGCAGGCAGTATAGCCCTCATATCGATACAGGCAACACCAGTTCGATTCGCGGCACAAGTTCAGGGCAATTCGAACAAGAACATCGGTCCCACCTAAGCCCGCACCGCAATCCCCTCTTCCTGCAGACGATCCCGTATCCGTTGCGCGAAGGCCAGCGCATGCGGCCCGTCGCCGTGCAGGCAGACCGTGTCGGCCTGGATCGGTATCCATTGTCCGTCGATGGCGCGGACCTTGTGCTCGCGGACCATCGACAGCGTTTGCGACAGCACGGCCTCTTCGTCGTCGAGCAGCGCACCGGGCGTGCCGCGGCGGACCAGGGAGCCGTCGGAGTTGTAGCCGCGGTCGGCGAAGACCTCTTCCTTGACCGTCAGTCCGGCCTCGCGCGCGGCCTCGATCATCACGCTGCCGGCCAGGCCGAAGAAGGTCAGCCGCGGATCGAAGTCGCGCACCGCGTCGACGATCGCCTGCGCCTGCGCGCGGTTGCGCGCGGCCTGGTTGTAGAGCGCGCCATGCGCCTTGACGTGGGCGAGGCGGCCGCCCTGGGCCTTGACGATCGCCGCGAGCGCGCCGATCTGGTACAGCACGTCGGCATAGATGTCGCGCGGGTCGCGCTGCATCTCGGTGCGGCCGAAGTTCTCGCGGTCGGGATAGCTCGGATGCGCGCCGATGGCGACGCCTCTGGCCAGCGCCCACTGCACCGTCTGCAGCATGGTGGACGCGTCGCCGGCATGCCAGCCGCAGGCGATATTGGCCGAGCTGATCAATGCCAGCAGCGCTTCGTCGCTGCCGCAGCCTTCGCCGAGGTCGGCGTTCAGATCGATCTGCATGACGGGTCTCCAGGATGGTTCGGGCGGTTCGTTGCGTTCGTCGGGTTCGTCGGGTTCGTCGCGCTCGGTGCGCGCGGTGCGCTTGGTTCGTTCGTTGCGTTCGTTGCGTTCGTTGCGTTCGTTGCGTTCGGTTCGATGCGTCGGTGCGTCAGTGGGTCGGTGCGCTCGGTCCGTTCGTCGCGTTCGTTGGGTCCGCTCGCGTCACGGCAGCGTGGCGTCGGCCGGTGACAGCCGGCGCGTCATCGCGCGCCGCCGCGCGGCCAGCGCCTGCGCCCCGGTCCGCGCCTCCGACTGCCACGCCACCGCCTGCGCGATCTGGCGCAGATAGGTCTGCACCTGCATGCGCGCGGCCTCGGCCTCCTCGAGGCCGACGCGGTGGAAACGCACGGCGGCGCCGAGCGGCGCCTGCGCGAGGCGCCACAGATCGGCCTCGATGACGACGCCGATCTTCGGATAGCCGCCGGTGGTCTGGGCATCGGCCATCAGCACGATCGGCTGACCGCCCGGTGGCACCTGCATGACGCCCGGCACCACGCCATGGGACAGCAGTTCCGGTGCGCCGGGCCGCCGCGCCAGCGCGGGACCTTCGAGCCGGAAGCCCATGCGGTTGCTGTTCGGCGTGACGGTCCAGTCGGCCTGCCACAGCGCCTGCTGGGCATCGGCCTCGAACTGATCGTACTCCAGCCCCGGCAGCATGCGGATCGGCAGCGCGCGACTATCGGCGGATGCTGGCGACGGCGACGACTGCGGCGTCCGCAGTGACTGAGGCGACTGAGGCGACTGAGGCGACTGAGGCGACTGCCACGACTGCGGCGGCTGTGACGGCGACGACGACTGCTGCGATTGCTGCGGCGGTGACGACGGAGACGACGGTGACAACAGAGACGACGGAGACAACGGAGACGGCAACGCCCACGCGGGCGCCAGCACGCCGATCGGCGGCAATGGCGCCGGACCGAAGCCGGGCCGTAGCGCCGCCAGCCGATCGCCCCGCCGCAGCGCGCGGCCCTGGTGTCCGCCGAAGCCGGCCTTCAGGTCGGTGCTGCGCGAGCCCATCGCCAGCGGCACGTCGATGCCGCCAGCCACGCACAAATAGGTACGGGTGCCGCCACGGGGCGCGGGCAGCGTCAGCGTGCTGCCCGCGCGCACGTCGAACGCATGCCAGCACCAGACCGGCTCGCCGTCGAGGTCGGCGCGGCATTCGGCACCGGTCAGCGCGATGCGCAGGTCGGCGTGGAAGCGGACCGTGGCGCGGCCCAGCGTGAATTCGATGGCGGCCGCCCCGGGCTCATTGCCCAGCAGCAGATTGCCGACCCGCAGCGCGACGCTGTCGAGCGCGCCGGTGCCGCCGACGCCGAACCGCCGCATGCCGTTGCGGCCGAGGTCCTGGATCGACGCCAGCGCGCCGGGGCGAAGGATCTCGATCATGGGCGCACCGATTTGGCGACCGATCCGGCGACCGGTTTGGCGACCGGTTTGGCGACCGGTTTGGCGACCGGTTTGGCGACCGGTTTGGCGTCCGATTTGGCGTCCGGTCGCGCTCCCGCCTTGGGATCCGATCCGGCATCCGACCTTGCATCCGACCTTGCGTCCGAGCCGGCGTCCGATTTGGCGTCCGGCGTGGCGACCGGTCCGTCGACCGATGCCACCACGAAGCGCACGGTATCGCCCGGCGCCAGCAGCGAGGGCGGATCGCGCTCGGGCAGGAACAGCGGCAATTCGGTGCGCCCGATCAATTGCCAGCCGCCGGGCGCGGCCGCGGGATAGACACCGGTCTGCTCGCCGCCGATGCCGACCGCGCCGGCGGGCACCGCCAGCCGCGGCTCGGTTCGCCGCGGCGTCGCCAGCGCGGGGTCGAGCCCGCCGAGATAGGCGAAGCCGGGCTGGAAGCCGAGGAAATAGACGGTATAGATGCCGGCGCTGTGCCGCCGAACCACTTCCTCGGGTGTCAAGCCGGTGTGGGCCGCCACGTCGGCCAGGTCGGGGCCGTCGTCGCCACCGTAGCGGACGGGAATCTCGACGACGCGGCCAGCGACGTTGGGGCCGGTGTTGGGGCCGGTGTTGGGGCCGGCGTTGGGGCCGGCGTTGGGGCCGGTGTTGGGGCCGGCGGTGGGGCCGGCGTTGGGGCCGGCGGTGGGGCCGGCGTTAGGGCCGGCGGTGGGGCTGACGCTGGCGCGGCCGTGGGCGCCGGCCTCGCCGCCGACCTCGCCGCTGACCTTGCCGCCGACGTTACCGCCCTCCCCCGCGCGCCCACGCCTGCGCCAGCGCGGCTTCGAGCCGGACCGGGTCGGCCCCGTCGTCGAACAGCACCGTCAGGCTGTTCATGCCGGGATAGGCGTCCACCACGCCGGGCCATGCGCCCGCCAGGTCGGCCATCGCCCAGAAGCGGCGTTGCACGTCGAGCGACGCGGGAGGCGGCACGCTGCACAGCAGCGCGCGCTCGGCAAGGCGGTGGATCGTGCAGGTGGCCATGGTGGTGATCGGTCCGGAATCCAGGTGGCGCGGGGTTCGGGAATGCGTCAGGGAATGCGTCGGGGAATGCGTTCGGTAATGCGTTCGGCAATGCGCCCCGGAATGCAGTCCGGAAAGCGCGCCGGAACCCGCAATGCGTCTTATCGGCAATTTATCGAGAAAGTGAGTTTTGCGAAACCTGTGCCGCCATGCCCACGCCTAGGGTTTTCCATAGCGGCGCGCGCCGATAGTTGATTAGATCAATCGTCGATGTCCCGCTTAAATTTGCCCGCAACCTCGTAGAAAGGAACCTCACGGAGACGCCATGACATTCGCAGAATTGACCCGCAAGGCCCGCCAGGCAGCCGTGGCCGTGGCGCTGCTCGCGGCGGGCGCCGCCGGCGCGCCCGCCGCGCTGGCACAGAAAATCGAGAAGATCGACGGACCGCTGCGCTTCGTCGTCGGCTACGCGCCCGGCGGCGCCTCGGACCGCGCCGCGCGCATCGTCGGCCAGGCGCTGCAGGCAAAGTACGGCGTCACCGTGGTGGTCGAGAACAAGGCCGGCGCCGGCGGACGGCTGGCCGCGCAGCAGGTCCGCCACGCCGGTCCCGCCGACAACGTGCTGATGCTCGGCAATCCCGCCGTGATGACGGTGGCGCCGCTGGTGTTCAAGGACACCAGCTACGACCCCGACGCCGATTTCGTGCCGGTGTCGCAGGTCTCGTCCTACGACTTCGCCGTGATCACCGGCCCGCAGGTACCGGTCCGCGAGATGTCGCATCTGGTGGCCTGGCTCAAGGCCAATCCCGGCAAGGCCTTCTTCGGCGTGCCGGCCACCGGCAGCCTGCCCCACTTCTTCGCGCTGATGCTGGCCGAGCGCGCCGGCGTCAAGGGCGACGTGGTCGGCTACAAGGGCTCGGCGCCGCTGGCCACCGACATGCTGGGCGGCCAGGTGCCGGTCGGCGTCGACACGCTCGACGCGGTGCTGTCGCTGCATCAGAGCGGCAAGCTGAAGATCCTGGCGGTCTCGGGCAAGACGCGCTCGTCGTTCGCCAAGGACATCCCCACGCTGAAGGAGGCCGGCATCGACCTGGCCGCCGACGGCTGGAACGCGTTCTTCGCGCCGAAGTCGATGCCGCCCGAGAAGGTCAGGGCGCTGTCCGCGGCGATCCACAGCGTGATGTCGGACCCGGCGGTGCAGCAGCGCTTCGTCGCCGCCAACATGCAGCCGGTGGCCAGCACGCAGCAGCAGACCGCGGACATGCTCAAGACCTACAACGCCCAGTGGCAGCCGGTGGTCAAGCGCAGCGGCTTCCAGCAATAACCTCCGGCCGGACTGGATCAGCAAGGAGCGACGGCGATGGCCCGCAATATCCTTTTCATCATGTGCGACCAGCTGCGGTGGGACTACCTGTCCTGCACCGGGCATCCGACCATCCGTACGCCGAATATCGACGCGCTGGCCGCGCGCGGGGTGCGCTTCTCGCGCGCCTATGCGCAATCGACGATCTGTGGCTCGTCGCGGATGAGCTTCTACACCGGCCGCTATGTCGATTCGCACGGCGCCGCCTGGAACAACTTCCCGCTGAAGGTCGGCGAGATGACGCTGGGCGACTATCTGCGACCGCTCGGCCGGCAGACCGTGCTGGTCGGCAAGACCCATATGGCGGCCGACACCGAGGGCATGGCGCGGCTGGGCATCGACCCCAATTCGCTGATCGGCACGCGCGTGGCCGAGTGCGGCTTCGATCCGTACGAGCGCGACGACGGCCTGCACGGCAGCGGCCCGGCCGGCCGCTACGATCCCAAGCCGGTGCGCTACAACCAGTATCTGCGCGAGCTGGGCTATGCCGGCGACGACGGCTGGGACGACTGGGCCAACGCCGGCGAGGACGAGCACGGCAATCTGCTGTCGGGCTGGCTGCTGCGCAATTCGACCCGCCCGGCGCGCGTGGCCGAGGAGCATTCCGAAACGCCGTACATGACCCGGCGCGCGATGGAATTCATCGAGCAGGCGGGCGAGGCGCCGTGGTGCCTGCATCTGTCCTATATCAAGCCGCACTGGCCCTGCATCGCGCCCGCGCCCTATCACGCGATGTACGGCCCGGCCGACGTACCGCCGCCGGTGCGCAGCGAGGCCGAGCGCGCGCAGCCGCATCCGATTTACCAGGCCTTCCTCAATTCGCGCGTCAGCCGCGCGTTCTCGCGCGACGAGGTGCGCGAGGCGGTGATTCCCGCCTATATGGGCCTGATCACGCAGATCGACGACCAGATCGGCGTGCTGATGCGCTTCCTCGAGAGGCAGGGCCGGCTCGACGACACCATGATCGTGTTCACCTCCGATCATGGCGACTATCTGGGCGACCACTGGATGGGCGAGAAGGACCTGTTCCACGAGCCCTCGGTGCGGCTGCCGCTGATCGTCGTCGATCCCTCGCCGGCGGCCGACGCGACGCGCGGCTCGGTATGCGATGCGCTGGTCGAGGCGATCGACCTGGTGCCGACCTTCGTCGAAGCCTGCGGCGGCCCGGCGCAGCCGCACCGGCTCGAGGGACGCCCGCTGCAGCCCTGGCTGCACGGGCAGGCGCCGGCCAGCTGGCGCCGGTATGCGATCAGCGAATACGACTACTCGGCCACCGGTGCCGCGGTGTCGCTCGGCGTCGCGCCGCTCGATGCGCGGCTGTTCATGGTGGTCGACGAGCGCTGGAAGTACATCCACGCGCCGGGCTTCCGGCCGATGCTGTTCGACCTGGCCGAGGACCCGCACGAGCTGCACGACCTCGGCGCCGATCCGGCCCACCAGGCGCAATGCGAGCGGATGTATCTGGCGCTCGCGCAATGGGGACTGCGGCAGTCGCAGCGCACCGCGATCAGCGACGACCGCATCGCGGCGATGCGCGGCGCATCGGTCCGCAAGGGCATCCTGCTGGGATTCTGGGACGAGAGCGAACTCCCGGAGGAGCTGCTGCACGAGAAATGGCGCGGCGCGCGGGAGGCGCTGCGTTAAGCGTCGGCGCTGCGCTGGCGGTCGGTGCCGCGCCAACGGGCGCCCGCTGGCGATCGACCCCGCTGGCGGTGGGCTACGCTGACGTTAGGCGGTGGGCTGACGATCGGCGCCGCGCTAGCGGTCGGCGCGGTCCTGGCCGGAGACGGCCTGCGTTTGCAGTTCGTCCTCCGACGCATCGTCAGACGCCTCCTTTGGCGCATCGTCCGACGCCGGCTCCGGCGCCGACCACTGGCGCCGCGCACCGCCGCCCCGCCAGCGGTTGGTGCTGACCGTGGTGGCGACCTGCCGCTTGACGCGTACCGCCTGCTCGGTCAGCGCGGTCAACAGCGTGTCGAGGGTCGCCAGTTCTTCCTCCGATAGCGTCTCGACCAGCTGCCGGTTGATCGCCGCCACCTCGTCGAACAACTGCCGATAGAGCGCCTGCCCCGCCGGCGTCAGCGCGACGCTGGCGCGCCGGCGGTCGCCGTCCAGCGTCTGCCGCCGGATCAAACCCTTGGCGGTCAGGCGCGTGATCGCGCGCGACACGCGCGTGCGGTCCAGATGGCATTGATCCGCGATCTCCGACGGCGCCTGCGCGCCGCGCACGGCAAGCAGCCCCAGCAGCGCCCATTCGCGGCGCGACACACCGTACTGGCCCTCGCACAGGCGGATCACGGCCGCGCCGCTGGCGCCAACCAGCGCCGCGAGACGGAAATTGAGCAGATCGGTGATATCGCGCGGCGTGCGCAGGCGGCTGGTGCCCGCATCAAGAGCAGGGGCAGCCGCGGAAACTGCCGCCGCGGAAGCGGCGGCCGCGCAATCGTTGTCGGGCAAGGCGGATGCCGGCGCCACGGAAGGGCGCCGGGCGGGATCAGGCGAAGCCGGCCTGGTGCGCCTGCTGGTCGGCATGGTAGGAGCTGCGCACCATCGCACCGACCGCGGCGTGGGTGAAGCCCATCTTGTAGGCCTCTTCCTCGAACATCTTGAAGGTGTCGGGATGGACGTAGCGCAGCACCGGCAGGTGGTGATTCGACGGTGCGAGATACTGGCCAATGGTCAGCATGTCGATGTCGTGCGCCCGCATGTCGCGCATGACCTCGAGGATTTCCTCGTCGGTCTCGCCCAGGCCCACCATCAGGCCGGACTTGGTCGGCACGTCCGGATTGCGGCGCTTGAACTCCTGCAGCAGCTTCAGCGAGTGCGCGTAGTCGGCGCCGGGACGGGCCTGCTTGTAGAGGCGCGGCACCGTTTCCAGGTTGTGGTTCATCACGTCCGGCGGGCAGGCCTGCAGGATGTCCAGCGCCTTGTCCAGGCGGCCGCGGAAGTCCGGCACCAGCACCTCGATGCGGGTGATCGGCGACAGCTCGCGGGTCTTGCTGATGCAATCCACATAGTGCTGGGCGCCGCCGTCGCGCAGGTCGTCGCGATCGACGCTGGTGATCACCACGTAGTTCAGCTTCAGCTGGGCGATGGTCTTGGCCAGGTTCAGCGGCTCGTTGACATCGAGCGGATCCGGGCGGCCGTGGCCGACGTCGCAGAACGGGCAGCGGCGCGTGCACTTGTCGCCCATGATCATGAACGTCGCGGTGCCCTTGCCGAAGCATTCGCCGATGTTCGGGCAGCTCGCTTCCTCGCACACCGTCACCAGGTTGTTGGCGCGCAGGATGTCCTTGATCTCGTAGAAGCGCGAATTGCCGGTGGCCGCCTTCACGCGGATCCAGTCCGGCTTCTTCAGCTTCTCGGCGGGGACGATCTTGATCGGAATGCGGGCGGTCTTGTCGGCCGACTTCTGCTTGCGGGTCGGGTCGTAGGCCGCGCCTTGGGCGGCATCGCCTTGGGGATTCGAGTTGGCGATCAGGGCGTCGCTCATGGTGTTCTCCGCGCGCTCCCCCGCGCGCATAGGTCGGCTAGGCCGTGGTCAGGGGTGTCAGTTGGCCGGGGGCCATGGCGGCTTGTTCGTTCGCTGGCTGGTTCACTGGCTGGTTCGCCGCGGACTCGCTGCCCGCCGCGCGAAGCTGCGCCGCCGCCAGTACCTCGCACAATGCCGCCGCCAGGCGTCGCGCGATCTCGGGTTGATGCCGGGCGTCGACCGCTTCCCGGCGCACGCCGCCGTCGGCATCGGCCGCGGGCACCGTCGCGCCGGCGCGGGCCATGTCGACCGTTTCGAGACCGGCATAACCGCACGGGTTGATACGCAGGAACGGGTCCAGATCCATCCGCACGTTCAGGCTGACGCCGTGGTAGCTGCAGCCGTTGCGGATCTTCAGGCCCAGCGCGGCGATCTTGGCGCCGCGGTGCGGACCGTCGGACAGATAGATGCCGGGCGCGCCAGGCTTGCGTTCGGCGGGCAGATTATACGCCGCGAGCGTGTCCAGCACCGCTTGCTCGATCGCATGGACCAGCTCGCGCACCATCAGGTGGCGGCGGCGCAAGTCCAGCAGCAGATAGGCGACGACCTGGCCCGGCCCGTGATAAGTGATCTGTCCGCCACGATCGATCCGCACCAGCGGGATTGCCGGATCGGGCGACAGCAGATGCGAGGGGTCGCCCGCCTGGCCCAGCGTGTAGACCGGCGGATGCTCGACGAGCCAGATCTGGTCGGGAGATTCGGCGGTGCGCGCGGCGGTGTAGGCGCGCATCGCGTCGAAACAGGGCGCGTAGTCCTCCCGGCCCCGTTCGATGACTTCGATTGCTTGCATGCCGAGAGTGTAGCGAAAAGGGCCGGTTCGCACCGGCCCCGCTTCGCTGGCGGCTGTCACCCTGGCGCCGTCAGGGTTGTGTCACGGTTGTCCGCGGCTGGGATAACCGTCGTCGGGGACCGGGCGCCGGCGGCCGGCTGTACACCAGCCGCAGATGGCGCCTGCCTCCCGCTTTCGCTTCCGCTTCCCCGTTCCGTTCAGGACGCGGCGACGACCTCCTGGCTAGGCGACCATTGCGTGCCTCGAACCAGGCGCCTCACGATGCGATTCACCAGATGCGGCAGGTTGGTCGCCGCCGGGCGGCGCGCCTCGGCGATCAGCGCCAGCCGTACCGGGCGCTCGGCGCGCGGATCGACGCTGAGCACCACCTCGTCGCCGCGGTTCAGCTGCAGGCTGGCGCCGCAGCGCAGCCAGTAATCTTCCGAATCGCCGTCGCGGGTGACCCACAGGTTCAGGCCGGCGGCATCTTCCACATAAAGCCGTTGCGCGGTATGCACCGACAGCGGCGCGACCTCGCCCGGGTTCAGGCTGAAGACGGTCGTTGTGAGCAGGGTTTCCATTTTGGACTTCCTTCACTAAGGTGACGGTACCGTCCGGCACGCGAATCTCGCGTGGCTGGCGTCGCGCTTTACCGTGTCTAGCCTGGTTTAGCCTGGCGCGCTCGCTGTTGCGGTCCCGATGCACTGCATTCTAGTGATTGCCCGGCCACCCCCAAAACGATATATATTGATTTCCCTTGTTAGCCAATCTCACATAACGAACCCCCGACGAACGCTGCAATGACCCTCAAGCGCAACCCCGCCGAACTGCCGCGCGCCTGGCATCGGGAACTGCCCCGGCTGCCGGCGCTGACCGCGCTGCGCGCCTTCGAGGCCGCCGCCCGGCACGAGAGCTTCTCGCGCGCGGCCACCGAGCTGTTCGTCACCCATGGGGCGGTCAGCCATCAGGTACGGGCACTGGAAGAGGAACTGGGCCAGCCGCTGTTCGCCCGCAACGGCAAGCGGGTCAGCCTGACGCCGGCCGGACGCGTCTACGCCGAGCGCGTTCGCGACGCGCTGTTGCAGATCGCCGAGGCGACGCGCGCGCTGCAGTCCGGCACGCGCGACAAGCGGCTGACCATCAGCACCATGCCGTCGTTCGCGGCGCGCTGGCTGACGCCGCGCATCGGCAGCTTCATCGAGCGGCATCCCGAGCTGGACGTCGAGCTGATGTCGTCGAACACGCTGGTCGACTTCACGCGCGACGAGGTCGACGTGGCGCTGCGCATGGGCAGCGGCGACTATCCGGGGCTCTATGTGGAACGGCTGCTCGACGACGTGTTCTTCCCGGTCTGCAGCCCGAACTTCCTGGGCGGCAAGCTGCCGGCGCGCCCCGAGGACATGCAGGGGCTGACGCTGCTGCGCGGCGAAGGCGATCCGTGGCGGCCCTGGTTCGAGGCGGCCGGGCTGGACTGGCCCGAACCGCGCAAGGGCCTGATGTTCGAGGACTCGTCGCTGCTGCTGCAAGCCGCGGCCGAGGGCCAGGGCATCGCGCTGATCCGCTCGTCGCTGGCCTATAACGACTTGCTGTCGGGACGGGTGGTGCGGCTGTTCGACGTCAGCATCCCGTGCCCTTGGCTGCTGTACTTCGTCTGCGCGCCGGCGATGCTCGATACGCCGAAGGTGCAGGCGTTCCGCACCTGGCTGCTGCCGGAGATCGCGGCGTTCCGGCAGGTGCTGTCGCAGTGGGCCTAGGCTTGGGCTTGGGCTTGGGCTTGAGCGGAAGCCAGGAGCCTCAGGCCGGTTCGTCGTCGTCCGGCATCGATGACTTCGAGGGGGGTCGATGGCGTCGAGGCAGTCGCCGCCGTGTCCCGCTCTGCGAGCCGTGCGCGCGGATGGGCCTGGTCGTAGACCTTGGCCAGATGCTGGAAATCGAGCGCCGTGTAGATCTGCGTGGTGGCCACGCTGGCGTGGCCCAGCATCTCCTGCACCGCACGCAGGTCGCCCGACGACTGCAGCACGTGGCTGGCGAACGAGTGCCGCAGCATGTGCGGATGCACGTCGGCCGGCACGCCGGCGCGGATGGCCTGCTGCTTGATGCGGGTGCGCACGGTGCGGTCCGACAGCCGCTCGCCGCGCCGCGACAGGAAAAGCGCGTGCCGATGGCCGACCTCGGCCGTCGCCCTTACCCATTCGTCCCGCACCGCCAGCCACGCGCGCAGCGCCTGCACCGCCTTGCTGCCGACCGGCACGCTGCGGCGGCGCGAACCCTTGCCGAGCACCGTGACCTCGCCCGCGGCCAGGTCGATCCAGCCCGACGAGCGATAGCCGTCCTCTTCCACGTAGCGCAGATCGAGCTGCACCAGCTCGGACACGCGCAGGCCGCTGGAATAGCCGAGCTCGAACACGGCCTGGTCGCGCAGCCCTTCGGCGCCCTCGCCGGCCGGCTGGCCGACCAGCGCCACCGCATGCTCGACCGACAGCGCCTTGGGCAGCGGCCGTCCGGCCTTGGGGGGCGCGCACGCCGTCCACCGGATTGGCCTCGACGCCGTGGCCGTGCCGCGCGGCCCACAGGTAGAAGCCGCGCCAGGCCGACAGCGCCCGCGCAATGCTGGTGGCAGCGAGGCCGCTGCCGCGCAGGCGCGCGGCGAAGCTGCGGATCTGGTCGGTGCGCAGCGCCGTCAGCGCGGTACCGGGCGCGAATTTGGCGGCCTGCGCCTGCAATACCGACAGGTCGCGCCGGTAGCCGACCAGCGTGTGCTCGGCGAGCTTGCGGCTGCTGGCCAGCCAGTCGAGATAGGTGCGCAGCAGCGGATCGAGGGCGGGAGCGGGGGCGTCCGCCGCGGCGGCGGGTTCGCGGGAGCGGGCCATCTGTTGCCGCCCGGGTCCTCGCGTCAGGCGCGCAGGCGCGCCAGCGCCGCGCCGGCCAGTTCGCCGATGCGGCTCAGATAGGCGGTGCCCATGCCTTCGTGGAAGCGGCGCGGGTCGGGCGAGCCGAGCACCAGCAGGCCGAAGGTCGGACCCGTTTCGGCGTCCTCGCCGGCGGGGGCGCGCAGCGCGACCATCGCGAGCGAAGCGATGTCGTCGCGCTCGAGCCAGTCGACCGCCTGCTTGCCGCCTTCGCCGAGCGTATCGGCCGCGGCCGCAGACGCGGGTGCGGGTGCAGGCAGGGCGCCCTCTTCGGCGACGGCCGGTTCGATGGCCCACGGATTGCCGCCGCAATACGGCGTCTGCAGGCCCTCGGCAAAGCGGCGCGCGGCTTCGGTCGCGGCGGCCTGTTCGCCGCGCAGCAGATCGAGCGGGGCGTGCGTTTCGGCCAACTGCCACAGCCGCAGCGCGACGGCCGGCACATCGAAGACCTGCTGCAGGCCCTGGCTGACCGCCATCGGCAGCGCCAGCGCATCGGCCTCGCCGAGCAGCCGCAGCTGCCACGCGTGCATGCGGTTCTGCGTGCGGTCGTTGTCGTGGCCGTGGCGCATCAGGTTGGCCAGCTTCAGTTCGAGGCCCTTGTTCTTCTCGCGCAGGATTTCCATCTGGCGCTGCTGCAGCGACACCGCGCGATGGCTGTGCGGGCTCGTCAGCTGCACCGAGGCCAGCAGCTCGGCGTGGTCCTCGAAGAACTGGGGATGACTTTGCAGATAGGCGGCGACGTCTTGCGGATTCATTGGCGGGTCATCGAACGATTTGCGCTGGAGTGTAGCAAACGCAGTTGGTGAGGAGCGGGCAGCCCTCTCCCCAGGCTCTCTCCCGCAGGCGGGAGAGAGAAGAAAAACGCTGTCGGTGTTCTCCCTCTCCCGCCTGCGGGAGAGGGCCGGGGGAGAGGGGCCGGGCGATCGATCGACCAGCATGGCGCCAAACCCCCCGCGCCATGAAAAAACCCGCGCTTGAGCGCGGGTTCCTCATCTGCCTGCACCGAGCCGGTCAGCCCAGCTTCTTGCGCAGCAGCTCGTTGACCTGGGCCGGATTGGCCTTGCCCTTGGTCGCCTTCATCGCCTGGCCGACCAGCGCGTTGAACGCTTTCTCCTTGCCGGCGCGGAACTCCTCGACCGACTTGGCGTTGGCGGCCAGCACCTCGTCGATGATGGCCTCGAGCGCGCCGGTGTCCGACATCTGCTTCAGGCCCTTGGCCGCGATGATCGCATCGGCGTCGCCGTCGCACTCGCCGGCCCACATCGCCGGGAACACGTCCTTCTTGGCGGTGTTGTTCGATACCGTGCCGTCGGCGATGCGCTTGAGCAGCAGCGCGAGCTGGGCGGGACGGATCGGCGCGCCATCGATCTCGATGCCCTCGCGGTTCAGCTGCGAGGCGACATCGCCCATCAGCCAGTTCGCCGCGGGCTTGGCGTTGGCCGCGCCGGCTTCGGCGACGACCTGCTCGAACCAGTTCGCCAGCGCCTTCGACGACGTCAGCACGCTGGCATCGTAGGCGGGCAGGCCATATTGCGAGACGAAGCGCGCCTGCATCGCGGCCGGCAGCTCCGGCATCGCGGCGCGCACGCGCTCGACCCAGGCCGGCTCGATCTCGAGCGGCAGCAGGTCCGGATCGGGGAAGTAGCGGTAGTCGTGCGCGTCTTCCTTGGTCCGCATCGCGCGCGTCTCGCCGGTGTCCGGATCGAACAGCACGGTGGCCTGCTGGATCTCGCGGCCATCCTCGATCTCGGCGATCTGCCAGCGCACCTCGTATTCGATGGCCTGCTGCAGGAAGCGGAACGAGTTCAGGTTCTTGATCTCGCGGCGCGTGCCGAGCTTGTCGCTGCCGACCGGCCGCACCGACACGTTGGCGTCGCAGCGGAAGCTGCCTTCCTGCATGTTGCCGTCGCAGATGCCCAGCCACACCACCAGCGAGTGCAGCGCGCGCGCATAGGCGACCGCCTCGGCGGCGCTGCGCATGTCGGGCTCGGTGACGATCTCGAGCAGCGGCGTGCCGGCGCGGTTCAGGTCGATGCCGGTCATGCCGGCGAAGTCCTCGTGCAGCGACTTGCCGGCGTCCTCCTCGAGGTGGGCGCGGGTCAGCTGCACGGTCTTCTCGTAGAACTCGCCCTTGCGGCCCTCGACCTGGAAGGTCAGGCTGCCGCCCTGCACCACCGGGATCTCGTACTGGCTGATCTGGTAGCCCTTGGGCAGGTCGGGGTAGAAGTAATTCTTGCGCGCGAACACGCTATGCGGCGCGACATGGGCGCCGATCGCCAGGCCGAACTGGATGGCACGTTCGACCGCGGCCTTGTTCAGCACCGGCAGCGTGCCGGGCAGCGCCAGATCGACCGGGCAGGCCTGGGTGTTGGGCGCCGCGCCGAACGCGGTGGAGGCGCCGGAAAAATCTTCGAGGCCGTCGATAGCTGCGTATGCGTTTCGAGGCCGATCACCACTTCCCATTGCATGGCGGTATTCCTGTTGGTTCCTTGCGGCGGCGCCGGCATGGGCCGCGCCGCCGTTTGCTTTCGCGTTCTGCGTTGTGCGTTCCGCGTTCTGCGTTGTGTCGCTGTGCGTTTCGTCGCTCTGCGTTCCGTCGCTCCGGGTTCTACCGCGCGTTATTGCGTGCGCGCGCAGGTGCCGGTGCCCGGTTCGAACATGACCGGCCAGGCCTCTTCGTAGATGCCCGGCGTGCAGCGGCTCTGGCAATTGGCGTGCGCCAGCGTGACGCGGCGCGGGTCCTGCCAGACCAGCAGCTTGCACGCGCTGCCGTCGCGCGCGGCCAGCTCGATATGCGGCTTGCGGCGGGTCTGGCGGAACTCGGCCAGGTCGAAGCTGCACGAGCCGCGCTTGCCGACCCACAGCTTCCACGACAGCTGCTGCACGTTGTTGTCCGACACGCGCAGCTGCGCGTCCTCGCGGAACCCGTCCTCCTCGGTGCGGCGGCAGTCGCCGGCCAGGTCGATATCGCGATCGGCGATCGGCGTCGGACCGCCGATGCGCGGCAGCGGAATGCAGCCGGCCAGCGCGGCCAGCAGCACGGCGGTCAAGGCGAGGCGGCCGGCCGACAGACCGGTAGCCAGGCGGAGGGACGGGCGGGTCGAAAACAGCGCGTTCATGGTCATCCCTGCGAAGGCTGGCGCAAATGCCAGTCGGTGGCCTGCTGGAAGGCGTGCGCGGTCTGCAGCAGCTGCGCCTCGCCGAAGTAGTTGCCGATCATCTGCAGGCCGACCGGCATGCCGCCCTCGCCGAAGCCGCAGGGCACGCTCATGCCGGGCAGGCCGGCCAGGCTGGTCGACAGCGTGAAAATGTCGGCCAGGTACATCTGCACCGGATCGGCGCTCTTCTCGCCGAGCTTCCACGCCACCGTCGGCGCGACCGGTCCCATGATCACGTCGCATTCGCCGAAGGCGCGCTGGAAGTCGTCGGCGATGATGCGGCGGATCTTCTGCGCCTGCAGGTAGTAGGCGTCGTAGTAGCCGTGCGACAGCACATAGGTGCCGACCAGGATGCGGCGCTTGACCTCCCAGCCGAAGCCCTCGGCCCGGGTCTTCTTGTACATGTCGAGCAGGTCGCGGTACTCGGCGGCGCGGTGGCCGTAGCGCGCGCCATCGAAGCGCGACAGGTTCGACGAGGCCTCGGCCGGCGCGATCACGTAGTAGACCGGGATCGACAGTTCGGTCTTGGGCAGCGACACCTCGACCAGCGTCGCGCCGAGCTTCTCGTATTCGCGCAGCGCCGCTCGCACCGCGGCCTCGACATCGGCCGACAGGCCGGCGCCGAAGTACTCGCGCGGCAGGCCGATGCGCAGGCCGGCCAGCGGCTGGCTGGCGCTGGCGCCGCCGCGCGGCTGGCC
Source organism: Cupriavidus sp. H18C1 (assembly GCF_049311595.1). Classification (NCBI taxonomy): domain Bacteria; kingdom Pseudomonadati; phylum Pseudomonadota; class Betaproteobacteria; order Burkholderiales; family Burkholderiaceae; genus Cupriavidus; species Cupriavidus sp. H18C1. Next base: position 1,862,360 of record NZ_CP186008.1, read on the forward strand.
CAGCAGCCGCGTGAAGTCTTCGTCCACGCCGCCCTGGGCCGGCGTCAGCGAGGTCGAATCGCGCTCGTCGAAACCGGCCATCGCATTGAGCAGCAGCGCGCAGTCCTCGGCGCTGCGCGCCATCGGGCCGGCCTGGTCCAGCGACGAGGCGAACGCGATCATGCCGAAGCGCGACACGCGGCCGTAGGTCGGCTTGATGCCGGTGATGCCGGAGAACGCGGCCGGCTGGCGGATCGAGCCGCCGGTGTCGGTGCCGGTGGCGGCCGGCGCCAGGCCCGCGGCCACCGCCGCGGCCGAGCCGCCCGACGAGCCGCCGGGCACGCGCGACGCGTCCCACGGATTGCGCACCGGGCCGAAGTGCGAGTTCTCGTTGGACGAGCCCATCGCGAATTCGTCCATATTGGTCTTGCCCAGCGTCACCATGCCGGCGGCGGCCAGCCGCTCGACCACGGTGGCGTCGAACGGGCTCTCGTAATCGGCCAGCATGCGCGAGCCGGCCGTCGAGCGCCAGCCGCGGGTGACGAACACGTCCTTGTGAGCGATCGGCACGCCGGTCAGCGGACCGGCCTCGCCGCGCGCGCGGCGCGCGTCCGCGGCGCGGGCCTGGGCCAGCGTCAGCTCGGCGTCGACATGGACATAGGCGTTCAGCGCGCCGGCCTGCTCGATGCGGGCCAGGTAGTCGCGCGCCAGCTCTTCGGCCGACACCGCGCCGGCGGCGAGCGCATCGGCGATCTGGCGCAGCGAGGTCACGGTCGAGCCGACCGGGAAGGAGGAAGCGGAAGAAGACATGGAGTGTCGGAAAAGCTTCGGGGAACGGCCGGCGGGGCATGGGCGCCGCCGGCGGATCGATTCAGGAGACGCCGCGCTGCGTATCGGTACGTCGATACGGAAGAATCGGGCGACGTCGGCGAGCCGGGTGCGGGACCGTTACTGGGACCGTTTTCGGGACCGTTATTCGATCACCTTCGGCACCAGGTACAGGCCGGCCTCGGTGGCCGGGGCGGGACGCTGGTAGTCGTCGCGCCGGTTCGGCTCGGTGACGGCGTCCTCGCGCAGGCGCTGCTGCATCTCGCGGACCGCCGACAGCGGATGCGCCAGCGGCGCGACGCCGGTGGTGTCGACCGCCTGCATCTGCTCGACCAGCGAGAAGAATTGATTCAGTTGCCCGAGCGTCTGGCCGGCTTCTTCATCGCTGATGTCGATGCGGGCAAGATGGGCGATGCGCTTGACGTCGGTTAACTCGAGTGCCATGGCGTGGGTGCGAGGAATTCCAGAGGGCCCGGCGCTCCGGCAACAGGCCGGGACAAACCGGGAGAAGGACGACCGTGCGGACAGAGTCGGGAGGCGCCGGACCGGCCCGGCGGGCGTGCCCTGGGCGGCGCCGCGTCCGGACCGCTGTCGGGCAGTTGCCGGGCCATTGCCGGGCCGTTGCCGGGCCGTTGCCGCGTCGACATCGGCCTGGGGAAAGTGCCGCGCGCGACGCCCCACAATCGTCAGAATTACAGGTTTTTTCAGGGCAATTTGCCGCCGAAACACGCGGAATTATAAGGTATCATTCCGTTTTGCCGCCGCCTCTGGCGGCGCCTTCGCCGCTTGGACCCAGGGTCCGGCCGCTGAAGGACGCCGGACCCGACTGCCCGCGGGGCCCGGACCAGGATCCTCCGATTAGACCGACTCGCCGCTGCCCCATTGTGGGTACCGGGTCTGTGGCGCCCGGACCGCCGTCCGGCCATCCGCCAAATGAAGTTTGGCGAACTTTCTGGCGCCGTCTAATCAAAGGTTCCCGTGGGAGTGCGTTCCGCCGGCCCGGCGGGCGAAATCCCTCAGGACTGTCGCGGTTCGCCTGGCGCACCGCAACGGCATGGGCGGGACCGTGGATGCGCGGAAGACGCGCGCCGTTTCCATCGAAACCCAATGAATATCGCGGCCGGCGCCAAGGACTGGCGCCGGCCGCTTCGCATACCTGCGAACCCACCAGAAAACAGGACTCCTGATGTTCGGATTTCTCCGCAGCTACTTTTCCAACGATCTCGCGATCGACCTCGGCACCGCCAACACGCTGATCTACATGCGTGACAAGGGCATCGTGCTGGACGAACCGTCGGTGGTCGCGATCCACCTGGGCGGCGGCCCGAACGCCAAGAAGACCATTCAGGCAGTCGGCAAGGAAGCCAAGCAGATGCTGGGCAAGGTGCCGGGCAACATCGAGGCGATCCGCCCGATGAAGGACGGCGTGATCGCCGACTTCACGGTCACCGAGCAGATGCTCAAGCAGTTCATCAAGATGGTGCACGACAGCAAGCTGCTGCGTCCGTCGCCGCGCATCATCATCTGCGTGCCGTGCGGTTCGACCCAGGTCGAGCGCCGCGCGATCCGCGAGTCGGCGCTGGGCGCCGGCGCCTCGCAGGTCTACCTGATCGAGGAACCGATGGCCGCCGCGATCGGCGCCGGCCTGCCGGTGTCGGAGCCGTCGGGCTCGATGGTCGTCGATATCGGCGGCGGCACCACCGAGGTCGGCATCATCTCGCTGGGCGGCATGGTCTACAAGGGCTCGGTGCGCGTCGGCGGCGACAAGTTCGACGAGGCCATCGTCAATTACATCCGCCGCAACTACGGCATGCTGATCGGCGAACAGACCGCCGAAGCGATCAAGAAGGAAATCGGCTCCGCCTTCCCGGGTTCGGAAGTGCGCGAGATGGAGGTCAAGGGCCGCAACCTGTCCGAGGGCATCCCGCGCGCGTTCACGGTTTCGTCCAACGAAATCCTAGAAGCGCTGACCGATCCGCTGAACCAGATCGTCTCCACCGTGAAGATCGGCCTGGAGCAGACTCCGCCGGAACTGGGCGCCGACATCGCCGAGCGCGGCATCACGCTGACCGGCGGCGGCGCGCTGCTGCGCGACCTGGACCGCCTGCTGGCCGAGGAAACCGGCCTGCCGGTGCTGGTGGCCGAGGATCCGCTGACCTGCGTGGTGCGCGGCTCGGGCATGGCCCTGGAGCGCATGGACAAGCTCGGCAGCATCTTCGCCTACGAGTAAGCCGGTCCGGCAAAGGATCGTTCCCGTGGCGAAGCGCGCCCTGCCCGCACCGCTGGCCCAGGCCGGCCACGGGCAGGTCCGCCGCCGCGCCACCCTGGCCAAGCCGGCCGCCGCTCTCCGGCGGTCCGCGCGACTTTGCCAATTCCGGTCCGCCCCCCGGACGCCCCAGCGCGGCGTGCCGGCGACGCGGACCGCCACCGCCTGCGTACGGCTAAATGGATTACACGCCGCCACCGCTATTCAAGCAGGGCACGTCCGCGTTCGCGCGCCTGGTCATCTTCGTGACGATGGCGCTGGTGCTGCTGGTCGTCGACGCCCGCTTCGATGCGCTGTCCACGGTCCGGCAGGTCGCCGCCACCGTGCTGATGCCGGTCGAGCGCGCCGTGCTGGTGCCGCGTGACATGGCGCGCGCCGCGTTCGACTATCTGCAGTCGTCCGCCGCGCTGGCCAGCGAGAACCGCGAGCTGCGGCGGCGCGCGGTGGCGCAGGCCGACGACGCGCTGCGCCAGGCCCAGCTCGAGGCCGAGAACCGCCAACTGCGCAAGCTGCTGGACCTGAAGGAGCAATCGGCCACGCCGGTCACGGCGGCCGAGGTGCTGTACGACGCGCGCGATCCGTACAGCCAGCGCATCGTGATCGACCGCGGCAGCCAGCACGAGGTGCGGGCCGGCTATCCGGTCATCGACGACCGCGGCGTGGTCGGCCAGGTCACGCGCGTGACGCCGTTCCAGTCCGAAGTCACGCTGCTGACCGACAAGGAACAGGCGATCCCGGTGCAGGTGGTACGCAACGGCCTGCGCAGCATCGCCTTCGGCGGCGGCAAGGCCGGCATGCTGGACCTGCGCTTCATGGCGGCGTCGGCCGATCTGCAGCAGGGCGACCTGCTGGTGACCTCGGGCCTGGACGGGGTCTATCCGGCCGGGCTGCCGGTCGCGCGCATCGTGCAGATCGAACGCAAGGCCGATACCGCGTTCTCGCGCGTCTACTGCGAGCCGGTCGCCGGCGTGCGTTCGCACCGCCAGCTGCTGGTAGTGCGCTACGAGGCCGAGAAGCCCTCGCGCGACCTGCCGGCCGGCGACGACGGCAAGAGCGCGGCGGGCAAGGCCAGCAAGACGGAGAAGGCGGGCAAGGCCTCGAAAGCCGACAAGTCCGACAAAGCGGAAAGAACCGAGAAGGCGCCGAAGCCCAAGGCGGACGCCGCGGCTACGGCCGCTACGGCCACCACAGTCGCCACAGTCGCTACCGCGCCCGCGGCCGCGCCGAGCCAGGAGCAGAAGCGGTGACCCATCCCCAATACCTGCTGCGGCCGGTCAACCCGGCCTTCATCGCGCTGACCTTCGTGCTGGCGTTCCTGTTCAACCTGCTGCCGTGGGGCGACATCCTGTGGGTGCCGGACATGGTGGCGCTGGTGCTGGTGTTCTGGAACATCCACCAGCCGCGCAAGGTCGGCATGGGCGTGGCCTTCGTGCTGGGTCTGCTGATGGACGTGCACGATGCCCGCCTGCTGGGCGAGCACGCGATGGCCTATACGCTGCTGGCGTACTTCGCCATCACGATCCACCGCCGCGTGCTGTGGTTCAGCGTCTATACGCAGGCGCTGCACGTGCTGCCGCTGCTGTTCATCGCGCATGCGGTGCCGGTGGTGATCCGGCTGCTGATGGGCGCGCCGCTGCCCGGCTGGCCGCTGCTGGTCGCGCCCGGCATCGAGGCGCTGCTGTGGCCGCTGGCCACCGGCCTGCTGCTGGCGCCGCAGCGCCGCTCCATCGACGTCGACGAAACCCGGCCGATCTGACGGCATGGCACTCCGCTCGCTGTTTCTCTCCGTGCCCCGAACGCCCGTCCACGCAGCACCATGACCGAAATCCGCAACGTCGAACTCGAGCTCGGCCGCTTCCGCCTTCGCGTGGCGGCCGCGGCGCTGTTCGCCGTGATCCTGTTCGGCCTGCTGTTCCTGCGCTTCTTCTGGCTGCAGTGGTACAAGCACGACCAGTATTCGGCCAAGGCCGAGGACAACCGCATCTCGGTGGCGCCGATCGAGCCGAACCGCGGCATCATCATGGACCGCAACGGCGTCGTGCTGGCGCGCAACTATTCGGCCTACACGCTGGAGATCACGCCGTCCAAGCTGACGCAGTCGCTGGACGACACCATCGATGAACTCTCCGAACTGATCGACATCCAGCCGCGCGACCGCCGCCGCTTCCGCCGGCTGATGGAAGAGTCGCGCAGCTTCGAGAGCCTGCCGATCCGCAGCCAGCTCAGCGACGAGGAGGTGGCGCGCTTCTCCGCGCAGCGCTTCCGCTTCCCCGGCGTCGACGTGCGGGCGCGCCTGTTCCGCCAGTACCCGATGGGCGAATCGGCCTCGCACGTGGTCGGCTACATCGGCCGCATCTCGCAGCGCGACCAGCAGCGCATCGAGGCGATGGACGTGGCCAACGACGCCAATCCCGCCAAGTACGATCCGCGCAAGGATGCCGACAACTACAAGGGCACCAACTACATCGGCAAGATCGGCATCGAGCAGAGCTACGAGACCGAGCTGCACGGGTTGACCGGCATCGAGGAAGTCGAGGTCAGCGCCGGCGGGCGGCCGATCCGCACGCTGTCGACCGCGCCGGCGACGCCGGGCAACAACCTGATTCTCTCGCTCGACATCCGGCTGCAGCAGCTGGCGGAGGCGCTGTTCGGCGACCGCCGCGGCGCGCTGGTAGCAATCGAGCCGGCCACCGGCGACATCCTGGCCTTCGTCTCCAAGCCGACCTTCGACCCGAACCTGTTCGTCGAGGGCATCGACACCGCGACCTGGAACGAGCTGAACAATTCGCCGGACAAGCCGCTGCTGAACCGGCCGCTGCGCGGCACCTATCCGCCGGGCTCGACCTACAAGCCGTTCATGGCGCTGGCGGCGCTGACGACGGGCAAGCGCACGGCCAACTGGGGCATGCACGATCCCGGCTTTTTCACGCTGGGCAACCACACCTTCCGCGACGACAAGCCGGGTGGCCACGGCTGGGTCGACATGCACAGCTCGATCGTCGCCTCGTGCGATACCTACTACTACGCGCTGGCGCGCGACATGGGCGTCAACGCGATCCACGACTTCATGAAGCCGCTGGGCTTCGGCCAGCTGACCGGCATCGACATCGAGGGCGAGAGCCGCGGCATCCTGCCGTCGACCGACTGGAAGCGACGCGCCTATCGCAAGCCCGAGCAGCAGCGGTGGTATGACGGCGAGACCATCTCGCTGGGCATCGGACAGGGCTACAACAGCTTTACGATCCTGCAGCTCGCCCATGCGACCGCGATCCTGGCCAACAACGGCGTGGTGATGAAGCCGCACCTGGTCAAGGCGGTCGAGGACGCGATGACGCGCCAGCGCCGGCTGACGGTGCCCAAGGAAAGCTACCGGCTGCCGTTCAAGCAGTCCGATATCGACGTGATCAAGCGCGCGATGGTCGGCGTCACGCACTCGGGCACCGCGGCCAGGGCATTCGCCGGCGCGGCCTACGAGTCGGCCGGCAAGACCGGCACCGCGCAGACCTACTCGCTGGCCAAGGGCGAGAAGTACAACCACCATGCGCTGGCCGAGCACAAGCGCGACCACGCGCTGTATCACGCCTTCGCGCCGGCCGACAAGCCGAAGATCGCGCTGGCGCTGATCGTCGAGAACGCCGGCTTCGGCGCGCAGCACGCCGCGCCGATCGCACGCAAGATCATGGACTACTACCTGCTCGGCAAATGGCCCGCCGAGCTGGCCGAGATCGCGCCGCCGGCCTCCGAGCGCACGCACGGGCTGCCGCCGGTCGACACGCCGAGCGTGTTCACCACCGGCCATACGGCCAGCATCGCCAGTGCCAGCGCGATGGGCAACACGCTGGCCAGCGAGGACGCGGAAGACCAGCCGGACGGCAAGGATGACAGCGGCAAAGGCGGCAAAGGCGACAAAGGCAGCAGCGCCGGCGAGGGCAGCCAGGGTGGCGCCAGCGCGGTGGCCGCCGCGCCGGCCATCGATCCGCAGGCAATCGCCCCCGCCTCGGCGCCGCTGACGCTGGGGGGACCGCATGCGCCAGGCGCTCGGCCACAGCCGGCCGCCGCATGACGGCGCGCCGCCGGCTCCGCCCTCGCCATCGGCCCCGGCCGCACCGGGCGCGCGCCAGACGCGCCCGACCACGCCGCCCGCCGCGCCGGGTCCCGCACCGTCTCCCGCATCCCGCGCCCGGCAAGCCGCCGCGGCGCCGGGCGCCAACGCCACGCATTGAAGGAGGCGCAGATGGATCGCAGACGCGCCCTGTCCCTGATCAAGACCGCGCTGACCGGCTTCGACAAGCCGCTCGCGCTGATCGTCTTCCTGTTGTTCGCCACCGGCATCGTGGCGCTGTACTCGGCGTCGATCGACGTGCCGGGCCGCGTCGAGGACCAGCTGCGCAATATCCTGCTGTCCTACGCGGTGATGTGGGTGATCGCCTATCTGCCCACGCAGACGTTGATGCGGGTCGCGGTGCCGCTTTATACGGTCGGCGTCGCGCTGCTGATCGCGGTGGCGATGTTCGGGCTGATCCGCAAGGGCGCACGCCGCTGGCTCAATGTCGGCATCGTGATCCAGCCCTCCGAGCTGATGAAGATCGCGATGCCGCTGATGCTGGCCTGGTACTTCCAGAAGCGCGAAAGCGGGCTGCGCTGGTTCGACTTCATCGTCGCCGGCCTGCTGCTGGCGGTGCCGGTGGGCCTGATCGCCAAGCAGCCCGACCTGGGCACCGCGCTGCTGGTGCTGGCCGCCGGCATGTACGTGATCTACTTCGCCGGGCTGTCGTGGAAGCTGATCCTGCCGGCGCTGGCGATCCTGGTCACGCTGATTTCCGGGCTGCTGTTCTTCGAGCACGACATGTGCGCGCCGGGCGTCAACTGGCCCGTGCTGCACGACTACCAGCAGCACCGGGTCTGCACGCTGCTCGATCCCACCACCGATCCGCTCGGCAAGGGCTTCCACACCATCCAGTCGATCATCGCGATCGGCTCGGGCGGCCTGATGGGCAAGGGCTGGCTCAAGGGCACGCAGACCCACCTCGAATTCATTCCGGAGAAGCACACCGACTTCATCTTCGCGGTCTACTCCGAGGAATTCGGCCTGATCGGCAATGCGGTGCTGCTGGTGCTGTACCTGCTGCTGATCTTCCGCGGGCTCTATATCGCCGCCAATGCGCCGACGCACTTCTCGCGGCTGCTCGCCGGCGCGGTGACGCTGATCTTCTTCACCTATGCCTTCGTCAACATGGGCATGGTCAGCGGCATCCTGCCGATCGTCGGCGTGCCGCTGCCGCTGATCAGCTACGGCGGCACCGCGCTGGTCACGCTCGGCATGGGGATCGGCATCCTGATGAACATCTCGCGGCAGAAGCGGCTGATTCAGACTTGATGCGCGCCGCGCGCTTGCCGGCTCGCCTGTCCGCTACATCGTCGGCGCGCGCGACCTGACGGTCTGCTCCAGCAGCGAGCGCAGCTTGGCCAGCGCGCCGGGGTCGCCGCGCGCCGCGGCGCGGGCGTACCAGATCTTCGCCTGCTCGATATCGCGCTCCACCACGCCCGGCTCGCCGCGCTCGTAGAAGCTGGCGACGATGTACTGCGCGCCGCCGTCGCCCGCGGTCGCGGCCCGCGTGTACCACTCGAAGGCCTTGGCGTAATCGCGCGGCACCCCGCGGCCGATGAAGTAATTGGTCGCCAGCGCGACCTGCGCCTGGATATGTCCGCCCTGGCTGGCGCGCTGATACCAGCGGTTGGCCTCCTCCAGCGACTTGGGCACCAGGTCGCCGCGCTCGTGCAGTTCGCCCCAGGTGAATTGCGCGTGCGTCATCTCGTTGTCCGCCGCCTTCTTCAGCCAGACCAGCGCCTCCTGCGGCTTGGACGCCGTGCCGTCGCCGCGCAGCAGCATCATCGCGTAGTTGAACTGCGCCAGCCGGTTGCCCTGCCGCGCGGCCTCGGCGAAGTCGCGCAGCGCGCTCTCGAAAGCGCCGGCCTCGTAGGCGGCCACCGCCTGCCGGGTCAGCGTTTCCGCCGGCTGCGGCGGCCGGGGTGCCGCCATCGCGGTCTGCCACCCGCCCAGCAGGATCACGATGCAGGCGGCGTGGCGGACGAGGCGGCGAAGGGTCGGCATGGCGAACTCCCAGCGAGGTCGGGCTTTCCAGCCAGTGTAGGAGTCGGTGGGAAGCGGCGATAGGCTGCGGCGCGGCAGGCGCGAGGCCGGATTGTCGAGTGAATCGGGCGCTCCGGGGGGCCGCGCCGGACTATTCGACGGACGAATATCGAGTGACATTTTTCCAACGCCTCCATTCGTCGGCAAGATGGATCGCGCGCCCCTTCCGGCGTCGCCGCATCGGGGCCGCAAACCGTCCAAGCGGCTACGGACGCTCTAGAATGACGCCGCCGCGCACGGTGACGCGCTGCCGCCCGATGCCTCCCTACACGAACCCATCGCCCGCCTCCCCATGCATATCCGTTGGCTCGAAGACTTTGTATGCCTGGCCGAGGCCGGCAGCCTCGCCCGCGCCGCCGAACTGCGCAATGTCACCCCGCCCGCGTTCGGCCGCCGCATGCAGGCGCTCGAAGTGTGGGCCGGCGCGCCGCTGATCGATCGCAGCGTGTTTCCGGTCCGGCTGACCGCCGAGGGCCGGCAGTTTCTGGAGGCGGCGCAGTCGGCGCTGCATACGCTCGAGGAAACGCGGCTGGCGCTGCGGGCGGCCCACCGCGTCGACGCCAGCACCGTGGTAATCGCCACCGGCAAGACGCTGTCGCGCTCGCTGGTGCCGGCCTGGCTGGCGGGGCTGCGCCAGGCGCTGCGGCACGATCCGGTGGCCGCGGGCTTTCGCACCCGGCTGTCGACCTTCGCCATGCACGACGCGCTGGCGATGTTCACCGAGGGCGATGCCGATTTCCTGCTGTGCTACAGCCCGCCGGACCTGCCGGTGCGGCTGGACGAGGCCCGCTATCAGTTCCATCCGGTCGGGGTCGAGCGGCTGGTCTGCGTCGCCGCCGCCGATGCCTCGGGCGGACCGTGCTTCCGCCTGCCCGGGCGCGGCAGGAACGGCAAGAGCGGCGCGCCGGTGCCGACGATCGCCTATGCGGAGACGCTGACAATGGGCCGCATGGTCAATCAGGAGATCGCGCGGCGCAAGCTGGCCGGCCGCCTCGACGTCGTGGCGGTCTGCGACTTCGCCGAATCGGTGCATGAGATGGTGCGCCAGCGCATGGGCCTGGCCTGGCTGCCGGCCCGGCTGATCGCCGACGACCTGCACGCCGGCCGGCTGGTGCGCGCCGATATCGGCAGCGTGGCGGAGGCCGGGACGGAGGGTGCCCAACAAGGCGGCCAGGGCGGTCAGCCGGGCGGCAATCGCGATCTGGTGCTGCAGATCCGGCTCTACCGTCCGCGCGCGCCGATGCGTCCGCTGGCCGAGGCGTTCTGGCGCGCCGCGACGGCGTGATGCCGCTGGCGGCGGAGGCGATGCCGCGCCGCCTTGGCGGGCCGCCTTGCCGAGCCGCTTGTCTGCCCTTCGCCTGCCCCTTGCCTGCCCCTGCCGAGTCCGTGATAGGACCCTTGCCACACGCCTTGCCGATCCGGCAATCGCCATTGCCAAACCCGCATGCGCGGACATGGCGCCGCTCCCTAACATCGCGCCATACCACATCGATAACACATAGACACGGGAGCGTTGCCATGAAGATCTCGCTGCGGACTGCCACCGCCGCCACCTTGCTGTTCTCCGCCGCCTCGGCGATGTCGCTGTTGCCTGCCGGCGCGGCGCGCGCCAGCGAATGGCCCGCCAAGCCGATCACGCTGGTGGTCGGCTACACGGCCGGCGGCAGCGTCGACCTGGTGGCCCGCACCATCGCGCCCGAACTCGGCAAGCGGCTGGGCCAGAGCGTGGTGATCGAGAACCTCGGCGGCGCCGGCGGCACCATCGGCGCGTCGCGTGTGGTCAAGGCCGAGGCCGATGGCTACACGCTGCTGATGGGTTCGGGCAGCGAGGTGTCGATCGCGCGCCTGACCAATCCGGCGGTCCGCTACGACGGCGAGAAGGACCTGGCGCCGATCACCTTCGTCGGCACGCAGCCGATGGTGCTGGTCGGCAAGCCGACGCTGCCGGCGCGCAACGCCGGCGAGCTGATCGCGCTGGCCAAGGGGCAGCCGGACAAGCTCGCCTACGCCTCGTCGGGCGTCGGCACGCCGCTGAACCTGGCCGGCGAGCTGATCAAGCAGCAGGGCAAGGTCGGTATCACGCACGTGCCGTACAAGGGCGCTTCGGCGATGGCAACGGACCTGCTGGGCGGCCAGATCGATCTGGCGGTGATGGTGCTGTCCTCCGCGTTGCCGCATATCCAGGCCGGACGGGTCAAGGCCTATGGCGTGACCGAAGCCAAGCGCGCCGCGGTGGCACCCGACGTGCCGGCGCTGGCGGAGACGCCCGCGCTGAAGGGCGTCGACATGGGCGTCTGGTTCGGCCTGATGGCGCCGAAGGCCACGCCGCGCGCGGTGGTGGATCGGCTCAACAACGAGATGCAGGCCGTGCTGGCGATGCCCGAGGTCCGCAAGAAGCTGGCCGAGGCCGGCGTCGAGGTCGCGCCCGCCAATCCGGCGCAGTTCGCCGCCTTCGTCAAGCGCGAGACCGCCAAGTACCGCACCATCGTGCAGGCGGCCGGCATTCAGCAATAACAAGGACGCCATGAACACGATGACCACGCTCGACGCCTACCCGGTCGAAGTCGCGTTTCCCGATATCCGGCCGTATGCCGACGGCAATACCGGCATCGCCTATGTCCACCATGTCGACAGCGGCGTGCCCGGTCCGCACGTGATGATCAACGCGCTGACCCACGGCAACGAGGTCTGCGGCGCGATCGTCGTCAAGGAGCTGCTGGATCTGGGGCTCAAGCCGCGCCGCGGACAGCTGACGCTGGCGTTCGCCAACGTCGACGCCTATCACCGCTTCGATCCGGCAAAGCCCGACGCCTCGCGCTTCGTCGACCAGGACTTCAACCGCGTCTGGACCGCCGCGGTGCTCGACGATGCGTCGCGCGATTCGTCCGAGCTGCGGCGCGCGCGCGAGATGCGCCCGCTGATCGATCGCGTCGACCTGCTGCTGGACCTGCATTCGATGCACGAGAAGAGCCTGCCGCTGATCGTGTCGGGCCCGCTCGACAAGGGCGTGGCGCTGGCGCGCGCGCTCGGCGCGCCGGCACATGTGATCGTCGACGAAGGCCATCCGGAAGGCCGCCGCATGCGCGACTACGCCGGCTTTGGCGACTCGGCCAGCCCGAAGAATGCGCTGCTGATCGAATGTGGCCAGCATTGGGAGGCATCGTCGGTGGCGGTGGCGCGCGACAGCACGGCGCGCTTCCTGCTGACGGCCGGCGTCGTCGACAGCGGCGACCTGCCCGCCGGCTGGCTGTCGGCGCAGGCCGCGCCGCAGCGGGTGGTGCGCGTCACCGAGCCGGTGGTGGCCACCAGCATGAACTTCCGCTTCGCCGGCCCCTATACCGGCCTGGAGACCTTCTCCGAGGCCGGCACCGTGATCGGCTGGAACGACGGCGCGCCGGTGGTGACGCCGTATCCCGACTGCGTGCTGGTGATGCCGTCGCTGCGTCAACTGCGCCCCGGCGTGACGGTGGTGCGGCTGGGACAACTGCTGGCTTGATCCTCCGCGGCGAAGATGCCCAGCAAGAGCATCGCCGCGGCCCCTATCGTGTCCTGAAGACGGCGTCGACGAATCGGGATGAATGACTGACTTGTTGCCGCCGTGCCGGCCGGATCTCAGCCTCTTACGGCTTTGCGTTGCCGTTTGAACGCTTTCAATGCGGCCACGGAGAACAATCCGCAGCGCCCGACTTCCTTCGACGGCGACACCGTCCCGTCGTGAACAAAGCGAGCAAATGTGGCCAGCGACACCTCAAGATACTCGGCGGCTTCCTCCGCCGTGAAATCCTCATCGGCCAGATGGCCGAACAGTTGGTTGTGACCCACTTCGTCACCTTCAGATGGGCGCCGTCCGAGGAATGGAAAAGATTGTCGCGCCATGATTTCGGTAGCCCAAAAGTGAGTCCGTCGGGAATCGGAGAATAGCGACCTGACCTAGGTCACGTCCTGCTTTGCGGACCGCCGTCTGTAGAAATCCGTGAACACCCTCATCAAGCGCAGCACGTCCTTTGCCGTAAACCCGTCCATGACGACGTGACGGAGATCATGCGTCCGCCGTGCGCCATGTGGTGCCGGCAACTTCCCTTTCGCAGGAAACGGACGTGCGCCCCCCTTGCCCCCGCCCCCCTTGCTTCGTCGGCTGCCGGCCTTGCCGGCGCTTTCCATCCCTCCCCCTACCGATACCTCGTCCGCCAGCCAGCCGTCGCGCCGCTGGCGCCCTGGCGCCGCGCGGATCGGCACGCGGCTTGCGCTGATCGTGCTGGCCGTGCAGGTGCTGGTATTCGGCCTGTTCGCCTGGGTGCTGTCGGACAGCAGCATGCGCCAGCTCGAGGCGCAGCAGCGCGCGGCGATGAGCGCGCAGAACGAGACGCTGCGCGATCTGCTCGGCCAGTTCGACGACACCATGCTGCAGGAGGCGGACCGCTTCCTGCTGAGCTTCGCCGCGGTGGTGCCCGGCCCGTATGCGGTCGATCCCGCGCAGACCATCGAGGTCGCCGGCCAGCCGACGCCGCAGTTCAGCAGCGGCGAGGTCGTGCTGAACAACAACTTCGCGCTGCCGGACCGCTTCTTCTCGACCACCGGCGGCACCATCGCCACGGTGTTCGCGCGCCGCGGCGACGACTTCGTGCGCGTGACCACCTCGCTGAAGAAGCAGAACGGCGAGCGCGCGGTCGGCACGCTGCTCGACCGCGCCGGCGGCGCCTATGCCGCGGTGCAGGCCGGACGCTCGTACCGCGCGTTGACGTGGTTGTTCGGCAAGCCGTACATGAGCAAGTACGAGCCGGTGCGCGATGCCGCCGGCAAGATCGTCGGCGCGCTCTATGTCGGCGTCGATGTCAGCGCCGAGCTGGCGATGCTGAAAAACCGCATCCGCCGCAAATCGATCGGCACCGACGGCCATTTCCTGGTGGTCGACGCCAGGCCCGGTCCCGACCAGGGCAAGCTGCTGGTCGGCCGCCGCCAGGAGGGCACGGTGCAGCTGGACGCCCGCGACGAAGACGGCAAGACCTGGCTGCGCGAGCTGATGGCCGCGCGCCAGGGCAGCCTGACGCATCGGATCGCCTTCGACGGCGCCGCCCCGGCATTGCGCCTGACCGCGTTCGAGACCTATCCCGAATGGCAATGGCTGATCGTCGGCTCGGTGCCGGTCGACAGCCTGCGCGCGGAGCTGATCGTCAATCGCAATCGCTTCCTCGGCGCCGGCCTGGTGCTGGCGCTGCTGGTGTCGGCGGGATTCTGGTGGATGCTGCGCCGGATGGTCAGCGCGCCGCTGGCCGATGCGGCAGCGGCCGCGCGCAGCCTGGCGGCCGGCGACCTGACCGCGCGCCTGGCCAGCCCGCGCCGCGACGAGATCGGCGAGCTGATGCGTGCGATCGACGGCGTCGGCCAGGGCCTGTCCGGCATCGTCGGCACCGTGCGCGCCAGCGCCGACGCGATCGTCGCCAGCACCGGCGAGATCGCCAGCGGCAACGCCGATCTGTCGGCCCGTACCGCGAGCCAGGCCAGCAGCCTGGAGCGCACCGCCGCCAGCATCGAGCAGCTGAGCGCGACGGTGCGCCAGAACGCCGATGCCGCCGTGGACGCCGACGCCACCGTGCGCAGCGCCGCCGATGCAGCCCGGCACGGCGGCGGCACCGTCGAGCGCGTGGTGCAGACCATGGACGGCGTGCATCGCAACGCGCAACAGGTGGTCGACATCATCGGCATGATCGACGGCATCGCCTTCCAGACCAATATCCTGGCGCTGAACGCGGCGGTCGAAGCCGCGCGGGCCGGCGAGCACGGGCGCGGTTTCGCGGTCGTGGCCGGCGAGGTGCGCAGCCTCGCGCAGCGCAGCGCCACCGCGGCGGGCGAGATCAAGGCGCTGATCGAGCGGACGGTCTCGGATCTGCGCGACGGTCACGTAGCGGTGCAGCAGGCCGGCAGCGCGATGGAAGACATCGTGCGCCAGGTCGAAGGCATCGCCACGCGCATGGCGGAAATCAGCGCGTCCTCGCGCGAGCAGGCGCAAGGCATCGCGCAGGTCAGCGACGCGCTGGCCGAGATGGACGGCGTCACGCAGCAGAATGCCGCGCTGGTCGAAGAGGCCGCCGCCGCGGCCGAAAGCCTCGACCAGCGCGCGCAGCAGCTGCGCGAGGCGGTGCAGGCGTTCAGGCTGGCGTAGCGGCCGTGCTTGGCTTCGCTCCGCCGTTCGGACCGGACAGCGGGGCGTTGCGATCCTGCAGGCGGCCCGGGTTCAGGCCGGCGTAGCGGCCGCGCTGCGGTCGGCGCTGGAGCCCGCCCCGCCGTTCGGATCGGACAGCGGGGCGTTGCGATCGCGCGCCTCCGGATGCGGCAGGCGGCCGGGGAACAGCTGGTCGACCAGTTCGTCGATCTTCTGCTTCGGGTCGATCAGGTGGCTCAGATTGACGCCGCCCTGGCCGCGCCGCGCATCGTAGACCGCCTTGCCGACGCGCTCGCCGCGCCGATAGACGGTGATGTCGGCGGTCGCCAGGAAGGTGCGCCAGTACGACTGCGAGGTGGCCGCATAGGTCGCCGTCAACGTGCAGGCCGCCACCGACGATCCCGGCGGCAGCAGCCTGGCTTCGAAGCCGCGGCGCTGCAGCGATTGCAGCAGTGTCGCCGCGAACGGCGCGCGTCCCGCGGGGCTGTCGATCACGCAGAACGATGCGCCGAGGTCGGGATCGATGCGGACCATCGCCGCGATCGGGTCGGCCGGCGGCGCCGATTCGGCCGGGCTGACCGACTGGTAGGTGGCGCATCCCGCGGTCAGCGTGGCCAACGCCGTCAGCGCGGACAGCATCAGCACGCCGGCACGGGCGGACGAAACGGGGGACGACGAAACGGGGGACGACGAAACGGGGGGCGGACGAAACGGGGGCGGACGAAACGGCGAACGCGGCGCGGCAGCGGCGTGGCAGGGCGGAAGTCATGGCGGTTCCCCTCGGGGTCCGGTTGGTTCGATGGCGCGGTGGCAGGCTTTCTCCCCCGGCATCGCGGCGCGCGCATGGCGGGGTCTCCGCCGGTTAACGGCAGTCGGGCGCGGTACCTGTAGGGGCAATCCGGTCCGTCGTGCATGCGGCATCGGCCGTGGCGGCGCTCGATTTCGAGCCGCAATTCTGCACAGCGGAATTTCACAGTGGCCGATTATCGCCAACGTCTTCGCGATGTCCCGCGTTTACGCCCTTGTCGCGCGCGTCCCCCCGACATGTAGATTTTGCCTTGCAGAATCACATGCCACAAAAAACAATGCGCCCGCCCGTGCGGCGGCGACATCGAGAGGGGACACTTGTGAAGAAGCTGTTGATCGCCAATCGCGGCGAGATCGCGCTGCGCGTGCAACGCGCGGCCCGCGATCTGGGCATCGCCACCGTCGCCGTCTACGCGCGCGACGACGCCAATAGCCGCCACCGCCTGCTGGCCGACGAGGCGGTCGCGCTCGACGGCGAAGGCCCCGCCGCCTACCTCGACATCCCCGCCATCCTTGGCGCCGCACGCCGCACCGGCTGCGACGCGGTCCACCCCGGCTACGGCTTCCTCAGCGAACGCGCCGACTTTGCGCAGGCCTGCGCCGAGGCCGACCTGGTCTTCGTCGGCCCGACGGTCGACCAGCTCGCGTTGTTCGGCGACAAGGGCCGCGCGCTGGCGCTGGCGCGCGAATGCGGCGTGCCGGTGATGCCCGCCACCGAGGGCGGCGCGACTCTCGAAGCGGTGACGGCCTTCTTCGACGAACAGCACGGCGCCGGCATCGTGCTGAAGGCGGTCGGCGGCGGCGGCGGTCGCGGCATGCGCGTGGTGCGCGAGCGCGACGCCTTGGCCGAGGCCTATGCGCGCTGCCGTTCCGAGGCGCGTTCGGCCTTCGGCATCGATGCGGTCTATGCCGAGCGGCTGGTCGTGCGGGCCCGCCATATCGAAGTGCAGATCGCCGGCGATGGCACCGACGTGATCGCCCTTGGCGAGCGCGACTGCACGCTGCAGCGGCGCTTCCAGAAGCTGGTCGAGATCGCGCCCAGCCCGGCGCTGGACCCGGCGCTGCGCGAACGCATCGTCGAGGCGGCCCGTACGCTGGCACGCCGCAGCGGCTACCGCAGCCTCGGCACCTTCGAATTCCTGGTGGAGGAAGCCGAGCCCGGCGGCGCGGCGGCCCGCGACGGCGAACGCCAGCCCTTCGTCTTCATCGAAGCCAACCCGCGCCTGCAGGTCGAGCACACCATCACCGAGCAGGTCACCGGCGTCGATCTGGTGGCGCTGCAACTGGGCCTGGCGCAAGGCCGATCCTTGCGCGACCTCGGCCTCGATCCGCAACGGCCGCCCGCGGCACGCGGCTTTGCGATCCAGGCGCGCATCAACGCCGAATCGATCGATGCGCAGGGTTCGGCCGCCCGGCGCAGGGCCGGCTGGAACGCTTCGATCCGCCGACCGGCCCGGACGTTCGCGTCGACACGCACGGCTATACCGGCTACGTGCCCTCGCCGCAGTACGACACGCTGCTGGCCAAGCTGATCGTCACCTCCGGCAGCGCACGCTTCGCCGACGCGGTGCGGAGACTGCAGCGGGCACTGGGCGAATTCACCATCCGCGGCATCGCCACCAATCTCGACCTGCTGCGCGCGCTGGCCGAGCGCGAGGACTTCGCCAGCCAGCAGATCCATACCCGGCATGTCGAGGCGGTGTTGCCCGAACTGCTGAGCCGCGCCGCGCAGCTCGAGGCGCAGAGCCGCGCGCTGCAGGCGGTGCAGGACGGCGCCGGCGGTGCCAGTGGCGCCATTCCCTCCGTCGCCGCCACGCCGGTCGGCGCCAGCAGTTTCGACGAGCAGCTTGGCGAGGGCCTGCACGCCGTGCGCGCGCCGATGGCCGGCCGCCTGGTCGAGGTCAGCGTCGCGGTGGACCAGCTGGTGCAGGCCGGCCAGACCGTCGCGGTGCTCGATGCGATGAAGATGGAACATGCGATCGTCGCCGAGCAGCCGGGCCGCGTGATCGACCTGCGCGCCGAGGCCGGCGAGCAGGCGGCCGAGGGCCAAGTGCTGCTGGTGCTGGAGCCGGCCGAAGCCGGCGCGCACGCCGGCGCCGACGCCGAGCAGGCCGACCCCAACGCGATCCGCGCGGACCTGCAGCGCGTGATCGACCGCCATGCCTTCCTGTACGACGAGGCGCGCCCCGACGCGGTGGCCCGGCGCCGCGCGCGCGGCCAGCGCACCGCGCGAGAGAACGTCGCCGACCTGTGCGATGCCGGCAGCTTCGTCGAATACGGCGCGCTCGCGGTGGCCGCGCAGGCGAGCCGCCGCAGCGAGGCGGACCTGATCGCCAATACGCCGGCCGACGGCCTGATCACCGGCATCGGCGGCGTCAATGGCGCGCTGTTTCCGGCCGAGCGCTCGCGCTGCGCGGTGCTGGCCTACGACGCCACCGTGCTGGCCGGCACACAGGGCAAGCGCAATCACACCAAGACCGACCGCATCCTGCAGGTCGCGCTGCAGAATCGGCTGCCGACCGTGATCTTCGCCGAGGGCGGCGGCGGACGTCCCGGCGACGTCGACTTCCCGACCGTGGCCGGCCTGTTCCAGCCGTCGTTCGCCGCCTTCGCCGCGCTCAGCGGCGAGGTGCCGGTGGTCGGCATCGCCTCGGGCCGCTGCTTCGCCGGCAACGCGGCACTGCTCGGCTGCTGCGACCTGATCGTCGCGACGCGCAACGCCAATATCGGCATGGCCGGACCCGCGATGATCGAGGGCGGCGGGCTCGGCGTGTTCCGTCCCGAGGACATCGGCCCGGCCGCCGTGCAGCACCACAATGGCGTGGTCGATCTGCTGGTCGACGACGAGGCCGCCGCGGTGGCCGCGGCCAAGCACTATCTGTCGATGTTCCAGGGTGCCGTCGCCGAATGGCAGGCGCCCGATCCGCTGGCGCTGCGGCGCGTGGTGCCGGAGAACCGGCTGCGCGTCTACGACACGCGCGCGGCGATCGCCGGCATCGCCGACGTCGGCAGCGTGCTGGAGCTGCGCAGCGGCTTCGGCACCGGCATCCATACCGCGCTGGCCCGCATCGAAGGCCGCCCGGTCGGCATCCTCGCCAACAATCCGCGCCACCTGGGCGGCGCCATCGACGCCGACGCCGCCGACAAGGCCGCGCGCTTCATGCAGATCTGCAATGCGCACGGGCTGCCGATCGTCTCGCTGATCGACACGCCGGGCTTCATGGTCGGCCCGGAGGTCGAGGCGCGCGCGCAGGTGCGGCACGTTTCGCGGATGTTCGTGATCGGCGCCAAGCTGCGCGTGCCCTTCCTCGCGGTGGTGCTGCGCAAGGGCTATGGCCTGGGCGCGATGGCGATGGCAGCGGGGGGCTTTCGCGCGCCGACCTTCACGCTGTCGTGGCCGACCGGCGAGTTCGGCGGCATGGGCCTCGAGGGCGCGGTGCGGCTGGGCTTTCGCAAGGAGCTCGAGGCGCTGCCCGAAGGGCCGGAGCGCGACGCGCTGTACCAGAAGCTGGTCGCGCAGATGTACGAACGCGGCCATGCGATCAACGCCGCCGCGGCGCTCGAGCTCGATGCGGTGATCGATCCGGCCGCGACGCGCCAGTGGCTGGTGACCGGGCTCGATGCGGGCGCCTCGCATCCGAACCGGCCGCTGCGGCAGTACGTCGACGCCTGGTAAGGAGACGTCCCCGCAGCTCTTCCATCGACCCGAACAAGAACGCAACAGGAGACAGCAGATGGACCGCGAGCAGTCGAACCCACCAGCATTGCCCGACGCCTCCGTCGAAGAGGCGCAGTTCTTCGAAGACCTGGAAGCACGCCATCGCAGGATCTGGCCCGCGGGCCTGCCCACCGCGCCGGTCTATCCGCACGGCGAGGTCGCGCTCGGCGACTACCTGCGCGCGTGGGCGCGCCGGCGCCCCGCGCATCCGGCGCTGACCTACTACGGCACCGAGATCAGCTATGCCGAGCTCGACGACCTCAGCGAGCGCTGCGCCGCGCTGCTGGCCTCGCACGGCATCGGCGCAGGCGATCGTGTCGCGGTGATGATCGGCAATTGCCCGCAGTTCCACGTGGTGTTCTACGGCATCCTGAAGCTTGGCGCCGTCTACGTGCCCGTCAATCCCCTGTTCAAGGAAGAAGAGCTGCGCTACGAGCTGAACGACTCGGGCGCCACCGCGATCGTCGTGCTGGACCAGCTGGCCGGCATGCTGATGGCGGTGAAAGGCCAGACCCGCATCCGCACTGTCTTCACCACCAGCCAGGGCGAGATGCTGCCGGCGCAGCCGACCGTGCCGCTGCCGGCGGGACTCGACGCGCCGCCGCGGCGCATCGACGGCGCGACCGACCTGATGTCCGCGATTCGCGCCACCGCGCCGATCGCGCTGCCGCCCGTCGATCTCGACGCGCTGGCCGCGCTGAACTACACCGGCGGCACCACCGGCATGCCCAAGGGCTGCATGCACACGCAGCGCGACATGGTCTACACGGCCGCGGCCTCGTATGCGCTGACCGGCGGTGTCGACGCCGCCCGCATGGCCGAGGGCTCCGACGACGTGATGCTCAACTTCCTGCCGATGTTCTGGATCGCCGGAGAGAACCTGGGGCTGATCTATCCGATCTTCAGCGGCGCCACCGTGGTCGTGCTCGCGCGCTGGGATCCGGTCGCCGTGATGGCGGCGATCGACCGCTACCGCGTCAACCGCACCTTCGTCGTGGTCGACAACGCGGTCGAGCTGATGAACCACCCCGAGCTGCCGCGCTACGACCTTCGCTCGCTGCGGCATACGCGCGCGGCCTCGTTCATCCGCAAGATCACGCCGGACATCCGCCGGCGCTGGTTCGAGCTGACCGGCAGCGTGCTGGCCGAGGGCGCCTGGGGCATGACCGAGACGCACACCAGCGACACCTTCACCACGGGCATGCAGGACGACGACATGGACCTGCGCGGGCGTCCCGTGTTCGTCGGCCTGCCGGTGCCCGGCACGCGCATCAAGATCTGCGATTTCGAGACCGGCGCGCTGCTGCCGATCGGCGCGGAAGGCGAGATCGTCGTCAGCACGCCATCGCTGTTCAAGGGCTACTGGGGACGGCCGGACGTCGACGCCGAGGTGTTTCGCGACGGCTGGTTCCGCACCGGCGATATCGGCGCCTACGACGAGGACGGCTATCTGCATTTCCTCGGCCGCCGCAAGGAGATGCTGAAGGTGCGCGGCATGAGCGTGTTCCCGTCGGAACTGGAGGTGCTGCTGTCGCGCCATCCCGCGGTGCTGGGCTCGGCCGTGGTGGGCCGGCCCGACCCCGACAAGGGACAGATGCCGGTGGCCTTCATCCGGCTGCGGCCCGAACACGCCGCGACGGTGGGCGCCGACACGCTGCACGCCTGGTGCCGCGAGCAGATGGCGGTCTACAAGGTGCCGGAGATTCGCATCGTCGACGAACTGCCGCTGACCGCGACCGGCAAGGTCCGCAAGGTCGAGCTGCAGGCGCAGCTGGAGGCGGAGCAGGGACCGCAGTAAGGCCGCACCGAGCCGCAGGCGCAGTGGGAGACCGCGCAGTCGGAGGCCGAGCAGTTGGATGCCGAGCAGGAACCGCAATAAGGCCGCCGCCGCAGCCGCGACACCGCGCAGCCCTTGTGCGCATATCGATCGAAAGGACGCCGCACGAGCGCCCGACGACAACAGGAGACAAACCATGAACCCGTCCCGCCGCAAGCTGCTGCAGACGTCGGCCGCGCTCGCCGGCAGCCTGGCATTTCCCCACCTGGCCGGCGCGCAGCCGCCCGCCACCGCTGCCAGCGCCGCCATCGACGGCCCGATCCGCATCGTGCTGCCCTACCCGCCCGGCGGCTCGACCGATGCGATCACACGCTTCATCGCCGACCGGCTCGGCGCGGCGCTGAAGCAGACCGTGATCGTCGAGAACCGCCCCGGCGCGGCCGGCATGATCGGCGCGGCGCAGGTGGCCAAGTCGCCCGCCGACGGCCGCACGCTGCTGTTTACCAATACCGCGCTGATCCAGAGCCCGCTGATCCAGCCCAAGCCGCTCTACGACCCGATGACGGACTTCGATCCGCTGTCGCTGGTCGCCGATGCCGCGCAGGTGTTCGTCGCCAACGCCGATCTGCCGGTCAAGTCGCTGCGCGACTACGCGGCCTGGGCCAAGGCGCATCCGGGCTCGGCCTACGGCAGCCTCGGCGTCGGCTCGACCGGGCATCTGTACGGCGAGCTGTTCAAGCGGCGCGCGCAGGTCGAGATCGTGCACGCCGCCTACAAGGGCGATGCACCGGCGATCGCCGATCTGCTGGCCAAGCAGCTGCCGGCCGGCTTCGTTTCCACCGTGGTGGCGCGCACCTATGGCGAGGCGGGCCGCATCAAGGTGCTGGCGACGCTCGGCACCACTCGCGTGCCGTCGATGCCCGATGTGCCGACCTTCGCGGAATCGGGATACCAGGGCTTCGAGGCGATCGGCTGGATCGGCATGCTGGCGCCGCATGGCTGCGCGCGTCCCGTGATCGACCGGCTGTCGACGGAAATCGCGCGCATCGTGCGCTCGCCCGACGGCGCCCGGATGCTGAGCGAGGCCGGCATGCTGCCGCGCGGCACCAGCGCCGACGAGTTCGCGGCGCTGCTCAAGCGCGACCAGAAGGTATGGCAGGCGCTGGTCCAGCAGACCGGCATCCGCGTCGGATGAGCACGATACCGGCAGCGCCGGCCGCGCCGGAAGCCGCGACGCTGTGGCCCGGCGGGCGTCCCGGCGAGCAGTCCAACAGGAGTCCATTGCCCATGCGCGAGACCTCGGCCCCGACCTCGACGTCGTCCTCCTCCTCGACCTCCGCCTCGACCTCGTCCCCGATCACCAACCGGGCCGAACCGAAGGAAGACCGGCATTTCGTCACGGCGCTCGCGCGCGGACTCGAAGTGCTGGCGTGCTTCCGCTCCAGCGACCGTGCGCTCGGCAACCAGGAGATCGCGCAGCGCTGCCGCCTGCCGAAATCGACCGTGTCGCGCCTGACCGCGACGCTGACCCGGCTCGGCTACCTGACCCACTACGAAGGCACCCACAAGTACGCGCTCGGCACCGCCTGCCTGGGGCTCGGCAGCGCGATGCTGTCGCGGCTCGACATCCGCAAGGTGGCGCGGCCGCTGATGCAGGAACTGGCCGACTTCTCCGGTGGCACCGTGTCGCTGGGCGCGCGCGACCGGCTGTCGATGATCTATGTCGAGCACTGCCGCAGCTCGGCGGCGATCTCGCTGACGCTCGATATCGGCTCGCGCATTCCGGTCTCGACCTCGGCGATCGGACGGGCGTGGCTGGCGGTGGCATCCGAGGGCGAACGCGACGCGCTGCTCGAACAGATACGCGAGCTCGACGACGTGGCATGGCCGCGCATCCGCAAGGGCATCGAGCAGGGACTGCAGGACCACGGCACGCTGGGCGTGGCCTGCTCGTTCGGCGACTGGCAGAAGGACGTCAACGGCATCGGCCGCGGCTTCGACCCGGGCAACGGCATGGGGCGGATGGCGCTGAACGTCGGCGGTCCGTCGTACAGCCTGTCGCCCGAATTCCTGCTCAACGAAGTGCGCCCGCGCCTGCTTGAGGTGGTGCGGCAACTGGAGTCGACCTTCCCGAAATAGCACCGAAGCAGCACGGACAGCAGCACGGACAGCAGCACCGAGATAGCACGGACAGCAGCACGGAAGGCAGCACCGACGTAGCACCCGAATAGCAGCGCAATAGCAGCGAAATGGCACCCCGCGACCGCACGGTCCCGTTCTTCCACAAGAAACGCGCCGTCCCGCTCGGCGCAACAGGAGGCGCAATATGCAACAGCACTCGGCATCGGCTCGCTCGAAGCTGACGATCACGATCGGCGCCCTGGCGTTCGGCGCAATGACGGCCCTGTGGGGCACCGCCCAGGCGGCCCAAGCGGCCCAGACGGCCCCGGCGACCGGCAGCCTGACGGTGGCCTTCGGCGCGGAGTCCACCACGCTCGACCCCGTGCGCATCTCCGCGGGCGTCGACCACTATTTCGTCGGCCAGATCTTCGAGATGCTGGTGCGCCGCAATGCCTCGCTGCAGGACGAGAACTGGCTGGCCGAGAGCTGGAAGCTCGAGACCGGCAAGGACGGCAAGCCGGTGCTCGACGTGCGGCTGCGCAAGGGCGTCAAGTTCCACAACGGCGATCCGCTGACGGCCGAGGACATGGAGTTTTCCTGGCAACGGCAGCGCGATCCGAAGGGCAGCTTCTTCTCGCACTACGTGTCGTCGGTCGAGCGCTTCGAGATCGTCGACGCGCATCGCTTCAAGCTGCATTTCAAGGAGCCCGACGCGCAGTTCCTGGTCGGCAATCTGCAGCTGTGGGCGATGCCGAAGAAGTACATCCAGAAGGTCGGCGAGGAGGAGTTCGCCAGGAAGCCGGTCGGCACCGGCCCGTGGAAGTTCGTCTCGCGCACCGTCAAGGACGAACTGAAGCTCGAGGCCTTCGACGGCTACTGGAACAAGGACAAGCGCCCCGGCGTGAAGACGCTGACGATCAAGGTCATTCCCGAGGACCTGACCCGCGTGGCGGCGTTCAAGACCGGCAAGGTCGACTGGATCGACAACGTGCCGCCGTCGATGATCGAGGAGTTCAGGAAGATGCCGGGGGTCAAGACCGCGACGCTGGTCAGCGGCAACAACCTGTTCCTGAACTTCAACACGCAGATGCCGAAGTCGCCGTTCAACGACGTGCGCGTGCGGCAGGCCGCGGCGCATGCGATCGACGTCGACGCGATCATCAAGCGCGTGCTGTTCGGGCAGGGCGAGCGCTATGCGCAGGTCGGCAAGGGCTCGAACGGCTACGACCCGGCGCTCAAGCCGTACGCCTACGATCCCAAGCGCGCGCGCGAACTGCTGAAGCAGGCCGGCTATCCGAACGGCTTCGACACGCCCTGCTACAACCTGACCACGCCCCGCGAGCCCGGCGTCAAGGAAGTGGGCGAGGCGATGTACGCCTATCTGAGCTCGGTGGGCATCCGCTGCCAGGTCCGCAATCTCGAGTACGGCGCGTGGATCAGCCTGGGCAAGCGCGGCCGCAGCGGTCCGCCGGAGATGGACGGCGTGCTCAGCTGGATGTGGTCGCAGGGCCTGCCCGGCGATCCGGGGCTGGCCTGGTCCGGCCATCTGCACAGCTACCAGCCCGGCGGCTGGGGCACGTACTCGTACACCAACGATGCCGAGGTCGACGCGCTGATCGAGAAGCAGCGCCAGACCATGGACCCGGCGGCGCGTACGGAGCTGCTCAAGCAGATCGCGCGGCTCAAGCACGAGCGCGTGCTCGGCGGCCTGCCGACCTATCGGCCGCTGGTGACCTTCGCCTGGCGCGAGGACAAGGTGCATTACGTGCCATGGCCGATCCGCGACTACTGGCGCGCGTTCCAGGAGGTGAGCCTGAAGCAGGCGCAGTGATGCGTCGACGCAAGCCGTCATTCGGGCCGATGCGCGAATGACGGCAGTTCCGTTCGTCGGTCCCCACCCCGGTATCTCACGGAGGCTTGCATGTCCATCGCGAAACGGCTGCTGCACGGCCTGGTCAGCATCCTGGGCGCCAGCGTCATCATCTTCCTGATCTCGCGCCTGTCGGGCGATCCGCTGGCGCTGCTGCTGCCGGCGGACGCGCCGCCCGACGTCATCGAGCAGACGCGCCAGCATCTCGGCCTCGATCAGCCGCTGGTCGCGCAATACCTGAAGTTCCTCGGCCATGCGCTGACCGGCGACTTCGGCAACTCCTACCGCTGGCAGGAGCCGGCGCTCGGCCTGATCCTCGACCGGCTGCCGGCCACCGTCGAACTGGCGCTGGCCGCACTCGCCTTCTCGATCGCGATGGCGGTGCCGTTCGGCGTGCTGTCCGCGGTTCATCGCGGCAGCTGGTTCGATCGCTTCGCCAAGGTCTTCGCGATGGTCGGGCAGGCGATGCCGAACTTCTGGGTGGGCCTGCTGCTGATCCTGTTCTTCGCGGTGCAGCTGAACTGGCTGCCGGCCTTCGGGCGCGAGTCGTGGTCGAGCCTGGTGCTGCCGGCGATCGCGCTGGGCTGGTACCCGGTCGCCGCACAAACCCGCATCGTGCGCTCGGCGATGCTCGATGTGCTCGACAGCGACTACATCCGCATGGGGCGCGCGATGGGCCTGCCCGAACGCGTGCTGGTGTGGAAGTACGCGCTGCGCAATGCGGCCATTCCGCTGGTCACGATACTCGGCGTCTACTTCGCCGCGATGCTGGGCGGCGCCTTCGTGGTCGAGGTCATCTTCGCCTGGCCCGGCGTCGGCCGCACCGTGGTCGAGGCCGTGTTCGCGCGCGATTTTCCGGTGGTGCAGGCCGGCGTGATGCTGACGTCGGTGCTGTTCGTGCTGTCCAACCTGCTGGTCGACCTGAGCTACAGCCTGATCGACCCGAGGATTCGCCATGGCTGATCTGACTGCTGCGAAAACGGCTTCGGCGGCCGACAGCGCCATTGCCGGCGCGCCCCCTGCGCCGACGCGGCGCGATCGCCTGGGGCTCACTGCCCGGGTTCGCGCTGCTGGTCTTCCCCCGTGCTGGTCGTCTGCGCGCTCGGCGGCGAACTGCTGCTGCCGCACGATCCCAATGCGCTGGACCTCGGCATCGCCTTCCTGCCGCCGGCCTGGCTCGACGGCGGCAACTGGGCCTATCCGCTGGGCACCGACAACATGGGCCGCGACCTGCTGACGCGCATCATGGCCGGCACACGCATCTCGCTGGTGGTCGCGCTGTACGCGATCCTGATCTCGGGCGGCATCGGCACGGCGGCCGGCATGCTCGCCGGCTACTTCGGCGGCCGGCTCGATGCGCTGATCATGCGGCTGGTCGATATCCAGATGTCGATTCCCTCGCTGGCGCTCGCGCTGGTGCTGGCCGCGGTGCTCGGCCCGGGCTTCGAGACGGTGGTGCTGGTGATCGTGATCACCTACTGGACCTGGTATGCGCGCATCGTGCGCGGCGAGGTGATGTCGCTGAAGCAGCGCGATTACGTCGCGCTGGCGCGCGTGGCCGGCTGCGGCACGCCGACCATCTTCCGCCGCCACCTGCTGCCGAACCTGCTGAACACGCTGCTGGTGCTGGCCACGCTGCAGGTCGGGCAGGTGATCATCTTCGAGGCCTCGCTGAGCTTTCTCGGCCTCGGCATCCAGCAGCCCGACGTGTCGTGGGGCCTGATGCTGGCCGACGCGCGCAACTACATCACCAACGCCTGGTGGGCGATCACGATGCCGGGGCTCGCCATCATGGCGACCTGCCTTGCCTCGAACCTGCTGGGCGACTGGCTGCGCGACCGCTTCGATCCCAAGAGGAGGCAGCTATGAGCCATGCCGACACCGCGACCGCGCGTGCTTCGACGGACGCCGTAAGGGGCGCGCCGATGCTTGACGTGCGCAATCTGACCACGCACCTGACGCTGCGCCGCGGGGTGGTACGCGCCGTCGACGGCGTCGACCTGCATGTGCACGAGGGCGAGACGCTGGGCGTGGTCGGCGAGTCGGGCTCGGGCAAGTCGATGACGATCCTGTCGATCCTGCGGCTGCTGCCGCGCCAGACCGGCGCGCGCATCGGCGGCAGCATCGTGCTGGACGGCCAGGACCTGCTGCAGGTCTCCGAGAAGACCATGAGCGAGGTCTATCGCGGCCGCAAGATCGCGATGATCTCCCAGGACCCGCTGACCTCGCTCAATCCGGTCTTCACCATCGGCGACCAGGTCGGCGCGCCGCTGCGCCATCACGGCATCGCCCGCGGCGAGGCGGCGCGGCGGCGCGTGGTCGAGGTGCTCGACAGCGTGCGCATCCCGTCCCCCGACGCGCGGCTGAACGACTATCCGCATCAGTTCAGCGGCGGCATGCGGCAGCGCGTGGTCACCGGCATGGCGATCGCCAGTGCGCCGCGGCTGCTGGTGGCGGACGAGCCGACCTCGGCGCTCGACGTGACCATCCAGGTGCAGATGATGGCGCTGTTTCGCAAGATCCAGGCGCAGACCGGCGTCGGCATCATCCTGATCACGCACGACCTCGGCGTGGCCGCCAGCATCTGCCACCGCGTCGCGGTGATGTACGCGGGCCGCATCGTCGAGACCGCCGATGTGCGCACGCTGTACAAGCGGCCCGCGCATCCGTACACGCAGGCGCTGCTGAACTCGATTCCGCATTTCGGCCAGAAGAAGGAGCGGCTGTTCGCCATCCAGGGCAGCCCGCCGAGCTTGATCAATCCGCCGGCCGGCTGCCGCTTCGCCGCGCGCTGTCCGCATCGCAAGCCGCTGTGCGACGACGCGTATCCGCCCGAGGTCGAGCTCGAATCGGGCCATCGCGTCGCGTGCTGGCTGGCGAGCGGCACGTAGGGGCGAAGGTCGAACGCCGAACGTCCGAAGGCCAAACGCAGAACGCAGAACGCAGAACGCCGCATGTCCGGACCTTGCTCCCGGAACATTGCAGCCAGCGCAGGAGTGCCCATGTTGCTCGAAGTGCAGGACCTGAAGAAACACTTCCCCGTGCACGGCGGCGGCGCCGTGCGCGCCGTCGATGGCGTCAGCTTTGCCGTCGACGCCGGCCAGACCTTCGCCCTCGTCGGCGAGTCGGGCTGCGGCAAGACCACCATCGCCAAGCTGCTGCTCCTGCTGGAAAAGCCCAGCGGCGGTGCGATCCGCTTCGATGGCCAGGACGTGCTGACGCTGGACCGCAAGGGGGGTACAAGGCTATCGGCGGCAGGTACAGGCGGTGTTCCAGGATCCGTCGTCGTCGCTCAATCCCCGCCTGAAGGTGCGGATGCTGCTGGCCGAGCCGCTGCTGGCGCATGGCCTCGGCGGCGATCGCGCGGCGCTGCAGCGCCGGCTGCTCGACCTGCTGGAGATCGTCGGCCTGCCGCCCGGCGCGCTCGAGCTCTATCCCCACGAG
Source organism: Cupriavidus sp. H18C1 (assembly GCF_049311595.1). Taxonomy (NCBI): domain Bacteria; kingdom Pseudomonadati; phylum Pseudomonadota; class Betaproteobacteria; order Burkholderiales; family Burkholderiaceae; genus Cupriavidus; species Cupriavidus sp. H18C1. The sequence continues at coordinate 1,891,481 of NZ_CP186008.1, forward strand.
TTCAGCGGCGGCCAGCGCCAGCGCATCGCGGTGGCGCGCGCGCTGGCGCTGCAGCCGCGGCTGATCGTGCTCGATGAACCGACCTCCGCGCTGGACGTGTCGATCCGCGCGCAGATCGTCAATCTGCTGGCCGATATCCAGCGCAGCTTTGGCCTGGCCTATGTGGTGATCGCGCACGATCTCGCGCTGGTCGAGCACTTCAGCAGCGCGGTCGGCGTGATGTATCTCGGCGCGATGGCCGAGAGCGGCCCCAGCGAGGCGGTGTTCGGCGCACCGCGCCATCCGTACACGCAGGCGCTGCTCGGTTCCGCGCCGCGTCCCGATCCGGATCATCAGCCGACCGAAGGACTGATCGTCGGCGAGATCGGCTCGGCGCTGGCGCCGCCGTCCGGTTGCCGCTTCCATCCGCGCTGCCCGCATGCGATGCCGGTATGCGCGCAGCAGGCGCCGGCGATGCGGGCGATGGGCGCGGTGGGTGCGGTGGGTGCGGTGGGTGTGGTGGGTGCGGTGGGTGCGGTGAGTGCGGTGGGTGGCCGCGATGCGGGACTGGCCCATCTCGCGGCCTGTCATCTGCTCGACGGCGGCCGTGCAACGGTAAGCGCGGAGTTTGTGAACGATGTCGCGACGATTCCGTGATTCCGTGATTCCGTGATTCCGTGATTCCGTGATTCCGTGATTCCGTGATTCCGTGATGCCGTGATGCCGTGATGCCGTGGTGCCGTGGTGCCGTGGTGTCGTGGCCCGCGTAACGAACGGGTCAAAAAAAAGCCAGCCGACAGGCTGGCCAAGAACCAAGGAGACACACAAACGCGCATAAACGTCGCGCGCAAAACGGAACAAGCACTACAAGGTACTGCGGAACTCGCCGCGGACTGGCGTCAATACCGCGTCCGCATTCGCAAACGGATTCGTCGTCAACCGACGAAGGCCTGGCGGCAACGCAGCGCCATCACCTGTGCCTCGAACGCGCGTGCCGCCAGTTCGGCAAGGTGGGCGGTGCGACGGCGCCGCGAAGGCGTGTCGGACTGCGCGGCGTTGGTGGCCTTTGCGGCCTTCCTGCTGTTGGCGGTGTTCGCCGTGTTCGTGGTCTTGCTGCTTTCCGCGTCCTCGTTCAAGTGCCATGCGGCGCGGGTGACGGACAGAATCCGGGCAAATGCCCGGGCATGCTCGACAGGCATGCCGACAAGGGCCGGGGCCATGATTGCTTACCTCTGAGTTGTTCGGTACGGCGTGACAAATCAATACCAACCGTAACTGAACGATACACAGGGGTCCGGCGGGTCCTTATCAAGCGTGCGCCGAAAGCAATGTGGGTCTAGTCCTACAAAAACGTGGCCCGGAAATTTGGCGGAAAATGACCCTCACGTTCAGGTCGTACTTGGGCTCCAGAACGCCTGCCGCACCGCCGGCAGCGCGGCCAGCCGCTGCACCAGACGGTCCAGCGCATCGCCATCGAAGGAGCTCGCCACCAGCGTCGCCTCGATCTCGACCTCGTCCTGCCCGAACGGCTGGATGTCGAGATCGTGCACCGGATAACCGCCGCGCTCCAGCGCCTCCTCCAGCTGCGCCATGACCGCCTTCTGCTGGCCGCGCTCGGCGATCACGTGGACCGTGCCGGTGACCTCGACCGACTCGACGTCGAGCGGCTTGCGGTTGATCGCATCGACGATGGGACGCAGCAGCGTGTTGGCCGCCAGTACGAACACCGTCGCCAGCATCGCCTCGAGAATCAGATCGGCGCCGGCCGCCGCACCGACGCCGGCCGAGCCCCACAGCGTCGCCGCGGTATTGAGCCCGCGCACATTGCCCTCCTCCCGCATGATCACCCCCGCGCCGAGAAAGCCGACGCCGGACACGACATAGGCCATCACATGCACCGCGCCATCGTGCCCGTGCAGCCGGTTGGCGACATCGACAAACACCGCGGCACCGACCGCGACCAGCACATTGGTCCGCAGCCCCGCGGTGCGCTGCCGGTACTGCCGCTCGAAGCCGATCGCGCCGCCGAAGACGAAGGCGGCGGCCAGGCTGACCAGCGTGTCCAGCAGCGAGGCGAGATTGACGTTGTGGAAGGCTTCCATGCGGGCTCCTGACGCGATGTGACTGCCAGCGCAGGGCGCCATCGTGCGATCGCCATGCGCACCGATATCGAGGACGGGATGCGGCGGCTAGGAAGAACCGGCGCGGCCCGCCTCTTCCAATATCCACTCGCGAAACGCGGCAATCTTCGCGCGCGCGTGGCTTTCCTCGGGATAGACAAGGTAATACGCAAAGGCATCGAGCAGCGTGACGTCGGCGAGCCGGACCAGCGAGCCGTCGACCAGTTCGCGCGACACCATCGCGGCCGGCAGCAGGCCGGCGCCCTGCCCGGCCATCACCGCCTTCCACAGCAGGCTCGAATCGTCGAACGACGGTCCGCGCGGGCGCTCGATCTCGTCGATGCCCTGCGCCTGGAACCACAGATGCCAGCCCTTGCGCTCGGTGTCGTGGACCTGCGGCCAGCGCAGCAGATCGGCGGGCGTGGCCGGCATGCCGAGCTTGCGCACCAGCGCCGGCGCGGCCACCGGCACGATCTCCACGGCGAGGATCCGCTCGCTGTGCAGGCCGGGATATTGGCCCAGGCCGTGCCGGACCGCGACGTGCACGCCGTCGCGGGTGAAGTCGGCCAGCGCGGTGGTGGTGATCACGTGCAGGTCGATGTCCGGATGCGCCTGCTGGAACGACTGCAGGCGCGGCACCAGCCACGCGGCCGCAAAAAAAGGCGTGACACTGACGTTCAGCAGGCCGGTGTCGGCGGGCGCCGCGATGCGGCCCGTCGCCTCCTTGATCTGCCGGAATGCGTTGCGCACCGGCGGCAGATAGGCCCGCCCCGCTTCGGTCAGGTAGATGCCGCGGTTGACCCGCTGGAACAGCTTGACGCCAAGGTGCGACTCCAATGCCTTGACCATCTGGCTGACCGCGCCGGCTGTCACGCACAACTCCTCGGCGGCGTGCTTGACCGACAGATGCCGGGCGGCGGCCTCGAAGGCCCGCAAGGCATTGAGCGGTGGCAACTTCTGGTTTGACATTAGATTTTCTAAGGCGAAAAGCGCACGGAATCTGGTTTGCCGGCGTGCAGCGGAAAAGTTAAGTTTGGGGCGTTATCTGGCCATGTCAGCGCAGCATCGGGTACGGTCTGGCGCAGGGCCGGTTCAATTCTACTTAACCTTGGATGGCATCCGATAAAAACATGGCGACCGCCTCGCATCTGCTTCCCATCACCGAACTTGCCCCACAAATCCGGCGGCGCGAGGTCTCGCCGACCACCGTGGTCCGCGTGCAGCTCGATCGGATCGCTGCGCTCGACGGTGCGCTGCATAGCTACGCAGTCGTCATGGCCGACGCGGCAATGGCCCAGGCCGAAGCAGCGGAGGCCGAAATCGCCGCCGGCCGGTATCGCGGCCCGCTGCATGGCGTGCCGATCGGCATCAAGGACCTGTGCTGGACCGAGGGCGTGCCGACCGCCGCCGGCATGGCGATCCATCGCGACTTCCGGCCGGACCGGGACGCCACCGTGGTCCGGCGGCTCCGGGACGCGGGCGCGGTGCTGCTGGGCAAGCTGCAGCTGACCGAAGGCGCGTATTCGGACCATCACCCCTCGGTGACCGCGCCGGTGAACCCGTGGCACGCCGACTACTGGCCTGGCATCTCGTCCAGCGGCGCCGGCGTGGCCACGGCAGCCGGCCTCTGTCATGGCGCCATCGCATCGGATACCGGTGGCTCGATCCGCTGGCCGTCGGCCGCCAATGGCGTGACGGGGCTGAAGCCGACGTGGGGCCGGGTCAGCCGGCATGGCGTGTTTGCACTGGCGCCGTCGCTGGACCATGTCGGCACCATGGCGCGCAGCGCGGCGGATGCCGGTCTGCTGCTGCAGGCCATTGCCGGCGTGGACCCGGAGGACCCGACCGCGCTGCACGAGCCGGTGCCCGACTGCCTTGGCGCGATCGCGACGGACCTGCGCGGCGTCCGCGTCGGCATCGATGCGGACTGGAACGGCGACGGCGTCGATGCCGAAGTCCGGGCCATCGTCGGTGCGGCCACCGAAGTTTTGCGAGCACTCGGCGCGACGTTGGTCGATGTCCGCGTTCCCGACGCGGTGCGCGCCGGCAGCGGACTGGCCGACGACTGGGCCGCCAACTGCGCGGTCGAGGCGGCCGTCGCGCATGCCGCCACCTACCCTGCGCGGCGCGGCGAATATGGCGCGGTGCTCGCCTCGGTGATCGAGGCGGGACGCGCGCTGTCCGGCATCGACTATCAGCGGATCCTGCTGCGCCGCGCGCAATTGCGCGGCCGCATGGTCGCGCTGCTGCGAACCGTCGACCTGCTGCTGACGCCGGTGCATCCGTATGCGCCGCTGTCGCTGGCCGCGGTGCGCACGCTTGGCGAACAGCCGGCGCTGATCGCGGGGCTGCAACGGTACACTTGTCCCTTCAACCTGACCGGCCATCCGACCCTCACGCTGCCAGGCGGTTTGTCGCGGCAAGGGCTGCCGATCGGCTTTCAACTCGTCGCCCCGCATCTGGGCGAAGCGATGCTGGTGCGCGCGGGCGCCGCCTTCCAGGGCGCCACCGGCTGGCATCGCCAACATCCGGTGAACTGACATGACGACACTGGTGTTCAAGCAGCGCGTGTTCTACGGCTGGTGGGTGGTGGCGGCCGCGTTCGCGGTGACCTTCGTCGGCTTCGGCAGCGCCTATACCTTCAGCGCGTTCATCGAGCCCTTGCAGCGCGAATTCGGCGCGTCGCGCGGCGCGGTGTCGCTGGTGTTCTCGCTGGCGGGCTTCCTGTATTTCGCGCTGGGCATCGTCAGCGGACCGCTGGCCGACCGCTGGGGCGCGCGCCGCCTCTGCATCGCCGGCATGCTGCTGGTCGGCGCGGGACTGGCGCTGGCGAGCGTCGCGCGCAATATCGTCGAGGTCTATGCGGCCTATGGGCTGGGCGTGGGACTTGGCGTCGGTCTGGCCTATGTGCCGGCGGTGGGCGCGGTGCAGCGCTGGTTCGTCAAGCGCCGCGGCCTCGCTTCGGGGCTCGCGGTCAGCGGCATCGGCGTCGGCACGCTGGCGATGCCGCCGCTGGCCGCGCTGCTGATCGACGGCATGGGCTGGCGCGACGCCTATCTGACGCTGGGCGTGCTGGCCGCGGTGCTCGGCGTGGGCGCCTCGCTGTTGCTGGAGAACGATCCGCGCGAGCGTGGCCTGGCAGCGGACGGCGAGCCGTTGCCGGTCCATGACCACGCCGCGCCGCCGTCGGCCGATCTATCGGTGCGCGACGCGGTGCGGACGCGCCAGTTCATCAGCCTCTATGCGGCCTGCCTGATCGCCTCGTTCGGCGTCTTCGTGCCCTTCGTCCATCTGGTGCCGCACGCGCAGGACCTCGGCATTGCCCAGGGCTCGGCGGTGCTGCTGTTGGGCGTGATCGGCATCGGTAGCACCGCCGGGCGCTTCTTCCTCGGCAGCCTGGCCGACCGCATGGGCCGCCAGCGCTTCCTGCTGTGCACGGTGATCGCGCTGGCGTTCACGCTGGTGATCTGGGCCGTCGCCACCGGCTTCTGGATGCTGGCCCTGTTCGCCTTCCTGTTCGGCGCCTGCTACGGCGGCTGGGTCGCGGTGCTGCCTGCGGTGGTGATGGACCTGTTCGGCGGCCGCAATGTCGGCGGCATCATCGGCGTGCTGTACACCAGCGTGGCCTTCGGCACGCTGATCGGGCCGAGCGCGGCCGGTTACGCGTTCGATGCGAGCCGCAGCTATACGTTGCCGATCCTGGCGGCGGTGGCGGCGAATCTGATTGCGGGGGGAATCCTGATGGTGGCGGCGCGGGGGACGAAGCGAGGGTCGGCGCAGGGCTGACGTCAAAACCGTCAATCCGTCAGCCCACCAACCCCACAGCCCGTCAGCCCGTCAACCCGTCAACCCAAGGGCCTGCCTTACTTGCCGATGCAGAACCGCGTGAAGATCGTGCCCAGCAGATCGTCGCTGGTGAACTCGCCGGTGATGCTGTTCAGGTGTTCCTGCGCCAGCCGCAATTCCTCGGCGAACAGGTCCAGCGCCTTGTCCTGCTGATCGGCGCGCTCGGCGGCGAGGTCCAGATGCGACTGGGCGCTGCGCAGCGCGTTCAGATGGCGCTCGCGCGCGAGGAACGCGCCTTCGTTGCCGGCCTGCCAGCCGATCACGCGCAGCAGTTCGCGGCGCAGCAGGTCGATGCCGGCGCCGGTGCGCGCCGAGATCCAGATCTCGGTCGGATTGGGGCCATTGGCGACCACCACGTGGGGGCGGTTGCCGCCGAAGGTGATGGCGCCGACCGCGGGCGCGAGGTCGATCTTGTTGACGATGCGCAGGATCGGCGCGCCGGGCGGCAGATGGCCCGACAGGCGGTCGTCGATCGCGTCGTCGATCTCGGACAAGCCGTGCTGCAGATAGTCGGTGGCGTCGATCAGGTGCAGCACCACGTCCGCGCGGCCGATCGCTTCCCAGGTGCGCTCGATGCCGATGCGCTCGACCTCGTCGACCGCGTCCTCGCGCAGTCCTGCGGTATCGATGATATGCAGCGGGATCCCTTCGATCTGGATGGTCTCCCGTACGCGATCGCGCGTGGTGCCGGCGATCGGCGTGACGATGGCCAGTTCCGCGCCGGCCAGCGCATTGAGCAGCGACGACTTGCCGACGTTGGGCTGGCCCGCCAGCACCACCGACAAGCCTTCCCGCAACAGCGAACCCTGCCGCGCCTGCGCCAGCACGCCGCCGAGCGCGGTGCGGATGGTATCGAGCTGGCCGCGCGCATCGGAGGCCTCGAGGAAGTCGATCTCTTCCTCCGGGAAATCCAGCGTGGCCTCGACCAGCATGCGCAGATGGATCACCTGCTCGACCAGCGCGCGAATCGCCTCGGAGAACGCGCCTTCCATCGAGCGCGCCGCCGAACGCGCGGCGGCCTCGGTGCTGGCCTCGATCAGGTCGGCGACGGCCTCGGCCTGTGCCAGATCGAGCTTGTCGTTCAGGAACGCGCGGCGCGTGAATTCTCCCGGTTCGGCCAGGCGCAGCCCGACTTCGCGGCCGGCCTGCAGGCAGCGCGTCAGCAGCATCTGCATCACCACCGGGCCACCGTGGCCCTGCAGCTCGAGCACGTCCTCGCCGGTGTACGAATGCGGGCCGGGGAAGAACAGCGCGATGCCGTGGTCGATCACCTCGCCCTTGCCGTCGAGGAAGGGCAAATAGGTCGCGCGGCGCGGCGTCAGGGACTGGCCGCAGATCGCGCGCGCAATCGTGCCGGCTTCGGGTCCGGACACGCGGACCACGCCGATGCCGCCCCGTCCGGGCGCGGTGGCGATGGCGGCGATCGTGTCGATGCTGGGCTGGGCGGTCATAGGGCGGTATTGTCGCAGATCAACGCGGCGCCGGCGTCACTGGTTGGAGGTCACTGGTTGGAGGTCACTGGTTGGACGTCACCGGTTGGAGGTCACGGGTTGGAGGCCACCGGTTGGATGTCGCCGGTTGCGCTGCCACCGGTTGGGCCGCCACCGGTTGGATGGCCATCCGGGGGGGAGCCGGTGGGTGCCATCGGCATCTCGGCTCCCTCGAAGGGCGCGTCGGCGCCTGGGCCCGACAGCAGCGCGGACAGCAGGCCGCGTGCGCTGGCCGCATCGGTCTGCGCGCCGAGCCTGGCCTGGCGGGCGACCAGCTTGCGATGCACGCGTCCGGTGTAGCGCCCGGGCAGCACCGGGCCAACCGCCTCGATCGCGTAGCGCAGGCGCTTGCCGGCGACGCGCAGCGCGTGCAGGACGTCGGCCGCCGGCGCGAGCGTCAGGTCCGCCTCCGTGCCCAGATCGCGCCAGCGCGCCTTCAGCGCCCGCACGCTGCGCCGCGCCTTGCGCACGCGCCGGCGCGCCAGCCGGCCCAGCGGCGCATTGGCCTTGCCCGGGATGCCGTCGACCGCGCGGTGCCGCAGCGCGGCCAGGTCGTCGTCGAGCACCGGCAAGGTCTGGCTGCGCTGCGCATGCAGCACCGACAGCAGCGTCGCGCGCGCCGCCTCGCGGCGGGACTGCGCGGTGTCCAGCAGCGCCAGCAGCACCGGATCGCCCGGTTGGCGCGACAGCGCGGGCTGCAGCGTGTCGGCGATCAACACGTCCCAGTCGCGCACCGGCCCGGTGGCCCGCATCAGGTCCCGCAGCACGATGCGCCAGCGCGCCGCCACCGCGCCCGGCAGCGCCGGCGCGAAGACCCAGCGCACGGCACGCAGGTGGCGCACCGCCACGCGCAGGGCATGCAGGTCGTCGGGCCGGTCGCGCCGGTCCATGGCGCGCAGCGCGTCGGCGATCCGCTGCAGATCGGCGGCGGCCAACGCGGCAAAGGCGTCGAGCGCGCGCATCCGGCGTTTCAGTGTGAGAGTGCCCATGTCGCCCTGTGGGGGCCGGCGACTCGCGCCGGCCCGCTGTCAATCCACCTGGCTACAGTGTAGGAAACGACCTCGCCTGATGCGGCGCATGGTCGTCTTTGGGCCCGGCGGCCGTCCAAAAGAAAAAGCCCGACGCTTTCGCGTCGGGCTTCCTGCGGCGAGGTGCCGGTCGGGCTCAGCCCTTGGCCGGCGCCGGAGTCTTGCCCTTGCCCAGCATCCGGTTGATCTGCCATTGCTGCGCGATCGACAGGATGTTGTTGACCACCCAGTACAGCACCAGGCCGGCCGGGAAGAAGAAGAACATCACCGAGAACACCAGCGGCATGATCATCATCACCTTGGCCTGGATCGGGTCCGGCGGCGTCGGGTTCAGCTTGGTCTGCACGAACATCGACACGGCCATCACGATCGGCAGGATGTAGAACGGGTCGGGCACCGACAGGTCCTTGATCCAGCCCAGCCACGGCGCGCCGCGCATCTCGACCGACGACAGCAGCACCCAGTACAGCGCGATGAACACCGGGATCTGGATCAGGATCGGCAGGCAGCCGCCGAGCGGATTGACCTTCTCGGTGCGGTACAGGCCCATCATCTCCTGGTTCATCTTCTGCGGGTCGTTCTTGTAACGCTCGCGGATCGCCGTCATGCGCGGCTGCAGGTCCTTCATCTTGCCCATCGACTTGTAGCTCGCCGCGGACAGCGGGAAGAACACCAGCTTGATCAGCACGGTCAGCGCGATGATCGACCAGCCCCAGTTACCCAGGATGCCGTGCAGCTTCTCCAGCAGCCAGAACAGCGGCTTGGCGAGGATGGTCAGCCAGCCGTAGTCCTTGACCAGCTCCAGGCCCGGTGCGATCTGCTCGAGCATGTGCTCTTCCTGCGGGCCGGCGAACAGGCGCGCATCGGTCGACACCGTCGCGCCCGGCGCGATCTCGCCCAGCGGCTGCTGCACGCCGACGCGATACAGGTTCGGATCGATCTGCTCGACGTAGAAGCTGTGCTGCTTGCCGGTCTGCGGCAGCCAGGCCGAGGCGAAGTAGTGCTGCACCATCGCGACCCAGCCGTTGTCCGACGGGGCGGGCAGCGTGACCTTGCCCTTGGCGATGTCTTCGAAGCTGATCTTGTGGTACTTGTCCGCGTCGGTGTAGACGGCCGGACCGGTGAAGGTGCTGTAGAACTGCGACTGCTCGACGTGGGTACCGTCGCGCGCCAGTTCCATGTACAGCGTCGGCGAGACCGGCTGGGCGCGGTTGTTCGTCACGTCGAAGTGCGTCGCGACGACATAGCTGCCCTTCTGGAAGCGGTAGGTCTTGGCGAAGCGCACGCCGTCCTTCTCGGCGGTCAGCACGACGTCGAGCGAACCGGCATTGCCCAGGTCGCGCGGACCCGGCGCGGCGGTGAACACCGTCGTGTGGTTCGGCAGGTCGCCGTTGATCAGGCCCGAGCGCGCCATATAGGTATGCGCGGCGCTGCGCTGGAACAGCACGACCGGATTGCCGGCCTCGTCCTTGTGGCGCAGCAGTTCGAGACGAGACAGGATGCCGCCCGCGGTATCGATCTCGGCACGGACCACGTCGGTCGTGATGACGATCTTCTCGCCGGCCGGCGCAGGCGCCTGCGGCGCGGCTGCCGGGGTGCCGGTCGGGGACGCGCCGCCCACCGCCTTGGGCACGTCGCTGCGCGCCTGCGGGGCGCTCGCCGGCGTGCTGGTCGCGGCCGGTTGCGAGGCGCTCGGGAAGAACATCGAGGCGTGGCCGTTGGCGCGCTGCCAATTGTCGTAGAGCAGCACGAGGGACATCGAGAAGATGACCCAGAGGATGGTGCGTTTGATATCCATGTCTCGCTGTATCTGGGAATTCAGGGTCTGGGCAGCCGGACGCTGACCGTCGGGCGGCCGGCGTCGCGCGAAGGCGGCACCGGATCATACCCGCCTTGCGCGAAGGGATGGCAGCGGCACAGCCGGCGGGCGGCCAGCCAGCTGCCGCGCGCGGCGCCATGAGCGACGATGGCTTCGCGGGCGTAATCGGAACAGGTCGGCAGGAAGCGGCACTGCGAGCCCAGGTAGGGACTCAGCGCGATCTTGTAGAAGCGCAGCAGGGCAAGCAGGATAGGCTTCATGTCGGTGCCCTCGATCAGGCGCCGGAAGGCGAGGTGAGCGCAGCGGGCGGAGCGGACGGCAGGGGCCGGGCGGCGACTTCCATCAGCTCGGCCAGTTCGGCCTGGCAGGCCAGCCGGACTGCACGGCGGCTGGGGAATTCGGTGCGCGGGAACTTGGCCTGCAATCGCAGCAACACGTCGCGGCCGACCAATTGGTCCTGCCGCTGGCGGAACAGTTCCCGCACCATGCGCTTCACCAGATTACGCTCGGCGGCGCGCGGCGCAAACTTCTTGCCGACCACGATGCCGAGCCGAGCCTGCGGCTGGCCGTTCGCACGGACGTAAAGCACGAAATGGGCGCTGCGGCGCCGCGGGCGCAAAGCAAAAACGGATGAAAACTCATCCGTCTTTGTGAGCCTCGCGGCTTTGGGGAAGGCATGGGTCGGCACGCTGGTCAGACTGGGCTGGCACGCGTTGCCGGGCCGTCCTGGGGGGCAAGGCAAGAAGGGACAGCGGCAAGGGCGGCGGCCGGGACACGACCGCGCCGGGTCCCGCCATCATGCGCCAGCGGTTGCCGGCTGCATCGATGCGGGCCGCCGTCCCGTCACCCGGCCCTTAGACTGCCAGGCGCTTGCGGCCCTTGGCGCGGCGCGCGTTGATCACGGCGCGGCCGCCACGGGTCTTCATGCGCACGCGGAAGCCATGGGTACGCTTGCGGCGGGTAACGGAAGGTTGGTAGGTACGTTTCATGTTGCACTCTCTGGTTGATCTGGGCACGCCCGGCCGGCTAGGGGCCTTGGCTGCCGCGTATGGTTCGCATGGGGGCCGCCGCGGATGCGGTACTGCCGACGCTTGTGATTGTCCTGAAGCTGACCTGACGCCGGCCTTGGGTGTCGCGATACAGGTCTCGCGACGCAGGCTGGGCGGGATGACCGCGCGGCTGGCGCGGGCGACCCGAGCTCAGGTCCGCCGCCGCTCAAGAAATGAAGCGGGTCAGACCCGGCGATGCGCATACGTGATCCCCTGCCGCATCGCAGAACCCGCCATTTAACGGATTTTCTGCGCGCCTGTCAAGGCTGCCGTGGGAGGATGCCGCTGTGCGGGTGCACGCATAGGCTGGCAAGCCCGTTTTCTTGTCCACAGTGGTGCGAAGCACATTTTGGAGTGGCCCAAACACCGCTTTTTCCGCGTGATGCGAAGGACAATCCCCTTTTAAATCAAGCGATTGCCCTCTATAAGTGCCGGCTGCGGCGCTGCACGCTTCCAGGTTGTGCACAGTCATCCACCGAATTTTCACAAGTTGTCCACAGACTTATCCTTTGTGGATAACTTGGGCCGGGGGGTACAATCCCGGTCCAAACACAACACGGCCTGCGTGGCGCACGCACAACCCGAGGTGTGCAGGACATGACGGTTAGGCGGCTTGGCGGGCGGGGGGATCCGACAAGCCGGCTGCGGTAGCGGTCATGCCGGCACTCGGGAGACAGCGGCGCCCGTTTTTTATTGGGACTCGAAAGACTGCTGACGTGACGCCAGGCAGCCGTGGCACTACCCAACAACAACCGATGCAAGATTTCTGGCAGGCGGCAGCCGCGCAGCTCGAGCGCGAACTGACGCCTCAACAGTTCAAAACCTGGATCAAGCCGCTCGCGCCGGTCGCGTTCGATGAGAACGCCCTGTCGCTGCGCATTGCCGCGCCCAACCGCTTCAAGCTCGACTGGGTCAAGAGCCAGTTCTCCGGGCGCATCACCGCGCTGGCCTGCGAGTACTGGGAAGCGCAGGTGAGCGTCCACTTCGTCCTCGACCCTACGGCGTCGGGGCGTGCGGCAGCGAACGGCTATCAGGCCCCCGGCAATCCGGGCGGCCCGTACGGTCCTGCCCAGGATCCGGCCGCCCCCGGTGGCGTGGGTCCGGCCGCCCATCTGGCGCCGGCCTACGGCGCCGGCCAGGCGATGGGCCAGCCGCCGGCGCACGGCGGCCAGGCGCCCGGGCCAGGCGCGCTGATGTACGGCGCACCGGAGCAACCCGGTGCCGGCGTTGCCGCGCCGGCCGGCTATGGCGGCATCCACGGCGGCATCGGCGCCGGCATGGGCAACCCGCAGGCCGCTCCCTACCCCGGTGGCGGCCAGCCGATCGGCGCCGACGTGGTCGATGTCGACGTGCCGCAACTGGACCCGGCCGAGGCCGCGGCGCGTTCGTATCGCGTCGCGCAGCAACCGATGCCCGGCCAGCAGCCGGCCGACACGGTCCATGAGCGTTCGCGGCTCAACCCGATCCTGACCTTCGACAATTTCGTCACCGGCAAGGCGAACCAGCTGGCGCGCGCCGCGGCGATCCAGGTCGCCAACAATCCCGGCAAGTCATACAACCCGCTGTATCTGTATGGCGGCGTCGGCCTGGGCAAGACCCACCTGATCCACGCGATCGGCAACTTCATGCTGATGGAGAACCCGCGCGCCCGGATCCGCTATATCCATGCCGAGCAGTACGTCTCCGATGTGGTCAAGGCGTATCAGCGCAAGGCGTTCGACGAGTTCAAGCGCTATTACCACTCGCTCGACCTGTTGCTGATCGACGACATCCAGTTCTTTTCCGGCAAGAACCGCACGCAGGAAGAATTCTTCTATGCGTTCGAGGCGCTGATCGCCAATCGCGCCCAGGTCATCATCACCAGCGATACCTATCCGAAGGAAATCACCGGCATCGACGACCGGCTGATCTCGCGCTTCGACTCGGGCCTGACCGTCGCCATCGAGCCGCCCGAGCTGGAGATGCGCGTCGCGATCCTGATGAAGAAGGCCGCCGCGGAAAACGTTTCGGTGCCGGAGGAAGTGGCCTTCTTCGTCGCCAAGCACCTGCGCTCGAACGTGCGCGAACTGGAAGGCGCGCTGCGCAAGATCCTCGCGTTCTCGAACTTCCACGGCAAGGACATCACGATCGAGGTCACCCGGGAAGCGCTGAAGGACTTGCTGACCGTACAGAACCGGCAGATTTCGGTAGAAAACATTCAGAAGACCTGCGCCGATTTCTACAACATCAAGGTCGCCGATATGTATTCCAAAAAGCGGCCTGCCAATATCGCGCGGCCGCGGCAGATCGCGATGTATCTGGCCAAGGAACTGACGCAGAAGAGCCTGCCTGAGATCGGCGAGCTGTTCGGGGGACGCGACCACACCACCGTGCTGCACGCGGTACGCAAGATCGCCGACGAGCGCAGCAAGGACGCCCAGCTCAATCACGAACTGCACGTTCTGGAACAGACCCTGAAGGGTTGAAAACCCGGCGCTGGGGATTTTGCGGGACGGGTAGCGCGGGCTGGCATACTGTGGTCTGCGCGCCGCGCGCGCCGCGGGCGCGGAAAAGCCCGGCGGCAACCCGCAAACCCGCGCGGGACAAGGCTTTGCGGGCCGCCGGCAAATATTGGGGGGATCGTGGCTTTTGATGCACAATATGCAGACGAGCCACACATCGTCCGGCTTTGCCGAGCCGCCCGATCCGAGGTAAAATGCGACATTAACTCCTTGATTCCTAAGTGATTTTGGAGTTGCGCAAAACACCCGGCGGACGCTGACTATAAACGACGAAGGACATATTCAATGCAATTGGTCAAAACCTCGCGAGACAATCTGCTGCGTCCGCTGCAAATCGTGAGCGGCATCGTGGAGCGCCGCCACACCCTCCCGATCCTGGCCAACCTGCTGATCCGCAAGTCCGGCGCCAACGTCTCCTTCCTGTCCACCGATATCGAAATCCAGATCACCACGCACGCCGAATGCGGCGTCGGCAGCGACGACGTGGCCACCACCGTGGCCGCGCGCAAGCTGCTCGATATCCTGCGTGCGATGCCCGACGGCGATGTCGCGCTGTCGCTGTCGGACAAGCGGATGACGGTGCAATCGGGCAAGAGCCGTTTCGCGCTGCAGACGCTGGCCGCCGAGGAATTCCCGACGGTGGCCGAGGCCACCGAGTTCAACGCCAGCGTCACGCTGCCGCAGAAGACGTTCAAGCATCTGCTGGCGATGGTGCATTTCGCCATGGCCCAGCAGGACATCCGCTACTACCTGAACGGCATGCTGCTGGTGGTCGACGGCAAGAAGCTGATGGCGGTCGCCACCGACGGCCACCGCCTGGCCTACTGCGCGGTCGAGCTCGAACAGGAAGCCGCGGGCGGCGGCGCGCGCCAGGAAGTCATCATCCCGCGCAAGACCATCCTGGAACTGCAACGCCTGCTCGAGGACAACGACGATCCGGTGCAGGTGCAGCTGGCCGCGAACCAGATCAAGTTCACCTTCGCCAACGTCGAGCTGATCTCGAAGCTGGTCGAAGGCAAGTTCCCCGATTTCCAGCGCGTGATTCCGAAGGGCTACAAGAACGCCTTCGCGATCGATCGCATCAAGCTGCAGCAGGCACTGCAACGCACCGCGATCCTGACCACCGACAAGTTCAAGGGCGTGCGCTGCATTCTCGATACGCACACCCTGAAAATCAGCTCGACCAACGCCGACCAGGAAGAGGCGCAGGAAGAGCTCGAACTCGATTATTCGGGCGATGCGCTCGATATCGGCTTCAACGTGACCTATCTGCTCGACGTGCTGGGCAACCTCAAGAGCGAGCAGGTCCAGGTCAGCCTCGGCGACTCGAATTCGAGCGCGCTGATCACCGTGCCGGAAGACGACAACTTCAAGTACGTCGTCATGCCGATGCGCATCTGATGTTCCGGTAAAGGATCGCAAGATACGCAGAATCCGGAGCATCGAACGGCAGGCTACGGCTCTCGCGGCGGGCAAACAGCCCGTGCGACCGACCCGCAGTAGCAGGGGCAGGATCATGGCGATCCGCCCCTTTGCCGTTTTTATGTAACCGCCATGCGGAGGGGCCGATGGCCGCGTCGTAACCCGGCGCGCCGCGCTCCCCGCATTTGCCGTGAGTAGGAAAACATGACCCAACAGCAGAACCCGCAACAGGAAAACAGCTACGGCGCCTCCTCGATCCAGATCCTGGAAGGCCTGGAGGCGGTACGCAAGCGGCCGGGCATGTATATCGGCGACACCTCGGACGGCACCGGCCTGCATCACCTCGTGTTCGAGGTGCTGGACAACTCCATCGACGAAGCGCTGGCCGGCTACTGCACGGAAATCCAGGTCACGATCCACACCGACAACTCGATCTCGATCACCGACAATGGCCGCGGCATTCCGTCCGGCATCAAGTTCGACGACAAACACGAGCCCAAGCGCAGCGCCGCGGAAATCGCGATGACCGAGCTGCATGCAGGCGGCAAGTTCAACCAGAACAGCTACAAGGTCTCGGGCGGCCTGCACGGCGTCGGCGTGTCCTGCGTCAACGCGCTGTCGAAATGGCTGCGCCTGACGGTGCGCCGCGACGGCCAGGCGCATTTCATCGAATTCGCCCAGGGCGCGGTGCAGAACCGCATCGTCGAAACGGTCAACGGCCCGGACGGACAGCCGGTCGAAGTCTCGCCGATGAAGGTGCTCGGCCCGACCGACAAGCGCGGCACCGAGGTGCACTTCCTCGCCGACCAGGAAATCTTCACCAACGTCGAGTTCCACTACGAGATCCTGTCCAAGCGCATCCGCGAACTGTCGTTCCTCAATAACGGCGTGCATATTCGCCTGACCGACCAGCGCACCGGCAAGGAAGAGGATTTCGCCTTCTCCGGCGGCGTGAAGGGTTTCGTCGAATACATCAATCGCGCCAAGTCGGTGCTGCATCCGAATATCTTCTACGCGAATGCCGAAAAGGAAGGCATTACCGTCGAAGTGGCAATGCAGTGGAATGACGGCTTCAACGAGCAGGTGCTCTGCTTCACCAACAATATCCCGCAGCGCGACGGCGGTACCCACCTGACCGGCCTGCGCGCGGCGATGACGCGCGTCATCAACAAGTACATCGAAGAAAACGAGATCGCGAAGAAGGCCAAGGTCGAGACCACCGGCGACGATATGCGCGAAGGCCTGTCGTGCGTGCTGTCGGTCAAGGTGCCCGAGCCCAAGTTCAGCTCGCAGACCAAGGACAAGCTGGTGTCGTCGGAAGTGCGGCTGCCGGTCGAGGAACTGGTATCGAAGGCGCTGGGCGACTTCCTGCTGGAAACGCCGAACGACGCCAAGATCATCTGCGGCAAGATCGTCGACGCCGCCCGTGCGCGTGAAGCCGCGCGCAAGGCCCGCGAAATGACCCGCCGCAAGGGCGCGTTCGACGGCATGGGCCTGCCCGGCAAGCTCGCCGACTGCCAGGAGCGCGATCCGGCGCTGTCCGAACTGTTCCTGGTCGAGGGCGACTCCGCAGGCGGCTCCGCCAAGCAGGGCCGCGACCGCAAGTTCCAGGCAATCCTGCCGCTCAAGGGCAAGATCCTGAACGTCGAGCGCGCGCGCTTCGACAAGATGCTGTCGAGCCAGGAAGTGCTGACGCTGATCACCGCGCTTGGCACCGGCATCGGCAAGGACGACTACAACCTCGACAAGCTGCGCTATCACCGCATCATCATCATGACCGATGCGGACGTCGACGGCTCGCACATCCGCACGCTGCTGCTGACCTTCTTCTACCGGCAGATGCCCGACATCATCGAGCGCGGCTATGTCTATATCGCGCAGCCGCCGCTGTACAAGGTCAAGCACGGCAAGGACGAGCGCTATATCAAGGACGACAACGAGCTGAACGCGTACATGCTGCGCCTGGCGATGGAAAAGGCCAGCCTGCTGCGCCCGGACGGCAGCGAGATCACCGGCGAAGCGCTGACCGAACTGGCGCGCCAGTACCAGCTCGCCGAAGCGGTGATCGGCCGCCTGTCGCGCGTGGTCGACAGCGACGCGCTGCGCGCGATCGCCGACGGCGTCGAACTGAACCTCGACTCCGCCGAAGCCGCCGAAGCCTCGGCCCGCGCGCTGAAGGCCAAGCTGTCGGAAATGCACGCCAAGCGCCTGAACGGCGCCGCGGTCAACGACGATGGCACCGCCGACGTCTACGCGCAGTTCGACGAGAAGAACGAGAAGCACCGCCTGATGGTGGCCCGGCGCCATCACGGCAACGTGCGCCTGTCGCACATCGATTCCGACTTCGTCCACGGCGCCGACTACGCGGCGCTGGCGCTCGCCGCCAAGACGTTCCAGGGCCTGATCCCGGTCGGCACCAAGGTCCGCCGCGGCGAAGGCGAGAAGATGCGCGAGCAGACCGTCAACGATTTCCACGGCGCGATGCAGTGGCTGCTGTCGGAAGCCGAGCGCGGCGTGTCCCGCCAGCGCTACAAGGGCCTGGGCGAGATGAATCCCGAGCAACTGTTCGAAACGACGCTGGACGTCACGCAGCGCCGCCTGCTGAAGGTACAGATCGAGGACGCGATCGCGGCCGACCAGATCTTCACGACGCTGATGGGCGACGAGGTCGAGCCGCGCCGCAACTTCATCGAGTCGAATGCGCTGGTGGCACGCAATATCGATGTGTGATCGCGCAGCGCCGTAGCACGGCGGCCTGTTCAAGCCGAGGCAAGACGCCCGACCGTTCAACGGCCGGGCGTTTTTTTATGGCCGGCTCAGAAGATTCAGAAGACCCGGGGCATTCAGGACATTCAAGGCATCACCCGATAAGTCGACTGCACCAGCCCCGAAGGAAAGCTGCGGCTCGATACCAGCGCAAGGTCGATGTCGTGCGGCAGTGCGCCGAACAACGGCCTGCCGGAGCCGATCAGCACCGGCACCGTGGTGATCACCATGTCCGCGATCAGGCCCTCGCGCAGGAATGACTGCACCAGCTGCCCGCCGTCGACATACACGCGACGCACGTTCTCGCGCGCAAGTGCCTCCATCGCTTCCGTCGGCGTCCAGTTGGCAAAGCGGACCTTGCCCTTCAGCGCCTCGGGTACCGGCGTATCCGCCAACTGCCTGGACAGCACGAGCACGGGCCGGTCGTAAGGCCATGGATCGAAGCTGAGCACCTTTTCATAGCTGCCGCGTCCCATCACGATCAGGTCCTTGTCCGCGATGAATTCCGTGTAGCCATGGTCCTCGTCGGGATCGTCGCGCTGCAGGAGCCAGCCGATATCGCCGTCGGGGCGGGCGATGAAGCCATCCAGGCTGGTGGCGATGAAGACGTGTGCGGTGGTCATTGGGTTGCCTCCAAGGGTGCGGGACCGTATTCTTGTCCGCGTATGACCCGGGCACAAGGCTCCGCACCGCCTTTCTGTGGATCGGTCGGCCGCTATGCCAGGCCATGCCACGCACATCCCACGCACATGCCAGGCACTATGCCGCGCGCAATACCCCTGCGCCGGCAATGCCGTTGCCGCCGTGTCGCGCCCGCGCTTCCCTTACCAGCGCCTGCGGTGGCCTGCCGAGCGAACGCAGGAAGGCCCGCCGCATCCGCTCCTCGTCGCCGAATCCCGTTTGCGACGCGACTCTGCCGATCGACGTCTCGCCTGCCTCGATCAGCGCATGGGCCGCCTCGAGGCGGAGCTTCTCGATCGCCTTCGCAGGCGACATGCCGGTCTGTGCCTGGAACGCCCGGCTGAAATGCCGCTTGCTCCAATGCACGTGCTCGGCCAGCTGTTCGACCGATAGCGGCTCGTGCAGATGTTCGCGCGCGAAGTCGAGCGCGAGCCGGACGCGGTCGGACTTGGGTTCGAGCGCAGCCAGCGTGGAAAATTGCGATTGCCCGCCCGTGCGGCGGTAGTGCACCACCATCATCCGCGAGATGGACTTGGCCAGCGCATCGCCGAGGTCGGCCATCACCAGGGCCAGCGCGAGATCGATGCAGGCCGTCATGCCCGCCGACGTCCACACCGGCCCGTCGTTGACGAAGATCTTGTCCTCATCGACCTGCACCGCGGGAAAGCGCTGCTGCAGTTCGCGCGCCAGCGCCCAGTGCGTCGTCGCCCGGCGTCCGTCCAGCAGTCCCGCCTCCGCCACGATGAAGGCACCGGTGCAGATGCTGGCGATGCGCCTGGCGCGCGGCGCCGCTCGTCGCAACTGCGCGATCAGCGCGGGCTCGGTGGGAGCTTGCGTCGTGGTGCCGGCGACCAGCAAGGTGTCGTAGTGCCGCCTGCCGATTGCCTGCGTCTCGATCTTGACGCGCGACGATCCGGCCACCATGCCGCCGTCGGCGGACACCACCGCAATCTCGTAGCGCGGTTGCGACGACAGCTCGTTCGCCAGCTCGAAGACGGTCAGTGCCGCCATGTCGAGGATCTGAAAGCCGGGATAGACGACCAGGGCAATGCGCGCGCTCATGATGTCCCCTTTGGAGGGTTCCGCCGATTGGATGCCGGCCATTGTAGCGGCAGGGCCGCCAATCGGCCGGCCTTTCCCCGTGTCCCTTATTGCGGTTTTTTGGTCATTTGAGCCATCGCCGGTTTCCACCAGAATGAGCTCAGACGGCAACGCATCGGGCACCAGCGGCACGGCAGGGCCAATGGGCTCCAGTGCGAGCTGCCGAATCCCCTTTGACCGATACAGCGATACAGCGATACAGCGAAACAGGACATCGACATGCAACTCACCGACAACACCATCTTCATCACCGGCGGCACCTCCGGCATCGGCCGCGGCCTGGCGGAAGCCTTCCACAAGCTCGGCAACCAGGTCATCATCGGCGGCCGCCGCAAGCATCTGCTGGACGAAGTGACCAAGGCCAACCCGGGCATGGACGCGGTGGAGCTGGATATCGCCGACCCCGCAAGCATCGCGCGCGCGGCAAGCGAGCTGACTGCCCGCTATCCCGGGCTCAACGTGCTGATCAACAACGCCGGCATCATGCCCTTCGATCAGGCCGACGCCGCGATCGACGAGGCGACCATGCAGGCCACCGTGACCACCAACCTGCTCGGCCCGATCCGCATGACCTCGGCGCTGATCGAACACCTGAAGCGCCAGCCGCGCTCGGTGGTGATCCACAACACGTCGGTGCTGGCGTACGTGCCGCTTGCCAACACCGCGGTGTACTCGGCGACCAAGGCCGCGCTGCATTCCTACGCGCTGTCGCAGCGCTTCATGTTGCGCCACACCTCGGTGCGCGTGCAGGAAATCGCGCCGCCCTGGGTCAACACGGACCTGATCCAGAAGAGCGACGACCCGCGCGCGATGCCGCTCGATGCCTTCATCGAGCAAACCATGGCGGCGCTGGCGACCGATGCGGAAGAAGTGCTGGTCGAAGCGGCACGTCCGTTGCGCGACAACCCCGGCGCGGGAGAGCATGCGCTCGTCAATGGCTTCAACGAGAGCATCGCCGCCACGCCGATCCCGGTGGGCTGAGACGCCGCCAAGCGCGTCGGCGCATGGCGCGATGGCTACCCGAGTCGCCTGAATCAGACCCCGCCTGCCGGCGGGGCTTTTTTGTTGGGGCTCGCAATTCGAGCCCGGCCCTGTCTACGGTCGATACCTTTCCACGATGTCGAGATTGCCGCTCGAATCGGCGCCGCCGACAACCAGAACGCTGCCGTCCTGGAGCAGCGATGGCGCGGCCCGGCTCCGTGGCATCGACATGCTGGTTGCTACGGTCCAGACGTTGACGTCCGGGTTATAAATTTCCGCGGTCGCCGTTGTGCCCGCCGAGGTGGCGCCGCCGGCGACAAGCACGCGACCGTCCGCCAGAAGCGCCATCGCGGGCAGGAAACGTTCGGCATGCATGGTGCTGGGCGTCCATGTCGACGCGACGGGATCATAGAGCCACGCCGTATCGCCGGTGCCGGTCATGAGGACCTTCCCATTGGCCAACAACACGGACTCGGCCACTGTGCTCGTGCCGCCGGGGGAACGCCAGCGGCGTGCTGCTGCCGGTATCGCCGACCGGATACAGCTCCGCCGCCCCGACCAGTCCTCCCGGCCCGAGACCCCCAACCAGAAGCACCTTATCGCCACCGGGCAGCAGCGTCGCCGCATGCTGACCCCGCGGAAAGGCCAGCGGCGTCGCCAGCAACGTCCAGGTATTGGTGACCGGATCGTACCGTTCTGCCGTCGTGGACGCCGCGCCGCTGGTGCTGCTGCCGATGACCAGCACCTTGCCGTCCGGCAGCAGCGAAGCGGTATGCCGGGTGCGGCTGTACGCCATGCTGCCGGCCGACTGCCAGCTGCCGGTGGCCGGATCGTAGAGCTCCGCCGTCGCCGTGTTGCCTCCGGCGACGAGCACCCGACCGTCTTGCAGACGCGTAGCGGTCGCCTCGACATGGGCACTGACCATGCTCGCCGTCGCTGCCCAGAGATCGGTGACCGGGTCATAGAGAAACGACGAAACACTGGCCGCCGACGCAAGGTAGCCGCCGGCCACGAGGACCTTGCCATTGTTCAGGGTCGTCGCGGACATGTAGTGCATGGGACCCGGCAGGGAATGCGCCGTTATCCAGCTGCCCCGCGCGGTCACGCCGATCCGGATCGTGGCCTGCGTACTGCCGGCCCGGTTGGTCGCGGTAACCGTGTACACGGCTTGCGGCTGGATCGTGGTCGCGGTGCCGGCAATCACGCCGGTCTGGCTGTTCAGGCTCAGGCCCGCGGGCAAGGCGGGACTCACCGAAAAGCTCGCCGCCGCGCCGCCGGTAACGACAGGCGTATTGGGAACGATCGCTTCGCCTGCGACATACAGCGCAGATGGCTGCGTATAGGCAAGGCCGGATGGAGCCACAACGGCGGCTTCCACGGCGATGCGCAGCATCGCCGTCGCTTCCCCGGCCGCATTGCGTCCCGTCACGGTATAGGTTGCCTCGGCCGCCGCGGCGGCTGGCGTGCCAGTGATCACTCCCGTCTGCGTATCGAACGCGAGCCCCGCGGGCAGCACGGGCGTGATGGTGTAGGCATCGATCGGTCCGCCACCATTGGTCGGTCCGTTCGCGGCAATGGGCTCACCCACGGTGTAGACGACGGCGGGCTCCCGATAAGCCAACTGGCTTGGGGCCACCGGAGTCTTCCGCACTTCGATCTGCACTCTGGCGGTCGCGCTGCCGGCGCCGTTCTGCGCCGTCACGACATGGACTGTCGACGGAGTGACCGCGGTGGGCGTCCCCGAGATAATCCCCGTGGCGGCATCGAGAACCAACCCATCCGGCAACGCCGGTGCGATGGCGTAGCGCTCGATCGCACCGCCGCTCGCACTGGGACGATTGGGCACGATGGGCTTGTCGATCTCGTAGACGGCCGACGACATGTCATAGCTGAGGCCGGCAGGCGCCTGCTGCGTCGGGGTTGGGGCCGGCGCCTGCTTGTCATCGTCATCGTCGCCGCCGCATGCGGACAGCAGCGACAGACAGCACAGGCACAGCAACAGCAGCCATTGGGTCGGCCGCTGCAATGGGTGCCGCGGGCGAATTGCGGCATGGCGCGAGAGATTTGTCATTTTTTCCCGGGTCCAAAATGCGTTGATTTACGGCGCTCCCGAATGGGCAACGGTATTGCGTGGCAAACCGATACGCAGCCGTTGCGACAATCGCATTCCAATATGGCCGAAATGCAAATCCACCTGATAAATCGGCGATGGCCCAGGAATTGGCGCGAATATACACCAGGTAATGCGCGGAATGATCGGCGTCAATAACGCCGGTTTCCGCAGGTTTCACCAATGGACGGAGCGGGTACGTGGCGCCAATGGTGTCATTCCGTGTATTGCATAAAGCAGTGCCTCAACAACGCCATGTCGTCGGCAAGTCCAGCAGGAAGTCGGCGATCACCAGGGACCTCGCCCCCGGCTTCGGCTGCCAATCGGTGACATGCCCGCCCAGCGGCGCCCACCAGGGCGCTGCGTCGGCGAGCACGGAACGGAAGTCCACCGCTTCGGACTCCACCACGCCGCGCCGCGGGTTCGCCAGCACCCATCGCATTCCGGCCACCAGACTGGAGGCGACCTGCAGGCTGGTCGCCGAGTTGTACGGCGCCAGCGCGCGCGCGCTCGATGCCGAGGTGCGAGCCGTACCAGATGCCGCCGTGGCGGCCGCTGAGCAGCAGCACGCCGAGTTCGTCCTCGCCGCTGACAATTTCGTCGCGCAGGATGCGTGCGCCGCGGACCCGGCTGGCGGCGCGCTCGTCGAGCCATGGCATCGAGGCGAGCGTGGCGTCGGTGGGGCGGTAGGCGTAGTAGACCGTGGGACGATACGGCGGCTGGCCGGCTGCATCGGCTGCATCGGCTGCATCGGCTGCATCGGCTGCATCGGCTGCATCGGCCGCATCGGCTGCATCGGCTGCATCGGCTGCATCGGCTGCATCGGCTGCATCGGCTGCATCGGCTGCATCGGCTGCATCGGCTGCATCGGCTGCATCGGCTGCATCGGCTGCATCGGCTGCATCGGCTGCATCGGCGGCACCGGCGGCACCGGCGGCACCGGCGCCCTGGGCGCCATCGTCGGTAAGGTAGGCCGCGATCGAGATCGATTCGTTGTGCGTGATCAGGTAGGCGTCGAACGGCCCGTGCGCCGGCGACCACGAGCGAACGCGTGTCCGATGTCCGGGCCGATGCATCGCGATCGCGGCACCGCAGCCGTCGCTGTGCCGGTAGCCGCCGGGAGGCAGCGCGGGTTCATGCGTGCCCCATCCGAGTTCCGCGTCCTGCAGGCATTCGGTAATGAAGCCCTGCGCGGACCAGGTGTTGGCGAATTCGCCCTCGCGCGGGAAGCCGGGCGCTTGCTGGCTATCGTATTCGCTGATCTGGATGACGCGTAGATCGAGACGGCGTGCGAGCGCGGCCCAGCCCGCGCGATGCCGCGGTTCGACCGCCTCCAGCCCGGCATGGCCCGCCAGCTCCATCAAGGCCGCCTTGACCAGCACCGAGACCATGCCCGGGTTGGCGCCATGCGCCACCAGCGCCGTCGGCAGCCTCTCGCGGCCGCGGGCGAATGCCAGCATCCGTTCGCGCAGCGCGTAGTTGCTCAGCTGCGAGGCGGGCGTGTCGCCGGCATAGTCCCAGGGCTCGATGCCGGCGTCGATGTAGAAGGCACCGCGGTCCTGCGCCAGCGCGATCAGGTCGCGGCTGCAGACCGAGGGCGCCAGGCTCAGCAGAAAGGTCCCCGGGCGCAGCAGCGGGCCAAGCACCGGCGCGAAATTGTCCGCGGCAATGCCAGCCTCCACCGCGTGGAGACGGTGCGCCGCGACGATCTGGCGACGGCGGTCGTCCAGCGAGCGGTCCACCACGGTGATCGCCGCCCGTGGCCAGGTTCGCTGCAGCAGCGGCAGCACGGCCTGTCCGATACAGCCAAAGCCGACGATGACGATGTGTTCGATCACGTTGAACTCTTCAGCTCGACAACGGCGATGCCGGTCATCTTGCGCGCCTGGAAAACCACGGCGCAGCGAACCGAATCCCGCCCCCATCGATTCGATTCCCTATCCGGACTGGCGAAGGCAATGGTATCGCCGCGTGCGGCCACTGCCAACGGGACGGCGCGGATTTCACAGTGTCCGACGGCCATCGGGCCGGCAGGCGCCATTCCGCCGGGCTATGCTGACGTGGCCGCTTCAAAGGACGGGCGTCGGTGCCGTCGCGCTTTTCAGGAGCTTGGTCACGGCCGCGAACTCCTCGTTTCCATATCCCGCGTCTTCCGCGTCGCGCAGCAGCTGCGCAATCAGCGCGGGCAGTTCGCTGCGTAGCCCCTGCCGGCGCATCGCCTCTTCGATGCGCCGGGTGGCATCGACCGAGATCGACAAGGGGCTCTGCGAGATCGCGAAATCGCCCTTCTCGATCACGTTGCCCTCGTGACGCAGGAACGCGCCGAACGAGGGAGACATCGCCTCCACGATACCGCCATAGACGCCGACGTCGAGCCCCTCTGCCTGCGCCAGCGCGGCGCCCTGGAAGAAGCCCATCGAGGCACCATAGACGTACGACAGCGTCGCCAGATCCATGGTGGCCGCGGCGGCAGCGTCTTCGCCGAGGTAGACGATATTGCCGCCGAGCGCCGCGAGCAGATCGCGCGCATCGGCATGTGCCGCACGGCTTCCGGAAACGAGGATGGTCGTATCGGGCTGGCCCATCTGCTCGGGGGGCGACCTGGATGGCGCCGTCCAGGTAGGCGGCGCCCAGCTCATGCGCCACAGCCGCCAGTTCCCTCGCATCCTGCGGGCTTCCGGTGGTCAGCTGCACCACCAGCTTGCCCTTCATCGCCGCATTGAATCCGTCTGCCGAGAGGATGGCGTGCGTGGCCGCGTAGTCGTGCACACAGATGACGACGGCTTCGGCTGCGGCGGCTGCCTGCGCGGCCGTATCGGCGACGATGGCGCCATGGCTTGCCAACGACGCGGCCTTGTCCGGCGTGCGGTTCCACACATGCACGTCCATGCCCGCCTGCAACAGCAGGCTGGCGAGTTTCGTTCCCATCTGGCCGAGGCCGATCACGGCTACCGTTTTCATCTGCGCACTCCATTCGTGTAAGCGTTGGTGCAGTATGCGAATGTACGGTTTTGGTGGTCAAGTACGCACTAAAATGACAGGTACTATCCAATTGGTAAGCATTGGAGATAAATCGAATGAAACGCAGCCAGCCTTATAACTGCGGCATCGGCCCTGCTTTCGAAGTGATCGGCGGCAAATGGAAGGCGCTGATCCTGTACGAGCTGCATGCCAAGCCCTTGCGGACCGGAGAGCTTCGCCGACTGCTCGAAGGCATCACCGAGAAGATGCTGATCCAGCAATTGCGCGAGATGGAGGCGGACGGCATCGTGCGGCGCGAGGTGTTTCACGAGGTACCGCCGCGTGTGGAATACTCGCTGACGCCGGCCGGACGGGCATTGAATCGGGCGTTGGGGCCGGTCGCCGAATGGGGGCAAAAATATGCGGCATCCCGATGACCCCCGCGCGTGGCAACGGGCCGAGTTGGTGACCCAGTTGCGCGCGCTCGGCGTGCCACCCGGCGCCGTGCTGCTGGTCCACGCGTCGTTCCGCTCGATCAGGCCCGTGCAAGGGGGGCCCACAAGGATTGATCGAGGCGCTGCGCGAAGCGGTCGGCCCCGCCGGCACGCTGGTGATGCCGTCGTGGGGCGATGACGACGACGCGCCCTTCGACCCGGCCACCACGCCGGCATCGGCGGACCTTGGCGCGGTCGCCGATGCCTTCTGGCGACTGCCCGACGTGGTTCGCAGCCACCACCCGTTTGCCTTCGCGGCGGCGGGACCGCAGGCGCATCGAATCACCGCGGATCCCTTGCCGTTGCCGCCACATATTCCGACCAGCCCGGTCGGCCGCGTGCACGAGCTCGATGGACAGGTGCTGCTGCTTGGCGTGGGCCATGATGCCAACACCACGATCCATCTGGCCGAACTGATGGCCGGCGTGCCTTACGGCGTGCCGCATCACTGCACCGTGCTGCGAGACGGCAAGCCGGTTCGCGTCGACTATCTCGAGAACGATCACTGCTGCGAGCGCTTCGGCCTGGTGGACGGCTGGCTCAACGAAAAGGACCTTCAGCGTGAAGGCCCCGTTGGCAATGCCGGCGCCCGGCTGATGCGGGCGCGGGACATCGTCGATATCGTGCTACCGGAATTGGCTCGCGATCCGCTGGTCTTCCTGCATCCGCCTCACGTTGGCTGCGAGGAGTGCGATGCCGCGCGGCGGTCGATCAGCACCAAGTAGCGCGCGACGGAGCGAATGACGTAGCAGGACACGTAGCCGGAATGGCGCGCTCAGCCGCCGATGCCGAGCAGCTCCACCTCGAAATTCAGCGTCGCGTTCGGCGGGATCGTCCCCGGCACGCCGCGCGAGCCATAGGCGGTGCTGCCCGGGCATACCAGCCTGGCCTTGCCGCCGACCTGCATCTTCTGCACGCCCTCGGTCCAGCACGGGATCACGCGATTGAGCGGGAACGAGATCGGCTGCCCACGCTTGTACGAGCTGTCGAATTCGGTGCCGTCGGTCAGCGTGCCGCGGTAATGCACCTTGACGGTATCGGTGGCCTTGGGCGAGGCGCCGTTGCCCTTGGTCAGGTGCTGGATCGACACGCCGGAAGGCAGGGTCTGGGCCGGTTCGGCGGCATGGGCGGCGAAGGCCAGCGCGCCGAGGGTGACCAGCGAGGCGAGGGAAGCAAAGGAAGCGAAGGAAGCGAAGCCGGGGGAGTCGGGTCATTGCGGTAATCCGTCGAGTCAGGGGAAGGCACAAGGATAAACCGAATGAAGCGCGGGACGGTCCGCGGTGCCATGCGGTGCCTCGCTGCACGCGCCACAGCAAGCACTGCCGCACGCACCACGGCAAGCACTGCCGCAGGCACCGACAGACCGCCCGACTTCACCCGCTCCCCCCTGTAACCGCTGGATCAAGCCGTCCGCAGCCCCTCGCGCAACTGGTACTTCATCACCTTGCCCGTGGGCGTGCGCGGCATCGCCTCGACGACGCGCACCTGCCGCGGCACCTTGTACTTCGCCAGCCGTTCGGCGCAGTAGGCCTGGATGTCCTCGACATCGACGCTGGCATCGGCCTTCGTTACCACCACGGCCGCCACGCTCTCGCCCCACTCCGGATGCGGCATGCCGACCACCGCCACTTCCGAAATCGCCGGATGGCCCGCCAGCACGTCCTCGACCTCCTTCGAATAGACGTTCTCGCCGCCGGTGACGATCATGTCCTTGACGCGGTCGACGATGAACAGATAGCCGTCCTCGTCGATCCGCACCAGGTCGCCGGTGCGATACCAGCCATCGTGAAATGCTGCCGCGGTGGCGGCGGGATCGCGGTAGTAGCCCTGCATCATCGACTGGCAGCGCATCCAGATTTCGCCGACCTCGCCCGGGACGGCCTCGTGCTGTTCGTCGCGCATGACCTTGATGGTGCAGCCGCTGACGGCGTGGCGACCGATCGAGCCCGCCTTGATCACCTGTTCCTCGGGCAACAGCGCGGTACCGGTGGGGCCCGTCTCGGTCATGCCGAAGACCTGATAGAAGCGCTCGGAGCGGTAGCGTTCGGCGAGCACGCGCTCGGTGCCGGCATCGATCGGGCCGCCGCCGTACAGCCAGGCGCGCACGCTCGACAGGTCGTAGCTGGCGAAATCCGGCCCCATCTTCATCGCCATCAGGTAGGCGATCGGCGCGCCGAAGAACAGCGTGCATCGCTCCTGCTGCACCGTCTCGAGAAACCGCACGGGATGATATTCGGGCAGCAGCACCACGGTGGCGCCGACGAACAGGCTGCCGACCAGCAGGTTGTTCAGCGGAAAGCTGTGCCAGATCGGCATCGCCAGCAGGACGCGATCGGCGGGACCAAGGCCGTAGACCAGGCTCGATCCGGTGCCGGCGAGAATCACGTTCGCATGCGAGTGCATGCAGCCCTTCGGCCTGCCGGTGGTGCCCGAGGTGTACAGCAGCTCGGCGAGATCGTCGGCAGCGACGTCGACCGGGCGATAGGCGTGCTGCTCGCCTTCCGGGGCGATGACCGGCAGCCCCGCGTCATTGCCGGCTGCGGACAGGGCAAACCCCGGCGGCGCGCCGTCCAGCTGCCGATGCAGATCGGCATCGACCAGCCACAGCCGGCTTTCGCTGTGTTCGAGGATATAGGCGGTTTCGGGCGCGGCGAGCTTGTGATTGACCGGTACGGCCACGGCACCGATATCGAGGATCGCGTAGTAGGCGATCACCCATGCGGCCGAATTGCGGCCGTGCAGCGCGACCTTGTCGCCCTTGCCGATGCCTTGCGCCTGCAGCCACGCGGCGGTGTGCTTGACGCGCCGTCGCAGCTCGTCGTAGCGGATACGCTGCGCGCCATCGACGATGGCGATATCCGAGCTGCGCTGCCGGGCGACGCTGTCCAGCGCCTCATTGATCGTCCACATGGTGTCTCCTCCTTGGGGCCGTTCCTGGTTCGGCCGTTTTGTCTACCGTCGTCTACCGTCTGGCTTGCTGCTTCCTCCCCGGTGATTCCATTCGAGCCGACGCCTTCAGGCGTGCGGTTGCGCCGTTCCCATCGCCAGCGCATCGACCGCGGCGGCGATCTCGCTGCCGCCGGTTGCCGCCCCCGTCGGCGACACCGTCGCCGGCACCAGTCCGTCGGCGCAGAACAGTTCGGCCGCGGCCAAGCCAGCCGCATCGCGCTTGATCCGCAGGCGCCATTCGGCGGCCTCGGCCAGCAGCACGGCCTGGTACGTGCGCGCCATGCCCCATGCCAGGCGCCGGCCTTGCGCCTCTTCCGGGGCGTTGATCATCGGAATCAGCGTGTCCAGTGCGTTCTCGATGCGCTGGCGCAGGCCGCGCGTCGCATCGAGCGACAGCCCGCGCAGCCGCCGCACCACGTCCTCGATCCAGGCCTCGCCATGTTCGGAGGCGCGCAGCGCGCGCAGCACGTCGTGCGCCAGCACGGAGGTCGTGCCCTCCCAGATGCAGTGCACATGCAGATTGCGGAACAGCCGCGGCAGGCCGGTGTCCTCGATATAGCCAGCGCCGCCGAAGCTCTCGAGCAGCTCGCTGCCGGCCCAGACCGCCTGCCGTGCGCAGGCCAGCTTGGTCAGCGGCGCCATCAGGCGCGACAGCGTGCCGTCGGCCCCGTGTTCGGCCGCACCGATCAGCGCCGCGGTCTGGAAGTTGAGCGCGAGCATCGCCTCGTATTCGGCGGCGATGCGCGCCAGCCAGGCGCGATGCATCGGCTGCTGCGCCAGCGGCTTGCCGAAGACCTCGCGCTTGCCCGCGTAGTCGCGCGCCAGATCGAGCAGATGGCCAACCCCGGCCGGGCCGCCCCACGAGGCCCACAGCCGCGCGATATTGAGCAGGCCCGCCATCTTGCCGACGCCCTGTCCGATCTCGCCGACCGGCACCGCGATGGTGTCCTTCAGATCCAGCTCGGCAGTGGGCAGCGCGCGCGTGCCGAGCTTGTCCTTCAGCCGCCGGACTTCGATGCCGTTCCAGCTGCCGTCCGGGCGGCGCAATTCGACCAGGAACAGCGACAGGCCGCGGCTGCCGTCCTGCGCGCCCTCGGGCCGCGCCAGCGCCAGGGCCATCTGCCCGGTGGTGGCCGAGGTGAACCACTTGGTGCCGTTCAACAACCACCTGCCGTCGCTCGATCGGCGTGCCGTGGTCGAGCTGCGGCCCACGTCCGAGCCGCCCTCCTTCTCGGTCATCCATTGGCCCGAGGTCCAGGCGTGGTGCCGGGCGGTCAGCTTCGGCACATAGCGCTGCGCGAGTTGCGGATCGTGCTGCAGCAGCAGCCGCGCGGCACCGTCGGTCATCACCAGCGGGCAGTCGGCCACCGCGCAGGCGGGGTCGTACAGGTTGACCAGCCCGGCCTGCACCACACGCGAATGCTCGCCGTAGGGCGTTTCATAGGGCAAGGCGACCAGCCCTTCCTCCTGGCCAATCTGTACCAGCCGCAGCCATGCGGGATCGACGCGCAGCTCGTCGACGCGCCGTCCCCAGGGGTCGTAGGGAATGTGCTGCGGCGGATTGCGTTCGGCCTGCTCGGCGAGCGGCAGCAGTTCGGCGACCGCGCGCTCGCCGAGCCGGTCCAGCGAAGGGCTGGCCTCGGCGAACACTTCCGCGGGAAGCAGCCGCTCCAGCGTCAGCCGCAGCGTCGGATCGGTACGAAAGCGGTTGCCGGGCTTCGGCGCGGCCTGATGGAAGTCACTCATGCCGTCTTCTCCTTGACGGGTTGGCAGCGGTGGGCTGCGGTCCAAGGGGATTGCACGCAGAAGGCGACGAGGCTGGCTACCAGGTCGGCGTCCTCCTCGTCCGGGTGCGGCGCGCTGAGCGGGCCCACCAGCGTTTCGGCAATGGCGCCGACGATGGCGGTGCCGACCAGGTGCGGATGCTGCGGCGCGATCTCGCCCGCCTCGATGCCCTGCTGGACCAGCCTGGCGAAGATCGCGCGGTAGGGCTCGCGGAACTGCATCCGCGCCACGTCGATTGGCGGATCGACCGGCTCGGCCAGCAGCGCCCAGGCCAGCTGGCGACCGCGCAGGGCACGCCGCGCAAAGGTCTCGACCACCCGGGCCAGCCGCTCGCGCACGGTGCCTTCGGTATCGAACGCGGCCGCGCAGGCGTCGATCTCGGTCTGCGCGGCCCGCTTGAACACCTCGTTGAACAGATCCGCCTTGGTGGCGAAGTAGCGATAGATCAGGCCGGCCGAGATATCGACCTCGGCGGCGATGGCCGGAATGTTGGCGGCGGCGTAGCCGCCACGCGCGACCAGCTTGAGCGCGGCCTTGATGATGCGCTCGCGGGTTTCCGCCAGGCGGGCTTCGACTTTGGGGGTTCGACGGTAGGGCATGGAAGAAGTATCTATGCTTTCATTTCTTCGTGCAAGGTTGAGTTTCTGGTTGTAGACTCGGAAAAAATTCGACGGAAAGGAGACGCGCCATGGACAGGCTGCCGCTTCGCCCCTATGCGTTCGGGTGGTTCCAGGTCGAGTACGGCGATGCGCTCAAGCGCGGCGATGTGCGTCCGGTGCGGGCCTTCGGGCAGGAATTCGTGCTGTGGCGCGATCACGATGGCACGGCCCATCTGATGGACGCCTACTGCCGCCACCTCGGCGCGCATCTCGGCCATGGCGGCCGCGTCGTCGGCAACGAGATCCAGTGCCCTTTCCATGGCTGGCGCTACGACGGCCGCGGCGAATGCACGCGCATTCCGTACAGCCCCGACGCCGCGCTGCAATCGCGCGGCATGCGCCGTTGGCCGACCGTCGAATGCAATGGCCTGATCCTGGCCTGGTGGCATCCGCAGGACCGGGCGCCGACCTACGAATTCCCGCGGCTGCCGGAATACGGCCACGGCGAATGGTCGCGCTATCACCGCCACGCCTGGCAGGTGCAGACGGTCTGGCAGGAGATCCAGGAGAACATCGTCGACAGCACGCATTTCCACTACCTGCATGGCGTGGAAAGCCTGGCGGTGGTCGACCGCTTCGAGCCGCGCGGCCCGGTGCTCGACGTCAATATCGTCCACCAGTTCAAGACGCCGCGCGGCGTGCAGCGCGGCTACATCCAGACCACGCTGTACGGGCCGTATCTGGCCACGGTGCGCTTCCGGATCGGCGATCTGGCCGAGATCCTGTTCGTCGATGCGATCACGCCGCGCGAAGCAAACGAGGTGGAATTGCGCTTCAGCCTGATGGCGCGGCTGTCGGGGATCGAGGCGCCCGACATGAGCCTGGAGCTCGTCAACGAGGCGATCCGGCAGGTCAGCCAGGACGTGCCGATCTGGAACCACAAGGCGCACCGTCCTCGCCCGAGCCTCGCGCGGGGCGATGGGCCGGTGATGAAGTTCCGCGAATGGGCGCGCCAGTTCGCGGTGGAAACCGTACCGATCCGGGAGGTGGCCTGTGGCGTCGCAGAATGAGCTGGATCCGCACAGCGTGTTCGCCTATGTCGGCAACCGCATCCTGCCGACGGCGCTGGCGCGCGGGCCGTGGAGCCCGGATGCGCAGCACGGCGGCGCGCCGGCCGGCCTGCTGGCCGCGATTGCCGAGCGCGCAATGGCCGACGAGCCGGGATGGTCGATGGTGCGGCTGACGCTGGAATTGCTGCGGCCCGTACCAATCGCGCCGCTGCAGGCCACGCACGAGGTCCAGCCAGGCGGCTCGGTGCGGCGCGTGGCCCTGAGCCTGATGCATGAGGACAAGCCGGTCGTGCGCGGCGTCGCGGTGTTCATGCGCGAACGGGCGGTCGACCTGAGCCCGGCCGCCGCCGCATGCCCGTTGCCGCTGCCGGACCAGTGCAGCGAGCCGATCCGCATCCCGGGCATGGTCGAGCAGACTTCGTTTCACTACACGGCGATGGAGAGCCGCGTGGCGGCCGGCAGCGTCGCCGCGCCCGGCCCCGCCGCCGCGTGGTTCCGCTTGGCGGTGCCGCTGATCGACGGCTGGCCCACGCCGCCCAGCGCCCGTGCGGTGGCCGCCGCGGACTTTGGCAACGGCATCAGCTGGGCAGTGCCGCTCGACCGCTTCGTGTTCGCGAACGCGGACCTGACCGTCTCGCTGCACCGGCAACCGCAAGGGGGAATGGGTCGGCGTGGATTCCGTCACGGTCGCGCAGCCGAGCGGTATCGGGCTGACCACCTCGACGCTGTACGACGAAGCCGGCGCGATCGGCGTGGCGCAGCAGAGCCTGCTGATCAAGCAGCGATAGATGGTTGCCGTGGTTGGCGTGATTGCCGTGATTGGCGGCCGGGCGCAAGCGGGCAAAGGGAACGCTACACTGGGCGTTTCCCGCAACCGCTGAACGCCCATGCAAATACGCACCTACCGCGAGTCCGACGAAGCCGAAGTGGTATCCCTGTGGAAGCACTGCGGCCTCACACGTCCATGGAACGATCCGCACCGGGACATCGCGCGCAAGCTCGCCGAACAGCCGGAGCTGTTCCTCGTGGGCGAAGTGGACGGCAGGCTGATGGCGACCGCCATGGTCGGCTATGACGGCCATCGCGGCTGGATCTATTACCTCGCCGTGCATGGCGATTTCCAGGGGGCGCGGGCATGGCCGCGAGCTGATGGCCGAGGCCGAGAGGCTGCTGATCGAACGCGGCTGCCCGAAGCTGAACCTGCAGGTCCGCGCCGGCAACGAAGCCGTGCTCGACTTCTATCGCGCGCTCGGCTATGCCGCCGATGCCACCGTCACCCTGGGCAAACGGTTGATCCCGGATAACTGAGTCCGACGACCGAGCCCGACAACCGAGCGGCCGGGCTCAGCCCATCCGGTCCGGCATGCTGGTGCCGAGCTTCCGCAGCCACGGCTCCAGCTGCGGCACGATGCTCGGGTTCAGCGCGACGCCTTCCTCCAGTTGCCTGGCCTTTCTGTCGAGTGCGGCCCAGCCCGGCAGCCGGACCTGTTCGACGCCCGGCCGCGGCGGGTTCTGCGCGCAGGCATCGGCGATCCATCCCATCTGGTGTTCGAACGCGTCCTCCCCCGGCGAATGCCTTCGGGTCGAGGATCTGCAGGAAGACCGTATTGCCCCAGCGCTGCCCGGGATCGTCGCGGCCGTGTCCGGCCAGGCCCGCGGTCAGCGCCTCGACCATCAGCGACAGCGCGTAGCCCTTGTGGCCGACGTCCAGGCCGCCGAGCGGCAGGATCGAGCCCTTGTGCGGCGCCTGCAGGACGGCGGGGTCGTCGCTGGGCTCGCCATTCTCGTCGATCAGCCAAGCGTGCGGCAGGCGCTTGCCCTCGCGATAGAGGCGCGTGGTCAGACCGACCGTGGTGATCGACGTGGAGACATCGATCAGCGCGGGGCCGCGCGGCGTCGGGATGCCGGCCGCCATCGGGCTCGGCGAGAACAGCGGGCGTGTGCCGCCGAAGGGCGCGACCATCATCGCCGCCGGCGCCGACGAGTACAGCAGCATCATCAGCCCCTGCGAGGTCGCGCGCTCCAGATAGGCCGCCAGCGCGGCGATATGGTGGCTGCGGCGGATGGTGACGGTGCCGGTGCCGTACCCCTTCGCCTTCTCGATCGCGACATCGAGCGCGCGCAGCGTCAGCCACGGCCCGGGCAAGCGCTTGCCGTCCCAGGTGGCGACGGCCGCGCGCTCGGAAATCACGTCGTAGTCCTCGGCCACCCGCATGCTGCCGCTCTCGATCTCGGCCAGATAGACCGGCAGCAGTTGCAGGCCATGCGTGTCGTGGCCCATCAGGTCGCCCTCGACCAGGACGTCGGCGACGTCGCCGGCGCGATCGATCGGCATGCCGGCGCGCGTCAGCAAGGCGACTGCCATATCGCGCAGCGCGGCCGCGTGATAGCGCGCGCGAACTTCAGAAGATGCGTTGGTCATCGGGCTTTCCTCGTATCGGTCGTGTATCGGTCGTGTCGGTCGTGTATCGGTCGTGCATCGGTCGTCTATCCGCGGCCTGTCAGTCCATCGATCTTCCAAGGTGGCCTGCGCCGGGCGATGGCGTGCCGCTGACGCGGCCCGGAGCGCGCTTCCCGATGCATCGGGGTCATGCCACACACGCCATTGTTGACCAGCACGACAAGACAGCCAACCTCGAGTCCGAATGACGGACCGGTTGGCATGCCACGTCCGGATACCCCCATCATTGACCGCTGAAATCGCGCGGGAGCCCACGGCTCTCTTCACCCACATCGCATCTGGAACCCATGACCGAACATCACATTGCCCCTGCCTCCCTGCATCGATGGGTCGTCGACCTGTGGCGCGCCGCCGGCTCCGATCAGCGCGAGGCGCAGCTGACCGCCGACCATCTGGTGATGGCGAACCTGACCGGCCACGATTCGCACGGCGTCGGCATGATCCCGAAGTACGTGCAGTCCTGGCTCGGCGACCAGCTGCAGCTGAACCGGCGCGTCAGCGTGCTGCAGGACACCGGCAGCATGCTGAGCCTGGACGGCAACCGCGGCATGGGACCGGCGGTGGCCGAGGAAGCCATGGCGCTCGCCATCGCGCGGGCCCGGGAGCACGGCGTTGCGGTGATGGGGCTGCGCCAGTCGCACCATCTGGGACGGGTCGGCCATTGGGCGGAACAGGCGTGCGCCGCCGGCATGATCTCGATCCACTTCGTCAACGTGCTGTCCAAGCCGATCGTCGCGCCGCATGGCGGCTATCAGGCGCGCTATGGCACCAATCCGTTCACGATCGGCGTGCCGGTCGCCGGCAAGCCGCCGCTGGTGATGGACTTCGCCACCAGCGCGATCGCGCTGGGCAAGGTCCGCGTCGCCCACAACAAGGGCGTAGCGGTGCCGGCCGGCTGCCTGCTCGATGCCGACGGCGCCGCGACCGAGCTGGCCTCGGTGATGTACCCGCAGAACGGCGAGCCGCAGGGCGCGCTGCGGCCCTTCGCCGAGCACAAGGGTTATGCGCTCGCGGTGATGTGCGAGCTGCTGGGCGCGGCGGTGACCGGCGGCCATACGGTCCGCCCCGAGACGCTGACGCATCCGCATGCGATCTGGAACAACATGCTGGCGATCGTGTTCGATCCCGAGCGGCTCGCGGGCAGCACCAGTTTCGGCGCCGAGCTGGAAGCGTTCGTCGACTGGCTGAAGTCGTCGTCCTTGCAGCCGGGACACGACGCGATCCGCATGCCCGGCGATCCGGAACGGGAACGCCAGCATGCGCGCGCAGGCGGCATCCCGATCGATGGCGGCACGCTGGCGCAACTGGACGATGCCGCGGCGCAGGTGCAGGCCAGGCGCGGCGAAGCGCCGGGACCGCTGTCGCGGCTCGCGATGCGTTCGGCTTGAGCGCCTGCAGGCGATGCCACCGCGCCTTGGCCTCGGTGCATCGTCCGGCTGCATCGGCCGGCGGCATCGCTCAGGGGTATCGCCCGGGGTATCGCCCCGGGGTGTCGTCGACAGGGCGTATGCTGGCACTGGTGCCGGCCGCGCCAGCGCGCCATGCTGGGCGGAGCCGGCGGTTCCCGATCGATCGATGAGGCAGACAGATGAGCAATATCGGATTCATCGGCCTGGGCGTGATGGGCGCCCCGATGGCCCAGCATCTACTCGAAGGCGGACATACGCTGTACGTCCATAGCCGCAGCGGCCCACCGCAGGCGCTGCTCGATGCCGGTGCGAAATCCTGTGCGAACGCGGCCGAGGTGGCGCGGCAGGCGGAGATCGTCATCCTGATGCTGCCGGACACGCCCGACGTCGAACGCGTGCTGTTCGGCGACGACGGCGTCGCGGCGGGCTTGTCCGGCGGCAAGGTGGTGGTCGACATGAGTTCGATCTCGCCGATCGAGACGCGCGAGTTCGCCGGCCGCATCGAAGCGCTCGGCTGCGACTATGTCGATGCGCCGGTATCGGGCGGCGAGGTCGGCGCCAAGGCCGGCACGCTGTCGATCATGGCGGGCGGCAAGCAGGCCGCGTTCGATCGCGTGCTGCCGCTGCTGCAGCTGATGGGCAGGAACATCACGCTGGTCGGCGGCGTCGGCGACGGGCAGATCGCCAAGGTCGCGAACCAGGTCATCGTCGCGCTGACGATCGAGGCGGTCGGCGAGGCGCTGGTGCTGGCGGCGAAGGCAGGCGCCGACCCGGCGCGCGTGCGCCAGGCGCTGATGGGCGGCTTTGCCAGTTCGCGCATCCTGGAGGTGCATGGCGAACGGATGATCCGCCGCACCTTCGATCCGGGCTTTCGGATCGCGCTGCATCAGAAGGACCTGAACCTCGCGCTGTCCACCGCCCGCAAGCTCGGCCTGAGCCTGCCCGGCACCGCGTCGTGCCAGCAGCTGTTCAATGTCTGCGAGGCGCTCGGCGGCGAGGCCTGGGACCACTCCGGGCTGGTCCGCGCGCTCGAACACATGGCCGACTTCGCCATCGGCGATACGCCCGCTTCGGCGAGCGGCGACAGCGCCGGCCGCGGCGCATAAGCAGCGGCAGCAGCAACGACGGCGGCAGCAACGGCGGCGGCAACGGCGCCAACAACGCGGACCACGTCGGCCAGGGACGGCTCGCGCCGCCGCGCCTGGCCGACCTGTTGGATCGCGTGGATCGCGCCGCCAATGCCCGATGCAATCGGGCCAAACCCGCATGCACGCCCCCGCACCTGCCCCGGCATCAGCACGGTGAATTTCTCGGGAATTACCCTTGTTTGCGTTCAAATACATCACACCATGATGTATCTTTCGTAGCCATCGACGGTTCCGCACCGTCGTGAGGGCGCTGGTCCCGGTCCGTCATCGGGACTTCCGCCAGCCCTGACCTGCAGCCGCCCTTGCCACGACGAGGGTCGCCTGCCGTCGCCGCGCCGGCATACGCGCCCGCGCGCCGCGACATTCCCGAGTGCCATCGCGACAAGCCTGCGCCAAGACAGGCGGGGATGGCTGTTCCGTTCACCGTTTCGAATCCTGCGGGCGCCATCATGCGAATACGCAAACAAACCGATTTCTTCTCCGGACTGATGTTCATCACCGTCGGCCTGGGCTTTTCGCTGGTCGCGCGCGGCTACACCATGGGTACCGCGGCGCGCATGGGTCCCGGCTACTTTCCGTTCTGGCTCGGCATCGTGCTGGCGCTGCTCGGCGCGATCGTGGCGATCGGCGCCATGTCGCCAAAGGGCGAGTCCGACCGGCTCGCACGCTGGGACCTGCGCACCGTGCTGTGGGTGCTCGGCTCGGTGGTGCTGTTCGGCCTGGTGCTCAAGCCGCTCGGCATGGTGCTGTCGGTGATCCTGCTGGTGCTGATCGCGTCGATGGCCAGCCACGAATTCACCTGGCGCGGCGCGCTGCTCAATGCCGCGGTGCTGGTAGTCATCAGCCTGGTTGCCTTCGTCTACGGCATCAATCTGCAAATGCCGGTGTGGCCGGCTTTCCTGTCGGCTTGAGGAGGCCCACGCTATGGAATTGCTCAACCATCTGGCGCTGGGATTCTCGACCGCGCTGTCGCTGCAGAACCTGGCCTATGCGCTGCTGGGCTGCGTGTTGGGGACGCTGATCGGCGTGCTGCCGGGCCTGGGGCCGCTGGCGACCATCGCGATGCTGCTGCCGATCACCTACACGCTGCCGCCGGTCGCGGCGCTGATCATGCTGGCGGGCATCTACTACGGCGCGCAGTACGGCGGCTCGACCACCGCCATCCTGGTCAACCTGCCCGGCGAGTCGTCGTCGGTGGTGACCACGCTGGACGGCTACCAGATGGCCCGCAAGGGCCGCGCGGGCGTGGCGCTGGCGACCGCCGGCCTGGGGTCCTTCTTTGCCGGCAGCGTCGCCACGCTGATCCTGGCCGCGTTCGCGACGCCGCTGTCGGAGCTGGCCTTCAAGTTCGGTCCCGCCGAGTATTTCTCGCTGATGGTGCTGGGCCTGATCGGCGCCGTGGTGCTGGCCTCGGGCTCGCTGGTCAAGGCCGTGGCGATGATCGTGCTCGGCCTGCTGATCGGCCTGATCGGCACCGACGTCAATTCGGGCGTGGCGCGCTTCTCGTTCGACGTGCCGGAACTGACCGACGGCATCAACATCACCGGGCTGGCGATGGGCCTGTTCGGCTTTGCCGAGATCATCGTCAATCTGGAGCAGAGGGAGTCGCGCGAGACCTTTACCGACCGCGTGACCAACCTGTTCCCGACCAGGGAAGACTTCAAGCGCATGATTCCGGCCGTGCTGCGCGGCACCGCGCTCGGCTCGGCGCTGGGCGTGCTGCCTGGCGGCGGCGCGTCGCTGTCCTCGTTCGCGGCGTACTCGCTCGAGAAGAAGACCTCGAAGCATCCGCACGAATTCGGCAAGGGCGCGATCGAAGGCGTGGCCGGACCGGAATCGGCCAACAACGCGGCCGCGCAGACCTCGTTCATTCCGCTGCTGACGCTGGGCATTCCCTCCAATGCGGTGATGGCGCTGATGGTCGGCGCGATGACGATCCACAATATCCAGCCCGGCCCGCAGGTGATGACCAGCAACCCCTCGCTGTTCTGGGGCCTGATCGCTTCGATGTGGATCGGCAACCTGACGCTGGTGATCCTGAACCTGCCGCTGATCGGCATCTGGGTCAAGCTGCTGAAGGTGCCGTATCGCTTCCTGTATCCGGCGATCCTGACGTTCTGCTGCATCGGCGTCTACTCCGTCAACAACACGGTGTTCGACGTGTTCGTCGCGGCGGCATGCGGGATGATCGGCTACATCTTCATGAAGCTGCGCTGCGAGCCCGCGCCGCTGCTGCTCGGCTTCGTGCTGGGGCCGATGATGGAAGAGAACTTCCGCCGCACGCTGCTGCTCTCGCGGGGCGACTTCCATGTGTTCATCGAGCGTCCGCTGTCGCTGGGCCTGCTGGTGGCGGCCGCCGCGCTGGTGGCGGTGGTGGCGCTGCCCGCGGTCAAGGCCAAGCGGGAGGAGGCGTTCCAGGAGGAATAGGGGGGGCCGGGAGCGGCGGCTGGTTCGCCGATGTCATTGGCTTCATGCGGCCGCTTCCTTCTCTGCTTTCCCTCTCTCCTGCCCTCTGCGGCCACCGGGAGAGGGCATCCGCTTGCCAGCTTGCCGGAACGCACGCCGCTACGCTGCGTTCCAGACGCGCGCGAGGAAGTCCCGGATCAACGGACATACCTGCGCGAAATGCGTCTCCAGCAGCCAGTGCCCGCCGTCGGTCATATGCAGTTCCGCACGCGGCAGGTCGCGCAGATAGGCACGGCCCGCCGCCTCGGGCATATAGCCGTCGTGCGGTCCCCACAGGATCAGCGTGGCCGGCTGGTGCTCGCGCAGATAGGCCTGGTAGCGCGGGAACCAGTCGAGATTCGCCTTCAGCCCCTCCATCAGCCGCACGGCCACTTCGCGCCGGACCGGTGTGTCCATCAGCCGCCAGTGCAGCGTCCATAGATCCGGCGGCACGCGCGGCACGAGTTCGGGCCGGATTTCGCCGATGAACTCGTCGCGAAAGCCATGCTCGCTGGCGGCCGCCTCCAGCGGCGCGCGATTCGCCGGCGACGGGTCGTCCCAATAGCGCCGGATCGTCTCGTACTTGGGCCCGAGCGCGTCCTCGTAGATGTCGCCGTTCTGCACGATCAGCGCGCCGATCCGCTCGGGCGCCCGGATCGCGAGCCGCAGGCCGATCTGCGAGCCGTAGTCGTGCAGGTAGAGCGCGTACCGCTGCAGCCCGAGGGCGTCGGCGAAGCGCTGCAGGAAGGCCGCGTAGGCGTCGAAGTCATAGCCGAACTGCCCGAAGTCCGGCGTATCGCTGTAGCCGAACCCCGGAAAATCCGGCGCCACCGCGTGCCAGCGGTCGGCCAGCGCCGGCAGCAGGCGGCGGTATTGATAGGACGAGCACGGGTAGCCGTGCGGCAGCAGCACCGCGGGGGCGTCCTTCGGGCCGGCTTCGCGGTAGAAGATGCGCATGCCGTCGAGGTCCAGCGTCCGGTGCGCCACGGCGTCCAGGCGAGCGGCAATTTCCGTAGCCCCTGATGTGGGGGAGACCGCGGACAGATCGTGCGGATCGTTCATCGTCGCTCCTCCCAAAGATGGATTCGGACGAGGATGCAAATTGCATTCCGACGCCTGGCGCCGCGCGCTCACGCACGCTCCCCCGCTTGTTGTCCCTTGTTCCCCGCTTGTTCCAAGCCTGTTTGCGCCTTGTTTGCCGCTCGTTTGCCGTCTTTTCGCCGTCTGTTCTCTGCCCTGCCCAGTGTCGCTGCCATCGCGATTGTGCAAACCGCGCAGTTTTTGCGTGACGCGTGCGCCTCCGCGCGCCGAATGCAAAAGCAACGGGCCGTTCCCGCAAACGATCGAGCGCCGCGCTCGTAACATGCCCTTCCGTTGTTCACCACACGGGCAGCTTGCGCGGACCCGGCCACCACCATCGCAACGTCGCGCCCCGGCACCGGGGGTGGTGGCCGGTTTTTTTGGAGTACCTGGGTACCCCACCCAGCCATGTACAGCCACGATATGAATTCAAGTACAACTGCACGACTCGGCGGCTTTATACTGCCCCGCATGAGCGACGCAAGTTCTCCCCTCCAGCCCGAATTCAAGAGTGCCGAAGAAGCAGCGGAATATGACCGCTGGTTCCGGACCGAGGTTGAAGCCGCCATTCGTACGGCCGATTCGCCCGACGCCACCTTCATTCCGCACCGGGAAGCAATGGCGCACATCCGCACCCGCCTGCTCAAGATGGGTGCCGCCAGGTCCGACAAGCCCCAGTAACGGCCCGCCCCTTCCCTGTCACGATTACCAGTAGAAGCCAGGCAATGCCTCGGGTTCATTGGCTCGATTCCGCGCTTGCGGACCTCGATACCATCCTGTCCCATATCGCCGAGCACAATGCCCAGGCAGCATATTGGCTATACGAGGACATTGACCGGATGACGGCTGCCCTGCCGGATCGTCCGTATCTATATCGACGCGGCCGTGTCAGTGGCACCCGGGAGCTGGTTATCCATCCGAACTACTATGTGGTTTATCGGCTCGTCAACGCAGAGATACAGATGCTTCGTGTCATGCACTCTCGCCAGCAGTATCCAAAGCGGGTGAAACGTTCGACCTGAGCGGGCAGCACTGCATAACTGCGGCTTGGATCAAACCCACCCCGCCC
Organism: Cupriavidus sp. H18C1; assembly: GCF_049311595.1. Classification (NCBI taxonomy): domain Bacteria; kingdom Pseudomonadati; phylum Pseudomonadota; class Betaproteobacteria; order Burkholderiales; family Burkholderiaceae; genus Cupriavidus; species Cupriavidus sp. H18C1. Next base: position 1,933,844 of record NZ_CP186008.1, read on the forward strand.
GATGCAGCTTGCGCCAGAGCGCCGTGCAGGCCAGCGCGGTGCCGGCGATCACGGCCGGATAGGCGAACGGCAGTTTCAGTTCCGGCATGAATTCGAAGTTCATGCCGTACAGGCTGAACACCACGGTCGGGATCGCGAGAATGGCACCCCAGCCCGCGAGTCGCTTGACCACCTCGTTCTGTCCCACCGTGACCAGCGCCAGGTTCACCTGCACCGCGGTCGTCAGCATTTCGCGCACGACGTCGAGCGTTCGCAGCAGCCGGCTGGCGTGGTCCTCGACGTCACGGAAATAGGCCCGCAGATCCCTGGGCACCAGTTCCTCGTGCAGGCGGATCAATTGCCCGCACATCTCCTCGATCGGATAGACCGCATTGCGCAGCCGCAGCACCTGCCGCTTGATGTGGTACAGCCGCTCGATCGCGGCGCGGTCGAACTGGTCGCGGAACAGGCCCTGTTCGAGCTGCTCGAAGGTGTCCTCGAGCCCGTTGACGATCGGCATGTAGTGATCGACCACGAAATCCATCAGCGCGTACAGAACGTAGCCAGGCCCATTGGCGAGCGCGTGCGGCTCGTGCGCGCAGCGATCGCGCACGGGGGCGTAGGTGCTGCTGGCCCCGTGGCGGACCGACACCACGTAGTTGGGGCCGACGAACAGGTGCGTCTCGCCGATCTCGACGCTGTCGCCGACCAGCTGGGCGGTATTGAGCACGATGAAGACGCTGTCGCCGTAGGCCTCGAGCTTGGGGCGCTGATGGGCGTTCAGCGCGTCCTCGACCGCCAGGTCGTGCAGGCCGAATTCGAGCTGCGCCTGGCGCAGCAGCGCCAGGTCCGGTTCGTACAGGCCCAGCCAGACGAAGGTGTCCGGCGTCTTCAGTACCTCGCTGATGTCCTCCAGCGAGACCTCGCCCAGCCGCTTGCCGCCGCGGTAGGCCACGCAATTGACGATCGCACCCATGAATGCTCCTCGGTCAGGATGCGCAATCGTAACAAGCGGCGGCGCCGGCGAAGAACGAAGGTCGACCTTGCGGCGATCCTGTCCCTGCCTGCCGCCTCGCGCAGCGAAACGTCGCGCCGTGCAGGTCACCTGATCGACAATTGTTACAGTTCGCCGGGGAGAGGCAGTTAGAATGCGATATTTCCACGCTTACCCGGCTATGTCCCAGAAGAAATCGCCACACTTCGAGCTGCGTAGTGGCAACGTCGACGCCCTCCTTCTTGCGCTCCATACTGCGGATACCTCGGCGCTGCGAGACGATCTGCTGTCGCGCTTCGAAGCTACCCCCGATTTCTTCTCGAACGATGTCATCGCGCTGGACCTGCGCTCGCTGGAAGACGGCCAGCGCCCGGAACTGGGCGCGGTGATCGACACGCTGTCCACGCTGAAGGCCCGCGCGATCGGCGTGGTGGCGCGCCAGGAGCAGCACGACTGGGCCCAGGCTTGCGGGCTGCCGATGCTGGACAGCCAGAGCCGCCGCGGCAATGGACGTGCCGGCACCGCGCGCGGGGCCGAGCCGGCCGCTGGCCCCAGCGAAGCCTCCGCTCCCGCCCCGGCCCCGGCGCCCGAGCCGCCGCGCGCCGCCACGACGCTGCTGATCGACAGGCCGCTACGCTCGGGCCAGCAGATCTACGCGCACGGCGACGTCGTCATCATGGACGTGGTCAGCTTCGGCGCCGAGGTCATCGCCGAAGGCAATATCCATATTTACGCCCCGCTGCGCGGCCGTGCGCTGGCGGGGGTCAAGGGCAATCCGGACGCGCGCATTTTCTGCACCTGCCTGGAGCCCGAACTGATTTCGATCGCCGGCATCTACCGGACCGCCGAACAGAGCCTGCCGCCCGACGTGCTGGGCAAACCCGCGCAGGTCCGGCTTGCCGACGAAACCCTGATTCTCGAGCCGCTTCGCATGAAGTGAGTCCGGCCGAGTCCCGCAACATCGCAGCGCAAGCTTCAACCCTATTACTGGACCAAGAGCCATGGCAAAAATCATCGTTGTGACCTCCGGCAAGGGAGGCGTCGGCAAGACCACCACCAGCGCGAGCTTCGCCGCCGGGCTGGCCCTGCGCGGCCACAAGACCGCCGTGATCGACTTCGACGTCGGCCTGCGCAACCTCGACCTGATCATGGGTTGCGAGCGCCGGGTGGTCTACGACCTGATCAACGTGGTGCAGGGCGAAGCCAATCTGCACCAGGCGCTGATCAAGGACAAGAAGTGCGAGAACCTGTTCATCCTGCCGGCCTCGCAGACCCGCGACAAGGAAGCGCTGACGCACGAGGGCGTCGAGAAGGTGATCAAGAACCTGATCGACATGGACTTCGAGTACATCGTCTGCGATTCGCCGGCCGGCATCGAGACCGGCGCGCTGATGGCGATGTACTTCGCCGACGAGGCGCTGATCGTCACCAATCCGGAAGTCTCGTCGGTGCGCGACTCGGACCGGATCCTGGGCATCCTGTCGTCCAAGACCAAGCGCGCCAGCGAAGGCGAGCCGATCAAGGAACACCTGCTGATCACGCGCTACAACCCGAAGCGCGTGCACGGCGGCGAGATGCTGTCGCTGACCGATATCCAGGAAATCCTGCGCATCAAGCTGATTGGCGTGATTCCGGAGTCCGAGGCCGTGCTGCACGCCTCGAACCAGGGCACGCCGGCCATCCATCTGGAGGGCACGGACGTTGCCGACGCCTACGGCGACGTGGTGGACCGCTTCCTCGGCAAGGAAAAGCCGATGCGCTTCGTCGATTATCAGAAGCCGGGCTTGCTGTCGCGCCTGTTCGGCAACAAGTAAGGAGGGCTCATCCCCATGTCGATCCTGTCCTTCCTGCTCGGGGGAGAAAAAGAAATCCGCGTCGGTCGCCAAGGAGCGGCTGCAGATCATCCTCGCCCATGAACGCACCGGCCATTCCGCGCCGGCCGACTATCTGCCGGCACTGCAGCGCGAACTCGTTGCCGTGATTTCGAAGTATGTGAAGATCGGCGATCAGGACCTGCGCGTGAGTCTGGAGCGCCAGGACAACCTCGAGGTGCTCGAGGTCAAGATCGAGATCCCGCAGAGCTGATCACCGGCGGCGGACCGCCCGGTCCGCCCGCCTCCCCCCTTGGCGGGGTGTCCCGACGCGGACGCCCCCCGCCCTCCCCCGCCCCTCCCCCTTTTCGGTTTCCCCACGCCCTCGCCGGCGCGACTTTGCACGCCGCAATGCACCATTGCGGGCAACTGTCGCGGCCTGACAACGGAATTGCACCAGGCGCGTCCATTCGGCGCCGCGGGAGCAAGGATTGGTGTCGGAACGGTTTTACGTTTTGATAAATTTTCGCGGCGTCTACCGACAACGTAGAGCCAATAAATGCCGCCGCGATCCGGCGACAGAACCACAAGACAGAAAAGGAGCACCATGAAGAAATCGGCCTTGACTCTCGCACTCGGCACCCTGTTCGCCGGCAGCGCCTACGCGCAAACCTCGGTCACGCTGTACGGGATCGTCGACCAGAGCATCCGCTACACCACCAACGCCAACGCCGACAATGACGGCCTGGTCGAACTGACCAACGGCGCCATCACCAACAGCCGCTGGGGCATCAAGGGCAGCGAAGCCCTGGGCAACAACCTGAAGGCTATCTTCCAGCTGGAAAACGGCTTCGATCCGGATACCGGCCGCGGCAACCAGGCCACCGGCACGCTGTTCGGCCGCCAGGCTTACGTCGGCCTGTCGGGCGACTTCGGCACCATCAAGCTGGGCCGCCAGTACACCGAGGGCTTCAACCTGTTCGGTGACTACGATCCGCTGACGATCGGCAACTACAACCAGAACGCCTGGCCGTTCTTCCTGACCCAGCTGCGCCGCGACAACGTCATCAGCTATGACGGCAAGTTCGCCGGCCTGAACGTTGGCGCGAGCTATGGCTTCGGCGAGCAAGCCGGCAGCGTCCGCACCAACCAGTACTGGGGTGCCCGCGCCTCCTACGCCTTTGGCCCGTTCGGCATCGGCGGCGTGTATCAGGAAATCCGCGACATCAACGAGAACAAGCAGCAGATGTGGGGCGTCGCCGGTAAGTACACCATCGGTGCAGCCAAGCTGTTCGTCGGCTACATCGGCGGCAAGGACCACACCGGCGTCATCGACAACGGCTTCCTGAACCCGGATCAAGCCACCACCGGCAACCCGATCCCGGCGGGCGGCAACCACGCTGCCAACCCGCGCAAGGACAAGATCGGCTATGTCGGCGCCAGCTACCAGCTGACCCCGGCGCTGGCCCTGACCGGCGCGTTCTACTACGACGACATCGACAACAAGGATGGCGTTGCCGGCAACGATGGCAAGCGCTACACCGGCGTGCTGCTGGCCGAATACGCGCTGTCCAAGCGTACCCAGGTCTACGGTACGGTCGACTACAACAAGGTCAAGGACGGTGCCCGCACCGAACTGCCGGGCAAGAGCAACCAGACCGGCGTGGCCGTGGGTATCCGCCACATCTTCTGATCGGCATCGTCTTCTACCGATCGACAGGCAGGAAAGCACCTTCGGGTGCTTTCTTGCTTTGGGGCAGCCCCAGGCGCCAGACCGCCGCCCCGCCCTCCTTGCGCAACGTCAGCTTGCCCCGGTGGCATCGCATTACACGGCGCACGAACATTCCGGCCGGAGCACTGCGCGACAGCGCGGCGACGGCTGCGTTGGGCGACGCGGCAGCTGTCGCAATCTCGACGCAGCAGACGCGGCGCGAGAGGCCGATCCGCAGGTGCACCGCCGCGCCGGGCGAGGCATTGAGAATCGCGCGGGCCAGCAGCCGGGTGACCGCCATTTCCAGCATGCGGGCATCGCCATTTACCCATGTCAGGGTCGGCAGCTCCTCGCAATGCAAGACCACGCCGGCCTCGTCGGCCGCGCTCCATGCCGCATCGGCGCATCCCGCCACCAGTGCCGCCAGATCGACCGCTTCGCGGCGATACGGGTGAACGGCCTCCTCGATCAGGCAGCCCAGTTCGTCGACCCGCGTCAGCGCCTCGCGCGCGTGCGCGACGACCTGCGCGGCGAACGCGGGTGCTGCCAATGCGCCGGCGCGATACAGCCCGGTGAGCGCCAGCATGTCGGTGGGCGGAACGCGCAGGTCGTGCGCCAAGCCATGCACCACCGCGCGCCATACCGGATCGCCCCGCCGCGCCGCGCTGCGGACCCAGCGGCGGCGCCATGCGCCGAGACGGGCAAACCAGTCGCGCAGTCTCATGGCAAGGACACCGCCTCCAGCCGATAACCGTGCGTATAGACGGGAATCAGCCGGAAACCGCGATCGGCGCGCAAACCGAGCTTGCTGCGCACGCGCGACATATGGGTATCGATGGTGCGCGACAACGGGGAGATTTCCCTGCCCCAGACCGCGGCAACGATATAGTTGCGCGCGACGATGCGGCCCTCGTTGCGAAACAGCAGCAGCGCGAGGTCGAATTCCTTCGGCGTCAGTTCGACCGGGCTGCCGTTAAGCGTGACGGTGCGCGCGGCGCTGTCGAACACATAGCCGCCCAGGCTGACGCGCGCGTCGGTGCCGCCGCGATGGCTGTCGACACGGCGCAGCAGCGACTGGATGCGCGCGGTCAGTTCGCCCGGCCGGATCGGCTTGACCATGTAATCGTCCGCCCCCGCGCACAAGCCGCTGACCACATCCTCTTCGGCGCCGCGGCAGGTCAGGAACATCACCGGCACGCGCCGGTCCAGATTGGCGCGGGTCCAGTGCAGAACTTCCTTGCCGCTCATGTCCGGCATCTGCCAATCGAGCAGCAACAGATCGAAGCTCTCGTCGCGCAAGCGCAGCAGCAGCTGCCGGCTCAGTCCGAAGCTGACGCAGCAATGGCCGGCCTCGGTCACGATTTGCTGGATCCACGCGGCCTGCGCGGGTTCGTCTTCGAGCGATGCGATCTTCATGCGCAAACTCCGTTCACGGTGTAGAGCGATCGAACTCCGGCCCCTATGCGGCCGGTCCCTTCCCATCGAGCATCGAACCACCCCGCATTTAAGACGGCGCGCGGCCGTTTACAAATAGGGAATTGCCTCAATTTGAGGTTTCAACAAAATCTCACTTTCGGCATACCGGGGTCTGAACGTACGATGCCTGCGCGGATGGCAATCGCCGCGCCAGTGCCAGCGGCAATCGACCACGAAGGCGAATGCATGCGCTCTCGCGATCCGCGGCCGGTGGCCGGCGACAGCCCTGCCGGCAGGCTTCCCAGTCGCGCCCGGGCGCCACCGCAACCGGCGCGCAATCGAATCGACACGCGAGGAGAGCAGACGCCATGAGAATCGCCGCGCTGCAGGACGATCCCACGCAAGCCGTCGTGCTGGAACAAACGCTCAGCCTGCAAGGCCATCGGTGCATCCGCTTCCGGGAGGGGGCGGACCCTGATGATGGCGTTGCGCCAGGAAGCGTTCGACATGCTGCTGCTGGATTGGGAGGTGCCGGGAATCGCCGCGCAGGACGTGCTGCTGTGGGTACGGCGCACGCTCGGCAGCCGCTTGCCAGTGATGTTGCTCGGCGATGCCGACGAGGAGTGCCAGCTGTGCCGCGGTCTAGCCGAAGGCGCCGACGCGTTCATCACCAAGCCGGTGCGGCGCGCCGAACTGGCCGCGCGCGTCCAGGCACTGGCGCGTCGCATGCTCGAAACCGGGGGAAGGCTGCTTCGATCTGTCGGTCGGGGCCTACCGCTTTTCGACCACCGACCGGCGCGCGTATCTGACCGGCGCCCCCGTCATGCTGTCGCCGAAGGAGTTCGATCTGGCGATCCTGCTGTTCCGGCATCTGGGCCAGCTGGTGTTGCGCCAGACCATGATCGACGAGGTCTGGCGCCGTCCGCTGCCGGACGGTTCCCGCACGCTCGACAGCCATCTGTCGCGCGTGCGGACCAAGCTGGCCCTGTGGCCGCACAACGGCGTGCGGCTGACCACGGTGTATTCGGCCGGCTGCCGCCTCGATGTGGTCCACCCCATCTAAGGAGCGAACCATGGCTTCCCTCGCCAGACGGCTGCTCGCGGAAGCGGTCGGCACGTTCGGATTGATCTTTGCCGGATGCGGCGTGGTGGTGCTGGCCGGCTGCAAACCGGACACCGCCGCGGACCTGCTGTGCATCGCGCTCGCCTTCGGGCTGGCGGCCTATGCGATGGCGCGGGCGGTCGGACCGATCTCCGGCGCGCATCTGAATCCGGCCATCAGCCTCGGACTGGCAGCGGCACGGCGCTTCCCGTGGCGCGACGTGATTCCCTATGGCATCGCCCAGCTGGTCGGCGCGGTGGCCGCGGCGACCTTGTTGATGCTGGCGGCGCAGGGCCGGCCGGATTTCGCCTTGTCGTCCGAGCGCTTCGCCGCCAACGGCTACGGTCTGCATTCGCCCGCGGGCTACGACATGCCGAGCGCGCTGGCGATCGAATTCGCGGCGACCGCGATGCTGGCGCTGGTGACCGCCAGTGTCACGCGCCGGCGGCGGCTGATCGCGGCGGGCCCCGTGGTACTGGGACCGGCGCTGGCGATGGCGCATCTGCTGGCCTTGCCGGTCACCTATGCCGCGCTCAATCCAGCCCGCGCCACCGGCCAGGCCCTGTTCGTGCAGGGCTGGGCGATGGCGCAGCTGTGGTTGTTCTGGCTGGCGCCCGCGGCGGGCGGGCTGATGGGCGGGCTGATCGCGTTCTGCCTGCTCGACGAGGACGGCTTGCTGACCGAACCGGACGAGCTGACGGCGTTGGCATGCTGGGCCGCGGCCGACTCGGCCGAGCCCGGCTGCGATCGGCAACCGCCGGCATGAGGGGGGCAAGCGATCGCGGGGCGGCGGTCCGTCGCGCAGACCGGATTGCCGCGGCGGCTCAGTCCGCCTTGATGCCGGCTTCCTTGACGATGCGGCCGTTGTCGTCGTACTCGGCGCGGATTGCCGCGGCAAACTGCGCTGCGCTGCCGCCGGTCGGCACCTCGCCGCCCTTGAGCAGGCGTTCCCGGACCTCCGGCGCGGCCAGCGCCGTGTTCAGTTCGGCGTTGAGACGGGCGACGATCGCGGCCGGCGTCTTGCCGGGCGCGAACACGCCGAAGGTGGAAGTCAGATTGGCCTTCGGATAGCCCAGTTCGGCGAAGGTCGGTACCTCGGCCAGCGCGTCGATGCGCTTCGGAGCGCCGACTGCCAGCGCGCGCAAGGCGTCCGGCCTGCATCTGCTGGGCCAGCGCGGGGCTGGCATTGGTGCTCATCACCTCGAACTGGCCACCGAGCGCGTCGTTCATCTGCTGGCCGGCGCCCTTGTACGGAATCAGCGTCAGGTCCGCTTTCGACCTGGCCTTGACCTGCTCGAGCACGACATGGCCGACCGTGCCGAGTCCCGAGGTCGCCCACCGGACCGCGCCGGGCTTGGCCTTGGCTTGCGCGACCAGGTCCTGGAAGGTCTTGCCGGCGAAGCTGGAGGTGGCGACCACGATCACCGGGGAATACATCACGCTCATCACCGGCGCGATATCGCGCTGCGGGTCGTAATGCACCTTGCCGACGTGCGGGTTCAAGGTCAGCGGACTGGTCGACGAAAAGCCGATCGTGTAGCCGTCCGGCGCCGCCTTGGCGACCGCGTCCATGCCGATGCTGCCGCCGGCGCCTGCCTTGTTCTCGACCACCACCGACGTCCCCATCTGGTCGGACAGCCGCTCGGCAAGCGCGCGCGCCACCGTATCGCTGATGCCCCCGGTCGGATAGGCGACGATCAGGCGGATCGGGCGCGACGGATAGTTGTCGGCGGCGGACGCCGGCGCGCTGCCGATGGCGGCAAACGACGTGACGGCGGCAAGGGCGGCGAGTCCGGGCAGGCGGAAGGCAAAGGGCATGGTGGCAGCGACAGGGATTTGTAGATGTGGGATGGCCGGGGATGCCCGGGGATGGCTGCCATAACCGGCATGAGCCTCCATCCACGTCGTCCGGCAAGCCGGCGCAGGCCGGCGTCGGGCGCTATCTTAGCCCAAGGCACCGGGCTGCCACTGTGGCACCCAGGAGACGAACAACTCGTTGGCCCGATCGTACAGGCGCCAGGTGGTGCCGCACTCGCGGCACTGGAAGGTCAGCATGCTGAACGGCACGCCAGCCGCGCTCTGGCTGACCAGCGGCGCGGTGTGCTTCAACGCCAGCCGTTCGTGGGGCTCGCGCCGGCGCATGTCGGCGGCCAGCGCGAGGCAATGGGCGCAGGCCTCGGGTATGCCGGGCGCGGGCAATGCATCGCGGGAGCGGGAAGGAACGTCGTTGGCGGGCACGGCGGGAGGCGGGGCGGCAACACCCCGCGATGGAAATCGGCAACGCCGCCATGATGCCGCAAATCCTTGCACCGCTGGCGGCCCAGCTTGCGCGCGATCGGTGACGATGGCTTGTGAAACGAGGATCCAGGCCTGTGAAGACGTGCCGCTTCAAGCGGAATCTGCAGATTGCCGAAAGTTCTTTTTTGACGAGTTCGTCACACTCTCGCCATGCGTTCACCGCATGGCAGCGACGCGACGGCCTCGACGGCGGTGCGCCTGGCCATGCCCCTGCCAGACACCAGCCTCCATCATGCGCGTTCCTCTGACCATCCACCGATTTGCCGGCATCCGGGACGTCCGGCAGGCCGTGCAGCGCCGCCCCGGCGAGCTTCTGCAGGCCCTTCATCGCGACAGTTCCCACCACATCGTCCAGCTTGGCTCCAACCGCTATCGCTTCGAGCTCGTCGAGGGCAGATCGGGACGGTGGGAAGGCGCCCTGGTCGAAGTGCCATTCAGGCACATGACATGGCGGCAGCAATTGCTCGCCATCGTACGGACCTTGTGCCGGCTGCTTCCGTGCGGGTCCGTACGCGCCGCGCGCGTCCGGCATACCGTCGGACATTTCACGCAGCCGGGAGAACGGGCCGGACTCGTTCCCGAACTGGGCTTTGTGCCCGCGGATGACCGGCTGGCCTGGCTGTACCACGTCTGTCGGACATTGCGTACTTCTCCAAATCCCAACGTCGACATGCCTGCCAGCCTGGACTTCCGCGATGCGGCCGTGTCGGACGAAGATCTGAAACTCATCGACAAGCAGCTGTGCGGCTTGCCCGATGTGCTGTCCCTCGACCAACTGGAACTGATCCTCGAACCACTGTGTTCGCTCGCGCTGGCCCGGGGCACGCCTGCGCGAACGCGGCGCGACGGCATGGTGGCGTCGCTCTGCGACAAGTTTGCCGGGACACATCGCTTCGACATGGCGACCGCCAAGCGCATCGTGCAACTGAGCCGCGGGTTGTGCGCCGGACCGGCATTCCAGCGGTGGCTGGAAGACGGCGCGACCCAACTGGCCGATGCCGTCGTGGCCGCGGTCAATCCCAGCGCAATGAGCCGGCCCGCCACGCCGCTTGCGGACGCCGACGCAAATACCCTCAATGGTTTCAATCTGATCAGCCGGCACCTGAAGGATCTCGCCGCCATCCTGCCGGGCTTGCCGCCAGCGGCAGTGAGCCCGATGTTGCGGTGCATGGCCGACATTGCGGACCTTCCCGATGGGGACCGTGTGAGCCGGATCGAGTTGACAGCCATCGTCGCGCGCGCCCACGCGCTGGCCCTCGAACGGCATAGGGCAAGCGACGAAGCGCCGGATGCGCCACGCAAACCGGCGCGCGTCTGGGGCAAGCGAGCCGACATGCCGATCCGCGCACATCAGTAAGATTCTTCCCCGTCACCCTGTGACGCGTCCCGATCCTTTGCTAATCTGGAATGGCGTACCGCCGACTCGACTGGCGGACCGCCCGCCGCCGCGGATGCCGGCGCGGGCCGCAGTCCTTCCCCGACCCGACCAGGAGTGGATGATGAAAACTGCACGACAGGTCCTTGCGTCCAAGCCGACGCAAGCCATCTACAGCATCCAGCCGAGCGCGACCGTCTATGCCGCGCTCCAGTTGATGGCGGAAAAGAGCATCGGCGCGCTGCTGGTGATGGAGCACGGCAAGATCGTCGGCATCCTCAGCGAACGCGACTACGCGCGCAAGGTGATCCTGATGCAGCGAACGTCCCGCGAAACCCTGGTGCGGGACATCATGACCACCGCGGTGGTCTATGTCCGCGCCGATCAGACCACCGACGAATGCATGGCGCTGATGACGCAGCACCGCCTGCGCCACCTGCCGGTGATGGAAAACGACGAGCTGATCGGCATGCTGTCGATCGGCGACCTGGTCAAGGACATCATTTCCGAGCAGCGCTTCATCATCGAACAGCTGGAGCAGTACATCGCGGGAAGCCGCTAGCGCCCCGGCGGCCAGCGCTCGGGCGGCATAGTCGGTAAACGCATATAATTCTGCGTTTACTGAATAACAGATGAAGCCGGTCCATCAGGGCCGGCTCCGGCCGCGCTCCCCGGCCGCCCGCCGCCGCTGCTCCGATGTCCCGCCCCGCCGTACCAGACCGCCCTACCCCCGCCTCCGCTTCCACCCCATCATCGATTGCACCGTCCGGCACCGCGCTCCCCGCGTCGGGGCAGACCGTTGCCGCCGCGGTGGACCACCGCGCGATCATGCGCGTGATCGGCGGCATCGTGCTGTGCATCCTGCTCGCGGCGCTCGATCAGACCGTGGTGATTCCGGCGGTGCCGGCGATCGCGCAGGATCTCGACGGCTTCGGCCATCTGTCCTGGATCGTCACGGCCTATCTGATTACGTCGACCGTCACCACGCCGCTCTACGGCAAGCTGTCGGACTCGTTCGGCCGGCGCCGGCTGCTGCTGGTCGCAATCGCGCTGTTCGTACTCGCCTCGCTGGCCTGCGCGATGGCGGGCTCGCTGCAGCAGCTGATTCTCTTTCGCGCGTTGCAGGGCATCGGCGGCGGTGGCCTGATGTCGCTGGCGCAGGCGGCCATCGCCGACGTGGTGTCGCCGCGCCAGCGCGGGCGCTACCAGGGCTATCTGGCGGCGGTATGGGCGGTGGCGTCTGTGGCCGGACCGCTGGTCGGCGGCTGGGTATCGGACCATCTGTCGTGGCGCTGGCTGTTCTGGATCAATCTGCCGCTTGGCCTGCTGGCGATGTGGTTGTGCCATCGCTGCCTGCGCGCCCTGCCCGGGCCGGCCGGCAAGGCGCGCGTCGACTGGGGCGGCGCGTTGCTGCTGACCGTGGCGATCGTGTCCTTCCTGCTGGCGATGAGCTGGGGCGGCGAGCGGTACGACTGGCTGTCCGCACCGATGGCCGGATTGGCGGCGCTGACCGCGCTGAGCGTGCTGGCACTGGTCTGGCAGGAACGGCGCGCCAGCGATCCGATGCTGCCGCCGCGCCTGTTCGCCAACCGCAGTTATGTGTTGGGCGTCGGTGCCTCGGCGCTGGCCGCTTCCGCATTGTTCCTCTGCGTCTTCGCGCTGCCGCTGCATTTCCAGTTGGTGCGCGGCGCCGATGCGGCGATGTCGGGCATGCTGGTGGTGCCCTTCCTGCTGTCCACCGTCGCCGGCAACTTCGTGGTCGCGATGTTCGCCCCCCGGCTTGGCCGGCTGCGCGGGCTGCTGACCATTGGCTTTGCCGCCGCGGCGCTGGGCCTGGCGTCGCTGTCGACCGCGACGCCGGCCAGCCCGTTGGCGCTGCTGCTGGCGGCGATGATCGTGACCGGCGTCGGCCTTGGCATCTGCATGGTCGGCACGCTGATGAACGTGCAGAATGCGCTCGAGCGCCGCGACACCGGCGCCGGCACCGGGGCACTGCTGGTGCTGCGCTCGCTGGGCAGCGCGCTCGGCGGCGCGATGGCCGGCACGCTGCTGAGCCTCGCCTTCCGCGGCGCCTTGCAAGCGGCCGGGCACGACAGCGTGGGCGCGCCGCTGGATCTCGGCGCCCTGCGCCATGGCAGCGAGGCATTCGCACAGCTGGCGCCCGAGGTGCAGCGGCTGCTGACCGGCGGCGTCGAGGCGGGTTTCCACTGGATCTTCGCGACCGGCGCCGCGGCCGCCCTGCTGGCGCTGGGCCTGGTCCGGCGGACGCCCGACGTCGAGCTGCGCGGCGCCGTGTCGGATCACGTCAAGCCGTTGGCGATGGAATAACCGGGCCACGGCCGAGCGCAAGCCGGTTGGTCTTGGTCCCTTGGTCCCTTGGTCCCTTGGTCCCTTGGTCCCTTGGTCCCTTGGTCCCTTGGTCCCTGGTCCCTTGGTCCCTGGTCCCTTGGCCCCTGGTTCCTTGGCCCCTTGGCCCCTTGCAGCCCTTGGACCCTTGGACCTTTGCGGTCCCTGCCCTTCACCCTTGGCGCCATCGCCCGGCGTAGACTACGGGTCACCGTTCGCACCGTTCGCACCGTTCGCCGGAGATCGACGCCATGACCCGCTTCCCCTTCTCTAGCCAGCCGCCACGCCGCCACCGCGCTGCCCTGCCCTTGGCCGCCGCGCTCGCGCTGTCCGCGACGCTCGCCCATGCCGCCGGCGAGCCGGGCGCGAACCGCCCTGCCGGCGCTCCGACGACGTCCCAGGCGTCTCCGGCATCGTCGGCCAGTTGTCCGGCCACGCTGAACTTCCGTTTCCCGCGGCTGCAGGACGAGGCCGAACAGAACCTGTGCCAATACGCCGGCAAGGTCGTGCTGGTGGTCAATACCGCCAGCTATTGCGGCTTCACGCCGCAGTACGAGGGCCTGGAGGCGCTCTACGCCAAATACCGCGAGCGCGGGCTGGTGGTGCTGGGCTTCCCGTCCAACGACTTTTCACAGGAGCCGGGCTCGGAAAAGGAGATCGCCGACTTCTGCTTCAACACCTACGGCGTCAAGTTCCCGATGCTGGCGAAGACGCATGTGCGCGGCGACCAGGCCAATCCGATGTATGCGCGGCTCGCCAGAGAAAGCGGCACCGCGCCCAAATGGAATTTCCATAAATACCTGATCGACCGCGACGGGCGCGTGGTCGCCAGCTATCAAAGCTCGGTGAAACCGTCGGACCGGCAACTGGTCTCGCGCATCGAGCAATTGCTGGCCGCACCGCGCCAGGCGAATGCGGCGGCGGCGAATTGATCGGCTGACGATGGCCCGAAGCTGGCCCGAACCGCCGCAAGAATCTGCAGAACACCACCAAGCAAAACGAGGAGAACGATGAAGCTGGCAAGAATTGGCAGCGCCGGTGCCGAGCGGCCGGGACTGATCGATGCACAGGGCCGCGTGCGCGACCTGTCGGCGCTGATCGGCGATATCGACGCACGCGCGCTGTCGCCGAACTCCCTGGCCGAACTGGCGGCGCTGGACCCCACCACCCTGCCGCTGGCCGAGGCGCAGCGTTTCGGCACGCCATGGACCGGGATCGGCAAGATCGTCGCCATCGGGCTGAACTACGCCGACCACGCGGCCGAGGCCAACATGCCGATCCCCGCGGAGCCGATCGTGTTCCTGAAGGCGACCAGCTCGCTGAACGGCCCGAACGATCCCGTGATGTTGCCGCGCGATTCGGTCAAGACCGATTGGGAGGTCGAACTCGGCGTGGTGATCGGCACGCGCGCGCAGGACGTGCCGGCGGCGTCGGCGCTCGAACACGTGGCGGGCTACTGCGTGGTCAACGACGTCTCGGAGCGCGAATTCCAGATCGAGCGCGGCGGCACCTGGGACAAGGGCAAGGGCTGCGACACCTTCTGCCCGGTGGGACCGTGGCTGGTCACGCGCGACGAGGTGCCCGATCCGCAGGCGTTGTCGCTGTGGCTCGACGTCAATGGCGAACGGATGCAAAGCGGCACCACCGCGACGATGGTGTTCGATGTCGCCACGCTGGTCAGCTACGTCAGCCGCTTCATGACGCTGCATCCCGGCGATCTGATCTGCACGGGCACGCCGCCGGGCGTCGGCATGGGCTTCAAGCCGCCGCGTTTTCTGCGGGCCGGCGACACCATGCGGCTCGGCATCGACGGCTTGGGCGAACAGACGCAGCGCGTGCTGCCCTACACGCGCTCGGTGTGATGGCGCACTGAACGAGCGCTGAACAGGCGCGAAACGGGAGGGGACTCTGATCCCATCGAGGCGATCGAGTTCCCCCAACCCTGCGCGCGTCATGGTGGACCGTACCCCGTTAGCAACAGTTCTGAAAACAAATGCGGCGCAAAGAGCGAATCGCATAGGCACTCGCGATCCTAAGTGGAATACTGTGCTTCATGGACTAAGCCAGTACGAGTGTCGTCATGTCAGAAGTTGATCCCCCCATTCTTGTGTCCCGCCTCGGAGCCGATCTCACCCCGGCTTATTGCGAGTTGTCCGATACCCTGGACAGCCGCGCCGAACTCGAGGCGATTCGCCGCACCATTCACCAACACCCCGAACTCGGATTCGAAGAGCACCGCACCGCCGAACTGGTGGCGCAGCGCCTCGAGCGTTGGGGCTATGCGGTGACGCGCGGGGGTCGGCGGCACGGGCGTGGTCGGCACGCTGCGCAACGGCGACAGCGGACGCAGCGTCGGCATCCGCGCCGACATGGACGCGCTCCCGATTCTCGAATCGACCGGCCTGCCGTACGCCAGCGTCCATTGCGGCAAGATGCACGCGTGCGGCCACGACGGCCATACCGCGATCCTGCTGGGCGCCGCGCGCCAACTGGCGCGCACGCGCAATTTCGACGGCACCGTCCATCTGATCTTCCAGCCCGCCGAGGAAATCGGCGCCGGCGCCAGCGGCGCGCAGCGGATGCTGGCGGACGGCCTGTTCGAACGCTTCCCCTGCGATGCGATCTTCGGCCTGCACAACCATCCGGGCGTGCCGGCCGGCACCTTCATGTTCCGCGCCGGCCCGATGATGGCGGCCTGCGATACCGTAACGATTACGATTCGCGGCAAGGGCGGCCATGCCGCGCGGCCGCACCAGTCGATCGATCCGATCCTCGTCGCCGGCAGCCTGGTGATGGCGCTGCAGACCATCGTGTCGCGCAATATCGATCCGAACGAAACCGCGGTGGTGACGATCGGCTCGCTGCATGCCGGCCACGCGCCCAACGTGATTCCCGAAAGCGCCAAGCTCGAACTGAGCGTCCGTTCGTTCAGCCCCGAGGTGCGCACCACGCTGGAAGCGCGCATCCGCCAGCTGGTGACCTCGCACGTCGAGGGCTATGGCGCCGCGGTCGATCTCGATTACCGCCCGGGCTATCCGGTGGTGGTCAACAGCGAAGCCGAAACGGAGTTCGCGCGCCAGGTCGCCGAGGAGCTGGTCGGCCCGGACAAGGTCGTCGGCCAGATTCCGCTGATCTCCGGCAGCGAGGACTTCGCCTATTTCCTGCAACAGCGTCCCGGCTGCTTCGTGCGCCTGGGCAATGGCGCCGGCCGTCCGCTGCTGCATAACCCCGCCTACGACTTCAACGACGACAACCTGACGGTGGGCGCGGCGTACTGGACGCGGCTGGTCGAGCGCTATCTGGCCGCCTGACCGGCGGCCTCTCCAGGCAACCCAATCCAAAAGGCAAACCCGCTCAGCGAAAGAACGCGCTGGGCGGCACGCCGAACTGCCGCCGGAACATCGCCGCGAACGCGCTGGGACTCTGGTACCCAAGCTCCAGCGCGACCTCGACGACCTTGATGCCCGCCGCCAGCCGCTCCAGCGCGGCCAGCAGCCGCGCCTGCTGGCGCCACTGGCCGAACGTCATGCCGGTCTCGCGCGCGAAGCGCCGCTGCACGGTCCGGCCATCGATGCCCACTCGCCGCGCCCAGTCGGCCAGCGTCATCGGCGTGTCGGGCTCTTCCAGAATCGCGGCACAGATGCGCCGCAGCGCAGGGTCCGCGGGATGCGGAAGATGCAGCGGCAGCGCGGGCAGCAGCACCACCTCGTCGAGCAGCAGCTGCATCAGGCGGCCGTCGCGCGAATCGGGCGCATAGGGCGGAACGATGTCGATCGCGGCCAGGATCAGTTCGCGCAGCAGCGGCGAGACGCCCAGCACGGTGCAGCGCGTCGGCAATCCGGCGGCAGCGTCCGGGCGGATATACGCGGTGCGCATGCGCACGTGGCCGACCATCCGGATCCAGTGATCGGTGCCGCCCGGCACC
This sequence comes from Cupriavidus sp. H18C1, assembly GCF_049311595.1. NCBI lineage: Bacteria > Pseudomonadati > Pseudomonadota > Betaproteobacteria > Burkholderiales > Burkholderiaceae > Cupriavidus > Cupriavidus sp. H18C1. Next base: position 1,950,801 of record NZ_CP186008.1, read on the forward strand.
CAGATCGCGCGCGTCGGCGGCACGATCCATTGACCCTCGTCGGTCCCCACGACCATCACGCCATGCACGGCATGCAGCAGCTGCGCGTGCGGATGGCGGTGGCGCGTCGTCAGATGGCCGGGCTGATAGTCGGCGGCCATCGCAGCCACCGGCATCGGGCCGCGGTCGTAGGCCATGTAGCGCGGCGGCGAGGGCAGGGCGCCGGGTTGCGTGCCGGGTCGGGTGTCGGGTGGGGAAGCGGCGTCGGCCATCTCGATCGATATCCCGTATGTGGCGAAAGCGTGGCGCATCGAGCGCGCGCAATAGGGCCATTATCTGTCCGTTTCGAGATGGTTGTAGTCTCAATCTCGCAGGACAGGCGCCGACACAAGGAATAGCATCACCGTGTTCGCGCGCGTGCGGCCCCGCTGCCGTGTTGCTCCCGCGTCTTCAAGCGCGCCCGGACGCTCCCAAGAAAAAGTCCAACCAGAGACCTTTGCCATGGCTTCGCGAATCGATTCCCTGTCTGCCGAATTGGGCAATGTGCCCGATGCCGCCGTGACGCCCGCCGCGCCCGCGGCACCGGCCGCGCCGAGCGCGACCGCTGCCAGCGCCGGCGAGCGCACCGGCTTCCGCGTGCTGTCCGCCATCAGCTTCGCCCACATGCTCAACGACATGATCCAGTCGTTGATCCTGGCGATCTACCCGATGCTCAAGGGCGGCTTCAACCTGAGCTTCGTGCAGATCGGCCTGCTGACGCTGACGTACCAGATCACCGCCTCGCTGCTGCAGCCGCTGGTCGGCCTGTACACCGACAAGCATCCGAAGCCGCATTCGCTGGCGGTAGGCATGGGGTTCACGCTGGCGGGATTGCTGCTGTTGTCGGTCGCGCCGAGCTATGGCGTGCTGCTGGTCGCCGCGGCGCTGGTCGGCACCGGCTCGTCGATCTTTCATCCGGAATCGTCGCGCGTGGCGCGCATGGCCTCGGGCGGGCGCCACGGGCTGGCGCAGTCGATCTTCCAGGTCGGCGGCAATGTCGGCAGCGCGGCCGGGCCGCTGCTGGCGGCCGTGGTGGTGCACACGCAGGGCAGCATCGCCTGGCTGTCGCTGGCGGCCCTGCTGGCGATCGCGGTGCTGTGGCGGGTCGGCGGCTGGTATGGCCAGCGGCTGGCCGAACATGCCCGTGCCGCGCGCAAGGCGATGGCCAGCGCGCCACGCCTGCCGGCCCGTACCGTGGCCCGCGCCATGGCGGTGCTGATGGTGCTGCTGTTCTCGAAGTACTTCTATATGGCGTCGCTGGGCACCTATTACACCTTCTACCTGATGGAGCGCTTCGGCGTGCCGCAGCGCTCGGCCCAGCTCTATCTGTTCGCCTTCCTGTTCGCGGTCGCGGTCGGCACCATCCTCGGCGGCCCGATCGGCGACCGCATCGGCCGCAAGCGCGTGATCTGGTTCTCGATCCTCGGCGTCGCCCCGTTCACGCTGATGCTGCCCCATGCCGACCTGTTCTGGACCGCCGCGCTGTCGCTGGTGATCGGCTTCATCCTGGCCTCGGCGTTCTCCGCGATCCTGGTGTTCGCGCAGGAACTGATCCCGGGCAAGGTCGGCATGGTGTCGGGCCTGTTCTTCGGCCTGGCCTTCGGCATGGGCGGCATCGGTGCCGCGGTGCTCGGCGGGGTCGCCGACGCGCACGGCATCGAGACGGTCTACCGCTGGTGCGCCTACTTGCCGTTGCTCGGCGTGCTGGCCGTGTTCCTGCCGGAAACCCGCACGCGCGCCTCGTAATCCGGATCGAGGCGCGACAGCAGGGCGGTCGCGGCGGCCGGCGCGCGCTCCTTGTCGCCGTTGATGAAGAAGACGAAGACGTCGCGGCGGCGTGCCGGGGCGTCGTTGTCCTCGACCCGAGGCAGCCCCTGCGGCGCCTCGCCCCGCGCCCACGCCTTGCGCATGCTCGACCCAGGCGTCGAGCAATTTCGGCGCGTAGCCGTACTTCAGCTTGGCGTTGCTGCGCATCAGCCGTGCATAGACGAAGTCGCCGGTCACATCCGCGAACGAGGGGAATTTCTCGGCATCGGTGAATACCGTCGCCGCCTTGTATCGGCGGGCCAGCGCCAGGAACTCGGGGCAGGCAAAGCTGGCGTGGCGCACTTCGACCACATGGCGCAGCGCGATGCCATCGGCTTCGGGCGGCAGCAGCGCGAGAAAGGCTTCGAAATCCTCGGGATCGAACACCTTGCTCGGCGCGAACTGCCAGACGATCGGCCCGAGCTTGGCGCCCAGTTCCGTAATGCCGCTGTCGACGAAGCGCTCGACCGACTCGCCGGCCTCGGCCAGTACCCGGCGGTTGGTCGCATAACGCGACGCCTTGACCGAGAAAACGAAATCGTCGGGTGTCTGCTCTTTCCACTTGATGAACGACGCGCGCTTCTGCGTGCCGTGGTAGGTGCTGTTGATCTCGATCGCGGTCAGCCGGCGGCTGGCGAACTCGAGCTCGCGCGCCTGCGTCAGGTCCTCCGGGTAGAACGTGCCGCGCCAGGGGGCATAGGTCCAGCCGCCGATGCCGACGCGGATGGCGCCGGCCTGAGTCGATGCATTCGCTGCCATGACGATCCTCCTCCGATTTAGCGATTCACTTCCGATGGCGTGATCGCGGGGTACTTGGCGGCATTGAGCGCGATCTTGTCGCGCACCGCGGCGTCGAGATCGACCTCCAGCACACTGGCCAGCTCGACCAGGTAGATCAGGATGTCGGCCAGCTCCTGCCGCACATGCTCGCGCTCGTCCGTCGCCATCACGGTGTGGGACTCCTGCTCGGTCTTCCACTGAAAGATCTCCACCAGCTCCGCCACCTCGACGCTGAGGGCCATCGACAGGTTTTTCGGCGAGTGGTACCGCGCCCAGTCCCGGGCGCGAATGAAGTCGTTCAGTACCTGTTGCAAACGCTCCGTTTCAATCAGCTTCATCTGCGCGTCCTTGCCCAAGGTAGATGGTTCGATGGGCTACTTTACCGTGCCTGCCTCGGGCTCCGCTCGAGGCGCGGCCTCGTCTGCCGAGTCGTCCGCCGCCTCGTCCGCCGAGTCGTCCGGTGAGTCGTCCGCCGCCTCGTCCGCCTGCCCGGCCGGCTCACCGGCGAGCACGTCGGCCGCCCAGTGCGCAAAGGCTTCGCCGCGCGACGAGCCCAGGCGCACGCCGACCAGCAGCACCGCGTCGAGCGCATAGCACGTCGGGCCGGGCGCGACGCCATCGTCGCGCTGGGCCTCCTTGCGGATCGAGGCCGACCCGAGGCGGCGCCCGCAGAAGGCCGCCTTCAATTGCCTGGCGACATCCTGCTCGGAGGTCCGGTACAGGGCCGCCATATTGTCGAGCGTCATCCACAGCTTGCCGTCGAGCACGCGGCAGGCGACGCGCGTCAACGAGTCCTCGGTCTGGTAATAGCGCCGGTCGGCGCTGTCGGCGTTGGCATTCTCTGTCATGGTCGATGTCCCATGGTCTCCGGCGTTGAAGAACGATGTGGAGACGCAAGGTATCGCTTTCCGAAGGAGTGCACGTACAGCTGGCGCCGATCGGGCGACGCTTTTTAGTGAATTTGGCGCGAAAGCTAATGCCGCCCCCCGGCGGGGAAAAGCGCGGGCAAAATGAAATCGCAACGGCACCGGAGGGGGAGGCGAGGGAAGGGGAAGGGAAGGGAACAGCGAGGAAAAGGCTGGGGGAAGAAAAAAGCCAACTACCAAAGGAAGGATGACGTGCGACCCAACGAGGAGCTGGGTTGGTAGCTGGCTCCCGCAAGCGTTGACGGGCGAACCGACAAACGCGATCGTAGGTGCATCGGCCCGCCGGTTCTGTAGAAAAGCGCGCCGGGCTTTAACAGTCCGCGAGCCGCTCAGGCCACCTCCTGTCCGCTATCGATGCTTCGCCCCAGGAACAGCCCGCACATACACCGCAAAACGCAACTACGGTTGCGAAGCATCGCCCTGGCATTCGAGGACTCTGTGCCGCGGGCAAGTCGATCGCAGACCATCGATGTGCTCGTTGAGGTTTGGTGGAATGCGCTGCCACATGGGATCGAGGATGAAGTCGATTCCTTCGCGCCTGGCCTGCTTTGCCGCCGGCACGAAGTCGGCGTCGCCCGCTATCAGCACGATCTGGTCAACCTGCTTCTTGAACGCCAACGAGGACACATCGACGCCGATTCGCATGTCGACGCCTTTTTTGCCGGATATCGACCATTACATCGTCGGGCGTCAGCTCGGCCATCTGGATCTTGCCGGCCAACAGGTCGGCGACCTTGGAAGCCTTGATGGTCCATTGGCTGTAGGTGGAAAGATGCCCGAGCCGCAGTGCGACCTTGCGCATGCCTCGCAGATGCTCATGGAGCTGAAGCCGGAAAGCAGCCTCGGCCGACTTGGCGAAGTCGACAATTCGCTTGTTGATCGGGTTGTGCATCTTCTTTGTCAGCGGCGGACAGTCGTAGAAGAAGATGCGATACAACTCGCGACGATCCAGCCGCCGTCTCTGGCGATCCGGGAATGCATCGCCTCCAGTGCCGTTTCGACGTGGTGACAGATGGGCACATGCCCATCGATGGGCGCACTCCGCCGCCCGGCGCGCGTCATGGGCGTTCTGCGGCTCGATTGCCCGAAAGCGCTTGATGAAGAAGGCGCCGTCGATAAGGATGGCTGTCGGCATGCTGACTCCCGCGGCCTGCGTTGCTACGCCAAAATGAAAAAAGCCCAGGGGTTCGGCGCGCTGCTGGATGATTGCAACGGCTTACTGCCAAGGGCTGGATGCAGGCGAATCTAGCATTGGCCAGGGTCCGGGGCAACAGCACCCGGGATGCCTCGCAGTGAAAAAGAAAGCGCCCGAAGGCGCTTTCCTTGTCCTGCCGGCAGCCGCGCGTTCAGCGTGCGGTGCCGTTCTGCGGCGTCGGCGCCGAGGCCACCGGGCCGGTTTCGGACAGGCCGCCGCCCAGCGCCCGATACAAGTCGATCGCGTTGTTCAGCCGCAGCTGTCGCGCCTGGATCAGCGCCTGCTCGGCGGTGAACAGTTGCCGCTGCGCGTCCAGTGCTTCGATCTGCCCGGTGATGCCGCTGCGGAAGCGCAGGTTGGCCAGTTCGAAGCGGGCCGCCTCGGCGTTGCGCACCTGCTCCTGGCCGGTGACCTGCTCTTCGAGCGTGCCGCGTGCGACCAGCGCGTCGGCCACCTCGCGGAAGGCCACCTGGATGGTCTTCTCGTAGTTGGCCACCTGGATGTTCTTGCGCACGTTGGCCAGATCCAGGTTCGACATGTTGCGGCCGAAGTCGAAGATCGGCAGCACCAGTTGCGGCGCGAACGACCACGCCTTGGTGCCGGCCTCGAACAACCCCGAGAAGTCGCGGCTCATGCTGCCGAGCTGGCTCGTCAGCGTGATGCGCGGGAAGAACGCGGCGCGGGCGGCGCCGATATTCGCGTTGGCCGACAGCAGTTGCTGTTCGGCCTGGCGGATATCGGGACGCTGCTCGAGCAGGTCCGACGGCAGCCCCGGCGGGATGTCGGTGACGAAGCGTTCGTCCGACAGCGTGCGCGGCGGCGGCAGGTTCGGGATCGCGTCGATCGGGGTGCCGACCAGCACCTCCAGCGCGTTGCGCGCCTGCGCGCGCTGGCGCGCCAGTTCGGCGGCCGAGACGCGGGCTTGCGCCACCAGCGACTCGTTGTCGCGCAGGTCCAGCGCCGAGGTGGCGCCGGCCTCGAAACGCTGCTGCGCCAGGCGGAACGTTTCCTCGCGGGTCTTCAGCGTGTTCTGCGCGATCGCGTACTGCTCGTCGTAGGCGCGCTCGGCCAGGTAGGCCTTGGCCACTTCCGACACCAGCGAGATCTGCGCGGCGCGGCGCGCTTCCTCGGTGGCGAAGTACTGCGCCAGCGCGGCGTTCGACAGGCTGCGCACGCGGCCGAAGAAGTCCAGCTCGTACGAGGTGATGGCGCCGCCGGCCTGCCAGTAGCCGGCGGTATAGCCCTGGCCCGACGGCGAGGCCGCGCCCGAGACCTGCTGGCGCGTGTAGCCGCCGGTTGCGTTGACGGTGGGCAGCAGGTCGGCGCGCTGCACCTGGTACAGCGCGCGCGCTTCCTCGATGCGCAGCGCGGCGGTGCGCAGGTCGCGGTTGTTGTCGAGCGCGGTCCCGATCATCGCCTGCAGGCGTGCATCGCGGAAGAACTCGCGCCAGCCGATGTCGACGGCGCGGCGGCTCTCGCCGGTCTTCACCTCGGACTGGCCGTAGCCTTCGGGAGCGGCCGGGAAGCCGGTTGCCACCGGCGCGGCCGGACGCTCATAGCGCGGCGCCAGGGTGCAGCCGGACAGCACGCCGGCCACCAGCAGCAGCGCGGTCAGTGTCTTGGTCATGTCAGATTTCCTCCTTCGGGTCCAGCCACTTCTGGTCCAGCATGCGCTGACGCTCGCTGCCCTTGAAGCGTTTGCGGATCACCACGAAGAACACCGGCACCAGGAAGATCGCCAGCAGCGTCGCGGTAATCATCCCGCCCATCACGCCGGTACCGATCGCGCGCTGGCTGCCCGAACCGGCGCCGGTCGAGATCGCCAGCGGCAGCACGCCCAGGATGAACGCGAACGACGTCATCAGGATCGGCCGGAAGCGCAGGTGCACCGCCTCCAGCGTCGCGTCGATCAGCCCGCGTCCCTGCGCCTGCAGGTCCTTGGCGAATTCCACGATCAGAATCGCGTTCTTCGCCGACAGGCCGATGGTGGCGATCAGGCCCACCTTGAAGTAGACGTCGTTGGGCATGCCGCGCAGCGTCACGCCCAGCAGCGCGCCGAGCACGCCCAGCGGCACCACCAGCAGCACCGCGGCCGGGATCGACCAGCTCTCGTACAGCGCGGCCAGGCACAGGAACACGATGATCAGCGACAGCGTGTACAGCATCGGTTCCTGCGCGCCGGCCAGGCGCTCTTCGTACGACTGGCCCGACCACTCGAAGCCGAAGCCCGGCGGCAGCTTGGCGAACATCTCTTCCATCGCCGCCATCGCCTCGCCGGTACTGCGGCCCGGCGCGGCCTGGCCGGCCAGCTTGACGGCGGGCAGCCCGTTGTAGCGCTCCAGGCGCGGCGAGCCCATGATCCACTTCGACGTCGCGAACGCCGCGAAGGCCACCATGTCACCGTTGCTGTTGCGCACGCGCAGCTTGGTCAGGTCGTCCGGCAGACGGCGGTCCGCGCCTTCGGCCTGGGCGATCACGCGGCGCACGCGGCCCTCGTAGATGAAGTCGTTGACGTACGAGGAGCCGAACGCGATCGACAGCGTCGAGTTGATGTCGGCGATCGACACGCCCAGCGCGCGCGCCTTCTCGCGATCGATGTCGATCTGCAGCTGCGGCGCGTCTTCCTGGCCTTCCGGACGCACGCCGGCCAGCACCGGATTCTGCGCGGCCATGCCGAGCATCATGTTGCGCGCTTCCATCAGCTTGGCGTGACCCTGGCCCGAGCGGTCCTGCAGGCGGAAGTCGAAGCCGGACGAGTTGCCCAGTTCCGGAATCGCCGGCGGGTTCAGCGGGAAGATGATCGCGTCCTTGATGAACGACAGCGCGCCGAACGCCCGGCCGACCAGGGCCTGCGCGGTTTCGTCGGAGCCGCTGCGCTCCTTCCAGTCCTTGAGCCGCACGAAGGCGATACCGCCGTTCTGGCCGCGGCCGAAGAACGAGAAGCCCGCCACCGTGATCATCTGGTCGACGATCTTGCTTTCCTTCTGCAGGTAGTAGTCCTCGATCTGCTTGAGCACGCCGAGGGTGCGCTCCTGCGTCGCGCCGTTGGGCAGCTGCACCACGGTGATGGTGTAGCCCTGATCCTCGTCAGGCAGGAACGACGACGGCAGGCGCTGGAACAGCAGCACGACCGCGACGATGATCACGCCGTACAGGATCAGATAGCGGCCGGTACGGCCGAGGATGCGCGCCACCATGCTCTGGTAGCCCGTCGCCGCGCGCGCGAAGCTGCGGTTGAACCAGCCGAAGAAGCCCTTCTTCTCGTGGTGATGGCCCGCCTCGACCGGCTTGAGCAGCGTCGCGCACAGTGCCGGCGTCAGCGTCAGCGCCATCAGCGCCGAGAAGGCCATCGAGGCGATCAGCGACAGCGAGAACTGGCGATAGATGTTGCCCACCGAACCGGCGAAGAACGCCATCGGGATGAACACCGCGGTCAGCACCAGCGTGATGCCGACGATGGCGCCGGTGATCTGGCCCATCGCCTTGCGGGTCGCCTCGCGAGGAGACAGCCCTTCCTCGCTCATGATCCGTTCGACGTTCTCGACCACCACGATCGCGTCGTCCACCAGAATACCGATGGCCAGCACCATGCCGAACATCGTCAGCACGTTGATCGAGAAGCCGAACGCCAGCAGCATGCCGAACGTTCCCAGCAGCGCGACCGGCACCACCAGCGTCGGGATGATCGTGGCGCGGAAGTTCTGCAGGAACAGGTACATCACCAGGAACACCAGCACGATCGCTTCGAGCAGGGTCTTGACCACTTCCTCGATCGAGATCTTGACGAAGGCCGAGGTGTCGTACGGAACGGTGTACTCGTAGTCCGCCGGGAAGAACTTCGACAGCTCCTCCATCTTCGCGCGCACCGCGGTGGCGGTGGACAGCGCGTTGGCGGTCGGCGCCAGCTTGATGGCGATGGCGGCCGACTGCTTGCCGTTGGTGCGGGCGACGGTCGAATAGTCTGCACCGCCCAGTTCGACGCGGCCGACGTCGCGGATGCGCACCTGCGAGCCGTCCGGATTCACGCGCAACAGGATGTTGGCGAATTCCTCGGGCGTCGACAGCCGGCTCTGCGTGGTCACCGTGGCGTTCAGCTCGGTGCCGCGCGGCGACGGCGTGCCGCCCAGTTCGCCGACGGCGACCTGGATGTTCTGCTCGGAAATCGCCGCGGTGACGTCCAGCGGGGTCAGGTTGTAGCCGGTCAGCTTGGCCGGATCCAGCCACACCCGCATCGCGTACTCGGTACCGAACAGGTCGGCCTGGCCGACGCCGGGCACACGGCGGATCGAGTCCAGCACGCTGGCCGATACGTAGTTGCCCAGCTCGATCGCGCTGGCATTGCCGGACTTGGACGTCACGGTCAGGAACATCATGTAGTTGTTCCCGGCCTTCTCGACGCGCACGCCCTGCTGGCGCACTTCCGCCGGCAGACGCGCCTCGACCCGCTTCAGGCGGTTCTGCACCTCGACCGAATTCAGGTCGACGTTGGTACCCGGCTGGAAGGCGATGGTGATGGTCGCCAGGCCGGTCGACTCACTGGTCGACTGGTAGTACATCAGCCCGGGCGCGCCATTGAGCTCCTGCTCGATCACCGAGGTGACCGAGTCTTCGAGCGTCTTGGCGGAGGCGCCGGGGTAGGTCGCCGTGACCGAGATGGTCGGCGGCGCGATATTGGGATACTGCGCGATCGGCAACTGCATGATCGACAATATCCCGCCCAGCACGATGATCAGCGCGATCACCCACGCGAACACCGGCCGGTCGATGAAAAACTTGGCCATGAGGCTGGCTCCCTGTGTATTCCGCTATCTGCTAGCGCTTGACTTGCGCTTACCGCTGGTCCCGTTGCCGGAGCCGTGCTCAGCCCTGCTTGGCCTGGGCCGCCGAGGCAGCCGCCGGCGCCGAAGCGCCGCCCTGGCCGGCCGCAGCCGCCGCGCCGCTGGCGCCGCCCGCCGGGGCCTGCGCCTGGAACGGCACGGCCTTGGCCGGCGCACCCGGCTTGACCTTCTGCAGGCCCTCGACGATCACCTTCTCGCCGCCCTTCAGGCCTTCGGTGACGATCCAGCGGTCCCCGATCGCCGCGCCGGCCTTGACCGGCACCGCCGCGACGTTGCCGTCCGCGCCGACCACCATCACCGCGGCGCCCTGGGCGTTGCGGATCAGCGCGCGTTGCGGCACGGTCAGCGCGTTCTCGTCGACACCCTGCTCGACCCGCACCCGCACATAGGTGCCCGACAGCAGCTCGCGCCGCGGATTCGGGAACTGCGCGCGCAGCGCGATCGCGCCGGTGCTGGGATCGACCGTCATGTCGGAGAACAGCAGCTTGCCGGTCTCGCTGTATTCGGTGCCGTCCTCGAGGAACAGGCGCACCTTGGCGCCGCCGTCGACGCCCTTGATGGCGCCGGACTCGATGCCGCGACGCAGCCGCATCACTTCGGTGGCGGGCTGGGTGAAGGTCACCCAGATCGGGTCGACCTGTTCGACCAGCGCCAGGCGGGTCGCCTCGCCGTTGCCGACCAGCGCGCCCTCGGTGACCAGCGCCCGGCCGGCACGGCCCGAGATCGGCGCGGTGACGGTGGTATAGCCCAGGTTGATCTGCGCCGTGGTGACCGCGGCCTTGGCCGAGGCGATCTCGGCGCTGGCCTGGCCCGCGGCCGCGACGGCCTCGTCATATTCCTGCTTGCTGACCGCGTTGACCGCCACCAGCGGCTTGTAGCGCTCGGCCTTCTGCCGCGCGGCGACCGCGTTGGCCTCGGCGCGCGCCAGACTCGCCTTGGCGGAGGCGAGCTGGGCCTGGTACGGCGCCGGGTCGATCTTGAACATCACCTGGCCGGCCTTGACCTCGCCGCCCTCACGGTAGTTGCGCGACAGCACGATTCCTTCGACCCGCGCCCGCACTTCGGCGGTGCGCACGCCTTCGAGACGGCCCGGCAGCTCGTTGACGACCGGTACCGCCGTCGGCGTCACCGTCACCACGCCCACCTCGGGCGGCGGCATCGCGCCGCCCTGCGGGGCGTCGTTGCCGCAGGCGGACAGCGTCAGAACCGTCAGCGCAGCGGTAACGGCAAGCAAACTCGAACGTTGGGACTTCCTCATCGATAACCCCGTGATGGCAATTTGAGATCGGCCGGATACGCCAAACGCCGGCCCAGAGCTAAGGGGCCGGCGTGGACGTCCTGTGCGGCAGAACCCCACGACGGACCGTCGTGGAGAAAAAGAACAATACTAGCCACAAACCGCAATGGTGCCGTATGGATTGCGACAGATGGTCGCGTATGCGTCACAACATGCAGCCCGCAGGACCCGAATGGTCAGGATCTCTTGGTAGAAAGATGCGCAGGGCTGGTCCAAATTGTGGCTAGCGCGTAGTATATATACATTCAAGCATGTATGTAAGAGAAATATTGCACCGCAAGGATGGCCTGTCTCTTGCCCGTCCCCTTTTGCAGGCCGGCATCGTCCGCATATGCGGGTGTGACCCGGATCGGTTAGCATGCCGCCCGTCGCACCGCAGCAAAACAGAGGCAGGAAGTCCAGTGGTACCGCAGTTTCGTGACGGATTTGTTTCTTTCGTGGCTGGCCGGCGACCGCGCGCCGCCGCCCCGATGCCGGGCGAAGCCGTCCCATTCGTCCCTACCGCCCACTGAAGACACCGCTTATGGCCAGACGTACCAAGGAAGAAGCCCTCGAGACGCGACATCGCATCCTCGACGCGGCCGAGGCCGTATTCCATGCGCGTGGGGTGGCGCGGCCCTCGCTGGCCGATATCGCCGAAGCCGCCGGCGTGACCCGGGGCGCCATCTACTGGCATTTCAAGAACAAGAGCGATCTGTTCGCCGCCATGTGCGACCGCGTGCATCTGCCGGTCGAGGCGCTGTGCGAACCGGAGCGGATCGCCAGCCAGGAAGACCCGCTCGGCGGCATCCGCGACATCGTCGCGCTGGTGTTCCGCGAGACGGTGGTCAATCCGCAATGGCGGCGCGTGTTCGAGATCGTATTCCACAAGTGCGAGATGGTGGACGACAACGGCGCCATCCTCGAGCGCCAGCGGCAGTCGCACGAGCAGGGGCTGCTGAAGATGCGCGAGCACCTGCGCCTCGCGGTCGAGCGCGGCCAGCTGTCGGCCGACCTCGATCTGGACCTGGCGGTCAATGCCTTCCATGCCGCCATCGGCGGCGTGCTGGCCCACTGGCTGTTCGCGCCGGGCGACTTCGACCTGAATGCCGACGCGGAACGGCTCGCCGACGTCTTCGTCGACACGCTGCGCTTCGCGCCCTCGCTGCGCAAGGGCTATGTGCCGCGGCCGATGGCCAAGCTGGACGAGGAAATGGCCGCCTTGCGGCTCAAGGTCCAGCAGTGTTCGGGCGGCTGACGCGCCGCCGAGCATCCCACCGCATCGCCCTGCGTTGGCCCGCATCTACTTTCGCCCGAATCTCATCCCTTCATCGCCTCGCGCCAGCGCGCGAGAAAGGCCTGCTTGCGGAGCGTGTCCTGCGCGGCCAGCAGGCCCGGGCCGACGCTGATCGGCTTGAACGCGTAGCCCAGCCGCTCGGCCAGCGCCGCGGCGGTATGGCCGCTCTTCGTATCGGTGCGGATCGTATAGAGCCGCGAGGCCGAGCGCGCCAGCAGCGCCTGCCCCTCGCGCGACAGCAGGAAATCCAGCCATAGCCGCGCCGCCCACGGATGCGGCGCGCGGCGCGCGATGAAGGCCACGCGCGACATCACCAGCGTGTAGTCGCTCGGTGCCACCACGCCGATCGCCGCGCCGCGCTCCATCAGCGACAGCGCGTACGAGCCCAGCAGGTTGTAGGCCAGCACCAGTTCGCCGCTGGCCACCGATTCGACCATGTCGGCGGTCGACGCCGACAGCCGCACGCCGGCGCGTCCCAGCGCCTGCGCCAGATACCAGAACTCGCCGCCCATGCGGGCGTCCTGCTGCGCCAGCAGATAGCCCACGCCCGAGCGCTCGATGTCGTAGGTCACCACGCGGCCGCGCCAGCGGGTCGCGTTGTCCTGCAGCAGCCGCGCCAGCGCGCTGCGGCTGCGCGGCACCGGCATGCCGTCGAAATGGCGGCGGTTGTAGACGATCACCGCCGGCTCGAACGTCGTGCCCCAGGCTTCCTCGCGCCAGCTGGCCCAGCCCGGCAGCCCCGCGCGCTCGGGCGAGGCGTAGTGCAGCGCGTGGCCGTCGTTGACCAGCTTGATCTGCAGGTCCATCGCGGTGCTCCACAGCACGTCGGCGTGGTCGGCGCGGACCGGCTGCGCGGACTCGGCGAGAAAACGCCGGTTCAGCTCGATCGTGTTCAGGTCGTGATAGGCGACCTTGACGCCGGGAAAACGCGCCTCGAAGGCGTTGAGCAGCGGCCGCGCAACGTCCTCGTCGGTCGAGGCATAGACCGTGACCATGCCCTCGCGCTGGGCGCGCGCGATGATCTGGGGATAGTCGGCCGGATAGCCCGGTGGCGGGGCCGGCGAGTTCGGCGCGGGGCCGGGCGCAGTGCCGGATCCGCTGCCGGACCCGGTGCCGGACCCCGTGCCGGGCGCGGCGAACGCGCCTTGCCAGGCCAGCGCGCCGGCGCCGGCCAGCAGGCGGCGGCGCAGCGCGGAGGGCGGGTCGCCGCGCTCGGCTGGCGCGGTCGGATCGGCTGGCATGGAAGGCGGCAGGACAGGCAAGCGGGCAGGGCGCGGACGGTGTCGCGGCAGCACGCGGAAGCGGCAAACCGGCGCGACGGTGGAGCGGTATTATAGGCGCCCGGATCGGGCACGAGTCCACGCCCGCATGGCGACAGCGTCCGCCCCATTGCACGGCGACGCCGGGCTCGCGCGGGCTGGCCTTCGTCAGCGATCCGAGGCGATTTCCGTACCCGTTTCCCCATCCTTTCCCGCGTTCCAACTCCGGCAGGAGGCCGGCATGCGCATTCTGCTGGTCGAAGACGAAACCGAACTCGCGCACTGGGTGGCGCGCGCGCTGGAGCAGGGCGGCTTCGTGGTCGAGCACGTGGCCGACGGCCTGCTCGCCGACGCGCGCCTGCAGGCCGAGGAATACGACGCCGTGGTGCTGGACCTGCGCCTGCCCGGCAAGGACGGCCTGTCGGTGCTCAAGGCGATGCGCGGCCGCGACGACCGCACGCCGGTGCTGATCCTGACCGCGCAGGACACCCTCGACGAACGCGTGCGCGGCCTGAATCTCGGCGCTGACGACTACCTGCCCAAGCCGTTCGCGCTGGCCGAACTGGAGGCGCGCATCCTGGCGCTGATCCGCCGCAGCCGCGGCCGCGCCCACCCGCGCCTGCAATGCGGCACGCTGGTGTTCGACGGCGAGACGCGGAGCTTCACGCTGGCCGGCGCGCCGCTGGCGCTGACCCCGCGCGAATCGACGCTGCTCGGCGCGTTGCTCGCGCGCAGCGGCCAGCCGCTGACCAAGGCGCAGCTGCTCGACAAGGTGTTCTCGCTCGATGCCGACGTCAATCCCGATGCCATCGAGGTGCTGATCTACCGGCTGCGCAAGAAGCTGTCCGGCCACGGCGTGACCATCGTCACGCTGCGCGGCTTCGGCTATCTGCTCGAACCGGAGGCCGCCGCTTGAGCGCGCCGGGCGGGCCTCGGGGCGAACTTCGGGGCGAACTTCGGGGCGAACTTCGGGGCGAACTTCGGGGCGAACTTCGGGGCGAACTTCGGGGCGAACTTCGAGGCGGTCCCCGAAGTGGTCCCCCGAGCGATCACGGCAGTGGTCACCGCAGTGATGACCGCCATGGCCATCAAAGTGGACCCCGAAGCGGTCCCCTGCGCCGCTGGCTGCGCGGCAGCCTGCGGCGCCAGTTGCTGGTGCTGCTGCTGCCCGCGCTGGCGGCGATGATGGCGCTCGACAGCTGGCTGACCTACGGCACGCTGCGTGACGCCGCCAATACCGCCTACGACCGCTCGCTGTTCGGCTCGGTGCGCGCGATCGACAACGCGATCGGCATGGCCGGCGAGACCGTGCAGCTGACGCTGCCCGACGCCGCCATGGAGATGTTCGAGACGGCGGCGCAGACGCGCGTGTTCTATCGCGTCGCGCTGGAGCGCGAGGGCGCCATCGAGACCGTGACCGGCTACGACGACCTGCCGCTGCCGCGCGGCACGCTGGCCAACAACGTGCCGCGCTATTACGACGCGGTCTATCGCGACGCGCCGGTGCGCATCGCCGCGATGGCCCGGCCGGTCTACCGGCCCGACGCCCACATGCGCGTGATCATCCAGGTCGCCGAATCGGCCGAGCCGCGGGCGGCGCTGGTGGGCGCCGTATGGCGCAACACGCTGGCGCGCGACGCACTGCTGATCGTGGCCAGCGCGCTGATCCTGGTGGGCGGCGTGACCTTCGTGCTGCGCCCGCTCAAGCGCGTGCGCGACGATGTCGAGGCGCGCCCGCCCGACGACCTGACGCCGCTCGCGGTCGGCCCCGTGCCGGCCGAGGTGCGGCCGCTGGTCGATGCGGTCAACCGGCACGTGTCGCGCTCGGCGGCGATGGCGCAGGCCCAGGCGCAGTTCATCGCCGATGCCGCGCACCAGCTGCGCACGCCGCTGGCGATCCTGAAGACGCAGGCGGAATTCGCGCGCCGCCAGCTCGACGGCAGCGGCGACCCAGCCCCCGCGCGCGAGGCGGTCGACGGCATCGTGTCGCAGCTGGAACAGGCCTCGCGCCTGGCCAACCAGTTGCTGGCGCTGGCGCGGGTACGCCAGCACGAGGCGCAGGACGCCGAGGCGGGCCAAGGGGCCGACCAAGCGGGCGGCCAAGCGGCGGTGCCCGACACCGTGATCGACGCCGCCGCGGTGGCCGGCCAGGTCGCGCTCGACTATCTGCCGCTGGCGCGCGCCAAGCAGCAGGACTTCGGCTGGGAGGACGGCGGCGGCCGGCCGCTGCCGGTGCGCGCCGACGCGGCGCTGCTGCGCGAGGCGCTGGCCAACCTGGTCCACAACGCGATCCAGTATTCGCCGCGCGGCAGCCGTATCACGCTGTCGGCCGCGCGCGAGCGCGACAGCGCCTGCCTTGCGGTCGAGGACGATGGCCCCGGCATTCCGGCCGAGGAACGCGAGCAGGTGTTCGCGCGGTTCTATCGCCGCGTCGGCCACGACGAGCCCGGCTCGGGCCTGGGCCTGGCGATCTCGCGCGAGATGGCGGCGCGCTTCGGCGGCAGCGTGACGCTGCACGAGGCGCGCCAGGGGCAGGGGTTGCGGGCCGAGCTGCGGCTGCCGCTGGCGGACGCGTAGGCGGATCCATCGGGCGAACGCATCGGGCGGGCGCATCGGGCGGGCGCATCGGGCGGGCGCATCGAGCGGGCGCATCGGGCGGGCGCATCGGGCAGGCGCATCGGGCGGGCGCATCGGGCGGGCGCATCGGGCAGGCGCATCGGGCGGGCGCGGGAAGCCGGCACAGGAAGCCGACGCAACGAGCGGACACCGCCGCCCGACGCACCGCCGGCACGGGTTCGCCGCCTCCACCCGATCCGCGTAAACCCCAGTCCAAAAGCTGTAGTTTTGACAGCTTATTGACAGTTTCCGGCTCCTAGAATCGCCGCCATGGCCGTACAAGCGGCCACTGAACGATAAAACCACGATATCGCAAGCAGGAGACGCCATGCGCCGCACCCTCGTTCGACTTCCCCGCCTTTTCCAATTTGCCCTGATCGGCGCCGCCGTGGCGGCCGGCCCGGCCTTCGCGGTCGACACCGCCAAGTTCATGATCGGCGCCAACCCCGGCGGCGGCTGGGACCAGGCCGGCCGCACCCTCGGCGCCGCGATGGTGTCGGCGGGCGTGGCCAAGTCGGCCTCGTACGACAACCGCGGCGGCGCCGGCGGCACCATCGGCCTGACCCAGTTCGTCAATACCGACAAGGGCAATCCCAACGCGCTGCTGGTCACCGGCGCGGTGATGGTCGGCGCGATCGAAACCAACAAGCCGCCGGTCACGCTGAAGAACGCCACCCCGGTGGCGCGGCTGTTTACCGACACGATGGTGATCACGGTGCCGGCCAGCTCGCCGATCAAGTCGATCAAGGACCTGACCGCGCAGCTCAAGGCCAATCCGGGCAGCGTCAGCTGGGGCGGCGGCTCCAAGGGTTCGATCGACCATATCCTGGCCGGCCTGATCGCCAAGGACATCGGCGTCGATCCGAAGCGCATCAACTACGTGCCGTTCCAGGGCGGCGGCGAGGCCTCGGCCTCGGTGCTGGGCGGCCACGTGACGGCCGGCATCGCCGGCGTGTCCGAGTTCCTGCCCTTCATCAAGAGCGGCAAGATGCGCGCGCTGGCGGTGACCTCGAAGGATCGCGTCGCCGATATCCCGACGCTGAAGGAGCAGGGCGTCAACGTCGAGATCTACAACTGGCGCGGCGTCTATGGCGCGCCGGGCATCACCCCCGAACAGCGCAAGGCGCTGATCGACGCGGTGGTCAAGGCGACCGAATCGCCGTCGTGGAAGCAGGCGCTGGCCAAGAACGACTGGACGCCGTTCCTGCTGACCGGCGACGAGTTCGGCAAGTTCGTCGACGCCGAATCGGCCCGCCTGGGCGCGATGCTGCGCGAACTGGGCGTGGCGAAGTAAGGGCGTCGCGGCCTCGGGGATTTTTCGCCTTCCCCGCCTTGCGCGCCTTTCCTGTCCACCCGGTCCATTCGGCGCTTCCGGCCCTTCCGGCCCTTCCGGCCCTTCCGGCCCTTCCGGCCCTTCCGGCCCTTCCGGCCGATCTGGACCTGACAGCTGCACCGGCGCCGCGGCCTCCCGGACCGCGGCCCGTCCGTTTCCGCCCCCGCCGGATGCGCTCCCCGCATCCGGCCTCGATCCGGAGCCCATCGTGAAACCTTCCCACACTGCCATCGGCATCGTCGTGCTGTTGCTGTCCGCCGGCTTCTTCGCCGGCATCCAGGGCATCTCCGGCGAATCCGGCTACGCCGGCCTGTCGCCGCGTTTCGTTCCCACGCTGGTCGGCGTGGGCCTCGCCATCTGCGGCGCGCTGCTGACCTGGCAGGGCGTGCGCGGCGGCTTTCGCGCGATGCCGGAGGAGGACGCCGAGCTGCCGTCGCAGCCGCACAGCCTGCGCGGCCTGCTGTGGGTCGCCGCCGGCCTGCTGCTGAACATGGCGCTGATCGGCACGCTGGGCTTCGTGCTGGCGTCCACGCTGCTGATGGTCTGCGTCGCGCGCGGCTACGGCAGCCGCCGTTTCATCCGCGACGCGCTGATCGGACTGGCGATCACGGTGCCGATGTGGGTGCTGTTCGATTTCCTGCTCGGCATCAACCTGCCGCTGCTGCCGATCGTCGGCCTGTAAATCCCGGGCCGGTAAATCGCAGGCCTGCTAGGCCGGAGACACGCAAATGGATACGCTGAATCAATTGATGAACGGCTTTGCCGTCGCCATCACGCCGCTGAACCTGATGTGGGCGCTGGTCGGCTGCTTCCTGGGCACCGCGATCGGCGTGCTGCCCGGCATCGGCCCGGCGCTGACCGTGGCGATGCTGCTGCCGCTGACCGCCAAGGTCGAGCCCACCGCGGCGCTGATCATGTTCGCCGGCATCTACTACGGGGCGATGTACGGCGGCTCGACCACCTCGATCCTGATGAACACGCCGGGCGAGTCCTCGACGATGATCACCGCGATGGAGGGCAACCTGATGGCCAAGCGCGGCCGCGCGGGCCCGGCGCTGGCCACCGCGGCGATCGGCTCCTTCGTCGCCGGCACCATCGCCACCGTGATGCTGTCGCTGTTCGCGCCGGTCGCGGCCGACGTCGCGCTGCAGTTCGGTCCGGGCGAGTACTTCATGATCATGCTGCTGGCCTTCACCACGGTGTCGGCCGTGCTGGGCTCGTCGCTGCTGCGCGGCATGACCAGCCTGTTCCTGGGCCTGGGCATCGGCCTGATCGGCATGGACTCGCTGTCGGGCCAGACCCGCTACACGCTGGGCATCCAGGGAGCTGTACGACGGCATCGACATCGTCGTCGTCGCGGTCGGCCTGTTTGCGGTCGGCGAGGCGCTGTTCAACGCCTTCTTCCCGCAGCCCGCGGGCACCTTCAACAAGCTCGGCCCGGTGATGATGTCGCGCTCGGACTGGAAGCGCTCGATCCCCGCCTGGCTGCGCGGGACCTTCATCGGCTTTCCGTTCGGGCTGATTCCGGCGGGCGGCGCCGAGATCCCGACCTTCCTGTCGTATGCCAGCGAGAAGAAGCTGAGCAAGCATCCGGAGGAATTCGGCAAGGGCGCGATCGAAGGCGTGGCCGGACCGGAGGCCGCCAACAACGCCGCGGTGACCGCCACGCTGGCGCCGCTGCTGACGCTGGGCATCCCGACCTCGAACACCACGGCGATCATGCTGGCGGCGTTCCAGAACTACAACCTGCAGCCTGGCCCGATGCTGTTCCAGACCTCGGGCGACCTGGTCTGGGGCCTGCTCGCCTCGCTCTACATCGGCAACGTGATGCTGCTGGTGCTGAACCTGCCGGCGATCGGCCTGTGGGTCCGCATGCTGCGGATCCCGACGCCGCTGCTGTATGGCGGCATCCTGATCTTCGCGGGCCTGGGCGCCTACGGCATCCGCCAGTCGGCCTTCGACCTGCTGCTGCTGTTCCTGATCGGCCTGCTCGGCATGGCGATGCGCCGCTTCGACTTCCCGACCGCGCCGGTGATCGTCGGCATGATCCTCGGACCGATGGCCGAGAAGCAGCTGCGCAACGCGCTGTCGATCAGCCAGGGCGACTGGACCATGTTCCTCCGCCATCCGATCTCGGCCTCGATCCTGGCGCTGACCGTGGCGGTCGTCGTGATCCCGCGCCTGCTGCGCTGGCTGTCGCGGCGCTCGGCGATGCGGGGCGTGGCCGACGCGGCCAATTGATCGGCGCCGGGGCAGGGGTCGCGCTGCATCAGGCGCGGCATCGGGCGCGACATGAAGCGGCGACATGAAGCGGCGACATGAGGGGGGCGACATGAGCGGGCGACATGAAGCGGCGGCATGAAGCGCGACATCCCCCGCCACAATGCGCGACAATGCGCGTGACGCCACAAGGCCCGGGGCTCCCGGGCCTTGTCGTTTGCCTGCCCTCCTCTCACCACAAGAAAGCGGCGGCGCCCTGCGCCAGCCTGCCACCGTCATGCGATCCGTACTCTCCCGTTGGCGTCCGACGCTGCTGACGCTGCTGCTTGGACTGGGCGCCGCCCTGTTGTGCGAATGGCTGCGCACGCCGCTGCCCTGGATGATCGGCCCGCTGCTGGCCGTGGCCGCCGCCCGCATGATGGGCGCCGACCTGCGCGCGCCATCGCAGGCCCGCAACGCCGGCCAATGGGCGATTGGCACCTCGCTGGGGCTCTACTTCACGCCCGACGTGGTCGCCAAGCTAGTCGAGTTCTCGCCTTACGTGATCGCCGGCTCGCTGTTCGCGCTGGTGCTCGGCACCGCCGGCGCGCTGATGCTGCGCCGGACCACCGGGGTCGCCTTCAAGACCGCATTCTTTTCCACCGCGATCGGCGGCGCCTCCGAGATGGCCAACCTGGCCGAGCGCAACGGCGCACGCATCGACCAGGTCGCGGCCGCGCATTCGCTGCGCGTGTTATTGGTGGTAGTAATCGTGCCGGCGCTTTTCCAGTATGGTGGTATTCATGGCCTCGATACCTATATCCCGGGACCACGCACCGTCGATGCGTTGGGGCTGGCCGGGCTGATCGCCATCACCGTGGCCTTCGCGCTGCTGATGAACCGGCTGAACCTGCCCAACCCCTTCGTCATCGGCACGCTGATCGCCGCCGCGGCGCTGACCGCCTCGGGCATCGAGCTGTCGGCGATCCCGACCTCGATGAGCCATGCCGGCCAGCTGCTGATCGGCGTCTCGCTCGGCGTGCGTTTCTCGCGCGAATTCCTGCATACCGCGCCGCGCTTCCTGGCCGGCGTGGCGCTGTACACGCTGGTGGCGCTGGTGATATCGGCGCTGTTCGGCTGGGGACTGGCGGCGCTGTCCGGCGCGCATCCGGCCACCGTGATCCTCGGCACCACGCCGGGCGGCATCGCCGAGATGTGCATCACCGCCAAGGTGCTCGAGCTCGGCGTGCCGCTTGTCACGGCCTTCCACGTGATCCGGATGGCCTTCGTGGTGCTGTGTACCGGCCCCCTGTATCATTGGCTGAAACATCGCGCCGCCCCGGAGGAGACCGAGTAGCCGGGCGGCCAGGACAACCGAGGACCACCGACGGGCCGCCATGCCAGAGACGACGCTTGCCATCGCCGACATCGACGCCATCCTGGAGCGCGTGCTGGCGCCCTGGGTCCGCCAGCTGAACCTGCGCGCCGAGCGCGTCGACGCCGACAGCGTCACGCTGCGGCTGCCCTTCGATCCTTCCCTTCGCCACGCGGGCGGCGTGGTCTGCGGCCAGGTGCTGATGTCCGCGGCCGACACCGCGATGATCGTCGCGATCTCCAGCGCGCTGGGCGGCTTCCGCCCGATGACCACCGTCAGCCTGACCACCAATTTCATGCGCCCCGTGATCGAGGGCGACATGCTGGTGCAGGCCACCGTGCTGCGGCTAGGCAAGACCGTGGTGTTCGGCGAGATCGCGGTGCGCGGCCCCGACGGCAAGCTGGCCGTGCAGGCAACCACCACCTACGCGCTGCTATGACGGGGTCGGCCGCCCGCCCGGACATGGCCACCGACGCGCCGATCGCACCGACGGCGCCGTCGCGCACGCCGTCGCGCGCGTCGCAGTACGGCGGGCCCTTCGAGCAGGTGGTCTTCGCCGGCGGCGGCAATCGCTGCTGGTGGCAGGCGGGCTGGTGGGACACCGTCGCGCCCGAGCTCGGGCTGCGCCCGCGCGTGATCGCCGGCATCTCGGCCGGTGCTGCCACCGCCTGCATGATTTACACGCACGAGTCGCGGCAGGTGATGGACTACTACCGCGGCGTGCTCGCCGGCAACAAGCGCAACGTCTACTGGCGCAACCTGCTGGGCAACCAGCGCGTGTTTCCGCATTACGGCATCTATCGGGCGGCCCTGCTGTCGATCCTGGGGGGACGGCCGCCTGGAGCGGCTGCAGGCCGCGCCCGAGATCCGCATCGGCGTCGCCCACATTCCACGCTGGTGCGGGCCGCGGCTGGCGGTGATGGCGGGACTGCTGGCCTACAACATCGACAAGCATCTGCTCAAGACGCTGCATCCGCGGCTGGGCCGCACGCTGGGCTTTCATCCCGAGTTCGTGCGGGCCCAGGACTGCGCCACGCCGGAGCAGCTGGCAGACCTTTTGCTGCAGTCGTCGTGCACGCCGCCGTTCACGCCCGTGTTGCGGCGCGATGGCCGCGCGGTGCTCGACGGCGGCCTGGTCGACAACGTGCCGGTCGACGCGCTCGACGCCACGCCCGGCGACGTGCTGGTGCTGATGACCCGGCTGTATCCGCGCCCGCGCCGTTTCGTGATGGACTGGAACGGCCAGCGGCGCCTGTATCTGCAACCGTCGCGGCGGGTGCCGATCTCCAGTTGGGATTACACGCGCCCGGAAGGCATGACGCTGGCCTACGACCTGGGCCGGCGCGATGGCGAAACCTTCCTGCGCGAATGGACGGCACAGGCGCCAGCCGATCTGGCGCCGGCCTCGTAGCGCGGGGGCGGCGCAGCGGCTGCTCCCTTCGGTGTTCTTGCGGAATTCTCGCGGCCTGCGCGCCGCGGCAGGAGGCATAGATGACGAAGCGGCAAGCTGGCAACGACAACGAGCGCAAGCGCGCAAGCAAGGTATCGGCCGAACCCCGGATGGAGCGCGTGCCGCGCGGCAAGGGCAACGTCGGCGCCGGCCGCGCGCGCCAGGCCGACTTCGTCGTGATCGGCGGCGGCTCGGCCGGCGTGGCCGCGGCGATGCGGGCGGCCTCGCACGGCGCCAGCGTGATCCTGGTGGAGCGCGAGCAGATCGGCGGCACCTGCGTGAACCGCGGCTGCATTCCCAAGAAGATGCTGCACTACGGCGCGACCTGGGCCGCGATCCTGTCGGGCTGCCTGTCGCATACCGGCGGACGCGAGGACTGGAACGACGCCATCGTCCGCGTCAAGGCGGAGATGGCGCGGCTGCATGCCAGCTATACGCAGCGGCTGCAGGAGGCGGGCGTGCAGGTGCTGCGCGGCGAGGCGACCGTGACCGCGCCGGGCGAGGTACGGGTCGGTGGCGACACGCTGCAGGCGCGCCGCATCCTGATCGCCACCGGCTCGCGGCCGGCACCCCTGCCCGTGCCCGGCGGCGAGCTGGCCAGCACCTCCGACGACGTGTTCGCGTGGAACGGCGTGCCGGCCTCGCTGGTGGTGATCGGCGGCGGCTATATCGCGGTCGAGATGGCGTCGATCCTGTCGCGATACGGCGTCAAGGTCGACATGCTGGTGCGCGAATCGCGGCTGCTGGAAAACTTCGACGAGGACATCGCCCACGCGCTGGCCGAGGCGCTGACCGCCAAGGGCGTGCGGCTGCATCTGAACACCGACGTGACGCTGCTCGACCAGGCCAACGGCGCGATCGAGGTCTGCTACCGGCAGGCGGAGGAGGGCGGCAGCGGCGACGGCGGCGACGGCGGAAATGGCGGCAAGAACGGCAAGGGCAAGCAACGAATCCACAGCGTGCGCGCGCAGGCGGCGCTGGCCGCGATCGGACGCGAACCGAATCTCGACGGCCTCGGCCTCGAGGCGCTGGGCGTGGCGCGCGGGCAGCGCGGCCTGCGCGTGGACCGGCAGTTCCGCACCAGCGTGCGCGGCATCCATGCGATCGGCGACGTCACCGAAGGGCCGCAGCTGACGCCGGTCGCCACCGCGCAGGGCCGCTGGCTCGCCGACCGGCTGTTCGGCCGGCGCGGCGAGCGCGCCGACTTCGACGTGATCCCCACCGCGGTGTTCTGCGAACCCGCGGTCGGCAGCGTCGGACTGACCGAGGCGGCGGCGATCGAAGCCGCCGGCAAGCCCGAGCGCATCGGCACGCGCATCAAACGCTTCGTCTCGCTGGAGAACCGCTTCGCCGGCAACACGATGCCGTCGGTGATGAAGGTCGTCTACAACGCGCGCAGCGGGCGCGTGCTCGGCGTGCATCTGCTGGACAACGCCGCGCCGGAGATCGCGCAATCGATCGCGGTCGCGCTGCGACTGGGCGTGCGGCTGTCGCATCTGGAGACCACGATGCAGCTGCACCCGACCGTGGCGGAGGAACTGTTCGGCTGAGTGGCCGCGACCTGCCGTTCTGCCGCTTTGCCGCTTCGCCGCTTTGCCGCTCGGCTGTTCTGTCGCGCTGCCGCGCCTAGCGCGACACCACCGCGGTCGCCTCGATCTCGAACAGCATGCCGTCGAGCGCCAGCCGCGGTACCGGAATCAACGTGCAGGCAGGCGGCGGACGCGTGCCCCACATGCGCCGCAGTTCGGCGCCGAATTCCCTGCAGGCGCTCCTGCGAATGGTCGACGATCAGCACGGTCAGCTTGGCCACGTCGCGCAGGTCCGCGCCGCCGGCATGCAGCGCGATCTCCAGGTTTTCCAGCGCGCGCCGCACCTGTCCGGCGAAGTCCGGCGCCAGCGTGCCGTGCTGATCCTCGCCGCCCTGGCCGCTGGCGAACACGATGCGCGCCGGGGCGGTCGCCACCGCGACATGCGAGTAGGCATTCGGACTGGGGTCGTAGAGGCCGTGCGGATTGACGAAGTGCAGGCTGCAGGCGGGACGGCGCGATTCGATCATGGCGTGGTTCTGAAGAGGGAGAGGATCGGGTTGCAGGGCGCGCAGCGGATTCGGTGCGCGCCCGCCCGTTGAGGAAACGGAGTGGCGCCAGTATCGAACCTCAAGTTAACCTGAGGTCAACGGTGACCCTGCTAGCATTGGGACTTTCGCTGCGAAGACCGACGCAATCCCGCCATGCCACGCAAGCCATCCAACGACCCATCGATCGAACCGCCGCCACGCAAGCCATCCAACGACCCATCGATCGAACGGCCGCCACGCAAGCTATCCAACGACGAATCGATCGAACGCCGTCGACGCCAGCCATCCAGCGACGAGCCGATCGAACGGCCGGTCCGCCAGCGCGGCCCCAAGGCCGCCGACCTGCTGTCGGTCGGCGAGGTGGCGGCACGCACCGGACTGGCCGTGTCCGCGCTGCATTTTTACGAGTCCAAGGGATTGATCCGCAGTACGCGCAGTGCCGGCAACCAGCGGCGCTATGCGCGCGCGGTGCTGCGGCAGCTGGCGGTGATCCGCGTCGCGCAGCGCATGGGCTTGCCGCTGGCATCGATCGCCGAGGCGATGGCGCGGCTGCCTGAAGGACGCGCGCCGACGGTGGCCGACTGGCGCCGGTTGTCGGCGGCGTGGCGCGAAGACCTGGACGAGCGCATCCGCACGCTGACCCAGTTGCGCGACCAGCTCGACGGCTGCATCGGCTGCGGCTGCCTGTCGTTGAAGGCGTGCCCCTTGCGCAATCCGGGCGACACGCTGGCGGGGCAGGGGCCGTGGCCGCATCTGATGGGCGGCGGCACGGGGGGCGGCGGCACGGGCCGCCGTCACGATTAGCGCGGGGGGCACGCGCGCTCGGCGCAGGAACGGCCGCGTCAGCACAGAACCTGGCGCT
This sequence comes from Cupriavidus sp. H18C1, assembly GCF_049311595.1. Classification (NCBI taxonomy): domain Bacteria; kingdom Pseudomonadati; phylum Pseudomonadota; class Betaproteobacteria; order Burkholderiales; family Burkholderiaceae; genus Cupriavidus; species Cupriavidus sp. H18C1. The sequence goes on from NZ_CP186008.1 coordinate 1,976,108, forward strand.
CAGCGCAGGACCGCGCGTGCTCAGCGCGCGGCGGGGCGCGCGTTGCCGCAGGGATCGGGCCGCTGCACAGGCGGCACCAGCACCACGTGGTCGTAGGCGCCGGCCTCATCGGGCGCCGCCGACTCCAGGTACGCGACCGTCAGCACCTCGGCGGGCTTCGCGCCGAGCCAGCGCGGCACGCCGATGTCCTCGCGCACATGGCCGTTGCCGGCCAGCAGCACCACGCCGTGCGCGGCGTGCGCCCTCAGCGCGGCCGCCATCACGGCATCGCGCGCGGCCTGGGCGTTCAGCATGCCGGGCAACATCGCGCGCGGGAAATGACCGCAGTGACTGTCGTCGAGCAGGGCTGTCTGCGCGGCGGCAAGATCGGCCGGCAGCGGCCGCGCCAGCCCGAGCCGTTCGCGCTCGGCCGCGCCGAACACGTCGCCGCCCCGCATCACGCCGCGCGCATCGTCGCGCGACAGGTTGGCGGCGATCAGCGGCAGGTCGTGCCGCAACGCCAGCGCGATGACGGGCCGGTACAGCGACCAGTCCCATCCGGCGGCGCCGGCCTGCGCGATCAGATGATCGGCATCGCCCGGCCGCTCCCGGCGCGCCCGGTCCAGATCCGCCTGCCGCTCGCGATCGAATTGCTCCATCGCGATAGCCGGCCGCCAGCCCGCGTCGATCGCCTCGGTCAGCGAGGCCAGCCGGCGCCGGTGTCCTTCGGCGTTGTCGTGGACCTCGCCCAGCAAGACATAGCGGAAGGCTGCGAGCCGATGCGCGCCGTCATGCGCGCCGTATTGCCCGCCGACATGCGCATCGCCCTCGGGATACGCGGGCGCCATGGCGCAGCCGGCAAGCAGGGCCAGCGCGGCCGCCATGGCGGCGACCTTCGCCATGCCGCGGGGTCCGCCGTCAGCGGCCCGCATCCGCTCCCACCGTCGCCGGCACGCGATTGCCGTCCGCGTCGATCTCCAGCGGACCGCTGCCGGAGAAGCGGTCCAGCGCCAGGTAGATCACCGGCGTGATGAACAGCGTGATGACCTGCGAGAACAGCAGCCCGCCGACCACGGCCAGGCCCAGCGGCTGGCGCAACTCGGCGCCGGCGCCCAGGCCCAGCGCGATCGGCAGCGCGCCCATGATGGCGGCCAGCGTGGTCATCATGATCGGGCGGAAGCGCAGCAGGCAGGCCTGGCGGATCGCCTTGGCCGGCGGCATGCCCTGCCCGCGCTGCGCGGCCAGCGCGAAGTCGATCATCATGATGGCGTTCTTCTTGACGATGCCGATCAGCATCAGCACGCCGATGATCGCGATCAGCGACAGCTCGACGCGGAACAGGAACAGCGTCAGCAGCGCGCCGACTGCAGCCGATGGCAGGCCCGCGAGAATCGTCAGCGGATGGATATAGCTTTCGTACAGCACGCCCAGCAGCACGTAGATCACCGCGATCGCCGCAATCAGCAGGATCACCTGTGTCGCCTGCGACGACTGGAACACCGCCGCATCGCCGCCCCAGCTGGTGAAGATCTCCTGCGGCATCGCGGTTTCCTGCTTGAAGCGGTCGATGCGCGCCGACGCGTCGCCCAGCGCCGCGCCCGGAGCCAGGTTGAACGACACCGTGACCGACGGCAGCTGGCCTTGGTGATTGACGGCGATCGGACCGACGCGGCGCTCGGTGGTCGCGAACGCCGACAGCGGCACCAGCGTGCCGCTGGTGCTGCGCACATAGATCTTCGAGAACGCGGTCTCGTCGATGCGGTCGACGTCCGCGGCCTGCAGGATCACGTAGTAGCTGTCGATCGAGGTGTAGATCGTCGACACCTGGCGCTCGCCGAACGCGGTATAGAGCGCGGTGCGCACGTCCTGCATCTGCACGCCCAGCGAGTTGGCCTTGTCGCGGTCGATCGCCAGCTGCGCCTCGAGGCCGGCCTGCTGCGAATCGCTGGTGACGTCTCGGAACAGCGGATCGGCGCGCATCCGTGCCATCAGCTTGTCGGCGGCGGTCTGCAGATTGCCCGACTGCACGCTCTGCAGCGTGTATTGATAGCGCGCCTTGCTGACGCGGCCGCCCAGCTGCAGGTTCTGCACCGGACGGAAATAGACGTTCAGCCCCGGAATGCCCGCCACGTCGCGGCGCAGCGATTCGACCACCGCCGGCATCTTGGGCCGCTCGCCGCCGGGCTTCAGCTCGATGAACATGCGGCCGGTATTGATCGCGGGCGAGGGGCCGCCGCCGATCGCCACCACGATGCTCTTGACCGCGGGATTGGCGCGCATGCGCTCGGCCGCGTCGCGCATCAGCGTCGACATCGCGTCGAAGGAGATGTCCTGCGGGCCGTCGGCATTGACCTGGATCTGGCCGATGTCCTCCTCGGGAAAGAACCCCTTGGGGATCAGCACGAACAGCACCGCGGTCAGCACGAAGGTCATGCCGGCCGCGGCCAGCACGGTCCGCCGATGGGCCAGGCACCAGTCGAGCCCGCGCGCATAGCGGTGCAGCGTGTATTCGAACAGGTTCTCGAACCACTGCGTCGAGCGCAGGCCGAGGCTCTGCCGCTGGGCCGGCGCCGCGGCGTGGGCGGGCGCATGGCGCGGCGCATCGCCATAGGCATGCTGCGATTCGTCGACCGGCACGTTCTCGGCCGACAGGAAGCGCGCGCACAGCATCGGGATCAGCGTCAGCGATACCAGCGCGGAGACCAGGATCGACAGCGACACCACCGCGGCGAACTCGTGGAACAGCAGGCCGATCACGCCCGGCATGAAGAAGATCGGGATGAACACCGCGACCAGCGACACCGAGATCGACACGATGGTGAAGCCCATCTCGCGCGAGCCGACCAGGGCCGCCTTCAACGGCGCCATGCCTTCCTCGATATGGCGGACGATGTTCTCCAGCATCACGATGGCGTCGTCGACCACCAGGCCCACCGCCAGCGTGATCGCCAGCAGCGACACGTTGTCCAGGCTGTAGCCGAACGCCTTCATCAGCGCCACGGTGCCGATCAGCGAGATCGGCAGCGACACCGTCGGGATCAGCGTGGCCGCGGCGCGGCGCAGGAACAGGAAGATCACCATCACCACCAGCGCCGCGGTCAGCGCCAGCGTGAACTGCACGTCGTGGATCGACTCGCGCACCGAGCGCGAACGGTCGTTGACCACGTTGACGTTGACCGAGGCCGGCATCTGCTGCACCAGGCGCGGCAGCGCGGCGCGGATCGCGTCGACCACCGCCACCGTGTTGGCGTCGGGCTGGCGCTGCACCGCCAGCACGATCGAGCGTTCGTTGTTCAGCCAGCTGCCGGTCTTCAGCGTCTCGACGCTGTCCTCGACCTCGGCCACGTCGGAGAGCCGCACCAGCGAGCCGTTGGGCTGGCTGGCGACGATGATGTTGCGGAAGGCGTCCGCGTCGGCCAGCTGGCGGTTGGCCTGGATCGTCAGCATCTGGCGCGCGCCGTCGAGCGTGCCCACCGGCGTGTTGGCGTTGGCGCGCGAGATCGCCCCGGCCAGCTCGTCGAGCGTCATGCCGCGCGCGGCCAGCGCATCGGGACGCGCGCGCACCCGCACCGCGAACCGCTTCTGGCCGTAGACCAGCACCTGCGCGACGCCGGGCAGCGTCGACAGCGTCGGCGCGATCAGGTTGTCGCCGAAGCGCGTTCAGCTCGGCCAGGCTCATCGCCGGCGAATTGATCGCCAGCAGGATCACCGCCGCGTCGGCCGGATTGACCTTGCGATACGACGGCGGCTCGTTCATCTCGGTCGGCAGCGAGCGCTGGGCGCGGAACAGCGCCGATTGCACGTCGACCGCCGCGGCGTCGATGTCGCGGTCGTTGTTGAACTCGATCGTGATGCTGGAATTGCCCAGCGTGTTGGCCGAGCTGATCACCGACACGCCGGGGATCGTGGCGAACTGCTTCTCCAGCGGCGTGGCCACCGAGGCGGCCATCGTCTCGGGACTCGCCCCGGGCAGCCGCGCGGTGACCTGGATCACCGGCGAATTGAAGCTGGGCAGCGCGGCGATCGGGATGGTCGGGTACAGCACGATGCCGGTGACGACGATCGCGATCGCCAGCAGCACCGTCATCACGGGCCGGCGGATGCAGAGTTCGGACAGCGTCATGGCGTCAGTGCTTCCCGGGGACCGGCGCCGCGGCTGGTGCGCTCGCCTCGCGCACCGCGCTGCCCGGGCGCAGGTTCTGCACGCCCTCGACCACCACGCGCGTGCCGGCCGGCACGCCTTCGACCACCGCCGCGGCGGCGGTTGCCGCCAGCATCTTCACCGGCATCGCGCGGACCTTGCCGTCGGCCTGCACCGCGTAGACGAAGCGGCCTTCGGGTCCGGTCACCACTGACTGCGGCGGCACCGACACCACGCCGGTCAGCGTCTGCACCACCGCCTCGACGCGCGCATAGGTGCCGGGCCACAGGCGCTGCGCCTCGTTGTCGAACTGCGCCTTGACGCGGATGGTGCCGTATTGCGGGTCGACGGTGTTGTCGACGAAGGTGATGCGGCCCTGCACCGGCTCGGGATTGCCGTCGTTGGGCTGCGCTTTCACCGGCACCGGGCCGCCGCGCAGCGCATCGCGCAGCGCGGCAAGCTGGCGCTCGGGCAGCGTGAAGGTGACGGCGATCGGCTGGATCTGCGCGATCGTCACCATCGGCTGGGCCGCGGTCGGCAGCACCAGCGAACCGGGGAAGACGTTGATCACGCCGGTGCGGCCGCTGATGGTGGCGCGGATCGCGCCGTAGCTAACCGCGACGCGGCCGGCCTCGATCGCGGCCTGGTCGGCGCGTACCGTGGCCTCCAGCGCATCGACCTTGGCGCGCGCGGTATCGACGGCGCTGCGCGAGATGAAGTTGCGCGCGACCAGTTCCTCGCTGCGCGCCAGCGAGCGGCGGGCGTCGGCCAGGTCGGCCTGGTCGCGCAGCAGCTGCGCGCGGGCGCGGGCCAGGTTGGCCTCGTCCATGCGGGTGTCGAGCGAGAACAGCAGATCGCCGGGCTTGACGGTCTGGCCTTCGCGGATATGGACGGTGCGGACGGTGCTGGAGACCTGCGGGCGGACCTCGACGGTAGACAGCGCCGTCACGTTGCCGTTGACGCTGACCTGCAGCGGCACGTCGCCCTGGCGCGCCAGCGCGGTGGTCACCGCCACCGGGGCCGGTCCCTGCGCCTGCGGCTTGGCGGCGAACCATGTCTTCCAGCCGAACCAGCCGGCCCCCGCCAGCAGGACGACCAATGCCAGCGCCAGCCAGGGCGACACACGACTTCTGCCGGTACCCATGGCCTGGCTCCAGTTGCTTTCGACGAAGCCCTTGGCCTGGTCGATACCCTTCGATTTCATGCGAGGACCCTCTGCTGCGCCGCGCTGTGATGCGCGTGTTCGCTCCCGTTTGTCGCCGTGCCCATCCGGACGGCCGCCGCCGGCTTCTGGGAACCGGTGGGCGGCCGGCCGCCCCCAGTGGTACCGCCATGGCGCCGTATCTGGCAAGCGTTGGCAGACGCGTCCGTATTACAAACGATTACAGGGGAGGGGCCGTCTTTGTATCAGGGAACAAACATTAGCAGAAAACGGGCCTGCCGGGCCGGCCGCCAGGGGCACGGGTGGCTGCGGGCCGTGCGCCGCGGCACCGAAGAGGTACGTGAAACGGGTACGCGACCGAGTACGCGACCGGGTACGCAAGGACCGCGCGCCAGGCCGGCGCGCTCTGGCCGACGCTCAGGCCAGCGCCTTCAGGCCTGCTGCGGCGCCTGCCGGCGCAGCCAGCGGCAGCCGAGAGCACGGGCTCGCCCGGACAGCAGCAGGGCGCCGAGCATCAGCGCGGCCGCGCCCCCAGTGCAGCGCGTGCGCGCCGGCGGTGGCGTAGATCGCCGCGCCGACCATCGCGCCGATCGCCTGGCCCAGGTAGATCGAGGAGGAATTGAGCGAGATCGACACCGCCGCCCGCTCCGGCGCGAGCGCCACCAGCCGCGCCTGCTGCGCGCTGTTGGTGGCGAAGCCGCCCACGCCCCACAGCATGAAGATCAGCACCAGCGCGACCGCGCCGACGCCGGTCAGCGGCCACAGCAGCATCGCCGCCAGCGAGGTGCCCAGCGCGACGTGCACCACGCGCCCCGGCGTGGCCCGGTCCATGCGCGCGGCCGCGACCACGTTGCCGAGCACGCCGCAGGCGCCGTAGGCCAGGAACATCAGGCTCAGCGCGCCGCCGCTGACGCCATGGACGTCGCGCAGCATCGGCGCGATATAGGTGAACATCGTGAACATGCCGGCCGAGGACACCATCGTCACGCCGACCACCATCAGCAGCGGGGTATGGCGCAGCACCGCCCCCCAGGCCGCGCGGCCCACCGGCGCCACCATCAGCCCGCGCGGCAGCACGCGCCACAGCGCGAGGGCCACGCCCAGCGCCATCACGCCGACCACGCCCATGCTGACGCGCCAGCCCAGCGTGGTGCTGATCCAGGTGCCCATCGGCACGCCGACCACGCTGGCCACGCTCCAGCCGAGGAAGACGAAGCTGATCGCCCGGCCGCGCAGCTTCGCGTCGACCAGCAGCGGCAGCGTGGCGGCGGCCTGCGGGGTATAGATCGCGGCGCCGATCGCCGTGACGAAGCGCAGCACCACCAGCGTGCCGAAGTTCGGCGCCAGCGCCGAGGCCAGATGCAGCACGCCATAGAGCGCGAGGGCGCCCACCAGCAGCAGCCGGCGGTCGATGCGCGAACCGAGCGTGGCAAACAGCGGCGCGCCGACGCAGCAGGCCAGCGCGAAGGCGGAGATCAGCTGGCCGGCGGTGGCGGCGCTCAAATGGAAATCGCCGGCGATGTCGTTCAGCATGCCGGTGACGATCATCGCGCCGGTGCCGATGACGAAATTGCCGACGCATAGCGTCAGAAGCCTGGGATCCATGATGGGGGCGCGTGCGGGGGAGTCGGGCCCGCGAGGCCGCGGGCGGTCGCGGGGCGGCCCGCGAAATCCCGGCAGTGTAGCGGTTTTGCGCCGATCGGGTCGGGCGCCCCCGCAGCCGCGGGCGCGGGGGGAGCGAGGCGGGCCGGTCCCCGCCGGGGCGGGCTGCGCCCTAGCGCGTCAGTGCGGGCGTCAGCGCCTTGGGATTGACTACGCTGCCGTGCTCGCCGGACAGCACGTCGAGGATGTTCTGGAACGCGGTGCGGAAATACAGCTCGTAGCTGTCGCGCTCGACGTAGCCCAGATGCGGCGTGCAGATGCAGTTCTCCATCCGCAGCAGCGCGTGGCCCTGCAGGATCGGCTCGGACTCGAACACGTCGACCGCCGCCATGCCGGGCCGGCCGCGGTTCAGCGCCGCCACCAGCGCGTTTTCCTCGACCAGCTCGGCGCGGCTGGTGTTGACGAACAGCGCGGTCGGCTTCATCGAGGTCAGGTCGGCAAGCTTGACGATATGGCGCGTCTCGTCGTTCAGCCGCAGCAGCAGCGACAGCACGTCGCTGTCGGCGAACAGCTGCTCCCTGGACTCGGCCACCGCGAAGCCGTCCTCGCGCGCGGCCGTCTGCGAGCGCTCGCGGCCCCACACCAGCACGTTCATGCCGAAGGCGCGGCCATAGCCGGCCACCAGGCGGCCGATCTTGCCGTAGCCCCAGATGCCCAGCGTCTGCCCCTTGAGCACCTGGCCAAGCCCGAAATTGGGCGGCATCGTGGTCGATTTCAGACCCGACTGCTGCCAGGCGCCGTGCTTCAGGCTGGCGACGTACTGCGGGATCCGCCGCTGCGCCGCCATGATCAGCGCCCAGGTCAGCTCGGCCGGGGCGACCGGCGAACCGACGCCTTCGAGCACCACCACGCCGCGGTCGGTGCAGGCGTCGACGTCGATATGGCTGCCCACCCCCGCCGACCCGGCCGGTCTGGCTGATGATCTTGAGCTTGGGCAGCTTCTCCAGCAGCTGGCGCGTGATGCGGGTGCGCTCGCGGATCAGCACCACGGCTTCGACATCGGACAGACGCGCCGCCAGCTGGCCCACGCCCTTGACGGTGTTGTTGAACACCTTGACGTCATGCCCCTGCAGCAGCTGGAAGCAGGCCAGCTTGCGCACGGCATCCTGGTAGTCGTCGAGAACGGCAATTTTCATCGTCGGATTCGGTGAGGCGGTTCGATGAGGCGATTTGGTCAGGCGGTTCGGTCGACCGCGGTGAGCGGCCGATGCCAGGCCGCGGAGCAATTGACGCCGCAACCCGGTTGGTACGCGTGCCCACAGACCGGCATGTCCGTGGCCAGTAAGGTGGGCCACCAACGTGCTGCGACAAGCCATGGCGACACGGCCTTCCGACCGATTTTCGCGCCCGCCGCTTGCTGCAGAGCAAAAAACGGAGGACGACAGCGGTGGTATCCTTGCCGCCTTCGGTGACGTCCCGGATTGTCGGTCGAGCTTCGCTCCCGCAGCCGGTTTGTCGCCGGACAAAGCTTGACTGGCACCCGCTGCGACACGTCCGCGGGAAAACCGCCACTGTAGCGCAGCCGCAAGGCCCCCCGCGATCGATTCACCACAGGATCGCGCCGGACTTGTAACGGGATGTGACGGTCCCGAGCAGCCGTGGTCGGCGACCGACCACCCTGCGGACGCCATGCGGGCAGAACGCCCGCCCCACATGCGGAACCGCTTTCACAAGAAGTGGTCCCTCAAGCATGCGGCGCATGGCACGCGCTCCCGTCGACCCCGCGTTGACCCGGCTGTTTGACGATATTCAGAGCGCGGCCCCGGGCCAGGCTTTGCCAAAGATTTCTTTTTTGCTTTGGAGTACCACCATGAACCACCCCACCATGCAAGGCACACCGGCGCTGAACGTTCCGGCCTGGGTCAAGCACCAGAAGCTGGTCGCCTGGGTCGCCGAGATCGCCGCGCTGACCAAGCCCGACAGCATCTACTGGTGCGACGGCTCGCAGGAGGAATACGACCGCCTGTGCGAGCAGATGGTCGCCGCCGGCACGATGAAGCGGCTCAACCCCGCCAAGCGCAAGAACTCCTTCCTCGCCCTGTCGGACCCCTCCGATGTCGCGCGCGTCGAGGACCGTACCTTCATCTGCTCGCAGAAGCAGGAGGACGCCGGCCCCACCAACAACTGGATGCCGCCGGCCGAAATGCGCCAGACCCTGAGCGGGCTGTTCGATGGCTGCATGCGCGGCCGCACGCTGTACGTGGTGCCGTTCTCGATGGGGCCGCTCGGTTCGCCGATCGCCCACATCGGCGTGGAGCTGTCCGACAGCCCGTACGTCGCCGTCAACATGCGGATCATGACCCGCATGGGCCGCGCCGTGTACGACGTGCTGGGCGCCGACGGCGAGTTCGTGCCGTGCGTGCATACCGTCGGCAAGCCGCTGGCGGCCGGCGAGAAGGACGTGCCGTGGCCGTGCAACCCGACCAAGTACATCGTCCACTTCCCCGAGACCCGCGAGATCTGGTCGTTCGGCTCGGGCTACGGCGGCAACGCGCTGCTGGGCAAGAAGTGCTTCGCGCTGCGGATCGCCTCGACCATGGGCCGCGACGAGGGCTGGCTGGCCGAACACATGCTGATCCTCGGCGTGACCTCGCCCGAGGGCAAGAAGTACCACGTCGCGGCGGCCTTCCCGTCGGCCTGCGGCAAGACCAACTTCGCGATGCTGATTCCGCCCAAGGGCTTCGAGGGCTGGAAGGTCACCACCATCGGCGACGACATCGCCTGGATCAAGCCGGGCAAGGACGGCCGCCTGTACGCGATCAACCCGGAAGCCGGCTACTTCGGCGTGGCCCCGGGCACCAGCGAGAAGACCAACTTCAACGCGATGGCGACGCTGAAGGAAAACGTCATCTTCACCAACGTCGCGCTGACCGATGACGGCGACGTCTGGTGGGAAGGCATGACCAAGGAAGCGCCGGCCCACCTGATCGACTGGCAGGGCAAGGACTGGACGCCGGAGATCGCCAAACAGACCGGCGCCAAGGCCGCGCACCCGAACGCGCGCTTCACCGCGCCGGCGTCGCAGTGCCCGTCGATCGACGCGAACTGGGACAACCCGGCCGGCGTGCCGATCGACGCCTTCATCTTCGGCGGCCGCCGCTCGACCACGGTGCCGCTGGTGACCGAAGCCCGCAACTGGACCGAAGGCGTCTACATGGCCGCCACCATGGGCTCGGAAACCACCGCCGCGGCCGCGGGCCAGCAGGGCGTGGTGCGCCGCGACCCGTTCGCGATGCTGCCGTTCTGCGGCTACAACATGAGCGACTACTTCGGCCACTGGCTGGCGCTGGGCAAGAAGCTCGAGGCCGCCGGCGCCAAGCTGCCGAAGATCTACTGCGTCAACTGGTTCCGCAAGGACGAGGCCGGCAACTTCGTGTGGCCGGGCTTCGGCGAGAACATGCGCGTGCTGTCGTGGATGATCGACCGCGTCGAAGGCCGCGGCCAGGGCACCGAGCACGTGTTCGGCACCTCGCCGCGCTACGAGGACCTGCGCTGGGAGGGCCTGGACTTCTCGCCGGAGCAGTTCCAGAAGGTCACCTCGATCGATCGCGCCGCCTGGGAACAGGAACTGGCGCTGCACGAAGAGCTGTTCACCCAGCTCAAGCACCATCTGCCGCAGGCGCTGTCCGAAACCAAGGACGCGCTGGCCAAGCGGCTGGCGGCTTGATGCGGTAGTGCCGCACGTCGCGCTTGCCATCGGCGGGCGCGACGGCAAAAAATGGAGCCCTCGCGTTCTTGTGCGCGAGGGCTTTTTTCGTCCGGCGTTTTTGCTCGACTGGCCAGCCCGGGCGCCATCAACGCTTCGCCTTCGCCTCACCCGCCATTCGCTTCACCCCCCAACTGCTCCACCGCATACTTGACCAGGCCCGCGCGGCCCTCGATGCCGAGCTTGCGCTTGAGGTTCAGCCGATGCGTCTCCACCGTGCGCACCGACACGCCGAGGGACGCGGCGATTTCCTTGTTGGCCAAGCCCCGGCCGATGCCGTTCAGGATGTCGCGTTCGCGCGGGGTCAGCGCATCGAGCGGATGGGCGGCCGGGCCTTCCTCGATCATGCGCCGCGCGATGCGGGCGCTGTAGAACACGCGGCCGGCCAGCACCGCGTCGATCGCGGCCAGCAGTTCGTCGGCCGGGGCGTCCTTGAGGACGTAGCCGCGCGCGCCCGCGCGCATCGCCTGCCGCACGTATTCGAGGTTGTCGTGCATCGACAGCATCAGCACCGCGATCTCGGGATGGCGCTGGTGCAGCGCGTCGGCCAGCGCGATGCCGCCCATGCCGCGCATGCCGATATCGGTGATCAACAGGTCCGGCAGCGCTTCCGGTGAGCGGCCGGCCAGCCACGTCAGCGCCGCTTCGCCATCGTCGGCCTCGCCGACCACGGTCAGGCCCGGCTGCAGGGCCAGATGCATGCGCATGCCGTCGCGCACCAGCGTGTGGTCGTCGACCAGCAGCACGCGCGCAGGACGGTACGGTTCGGTGAAGGAACTCATCGGGACAGCGGGGGAAGAGTGGGACGGAGCGCCCGGCGGCGCGTCCGCCGTCCTGGCGAGCGCCCGGGTGTCGGGCACGAACGCCGAGGCCGGCAGATACGCCCGCAGGCGCGTGCCGACCGGCGCGGAGTCGATATCGAATTCGCCGCCCAGGCTGGCGATGCGCTCGCGCAGATTGCGCAGGCCGATGCCGCCGCGCGGGTCGCGCTGCACGCGCTCCAGATCGAAGCCGCTGCCGTCGTCCTGCACCACCAGCGCGACGCCCGACTCGGCATACGACAGCGTCAGCTCGACCCGCCGCGCATTGGCGTGGCGCTCGACATTGGTCAGCGCCTCCTGCGCGATGCGGTACAGCGCGGTGGCCGCCTCGTCCGACAGCGGCCGAGGCACGCCGTGGCAGTCGATATCGATCTTCAGTCCGCTCGCGCCCTGCATCTCGCGCGCCAGATGCTGCAGCGCGGCCTGCAGGCCCAGATCGTCGAGCAGCGCCGGACGCAGATTGCGGGCGACGCGCCGCACCTCGTTGAACACCGTCTCCAGCCGGTTCAGCGCCATGCCGAGCACCGGCGCCACCGCGCCGCCGTCGGTCGGCGCCTGCGCGAGCCGGTTCAGCGCCGTCTCGAGCACCAGCTTGACTGACACCAGCAGCTGGCTGACGCCGTCATGCAGCTCGCGCGACAGTCGCGCGCGTTCGTCCTCCTGCGAGCGCACCACGCGCTGCGCCAGCTGGCGCAGCTTGGCGTCGGCCTCGCGATGCTCGCTGATGTTCAGCGCCAGCCCGCCCGCGCCGACCAGCAGGATGCTGATCGCGGCGATCGCGCCGATCCACGCCAGCGTGGCGCGGATATCGGTCTCGGCGCGCTTGTCGAGCTCGCGCAGCGTGCGTTCGACGTCGTCCAGATAGATGCCGGTGCCCAGCATCCAGCCCCATTCCGGCACCGCCACCACATAGCCGAGCTTGGGCGCCAGCTGCCGCGTCGACGGCTTCTCCCAGCGATAGCGCACCGCGCCGCCGCCCGAGCGCGCCGCCGCGATCAGTTGCTGGATCGGCAGCGCGCCCTCGGGATCGCGCAGGTCCCACAGGTCCCGGCCGATCAGGTCCGGCTGGCGCGGATGCATCAGGTTGCGGCCGTTCAGGTCGTACAGGAAGAAGTAGCCGTCCGGGCCGTAGTCCAGCCCGGCAAGCGCCTGCATCGCGGCCTGCCGCGTGGCCTCGTCGTTGCGCCCGGACTTGACCAGCGGCGCGATCGCGCTCTGCGCCAGCTGCACGTAGTGGCGCAGCTCGGTTTCCTTGCTTTGCAGATAGGCGGCCTCGACCAGCGCGCGCTCGTGGCGGACCAGCGCGGTGGCCTGATAGTGCACCGCCAGCGCGATGCCCAGCATGGCGATCGCCAGCGGCGCGACCGCGAGCAGCAGAATCTTCTGGCGGAGTTTCATCGTGACCAGGGTAAACACGGATGCCTGGGAAGCGGCCTCTGACCGTCCCGTTGCGTAGTACTACGCAGGATCGCTGCGTAGTTACGCGCTTGTGCCTCGATTGGCGGGTGTCAATACTACACGCCGACGCGCGACCGGCCCCAGGCTGGCGCGGCGTCATTCGCAACGGGATACGCCAGTGCCCCGCACCGGCGTATCGCCCCGCCTGCCAGACAAGATCCGGACCGGAAGTCGAGGGACCGGGCGCCGCTGACATCTGTGCTGACGTTCGCGCTGACGTCCGCGCGGAAATCTGGAGACAGCTTGCCCCCGATCACCCGCCATTCGCCGCCCGCCGGCGCGCGTGCCACCGTGCGCGCCGATCGGTCCACCGGCCCTTGTCCCCGTGCGGGCTTTGTTCCATGTGGTCTGAGGAGACCTTCACTATGAATCGCATCGGGCAACACCTGATGTGGCTGGCCGTCGCCGTGCTCGGCGCGTTTGCCTTCGCCACCGTTGCACTGTCGCGCGGCGAAGCCGTCAGTGCCTTGTGGATCGTGGTCGCCGCGATCTGCATCTATCTGATCGCTTACCGCTACTACAGCCGCTTCATTGCCGACAAGGTGATGCAGCTGGACCCCAAACGGATGACGCCGGCCTGGCGCCATAACGACGGCCTCGACTACGTGCCGACCAACAAGGCGGTGCTGTTCGGCCACCACTTCGCCGCGATCGCCGGCGCCGGACCGCTGGTCGGACCGGTGCTCGCCGCGCAGATGGGCTACATGCCCGGCATGCTGTGGATCCTGGCCGGCGTGGTGTTCGCCGGCGCGGTGCAGGACTTCATGGTGCTGTTCATCTCGACCCGCCGCGACGGCCGCTCGCTGGGCGACCTGGTCAAGGCCGAGATGGGCACGGTGCCCGGCATGATCGCGCTGTTCGGCTGCTTCATGATCATGATCATCATCCTCGCCGTGCTGGCGCTGATCGTGGTCAAGGCGCTGGCCGATTCGCCGTGGGGCACCTTCACGGTGGCGGTGACGATCCCGATCGCGCTGTTCATGGGCATCTACACCCGCTACATCCGCCCGGGCCGCATCGGCGAGGTGTCGGTGATCGGCTTCGTGCTGCTGATGCTCGCCATCGTCGGCGGCCAGTACGTGCACGAGAGCGCCACGCTGGCGCCGCTGTTCACCTTCGATGGCAAGGCGCTGACCTGGATGCTGATCGGCTACGGCTTCGTCGCCGCGGTGCTGCCGGTGTGGCTGCTGCTGGCCCCGCGCGACTACCTGTCGACCTTCCTGAAGATCGGCACCATCATCGCGCTGGCGGTCGGCATCCTGATCGTCGCGCCGGAACTGAAGATGCCCGCCTTCACGCAGTTCGCCGAGGGCGGCGGCCCGGTCTGGTCGGGCAACCTGTTCCCGTTCCTGTTCATCACCATCGCCTGCGGCGCGGTGTCGGGTTTCCACGCGCTGATCTCGTCGGGCACCACGCCCAAGCTGCTGGAGAACGAGACCCACGCGCGCTTCATCGGCTACGGCGCGATGCTGGCCGAGTCCTTCGTCGCGATCATGGCGCTGGTGGCCGCCTCGGTGATCGAGCCGGGCGTCTACTTCGCGATGAACAGCCCGGCCGCCGCGATCGGCACCACGCCCGAGGCCGTGGCCCAGGCGGTGTCGAACTGGGGCTTCGTGATCACGCCCGACGTGCTGGTGCAGACGGCCAAGGACGTCGGCGAGAACACCATCATCTCGCGCGCCGGCGGCGCGCCGACGCTGGCGGTGGGCATCGCCCACATCCTGCACCAGGTGATCGGCGGCCAGGCGATGATGGCGTTCTGGTACCACTTCGCCATCCTGTTCGAGGCGCTGTTCATCCTGACCGCCGTCGACGCGGGCACCCGCGCCGGCCGCTTCATGCTGCAGGACCTGCTGGGCAGCTTCGTGCCGTCGATGCGCCGTACCGACTCGCTGCCGGCCAACCTGATCGCGACGGCGCTGTGCGTCGGCGCCTGGGGCTACTTCCTGTACCAGGGCGTGGTCGATCCGCTGGGCGGCATCAACACGCTGTGGCCGCTGTTCGGCATCTCGAACCAGATGCTGGCCGCGGTGGCGCTGGTGCTGGGCACCTGCGTGCTGGTCAAGATGAAGCGCGGCCGCTACGCGTGGGTCACGCTGCTGCCGACCGTCTGGCTGCTGATCTGCACGCTGACCGCGGGCTGGCAGAAGCTGTTCCATGCCGACCCGAAGATCGGCTTCCTCTCCCACGCCAGCAAGTTCAGCGACGCGATCGCCCAGGGCACGGTGCTGGCGCCGGCCAAGACGATGGAGCAGATGCACCGCATCGTGTTCAACGACTACCTGGACGCGGGCCTGTGCGCGCTGTTCATGGCGGTGGTGCTGTCGATCGTCTATTACGGCCTGCGTACCGGCCTGCGCGCCGGCGCCCAGGCACGGCCGACCGCGCACGAGACGCCGTTCGAGCCGCTGCCGGCGGCCGCTTCGGCGCAGCGCTGAGCCAGGCGCGGAAGCCGACGCCGAACGCCGTAACGTCAAACCCCACGCAGAGGAAGGAACGCCATGCTGGATCCGCTAAACAAGATGGGCCAAATGGGCCGCTACCTGGGCCAGTCGCTGCGGCTGATGGTCGGGCTGCCCGACTACCAGACCTATGTGGCCCATATGGAGAGCACGCATCCGGACCGGGAGCCGATGAGCTACGAGGAGTTCTTCCGCGAGCGGCAGGAGGCGCGTTACGGCGGCGGGCAGGGCAAGTGCTGCTGAACTGCCGAGCTGTCGGGCTGCCGGGCTGCCGGGCTGCTGAGCTGCCGGGCCCGCTCCCGGGGCGGGCGGGAAGCGGGCCTCGTTGATTTGGCGCGGCGACCGGTTCCCCGCCTTCGGCAAGACCACAAGCTGTCAACACTTCAAAGGCTGCCCACGGGCAGCCTTTGTTGCGTTTCTGCAGCATTAATAAAGGCTTACAGGCAGTTACAGCAATGTCCGTGCCCAAAATCTACACTTGCATCACAGTTTGGCAACCAGAGGAAAAACACTATGTCTCGCCGACTCGTTCGCAATATGACCGTGGCCCTCGCCCTGGCGGCATCGACGACGCTGCCTGCATTCGCGAGCGACATGAATAACGCACTGGGTGGCGCCCTCGGCGGCGTCGCCGGTGCAGCCGTCGGAGGCGCGCTGGGCGGCTCCACCGGCGCCGTGATCGGCGGCGCGGTGGGCGGTGGCGCCGGCGGCGCGATCAGCTCGAATCGCCGCGAGCGCACCGGCGCCATCCTGGGCGGCGCGCTGGGCGGCGGTGCGGGTACGGCGGCGGGCAACGCGATGGGCGGCCGGACCGGCGGCCTGGTCGGCGCGGCCCTGGGCGGCGGCGCAGGCGCGGCGCTGGGCGGCAATATCTCGCGCAGCAACTCGTACGCCGACGACCGCGACCGGTACTACCGCGATCGCCACTACAAGAAGAGCAAGTACAAGAACAAGCACCGCTACCACCGCCGCGGCCATCGTGACTGGGACGATTGATGGCGGATTGATGCAGTGACAGCCAGTTCGACGGGCCGCGCAAGCGGCCCGTTTTGTTTTGGGCGGTCGGTGTCGGGCGCCTCGGGTGCTCGGGCGCTAGGGCTCGGACGCTCGGACGCTCGGACGCTCGGGCGGTGGGGCGGTGGGGCGGTGGGGCGGTGGGGGGGTGAGGCGCCAGGGCGGGCGCGCCGTCAGGCGGCGGGCGATTGCTGTTTGGATGGCCGGTGTACGGCCGACCAGTCGATCCCCATCATCCCGCCGCAAGCCGGCAGCGAAGTCGAGGCCGTAAAACGACGATGCCCGTGCGCGAGGCACGAGCATCGGGGCACCAGGCAGACCGCCGAAGCGGTCCGGCAGCCGGCGTGGTTACTTCGCGGCGCCTTCGGTGAAGACGTCGAACTTGCCTTGGCGGGCACCTTCGCTGAACACGTCGAACTTGCCTTGGCGGGCGCCTTCGCTGAACACGTCGAACTGGCCCTGGCGAGAGCCTTCGGTAAATACGTCGGTCTGGCCGACCTTCGCGCCGTCGGTGTACGGGTCGAACTTGCCGGCCTTGGCGAACGCCGGGGCGGCGGTCAGGGTGGCCACGAGGGCGGTGGCGACGGCGGTCAGGGCGAAGCGAGAGATCGTCATGATGTGTCCTTTTTTCTGTTTGGGAGGACGTCCGCGCCGGCGGGGTTTCGCTGCAGTGCGGCATCCGATGGCTGCATATTAGGCATTTCCCTTATATGAATAAACATTACCGCACACAATGATTAGTTCTATAAAGAACAACAAAAACCCCAAGCTGTGGAAAAATGGGGGAAGAAAAAAGGGAGACTGTGCAATGGATCGGCTGCAATCGATGCGCGTGTTCGCCAAGGTGGTCGAACTCGGCAGCTTCGCCCGTGCGGCGCAGCAACTGGAAATGTCCAACGCGGTGGTGACCCGCTATGTCGCGGACCTGGAGAGCCATCTGGGCACGCGGCTGCTGAACCGGACCACCCGCAGCCTGTCGCTGACCGATGCCGGCGAAACCTATCTGCAGCGCTGCCAGCAGATCCTGGAGGACGTCGAGGAGGCCGAATCGGTGGTGACCGCGCGCAGCCAGTCGCTGTCCGGCACGCTGCGGATCGTCACGCCAGTGATGTTCGGGTTACATTTGCTGCCCGACATGCTGGCGCGCTTCCAGCAGATGTATCCCGACGTGGTGTTCGATGTGCTGCTGTCGGACCGCAGCATCGATATCGTCGAGGAGGGCCGGGACGTCGGCATCGTGCTGTCCGACCTGGGGCTCGGCTCGCATCTGGTGGCGCGGCCGCTACTGTCCGCGGAAGTGATCCTGTGCGCCTCACCCGGTTATCTGCGGGCGCATGCGCCGCTGCGCCATGCCCATGAACTGACGCAGCATCGCTGCATCGCCATGCGGCTGACCAATGCCGAGCACGCCTGGACGCTGTCCGGTCCCGAAGGCGAGGTGACCGTGCCGATCCGGCCCGGCCTGGTCTGCAGCAATGCCGAACTGGCGCACCAGGCGGCACTGGCCGATCTCGGCATCGCGATGCTGTCGTCGTATCTGGCCCGGCCCAGCATCGAGGCCGGGCTGCTCGAGCACATCCTGCCGCAATACCAGCTGCCGCGCCGCGACATCAGCGTGGTCTACCCGAGCCGCAAATTCCTGCCGACCAAGGCGCGGGCCTTCATCGACTTCCTGCTGGAAGAGGGGAAGAAGAAGAGCGCGGATGGAGCGGGTGGGACGGCGGCAGCGGCGGCCGTCGCCGCGGGCAATCACGCGGCAAGTTAGCCGAAGAAATCCAAGAGCTCCAAAGAACTCCGAAGAACCCGGAAGAACGCGGGCCGACGCAGCGGCACGCGCGGGACCGAGGCCGGCGTGCGCCCGCCTCGGTCCTGCGCCTTATTCGCTGGCGCTCGCGGCCGTCTTGGCGCGGGCGGTCTTCTTGGCGGGAGTCTTGCTGGCCGCCTTGGCCGCGACCTTGGTGCCGGCCTTGGCGGCGGTCTTGGCCGCCGTCTTGCTCGCCGGCTTGCCGGCCGCCACGCCCGGCTCGCCAGCCTCGGCGGTCTTCGCAGCCGACTTGGCCGCGGTCTTGCCGGCTGCCGTCTTGGCGCCCGGCTTCGGCTCGCGCACCTCGAACTCGAAACCGATCTTGCCGTCCGGCTGCTTGACCAGATAGGCCTTGAAGTTGCGGCCGGTACGCGAGGACTTGAAGCCGGTCAGCAGGTCCGTGCGGCCCTGGTCGAGCAGCTTGCCGATCTGCTCGCGCGAGATCTCCTGCTGCAGGATGATCTTGCCGGTGGTGAAGTCGCACGACTTGGGCGACCCGACCGCGTTCTCGCAGACGTACTTCATGCCGTGCTCGAACACCGAGCCGCTGCACTTCGGGCAGGTGCCGACCGGCTCCTGCCCGCTGAAATCGACCGGCTCGCCGTCGTTCTCGTCCTCGTTCTGGCCGAAGTCGAACTCCATCTTGTAGTTGCCGTCGTCGTCGCGCGCCAGCTTCAGGATCGCGGCGAAGGGGCGCCCCATCTTGCTGCGGAAGCCCTGCAGCGGCCCGATCTCCTTGTCGCGCAGCAGCGTCTCGACCTCGTCGATCTCGAACTGCCGGCCACCGGGGATCTTGCTGATCGAGAAATCGCACGCGGTGCAGGCGAAGCGGCGGTAATTCTCCTTGACCTGGCCGCCGCATTGCGGACACGGCGTCTGCAGCGTCGCGTAGTCGCCGGGGATGGTGTCGCTGTCGTATTCCTTGGCGCGCTTGACGATCTGCTGCGTCATCTGCGCGATCTCGCGCATGAATTCGTCGCGCTTGAGCCGGCCGCGCTCGATCTGCGCCAGCTTGTGCTCCCACTCGCCGGTCAGCTCGGCCTGCGTCAGCTCCTGGACGCCGAGGCCGCGCAGCAGCGTCATCAGCTGGAACGCCTTGGCGGTCGGAATCAGCTCGCGGCCCTCGCGCACCAGGTATTTCTCGGTCAGCAGCCCTTCGATGATGGCCGCGCGCGTCGCCGGCGTGCCCAGGCCCTTGCCGGCCATCGCCTCGCGCAGCGCGTCGTCGTCGACCAGCTTGCCGGCGCCTTCCATCGCCGACAGCAGCGTCGCTTCGTTGTAGCGCGCCGGCGGCTTGGTGGTCAGCCCGACCGGCTCGACCTTGTCGGTGCGGACCTTCTCGTCCTTGCCCACCGGCACCAGGTTGGCGTCGTCGCCCTGCGCCTCGCGGCCGTAGACCACCAGCCAGCCCGGATTGACCAGCACCTTGCCTTCGGTCTTGAAGTGGTGGCCGGCGACCTCGGTGATCCGCGTGGTCACCTGGTATTCGGCGGCCGGGAAGAACACCGACAGGAAGCGGCGCACCACCAGGTCGTACAGCTTCTGCTCGGGCTCGGACAGGTTCTTCGGCGCCTGCAGCGTCGGGATGATGGCGAAGTGATCGCTGATCTTGCTGTTGTCGAAGATCCGCTTGTTCGGCTTGATCCAGCCGCTGGCCAGGATCTTCCTGGCATGCGGCAGATAGTTCGGCGAGCTGTCGGCCAGCATGTCCATCGTCTGCTGGACCGTGCCCATGTAGTCCTCGGGCAGCGCGCGCGAATCGGTACGCGGGTAGGTCAGCACCTTGTGCTTTTCATACAGCGCCTGCGCCAGGCCCAGCGTGTTCTTGGCCGAGAAGCCGAAGCGCGAGTTGGCCTCGCGCTGCAGGCTGGTCAGGTCGAACAGCGCCGGCGACAGCTGCGTCGAGGGCTTGGATTCCTCGGTGACCGTGCCGGGCTTGTCGCGGCACGCGGCGACGATGCTCTTGGCCTCGGCCTCGCTCCACAGCCGCGACTCGCGCGCCTCGGGATCGAACTCGTTCTTCTTGAACTTCGGGTCGAACCAGCGGCCCTCGTACAGGCCGGCCGCGGCGATGAATTCGGCGCGCACTTCCCAGTAGTCGCGCGGCACGAAGTGTTTGATCTTCTCCTCGCGCTCGACCACGATCGAGAGCGTCGGGGTCTGCACCCGGCCTACGGTCGTCAGGAAGAAACCGCCGCCCTTGCTGTTGAAGGCGGTCATCGCACGGGTGCCGTTGATGCCGACCAGCCAGTCCGCCTCCGAGCGGCAGCGCGCGGCGTCGGCCAGCGGCAGCATCTCGGCGTCCTCGCGCAGGCTGGCGAAGCCGTCGCGGATCGCCTGCGGCGTCATCGACTGCAGCCACAGGCGCTGCACCGGCTGCTTGGCCTTGGCCTGCTGCGCGATCAGCCGGAAGATCAGCTCACCCTCGCGCCCCGCGTCACAGGCGTTGATCAGGCGGGTGACGTCCTTGCGCTTGATCAGCCGGTTCAACACCTTCAGTCGCGACTCGGTCTTGGCGATCGGGCGCAGGTCGAAGTGGGGCGGGATCACCGGCAGGTTGGCGAAGCTCCACTTGCCGCGCTTGACCTCGTATTCGTCCGGCGCGGCGATTTCCACCAGGTGGCCGACCGCCGACGAGAGCACATAGTCGTCGCTCTCGTAATACTCGTCATGCTTGGTAAAGCCCCCCGAGCGCACGGGCGATATCGGCCGCGACCGATGGCTTTTCCGCGATGATGAGAGCTTTGGACATGGGTGAGAATCCTTGCCGGCCGCCCCTTGGCGGACCGCGTTTGGCACAGCACTAATATGTAAACAGCACACTTGAGGCCCCCCTGGGGCCATGAGGCGCCAATAATAAGCGGGGTATTGACAACGGTGCAAGGCGAGTTCCATCCCCGCCTTCGCGCGTCGTCCCCGGCCCCAACGCGCTCCGGAGCCGGCCCCGGCGGGCTTCAAACGCCGCTTTCTCCCTGCTGTGACCGGCCCGATCCGTCAGGATTCAACCAGTCGAGCAGATCCGGCGGCGGTTCTCCGCCGGCCGGCATGGCCGCGCCGCGGCTCAGCAGCCGGGCCAGCGTGTCGGCGTGGGGCAGCAATGTGCCATAGAACTGCGGCGCCCCGCCGGCGGCGTCCTGCACCAGCACGGTCGGGAAGTTCTCGATATCGATGTCGCCCAGCGCGTCGGCATGCGTCTCGATGTCGATCCAGACGAAGCAATCGCCCGGATGGCGCGCCGCCTGCTCGCGCCAGACCGCCAGATAGTCGCGGCAGGTGCCGCACCACTCGGCGCACAGGCACGCCACCAGGCGACCCTCGGGGTGTGCCCGCAGCGCCGCCGCTATCGCGGCCGCATCGCGTTCGGGAAAGTAAACGGCCATCGGTCATCCAAAACATGAGCCTTGCATGCGCTTGATCGAGCACGTCACCAGCGACCTGACGGACACCGTAACAAGCGCCTGATCGGGCACGAGGAACGGCGATTGTAGCGATTCCGGCCGCCCCCGTGCCGGGCGGCCTTTGGGCCTAGGCCAGACGCCGGTACAGATTGCCCGGCATCCGCTCGGCCGCACCAGCCAATTCCAGTTGCAGCAGCGCGGCGGCAACGGCCTCCGGCGGCAGCCCGGTACGGATGCACAGCGTGTCTGGATCGACCGGATCGTACGCCAGCGCGGTGCCCAGCGCATCGGCACCGCCTGACGGCCGTGCCGGCATCGTGGCCTCCGGCTTGCCGGCGGCACGCGAGCCTCCCGCCCACGAATCTGCCAGCGAATCTGCCAGCGAATCTGCCCGCGAACCTGCCCGCGCACCTGCCCACGAACTTGCCCGCGGATCCGCCAACAAACCCGGTTCCTCGAACACATCCTGTGGCGACGCCACCAGCTTGGCGCCCTGCTGGATCAACCGGTGGCAGCCCGCCGCCAGCGGCGCGTGGATCGAGCCGGGCACCGCGAATACCTCCCGGCCGAGTTCGGCGGCCAGCCGCGCGGTGATCAGCGAACCCGAACGCAGCGCCGCCTCGACCACCAGCACGCCGCGGGCCAGCGCCGCGATCAGCCGGTTGCGCTGCGGGAAATGCTGGCTGCGCGCCGGCGTACCCAGCGGGAATTCGCTGAGCAGCAGCCCTTCGGCGGCAATCCGCTGGGCCAGCGCCCGGTGGCAGGCCGGATAGCAGCGGTCCAGCCCGGTCCCCACCACGGCGATGGTGCCGCCGGGGCCAGTTAGCCCGCCGGTATGCGCCGCCACGTCGATGCCGAGCGCGAGGCCGGACACCACTGCGATGCCGGCCGCCGAAAAAGCAGAAGCGAACCTCTGCGCGTCCCGCCCGCCCTGCACGGTGGCGCTGCGCGCCCCGACCACCGCGAGTGCCGGCGTTTGCAGGCGCTCCAGTCGGCCGCGGGCGTACAGCAGCAGCGGCGGGTCGCTCAGGTCCAGCAGGGCACGGGGGGTAGGCCCGATCCGCCAGCGTCAGCAGGTGGTGGCCGGGTTCGCGCAGCCACCCTACGGTGCGGTCGATCCGGGCCGACAGTGACGCATCCGGCCGCGCCCGGACGGCCTTGGCCACGGGGCCCGGCAGCCAGCGCGCGAGTTGCGCTTCGCCCGCCGCCAGCACCTGTTGCGGCAGCCCGAACTTGTCGAGCAGCAGCCGCGCTGTACGGCGCCCGAGGCCCGGCACCGCGTCCAGTCGCAGCCAGGCCGCGACCTCGTCCGGGTCGAGCGCGGCGGCGCAGGTATCGGCGGCGGAGCAGAGTTCCGGCATAGGCGGCGTTCCACGTGTTGTCTATTCCACTTCAGATATCGATTCGACTTCGGATCGTCCGGCGGGCACCGGCACCAGGACGCTGCCGGGCATCACCTCGCGGACGGAAGACACGATGTTCACGACGGCGATACCGTCCGGCCCGGCGGGACCCGATACCAGTTCGACCGTACCCAGGTTCTGCGTCGGCGCATCGGGCGGCAGGCGCGGCCAGGCTTTACCGCCTCGCCGGGCGTCCGCGTACGTGCCGGACGGTGCAAACACCTGCCAGCGGCTGCCCATCGCGGCGTGGAGCGGCATATCGAGCACATAGGCGACATCGCCGGCGGCGCCGAACTGGCGGCCATCGGGCAGCGCCACGATGGTCGGACCGGCGCCGCAAGGCAGGGCGGTCATCAGCCCGGCGAGGGCGGGGGCCAACGCCAGCCGTCGCCGCAGCCACCACGGGCACCAGCGGCGCCTCAGCCAACACAGGCGCCCCGGCCACCACGGCCGCAACTGCCGCCACAGCCACCACAGCCACCACAGCCGCCACACCGGCGCCGCCTGAGGTTCTTTGGTAAGATCGCGCACTTTGTTGAGCCGGTTGGATATCTGGCCGGATTGACGGGTACCCGACAGCGGGGTACCCCAACAGCGGGTACCCCAACAGCGCGCAGCGACCGCCGCCGCGCCTTGATTTTTTCCATTCGCGCCCCGATTTTGCTGACATGGCCCCTGCCGCGACAATGCGACAACGGCCCAATCGACAGCAGCGGCAAGCAACGGCGGCAACCGCGTCGCGCATCAGCACCATGGCCAAACTCGACATCCTCACCTACCCGGACCCCCGCCTGCACATCGTGGCCAAGCCCGTCGCGCAGGTGGACGACCGCATCCGCCAGCTGGTCAAGGACATGGCGGAAACCATGTACGAAGCCCCCGGCATCGGCCTGGCGGCGACGCAGGTCGACGTGCACGAGCAGGTCATCGTGATCGACATCTCGGAGACCCGCGACGCGCTGCGCGTCTTCATCAATCCCGAGATCGTCTGGGCCAGCGACAACCGCAAGGTGTGGGAAGAGGGCTGCCTGTCGGTGCCCGAGGTCTACGACCGCGTCGAGCGCCCCGACCGCGTGCGCGTGCGGGCCCTCAACGAGAACGGCGAGACGTTCGAGCTCGAGGCCGACGATCTGCTGGCGGTCTGCATCCAGCACGAGATGGACCACCTGAAGGGCAAGGTCTTCGTCGAATACCTGTCGCCGCTGAAGCTGAACCGCATCAAGTCCAAGCTGCAGAAGCGCGCGCGTACCCGGATGTAAGCGCGCACCAGTCACGCGCAATCCAGCGGCAGCCCGCGCCAGCGGGTTTGCTATGCTGATGCCTCTCTTGCAGTTCTCCCACCGGCCGCCCTCGCGGCCGGTGTTGCCTTTCAGAGCCCAACCGTCCAGCCGGAGCGTTCCATGACCAGCCCCGCCCCCCTGCGCGTCGCCTTTGCCGGCACGCCCGAATTCGCGCGCGTCGCGCTCGCGGCCATCGTCGAGGCCGGCTTTCCGGTGGTGGCGGTGCTGACGCAGCCGGACCGGCCGGCGGGACGCGGCATGCAGCTGCAGGCCAGTCCGGTCAAGCAGCATGCGCTGGCGCAGGGTCTCGGTCCGATCCTGCAGCCGCGCTCGCTGCGCCGCCATGGCAAGTATCCCGAGGAAGCGGTCGCCGCGATCGACGCGCTGGCCGCGCAGGCGCCCGACGTGATGGTGGTCGCCGCCTACGGCCTGATCCTGCCGGCCGAGGTGCTGACGCTGCCGCGCCATGGCTGCCTGAACATCCACGCCTCGCTGCTGCCGCGCTGGCGCGGCGCGGCACCGATTCACCGGGCCATCGAGGCGGGCGACGCGCAGACCGGCATCACGCTGATGCAGATGGACGAGGGCCTCGATACCGGCGCGATGATCGCGCGCGAGCCGGTGCCGATCGGCGAGGACACCACTACCGGCACGCTGCACGACACGCTGGCGGCGCTCGGCGGCCGCATGATCGTGCAGGCGCTGCGGCGGCTGGCGGCCGACGGCGCGCTGCCGGCCGAGCCGCAGCCGGAGCAGGGCGTCACCTATGCCGAGAAGATCGGCAAGGACGAGGCGAGGCTCGACCTGCGCCGCGCCGCGGTGGAACTCGCCCGCCAGATCCGCGCCTTCAATCCCTTCCCCCGGCGCCAGCGTGCAGATCGGCGACGCCGCGATCAAGTGCTGGCAGGCGCAGCCGCTGGCACGCGCGCCCGAGCATGGCGACGCTGCACCGGGTACGGTGCTGGCCGCCGACGCGCAGGGCGTGGTGATCGCCTGCGGCGAAGGCGCGCTGCGCATCACCGAACTGCAGAAGGCCGGCGGCCGACGCCTGCCCGCGCAGGCCTTCCTGCAGGGCACGCCGCTGCCGGCCGGCACGCGCTGCGCGGTGCCCGGCGACGCGGCATAACGGGCATGACGGGCATAAGTGGGCATGGCGCGGCACCGCGCGGCATGACGGGACATATCCCGGCATAATCCGGGCGACCCGTTTCCGCGAGGACCGACCATCATGCTGGGCATCGTCGACCTGCCGCTCTTCATCGGCGCCGTGTTTCTGCTGAACGTGACGCCCGGGCCCGATACCGCCTATATCGTCGGCCGCAGCGTCGCGCAGGGCCGCGCCGCGGGCGTGATGTCCTCGCTCGGCGTCAGCGCCGGCTGCTGCGTGCACGCGCTGGCGACCGCGTTCGGCCTGACCGCGGTGCTGGCCGCCTCGCCGGTGGCCTTCACGGTGATCAAGTACGCGGGCGGCGCCTATCTGGCGTGGCTGGGCCTGCGGCTGCTGCTGTCGAGCTGGCGCACGCCGGCCGCCGGCACGGCCGCTCCCGCGCAAGCGCCCGCCACCGACCGCCGCAGCCTGCGCGCGCTGTTCATGCAGGGCTTTCTGACCAACGTGCTGAACCCGAAGGTGATCCTGTTCTTCGTGTCGTTCTTCCCGCAGTTCGTCGATCCGCGCGCCGGCCAGCAGGCGCTGGCCTTCCTCGCGCTGGGCGCGATCATGGTGGCGATGTCGACGGTCTGGAACTCGATGGTGGCGTGGATGGCCGGCACGCTGACCCGCCGGGCCAGCGAAGCGCCGCGCCTGAAGTGCTGGCTCGACCGCGTGATCGGCGCCGCCTTCATCGGCCTGGGCGCGCGCCTGGCGATGACGCAGCGCTAGCGCCGCGGCCGGCAAAAACCCTTGCCGGCATTGAATTTAGCGGCCCGGCCCCTATCTAACCGTCACCGCACGATCGCGCGCGGTGCCCCAATACCGCGGCAGATACCGCGGCAGATACCGCGGCAGATACCGCGGCAGATACCGCGGCAGATACCGCGGCAGATACCGCGGCAGATACCGCGGCAGATGCCGCGGCAATACGGCCGCGCAGGCAGGGCGCCCGGGCGCGCGACGGCGTTACCACGGAGACCACGGCAATGTTCAACTGGGTCAAGACCTTCATGCTGATGGCGGCCATCACGGCGCTGTTCATCGTCATCGGAGGCATGATCGGCGGCCGCAGCGGCATGATGTTCGCGCTGCTGATGGCGCTCGGCATGAATTTCTTCTCGTACTGGTTCTCGGACAAGATGGTCCTGCGCATGTACAACGCGCGGGAAGTCGATGCGGCCAGTGCCCCGCAGTTCTACGGCATGGTGCAGGAGCTTGCGCAGCGCGCCGGCCTGCCGATGCCGCGCGTCTACCTGATCGACGAGGACGCGCCCAACGCCTTCGCCACCGGCCGCAATCCCGAGAACGCGGCGGTGGCGGCGACCACCGGCATCCTGCGCGTGCTGAGCAACCGCGAGCTGCGCGGCGTGATGGCGCACGAACTGGCGCACGTCCGGCATCGGGACATCCTGATCTCGACGATCGCGGCCACGATGGCCGGTGCGATCGCCGCGCTGGCCAACTTCGCGATGTTCTTTGGCGGGCGCGACGAGGAAGGCCGTCCGGCCAACCCGATCGCCAGCATCGCGATGGCGATCCTCGCGCCGCTGGCCGCCTCGCTGATCCAGATGGCGATCTCGCGCGCCCGCGAATTCGAGGCCGACCGCGGCGGTGCCGAGATCAGCGGCGATCCGCAGGCGCTGGCGATGGCGCTGGACAAGATCGACCGCTATGCCCGCGGCATTCCGTTCCAGGCGGCCGAGCAGCATCCGGCCACCGCGCAGATGATGATCCTGAACCCGCTGTCGGGCGGCGGCATCGCCAATCTGTTCTCCACGCACCCTGCCACCGAGGAGCGGGTCGCGCGGCTGATGCAGATGGCGCAGACCGGTACGTATCCGGTCTGATCGAAGCGCCCATCGAGGGCCTGATCGAAGCGCCGATCCAGGCCCGATCCAGGGTCCGATCGGCGCCGCGTGCCGGCCGCCACGGCGGCCGGTCCGCGCCGACAGGGTAAACTGCCCGCCTTGCTCCTCCCGAGCCGGCGGGCTTTTTGATGCGCGGGCGATGCCCGCACGCGCGACGCGATGCCGGTCCGCGGCGCGCCCCGGCCGCGGTTTCCGCGGGTATTTCCGCGCGCGAGTTCTGCGCGTAGTGCCGCCCGCCGTTGTGCCCGCGGTCCTGCCCGCAGTGCCCTTTATTTGTTCGTTTCCTCACGGTGTCCGATCCATGCGTTTGCCTCCCGATTCCCTTGCCTTCCAGATGCTCGCCGCCGCGGCCGCGGTGCGTGGCGTCAACGAGGGCAGCGCGCTGCCGCAGGCGATCGACGCCGCCTGCGCGCAGTACCGGCTCGAGCGCACCCGTGACGCGAGCGCGCGCGGCGCGCTGCAGGACCTGGCCTATCGCACGATGCGCCAGTTCGGCACCGTGCGTGCGCTGGTCACGCGCATGGTGTCGCGCCCGCCCGGCGCGCTGGTCGATTCGCTGCTCGCGGTCGCGCTGACGCTGCTGATCGAGGGCGACAAGGAACAGGGACAAGTCGGCGCGCAGGGCGAAGGGCAGGGCGCAGGGCAGGGCGGCTATGCAGCCTTCACCGTGGTGGACCAGGCCGTCAACGCCGCCGCTTCCGATCCGAAGTCCGCGCATGCGCGCGGCATGGTCAATGCGGTACTGCGCCGCTTCCTGCGCGAGCGCGAGGCGCTGCTGGCCGAAGTGCGCCGCGACGAGGAGGCACGCTGGAACCTGCCGGCATGGTGGCTGCGCCTGCTGCGCGAGGCCTATCCCGACCGCTGGCAGGCGCTGGCAGGCAGCGCCAGCGAGCGGCCGCCGATGACGCTGCGGGTCAATACCGCGCGCGTTGCGCTCGACGACTATCTGGCCCGCCTCGCCGCCGCGGGCATCGCGGCCGAACGCGTCGGCCCGCAGGCGGTGCGCCTGGCGCGCGCGCTGCCGGTGGCGCAGGTCCCCGGCTTCGACAGCGGCGAGGTCTCGGTGCAGGACGCCGGCGCGCAGCTCGCCGCGCCGCTGCTCGAGATCGCCGATGGCCAGCGCGTGCTCGATGCCTGCGCCGCGCCCGGCGGCAAGACCGGCCATCTGCTCGAACTGGCCGACGTGGAACTGACCGCGGTCGAGAGCGATGCCGCGCGCGCCCAGCGCATCGACGAGAATCTCGCGCGGCTGCAGCAGCGCGCGCAGGTGGTGATCGGCGACGCGAGCCGGCCGCAGGCATGGTGGGATGGCAAGCCGTACGATCGCATCCTCGCCGATGTTCCATGCTCGGCCTCGGGCATCGTGCGCCGCCATCCCGATATCCGCTGGCTGCGCCGCGAGAGCGACCTGGGCAAGCTCGTCAACGAGCAGCGCCGCATCGTCTCGCAGCTGTGGCCGCTGCTGAAACCGGGCGGCATTCTGGTGTACGTGACTTGTTCTATTTTCCCAACGGAGGGCGAGGAGCAGGCGCGCTGGTTTGGTGCCCAGCTACCAGATGCGATACGATTGCAGGCGCCCGGCCAGCTGCTGCCCGGCAGCATCCCAAATGGCGTGGCTGATGGCGGGACCGGCAGCCACGATGGCCTGCCGTCGGACCACGACGGTTTCTTCTACGCCCGCTTCCAGAAACGCCTCTGATCCGATGCTCGCACCGCTTCGCTTGTCCGTCCTCCGTGCCCATGACGACAAGGCGTGCGGACCCGCAGCAGACCATGCCGTTATCGGCCTGGCCGCGCTGCGCCGGCTGGCGTGGCTGCTGCTGATGGTGCTGGTCCTGTGCGCGAGCGCATTGTCGCCGCGCGCCGGTCACGCACAGAACATCGAAATCCGCGAGGCCCGCGTCGAATATCAGGACGGCGGCTTCGAGCTGAACGCCGGCTTCGACTTCGAATTGTCGCCGGCACTGGAGGACGCCTTGCACAAGGGCATCCCTCTGTATTTCGCGGTGGATTTCCAGCTGAGCCGCCCACGCTGGTACTGGTTCGACGAAAAGCCGGTCAGCACCAGCCGCAGCGTCAGGCTGACCTTCCATCCGCTGACGCGGCAGTACCGGGTCTCGACCGGCGGACTGCAGCTGCCCTTCATGCGCCTGAAGGGCGCGCTCGATTTCATCAAGCAGGTGCGTGGCTGGCGCGTGTTCGAGCGCGGCGACGTCAAGCTCGGCGTGCCCTACCAGGCCGAGGTCCGCATGCGGCTCGACCTGTCGCAACTGCCCAAGCCGTTCCAGATCAATGCGGTCAATACGCGCGACTGGAATCTGTCGTCCGACTGGCGCCGCTTCGCGTAGCCGCCGGTGGCCGAAGCCCCGCCGGCACCGCCCCCCGCACCGCCTGCACCCGCTGCACCCGTTGCACCTGCCGCTCCGGCTTCGCCCGCCGCGCCAACGCCCGCACCGGCCAACGGACATGCGGCCTCGCCCGCGAACGCTTCGCCGGCCGCGGCTGCACCGGGGCAGGCATCGGCTCCGGCGTCGATGCCGCCGTCGGCACCAGGTGCCGCCCCGGGCAGCGCTCCGGCTAGCGCACCAGGCCCGGCCTCCACGCCGAATTCCTCTCCGGCGTCGGCTCCTGGCATCGGCAACGTTCGTCCGCCGTCGCCGGCCTTCGGGCGTCCGGTCGCCGGCATGCTGGCACCGATCTCGCTGTCGTCGCTGGTCGTCGAGCCATGATCTCCCCGCTGAACAGCGTGCTCGACAGCCGGCTTCGCCGGGTGCTGAGCCGCGTGGTCGCCGGCACCATCGTCTTCCTGGCGCTGGTGCTGGTGATGCTGCTCGCGGCCGCGTCGGCCAACACCGAATTCTTCGACCGCTATTTCACGCTGCTGTACAAGATCAATCTGGTGATCGGCGTGCTGATGGTGCTGATCATCGGCGCGCTCGCGGTAGCGCTGTGGGTCCGCTATCGCCGCGGCAAGTTCGGCACGCGGCTGATGACCAAGCTGGCGCTGTTCTTCGGCATCGTCGGCGTGCTGCCCGGCGTGCTGATCTATCTGGTGTCGCTGCAATTCGTCTCGCGCAGCATCGAGTCGTGGTTCGACGTGCGCGTCGAAACCGCGCTCGAGGCCGGCCTGAATCTGGGCCGCTCCACCATCGACAGCGCGCTGGCCGACCTGCAGGCCAAGGCGCGGCAGATGAGCGACCAGATCATCAGCGCCAGCGAGCCGACCAACTCGCTGCAGCTGAACCGGCTGCGCGAGCAATACGGCGTACAGGAGGCCTCGATCTTCACCGGCGGCGGGCGCGTGATCGCTTCCGCGTCGAGCAACTACGCGATGCTGGTGCCGAGCCTGCCGTCCGGCGTGCTGGTCGAGCAGGCGCGGCTCGCGGGCGGCTACGCGGCGGTGGAGGGCGGCACCGATCCCGGCACCGACGGCGGCAGCGATGGCCATCCGCAGCCCGAGCGCGCCGACGCCAATCATCTGTACCGGCTGCGCGTGATCATTCCGCTCGGCCCCGCGACGCCGGCCGACGAATCGTCGCTGGGCGCGGCGCCGCGTCCCGCGGGCAAGGATCGCTGGGCGGGCTCGGGGCTGTCGCTTGAGCGGCGCGCCGAGGACTATCCGTCGTCGGGCTTCGGCCTGATCGGCGACACGGTGCGCGAGGAACGCTATCTGCAGATCGTGCATCCGGTCCCGGCCGTGCTCGCGCGCAATGCCGACGAAGTCCAGCGCGCCTACCAGGACTATCAGGAGAAGGCGCTGGGCCGCACCGGCCTGCGCAAGATGTATATCGGCACGCTGACGCTGACGCTGTTCCTCGCGGTGTTCATCGCCGTGATGCTGGCGCTGCTGCTCGGCGGCCAGCTGGCGCGGCCGCTGCTGATGCTGCTGCAGGGAACCAAGGAAGTCGCCGAAGGCGACCTGTCGCCCAAGCGCGAACTCAAGAGCCGCGATGAGCTCGGCATGCTGACCCAGCAGTTCAACATGATGACGCGCCAGCTGGCCGAGGCGCGCCTGGCGGTCGAGCAGAATCGCGCCGCGCTGGAGCAATCGAAGGCCTTCCTCGAAAGCGTGCTGCAGAACCTGACCGCCGGCGTGCTCGTGATGGACCGGCGCTTCTCGCTGGTGACCGCCAATCCCGGTGCGGAACGCATCTTCGGGCAGCCGCTCGGGCCGACCATCGGCCATCCCGTCGAGGCTATTCCGGGCATGGCGGCGTTCGGCGAGATCGTGCGGCAGGCCTTCTCGGAGCAGAGCACCAGCGAGGTGCTCGGCGGCGCCGCGCACTGGCAGAAGCAGATCGAATTGCCGCACGGCGACGAGGAACAGCCGCTGACGCTGCTGGTGCGCGGCGCGCGGCTGCCGGGCGGCGACGCTATCACCGACCATGCCGAGCCCGGCTACGTGGTCGTGTTCGACGATATTTCCGATGTGATTTCGGCTCAACGGTCGGTCGCATGGGGCGAAGTGGCCCGGCGCCTCGCGCATGAAATCAAGAATCCGCTGACGCCGATCCAGCTGTCGGCCGAGCGGCTGCAGATGAAGCTCGCGCCCAAGCTCGAAGGCAATGACGCCGACGTGCTAAAGCGCGGGGCCACCACGATCGTTAACCAGGTAGCGGCGATGAAGCGCATGGTCGACGATTTCCGCGACTACGCGCGCACGCCGCCGGCGATGCTGCAGACGCTGCAGCTCAATGGGCTGGTGGCCGAAGTCCTGCATCTGTACGGGATCGACGATCCCGGCCTGCACGAGCATCCCGTGATTCATCCGTCGCTGGCCAACGATCTGCCCGACATCAAGGGCGACCCGACCCAGCTTCGGCAGGTGATACACAATCTGCTGCAGAATGCGCAGGATGCGGTGGCGGAGAACGTGGCGGCGGGCCGTCCGGCGCCTTGTATCGCTCTGCACACCGAGACTGTAGAATACAAAGATGCCTCCGGCGAAAGCCGCCAGGCTGTCAAGCTGACCATCGCCGACAATGGTCCGGGGTTCGCCCCGCGCATCCTCAGCCGCGCGTTCGAGCCATACGTGACGACCAAGGCGAAAGGGACCGGTCTGGGTCTTGCGATGGTGAAGAAGATCATTGACGAACATGGGGCGCGCATCGAGCTGCGCAATCGCATGGAGGGCACCGAAGTCGCCGGCGCCCAGATTTCCATCCTGTTCGCCAAGCTGGCATAGCGATGCATGATGATGCGGTCCGACCCGGAACGCCGCGGAGGGGTTAAGAGGAAAGTATGGCAACCATCCTCGTAGTCGACGACGAAATGGGTATCCGTGAACTGCTCTCGGAAATCCTCAGCGACGAAGGCCATGTAGTCGAAGTAGCCGAAAACGCGCAACAAGCCCGTGAATACCGTGCCGGCAATACGCCCGACCTGGTGCTGCTCGACATCTGGATGCCGGACACCGACGGTGTGACGCTGCTCAAGGAATGGTCCTCACAAGGCCAGCTGACGATGCCCGTGATCATGATGTCCGGGCACGCGACCATCGATACCGCGGTGGAAGCGACCAAGATCGGCGCGCTCAATTTCCTGGAAAAACCGATCGCGCTGCAGAAGCTGCTGTCCGCGGTCGAGCAGGGCCTGGCACGCGGCCAGGAACGTCCGCGCGCGGCCGCTGCGCCGGCCGCACCGGCTGCCGAGCCCGCAGCCCGCGCCGCCGAAACCGCGCCGGCGGAGGCCTCCGCCAATGGCACGCCGCAGCGCGTACCCGAAGCCGAAATGCAGTTCTCGTTCGACATGCCGCTGCGCGAGGCGCGCGACATGTTCGAGCGCGCCTACTTCGAATACCACCTGCTGCGCGAGCACGGCAGCATGACGCGCGTGGCCGAGAAGACCGGCCTGGAGCGTACCCACCTGTATCGCAAGCTCAAGCAGCTCGGCGTCGAGCTGAGCCGCAACAAGCCGGAGCCGGCCGAGCAGTAAGGATGACGATTCGGCGCGGCGGGGGGTTGACCAGTCTCATGCCCGCTGTTATAGTTTCGCTTCTTTGGCCCGGTAGCTCAGTCGGTAGAGCAGAGGATTGAAAATCCTTGTGTCGGCGGTTCGATTCCGTCCCAGGCCACCAGGTTGAAAGGAAAAACGGACGCTTCGGCGTCCGTTTTTCTTTGGTGCTTTCCTTTCTCGCGCTTCTCAGGCCTTCTCGCCGGGCCATGCCATGTGGCCGCGCATATGGCCGCAACGTTCCGGCGTCAAGCCGCCTGCGCGTCTCCCCCATCCTCGCCGTACCCCGATGCCTCAGGGCCCCGCTTCCTGCCCTGCAACGACGTGCATCACGATCACCACGCCCGCTGGAAAAGCTTACAAGCGTTGGTATGTCTTACCCTGCCGGCATCGTTTTCGTCCCGCGACAGCTTCAGGCCCGTACCCATCGCAGCGCCTCCGGCCAATGGCCATGGATGGGAACGCCGATTGCATATCGAATGGCGGGCCCCGATCGCGGGGTTCATGTCAGCGCTACGGGGACTTAGCGCACTGCTGGAGGGAAAACAACATGAGAACAATGACATCCATCGCCGCCCTGGCTGTTGCCATGGCATGCGGACTCGCCGGCTGTACGGCCGCCGGCAGTGGCACGGGATCGGGGTCCGGCTCCGTTTCGGGCTCGGGCACCGTGACGCCGACCGACTCGTCGCGCACCGGCACGGGAACCAGCACGAGCGGCAGCTCGTCCGGCACCTCGAGCGGATCCGCCACGGGCACGAGCGGCACCCGCTGAACGCCGCTGTCCATCCGCGACGGCAAGTCGCTTCAAGCGGGCCACATCGGCTGGAGTCGGTGCGGCCCGCTTGGCTTTGAGAGAGCCACTGCGTCCACTCGAATCGAAGGAGCGTTGCCATGCCGACCGCCCGCGTCGTCTCCGCCGGTACCGTCCATCCTCGCGCCTTCGAATGGGCCGGCTATACGCTCGGCTTCGCGATGAGCGGCTTCTTCGACGGCATCCTGCTGCATCAGATCCTGCAGTGGCACCATCTGCTGTCCGGCATCGAACGCGGCGCGCTTGGCGACCTGCGCGTGCAGGTGATGGCCGACGGGCTGTTCCACGCGCTGATGTACGTGATCGCCGCGATCGGGCTGTGGCTGCTGTATCGAACGCGCGAGGCCTTCGCGATTCCCCATGCGCCTCGCCGCCTGCTGGCGGACTTCTGGATCGGCTTCGGCGTCTGGCACGTCGTCGACGCGGTGCTGTCGCACTGGATCACCGGCATCCACCGCATCCGCATGGACTCGCCCACTCCGCTGCTGTGGGATCTGATCTGGCTGCTCCTGTTCGGCGTGATCCCGCTGCTGGTCGGCATCCGCATGCGCAGAACGGGGACACCAGCAAGCCCGGGCGCAGGCCCGCGCGGTCCCGGCATCGCGGCCAGCTGGGTCGCCGCCATCCTGGTCGGCGCCGCGCTGCTCGGCGCCGCGCTGAACCTGTTTCCGGTACGTGCCGCGCCCAACGACAGCACCACCGTGGTGATGCGTCCCGGCGCCGCCCCATCGCAATTGTTCGCCGCGCTCGAGGGCACCGATGCCCGCATCATGTGGACCGACGCGCGCGGCGGCGTGTGGGTGCTCACCGGCGCCGAAGCGGTGGACCGCCTTCGCCTGTACCGGCATGGCGCGATGTACGTCAGCGGCACGATGGCGCCGGCGGGGTGTTCCGCCTGGGTTCGTTAGCGCGATCGCCTGTCCGTGCACGGCGTGCCCACCTCGACAGTTCAGAAGCTATAGTCGCTTAAAACTTATAATCGACTTATAATGCAGGATCGGAACAATCGCGTGGATGAACGCGATCAACTGGACCTGCAAGGCGGCCAAACAGCTGCGCAAAATGGACAAGCTCCAGCAACGTGCGATTGTGGAAGCGGTCGGCGCACTGCATGCGATGCCCCAATGCCAGAACGTCAAAGCCCTGAACAACCATACCTACGGCTACCGATTGCGCGTGGGCAACCATCGCGTGCTGTTCGACTGGGATGGCCGCATCAGGATCGTCGAGATTCAAGAAGTGAGGAAGCGCGATGAACGCACCTACTAGCATCCAGGTCCTGCTGAACCCCGATGGCAAGCCCGCCTTTGTCGTCATCCCCCTATCAGGACTACATCGCTCGCCACGCCGAGGAACGGGGTCTGATTCCGCATGCCGTGATTCAGCGCACCGTCGAGGGCGCAACGCCCGCGCGCGCCTGGCGCGAACATCTGGGGCTGACCCAGGCCGACGTCGCGGCGCGTATCGGCATCTCCCAGTCGGCCTACGCGCAGCAGGAGCGCAGCGAGCGTCTGCGCAAATCGACGCGAGAAAAGATTGCCGTGGCGCTGGGCATTCAGCCACAGCAGCTGGACTTTTGATCGCTGCACACCTGCGCCGACCCTCTCTCGAACCGCACCGCAACAACTCCCCCCGACGCGACTTTCCGCACGCCGCCCGCTCGCGGCTGTGCGGATTCCCATCCATGTCTGCCCCGATGCAGACATTGCCCCCCGCGCAAAAGCGCTTGTCTTTCAGAGGCTTAGTCTCCGCCACCGATCGCGGCGTGCAGTGGCACGCCCATTGCAACGCTGGCGCCTCGCAAGCTGCCGCGACAGACGGCAGACGCGCTGACCGCTCCCGTGCGGAGCGTGGAAAGGCAATGCCGGCGAGGCCGGCCAAACAGGAGACAACGATGCGGCAAACAGCAGCTCGGTGGAAGCGGCCGTCCTTGGGGACTGGCGCGATGGTGGCGGCATTGCTGGTCGCCGGATGCGGCGGCGGTGACGATGGCGGGGGCGGCAATCTGCAGCCGCAGAGCGCCGAGAACGCGCCCGGCCTGGGGTTGGGGCACCGGGCGACGGTCGAGGCGACCGTGCTGTCCTCCGCGCCGGAGCGCGTGACGGGCGGCGATGCGCTGATCCGCCTGAGCGCCAGCGAGCGCGCGCCCGGCAAGAAATTCAAGGTCAGCCTCAATGGCGTCGATGTCAGCGACGCGTTCACGCCGACCGCCGACCGCGAGGCGCTCGGCATCGTCAGCGGGCTCAAGCTCGGCGAGAACACGCTGGAGGTCAAGCACG
Source organism: Cupriavidus sp. H18C1 (assembly GCF_049311595.1). NCBI lineage: Bacteria > Pseudomonadati > Pseudomonadota > Betaproteobacteria > Burkholderiales > Burkholderiaceae > Cupriavidus > Cupriavidus sp. H18C1. The sequence continues at coordinate 2,012,461 of NZ_CP186008.1, forward strand.
GCCCCGCGCGCACCACGCTGACGCTGACCAACTATCCGATCACCGGCCCGGTCTTCTCCGGCCCGCACGAGCGTCCCTACATCTGCGCGACGCAGAACTTCACGCTGCCCGACGGCAGCAAGCTGGGCGCACCGCTCGACGAGAACTGCTCGGTCGAACGCCGCGTGCACTACGTCTACCGCTCGACCGCCAACAGCTTCAAGCCGCTGCCGACGCCGGTCGCCGCCTATCCGGCGGACGTCGCCAGCACCACCAACAACGCCGGCGCGACCGTGCCCTACATCGTCCGCGTCGAGACCGGCACGATCAATCGCGCGATCTACCAGACCGCGATCCTGCACGACCCGTTGAAGGACGCCGAACCGACGCCGCTGGCGCCGCCCTCCGGCTGGAACCGCAAGGTCATCTATCCGCTCGGCGGCGGCTGCCAGGGCGGCTGGTACATGCAAGGCACGCCGGTCGCGGTGCTGAACCACAACTACCTGCGCAAGGGCTACGCGGTGGCCAGCGCCTCGCTCAATACCTTCGGCAACAATTGCAACGACCTGCTGTCGTCCGAGACCATCGCGATGGTCAAGGAACGCCTGATCGAAAACTACGGCACGCCGTTCTTCACGATCGGCACCGGCGGCTCGGGCGGCGCCTACCAGAGCCACCAGACCGGCGACAACTATCCGGGCCTGTTCGACGGCATCATCGTGACCTCGGTGTTCCCGGACGTGACCTCGTCGACGATCTTCAAGCTGCACGATTCGCGGCTGCTGCATCTGTACTTCACGCAGACCGCGCCGGGCCAATACAGCGACGCGCAGCGCTCGGCGATTTCTGGCTACCTGAAGCCGGGCAATATTGCCGCGATGAGCAGCAGCGCGGGCCGTCTCGATCCGGTGGTGTCGTTCCCGGCCGGCTTCCCGGCCGACCAGAAATACCATCCGGTCAACAACCCGACCGGCGTGCGCGCCACCGTCTACGACCACACGGTCAACGTCTACGGCAAGGACGCGCGCGGCTTCGCCAAGCGGCCGATCGACAATGTCGGCGTGCAGTACGGCCTGAAGGCGCTGAACGACGGCATGATCACGCCGGACCAGTTCATCGACCTGAACGAGAAGATCGGCGGCGTCGACGTCGACTTCAAGAAGATCGCGCAGCGCACGGTCGGCGACCTTGACGCGATCGCACGCGCCTACCAGTCCGGCCGCATCACGTCGACCGGCGGGGGCCTCGCGACCACGCCGATCATCGATCAGCGCGACTACTTCGACGACCGCGTCAACGGCGACATCCACAACAAGATCCACAGCTACTCGGTGCGCGCGCGGCTGATCGCGGCGAACGGGCACGCGGACAACCAGGTCATCGTCGGACCGGGCACCATCCGCGACGACAACTTCGACCAGATGGATCGCTGGCTGACGGCGATGCTGCGCGACACCGGCCCGGGCAGCAAGGCCGAGAAGGTGGTGCGCAACAAGCCGGCGGACCTCGTCGATGCGTGCTGGGACGCGGGCGGCAACAAGATCGTCGAGCCGCAGACCGCGCACGGCCCGGGCCAGTGCAATACCTTGTACCCGGCCGGCACCACGCCGCGCATGGTCGCCGGCGGCCCGCTGGCCGACGATGTCGTCAAGTGCCAGCTCAAGCCGGTCGATCCCGCCGACTACAAGGTGATGATGACGCCCGCGCAGCTGGCGCGGCTGCAATCGATCTTCCCGACCGGGGTCTGCGACTGGTCGCGGCCGGGCGTCGAGCAGCAGCCGTTGAAGGGCACCTGGCTGTCGTTCGGTCCGTCGCCGGTCAATCTGCTGTTCGATGTAACGCAGCCTTGATCGGCGCGGCCGTGAGGGCCGTGTCAGCCCGAACTGCCCCCTGACGAGGCAGGCGCCGATGCATCGACGACCCGATGCATCGGCGCGCCTGATGTTTACGCCGATTGACGCGCCGGGGTGCGGCTTTGCCTAATGGCCGGTCGTTGGCCGGCGCATGCCGCCGGTATCCCTTCCGCGCATCGACATGACGGACTCCTCCGCGACTTCTGCAGCGACGCCGGCGATGCCGCCTTCGGCATGGCCGCGTGGACGGGCACGCCGCGCGGCCACGATCGCCGCGGTCTGCGCGGTGATGGCGGCCGGGGTCACGATCGCCTATCTGTGGGGCGAGCGCGTCGGCATCCGCGCGCAGCGCGACGGCACCGCGCACCGCATCGAGGCCTATATCGGCGGACTGCGCAGCGAGATGCGCCGCTACGAATATCTGCCGGCGGTGGTCGCGCTGAACCACGACGTGCAGCGCCTGCTGCGCGAACCGGCGACGCCGGGCCTGCCGATGGCCGCCAACCGCTTTCTCGCCGAGGTCAATGCCGCCGCCAAATCGACCGCGATCTATGTGATGGACGCACACGGCCTGACGCTGGCCGCCAGCAACTGGAACGAGGCGGCCAGCTTCGTCGGCATCAATTTCTCGTACCGGCCGTATTTCCGCGACGCGATGCAGGGCAAGCCGGGCCGCTTCTATGGCATCGGCACCGTCAGCCGCGAGCCGGGCTACTACTTCTCCCAGCCGATCGTGCGCGAGGGCGCGCTGCTCGGCGTGGCCGCGGTCAAGGTCAATCTCGACAAGATCGACGAGCCCTGGCTCGCCAACGACGACCGCATCCTGGTGGTCGACGCCAACGGCATCGTGTTCCTGAGCTCGCAGCCCGACTGGCGCTTCAAGTCGCTGCGCGAGCTGCCCAGCGAGACGCGCTGGCAGCTGGCCTCCACGCGGCAGTACTCGACCGTCGATTCGCTCGACCCGATCGGCTTTCGCGAGCAGCGCCGCTTCGCTGCCGACATCAGCGTGGTGCAGATGCCGGACGGCGACGAATTCCTCGCGCAGAGCCGCCGCATTCCCGATACCGACTGGCGGCTGATCGTGCTGTCCGACATGGAACCGATCCGCACGCTGGCGCGCAACAGCGCGGTGATCGGCGCCTTCGCGCTGGGCTTTCTGCTGCTGCTGATCCTGTACGTGCTGCAGCGCCGCCGCGCGGCCGCGCAGAACCGTGCCGCCAAGGAGGCGCTGCAGCGCGCGCACGACGAGCTCGAACGCAAGGTCGCGATGCGCACGCAGGCGCTGTCCGGCTCGAACCTGAAGCTGCAGAAGGAGATCGCCGAACGCAAGCGCGCCGAGCAGGTGCTGAAGGCGGCGATGGACGAGCTGGTGCAGGCCAGCAAGATGGCCGCGCTCGGCCAGATGTCGACCGGCATCACGCACGAGCTGAACCAGCCGCTGGCGGCGCTGCGCACGCTGTCGGCCAACACCATCGTGTTCTTTCGCCGCGGCCAGACCGAGGCGGTCGAGACCAACCTGAACGTGATCTGCCAGATGGTCGAACGGATGGGCAAGATCACCGCACAGCTGAAGAAGTTCGCGCGCAAGACGCCGGTGCAGTCGGTGCCCACGCCGGTCGGCACGGTGATCGCCGACGCGCTGTTCCTGCTCGACTCGCGCATTCGCGCCGAGGGCGCGGAGCTGGTGGTGTCGGTGCCGGAGCCCTCGCCACTGGCGCTGTGCGAGGGCAATCGGCTCGAGCAGGTGCTGGTCAACCTGCTGTCGAACGCGCTCGATGCGATGAAGGACGCCAACGCGGACGCCGCCGAGGACGCGGCCGCGCGCGTGCTGGAGATCCGCGCGCACGCCGACCCGCAGTGGGTCACGATCGAGGTGGCCGACCGCGGCTGCGGCATCGACGACGACGTGATGCCGCGGCTGTTCGAGCCGTTCTTCACCACCAAGGAGCAGGGCGTGGGCCTCGGCCTCGGGCTGGCCATCTCGGCCGGCATCGTGCGCGAGTTCGGCGGTACGCTGCGCGCGGAGAATCGCCGTGCCTTCGAGGTATCCAGCCACGTGTCCACCGACGTGTCCGGCAACGTGCCCGGCCACGCGGCGGATCACAACGACATCGCCGGCGCCCGCTTCATCATCCAGCTGCCCGCCGCACAGGAGACCCATGCCGATGCGAACTGACCTGTCGGTCCTCTACGTCGAAGACGATGCCGCGGTGCGGCTGGGCAGCACGCAGTCGCTGCAGATCGCCGGGCTGTCGGTGGAGGCGTTCGGCTCGGCCGAACAGGTGCTGCATCGCCTCACGCCCGGCTTTGCCGGCGTGCTGGTCACCGATGTGCGGCTGCCCGGCATCAACGGCCTCGCGCTGCTCGACAGGGCGCTGGAGATCGATGCCGCGCTGCCGGTGATTCTGGTCACCGGCCACGGCGATATCTCGATGGCGGTGCAGGCGATGCGCCGCGGCGCCTACGATTTCGTCGAGAAGCCGTACTCGCCCGGCGAGCTGACCGAGGTGGTGCAACGCGCGATGGAAAAGCGCGCGCTGACGCTCGAAGTCGAGGCGCTGCGCCGGCAGCTGGCCGACACGCAGGCGATCGAGGCCAAGGTCATCGGCCGCTCGGCGGCGGTCGAACGGCTGCGCAAGCTGATTCTCGATCTGGCCTGCACCGATGCCGATGTGCTGATCCTCGGCGAGACCGGCACCGGCAAGGAACTGGTGGCGCGCTGCCTGCATGAATACGGGCCGCGCCGGCAGGGCAACTTCGCCGCGCTCAATTGCGGTGGCGTGCCCGAGTCGCTGTTCGAGAGCGAGGTGTTCGGTCACGAATCGGGCGCCTTCACCGGCGCCGCGCGGCGGCGCGTCGGCAAGATCGAATACGCGCAGCGCGGCTCGCTGTTTCTCGACGAGATCGAGACCATGCCGATGTCGCTGCAGATCAAGCTGCTGCGCACGCTGCAGGAGCGGCAGTTCGAACGGCTGGGCTCGAACACGCTGCTGCCGATGGATTGCCGCGTGATCGCGGCCACCAAGGTCGATCTGCTGGCGCTGTCGGCGGAGCAGCGCTTCCGCGCCGATCTGTACTATCGCCTCAACGTCGCGGTGATCGACATCCCCCCGCTGCGCGAGCGGCGCGAGGACATTCCGCTGCTGTTCTCGCACTTCCTGCTGCAGGCCGCGCTGCGCTACGAGCGGCCGGTGCCGGACGTATCGCCGCAGCATATGCGCGAGCTGATGATGCATCCGTGGCCGGGCAATGTGCGCGAGCTGCGCAATGCCGCCGACCGCTTCGTGCTGGGACTGCAGGGCGGCAACACGGGCGTGCCCGCGGGGGGCGGCCCTGGCAGCGGCAATGGCAGCGGCAATGGCGGCGCCAGCGAGGCGCGTTCGCTCGACGAGCAGGTCGCGGTGTTCGAACGCCATCTGATCGAGGAAGCGCTGCGCGCCGCGTCGGGACGCATGGCGGCGGCGAGCGATCTGCTGCGCGTGCCGAAGAAAACGCTGTACGACAAGATCAAGCGGCTCGGCGTCAATCTCGAGGCCTTCCGCTCGAGCGCGGCGACCGACTGAGACGCGGCACGCCCCGTCCGTGCCGATGCTCTCCACGGCGAGGCCGTCCAAATCGGCTTCGTCCACATCCGACGTGTCCACATCGCGCGCGTCCACATCGCCGTGCCCACATCCGACGTGTCCACATTGAACACGTCCACATTCCGCCTCGCCTGTCGCCAGTTCGACCGAGTCTTGCTAGACTGCGTGCGCGCATGGGTCGCGGGGATGGAAGGCTGAAAACCATGCGCACTTCGGTGCCGGTCCTGGCTGTTTGCCGGCGCCGTCGCAGCGGTAACACGACGTGAAAAAAGACAGGACTGCCAGGCGGCGTCTTTGTCGCGACAGCGGCAAAGACGCCGGTTCCGACCGCGCTGTCCACATTCGATCGGGCCGCTTTTTCCCGCATTCTTCCTTCCCGCGCAGCGCCGAGCGCCTACACTGTAGTGACCGTTTTTTGCGCTCCCCACCGTCGCTGCACCATGGCCCATATCACGTTCGCGCCGGCGATCCAGCGCCATGTCCCCACGCCGGACCGTCATCTGTCCGCCCCCCTCGGTGCGCGCCGCGCTCGACGCGGTGTTCGCCGAGCAGCCGGAGTTGCGCGGCTACATCCTCGACGACCAGAACCAGTTGCGCCGCCATGTGACCGTCTTCATCGACGGCACCATGATCCGCGACCGGCGACGGCTCAGCGATGCGCTGCGCGAGGACAGCAAGGTCTACGTGGTGCAGGCGCTGTCCGGCGGATAGCACCCCAGCGCGAGTACAAGGGCCTGGACGCGCATCGACGCTTCACGCATCACCACTTCACGCACCGACGCTTCACGCAACGACCGGCAACGACGCTTCTCGCAACGACACTTCACGCCTCGAGGCTTCGCGCTTCGACGGCCAACGCGCCGACGGCCACGCGACCGGCGGCCGATACCAGGAGACCTGAACGATGAACGACCGAATTCTCGTGGCCACGCGCAAGGGCTTGTTCGAAATCGAACGCCAGCCCGATGGACGGTGGCAGCAAACCCAGGCGCATTTTCTCGGCGAGCCGGTCAACATGGTCTTGTCCGACCCGCGCGACGGCACCGTCTATGCCGCATTGAATCTGGGCCACTTCGGCGTCAAGCTGTGGCGCCGCGCGCGCGGCCAGAACGAGTGGACCGCCTGCGCGGTGCCGGTCTATCCGCCGCAGCCGGAAGAGCAGGCCGCGGCCGCCGCAAACGCCCCCACCGACCCGGACGCGCCCAAGCCCGCGCCCTGGTCGCTGCAGCAGCTGTGGGTGCTCGAGGCGGGCGGCGCCGACGAGCCCGGCGTGCTGTGGGCCGGCACCATCCCGGGCGGCCTGTTCCGCTCCGGCGATGGCGGCGCCAGCTGGACGCTGAACCGGCCGCTGTGGGACCGGCCCGAGCGCGCCGAATGGTTCGGCGGCGGCTACGACTATCCCGGCATCCATTCGATCTGCGTTGATCCACGCGACAGCCGCCATGTGTCGGTTGCGATCTCCTGCGGCGGCGTCTGGCAGACCCGCAACGGCGGCGACAGCTGGGAGGCCACCACGCGCGGCATGAAGGCGGGCTATATGCCGCCCGAACGCAGCGAGGATCCCAACATCCAGGACCCGCACTACATGGTGCAATGTCCGGCCCGGCCCGATGCGCTGTGGGTGCAGCATCACGATGGCGTTTTCCGTTCCGAGGACGGCGGCGCCAGCTGGCGGCGCATCGAGAGCCGGCCGTCGAAGTTCGGCTTTGCCGTCGCGGTGCATCCGCGCAATCCCGAGACCGCGTGGTTCGCGCCGGCGACCAAGGACGAATGCCGCGTGCCCGTCGACGGCAGGCTGGTGGTGTCCCGCACCCGCGACGGCGGCCGCAGCTTCGAGGTCTTCGACGAGGGCCTGCCGACGCCGCCGGCCTACGACCTGATCTATCGGCACGGCCTGGCAGTCGACGACAGCGGCGAACGGCTGGCGATGGGCTCGACCACCGGCGGCCTGTGGGTCTCGGAGAACGGCGGCGAACGGTGGTCCTGCGTGTCGGCGCATCTGCCGCCGGTCTATTGCGTGCGCTTCGGCTAGCGCGCACGCAGGCCGCACACGCGGCGCACCGCGCATCGCAGGCGGTGCGCCGCGCATTCGATACCGCGGGTCAGGACACAACTGCGCCGGCGCGCATTGACGGCGGGCAGGGCGGACGGAACACTGCGCGCTCCGCGCCGGCGGGCACCATGCCGCGCACGGATCCGTATCCACCTTCGCTCCGCGTTCGATGTCCACCCGCCGTCCTCACGCCATGTCCGCGGCAGATGCCGCCTCCGTCGATGCACGGGTCGATGCACCCGGTAATGCATCGGTTGATGCACCAGTTGATGCACCAGTTGATGCACCGGTGGATGCACGGGTCGATGCACCGGCTGAGTTCGCAATCCCGCTGGCGCGCAGACTGGTTGCCGAGGCCCTCGGCACGGCGCTGCTGATCGCGGTGGTGATCGGCTCCGGGCTGCGCGCCGAGCGGCTCGCGGCGGGCAATGTCGCGCTGGCGCTGCTGGTCAATTCGCTGGCCAGCGGCGCGGGCCTGGCCGCGCTGCTGCTGGCCTTCGGCGGCATGTCGGGGGGGCCATCTGAATCCGGCGGTCACGCTGTCGGCCTGGCTGCGCGGCATGCTGCCGGCGCGCGAGGCGCTGCGCTATGTCGCCGTGCAATTGGTGGGCGCAGTCGCCGGCGTGATCGCGGTGCACCTGATGTTCGCCGAGCCGCCGCTGGCCTGGTCGGACCAGGCGCGCACCGGCGCGCCGCTGTGGTGGAGCGAATTCCTGGCGACCTTCGGCCTGATCGGCGTGGCGATGGGCACCGCGCGCGCCCGGCCCGCGCTGCTGCCGTTCGCGGTGGCCGGCTATATCGCCGCGGGCTACTGGTTCACCGCCTCGACCTCGTTCGCCAATCCGGCGCTGACGCTGGCGTGCGCGCTGACGGCGACGTTTACCGGCATCCGCGCGATCGACGTGCCGGGCTTCGTGCTGGCGCAATGCGCCGGCGCGCTGGCGGCGACGCTGGTGTTCCACTGGCTGCTGCGGCCCGCACCGCGCGGCAGTGCGACCCGAACCGGGGCCGGTTGCGCCGCCGCTAGTGCCGCCGCTAATGCCGCCGCTAGTGCCGCTGCGAGTGCCACTGATCGCGCGGAGATCAGTCCGGTCCGCGGTCCCGTCCGCCGCCCCGTCAGCGCCGCCGTCGACGGCCGCATCGACAGCCCCGCCAGCAGCGCCGCCCCTACCAGCGCCGATTGAGCTGGATTCCGAAGATCGAGCCCGTGGCCTGCGAGGCCCAGGCGTCGGCCGGCGCCGCGAAGCTGATGCCGTCGACGTCGCTGGCGCGGCTGTAGGTGTAGAAGGCGCGCAGATTGGCGTTGCCGGCGGCCTTGCCCAGCGTCAGCGTCGGCGCCACCGTCAGGGCGGTGCGCTGCCCGCTGACGCCAAAGCCGGACGAGATCTGATCGTGCGCGACCTCGAAGCTCAGGCGGAAGCGCTCGGTGGGCGCATAGGCCGGGCGCACGCGCGTGGTCATCCATTGCAGCGTGCCCAGTGCCGAGCGGTCGTATTGCAGGCTCGATTCGACCGAGCCGATCAGGCCCGAGCGGCCCTTCCATTCCATCGATTCGGCGACCCGCACACGCGACAGCGTGTCGCCCATCCCAGAGTAGCCCGTCATCGCGGTGCGGCTGCCGGTGCCGTATTGCAGGCCGAAGCGGTTGGTGCCGGCCAGAACGCCTTCTGCTCGTGCATCGCCGACGCCCACCAGGCATTGCCGGCGGCGTCGGCCAGCGCGTCGGCCTCGACGCGCGTGAAGCCCAGCTGCAGCGTGCCCTTGTCGTTCACGCCGATCGGTGAGGTGCGCACCGAGTGATAGCTGGGCAGATGCTGCCCATTGGTGTCGTTGCGGGCGGTGTACTGGTAGCTCAGGCCGACGCCGGCGAGCTTGGCATCGTCGACGCCGAAACGCAGCGCGCTGGAGGTCGGCGGCAGCAGGCCCGACGACATCAGGAACGGCGAGGTATCGCGCCGGCCGGCCCACATGGTGGCGCCGTCGAGCGCGGCGATGCCCTTGACCGCGGTATAGAACTGCGGGATCAGCTGATACGGGTCGACCGGAGCGGGGCGCCCGTCGATGGTGGTGGTGTTGGTGCCACGCGCCTGCGCCACGACCTCGATCGCACCGCCGCCGTCGAGCGTGTACAGCTGCTCGCGCAGCTTGACCTCGCCGCTGCTCTGGCAGGCCACGCCATGGCCGATGCCGGTCGACAGGCTGCCGCCCGGACAGGCCCGCATCGCATGGGTGTTGTCCTCGTAGGCCGCGCGTCCGCTGTACGACAGGCTCCAGACGGTCTCCTCGGCCGGCTCGGCGCTCGGCAGGTTGGAGGCGAACACCGGCGGCGCATCGCTCGGCGCCGCATCGCCGCCGGCCGAAGCCATGGCCTCGGGCATGAACTCGCCCAGCCGGTTGGGGAACAGCACCACCGGCGGCGGCGCGGGCGGCAGCGGCTCCGGCGGTCCCATCAGGCCGGGGTCGAGCTCGGCCAGCGCGGTCTGTTCGGGGGGTGTCGGCGGGAGGCAGGCTCAGGGCTTCGGTGGCGGCTTCGGTGGCGGCATTGGCCGGGGCGGTGCCCTGCGCGTCCCGCTGAAGCAGGCCCGCAAGTGGGTCGGTGTCAGCGGCCGGCTGCGGCGCTGGGGGGTGCTGCCGCCTCCGCGGCAGGTGCCGCCCGGTTCGGTCGTTGCTGATGCGACGGCCAGCTCGACAGCTGCGCCACCGCGGGCACCGGGGCGGCCGGCGCGAACACCGGCGGCGCGATCGGCTCGGGCGCCGGTGGCGTCTGCGCGCAGGCGGCGATGCCCCCACGCAGCCAGGCCGGCCAGATACAGCCAGCGCGGACGCGGCAGTACGGGCGAACGGACTGACGAACGGCGGACGGACCGGTTCAGCGAAGGGCGGCGAGAGGAGGACGACGGGGACAACGGCATGCGGTGACAACAGGACAGCGGCGAAAGTGCAACGGCAAGGTACAACGGCGAGGTGCAGCCGCAAGGTGCAGCGGCAACGTACAACGGCAGGCTACGGGCTTCGGCCGTGCCGGACCGACGGTTTTATCAGCCGGCCTGATTGGACAGCAAGAGAGGTTACAAAATCCATCGGCCGTGCACTGTAGGTAACCAAAGCGTACGGTCGGCCACCGAGGCAAACACGGCGGATCGGTGGTGGAGCGGCGACGAATCGGCCGCGAATCGCGGCCCGCCAGGGCGCGCCATACCGCACTTTCCTAGCGAAAACCCGGACACTGGCGCGGCCCCGTGGCGAATTGGGCACCGCTATAATCGATCAGCCTGCTGGAACGGGTATGAGCGGGCAACCAAGGGGTGAATCCGGGCCTGTTATCGGCGCAAGCTGCCACGTCGGCGGGTGCGCCGATAACAGGCCCGTTGTTGCGCGCTGTCGTACCACGGCTTGCCGCGCGTCCCCGGCCAGCGCTGGAGTCGACGCATCTCTCGCCTTCGGCCGGATCAAAATTCGAAAACGAGGAGAGTAGTCGATGGAACGTCGTTCCTTTCTGTTGAAAGCGTCGGCCGTGGCCGCCACCGGTGCCCTGGCCGCCTGCGGCAAGCAAGAGCAGGCCGCCGCCCCGGCCCCGGCCAGCGCGCCCGGAACGCCCGCCGCGCCTGCCGTGGTCGGCAGCAATCCGGCCGTCGAATGGCGCCTGGCGTCGAGCTTTCCGAAATCGCTCGACACCATCTACGGCGGCGCCGAGACGCTGTCCAACCGGGTCAAGGAACTGACCGACGGCAAGTTCAACATCAAGGTGTTCGCCGCCGGTGAAATCGTGCCGGGCCTGCAGGTGCTCGACGCCGTGCAGAACAACACCGTGCAGATCGGCCACACCGCCGGCTACTACTACTTCGGCAAGAACCCGACGCTGTGCTTCGACACCACCATCCCGTTCGGCCTGACCGCGCGCCAGCAGACCGCGTGGATGGTGCAGGGCAACGGCATGAAGCTGATGCGCGAGTTCTTCAAGGAATACAACGTCGTCAACTTCCTGGGCGGCAACACCAACGCGCAGATGGGCGGCTGGTTCCGCAAGGAGATCCGCACCGTCGCCGACCTGCAGGGCCTGAAGTACCGCGTCGCCGGTTTCGCCGGCGTGGTGCTGTCGCGCCTGGGCGTGGTGCCGCAGCAGATCGCCGGTGGCGACATCTATCCGGCGCTGGAGAAGGGCACCATCGACGCCGCCGAATGGGTCGGCCCGTATGACGACGAGAAGCTGGGCTTCTTCAAGGTCGCGCCGTTCTACTACTACCCGGGCTGGTGGGAAGGCAGCGCGCAGCTGTCGTTCTACGCCTCGGCCAGCGAATTCGAGAAGCTGCCGGCGCTGTACAAGCGCGCGCTGGAGACCGCGACCTTCGAAGCGCACACCAGCATGATGGCCAAGTACGACACCGTCAACCCGCAAGCGCTGGCGCGCCTGCTGGAGAACGGCGTCAAGCTGCGCCCGTTCTCGCGCGAGATCATGGAGGCGTGCTTCAAGGCGACCCAGGACGCCTACGCCGAGGAAAACGGCAAGAACCCGTCGTTCAAGAAGATCTACGACGACTGGCGTGTGTTCCGCAACAACCAGGCCGCGTGGTTCAACGTCGCCGAGCAGGGCTTCGCGCAGTTCAGCTTCGCCCGCAAGCTGTAATCCGCGTTCCACTGTCTTCCTTGCGGGCGGCTTCACGCCGCCTGCAAGGCTCGGTCCGCACCGGTAGAATCCCCTGCTTCTGAGAGGATTCTCCGATGCAGACCGGCATACTCTACGCCCTGCTGGCGTACATCATCTGGGGGCTGCTGCCCCTGTACATCAAGTCCCTCCACGGCATCGCGCCCCTCGAGATCCTGCTGCACCGGATGGTGTGGTCGCTCGTGCTGCTTGGCGCCATCCTGGCGATCCGCCGGCAATGGGGCTGGCTGCGCGCGGTCTGGTCCGATCGCCGCCTGCTGCTCGGCTTCGTCGCCAGCGCCACGCTGCTGTGCGGCAACTGGTTCCTCTATATCTGGGCGGTGTCCAACGACCGCGTGGTCGATGCGAGCCTGGGCTACTTCATCAATCCGCTGTTCAGCGTGCTGCTCGGCGTGGTGTTCCTGCGCGAGCGGCTGCGGCCGGCGCAATGGGTTTCCATCGCGCTGGCGGCCGCCGGCGTGGTGTGGCTGACCTTCGCCGCCGGGCAACTGCCGTGGATCGCGCTGGCGCTGGCCGGCACCTTCGGCGGCTATGGGCTGCTGCGCAAGACCGCGGCACTGGGTGCGCTCGAAGGGCTGTCGCTGGAGACGCTGCTGCTGTTTCCCTTCGCCGCCGGCGCGCTGGCGTGGATGTTCGCCACCGGCCAGGCGGGCTTTGCCCATGCGAGCCTGGGCGTGCAGCTGCTCGTCGCGATGGCGGGGCCGGTCACCGCGGTGCCGCTGCTGTTCTTCGCCGCGGCCGCGCGGCGCATCCCGCTGTCGCTGCTGGGCCTGCTGCAGTACACCGGCCCGACGCTGCAGCTGCTGCTGGGCGTCTGGCTGTATCACGAGCCGTTCCCGGCCGACAAGCAGCTGGGCTACGCGATGATCTGGGTATCGCTGGCGCTCTATGCGCTGGAGGGTTTCTGGATGTCGCGGCGCCGTCCACCCCCCGCGGTGGCGGTAGAGTGATCCATCGACGGTATCGATGAACCGAATTGTCGACGAAGCCTGATCATTCATCGGCATCATGATTTTGCCTATCGAGCGGTTGGCCGTGAGGATCGCCATGCCGGCACTTCGAACGGATCGGTGCGTTGTCATCGATGTGACGGATGTGGCTGGCGCCTGCCCGGTCGCGTTTGATTATTGCCACGAATAATCGAACGCCCATGACCAGCACGCCGGTCCCGCCGCTGCGCAAGATCATCCACTGCGACTGCGACGCCTTCTATGCCTCGGTCGAGATGCGCGACGACCCGTCGCTGCGCGGCCGGCCGATGGCGGTCGGTGGCTCGCCGGACCGGCGCGGCGTGATCGCGACCTGCAACTACGAGGCACGCGCGTACGGCGTGCGGTCGGCGATGTCGTCGGCGCAGGCGGTCAAGCGCTGTCCCGAGCTGCTGATCCTGCGGCCGGCGATGGACAAGTACAAGGAAGCGTCGCGCCGGATCTTCGGCATCTATCGCGAATACACCGAGCTGGTCGAGCCGCTGTCGCTGGACGAGGCCTATCTGGACGTCAGCGCGTGCCGCCAGCACCAGGGCAGCGCGACGCGCATCGCCGAAGAGATCCGCCGGCGCGTGCGCGAGGAGGTCGGCGTCACGGTCTCAGCCGGCGTCGGCCCGAGCAAGTTCATCGCCAAGATCGCCAGCGACTGGAACAAGCCCGATGGCCTGTTCGTGGTGCGGCCCGAAGCGGTCGACGCCTTCGTCGCCGCCTTGCCGGTCGAGCGCATCCACGGCGTCGGGCGGGTCACCGCGGCCAAGCTCAACCGCCTCGGCGTGAAAACGTGCGCGGATCTGCGGGCCTGGACGCCGGACCTGTTTCATCGGCACTTCGGCAGTTTCGGCGGCCGGCTCTACAACCTGTGCCGCGGCATCGACGAGCGGCGCGTGTCGCCCGAGCGCGAGCGCAAGTCGATCAGCGTCGAGGAGACCTATGCCGACGACCTCCCCGACCTGCCGGCGTGCCTGGCCGAGCTCGACCCGCTGATCGCGCAGCTGGAGGCCCGCATCGCGCGGGCCGGCGCCCAGCACGTGATCCACAAGCTCACGGTCAAGCTGCGCTTCTCGGATTTTCGCCAGACCACGGTCGAATGCCGCGGGCAGATGCCGGACCGCGCCGTCTACGCGCGGTTGCTGGCCGAGGGCCATGCGCGGCGGCGGTTGCCGGTACGGCTGCTGGGCGTCGGCGTGGCGACCAGCGATCCTGACACCGCGCAGCTGGACCTGTTCCGCGATCTGGCCGATGTCGATGCGGAGATCGACGACAACTACGAAGGTGAGGGCGGGAACGGGGACCCGAGTGAGAACGTCGGCCGGGACAGAGACGGAGACAGAGACGGAGACAGCGACCACGACCGGGACGAACGCGCCTGATGCCTGGCAACTGACGCCCGCCGCCTCCGTCTTCGCTTACGGCAGCTGATTGCGCATCAGCACCAGCCAGGGCGCGTGCGAATTGGTGAAGCCGTCCACCAGCCCCGAATCGCCCAGCTCGACCAGCTCCATCGACACCGACTGCTGCAGATTGCCGCCGATCGTCTTGACCACGCGGGCGGTCGCATCGACCTCGACCACGATATCGCAGTGCATCGGCGTGGTGCCGAAGCCGATCTCGTCGACGCCGGCCAGGTATTTGTCGCGGCCGCGGCCGGCGCAGAGGATATCGCCCGGGCGCGGCATGGCCGGCAGCGGCTCGAGGCGGAAGGCCGGCGCCGGCAGGATGCCGTCGCGCGCGTCCACCACATACATCGAATGCGATTGCCCGGTCAGGAACTGGCGCTCGTTCAGCCCGGCCTGGCGCAGCACCCACGAAATGAACACCGCGGACCAGGCCCATCGTCCCTCGGTGATCTGCTGGCAATCGACCTCCTTGCCGACGATCGCCCAATAGCGCTGCGCCAGCGCGCAGCCCTGCGGGGTCGCCTCCATGCCGGTGCCGTCCGGAAAACCGGCGCAGCCGGGCGCGGCGGTGGTGCCGAAGCTCTCGTCGGTATCGGCCGACGACGCGTGCAGCGAGCCGTTCTGCAGGATCTCTTCGATGCCATCGGGCAGCGCCGGCGGCGGCGGTGGCAGCGGGCTGCTGACCACGCAGGCGGTGTCGTCGCGCCCGATGCGGATGGTCTGGCCGCCCCAGCGCTGCCATTCCTGCAGCGCAATCTGCACGATGCGCTGGCGCGGCGTGGCGCCCGGCATCGGTGCCGGCGCCTGTACCTGGGCCTGCGGCAACGGCATTGCCTGCGGCCGCGCGGTCGGCGGCGGCGAGGGCGGCTGGGAAGGGGGCGTCGCGCACCCGGTCAGCAGGCAGGCGGCAACCGTGCCGGCAAGCACGGAAAAACGGGTACGCAGCACGGTCAACGCACGTCCCGGTAAAGCCCGCGGGGCGCTGTGGAAAATCATGTGAGAAACGATGTGAATAACGCTGTGGAAATCCGGGTGGCAAGGCGCGCATCGGCATGACCTGAAGACGGCGGGCTACGACGAAGGATTGGCGCGCAATGGCGCTGCAAGGCCCGTGAAGTACGGAAAAAGCGCGGAAAAAACGCGGGAAAAATGCTGGAAAGAACGCGGAACCGGCACGCCGCGCGAGGCTTCGCGGCACCGCGTCGGGCGCCGCACGGCCCGGGGGCCGATGCCGGTGGACAAACGGGGAAAAGCCTTGCGGCTACGTTGTGGATAACATTTCCCGCCCAGTGCCCCACGCTCGCCTTGCGGCGACAGGCGGCGGCACGGCGGGACCATGCAGAACCGGGCTGGTCGGTACCGCCCGACAGCTTACTGATTGACGGCGTCCTTGAACTTCTGGCCGGCCTTGAACTTGACCGTCTTGGCGGCTTCGACCTTGATCTCTTCGCCGGTACGCGGGTTGCGGGCCATGCGCTCGCCACGCTCGCCCTGGCTGAACGTGCCAAAGCCGATCAGGCTCAGGGTGTCGCCCTTGGCGACGGCGTCCATGATGGCGTTCAGGGTCACGTTCAGTGCCTGCTCGGCCTTGGCCTTGGTCAGACCATCCACACCCGCGGCGATCGCGTCGATCAGTTCGGTTTTCGTCATGCTTCACTCCGTATCGAGTTGAAAAAACACATTGCCTTCCGCCCGCCCGGTGTGCCGGACGTGGCCCCGGAAAAGGCGCTGCGGGCCACATCATACCGTGTCACGCCGGCCGGTCCCCGCGCGACATTGTTACAGCAACCCTTGGCTGGACAAGGCCTGCCGGGGTTGGAGGGGGGGGATCGGGACGGTTTACGGGCGGTATACGCCACCGGAGTACGCGGTCACCTGCGCAGCCGGAGTACGGAGCCGCGTACGGGCCGGAGTACGCCCCGTGGCGGCCTCGGCCTGCCAGGGAGGTGCCATGTGCCGTCCAGGACGTTAACCGGCCTCTGGGGGGCCTCTGAGGGGCTCCGACACATTCTGGTCGCGTTCGGGCCGCGTCCAGTCCGGCCGGAGTACGCCGGTTTTGTCGCTGATCGGCTTCCAAGGTTCAGGCGTATACCGCGATTGGGGCGATGGACTTGCCCGGAGGTATACGCGTCGACGGTAAACCGCATCCGGCGAGTCCGCGCCGAGGAAGGCCCGATGGGGGGTAAACGCAGCCAGCGCGGTTTACCTCGTTTTCCCCGTTTCGCTTCGCAGCCGATAGGGGGGACGTAGTCCCTTTGGTTTAGATAGTTCTTTTGATGTATACGGATAGTAGTAGTAGGTAAACCCGCCCCCCTTCTGTGGACAAGTCGGTATACGCCAGTCGAATCAACGGTTTTACCGAATGCAGAACCATCGGGACGAAATCCCGGGGCAGGTGGATGACTCAGCCGTTTGGCGGAGGACCCTCCGACAAGGCTAGGACTTATGCCCGAGGCATCCCCATGCCAGCCCCAGGCGGCCCACATCAAACCCGCGTGCTTATCCACAGAAGAAGGGCGAGTTGTCCACAGAACGGCCCCACACAACGGCCCCACACAACGGCCCCACACAACGGGCCCACATCGCGACCGCTGCCGAGCGGTATACGTCGGCGGACGGCGTGCGTCCGATGGACCGCTTCTTGCACGGTCTTGCGTTAACCGATCGCCCGGCCTTGCCAGGCAGGCATCGGGCGGGAGCCACGGGCCTCAGGTATACGCCGCGCCACGCACCGTCACGCGGCGCGGGTATCATCCCGCATCGCCCGGACGGCAGGCGCCGGCATCGGGCACACGACCAGAAGACAGACCAGACGACGGTAAAACAGACGGTAAACAGGACGGATATGGCCGAACAGTCGAAGCGCAAGCAGGACAGCAAGGGGGGACAAGAGCGACAAGGCGGGCAAGGCCGCGAAGGCGCAAAAGTTGGAAAAGGTCGAAAAAGCCGAAAAGGCGGAAAAACAGAAGAAGCCGAAGACCGCCAAGGACCGCATCGAGGTCCGCCAGTCCGGCGTGCACGGCAAGGGCGTCTATGCGATCGCGCCGATCGCCGCGGGCGAACGGATCATCGAATACAAGGGCGAGCGGATCTCGTGGGAGACCGCGCTGGAGCGCCATCCGCACGATCCGAACGACCCCAACCACACCTTCTATTTCAGCCTCGAGGGCGGCGACGTGCTCGACGCCAAGTTCGGCGGCAACCGCTCGCGCTGGATCAACCATGCCTGCGAACCGAACTGCGAGGCGCGCGAGAAAAAGGGCCGGGTGTTCATCCACGCGCTGCGCGATATCGCGGCGGGCGAGGAGCTGTTCTACGACTACGGGCTGGTGATCGACGCCCGCTATACGAAGAAGCTGAAGAAGGAGTTCGAGTGCCGCTGCGGCAGTCCGAACTGCCGCGGCACCATGCTGGCGCCCAAGGGCAAGCGCTGACGCCTTGCCGCCGAGGCGTGCTCCGGGGCCAGAGCTAGCCCGCGCCCGGCGCCTCGCACGGAATCCGGATCACGAAGCGCATGGTCGCGCGCGCCTGGCCATCGGCGCGCTGCGATTCGCCTTGCGATTCGCCTTGTGATTCCCGCCGTGATTCGCGCCGTGATTCCACCTCGGGTACGTCCTCGATGCTGATGCTGCCGTGGTGCAGGCTGATGATCTCGTGCACGATCGCCAGACCCAGCCCGGCGCCGCCCGGGGTGGCTTCGGGGCTGCGTCCGGGCACATGGTCCCCCGCGGAAGAAGCGCTTGAACACCTCCTCGCGCCGCGCCGGTGCAATGCCGGGCCCGTTGTCCTCGATCATCACCACCGCCATGCCGCGATGGCCGATCGCCTCGCCGCCGGCGCGCACGGTGATGCGGCCGCCGGCGGGCACGTACTTGACCGCGTTGTCGATCAGATTGTTCAGTGCCTCGCGCAACAGCAGCCGGTTGCCGCGCACCATCGACGGCGCGGCGCCGGTGAAGGTCGGCCCCGGCAGCGTCTCGAAGCCCAGGTCGATATGGCGCGCCAGCGCCTGCGGCACCCATTCGGCGCCGGTTTCGAACGCCAGCGTGGCCAGGTCGAAATGCTCGATCGGACCGAGGCGCTCGAGCGACAGGCCCGGCTCGGCGCGCGCCAGCGACAGCAGCTGGTTCGACAGCCGCACCGCGCGGTCCGCCGCCGATTGCAGCTCGCGCAGCGCGTGGCGCGTGACCTCGGGGTTCTCCGCCTCCACCGCGCGGTCGGCATGCAGCTTGACCGCGGTCAGCGGCGTGCGCAGCTGGTGGGCGGCATCGGCGATGAACTTGCGCTGGGCGTCGAGGGCGTCGCGCAGCCGCGCCAGCAGCGCGTTCAGCGCGCGGATCAGCGGCTCGACCTCGGCCGGCACCTGGGTCTCGTCCAGCGAGGCGAGCGAGCGCGCGGTCTGCCGGTTCAGCTTGTCGGTCAGGATCTGCAGCGGCACCAGCTCTTCCTTCAGCACGTGCGACAGGATCAGGCTGCCGACCAGCAGCAGCAGGATCAGCGGCACCGACACCGACAGCAGGATTTCGTTGGCGGCCGTCTCGCGCCGGTCCAGCAGCTCGGCCACCTCGACGACGATGGGGCCGCGCGACGGGGCGCCGGCGGCCTGCGGCGCGCTGGCCGAAGCCGCGGCGTCGTTCGGCACGCTGCCCGTCACACTGCCGGTGACGTTGTCCGCCACGCCGCCCGCCATGTCCGCGGTGGCGTCGATGTCGCCATCGGCCGGCGTCGTCTGCACGGGATCGAGATGCACCGGCAGCCGAACCGCCCGTACCTGCCGCCCGCTGAACCAGGCGTAGAACAGCCGCGCGTCGTGCAGCGTGGTCTGGCCGGTGCCGTAGCCGAGCCAGGTATCCATGCCGCC
The DNA here is from genome assembly GCF_049311595.1 of Cupriavidus sp. H18C1. Lineage (NCBI taxonomy): Bacteria > Pseudomonadati > Pseudomonadota > Betaproteobacteria > Burkholderiales > Burkholderiaceae > Cupriavidus > Cupriavidus sp. H18C1. Next base: position 2,031,840 of record NZ_CP186008.1, read on the forward strand.
GATCAGCCCGTCGGGCCCGTGGATGCGCCAGTAGATGCGGTCGCTGCCCTCGGCCTCGACCAGGGTCTGCGCGATCGCGGGGATATCGTGTTCGAGCCGGGGACCGGCGATGCGGATCTGCTGCGCGATATTGTTGGCGACGCCGTACAGGGCGCGGTCGAATACCTGCGTGGTGTAGTGGGCCGCGAGCCAGTAGGACAGCGAGCCGCTGGCGAGCACCAGCGCGAACAGCGGCGTGGCCAGCGCCCGCAGCAGATGGACGCGCAGGCTCTGGGTCGAGGCCAGGCGCACCTGCTGGGCGCCGCCGCCGTTTGAACGGGAACCGCCAGCCCCGCCAGAACCGCCGGCCCCCCCGTTGCCGTTGGTCCCCCCCGGTACCGCCCTGGCCGCCTGATGGACCTTCGCCGCGCGCGCTCCGCAGAGGCGCCTGGAGCCGCCGCACGCCGCGCCTCGCGCTAGGCCTGGCCGCGGCTTTGCAGCAGGTAGCCGAAGCCGCGCACCGTCACGATCTCGACGTCGCTGTCCTCGAGCTTCTTGCGCACGCGATGGACATAGACCTCGATCGCGGTATCGCCGACGGTGTCGCCGCCATCGCCGGCCGGATGGGCGAAGGTTGCCAGGTGGTCCTGCAGCTGGGCCTTGCTGACCACGCGTCCCTGCCGCTGCAGCAGCAGTTCGAGCACCGCGAACTCGCGCGGCGACAGTTCCAGCGGCTTGCCGTCGAGGAACATGCGCCGGTCGCTGCCCGACAGCCGCAGCCGGCCCAGCCGCACGTCGCGGTCGGGCGCCGCCTCGCCGTGCTGGCTGCGGCGCAGCAGCACGCGCACGCGCGCCTCCAGTTCGGGAAAGGCGAAGGGTTTGACCAGATAGTCGTCGGCGCCGGCGTTCAGGCCGGACAGCTTGTCCTCGAGTTCGTCGCGCGCGGTCAGGATCAGCACCGGGGTGGTGCGGTTGCGGGCGCGGTAGCGCGACAGCAGGGTCATGCCGTCGATGCCGGGCAGGCCCAGGTCGAGGATCACCAGGTCGTGCTGCTCCTTGAGCAGATGCTCGGTGGCATAGACCCCGTCATGGACGACGCGCACCTGGTGGCCCGCCTGGAACAGGCCGGCTTCGACGCCGCTGGCGATCTGGCGGTCGTCTTCGATCAACAGGATGCGCATGGGCGAAAGGTTCGGCTGGGTTCGGCAGGAAGGCTCAGGGGGGAGCGCCGCAGGTAGCGCGGCTAGCGTCGCGCTTCGGGTGCCGGGCGCCCCGCCTGGCCGCCGATTGTACCGCGCACGGCGCGGGCCTTCCTTTCGATTGGCTTGCGGTGGGGGACCGCGGTTGGTCACGCTGGGCCCGGCGGTGCGCCCCCCGGTCGGCCCTGCGATCGGGCTACGCGGCGGGTCCCCGTGGTCGGCGCCCGATGTCTGGCAACACGCCTTTACCAGCGCGCCCGCCGCTCAGCGCTCAGCGCTTGGCCAGCGTCGCCGCGGCCTGCTCGATGAAGCGCGCCAGGTCGATATCGCGCTGGGTCAGGCCGTTGGCGTCGTGGGTCGACAGCGTGATGTCGACGCGGTTGTAGACGTTGAACCATTCGGGATGGTGGTCGGCCTTCTCGGCCTGCATCGCCACGCGCGTCATGAAGGCGAAGGCGGCGTTGAAGTCGGCGAAGGTGAAGCGCTTGTGGATCGCGTCGCGATCGGCGACCGCGGTCCAGCCGGGCAGCGACGCCAGCAGCGGCGCGCGTTCCTGTTCGGACAAGGGGGAAAGGGTCGGAGACGTCATGATGGCAAGGCCCGGAAAGTCGGAATCGGAAAATGGCAGAGCCGGCCCGCCCGACCGTCGCGGTCGGGCATGCCGGCATTCTTTCATAAAGCCCCGCAAAGGGGCGGGAGTGGGCGCTGAACCGGCGCGGAATAGGCGCGAAGTCGGGCGCGAAATCGGGCGCACAAGCCGCGTCGTGGAAAGGGCGCGGATTGCGGGCCTCAGATATCGTCGCTGTCGCTCCAACCCTCGCGGTTGCCCACCTGCAGCACCTGGTCGCCCTCGGCCACGTCGCCCGCGCCCAGCGTCGGCTGCTGGCGCAGCTCGGCGTACAGCGGCGTGAAGTCCGGGCGGGTCGCGTCGAACAGCTGTTCGAAGCTGTCGATGACGAAATAGGTCTTCTGGAAGGTGTCGATCCGGTAGCGGGTGCGCATGATGCGGCGGACATCGAAGCCGATCCGGTTCGGGCTGGCCGAGTCGAGGCTGTAGATCGACTCGCCCTGGCTCGACACGATGCCGGCGCCGTAGATGCGCAGGCCCTCGGGCGTGCGGATCAGGCCGAATTCGACGGTGTACCAGTACAGCCGCGCCAGCATGTCGAGCGCGCCCATGCCGGCCGCCTTCAGGCCGCCCTGGCCGTAGGCCTGCATGTAGTCGGCGAAGACCGGGTTGATCAGCAGCGGCACGTGGCCGAACACGTCGTGGAAGCAGTCCGGCTCCTGCAGATAGTCCAGCTGCTCGGGCTTGCGCATCCACCAGCTGGCCGGAAAGCGCCGGTTGGCCAGATGCTCGAAGAAGACCTCGTCGGGCACCAGGCCCGGCACCGCGACCACCTGCCAACCGGTGGCGGCCATCAGCTTGTCGTTCAGGCGGGCGAAGTCGGGCACGCGGTCGGCGTCCATGCCCAGCGTGTCGAGGCCGCGCAGGAACTCGTCGCAGACCCGGCCGCGCAGCATCGAGGCCTGGCGCGCGTACAGCTGGCGCCAGACGGCGTGGTCGGCGTCGGTGTAGCGGTGCAGCGGCTGGGCGATGGTGAAGTCGGGGTTCAGGTCCGGGTCCGACAGTAGGCCGGCTTCGAACTGTTCCTTCAGCTTGTCGGTCAGCGTGCCGGCAAAGGCGGGCGCCGACGCGGCGTTCTGGTCCTGGGTTGGGTCGAGGATCGCTTCCATCTGGTTTGTCTCCGGCGATTCGGTGCGGGCCATGCCTTGGGCCGTGGCGGTTGTGGCGGCTGGGGCGGCCGCTGTGGTGTCCGCTGTCGTGTCCACTACGGTGGACCGGCGCGCCCGGGGCTGGCATTTGCAGGTTTGCCGCACGCGGTCCATCGTGCATGCGGGATTTCTGCAAAGTCTACCGAGATGGCGCTGCAAAGAGCCCGCAAAAACGGCTTGGATTGCCGTTCCGATGCGGGTAATCTGCATAAAACGCAAAACCGATGCAGGATCTTTGTATGCTGAGCCTCGACAACTTCGATCTGGCCCTGCTGGCCGCGCTGCAGGCGGACGGCCGCAGCACGCACCAGCAACTGGCCGAGCAGGTCCATCTGTCGCCCAGCCAGGTCGGCCGGCGCATCGCCCGGCTCGAGGCCGAGGGCGTGATCGCCGGCTACCGGGTGGTGCTGTCGCCGCCCGCGCTGGGCCTGGGCGTGCTGGTCTTTACCAGCGTCAAGCTGGCCCACCATGGCGACACCGCGATCGAGCGCTTCCGCGAGGAGATCCTGCTGCTCGAGGAGGTGCAGGAGTGCTACTCGGTCGCCGGCGAGGCGGACTACCTGCTGCGCATCGTCGTCACCGATCTGCCGGCGCTGGCCGATTTCACCATGCGCAAGCTGATGCGGGTCCCCGGCGTCGAGAGCGTGCGGTCCAATATCGTGCTGACCGCGCTGAAGCGGGAAGGGGCGCTGCCGCTGTCGCATCTGCGGTGACACGGAGGCGCCGCCACTGAGGACGCTGACCCTGCGGCGCTGACTCCACGGCGCCGACCATCCGGCCTTGACGCCGTGGCGCCACCCTGCGGCGCTGACCCGTCGGTTGGCTTGCGCGCCGGCGCCTCGCATGTCACTCTCGCCAGGTGCCCGCTGATGCACCAGGCGGGGGCGATCATGCGGAGAGGGATCAGATGCGAGACCGGGCCACGGGCGTTGGCGGGGGAAGGGGACATGCAGGGAGCGGCGGACGCAGCGTCGGACTTGGCGGCACAGATGGCGGCAGCCATGGCCTCGGCCGTCCCGGCAAGCCTGGCGAGGCCCGGTGCCCGCAGGCCGGATCGCCGGCGCCTGTTCGCGCCTGCCCTGGCCGCATGTGCGCTGGCGCTCGGCACCCAGGCCGCACTGGCGACCCAACTGACCCGTATTTCGCCGGAAGGCCAGGTTTCCAAGGTCCGCCAGGTCACGCTGCGCTTCGACCAGTCGATGGTGCCGCTGGGCGACCTGCGCGCGACCGCGCCGGCTGCCGTGCAATGTACCGGCGCCACGCCGGCGGACGTCAGCGGCGAAGGCCGTTGGGTCGACGACCGCAACTGGGTGTTCGACTTCGTCCGCGACCTGCCGCCCGGCGTGTCGTGCACGGTCCGGCTGCGCGCCGGGCTGAAGAGCCAGGCCGGCCAGGACTATCGCGGCAAGTCCGAATACCGCTTCGAGACCGGCGGTCCGATCGTGGTGTCCAGCCGCCCCTCCGGCGGCGAGATCGAGGAGGACCAGGTCTTCGCGCTGCGCTTCAACGGTCCGGCCACGCCCGAGTCGGTGCGCCAGCATGCCTGGTGCCAGGCACAGGGCGTCGGCGAAATGATTCCGGTGCGGCTGGTCACCGGCGCGGACCGCGAGGCGGTGCTCAAGGCGCTGGGCTGGAAGCCGCGCGGCGCCGACAGCGTGCATCTGCTGGCCTGCCAGCAGCGGCTGCCGGCCGGGGCCAAGATGGAACTGCTGCTGACGCCGGGCATCGCCACGCCGTCGGGCCTGGCGAGCAAGGAAGGGCGCCGCTTCGAATACCGTGTGCGCGAGCCGTTTACCGCCAGCTTCAGCTGCGAGCGCGAGAACGCGCAGGCGCCCTGCACGCCGCTGCGGCCGATCACGCTCGAATTCTCGGCGCCGATCGCGCGCCGCGCGGCCGAATCGGTGGTGCTGCGCACGCCGTCGGGACCGGTGGCGCCGAAGCTGGAGGCGAACCTGGCGGCCGATGCCACGGTCACCTCGCTGCGCTTCGAGCCGCCGTTCGCCGAGAACGCCAATCTGACACTCGAGTTGCCGTCCGGCCTGAAGGACGAAAGCGGCCGGCCGCTGAACAATGCCGACCTGTTTCCGTTGCGCGTAGCCACCGCGCCGATGCCGCCGCTGGCCAAGTTCGCCGCGGCGCCGTTCGGCGTGATCGAGCGCTTCGGCGAGGTACCGAAGCGCCAGGCGGACAAGCCGGCCGACTATCCGCCGCTGCTGCCGGTCACGCTGCGCCATGTAGAGCGTGAACTGAAAGTGCTCGGCGTGCGCGCCGAGGCGGGCATGGTCAGCCGGGTCCGGGTCGACGACGATGCCGCGGTGCTGCGCTGGCTGGCGCTGGTGCGGCGCATGCACGAGACCAGCTGGACCCGCGCCGAACTCGACGCGATCCTGGCCGGCAAGCCGCCGTCGGCGGCCCGCATTCCGCGCAACGCGCCGCAGGTGGAAACGCGCGCCGTGTCGCTGCTGGCCGGGGTGCCCGGCGTGCGCAAGCTGGCCGTGCCGGCCTCGGTGGGCGAGGGCGCCAGCCGGCCGTTCGAGGTGGTCGGCATTCCGCTGCCGGAGCCGGGCTTTCACGTGGTCGAGATCGCCTCGCCGAACCTGGGTGCGGCGCTGCTGGGCAAGCCGGCGCCGATGTATGTCCGCACCGCGGCGCTGGTCACCAATCTGGGCGTGCATTTCAAGGCCGGGCGCGACAACGCGATGGCGTGGGTCACCACGCTCGACGGCGGCAAGCCGGTGCGCGAGGCCAGCGTCGCGGTGCGCGACTGCAGCGGCAAGCTGATCGCCACCGCGCGCACCGACGATGCCGGCGTCGCGCGCTTCGGCCGGCTCGGCGATGGCGCCGATGGTGGCGATGGCGCCAGCGGGTCCAGCCGCTATTGCGAGGACACCGGCCTGTCGGGCTACTTCGTCTCGGCGCGCATCGTCGCCGCGCATCCGCAGGCGCGCGGCCAGGCCGACATGGCCTTCGTGATGTCCGACTGGAACCGCGGCATCGAGAGCTGGCGCTTCCATGTGCCGACCGATACCAGCGCCACGCCGACCGTGCGCGCGCATACGGTGTTCGACCGCACGCTGCTGTCGTCGGGCGAGACCGTCTCGATGAAGCACTACCTGCGCGTCGAGACCGCGAACGGCTTCGCGCTGCCCCCGGGCGGCGCCGGCGAGTCCGGACAGTGGCCCGACAAGCTGGTGATCCGCCACGAGGGCAGCGGGCAGACCTACGAGCAGCCGCTGCAATGGCGCACCACCGCCTCGGGCGGGCGCAGCGCCGAGAGCCGCTTCGCGTTGCCGCCCGCCGCCAAGCTGGGCCGCTATACGGTGGAGCTGGCCGACGCGCGCCAGCGCAGCTACGACAGCGGCGCCTTCCGAGTCGAGGCCTTCCGCCTGCCGGTGCTGGCCGGCACGGTGCGCGCCGCGGCCGCCGGCGGTGCCCAGGCGCTGGTCGCGCCGAAGTCGCTGCCGCTCGATGTCGAGGTGCACTACGTCTCCGGCGGCGCGGCGGCGGGTTTGCCGGTGCGGGTGTCCGCGCTGCTGCGCGACCGTATGCCGCGCTTTGCCGATGCCCCCGGCTACAGCTTCGATACGCCGCGCGCGCCGGACGAGCAGCGCGAGGAGTCCGACGAGGTAGAAGACGCGGACACCGGCCGGTCGCCGGCGCAGGATGGCCAGACGCTGATCGCCGACAAGCGCGCGCTGACGCTGGACGCCAACGGCGGCGGCCGCCTGACGCTCGACACGTTGCCGGCCGTGACCGCGCCGCGCGATCTGCTGGTCGAGGCGGCCTTCGCCGATCCCAACGGCGAGATCCAGACGCTGCGGCAGACGCTGCCGCTGTGGCCCGCGGCGGTGGTCGCCGGCATTCGCGCCGACGACTGGGTCGCGGTCAAGCGCCAGGCCACGGTGCAGGGCATCGCCTTCGATATCGACGGCAAGCCGCGCGCCGGCGTGCCGATGGAGGTGCATGCGCGCGCCCGCATCACGACCTCGGCGCGCAAGCGCGTGGTCGGCGGTTTCTATCGCTACGACAACCGCACCGAGGTGCGCGACCTGGGCAAGGTCTGCGAGGCGAAGACCGATGCGCGCGGCCGCATGCAGTGCGCGGTGACGCTGGAGCAGGCCGGCGAAGTCGAACTGATCGCCCGTGCCCGCGACGATGCGGGCCGCGTCTCCGAAGCGGCCACCAGCGTGTGGGTCACCGGCCAGGGCGAGCTGTGGTTCGGCGGCGAGAACCACGACCGCATCGACGTGCTGCCCGAGCGGCCGTCCTATGCGCCCGGCGATACCGCGCGCTTCCAGGTACGGATGCCGTTCCGCCAGGCCACCGCGCTGGTGGCCGTCGAACGCGAGGGCATCCTCGAGACCAGCGTGGTGACGCTGGCCGGCAAGGACCCGACCGTCAGCGTCAAGGTCAAGCCCGAATGGGGGCCGAACGTCTACGTGTCGGTGCTGGCGCTGCGCGGACGCCTTGCACGAGGTGCCCTGGTATTCCTTTTTCACCTGGGGATGGCGCGAGCCGCGCGAATGGTGGCGCGCCTTCCGCAGCGAGGGGCGCGAGTACGTCGCGCCGACCCCGCTGGTCGATCTGTCCAAGCCGGCGTTCCGGCTCGGGCTGGCCGAGATCCGGGTCGGCAACGAGGCGCACCGGCTCGACGTCAAGGTCGCCACCGACCGCGCCAGCTACCCGGTGCGAGGACAGGCCAAGGTGACGGTGCAGGTCACGCTGCCGGACGGCAAGCCGGCCGCCAACGGCGAGGTCGCGCTGGCCGCGGTCGACGAGGCGCTGCTGGAACTGATGCCCAATACCAGCTGGAACTTGCTCGAGGCGATGCTGCAGCGGCGCAGCTACGGGGTGGAAACGGCAACCGCGCAGATGGAGATCGTCGGGCGGCGTCACTATGGCCGCAAAGCGGTGCCCACCGGTGGTGGCGGCGGCAAGAATCCGACCCGCGAACTGTTCGACACGCTGCTGCTGTGGAACCCGCGCGTGCAGCTCGACGCGGCCGGCAAGGCCGCGCTGACGGTGCCGCTGAACGATTCGCTGACGCGCTTTCGCATCGTCGCGATCGCCGATCTCGGCGTTTCGCGCTTCGGCACCGGCAGCGCCACCGTGGCGGCGACGCAGGATCTGCAGCTGATCTCGGGTTTGCCGCCGCTGGTGCGCGAGGGCGATCGTTACCGCGCGATGTTTACGCTGCGCAATACCACGGCGCGCGCGATGACGGTGCAGGTCAGCGCGCGCAGCGTGGCGGCCGGTGCGGGCGGTAGGGGCGGCGCCAATGCCGGCGCTGCTGCCGGTGTCGCCTCCGGTGCTGCCTCCGCGGCTGCTTCTACTGCCGCCTCGGGCGCCCCGGCCACCGATGCGGCAGCCAACCCGGGTACCGCAGCGCTGCCCACGCAGACGGTATCGATTCCGGCCGGACAGGCGCGCGAGATTGGCTGGGACGTGGTCGCGCCGCTGATCGCGCAGGGCAGCGGCCAGGCCACCGCCACCGAGAGCGAGATGCAGTGGGAAATCGTGGCGACCGAACAAAGCAAAGGCGAGGGCAAGGGCGGCGGCACGGGGGCCACGGGCGGCACGGGCGGCGACGGTCCCGCCTCCGACCGCATCCGCATCGGCCAGCGGCTGGCCGCGGCGGTACCGCTGACCGTGCAGCAGGGCACGCTGGCCCAGCTGGCGCCGGGCCTGTCGGCGCCGGTCCGCGCGCCCGCGGCCGCGCTGCGCGATCCCTCGGGGGGCACCGCGCGGCGGCCTGCAGATCGGCCTGCAATCGTCGCTGGCCGGCGGCCTGCCCGGCGTGCGCGACTGGTTCGCGCGCTATCCGTACTACCTGCCTGGAACAGCGTGCGTCGAAGGCCGTGGGCCTGGGCGACGCCGCCGGCTGGCAGGCGCTGATGGCGCAGCTGCCGGCCTATCAGGACGACGACGGGCTGGTCGCCTATTTCCCGATGCAGGGCGACGCGGTGCGGGACGGCGGCAGCGAGGTGCTGACCGCCTATCTGCTGGCGCTGGCCGACGAGGCGCATCGCGCCGGGCTACCGCTGCAACTGCCGGCGCAGGCGCGCGAGCGGATGGAGCAGGCGCTGGCCGCCTTCGTCGAGGGCCGGCTGCAGCGCCGCCCTTGGGCGCCGACCGCGGACCTGGAGATCCGCAAGCTGGCCGCGCTCGAGGCGCTGTCGCGCGGCGGCAAGGCGCAGGCCCGCATGCTCGGCTCAATCCAGATCGCGCCGCAGCAGTGGCCGACGTCGGCGCTGCTGGACTGGACGGCGCTGCTGCAGCGCCTGCCCGATGTGCCCCAGCGCGACGCCCGGCTGGCCGAGGCGCAGCGCCTGCTGCGCGCGCGGCTGGACCTGCAGGGCACGCGGCTGGCGTTCTCGACCGAGCGCGACGACCACTGGTGGTGGCTGATGGCGGGCGGCGACATCAACGCCGCGCGGCTGCTGACGCTGGCGCTGGAACTGCCCGAGTGGCGCGAGGATGCGCCGCGGCTGGCCAGCGGCCTGCTGGGCCGGCAGAACGCCGGCGCGTGGAACACCACCAATGCCAATGCCTGGGGCGTGCTGGCGGTGCGCCGGTTCGCGCAGGTTTTCGAGCGCGAGCCGGTCGGCGGCGCCACGCGCGTGACGCTGGGCGAGGCCGCGCGCAATTTCGACTGGCGCTCGGCCGCGACCGGCAAGGATGGCGTCGCGACGGGCGCGCTGATGCTGCCGTGGCCCGCGCAGCCGTCACAGCCGCCCCAGCCGCCACAGCCGCCCCAGCCCGCTCCGTCCGCCGCCCCGGCCACGCTGCAGCTGCAGCACGAGGGCGCCGGCAGGCCGTGGGCGACGGTACGCGCGCTGGCCGCGGTGCCGCTGGCCGAACCGATCGCCGCCGGCTACCGCATCCGTCGCAGCGTCAGCGCGGTCGAGCAGGCCACGCCGGGACGCTGGTCGCGCGGCGACATCTATCGCGTCAAGCTGGAGATCGACGCGCAGGCCGACATGACCTGGGTCGTGGTCAGCGATCCGGTGCCCGGGGGCGCCACCATCCTCGGCAGCGGGCTGGGCCGCGATTCGCAGATCGCCACGCGCGGCGAGCGCCGCACCGGCGCCTGGCCGGCATTCAGCGAGCGCACGCCGCAGGCCTACCGCGAGTACTACGCCCATCTGCCGAAGGGCTCGGCGACCATCGAGTACACCGTACGGCTGAACAACGCCGGCGAGTTCGCGCTGCCGCCGACCCGCGTGGAGGCGATGTACGCGCCCGAGGTGTTCGGCGCGGCGCCCAATGCGCGCCTGACCGTGGGGCCGCGTTCGTGAGCGATGTCCTCGAACGGCGCGGCTGGACGATGCCGCCGCGGGTGCGCGAATGGTGGATGGCCGGCGCCGTGGCCGGCACCATCTACGGCACGCTGCTGGTCAGCGCCGCGCTGGAGCTGCCGCCCGGCACGCCGCTGGCGGGCAGCTTCGCCTGGCAGCCGGCGTGGAAGACCGCGATGGTGCTGCTGCTGGCGCGCGCGGCGTGGTTCCATCCGCTACGGCGCGAGCGCCGCTGGCTGATCGCGGCGCTGCTGTTCTCCGCGCTGGGCGATCTGCTGCTGGCGGTGCCGTGGCTGCCGTTCTCCTTCGTCGGCGGGCTGGGATTCTTCCTGCTGGCGCACCTGGCCTATCTCGCGCTGCTGTTGCCGCTGGTGGGCGACGACCGCCCGCATCGGCTGCTCGCCTGCGGCGCGGTGATCGGTGCGGTCGGCACGCTGCTGGGGCGCTTCTGGCCGAACCTCGGCGCACTGACGGTCGAGGTTTGCGCCTATGTCGTTGCGCTGACCGCGATGGCCTGCGCGGCGCTGCTGGCGCGGCTGCCGACGCCGCTGGCGGCGCTCGGCGCGCTGTGCTTCGTCGTGTCCGATGCGCTGGTCGGCATCGCGCGCTTCCTGTCGCCGTTCGATCGCTTCGAACTGGGCATCTGGTGGACCTATGCCGCGGCCCAGCTGCTGCTGGTCGCGGGCATCGTCGCGGGGCGGCGGCCATGAAACAGCGGACCGGACCGCTCGGCGTGCTGCGCGCGGCCAGGGCCGCGGCACTGCCGTGCGCGATGCCGTGTTTTCTGTGGTTCCGGATGCGGTTCGTGCTGCTGTTCGCGGTCTTGTTCGCGGCGTCGTTCGCGGTACCGTCCGCGCCGGCGTCCGCCGAGGCGCTGCCCGGCTTCGAGCAGGTGCGCGAGCGCTACCGCAGCGCCGACGTGATCGTGCGCGACCGCCATGGCGAACCGGTCGCCACGGTGCGGACCGATTTCAGCGCGCGGCGCGGGCAATGGGTGTCGCTCGACGAGATCTCGCCAGCGGTGCGCACCGCCATCGTGCTGTCGGAGGACCGGCGCTTCTACCAGCACAGCGGCGTCGACTGGCAGGGCGTGGCCGGGGCGGCCTGGGCCAACCTGTGGAACACGCGCACGCGCGGCGCCTCGACGCTGACGATGCAGCTGGCGGCGCTGCTCGACGACGACCTGCGCCGCGGCGCGGGCGGACGCAGCGCGGCGCAGAAGATGAGCCAGGCCTGGCGCGCGGCGCGGCTCGAACACGGCTGGAGCAAGAGCCAGATCCTCGAGGCCTATCTGAACCTGGTGCCGCTGCGCGGCGAACTGGTCGGCCTGACGGCGCTGTCGCACGCGCTGTTCGGCAAGCTGCCGAGCGGACTCGACGCACGCGAGGCGGCGCTGGCCGTGGCGCTGGTGCGCGCGCCCAATGCCGCGCCGGCGCGGGTCACGCAGCGGGCCTGCCAGATCCTGCGCGAGATGGGGCAGCCCGCGGGCTGCAGCGGGCTGGACGGCTTCACGCAACTGGCGCTGGCACGCGCCGCCATGCCGGGCACCGGGCCGGGCCGCGCGCAACTGGCGCCGCACCTGGGCCGCCTGCTGGTCGAACGGGTCGCGCAGGGCGTGCCGGAAGTTCAGGGCGCGCAGGGCGTGCGGGGCGGCCAAGGCGGCCAGGGCGTGAGAGACGCGGCATGGACGCCGCCGGCCGCGATCGACTCGACGCTGGACGCCGGCGTGCAGCGGCTGGCGATGGCCAGCCTGCAGCGGCATCTGCGCGAGCTCGCCGGACGGCACGTCGAGGACGGCGCGGTGGTGGTGCTCGACAACGCCAGCGGCGACGTGCTGGCCTATGTGGGCTCGTCGGGCGCGCTGTCGGGGGCCGCGCAGGTCGATCATGCGGCCGCGCTGCGCCAGGCCGGCTCGACGCTCAAGCCCTTCCTGTATGCGCAGGCGCTGGAGGAGCGGCGCCTGACCGCCGCCTCGCTGCTGGACGACCGGCCGGTCAACCTGCCGACCGGCGGCGGCCTCTACATTCCCCGCAACTACGACGGCCGCTATGGCGGCTGGGTCAGCATGCGCGCGGCGCTGGCCGGTTCGCTCAATGTGCCGGCGGTGCGCACGCTGGTGATGGTGACCCCGCACCGCTTCCATCGGCGCCTGGTCGCGCTCGGGCTGCCGCTGACCGAGGCCGGCGACTACTACGGCTACAGCCTGGCGCTGGGCAGCGCCGACGTGTCGCTGCTGACGCTGACCAATGCCTACCGGACGCTGGCCAACCAGGGCCGGCAGGCGCCGGTGCGGATGCGGCTGGCCGAGCCGGCGCCCCGGCCGGTGGCCGTGATGTCGGCGGCCGCGACCCATGTGATCGGCGACGTGCTGTCCGACCGGCATGCGCGCGCGCGGACCTTCGGCCTCGACAGTCCGCTGACCACGCGCTTCTGGACCGCGGTCAAGACCGGCACCAGCAAGGACATGCGCGACAACTGGTGCATCGGCTGGTCGCAGCACTACACGGTCGGGGTCTGGGTCGGCAACGCCAGCGGCGCGGCGATGCGCGATGTGTCGGGCGTCTCCGGCGCGGCGCCGGTCTGGCACGAGGTGATGGCCTTCCTGCATCGCGATCGCGCCAGCCGGCCGCCCGCGCTGCCCGCCGGCGTCGAACGCGTGCCGGTGCGGTTCGAGGGCGTACCCGAGCCTGCGCGCGAGGAGGTGTTCCTGGCCGGCACCGCCGTGCCGGTGGTCGCGGTCGGCAGCCATCACGAGGGCGCGCCGGCGGCGCGCAGTGCGGTGGCGAGTGCGGTGCCGAATGTAGCGTCAAATGTAGCGCCGAATGCAGCGCGGAATGCAGTGCCCCATGCAGCGCCCCGCGCAGTGCGCACAGCGACAGACCCCGGCCGCGGCGCGGCGATCGCCAGCCCGGCCGACGGCACCGTCTTCGCCCTCGATCCCGATATTCCGCCGCAGGCGCAGCGCGTCTGGCTGCACGCCGAGGATGTCGCCGGCCGCACCGCGCGGGCGGTGGCCTGGCGGCTCGACGGCAAGCGGCTCGGCCGCGGCGGCAAGCTGGCGTGGTTGCCGTGGCCGGGACGGCATCGGCTCGAACTGGTCGATGCCGCCGGCACGGTGCTCGATACGATCCACATCGAGGTGCGCGGCGCGACCGTACGGGAGGCGGGCGCGCGTGCGCCGTCAGCGCAGGGCAGGGCGGCGGCGCGGCAGGGTGCCACGGCCGAGCGCGGATAATCGTTGCTTGCCGCTTGCCGCTTGCCGCTTGCCGCTTGCCGCTTGCCGCTTGCCGCTTGCCGCTTGCCGCTTGCCGCTTGCCGCTTGCCGCTTGTGCCGCCGCCGTCCGCCGCTCGTCGCTCGTCGGTAGCCGGTCGCCGGTCGCCGGTCGCCGGTCGCCAGTCGCCAGTCGCCAGTCGCCAGTCGCCAGTCGCCGCCGCTCGCGCCGCCCGCCGCCAGCCTGCCGCACCGGTAACGCGTCGCCTCGTCGACCGTCGCCATTCTCGGCATTCCAATATTTTCAGGAGCCTCGATCCGTGCCTACCGAACCGATTGCCTCGCCGACCGCCTCGCAGATCGCCTCACCGACCGCCTCGCCGATGCTGCTCGATGCCGCCCAGACCGCGGCGCGGCTGCCGTATCCCGAACTGGCCGTCGCCATTGCCGACATGCTCGGCGAGCTGCGCGCCGGCACCGCGATGGCCCCGCCCCGGCTGGCGCTGCCGGTCGGCGACGTGACCGCCGCCAGTCCGGAGGGCGAGGGGACGCTGCTGGTGATGCCGGCGCGCAATGCCGACCTCGTGATGACCAAGAACATCACGGTCCATCCCGGCAACCCCGCGCGCGGGCTGCCCAATATCCTCGGCGAAGTGGTGGTGGCCGACGCGCATACCGGCGTGCGGCTGGCGCTGCTCGACGGGCCGACCGTGACCGGGCGCCGCACCGCGGCGGTGTCGCTGCTGGCGGCGCAACGCTTTGCCGCGCGGCCCGACGGCGAGCTGCTGATCGTCGGCGCCGGCGTGCAGGCCACCACGCACCTCGAGGCCTTCGCGGCGGGATTGCCACTGCGGCGGGTCTGGCTGCATTCGCGCACGGCGGACAAGGCCCATGCGCTTGCGGCGCACGCGCGCGGCCTGGGGCTGGAAGCCGAGGTGCTGGAAGCCGTCGGCGAGGTCGAGGCGGTGCTCGCGCGCGTGTCGATGGTGGTCACCGTGACGTCGAGCCGCACGCCGGTGCTGCCGGATCTGGATGCCGGCTGCTGGCGCGACGACCACTTCATTGCCGCGGTCGGCGCGTTCCGGCCGGACATGTGCGAGCTGCCGCCGGCGCTGTGCCGCGGCGCCGAGAAGGCGGGGCGCCTGCTGGCCGATACGCTGTTTGGCATCGAGGACGAGGCCGGCGACCTGCTGCAGGCCGGCATCGACTGGGATGCGGTGCAGCCGTTCGAGACGGCGATCCTGGCCGCGGATGCGATCCGCGCGCGCACCGGCAGTCCGCTGGTGTTCAAGAGCGTGGGCTATGCGTTGTGGGATCTGGCCGCGTGCGCCCTGGCGGTGCGAGCCGCCAACGCATGACGCCGCGGAAGGCATCGGGACACGACCCGGTGTCACATTCCTGAGACACTTCTGACGCCTCTCTCCCCGCCGCGGTGGCCCTTCGGGTACCGCTGATTGCGGTAAACCCTCAATTTAGTGGCGCCCCTCTACAAAATGTATCTAGATTGAAACGATGGCGGCATCCGCAGCGGGATAATGCTGCCCTTGCAGTTGAAAACCACGAAGGAGAGAGGATGTCGCACAAGAAAAAAATCCTGGTGGCTGTCGCGGCCATGGTAGTGGGCGGCGCCGCCCAGGCACAGTCGGCCGGCAGCACCGTCGTCAGCACGGGCTGGTTCCGCGTGATGCCGAACAGCTCGGCCGATCCGATGACCATCGACAGCGTCGGCGGCCGCCCGGTGGGAACGCAGCGTCCCAACACCGGCGCCGATATCAAGGCGGCCAACACGGTTGGCCTGTCGATCGACCATTTCATCACCGACAACATCTCGGCCGAGTTCGTGCTGGGCGTGCCGCCCAAGCACGACGTCGAGGGAGACAAGGGCTACGGCAAGTACGGCAAGCTCGGCACGGTGCGCCAGTGGAGCCCGGCGGTGCTGGTCAAGTACCACTTCCTGGAACCGGCCGCCCGCCTGCGCCCCTACGTCGGCCTGGGCCTGAACTACACCTGGTTCAGCGACGAGACGATTACCAACCAGCAGTTCGTGCGCCGGGAGTTCGGCCCGAACGCCACCATGACCGCCAGCGCCAAGTCGTCGTGGAATCCGGTCTTCAACATCGGCGCCAACTACAAGATCAACGAGCGCTGGCATGTCGGCCTGTCGGTGTCCTACCTGCCGCTGGACACCACCGCGACCCTGGTCACGCGCAATACCGCACTCGGCGGCGCAACCGTGGTGTCGCACACCAAGATCAAGATCAATCCGATCGTGACCTTCCTGAACGTCGGCTACCGCTTCTGAGCGTCGCCGACGGGCCGCGTCCGCGTCTGCCTGGAGCGCGGACGCGGTCCCTTCCCGTCAGCCCTTGACCGGATAGCCCGCCAATTCGATGGCCTCGCGCACCTCCTGCGCATCGGCGTCCGATTCCACGCTGACCGCCTGCGCCGCGATATCGGCCGACACGCGGGCGTCGGGATCGACCTGCTTCACCGCGCGCGTGATCGCGCCCACGCAGTGATTGCAGGACATGCCTTCCACTTGAAACTGCATCATCGTTGAACTCCTGGGTATCGGTGAAATGGGCCCGGATCTCCGTCGTTCCCGCGCCTGCAGGACCGGGCGGGGGGAATGACCGGATGGTTTCCGGGACGACGGCGCCATTGTGAACCTTCCCATCATGTCAACCGCAAGCCCCGCCTTGCGGCCCCAAAAACTGGCGCATCGGCCTTGACCTTCCTAGCATGGTAAGGTCCAGCATCCAGTGACAGGCTATGTCAACGAGGATGCCAACCGCCATGTCCACGTCTTCCATTCCGCTGTCTCCGGCCCCGGCCGGTACGAATGCCACGCCCGCCGCGCCCGAGTGGCGCCTGCCGATCGAAGGGATGACCTGCGCCTCCTGCGTGCGCCGGGTCGAGAACGCGCTGGCCAAGGTGCCCGGCGTGCGTTCGGTCGCCGTCAACCTCGCCACCGAGGAGGCCACCGTGCAGGCCGACAGCGCCGCGGTGCTGCCCGCTGCGGCCGACGCCGTCGCCGCCGCCGGCTACGCGGTGCCGCGCACCGAGCTGGAACTGACCGTGCGCGAGATGACCTGCGCCTCCTGCGTCGGCCGCGTCGAGCGGGCGCTGCGTGCGGTGCCGGGCGTGGTCGACGCCCAGGTCAATCTGGCCACCGAGCGCGCCCTGGTGACGCTGGTCGGCGGCAGCCCGGCCGACATGCTGCCAGCGCTGACCGAGGCCGTGTCCCGCGCGGGCTACGCCGCCGAACCGGTGGCCGAGGGGATGGCCGATGGTGCGGTGGCCGGGAAGGGCACGCCCGCGCGCACCGCCGACTTCTGGTCCGGACCCTGGTCCGTGGCGATCCCCGCCGCGCTGTCGCTGCCGCTGGTCGCGCCGATGGTGCTCGGCTGGTTCGGCATCGCGTGGAACGTGCCGGCGCTGTGGCAATGGCTGCTGGCCACGCCGGTGCAGTTCGTGTTCGGCTGGCGCTTCTATCGCGCCGGCTGGAAGGCGCTGCGCGCCGGCACCGGCAATATGGATCTGCTGGTCGCGCTCGGCACTTCGGCCGCTTACGGCCTGTCGCTGTGGCTGATCTGGCGCGGCGCCGCCGCCCATGGCGAGGGCCATCCGCACCTGTATTTCGAGAGCGCGGCGGTGGTGATCACGCTGGTGCGGCTCGGCAAATGGCTGGAGGTCCGGGCCAAGCGGCAGACCGCGGACGCGATCCGCGCGCTGGCCGCGCTGCGGCCCGATACCGCGCGGGTGCGCCGCGACGGCGTCGACACCACGGTGCCGCTGGCGCAGGTACGGGTCGGCGACGAGGTGGTGGTGCTGCCGGGCGAGCGCATTCCGGTCGACGGCGTGGTGATCGACGGCGACAGCCATGCCGACGAATCGATGCTGACCGGCGAGAGCCTGCCGGTGCCCAAGCATGTCGACGACCGCGTGACCGGCGGCGCCATCAACGGCGAGGGCCGGCTGGTGCTGCGCACCGCCGCGGTCGGCGCGGAAACGGTGCTGGCGCGCATCATCCGCATGGTCGAACACGCGCAGGCGGCCAAGGCGCCGATCCAGCGGCTGGTCGATCGCGTCAGCGCGGTGTTCGTGCCGGTGGTGCTGGCGATCGCGCTGGTGACGCTGCTGGGCTGGGGGGCTGGCGCTGGGCGACTGGCAGTCGGCGCTGCTCAACGCGGTGGCGGTGCTGGTGATCGCCTGCCCGTGCGCGCTGGGCCTGGCCACGCCGACCGCGATCATCGCCGGCACCGGCGCTGGCGCCCAGGCCGGCATCCTGGTCAAGGACGCCGAGGCGCTGGAGACCGCGCATCGCGTCAACGTGGTCGCGTTCGACAAGACCGGCACGCTGACCGTCGGGCAGCCCGAGGTGGTGGCGCTGCTGTCCGCGGAGGGAGCGGCAGGCAGCGCGGAGCCGCGCGACGACGCATCGTCGCTGCTGCTGTCGCGGCTGGCCGCGCTGCAGGCCGGCAGCGAACATCCGCTGGCCCGGGCGGTGCTGCACGCCGCCGAGCAACGTGCGCTGGCGGTGCCGGTCGCGAGCGAACTGCGCGCGCTGCCGGGCCGCGGCATCAGCGGGCGCATCGACGGCGTCGCCTGGGCGCTCGGCAGCGAGCGGCTGCGCAAGGAGCTGGGCGCGTCGCTGGACGAGGACTCCGAACTGCAGCGCGAGGCCGAGGCGCTGCGCCTGGCCGGACGCACGGTGTCGTGGCTGATCGCGATCGATACGCGCCGCGTCGAAGGACTGGTCGCGTTCGGCGATGCGATCAAGCCGGGCGCGCGCGAAGCGGTGGCGCGCCTGCATGCGGCCGGCGTGCGCACCGTGATGCTGTCGGGCGACAGCCACGGCGCCGCGGCGCAGGTCGCCGAGGCGCTCGGCATCGACGACGTGCAGGCCGAGGTGTTGCCCGAAGACAAGGCGGCGCGCGTGGCCGCGCTCAAGCGCGGCGGTGCGGTGGTCGCGATGGTCGGCGACGGCGTCAACGATGCGCCGGCGCTGGCCGCGGCCGACGTCGGCATCGCGATGTCCACCGGCACCGACGTGGCGATGCACGCGGCCGGCATCACGCTGATGCGCGGCGACCCGGGCCTGGTCGCCGACGCGCTGGCGATGTCGCACCGGACCGTGCGCAAGATCCGGCAGAACCTGTTCTGGGCCTTCGTCTACAACGTGATCGGCATCCCGCTGGCGGCGGCCGGTCTGCTCAGCCCGGTGGTGGCCGGCGCGGCGATGGCGTTCTCGAGCGTCAGCGTGGTCGGCAACGCGCTGCTGCTGCGGCGCTGGCGGCCGGCACCGCGCGACGGGGCCGTGCAGCGCTGAAACCTGGAGGAAGCAAGGCGATGAATATCGGCGAAGCGGCGGCCGCCTCGGGCGTGTCCGCCAAGATGATCCGGCACTACGAATCGATCGGGCTGCTGCCCGAACCGCCGCGCAGCGAAGGGGGCTATCGGCGCTACGACGAGCGCGCGCTGCATACCTTGCGCTTCGTACGGCGCGCCCGTAATCTCGGGTTCTCGCTGGACGAGATCCGCAACCTGCTGCTGCTGTGGCAGGACCGCGGGCGCGCCAGTGCAGACGTCAAGGCACTGACGCTGCGCCACGTCGCCGAGCTGGAAACGCGCATCGCGGAACTGGCGGCCATGCGCGACACGCTGCGCGCGCTGGCCGAGGCGTGCAGCGGCGACGAGCGGCCGGATTGCCCGATCCTCGCCGACTTCGCCGAGCCCGGGAGCGCGCCGTCAGCGGGGGATAGGCGTCACGGCAGTTCGCGCGACGGCAATGCCGACGATGGCAATGCGTCCGACGGCAATGCGCGCCACGCCTGCCACTCTTGAACGCTGACCGGCGTGCGGCCGCGCCGCGCGCCGACGAGGAGAGCGATCGCATGGAAGCATCCCAGAGCGCCGCCATCGCGCCGGCCGACAGCCGCCAGCGCATGCGCGACGGCACCGAGCTGCTGCTGCGTACCTGGCTGCCCGACCCGCAGCTGTGGCCCGAACCGTCGGGCACGCTGCTGCTGGTGCACGGGGTGGCCGAGCACTGCGGGCGCTATGCCCATGTGGCCGCGCGGCTGTGCGCGCTGGGCCTGCGGGTGGTGGCCTACGACCAGCGCGGCCACGGCGCCAGCGGCGGCGCGCGCATGGTGGCCGAGCGGCCCGATGTCTTCCTCGACGATCTGGTGGAGATCTACGACGGCGTGGTGCGGCGCTGGCCCGAACTGCCGATCGTGCTCGGGCACAGCATGGGCGGACTGGTCGCGGCGCGGCTGGCGACCTCGCGCGTGCGGCCGGTGCGCGCGCTGGTGCTGTCCTCGCCGGCGCTGGCGCTGCGTGTGAGCGGCGCGATGCTGACGCTGCAGCGGATGCTGCTGACGCTGGCGCCGAACCTGCGCATACCGAGTCCGATCCGTCCGACCGACCTCAGCCACGATCCCGCCGAAATCGCCAGCTATCGCAGCGATCCGCTGGTGCAGCGCACGCTGACGGCCGGCATCCTGCAGAGCATGCTGCTCGGCATCGAGCGCGCGCAGGCCGATGCGCCGCTGCTCGAGGCGCCCACGCTGCTGCTGGTGGCGGGCGCCGATCGCGTCGTCGATCCGGCGGGCAGCCGGCGCTTCTGCGACAATGCGCCGGCCGACCTGCACGAATGCATCTGGTTCGAGCACGCCTACCACGAGATCTTCAACGAGCAGGCGGCGCTGCGGGCCGAGGTGCTGGACGCGCTGAGCGACTGGCTGCGCCGCCATCTGCAGCCGGTGACGGACACGGAGCGCTGAGGCGCACGCCGACGCGTATGCTGGCGCGATCGCCGATATCGACGCAACGCCAAACGCACGACGCATAATCCCTGACGCCTCAGGCGTGCCGTCCACCCGCGGCGGACGGCCGCACCCCGATCGACTACCCAACCCAGAAGAAGAGCATGGAGACCTACGACTACATCATCGTCGGCGGCGGCACCGCGGGCTGCGTGCTGGCCAACCGGCTGACGCAGGACGCCGACGTCAGCGTGCTGCTGCTCGAGGCGGGCGGCAAGGACGACTACCACTGGATCCATATTCCGGTGGGCTATCTGTACTGCATCGGCAATCCGCGCACCGACTGGATGTACCGCACGGTCGCCGAGCCGGGACTGAACGGCCGCTCGCTGATCTATCCGCGCGGCCGCGTGCTGGGCGGGTGCTCGTCGATCAACGGCATGATCTACATGCGCGGGCAGCGCGAGGACTACGACGAGTGGGCGCGCATCACCGGCGACGACGGCTGGCGCTGGGACAACGTGCTGCCGCTGTTCAAGCGCAGCGAGGACCATCACCGCGGCGCCAACGAGTTTCACGGCGCCGGCGGCGAATGGCGCGTCGAGCCGCAGCGCCTGCGCTGGGACATCCTCGAGCGCTTCATCGACGCGGCCGAGCAGACCGGCATTCCGCGCACCGACGACTTCAACCGCGGCGACAACTTCGGCGTCGGCTACTTCGAGGTCAACCAGCGCCGCGGCATTCGCTGGAACACCTCGAAGGCCTTCCTGCGGCGCGCGTCCGAACGGCCGAACCTGACCATCGTCACCGGCGCGCAGGTCAGCGAGCTGACTTTCGACGGACGCCGCTGCAGCGGCCTGCATTACGTCGGCGGCGGCCAGCCGCATACGGTGGCGGCGCGGCGCGAGGTGATCCTCGCCGCGGGCGCGGTCAACACGCCGCAGCTGCTGGAGCTCTCCGGCATCGGCCAGCCCGAGCGGCTGCAGGCGATGGGCATCCCGGTGCGGCAGGCGCTGCCGGGCGTCGGGGAGAACCTGCAGGACCATCTGCAGCTGCGCATGATCGTCAAGGTCGAGGGCGTGCGCACGCTCAATACGCGAGTCGGCAACTGGTGGGGCAAGCTTGGCATCGGGCTGCAGTACGCGTGGAACCAGAGCGGGCCGATGAGCATGGCGCCGTCGCAGCTCGGCGCGTTCGCGCGCTCGGATCCGGACCAGGCGCGGCCCAATGTCGAGTACCACGTGCAACCGCTGTCGCTCGACAAGTTCGGCGAGCCGCTGCACACCTTCAACGCGTTCACGGCCAGCGTCTGCAATCTGCGGCCGACCTCGCGCGGCAGCGTCCACATCGACAGCCCGGACTTCCGCCAGGCGCCGGTGATCGCGCCCAACTACCTGTCGACCGACGAGGACCGCAAGGTCGCGGCGGACTCGCTTCGGCTGACCCGCCGCATCGTCGCCGCGCCCGCGCTGGCGCCGTACCGTCCGCAGGAATGGCTGCCGGGTCCGCATGTCGAGGACGACGAATCGCTGGCGCGCGCGGCCGGCGATATCGGCACCACGATCTTCCATCCGGTCGGCACCTGCCGCATGGGCAAGGCCGATGATCCGCAGGCGGTGGTCGACCAGCGCCTGCGCGTGATCGGCGTGCAGGGCCTGCGCGTGGTCGATGCCTCGGTGATGCCGCTGATCACCTCGGGCAATACCAATTCGCCGACCATCATGATCGCCGAGCGCGCCAGCGACATGATCCGCGAGGACTGGCGCAGCGGCGCGCGCGGCTGAAGGCACGGACGCGGCCCCACGGTCGGCGCCGCCCGCGTGCGGCGCCGCACCGCTCCCGGCGCGCCTGCCCGCGGCTTGTCGGCAGTTCGCCCGCAGCTTTCCCTTGGCCTTGCCAAACACCGCCTCCGCGCTGCCTGACAAACATGACAGCTGGTTCATGTTTCAGGCTCAGTGCAAACCCGGATGTTTTGCGACGCAACAGGTGCCCACAATAGACGCCGGACAGTCGTGATGCCGCGCTCACATCTGCGCATGCATCGGCGCTTGCATCCGACCGTGCCGCCGCTGCCACCCAGCGCGCTGCCACACACACCAATAAGACATTGCAGACAAGGCGATCCCCGCCCGCGCTGATATTCGCGCAGCGCCGGCCGGGGTCGCGGGTCGAATCCGGGCACGACAGGCCAGAAGCCGGCGTCGCGCCGAACGAGGACGGGCAGGAGACATGAACCAGCAGGAAACCATCCTGGAGACGCGCAACCTCACCAAGGAGTTCAAGGGGTTTACCGCGGTCAGCGACGTCAATCTGCGGGTCAGGCGCGGGTCCATCCATGCGCTGATCGGCCCGAACGGAGCGGGCAAGACCACCTGCTTCAATCTGCTGACGAAGTTCCTGGTGCCGACCACCGGCACCATTCTGTTCAACGGCATCGACATCACCGGCGAGAAGCCCGCGCAGATCGCGCGCCGCGGCGTGATTCGCTCGTTCCAGATCTCGGCGGTGTTTCCGCACCTGACCGTGCGCGAGAACGTGCGCATCGGGCTGCAGCGCAAGCTCGGCACCGCCTTCCACTTCTGGCGCAGCGAACGCACGCTGTCGGTGCTCGACGACGAGGCGATGGCGCTGCTCGAGCAGGTCGGCCTGACCGAGTTCGCCGACACCGTGACCGTCAACCTGCCGTACGGCCGCAAGCGCGCGCTGGAGATCGCCACCACGCTGGCGATGGAGCCCGAGCTGATGCTGCTCGACGAGCCGACCCAGGGCATGGGTCACGAGGACGTCGACCGCGTCACGCAGCTGATCAAGAAGGTCTCGGCGGGCCGCACCATCCTGATGGTCGAACACAACATGAACGTGGTGTCGTCGATCGCGGACACCATCACCGTGCTGCAGCGGGGCGCGATCCTCGCCGAAGGGCCGTACGAGCAGGTCTCGAAGGACCCGCGCGTGATGGAAGCCTATATGGGCACGGCCGAGGCCGAGCTGCAGGGCGCGCACTGAGAGCAATGCGGAGCGACGACATGACGACTGACAACACGCCCGCCCTCGAGATCCGCGGCCTGCAGGCCTGGTACGGCGAATCGCACATCCTGCACGGGGTCGACCTGACCGTGAACCGCGGCGAGGTGGTCACGCTGCTGGGCCGCAACGGCGCCGGCCGCACCACCACGCTGCGCGCGATCATGGGCCTGACCGGCACGCGCAAGGGCTCGATCAAGATCAACGGCCACGAGACGATCCATCTGCCCACGCACAAGATCGCGCACTACGGCATCGGCTACTGCCCCGAGGAACGCGGCATCTTCGCCAGCCTGTCCTGCGAGGAGAACCTGCTGCTGCCGCCGCAGCTCAAGGGCGCCGGCGCGCAGCAGGGCATGAGCGAGGCCGACATCTACGAGATGTTCCCGAATCTGGCCGAACGCCGGCAGAGCCAGGGCACGCGCCTGTCGGGCGGCGAGCAGCAGATGCTGGCGGTCGGGCGCATCCTGCGCACCGGCGCGAACCTGCTGCTGCTCGACGAGATTTCGGAAGGATTGGCACCGGTGATCGTGCAGGCGCTGGCCCGCATGATCCGGATGCTGAAGCAGAAGGGGTACACGGTGGTGATGGTGGAGCAGAACTTCCGCTTCGCCGCGCCGCTGGCGGACCGCTTCTATGTGATGGAGCACGGCACCATCGTCGAGCGCTTCGGCGCCGGCGAGCTCGAACAGAAGATGCCGGTGTTGCACGAACTGCTTGGGGTCTGATCCTTCGGGGTCGCAGGCATGGTCGAAGGTACGGTCGAACGTACGGTGGCAGGAACGGGCGGCGCGAGGCCGCCGAAACACAGGAGACAAGCAATGAAGATCAAACGGCTCGCAGCCGCGATGGCGGCCTTGGTGACGGGCATGGCGGCCGGAGCGGCCTCCGCGCAGGTATCGGGTGACTCGGTCAAGATCGGCTTCATCACCGACATGTCCAGCTTGTACGCGGACATCGACGGCAAGTCGGGCGTCGAGGCGGTCAAGATGGCGATCGAGGACGCCGGCGGCAAGGTGCTCGGCAAGCCGATCGAGTTGCTGTCGGCCGACCACCAGAACAAGGCCGACATCGCCGCCTCGAAGGCGCGCGAATGGATGGACCAGCAGGGCCTGGACATGCTGCTGGGCGGCACCAACTCCGGTACCGCGCTGGCGATGAACAAGGTCGCGCAGGAAAAGAAGAAGGTCTACATCAACATCGGCGCCGGCACGGCCCGCCTGACCAACGAGGAGTGCTCGCCGTACACGGTGCACTACGCCTACGACACGGTGGCGCTGGCCAAGGGCACCGGCAGCGCGGTGGTCAAGCAGGGCGGCAAGTCGTGGTTCTTCCTGACCGCGGACTACGCCTTCGGCCATTCGCTGGAGAACGACACCTCGGCGGTGGTCAAGGCCAATGGCGGCACGGTGGTCGGCTCGGTGCGCCATCCGCTGTCGGCGTCCGACTTCTCGTCGTTCCTGCTGCAGGCGCAGTCGTCGAAGGCGCAGATCCTGGGCCTGGCCAACGCCGGCGGCGACACGATCAACTCGATCAAGGCGGCCAAGGAATTCGGCATCACCAAGAACATGAAGATCGCCGGCCTGCTGATGTTCATCAACGATGTGCACAGCCTCGGTCTGAAGAACACCGAAGGCCTGCTGATGACCGACAGCTGGTACTGGGACATGAACGACGAGACCCGCAAGTTCGCCAACCGCTTCTTCGCCAAGAACAAGAAGATGCCGAGCAGCCTGCAGGCCGCCGACTACTCCGCGGTGCGTACCTACCTGAAGGCGGTCGAGGCGGCCAAGACCGACGATCCGGACAAGGTGATGGCCGAGCTGAAGAAGGCCAAGATCGACGACTTCTACACCAAGGGCTATATCCGCGCCGACGGCCGCGCCATTCATGACATGTACCTGATGCAGGTCAAGACCCCGGCAGAGTCGAAGAAGCCCTGGGACTACCTGAAGGTCGTGGCGACGATCCCGGGCGACCAGGCCTTCACGACGCCCGCCGAGTCGAAGTGCGCGCTGCTGAAGAAGTAAACGACGGTGGCCCGGCGGTGCGCGCCTCGCGCATCGCCGCGGCCCGATGAACGACCGGCGCCGCGTGCGCGTTCGCTGCGGCCGGCCCATGCCTTCCTCGATGGATGGCGGGCCGGCGCGGAACGGGCCCGCGGCGCCGCATAGCTGACGCCTGCGATGGACATCTTCGGTATTCCCTTGCCCGCCATGTTGTCCCAGCTGTTGCTCGGGCTGGTCAACGGGGCTTTCTATGCGATGTTGAGCCTTGGCCTGGCGGTGATCTTCGGCCTGCTCAACGTCATCAATTTCGCGCACGGCGCGCTCTTCATGCTTGGCGCGGTGCTGGCCTGGATGGGCATGGAGTACGCCGGGCTCAACTACTGGGTGATGCTGCTGCTCGCTCCGGTGGTGGTCGGCGTGATCGGCGTGGTCATCGAGAAGACCATGCTGCGCTGGATCTACAAGCTCGACCATATCTACGGCCTGCTGCTGACGCTGGGCATCACGCTGGTGATCGAGGGCGTGTTCCGCTCGATCTACGGCGTGTCGGGCCTGCCGTATTCGACGCCGGAGCTGCTGGCGGGCGCGACCGACCTCGGCTTCATGATCCTGCCGAACTACCGCGCCTGGGTGGTGGTGGCCTCGCTGGCGGTGTGCCTGGCGACCTGGTACATGATCGAGAAGACCAAGCTCGGCGCCTATCTGCGCGCCGGCACCGAGAACCCGAAGCTGGTCGAGGCCTTCGGCGTCAACGTGCCGCTGATGGTCACGCTGACCTACGGCTTCGGCGTCGCGCTGGCCGCCTTCGCCGGCGTGCTGGCCGCGCCGGTGATCCAGATCTCGCCGCTGATGGGGCAGAACCTGATCATCGTGGTGTTCGCGGTGGTGGTGATCGGCGGCATGGGTTCGATCCTGGGCTCGATCGTCACCGGTCTTGGCCTCGGCGTGATCGAGGGCCTGACCAAGGTGTTCTATCCGGAAGCGTCGTCGACCGTGGTGTTCCTGATCATGGTGATCGTTTTGCTGCTGCGGCCGGCCGGGCTGTTCGGGAGGGAGAAGTGATGGACGGACAAAGCGCATCGCGCACACAGGGACCCCAGGGGACGCAGGCCTCCACGCCAGCGGAAGCGGGCGCCGCGCGCAGCGGCGTGCCGCGTACCGTGCCGCTGGTGTTCTACGGCCTGCTGCTGGTCGCGCTGATCGCCGCACCGATGGCCGGCGCCTATCCGGTGTTCGTGCTGAAGGTGCTGTGCTTCGCGCTGTTCGCCTGCGCGTTCAATCTGCTGATCGGCTACACCGGCCTGCTGTCGTTCGGCCACGCGGCCTTCTTCGGCGGCGCCGGTTATGTGGCCGGGCACGCGATGAAGGTGTGGGGCGTGACGCCGGAGGTGGGGCTGGTGCTGGGCACGCTGGCAGGAGCGGCGATCGGCTACGTGGTCGGCGCGCTGGCGATCCGGCGGCAAGGCATCTACTTCTCGATGATCACGCTGGCGCTGGCGCAGATGCTGTTCTTCTTCTGCCTGCAGGCGCCGTTCACCGGCGGCGAGGACGGGCTGCAGGGCATTCCGCGCGGCAAGCTGTTCGGCGTGCTGTCGCTGTCGGACGACCTGACGCTGTACTACGTCGCGCTGGCGATCATCGTGCTGGCCTTCGCGCTGATCGTGCGTACGGTGCATTCGCCGTTCGGGCAGATCCTGAAGGCGATCAAGGAGAACGAGCCGCGCGCGATCTCGCTGGGCTATGACACCGACCGCTTCAAGCTGATGGCCTTCGTGCTGTCGGCCGCGCTGTCGGGGCTGGCCGGCGCGATCAAGGCGCTGGTGCTGGGCTTCGAGACGCTGACCGACGTGCACTGGTCGATGTCGGGCACGGTGATCCTGATGACGCTGGTCGGCGGCCTGGGTACGCTGTCCGGTCCGATCGTCGGCGCCTTCGTGATCGTCGCGCTGGAGAACAAGCTGGGCGACATCGGCAGCTTCCTGGCCTCGGCCACCGGCGTCGAGTGGTTCAACTCGCTGGGCGAGTCGGTGACGATGGTGACCGGCGTGATCTTCGTGATCTGCGTGCTGCTGTTCCGCCGTGGCATCATGGGCGAGCTGCAGGCGCTGTTCAACCGGGGCCGCCACTGAAGCGCACTGAAGCGGCGCCGGAGGCCGCGGCGGGGAGTGGCCGCCGCGGTACATGCCCGTTTTTAGGGCTAGGGTTTTTTCTAGCTTGTTGGATACGCACCGCTTCGTTACATTGGAGCCACGGTTTTCGCAGGTTAAATGGAGGCGGAAGCGAGGAGACGACAGGCGCGCACCCACGATGAGCATTCCGTGAGGAAGCAGCGTTAAATAAGGAAAGGGCGTTGACGGGTGATCCTCGGCAACGCCCTTTTAATTTGTGCCGTTCTCCGTGAGACAATGCGCGCCTTGCCCGCGACCGCCATGCCGTCTCCGTCCGATCCCATCCTTTCCGGTTCCTCCGGTTCCTCCGGTTCCTCCGGTGCCCCCCGGCGCCTCCGCGCCAACTCCCAACTATCTGATTCGACAGGCTTTTCCGGCCGACCAGCCGATGCTGGCGGACTGGCTGCAGGCGTGCGCGCCGGCGCCGGTGCTGCTGC
This sequence comes from Cupriavidus sp. H18C1, assembly GCF_049311595.1. Lineage (NCBI taxonomy): Bacteria > Pseudomonadati > Pseudomonadota > Betaproteobacteria > Burkholderiales > Burkholderiaceae > Cupriavidus > Cupriavidus sp. H18C1. Next base: position 2,059,711 of record NZ_CP186008.1, read on the forward strand.
AGCGGGGCCGCGCCGCGATGCTCGAGCGGCTGCTGCAGCGGCCCGAACTGGGCCTGTGCCTGCTGGCGTGGGAGGGCGCCGCGCTGGTCGGTTGCCTGCCGGTCCAGCTGGTGCCGCGCCTCGATCTGGGCGGCCTGGCGGCGATGGCGACCGAAGCCTGGTGTTTGCCCGGCGCGCACGAAAGTGGTGCAATCCTCGCTTCCTGCCGTGACTGGCTCGCCGAGTGGTGCCGGGCGCATGGCGTGCGCCATCTGCTGTGGGCACCGGGCCTGCCCGCTGCCGGGGGAGTCTCGCGAGCCCGGGAAGTCGGATCACGGCCTGAGCCGGCTGCCGTGCGGCCTGTGGCATCGCGACCTGGCGCCGGCGGTCAAGCAGTTGTCCTGATCCGACCGCGGAGTCCTTGCCCGTTCCTGCGTTTGGCGGCGGCCCCGGATAGTCCGTCCCACGCCGTCGCCTGCTCGGCCTGCGTCCGCCCCACGCCGTCGCCCGCTTTCGCTTCCTGCTTTCGTTTCTTTACCCCTGTCCCGCTGACGCTTTCCCGGATGTTCCAATGGAATTCGCCTTCCTGTTTGCCGCCGCCTTCCTGGCCGGCCTGATCGATGCGGTCGCCGGCGGCGGCGGCCTGGTGCAGATTCCCGCAATCTTCAGCGCCTACCCGAGCCACGCGCCGGCGACGCTGATCGGCACCACCAAGGTCGCCTCGATGGCCGGCACCTTCAACGCCGCGGTGCGCTACGCGCGCCGCGTGCGGATCTACTGGGGCGCCACCGGGCCCGCGGTGGTGGCCGCCTTCCTCTGCTCGATGGCCGGCGCCTACACGCTGACCCTGGTGCCCGCGGATCCGCTGCGCAAGCTGCTGCCGTTCGTGCTGGCGATCCTGCTGATCTATACGCTCGCCAGGAAGGACCTCGGTGCCGAGCATGCGCCGACGCTGTCGGGCGCGCGTGAGCGCTGGGTCGCGCTGATGGGCGGCGCAGCGATCGGCTTCTACGACGGCATCTTCGGACCCGGCACCGGCAGCTTCCTGATGATCATGTTCGTGCGGCTGTTCGGCTACGACTTCCTGCACGCCGCGGCCTCGACCAAGCTGGTCAACCTCGCCACCAATGTCGCGGCGCTGATGCTGCTCGGCTTCAAGGGGCACGTCTGGTGGGAGCTCGGCCTGGTGATGGCGGTGGGCAACGTCATCGGCAGCCAGCTCGGCAGCCGGCTTGCGCTGAAGCACGGCAGCCGTTTCGTGCGCAAGGTGTTCCTGCTGGTGGTCAGCGCGCTGATCCTGAAGACCGCCTGGGACGCCTTCGTCGGCTGAGGGCGCGCACGGCCTTCGCGTAGCCGCCGGGTACGTTTTCGCGCAGGTCTCCGCGCGCTCCTCGCGGACGTCCCGAGGCAGGTCGCCGCGTGGTCCTGGGGCACGTCCCCACGCGGGTCCTCGCCGACGTCCCGGCGCACCGGTCGCTGCGCCGAAAGGCGCGCCGATGCTGGCGATGCGGGTTAATCCTGCCTTGGCGGCAAGGGGCGCTGTGTTAGACTCGGTGCGAATTCCCGACCGCTCGGTCGGCGAATCAAATCCGGCGCCGGCCGCCTCCTCGCAAGCCCGTCTTCAGGATGGATTGCGCTGGAGGATCGGCCGCGACCCTTCGAAAAAAATGAGGGCACGCGCGGACGGGATCGGGCACGACGGCGAAGCGCGGCGACCAGGCATCGCGGATCCGTCGGAACAACAAGCCAGGCGCGGACCGGCCCCAAGCCGGCTCGATGCCGACCGGTTTGAGAGAAGAAGGAGACACGATGAATTTCAAGCGCGCCAGCATGCTGGCCTTCGCCGCCGTCTGTCTGTGCGCCGGCGCTGCCCAGGCCCAGGTCAAGATCGGGGTCACGGTATCGGCGACCGGTCCGGCGGCTTCGCTGGGCATCCCGGAGAAGAACACCTTCACGCTGCTGCCCAAGGAGATCGCCGGCAAGAAGGTCGAATACATCGTGCTCGACGACGCCTCGGACAGCACCACCGCCGTCAAGAACACCCGCAAGCTGATCAGCGAGGACAAGGTCGACGCCGTGGTCGGCTCGACCGTGACGCCGAATTCGCTGGCGATGGTCGATGTGGTCGCCGAGAGCGGCACGCCGATGATCACGATGGCGGCGTCGGCGCGCATCATCGAACCGATGGACGCCAAGCGCGCCTGGGTCTTCAAGACCCCGCAGAACGACTCGCACATGGCGACCGCGATCTCCGAGCACATGAGCAACAACAACGTGAAGACGGTGGCCTTCATCGGCTTCGCGGATGCCTACGGCGAGAGCTGGTCGCAGGAGTTCGCCAAGGTGGCGGACATCCGCAAGATCAAGGTCGTCGCCAACGAGCGCTTCGCCCGTACCGATACCTCGGTCACTGGCCAGGTGCTGAAGATCATGGCCAGCAATCCGGACGCGGTGCTGATCGCCGGTTCGGGCACGCCGTCGGCGTTGCCGGCCAAGGCGCTGAAGGAGCGCGGCTACAAGGGCAAGATCTACCAGACCCACGGCGTCGCCAACCCCGACTTCCTGCGCGTTTGCGGCAAGGACTGCGAAGGCGCGCTGCTGCCGGCCGGCCCGCTGCTGGTCGCCGAACAGCTGCCCGACAGCAATCCGGTCAAGAAGCCGGCGATGACCTACAAGACCGCCTACGAGAAGGCCTTCGGCGGCCAGGTCTCGACCTTCGGCGGCCATGCCTGGGATGCCGGCCTGCTGCTCGAGCGCGCGATTCCGATCGCGCTGAAGAAGGCGCAGCCGGGCACGCCGGAATTCCGCAAGGCGCTGCGCGATGCGCTGGAGCAGACCAGGGAGCTGCCGGTCTCGCACGGCATCATGACGATGAGCCCGACCGACCATCTGGGCCTGGACCAGCGCTCGCGCGTGATGGTGCAGATCGTCGACGGCAAGTGGAAGCTGCAGAAGTAGGAACGCCTGGCAGCTTCGCCGCGCGGCAGGGCGCATGGACGCACCATGCGCCTTTTTTGTTTTGCGGCCACGGTGAAGGGGAACCGGTGAGGCAGAACCGGTGAGGCAAAACCGGTCAAGCGGAACCGGTCAAGCGAAACCGGTCAAGCGAAACCGGGCGCTAGGGTTCGCGCGGATTTCCTCGAAGCGTAAGACCTTTACTATTTCGTAATTCGCTGCATCGCGGCAACCCCCGAGGAGATCATGGACCTCTCGATTGCGGCCATCCTGGCACAGGACGGCATCACCTCCGGCGCGATCTACGCGCTGTTGGCGCTGGCCCTGGTGCTGGTGTTTTCGGTGACCCGCGTCATCTTCATCCCGCAAGGGGAGTTCGTCGCCTACGGCGCGCTGACGCTGGCGGTGATGCAGGCCGGCCATGCGCCGCAGACCTCGTGGCTGCTGGTGGCGATGGGCGTGCTGACCTTCGTCTACGAGGGCGCCACCGTGCTGCGCAGCGCCGAACTGCGCCGCAGCGCCGTCCGCCGGCTGGCGGTGCTGGCCGGCAAGTACCTGGTCTTTCCGTTCGCGGTGCACTGGCTGACCCAGGCCTTTGGCGCGCAGCCGCTGCCGATGCTGGCGCAGATCGCGCTGACGCTGCTGATCGTGGTGCCGATGGGCCCGATGCTGTATCGCATCGCCTACCAGCCGCTGGCCGAGGCTAGCACGCTGGTGCTGCTGATCGTCTCGGTCGGCGTGCACTTCGCGCTGGTCGGCCTGGGGCTGGTGATGTTCGGCGCCGAGGGCTCGCGCACCACCGCGTTCTCCGATGCGCGCTTCGACGTCGGCGCGCTGTCGGTGTCGGGCCAGAGCCTGTGGGTGATCGGCGTGTCAGGGCTCTTGATCGCCGGCCTGTATTTCTATTTCGACCGCACGCTGACCGGCAAGGCGCTGCGCGCCACCGCGGTCAACCGGCTGGGCGCGCGCCTGGTCGGCATCGGCACCACGCAGGCGGGCCGGCTGTCGTTCACGCTGGCCGCCGCGATGGGCGCGCTGTGCGGCATCCTGATCGCGCCGCTGACCACGGTCTACTACGAGTCGGGCTTCCTGATCGGCCTGAAGGGCTTCGTCGGCGCCATCGTCGGCGGGCTGGTCAGCTATCCGGTGGCCGCCGCCGGCGCGCTGCTGGTGGGGCTGCTCGAATCCTATTCGTCCTTCTGGGCCAGTGCGTTCAAGGAGGTCATCGTGTTCACGCTGATCATTCCGGTGCTGCTGTGGCGCTCGCTGACCAGCAAACATGTGGAAGACGAGGAATGATGCAACGGCAAGCCACACACACAACCGGGACGCAGCAGGCGTCCGACACGGCGGCGGCCGCAACGCAGCCGATCCCGGCGCCGGTCTCCGGCAGCGCGAACCTGCGCAACCGGCTTCTGCTGATCGCGTTCGCGGCGATCCTGGCGCTGCTGCCGGTGCTGCCGACACCGGAGTTCTGGATCACGCTGGGCAACTACATCGGCCTGTACAGCATCGTCGCGATCGGGCTGGTGCTGCTGACCGGCGTCGGCGGCATGACCTCGTTCGGGCAGGCGGCCTTCGTCGGCCTCGGCGCCTACAGCACCGCCTATCTGACCACGCAGTACGGGCTGTCGCCCTGGTTCGGCCTGCTGGTCGGGCTGGTGATCACGATGGCCTCGGCCTATGTGATCGGCCTGATCACGATGCGGATGTCGGGGCATTACCTGCCGCTGGCGACGATTGCCTGGGGGGCTGTCGCTGTTCTTCCTGTTCGGCAACCTGGAATTCCTCGGCAAGTACGATGGCCTGAACGGCATCCCGGTGCTGTCGCTGCTGGGCTTCGAGCTGCAGTCGGGCCGCTCGATGTTCTATCTGATCTGGGTGGTGGTGCTGCTCGCCGTGGTGGCGATGCAGAACCTGCTCGACTCGCGTCCCGGCCGCGCGATCCGCGCGCTGAAGGGCGGCGGCGTGATGGCCGAGGCGATGGGCGTCAATACCGCGTGGATGAAGGTGGTGGTGTTCGTCGTCGCGGCGGTGCTGGCCTGCATCTCGGGCTTCCTGTACGCGCATCTGCAGCGCGCGGTGAACCCGACGCCGTTCGGCCTGAACTACGGCATCGAGTATCTGTTCATGGCGGTGGTCGGCGGTGTCGGCCATGTCTGGGGCGCGGTGCTGGGGGGCGGGGGATCCTGACCATCCTGAAGGACATGCTGCAGGGCGTGCTGCCCAAGCTGCTGGGCGCCAACGGCAACTTCGAGATCATCGTGTTCGGCGTGCTGCTGGTGCTGCTGCTGCAGTATGCGCGCGACGGGCTCTGGCCCTTCCTGCGCAAGGCATGGCCGAGCGGGCCGCCGGTGCGCGCGCCCGACCAGGCCGCCGCGCTGCCGGTACGGCAGAAACCGCAGGCCGGCGAACTGATCCTGGACGTGCGCGCCGCGCGCAAGGAGTTCGGCGGACTGGTGGCGGTCAACGACGTCAGCTTCCAGGTGCGCGCCGGCGAGATCGTCGGGCTGATCGGGCCCAATGGCGCCGGCAAGTCGACCACCTTCAATCTGGTCACGGGCGTGCTGCCGCTGACGCGTGGCGAGGTGCGCTATCGCGGCGAGGCCATCACCAATCTGCCGTCGCGCGAGATCGTCAAGCGCGGCATCGGCCGGACCTTCCAGCACGTGCATCTGCTGCCGACGATGACGGTGCTCGAGAACGTCGCCATCGGCGCGCATCTGCGCGGCGACTACCGGCCGCAGGGCGGCGTGTCGGCGGCGATCCTGCGCATGAACCGCGGCGAGGAGGCCAAGCTGCTGTTCGAGGCGAAGCGCCAGCTCGAGCGCGTGGGCCTGGCCGACTGCATGTACATGGAAGCCGGCAGCCTGGCGCTGGGCCAGCAGCGCATTCTGGAGATCGCCCGCGCGCTGTGCTGCGATCCCGCGCTGTTGCTGCTCGACGAGCCGGCCGCGGGCCTGCGCTACAAGGAGAAGCAGGCGCTGGCCGACTTGCTGCGCAAGCTCAAGGCCGAGGGCATGAGCGTGCTGCTGGTCGAGCACGACATGGACTTCGTGATGAACCTGACCGACCGGCTGGTGGTGATGGAGTTCGGCACGCGGATCGCCGAGGGCGTGCCCGAGGAAGTGCAGAAGAACCCCGCGGTGCTCGAGGCCTATCTGGGCGGCGTGGAATAAGGGAGCGAGCGGTGAGCGTGATTCTCGAAGTGAAGGACCTGCATGTCCGTTACGGCAAGGTCGAGGCGGTGCACGGGGCCAGCCTGTCGGTCGAGGCCGGCAAGATCGTCACGGTGATCGGCCCCAATGGCGCGGGCAAGTCCACCATGCTGAACGCGATCATGGGGGCGCTGCCGCCGACCGGCTCGGCCAGCGGCATGGTGTCCTACCTGGGCCACGACATGGCGGGCATTCCGGTCGAGGGACGGGTCGCGCGCGGCATGTGCCTGGTGCCGGAGAAGCGCGAGCTGTTCGGCTCGATGAGCGTCGAGGACAACCTGCGGCTCGGCGCCTTCCGCCGCAAGCGCGCCGGCGAGAAGAACTTCCTCGACCAGATGGACGTGGTCTACGAGCTGTTCCCCCGGCTGCGCGAGCGCGCGCGCCAGGATGCCGGCACGCTGTCCGGCGGCGAGCGCCAGATGCTGGCGGTCGGCCGCGCGCTGATGGCCAAGCCCGAACTGCTGATGCTGGACGAGCCCAGCCTTGGTCTCGCGCCGCTGATCGTCAAGGAGATCTTCCACATCATCAACGACCTGCGCCGCACCGGCGTGGCGACGCTGCTGATCGAGCAGAACGCGCGCGCCGCGTTGCAGGTGGCGGACTACGGCTATGTGATCGAGACGGGGGAGATCGCGATGGCCGGGCCGGCCGACGAGCTGGCCGCCGATCCGCGCGTCATCGAGACCTACCTGGGGTTGGCGAAGAAGGCGGCTTGAAGGCTGGCTTGAAAGCGTGGCCGGACAGTCTTGTCTGCCCCTTCCATGCGATGAGAGAATAACGGCGCGCTTCGGTGCGCCGTTTTCATTTGTCGCTCTTATGGTCGGCAACGTTAAATTAGCGTGATTAATGTTTCTTGCGTTGGACAACTACTTGTCATCTATCCGGTGAATCATTACCCCTGACGCGGACCACATCCGGGTCCTGCGCCGCCGTTTCCAGCAGCCATTGCCGGAAGCGGTTCAGCGCCGGATGGTCGCGCCGCTCCCGCGGCGCGCACAGGAAATAGCCGCGCGTCAGCCGGATCGGCAGATCGAAGGGCGCCACCACGCGGCCGGCGGCGATCTCGTCGCGTACCAGGCAGCGCTGCAGCACGGCGATGCCGATATCGGCCTTGACCGCCTGCACCAGGATCGAGACCTGGTCGAACCCCGTGGCCAGCGTCGGCGCAGCGTTGGGTACGCCCGCCGCAACGAACCAGTGCTGCCAGTTGGCGGGCGCGCCGGTGTGAAAGAGCAGGGACTCCTGCAGCAAATCCGCCGGCGTCCGCCATTGACCGGCGTCCCGCCGCAGCCGTGCGCGCTCCGGATGGCAGACCGGCACCATCTCGCTGCCGATCACGTAGTCCACCTGCAGATTGGGCCAGCTGTGGGCGGTGCCCGCCAGCAGCGCCGCATCGGGTACGGGGCCGGAGAAATCCTCGTCGCGCCGGTACGGCACGAAGTCGAGGCGGATATCGGGATGGCGCCGATGGAAATCCGGCAGGCGCGGCACCAGCCAGACGCTGGCCAGCGTGGGCAGGGCCGACAGCGTCAGATGGTGTTGCCGGTCGCCGGCCAGCAGCGCGGCGCTGGCCGATTCGATCGCGGCCAGCGGCTGGGCCACCGCCTCGAGGAAGGCGCGGCCCGCGGCGGTCAGCACCAGCCGATGCGCGTTGCGCTGGACCAGCGGCTGGCCGAAATGCGCCTCCAGCCTGGCGATCGCCCGGCTGATCGCGCCCTGGGTCACGCACAGCTCCTGCGCCGCGCGCGTGAAGCTGCCCAGCCGCGCCGCGGTGGCGAAGGCGTGCAACTCGGACATCGACGGCGATCGCAGGCGCATGCGGGCCTTCTCCGCTCACGGCGAAGCGGGGCGCCGTGAGAATGAACTGAGGTAATGGAAGCGTGCAATATAGTCGTTTGTGCACGCTCGGTAAACTGGCCGACACTTGACGCGTCGCGGGCATCCATCAGCCTCGAATCGGCCCCGAATCGGCATCGTCCGCCACATAAAAGACAAGGCAATTCCAAGGAGAACATCGCCATGAACCGAGCCGTGACCACGCGTCGTCGCTTTGTGCTGTCTGCTGTGACCACCGCCGTCGCCGCCGCCGTGCTGCTGCCCGCCGCGGCCAGCGCCGCGCCGGCCAACTATCCCAGCCGCCCGATCCGCCTGATCGTGCCGTTCGCCGCCGGCGGCTCCACCGATCTGTCGGCGCGCCTGGTCGCCGAGTACGCCGGCCGCGAGCTGGGCCAGTCGATCGTCGTCGAGAACAAGGGCGGGGCAGGCGGCTCGCTCGGCATGGGCGAAGTCGCCCGTTCGGCGCCGGACGGCTACACGATCGGCATGGCCACGGTCAGTACGCACGGCTCGAATCCCGCCGTCTATCCGAAGCTGAGCTACGACCCCATCAAGGACTTCGTGCCGGTCACCAATGTGGTGGCGATCCCCAGCGTGTTCGCGGTGCATCCGGGCGTGCCGGCCAAGACCATGAAGGAGTTCATCGCGCTGGCCAAGGCCAACCCCGGCAAGTACAGCTTCGCCTCGCCGGGCGCCGGCTCGCTGGGCCACGTGAATATCGAGAACTTCATGATGCTGTCCGGTATCGATCTGCTGCATGTGCCCTACAAGGGCGCCGGCCTGGCGCTGAACGACGCGGTGGCGGGGCAGGTCAACGCGATCACCGACAACCTGTCGTCGACGCTGCCGCACGTCAAGGGCGGCCGCCTGCGCGCGCTGGCCGTGCTGGGTGCGAGCCGCTCGGCGCAGTTGCCGGACGTGCCGACCTACGCCGAGCTCGGCTTCAAGGACATGGGCGAGGGCGGCTGGTTCGGCATCGTCGCGCCGGCCGGCACGCCGGCACCGGTGGTGGCCAAGCTGAACGCCGCCATCCACAAGGCGATGCAGAACCCGGACTTCAAGCGCAAGGTCGAGGAATCCGGCGGCACGCTGGTGCCGACCACGCCCGAGCAGTTCAAGGCGCAGATCGAACAGGCGATGGCCCGCTATGCGCGCGTGGCCAAGACCGCCAAGATCGAGCTGAACTGATGGCGGCGGCGTTCGAACCCATCGTCCGCCGCCTGCCCGAGGGCGAAGCGCTGCCGCTGGTCTGCGATTCGCCCCACAGCGGCACGCGCTATCCCGACGACTTCGGCGCGGCCGTACCGATGGCGCGGCTGCGCGAAGGCGAGGATACCCATGTCGAGGCGCTGTGGGAGGCGGTGCCGGCGGTCGGCGGCACGCTGATCGCGGCGAACTTCCCGCGCGTCTATATCGATCCGAACCGGATGCCCGACGATCTCGACCCGGCGCTGCTGGACGGGCCGTGGCCCGAGCCGCTGGCCCCGGGCGAGAAGACGCAGCTGGGCTTCGGCCTGGTGTGGCGCAACATCGACGCCAATACGCCGATCTACGCCCGCAAGCTTGGCGTGGCCGAGGTGCGCAATCGGATCGAGCACTACTACCGGCCGTACCATGCGGCGCTGGCGGAAGCCGTGGACGCGACCTATCGCCGCTTCGGCGCGGTCTGGCATCTGAACCTGCACTCGATGCCGAACAATGCTTACGCGCGCCTGAAGAAGGTCAGCCCGCATCCGCTGGCGGACTTTGTGCTGGGCGACCGCGACGGCACCACCTGCGATCCGGAGTTCGTCGGACTGATCGAGCGGAGCCTGCGCGACATGGGCTATACCGTGGCCCGCAACGATCCGTACAAGGGCGTGCAGCTGATCGCCCAGATCGGCCGGCCGGCGGAGCGCCGCCACAGCCTGCAGATCGAGATCCGCCGTCCGCTGTATATGGACGAGCGGACTCGGGAGCGCAATGCCAATTTCGGTACGGTGCAGCGGGATATGGGACGGCTGCTGGAGCGGGTGGCGGAGTACTTGCGACAGCAGCGGTGATTCCTGGTGCCCCCCGAGTCGCGGGGTAGGGGGTCGCAGCGTGTAGAGGTAAGGAAAAGGCTGGGCCGATGGTCCGGCCTTTTTTGTTTCACGTGGAACACTACCCGGGCAGTGGCGGCATGGCGGCGTTTCACGTGAAACGAGGTGGTGGCCACGCGACGCCGGCGTTGTTTCACGTGAAACATGGCTCCGTGGAAGCACAATGTTTCACGTGGAACGGGAGTGTGTCCGGAATGCCCAAGTGAATGCCGGTATAATTCGGCATCCCGTTTTTCCCTCTCCAGCCTCCCGGAGGAGGTGCCCCCATGCTTTACCCGAAAGAATTCGATGTCATTGTCGTCGGCGGTGGCCATGCCGGCACCGAAGCGGCCTTGGCCGCGGCCCGCATGGGCTGCCAGACGCTGCTGCTGACCCATAGCATCGAGACGCTCGGGCAGATGAGCTGCAATCCGTCGATTGGCGGCATCGGCAAGGGGCATCTGGTCAAGGAAGTCGACGCTCTCGGCGGCGCCATGGCGGCCGCCACCGACGAGGCCGGCATCCAGTTCCGCATCCTGAACTCCAGCAAGGGCCCGGCCGTCCGCGCCACCCGCGCCCAAGCCGACCGCGTGCTGTATCGCAAGGCGATTCGCACCCGGCTGGAGAACCAGCCCAACCTGATGCTGTTCCAGCAGGCCGTCGACGACCTGATGGTCGAGGGTGACCGCGTGGTTGGCGCCGTGACCCAGGTCGGCGTCCGCTTCCGCGCCCGCGCCGTGGTGCTGACCGCCGGCACCTTCCTGGACGGCAAGATCCACGTGGGGCTGGACAACTACACCGGCGGCCGTGCCGGCGATCCGGCCGCGGTCACGCTGTCGGCTCGGCTCAAGGAGCTGAAGCTGCCGCAGGGCCGCCTGAAGACCGGCACGCCCCCGCGTATCGACGGCCGTACCATCGACTTCTCGGTGATGGAAGAGCAGCCCGGCGACCTCGATCCGGTACCGGTGTTCTCGTTCCTGGGCCGCCCGGAGCAGCATCCGCAACAGCTGCCGTGCTGGATTACCCACACCAACGCCCGTACCCACGAAATCATCCGAGGCGGGCTGGACCGCTCGCCGATGTACACCGGCGTGATCGAAGGGGTGGGGCCGCGTTACTGCCCGAGCATCGAGGACAAGATCCATCGCTTTGCCAGCAAGGAAAGCCACCAGATCTTCCTGGAGCCGGAAGGGCTGACGACGAACGAGTTCTATCCCAACGGCATCTCGACCAGCCTGCCGTTCGATGTGCAGCTGGAGCTGGTGCATTCGATCCGCGGCCTCGAGAACGCCCATATCCTGCGTCCCGGCTATGCGATCGAGTACGACTACTTCGATCCGCGTGCGCTGAAGGCCTCGCTGGAGAGCAAGGCGATCGGCGGGCTGTTCTTCGCCGGCCAGATCAATGGCACGACCGGCTACGAAGAGGCTGCGGCGCAAGGGCTGCTGGCCGGCATCAACGCCGGCCGCTACGCGCAGGAGCGCGAGGCCTGGGCGCCGCGCCGCGACCAGGCGTACCTGGGCGTGCTGGTCGACGACCTGATCACGCGCGGCGTGACCGAGCCGTACCGGATGTTCACCAGCCGCGCCGAGTTCCGGCTGAGCCTGCGCGAGGACAATGCCGACATGCGGCTGACCGAGGTCGGTCGGGAGCTTGGCGTGGTCGACGACGCGCGCTGGGACGCCTTCAACCGCAAGCGCGATGCTGTTTCACGTGAAACAGAGCGCCTGAAGAGCACCTGGGTCAATCCGGCCAGTCTGCCCGCCGACGACGCGGTGCCGCTGCTCGGCAAGGCGATCGAGCGCGAATACAGCCTGGCGGACCTGCTGCGGCGCCCGGGCGTCGGCTACGAGGCGCTGATGGCGCTGCAGGCAGGCCGCCACGCCCCTGCCGAGCCGCTGGCCGACGACCCCCTGCAGGCCGAACAGATCCGCGAGCAGATCGAGATTGGCATCAAGTACCACGGCTATATCGCCCGCCAAGCCGCCGAGGTCGACAAGCTGGAAGCCAACGAATCGACCCGGCTGCCGGACGACTTCGACTACACCGAAGTGCGCGGCCTCGGCTTCGAGGTCAGCCAGAAGCTGAACCAGCACCGCCCGCAGACGCTGGGCCAGGCCTCGCGCATCTCGGGCGTCACGCCGGCGGCGATCTCGCTGCTGCTGGTTCACCTGAAGAAGAAGGGCATGGGCCGCGGCAAGACGGCCGGCTCGGGCCGCGAGGCGGCCTGAGTGGGCGGTCCGCACGCATCCCAGGCGCGGCGCCACGGCGCGGTCGACGAGGCCGCCCAGCGCCGCCGCCTCGAGGCGGGCCTGGCCGCGATCGGCCTGCCGCTCGACGACGCCCGCATCGAGACGCTGCTCGCCTATCTGGCGCTGCTGCGCAAATGGAACGCCACCTATAACCTGACCGCGATCCGCCATCCGGACGAGATGCTGACGCATCATCTGCTGGACTCGCTGGCCGCCGTGCCGGCGCTGGCCGAGGCGGCGCGCCGGTCCGAGGTCGCGCCGAGCGCGCGGGCCCGGGTACTGGACGTCGGCTCGGGCGGCGGCATGCCGGGCCTGCCGCTGGCGATCGCCTGTCCCGACGTGTCGGTGCTGATGGTCGATATCGTGCAGAAGAAGACCGCCTTCCTGACCCAGTGCCGCGCGCAACTGCGGCTGGCCAATGCGGCGGCCCATTGGGGACCCGTGGAGAAGCTGGCGGACGCCGACGGTTTCGCCGTGATCACGTCACGGGCCTTCGCCGAGCTGACTGACTTCGTCACGCTGGCCGGCCACCTGCTGGCACCGGGCGGCCGCATGATCGCAATGAAAGGGGTCTATCCGCACGCCGAACTGGAGCGGATGGAGCAGGCCGGACTGATGTCGGCCTGGCAGGTCGAAGCGGTGCCGCCGTTGGCGGTGCCCGAACTGGACGCGCAACGCCACCTGGTGGTGCTGTCGCGCCGTGGCGAGCGCAGCGATGCGCGCGCCGACTGAATACAAGCGAGGAGCTGCACAACCCATGGCAAAGGTATTCGTGATCGCAAACCAGAAGGGCGGGGTGGGCAAGACCACCACCACGGTGAACCTCGCCGCTGGCCTTGCCGCGCAAGGGCAGCGCGTGCTGCTGGTCGATCTCGATCCGCAAGGCAATGCATCGATGGGTTCGGGCATCGACAAGCAGGGGCTGGAGCACAGCGTCTATCAGGTGCTGGTCGGCTTCGCCACGATCCCGCAGGCGCGCCAGCGCTCGGAGTCGGGCAAGTACGACGTGCTGCCGGCGAACCGCGAACTGGCCGGTGCCGAGGTCGAACTGGTCGAGCTGGAGCATCGCGAGCGCCGGCTGCGCCAGGCGCTGGCCGAGGTCGAGGGTGAGTACGATTTCGTGCTGATCGACTGCCCGCCGTCGCTGTCGCTGCTGACGCTGAACGGACTGTGCGCCGCGCACGGCGTGATCGTGCCGATGCAGTGCGAGTACTTCGCGCTGGAGGGGCTGTCCGATCTGGTCAATACGATCAAGCAGGTGCACGCCAACCTGAACAAGGACCTGAAGGTCATCGGTCTGCTGCGTGTGATGTTCGATCCGCGCGTGACGCTGCAGCAGCAGGTCTCTGCCCAGCTGGAAGCGCACTTCGGCGACAAGGTGTTCAAGACGATGATTCCGCGCAATGTGCGGCTGGCGGAGGCGCCGTCGTACGGCATGCCGGGCGTGGCCTTCGATCCGGCGTCGAAGGGCGCCAAGGCCTATCTCGATTTCGGCGCCGAGATGATCGCGCGCGTCAAGCAACTGGGCCAGATCGCCTGAGCCGGCGAGCGGCAGCAAGCAAGGAGCCACCACCATGAGTACCGCGAAGAAGAAGGGCCTGGGCCGTGGGCTGGAAGCCCTGCTGGGCGGCCCGGCGGAGATCGTCGAGGCGGCGCGCCAGGACGGTTCGCCGACCGTGTTGCGCGTCGATCAGCTGCAGCCCGGCAAGTATCAGCCGCGCACGCGAATGGACGAGGGCGCGCTGCAGGAACTGGCGGCGAGCATCCGCGCGCAGGGGCTGATGCAGCCGATCCTGGTGCGGCGCGTGGCCGAGCCGGATCGCTACGAGATCATCGCCGGCGAGCGCCGTTTCCGCGCCTCCAAGCTGGCGGGCCTGGACAAGGTGCCGGTGCTGATCAAGGACGTGGCCGACGAGGCCGCGGCCGCGATGGCGTTGATCGAGAACATCCAGCGCGAGGATCTGAACCCGCTGGAAGAGGCGCAGGGCATCATGCGCCTGATCCGCGAATTCAAGTTCACCCACGAGCAGGCCGCCGAGTCGGTCGGCCGCTCGCGCAGCGCGGTGTCGAATCTGCTGCGCCTGCTGAACCTGGCGCAGCCGGTGCAGACCATGCTGATGGCCGGCGATCTCGACATGGGCCATGCGCGCGCGCTGCTGGCGGTGGACGGCGCGCACCAGATCACGCTGGCCAACCAGATCGTCAACAAGCGGCTGTCGGTGCGCGAGACCGAGAAGCTGGTGACCTCGACGTTGAAGCCCTTCGACTTGAAGTCGCTGAAGCAGAAGACCGGGCAGGGCGCACGCGATGTCGCGAGGCTGGAGGAGGAGCTGTCCGACGCGCTCGGCATGCCGGTGCAGATCAAGCTCGGCGCGCGCGGCAAGGGGTCAGCTGACGATCCAGTTTTCCAGCAACGATGCGCTCGACGGCGTGCTGGCTCGCTTGCGCGATCCGGCCGCGGGACGACAGGTCGCATGAACGCGGTTGGGCGATGATCGCCCAATGGAACAGCGCGAATGGCGCCGGGTTCTTCCCCCGGCGCCATTTTTTTGCTACGCAATCCGATTACGTGTCAGGTCATTGCCGCGCAATATCCGCGCAAGCATGATCGAAGCGAGATAGCAAGAGTTGTGGTGTTTTGCCTTGCAAGGCAACTGTAAGCAGATTGACTCGTTATCTGCATTCCCCCGTAAAATCGTGCGGTTTGAATACTGGCCGAGGACGAAAAGTTCCTGGCCAGAACTGCAAGCAGGCAGACCGACAAGTTGTAGTGGCGACAGACCCAAAGCCGCCTCGCGCGGGATCGAATACCGACCGTACCGAGCGGACTTCCGGGCGTCAGGCCGACGAGTGGGATCGCGACGCGTGGGACCGTGACGACTGGCGCGACGACGCGTCCGGCGACAGTCCCGCCGCGCCGATCCAGCCGCTGTCGCACGACGACGCGGTGTCGCTGTTCGGCGAACGCGCGCTGCGGCCCTCGCGGATGACGCCGGGCAAGGTGGTGCTGGCGCAAGTCGCGGTGACGCTGCTGTCGGCGATCGGCTGGGCGGTGTTCGGGCCCGAGGCCGCACCGTACGGCTGGTCGGCGCTGTTCGGCGGCGCGGTGTGCTGCGTGCCGAGCGCGTTCTTCGCCTTCCGGCTGTGGCTCGCAAGGGATCGCGCGTCGATCGGCGGGCTGGTGGTCGGCGAGGCGATCAAGGTGATGGCCACCGTCGCGCTGTTCGTGCTGGTGGTGGTGCTGTACCGCGATCTGCGTTGGGTACCGATGCTGGTCACGTTCCTGCTTGCGTTGAAGACGTACTGGGTGGCGCTGGCGATTCGATAGATTTTCGATTCGTCGAATTGCGGAACGCCATGCCCCGAACCAGTGCCGCGTTGTTCTGATTCAGGGCAATTGAGGGCCGGTTTCGAGAAAACAAGATTGGATGCGGCACCGATTTGGAATCGGGCGCGGCGTCGGAAAGTTACGAAGCGACTTGCATTGCGGTGACCGGCCGACGAGCCGAAGGCGGTGCAAGAAGCATACCGAGCGTTCGCGATGGCGAATGCAGGTCAAACAGGTTTCGCAATATACGGTTCGATTCGACATGGCAACTGCTCAAGGCGCTGAAAACGCGCTCACCCCATCCGGCTATATCGCCGAACATTTGCAGAACCTGAATTCGATCGGCGGCAAGCAGGCCTCCGTGGTCGACTTCGGCGTGATCAATTACGACACCGTGTTCTGGTCGGTGCTGTGCGGCGCGATCGCCGTGCTGTTCCTGTACCTGGCCGCGCGTCGCGTTACCGCCGGCGTGCCGGGCCGCTTCCAGGCCTTCGTCGAAATGATCGTCGAGATGGTCGACGACCAGGCCAAGGGCATCATCCACGGCGACCGTTCGTGGATCGCGCCGCTGGCGCTGATGGTGTTCTGCTGGATCACCATGATGAACGCGATCGACTTGATCCCGGTCGACTGGGTCCACGGCCTGAACCACCTGCTGGGCGTGTTCGGCGTCCACCTGCCGCACCACAAGGCCGTGGCCACCGCCGACCTGAACGGCACGCTGGGCATGTCGTTCGCCGTGCTGATCCTGATGATCTACTACAGCTTCAAGATCAAGGGTGCGGGCGGCTTCGTGCACGAGCTGCTGTCGGCCCCGTTCGGCGGCAAGTGGTACCTCGCCCCGTTCAACCTGGTGCTGAACGTCATCGAATTCCTGGCCAAGGCCGTTTCGCTCGGCATGCGACTGTTCGGCAATATGTACGCCGGCGAACTCGTGTTCCTGCTGATCGCGCTGCTGGGCTCGATGTGGACCTTCGGCGCCGACCTGTCGGCATTGGGCTTCGTCGGCCACGTGATTGCCGGCGCGGTCTGGGCGATCTTCCACATCCTGATCGTGCTGCTGCAGGCCTTCATTTTCATGATGCTGACGCTGGTGTATCTCGGCCAGGCACACGACAAGCACTGATTTCCGGTTTTTTGGTTTTTGGTTTTTTTGGTTCTAAGTCTCTTCTCAAATTAAAGGAGTCGTCATGCAAGAATTTCTCGCCAACATCCAGGGTCTGACCGCCATCGGTATCGGCATCATCATCGGCCTGGGCGCGATCGGTGCCTGCCTGGGTATCGCTCTGATGGGTGGCAAGTACATCGAAGCCTGCGCGCGTCAGCCGGAACTGATGAACCCGCTGCAGACCAAGATGTTCCTGCTGGCCGGCCTGATCGACGCGGCATTCCTGATCGGTGTGGGCGTGGCCATGCTGTTCGCGTTCGCCAACCCGCTGCTGGCCGTCATTCAGTAAATCTTTTCGGTCTGCATGATGCTGACGGGCGGCGCAGGCCACTAGCCTGGCCGCCTTTGCGCATTTATCTGTAGTTTGATTACCGAAAGGAACACACCATGAATCTGAACGCAACGTTTTTTGCGCAGATGGTCGTGTTCTTCATCCTGTGGTGGGTTGTCGCCAAATTCATTTGGCCGCCGCTGGTGAAGGCGCTCGACGAACGCGCAAAGAAAATCGCCGACGGTCTCGCGGCTGCCGAAAAGGGCAAGGCCGAACTCGAGCTGGCCAACAAGCGCGTGGACGTGGCCCTGGCCGAAGCCCGCGCCGAAGGTGCGCAACGCGTCGCCGACGCAGAGAAGCGCGCCCAGATGGTCGCCGAAGAGATCAAGCACAACGCCCAGGCCGAAGCCGCACGCATCATCGCGCAAGCGAAGGCCGACGCCGAGCAGCAGGTCACCAAGGCACGCGAGCAGCTGCGCGACCAGGTCGCCGTGCTGGCCGTCAAGGGTGCAGAGCAGATCCTCAAGCGTGAAGTGAATGCGCAGGTCCACGCCGACCTGCTCAACCAACTGAAGGCCGAGCTCTAATCATGGCAGAAACCGCAACCATTGCCCGTCCCTACGCCGAGGCGCTGTTCCGCGTCGCCAGCGAGGCCAACGCCGGCAATCTGGGTGCATGGTCCGAGCTGGTTTCGGAAATGGGGCAGGTCGCGGCCACCCCGGAGATCAAGGCGCTGGCCGACGATCCGAACGTTCCCGGCGACAAGCTGGCCGAACTGTTCCTGTCGGTGCTGAAGTCTCCGGTCAACGACGAGGCGCGCCGCTTCGTGCAGTTGCTGGTGGACAACGACCGCCTGACCGTGCTGCCGGAGATTGCCGAGCAGTTCCATGCGCTGAAGAACGCCCAAGAAGGTTCGGCCGACGTCGAAATCACCAGCGCGTTTCCGCTCGACGGCGCGCCGCTGACCGATCTGATCGCCTCGCTCGAACGCAAGTTCGGGCGCAAGCTGGTGCCGACCGTGACGGTCGACCCCTCGCTGATCGGCGGCGTTCGCGTCAAGGTGGGCGACGAAGTGCTGGACACCTCGGTGCGCGCGCGCCTGGCCGCCATGCAAGCCGCGCTGACCGCCTGATGTGCGGACAGCCGACGGATTGAAGAATTAGGAGCATTGTGATGCAACTGAACCCCTCAGAAATCAGCGAGCTGATCAAGTCCCGCATCTCGGGCCTTGGCGCCGAAGCTGAAGTGCGCAACACCGGCACGGTGATTTCCGTGACCGATGGCATCTGCCGCGTGCACGGCCTGTCCGGCGTGATGCAGGGCGAGATGCTGGAATTCCCCGGCAACACCTTTGGCCTGGCGCTGAACCTCGAGCGCGACTCTGTCGGCGCCGTGGTGCTGGGCGACTACGAACACATTTCGGAAGGCGACCAGGTCAAGTGCACCGGCCGCATTCTGGAAGTGCCGGTGGGCAAGGAACTGCTGGGCCGCGTGGTCAACACGCTGGGCCAGCCGATCGACGGCAAGGGCCCGATCAACGCCAAGCTGACCGACGTGATCGAGAAGGTCGCCCCGGGCGTGATCGCCCGCCAGTCGGTGAGCCAGCCGGTGCAGACCGGCCTGAAGTCGATCGATGCGATGGTGCCGATCGGCCGCGGCCAGCGCGAGCTGATCATCGGCGACCGCCAGACCGGCAAGACCGCCGTCGCCGTCGACGCGATCATCAACCAGAAGGGCAAGGGCGTCTTCTGCGTCTACGTGGCAATCGGCCAGAAGGCGTCGACGATCGCCAACGTGGTGCGCAAGCTGGAAGAGACCGGCGCGATGGAATACACCGTCGTGGTGGCCGCCGCCGCTTCGGACTCGGCCGCCATGCAGTACCTGGCCGCCTACGCCGGCTGCACGATGGGCGAGTACTTCCGCGACCGCGGCGAAGACGCGCTGATCGTCTATGACGACCTGACCAAGCAGGCCTGGGCCTATCGCCAGGTGTCGCTGCTGCTGCGCCGCCCGCCGGGCCGCGAAGCCTACCCGGGCGACGTGTTCTACCTGCACTCGCGTCTGCTGGAGCGCGCCGCGCGCGTCAACGCCGACTACGTCGAGAAGTTCACCAATGGCGAAGTCAAGGGCAAGACCGGTTCGCTGACCGCGCTGCCCGTGATCGAAACGCAGGCCGGCGACGTGTCCGCGTTCGTGCCGACCAACGTGATCTCGATTACCGACGGCCAGATCTTCCTGGAAACCGACCTGTTCAACGCCGGTATCCGTCCCGCGATCAACGCCGGTATCTCGGTGTCGCGCGTCGGTGGCGCTGCGCAGACCAAGGTCGTCAAGAAGCTTTCCGGCGGTATCCGTACCGACCTGGCCCAGTACCGTGAGCTGGCTGCGTTCGCGCAGTTCGCCTCGGACCTGGACGATGCCACCCGCAAGCAGCTCGAGCGCGGCCGCCGCGTGATGGAACTGCTCAAGCAGCCGCAATACCAGCCGCTGCAGGTGTGGCAGCTGGCCGCGTCGCTGTACGCCGCCAACAATGGCTTCCTCGACAACGTGGAAGTGAAGGACATCCTGCCGTTCGAAAAGGGCCTGCACGACCACCTGAAGACCAAGTACGCCGATCTCGTCAACCGTATCGAAGACACCAAGGATCTGTCGAAGGACGACGAAGCCGCCCTGCGTGCCGCGATCGAGGATTTCAAGAAGTCCGCCGCGTTCTAACCGCGTGATTCCACGGACCGCGCAACCGGCGCCGGCCTGAGAGGGACGGCAGCCGGGGCGCGGCACGACTGGAGAGGAAGATATGGCCGGAACGAAAGAGATTCGAACCAAGATCAAGAGCGTGCAGAACACGCGCAAGATCACCAAGGCGATGGAAATGGTCGCCGCATCCAAGATGCGCAAGGCGCAGGAGCGGATGCGTGCTGCCCGCCCGTACGCCGAGAAGGTGCGCAACATTGCCGCGCACCTGGCCACGGCCAACCCGGAGTTCAAGCATCCGTTCCTGCAGGCGCGCGAAGTCAAGCGCGCCGGCTTGATCGTGGTGACGACCGACAAGGGGCTGTGTGGCGGCCTGAACACCAACGTGCTGCGCGCCGTCACCAACGAACTGCGCGACTGGCAGAACCGCGGTGTGCAGGTGCAATCCACCGCGATCGGCACCAAGGGGATGCAGTTCCTGGGCCGCGTTGGCGCCAAGGTGGTCTCGCACGTGGTGCATCTGGGCGATACGCCGCATCTGGAAAAGCTGATCGGCGCGATCAAGGTCCAGCTCGACGCCTTCACCAATGGTGAGGTGGACGCCGTGTACCTGGCGTACACGAAGTTCGTCAACACCATGAAGCAGGAGCCGATGGTCGAGCAGCTGCTGCCGCTGTCCGCCGAGCGGATGGCGCAGACCGAAGAGGAAAAGCGCGCTTACTCGTGGGATTACATCTACGAGCCCGACGCCCAGACGGTGGTGGAAGACCTGCTGGTCCGCTACGTTGAAGCGCTGGTGTACCAGGCCGTGGCCGAGAACATGGCGTCCGAGCAGTCGGCGCGCATGGTGGCCATGAAGGCGGCGTCCGACAACGCCAAGAACGTGATTGCAGAACTGCAGCTGGACTACAACAAGACCCGCCAGGCAGCGATCACCAAGGAATTGTCGGAAATCGTCAGCGGTGCGGCAGCCGTGTAACTGACGAGACTGGGCGTCAAGAATTCAAGCTATCGGAGATACGAAATGAGTATCGGAAATATTGTGCAGTGTATTGGCGCCGTGGTGGACATCGAGTTCCCCCGCGACGCGCTGCCGAAGGTGTACGACGCGCTGGTGCTGGAAGAGAGCAACGAAGCGTCGTTCGCCGAGAAGGGCCTGACCTTCGAAGTGCAGCAGCAGCTCGGTGACGGCGTCGTCCGTACCATCGCGCTGGGCTCGTCCGACGGCCTGCGCCGCGGCATGTCCGTGAAGAACACCGGCGCGCCGATTTCGGTGCCGGTCGGTCACGGCACGCTGGGCCGCATCATGGACGTGCTGGGTCGTCCCATCGACGAAGCCGGCCCGATCGCCGCGGACGAAGTGCGCGCGATTCACCAGAAGGCCCCGCAGTTCGACGAACTGTCGCCTTCGGTGGACCTGCTCGAAACCGGCATCAAGGTGATCGACCTGGTCTGCCCGTTCGCCAAGGGCGGTAAGGTCGGCCTGTTCGGCGGCGCCGGCGTCGGCAAGACCGTCAACATGATGGAGCTGATCAACAACATCGCCAAGCAGCACAGCGGCTTGTCGGTGTTCGCCGGCGTGGGCGAGCGTACCCGTGAAGGGAACGACTTCTACCACGAAATGAAGGACTCGAACGTGCTCGACAAGGTGGCCATGGTGTTCGGCCAGATGAACGAGCCGCCGGGCAACCGTCTGCGCGTGGCGCTGACCGGCCTGACCATGGCCGAGCGCTTCCGCGACGAAGGCCGCGACATCCTGTTCTTCGTCGACAACATCTACCGCTACACGCTGGCCGGTACCGAAGTGTCGGCACTGCTGGGCCGTATGCCTTCCGCCGTGGGCTATCAGCCGACGCTGGCTGAAGAAATGGGCAAGCTGCAGGAGCGCATCACGTCGACCAAGACCGGCTCGATTACCTCGATCCAGGCCGTGTACGTGCCGGCGGATGACTTGACCGACCCGTCGCCCGCCACCACCTTCCTGCACCTGGACTCGACCGTCGTGCTGTCGCGTGACATCGCCGCGCTGGGTATCTACCCCGCCGTCGACCCGCTCGACTCGACCTCGCGCCAACTGGATCCGCAGATCGTCGGTACCGAGCACTACGAAGTGGCCCGCCGCGTCCAGCAGACCCTGCAGCGCTACAAGGAACTGCGCGACATCATCGCGATTCTGGGCATGGACGAACTGTCGCCGGAAGACAAGCTGGCGGTGGCGCGTGCACGGAAGATCCAGCGTTTCCTGTCGCAGCCCTTCCACGTCGCGGAAGTGTTCACGGGTTCGCCGGGCAAGTACGTGCCGCTGAAGGAAACCATCCGCGGCTTCAAGATGCTGGTGGACGGCGAGTGCGATCACCTGCCCGAGCAGGCGTTCTACATGGTCGGCTCGATCGACGAAGCCTTCGAGAAGGCCAAGAAGCTCCAGTAAGCCTCGCCAGGCGACGGCGCGCCGGCACGGTGTTCGTGCGCGGGCGCGCCGCCGTTCCAAGCGAAGCGACTGGACAAAGGAATTCACATGGCAACCATTCTTGTAGACGTCGTCAGCGCGGAAGCCTCGATCTTCTCCGGCCAGGCGAAGTTCGTGGCGCTGCCGGGCGAGTCGGGTGAGCTGGGCATCCTGCCCGGGCACACGCCGCTGATCACGCGCATCCATCCGGGTGCGGTGCGGATCGAGAAGGAAGACGGCAGCGAAGAGTTCGTGTTCGTCGCCGGCGGCATTCTGGAAGTCCAGCCCAAGCACGTCACCGTGCTGGCCGACACCGCGATCCGTGGCACCGACCTCGACGAGGCCAAGGCGCAGGAAGCAAAGCGCGCCGCCGAGGAGCTGCTGCAGAACCAGAGCAGCGAGTTCGATCTGGCGCGTGCGCAGAGCGAGCTGGCGGTCGCCGCTGCACAGCTGGCGGCCATCGCTCGTCTGCGCCGGAAGAAGTAAGCAGGGCCCGTCCAGGCGTTGCTTTTTCGTCAGCGCGAAGGAAAAAGGCAGCCGTCAGGCTGCCTTTTTCATGATGCGAGCTATGCTGTTGGCTAAAGTCAGACAAACACTGACAGAAAACTAAAAACACAAAAAAAGCGCGCGGGCCGGGGAGGCGCCGCGCGGACGGGAAAATCCCTTCGAGGGGTCAATTCGAAGGAACGGGTTCGGTCGGGCGACGTGTAGCGCGTCCTGTTTGCATGGACAGCCTGTCTCGCAGGCTTCGCTACCGTTCGCCGCAGCACCGGCATCCGATCTGGCGCTTATTCCACTACTATTCGCGCCGTTTATCGGGACACCGGCAATACATTCTGCTGCTGGGCTTTCTTCAGGGCGCCTGCGGCTCTCTGGCTTGCGGCGCCGTCACAAAGTTCACAATGTGTCAAAGCATTGTGGGGGAAACTTCCCCCAATGGCAGTAACAAAGTGTATCGGTTTGCAAGTAGTTGAAAGCGAAAAGACGGCAAATTGGCCGCAATAGCCACAAAAATAGGCACACTCTGTTGGCTATCGCACGCTGGCATCGTTCTGGTGCATGACTATTTCCGTTTCGGCACTGCTTGCCGGATCACGTCGGCGGGGTTGACGCTCAGTGCGTGCACCGGCAGTGTTTCATCGCCGCGGGCGTCCTGCCCGCCTGCCGAGGAGCACTGAATGGATACCATGCAGGCCGATATCGAAGGCATGCTGAAGCTGCATACGGTCGCCGTGGTCGGGCTGTCCGACAAGCCCGAGCGCGCCAGCCACGAGGTAGCCGCCTTCCTGCAGCGGCACGGTCACCGGATCGTGCCCGTCAACCCGAACCACGCCGGCGAGACCATCCTGGGCGAACGCTGCCATGCCTCGCTGCGCGATGCCGCGCAGGCGTTGGCGGCGGAGGGCGAGCGCATCGAGTGGGTCGATATCTTCCGGCGCTCGCCCGATGTGCCGCCGGTGGTGGACGAGGCGATCGCGATCGGCGCGCGCGGCGTCTGGCTGCAACTGGGCATCGTCAACGACGAGGCGCTGGCCCGCGCGAAGGGCGCCGGGCTGATGGCGGTGCAGGACCGCTGCAGCAAGGTCGAAACGATGCGTGGTTGAGCGGCGTCGCCGCGTATCATTCGACCCTTCGCGACCCCTTCGCGACCGCTTCGCTTTCCGTCTTCCCCTCCTTTCCTCTCGCACGATTTCGCTCGGGAACGCCATGGCCATCGACCCAGACCTGCTTGCCTACTATCGCGGACTCGCCGACCGCTATGCCGGCGCGCCGGTGCCCGCCGATGCGCTCGAGCGGCGCGCCCGCTTCCGTGAGGTCGCGGCGCTGTCGCATCGTCCCGATCCGGAAGGGCTCGCCGTGTCCGAGCTGCCTATCGCGCTGGCGGGCAGGACGCTGAACGCGCGCCTGTTCCGGCCCGCCGCGGTGGCGAGGCCGCGTCTGCTGGCCTATTTCCACGGCGGCGGCTGGGTCGTTGGCTCGCACGAGACCCACCACGGCGTGGCCGCGGCGCTGGCGCTCGATACCGGCTGTGCGGTCGTCAGCGTCGACTACCGGCTCGCACCCGAGCATCCCTATCCCGCGCCCTGTGACGACGCCCTCGACGCCGTGCGGTGGCTGGCGCAGCGGCGCGACGCCCTCGAAGTCGATCCGCGCTTCCTTGCAGTCGCCGGCGACAGCGCCGGCGGCCATCTGGCGGCGCAGGCGGCCGCACTCGCCAATGCCGCCACGCCGGGCTTGGTGCGCGGCCAGTTTCTGATCTATCCGGTCACCGCACCCCGCTTCGCGAGCGAGAGCTATCGCGCCTTTGCCGCCGGCCCCGGCCTAACGCGCGACGAAATGACGTGGTACTGGACGCAGTTCATCGGCGATGCGCGGCTCGCCGACGGCACGGCAATGGACGATCCTCGCCTGCATCTGATGGCGTCGCTCCCCGGCCACGCCGCCGTGGTCCCGCCGGCGACGGTGGTGCTGGTCGCCGCCCACGACGTGCTGCGCGACGACGGCCTCGCCTACGCCGATCATCTGGTGCGCGAAGGCGCCGCGGTGATCACCATCGAGGCGAGCGGCATGACCCATGGCTTCGCCCGCCTGCAGGGCGAATCGCCGCGGGCACGGGAATGGATGCGGCGTGGCGCCCAGGCCTTCGCCCAGTTGCTGGACGAGGAATGATGCTCGACGGGGGAGGACGCTCGACGAGATCGAGGCTGGACGAGGAATGAGGCTGGACGAGTAGCGCGGCCGGACAAGGGACGAGGCAGGGGACAGGCAATGAAGCCAGGCGGACCGGCGCGCGGAATCACCGGAGCGCCATGCCGGTGATACTGCCGGCGGCGGTGTGGCGATCCCGTAGAATGGCGGGCTGACGAGGACCACCATGACCGCACTGCAGAACGACATCTTCCTGCGCGCGCTGCGCCGCCAGCCGACCGAATACACGCCGCTGTGGTTGATGCGCCAGGCCGGGCGCTATCTGCCCGAATACAACGCCACGCGCGCACGGGCCGGCAGCTTCCTGGGCCTGGCCAAGAATCCGGCGTTTGCCACCGAAGTCACGCTGCAGCCGCTCGACCGCTTTCCGCTCGACGCCGCGATCCTGTTCTCGGACATCCTGACCGTTCCCGACGCGATGGGCCTCGGCCTGTCGTTCGCCCAGGGCGAGGGCCCGCGCTTCGCGCGGCCGCTGCGCACCGAGGCCGATGTCGCCAAGCTGGCGGTGCCGGATATGGGCGAACTGCAGTACGTGTTCGATGCGGTCGCTTCGATCCGCCGTGCGCTGGTGCAGGACGGCCGCCAGCGCGTGCCGCTGATCGGCTTCTCGGGCAGCCCGTGGACGCTGGCTTGCTACATGGTCGAAGGCGGCGGCTCCGACGACTTCCGGCTGGTCAAGGGCATGATGTACGCCCGCCCGGACCTGATGCACCGAATCCTGGAGATCAATGCGCAGGCCGTGTCCGCCTATCTGAACGCGCAGATCGAGGCGGGCGCCCAGGCCGTGATGCTGTTCGATACCTGGGGCGGCACGCTGGCCGACGGCATGTACCAGCGCTTCTCGCTCGACTACATGCGCAAGGTCATCGCCGGCCTGCGCCGCGAGCATCAGGGCGAGAGTGTGCCGGTGATCGTCTTTACCAAGGGCGGCGGCCTGTGGCTGGAGCAACTGGCCGACAGCGGCGCCGACGCCATCGGCCTGGACTGGACCGTCAATCTGGCCGCGGCGCGCCGGCGCACCGGGGGCCGCGTCGCCCTGCAGGGCAATCTGGACCCGACCGTGCTGTTCGCCGACGAGGCCGGCATCCGCGAACAGGCCCGCAGGGTGCTGGACGATTACGCGGCCGGCGGCGGCAGCGACGGCCATGTCTTCAACCTCGGACATGGGATCTCGCAATTCACGCCGCCCGAGAGCGTAACGGTGCTGGTCGACGAAGTGCACCGCCACAGCCGTGCGCTGCGGCAGCGCGACGGCGCCCAGGCGTAGGCCCTCGCGCGCCGGTGCCGGTCGGTCTGCGCTGCCGGATTGTGCGCCTGCGGGGCGCCATCGTGGCGCTTCGGCGATGAATCGGCGCCTGTCAAGGCTTGACTTATGCACACAAATGGGCTTTCCGCACTGCACGACGGGGTTATCACTTAACACAATCGGGGGGATATTGCTAAGTCATTGATTTTTAATGGCTTGACAGCAGGCGCTGGAGCATGGTCATGGTCCCGAAAGCCTTGTTTCGCGCGCCTTTACGGCAAGTTGGCCCGAGTTTTCAACAAAGTTATCCACAGGCGATGTGGAGAGAGGGGAAAACTGGTCATCTATCATCGACTTAGCCCCACATTTGAAGTTTTACTTTAAGTTGATGCTGCACCGCACCCAACGACCGGCACGCCGCCTCCGTGCCCCCGCCGCGCGCCGCCGATGCACAGCCTCGGCGACGGGGTGTCGTGTATGGTGCACACTCTGATGCCGGCGGAGTTCGCCGGCCATCCCCCGCCTCCGCTGATCGTGTCGTCCTCGTCCCCATCCCAGCCAGGCTCGCCGCCGCAGAACGAAGCCGGCCGCGCCGCGGCGCCGCTGGTGCAGATCGCGCTGGACACGCCTGCCGACGACCGCTTCGATTATCTGAACGCCGAGCTGGACGGCGGGCCCGTCCGTCCGGGCGAACTCGTTGTCGTGCCGTTTGGCCGGCGCGAGATGGTTGGGGTCGCCATTGCCGGCACCGATTGCAGCGAGGTACCGGCCGACCGGCTGCGCCCGGTATCGCAGCGGCTCGGCTGGCTGCCGCCGCTCAATGCGCACTGGCTGGCGCTGGCGGCCTTCGCGGCCGCCTATTACCACCGGCGCCTCGGCGAGGTGATCCTGCCGGCCTTGCCGCCCGGTCTGCGCGACGCGCAGGCCTGGCCCCGCCTGGCGGCACGCGCCCGCACCGAGCAGTTCCGGCTGCGCGACGGCTGTGCCGAGGCGCTGCTGGCCGCGGTGCCGCCGCGCGCGCGCTCCGTCGGCGCGCTGGCGAAGGCGCTGATCGATGCCGCGGCGCAAGGGCAGTGGCTGACCCAGCAGGCCGCGCGCGTGCTGTGCACCGCCGCGCCGGCGCGGCTGGCGCAATGGGTGGAGGCGGGTTGGGTCGACTGCGAGACGGTGGACCGGCCGCTGTTGACGGCCGCCGAGCCGGGCGAATCCGGTGACTCTGCTGATTCCGGTGAGTCCGGCATCGTCAGCAACCACGGCGATCGCGATAACCCCGGCGGCCTCGGCCACTCCGGCGAACCCGGCGAACCCGGCGAACCCGGCGACTCGGGCGACTCTGGCGACTCTGGCGACTCTGGCGACTCGGGCGGTTCGGGCAGCTCGGGCGACTCGGGCGACTCGGGCGACTCGGGCGACTCGGGTCCGGGTGGCGGTGGCGACCGCCGCGATCCGGCCGATCCTGGCGCAACGGCCGAATCTACGGCCGCAGTACGTCCCCCCCCGCACCCCCCCTGCACCCGGAGCAGCGCCAGGCCGTCGACGCCATCGCCGCCGCCACCGGCTTCGCCCCCTTCCTGCTGCACGGCGTGACCGGCAGCGGCAAGACCGAGGTCTATCTGCACGCGATCGCGGCCACGCTGGCGCGCGACCCGGGCGCGCAGGTGCTGATGCTGGTGCCGGAAATCAATCTGACGCCGCAGCTGCAGGCGCGCATCGCCGCACGCTTCCCCGCGGCGCCGCTGGCCGTCCTGCACAGCGGCATGGCCGACCAGGAGCGCACGTTGTACTGGCTGGCGGCGCATCGCGGCGAGGCGCGCATCGTGCTGGGCACGCGGATGGCGGTGATGGCATCGCTGCCGACGCTGGCGCTGATCGTGGTCGACGAGGAGCACGACACCTCGTACAAGCAGCAGGAGGGCCTGCGCTACTCGGCCCGCGATCTGGCCGTCTGGCGCGCCAAGCAGCTCGGCATCCCGGTGGTGCTCGGCTCGGCCACGCCGTCGATGGAATCCTGGTGGCGGGCCGAGCAGGGCGCCTACCGCAAGCTGGTGCTGCGCGAGCGCGCGCAGGCCGACGCGGTGCTGCCGACCGTGCGGCTGGTCGACCTGAACCACGAGCGGCAGCGCCAGCGGCCGCTCTACGAGGGCCTGTCGGCGCCGCTGCTGCAGGCGATCGAGGCGCGCCTGGCCCGCGGCGAGCAGAGCCTGCTGTTCCTGAACCGACGCGGCTATGCGCCGGTGATCGCCTGCGACAGCTGCGGCTGGCTGTCCGGCTGTCCGCGCTGCTCCGCGTACCTGGTGCTGCATCGGCCCGAGCGCTGCCTGCGCTGCCACCACTGCGGGCTCGAGGCCCGCATTCCGCACCACTGTCCGGACTGCGGCAACGTCGACATCGCGCCGCTGGGCCGCGGCACGCAGCGGATCGAGGAGGCGCTGGCCGCGCGCTTCCCGCAGGCGCGCATCGCACGGATCGACGCCGATTCGACCCGCCGCAAGGGCAGCGCGCAGGCGATGTTCGAGGAGGTCCACGCCGGCGAGGTCGACATCCTGGTCGGCACCCAGATGATTGCCAAGGGCCACGACTTCCAGCGCGTGACGCTGGTCGGCATCGTCCATCCCGACGCGGCGATGTTCAGCCACGATTTCCGCGCGGCCGAGCACCTGTTCGCGTCGCTGATGCAGGTGTCGGGCCGCGCCGGCCGCGCGGGCCTCGCGGGCGAGGTGCTGATCCAGACCCGCTATCCGGATGCCCCGGCGCTGCAGGCGCTGGTACGCCACGACTACGACGGCTTTGCGGCCACGCAGCTGCGCGAACGGCGCCAGGCCGGGCTGCCGCCCTTCGTCCATCAGGTGCTGGTGACGGCCGAGCATGGGCAGTTGCAACGGGCCCTGGACTTCCTGCATGCCGCCCGCGAGCGGGCCGACGGCATGGCGCTGGCCGCCGAGGTGCAACTGCACGACCCCGTGCCGATGTCGATGGTGCGGATCGCCAACCGGGAGCGCGCCCAGATGCTGATCGAAAGCGGCTCGCGCATGGCGCTGCAACGCTTTGTCGGAGAGTGGACGCAAACTTTCAGTGAAGTCGGGACGAGCGTAAAAGGGGTGCGCTGGCAGCTGGAGATCGACCCGTTGCGGATCTGACCACGGGCGCACGAAGCCCGCCACCGCCGTTCGGCACACCGGCGGTGCAACCGCACGAAGCCGGTGCTTTCATGGCAGTTGCACCTAGTGGGTTATACCAAGTTGCACCCTGGCTTTGTCCGGGAGTATGATCGCGCCAATTTGCGTCACATCGCGCGACTTCCGCACGACTGTCCAGGCTCTCCTTGAGCGACCCGGGGTGGGCGATGCAGAGGCGGCAAGCGCGTTCCTCGGAGATCTCCTCGCATGGCCACCACCACCCTCGGCGTCAAGCTCGACGACGCCTCCCGCGACCGCCTGAAGCGCGTTGCCCAGTCGATCGACCGCACGCCGCACTGGCTGATCAAGCAGGCGATCTTCTCCTACCTCGAGCAGATCGAGCGCGGACAGGCGCCGCACGAGGTGAACGGCAGCGGCCAGCCGGAGGCCGATGGCGCCGACACGCTCGACGCGGTCGCCGGCGAGGGCGCGCCACAGCCCTTCCTGGAGTTCGCCCAGAGCATCCAGCCGCAGTCGGTGCTGCGCGCGGCCATCACCTCCGCCTACCGCCGGCCCGAAACCGAATGCGTGCCGGTGCTGCTGGAGCAGGCACGGTTGCCGCAGCAGCAGGCCGACGCCGCGCTGGCGATGGCAAAGAAGCTGGCCCTGAACCTGCGCCAGCAGAAGGTCGGCAGCGGCCGGGAAGGACTGGTGCAGGGGCTGATCCAGGAGTTCTCGCTGTCGTCGCAGGAAGGCGTGGCGCTGATGTGCCTGGCCGAGGCGCTGCTGCGCATTCCGGACAAGGCCACTCGCGACGCGCTGATCCGCGACAAGATCAGCGGCGCCAACTGGCAATCGCACCTGGGCCAGAGCCCGTCGCTGTTCGTCAACGCCGCCACCTGGGGCCTGCTGGTCACCGGCAAGCTGGTCTCGACCCACAACGAGGCGGGCCTGACCCGCGCGCTGACCCGCATCATCGGCAAGGGCGGCGAGCCGCTGATCCGCAAGGGCGTCGATATGGCGATGCGCCTGATGGGCGAGCAGTTCGTCACCGGCGAGACGATCTCCGAGGCGCTGGCCAACGCGCGCAAGTACGAGGCCCAGGGCTTCCGCTACTCGTACGACATGCTGGGCGAGGCCGCGATGACCGAGGCCGACGCGCAGCGCTATCTGGCGTCCTACGAGCAGGCGATCCACGCGATCGGCCAGGCCTCGCGCGGCCGCGGCATCTACGAGGGCCCGGGCATCTCGATCAAGCTGTCGGCGCTGCATCCGCGCTACAGCCGCGCCCAGCACGAGCGCGTGCTCGGCGAGCTGTACGGGCGCCTGAAGTCGCTGACGCTGCTGGCCCGCCAGTACGACATCGGCATCAACATCGACGCCGAGGAGGCCGACCGGCTGGAGATCTCGCTGGACCTGCTGGAGCGGCTCTGCTTCGAGCCCGAGCTGGCCGGCTGGAACGGCATCGGCTTCGTCGTGCAGGGCTACCAGAAGCGCTGCCCTTTCGTGATCGACTACCTGATCGACCTGGCGCGCCGCAGCCGCCATCGCCTGATGATCCGCCTGGTCAAGGGCGCCTACTGGGACAGCGAGATCAAGCGCGCCCAGGTCGACGGCCTGGAGGGTTACCCGGTCTACACGCGCAAGGTCTACACCGATGTGTCGTACCTGGCCTGCGCGCGCAAGCTGCTGTCGGTGCCGGACGCGATCTATCCGCAGTTCGCCACCCATAACGCGCACACGCTGGCCGCGATCTACCAGATCGCCGGCCATAGCTACTACCCCGGCCAGTACGAGTTCCAGTGCCTGCACGGCATGGGCGAGCCGCTGTACGACCAGGTGGTCGGCCCGGTGGCCGAGGGCAAGCTGAACCGGCCGTGCCGCATCTACGCACCGGTCGGCACGCACGAGACGCTGCTGGCCTACCTGGTGCGGCGTCTGCTGGAGAACGGCGCCAACACCTCGTTCGTCAACCGCATCGCCGACGACACCATCTCGCTGGACGAACTGGTCGCCGACCCGGTCGCGCAGGTCGAACGGATGCACAAGGAAGAGGGCACGCTGGGCCTGCCGCATCCGCGCATTCCGATGCCGCGCGGCCTGTACGGCAAGGCGCGCGCCAATTCGGCGGGGCTCGATCTGTCGAACGAGCATCGCCTTGCCTCGCTGTCGTCGGCGCTGCTGCACGGCGCGACCGAGCGCCTGAGCGCCGAGCCGATGCTGGGGGTCGACCCTGTTGGCGGCGGCGAAACCGCGCCGGTGCTCAATCCCGCCGACCATCGCGATGTGGTCGGCCAGGTCACCGAGGCCAGCGCCGCCGATGTCGAGGCCGCGCTGCAGGCCGCGGTCAATGCCGCGCCGATCTGGCAGGCGACGCCGCCCGAGGTCCGCGCCGCCGCGCTGGAGCGCGCCGCCGACCTGATGGAAGCGCAGATGCAGGGGCTGATGGGCGTGATCATGCGCGAGGCCGGCAAGACGTTCTCGAACGCGATCGCCGAGGTGCGCGAGGCGGTCGACTTCCTGCGCTACTACGCGGTGCAGGTGCGCGAGCACTTCTCCAACGACTCGCATCGTCCGCTGGGTCCGGTGGTCTGCATCAGCCCGTGGAACTTCCCGCTGGCCATCTTCACCGGCCAGGTCGCCGCCGCGCTGGCCGCCGGCAACACGGTGCTGGCCAAGCCCGCCGAGCAGACCCCGCTGATCGCGGCGCAGGCGGTGCGCCTGTTGCGCGAGGCCGGCGTGCCGGCCGGCGCGGTGCAGCTGCTGCCGGGGCGCGGCGAGACCGTCGGCGCGGCGCTGGTCGGCGATGCGCGCGTCAAGGGCGTGATGTTCACCGGCTCGACCGAGGTCGCCCGCCTGCTGCAGCGCAATCTGGCCGGCCGCCTCGATGCCGCCGGCCGCCCGGTGCCGCTGATCGCCGAGACCGGCGGCCAGAACGCGATGATCGTCGATTCGTCGGCGCTGGCCGAGCAGGTGGTCGCCGACGTCGTGAGCTCGGCGTTCGATTCGGCCGGCCAGCGCTGCTCCGCGCTGCGCGTGCTGTGCCTGCAGGAGGATGTGGCCGACCGCGTGCTGGAGATGCTCAAGGGCGCGATGGCCGAGCTGACCATGGCCAACCCGGACCGCCTGTCGACCGATATCGGCCCGGTGATCGACGAGGAGGCGCGCGCCGGCATCGTCAAGCATATCGAGGCGATGCGCGCCAAGGGCCGCCGCGTGCATCAGGCCGATGCCAACGCCGCGCTGTCGGCCGCGTGCCGCCATGGCACCTTCGTGCCGCCGACGCTGATCGAACTGAACCATATCGGCGAGCTGCAGCGCGAGGTGTTCGGCCCGGTGCTGCACGTGGTGCGCTACCAGCGTTCGCGCCTGGATGCGTTGCTCGACCAGATCAATGCCACCGGCTACGGCCTGACCATGGGCGTGCACACCCGCATCGACGAAACGATCGAGCATATCGTGTCGCGCGCCCATGTCGGCAATCTCTACGTCAACCGCAATATCGTCGGCGCGGTGGTCGGCGTGCAGCCGTTCGGCGGCGAGGGCCTGTCGGGCACCGGTCCGAAGGCCGGCGGTCCGCTCTATCTGCACCGCCTGCTGTCGACCTGCCCGCAGGACGCGTTCGTCGCCGTGGCCCGTGCGGCCGCGGCGGCCGACGCGCCGGCCGCGGAGCCGCGTGCGGCCCTGCGCCCCGAGGCCCAGGCCGCCTTCGATGCCTACCGCCAGTGGGCGGCATCGGCCACGGCCCCGGCGCCGGCGCTGGTGGAACAGTGCGAGCGCTTTGCCGCGGCCTCGACCTCGGGCATGACGGTGACGCTGCCGGGCCCGACCGGCGAGCGCAATACCTACACGCTGCTGCCGCGCGACACCGTGCTGTGCCTGGCGCCCAACGAAGCCGACCTGGCCACGCAGCTGGCGGCGGTGCTGGCGGTCGGAGCCGGCGCGTTGTGCCCGGACGCCGAGCCCGCGCGGACGCTGTATGCGCGGCTGCCGAAGGCAGTACAATCGCGCGTCCGCCTGGTTGCCGACTGGAGCGCGGCCGACGTCGCCTTCGATGCGGTGCTGCACCACGGCGATTCGGACCAGCTGCGCGCCGTGTGCGAACAGGTCGCGCAGCGGCCCGGTCCGATCGTCGGCGTGCAGGGGCTGGGCCACGGCGACACCGGCATCGCGCTGGAGCGTCTGCTGATGGAGCGCTCGCTGTCGGTCAATACCGCGGCGGCCGGCGGCAACGCGAGCCTGATGACGATCGGCTGACCGCAAGGACTGACCGCAGCGATTGACCGCAACGATTGCGCGCCTGAGCCGGTTGGACGTATCGGTCCGACGTCCGGGTTGGGCGCCAGACAGGCGCAGGTGCGGCGGCGATCCCGCCCTCGCTGCGCCACCGAGAAAGCGCGGTCCGCAGGGGCGGGCCGAACGCTTCCAAGAGTGCAGTGAACCGGCCTACAGGCTACCCAAGGAGAACGGATGAACACGACCTTCCACAAGACGGCGCTGACCGTCGCACTGACGATCGCCGGCCTGACCGCGGCGTCCGCCGCGTTCGCGCAGGCGCAGGAGATCAAGCTCGGCTTTGCCGCGCCGATGACGGGCGGCCAGGCGCAGTACGGCAAGGACATGCAGAACGGCGTGGTGCTGGCGATCGAGCAGATGAACGCCACCAAGCCCAAGATCGGCGGCAAGGAAGTCAAGTTCGTGCTGCTGTCCGAGGACGACCAGGCCGATCCGAAGACCGGCTCGGTGGTGGCGCAGAAGCTGGTCGACAACGGCATCCAGGGCATGCTCGGCCATTTCAACTCGGGCACCAGCATCCCGGCCTCGATGGTCTACAACCGCGCCGGCATCGCGCAGATCGCGATGGCGACCGCGCCCGAGTACACCCGCCAGGGCTTCAAGACGACCTTCCGCATGATGACCTCCGACACCCAGCAGGGTTCGGTGCTCGGCAACTACGTGGTCAAGAAGCTCGGCGCGAAGAACATCGCCATCGTCGATGACCGTACCGCCTACGGCCAGGGCCTGGCCGACGAGTTCGAGAAGGCCGCCAAGGCAGCCGGCGGCAAGATCGTGCGCCGCGAGTTCACCAACGACAAGGCGGTGGACTTCAAGGCCGTGCTGACCAACATCAAGCGCAGCAACCCGGACATCATCTTCTTCGGCGGCGCCGAGACGCAATCCGCGCCGATGGCCAAGCAGATCAAGGAACTCGGCCTGAAGTCGCCGCTGGTGTCGGGCGAGATGTCCAAGACCGACAACTTCCTGAAGCTGGCCGGTCCGGCAGCCGAAGGCACGGTGGTGTCGCTGGCCGGCCTGCCGCTGGAGCAGATGCCGGGCGGCGCCAAGTATGCGCAGGACTACGAGAAGCGCTTCAAGAGCAAGGTCCAGACCTACTCGCCGTATGCCTACGACGGCGCCACCGCGCTGATGACGGCGATGGTCAAGGCCGGCTCGGCCGATCCGGCGCGCTATCTGCCGGTGCTGGCGGCGACCAACATGCCGGGCGTCACCACCAAGACGCTGGCCTACGACGCACGCGGCGACCTGAAGGATGGCGGCATCACCGTCTACAAGGTCGTGGGCGGCAAGTGGACCGTGCTGGAAACGCTGGGCGGCAAGTAAGCCCGGTTTTCCACAGCGGGTCGACATTGGGTCCACTGTCCCGGAATTCCACAGTTCCACAGTTGGCCTGCGGTCCGGAACGCCACCCCTCGGGGTGGCGTTTTCTTTGGCCGCCGCATCACCACCGCATCACCACCGCATTGGCCGCGGCGCTGGCCGCCGGCTTGACCACCAGGGCGGCGGCATCCGGCCGGCTCGACCCGCTTCCCCGGCCTTGCCTCGCGCGTGGCGCATAATCGCGGTCTTGCCGTTTCCTCGCTATCCCAGTTGTCTCTCTTTGCCCATCACCCTGAAGGAGTACCCGTGTCCGCGCAGCCAGTCAGCTACGACCACGCCATCGAGCTTGCCACGCAGGAGCGCTACGACGAAGCGCTGGCGGTGATCGACGCGTTGGCGCGCCAGCGGCCCGAGGTCGTCGATTACGAGGCGCTGCGCGCCCGGCTGCTGTTCGACAAGGGCGAGCCCGAGCAGGCGCTCGCCGCCCTCGACGCGGCGCTGGCCCGCCTGCCCGAGCTGCCGCTGCATCCCGCGCACCGCTGGGCCTCGCGCGGCGTGCTGGCGCATCGCTACGGCATGCTGCTGATGAACCAGCAGCGTTTCGCCGAGGCGCTGCCGTGGCTGGAGGAGGCGGCGCGGCGCAACGGGCTGGCCACCGGCGAATGGAGCGCGCAGCTGCATGCGGGGCTGGCGCATTACCGGCTCGGCCAGTTCGCCGAGGCTGGCCGCTATTGGTACGACCTGCTGTATCGCGCGCCGGACCTGGGCGCGCACGACATCCTGAGCCTGGCCGCCGCGCACGTGCAGGGCGCCGAGTCCGAGGGCCAGCGCGCCGAACCGATGCTGCGGCTGTGCCTGGCCCGCATCGGCCTGGACAATGCCGATCTGCTGGAGATGAGCGAGGAGCAGGGCGATGCGCTGGCCGCGCAGCAGGCGCAGATGGTGCTGGCCGAGAACCCGGACCATCCGCACGCGCGGCGCATCCTCGCACCGCTGCGGCTACGTGCCGGGGATCTCGCCGGGGCGCGCGACGACCTGGCGGTCTACCAGCGCCAGGTGCCGGACCCGAAGGCTCAGGTACGCGAGCTCGAATGGCGCCATCAGGGCGGCGAGGCCGAGCCCTGGCGCGATTTCGTGCTGACCGACGCGGCCACCGACGCCCATGGCTACTACCTCGCCGGATTGGCGCTGGCGGACTTCATCGAGCGCGTGCCGGCCTCGGCAGACGCGCTGCGGCCGCAACTGCTGCGCGCCTGGCAAACGGGCCTGGCCCGCTTCGAGCAGTATTTCGCCACCGGGGAAGGCGGCTACGATGACGCCGACCCGCATATCTATTCGCTGCTGTGCGACCGGCTGGCGCGCCGGCTCGATCTCGACGATGCCGCGCAGCGCGACGAACGCATCGCGCTGCATGAGAAGGGCATCGCCGTCAGCGATTTCATCGAGCACTGGCTTGATCTGCTGGCCTGCCACGACGCCGCCGGACGCCATCAGCGCGTGGTCGAGATCGCCGGCGAGGTGTTGAACCGCTATCCGCTGGACCGCCATGCGGGCCACGTGACCTGGGTGTTCAGCCGGCTGATCCACGCCTGGAAGGCGATCGGAGGCAGCGAGGCGATCGGCGCGGCGCGGGCCGCGATCGCCCATATGGAGGCGCGGCTCGACGCGCTGCCGGTCGAGGAGCGCAGCGAGGCGGCGCTGTCGATGGCCCATGCGCGCACGCATTTCGCCACGCTGCTGGGGAATTCGGCCGGATCGATGGAAGCGCGCGAACGCGCGCTGGCGCTCGACGAGATCGAGGCCCTGCAGGCGCGCGCGGTGGTGGTCGAGGACGCCTGGGTCTACGACGCCTTTGGCCGCATCTGGCGCGGCCTGGCCGACAACGAGCGCGCCTTGCCGCTGTTCGAGCGCGCCATCGCGCTGACCGAGGGCGATGCCGAGGACCAGGCCGCGGCGCGGCTGCAGCGCGGGCTGATCCGGCTCGATGCAAAGCAGTACGCGGAGGCGCTGACCGACTTCCATGCCGCCTTTGCGGTGCGCGACGACTGGGAGGCCGACGTGCATCTGCATGCGGCGCAGGCCGCGCTGGGTCTGGCCCGGCGCGAGGAGGCGCGCGATCTGTTCCTGCAGGCCCGCGCGCGCGGGGCCGCGCAAGGGCGCACGCGCGCGTTGTACACGAAGGTCGAAAACGCACTGAAGGCGACGCGGCCGGCGTGGAAACTGTGGGGGCGTCTAAGCCTGAGGTGCAGGCCGCGCGCGTAAGTGGAGACGCGACCGGGACGCGACGAAGATGCGATCCGATAGCGGATCCGATAGCGCGTCGCTAGAAACCTCAGCAAAACTCGTGCCTTGTCGGACAAACCCGGACACGGGTTCAAAGGCCCTTCCGTTAGGATGTCACCCTATGAATGGATTGAGCCAACTATTTCCGACCTGGCCGCTCGCACCCAGCGGGCTGTTCTGGGTCGGCCTCGCGCTGGTAGGCGCGGGCCTTGCCGGCGAAATTTGCCGGATGTATCTGAGATTGCCGCGTATCGTCGGTTATGCCGCCACCGGCCTGCTGGCCGGCACGCTGGGCCGCCCCATCGTCGACCAGACGATGATCGCGCAGACCCGCATCCTGATCGACATGGCGCTGGCGCTGGCCCTGTTCGAACTCGGCCATCGCCTGTCGCTGGTCTGGCTGCGGGCCAATCGGTGGCTGTTGTTTACCAGTGCCTCGGAGAGCCTGCTGACCTGGGGTCTCGTCACCGCGGTGCTGCAATGGATCGGCGTGAGCCCGACCGTCGCCATCCTGGCCGGCGGCATCGCGGTCAGCACGTCGCCGTCGATCGTGCTGCAGCTGAAGAACGAATTGCGCGCGGAGGGCCAGGTCACCGAACGGCTGATGGCGATGACCGCGCTCAACAGCATGTATGCCGCGGTGATCGTGCAGCTGGCGACGGGCTGGCTGCATTCGGAATACGGCAATCTGGGCGCGGCGCTGCTGCATCCGCTGTATCTGCTGGTCGGCTCGTGCCTGCTGGCGTGGCTGGTCGGCAAATTGAGCCAGGCCGTCTATGCGCGGATGCCGGCCGACGATCAATACAGCTTTCTGGTGCTGGTCGGCATCGTGCTGTTCACGCTGGCGCTGACGCGGCTGCTGAAGCTGTCGATGCCGCTGACGCTGCTGCTGGCCGGCGTCGTCTTCAAGCATCAGGACAATCAGCCGCGCGTGTGGCCCGCGCACTTCGGCAGCGCCGGTACGCTGCTGATCATCGTGATGGTGGTGTCGCTGGGGTTGCCGGTGACCGTGCGCGACTGGTCCATCGCCGGCGTCGCCGCGATCGTGCTGGTGCTGCTGCGGCATCTGGCCAAGCTCGGCGGCGTGGTGTCGCTGGGTTCGTTCTCGGGCCTGAGCATCCGGCAGTGCGTGGCGCTTGGCGTGGCGCTGGGGCCGATGTCGGGTCTGGCGTACCTGCTGATGAGCGATGTGGCGCGGCTCTATCCTGAAACCGGGGAAATGCTCAACGCGATCGTGCTGTGCGCGCTGGCGATCGAGCAGATCGCGGCGCCGGTATTGGCCGCATGGGCACTTCGCTATGCCGGCGAGGTCAGAGGCAATGGAGGAGGGCGCTGATGTCACTCGAACCGTTCAAGCAATCCGAGGCGCTGACCTTCGGCGTCGAGCTGGAAATGCAGCTGGTCAATCGCCATGACTACGATCTGGCCCCGTTTGCGCCCGACCTGCTGCGGCTGCTGAAGGGCGCCCAGCATGCCGGCGATATCAAGCCGGAGATCAGTCCGTCGATGATCGAGATCAGCACCGGCATCTGCCACGATTACGCGCAGGCGCTGTCCGAGCTGACGACGATGCGCGACCTGATGGTCGAGGCCTCGCACTCGCTGAACCTGGGCATCTGCGGCGGCGGCACGCATCCGTTCCAGCAGTGGGCCGATCGCACCATCTCGGATTCGCCGCGCTACCAGTACATCTCCGAGCTGTACGGCTACCTGGCCAAGCAGTTCACGGTGTTCGGGCAGCACGTGCATATCGGCTGCCCGACCGCCGACGATTCGCTGTTCCTGCTGCATGCGATCGGCCGCTATGTGCCGCACTTCATCGCGCTGGCGGCATCGTCGCCGTATGTGCAGGGCGTCGACACCGGCTTCGCTTCCGCACGACTGAATTCGGTCGCGGCCTTCCCGATGAGTGGCCGCGCGCCCTTCATGCTGACCTGGGATGCCTTCACCGCGTACTTCGAGAAGATGCGCAAGACGGGCGTGATCGAGAGCATGAAGGACTTCTACTGGGATATTCGCCCCAAGCCGGAATTCGGCACCATCGAAGTCCGCGTCATGGACACGCCGCTGACGGTCGCTCGCGCCTGCGACATCGCCGCCTATATCCAGGCGCTGGCGCGCTATCTGCTGCTGTCGCGCCCCTTCATGCCGGAAGAAGACGACTACCTGGTCTACACGTTCAACCGCTTCCAGGCCTGCCGCTTCGGACTGGACGGCGAGTACGTGCATCCGAACGAACTGACGCGGATGCCGATCGCCGACCATATCCTGTCGATCTGCGACGTGCTCGTGCCGCATGCCGAGGCGCTCGGTTCGCTCGAGGCGCTGGCCAATATCCGCATGCTGGCCGCCAGCCGCAGCGGCGACGCCGAATGGGCGCGCCAGGTCGATGCCGATACGCGCAGTCTGCGCGAGGCGGTGCGGCAGAGTTGCGATCGCTGGGCAGGGTAAGAGAGTCCTTGTGCCGGGCCGCACCGCTGCCATCCTTGCCTTCCCTGCGATCACAGCCATCGCTGCGATCGCGGGGCGCGGCGGTCAGACCCCGTGCGGGATGCTGTCGCCGTCGCCGAGGCCGAGCCGCTGATTGGCCGGCACCGCGACCGCCAGCAGCTTCGGCGGTGGCAGGTTCAGCGCCTTCATCATCTCGATGAATTCTTCGCGCGTGCGGCCGCACAGCCGGCTGTTGGTGGCCCGTTCCTTACCGATGGTCGAATGGGTGCGGCCCTTGTAGTCATGGGCCGGATACACCAGCGTGTCGTCGGGCAGCGCGAACAGCTTGCGCGTCAGGCTGTCGTATAGCGTGCCGGCGTCGCCGGACTGGAAGTCGGTGCGTCCGCACCCATCGATCAGCAGCGCATCACCGGTAAAGACCCGGCGCACCACGCCGCCGTCCGGCTGCGGCTCTTCCCACAGATAGCTCATGCTGCCGGCGGTATGTCCCGGCGTATGGATCGCGCGCAGGGTCTGCGTGCCGAACGCGATGGTATCGCCGTCGATCAGCTGCTTCAGCGCCGGCCGGATATCGCAGCCCGACGGCGCGGCGGTATGCGCACCAGTGCGTTGCGCGAGATGGCCGGCCGAGGTGATGTGGTCGGCGTGCGCATGCGTCTCGATGACCCAGGCGAGGCGTACCCCGGTCTGCTGCACCAGCGCCAGATCGCGTTCTAGCTGACGGTCGACCGGATCGATCAGCACGGCATCACGCGTCGCCGCATCGATCAGCAGGTAGGTGTAGGTACTGGACTCGGGGTCGAAGAGTTGATGGAAGGTTTGCATCTGCGGGAATACTAACGAAGCGCCGCCTGGCGCTAGTCTTCGAATACGTCGGCGAGGTGCTGGGCGCTCAGCAGTCTTTCTCCCCAGGCTTCCAATTGTTCAAGCCGGGCGCTGTTCAGCCGGGATTCGAGCTCGGCTGGCAGAGGGCCGAAGCGCTTGGTAAGCAGATTTCGCAGGAGCATGGCCTGACCCTGTTGCAGGCCCTCCTGCAGACCGACCTGCCTGCCCTCCTGCCGGCCTTCTCGCCGGCCTTCCTGCAGTCCTACCTGCCAACCTTCTTGCAGGCCTTCCCGTTTGTAGTTGGCCTTCCACTGTGCAATATTCGTCGACAGCGACATTTCAGCCTCCATCAGGTTGTGTATGTCCGTTAAATCCAAACCGGCCCGGCGATGCCGTGAGCCTACATCCTTCAGCCAACGTACGAAAGTGTCCTCCAGGACCGGGTCGTCGGCCACGCGCAGCCTGATCCAGCGAACCGCTTCGAGCATCGCCGTCTCCGTCACCGCGTTCTCGAAGCGGAACACCGCGGCGACGAGATTGTCCAGCTTGGCCAGTTCCTCGTCGGAGTATCGCCGCGCTTCCACCAGAAGATATTCGCAGCGCGGCTGGCAGCGGCACAAGTCATCCGGCAGCCTGGGCGAGAGATCCGCGATATCGGTCTTTGCCGTCCAACTGCCTTCACCGTTGTAGACCACGATGGGCAGCACCGGCGGCAACTGGCCGTCGTGCAGCATATTCCGTCCACGGATCAGCTCCAGACCGAGCGACGTGACGTAATTCGTCATGCGAATCGCCATATGGCGATCGATGGTGCTCTGGAATTCGATCAGCAGATAGAGGTAGACCCACTCGCCGCCGGCCTTGATGCGCCAGACCATGTCGCTGGCGCGCTGCCGGAAGCGGTCCGTGACGTAGTTGCCCGAGATCCGTTCGAGGGTGTCGAAGTCGAGCGCGCGGACCCACGCGCTGGGCACGAAATCCCGCAGCAGGTCGCGCACGAGATCGGGTGTGGAGAACAACAGCTTGTAGCAGGCATCGTGGCTCGGCATGGCTCGCGCATCGCAGTTGCAGTGCCGGGAGAATGCCGCGCCGATGGGCTGCGAGATTCCACAAAAGTGCGTGCTACTTTAGTGTTCGAGCTTCAGCACTCGACGATATTGACGGCGAGTCCGCCGCGCGCCGTTTCCTTGTATTTGGTCTTCATGTCGGCGCCGGTCTCGCGCATGGTCTTGATCACCGAATCGAGCGAGACATAGTGATTGCCGTCGCCGCGCAAGGCCATGCGCGCGGCGTTGACGGCCTTGACCGAAGCCATCGCATTGCGCTCGATGCAGGGAATCTGCACCAGCCCGCCGACGGGATCGCAGGTCAGCCCCAGGTTGTGCTCCATGCCGATCTCCGCGGCATTCTCGACCTGCTCCGGCGTGCCGCCGAGCACCGCCGCCAGCGCGCCGGCGGCCATCGAACACGCCACGCCAACCTCGCCCTGGCAGCCGACTTCGGCCCCGGAGATCGACGCGTTCAGCTTGTACAGCAGACCGATCGCGCCGGCCGTCAGCAGGAAGTCGATCACGCCACGCTCGTTCGCACCGGGCACGAAGCGATCGTAGTAATGCAGCACGGCCGGAATGATGCCCGCCGCGCCATTGGTCGGCGCCGTCACCACGCGGCCGCCGGCCGCGTTCTCCTCGTTGACGGCCATCGCATAGAGGTTGACCCAATCCATCACCGACAGCGGGTCGGACAGCGTGCGTTCGGCGCGCTCGGTCAGATTGCGGTACAGCTCCGGCGCGCGCCGTTTGACCTTGAACGGGCCCGGCAGCTCGCCATCGGTGCGGCAGCCGCGCGCGACGCAGGCCTGCATCACCTGCCAGATATGCAGCAGGCCGGCGCGCACATCGGCTTCGCTGCGCCAGATGCATTCGTTTTCGAGCATCAGCTGTGCGATCGACTTGCCACTGCTGCTGGCCATGTCGAGCATCGCGCGGCCGCTGCGGAAGGGATGTGGCAGTTGCCGGTCGGCCTCGAGCACCTGCGTGTTGGCCGCGCCCGCGCTGACGACGAAGCCGCCGCCGACCGACAGATAGCGGCCCTCGCGCAGCGTCGCGCCCGCGGCATCGAAGGCATGGAACTTCATGCCGTTCGGATGCTCGGCCAGCGCTTCGCGCCGGTAGAACGCGATATGTTCCTTTTCGACGAAGGGAATCGGATGCTTGCCGAGCAGGGATAGCGTGCGCGAGGCGCGCAGCTCGGCCAGCCTGGCGTCGATGGTGTCAGGATCGATGGTATCGGGCGCCTCGCCGAGCAGCCCGAGAATCACGCCCTTGTCGGTGCCGTGCCCCTTGCCGGTCGCGCCGAGCGAGCCGTACAGCTCGACCCGCACGCTGGCGACCTGCGGCAGCACGCCGTCGCGCTCCAGTCCGTGTGCGAACATGCCGGCCGCACGCATCGGTCCCACCGTATGCGAGCTGGACGGCCCGATGCCGACCTTGAACAGGTCGAATACGCTGACAGCCAATTGGATCTCCTTTCGCGCACCGGACCCGCAAGCGGATCGGCCGCGTCGCCGGCGTTGCTAGACCGGCTTGTCGTCCTCCGGCCGGTGCCACAGCGACACGCCCGGCCCCGGAGGTTCTTCCGGCAGGTCCTTGTGTTTCAGTACGCTGATCGCGCCGTCGTTCTCGAGAATGGCGATATGCACGTCGTCGAGGCTGGTGCAGTTCTCGCGTCGCAGTACCTTCATCAGATCGTCGCTCGTGATCCGGGCGCCGTGCATGACGTCTTCGAAGACCTTGCCGTCGCGAATCAGCAGCTGCGGTTTGCCTTCGACCGCGTATTCGATGGGCCGGCTGCGCCAGCTGAGCCAGCTGACGAGAACGTTGGCGCCGATCAGCGTGGCGGCGAGGATCAGGCCGGCCGACACCGACTTGTCATCGCCGACCATCGCGTTCTGCACGCCTTCGGACAGGATCAGCAGCAGGATCAGATCGAATGGGGTCATCTGTCCGATCTGTCGTTTGCCGCCCAGCCGCATCATCAGCAGCAGGGCGAAGTAGACGATCAGTCCACGGACGATAAATTCCCACCACGGTGCGTTCATCTCCCACATCGACAGTCTCCTTACCGATGGCAGCCCCGGCGCGAACGCCAGAGCCTCAGGCCCGAACGCAGGACCGCGTCCGGGCGGCGATGGTGCCGCCCTGCCGGAATCGCCCGCAGCGCCCGCCGACTGCGAGCTGACTGCCTGCTTACTCCTCGTACGCGCTCATCGGCATGCACGAGCAGAACAGGTTGCGATCGCCGTAGACGTTGTCGGCACGGCCGACCGGCGGCCAGTACTTCTGCGTCCGCAGCGAGGCGACCGGATAGGCGGCTTCCTCACGAGTGTACTTGTGGTTCCACTCGTTGGCAGTGATGACGGCGGCGGTGTGCGGCGCGTTCTTCAGCGGGTTGTCCTCGCGGTCGAAGCTGCCGTCCTCGACACGGGCGATCTCCTTGCGAATGGCGATCATCGCGTCGATGAAGCGGTCCAGCTCGTGCAGCGCCTCGCTCTCGGTCGGCTCGATCATCAGCGTGCCCGGCACCGGGAAGCTCATGGTCGGCGCATGGAAGCCATAGTCCATCAGCCGCTTGGCGACATCCTCGTTGCTGATGCCGGTCGCTTTCTGGATCGGACGCAGATCGAGAATGCACTCGTGCGCGATATGGCCGTTGCCGCCGGTGTACAGCACCGGGTAGTAGTCCGACAGCCGCTTGGCGACGTAGTTGGCCGCCAGGATCGCGTTCTCGGTGGCAGCGGTCAGGCCGCGC
Source organism: Cupriavidus sp. H18C1 (assembly GCF_049311595.1). Taxonomy (NCBI): domain Bacteria; kingdom Pseudomonadati; phylum Pseudomonadota; class Betaproteobacteria; order Burkholderiales; family Burkholderiaceae; genus Cupriavidus; species Cupriavidus sp. H18C1. The sequence continues at coordinate 2,103,977 of NZ_CP186008.1, forward strand.
GCGCCCATCATCGCGATATACATCCACGAGATCGGCAGGATGCTGGCCGAGCCGTAGGGCGCGGCCGAGATCGCGCCGATGCCGTCGTCCGCGCGGCGATAGCCGCTGCTGGTGTGGTTCGGCAGGAACGGCGCCAGATGCGCGCCCACCGCGACCGGACCGACGCCCGGGCCGCCGCCGCCGTGCGGAATGCAGAAGGTCTTGTGCAGGTTCAGGTGCGACACGTCGCCGCCGAACTGCCCCGGCGCCGCGGTGCCCACCATCGCGTTCATGTTGGCGCCGTCGACATAGACCTGGCCGCCGTGGCTGTGGACGATCTCGCAGATGCGCTGCACGCCTTCCTCGAACACGCCGTGCGTGGACGGGTAGGTGATCATGATCGCGGCGAGGTTCTTGCTGTGCTGCGCGGCCTTCTTCTCCAGATCGGCAAGATCGACGTTGCCATCCTCGTCGCAGGCCACCACGACCACCTGCATGCCGGCCATCTGCGCGGACGCCGGATTGGTGCCGTGCGCCGACGACGGGATCAGGCAGATATTGCGATGGCTTTCGCCGCGGCTCGCGTGGTAGGCGTGGATGATCTGCAGGCCCGCGTATTCGCCCTGCGAGCCGGCATTCGGCTGCAGGCTGACGGCGGCGTAGCCGGTGGCGGCGCACAGCATCGCCTCGAGCTGCGCGATCATCTCGCGGTAGCCGACGGTCTGGTCGTCCGGCGCGAACGGATGGATGCTGGAGAACTCGGGCCAGGTGACCGGAATCATCTCGCTGGTCGCGTTGAGCTTCATCGTGCAGGAGCCCAGCGGGATCATCGTGCGGTCGAGCGCCAGGTCCTTGTCGGCCAGCATGCGCAGATAGCGCAGCATCTCGTGTTCGGCGTGATGCGTGTTGAAGACCGGATGCGTCAGGTAGGCGCTCTGGCGCGACAGCGCGGCCGGATAGCCGTCATCGGCCGCGGCTTCCAGGGCGTCGAAGGCCGGCACCGGCTTGCCCTGCGCGAAGATCTCCCACAGTGCGACCACATCGTCGCGGGTGGTGGTCTCGTCCAGCGAGATGCCGACATGCGCGGCACCGGCGCGGCGCAGATTGATGCCGCGCGCGGCGGCCGCGGCGTGGATCGCCTCGGTGGCGGCGCCGGTCTCGATCGTCAGCGTGTCGAAGAAGGTCGCATTGCTGCGCGCGTAGCCCAGAGCCTGCAGGCCGCCGGCCAGCGTCGCGGTCAGGCGATGCACGCGTTGCGCGATGCGCTTCAGGCCCTGCGGACCGTGGTAGACGGCGTACATCGACGCCATGACCGCCAGCAGCACCTGCGCGGTACAGATGTTCGAGGTCGCCTTCTCGCGGCGGATATGCTGCTCGCGCGTCTGCAGCGCGAGCCGGTAGGCCGGGTTGCCCTGCGCGTCGACGGTGACGCCGACCAGGCGGCCCGGCATCGAGCGCTTGTAGGCGTCCTTCACGGCCATATAGCCGGCGTGCGGGCCGCCGAAGCCGAGCGGCACGCCGAAGCGCTGCGAGTTGCCGACGGCCACGTCGGCGCCCCATTCGCCGGGCGCGGTGAGCAGTGTCAGCGCCAGCAGGTCCGCCGCCGCGACCACCAGGCCGCCGGCCGCGTGCACCGCATCGGCGATCGCGCGGTAGTCCGCCACGTCGCCGTTGACGCCCGGGTATTGCAGCAGCACGCCGAAGGCATGCGCCTGCGCCGCGTCGGCGGCGGGACCGACCTTGACCTCGATGCCGAGCGGCAGCGCACGGGTGCGCACCACTTCGATCGTCTGCGGCAGCACGTCGTCCGCCACATAGAAGGTATTCGACGCGTGCTTGTTCACGCGCTGCAGCAGCGTCATCGCCTCGGCCGCGGCCGTGCCTTCGTCGAGCATCGACGCGTTGGCGATATCGAGGCCGGTCAGGTCGGTGACCATCTGCTGGAAGTTCAGCATCGCTTCGAGGCGGCCCTGCGAGATCTCCGGCTGGTACGGCGTGTAGGCGGTGTACCAGGCCGGGTTCTCGAAGATATTGCGCAGGATCACGCCCGGCGTCAGCGTGTTGTAGTAGCCCTGGCCAATGAAGCTCTTGAACACCTTGTTCTTGCGGGCGATGCCGCGCAGCTTGGCCAGCGCGGCTTCCTCGGTCAGCGGCTCGGTGAATTCGCCCAGCGGCATGCCGTCGCGGCGGCGGATCGCGGCCGGGATGATGGCGTCCATCAGCGCGGCGCGGCTGTCGTAGCCCAGCACCTTCAGCATGTGCTGCTGTTCGGCGGCGTCGGGCCCGATATGGCGGTGGGAGAAGGCGTCGCGAGCTTCGAGTTCGGCCAGCGAAGGGCGAGCGGATTGAGCGGCGTTCATGGGCAGGGGGAGCGTTCATGGCAAGTGACTCGGAGAGGCGGGCCGGGACATGGTGGTCAGCCATGGTCCCCGGCGCCGCGGGCGGGGCGCCGGGCTCAGGCGCCGACGCTGGCCTTGTAGGCGTCGGCCGTCATCAGGCCGTTGACGTCGTCGCCGTTGGCCGGCTTGATCTTGAACAGCCAGGCATCGAAGGCGTTGGCGTTGACGCTCTCGGGCGCGTCCTTGACGGCGTCGTTGACGGCGACCACTTCGCCGGCCACCGGCGCGTAGATGTCCGACGCGGCCTTGACCGATTCGACCACCGCCAGCGCGTCGCCGGCGCCGACCGTCTTGCCGACCTCGGGCAGTTCCAGGAAGACGATGTCGCCGAGCGCATCCTGCGCGTGATCGGTGATGCCGATCGTCAGCGTGCCGTCGGTTTCGACGCGCACCCATTCGTGCGACTCGGTGTACTTCAGGTCAGCGGGGAAATTCATCGAGATTCTCCAATTTCAGATTCTTGTGTCGCGCCGCCGCGTGCCATCGGGATGAAGGGGGCCGCGGGGCGCAGCGTGACCGGGTGGACGATGTCCGATGCGAGCTGTCAGCTCACGAGTGCCTTGCCATTGCGCACAAACGGCAGTTTAACCACAGTCGCAGTCAGTTTGCGGTCGCGGATCAGCACCTGGACTTCGCTGCCGAGCGCCACATCCTTGGGCAGGCGCGCGAAGGCGATCGATTGGGACAGCGTCGGGCTGAAGGTGCCCGAGGTGATCTCGCCCTCGCCGGCGGCGGTCAGCACGGTCTGGTGCGCGCGCAGCACGCCGCCCTTGTCCCGCAGGATCAGGCCGGCGAACTGCTGGCGCTGGCCGTTGGCCACCAGCGCGGCCTTGCCGACGAAATCGCGCTCGCTCTGCAGGTCGACCGTCCAGGCCAGGCCCGCGTCGAGCGGCGAGGTGTGGATGTCCATGTCCTGGCCGTACAGATTCATGCCGGCTTCCAGGCGCAGCGTGTCGCGTGCGCCGAGGCCGGCCGGGCGCACGCCGGCGGCATGCAGCTTTTCCCAGACCGCGGCGACGTTGTCGGCCGGCACCACCAGCTCGAAGCCGTCCTCGCCGGTGTAGCCGGTGCGGGCCACCATGATTTCGCCGATGGCGGCGTCCTGCACCACCATCGCGTTGAAGGGCTTGAGCGCTTCGCTGGGCTGGGTCGACGGGAATGCGCTCCAGACCTTGGCGCGCGCATTCGGGCCCTGCACGGCGACGATCGCCAGCGGGGTCGCGCCATCGGGAGCGTTATCGGTACGGCGCGGGGTGATCGTCACGCCGGCGCCGGTGTCGGCATTGCGCTGGCGGATCCAGTCGATATCGCCGGTCGCGGTGCTGGCGTTGACCACCAGGCGGAAGCGGTCCTCGGCGAAGAAGTAGACGATCAGGTCGTCGATCACGCCGCCGTTCGGGTCGAGCATGCAGGAATACAGCGCCTTGCCCGGGGTTTGCAGCTTGTCGACGTTGTTGGCGAGCAGTTCGCGCAGGAAGGCGCGGGTATTGGGACCGGTGAGGTCGACGACGCACATGTGCGAGACGTCGAACATGCCCGCATCGCTGCGCACCGCGTGGTGCTCCTCGATCTGCGAGCCGTAGTTGACCGGCATGTCCCATCCGCCGAAATCGACCATGCGGGCGCCGAGGGCGCGGTGGATGGCGTTGAGGGGCGTGGCCTGGAGCGTCATGAATTCCTCGGAGCGTGGCATCGTTCGGTCCGGCGCGCGCGGCGCGCCAAACAAAAAGGGTCATCCGTCGCGCGGCTCGGTGCGAACCGTCGCGACGGATGACCCCCTCTGTCCTCGATACCTGAGAGATTACGGCCCGGCTTGCCGTCCTCGTCGGACTGACCGGCCTCGCCGTGCGCCCCTTCGGTGGACACGCTCATCATCCAGCTAATGAATGACGGGTGTCGCTCTCCAGAGTTCGGCATACATCGTGTGCATACTGCATGCCGATCCGCCCGGTCCATGGTGCCTGAGAGTTTTCGGGTGATTCCCCTTCGGCGGCGCGAATGACGATACAGTCGCGCGCTCTCCCGGACGGATGGCGCGACTCTAACCGCAGCCCTGGCGGCTGTCAACGCGAGAGCGGCGCGTTGCAGGAGTCGGTTTCCGGGTCTCGGCCGGCCCCGCCCCCGTGTTAACATCGCCGGCTTCGACCCGTTCGCGACCCACTTGCGACCCACTCGCGACCCGTCCTCCAACGCGTCGCGCCCGCGGGCCGCGCCCTTTGCGATGCGGTCCGACCTCCCGCTGTACCCGACCTCCGATCCCCGACCGATGACCCACGGACTGAACGCCGCCCAATCCGAAGCCGTCCGCTATCTGGACGGCCCCTGCCTGGTGCTCGCCGGCGCCGGCTCGGGCAAGACCCGGGTGATCACGCAAAAGATCGCGCATCTGATCGAGGACAAGGGCTTCGAGCCCCGCCATATCGCCGCGGTGACCTTCACCAACAAGGCCGCCAAGGAGATGCAGGAGCGGATCGCCAAGCTGATGGAGGGCAAGACCCGCGACGGCAAGCGCATCCCGCTGCGCCAGCTGACCGTCTGTACCTTCCATTCGCTCGGCGTGCAGATCCTGCGCGCCGAGGCGGAGCACCTGGGCCTGAAGCCCCAGTTCTCGATCATGGACGCCGACGACTGCTTCGGCCTGATCCAGGAACAGCTGGCGACCACCGACAAGAAGCTGATCCGCAGCGTGCAGAGCACGATCTCGCTGTGGAAGAACGGCATGGTCGATCCGGAGACCGCGATTGCCGAGGCCCTTGATGCCGACCAGCACCAGGCCGCGCTGATCTACCGCAACTACGTCGCCACGCTGGCGGCCTACCAGGCGGTCGACTTCGACGACCTGATCCGCCTGCCGGCCGAGCTGTTCGCGCGTGACGAAACCGTGCGGCTCAAGTGGCAGAACCGGCTGCGCTACTTCCTGGTCGACGAATACCAGGACACCAACGCCTGCCAGTACCAGCTGCTGAAGCTGCTGGCCGGCGGCTCGCATCTGCGCGCGCCGGCCTTCACCGCGGTCGGCGACGACGACCAGGCGATCTACGGCTGGCGCGGCGCCACGCTGGACAACCTGCGCCTGCTGCAGACCGACTTTCCGAACCTGAAGGTCATCAAGCTGGAGCAGAACTACCGCTCCACGGTGCGCATCCTGCAGGCGGCCAACGCGGTGATCGCCAACAACCCCAAGCTGTTCGACAAGACACTGTGGAGCGAGCACGGCATGGGCGATCCCATCTCCGTGACGCAGATGAACGACGAGGAGCACGAGGCCGAGTCGGTGGTGTTCAAGCTGTCGGCGCACAAGTTCGAGCGGCGCGCGCAGTTCCGCGACTACGCGATCCTTTATCGCGGCAACCACCAGGCGCGGCTGTTCGAACAGATCCTGCGCCGCGAGCGCATCCCTTACGTGCTGTCGGGCGGGCAGAGCTTCTTCGACAAGGCCGAGATCAAGGACATCTGCGCCTACCTGCGGCTGATCGCCAATCCCGACGACGATCCCGCCTTCATCCGCGCGGTCACCACGCCGCGACGCGGCGTCGGGAATACCACGCTGGAGGTGCTGGGCACCTTCGCCGGCCAGGCCAAGGTCTCGCTGTTCGAGGCCGCGATGATGGGTGGCATCGAAGGCAAGCTGCAGCCGCGCCAGCTCGAGCCGCTGCGTACCTTCTGCGAGGCGATGGTGCGGCTGGCGGACCGCGCCGCGCGCGATCCGGCCACCGAGGTGCTCGACGACCTGATGGAAGGCATCCACTACGAGGCCTATCTGTACGACACCTTCGACGAGCGCCAGGCCCAGGCCAAATGGACCAATACGCTGGAGTTCCTCGACTGGCTCAAGCGCAAGGGCACCAAGCCGGAGGCCCCCGATGGCGAGGCGACGGGCTTCGACACCGCCGACGGTTTCGGCGAAGAGGGCAAGAACCTGCTGGAGCTGACGCAGACCGTCGCGCTGATGAGCATGCTCGAAGGCCGCGAGGAAGATCCCGACGCGGTGCGGCTGTCGACGCTGCACGCGTCCAAGGGCCTGGAATATCCGCATGTGTTCCTGGTCGGCGTGGAGGAGGGCATCCTGCCGCATTGCCGCGAGGACGAGGACCTGAGCGACGAGAAGATCGAGGAGGAGCGCCGCCTGATGTATGTCGGCATCACGCGCGCGCAGCGCAGCCTGCATATCAGCTGGTGCAAGAAGCGCAAGCGCGCGCGCGACACCTACTCGTGCCAGCCGTCGCGCTTCATCGGCGAGATGAAGCTCGAGGAGGCTCCGGCGCCGAAGGACGAGACGCCGGCGATGAGCCCGAAGGACCGGCTGGCGGGGCTGAAGGCGCTGCTCGGCACCAAGGCCGCCACCGGCTGAAGCGGCTTGGGCGGCTGAGGGGCCTGAGGCGGCTGAGGCGCAGCGCCGGGTAGGCCCGTCCCTTCGTATCGGCGTCGATACAAGGCAGCCAGGGGCCTGCAACATCCGGCTGCTACGGTGGCGGATCGCCCATCGTACTTTGAGGGCGCAGGCGCGTGGCGCCGAAGCGCCGAGAGAACAGCCGAATCGCCGGCCCTTGATGTCGATCAAGTCCGGCGCAGGCTGGCTTGGCTAGCATCGAAGCGGATTCCTCAGAAGGCCGCCGATGGCAACGACCGCTCCCCATTTCGCTTCCGAAGTCGCTTCCGAAGCCGTTCCCGAAGTCCCTGCCGAAACCGCTTCCCCCAGCCGCTCGGCATGCCGTCATCCGCCGCGGCGATCTCGCCGATTTCCGCGCGCTTGCGGAACGCATCGACGTGAACGGGCCGCGCTACACCTCGTACCCGACCGCCGACCGCTTCGATGCGGGGTTCGGCGACGACGCGTATCTGTCCGCGCTGGACGACTGCCGGGCAGGGGGCGCCGACGCGCCGCTGTCGCTCTATCTGCATATCCCCTTCTGCGAGAACATCTGCTACTACTGCGGCTGCAACAAGATCATCACGCGCGACCACGGCCGCAGCGCGCGCTACGTCCGTTACCTGGCGCGCGAGATGGCGCTGGTGGCGAATCGCCTGGGCGAGCGCCGGCCCGTCGTGCAATCGCACTGGGGCGGCGGTACGCCGACCTTCCTCGATCCCGCCGAAATGCGGCAGGTCATGGCCGCGCTGCATCGGCACTTCGATCTGCGGCCGGACGGCGAGCACTCGATCGAGATCGATCCCCGCCGCGTCGACGACGAACGGATGGCGCTGCTGGCCGAACTCGGCTTCAACCGCGTCAGCCTCGGCGTGCAGGACTTCGATCCCGAGGTCCAGGCCGCAATCCATCGCGTGCAGCCGGTGCAGGACACGCGCAGGGTGGTCGCCGCTTCCCGGCGGCTCGGCTTCCTGTCGATCAGCATGGACCTGATCTACGGCCTGCCGCACCAGACGGCGGCCCGCTTCGGCGCCACCATCGAGCGCGTGCTGGAGATGCGGCCCGACCGCCTGTCGCTGTACAGCTACGCGCATCTGCCGCATGTCTTCAAGCCGCAGCGTCGGATCGACGAGGCCGCGATGCCGTCGGCCGGCGAAAAGCTGGACATCCTGGTCTCGGCCATCGAGCGGCTGACCGCGGCCGGCTATGTCTATATCGGCATGGATCACTTCGCGCTGCCCGACGACGCGCTCGCCCGCGCCCAGCGCGACGGACGGCTGCAGCGCAATTTCCAGGGCTATGCCACGCATGCCGGCCACGACCAGCTCGGCTTCGGCATCTCGGCGATCGGCGCGGTGGCCGGCCGCTACGTGCAGAACGCCCGCACGCTGGACGCGTACTACGGCGCGCTCGACGCCGGCAGGCTGCCCGTGCTGCGTGGCCACGCCTGTGACGCCGACGATCGGCTGCGCAAGGACATCATCGGCGCGCTGATGTGCCATGGCGAATTGGATACGGCCGAGGTCGCGCGGCGGCACGGCATCGACTTCGACGCCGAGTTCGCCGCCGAGCGGGCGGAACTTGCGTCGCTGGCCGCGCAGGGGCTGGTACGGCTATCCGATGCGCGGATCGAGGTGACGCCGTTGGGCCGCCTGCTCGTGCGGCGCGTGGCCATGGTGTTCGATCGCTATCTGCGGGACGATCGGGCGGCCACCGCACAGCCGGATTCGGATCGCTTGTCCGGTCCGCTTTCGGGTTCCAATACCGATCCCGTTGCGGATCGCGATCCGGAAAAGGCGGTGGCGCACCCGCTGCAGCGGATGCCGTCGACATCCCGCCCCGGCGCGGTACCCACTGCCCGGTACTCGCGCGTGGTCTAGCGCGCCGGAGCGCCGGACGTAAAAAAGCCAGCGGGATGCCGCTGGCTTTTTTTGCTGCCGAGGCGAGCGCCGCGCGGCGCCCCGGTCTTATTTCGACGCGTTGACCATGTAGTCGGCCGCGGCGATCACGTCGGCGTCGGGGCCGGCGTAGCCACCCTTCGGCGGCATCACGCCCTTGCCCTTCAGCGCGAAGTTGTGGACCGCGTCCATGCCTTCCTTGATGCGCGGGGCCCAGGCGGCCTTGTCGCCGACCTTCGGCGCACCGGCGACGCCGGCGGCGTGGCAGGCTGCGCAGACCTGATCGTAGACGCGCTTGCCGACCTCGGCCGAAGCGGCGGCGGGGGCCGCAGCCGTGGTCTGTGCCGGTGCGGCGGCCGCCGGAGCCGGCGCGGCCGGTGCCGCCGGGGCAGCGGCGGCAGGAGCCGCAGCAGCGGGAGCGGCCGCGGCAGCGTCAGCCGCCGGTGCGGCAGGTTCCGAAGCGGCAGCGGTGGTCGCCGCGGCCGGTGCCGGCGCGGCGGGCTCCTGCAGCTTGCCGCCGGCCGAGTTGACCAGATGCACCATCGCGCGGGCCAGCTCGTAGTCGGCGAAGTCGTCCGGCGAGGTGCCGGCACGCGGCGGCATCGCACCCTTGCCGGCGATCACCGATTTCATCAGGCCGTCGTAGCCCTGGCCGAGGCGGGCAGTCCAGTCGCCGGCCGCGCCGAACTTCGGCGCACCCGCCGCGCCGGTGGCGTGGCAGGCCGCGCAGACGGCGGTATAGACCTGTTCGCCGGTCTTGAAGACGCGCGGCGCATTGGGATCGCGCAGTTCGAGCGAGGCGACCGGCTTGATGCGGTCAACCACCGCTTCCGCCGTATCGGTGGAGCCGGCGCCTTCCGGGCCACCGTAGCCGACGAAGCTGACCAGCAGGATGATCACGGTGATCGGCACCACGAAGGCGGCAATCACCACAGCGATCAGCTGCTTCGGGGTCTTGATGGGAGACTCGTGTTCGTTATGGACGTCGCTCATGCTGAACTCTCGATTTTGCAGGAAACCCGTGACCGCTCCGCTTGGCGGCCTTTCGTTGGTCCGTGTCTTGGGCCTGACTGCCGCCCCCTCCGCGCATCCGAGTCTGCCGAGCCTGACAGCCACACCCCATGCCGCCTGGCGCGCCGTCCGTGTGGACGAGACGCAGCCCCGCTTTTTGCGCAAATAACGGGCGATTATAGCCGTAAAGCCCCTCCCGATGGCGCGAAAAGCGCCTCGGACGAAACCCGTAGGCGCGGGGAAAACGTGCACCGGCATGGACGCGCTACGGCAAACGCGGTATCCTATGCGACTTTCCGACGGCGGCATTCGCCGCAGTCGACCGCGCGGCTCCCGCCGCATCTCGTGCGCCCGTAGCTCAATGGATAGAGTACTGCCCTCCGAAGGCAGGGGTTGCTGGTTCGATCCCAGCCGGGCGCGCCAAGTCCCACAACGGTTTTCCGCTTTTTCTCCGTCCAGCCCTTGAGGCGCAATGCACTTGCACTGCATTTGGATTGCACCGACGCGCGATCGTCTATCGTGCTACGGCGACCAGAAGCATCATCGGCCGTTCCATTTCTTCTTCCAGGCCGGGATTCGATTCGATTTGCTCGGCCGACGGTGCAAATTCCTCGACGGCCCGGATCGTGAACCCTGCTCGTATCAGCGTATTGAGCGTGGTGCCGATCGTCCTGTGGTACTTCAACACGCCTTCGCGAACCAGTCGGTCCGGCGTTCGCCCTCGACCGAATAACGATTGACCGGCCACGTCTTGCGACCCTGCTCATCGACGATCCAGTGTGGATTGGAGGCGGCCATGAAAACCGGATGTTCGATGGTGAACACCATGCTTCCGCCTGGCGCGAGGGCGCGATAAATCATCCGGGCCAGCCGCTCGAAGTCCTCGACATAGTGAAACGTCAGCGCGCTGTAGGCGAAATCAAAAGCCGCCTCTGGCAATTCGACGGTCTCGATATCCGCGATCCGATATTCGATGTTGGGATCGGTGGTGTCCGCTTTTGCCCGCGCCAGCATGTTCTCGGAAATATCCAGTCCAAGAACCGATGCGGCGCCTTGCCCGTGCATCCATCTCGACGCCCAGCCAAAACCACAGCCGAGGTCGACGACACGCTTGCCTGTCAGATCGGGCAGCATCGCCCGTATGGCCGGCCACTCGGGAGCGCCGTCAAGGCCATCCACCTGGCGAGGTAACTGGCTGTAGCCATGAAAGAAATCCGGGTTGTCGTAGATGTTCTGCGCCATGATGAAAACCAGAATGTCGTCGCGCTCGCGCCAGTTTAGTGCGATCGATGTTCCCGCCTCCCGAATCCGCCTCCGCGCCGCCTCCAGGGTATCGGCCGGATGCCCGCCGCCACCATCCCTCCTGACACCACGCTGTCAGCAGCCCCCTCGCAAACTGCGGTCTCCTTCAACGACCACAGAGGTGGCATCATGCAAAACGTTCTGATCAACTGGCTGGAAATTCCCGTCGTCGACATGGGCCGGGCCGTGCAGTTCTACGAGCGGGTATTCGAGACGCAGCTGCGCCGTGAAACGATGAGCGAAATCGATATGGCAATCTTTCCGCATTCCCATTCGGGTGGCGCGCTGGTGGCCGGGGAGGGTTTTCGGCCGAGTACCGAGGGCAGCCTGCCTTATCTGCATACGCCCGCGCTCAATGACCTGCTGGGCCGGGTGGCCGCTGCCGGCGGCAAGACGGTGTTCGGGCCGATGGAGCTGCCGGACGAGATCGGCCGGATCGCCCATATCATCGACAGCGAAGGCAACAAGATCGGCCTGCACGAGCCCGTGCCAGCCAACCGCTGACCGCGTGACCCTGGCCTGACTCGCCTGACCCGCCTGACTGACTCCCTGCCTCACTCACTCTCCCACGCCAATGAGCCGCCGCGCCGACCGACTGTTCCAGATCGTCCAGGTCCTGCGCGGCCGCCGCCTGACCACGGCGGCGCTGCTGGCGCAGCGGCTCGGCGTGTCCGAGCGGACCGTCTATCGCGACATCCAGGCGCTGTCGATATCGGGCGTGCCGGTCGAGGGCGAGGCGGGGATCGGCTATCGGCTGCGGGCGGACTTCGACGTGCCGCCACTGATGTTCTCCGGTATCGAGGTCGAGGCGCTGGTGGCCGGCTTGCGGATGCTGAAGGCGTGGGGCGGTGGTGCGCTCGCCGCCGCGGCCGATCCCGCGCTGGAGAAGCTGGTGGCGGCGCTGCCGCCGACGCGGCGGCTGTCGGCGCAGCAGAGCCGGGTCTTTGCGCCGGCCTATATGCACGACAGCAAGGTCCGCGAGGCCTTCGACGTCGTCCACGGCGCCATGGGCGAGCAGCGGCTGCTGCGGCTCGATTACTGCGACGCACAGCAGCGGCTCACGGAACGCGTGGTGCAGCCGCTCGGCCTGTTCTTCTGGGGCAATGTCTGGCTGCTGGCGGCGTGGTGCACCGCGCGCGAGGACTATCGCAGCTTCCGGCTGGATCGCTGTCGGGCGATCCGGATGCTCGACGACCATTTCCACGAGACGCCAGACCGTTCGTTAAACGGTTTCCTGAAGGCAGTGAAGGCGACCGGCTACTGAGCAGCACGCAGAGCCTGGCAGCGTTTTCCACGAGACCCCCGGACCGTTCGTTAAACGGTTTCCTGAAGGCGGTGAAGGCGACCGGCTACTGAGCAGCAGAGCCTGGCAGCGTTTTCCACGAGACCCCCGACCGTTCGCTGAACGGCTTCCTTAAGGCGGTCAAGGCATCTGGCTACTGCGGAGGGCGCACGCTCGGGCAGTGCCGCTGCCACCGGCGCCTGTATTCACATACGCCCAACGCCCGCGCAGCGTTGCTGTGTTCGGCGCTACACTTGCCGGCTCGATGCCCGCCGGTGCGCCACCGGCGCCGACCCCTATCCATCACCGTCAAGGAGAGTCCGCCGTGAGCCCGTCCCAGGTCACGATCCGCGAGGTATTGACCGGCACCGCCAAGCCCTACGGCATGCCAGCCAAGACCGGCAAGCAGAGCGCGATCGACAAGCATCCGGTCGGCGCGCCGGTCGCGGTGGATACGCTTGGACTGCACGGCGACGAGCAGGGCGACCGCCGGATCCACGGCGGGCCGGAGAAGGCGGTCCATTGCTATCCGTGGCAGCACTACGCGGACTGGCGGCACGACATCGGACCCTTGCCGGTGCTGGAGCGCGCCGGCGCGTTCGGCGAGAACCTGAGCTGGGCGGGCGGCGACGAGCATGACGTCTGCCTTGGCGACGTCTGGCGGATCGGCTCGGTGACCCTGCAGGTATCGCAGCCGCGGCAACCGTGCTGGAAGCTGAACGTGCGTTTTGGGCGCGACGACATGTCGGCGCTGGTGCAGCAGAGCCTGCGCATCGGCTGGTATTTCCGCGTGCTGGAGCCCGGCAGGCTGCAGGCCGGCGACGCCGCGGTGCTGCTCGAGCGGCCGCACGCCGACTGGTCGGTGGCGCGCCTGGCCGGGTTGGTACGCGACCGCGAGACCGATCCCGAGTTGCTCGACGCGGTGCTGGCGTTGCCGCTGGTCGATTCGTGGCGGCGGCTGTTCGAGCGCCGGCGCCAGAGCGGCGCGGTCGAGGACTGGACCGCAAGGATGCGGGGGTAGCGGGCTCACTGCCAGGGCCAGCCGCCGTCCTGGCCGGAACTTTGCCCAATGCGCGCCGGCCTGACCTTGAAGCGCGCCGTCACGCTGTCACGCCGTTATTGCCCCATTGCCCCATTGCCCCGTTGCCCCTATTGATCGACCATGCCCGCCGCCATCCCCCACCACGAGTACCAGATCACCGCGATCCGCGCCCAGGGGGCGGGCGGGCAGAACATCAACAAGGTGTCGAACGCGGTGCATCTGCGTTTCGATATCCGCGCGTCCTCGCTGGCCGAGGACCACAAGCAGCGCCTGCTGCAACTGCACGACCACCGCATCACGCGCGACGGCGTCATCGTGATCAAGGCGCAGCAGCATCGCAGCCTCGAACTCAATCGTGACGAAGCGGTGCGGCGGCTGCATGAGCTGGTCGACAGCGTTGCCGTGCCGCCGGCGGTACGGCGTCCGACGCGGCCGACGTTCGCGTCGAAGCTGCGACGGCTGGAGGGCAAGACCCAGCGCAGCCAGATCAAGGCATTGCGAGGGCGGGTGGCGGAGTAGGGCGTCGGCACGTCCCTCACTCCTCGCTCCTTCGCCGCCTCACCTCTCGCCCCTCACCTCTCGCCCCTCGCACCCGCGGCCCTCGCCCCTTCACCCCTCAGCCCTCGGCCCTTCGGCGCTCCCTCCCCTCACCTCGTCGCTCCCCGCGCCCTCGGCCCTTCGCCCTCGGCCCTTCGGCCCTTCGTCCGCCCCCTCGGCCCTTCGCCCTCGGCCTTCGCTCCTACCCCAGCCGCTTGGCAGAAATCCACGGATCGTTGTCCGAAGGCCAGGCGGCGGGACTTTTAAGCTCGGTGGCATCCCTGCGAATGGCCAGGGAATCCCGAGGAAAGTCCCGATGAAGCCGATGTCCCCGATGACTCATGCCCGCGTGCTGGCGATCTGCCAGGCGCTGTTCACCTCCGCCCTGTCCGTCGACCTGACGCTGACCGGCCTGGTCGGCTACACGCTGGCGCCCGACAAGGCGCTGGCCACCGTGCCCTTCGCGCTGATCACGGTGGCCTCGGCGGTGACCGCGATCGCCGCGGCCTTTCTGATCGAGCGGCTCGGGCGGCGGCTCGCCTTCTGCCTGGGCGGCATCGCCTGCACCGCGGGCGGCCTGATCTCGGTCTGGGCCATCGCCCATCACGATTTCCTGGCCTTCTGCGCCGGCACCGCGCTGGTCGGGGTGTTCCAGGCCTTTGCCCGCTTCTATCGGCTTGCCGCCGCCGATGCCGCGCCGGCCGCCGACAAGCCGCGCGCGATCTCGGCGGTGCTGACCGGCGGCGTCGTTGCCGCGGTCTGCGGTCCGGCCATCGCCGCCTGGTCGACCGACCTGATGAGCCCGCTGCCATTCGCCGGTTCCTATGCCGTGGTCGCGGCCTTCGGCGTGGCGACGGTGCTGCTGCTGGCGTTTGCCTATCGCGAGCCGCCTGCGCCGCCGGCCGGCAGCAACCCCGAGTCGCAACTGCCGGCGCGCCCGCTGGGCGAGATCGTGCGCCAGCCGGTGTTCCTGGCGGCCTTCGCCAACAACGGCATCGGCAACGCGGTGATGATGTTCGTGATGACGGCCACGCCGATCGCCGCGGTGGCCTGCAACCACACCATCGCGCAGGGCGCCCAGATCATCGAATGGCATCTGGTCGGCATGTATGCGCCGTCCTTCGTGTCGGGCTGGCTGCTGCAGCGCTTCGGCAATCCGGCGATGCTGATGGCCGGAATCGGGCTGTCGGCGCTGTCCAGCGTGATCGCGCTGGCCTCGACCTCGCTGCCCGCGTTCTATGCCGCGCTGCTTTGCCTGGGCGTGGGCTGGAACTTCATGTTCGTCGGCGGCACCACGTTGCTGACCAGCAGCTATCGCGATGCGGAGCGCGCGCGGACGCAAGCGGTGGCGGAGTTCTCGACCGCGGTGCTGACCGCTGTCGCGACGCTCGCGGCGGGCCAGATCCTGCACCACTACGGCTGGGATGCGGTGAACCTGGCGGCCCTGCCGGCGCTGGCGGTGGCGCTGCTGATCACGCTGGGCTGGCAGCGGCGCAGCCGGACGCTGGCGCCGGTATGATCGGCCGCATCCCGGCCTTCACGCTCGCGCTGGCGAGAACCCTGCCCGACATGCCCAAGCCCACGTCCATGCCCAGCCATCTGCATTCCGTCCCCGACACGCCGCGCGTGGTGCTGATCGTCGCGCCGGACCCGGCCCAGGAACTCGACGTGACCGGCCCCACGGCCGTGTTCGGGCAGGCCAACCGCCTGTCGGGACGGCCCGATCCGGCCTATCAGATCCGCATCGCCAGCGTCAGCGACGATGCGGTGATCCGTACCGAGAGCGGCATCCGGCTGCTGGCCGACGCGCCGTTCCACCGCATCGCCGAGACGCTGCCCGGCCCGATCGACACGCTGCTGCTGGCGGGCGGCGCCGGCCATGCGGCGGCCGCCGACAACGCCGCGCTGATCCACTGGCTACGCGAGATGGCGCCGCGCGTGCGGCGCCTGGGCGCGGTCTGCACCGGCGCCTTCGTGCTGGCGCGCACCGGGCTGCTCGATACGCAGCGCGCCACCACGCACTGGCGCCATGCCGAGAAGCTGGCGCGGCGGCATCCGCGCGTGACGGTCGATGCCGATCCGATCTGGATCCAGGCCGGGCGCCTGTACACGTCGGCCGGCGTCACCGCGGGCATGGACCTGTCGCTGGCGCTGGTCGAGGACGATCTGGGCCACGCCACCTCGCTGGCGGTGGCGCGCGAGCTGGTGCTGTTCCTGCGGCGGCCGGGCAGCCAGGCGCAGTTCTCCAGCGCGCTGCAGGCGCAGGCGGCGCAGAGTCCGGAGCTGAGGGAGTTGCAGGGATGGATCGCCGACCATCTCGACGCGGACCTGTCGGTCGGCGCGCTGGCCGAGCGGGTGGCAATGAGCCCGCGCAATTTTGCGCGGGTATTTGCAAAGCAGGTGGGGCAGACGCCTGCCCGCTATGTGGAGACGCAGCGGGTCGAGGCGGCGCGGCGGATGCTCGAGCAGAGCGAGCGCCGGCTGGAGACGGTGGCGCGTATGGCGGGATTCGGCAGCGCCGACGGCATGCGGCAGGCCTTCCTGCGCCATCTGCGGACCACGCCGGAACGCTATCGCGCCGCGTTCCGGGCGCAGTCGACGCAAACGCAGTCGCAAAAGCAGACGCCGGAGCGGGAACCGGTGAACGCCGCCGCCTGAGCGACGGGCGTCCCGCGGTCCCCGCGGTTCGACTTCAGCGCGTGCCCTGCAGCGCCGCGATGCGGGCCTCGATCGGCGGGTGGCTGGAGAACAGCGCCAGCCACGACTTGCCGCCCGAGATGCCCATCGCCTGCATGTTCTGCGGCAGGCCGTCGGCTTCCATGCCGCCCAGGCGGCGCAGCGCGGCCACCATCGGCGACGGCGTGCCCATCAGGCGGGCGGCGCCGGCGTCGGCGCGGAATTCGCGATGGCGCGAGAAGGCCGCAACGATGATGCTGGCGAGGATGCCGAACACGATTTCGCAGACGATCACCGTGACCATGTAGCCGATGCCGGGGCCGCTCGACTCCTCGTCGTTACGGCGCAGCATCGAGTCGACGAAGTAGCCGACGATGCGGGCGAGGAAGATCACGAACGTGTTCACCACGCCCTGGATCAGCGTCAGCGTCACCATGTCGCCATTGGCCACGTGCGCGACCTCGTGCGCCAGCACGGCCTCGACCTCGTCGCGCGACATGCTCTGCAGCAGGCCGGTCGACACCGCGACCAGCGAGCTCTTCTTGGTCGCGCCGGTGGCGAAGGCATTGGGCTCGCCCTCGTAGATGGCGACCTCGGGCATCGGCAGGCCGGCGCGCTGCGCCAGCTTCTCGACGGTCTGCATCAGCCACAGCTCGGTGCTGGTGCTGGGATGGGTGATGACCTGCGCGCCGGTGGACCATTTGGCGATGGTCTTGGACATCAGCAGCGAAATGAAGGCACCGCCGAAGCCCATCAGCGCGGCGAAGGCGAGCAGCGTGCCGAGGTTCAGGCCGTTGGCGGTCAGGAAGCGATTCACCCCGAGCAGGCTCGCGGTGATGCTCAGCACGATCATGACGGCGAGGTTGGTCGCCAGGAAAAGCAGGACGCGTTTCATCTTGGTTCAGTCAACAGGGAAAAGGCGCGGACAGGGCCGCATGGCGAAGGCCCGTGAGCGGTCACGGGGCTTCGGGTTCGGAATCGGCGCGGACGGCCGGGGATCAGCCGCGCGGCGGGCGCGGCAGCAGGGGCAGGTCGGGTTCGGGCAGCCGCAGCGCGGCGTAGGCCGGCGGGCCGGTGCGGCCGCCGGCGTCCGTCATCGCGGGCGCCGAGGGAAGCAGCAGCTGTTCGGCCAGATCGGCGCCGGACGGCGCGGCTTCGCCGGCGTCGGCAAACGGCGTGGGGCCTGGCGCGCTGGAGTCCGAGGCCGGATCGCAGAGGGGGGCCGAGCACATCGGCGGCACTGGCGGCACTGGTGCCGCTGGCCAAGACCGCGTCGAAGGCACCAATGACCTCGATGACCTCGATGGCTTCGGCGACCTCGACGGATTCGATCCCATGCACCGCCGCGCCGCCCGCGGGCATGCCGGCGCCTGCCCAGCCATGCAACGGCAGCAGGGCGAGCAGCAGCGGCAGCAGCGACAGCCGGAGCAGCCGCTGCAGCGATCGCACGAAGGTGGCGGGACGCAGCACGAGGTTCGAGTGGGGGTTCGAAAAAGTGCCGGGCGGGTACGCTGCCCCACCCGGTTGCGGCGATTCTACCTGAGATGCGAACGCGCCATTCGCGATGGGAGATCGCTCGATTTGTGCGCCCCCTCGGGAAGACCGGAGCCGGTGCCCTCGGCAAGACCGGGGAGCCGGAGGTCCCTCCGGCATCCGAGGAAGCGGTTACCGGCAAGCCGCTCCGGGCTGGACTACACTGCCCCCTTGAAAACCCTGTAATCGCTACAAGGTGAGTGTCATGAGAATCGGAGAACTCGCCCGCCAGTCGGGCTGCGACGCGGAGACCATCCGCTACTACGAGCGCGAGGGCCTGCTCGATGCGCCCCAGCGCGAGGACAACGGCTATCGGCGCTACGGCGACGCCCATCTGGTGCAGCTGAACTTCGTGCGCCATTGCCGCTCGCTGGGCATGAGCCTGTCCGACGTGCGCCGGTTGCGCGATTTCGCGCGCGATCCGAGCGCGGCCTGCGACGGCATCAATTCGCTGCTGGACCGGCAGATCGAGCAGATCCACGCGCAGCGCCTGGCGCTGGAGGCGCTGGAGAGCCAGCTGCGGGCGCTGCGGCACACATGCGACGAGGGCCACCGCGCCAGCGAATGCGGCATCCTGCAGAACCTGCAGCAGGCGGCCGGCGGCGGCCCCTGCGAGTGCCACCGCACCGAAGCGGGCCATCCGCACTGAGCCGCGGCGGCCCAGGGCCACGCCGCTTTGCCGGTGCTGTGCTAGCATCCCGATAACCGGTCACGCGATTCGTCGCGCCCGCTTTTTTTGACGCCTGGCTTTCCGTTTCCGGATTCCGACATTCGGCCTCATGGCTACATGGCCACCTGGCCACCGGACCGCCGGGGCCGAATCCCCAACCGAACCCTTTGCCGATGTTCGCTCGCCGCTTCGTCTCGTTCGCCCAGGCCCGCCGCCTTGCCCGGCTGGCTGGCGCGCGCGTGGCGCGGCAGATCGCGAACGCGGCCCGCATGCGCGCACCGCTGATGCGCGCACCGCGCATGGCGGCCAGCCTGGCCGCCGTCCCCTCCCGCCGGATCACGCGCCGAATCTCCACCCCGCTTGATCCCGCCCGGTTCCCAGCCTAGCCGCACCGCAGTCGCGCCGGGCCAGCCGAACCGGGCCCGAGCCTCCTTTTCCGGATCGTTTTCCCGCCACGCGCGCCGGTCGGAGTAGCCGCACGCCGGGCGCCCACCGGCCTTATCGCCGCGCGGACGCCGATCCGGCCGAATCCAACAGACAAGCAAGACCAGCGCGCCCAGGGGCGCGCAAGCCATACAGGAGCCGCCATGACCGCATCCGCTTCGCTGCAGCCCACGCTGTACCTGACCGAACTCGACGTGACCCGACTGGAGCGCATCGCCAGCCGGGCCCCCGCCAACGGCATCGCCGAGATGCTGGACGACCTGCTGGCCCGCGCCGCGATCGTGCCGCCCGACGCGATCCCCCAGGACGTGGTGACGATGAACTCGACGGTGCGCTGCGCGCTGGAAGGCGACCCGGCGCCGCGCGAGTGGACGCTGGTGTACCCGGACAGCGCCGATTTCGAGGCGGGTCGGATCTCCGTGTTCTCGCCGGTCGGCCAGGCGCTGCTGGGCGCCCGCGCGGGCGAGACGGTCAGCTACCGGCTGCCGGACGGCCGCGAACAGCGGGTGACGGTGCTGGAGCTGTCCTACCAGCCCGAGGCCAACGGCCAGTTCACGCTGTAGTTCAGGCTGCCGTTCACGTTGCAGTTCACGCTGTAGTTCACGCTGGAAAGGGCCGGCGGCCCCGCCGCGGCGCCTCGCGCGGGCGCCGCTGGTTCCGCCACGTTGTCGTTTCACGGCGCGCAACTCACCATTCGTCGCAGCCCCATTTGTGGCCGCAAGGCCAGGGACTAACCTTCAACCCGTGCTCACATGGCGACATAGATCGCTCAGGGGCAGCAGGTAGCTGACACACAAATAAAGCTCAGTTGAAGGAGTCCCAAATGATCACCAGCCGTATCATCGGCGGCGCGTTGGCCGCCATCGTGGCCGCGACCTCGGCGGTCGCCGTGGCCGCGCCCGCCACCTCGAGCAAGGTCGGCAAGTTCGACGTCTATGCCGATGCGCTGCGCGCCGGCAAGTTCAACACCTTCACCGACGGCGCCCGCCAGGGCAAGTTCGATACCTTCAGCGAAGGCGCTCGCCAGGGCAAGTTCGATCCCTACAGCGAAGGCACCCGCCAGGGCCAGTTCGACAGCTTCAGCGAAGGCGCCCGTGCGCCGAGCGGCGAGATTGCCGCCACCTCGCTGGACAACGCCCGCAGCGGCGACGGCTCGCTGTACGGCTATCGCGTCTGACGCCGGGCCGGCGCCGCGTCCGGGGGCAACGGGTTACCACCTCACGCCACCGCCACGCAAGCGCGCCGGCCACACCGGCTTATCGGTTTATCTCCCACCTGCCCGGTTGACCTCCTTTCCTCCTTCTCTCTCTCTCCGGGTGGGTGTTTTTTATTCCGCAGGTCCGCGCAGTTCCTTGTCTGCCGCGCGCGCCGGCTTTAGAGCTGGCGCGCCGCGAAGGCGTCGCAGCGGCCGATATCGGCCGACTCGAGCCCGCGCCGCAGCCAGCGGACCCGCTGCTCGCTGGTGCCGTGCGTGAAGGCTTCGGGCACGACATAGCCTTGCGACTGGCGCTGCAGACGGTCGTCGCCGATCGCGGCGGCGGCCTGCAGTCCTTCTTCGATATCCCCGGGTTCGAGCAGCTGCTGATTGGCGCGTTGCGCGGCCGCGGCCCAGACGCCGGCCAGGCAATCGGCCTGCAGCTCCATCCGCACCGACAGCTGGTTGGCCTGCGCCTCGCCCATGCGCCGACGCGCGCTGTCGACCTTGTCCGCCACGCCGAGCAGGTGCTGCACATGGTGGCCGACCTCGTGCGCGATCACATAGGCCTGGGCGAAGTCGCCGGCCGCGCCGAAGCGCTTGCGCAGCTCGTCATAGAACGCCAGGTCGATATAGACCTTCTGGTCGGCGGGGCAATAGAACGGTCCCATCGCGGACTGGCCCATGCCGCAGGCGGTCTGCGTGGCGCCGGTAAACAGCACCAGCGTCGGCGGTTCGTAACGCCGGTTCAGCTCGGTTTCGAACAGCCGCGACCAGGTGCGCTCGGTGCTGCCGAGCACCTTGCGCACGAACACGGACATGGGATCGGTGGCGGGCGGGCCCTGGGTGGCCTGCTGCTGCGGGGTCTCGGACTGCTGCAGCACCGAGGCGCCCTGCATGATCACGGTGGGATCGATGCCGAAGAAGTAGGAGGCGGCGAGCGCGACCAGGATCGTGCCGATGCCGATGGTCTTGCCGCCGGCACCGAAGCCTCTGCCGCCTCGCCGGTCTTCCACATGTTGGCTTTCGGCTTCGTCGTCAAGGCGCATGGTGGCTCCGCTGGTTCAGGTACGCGGCCACGGAAGGGGGCACAGGGGCCCCGGCCGCGAAGTGCCGCCAAGTATAGCAATGGCGGCACTGGCGCGGGTTTGCGGGGGAGGCCCGCCGGCTTCAGGCGGGCAGGGTGTCCGGGCTTGGGGGGTGGGCGCCCCGACGCACGCGGGAGGGTCCCGGCTTGCGCGGCCGGAGCGCGCCAGCTGGGGCTGCCCAGAGCATCCGACTTCAAGCGGGCACGGCGCTCGAAGCCTCGACCGCGGCGGTGGCCGGCACCTTCGTGCCGCCGACCTCGGCGACGCGCAGCAGATTGGTCGTGCCGCCCTGGCCGAACGGCATGCCCGCCGCGATGGTGATCTGGTCGCCGGGCTCGGCATAGCCCTCGGTCAGCGCCGCGCGCGTTGCCGCGTCGACCATCTCGTCGACGCTCTGCACATCCGGGCTGACCGTCGAATGCACGCCCCAGGCCAGCGCCAGCCGCCGCGCGATCTCGACATGCGGCGTGATGCTGACGATCGGCGCGCACGGCCGCTCGCGCGCGGCGCGCAGCGCGGTCGCGCCCGACGAGGTATAGGTCACCGTCGCGGCCGCGCCGATGATCTGCGTGACCTCGCGCAGCGCGGCGCAGATCGCGTCCTGCCGCGTCGACAGCGGCGCCTCGTGCTGGGCGTCGAGCAGATTGCGATAGAGCGGGTCGCGTTCGACCTCGGTAATGATGCGGTTCATCATCGCGACCGCGGGTACCGGGTGGCGTCCGTTGGCCGATTCGGCCGACAGCATCACCGCATCGGCGCCGTCGTAGATCGCGCTGGCGACATCCGACGCCTCGGCGCGCGTCGGCACCGGCGAGTCGATCATCGATTCGAGCATCTGCGTGGCGATCACGATCGGCTTGCCGAGTTGGCGGCACACGCGCAGGATGCGCTTCTGCACGCCGGGCACGCGCTCCGGCGGCAATTCCACGCCGAGGTCGCCGCGCGCGACCATCACCGCGTCGGACACCCGGACGATCTCGTCGAGCTGCTGCAGCGCGGCCGGCTTCTCGATCTTCGACAGCACGCCGGCGCGCGTGCCGATCAGCTCGCGCGCCTCGACGATGTCCGACGGACGCTGCACGAAGGACAGCGCGATCCAGTCCGCGCCCAGCGACAGCGCGAACTCGAGATCGCGGCGGTCCTTGTCGGTCAGCGCCGGAATCGGAATCACCGCGTCCGGCACGTTGACACCCTTGCGGTCCGACAGCGTGCCGTGATTGACCACGCGCGTGGCGATGCTGCCCGCGGACACCGATTCGATCCGCAGCTGCACCTTGCCGTCGTCGATCAGCAGCGACTGGCCCGGCGCGGCGACGCGGAACAGTTCCGGATGGGGCAGATGCACGCGCGTCGCGTCGCCGGGGGTCGGATCGCTGTCGAGCACGAAGGGATCGCCGGCCTTGACCGCAACCTTGCCGACCGCGAAGGTGCCGATGCGCAGCTTCGGCCCCTGCAGATCGGCCAGCACCGCGATCGGACGGCCGGTCTCGGCCTCGACCTGGCGCACGGCCTGGTAGCGCTGCCGATGGTCCTCGTGCGTGCCGTGGCTGAAGTTCAGCCGGAACACGTCGGCGCCGGCCTCGAACAGCTGCCGGATCACCGCGATATCGGTGCTCGCCGGTCCCAGCGTGGCAACGATCTTGGCTTTGCGCTGGCGTCTCATGGTGTCTCCTGTTGCGGTGTTTGCAGTGGTGCGGTGTTGCGGTATTGCGGTTGTGATGGGGCACGTTGCCGTGCCGGGGGCGATTCCGTGTCGCGATCGTGGCTGCGGTCGTGCGCGTTGCCGATGGCGACAGGCGTGACGACGTCGCAGGGCCATCGTCAGAGAATCAGCATCGCGCGGAAGTCGTTGACGTTGGTGCGCGTCGGCCCGGTGACGATCAGATCGTCGAGCGCGGCGAAGAAGCCGTAGCCGTCGTTGTCGGCCAGGCGCGCGCGTGCCGACACGCCGCGCGCGGCGGCGCGCGCCAGCGTGTCGGGCGACAGCAGCGCGCCGGCGTTGTCTTCGGAGCCGTCGATGCCGTCGGTGTCGGCGGCGATCGCATGCACGCCGGGCAGGCCGTCGAGCGCGACCGCGAGCGACAGCAGGAATTCGGCGTTGCGTCCGCCGCGGCCGTTGCCGCGCACGGTGACCGTGGTCTCGCCGCCCGACAGCAGCACGCAGGGCTTGCGCCACGGCTGGCTGCGCTGGGCGACCTGGCGTGCCAGCGCGGCGTGCACCAACGCGACCTCGCGCGCCTCGCCCTCGATGCAGTCCGAAAGAATGTGGGCCTCGATGCCGAGCGCGCGGGCGCGCGCGGCGGCCGCTTCCAGCGCCTGCTGCGCGGTGGCCAGCGTCACGCTGCGATGCCCGTCGAAGCGCGCGTCGCCGGGCTTGGGCGTTTCACCGGCCCCGCTCTGCAGATGCGCGCGCACGGCCGCAGGCACCTCGATGCCGTACTTGCCGATCACCGCCAGCGCATCGGCGCAGGTGGTGGCGTCGGGCAAGGTCGGACCGCTGGCGATCAGCGTCGGATCGTCGCCCGGGATGTCGGAGATCAGCAGCGTCTCGACGCGCGCCGGCGCGCATTGCAGCGCGAGCCTGCCGCCCTTGAGCGCGGACAGATGCTTGCGCACGCAATTCATCTCGCCGATGTTCGCGCCGCTGCGCAGCAGCGCCTTGTTGACGGCCTGCTTGTCGGCCAGCGTCAGCCCCGGTGCGGGCGCGGCCAGCAGCGCCGAGCCGCCGCCCGAGATCAGGCACAGCACCAGGTCGTCGGCGCTCAGTCCCTCGACCATCTCGACCATGCGCTGCGCGGCCTGCTGCCCCGCGGCGTCGGGCACCGGATGCGCGGCCTCGACGACCTCGATGCGCGCGCACGGCGCGCCGTGGCCGTAGCGCGTCACCACCAGTCCCGACAGCTCGCCCTGCCAGTGGGCCTCGACCGCCTGCGCCATCGACGCGGCGGCCTTGCCCGCGCCGATCACTACGGTGCGGCCCTTCGGCGGCGGCGGCAGTTGCGGCGGCAGGCACTGGCCCGGACTGACCGCGGCGACCGCGGTGTCGAACAGCTCGCGCAGCAGCGCGCGCGGATCGGCAAGACTGTCGCGACGCGTTGGCGTCAGCAGGGCGGCGTGGGAATCGGAATACATGGCGGTGCGCGATGGGATGGCGGGATGGCGTGGCGGTGAGCGTCCGCGCCGGCGAACACCGGCACGGACGAGGCGGGCGCGTGGATCGCTCGCACGCGCCTGTTCGACTTACTTCGCGACTTACTTCGCGGCTTGCTTCGCGGCCTACTCCGCGATCGTATGGTTCGACATCAGCTCGATCGCGCGGCACAGCGCCGAGTGATCCTGCTTGCCGAAGCCATTGGCGGCGCAGGTGTTGAACAGCTCCTGCGCGGTCGCGGTGTTCGGCAGCGCCACGCCCAGCGCCTTGGCGCCCTGCAGCGCCAGGTTCAGGTCCTTCTGGTGCAGTTCGATGCGGAAGCCCGGATCGAAGGTGCGCTTGACCATGCGTTCGCCGTGCACCTCCAGGATGCGCGACGACGCGAAGCCGCCCATCAGCGCCTGGCGCACCTTGGCCGGATCCGCGCCGGCCTTCGAGGCAAACAGCAGCGCCTCGGCGACGGCCTGGATGTTCAGCGCGACGATGATCTGGTTGGCGACCTTGGTGGTCTGGCCGTCGCCGTTGCCGCCGACCAGCGTGATGTTCTTGCCCATCAGCTCGAACAGCGGCTTGACCTCCTCGAAGGCCTCGGCCGGGCCGCCGACCATGATGGTCAGCGTGGCGGCCTTCGCGCCCACTTCGCCGCCCGACACCGGCGCGTCGAGATAGGCCGCGCCCAGCTTGTTGATGCGCGCCGCGAAGTCCTTGGTGGCGATCGGCGAGATCGAGCTCATGTCGACCACGATCTTGCTGTGCGAGGCTTCCTTGCCGGCCGCCTTCAGCGCGGCGGCCACGCCCTTCTCGCTGAACAGCACGCTCTCCACGTGCGGGGTGTCGGGCACCATGATGATCACGATGTCGGCGCGCTTGGCGACCTCCTCGGCGCTGGTGCAGACCGTGACGCCAGCGTCGACCAGGGCCTGCGGCGCGGGGGTTGACGTCATGGACGAACAGCGTGTGGCCGGCCGCGCGCAGGTGGCCGGCCATCGGCGCGCCCATGATGCCCAGGCCGATGAAGCCGACGTTGCGTTGGTTTGCCATGGTGAGTCTCCTTGGAATGGTGATGAATGAAATCTGTTCTGGTTCTGTCGCCGTTGCGGTCCGGCGGGATCACTGCACGCCGAACTGAGCGCGCCAGCCCAGGCCCGCCTCGGTGCTCGTGCGCGGCTTGTATTCGCAGCCGACCCAGCCGGTGTAGCCGATCTGGTCGAGCCAGGAGAACAGGAAGCCGTAGTTCAGCTCGCCGGTGCCCGGCTCGTTGCGGCCCGGGTTGTCGGCCAGCTGCACATGCCTGATGCGCGGCAGGTTGGCCTTCAGCGTCGCGGCGATTTCGCCTTCCATCCGCTGCATGTGATAGATGTCGTACTGCACGTACAGGTTGGGTTCGCCCACCTGTTCGATCAGGTCGAGTGCCTGCTGCGTGCGCGACAGGAAGAAGCCCGGAATGTCGAAGGTATTGATCGGCTCGATCAGCAGGTCGATCTTCTCGGCGGCGAGCTTGCGGGCAGCGAAGCGCAGGTTCTCGACCAGCGTCTCCTGTGCCTGCTCGCGCCTGACGTTCTGCGGCAGGATGCCGACCAGGCAGTTCAGCTGCTGCACGCCCAGCACCTTGGCGTACTGGATCGCGTCGCCGACGCCGTCCTGGAATTCGCCGACGCGATCCGGGTGGCAGGCGATGCCGCGCTCGCCCGCTTCCCACTTGCCGGCCGGCAGGTTGTGCAGCACCAGGTCGAGCTGGAAGCGGTTGAGCCGATCGGCGATCTGGTCGGCGTGGAAGGCATAGGGGAACAGGAACTCGACGCCGCGAAAGCCCGCGCGCGCGGCGGCTTCGAAGCGGTCGAGGAAGCCGACCTCGTTGAACAGCATGGTCAGATTGGCAGCCAGTTTCGGCATGGATGTCTCCAGAGTCTGGGTGGGGTTGTCGGTGTGGCCATCGGGGCGGCGGAAGCATGGCTGTGTGGACAAGCCCGCCTCCGCCTGCGCGCGCGTCAGGCCGTTTCCGCTTCTTCCTTCAGGATCGCCGTGTCGGCCTCTTCGTCGACGCGGTCCTCGATCGGCTCGAACTCGTTGATGTTGTCGATCTCGGTGCCCATCGCGATATTGGTCACGCGCTCGAGGATCACCTCGACCACCACCGGTACCGAGAACTCGGCCATCAGGTCGCGCGCCTCGGCGAAGGCCGGCGCGATGTCCTCGGGCTTGAACACGCGGATCGCCTTGCAGCCCAGGCCCTCGACCACCTTGACGTGGTCGACACCATAGCCCTGGAGCTCGGGCGCGTTGATGTTGTCGAAGGCCAGCTGCACGCAGTAGTCCATCTCGAAATTGCGCTGCGCCTGGCGGATCAGGCCGAGGTAGGAGTTGTTCACCAGCACGTGGATGTACGGCACCTTGAACTGCGCCGCCACCGCCAGCTCCTCGATCATGAACTGGAAGTCGTAGTCGCCGGAGATCGCCACCACATCCGATTCGGGCGAGGCCACCTTGACGCCGATCGCGGCCGGAATGGTCCAGCCCAGCGGGCCGGCTTGGCCGCAGTTGATCCAGTGGCGCGGCTGGTTGACCGACAGGAACTGCGCCGCGGCGATCTGCGACAGGCCGATCGTGCTGACGTAGCGCACGTCGCGCGGGAAGTACTGGTTCATCTCGCGATAGACGCGCTGCGGCTTGACCGGAACGTTGTCGAAATCGCTCTTGCGGTGCATGGTGCGGCGCCGCTGCTGCACCTCGGCGACCCAGGCCTTGCGGCACGGCAGCCGGCCGGCCTGCTTCATCTCGCGGGCGACCTCGACGAACTGCTCGAGCGCCAGCTTGGCATCGGAGACGATGCCCAGGTCCGGGCCGAACACGCGGCCGATCTGCGTCGGCTCGATGTCGACGTGCACGAACTTGCGGCCCTTGGTGTAGACCTCGACGCTACCGGTGTGGCGGTTGGCCCAGCGGTTGCCGATGCCCATCACGAAGTCCGACGCCAGCAGGTTCGCATTGCCGTAGCGGTGCGAGGTCTGCAGCCCGACCATGCCGGCCTGCAGCGGATGGTCGTCGGCCAGCACGCCCCAGCCCATCAGCGTCGGCACCACCGGCACGTTGACCAGCTCGGCGAATTCGACCAGCAGCTCGGCCGCATCGGCATTGATCACGCCGCCGCCGCAGACGATCAGCGGCTTGGCCGAGGCGTTCAGCATCGAGATCGCCTTCTCGATCTGCGCGCGCGAGGCGGCCGGCTTGTACGGCTGCAGCGGCTGGTACGTTTCCGGATCGAATTCGATCTCGGCGACCTGCACGTCGAACGGCAGGTCGATCAGCACCGGACCCGGACGGCCCGAACGCATCAGGTGGAAGGCCTGCTGGAAGACCTGCGGCACCAGCGCCGGCTCGCGCACGGTCACGGCCCACTTGGTCACGGGCTTGGCGATCGATTCGATGTCGACGGCCTGGAAGTCCTCCTTGTACAGGCGGGCGCGCGGCGCCTGGCCGGTGATGCAGAGGATGGGAATCGAGTCGGCCCAGGCCGAGTACAGCCCGGTGATCATGTCGGTGCCAGCGGGGCCCGAGGTGCCGATGCAGACGCCGATATTGCCGGCCTCGGCGCGGGTATAGCCCTCGGCCATGTGCGAGGCGCCCTCGACGTGGCGCGCCAGGTAGTGGTCGATCGAGCCCGTCTTGCGCAGGGCCGAGTACAGCGGGTTGATGGCGGCGCCGGGTACGCCGAACGCCACGGTGATGCCTTCCTTTTCCAGCACGGCTACCGCCGCGTCCACTGCTCTCATCTTCGGCATGTCTGTCTCCAAGGGTGATCCAATCCGTTGGAGTCGATCCTATTACCGCCTTGGCGCTGCGATAAAGGGAAGAGAGATCAGTTGATTCCATACCTGAGGTTTGGAATGATGTCGTATGGCGCGTGCGCCGGCGCACCGTCCGCCTTCACCGGCGTCATGCGCTGCGGCGCATTGCCGGCATAGCGCGCGGCAGATGCCGCGGCGTGGCGGCGCGGCGCACAATCGTGCGCGGGAGGAGACAAACGTTGGACAAACTCAAACAGATCGAGGCCTTCATCTCGGTGGTGGAGCAGGGCAGCATGGCCGCCGCCGCGCTGACCCAGGGCGTGACGCCGGTGATGATCGGCCGGCGCATCAATGCGCTGGAGGCGCGCATCGGCGTCAAATTGCTGCACCGCTCCACGCGGCGCATCGTGGTGACCGAGCAGGGCGCCGCCTTCATGGAGCAGTGCAAGAAGGCGCTGGCGGACCTGGACCGTGCCGAGATGCTGATCGCCGAAGGGCGCCACAAGGCGACCGGCCACCTGATCGTCTCCGCGCCGGCGGCGTTCGGCCGCAAGCATGTGGCGCCACACGCGCCGGCATTCCTCGCCAACAATCCCGAGGTGCAGATCTCGTTCAACCTGACCGACCGCGTGGTCGACCTGGTGCGCGAGGGCTACGATGTCGGCATCCGCATCGGCGGCGCGATCGACCCCAACTTCGTCGCGATCAAGCTGGCGACCAACAAACGCGTGGTGTGCGGCACGCCGGCCTACTTCGCGCGGCACGGCGTGCCCCGCACGCTCGACGACCTGGCGCAGCACAACTGCCTGGCGTTCAACCTGCAGGGCGGGCAGCAGCGCGGCTGGTACTTCCGCCAGAACGGCAAGGCCGTCAGCGTGCGCGTGACCGGCAATCTGGACTGCAACGACGGCGAGCTGCTGCACCGCTGGACCTGCGAGGGGCTGGGGCTGGGCTGGCGCTCGACGTGGGAGATCCTGCCGCAGCTCGAGAGCGGGGAGCTGATCACGGTGCTGGACGAATACGCCTTGCCCGATTACGACATCCTGGCGGTGTACCCGCAGCAGCGGCCCGTCCCGGCGAAGATCCGCTTCTTCATCGAGCACCTGAAGACCGAATTCAACCGCCCGGGCTACTGGACCGCGCGTTCCGGCTGCCCGTAAGGACCCGCAGCGCTCGTTTTGCAGAGGAGGGCCGATGGCTGCCTGGCTGGCCGACGCCGTGGTGCTGCTGCACCTGCTGTTCGTCGCCTTCGTGGTCGCGGGCGGCGTGCTGCTGTGGCGCTGGCCCCGCGTCGCATGGCTGCATCTGCCGGCCGCGCTGTGGGGGCGCCACCGTCGAATGGACCGGCTGGATCTGCCCGCTGACGCCGCTGGAAAACCGCCTGCGGCATGCGGCCGGCGAACAGGGCTATGCCGGCGGCTTCGTCGAGCAGTACCTGCTGCCGCTGCTGTACCCGCAGGCGCTGACGCGCGAGACCCAACTGTGGCTGGGCGCGCTGGTGGTGGGGGATCAATGTCGCGGTGTACGCGCTGTGGTGGTGGTCGCGCCGGCGCAGGCGTTGACGGCGCGCGCCGTCGAAGAAGGCGTCAGGCCAGCAGCGCCGCCACCAGGTCCTTGCCGGCCGGCGCCGGTACCTCGTCGAAGTGCAGCGCACCCTCGACATGGCTCAGGTGGCCGACCATCAGTTCGACCGCGCGCTCGGCGTCGCCGGCGCGCGCCGCTTCGATGAATTCGCGATGCTCGTCGGACGAGCACGCCGCGTCCCGCCGCGACTGGTACAGCATGGTGATCACCGCGCTGCGCATCGACAGCTCGTGCAGCATCTCGATCAGTACCTTGTTGCCGACCACCTCGGCCAGCAGGATATGGAAGTCGCTGAGCAGGCGGGTGCGGGTCTGCGCGTCGTTGCCGGCCAGGGCCTTCCTTTCGGCGGCCAGATGCTTGTCGATCCGCTTGTAGTCGGCGGCGGTGGCGCGCGCGACGAACTCGCGGGCCAGCGCGGCCTCCAGGATGCGCCGCACGGCAAAGACCTCGCGCGCCTCCTCGGCGCTGGGCTTGGCGACGAAGGCGCCCTTGTCGGGCACGATCTGGATCACCTTGTCCTTGGACAGCATCAGCAGCGCCGCGCGCACCTTGGTGCGGCTGACCCGGTAGACCGCCGCCAGAGCCTCCTCGCGCAGCTTGGTGCCGGGCGGCAGGCGGTGCGAGACGATCGCCGCGACGATGTCGTCGGCGATCGCCTCGGCGGTCATGGCAGGGTCGATATGCTCGGGCATGGGGCGCAGCGCGGGCGGCGCGCTTGGGGGAAATGCCGAATTCTATCGTCCCGTGGCTTTACCCGGCACCGGCGCATACCCGGGGGCCGCGTGGCCACCCTCGAGCCCGTCCAGGCCATCGAGCACCGGGGCGCTGAGCCCCTCGTCCAGTTCGGCGGCCGGGATCTCGCCGTTCAGCACCGCATGCGCGCGTTCGCGGTCGATGTCCTTCTCCCACGCCGCGACCACCACGGTGGCGACGCAGTTGCCGATCAGGTTGCCCAGCGCGCGGGCGATGCCGATGAACCAGTCGACCGACAGCACCAGCACCAGGCCGATCGCCGGGATTGCCGGATGCGCGGACAGCGTCGCGGCCAGGATCACGATGGCGGAGCCGGGGATGCCGTGCGCGCCCTTGGAGGTCACCAGCGCGACCGCCAGGATGCCCAGCAGGTCGGCCATCGACAGCGCGGTATTGGTGGCCTGCGCGATGAACACCGCGGCGAGCGTCAGGTAGATCGAGAAGGCGTCGAGGTTGAACGAGTAGCCGGTCGGGATCACCAGGCCCACCACCGACTTGCGGATGCCCATGAATTCGAGCTTGCGCATGACCTGCGGCAGCACGCTGTCCGACGAGGCGGTGCCCAACACCACCAGCAGCTCGGCGCGCAGGTACTTGATCAGCTTGAACACCGAGAAGCCCGACAGCCGCATCACGGTGCCGAGCACCACGGCCACGAACACGACCACCGCGCCGTAGAACAGCACCACCAGGAAGCCCAGCTGCTTGAGCGAGCCGATGCCGTACTTGCCGACGGTGAACGCCACCGCGCCCAGCACGCCCAGCGGCGCCAGCTTGATGATGAAGCCCATCATCTTGAACAGCGTCTGCGAGAAGGTGTCGATCAGCCGGACCAGCGGCCGGCCCGGCTCGCCGATCAGCGACAGCGCGCAGCCGAACAGCACGGACACCAGCAGCACCTGCAGCACGTCGCCCGACGAGAAGGCGCCGATCACGGTCGACGGAATCAGCTTGAGCAGGAAGTCGACGGTGCCGCCGCTGGCCACCTTGGCCGCGTTGTCGACATAGGCGCTCATCGCCGAGGCGTCGAGCGAAGCCGGGTTGACGTTCATGCCGGCGCCCGGCTGGAACACGTAGGCCAGCAGGATGCCCAGCGCCAGCGCGATGGTGGTGACGATCTCGAAATAGACCACCGCCTTGACGCCGACGCGGCCGACCTTCTTCAGCTCGCCGGCGCCGCAGATGCCGGCCACCACCACGCAGAACACGATCGGCGCGATCAGCATCTTGATCAGCTTGATGAAGGCGTCGCCGAGCGGCTTGAGCTTGGCGGCGAACTCCGGAAAGGCCAGCCCGAGCACGGTGCCCAGCACCAGCGCGATCAGCACCTGGCCGAACAGCGAGCGCGTGAAGCGGTGGATCGGATGGCGGGGGGACGGGATTGGGGGGTAGGCGTGTGCGGCCGGCCGGCGCCGGGCAGGGCGGGTTGCTGCATGACTTGTCTCCAGACGGGCGGGTCCGTGTCGGTGTGACGGCTCACCCTGTTCGATTCAGGACTGCCACCGGCGCCGCTGTCGGCAACGGTGTCTCGGGTTCGGCACACCCGGTGCGATGGATGTGGCTCGCGTGGAAGGCCCCCCTGTTGGGGCGGAATTCACGCCGACGACTGTCTGGACCGGATTGTCCGCAGCGCTTTGTCGGAACCTGGACCGGAATATAGTGCATATCTTTTTTGTATGCAATTTTTGAATTCACTGTGCTAACATGGTCTGCATCGATGACCCCGAGCGCGTCCCGGCGCCGGGGAACAGCGCACCACACAAGCACAACAGCACCGCGCCAGGCGGGCAGCCCAACCGGCTCGCCAGGCCGCAAGCGAGCGCGCTACAGTCATCGCATCCCCGTTCGGGGGCCCGGGTGCCGGCGTACAGCCGGCACGATCCGTTCAGCAGGAGACACGCATGGCAGCATCCACAACGCCCACCCCGGTGTCCGGCACCGAAGTTGGCGCGCGCATCATGGCCTGGGCCGACGCCCTCGCCGTCCACACCGAGCAGCCGGGCATGCTGACTCGCACCTATCTGACCGACGCGCACCACGGCGCCGCCGCCCAGCTGGCGGCATGGATGGAAGCGGCCGGCATGACGGTGCGCCGCGATGCCGCCGGCAACGTGATCGGCCGCTATGAAGGCACCGAGCCGGGCGCGCCGGCCCTGCTGACGGGTTCGCATTTCGACACCGTGCGCGATGCCGGCCGCTACGACGGCAATCTGGGCGTGATCCTGCCGATTGCCTGCGTCGCCGAATGGCACCGCCAGGGCAAGCGCTTTCCGTTCG
This sequence comes from Cupriavidus sp. H18C1, assembly GCF_049311595.1. Lineage (NCBI taxonomy): Bacteria > Pseudomonadati > Pseudomonadota > Betaproteobacteria > Burkholderiales > Burkholderiaceae > Cupriavidus > Cupriavidus sp. H18C1. The sequence goes on from NZ_CP186008.1 coordinate 2,136,952, forward strand.
CGATCGAGGTGGTCGGCTTTGCGGAGGAAGAGGGCGTGCGCTTCAAGGCGACGCTGCTGGGCAGCCGCGCGATAGCCGGTACCTTCGACCAGAACGTGCTCGACAACGTCGATGACAGCGGCAAGACCATGCGCGAGGTGATGCGCGCCGCCGGCTTCGATCCTGCGGGGCTGCCGGCCGCGGCGCACGCGCGCGACAAGGTGCTGGCCTTCGTCGAAGTCCATATCGAACAGGGTCCGGTGCTGCTGAACGAGAACCTGCCGGTCGGCGTGGTGACCGCGATTTCCGGCGCGACCCGCTTCATCGTCGAGCTCGACGGCCTGGCCGGCCATGCCGGCACGGTACCGATGGACATGCGCCGCGACGCGGCGATGGCCGGTGCCGAGATCGGGCTGTTCATCGAGCGCCGCTGCAGCGGCTCGCCTGGCCTGGTCGGCACCGTCGGCCAGTTCAACGTGCCCAACGGCGCCGCCAACGTCGTGCCGGGCCGCGCGGTGTTCTCGATCGATATCCGCGCCGGCGAGGACGCGGTGCGGCAGGCCGCCGTCGCCGACGTGCTGGCCGAGATCGAGCGCGTCTGCGCGCGCCGCAAGGTCCGCGCCCAAGTCCGCAAGACCCACGAGGCGGCCAGCGTGCCGTGCGCGCCGTGGCTGCAGCAGCAATGGGCGGCCGCGATCGAGCGCCAGGGCGCGCCGGTGCGCCTGCTGCCGTCCGGCGCCGGCCACGACGCGATGGCGATCGCCGCGATCGCCGACGTGGCGATGCTGTTCGTGCGCTGCGGCAATGGCGGCATCAGCCACCATCCGACCGAGACCATGACGGTCGAGGACGCCGCGCTCGCCGCGCGCGTGTTCAGCGACTTCGTCGAACACTTCAGCGCCCGTCCCTGACTCGGGCCGCTTGCCCGCAGTCTTGATACCGAACAAACTCCCGCGCCCAGCGCGCCCTCAGCCAACCCGCGAAGAGCCATGACCGCACGAGACAACATGAACCCCACGCAAACCACGCTGACCCACTTCATCGACGCGAACCGTCCCGCGCAGGAGGCCTTCCTCGCCGAGCTGGTCAAGGTGCCGTCGGACAATCCCCCCGGCGACTGCGACGCCCACGGCGCGCGCGCACGGCAACTGCTCGAGGGCCTGGGCTTCCAGGTCGAGGCGCACAAGGTGCCCGACGAGCTGGTCAAGGCTGCCGGCATGATCAGCGCGACCAATCTGGTCGTGCGCAAGACCTTCGGCAACGGCGGCCCGACCATCGCGATGAACGCGCACGGCGACGTGGTGCCGCCGGGACTGGGCTGGACCAAGGATCCGTACGGCGGCGAGATCGCCGACAGCGAGCACGGCCCGGTGATGTACGGCCGCGGCGTGGCGGTGTCAAAGTCGGATTTCGCCACCTACACCTATGCGGTGCTGGCGCTGATGGAGGCGGAAAAGCAGGGCGCCAAGCTCAACGGCACGGTCGAGCTGCAGTTCACCTACGACGAGGAAACGGGCGGCGACATCGGCCCGAAGTTCCTGCTGGACCAGGGCCTGACCAAGCCGGACTACGCGATCTCGGCCGGCTTCTCGTACGGCATCACGTCGGCGCATAACGGCTGCCTGCACGTCGAGGTCACCGTCAAGGGCAAGCAGGGCCATGCCGCGATGCCGCATACCGGCGTCGACGCGATCGAGGCCGCGACGCACATCCTGCAGGCCGTCTACGGCCTGCGCGCCGAGCTGGCCACGCGCAAGTCCAAGGTGCCGGGCATCGACACCGCGACGCTGAACGTCGGCCTGATCAAGGGCGGCATCAACACCAATGTGGTGCCCGACCTGGTGACCTTCCGCATCGACCGCCGGATGATCCCGGAAGAGATCGGCTTCGACGCGGAAGGCGAGATCCGTGCGGTGGTCGAGAAGGCCGCCAAGGACCGTCCGGGCATCGAGGTCAAGGTCGAGCGCATCATCCTGGCCGAGCCGCTGTCCGAGCTGCCCGGCGTGGAGAAGCTGATCGGCGCCCTGAAGAGCCGCGCCGAGGAAGTGTTCGGCGTCGACATCCCGGTGCACGGCGTGCCGCTGTACACCGACGCCCGCCACTACACCAGCCGCGGCATCCCGACCGTGCTGTACGGCGCCGGCCCGCGCACGCTGATGGAAGCCCGCGGCCACAATTCGGACGAGAACCTGCGGCTGAACGACCTGAACCGGGCCACCAAGGTGGTGGCGCTGGCGTTGTCGGACCTGATGTCGTGATTGGATGTCGTGATTTGATGTCGTGATCCGACCCGGGGCCCGCATCGCCCTGGGGATAGACGAACGGCCCGCTGACGCGGGCCGTTTGCATTGGGGCGCAGCGTCGCGACCACGTCCGCCGCGGCTCAACCCGCCGCGACATCCCCCGGCAACGCCGTCGCCCCCGCCCCCAACGGCCGCTGCATCAGCGCCGTATCGATCCACTGGCCATGCTTGAAGCCGACCGCCTCCAGCCGGCCGGCCATGCGAAAGCCCATGCGTTCGTGCAGCGCGATCGAGCCGTTGCCTTCGCCGCCGGCCGGGCACGCGATCACGGCGACCATCTGGCGCCACGGGCCGTGTTCGCAGCGGGCGAGCAGAGCGGCCAGCAGGACGGCGCCGATGCCGCGGCCGCGATGGCGCTCGTCCAGGTAGATCGAATCCTCGATGGTGTGGCGGTAGGCGCTGCGCGTGCGATAGGACGACGCGTAGGCGTAGCCCGCCACCACCGGACGGCCGTCGATCTGCAGCTCGGCGACCAGGTAGGGCAGGCCCTTGTCCAGCACGGCGGCACGGCGCTCGCGCATTTCATCGAGCGTGGGCGGCGTTTCCTCGAACGAGGCGCGGCCGTGGAGCACGTGGTGGGTGTAGATCGCGTGGATCGCGGGGAGGTCGTCGTCGGTCGCATCGCGCACGGTCGGCGCGGCAAGGGGGGCCTGGTTCGTGGTCATGGCGTCTGGCGTGGTATCGAAGGCCGGCGCGCGGCGTACCGCTTCGCCGGCGCTGCTTGTAGCTTGTATAGTCCGTCGTGTTTGCAGATGACAACGTTTGCGTTTCGAGGGACGGACCCATGATCAAGATTTACCACAATCCGCGCTGCTCCAAGTCGCGCGACACGCTGGCGCTGGTGCAGCAGGCCGCCGAACGCCTGGGCGAACCGGTCGAGGTGGTCGAGTATCTGAAGACGCCGCCGACGCTGGCTACGCTCAAGCAGCTGCATGCGCTGCTGGACGTGCCGGTGCGCCAGATGGTGCGCGACAACGAGGCGATCTACGCCGAGCTCGACCTGGCCGATCCGGGGCTGAGCGACGCCGAGGTGCTGCAGGCCGTGGCCGATCATCCGATTCTGCTGCAGCGGCCCATCGTGGTGCGCGGCCAGCGCGCGGCGATCGGCCGGCCGCCCGAGAACGTCGCCGCGCTGCTTTCCTGAGCGCCGAGTCCAGCCGATCTCCAAGATCGCATCGCGCTTCGAATCGAACCGTGCCCCGGACTGAACCGAGCCCGGATCGGACCGAGCCCCAAAATAGAAACCGGCCTCCGTGTGGAGGCCGGCCCGGTGCTGGAGGCGCGGTAGCTTCAGGCGGGTCGTTATTTGACACCCAGCCAGTGCATGGCCTCCTGACCGAAAGCGATGGCCGCCAGCACGATCAGCAGCAGGACCAGCGCCACGGTGCTGACGTAGACCGTGGCCTTGGCGATGTCGGCTTCATCGTCGGCGGGGTGGGAGTGGGCGACACTGTGCGCGTGCGGTGGCCGGTGCAGCCGTTCGGCCAGATGCCGCCAGTGAAGATCGGGATGGAAACGCATGATCGACACCTCCTCGACAGGAACGCGCGTCAGGCGGTCTTCACCATAGCAACGGACCGCCATGCATGGCGAGGCCGCCGCAGTTGCGCACGGCGCGGCGTCGGAACGGCCATGCACGCTTTTACTATAGGCGATGGCGACATGGCGAACGCCCAGCGTGGCGCGGACGCGACCTAAGGGTCAACCCTGCTGCGCAATGTCGTCGGGCGGCGCGGAGGTGCCGGTGGGCTCGGCCGAGGATGGAGAACCTGCAGGGCCCGCGGGGGCCGCATCGGCCGCCGGCGCGATCGCCGCGAGGGCGGCTTCGCGTTCGCGCAGCGCGGCCAGCATGTTGCAGAACATCGCCCCCTGTTCGAGCGCGTCGTCCAGCGCGACATGGGTATGCGGCAGCGGATCGATCCATGCCTGCGGCAGCGCGGCCTTGACGGTGCGGCGGTAGCGCAGGCCGGTCAGCGAGAACCCCAGCGTCTTGATGTCGAGCGCGGCCCAGCCGAACGGCGAGCGGCCGGCGAAACGCATCATGTACCAGAACATCCAGGTGAAATCGAAGCCCGCGGGGGAAGGCCACGAACACGGGTTTGCCCGGCAGCGCTTCGACCCATTCGACATAGCGCACCAGCGCCTGCTCGGGCGGCTGCAGATCGCGCCGGCAGGCGGCCCAGGCCTCGGGCTCGGTCTCCCACCATTTCATCTGCACCGGATGGCCGACCGCGCCGGGCAGCGTTTCCAGATTGGCCGAGAAGGTGCCGAGCACGGTCTTGTCGGCCAGCATCGCCACCGAGGCGAACGACAGCATCGAATGCGGCCCCGGGATCGGACCGTCGGTCTCGACGTCGGTGCTGACGTAGATCTCGGGGCGGGTATCGGGCAGCTGTCGCTTGGCCATGGTCGGAGGGTGGGCCGTCAGGCCACGTCGATCAGATGATCGGCGACGAAGGGGTTGTCGCGCCGCTCGTCGCCGAAGGTCGACACCGGGCCGTGCCCCGGCACGAAGGTCACGTCGTCGCCCAGCGGCCACAGCCGCGTGCGGATCGACCGGATCAGGTCGGCGTGGTTGCCGCGCGGGAAATCGGTGCGCCCGATCGAGCCGGCGAACAGCACGTCGCCGACGATGGCCAGGCGGTGCGGCCGCGAGAAGAACACCACGTGGCCGGGCGTATGGCCGGGGCAATGGTAGACCTCGAGCGTTTCGTCGCCGAACTGCACCGTATCGCCCTGATCCAGCCAGCGATCGGGCTCGAATGCCTCCGCGTGGCCGAAGCCGAAGCGCTTGGTCTGCTCGGGTAGCTGGTCGATCCAGAACTGCTCGTCGCGATGCGGCCCCTCGATCGGCACGCCGAACTCGCGCGAGAGTGCGGCGGCGCCGGCGCAGTGGTCGAGATGGCCGTGCGTCAGCAGGATCTTTTCCAGCGTCACGCCCTGTTCCTTCAGCGCGGCCTGGATCCGGTCCAGATCGCCACCGGGATCGCAGACCGCGGCGCGCCCGGTGCGCTCGTCGATCAGCAGCGAGCAATTCTGTTGGAAGGGCGTGACGGGAATCAGCAGGACTTTCATCGTTGGGGGGGGGTCGGACGATCGCCGGGAATGCGCGGCGTATGGGGTTGGATCGGCGTTCTGGTGATGTGCCGGCCTATGTCGTCGCATTGTAGCGTCGGCCTTTGGTAGACATCGGACGTACCCAATATGTGAACTGTGATGCCTTTTCGTTGCATCGACGTCAACGGCAGGGATAGTCCGGAGAATCGCCGCAATCCGTTGTCAGTTCGGGGATTGCGAGCAATTGCACGCCGTAGCCAGACAATTCGTAACAAAATCGCTGTAAATCGCGCGGGCGACCGATGTTAGACTCGCGCGATGCTTTGGCCGACCCACCCCCTCACCCATGCTCGCCGCGCGCTCCGCTACGGCTTTCACGCCGTCTGTGCGTTGACGCTGGCCGCCTGTGCGGTGTCGCCGAACGACGATCCCAACAGCGCCGCGGCCGACCAGAATGCGGCGCCGACCGCTGCCACGCCCGCCGCAAAACTGGCGCAGGCACGCAAGTCCCGAACCCCGAACAACGACAACCGTGCCGACGCCCGCAACGAGGCGCCGGCCGCGGCCAGCACCGAGACGCCGGCGCCGACCGGCTCGTGGCGCCTGTTCAGCTGGGGCGACGACGACAGCAATGAAAATGACTCGGCGTCCCGCGGCACGCCGCGCGGTTCGTCGCTGGAAGGCCTGCGCGCGGATATCGGCACCTTCGAGCAGCGCGGCACGGCGTCGTGGTACGGCAAGCAGTTCCACGGCCGCAAGACGGCCAACGGCGAGCGCTTCGACATGGGCGCGATGACCGCCGCCCACCCGTCGCTGCCGCTGGACAGCTGGGTGCTGGTGCGCAATCTGCGCAACGACAAGGTGGCGGTGCTGCGCATCAACGACCGCGGTCCGTATCACGGCAATCGCGTGCTCGACGTGTCGTATCGCGCCGCCAAGCGGCTGGGCTTCGTCGACCGCGGGCATACCCAGGTCGAAATCCGCCGGCTGTCGCGTACCGAACTGGCCGCGCTGGGACCGCTGCGCGAGCCCGGCATGGACACGGGCGCCACCGACGGCGGCGGCGACGGTGTGGACGACGACGACACCGTGGCCAAGCCGGTCAAGGCCAAGCGCGTGGTGCTCAAGACCCGCAAGACGGCCAGCAAGGCCAATGCGCACTGAGGCCGGCTTCTCGTTCCTCGCCTCCTTCCTCGCGCATCGGCGCGCCTCGGACTGCGCCACCGTCAGAACCACTGCTACAGTCCCTGCTGAAGCCACAGTCACCGCTCCAGTAAGCGACTACGCGACCCCCTGCGCAGGTCCCCGTTCCACCCGGCTTCCCCCACCGGAGCGCCTGAGCGGCGCCGACCACGATGCCGGCGCGCATGGCTCCGCCCCGCATCTTCCCGGTCTGCCTCTTTCCGGCCTTACTCCTGCTCGCGGCGCGCCAGCGCCATCGCATAGAGCGCCGCGGTATCGGCCCCGGTGATCGCCGCGGCCAGCTTGGCGGCGCGCTTGGCCGGCAACTCCTCCAGCAGCAGCGCCAGCACCCGCTGCGCGTTCGCGTCCAGCGCCGCCTCACCCTTTGCCGGTGCGCCTGCCCCTTCGATCACCAGCACGAACTCGCCCTTGGCGCGCGCCGGATCGGCCGCCAGCCAGGCCGGCGCGTCGGCGACCGCCATCGTCTCGGCCTGCTCGAACAGCTTGGTCAGTTCCCGGCCGATCAGCAGCCGGCGCGTCGGCGGCAACTGCTGCGCGAGCGCGGCCAGCGTGTCGGCGATGCGGTGCGGCGCTTCGTAGACGACCCAGGCGTGCTCCAGCGCCGCCAGCGCGGCGATCGCCTCGGCGCGCGCCTTGGCCTTGCTCGGCAGGAAGCCCGCGAAGGTGAAGCGGCCCGCGCCGGTATCGAGCATCTCGCCGGCGACCGACAGCGCGGTCACCGCGGCGCTCGGACCGGGCAGCGGCACCACGCGATGGCCCGCCGCGCGCACGGCCTCGACCAGCCGCGCGCCCGGATCGGAGATGCCCGGCGTGCCGGCATCGGACACATAGGCGATGCGTTCGCCGGCGGCCAGCCGCTCGGCCACGCGCACGCCGGCCTCGCGCTCGTTGTGCTCGTGCACGGCCAGCAACGGCCGCTGCAGGCCCAGGCGCGACAGCAGCTGACCGGTGTTGCGGGTGTCCTCGCAGGCGATCGCGTCGGCAAGGCCCAGCACATGCAGCGCCCGCAGCGTCAGGTCCGCAAGGTTGCCGATCGGCGTGGCGACGACGTACAGCGTGCCGGTGGGATAGGACTGGCCGGTTGCCAGCGAGATCCAGTCAGTCATGCTTGAGAACTTCCGTTGATGCGCACATTCAAAACCACGGCACGAGGCTCGGCACGCGATTCGGGGAGCGACCCGGCGAGGGACCGCGCGAACGACGGGACGAAGGACACGTCGAAAGCGCGCGGCGAACGCGCCGAGGCGCGGGCGCTGGCCTATCTGCAGGGCCAGGGTCTGGCGCTGGTGGTCCGCAATTATCGCTGCAAAGGCGGCGAGCTGGACCTGGTGATGCGCGCGCCCGACGGTACGCTGGTCTTCGTCGAGGTCCGCTCGCGCAGCAGCGACGCGTTCGGCGGCGCGCTGGCCAGCATCACGACGACCAAGCGCCAGCGCATCCTGCAGGCCGCCAATCACTATCTGGCGACGCTGGACCACGCGCCGCGTTGCCGGCTCGATGTGGTGGCGATCGGACCGCGGCGGCTCGAATGGCTGCGCGATGCGTTCGGCGCCGGCGAGCCGGAATGACAGGGCGGTGCCATCGACATCGAACCAGCGCATTCGCCAGCGGCCGCGGCCGCCGGGCTGTCCGTCATAATGCGCGTTGCGGCGCACGGCCGACTGGCATTGCCCTGGCGCGGCGCAGGCCGCCCTGCCGACTGCCGATCCTCTTTCGCATTACCGCTACAGCAAGGAACGCATGAAGACTTCGCTTTTTTCGCGCGACGCGCTCGCTGAACCGACGCCGGTCCGCGCCCCCGCCCAGGCCCGTGGCGCCAGCCGGCTCGCCGCCGTCGCCCGCGCCGCCGCCACCGCCACGCTGATGCTGACCGCCGCCACGCAGTTGAGCGGCTGCTTCCCGGTGATCGCCGGCGCCATGGGGGCCGGCGTGATGAGCGCCACCGACCGCCGGCCGACGTCGATCCAGGCGGTCGACCGCGGCCTGCAGCTCGAAATCGAGAACACGCTGGCGACGCGCTACAGCGGCGCGGCGCGCGTCAACGTCACCGTGTTCAACAAGAAGGTGCTGCTGACCGGCGAGGTCAAGGACGCCAATCTGCGCCAGCAGATCGAGCAGTACGTGCGCGGGCTGCCGAACGCGCGCGAGGTCATCAACGAGCTGGAGGTCGTGTCGTCGCCGTCGTTCGCCCAGCAGAGCCAGGACGCCTTCGTGACCAGCAAGGTCAAGACGATGCTGATGACCGCCGAAGGCGTGCCGTCGAATTCCACCAAGGTCACCACCGAGCGCGGCGTGGTCTATCTGATGGGCCTGGTCACCCGTCCCGAGGGCGATCGCGCCACCGAGACGGCGCGCAATGTCGGCGGCGTCAGCAAGGTGGTCAAGGTGTTCGACTACATCGACGAGGCCGAGCGCGCCCGCCTGGACGCGGCCGCATCGTCGCAGAACGCCGCGCCCGGCGAACCGGTCGGCGGCACGCCGGCGCCGGTGCAGAGCACCCCTGGCGCCGCGGTGCCGACCAACTCGGCCCCCCGCGCCCATCGGCCCCGATCTGTCTTCGCCGGTAACGGCGCCGACGACGGCACCGACGACCGCACCGACGACCGCGCCGGTGCCCGGTGCGGTCGGCCTGCCCCCGGGCCGCAACCTGCCCTGATCCGCTCGCGCCGTCCCCCGACGTTCAGGCGCGCCGGCCATCCGGCCCGGCGCGCCTTCCGTGCTCCCCTCCACCCGCCTGCCGCTCCCTTCGCGTCTTCCTCGCTCCCACCCGCCTGCCGCGCCCTCCGCGTCTTCCTCGCTCCCACCCGCCGGCCGCGCGCTCCTCGCCTTCCTTCCTCCACCGTCCGGCTGCTCCCGCCTTGCCCGCGGCTGACCTACGCTGATGTTGCGGCGGCGCAATGGCGTTCGCCGTCCGACCATCTGCGAAAACCGCAGTACGCCCGCGCCGGCCGATGTGATAGGGTTGCCCTGCCTTGCGCGTCACTCACGCGCCCCGGCCGGTCGCTCGTCCGGTCCGCGCCGTGCGGCCGATCGATGCGCCGAAGTGCCGATCCCAGCGAGGAGCGAGACCATGAAGAACAACAATCCCCAGCGAGCCGCCGCGGCCGGTCTGGCCGCCCTGGCGATGTTCGCCATCGCGCCGGCCAGCGCCGCCGATCCCACCACCGAACAGGCCCGCAACTGGGCGGCGGCCTGCGCGAGCTGCCACGGCCCCTCCGGCCGCGCGCCCGCCGGCAGCCCGGTGCCCGGTCTGGCGGGCCGGCCGCAGTCCTATCTGATCGAACAGATGCAGGCGTTCAAGACCGGCAAGCGCGAGGCCACGGTGATGCACCAGATCGCCAAGGGCTATACCGACGAGCAGATCGCCGCGATGGCGAAGTGGTTCGCCGCGGTCAAGTAATACGCACAAGTCATGCGGTCCAGGGAACGCGGTCAAGCGATGCGATCCCGTAGTGTGACCCAGTTGTGCGACCCAGTTGTGCGATCCAGTTGTGCGGACAAACAAGCGAGGGGAAGCTGACATGCAACGACGCGAATTTCTCGGCGCGGCCGCGGCGGCTGCGGCTATCGGACCGGCGGCCGTCGGCACGCTGCTTAGCGGCTGCGCCAGCGGCGGCACGGCGCGCGCCAGCGGTGGCAAGGTGGTGGTGGTCGGCGGCGGCTACGGCGGCGCGACCGCCGCGCGCTATCTGCGCGAATGGAGCGACAACACGATCGACGTGACGCTGGTCGAGCCGAATCCGGCCTTCATCTCCTGCCCGCTGTCGAATCTGGTGCTCGGCGGCAGCAAGCGGATCGAGGACCTGACGGTGTCCTACGATGCGCTGAGCCGCCGCCACGGGGTCAAGGTCGTGCGCGACACCGTTGCCGCGATCGACCCGTCGAAGCGCCAGGTACGCCTGGCCAGCGGCGGCACGCTGCCGTACGACCGGCTGGTGCTGTCGCCGGGCGTCGACTTCATGCCCGACGACGTGCCGGGCCTGAAGCGGCCCGGCGGCGACCAGATCCTGCACGCATGGAAGGCCGGTCCGCAGACGGTCGCGCTGCGCCGCCAACTCGAAGCGATGCGCGATGGCGGCACCTATGCGCTGACGGTGCCGGTGGCGCCTTACCGCTGCCCGCCGGGGCCGTACGAGCGCGCCTGCCAGGTGGCGCACTATTTCAGCCAGGCCAAGCCACGCAGCAAGGTGCTGATCCTCGATGCCAATCCCGACGTGACCTCGAAGGCCGCGCTGTTCAAGCAGGTGTGGGCCAGCAAGTACAAGGGCATCGTCGAGTACCGGCCGCAATACCGCACGGTCGACATCGACCCCGCCACGCGCACGCTGAAGTTCGAGGTCCAGGACGACGAGCGGGTCGACGTCGCCAACGTGGTGCCGGCCCAGCGCGCCGGCGCGATCGCCGTCAACACGGGACTCGCCACCGCCAACGGCCGTTGGTGCGAGGTCGACTTCCTGACCTTCGAATCGAAGGCCGTGCCGAACATCCATGTGATCGGCGACGCCATCCAGATCGCGCCGCTGATGCCCAAGTCCGGACACATGGCGAACCAGCACGGCAAGATCGCGGCGGCGGCGATCGTCGCGCTGCTGTCGGGCCGGCAGCCCAACCCCGAGCCGCTGTACAACAACACCTGCTACAGCTTCACCTCCGATCGCGAGGTGATCCACGTCGCCAGCGTGCATCGCTACGACCCACAGAAGAAGACCATGGTGACGGTGCCGGACTCCGGCGGGGTGTCGACGGCGCCCAATACGCTCGAAGGCACCTACGCCTTCGCCTGGGCCAATGCGATCTGGGCGGACGCACTCGGGTAAGCGACTCGGCAAGGCTGGCGTCAGGCGACCGCAAACGACCGGGCCGCTGCGGGGGAACGGCGCGGCCCGCGCCTCGCATCGGTCGGAATCTCCTCGCGTGCGCCATAGCGGCTGGTCCATGACCGGCTCCATGTGTCGATGACGGGCGAAATACGGCAGTACTGCGCGACGTAGTTCTTGTTCGGATGCGTCCGCAGTAGCGGCTGCAACGGCTTGATGTCGCCGCCCGTCGCCATGGCGTCCCGCGCCGTGCTGTCGATGGCCGTCGCGATGACCGAGTGGCCCCAGACCAGCTGCAGCGCACTGCGCGACAGTATCGTGCCCGGTTGCGCCGGCTCGTCCACGGCCGTGCCCATCAGGAACGCCGCCACCTTGCGCCCGTTTTCCGGGCTGATGCGCCAGCCGTCGTCGGATGGATTCCTATGGAGCAGGTCCAGCAGGGACAGCCGTATCCGATGGATGGCCGACTTGTCCGACAGGACGAAGTTCATCGCGCGGTGATATGCCCCGAGGCCGCAGGCGACGTGATCGTTCGCCAGGATGGCCGCGTCCTCGCTCGTCGCCACGGTGTCGCCCAGTGCGATCCACAGTTGCGGAACGCGGTCGCGGCCTGCGCGATCCTTGGCAAAAGGAGCTGTGCCGCCCCTGGATCATGAAGGGCAGCACCCCCTTGCGGGCGTCGCTGAACGACATGCCGCGGATTTCGTTGGCAAGTGTGTCGGCGATGCACTGGACGGTGGCATCGTCATCGAGCATGCGGCTGAGCCCGGCCACGGCGCTTCCCTGGTGCATCGGATCACCGGTTTCCGCGAGGGACAGGATCTGCGCGCCGGTGCCGCACAACGCCACCAGCTGCCGAACGGTGCCGGGGGTGCGCCACGCTGCCTCGGCGACGACCGGCACGGCGATGGACAGGACGATACCCTGCAGCGCCGACTGATCGCCCTTTCTGGCGGCCGTCCGAATTCGCGCCAGGGCCGCGGGTCCATTCCTGAAGACCTCCATCGAGGCGATCATGAACGCAAGGTCCGCGCTTGCCTCGGCCCGCTTCTCTTGCCCGAGCGAATCCACCGCAAGGCCATAGAGGCCGTCCACGTACCGGAACGTGTGGAACTGCGGCTCGCTCAGCCATATCCGGCCGTCCAGGCCGATGCCGCGAAACACCTTGTCGAACAGCTTCCTGCAGAGGCCGCGCTGTTTTTGCACCGCTTCGTCGAGCTCCGCAACGGCACGCTTGGGCCGATCGGCAAGCGGCGGGGTCAGATAGCGCAGATGGCCCGAATAAGGGCCGATTTGCACGGAGCCGCTTGCTTCGAAGTACGTTGCCGTGGCAGGCGTCGCACCGGCGGCTTCTCCATGCCGGGCGGCGGCCGTGCGTTCGGCGGCTGCCAGTAGCGCCTCGTGGGAACGGACGGCGGGATAGATCGAGGCCATGTTTCGTTGCTCCTTCGTCGTGGTGGAGGACGCAATGTATGGGCGCCGGCTATCGCGGCTCGATCGTCTAACGGCGCGGACTTTAGCAAGGTTGCGTGGGTGGCTTGCATTCTCACGCCGCTGCCAGGCGGCGCCCGACATGACGCCGACATGACGCCGACAGGACAGCGGCATGACGCCGACATGGCGCGATTTGGCGAGCGTGGCCTGCGCGCCGTCGTTGCCGGGGAGCTGGGGGTAAACGATACATGCGTCTTCACGCATATACGCATACAGTGAATCGCATGAACGAACTGGATCGCGTCTTCGAACAGGTGTCGCACTACTTCGCGCTGCTCGCGGAGCCGACGCGGCTGAAGATCCTGCACGCGCTGTGCGACGGTGAGAAGCCGGTCGGCGCCGTGGTCGAGACGGTGGGTTCGTCGCAGGCCAATGTGTCGCGGCATCTGAACGCGATGTTCCGCTCCGGCGTGCTGGCGCGGCGCAAGGAGGCGAACCTGGTGTACTACGCGATCGCCGACCAGAGCGTGGTGGAGCTGTGCCGGACCGTGTGCGTGCAGGTGGCCGCGCGGATCGAGGACGACGCGCAGCAGGTCGCGATGGTGGACCGCTTCATGCCCACCGAGCCGAAGCGGCGCGGCGCGTCGCCGCGCAAGACGGGTGGAGCCGGCGCGGCGCGCTGACAGCAGCACGAAGCGCGCATCGGTTGCCACCGCGCGCGCTGAACATCAAGACGAAGCGCGCGGCAGTCCCCCCAGCGCGCCCCAATACGAACAGGCATGCCGACCGCGCCCGCACGGGAGCGCGGCGAGCGGCCGAGGAGACCGAACGTGCCGGATCGCAGTCGCCCGGGTCGCATCGAGCCCGCGCCGGAACACTTCGTCAGTGCCGACCTGCAGCAGCAGATCGGGCGCCACGGCATCGACAGCCGCCGACGCGATCTGCTGCGCGGCAGCTTTCTCGCGGCTGCCGGCGCCACGGCGGCGGCGGCGGGCCTGTTCAAGCCGGCGCGCGCCGCGACCGGCAATGCCGCCGCCTCTACGACAACCTCCACGGCCACCCACACCGCCGCCGACGGCGATCCCGCCATCCTGAAGCCCCAACCCTGGGCCACCTCGCTCGGCCGACCGGTCGCCGCGCGTCCCTACGGCCAGCCTTCCAGCCACGAAACCGCCCTGGCGCGGCGCGAATCGCCGGGTTTGACGCGCGTGTCGGCGGCCTCGGTCAGCTTCGCGCCGCTGCAGGGCCTGTTCGGCATCATCACGCCCAACGGCCTGCATTTCGAGCGGCATCACCAGGGCTGGCACGACATCGACCCGACCCGCCATCGGCTGATGATCAACGGCCTGGTCAAGGCCCCGCGCGTCTATACGATGGACGAGCTGATGCGGCTGCCGTCGGTCTCGCGCATGCACTTCATCGAATGCGGCGCCAATACCGGCATGGAATGGGGCAATGTCGCGGTGCCGACGGTGCAGTACACGCACGGCATGCTGTCCTGCTGCGAATTCACCGGCGTGCCGCTGCGCGTGCTGCTCGACGACGCCGGCGCCGACCAGCGCCGCGGCCGCTATCTGCTGGCCGAGGGTGGTGACGGTTCGGCGATGACGCGCACCATCCCGATGGAGCTGGCCGACGAGATCATCGTCGCCTGGGGCATGAACGGCGAGATGCTACGGCCCGAGAACGGCTATCCGCTGCGGCTGGTGGTGCCGGGCGTGCAGGGCGTGTCGTGGGTCAAATGGCTGCGCCGGCTGGAGCTGGGCGACCGGCCCTGGAACACCAAGGACGAGACGCTGCACTACGTCGACATGATGCCGGACGGCATGCTGCGGCAGTACACGTCGATCCAGGAATGCAAGTCCGTGATCACCACGCCGTCGGGCGGCCAGCGGCTGACCGGCAAAGGTTTCTACAACGTCAGCGGGTTGGCGTGGTCCGGCCGCGGCAAGGTGCGCCGCGTCGATGTCTCGGTCGACGGCGGGCGCAACTGGCGCACCGCGCGGCTGGAGACGCCGGTGCTGTCCAAATGCCTGACCCGCTTCAATCTCGACTGGGTCTGGGACGGCTCGCCGGCGATCCTGCAGAGCCGGGCGATCGACGAGACCGGCTACGTGCAGCCGACCATCGCGCAGCTGCGCGCGGTGCGCGGCACGCGCTCGATCTACCACAACAACGCGATCCAGAGCTGGCTGGTCGCGGCCAGCGGCGAGGTGTCCAATGTCCAGGTGCGATAGCGGCGATGGGGGGCGAGCGCGGCAAGCGCGGCAATCGCGCCCGCGCCGGCGCCCGCCCGGGCTGGCGCCGTGGCGCCATGCTGGCCGGCCTGCTGATCGGCATCGCGGGCGGGGCGGCCCTGTCGACTCCGGCGGTGCGTGCCGCGCAGGCGGGTTCCAATGCCGCGGTCCAGGACGCGGCGCTTTCCGGGGGGCGCCCCGGTCTCCAAGGGCACCCCGGTCTCCAGGGACGCCGCGGTTTCCAGGGACGCCAAGGCCGCCCGCGCCCAGCTCGGCCGCACCGCCACCGCCGCAGAAGTGAAAGCCTGGGACATCGACGTCCGCCCCGACTTCCAGGGCCTGCCGCCCGGGCGCGGCACCGTCGCGCAGGGCCAGACCGTCTGGGATGCGCGCTGCGCCTCCTGCCACGGCGACTTCGGTGAATCCAACGCGGTCTTCACGCCGATCGCCGGCGGCACCACCGCGGCCGATATCGCCAGCGGACGCGTCGCGGCGATGACCGGCTCGCAGCCCTACCGCACCTCGCTGATGAAGCTGAGCACGGTCAGCACGCTGTGGGACTACATCCACCGCGCGATGCCCTGGGACGCGCCCAGGAGCCTGACCGTCGACGAGGTCTACGCGGTGACCGCCTACATCCTGAACCTGGGCGACATCGTGCCGGCCGACTTCACGCTGTCGGACGCCAATATCGGCGAGGTCCAGCGCAAGCTGCCGAACCGCAACGGCATGACCACCGAGCACGGCCTGTGGCCGGGCCGCGGCAAGCCGGACACGCGCAATACCGCCTGCATGGCCAACTGCGCCGGCAAGGTCGAGGTCAGTTCGCTGATCCCGGAATACGCGCGCGGCACGCACGGCGACCTGGCGGCGCAGCAGCGCGGCTTCGGCCCGGTGCGGGGCGTCGCGACCGGGTCGCCGGAGGACGGGGCGAAGGACAAGCCGGCGGGCAAGGCCGCGGCCGCGACTGTAGGCAACGCGGCGGCCAACCCGGCGGCCACCGCCGCCGCCCAGCCCCCTCGGCGCCAGGCTGACCGGCCAGTACCAATGCCTGGCCTGCCACGCGCAGGACCGCAAGCTGGTCGGACCGTCGTTCCACGAGATCGCCCAGCGTTACAAGGGCAAGGACGCCCACGGTCCGCTGGCGCAGAAAATCCGCAGCGGCGGGCAGGGCGCGTGGGGGGCCGGTGCCGATGCCACCGCAACCGCAAGTTCCAGAATCGGATATTCAAGCCATGGTGAAGTGGATACTTGAGGCAAAATAGCGTATTGGGCCGCCCTGGCGCCCCCATCGAAGGGGCCGGGCCGGACCAATACGCCGCCGTGCCGGGCAGATCCGCTGCCACACGGCCGTGCCGTCCCCACGGCTCATTCCAGTTCGGAGAGGAGAACAATGAAGCAGTTCGTGATTGCAGCCATGATGCTGGCCGGTGCGGCCTCCGCCCACGCCGCCGTCGACGCGGCCAAGGCCCAGGAGATCGCCACCAAGAACGCCTGCATGGGCTGCCACCAGGTGGACAAGAAGCTGGTCGGGCCGTCCTACAAGGAAGTCGCCGCCAAGTACAAGGGCGACAAGGGCGCGATGGCGAAGCTGACCGACAAGGTCAAGAAGGGCGGTTCGGGCGTCTGGGGCCCGGTGCCGATGCCGGCCAACCCGAATATCAGCGAAGCCGATGTGAAGACCGTGCTGGAGTGGGTTCTGGCCGGCGCACCGGCCAAGTAATTGCCTGGTGACGGGCCGGCGTATCGGCGGCAATCGCAGTTGCGCCGCCGTCGCCGGCCACGGCAGGAACAGCAGCAGGCAGTCGTAAGCAGCAAGAAGCAGCAGCACAAGCGGCAACAAGCAGCAACAGGCAACGACAGCAGTGACCGGGCGGCGATGCACCGCCCGCGCCAGGCCGGCCGGCGTGGCGACCAAACGAATACCGCGGGGCGGGTAGAAGCAGGAGTGCAGGACACCATGAACATCACAAGACGAGAGATGCTGCGGGTCAGTGCCGTCGTGTCGCTGATGGCGGCAGCCGGCCTGATCGGCGAGGCGCAGGCGGCCGAGTGGAACAAGGCGGCCTTCGAGGGCAAGAGCGTCAACGACGTGATCAAGGCCCTGGGCGGCGGTGCGCCGGAGAAGAGCGGCTCCATCGCCTTCAACGCGCCCGATATCGCCGAGAACGGCGCCGTGGTGCCGGTGGCGGTCACCAGCAATCTGCCCGACACCGAGCAGATCGCGATCCTGGTCGAGAAGAATCCCAATACGCTGGCCGCGGACTTCGTGATCCCGGCCGGTACCGAGCCGTTCGTCTCCACGCGCGTGAAGATGGGCCAGACCTCCGTGGTGCATGCGGCCGTCAAGGCCGGCGGCAAGTGGTATGTCGCCTCCAAGGAGATCAAGGTGACGCTGGGCGGCTGCGGCGGCTGACCACGCCGATCGCAGGCACAGGCGCCGCGCTGACCGCCCGGCGTCCCGCTTTCCCAGACTGCCCATCGCAAGCATCGCAACAGGAGAACGTCATGGCAGACCCGATGCGCGTACGCGCCACCGAGAACGGCGGCGTGGTCGACGTCAAGATTCTGATGAAACACGATATGGAAACCGGCCAGCGCAAGGACGCGTCCGGCAAGACCATCCCGGCCTGGCACATCCAGACCGTGATCGCCCAGTGCAAGGGCAAGGAGGTCTTCCACGCCAACTTCGGCCCGGCGGTGTCCAAGGACCCGTTCCTGAACTTCAAGTTCAAGGGCGGCGCCAAGGGCGACAAGGTCACGGTGACCTGGGTCGACAATCGCGGCGACAAGCGGACCGACGAGGCCACCATCTCGTGATGCCGGCACGGCCGGCAGGTTGCCGGCCGCTCTGGTAAGGTGCCCCTTCGGTTGCCGGGTCGGCGGCCGCGCACGAGGCGCGGCGGACGCGGCGGAAGGAAGATCATGCGTCGAGCATTCTTTGCAAAGGCGGCCGCCGCGCTGGCGGCGGTCGGACTCGGGAGCCGGGCCACGGCCCAGACGGCGGGCGCGCCGCGGAGCGGGGGGCGGACGCCACCGGGTGGTGTACCAGCTGTCGGAAGGCAACGGCCAGGCGGTGCGCGCGATCGGGAATCTGCGCAACCATCTGGCCGGCGCGCCCAATACGAAGATCGTCGTGGTCGCGCTCGGCTACGGCGTGGATTTCCTGGTCGAGGGCGCCCGCGACGCGCGCGGCAACACCTTCGATGCCGCGGTCGGCGCGCTGGCCGGCATGGGCGTCGAGTTCCGCGTCTGCCGCAACACGCTGACCGCCCGCCAGATTCCCGAGAACAAGCTGCTGCTCGAGACCAGGATAGTGCAGGCCGGCGTGGTCGAGATCGCGCGGCTGCAGCAGGACGAAGGCTACGCCTATATCAAGCCGTAGCGTGCTGCGCGGCAAGATCCGCGCAGGGAAAGAGCCGCGCATGAAACGATTCGCGCATAGAACAACAGCGGCCCGCCTGGTCGGCGAGACCGAGAGGAGAAACCCCATGAGACCGAACCGACGCCGTTCTGGCTGGGCCGTGCTGGCCGCCGCCGGCGCCGTCGCGCTGACGGGCGCGATGGCCGTGCAGGCGCAGGGCGAAAGCAATACCACCGACGAAATCGCCAAGTACCGGCAGATGCTGGCCGAGGGCAATCCCGCCGAGCTGTGGGAAGCCGCCGGCGAGGAGCTGTGGAAAAAGCCGGCCGGGCCGAAGAACGTATCGCTCGAGCGCTGCGACCTCGGCAAGGGCCCCGGTGTGACCAAGGGCGCCTACGCCGAACTGCCGCGCTATTTCGCCGACGCCGGCAAGGTGATGGACCTGGAGCAGCGGCTGGTGTGGTGTCGCACGACGCTGCAGGGGCTGACCGAGCAGCAGGCCACCGCGACGCCGTTCTCGTCCTCGGGCAAGCGTTCCGACATCGAGCGGCTGGTGGCCTTCGTCACCGGCGAGTCGCGCGGCGTCAAGATGAACGTCAAGCTCGACCATCCGGAAGAGAAGCAGGTCTACGCGCTGGGCCAGAAGATGTTCTATTACCGCGGCGGCGCCTACGACTTCGCCTGCGCGACCTGCCATGCGGTGGACGGCCAGCGCATCCGCCTGCAGGACCTGCCCAATCTGCTGACCGACAAGGGCGCCCAGGCCGCCTACACCACCTGGCCGGCGTACCGCGTGTCGCAGGGCGAGGTTCGCACCATGCAGCACCGGCTCTACGACTGCCTGCGCCAGCAGCGCTTCCCCGAGCCCGCCTACGGCTCCGATGTGATCACCGCGCTCACGATGTTCCTGGCGCGCAATGCCAACGGCGGCACCTACGACGGCCCGGGCCTGAAGCGCTGAACCAGGGGGAGAGCACGACATGATCCAGACAGAACAATCGCGCCTGCGCGCGGCAGCCGCGGCGGTGTGCGGCGCGCTGGCGATGCTGGCGGCGCCGGCGATGGCGCAGGACGGCGCGGCATCGAAGGGCAAGGCCTCGTCGAAGGCCGCGGCGAATATCCCGCCGGTTTCCGACGGCGACATGAAACGCCTGATCGCCAACTCGTTCACCTCGAAGGGCCCGGCCACGCTGCAGGGCGTGCTCGAGCGCGACGAGATGCAGCAGCTGTGCAGCGACTATCCCGACCGCACCAAGGTGCCGGCCGCGGTGGCCAAGAAGGTCGAGGCCGCCGAACAGCAGAAGATCCGCTATCCGGCCGACAATCGCTGGCTCGGCGACTGGAAGGAAGGCGAAAAGGTGGCGCAGCTCGGCCGCGGCATGCAGTTCTCCGATCCGCCCGGCGGCGTCAACGGCGGCAACTGCTATGCCTGCCACCAGATGACCAAGGCCGAGATCTCGTTCGGCAACATCGGTCCGTCGCTGTATCAGTACGGCAAGCTGCGCGGCAACTCGGAAGCGGTGCTCAAGTACACCTGGGGCAAGATCTGGGACTCCAGCGCCTTTGCCGCGTGCTCGAACATGCCGCGCTTCGGCCATAAGGGCATCCTGACCGAGCAGCAGATCCGCGACGTGATGGCGCTGCTGCTGGACCCGGCCTCGCCGGTCAACCAGTAAGGGGCGCGCGATGCGGGCCGCGGCGGTGGTGACGGTCGGCTGGGGGCAGGGGCTGCATCGCGCGAAGCGCGCCGCGGCGTCGGGCATCGTGGCGGCGATCGTGTCGACCGTGGCGTTGGCGTTGGCATTGGCATTCCCCGCGCCGGCCGCCGCCCTCGAAGTCGGCGACACCGTGCGCCTGCCGGCGGTCCAGCTGCTCGACGGCCGCACCGTGCCGCCCGAGCACTGGGCCGGCAAGCCGCTGGTGGTGCAGGTCTGGGCCTCGTGGTGCCCGTTCTGCGCGCTGCAGAACCCGCGCCTGCAGAAGCTCTACGACAGCACGCGCGGCACGCCGCTGCAGGTGCTGACCATCAGCATCGACAAGGACCAGAAGGATGCCGTCGGCTATCTGCGCCAGCGCGGCTATACCTTCCCCGCGGCGATGGACACGCCGGCGCTGCGCGCCGCGATCGGTCCGCGCAAGGGCCTGCCCGAGCTGTACGTGATCGACGCCAGGGGCAAGGTCGTACAGAAGGAAGTCGGCGAGATGCTGGAGGAGGAGGTCGCCGCGCTGGCCAAGTACGCCAGGCCCTAGCGCGGCGGCAAAGCGGCCCGTCCCGGTCCTGCACCGGTCCTGCACCGGACGGCGCGGCCGCCATCGAGAGGAAGACGACAATGAACCGACGCGAGTTCCTGCAGGTGCTGGCCATCGCCAGCGCCGCGGGCATGGCTTTTCCCACGCGCGACGCGCAGGCGGCGCAGGCCGCGGCGAAGCTGTACGACGTGCCGCGCTTCGGCAACGTGCACCTGCTGCATTTCACCGACTGCCATGCGCAACTGCTGCCGGTCCATTTCCGCGAGCCCAGCGTCAACCTGGGCATCGGGGACTATGCCGGCAAGCCGCCGCACCTGGTCGGCCAGGCCCTGCTCAAGCACTACAGGATCGCGCCGGGCAGCGCCGAGGCGCACGCCTTCACCTATCTCGATTTCAACGAGGCCGCGCGCCGCTACGGCAAGGTCGGCGGGTTCGCGCATCTGGCCACGCTGGTCAAGCAGCTGAAGGCCAGCCGCCCCGGCGCGCTGCTGCTCGACGGCGGCGATACCTGGCAGGGCTCGGCCACCGCGCTGTGGACGCGCGGCCAGGGACATGGTCGACGCCGCGCTGGCGCTCGGCGTCGATGCGATGACCCCGCACTGGGAAATGACGCTCGGCGCCGAACGCGTGCGCGAGGTGGTCGATCGCGACTTCAAGGGCAAGGTCGCCTTCCTGGCGCAGAACGTCAAGACCAAGGACTTCGAGGACCCGGTCTTCGAGGCCTACACGCTGCGCGAGATGAACGGCGTGCCGGTCGCGATCATCGGCCAGGCCTTCCCCCTATACGCCGATCGCCAACCCCGGCTACCTGGTGCCGGACTGGACCTTCGGCATCCAGGAAGAGAACCTGCAGCGCATCATCGACGAGGCCCGCGCCAAGGGTGCGCAGGCGGTGGTGCTGCTGTCGCACAACGGCATGGATGTCGACCTGAAGCTCGCCTCGCGCGTGCGCGGACTCGACGCCATCCTCGGCGGCCATACCCATGACGGCGTGCCGGCCCCGGTGCGCGTGCGCAACGCGGGCGGTACCACGCTGGTTACCAACGCCGGCTCGAACGGCAAATTCCTCGGCGTGCTCGACTTCGACGTGCGCGGCGGCAAGGTGGCCGATTTCCGCTACCGGCTGCTGCCGGTGTTCGCCGACTACCTGCCGGCCGATCCGGCGATGGACGCGCTGATCCGCAAGGTCCGCGCGCCCTACGAGCAGAAGCTGGGCGAGGTGCTGGCGGTCAACAAGGAACTGCTCTACCGCCGCGGCAATTTCAACGGCACCTTCGACCAGCTGATCCTGGATGGACTGATGGACGTGCAGGGCGCCGAGATCGCGTTCTCGCCGGGCTTTCGCTGGGGCACCACGCTGCTGCCCGGGGAGGGCATCACGATGGAAAAGCTGATGGACCAGACCGCGATTACCTACCCGTACACCACGGTGACGCAGATGAGCGGCGAGACCATCAAGACCGTGCTGGAAGACGTGGCCGACAACCTGTTCAACCCGGACCCCTACTACCAGCAGGGCGGCGACATGGTCCGCGTCGGCGGCCTGCAGTACACCATCGACCCCGCCGCGCCGATGGGCAAGCGCATCACCGAGATGCGCCTGAAGGGCAAGCCGATCGAGGCCGGCAAGACCTACAAGGTCGCCGGCTGGGCCCCGGTCGCCGAGGAAGCCCGCCACAACGGCGGCCCCCCGATCTGGGACCTGATGGCCGGCTGGCTGCGCCAGCGCAAGGAAGTGGCCGCGGCGCCGCTGAACCTGCCGTCGGTCAAGGGGGATGGGCGGAAACCCGGGCATGGCGGCTTGAGGTTGCGTGATGGCTGGGTCGACGGCGGTCACGCCAACCCGCCGCGACGGCTTGAAATGGCCGCAAAGCTCACGCTATAATCGCCCGCTACGGGCCGATAGCTCAGCTGGGAGAGCGCTGCGTTCGCAATGCAGAGGTCGGGAGTTCGATCCTCCTTCGGTCCACCAAGATTCAAAGGCCAGAGCGTGCGCTCTGGCCTTTTGCTTTTTGGGGGCACTGGGGGGCCGCCAGAACGCCGAATGCAAGAACCGAAAGCTTGCTGCAGCGTTGAATTCGACGCTGTGGAGCAGGCATGCTGATATGCGTGCCATGAAGCGAACCTCTTGCACCGGGCTCCGGCCCGCCCCTATACTACGCGGCAACAAAACCCGCCAAGGCTATGCGCGCGAGCGTACCCTCAAACCGGCGGGTTACTTTTTTTGTGCGGCAGAGTCTGGCCAGGGCTGCATCGGAACAACGATGAAAATACCCTTTGGCAAGCCGGCTACGACTCACGCGCAGCCAGGCTGATTCCCACGGCCCCTTGTCCCCCCCAGCCCTCCATGGCACGTCGACTATACTTTTCCCATTGGAGGACAAGCGATGAAAGCCACTGTCAGGACCACGGTCAAGCTGATCCGCAACGATCCCGAGAGCGACAAGGCGCTGCGCGAGTTCATTGCCACCGGGAAGCTGAACTCCACCAGGACGTTCAAGATCCGGGACGCCGCCAAGGGCGTTGAGCGCGAGGTCAAGCTGAAGCTGATTCCCGCCCAGGGCTGACCTTGAACATTGCGCTGCCCGCGATCCTGCTGTTTTTCCTGGTCGCGCCGGGCTTCCTTTATCACCACTACAGCCAGGCCAGAGAGGCGCGCGAAGCCGACATGACGCCCTTCGGGGCGACGGCGATCAAATCCATCGTGCTGGCGCTGATCGTGGATGCCGTGGTCGGCCTCGCCGCCACGGAATATTTCGGTTACCAGCTCTATCTCGGCGACGCGCTGCGCATGCTGTCCGGCGGTGCCGCGGCGGCCAGCGTCCCGCCGCACCGCTATGAATGGCTGAACGAACACCCGTGGCCGGTGTTCGGTTTCTTCGCCGGGACGTTTGGCCTTGCCTTCGCGCTGGCGATGCTGCGCCGGTGGCTGGTCAGCCGATTCCACCTGGACCATCCGAACAGCTGGGCGAGCGGCTTCTTCCGGCAGCAGGCGCCCTGGTACTACCTCTTCAGCGGCATCGATTCGGGCATCAGCGACGGCGCCATGGTGGTCGTCAGCGCCGTGGTGCCGATGAAGGACCAGTCGTATCTCTACACCGGCCTGCTGGAGGATTTCGAGTTCAAGAGCGATGGGGAGCTGGAGCGGATCATCCTGTCCGCCGCGTCCCGGCGCAGATTGACCGACGACCGTGGACGCAGGCTGGAGGAGCACGGGCGCTTCTACCCGATCGAGGGCAATCGGCTGGTGATCCGGTCCAGCGAGTGGACGACCTTGAACGTCAAGTTCCTGGTGGAAGAAAAGGCCGAAGCTGCGGCTCCGGCCATCGCGGACGTTTAGCGCATCTGCCTGGCCGAAGCCTCGGCCCCGGCCCTCGCGGACGACTAACGCATCTGCCTGGCCCAAGCCGCGGCTCCGGCCCTCACGGACGATCAGCGCATCTGCCTGGCCGAAGCCTCGGCTCCGGCCATCACGGACGACTAGCGCATCTGCCTGGCCGAAGCCGCCACGACCGGCCCCGCCTCCCGCGCCTCTCCCGACCCCGACGACCGCCCGATCAACGCCGCCGATACCGCCGACACCAGCCCGGCAAACATCACGTACGCACAGATCTGCCACGGCTTGCCCTCGCCCGACTTCAGCAGCGCGGTGGCGATGATCGGCGTGATGCCCGACGCGAAGATGCCCGAGAACTGGTAGACGAACGAGATGCCGGTATAGCGGACCTTGGCGTCGAACAGCTCGCAGAACAGCGCCGCCTCCGGGCCGTAGACCGCGGCGTAGAAGATGCCGAACGGCACGATGATGGCCAGCCACAGCAGCATCACGTTGCCGCCGCCGTTGAGCATCAGCCAGAACGCGGGGAAGGCCGAGCATGCGGTAATCAGCGATCCCCAGAAGTAGACCCGGGTGCGGCCGATGCGGTCCGACAGGTGGCCGAAGAACGGGATGAAGAAACACATCACGATGGCGGCGGCCATCACGCCGGTCAGCGCCTCGGTGCGGCTGATCTTCACCGTCTGGGTCAGATAGCTGATCGAGAACACGCCGAAGACATTGAAGAAGACGCCGTCGATATAGCGGGCGCCCATGCCCTTCAGGATGTTGCCGGGGTAGCGCCGCATCATGTCGACAAAGGGAATGCGCGTCTCTGCGTTGCGCTGCTTGACCGCGGTGAACTCGGGCGTTTCCTTGATCGACAGCCGGATATACATGCCGACGAAGACCATGCCGGCGGACACCAGGAAGGCCACGCGCCAGCCCCAGCTGAGGAACTGCTCGTCCGTCAGCGTCAGCGACAGCAGCGCCACCACGCCGGAGGCCAGGCACAGGCCGATCGACAGCCCGATCTGGGGCAGCGAGGCATAGAAGCCCTTGCGGCCCGGCGGCGCGTACTCGTAGGCCATCAGCACCGCGCCGCCCCATTCGCCGCCGAGCCCGATGCCCTGCAGCACGCGCAGCAACAGCAGCAGGATCGGCGCCCACAGGCCGATGCTGTCGTAGGTGGGCACCAGGCCGATCAGGAAGGTCGAGATGCCCATGATCATCAGCGTGATCACCAGCATGCTCTTGCGGCCGACGCGGTCGCCGAAGTGGCCGAAGATGACGCCGCCGAGCGGCCGCGTGACGAAGCCCACCGCGAAGGTGGTGTAGGCCAGCATGGTGGCGACCACCGGATCGCCGGCCGGGAAATACAGCTTGTTGAACACGATGCCGGCGACGACGCCGTACAGGAAGAAGTCGTACCACTCGATGGTGGCGCCGATCACCGATGCCATCGCGACCTTGCGTACCGCCTGTTCGTTGGGGCTTGCCATGCTTGTCTCCTTTGGATGGACGGCGCCCTTGGTGGAATGAGTATGCGGGCGCTCGCGCTGCTGGGGGGCTCGGCCGTGGGTGGCGCAGCGAACCGAGCCCGGGTTCGCTGCCGCTATGCGTTGGCGGGGCGATGGCGGGCCGGGGTCAGACCGGCTCGGTGATGCCGCGCTCGGGTTGGCGATGGGCCTGGCGCTCGGCTTGGCCCTCGGTATCGCGTTCGGTCTGCCGTCGGGTTTGGCGCTCGGGCTCGCGCTCAGGTTTGCGCTCAGGCTCGCGCTCGGTCCCGCGCTCAGCCTCGCGCTCGACCCGAACCGGCCCCGCCGCCGCCGCGCCGACGATCTCGCTGACCGTCTGCACGCGCGCATCCTCGCGAATGAAGTCCGCCGCGCGCTCGGCCATCATCACCACCGGCACATTGGTATTGCCCGACACCAGCGTCGGCATCACCGAGCAATCGACCACGCGCAGGCCCGCCACGCCATGCACGCGCAGCCGCTCGTCGACCACCGCCAGCGGATCGCTGGCCGGGCCCATCTTCGCTGTACCCGACGGATGGAAGATGGTGGCGCCGTACTCGCGGCAGAAATGCAGGATCTCGTCGTCCGACTGCACCGCGTCGCCGGGCCGGAATTCGGCCTGCATCAGCGTGCGCATCGGCTCGGTCTGCGCCACGCGGCGGGCGAAGCGGACCGAGGCGATCGCGCTGCGCCGGTCCAGCTCGGCCGACAGATAGTTGGGCTGCATCGACGGCGGCGTGAACGGATCGGCCGAGCGGATCCGCACCGTGCCGCGCGACTCCGGACGCAGCTGGCAGACCGAATACGTACAGCCGGAGAACGGATGGACCTGGCCGCCCGCCATGTCGGCCGACAGCGTGGCGAAGTGGAACTGCGTATCGGGCGTCGCGCTCTCCTGCGGCAGGACGCGGCAGAACATCGCGCCCTGGTTGATGCCGATCGCCAGCGGTCCCTGCCGCCACAGCAGCCATTCGAGCCCCATGCGCGCCTTGCCGAACAGCGAGCGCAACTGGTCGTTGGTGGTGATCGGCCGCGCCACCTGGTAGATCAGCCGGATCTGCAGATGGTCCTGCAGGTTCTCGCCGACGCCGGGCAGCGCGTGCACCACCGGCACACCGAACTCGCGCAGCAGGCTCGCCGGTCCGATCCCCGACAGCTGCAGCAGCTGCGGCGACTGCAGCGCGCCGGCGCACAGCAGCACCTCGCGGCGCGCGCGCAGCACGTGCTGGCGGCCGTTCTGCATATAGCGCACGCCCACCGCGCGCCGCCCTTCGAACAGGATCGCGGTCGTATGCGCGCCGGTCTCGATGCGCAGATTGGGACGCGACTGCGCCGGCCGCAGATAGGCCACCGCGGTCGAGCAGCGCCACCCCTTGCGCGTGGTCAGCTGGTAGTAGCCGACGCCTTCCTGGTCGCCGGTATTGAAATCGGCCTTGCGCGGCAGGCCGAGCGCTTCGCCCGCTTCGATGAAGGCATCGACCAGCGGATGGCGCCGATCGATCGACGTCGCGTTCAGCGGACCCTCGGTGCCGCGCGTCGGGCCGGGGCCGAGGTCGTTGTTCTCGAGCTTGCGGAAGTAGGGCAGGCAGTCGTCCCAGCTCCAGCCGCGATTGCCCAGCGCGGCCCAGTGGTCGTAGTCCTCGCGCTGCCCGCGCACGTAGATCAGGCCGTTGATCGCGCTGCTGCCGCCCAGCGTGCGGCCGCGCGGCCAGTAGATGCGCCGGTTCAGCATGTTGGGGTCGGGGTCGGTATGGAAGCCCCAGTTGACCTCCTTGTGGAACATCGTCTTGCCGTAGCCGATGGGGATATGGATCCACGGATAGCGGTCCGGCGGTCCGGCCTCGAGCAGGCACACCGCGTGGCGGCCGTCCTCGCTGAGCCGGTTGGCCAGCACGCAGCCGGCCGAGCCGGCGCCCACCACGATGTAGTCAACGGTTTGCGACATCGTCGCTGTCTCCTGATCGGGTGTTGCGGGCAGGGTTTGTCCGGGGCGGAATGGCCGCGGGCTCTGCCAGCAACGTTCTTATAATGGAACGACTTGTCCCGATTTTATTTGCCGACCCGGAAATGAAAAGGCAATACGCGTGGAGGCGCGGAAAGTGAAACAGAACGTGCAAATTCCGTTTCAGAATCGCAGTGCAGCAGCCAGTGCGGCAGACCCGCGTGTGACCGACGAGGACGCGCGCAGCCTGCGCGTGCTGATGGTGCTCGATGCGCTCGCGCGCGCCCAGCATCCGCAGACCCTGGCGCAACTGTCGCAGCGCCTGCACGTGCCGAAGACCACGCTGATGCGCCTGCTGGCGGCGATGGAGGGCGCGGGTTTCGTGCTGCAGATGCCGGCCGAACGCGGCTTCGTGCCGGGACCGCGGGCCGCGGGGCTGGCGCTGCAGACCTTGCGCAGCCCGCCGGTGCTGCGCGAATGCCGCGCGATCCTGGGCCGGCTGGTGGCGGCCCTGGGCGAGACCTGCAACCTGACCGCGCTGGACGGCGATCGCGTGCTCTACGTCGAACGCGTCGAAACCCACGAGCCGCTGCGGCTGCAACTGTCGCCGGGCATCCATGTGCCGCTGCACTGCACCGCCAGCGGCAAGCTGTTCCTGTCGGCGATGAGCCGGCTGGAGCGGCAGCATACGCTGCAGCGGCTGGTGCTGACGCGCAATACGCCGCGCACGCTGGCCGATCTGTCGCTGCTGGAGGCCGAGCTCGATCGGCTCGGCGCGCGCGGCATCGGCGTCGACAACGAGGAATTCGTGCGCGGCATGACGGCGGTGGCGGTGCCGGTGCGCGAGCTGGCATCGGAGGCGAACGGCACGGCGGCAAGCGCGCGCCCGGTGCTCGCTGCCATCGCCTGCCACGCGCCCACGGCGCGCGTACCGCTGGAAGGACTGCTGCGGGCGGTGCCCGTGCTGCAGGAGGCGGCGCAGCAGATGGCGCGGGTATTACGGAGTGAATGACCCGCGCGCCGAGACCAGCGAACCGCTACACAGCTCCGTGCCGCGGCACCCACACCGTGAAGGTGGTTCCCGTCCCCCTCGCGCGAAACGACCTCGATATCGCCGCCATGCAGCATCGCCAGTTCGCGCGCGATATGCAGGCCCAGCCCCAGCCCCTCGGATTCGGTGGCCGAGCGCCCCGAGCGGAAGGCGTCGAACAGATGCGGCAGCAGGTCAGGCGGGATCGCGCCGCCGTTGCTGACCGCCACCGTCACGCGGTCGTCCGTGCCCTCGACCCGCACGCGCACCGGCACCGCCGGGTCGCCATGCTGCAGCGCGTTGCCGATCAGGTTGGCCAGCACCTGCGACAGCAGCCCGGGGTCGACCGTCGCTACCGTATCGCCGAAGCGTTCCAGCAGCAGCCGGCCCTTGCCGTGCCGGCTCTCGTGTTCGTCGACGATCGCCGCGCACAGCGCATGCAGGTCCTCGCGCTGCAGCGAGGGCTGCATGCGGCCGCCGTGCAGCCGTGCGACATCGAGCAGCTGATCCACCATCCGCACCATGCGCGTGCCGCTGCGGCGGATGCGCTCGACGGCGGGCGCGGTCTTCTCGTCGTGGCAGAAGCGCTCCAGGAACGAGGTCGAGGCCAGGATCGCCGACAGCGGCGTGCGCAGGTCGTGCGCCAGCACCGCCATCAGCATCTCGTTGGCCTTCAGCAGCCGCTGCGTGGTGGCGAGCTGCTCGGCCAGCTGCTGCTTCTGCCGCGCCAGCTGCACGAACACATCGACCTTGGCGGCGAGGATGTTGGCGTCCAGCGGCTTGTAGAGGAAATCGACCGCGCCGGTCGCATAGCCCTTGAAGGTGCGCTGGCTGTCGTAGCCGGCCGCGGTCAGGAACAGGATCGGGATATGGTTGGTTCGGGTGCTGCCGCGCATCAGCTCGGCCAGCTCGAAGCCGTCCATGCCCGGCATGTGCACGTCGAGGATGGCCAGGCCGAACTCGTGCTGCAGCAGCAGGTCCAGCGCCTGCGGGCCGGAGTTGGCGTGCACCAGTTCGACGTCGGGTCGCGCCAGCACCGCATCGAGCGCGGTCAGATTGCTGGCGATGTCGTCGACGGTCAGGATCTTGATGGGATCGGACATGGCAAGGTTTCAGTGGACGGCGCGCCGCAGCCGGCTGCCGATCGCTTCCAGGGTCAGCACCTCGTCGACCGCGCCGCGCGCGATCGCCTCGGCCGGCATGGTCTCGGCCGACGCGGTGTCCGGGGCCTGCACCCAGGTTCGTCCGCCGCAGTGGCGGATGGTCTCGAGCCCGCGCGCGCCGTCGTCGTTGGCGCCGCTGAGCAGGATGCCGAGCAGCGCCTCGCGCCAGGCATGCGCGGCGGACTCGAACAGCACGTCGATCGACGGGCGCGAGAAGCGCTCGGGCGGATCGACCGACAGCGCGAAATGCACGCCTTCGGCGCGCTCGCTGCCGAGATTTCCAACGGGAGTACCGACTTGACTGCCGGAGTAGGCGCCACCGTGGCGGCTGTCGCGCTCGACCAGCAGGTGATAGTCGGGCGGCGCCAGGTACAGGTGGCCGTGCCGCACCGGCATCTTGTCCTCGGCCTCGCAGACCGGCAGCGCGCAGCGCAGCGAGAACAGCTGCGGCAGCAGGCTCGGCGTATCCGGCCGCAGATGCAGCACCACGATCAGCGCCGGACGGAAGGCCGCCGGCAGCATCGGCAGCAGCACGTTCAGCGCCTCGATGCCGCCGGCCGAGCCGCCGATGACGACGGCGTCGGGCGCGGGGGACGGGTTGGCGATGGAGGCGTTCATGCGGCGATAAGTCGTGTCAATGCGGTGGTGTCAATGCGTCGATGTCGATGCGGTGATGTCGATAGAGCGATGTCGATGCGGCGATGCCGGTGCGAATTCATCGCTTGCGGTACAACCGGTCCGACGGCATCACGGCCTCGAAGGCCTCGGCGTGCGCGCTGAACTGCAGCGTCTCCTTGCTGCCCAGCCCCAGAAAACCGTGGCGCACCAGCGCGTCGCGGAACAGCCCGAGCGCGCGGTCCTGCAGCGCGCGGTCGAAGTAGATCAGCACGTTGCGGCACGAGATCAGCTGCGCTTCCTGGAACACGCTGTCGGTCGCCAGGCTGTGGTCGGCGAACACCGCGCGCGAGACCAGGCCGGCATCGAACTTGGCCTTGCCGTAGGCCGCGTGATAGTAGTCGCCCAGCGAATGCCGGCCGCCCGCGGCGAGGTAATTGCGGCCGAAGCCGCGCAGCCGGCCGGCGTCGTAGACCCCGGCGCGCGCCTCGGCCAGCGCCGCCGGGTTGATGTCGGTCGCATAGAAGGTGGTGCGCTCGTGCAGGCCCTCCTCGGCGAACAGGATCGCCAGCGACCACAGCTCCTCGCCGGTGCTGCAGCCGGCCACCCACACCGCGATCGACGGATAGGTCTTGAGCACCGGCGCGACATGCTCGCGGATCGCGCGGAAGTACGACGGGTCGCGGAACATCTCGCTGACCTGCACCGTCAGGTACTGGAACAGCCGCGCGAACAGCGCCGGATCGCGCAGCATGCGGTCCTGCAGCTGGGACAGCGTGTCGAGCCTCAGGTCGCGCAGCGCCTGCGACAGCCGGCGCCGCAGCGAGGCGCGCGAATAGCCGCGGAAATCGTGCTGGTACTTGCGGAAGATCCCCTCGAGCAGCAGTTCGAGCTCGATCTCGAAATCGTCGGCGGGCACGGCCGCGAACGCGTCGTCGGCCGGCATGGAGCCGGTCGAAGGCCGGGCGGGAGGGGTCAGCGCGCGTGGAGCCATACCCTGCACAGCGAAAGCAGCTTGTCGATATCGATCGGCTTGGCAATGTAGTCGTTGGCCCCGGCCAGCAGGCAGGCCTCGCGATCGGACGACATCGCCTTGGCGGTCAGCGCGATGATCGGCAATTGCGCGTGGCGGCCATCCTGGCGGATATGCCGCATCGCGGTCAGTCCGTCCATCTCCGGCATCATGATGTCCATCAGCACCAGGTCGATATCGTCGCGGCCGTCGAGGATTTCAAGGGCCTGGCGGCCGTTGCGCGCGATCTCGACCTGCGCGCCGAGCGGTTCGATGACCTTGGACAGCGCGAAGATATTGCGCGCGTCGTCCTCCACCAGCAGCAGCCGGCGGCCCTCGAAGGCGTCGTCGCGGCTGCGCACCGCGCGCAGCATGCGCTGGTGTTCCGGCGGCAGCGCCGATTCCACGCTGTGCAGGAACAGCGTGACCTCGTCGAGCAACCGCTCGGGCGAACGCGCGCCCTTGATGATGATCGACTTGGAATGGCGGCGCAGCTGCTGCTCGTCCTCTGCCGACAGCTGACGGCCCGTGTAGACGATCACCGGCGGCATCGAATACGAGGCGTCGGCCGCCATCTGCTCGAGCAGGTCGTGACCCGAGCCGTCCGGCAGCGCCAGGTCCATCACCACGCAATCGAAGCGGCGTTCCGACAGCCGCGCCAGCGCCGCCGACACGGTGTCGGCGGTGACGATGTCGATGTCGGCCGATTGCAGCAGCGCGCGGATGCTCTCGCGCAGCGTGGCGTCGTCCTCGACCACCAGCACCGTGCGCATGCCGCCGCGCGCCATGCGCGCCTCCAGCTCGCGGATCACGCTGGCGAGGTCGTCGCGGCCGCTCGGCTTGAGCGTGTAGCCGATCGCGCCGCGGTGCAGCGCCGCCTCGGCATGGTCGCTGATCGACACCAGGTGGGTCGGGATATGCCGCGTGGCCGGGTCGCGCTTGAGCCAGTCGAGCAGCGTCAGCCCCGAATGGTCGGGCAGCGCGACATCGAGCAGGATGCCGCAGGGCTGGTATTCGCGCGCCAGCTCCAGTCCCTGCTGCGCGGTGGTCGCGTGCAGGCAGTCGAAGTCGAGTTCGTGCGCCAGGTCGTAGAGGATCCGCGCGAAGGCGACGTCGTCCTCGATGACCAGGATCAGGCGGTTTCCGCGCGAGCGCCGGTCGCGGTCGTCGTCGATCGGCGCCGGGCCGAGCATGGTGTGCAGCGGTGGCGCGCTGATCGTGATCGAAGACGCGCTCTGCGCCGTGGGCGTGGTGTGCGACATCTGCGCCGTGTGCCCTTGTCTTGCGCCGGCAGCATGCGTCGACGCGGACATCGCGGCGACCGCATCGGGCACCGGCGCGGGCTGCGGCGAGGTCAGCGCCTCGGTCACGTCGATGCCGCCCTCGGCCGCGACCTGCGCCGCCGCTTCGAGCACCGCCGCCGGGGCAGGGGGGCACCGACGAGACGGCCGCCGCCGGCGCGGCCGGTCCGATGAATTCGAGCGGCAGCGTCAGCGTGAAGGTGCTGCCGGACCCCGGTTCGCTGTCGACCGTCAACGTGCCGTTGAGCAGCTGCGCCAGCTGGCGCGAAATCGACAGGCCCAGGCCCGTGCCGCCATAGCGCCGGCTGGTGGTGCCGTCGGCCTGCTGGAAGGCCTCGAAGATGATGGCCTGCTTGTCGCGGGCAATGCCGATGCCGGTATCGCGCACCGCGAAGCGCATGCCGTCGTGGCCATCGCGCGTGACCGACAGCGTCACCTCGCCGCGCTCGGTGAACTTGAAGGCGTTGGACAGCAGGTTGCGCAGGATCTGCTGCAGCCGCACGTTGTCGGTGACCAGCGTCGCGGGCAGGTCCGGCGCGCGCTCGATGCGGAACTGCACCGACTTCTGCGCGGCGATCGGCGCGAAGCCTTGCGCGAGGCCGCCGACCAACGCCTCGATGTCGACCGGCTCGGGCTGCACCGTCAGATGGCCGGCCTCGATCTTGGACAGGTCGAGGATGTCGTTGATCAGATTGAGCAGGTCGGTATTGGCCGAGTGGATGGTGGCGGCATAGCGCACCTGCTCGGGCGTCATGTTGCCTTCCTTGTTGTCCTGCAGCAGCTTGGCCAGGATCAGCGCGCTGTTGAGCGGGGTGCGCAGCTCGTGCGACATGTTGGCCAGGAACTCGGACTTGTACTGGTTGGCGCGCTCGAGCGCCCGCGCGCCGGCCGCGAGTTCTGCCTGGTATTGGAGCAGGTCCCGCTTCTGCGCCTCCAGCAGCTGCGTGTGTTCCTCCAGCTGGACGTTGCTCTGCTCAAGCTCGGCCTGCTGGGTCTCCAGCCGCGCCTGCGATTCCATCAGCGCGCGGCCGCGCTCCTCCAGTTCCTCGTTGGAGACGCGCAGTTCCTCCTGCTGGACCTGCAGTTCCTCGGCCTGGCGCTGGGTCTGTGCCAGCAGCGTCTCCAGCCGCGCGCGATAGGCCGAGGCGGTCAGCGCCACGCCGGCGGCTTCCGCGATGCGGCCGATCAGCTCGACGGTGTCGTCCAGCTTCGGCTGCGCGCTGGCGAAGGCCAGCTCGACCACGCCGACCACATGGCCGTCCGCGGTGACCGGGGCGGCCAGCACCGCCTGCGGCACGTCGCGGCCCAGCGCCGAGCCGATGCGCAGATAGTGCGACGACAGCCCGCGCGCCAGCAGCGGCCGGTTTTCGCTGGCGGCTTGTCCGGCCAGCGTCTCGCCAAGCGCCAGGTTCTCGGGCGTGTCGGCGGGCGCGGCCCAGCCGGCCAGCCGCTTCAGGCTGCCGTCCTCGAGCCGATAGACCACGCCGGCCTGGGCCTGCGCCAGCGGCACCAGCGCGCGCAGCAGCGCGCTGCCGACCTCGGCCGGACTGTCGAGCCCACGGGTCTGCTGGACCACGCGTACCTGGCCTTCCTGCAGCCAGACGAAGCGGCGCATCTGCAGCTGGCTGGCGATATAGCGGTAGATCGCCGCGGCGAGGAACCACATCACCACGGTGCCGCAGAGGCGGTTGATCAGGCCGATGGTCGGATCGCCCCCGCCCGGCGAGAAGATATAGCCGGCCGCCATCAGCAGGGTCGCCCCGGCGGCCGTCCATAGCGGCATCATCGGCCGGTCGACGAACACGCACAGGCAGATCGGGAGCAGATAGAAGATCCACTCGGCGACGCCGAGCGGGGTCAGCAGGTCCGCGACCAGCAGCGCGGCCAGCAGCAGCGGAATGACGAGCGTACGCAGCAGATCGCTGCGCGCAAGGGATTGGGGCATGGGCGACCGGGTGGAATGGAGAAGGCGGGGGGCGCCGGCGCAATAGCCGCCCGGTGCCTGCGCATGACGCCCCATGCTACAGATCCAAGTGACGTAAAAAAATCAGACAAAATCCGACATGCCCGCCATGCTGGAAGCGCGACCGGCTATGGCAGTATGGCGCGATGGCGGCGCCACTCGCGGTCCCGGCCGCGGCCCGCGGCGCCTTGCCGACTCTCCAACACCACAGGAGCCCGAACCATGCCGAGTTTCGATCGCCGTACCGTTGCAGGCGAGCTGCCGCAGGGAGGCCGCTGAGATGGCCGGTGCCAGCCTGCTTGCGCTGCTCGACGATATTTCGACGATCCTCGACGACGTCGCCACGATGAGCAAGGTCGCCGCGCGCAAGACCGCGGGCGTGCTCGGCGACGACCTCGCGCTGAACGCGCAGCAGGTGACCGGCCTGAAGGCCGAGCGCGAGCTGCCGGTGGTGTGGGCGGTGGCGCTCGGCTCGTTGCGCAACAAGGTGATCCTGGTCCCGGCGGCGCTGGCCATCAGTGCCTTCGCGCCCTGGGCGGTGACGCCACTGCTGATGATCGGCGGCGCGTTCCTCTGCTACGAGGGCTTCGAGAAACTCGCCCATCGCTACCTGCCCGGCCATGCGGAACCGACCGAGCGCGCCCGGGAGGCGGTCGAGCGCGCGGCGCTGCGGCAGGCGGCCTCCAATCCCGCGGTCGACCTGGTCGCGCTGGAGAAGGAAAAGATCAAGGGCGCGGTCCGCACCGATTTCATCCTGTCCGCCGAGATCATCGTGATCTCGCTCGGCACGGTCGCCAACGCGCCGTTCGGCACCCGGCTGGCGGTGCTGACCGCGATCGGGCTGCTGATGACGGTGGGGGGTCTACGGGCTGGTCGCCGGCATCGTCAAGCTGGACGATGCCGGGCTCTACCTGAGCGGCCGCGGCAACGGCTTCGCGCGCCGTATCGGCGACGGCCTGCTGAAGCTGGCGCCGATGCTGATGAAGACGCTGTCGGTGGCGGGCACCATCGCGATGTTCCTTGTTGGCGGCGGCATCCTGGTCCACGGCCTGCCGTGGGCGCACCACCTGGAAGAGAGCGCCGCGCAGTGGCTCGGTGCCATTCCCGGCCTCGGGCCCTTCCTGTCCTGGCTGGGGCCGCTGCTGATCAATCTGGTCGGCGGCGTGATCGCCGGCGCGATCGTGCTGGCGGGCGTGATGCTGGTGCAGCGCGGCCGGCGGGCGTTGCGACCGAGTTCGCACTGAAGCCTCGCCGGGCGTGCTGACGGCGGCCTGGGGATAACTCCGGGGACAACCCTGTGCCTGTCCTGTGCGCCGCACAAGGGACAAGCGCTGGGCAGCTTGTGGGACGCCTGTGGAGCGCGGACGGACAACTTCGGCGCGCTGCGAACCCGTTTCCGCGAGGGCATCGGGTTATCCCGTATACGTCGGGTTTTCCCCTAAGCCTTATACAGTCCGCCAGCCCTTGTACTGCAAGGGCGCGGCGCCCTTATCCACTGTCGAGGGCGCCGTTTTACCTACTACTACTATCTACGTATACGTAAAACAATCTTTAAAGACCATGGGGCACCGTTGCGCGGTGCGGCGGCTGGATGTGCGTTTACGTACGTAGGCACGTAGGCACGTCGGGCAGGTTGGGCACGTTCGGCAGGTCGGAGACGCCATGCCCCTTGGGACGTCCATGGGTCCCAGGCACGCAGCCTGGCCGCCCCAACCGCCCCAACGGCCCCAACGGCCCCGACGGCCGCGACGGCCCCGACCGCGTTCCTGCTACCGCGGCACCTTGAAGGCCGCGCGTCTGCGTTGCGCCTCCTCGCGCGCCCAGCATCCCTGCTGGTGGTCGTTGACCATCCCCATCGCCTGCATCAGCGCATACATCGTGGTCGGCCCCACGAAGCGCCAGCCGCGCTCCTTCAGGTCCCTGGACAGCGCGGTGGCTTCCGGGCAGGTCGTCATCGTGCGCAGTACCTCCGGCGTCAGCACGGCAGGCCGGCTCTTCGGGTCCGGCTCGTAGCGCCACAGATAGGCGGCCAGCGAGGATTCGGTTTCGAGCAGTTCGAGCGCGCGCTGGGCGTTGTTGATCGCCGCCTCGATCTTGCCGCGGTGGCGCACGATGCCGGCATCGCCGAGCAGCCGCTCGATGTCGCGCTCGCCGAAGCGGGCCACCTTCTCGACGTCGAAGTTGGCGAACGCCTTGCGGAAGGCCTCGCGCTTGCGCAGGATCGTCAGCCAGCTCAGGCCGGCCTGGAAGCCCTCGAGGCACAGCTTCTCGAACAGGCGGCGGTCGTCGTCGACCGGATAGCCCCACTCGTTGTCGTGGTAGTGGCAATAGTCCTCGAGCGTGCCGCACCAGCCGCAGCGTGCCAGCGGCGTGCCGGGCACCGGTGCGGCCTGCTTCGGTCGGGTGGTGGCGGGCATGGTGGTCATCGTGTCTCCGTTGTCTCGATTGGGGCCGGTGGGGCAGGGTTGGGGCCGGTTTGGGCCGGTTTGGGCCACGTTGGGCCGGGTTGAGCCAGGTGGGGCTGGGTGGGGCCAGGTTGGGACGAGGTCGCGACCTCGCAAGCAAGCCGCCATGTTAGTGCGAGTTCGCCGCCGCTTGCAGGGGACAACGCCGCAACGCTGAATTTCAAAATATTTGACCGAGGCGTCCGCAACGCTTGACGCCGCGACGGTGGGGATTTGTCAAACTAGGCCCGTATTCCCCGAATCCACGCTGTCGAAGAAAGGATGCCCATGTTGCCCGCGCTCTATGTCTCCCACGGTTCGCCGATGCTGGCGATCGAACCCGGCCCGGTGGGCCCGGCGTTCGA
Source organism: Cupriavidus sp. H18C1 (assembly GCF_049311595.1). Lineage (NCBI taxonomy): Bacteria > Pseudomonadati > Pseudomonadota > Betaproteobacteria > Burkholderiales > Burkholderiaceae > Cupriavidus > Cupriavidus sp. H18C1. The sequence continues at coordinate 2,174,267 of NZ_CP186008.1, forward strand.
TGCGCTGGGCGAGCGGCTGCGCGCCTTGCGCCCGCGCGCGGTGCTGGTGATTTCGGCGCACTGGATCTACAGCACGCTGGCCGTGACCACGGCGGAGCGCCAGCAGGCCTGGCACGACTTCGGCGGCTTCCCCCCGGAGCTCTATGCGCTGCGCTACGACGCGCCGGGTTCGCCGGCGCTGGCCGGGCGCGTCAAGGCGCTGGTCGAGGCCGCCGGCATCCCCGGCGCCGGCTTTGTCGCGCTGGACGACGCCAGGCCGCTCGATCACGGCGCCTGGCTGCCGATGCGGTATTTCTTTCCCGATGCGGACGTGCCGGTGGTGCAGCTGGCACTGAACCCTTATCTGGACCCGGCCGTGCAGATCGAGATCGGCCGCGCGCTGGCGCCGCTGCGCGACGAGGGCGTGCTGGTGGTCGGCTCGGGCAGCTTCACGCATAACCTGCGCGAGGTGTTCGGCGAGGAACGGCCCGTGCAGCACGGCGGCGCGGCCGAGCCCTATGTCGAGGCGTTTCGCGGCTGGATGGCCGACGCGCTGGACGAGGCGCTGCGCACCGGCGATACCGCGCGCATTTCGCGTTATCGCAGCGAGGCGCCGCACGCGCGCCGGGCCCATCCGACCGACGAGCACCTGCTGCCGTTCTTCGTCGCGCTGGGGGGCGGCGCTAGGCCCCGCCGCGGGAACCGCCGGCGCTCCTGTGCCGGCCAAGGTGGCAGAGACGGCAGAGACGGCTGAGATGGCACAGGTCGCCAAGGTCGCCGGGGCCGCCAAGGTCGCGCGTGCGACCGATGCGGTCACCTACGGCGTACTGGCGATGGATACCTTCGTCTTCGAAGGCATGGGCGCGGCCGCCGCGGCGTGAGGGTGGCGGGTCCCGGCCCGCGGCCGCCGCGGCGTGAGTGCGGCGGGGCCCCGCCAGGCGGCTGCCGCGGCGTGAGGCCCGGCGGGGCCGGCTAGGCCGCCGCCGGCGGCGGCGCCCCCAGCATGCCGCGCCGGCGCAGCGCATAGGCGAACGCGCCCAGCGCCGCCAGCCCCAGCACCACCATCACCCACAGCATCAGCCAATAGCCGCCGGCCGCGCTCCACATCAGCGCGCCGAGCCACGGCGCGATCGCCTGCATCAGCAGCACCGGCGTCATCATCAGCCCGTTCAGCGTCGCATAGTGGTGCCGCGAGATCAGCTCGGGCATCGCCATCGCCCGCAGCATCGTGTTGATGCCGTTGGCGCAGCCGTACAGCACCGCGGCCAGCATCAGCCATTTGCCGTGGCCCAGCGCCAGCGTCAGCAGGCCGAGGCACATCACCAGGTAGACCGGCATCGCGATCCGCACCGGCTGTCGCGACGGCATGCGCGCCATCGCCAGGCGGCCGATCACCTGCGCCGGCCCGATCAGCGCCGCCACCATCAGCTGCTGGCCGACCGGCAGCCCCTTCTCGTTGAGCATCGGGATCAGGTGCGCGCCCAGCAGCGAGGCCACCACCGCCAGCGCGGTGAAGGCCAGCACCACCGCCCAGAACACCGGATCGCGCAGCGCGAGCGTGGCGATGCCCGGCGAGCCCTTCCCCAGCGGCGACACCGGCTGCACGCTGGCATAGGTCGGATGCGGCGTGAAGCGCAGCCGCGCATGCAGCGGCGCGCAGACCAGCAGGTTCAGCGCGGCGAAGATCAGCAGCGTGCCGCGCCAGCCGATATGCAACACCAGCCATTGCGCCAGCGGAATGAAGATGGTGCTGGCAAAGCCCGCCACCAGCGTCACGATGACGATCGACTTCTGGTAGCCGTCGCCATAGGCCTGGCGCAGGACGACGAAGGCGGGCTCGTACAGCGTGGTCGCCATCGCCAGGCCCAGCGGCACCCACATCAGCAGGAACAGCGTCGGGTTCGGCGTCCAGGCCCACAGCATCAGTCCCAATCCGGCCAGCACCGAGCCGCTGCCCATCACCCACCGCGCCGGCGCGCGATCGAGCAGCCGCCCGACCGCGAACGAGCACAGCGCCCAGACCAGCAGGCCGAGCGAATAGCCGCCGGCCAGGAACGGTTTGCCGTAGCCGAGCGTGCGGCTCATCGGCTCGATGAACACGGTAAAGGTGAAGTACAGCGTGCCCCAGGAAATGGTCTCGGTCAGGCCAAGCACCCAGGCCAGATGGCGAGGCGGTTCGGACCAGGGGGGCGGGGGTGGGGCTGTGGTTCGGCGGCGCCGGCGGCGTCGCTGGCGGCCGCCATGCCGGGGGCAGAGCCGGCGGTGTCGGGGCGCGGACCGGGAGAGAGGTCGGGTGTCGTCATGGCATGCGCCGGGGAGGCCGGCGCCGTGGCCGCCGATGCGATGCCGGCGGCGCATGGTTGGGGGAAACCCGATTGTAGCGGCGGCTCGCCGCCGCGTGCGCGGGGCGTTGCGCGGCGGCATCGGGCGCGTTCCCGGGCTTTCGCGTTCTCCCGAGACTTCGCGCGTTCCCTCAGCCTTCGCGTCTTCCCCCGGCTTTCGCGCCTTGCCCGGGCCTTCGCGCCTTCCCCCGGCTTTCGCGCCTTGTCCGGGCCTTCGCGCCTTCCCCCTTCCGGACCTACGCCTTGGCGTCGGGCGGTCCCTTCAGCTCGACCACATTGCCATCGGGATCGCGCAGGTAGATCGACGGTCCCGTGCCCTCGGCGCCGTAGCGCGATTCGACGGGTCCGGCTTCGACGCCGTGCGCCCGCAGATGGGCGGCGATGGCCTGCGCATCGAAGGGCTCGACGCGCAGGCAGAAGTGGTCCAGATTGCGGCCCTCCAGGCCCGGCCCCGCGCCGCCCGCCTTGCCGAGCGGGCCGTCCAGCGTGACCAGGTCGATCAGGCTCGCGCCGGCGCGCAGCTGCGTCAGCCCAAGCTTCGGCTGCTCGCGCTCCAGCGTGCAGCCCAGCACGTCCACGTAGAAGCGCAGCAGCGCCGGCACATCGGCGCTGCGCAGCACCAGATGATCGAGACCCCGGATCGACAGCATGGCGTCAGCGCGGCGGCGTCAGAGGCGCCGCCCGTCGAACGGGATGACCTTCAGCTTGTCCAGGTCGATCCCCTCCAGGCAGCGCGCATTGACGGCCGCCGTCGGCTGGCCCTTCGGATCGGTGGCTTCGCCGAACGGCCCGCAGCCGCACACCGGGCAGAAATGGTGGGCGATCTTCATGGTGTGGAAGCGGTAGGTCGAGTAGTCGGACTCGGGCGTCTTCAGGTGAAACCGGTCGCGCGGCACGAACCACAGCAGATGGCCGCGCCGCTGGCAGATCGAACAATTGCACGACAGCACGGCCTCGATCTCGCCCTCGACCTCGAATGCAATGCGGCCGCAGTGGCAGCTGCCCTGGTATGGCATGGTGTTCTCCTCGGTTATGTGGACGGTGCCGCCGGTGCTTCAGGGGGAATCGCTTCGGCTGGCTGGCTTCAGCGGGTTGGCTTCAGCGGGTTGGCTTCAGCAGGTTCGCCTTCGACCGGTGGCGGCGACTGTCGGTATCCTGACAGTGTAGCGGCATCAACCGGTGTCACAATGCCGCAATCCCAGAGCGCATCAGCGCCGACCCCACCAGGAGACCACCATGAGCGAATCCCACCAGGCGCCGCGTGCGCGCTTCAGCCATATGGAACAGGGCACCCGCGAAGACTGGGCCGCGATCTCGGCCGAGTTCATGCCCTATGCCGCCGCGCTGCCGGACCGCGTGCTGGCCCATCTGCGGCTGCTCGACGGCGATTGCGGCGGCTTTCCGGTCGACCGGCTGACCCACAGCCTGCAGACCGCCACGCTGGCCCACCGCGACGGCCGCGACGAGGAATACGTGGTCTGCGCGCTGCTGCACGATATCGGCGACACGCTGGGCAGCTACAACCATCCCGACATTGCGGCGGCGATCCTCAAGCCCTTCGTCAGCGCCGAGAACCTGTGGATGGTGGAAAAGCACGGCGTATTCCAGGGCTACTACTTCTTCCATCACCTGGGCCTGGACCGCAACCTGCGCGAGCAATTCCGTAGCCAGCCCGAGCTGTTCGAGCGTACCGCCGAGTTCTGCGCGAAGTACGACGCGGCGGCCTTCATGACCGACTACGACACGCTGCCGCTGTCGTTCTTCGAGCCGATGGTGCGGCGCGTGTTGGCGCAGCCGAAGAACTCGATGTATGTGAAGAAGGGCGAGGACAAGCTGGCGCAGGTGGAGTAGGGCGGCAAGCTGACTCGGAGAATCGGCGCCCCTCCCCCGCTGTGCGGGAGAGGGCAGCACACCGCAGGCGAGATCAGCCTTTCAAACTCACGCCGCCTGTTGCCCCGCCTGCGGGTTCCTGAACTGCGCCAGCAGCGTCTGCCAGCGCGAGCGGGCCGCCTTCAGGTTGTTGGCCTTGACGTGGCCGAAGCCGCGGATGTCGTCCGGCAGATTGGCCAGCGCTACCGCGGTGCCGTGGTTGGCGGCATTGAGCCCCGCCACCAGCTCGTCGAGCAGCGCCCGGTATTCGCCGATCAGCGCGCGTTCGGTGCGGCGTTCCTCGGTCTTGCCGAACACGTCCAGCGGACCGCCGCGCAGGCCCTTCAGTCTCGCCAGCAGCTTGAAGATCGTCATCGTCGACGGGCCGAAGCGGCGCTTGATCAGTCGGCCCTGCTCGTCGTGCTTGGCGATCATCGGCGGCGCCAGCCAGAAGTTCAGCTGGTAGTCGCGGCCCGGCTCGCCCTCGAACTGGTTGCGCAGCTTGTCGAGGAAGACCGGATCGGTATAGAGCCGCGCGACCTCGTATTCGTCCTTGTAGGCCATCAGCTTGGCGAGGTTGCGGGCTACCGCCTCGGTCAGCGGCAGCGGCTTGCCGCTGCCGACTAGCGCGCTTTCGGCCGCGCGCACGCGGTTGACCGCGTCGCGATAGGTCTGCGCATAGGCCGCGTTCTGGTACGCGGTCAGGTGCTCGGCCCGATGGGCGATCAGCTTCTCCAGCAGCGCTCCCGACGAGGTCGGCAGCTTGACCACGTCGGCGCCCTCGGCGGTGCGCTTGAGCTCGCCCGTCAGCGACAGCACATGCTCGGGGTCGTGCGCCATATGGCGGCCCCATTCGAACGCGGCCTTGTTCTTGTCGACCGATACGCCGTTCAGTTCGATCGCGCGCACCATCGCGTCCAGCGACAGCGGCACCCAGCCCTTCTGCCACGCATAGCCGAGCACCAGCGGGTTGGTGTAGATCGCGTCGCCGAGCAGCGCCACCGCCAGCGCGCTGGCATTGACGAAGTCGCATTGTTCGCCGACCGCGTTGCGCACGTCCTGCTCGGCCGACAGCCCGGGGAACTGCCACTTCGGATTGCGGATGAACTCGGCGGTCGGGGTTTGCGCGGTATTGACGATCGCGCGCGTGCGTCCGGCCTGCGCCTTGGACAGGACCTCGTCGGTGGCCGACACGATGGCATCGCAGCCGATCACCAGGTCCGCCTCGCCCATCGCGATGCGCGTGGCGTGGATGTCCTCGGGCCGCGCGGCGATCTGCACGTGCGACAGCACCGCGCCGCCCTTCTGCGCCAGTCCCGCCATGTCGAGCACGGTGACGCCCTTCTGCTCCAGGTGCGCCGCCATGCCGAGCAGGCCGCCGATGGTCACCACGCCGGTGCCGCCGACGCCGGTCACCAGCACGCCGTACGGCCGCTCCAGCGCGGGCAGCGCCGGCTGCGGCAGCGGCGGAAGGTTCGCCATCGACACGCCGTGCGCCTCGGGCTTGCGCAGCTGCGCGCCTTCGGCGGTCACGAAGCTGGGGCAGAAGCCGTTCAGGCAGGAGAAGTCCTTGTTGCAGGACGACTGGTTGATCTTGCGCTTGGTGCCGAGCTCGGTTTCCAGCGGCTCGACCGACAGGCAGTTGGACTTGACCGAGCAGTCGCCGCAGCCTTCGCACACCGTGTCGTTGATGAAGACGCGGCGCGCCGGATCGGGGAAGCTGCCGCGCTTGCGGCGGCGGCGCTTCTCGGTGGCGCAGGTCTGGTCGTAGATCAGGATGGTGCAGCCCGGCACCTCGCGCAGCTCGCGCTGGATGCGGTCCAGCTCGTCGCGATGGTGGACCGTCACGCCCTGCGGCAGCTTGATCGCGCCGCTGTACTTCTCGGGCTCGTCGGTGACGATGTCGATCCGCTTCGCGCCCTCGGCGGCGACCTGGAAGGCGATGTCCTGCACCGACAGCTGGCCGTCGACCGGCTGGCCGCCGGTCATCGCCACCGCGTCGTTGTACAGGATCTTGTAGGTGATATTGACGCCGGCCGCGATCGACGCGCGGATTGCCAGCAGGCCAGAGTGGAAGTAGGTGCCGTCGCCGAGGTTGGCGAACACGTGCTTGTCGCCGGCGAACGGCGACTGCCCGATCCACGCCACGCCTTCGCCGCCCATCTGGCTGAAGGTGCTGGTGCTGCGGTCCATCCACACCGTCATGTAGTGGCAGCCGATGCCGGCCAGCGCGCGCGAACCCTCTGGCACGTTGGTCGAGGTGTTGTGCGGGCAGCCGGAGCAGAACCACGGCTTGCGCTCGGCCGCCACGCGCGGCGTGGCCAGCGCGCGCTCCTTGGCCTCGATCACCGCGATGCGCGCGGCGATGCGGGCGCGCACGTCGCTGGGCAGGTCGAACTTGTCCAGGCGCGTCGCGATCGCCTTGGCGATGATCGCCGGCGACAGCTCGTAGTGCGCCGGCAGCAGCCAGTTGCTCTGCGGGATCGACCATTCGCCGCCGGCATTGTCCTTCTCGTCGAACTTGCCGTAGACCTTGGGCCGGACGTCGTCGCGCCAGTTGTACAGCTCTTCCTTCAGCGCGTACTCCATGATCTGGCGCTTTTCCTCGACCACCAGGATTTCCTGCAGGCCCTCGGCGAAGGCGCGCGCGCCCTGCGCTTCCAGCGGCCAGACGCAGCCGACCTTGTACAGCCGGATGCCGATGCGCTCGCAGGTCTCCTTGTCCAGGCCCAGGTCGGTCAGCGCTTGGCGCGTATCGAGGTAGGCCTTGCCGCCGGTCATGATGCCGAAGCGCGCGTGCGGCGAGTCGATCTCGATGCGGTCGATGCGGTTGGCGCGCACATAGGCCAGCGCCGCGTACCACTTGTAGTCGAGCAGCCGCGCTTCCTGTTCCAGCGGCGGATCGGGCCAGCGGATATTGAGACCGCCCGGCGGCATCGCGAAGTCCTGCGGCAGCGCGATCTGCACGCGGTGCGGATCGAGTTCGACCGAGGCCGACGATTCGACCACGTCGGTGACGCACTTCATCGCCACCCACAGGCCCGAGTAGCGGCTCATGGCCCAGCCATGCAAGCCGAAGTCGAGGTATTCCTGCACGTTGGCCGGGAACAACACCGGCAGCCCGCAGGCCTTGAAGATGTGTTCGGACTGGTGCGCCAGGGTCGAGGACTTGGCCGAGTGGTCGTCGCCGGCTAGCACCAGCACGCCACCGTGCTTCGACGAGCCGGCCGAGTTCGCATGCTTGAAGACGTCGCCCGTGCGGTCCACGCCCGGGCCCTTGCCGTACCACATGCCGAACACGCCGTCGTATTTCGCGCCCGGGTACATGTTGACCTGCTGCGAGCCCCACACCGCGGTCGCGGCCAGGTCCTCGTTCAGGCCCGGCTGGAACACGATGTTGTGGCCGGCCAGGTGCGACTTGGCCTTCCACAGCGCCTGGTCCAGCGCGCCGAGCGGCGAGCCGCGATAGCCCGAGATGAAGCCGGCGGTATTGAGGCCGGCGGCGCGGTCGCGTTCCTGCTGCAGCATCGGCAGACGAACCAGCGCCTGCGTGCCGCTGATGTAGATGCGGCCGCGTTCGAGCGTATATTTGTCGTCCAGGGTAACGTTCGCGAGCGCGCGACGGATGGCGTCGCTGACCGGGGCGGTCAGGGGGGGCATTCATAGGTGCTCCTCTTCGGGCATGTTGTCGGGATCGCCGACACACTTCAGTGGTGGGCAGCCGCGCAGGCCTCTTGTGAAGGCGGAAGCGACCGTGTCTCTGCCCGGCATGGTAGCACCGGCGGCGTTGACACGGCACCCTGCGGCGCAGCATCCCGGGCCCCCTCCGGCTCGGCGATTTCCCGAATGGACAAGCCCTGGCGTGTACACTGCACTGCATCCAAGCCCGGCAGCGGGCGGCGTCCGCAGGATGCCGCCTGGCCGCGGTGGTGCAACCCCCACTGCTGGAGCGACCGCTCCCCCAGGACAACCGATGAATACCAATCCCCGCCAGGGCACCGCGACCCTGGCCGTTCTGATCGACGCCGACAATGCCGCTCCCGGCATCGTCGAGGGCCTGCTGGCCGAAGTGGCCAAGTACGGCGTGGCCGCCGTCAAGCGCATCTATGGCGACTGGACCAAGCCCAATCTGGCGGGCTGGAAGGAATGCCTGCTGTCGCATTCGATCCAGCCGATCCAGCAGTTCCGCTATACGGTGGGCAAGAACGCCACCGACAGCGCGATGATCATCGACGCGATGGACCTGCTGTACACCGGCCGTTTCGATGGCTTCTGCATCGTGTCCAGCGACAGCGATTTCACGCGGCTGGCCTCGCGCATCCGCGAGCAGGGCCTGACGGTCTATGGCTTCGGCGAGCGCAAGACGCCCAAGCCCTTCGTCACCGCCTGCGACAAGTTCATCTACTCGGACCTGCTGCGCGGCGACGTCGGCAGCGACGAAACCGACGAGACCACGGCGCCGGCGCGCCGCCGCAGCGGCGGCGAACTGCGCCAGGACACGCGCCTGGTGCGGCTGCTGCAGTCGGCCGCGCAGGCGGTGTCCGACGAGGAAGGCTGGACCACGCTCGGCAGCATGGGCACCCACATCGCCAAGCAGGCGCCCGAGTTCGATTCGCGCAACTACGGCTACGGCAAGCTGTCGGAGCTGGTCGCCGCGACCGGCCTGTTCGAGGTCGAGACGCGCAACGGCGGCAACAACAAGACCATCTGGGTCCGGCTCAAGCGGCGCGGCGAGCAGCGCAGCGGCGAACAGCGCGCTAGCGAGCAGCGTGGTTCCGAACAGCGAGGCGGTGAGCAGCGCGGCGGCGAGCAGCGAGCCGCCGAGCAGCGCGGTACCGAACAACGAGGTGCTGAGCAGCGCGGCGTCGAGCAGCGCGGTAGCGAGCAGCCAGGCGGTGAACAGCGCGGAGGCGAGCAGCGGGGCGAAAGACAGGACCACGCGGGGCAGGGTGGCCAGCGTCAAGGCGGTCAGGGCCAGGGTGGTCAGGGGCGGGGCGGTCAGCGCGGACGCGGCGGCGCGGCTTCGGCACCGGAACCGGCCGAAACCGTGCCGGCCGTCAGCGAACCCGTGCCTGCGCCCGAGCCGGTGCAGTTCGACGAGCCCGCGGTAGCCGCCGCGACCGAGCACGCCGGCGATACCGCCCATGGCAATCCCGAACCCGCCGCGCCGGCGCGCTCGTCGCGCGGCCGCCGCGCCTCGCGCCGTCCGGACGTGAAGCTCAGCGAGACGCCATGGCCGATCGACAGCACGGTGTTTGCCGCGCCTGCCGCGGCGAGCGAAGCGCTGGAGGTGCCGGGCGCCGAAGCGCCGGCGATGGCGGAGCGGGAAGAACCGGTGGGAACCGCCGAAGCGGTGCAGGCCGCCGAGGCCGCGCCGCCGGCACGCAAGCGCCGCAGCCCGGCCCCGCGCAAGCGCGCGGCGAAGAAGACGGCGGCTGCGGAATAACGCCGAGAAGCCGATCGTGCCGGTCCGCCTCGCGCGGCGGACCGCCCGCTACCGCACCAGCTGATTGATCTCGATGATCGGCATCAGCACCGCCAGCACGATCAGCAGCACGACCACGCCCATCGCCAGGATCAGCAGCGGTTCGAGCAGGCTGGTCAGGAACAGCGTGCGCCGTTCCAGTTCCTGCGCCTCGCCCTGCGCGGCGCGCTCCAGCATCGTCGGCAGATTGCCGGTGGCCTCGCCTGAACGGATCAGGTGCACCAGCACCGGCGGAAACTGGTTCTGCGCGGCCAGCGCGCGGGCCAGCGACGAGCCTTCGCGCACGCGCGTGGTGGCGTCCTCGACGTTGGCGCGCAGCGCCTCGTTGCCCAGTGTCTCGCCCGCGGCCTGCAGGCTGCGCAGGATCGGCACGCCGGCCGACACCAGGATCGCCAGCGTGCTGGCAAAGCGCGCGGTGTTGTAGCCGCGGATCAGCTTGCCGGCCAGCGGCGCGGTCAGCAGCCAGCGATGCCATTCGAGCCGCACGCCCGGCTGGCGCAGCAGCGCGCGGATCGCCATCACCGCCAGCGCCAGCACGATCAGCGCGGCCCACCACCATTGCCGCACGAAGTCCGACAGCGCCAGCATCACCACCGTCAGCATCGGCAGCTTCTGCTTGGTGTTGGCGAACACGCTGACGACCTGCGGCACCACGTACGACAGCAGGAAGATCACGATCGCGAACGCCACCACCGTGACGATGGCCGGATAGGTGAAGGCCAGCCGGATCTTGGCGGTCAGCGTGTTGCGGGTTTCGATATAGCCGGCCAGCCGCTCCAGCACCAGGCCCAGATGGCCCGAGTGCTCGCCGGCCGAGACCAGCGCGCGATAGATATCGGGAAAGTCGCGCGGATGCTGCATCAGCGCGACCGATAGCGAACTGCCGCCCATGACCTCGGCGCGCACGCCGGCCAGCAACTCGTGCACATAGGCGCGCTCGGCCTGGTCGGCCAGCGCCGCCAGTGCCTCGTCCAGCGGCAGGCCGGCGACGATCAGGCTGGCCAGCTGGCGCGTGAACAGCGCCAGCTCCTGCGTCGACAGCCGGCGGCCGAAGCCGACCGCGCTGCCGCCGCGCGCGGCCTGCGCCGCGCTGCCCAGCGCGTCGACGGTCAGCGGGGTCAGCCCGCGGGTGCGCAGATGCGTGCGGGCCTGCTTCGGGCTGTCGGCCTCGATCACGCCGCGGTCGGTCTTGCCGGCGGCGTCGACGGCTTCGTAGCGATAGGCTGGCATGGCTCAGGTCACGGGGCTCGGTGGCGCGGAGTCCGGCACGAAACTCGACGGCACGTGGATCGAGGGCACGGAGGTCGAAGGCAGGGGGGTCGAAGCCACGGAGGTCGAAGCACGGAGGTCGAAGGCACGGAACCCGGCACGGGGCGCGATCGCAAGCGTTCCATCCCGGCTTCAATCGCGGGTCACGCGCAGCACCTCTTCCAGCGAGGTCGCGCCGCTGTCGATCCAGCGCTGCGCATCGCCGCGCATCGTGTGCATGCCGTTGGCGAGCGCCGTCTGCTTGATTTCCGATTCGGGCGTCTGGCGATGGATCATCGTGCGGATGCGGTCGTCGACCACCAGCAGCTCGTAGACCCCCATCCGCCCCTGGTAGCCCGATTGCCCGCACTTGTCGCAGCCGACCGGGTGCCACAGCTTCTGCAGCGGCTTGCCCTCGGCCAGCAGTGTGTCGGCCTCGGCGGGTGTCACCGCGATGGTCTCCTCGCGCTTGCAGTGCGGGCACAGCCGGCGCACCAGCCGCTGCGCCAGCACGCCCAGCAGCGACGAGGACAGCAGGAACGGTTCGATCCCCATATCGACCAGGCGCGTGACCGCCGAGGCGGAGTCGTTGGTGTGCAGCGTCGCCAGCACCAGGTGGCCGGTCAGCGAGGCCTGCACCGCGATCTGCGCGGTCTCCAGGTCGCGGATTTCGCCGATCATCACCACGTCCGGGTCCTGCCGCAGGATCGCGCGCAGCGCCTTGGCGAAGGTCATGTCGATGCGCGCGTTGACCTGGGTCTGGCCGATGCCGTCGAGGTCGTACTCGATCGGGTCCTCGACCGTCATGATGTTGGTGGTGCGCGCATCGAGCCGCGACAGCGCCGCGTACAGCGTGGTGGTCTTGCCCGAGCCGGTCGGGCCGGTCACCAGCACGATGCCGTGCGGCTGGCGGATCAGGTCGTCGAACGCGGTCAGCGTGCCGGGCGCCATGCCGAGCTTGGCCAGGTCGAGCCGGCCGGCCTCCTTGTCGAGCAGACGCAGCACCGCGCGCTCGCCGTGGCCAGTCGGCAGCGTCGACACGCGCACGTCCACCGGCCGGCCGCCGACGCGCAGCGTGATGCGGCCATCCTGCGGCAGCCGCTTCTCGGCGATATCGAGCTGCGCCATGATCTTGATGCGCGAGATCAGCGCGCCATGCAGCGCCTTCTTCGGCCGCACCACGTCGCGCAGCGTGCCGTCGACGCGAAAGCGCACCACCGAGGCCGATTCGAACGGCTCGATGTGGATGTCGGAGGCGCCTTCGCGCGCGGCCTGCGTCAGCAGCGCGTTGATCATGCGGATGATCGGCGCGTCGTCTTCCGATTCGAGCAGGTCCTCGACCGCGGGGATGTCCTGCATCAGCCGTGACAGGTCGACCTCGCCCTCGACTTCGCCGACCACCTGCGCGGCGGTGCCGTCCTGGCGGTTGTACGCGTCGGACATCGCGTGTTCCAGCGCCTGCGGGTCGAGCACGCGCAGGTGCAGCGGCCCGTGCACGCGCGCCAGCTCGGCCAGCGCCGCCGGCGAGGTCGAACGGCTGACCCAGACCTCGAGCCCGTCGGCGCGCTGGTGCGCGACCAGCAGCTTGGCCTCGCGCGCGAAGCCGTAGGGCACCAGGCGCGCGGCGATCGGCGAGGACAGCGGCGCGTCGGCGACGGCAGCGGCACCCGCACCGGCACCGCCACCGGCTAGGCTGTCGCCGACCGTGCCGGCCGGGGGGCGCGCCGAGGATATCGGCGGTAGCTGCGCCGGAAGTTGCGCCGGGAGCGGAGGAGGGCAGCGTCGCCATCGTGGTTTGCCTCTGTGGTCGAGCCCGCCGCTCAGGCGCCCTCGCCCTGGTTGGGCGCGCGCGAGGTCGGGCCCGGCGGCGGCAGCGTCTGCTCGAGCGGCAGCGGACCGGGCACCGGGCCGTTGTTGCGCGGGTCGACGAACGGCGCGGTGGGCGCCTCGGCCGGCGGCAGCACCGGCGTCTGCGTGTCGCGCATCATCATGTTCGGCGAGACGAAGCCCTGCTGCTCGCCGCGGATATAGCCATAGCGGTCCTGCGTGATGCGGTCGGTCGCGCCGGAGGTGCGCATCACGTAGGGGCGCAGGAACACCAGCAGGTTGGTCTTCGCACGCGACTTGTTCTCGTAGCGGAACAGCCCGCCGATCCACGGCAGGTCGCCCAGGCCCGGCACCTTCTGCACGCCGTCGCCGTAGTTGTCCTCGATCAGGCCGCCCAGCACGATGATCTGCCCGTCATTGACCAGCACATTGGTCTCGATCGAACGCACATTGGTGGTCGGCCCCTGGATCAGGTTGGTCGTGCCCGGCACCACCGAAGACGACTCCTGGTAGATCTGCAGCTTGACCAGCCCGCCGTCGGTGATCTGCGGCTTGACCCGCAGCGTGATGCCGACATCCTTGCGGTCGAACGTGTTGAACGGCGTGCCGCCGCCGACCGCGTTGTTCTGCGCGTACGAGCCGGTGGTGATCGGAATGTTCTGGCCGATCAGGATCTTGGCTTCCTCGTTCTCCAGCGTGATCAGGTTCGGGGTCGACAGCAGGTTGACGCTGCCCTGGCTGCCCAGCGCGCGCAGCAGCGCGCCCAGGCCCAGCGCGCGGTTGACCACGCCCAGGTTCAGGCCGCCGATGTCGGGCACCAGTTGGGCCGCCCGTTCGATCCCCGCCGCGCCGTTCTGCGAGATGTCGTAGACCGCGCCGCTCAGGTTGATGATGTTGCTGCCGCCGGTGCCGAAGTTGGTGCCGGCGAAGAAGTTGTTGTTGCCGCCGGAGGAGCTGAGGATGCCTTGCCACTGGATGCCGAGCTCGGCCGCCTGGGTCGAGGTCACCTCGACGATCATCGATTCGATGTAGACCTGCGCGCGGCGCGCGTCGAGGTCGTCGATCACCGCGCGCAGGCTGCGGTAGACCGCCTCGCTGGCGGTGATGATCAGCGAATTGGTCGACGGATCGGCCTGGATGATGCCGCCGGTGGTCGGAATCTGGTTCGGCGCGAACGAGGCCGAGAAGGCCGAGCCGGTGCCGCCGGTGCCGCCGCCGAAGCCGCCGCCGGTGCTGCCGGTGCGGCCGTAGCCGCCCATGCCGGTGGTGCCGCCGGTGAACTGGCCGGTCGGCGCCGCGATGTTCTGCGCGCCGGCCATGCCCGCCGCGCCACCGGCCGCGCCGGCGATGCCGCCGATGCCGCCCTGGCCCTGCTGCGCGACATTGAAGCTGGCGTCGGCGGCGACGATCGCGCGCAGCGTCGGCGCCAGCTTGACCGCGTCGGCGTTCTTCAGCGGCACCACCCAGATGTTGCCGGGGCGCGCGTGGGGCTGGTCCAGCTTCTCGATCAGCTGGCGCGCCTGCTGCAGGCGCGCCCGGCTGGTGGCGCGCACCAGCAGCGCGTTGCTGCGCGGCTCGGCGACCACCGAGGTGCGCAGGCTGGCATCGACGGCGGGACCCGCCGCGCCGCCCGGCGCGCCGCCGGCCGCGCCCGGATCGAGCAGGCGCTGCAGCACCACCGCGGCGTCGCTCGCGATCGCGTACTTCAGCGGGATCAGCTCGACCTCGCCCGACGCGGGGGGCGTCGATCGCCGCGATGATCCGCGCGATGCGGCGCAGGTTGTCGGCATAGTCGGTGATCACCAGCGTGTTGTTGGCCGGATAGGCGGTGATGGTGTTGTTCGGCGCGATCATCGGGCGCAGCACCGGCACCAGTGCGTTGGCCGACTCGTAGTTCAGCCGGAACACCTGCGTCACCACCTGGCCGCCGCGGCTGGCGCCCGCGCCGACCACGGTCGGCGAGCCCTGCAGCTTGGCGTCGGCCTCGGGCACGACCTTGGTGAAGCCGTTGGCCTCGACCATCGCATAGCCCTGCATCCGCAGCACCGAGCCCAGCGTCTCGAGCGCCTGGGCGCGCGACACCGGGGCCTCGGTGACCAGGTTGACGGTGCCCTTGACGCGCGGGTCGATCACGAAGTTCTTGCCGGTGGCCTGGCCCACTGCGCGCACCACCGCCTCCAGATCGGCGTTGACGAAATTGAGCACGACCTGATCACGGTTGCGCGGCGTGACGTCGGGCGGCGCCGGCACGGCGGGGCTCGCCTGTCCGGGTGCCTGCGCCCAGAGCGGGGCCGGCGCCATCAGCGACAGGGCGCACAGCGCCGTGACGGCGCGCGCGCAGGCGTTGGGCAGGATGGGGCGTCGGTCTGTTGTCGTCATAAGCGTCGGTTGGTTGCGCGGTCCGGTGCTTGGCGCGGTGCCTTGCGCCGGATCAGAAGCGCAGCCTGGTCACATTGTTCTCACGTCTTCCCAGCAGGCTCAATAGGGAGGCCAACTGATTGGCGGCGTCCGGGTCCGCGTGGGCGGTGCCCTCGAAGCGCGCCTGGCGGCCGATCGGTCCGCCGCCCTCCAGGTGCAGCGGGCCCGCCACGGTCGACAGCCTGAGCATGCCGGTGGGGCCGGTCCAGTCGATTTCGGCGCGGTAGCTGCCGAGCGGCCGCAGCCGGCTGACGGCCGATGATACTTGGTCGATGCGAAGCGTCAGGTGGCCGTACATCCCCGCCGGCCGGCCGCCGTCGGACTTGTCCCCTCGAAAGCGGCCCTCCAGCGCGCTCCAGTCCAGCCGCATCGCGCCGTCCGGGCGCAGCGTGTTGAACGGCGCGCCGATGCCCTCGAGCAGCGAGGCCGGCAGCCGCATCGAGCCCGACTGGGCGCGCCAGCCGGACGGCGTCACGGTGACCGTGACCGGGGCGGGCATCGCCTCGGTGTGTTGCGCGACCAGCCGCAGCGAGCCGGTCAGCAGCGGCCAGAACGCGACCTGCCACTGCAGGCGCCCGGGCAGCACCGTGGCGGTGCGGCTGCCGGCGCCGGCTGACAGCGCCAGCGTGGCGCTGCCGCGCCAGAGCGAGCCGGCGGCATCGGCCAGCAGCACGCGGCCCTCGGTCCGGCTGGCGACGGTGTCGGCGATCCAGGCCGCCGGCAGCGCGGCGATTACCGTCACCGCGACCGTGGCCAGGCCGAGCAGCGCCCAGCGCAGCAAGCCGCGGCGGCGGGCGGGCCGCGGCTGGCGTCGCCGCAGGCGCAAGGCTTCCAGGCGCGCCATCAGCCACGTCCACCCGGACGTTCGGGCCCGGCGGCGGGTCCCTGCAAGGTGGCGGTGACGTTGACGACGGCGGTGGCGCCGACGTAGACGATGCGGGCGTCGGTGACCTTCAGCCGCTGCTGCTGCCGCACGTCCGAGAGCCAGGCGGCCACCGCGCCGAACGGCACCTTGTCGAGCTGGACCTGCACCGTGTTGTCGCCGGTCGGCGCGACCCGGCTGGCGGTCAGGCCATGCTGGGACAGGCCGTCGCGCAGCGCCTGCACCAGCGCCTCGCCGCGCAACGCCGGCGCGGGGCTTGCCGACAGGCCGCGCGCCTCCTGCGCCAGCGTTTCCATCTCGGCCAGCTCGGCGCGCAGTTGCGGCAGGCTCTTCTGCAGCCGCTCGCGGCCTTCGGCGGCCGGTTCCCACAGCACGCTGTAGCCGATCGTCAGCGCCAGCAGCGCGCCGCCGACCGCCAGCAGGGTCTGCTCGCGCGGATTGCGGGCGGTCCAGAAGGCCTCGGCCTGCTCGCGCCAGCGGGCGGGCACGCGCGGGCGCAGCTTGCCGAGCCGCGCGGCCAGGCCGGCGGCGGAGCGGGTCCGCGAGGCGGCGGCGGACGCGGGCCGATCGTGCGCGCGGTCGTTCATGGGGTTGCCTGGTGAGCGGACATGGTCGCCATGGCCGGGACGGCCGCCACGGCGCGGAGGCCGGGCAAGGCGCGGAGGCGGGACATGGCGCGGAGGGCGGCCATGGCGCGGAGGCCGGGCATGGCGGACATGGGAGGGAGGGAGCAAATGGCGCGCATCACGACAGCGCTCCCGGCTTGATGATCCAGCGCGAGCCGGCGGGCGCGGGGCCGCCGCCGGAGCGGCCCGTGTCGGCCGGCGCGCGGTCCTCTTCCATCGACAGTCCCGCCTGGCGCGCGGCCTGGCGCAGCGCATTGGTATCGGTGCCCGGCTTGAGCGTCGCGTGCAGCGCGCGGCCGCGGTATTCGAGCGCCAGCAGCGCGTCGGGCGGCAACTGGCGGCCGGCCTGGGCGAAACGGTCGGCCAGCGGCAGGAAATCGTCGGGCGTGCTGCGGCCGCTGGCCAGCCGCAGCTGTTCGACCTGGCGGCGCATCTGCAGCGGTGGGTCGACCACCACCGGCATGCGCGGGAAGGCGCTGCGCAGCAGCTGGGTCTGGGCCTGCTGCAGCCGCGCCTGTTCGCCGCGCAGCATCAGCCAGTGGATGTTCAGCGCGACCAGATGGACGACCAGCAGCGCGGCGGCCAGCGCCAGCGGCGCGCGCCAGGCGCGCAGGTTCCAGCGGTCGGCGCGGCCCTGCGCGAAGTCGAACTGCGCCAGATCGAGCGAGGGTTCGCGCAAGCTCGCCTGCGCCCCTTCGATCCAGACCGGCCAGCCGAGCGGGCGTACCGAGGTCAGCGTCGGCAAGGCGGCCGCCTCGCGGTCGCCGTACCAGATGCCGGCCGGCGCCAGCGCCTGCCACGCGGCCAGTGCGTCGTCGCTCAGCAGCAGGCCGTAGCCCTGATAGCGGTCGGTGCGGACGGTCAGTTGCCAGAACGGTGCGGCATGACCGGTGCCGGTGCCGGCGCTGGTGCTCATTTCCCCTTCGAGCAGCGGCGCGGCGGCGGCCAGCGCGCTGGAGGCGGCTTCGAGCGCCAGCGTGGCGGGCGGCTCGACCGGGGCGGCGGGTTCGGGCGCAGCCGAGGGTTCAGCTGGGCCCGAAGCGTGGGCCGGGATCGTCGTGCCCGCGCTCTCGGATTCGGACTCGCCCTCGGCCAGCGGCAGGCAGAACTGCGCAGGCAGCAGATGGCGGCGGCGATGGCGGTGTTCGGCAAAGGCGTCCAGCACCGCGCGCAGCCAGGCGCGCTCGGTCACCATCAGCAGGCGGCGGCGCGGACCGCGCGCCGCGGCGGCCGCGCTGGTGGCATCGGCACCGGCTTGCGGGGCCTCGGGCCCGACCGCGATATGGCAGGCCTGGGCATCGGCGGCCAGCGAATCCTCGACCAGGTTCGGCAGCGCCAGCTTGAGCCGGTTCGGCGCCAGCGGCGGCACCGCGGCGGTGGTCACCAGCACGTCGGCGGCGGCGACGATCAGCACCAGCCGGTCGGCCGGCGGCAGTTCCGCGATCGGTGCGTATCCCTCGCGCAACAGATGGCCCACAGGACCCGTCGCGGGCGCGCGCTCGCGTCGCCCGTGGGCGGCCACGGCATCGCGCACCAGCGCGAACGGCAGCGCCCCGAAGCGCCAGGGCTGCGGTTGATCGTGGGGGGCGATGCGGCAGGCGGACGAACAGGGTGGTGCTCAAGGTTTCCTTGGGGCTGCGCGGCAGTAAAGATGGACGGCGGAATCGTCGACGGCCCGGGGGCGCGTCTGCAAGCTGGTCCGGTTTGGTGCCAAGGCACGGGCCGGCCCGGTGTCGGCGGTGCCCGCTGTGCCGGCGACGATCGCCGTGCGCACAGCTGGGTGCCGGTAAATGCCTTTCCGCCAAGGCATCAGCATACCTTGCCTTTGTGGCGGATTCGCGTCAACCGTTTCGGCAGCGAGCGGCGGGCCGCCGTGCCGGCGGCGCGGGCGTTCCGGGCAAGGGATGTCGATCGGCGCCATCGCTTTCGTCGCCTTCATCGCCCCGGTCGCCGCCCCGGTCGCCGCCCCAGTCGTCGCCCTCATCGCGCTCATCGCCGTCATCATCGCCTTCATCTCAGCTCCGGCATCCGCTCGAGGTCGCGCGTCCAGACGATCTGGGTCGCCTGGGCGCTGCCCAGGACCGCCGCGCGCCGGACCAGCGAGACCTGCATCCGGATCGCCCGCTCGTGGCGGATCAACCCGTAGATCAGGAAGTAGTGCGAGCGCGTTTCCAGCGCGGTGCCGACGCTGGCGTCGGCCTGCGGCGCGATCGCGCGCAACTGGGTCTGCAGGTCGCCGACGTTGTTGAAATAGGCACGGTCGCGCTGGCGCACCAGTTCGCGGGCGCGGTCCAGCGGCAGCTTGTCGATGACCGCCGCCAGCACCTCGGGGTCGGCGGTGTTGGCGTTGACCGGGGTGCGGTCCGGCAGCAGGTCGACGAAGGGCTCGAGCACCGGCAGCATGTCGGGCTCATAGCCGGGGATGGCCATCAGGTCCGCCAGGCTGTCGAGGGGCCGGGGCGCGGCGCGGCCGGCGCCGGCGCGTTCGCTTTGCAGCAGATAGCGCGCGGTCGCCTCGGCCAGCCCCTGGTTCAGGCCCAGCACGCGCAGCAGGCGCCGATAGGCTGCGAGCCCGGCCGGGTCGATGGTCACCGAGATGCCGCCGTTGGCGCCGGCGGTGGTCGTGATCAGATTGCGCAGGTTGAAGCGGGCTTGTGCGTCGAGGATGCGGCCGGACAGGAAGGAGGTCTCGCCGGCGCGGTCGGTGCGCAGCGCGGCGCCGAGGAAGTCCGACAGCCGCGTCTCGGCGATCGGCACGGCCCACGGCTCGCCGAGATGGTCGACATTGGAGCGGCGCAGGTCGTCGCGCAGGATCAGCCGGGCCCAGTCGACCGCGGCGCGTTCGATCCAGGCTGCCTGCGCCACCAGGCGCTGGTTCTCGACCGAGCGGATCTGCACCTGCTGGCGCCACAGCAGGCCGGACACCACCACCACCGCCAGCGTGACGATCAGCAGCGCGGTGACCACCGCGGCGCCGCGCTGGCGGCCGGCTCGCCATCGAAGGAAAGGGAAGCGCGGGATGCGGTTCATGGCGCGCTCACTGGCCCGTCATGCACAGCTTGTCGAAGCGGCGCGGCGTGTCGCCGTCGCCCATTCGCGCCAGCACCACCAGCTCCAGCCCGCGCAGCGCGCCGGCCGGGACGCCGATCTGCGCATTGCTGGCCGGCACCGCGCTGGCCCCGCCGATCCGCAGCGCGGCGCGCAGCTCGCCGCTGGTATCGCGCCAGCCGCCGGGTTCGACCCAGGCGCGCGCGACCAGCCCTTCCGCGTTGGGCACCAGCGGCCGCACCAGCTCGCCGCCGCCGCCCGGCTGGCGCAGCGCGATCAGCGCCGCCTGCACGCCCTGGCGGTTGTCCAGCGGCGGGGGAGGCGGCGCGCACCACGGCGCCGTTCTCGACCCGGTAGGCCACCACCTGCCAGGCGCCCGGCAGCCCGGGCTCGCGGCGGTCGCGCACCAGCAGCAGTCGGCCGTCCTCGAGCTCGACGGGGCTTTGCTGCAGCGCCTCCGGTCGGGCCAGGTTCTCGCAATCGGTCTGGAACTGGCCGTACAGCAGCTTCAGCGCATCGAGCCGCTGGTCGTGGTCGACCAGGCGCTCGCGGCCGCGCGTCATCGCATCGAGGCCGCGCCAGCCCATCACCGCCATCACCGCGAGCAGCGTGATGGCGACCAGCATCTCGATCAGCGTGAAGCCACGCGCTTCAGAGCAGGTTGCGCGTTTCATTGGGGACAATGGTGACCAGCCAGGCGAGCCGCACCGAGCGGTCCTCGGCGGAGGGATAGACCGCGATCTCGACGCGGCGGAAGGCGGGGTTCGGCGTCGGCGCGACAGTCTGCTCGCAATAGAGGACGATGCCGCCCTGCGGGCAGGGCGCGCCGCGCGTGCCCGGCTCGGGCCACGCCTTGGTCAGGCGCAGCGCGACGAGTTGGTTGTCGGCGCTCCAGCCGGCCAGCATGCGCTGCTGCAGCGAGCCGCCGGCCTCGATCATCGAGCCCATCGCGCGCATGGCCGCGGTCAGCGCGACCGCCAGGATGGTCAGCGCGACCAGTACCTCGATCAGCGTGAAGCCGCGCGGGCGGCGGCTGGGCGTTCCCGCGCGGGGGGCGGGCGCGGCGGTGCGGACTCATTGCGCGCTGGCGAAATAGCGGCCGGTACCGTCGCCGGTCACCTCGACGCGGATATTGCCGCGTACCAGCACCAGCTGCCGCGGCGCGTCGATCCACTCGCGGCCGAATACCAGCCGGGCGCCGCCCTGGCCGGCGGCGCCGGCGGTCACCGCGACCTGGTCCAGCGGCAGCCGCCACTGGCCCGGCGCGAAGACGTCGTCGAGCAGCGGCATCCAGCCGGACGGCGTGGCCTCGAGGAAGCGCCAGCCCTGCGGGTCGGCTTCCCAGGCCAGCGGCCGGGCGCGCAGCTGCGCCTCTTCCTGCGCCAGTTCGAACAGGCGGGCGACCTTCTGGCCGTCGTCGAGGATGCGGCCGCGCTCATTGGGCGTGGCGTTGATCGCCACCATCGACACCACGATGCCGGCCAGCACCATCACGACCAGCAGCTCGAGCAGCGTGAAGCCGCGCGAGCGCTTTCCCGATGCACGCGATGCACGCGGCGCGCACGGCGGGTGCGATGGATGCGATGGATGCAAGCGGTGCGCGCCGGTGGCCATGATGAAGACGGGCGTCGGCCGGCGGCGGGACGCTTAGTCCCAGTTGCCGATATCGGCGTCGTTGCCGTTGCCGCCGGCCTGGCCGTCGGCACCGAAGCTGAACACGTCGATCTCGCCGCGCACGCCGGGGTTCAGGTACTGGTACGGCTGGCCCCAGGGATCGCGCGGCAGCTTTTCGAGATAACCGCCGCCCTTCCAGTTGTTGGGGATCGGCTCGGTGGTCGGGCGGGTGACCAGCGCCGCCAGGCCCTGCTCGGTGGTCGGGTAGCGGCTGTTGTCGAGGCGGTACAGCTTCAGCGCCTGCATGATCGACGAGATGTCCTGGCGGGCCGCCACGATGCGCGCTTCGTCCGGGCGGCTCATGATCTTGGGCACGACCAGTGCCGCGAGCACGCCGAGAATCACGATCACCACCATGATCTCGATCAGCGTGAAGCCGGCACGGCGGCGGCGCAGACGGGCGGCGCCGGCGGGTTGGCTGGGTCGGGCGAGGGCGGAGCTGGACGGAGTGTTTCTGCGCATCGGGTTTTCAGGCCTAGGTTGTCGACGGAGTCGAAGCCGGCGCGGCGACCGCGTCGCGCACCGGTGGATGGTCGTCCAGTATACCCGCGGCTTGTGACGCCTCGGTACCGGACGAGCACCGACATCGCGGCCTCGTCGGCGGCCTCGTCGGCGGCCACGTTCGTTGCCGTGTCGGCTGCTACGTGGACTGCTACGTCGTTGCGCGCGGGCGGCCACGTCGGTTGCTACGTCGTTGCGGCGTTGGCTGTCACGTTGGCTGCTACGTCGTTGCCGCGCTCGTTGCCATGTTGGTTGCCGCGCAGGCCGCGACCGCCGCTGTCATGCGGGCCGCAAGACAATCGCCATGACGCTCTGTTACGCTTGCCGCCATCGACAACCTGCGGCGGCCCATCCCGGCCCGCCCGACGCGACCTCGTGCCACTGTCCCTGCCATCCGCTTTCCGTTTCGATGCCGGCGCCGCCTGGCTGCCGCGCATCGCCACGCTGCTGCTGTTCGTCGCGCTGTGCGCGCTGGCGACGCGATGGGTGCTGACCTTCAGCGCGATGGACACGATCCCCGTGCCGAAGACCGCGCGCGTGGCGCAGACCGAGGCGGTCGAGACCGGCGCCATCGCGACGCTGTTCGGCGGCAGTCCGCAGGCCGGCGTGCGCGACGTGCAGCTGCTCGGCGTGATCGCCGACCCGTTGGGCGGCGGCGCGGCGGTGGTATCGATCGACAACGGTCCGCCGAAGGCGCTGCGCGCCGGGGCCGCGCTGTCGCCGCAGATCCGGCTGGTCGAGATCCGCGACCGCGCGGTGGTGATCGAGCGCGACGGCGCGCGCCAGACCATCGCCTTGCCGGCGCGGCCGTTGGCGGCGCGCGGTACCCTGCCGTCCGCGACGCCCGCGCCGTTGGCGACCCCGCCGTCCGGCGCCGCGGCCCCGCTGTCGACACCGGCCACGCCGCCGATGCCGAACCCCGCGGTGAATCCCCCCGCCACCGCCGCGGCTCCCGCGGCGACCCAGCCGCGGCCGTCCGGCATGGCGCCGACGCCGGGCATGGCGGGGCAGGTTCCGCCGCAGCAGGCGCCCAATCCCGGCTTCAATCCCGGCGCCAACCCCGGCTATAACCCGGGCGCCAATCCTGGCGTGAATCCCGGCATGAACCCCGCGGTGAATCCGGGCATGAACCCCGGCATGAACCCCGGCATGGACCAGGGCGACGACGGGGCGATGATGTCCAAAGGCTGAATGCGCGAACGCGCGAGGCGAACCGGCTGCCGGCGTCCTGCATCGCTTTCGTACCGTCCCCGTATTGCTCCCGAATTGGTCCTGTATTGCTCCCGTATTGCGGCCGTTTTACAGCCCGGGGCCGTTTCTGTGAGCCGCGTAACATCCTATTAATCCGGCCAACTTCCCGCCATCGTCTGCGTTCTAATCGGTACATGGTCAATCCGACCAGTCGACCGAAACAAGGAAAACAGACATGTCACGAAACACCATCAAGCCGCGCCCTGTTCACCAGTTCCTGGCCGCTTCGGCGGTGTTCCTGGCGATCGGCGGCAGCGCGATCGCGCAGACTCAGGCACCGGCCCCCGCCACCCAGGGCGTGCCGCAAGCCACCGCCTCGGCCTCCGCGGCTGAAGGCAAGCCGGCGCACAAGGGTCACCGCGCCGACGGCCACCACCACCGTCATCATCGCCACCACGGCCACCACGGCGGCATGTCGCTGCGCGCGGCCGATACCGACCGCGATGGGGCGATCTCGAAGGCCGAGGCCGATGCGATGTTCGCGCGCGTCGATGCCAACAAGGACGGCAAGATCGACCGGGACGAGATGCGCGCCTTCCACAAGGCCCAGCACGAGCAGCACCGCCAGCAGATGCGCGAGCGCTTCGATGCGCGCTTCAAGGCCGCCGACAAGGATGGCGACGGCGCGCTGAGCAAGCAGGAGGCCGAGGCCGGCATGCCGCGCATGGCCGGCCACTATGACCGTCTCGATGCCAACAAGGACGGCAAGCTGACGCGCGACGAGATCGGTGCCGGCATGCGCCAGGCGCATCAGCAGCGGATGGAGCGGATGCACCGCCACCACCACGGCATGAAGGGCGCACCCGGCGCGCCGGGTGCACCGGGAACCGCGGGCAATGCCGGCACCCCGCCGACGCAGCCGAACAACCCTGCGGTGCCGTCGACCGAGGGCGGTTGAGCGGTCATTCCCTGGAGCTCCCTCGGCGTCCCGCGGCAGAGCGGGTGAGGCCGATACAGCGGCAATAGAAAGCGCGCGGTCCGAAAGGCCGCGCGCTTTGTCTTTGGCGTTCGCCGGCGGGCGTACTCGGCCGAGCCGCGGCGTGCTTGGCCGAGCCGCGCATTCGTCCGGCCGTCGCGGAATGGCCGGCTCGGCGCCGGAGGACACGTCATCTCACAAAAAATTGCAACCTTGTGCCCGTCTTGCTAAATTTGCGCAAAAAAATTGCTGGCTGTCTTATTGCGGAGCAACAATATCGTGAGCAAGGTGGAGCTGGACAAGATCGACCGGAAGATCCTCGAGGTCCTGCAGACCAACGGGCGGTTGACCAATCTCGAAGTCGCGGAGCGCGTCAGCCTGTCGCCGAGCCCATGCCTGCGGCGCATCCGCCGGCTGGAGGAGATCGGCGTGATCCGGCAGTACGCGGCGCTGCTGGAGCCCGGCAAGATCGGGCTGGGGCTGCTGGCCTACATCAACGTACGCCTGGAGAAGCACGGCGGCGCGCCCAAGGGCAAGGCGCCGCTGGATCTGTTTCGCGCCGCCATCGCCATCTGGCCGGAGGTTGCCGCCTGCCATGCAATGACCGGCGAGATGGACCTGCTGCTGAAGGTCTACGTCGAGGACATGGACCACTTCGCCCGCTTCATGAAGGACCAGCTGCTGGCCCATCCGGCGGTAATCGATGTGCGCTCGAGTTTCGCGCTCGAATCGATCAAGGACACCACGGCGCTGCCGGTGGTTGGCGGCTGAGCGGCTGAGCGACCGAGCGACCGAGCGGCCGAGCGGCCGAGCGAGCGGCGGACACACCGAGCGGCACGCCCCCGGGCAGCCAAGCGGCGGAGCGCCTTGACGACCGACCGGCCCGGCGGCGTTCCCCTGGCAGCCCCCAAACGAAAAACGGCGCGCCAGTCGGCGCGCCGTTTCCCTGTCGGCGGCTTTCGATGCCGATCAGGCCGTGCTCTTCTGCGGCATGATCGAGCGCCAGAAGCGCTGGCCGAAGCGGCGCGCGTCGCGCAGATTGCGGCGCACCACATAGTCGAGGTCAGCGACCTGTTCGTCGATCGCCTCGGTCAGCCGGCTGACCGTGTCCGCCGGCGGCAGCTCCAGGTAGGCGTCGGCCTCGCCGTAGGCGTACTGGACCTTCATGCCGGCC
Source organism: Cupriavidus sp. H18C1 (assembly GCF_049311595.1). NCBI lineage: Bacteria > Pseudomonadati > Pseudomonadota > Betaproteobacteria > Burkholderiales > Burkholderiaceae > Cupriavidus > Cupriavidus sp. H18C1. The sequence continues at coordinate 2,199,508 of NZ_CP186008.1, forward strand.
TTCTTGGCGATGTGCATCATCGCGGCGTTGCGCGACAGGCAGTGCATGTACAGCGTGCGCACGTGGGTGTTGCGGCCGTGGATCGCGGCGCGCTCGAACAGCGCGCTGCCGATGCCGCGCCCGCGCGCGCTCTGCGACACCGACACGCCGAACTCCGCCACGCGGCCCTGGGCGTTGTCGCGCAGGTTGGCGAAGTGGCCAACGCCGACCAGCTCGATATGCTCGTCGTAGACGCCGAACACCGTGTCGTGGTCGAAGTCGATGCTGTCGACATAGGCTTCGATCACATGGTCGCCCACCGACTGGCCGAAGCGGAGCAGGCGATCTTCCTCGCCGAGGGCGAGAAAATGCTTCAGCAGGCGCGAGCGATGCTGGGCCCCCAGCTCGCGCACCAGAGTGGTCGGGCGCTGGGCGGCCTGCGAGGCTGCGGCTGCTTTGCGAAGATCTTCGTCGGTGAAGGCACCGACCGCCTTGCTCAGTTCGAGCGGATTCACTTTCTGTTCCTTGGGCGATTCAGGGTATAAACGTCACATCGCGGCAAGCAGACTTGTCAAAGTAGACCATCAGAATGCAATTTCCTAATGGATGGGGCAAATCCTATCTTGCGGCAACGCGAAAAGTATTGTAGCGCATTTGTCAGTTTGGCGTAAGCATGGTGCGTCGCAGAGCGCGCCTCGGCCGAGCTGACATTCTTCGGATTCCTTATAAATCAATAACTTGTTTGCTGATTCGGCGACTTCTTGGTGTGGAAATGTTGCAACGCCGCAGTCTGTTGCAGCTCTCCTCGCCATCCCGTCCTGCCGGTGAAAGTAACGCCTGCTACACACCATGCCCGCCCGACCCATCGTTGTGATCTATGCCAATGCGCGCGCCCGGCGCTCGCATGTGAACCGGCCGCTGGCCGAGGCGCTTGCCGCGCTGCCCGATGTCGACGTGCGCGATCTCTATGCGCGCTATCCCGATTACGACATCGACGTGGTGGCCGAGCAGCGCGCGCTGTCGTGCGCCGACACCGTGGTGCTGCAGTTTCCGACCTTCTGGTTCAGCGTGCCGCCGCTGCTGAAGCTGTGGATGGACGAGGTGCTCGAGCGGGGCTGGGCCCATGGCCCGGGCGGCACCGCGCTGCGCGGCAAGTCCTGCCTGGTGGTGGCCAGCACGCGCGGGACCGAGGACGGCTACTCGGAGGAGGGCGTGCACCGGCATCCGCTGTCCTCGTTCCTGTTGCCGCTGGAGCAGATGGCGCTGGAATGCGGCATGACGTGGCGCGCGCCGATCGCGATTCACGACGCCTACCGGCTGGACGAGGCGGGCGTACAGCGCGTGATCGCCGAGGTCATGGCCGCGCTCGGCCACGGCGGCGAAGGCAGCCCGACCAAGGCGGCCACCGCGGCCAGCGCCGCCAGTGCGGCCACCCGGCTGGAGCTCGCATGAGTCCGCATGATGCGCTGCGCGTGGTGCTGGTGTTCCTGGTCGCCGCGGTGGTGGCGGTGCCGCTGGCGCGCCGTTTCGGCCTGGGAGCGGTGCTCGGCTATCTGCTCGCCGGCGCGGCGATCGGGCCGTGGGCGCTGCGGGTGGTCACCGACGTCGAATCGATCCTGAGCTTCTCGGAATTCGGCGTCGTGCTGATGCTGTTCGTGATCGGCCTGGAGCTGGCGCCCACCAAGCTGTGGGCGCTGCGCCAGACCATCTTCGGCTATGGCGCCCTGCAGATGGCCGGCTGCGCGTTGCTGATCGGCGCGTTGGCCGCGGCGCTGGGCGCCAGCTGGCAGGTCGCGCTGGTGGCCGGGCTCGGCCTGGCGCTGTCGTCGACCGCGATCGCGCTGGCGACGCTGGGCGAGCGCAATCTGTTCGCCACGCCGGCCGGCAAGGCCAGCTTCGGCATCCTGCTGTTCCAGGACATCGCCGCGATCCCGATGATCGCGTTGCTGCCGATGCTGACGTTCGACGGTTCGCAGCCGGCCGACGGCCACGCCTGGATCGGCGCGGCCAAGGCGGTGGCGGTGATCGCCGCGGTGGTGGTCGGCGGGCGCTATCTGGTCCGGCCGGCGCTGCGTTTCATCGCCCGCACCGGCATGCGCGAGATGTTCACCGCCTTCGCGCTGCTGCTGGTGGTCGGCATCGCCGCGATGATGGAGGCGGTCGGCATGTCGATGGCGCTCGGCACCTTCCTCGCCGGCGTGCTGCTGGCCGACTCGGAATACCGCCACGCGCTCGAGGCCGACATCGAGCCCTTCAAGGGCCTGCTGCTGGGGCTGTTCTTCATGGCGGTCGGCATGTCGATCGACTTCGGCGTGATGGCGCAGCAGCCGTGGCAGGTGCTGGGGCTGGTCGCCGCGGTGGTCGGCGCCAAGGTGCTGGTGCTGCGCCTGCTGGCGCCGCGCTTCGAGATCGCGCGCGGCCAGCGCCTGCTGTTCGCGCTGCTGATCTCGCAGGCCGGCGAGTTCGCCTTCGTCGTGTTCGGCGTGGCGCGCTCCGCCGGGCTGCTGCCCGAGGACATCGCCGCGCTGCTGGTGCTGGTGGTGGCGCTGTCGATGGTGAGCACGCCCTTGCTGCTGCTGGCCTACGACCAGATCGTCGCGCCGCGGGCCGGCAAGCTGCGCCAGCGGGCGGACGAGACCATCGAGCCGCAGGACAACCCGGTGCTGATCGCCGGCTTCGGCCGCTTCGGCCAGATCGTCGGCCGCCTGCTGTATGCGCAGGGCATCGGCGTGACGGTGCTCGACCACGACCCCGATCAGATCGATTTCCTGCGGCAGTTCGGCTTCAAGGTCTTCTATGGCGATGCCACGCGCATGGACCTGCTCGAAGCCGCGGGCGCGGCGAAGGCCAGGATCCTGGTGGTCGCGGTCGACGGCATGGACGAGAGCCTGGCGCTGATCGACCGCGTGCGCCAGCGCTTTCCGCATCTGCGCATCTACGCCCGCGCCCGCCATGTGTCGCACGTCTATCTGCTGAAGGACCGCGGCGTCGAGCTGTTCGAGCGCGAGATGTTCGAGGGCTCGCTGATGCTGGGCCGCCGCGTGCTCGAAGGGCTGGGGCTGGACCCGGCCGAGGCCCGCGCCGCCGCGATGAAATTCCGTCGCCACAACATCGCCGCGATCGACCGCTTCTATCCGCACTACACCGACCAGAAGACGATGGTGTCGCTGGCGCGCCAGGCGCGCGACGAGCTCGAGGAGATGTTCAGGCAGGACCGCGAGCAGCGGCGCCGGCGCGAGGAGGCCGAGTGGTCGTGACCCGCGCCGGGGTCGCCGTCCTCGTCGGCGCCCTCGTTGGCACCCTCGCCGCCGCGCGTGTCTCTGCCCCCGCCGCCGCGGTCGCGCGCGCGGCTACGACGACAGCTTCAGGCCGACGATGCCGGCCAGGACCAGGCCGGCGCTGAACAGCCGCCAGAAGCTGGCCGATTCGCCGAACAGCAGGATGCCGACCGCGAACGAGCCGACCGCGCCGATGCCGGTCCAGACCGCATAGGCGGTGCCGAGCGGCAGCGCGCGCATGGCGAGCGACAGCAGCCAGAAGCTGACCACCATCGTCACGATGGTGAAGGCCGATGGCCACAGGCGGGAAAAACCTTCGGAGTATTTGAGGCCGGTGGCCCAGGCGATTTCGGTGAGGCCGGCGAGCAGAACGTAGATCCAGGGCATGGTGGGCTGCGATGGTGTCGAGGCATCGGGGCCGTCCCCGGTTGGTCGGGCGCCGCTGGATCGAATCTCGAAGCCGGAACGGCTTGCCGCGGCGGCGCGGGGGTCGTCCCCGGCGCAGGCGGCATTCTATCGCGGGAGCGCCGCGGCGTCAGGCGCGCGCGTGTCCGGGCAGGCCGCCCGCCAGCAGGTCGATCACCATCTCGGCGAAGTCGGCGTAGGACAGCTTGCCGCCCGGCTTGAGCCAGGTGAAGGTCCAGTTGATCATGCCGAACACCGTCATCGTCAGCGCGGTCTGGTTCTCGCGCGTGACCCGTTCCGGATAGGCCCGCCGCAACTGGCGCGAGAAGGCCGCGACCACATCGCGCTCGCGCTTCAGGATGATGTCCCGCTGCTCGGGCGCGAGGAACTTGACGTCGTTGATCAGCGCGATATGCCGGGTCTGCGAGGTCTCGTACTCGGCCAGGAAGGCGCGGATCAGGTTGGCGAAGCTGTCGCGCTCGCTGTGGCCCCGGCGCTCGGCCTCCGCCTCGACCTCGGTGACGATCAGCATCAGCCGGCGCGTATAGCGATCGAGCAGGTCGAACAGGATCGCTTCCTTGCTCTCGTAATAGTGGTACAGCCGCGCTTTCGAGGTGCCGCAGGCCGCGGCCAGGTCGGCCATCGACGTGCTCGGATAGCTGCTGGCGGCAAACGCCGCCGCGGCCAGCTCGAGGATCTGTTCGCGTTGGGCCTCGAAGTCGGGCGCCTTGGTACGGGCCATCAGGAATCGGCCGTCAGATTGCGCCGCAGCTCGCAGGTCTGCAGCGAATCGGCATTGCCACGCAGCACCATCTGGCCCGCGCCGATCAGTTCGCGGCAGCGCCAGAACACGAACCAGTCGCTGGCCAGCAGCCCCTCGATCGCGCCCATCACGCTGCCGACCACCTGGGCCGCGGGCGTCCATTCGAGCGGGGCGCGTTCCAGGATCACCTCGTCGACGGAGTGGTAGGCCGCGGGCACCAGCGTATTGCCCTTCCACAGCCGCACGTCGGCGTTTTCCTTGACGTTCTGCTGCCACTCGTAGCCGAGCCGGCCCAGCCGCAGCACCGAGACCGGTGCGATGGTGGAGAAGCGGCGCGCCAGCCGGGCGGCCGGATACATGCCGATCGCGGTCAGGTTGCCCTGGGTGGTGCCGTCGAGCTCGCGGCTGTCCATCGCGACCTCGTTGATCCGCTGCGGGCTCTGATACAGGTGGAACACGACCCGGCGCAGCATCAGCTGGTCGGAGGCGCTCTGGCCGTGCCAGATCGCGACCTCGGGCTCGCTCTGGCGCAGGCCCTGCAACTGGTCCAGCGCCTGGCGCATCTCGGCGGCGAAGTCGATCTCGCTGTGCGGGGCCACGCGCTGCCAGAAGCCGGAGCGGATCAGGCCGCTGCTGTCCACGTCGGCGATCGGGCCGACGGCCAGGTCGTCGCGCAGCACGACGACGGGGTCCGGACGGGCAGCTTGCGCCAGTGCCTGGCGCAGCGTGTTGCCCGCCATGTCACCGTTGACGACGTGGATGTATTGCATGGCCGTGATTGTATATGGATAAGACGGCTCAACAGCACCGCGCGGGCGGCGGGCGGCGCCGTATCCGGCCGTATTCGGGCCGTAGTCGGTCCGTAGTCGGGCCGTGGCGGCGCGGCATCGGCGCGGTGGCGCCCGGGCGCCCGGTTTCAGGCAGCGGCCATTTTAACCATGCATCGCGGCGGGGCGGCGGCGGTGCGTGCGCCGCCGCGCGTTCGGCTCGGGTCCGGTCGCGGGTTTCGTCGCGCGCTGCATCCCGCGTTCGGCCGTGTTGGGTCACGGGTTCGGCCGCGGCGCGGTCCCGCAGTCCTCTTCCGGCCTATCGCTCGTCGTAGCTGACCACCACTCGCTCGGTCAGCGGCCGGGCCTGGCAGGTCAGCACGAAGCCCTTGTCCATCTCCCACGGCTCGAGCGTGTAGTTCTTCTCCATCTCGACCTTGCCCTCGAGCACCTTGGCGCGGCAGGTGCAGCAGACCCCGCCCTTGCAGGCATAGGGCAGGTCCAGCCCGGCGGCCAGCGCGGTGTCGAGCACGTTGGCGTCCTGCAGCGGAATGCGCATCGCGTGCTGCTTGCCGTCGAGCACCACCACCAGTTGCGCGGTGCCGGCCTCGTCCGTGGTGACCTTGGCGGGCTGGCGGCGCGGCTGGGCCAGCGGCACGCCAAAGCGCTCGGCGTGGATCTTGTGCGGGTCCAGGCCGGCGTCCTTCAGCGCGGCCTCGACGTCGTCGATCATGGAGGCCGGGCCGCAGACGAAGGCCGCATCGATGTCTTCGACGGGGATCAGCGTCTCGAGGAAGGCCTGCACCCGCGCGCGGTCCAGCCGGCCATGCAGCAGGTCGACCTCCTGCGGCTGGCGCGACAGCACGTGGTACAGCGTCAGCCGCGACAGGTACTGGTTCTTCAGGTCGTCCAGCGCCTCGGCGAAGATGATGCTGTCGACATTGCGGTTGCCGTACACCAGCGTGAAGCGGCTGTTCGGCTCGACCGCCAGCGTGGTCCGGATCAGCGACATCACCGGCGTGATGCCGCTGCCTGCGGCGAAGGCGACGTAGTGGCGCGCCGCCTCGGGGTCGAGCGGCACATGGAAGCGGCCGTCCGGCGTCATCACGTCGATGGTGTGGCCCGGCACCACCGCATCGTGCAGGAAGTTCGAGAACAGCCCGTCGTCGACCCGCTTGACTGCGACGCGCAGCTCGCCGTGTTCGTCGTAGTCCTGCACGCCGCAGCAGATCGAATACGAACGCCGTACCTCCTGGCCGTCGATCGACGTGCGCAGCGTCAGGAACTGGCCCTGCCTGAAGCGGTAGGCGTCGCGCAGCGCGGGCGGGACCTCGAAGGCGACCGAGACGGTGTCGGCGGTTTCGGGGCGGACCTGCGCCACGCGCAGCGGATGGAACTGAGGGGTCATGGCGGCGTGGGGACGGTGGGCCGCGGCGCGAGCCGGGCGGCCTGGCTGGTACGGTGGCTAGTACGGCTTGAAGTAGTCGAACGGTTCGCGGCAGGCGCGGCAGCGGTAGAGCGCCTTGCACGCGGTCGAGCCGAACTGCGACAGCGGCTCGGTGTCGGCGCTGCCGCAGTGCGGGCAGGTGACGTTGTCGGTGACCCTGGCGCCCGTGGCACCGGCGGCGGTCGCGGCGCTCGTAGCGACCCGAGCGCCCGTAGCGCCGGTGGCGTGGTGGCGCGGCACAAAGCGCAGCGGCCGGCTTGGCGCACCATGGTCTGCGCAGCGCGCCGGGGGCGCGATGCCGTAGGCCCGCAGCTTGTCGCGGCCCTCGGCGGTAATCCAGTCGGTGGTCCACGCCGGCGCCAGCACGGTGCGGATCTTCCACGGGCCAAGATCCGCCTGGTCGAGCGCGCGGCCGATGTCCTCGGCGATCTCCGCCATCGCGGGGCAGCCCGAATAGGTGGGCGTGATCACGATCTCCAGCGCGCCGTCGTCGGCAATCGCCACCTCGCGCAGGATGCCCAGGTCGCGGATCGACACCACCGGGATCTCGGGATCGGGCACCGCGTCGAGCACCGTCCAGGCGCGGGCCACGCGGGCCTGCGCGTCGGCATCGGCGTGGGGCGCCTGCACGCGGGTGTCCGGGTGCTTGTCAGCGTGCGGGTGCGCGTGCGTGTCCGGGTGCGTGCGCGGGAGGGTCAAGGTGGCTGGCATGGGATCGGCCTCGATGTGCGCGGCGTCCGGCGTTACCAGTGCGCGCCGGGATGGGCGCGCGCCAGGCTCTGCATCTGCGCCAGCAGGTAGCTCATATGCTCCGAGTGCAGGCCCTGCTTGCCGGTCGACACGAAGCCGGTCGCGGCGGGCAGCGTCAGCGTGGCCTCGGCCACGGTCTGCTCGACGGTCGCCTGCCAGGCCGGCCGCAGTTCCGCGGTCGGCACCGCGATACCCTGCGCGGCCGCTTCCTGCTCGACCGGGTCCGGCGCGAAGCATTCGTTCATATAGGGCAGCAGATGGTCCAGCGCGCGCTGCGTGCGTTCGTGCGACAGCTCGGTGCCGTCGCCCAGCCGCACCAGCCAGTCGGCGCCGTGATGCAGGTGATAGCGCGCTTCCTTGATCGACTTCGAGGCGATCGCGGCCAGGCCCGCGTCGCGGCTGCCTTCGAGCGCGCTCCACAGCTCGACCATCAGCGCGCTGTACAGGAAGTTGCGCACGATGGTGACGGCGTAGTCGCGGTCCGACGAGGCGGTGCCGGCCAGCGGCCCGCTGTGCGGCAGTTCCAGCAGCGTCCAGTTGCGGAATTCGCGCTCGCCGCGCCAGTAGGCGTAGTCGTCCTCGTGGCGGGCGCGGCCGGTCAGCTCGGCCTCCAGTTCGCCGGCGCGCGCATAGAGCAGGCGCGCCTGGCCGATCAGGTCCAGGCTGATATTGGCCAGCGCGATGTCTTCTTCCAGCACGGGGCCGTGGCCGCACCACTCGGCGTTGCGCTGGCCGAGGATCAGCGCGTTGTCGGCGAGGCGCAGCACATACTGCCAGCCGGCGGTGCGCGCCAGCGGCAGGTTGGACAGCAGCGGCGAAGGCGTGGGACTGAGCGTGGCGGTCATGCGCGGCCCTTCTTACATATGGTTGACTTCATCGGGCAGCTGATAAAAGGTCGGATGCCGGTAGATCTTGTCGGCCATCGGGTCAAACAGCTCCGCCTTCTCGTCGGGCACGCTGGCGGTGATCGCCGACGACGGCACCACCCAGATCGACACGCCTTCCTGGCGTCGCGTATAGACGTCGCGCGCCATGCGCAGCGCCTGGTGCGCGTCGGCCGCGTGCAGGCTGCCGCAATGCTTGTGTTCGAGGCCCTGCTTGCTGCGGACGAACACTTCCCACAGCGGCCATTCCTTTTGCGTCATCTTGCTGTCTCCTGTTGGCGGCTTGCGGTGGCTTGCGGTGGCTTGCCCGGGCGGTCGCGGCTCAGGCCGCGGCGCGCGCTTGCGCCGCTTCCCGCTGCGCCACCTTGGCGGCGTGGGCCAGCGCGGCCTCGCGTACCCAGGCGCCGTCTTCGTGCGCCTTGACGCGCGTCGCCAGCCGTTCGCGGTTGCACGGGCCGTCGCCGTTGATGACCCGCCAGAACTCGTCCCAGTCCAGCGGGCTGTAGTCGTAGTGGCCGCGTTCCTCGTTCCAGCGCAGGCCCGGGTCGGGCAGCGTGACGCCGAGCACCTTGGCCTGCTCCACCGTCGCATCGACGAATTTCTGGCGCAGGTCGTCGTTCGAGATGCGCTTGATGCCCCACGCCATGGTCTGCGCGCTGTTGGTCGACGCCGCATCGGGCGGGCCGAACATCATCAGCACCGGAAACCACCAGCGATTGACCGCGTCCTGCACCATCTCGCGCTGGGCATCGGTGCCGCGCATCATCGCCAGCAGCGCGTCGAAACCCTGGCGCTGGTGGAACGACTCTTCCTTGCAGATGCGGATCATCGCCCGTGCATACGGACCGTAGGAGCAGCGGCACAGCGGAATCTGGTTCATGATCGCCGCGCCGTCTACCAGCCAGCCGATCACGCCGACATCGGCCCAGGTCAGCGTCGGGTAATTGAAGATCGACGAATACTTGGCCTTGCCGCGATGCAGGGCGTCGACCATCTCGTCGCGCGAGGTGCCCAGCGTCTCGGCCGCCGAATAGAGATAGAGGCCGTGGCCGCCTTCGTCCTGCACCTTCGCCAGCAGGATCGCCTTGCGCTTGAGCGACGGCGCGCGCGTGATCCAGTTGCCCTCGGGCAGCATGCCGATGATCTCGGAATGGGCGTGCTGGGAAATCTGGCGGACCAGCGTCTTGCGGTAGGCCGCCGGCATCCAGTCCTGCGGCTCGATCTTGCCGTCCTCGGCCAGGCGGGAATCGAACGCGGCCTGCGCGTGGGCGTCGTCGGCTGCATTGGCGCCTTCGTTGGCGGCGCGCTGCGTGTCGGCCGGCAGGGACTGTTGGGGCAGGTCCAGGCTTTGGGTGTACATAGCGCCTCCTCTGGCGGGTCCCGGCCATGCGTGGGCCGGGCGGTAGGAAGCATTATATATAAACCGACCGTTCGGTCAATTAATTCCCCGACGTGTCCGGGCAGCGGCCGGCGCTTGCCACGAGATCGACCGAAGCAACCGCCCGCCAATCGCTCGCAGCGGGCTTCCGTCACGACGAAGCGACCCGGTCTCTCCGCTATTGAGCCGCGTTGCCCCATGCCATCCTTCAACGGAAAGATTGCTTGCGCGTGTCGTCGCCCGCCGGAGATTGTTGTCGTTCGATCAACATACTGAAGGCCCCCGCGAATCTACTGCCGGTCGCCCCTCCTGCCTACACTCCGTTGCGACGATGGTTGCACACAGCGTGCGACGGTTGAGGAAGATGTCCGCACAACGAAACGGACGTCGCCTGCCGCATGGCGCGGCTTACCCACCAATTGACAGGAGTACAGAAAATGAGCGAAACGACCCGCAATGTGCAGCCGGTGACCGCCAACCTTGGCAAGGCAGGTGCTGGCGAACTGGTTCCCTCGCGCTACGCCGTGCGCGTGGGGGGACGTCGACGTCGTGCTGATCAGCGATGGCATCCTTCCGCTTCCGACCAGCACCATGTCGACCAACGTGAGCCAATCGGACCGCAACGCATGGTTCGACAGCCGCTTCCTGCAACGTGACATGTTCGACTGGGCGCTGAACGTCGCGCTCGTGCGCAGCGGCGAACGCCTGATCCTGATCGATTCGGGCGTCGGCGACGGATTCGAATACTTCTCGCGCGCCGGTCGGTCGGTGATGCGGCTGGAATCGGCCGGTATCGATCTGGCTGCGATCACCGATATCGTCATCACCCATATGCACATGGATCACGTCGGTGGGCTGAACGTGGATGGGGTCAAGGCCAGGCTGCGCCCGGACGTACGCATTCACGTAGCGGCCGCGGAAGTCGAGTTCTGGAAGGATCCGGACTTCAGCAGGACCGTCATGCCGGAAGCGGTTCCTCCCGCCCTGCGCAAGGCGGCCGCCAGGTTCGTCGAGCTCTACAGCAAGAACCTCGTGCTGTTCGATCGGACCGTGGAAGTCGCCGCGGGCGTGTCGGCGCGAGTGACGGGGGGGACATACCCCGGGGCATTGTGTGGTGGACGTTGCATCGAAGGGCGAGAAGCTGACCTTCGTAGGCGACGCCATCTTCGAAGTCGGCTTCGACAATCCCCGTTGGCAGAATGGCTTCGAGCACGAGCCGGAAGTCGCTACGGACGTGCGCATCGCGCTGCTTAACGAAGCCGCCGAGACCGGCGCGCTAGTGGCCGCGGCGCATGTCGCATTCCCGTCCATCGGCCACATTGCAAGGAACGGCGAGAATTTCCGCTTCGTTCCGGTGCAGTGGGATTACTGATTGATATTCGACGAACGACCGTCATCGCATCGATCGCGACGATGATGGCGAGAACAGCGCCGGGGTCCAAAAGACCCGCGGCGCTTTTCTTCCATCTACGGCAGCAGCGTTGCTGGCCGGCCCAAGCCGCCGGGCCATGTGCAGTCAGCCATATCAGGCCAGCGCGATCCCGCCATCGACGCGCAGGTTCACGCCGGTGATGAAGCTGCCTTCACCACTGGCCAGCATCAGCGCCGCAGAGGCAATCTCGTCGGCACGCCCAAGGCGACCGAGCGGAATGGCACTTGCCACGCCTGCCTCGAAAGCGGGCCGGTCATGCTCCGTAACGCCGAGCTTGGCCAGGATCGGCGTATCGACGGGGCCTGGGCTGATGACGTTCACCCGAATGCCACGCGCCTTGAACTCGAGCGCCCAGCTCTGCGCGAACGCTTCAATCGCTGCTTTGGTACCGGCATAGACGGCGTGTCCATCGAGTACCTTGGCGCTGGCAATCGAACTGACAAGGAGAATGGAGCCGCCGTCGCGTAACACCGGCACGATCTTCTGCACGCCGAAGAACACCCCTCGCGTGTTGGTGGCGAACTGTGCGTCGTACTCGTCGACGTCGACCTGGCCGGACGGCCTGATCTGGTTCATGCCCGCGTTGGCCACGTAGATGTCGGCCCCGCCGAACCGCTTGGTGACCTCCGCCGAGACACGATCGTGCGTGGACAGATCGGCGATATCGCCTGTCAGGCCAATTGCACGGGGCCCCAGTTCGGCCACCGCCGCGTCGACGGCGTCACCGCGCCGGCCAACGATGAGCACCTGGGCCCCCTCGTTGACGAACCGCTTTGCCATCGCCAATCCGATACCGCTGTTGCCACCCGTGATGACCGCGACCTTTCCTTCAAGCTTGCTCACCGTGTACCTCGACGTTCCTGTTGGATGAGCTTGAAAATCTAAAGGATCCGTCGCAAGGGGGGCAGCCCTGCATTGGACGTATGACTTGTGCCAAATTGTCTTCCATGTCGATAGAACGTCTCCATGGCCTTTCCGCCTTTGTCCGTGCGGTGGAAACCGGTTCGTTTACCAGTGCCGCGAGGCTCCTCGGCACTACGCCTTCGGCCGTTTCGAAGAGCGTGTCGCGCCTTGAAGCCAGGTTGGGCGTGAAGCTATTTCACCGATCTACCCGCGCCTTCGCCTTGACCGACGAAGGGACCGTCTTCTACCGGCGGGTCGCGCCGCTGGTACGGGGGCTCGAAGAAGCAAGCGCGGGCTTGGTGGCGCCGTCGGAGACGGCGGTGGCGGGTCATCTTCGCATCAGCATGCCGGGCGATCTGGGTGCGACATTGCTGGCCGCGATCACGGCGAAACTGATGCCGCGCCATCCGCGTCTGTCGCTGGACGTCAGCTTCAGCGACCAGCACGCCGATCTGATCCGCGAGGGGTTCGACCTCGCCTTTCGCGCCGGTCACGCGGCTGACAGCGGCCTGCATGCACGGCACCTGACAAACCTTCCTGTGGTGCTCGTGGCGTCGCCGGCGTACCTGGAACGTGGCGGGGAGCCTCGCACGGCGGCGGACCTGCTGCACCATCGCCACGTGCGTTATCGGCTGGCCGGACAAGCCATGCCGATCACGCTGGCGGACGGCACGCGGCTGCAGACGGAGGGATCGTTCGATGCCGACAATGGCGCTGCGATGCGCACGGCGGCGCTCAACGGCCTGGGTATCGCCCAGCTGCTGCAGGTCGCCGTGCAGGCTGACCTCGATGCCGGGCGGCTGCGGCGCGTAGTGCCCGACTTGGCGCTGCGCGCGGTACCGCTGCAGGTGCTGCACGGATTCGGTCGACGGATGCCGGCGCGCGCCAGCGTATTGGTGGATTTTGTCGCAGCGGAACTCGCCGGCCAGGCCGAAGGCGCGCATGCGATGCGAGCGTGAGCCGATGCGAGCGCTGATAGGGGGCAATGTACCGATGCGTTCGATCACGCTCCGGCATCGGCCAAGGGGGCAACGACTGCCGGTCCGCTTCGAAGCGGACCGGGCAGTTATCTTCTTCGGCCGCTCAGGCCTTCAGGAAATCCAAGAGATCAGCGTTGATGACCTCCGCCTGCGTCGTCGGCATTCCATGCGGGAAGCCTTTGTACGTCTTCAGGATGCCTTTCTTCAAGAGCTTGGCCGACAAGGGTCCGGATTCCGAGTAGGGCACGATTTGATCGTCATCGCCGTGCATCACCAGCACGGGCAAATTGATCTTCTTCAGATCCTCGGTGAAGTCGGTCTGCGAGAACGCCACGATGCCGTCGTAATGCGCCTTCGCGCTGCCCATCATGGCTTGCCGCCACCAATTCTGGATCAGGCCTTCCTGAGGCTTTGCGCCCGGCCGGTTGAAACCATAGAACGGCCCCGCGGGAAGGTCCCGGAAAAACTGCGCCCGATTGGTCGCCGTCTGCAATTGCAGGCCGTCAAACACCTCCTTCGGCAGACCGCCCGGATGGGATGACGTCTTGACCATCAGCGGCGGAACCGCGGCGATCAGGCAGGCCTTCGAGGCCCGCTTCTCGCCGTGCCGCGCCAGGTAGCGCACGACTTCGCCCCCGCCCGTGGAGTGGCCCACGTGGATGGCGCCCTTGAGATCAAGATGCGTTACCACTGCTGCCAGGTCGTCGGCGTAGTGGTCCATGTCGTGTCCTTCCCAAACCTGCGACGAGCGGCCATGGCCGCGCCGATCATGGGCAATGACGCGATAGCCCTTGGCCAGAAAGAACATCATCTGGGCATCCCAATCGTCGGAACTCAGCGGCCATCCGTGAGAGAAGACGATCGGCGTCGCATCGGCGGGACCCCAGTCCTTGAAGAAGATCTGGACACCGTCCTTGGTAGTGACAAAGTTCATGGCGAAATTCCTCTGTGAGGTTGCCGCGGTGATCCGCGCGGTGGACGTCGTCGAAGCGGCCGTAGCCGCGATGGGCAAGGACGCAGCTACTGCGGCACCCGTTCCGAGTGACAGCAGTTGGCGGCGGGTGATTCCCCCAGAGACGGACGGCGATGTAGAAGCGAGTTTCATGGCATCAAGGCTTTTGTTGGATCGTGCAAACGGAATAAACGGATAAGCTCCGACGAAGATTCCTCGTCTTCCACTGGAGGAATGATTGGCGAAGTGAGGGGGGTCAAGAAAATGGGGTGGCATCGCACCCGCCGCCATCGCAAGGGATCGATGTATCGGTACTTGACGGGTTGCGTTGAATCCTAGCCGTCATGTTTTTCAGGCACTAGGCGCGTGTGAAGAAACAGCATGTTGTTCGCGCGGCGCCAATCCTTTCGCCTGATTGCGAAACTCGTCGAATGCCAGAATTTGGCTCGCCTGAGTGGACGCGTGGCAGTACCTGCGGAATTTGGCTCGCCTGAGTGGGCGCGCGGCAGTCCCCGCGGAATTTCGCGACAACAGCAAGCGACGCGGAGGCTTGGACAAGGACCCGGGCGGCGGGCGTTTGCAGGTCCCTGATCTTGCGGCGGAGGTTTCAGCGCCCGGCCACGGAGTCACGAGCTCCTTCCATCCCTCGATGCGCTGAGGTTCGACTTCGCGTACCGACCTCAGCCCTGGTGAAGGGATTGGGCTAGTAGCCGGCGGGGGATCAGGATTCTGGAACGAAGCGGACGTGCCCGCTGCGCAGCACGATATTGCGCGAACGGGTCATCTCGAACAGCGACTGCGCGATGCTTTCGATGCGCGGCCGGTGGTCGGTGAAGGCGCGTACCAGGTCTTCCTCCCGGGGCGAGCGCGCGCCGAAATGCGACTCGAGCGCTTCGGCGGTGATCGAATAGCGGGACGGTTGGCCGTTGACGGTGGCGGGGCACGACAGCGTCAGGCTGGCTGCGCAGTAAGTGGGGACGCTGCTGGGAAACAGGATCTCAGGCATGGCGTGCCTCGGCCGGAAAGGGACGGGAGTCACGACCATTCTAGGATATCGGGCGGCACACGCCAGCCGGCAGGCGTCGGGTCGGATCTGGCCCCGCTTTGCTTGGGGCCCTGCGTTCGATTGCGAGTGCTCGCTTACTTCACGGGCGCGATTGTGCTGCGATGCAGCAATCACTCTGGGCCCCAAACGCGCTGCTTTCGTCACCTAGCGGCCAAATGTGGACGAAAAAAACCCGCGCAGGTTGTGCGCGGGCTGGAATCCACCGAGGTGGTGGAGGAGACAGACTTCACTATACGCGGCTTGTTGCGACGCACCAAGGTCCGCGTATCAAAAAGCCGTAATCGGTACGATTTCGTTGCGTCGGTGCAACAGTTATCTGTCCCTCTAAGCCGCCAGCCCAGTCCCGTCAATGGAAGAAGAGATAGGCAATGCCGATGGCCGCGACCAGCCCGACCGCATCGGCGAACAGCGCGCAACCCAGCGCGTGCCGGGTACGACGCACATTGACGCTGCCGAAGTAGACCGCCAGCACATAGAAAGTGGTCTCGGTCGACCCCTGGATGATCGCGGCCAGCTTGCCTTGGAAGGAATCGACGCCGTAGGTCGTCATGACGTCGACCATCAGCCCGCGCGCGCCGGCGCCGGACAGTACCTTCATCAGGCCGACCGGCAGCGCCGGCACGAAGTCGGTATTCAGTCCGAGGCTGGCAACGGCCGCCGCCAGGCCCTGCATCAGCCAGTCCATGCCGCCGCTGGCGCGGAATAGCCCGATCGCCACCAGGATCGCCACCAGGTAGGGGATGATCTGCACCGCAACGCCGAAGCCTTCCTTGGCGCCGTCGACGAAGGCCTCGTAGACGTTGACCCGCCGCACCGCGCCGCACAGCAGGAACAGCACAATCAGGCCCAGGATAAAGAGGCTGCCGGCCAGCGCGGTCACGGTGTCGACCTGCGGGGCCGGCGCGTGGCGCAGCCAGACGGCCAGACCGCCGAGCGCGGCCACGATCGCCACCAGCGTGCCGAGGATGGCGGGCTTGAACAGATTGAGCCGCTGCGTCCATGCCACCGCGACGAGCCCGGCGAGGCACGACACGCCGGTCGCCAGCAGCGTCGGCAGGAAGATGTCCGCGGCGTTGAAGCCCACGAGGCCCTGTTTCAGCGCGACCGCCTGCCGCATCGCGATCACCGAGGTCGGAATCAGCGTCAAACCGGCAGTATTGAGCACGATGAACATGATCTGCGCATCGGTCGCGGTGTCGGGCTTGTCGTTCAGCGTCTGCAGCTCGCGCATCGCGTTCAGGCCCAGCGGCGTCGCGGCATTGTCGAGCCCCAGCATATTGGCCGAGACGTTCATCATCATCGCGCCCTGGGCGGGATGGCCTTGCGGCACGCCGGGGAACAGGTGCCGCAGCACCGGATTGACCGCGCGCGCGAAGCCCTGCACCACGCCGCCGCGCTCGCCGATCCGCATGATGCCCAGCCACAGCGCCATGATGCCGGCCAGGCTCAACGAGATCTCGAAGGCGGTGCGGGCGCTGTCGAACAGGCTCGCCAGCATGGCCGGAAAGATGGCGGCATCGCCATGTGCCAGCCGCACGCAGCCGATGGCGAAGGCGGACAGGAAAAAGGACAGCCAGACCAGGTTCAATGCCATGGGCGTAGCGGGAAGTAAGCGGGCAAATAAGCGGGGCGGATCAACGGGCGGATCCGCGGGAACTGCGGGCGCAGCCCGCATGGCGAGCTGCAAAGACCGGCGTGGTGCGCAAGGCGCCTATCATAGCGTGGCCGCTGGCCGCGGCTCCCTGGGGCTGCCCGCCGTCACCGCGGTCCGCGGGGGAGTGCCGCCGCTCTCGCCGCTTACCGCGGTCCCCGCCGCTCCGCACCGGCTCGGCCACTCCGCACCGGCTCGGCCACTCCGCGCCGGCTCCGCCACTCCGCGCCGGCTCGGCCACTCCGCGCCGGCTCCGCCACTCCGCGCCGGCTCCGCCACTCCGCCCCGGCTCCGCCGCTTTGGCGTCGCGGTCCCGCCATCGCCCTACTGCAGGACCGACCTAGGCGAACGCCGCGCCGCGCTTGGCCAGCAGCTTGCGCAGGATCGACCGGTGGCAGCGCTGCTCGTCCTCGCAATAGCAGCCGATCGCGAAATTGGTCTGGTGCGACAGCGCGGCCAGCAGGTCGAGCGTGCGGCTGGCCTCCGGCTCGGCCATCTCGGTCTGGAAGCGGCGCTCGAAATGGCGCCAGGCCTTGTCGTCTCCCCTCTTCCTGGGCGTGCTTGGCTTCGGCGACCAGCTCCGGGGAGGGCGACAGCAGCGGGAACCAGACATCGTAGAAGTCGCGGCTCGCGTATTCGCTGCGCGGCACGCCGCGGGGCGGCCGGCGCACCGTGCCGATGCGCAGGCCTTCGCCGGCGCTGCGCGGGGTTCCGAGCCTGACGATGTGGACGGCCATGACGGGCGCTCCTGTCTACGGTGGGGGGCGGTGTGGGCGGCGTGGGCCTCGGCGGCCGACGCCGAAGCGCCGGCCGTCACAGCGGAGGACGGTCAGGCGGTCGCTGCCGGCT
Organism: Cupriavidus sp. H18C1; assembly: GCF_049311595.1. NCBI lineage: Bacteria > Pseudomonadati > Pseudomonadota > Betaproteobacteria > Burkholderiales > Burkholderiaceae > Cupriavidus > Cupriavidus sp. H18C1. Next base: position 2,216,992 of record NZ_CP186008.1, read on the forward strand.
CGAGTCCCAGTTCGCGAATCATCGTTTCCCGCATCACGAACTTCTGCACCTTGCCGGTGACCGTCATCGGCATGTCGTCGACGAAACGAACATAACGCGGGATCTTGTAGTGCGCAATCTGATCCCGGCAGAACTCCCGGATCTCCTCCTCGGTCGCGCTCTGCCCGGGTTTGAGCACGATCCACGCGCACAACTCCTCGCCATACTTCGGATCGGGCACGCCGAATACCTGCACTGCCTGCACCTTCGGATGGCGGAACAGGAATTCCTCGATCTCGCGCGGATACAGGTTCTCGCCACCGCGGATCACCATGTCCTTGACCCGGCCGACGATATTGCAATAGCCCTGCTCGTCGATCGTGGCCAGGTCGCCGGTATGCATCCAGCCGTCGCGGATCGCCTCGCGCGTGCGGTCCTCGTCCTCCCAGTAGCCCAGCATCACCGAATAGCCGCGGGTGCACAGCTCCCCGGTGGCGCCGACCGGCACGACCTGCCCGGTTTCGTCGACGATCTTGCACTGCAGATGCGGCTGGACCCGGCCGACCGTCGCCACGCGCTTTTCCAGCGGATCGTCGGTCGCGCTCTGGAAGGAGACCGGGCTGGTTTCGGTCATGCCATAGGCGATCGTCACCTCTGCCATGTGCATGTCCTTGATGACCCGCTTCATCACCTCGATCGGGCAGGGCGCGCCGGCCATGATGCCGGTGCGCAGCGAGGTGAAGTCGAATTTCGCGAACTCGGGGTGGTCGAGCTGGGCGATGAACATGGTCGGCACGCCGTGCAGGGCGGTGCAGCGCTCCTCGTGCACGGCCTGCATGGTCGCCAGCGGTTCGAAGGCCTCGCCGGGGAAGATCATGCGCGCGCCGACGCTGACGCAGGCCAGCACCGACAGCACCATGCCGAAGCAGTGGTATAGCGGCACGGGGATGCACAGCGAATCGCGGTCGGTCAGCCGCATCGCCATCGCCACGAAGCGGCCGTTGTTGACCACGTTATGGTGCGTCAGCGTGGCGCCCTTGGGGTTGCCGGTGGTACCGCTGGTGAACTGGATATTGATCGGATCGTGCGGGCCGAGCGCCGAACCGGTGGCGTCCAGCACAGCGGGATCGGGCCGGGACAGCAGGTCGGCATAGCGCAGCATGCCGGCGGTGTCCTCCTCACCCATGCGCACGACCCATTGCAGCGTGGGCAGTCGAGCCGCCCGCAGCGCGCCCGGCCGGCTGTCGGCCAACTCCGGCGCCAGCTTCTGCAGCATCTCGATATAGTTGCTCGACTTGAAGCGCGCGGCCGTGATCAGCATCCGGACGCCGGCCTTGTTCAGCGCGTACTCCAGCTCTGCCAACCGGTAGGCCGGGTTGATATTGACCAGGATGGCGCCGATGCGGGCAGTGGCGAACTGGGTCACCAGCCACTCCTGCCGGTTCGGCGACCAGATGCCGACGCGGTCGCCGCGCGCGATGCCGCGCGCCAGCAAGCCGGTGGCCAGGCGGTCGACCTGCTCGCTGAACTGGCGCCAAGTCCAGCGGATTGCCTGCTCGCGGAAGACGACGGCTTCCGCGTCCGGGTGGGCCGCCGCCGTGGCGGCCAGCAATTCGGCGATGGTCTGGTCCGAAAGCGGCACGTCGGTGGCGCCAGTGACCAGCGACAGGCCGGCGTTCGGGATCAGCGTCATGGTTGTCTCCTTCGACTGATTGACTGAATCGTAGTCAGGGGTGCTTCTCTTATAGGTATGGGGCGCCAGCTTAGGCGAAGCGTTCCACCGAAGCTGTCACCGGTGCGACATTTGTTGACTTTGAAGCACTTCAAGGCCGAATTCGGGTTTTTACTTAATTTGCTTGCCTTCGGGTGCGCCGTCCCTTAATATTCGCCCCCTCGCAGCCGAACGGCGGCGGGGTTGGCGGGGAAGGCGAAGGCGCTGCGGTGCTGGAGCCGCAGCAAAAAAGTGCTGACAACCTGTTGACGAGAAGCGAAATGTTCTGCATAATCTCGTTTCTCTGCTGCTGACAACGCAGCGACGCGAACGGCAAAGCCGGCGCGTGAGTTCTTTAACAAACGAACAACCGATAAGTGTGGGCGCTCGATAGCGGCAGTCACAGCCGATTCTTCGGGATCGGCGGCAGCTCAAAAGTTATCAAGTGCTCGCACAGCAAAACGTGGCTTCATCGGCGTCAAGACGATGGAGCCAGTCAGTTTTCTGAGAGTGAGCGACCGCTCGAAAGAGCGAGGTGCTTCGGCACCACAAGGGATTTGAACTGAAGAGTTTGATCCTGGCTCAGATTGAACGCTGGCGGCATGCCTTACACATGCAAGTCGAACGGCAGCGCGGGCTTCGGCCTGGCGGCGAGTGGCGAACGGGTGAGTAATACATCGGAACGTGCCCTGTTGTGGGGGATAACTAGTCGAAAGATTAGCTAATACCGCATACGACCTGAGGGTGAAAGCGGGGGACCGTAAGGCCTCGCGCAATAGGAGCGGCCGATGTCTGATTAGCTAGTTGGTGGGGTAAAGGCCTACCAAGGCGACGATCAGTAGCTGGTCTGAGAGGACGATCAGCCACACTGGGACTGAGACACGGCCCAGACTCCTACGGGAGGCAGCAGTGGGGAATTTTGGACAATGGGGGCAACCCTGATCCAGCAATGCCGCGTGTGTGAAGAAGGCCTTCGGGTTGTAAAGCACTTTTGTCCGGAAAGAAATCGCGCTGGCTAATACCTGGCGTGGATGACGGTACCGGAAGAATAAGCACCGGCTAACTACGTGCCAGCAGCCGCGGTAATACGTAGGGTGCGAGCGTTAATCGGAATTACTGGGCGTAAAGCGTGCGCAGGCGGTTTTGTAAGACAGGCGTGAAATCCCCGGGCTCAACCTGGGAATGGCGCTTGTGACTGCAAGGCTAGAGTGCGTCAGAGGGGGGGTAGAATTCCACGTGTAGCAGTGAAATGCGTAGAGATGTGGAGGAATACCGATGGCGAAGGCAGCCCCCTGGGACGAGACTGACGCTCATGCACGAAAGCGTGGGGAGCAAACAGGATTAGATACCCTGGTAGTCCACGCCCTAAACGATGTCAACTAGTTGTTGGGGATTCATTTCCTCAGTAACGTAGCTAACGCGTGAAGTTGACCGCCTGGGGAGTACGGTCGCAAGATTAAAACTCAAAGGAATTGACGGGGACCCGCACAAGCGGTGGATGATGTGGATTAATTCGATGCAACGCGAAAAACCTTACCTACCCTTGACATGCCACTAACGAAGCAGAGATGCATTAGGTGCCCGAAAGGGAAAGTGGACACAGGTGCTGCATGGCTGTCGTCAGCTCGTGTCGTGAGATGTTGGGTTAAGTCCCGCAACGAGCGCAACCCTTGTCTCTAGTTGCTACGCAAGGGCACTCTAGAGAGACTGCCGGTGACAAACCGGAGGAAGGTGGGGATGACGTCAAGTCCTCATGGCCCTTATGGGTAGGGCTTCACACGTCATACAATGGTGCGTACAGAGGGTTGCCAACCCGCGAGGGGGGAGCTAATCCCAGAAAACGCATCGTAGTCCGGATCGTAGTCTGCAACTCGACTACGTGAAGCTGGAATCGCTAGTAATCGCGGATCAGCATGCCGCGGTGAATACGTTCCCGGGTCTTGTACACACCGCCCGTCACACCATGGGAGTGGGTTTTGCCAGAAGTAGTTAGCCTAACCGCAAGGAGGGCGATTACCACGGCAGGGTTCATGACTGGGGTGAAGTCGTAACAAGGTAGCCGTATCGGAAGGTGCGGCTGGATCACCTCCTTTCCGAGCACGACTTGCTCAAGTCGAGCGTTCACACTTATCGGTTGGTTCGAGTGTTACAGCCAAGGGTCTGTAGCTCAGGTGGTTAGAGCACCGTCTTGATAAGGCGGGGGGTCGTAGGTTCAAGTCCTACCAGACCCACCAGTCTTAGATGAGGGGGGATTAGCTCAGCTGGGAGAGCACCTGCTTTGCAAGCAGGGGGTCGTCGGTTCGATCCCGTCATCCTCCACCACCCGCCTGACAGCAAGCATTGCTGTCGGTGCGAGCAAGACCGGGCAGTTGTCAAAGGCAAGCGCTTCGCATGAGCGTTTGCCTTTGGCATTGGCCAAGACGATGTGCGCATGCACGTTGGCTGTTCTTTAACAAAATGGGATGTAGTAAAGGTGTCGCGACGCGTTGATGAGGCGCGTGGACGATCGAGACTGATCGCGCGATACCGGGTTGTGATTGTATCAACCAAAGTATTTAAGTGATCGAAAGATGACTTGGAATACGGCACAAATGCGAGAACTCAACCTGTAGCGGGGCGCGTCGTAGACGCACTCGTTATAGGGTCAAGCGAACAAGTGCATGTGGTGGATGCCTTGGCGATCACAGGCGATGAAGGACGCGGTAGCCTGCGAAAAGCTTCGGGGAGCTGGCAAACGAGCTTTGATCCGGAGATGTCCGAATGGGGGAAACCCGGCCCGTATGGGTCATCCCACACTGAATCCATAGGTGTGGGAAGCGAACGCGGCGAACTGAAACATCTAAGTAGCTGCAGGAACAGAAATCAACCGAGATTCCCAAAGTAGTGGCGAACGAAATGGGATGAGCCTTGTACTTTTTAGCAGTGTGGTTAGCAAAACGGGATGGAAAGCCCGGCCATAGCAGGTGATAGCCCTGTATGCGAAAACCGCGTTGTGGAACTAGGGGTACGACAAGTAGGGCGGGACACGTGAAATCCTGTCTGAAGATGGGGGGACCATCCTCCAAGGCTAAATACTCGTGATCGACCGATAGTGAACCAGTACCGTGAGGGAAAGGCGAAAAGAACCCCCGGGAGGGGAGTGAAATAGATCCTGAAACCGCATGCATACAAACAGTCGGAGCCTGGAAACGGGTGACGGCGTACCTTTTGTATAATGGGTCAGCGACTTACATTCAGTGGCAAGCTTAACCGGTTAGGGAAGGCGTAGCGAAAGCGAGTCCGAATAGGGCGATTGAGTCGCTGGGTGTAGACCCGAAACCAGACGATCTATCCATGGCCAGGTTGAAGGTGCGGTAACACGTACTGGAGGACCGAACCCACTAACGTTGAAAAGTTAGGGGATGAGCTGTGGATAGGGGTGAAAGGCTAAACAAGTCTGGAAATAGCTGGTTCTCTCCGAAAACTATTTAGGTAGTGCCTCGTGTCTCACCTTCGGGGGTAGAGCACTGTCATGGTTGGGGGGTCTATTGCTGATTACCCCGCCATAGCAAACTCCGAATACCGAAGAGTGCAATCACGGGAGACAGACATCGGGTGCTAACGTCCGGTGTCAAGAGGGAAACAACCCAGACCGCCAGCTAAGGTCCCCAAGATTGGCTAAGTGGGAAACGAAGTGGGAAGGCTAAAACAGTCAGGAGGTTGGCTTAGAAGCAGCCACCCTTTAAAGAAAGCGTAATAGCTCACTGATCGAGTCGTCCTGCGCGGAAGATGTAACGGGGCTAAGCCAGTCACCGAAGCTGCGGACGCGCCTTGTGCGCGTGGTAGGAGAGCGTTCCGTAAGCCTGTGAAGGTGTCTTGTAAAGGATGCTGGAGGTATCGGAAGTGCGAATGCTGACATGAGTAGCGATAAAGGGGGTGAAAGGCCCCCTCGCCGTAAGCCCAAGGTTTCCTACGCAACGTTCATCGGCGTAGGGTGAGTCGGCCCCTAAGGCGAGGCAGAGATGCGTAGCTGATGGGAAGCAGGTTAATATTCCTGCACCGTCGTATGATGCGATGGGGGGGACGGATCGCGGAAGGTTGTCCGGGTGTTGGAAGTCCCGGTCCCTGCATTGGAGAAGGCGCTTAGGCAAATCCGGGCGCGGAATTCAAGGATGTGGGGCGAGCGGCCTAGTGCTGCGAAGCAATCGGAAGGGGTCCCAAGAAAAGCCTCTAAGCTTCAGTCATACGAGACCGTACCGCAAACCGACACAGGTGGGCGAGATGAGTATTCTAAGGCGCTTGAGAGAACTCGGGAGAAGGAACTCGGCAAATTGGTACCGTAACTTCGGGATAAGGTACGCCCTGGTAGCTTGACTGGCCTGCGCCAGAAGGGTGACGGGGTTGCAATAAAATGGTGGCTGCGACTGTTTAATAAAAACACAGCACTCTGCAAACACGAAAGTGGACGTATAGGGTGTGACGCCTGCCCGGTGCCGGAAGATTAAATGATGGGGTGCAAGCTCTTGATTGAAGTCCCGGTAAACGGCGGCCGTAACTATAACGGTCCTAAGGTAGCGAAATTCCTTGTCGGGTAAGTTCCGACCTGCACGAATGGCGTAACGATGGCCACACTGTCTCCTCCCGAGACTCAGCGAAGTTGAAGTGTTTGTGATGATGCAATCTCCCCGCGGCTAGACGGAAAGACCCCATGAACCTTTACTGCAGCTTTGCATTGGACTTTGAACCGATCTGTGTAGGATAGGTGGGAGGCTTTGAAGCGAGGACGCCAGTTCTCGTGGAGCCGTCCTTGAAATACCACCCTGGTTTGTTTGAGGTTCTAACCTAGGCCCGTGAATCCGGGTCGGGGACAGTGCATGGTAGGCAGTTTGACTGGGGCGGTCTCCTCCCAAAGTGTAACGGAGGAGTTCGAAGGTACGCTTGGTACGGTCGGACATCGTACCTAAAGTGCAATGGCAAAAGCGTGCTTAACTGCGAGACCGACAAGTCGAGCAGGTGCGAAAGCAGGACATAGTGATCCGGTGGTTCTGAATGGAAGGGCCATCGCTCAACGGATAAAAGGTACTCTGGGGATAACAGGCTGATACCGCCCAAGAGTTCATATCGACGGCGGTGTTTGGCACCTCGATGTCGGCTCATCTCATCCTGGGGCTGTAGCCGGTCCCAAGGGTATGGCTGTTCGCCATTTAAAGAGGTACGTGAGCTGGGTTTAAAACGTCGTGAGACAGTTTGGTCCCTATCTGCCGTGGGCGTTGGAATCTTGACGGGGGCTGCTCCTAGTACGAGAGGACCGGAGTGGACGTACCGCTGGTGTACCTGTTGTCTCGCCAGAGGCATCGCAGGGTAGCTATGTACGGAAGAGATAACCGCTGAAAGCATCTAAGCGGGAAACTCGCCTGAAGATGAGGATTCCCTGGAGCCTTGAGCTCCTTGAAGGGTCGTTCAAGACCAGGACGTTGATAGGCTGGGTGTGGAAGCGCAGTAATGCGTTAAGCTAACCAGTACTAATTGCCCGTAAGGCTTGATCCTATAACCAGTGCGTTTAGATCCGCTGGTGTTGCCGCATACGTGCCATACAGCACAACCCGACGCTACATCCCAATACGCCAGATTGGCCTCAAGCCAGTCCGGCAACCCTTTATGCCTGGTGACCATAGCAAGTCGGAACCACCCCTTCCCATCCCGAACAGGACCGTGAAACGACTTCGCGCCGATGATAGTGCGGACTACCCGTGTGAAAGTAGGTCATCGCCAGGCTCTCCATCCCCAAGACACCCCAGATCTCCCAAGGTCTGGGGTGTTTTGCTTTGCGGCCGCGGAAAGCGGGCCAGTCCACCGCACTCCCAGGTTGCTCGACCGCCATATCCCGGCCGCTGCAGCCGCGTTCCAGGCCGTTTTGCGGGCCCCTATAGGGTGAGAGGACATCGTTTCCGGTGTCCGCGAAGATGGTTCGCCACGGGCCGCCGCAGCCCGTTTCCGCCGACGATCGAACAAGCCGTTTTCCTGGCAAAGCAGAGGGAAAGCGCTTGACAGGCGGGGGCGATTACACCATAATCGCAAGTTCTCTGCGGAGAGGTGCCCGAGTGGCTAAAGGGGGGCAGACTGTAAATCTGTTGGCTTACGCCTACGTTGGTTCGAATCCAACCCTCTCCACCAGAATGCAATGCAGCAGCAGTCCGGCAATGTCGGTGAAGTGAAGTAACCCGGGCGGGTGTAGCTCAATGGTAGAGCAGAAGCCTTCCAAGCTTACGACGAGGGTTCGATTCCCTTCACCCGCTCCAGCAGGATTGCTGCAACGCAGTCATCAAGTTTCGCCCATGTGGCTCAGTGGTAGAGCACTCCCTTGGTAAGGGAGAGGTCGGCAGTTCGATCCTGCCCATGGGCACCAAATACCGCACTGGCAATATCGCTACCGAGACAGGAGTCGCGAAATGGCAAAGGAAAAGTTCGAGCGGACCAAGCCGCACGTGAACGTTGGTACGATTGGTCACGTTGACCACGGCAAGACGACGCTGACGGCGGCGATTGCGACGGTGCTGGCTGCGAAGTTCGGCGGTGCCGCGAAGAAGTACGACGAAATCGATGCGGCGCCGGAAGAGAAGGCACGCGGTATTACCATCAACACCGCGCACGTCGAGTACGAGACGGCCAACCGCCACTACGCGCACGTTGACTGCCCGGGCCACGCCGACTACGTCAAGAACATGATCACCGGCGCTGCCCAGATGGACGGCGCGATCCTGGTGTGCTCGGCCGCTGACGGCCCGATGCCGCAGACGCGCGAGCACATCCTGCTGGCCCGCCAGGTCGGCGTGCCGTACATCATCGTGTTCCTGAACAAGTGCGACATGGTGGACGACGCCGAGCTGCTCGAGCTGGTGGAAATGGAAGTGCGCGAGCTGCTGTCGAAGTACGAGTTCCCCGGCGACGACACCCCGATCATCAAGGGTTCGGCCAAGCTGGCGCTCGAAGGCGACAAGGGCGACCTGGGCGAAGAGGCGATCATGCGCCTGGCCGAGGCACTGGACACCTACATCCCGACGCCGGAGCGCGCCGTGGACGGCACGTTCCTGATGCCGGTCGAAGACGTGTTCTCGATCTCGGGCCGCGGTACCGTGGTGACCGGCCGTATCGAGCGTGGCGTGATCAAGGTCGGCGAGGAAATCGAAATCGTCGGTATCCGCCCGACGGTCAAGACCACCTGCACCGGCGTGGAAATGTTCCGCAAGCTGCTGGACCAGGGCCAGGCTGGCGACAACGTCGGTCTGCTGCTGCGCGGCACCAAGCGTGAAGACGTCGAGCGCGGCCAGGTGCTGTGCAAGCCGGGTTCGATCAAGCCGCATACGCACTTCACCGGCGAGGTCTACATCCTGTCGAAGGACGAAGGCGGCCGTCACACCCCGTTCTTCAACAACTACCGTCCGCAGTTCTATTTCCGTACGACCGACGTGACCGGCTCGATCGAGCTGCCGAAGGACAAGGAAATGGTCATGCCGGGCGACAACGTGTCGATCACCGTCAAGCTGATCGCCCCGATCGCGATGGAAGAAGGCCTGCGCTTCGCCATCCGTGAAGGCGGCCGCACCGTCGGCGCCGGCGTCGTCGCCAAGATCCTGGACTAAGCAGTCACGACAGCAAACGCGGCACCAACCGGCCGCGTTTGCCGCCAGTGGGGTTGGCTCCAGCCGACCCCAAAGTTGTTTTAGGGGTATAGCTCAACTGGCAGAGCGTCGGTCTCCAAAACCGAAGGTTGGGGGTTCGATTCCCTCTGCCCCTGCCAATTCAATCAGCCGCGTCGGGCGGATCCACAGAGGATCCATCGTGACGCGGCTTAGTCTCGTTTGCGAAACATGGCCAATCCCAACGTTGAAACCGTCAACACCTCCAGCGGCAAGTGGCTGCTGGGCGTGGCCGTGCTGCTTGTGGTGGCCGGCGTGATCGGTTTCTACGCGCTGGCGCAGCAGCCTGCCTACGTGCGCGGCGCCGCGCTGTTCGCGGGCATCGTGCTCGGCGTGATCGTCGCGCTGGTGTCCGCGCCGGGCAAGGGAATTCGTGGGATTCGCCAGGGAATCGTACCGGGAAGTCCGCAAGGTGGTGTGGCCGACCCGCAAGGAAGCCGGACAGATGACGGGCCTGGTGTTCGTCTTCGTCGTCGTGATGGCGCTGTTCTTGTGGTCTGCCGACAAACTGATCGAGTGGGTGATCTTCTCCCTCGTGCTGGGCTGGAAATAAGGGAAAGGACATGACGGACGACGCAAAGCAGGAATCCACTCCTACGCAGCCGCCTTCGAAGAAGCGCTGGTACGTGGTCCACGCTTACTCCGGCATGGAGAAGAGCGTGCAGCGCGCCTTGCAGGAACGCATCGAGCGCGCGGAGATGCAGGACAAGTTCGGACGCATCCTGGTGCCTTCCGAGGAAGTGATCGAAATGAAGGGCGGTCAGCGTTCGGTGACCGAGCGGCGCTTCTTCCCGGGCTATGTGCTCGTGGAAATGGAGATGACCGACGAGACGTGGCACCTGGTGAAGAACACCAGCAAGGTGACCGGCTTCGTCGGCGGCGCGCGCAACCGTCCGAGTCCGATTTCCCAGAAGGAAGTCGACAAGATCATGACGCAGATGCAGGAAGGCGTCGAAAAGCCGCGGCCCAAGACGCTGTTCGAGGTGGGCGAAATGGTGCGCGTCAAGGACGGCCCGTTCACCGACTTCAACGGCAACGTGGAAGAGGTCAACTACGAGAAGTCGCGCCTGCGCGTCTCGGTGACCATCTTCGGTCGCGCCACCCCCGGTCGAGCTCGAGTTCGGGCAGGTCGAGAAGGTCTGATCGTCACAGGATTCGCAGGGTCGCGCGGCCTTCGGCAGTGCGACCGGCGACGCCCCGCAAGGGGCACAAGAGGAGCGTGAGGCCAGGTCCGCCACCGGCGGCCGGCGACAGCGCGTTACGACTCAACAGGATCGACTGCCTGACGTGCAGCGGTCCGGATTGGAGTAAAGATGGCCAAGAAGATTATTGGCTTTATCAAGCTGCAGATCCCGGCTGGTAAAGCGAACCCCTCCCCGCCCGTGGGCCCGGCACTGGGTCAGCGCGGCCTGAATATCATGGAGTTCTGCAAGGCGTTCAACGCGCAGACCCAGGGTATGGAACCCGGCCTGCCGGTGCCGGTGGTGATCACCGCCTACGCCGACAAGAGCTTCACCTTCGTGATGAAGTCGCCGCCGGCCACCGTGCTGATCAAGAAGGCTGCCGGCATCACCAAGGGTTCGGCCAAGCCGCACACCGACAAGGTTGGCAAGATCACCCGCGCCCAGGCTGAAGACATCGCCAAGGCCAAGAACGCCGACCTGACCGCCGCCGATCTGGACGCGGCAGTGCGCACCATCGCGGGTTCGGCCCGTTCGATGGGTATCACCGTGGAGGGTCTGTAAATGGCTAAGGTTTCGAAGCGCGTAGCGGCCAACAAGGCCAAGATCGAGCGCACCAAGTTCTACCCGATCGACGAGGCGCTGGGCCTGGTCAAGGAATGCGCGTCGGCCAAGTTCGACGAGTCGATCGACGTCGCCGTGCAGCTGGGCATCGACGCCAAGAAGTCGGACCAGGTGGTCCGTGGCTCGGTGGTGCTGCCCGCCGGTACCGGCAAGTCGGTCCGCGTGGCGGTGTTCGCCCAGGGCGAGAAGGCTGAAGCGGCCAAGGCCGCCGGCGCCGACGTGGTCGGCATGGAAGACCTGGCCGAGCAAGTCAAGGCCGGCAACCTGAACTTCGACGTCGTGATCGCTTCGCCGGACACGATGCGTATCGTCGGTACGCTGGGCCAGATCCTCGGTCCGCGCGGCCTGATGCCGAACCCGAAGGTCGGTACCGTGACCCCCGACGTCGCCCAGGCCGTGAAGAACGCCAAGGCCGGTCAGGTCCAGTTCCGTGTCGACAAGGCCGGTATCATCCACGCGACCATCGGCCGCCGTTCGTTCGAAGACGCCGCGCTGAAGACCAACCTGTCGGCGCTGATCGACGCGCTGGTCAAGGCCAAGCCGGCCACCAGCAAGGGCGTCTACCTGCGCAAGATCGCGGTCTCCTCGACGATGGGCGTGGGCGTTCGCGTCGACCAGACCTCGCTGGCCGCCTAAGCGGCTGGCCGATCGCGGTCAATCGGCCGACCGGACCCGATAACACCGGTCGGCGAAGCATTCAAGGTTTCGGCACTGCGCCGGGACCGGCCCGTCAGGGCGGGCCAGAGAAAGGCTTTGGGCAGTGGTGCCGGCGCCAGCCGCCGGTCCCGCTGGTTATCAAAGACCGCTGGCGGTCATGTTCGCGCTTCGGTGCGGCATGGCCTTAATTGGTGGGACCGTACACGGCAACAAGGTGACGGCACCCTGCCCGCCAGCGTAGATGGCGAACCCGAAGGTTGGAATGGTCCGGGGCGAGATCCCCGGGTGATTCGGGCCAATCGGACGCCGTTCGTTTGGACTGATGCAAGGTCCTCCGTCGCCGGAGCACCGCGCATCGTTTTGGAGCTTAACCGTGCCACTCAATATTGAAGATAAGAAGGCCGTCGTTGCTGAGGTGTCGGCGCAAGTCGCCAAAGCCCAGACCATCGTCGTGGCCGAATATCGCGGCATCACGGTTGGCGATCTGACCAAGCTGCGTGCCACCGCCCGCGAGCAAGGCGTCTACCTGCGCGTTCTGAAGAACACGCTGGCTCGCCGCGCCGTGGAAGGTACGCCGTTTGCCGCGCTCGCGGAGCAATTGACCGGTCCGCTGATCTACGGGATTTCCGAAGATGCAGTGGCCTCGGCCAAGGTTCTGAACGACTTCGCCAAGACCAACGACAAGCTGGTCCTGCGCGCCGGGTCGTTCGACGGCAAGGTGCTCGACGTCAACGCCGTCAAGGCGCTGGCCTCGATCCCGAGCCGCGACCAACTGATTGCTCAGCTGCTTGGCGTCATGCAAGCGCCGGTGTCGGGCTTTGCCCGCCTGCTGGCCGCGCTGGCCGAGAAGAAGAGCGAAGGTGCCCCCGCCGAGGAAGGCGCCGCGGCCTAAGGCCAGGCTCGTCCCGATCGCAATACCGATACCGAATCAAATCTAGGAGTATTTCCAAATGGCAATCACCAAAGACGACATCCTCGAAGCCGTTGGCGCGATGTCCGTGATGGAACTGAACGACCTGGTCAAGGCGTTCGAAGAGAAGTTTGGCGTGTCCGCCGCCGCGATGGCCGTGGCTGCCGCTCCGGGCGCTGCTGGCGCTGGCGCTGCCGCCGAAGAGAAGACCGAGTTCAACGTCGTGCTGGCTGAAGTCGGCGCGAACAAGGTCGGCGTCATCAAGGCCGTTCGCGAAATCACCGGCCTGGGCCTGAAGGAAGCCAAGGACCTGGTCGATGGCGCACCGAAGCCCGTCAAGGAAGGCGTGGACAAGGCTGCTGCCGACGAGGCCAAGAAGAAGCTGGAAGACGCCGGCGCGAAGGTCGAAATCAAGTAAGCAGTTTTCGCGTGCCCTCCGGCACGCGAGTGGGGCTGGCAAAGGGGAAATCCCGGCGCCAGCCTTTTTTGCGCTTCTGTGATGTGTGTTTTATTGGACACTCATCCGCGCAATAAGTGATGCATTGCCTACTCGGCGTCGGGGTGAACCTCCGGGCCGCAGCAGAGGCCAAACATCAGTGGCACACTAAGCGGTTGCTGCTGATGTTTGTCTTCTGAACCGACTGCAGAAGACAAGTTTGGTCGGGTGTTCCCCGGACCGGCGCGCGTGGATGATGGCGCCGGTTCGCAGCGTGCGGACACCGTCAGCCAGAGGTTGGTAGCGGCCAACCGCCAAATCCCCTCCCAGTCGCTGAACACCTCAGGCGCCGGTCAGGTCCAGCCAGCCCTGCGATGATTCGGAGATCCCATGGCGTACAGCTTCACCGAAAAGAAGCGCATTCGCAAAAGCTTTGCGAAGCGCGCGACGGTTCACCAGGTTCCATTCCTGCTAGCCACCCAGATCGAATCGTACACCCAGTTCTTGCAAGCGGATACGCCACCCGCGCGTCGCAAGAGCGAAGGCCTGCAAGCGGCCTTCAACGCAATTTTCCCCATCGTCTCCCATAACGGGCTCGCTCGTATGGAGTTCGTGTCGTATCACCTGTCCAACCCGCCGTTCGACGTCAAGGAATGTCAGCAGCGCGGGCTGACCTTCCATTCGGCCCTGCGCGCCAAGGTTCGCCTGATCATCAACGATCGCGAGAATCCGGGCAAGGTCAAGGAGGTCAAGGAGCAGGGAAGTCTACATGGGCGAGATTCCGCTCATGACCTCGACCGGCTCGTTCGTGATCAACGGCACCGAGCGCGTGATCGTTTCGCAGCTGCACCGTTCGCCGGGCGTGTTCTTCGAGCACGACAAGGGCAAGACGCACAGCTCGGGCAAGCTGCTGTTCTCGGCACGGATCATTCCGTACCGCGGCTCGTGGCTGGACTTCGAGTTCGACCCGAAGGACATCCTGTACTTCCGCGTCGACCGCCGGCGCAAGATGCCGGTGACGATCCTGCTGAAGTCGATCGGCCTGACGCCGGAACAGATCCTCGCGCACTTCTTCGTGTTCGACAACTTCACGCTGCAGGCCGAAGGCGCGCAGCTGGAGTTCGTGCCCGAGCGCCTGCGCGGCGAAGTCGCGCGCTTCGACATCGCCGACAAGAACGGCCGTGTCGTGGTCGAGAAGGACAAGCGGATCAACGCCAAGCACATCCGTGACCTGGAGTCCGCCGGCACCAAGCTGATCAGCGTGCCGGAAGACTATCTGCTGGGCCGCGTGCTGGCCAAGAACATCATCGACCCGGATACCGGCGAGGTGATCGCCAACGCCAACGATGAACTGACCGAAACGCTGCTCGAGTCGCTGCGCGAAGCCGGCGTCAAGCAGATCCAGACGCTGTACACCAACGATCTGGACCAGGGTCCGTACATCTCGCAGACCCTGCGCACCGACGACACCGCCGACCAAACCGCGGCCCGTATCGCGATCTACCGGATGATGCGCCCGGGCGAGCCGCCTACCGAAGACGCCGTCGAAGCGCTGTTCCAGCGCCTGTTCTACAGCGAAGAGTCGTACGACCTGTCGCGCGTGGGCCGCATGAAGGTCAACAGCCGCCTGGGCCGCCCGAGCGGCGAGGGCAGCATGGTGCTGCAGGACGAGGACATCCTCGAGACCATCAAGATCCTGGTCAACCTGCGCAACGGCAAGGGCGAAGTCGACGACATCGACCACCTGGGCAATCGCCGCGTGCGTTGCGTCGGCGAACTGGCCGAGAACCAGTTCCGCGCCGGCCTGTCGCGCGTGGAGCGCGCCGTCAAGGAACGTCTGGGCCAGGCCGAGACCGAGAACCTGATGCCGCACGACCTGATCAACTCGAAGCCGATCTCGTCGGCGATCCGCGAGTTCTTCGGTTCGTCGCAGCTGTCGCAGTTCATGGACCAGACCAACCCGCTGTCCGAGATCACGCACAAGCGTCGCGTGTCCGCTCTGGGCCCGGGCGGTCTGACGCGCGAGCGCGCGGGCTTCGAAGTCCGCGACGTGCACCCGACCCACTATGGCCGCGTGTGCCCGATCGAAACGCCGGAAGGTCCGAACATCGGTCTGATCAACTCGCTGGCGCTGTACGCCCGCCTGAACGAGTACGGCTTCCTCGAAACGCCGTACCGCAAGGTCGAGAACGGCAAGCTGACCGACCAGGTCGACTACCTGTCGGCGATCGAGGAAGGCAAGTACGTGGTGGCGCAGGCCAACGCGACGGTCGACGCCGAAGGCAACCTGATCGACGAACTGGTGTCGGCGCGCGAAGGCAGCGAGCGCGAGACCCGCATGGTCACGCCGGACCGCGTGCAGTACATCGACGTGGCGCCGTCGCAGATCGTGTCGGCGGCGGCCTCGCTGGTACCGTTCCTCGAGCACGATGACGCAAACCGTGCACTGATGGGCGCGAACATGCAGCGTCAGGCCGTGCCTTGCCTGCGTCCGGACAAGCCGCTGGTCGGCACCGGCATCGAGCGCACCGTCGCGGTCGACTCGGGCACCGCCGTGCAGGCGACCCGTGGCGGCGTGGTCGACTATGTCGACGCGAACCGTATCGTGATCCGCGTCAACGACGACGAAGCCGTGGCCGGCGAAGTCGGCGTGGACATCTACAACCTGATCAAGTACACGCGTTCGAACCAGAACACGAACATCAACCAGCGTCCGATGGTCAAGGTGGGCGACCACGTCGCCCGCGGCGACGTGATCGCCGATGGCGCCTCGACCGACCTGGGCGAGCTCGCGCTCGGCCAGAACATGCTGGTCGCGTTCATGCCCTGGAACGGCTACAACTTCGAAGACTCGATCCTGATCTCGGAGCGCGTCGTTGCCGAAGACCGCTACACCTCGATCCACATCGAGGAGCTGTCGGTCGTCGCCCGCGACACCAAGCTCGGACCCGAGGAAATCACGCGCGACATCTCGAACCTGGCCGAAGCGCAACTGGCCCGTCTGGACGAATCCGGCATCACCTACATCGGTGCCGAGGTCGAGGCCGGCGACGTGCTGGTCGGCAAGGTCACGCCCAAGGGCGAGACCCAGCTGACGCCGGAAGAGAAGCTGCTGCGCGCGATCTTCGGCGAGAAGGCGTCCGACGTGAAGGACACCTCGCTGCGCGTGCCCTCGGGCATGAGCGGCATCGTGATCGACGTGCAGGTCTTCACCCGTGAAGGCGTGACCCGCGACAAGCGCGCGCAGTCGATCATCGACGACGAGCTCAAGCGCTACCGCCTGGACCTGAACGACCAGCTGCGTATCGTCGAGGGCGATGCCTTCCAGCGTCTGGAGCGCCTGCTGATCGACAAGACCGTCAACGGCGGTCCGAAGAAGCTGGCCAAGGGCGCGAAGCTGACCAAGGAGTACCTGGACGATCTGGACAAGTACCACTGGTTCGACATCCGTCCGGCGGACGAGGAAGTCGCGGCCCAGCTCGAGGCGGTCAAGGAAGCCATCGAGCAGAAGCGCCACGAGTTCGACCTGGCCTTCGAGGAAAAGCGCAAGAAGCTGACCCAGGGCGACGAGCTGCCCCCGGGCGTGATCAAGATGGTCAAGGTCTACCTGGCCGTCAAGCGCCGCCTGCAGCCTGGCGACAAGATGGCCGGCCGTCACGGCAACAAGGGCGTGGTGTCGAAGATCGTGCCGATCGAGGACATGCCCTACATGGCCGACGGCACGCCTGCCGACATCGTGCTGAACCCGCTCGGCGTGCCGTCGCGGATGAACGTGGGTCAGATTCTCGAGACCCACCTGGGCTGGGCCGCGCGCGGTCTGGGCCAGCGCATCGGCGACATGCTCAAGGCACAGGCCAAGGCGCAGGAACTGCGCACCCTGCTCGCTCAGATCTACAACGAGAGCGGCAAGGCCGAAGACCTCGACAGCCTGACGGATGCCGAAGTGCTGGAGCTGGCGAACAACCTCAAGAAGGGCGTGCCCTTCGCGACTCCGGTGTTCGATGGCGCGCATGAAGCCGAAATCCGCCGCATGCTGGATCTGGCCTATCCGGACGAAGTGGCCAAGGAGAAGGGCCTGACGGCATCGAAGCAGCAGGTCACGCTGTACGACGGCCGCACCGGCGAGGCGTTCGAGCGTCCGGTCACGCTGGGTGTGATGCACATGCTGAAGCTGCACCACCTGGTCGACGACAAGATGCACGCCCGTTCGACCGGTCCGTACTCGCTCGTCACCCAGCAGCCGCTGGGCGGCAAGGCGCAGTTCGGCGGCCAGCGTTTCGGCGAGATGGAAGTGTGGGCGCTGGAAGCGTACGGCGCCTCCTACGTGCTGCAGGAAATGCTGACGGTCAAGTCCGACGACGTGAACGGCCGTACCAAGGTGTACGAGAACATCGTCAAGGGCGAGCACTCGATCGATGCCGGCATGCCGGAGTCGTTCAACGTGCTGGTGAAGGAAATCCGCTCGCTGGGTATCGATATCGACCTGGATCGCTATTGATCGACAGGTCGAAACGGGGACGGCAGTGAAGCCGTCTCCGGCGGATTTCCCACAGGATGAATGCCGGCGGCCCGTGACGGGCCGGCGGCGAAACAAGGAGTTGCAATGAAAGCATTGCTCGATCTCTTTAAGCAGGTACAGCAGGAAGAGCAGTTCGACGCGATCAAGATCGGGCTGGCCTCGCCCGAGAAGATCCGTTCGTGGTCGTACGGCGAAGTCAAGAAGCCGGAAACCATCAACTACCGGACGTTCAAGCCGGAGCGCGACGGTCTGTTCTGCGCCAAGATCTTCGGTCCGATCAAGGACTACGAGTGCCTGTGCGGCAAGTACAAGCGCCTGAAGCACCGTGGCGTGATCTGCGAGAAGTGCGGCGTCGAAGTGACGCTGGCGAAGGTGCGCCGCGAGCGCATGGGCCATATCGAACTGGCCGCGCCGACCGCGCACATCTGGTTCCTGAAGTCGCTGCCGTCGCGTCTGGGCATGGTGCTCGACATGACGCTGCGCGACATCGAGCGCGTGCTGTATTTCGAAGCGTTCGTGGTGCTCGAGCCCGGCATGACCCCGCTCAAGAAGAGCCAGATCATGTCCGAGGACGACTACATCGCGAAGTGCGAGGAGTACGGCGAGGGCGAATTCGTGGCGATGATGGGTGCCGAGGGCATCCGTGAACTGCTGCGCGGCATCGACATCGAGAAGCAGATCGAACAGATCCGCGCCGAGCTGCAGGCCACCGGTTCCGAAGCCAAGATCAAGAAGTACGCCAAGCGCCTGAAGGTGCTCGAGGCCTTCCAGCGTTCGGGCATCAAGCCCGAGTGGATGATCCTCGAAGTGCTGCCGGTGCTGCCGCCCGAGCTGCGTCCGCTGGTGCCGCTGGACGGCGGCCGCTTCGCGACCTCGGACCTGAACGACCTGTATCGCCGCGTGATCAACCGCAACAACCGGTTGAAGCGCCTGCTCGAGCTGAAGGCCCCTGAAATCATCGTGCGCAACGAAAAGCGCATGCTGCAGGAAGCGGTCGACTCGCTGCTGGACAACGGCCGTCGCGGCAAGGCGATGACCGGCGCCAACAAGCGTCCGCTGAAGTCGCTGGCCGAGATGATCAAGGGCAAGGGCGGTCGTTTCCGTCAGAACCTGCTGGGCAAGCGCGTCGACTACTCGGGCCGTTCGGTCATCGTGGTCGGCCCGACGCTGAAGCTGCACCAGTGCGGCCTGCCCAAGCTGATGGCGCTGGAGCTGTTCAAGCCCTTCATCTTCCACAAGCTGGAAACGATGGGCATCGCCACCACCATCAAGGCGGCCAAGAAGGAAGTCGAAAGCCAGACCCCGGTCGTGTGGGACATCCTCGAAGAGGTGATCCGCGAGCACCCGGTGATGCTGAACCGCGCGCCGACGCTGCACCGCCTGGGCATCCAGGCCTTCGAACCGGTGCTGATCGAAGGCAAGGCGATCCAGCTGCATCCGCTCGTCTGCGCGGCGTTCAACGCCGACTTCGACGGTGACCAGATGGCCGTCCACGTGCCGCTGTCGCTGGAAGCGCAGATGGAAGCCCGCACGCTGATGCTGGCCTCCAACAACGTGCTGTTCCCGGCCAACGGCGATCCGTCGATCGTGCCGTCGCAGGACGTGGTGCTGGGCCTGTACTACACCACCCGCGACAAGATCAACGGCAAGGGCGAGGGTATGACCTTCGCCGACGTCAGCGAAGTGATCCGCGCCTACGAGAACAAGGAAGTCGAACTGGCTTCGCGCGTGAACGTGCGCATCACCGAGTATGAGCTGGTCGACAAGGACGCCGAGGGCGACGCGCGCTTCGCGCCGAAGATCACGCTGCAGGCCACCACGGTCGGCCGCGCGATCCTGTCCGAGATCCTGCCGAAGGGCCTGCCGTTCTCGGTGCTGAACAAGCCGCTGAAGAAGAAGGAAATCTCGCGCCTGATCAACACCGCGTTCCGCAAGTGCGGCCTGCGCGAGACGGTGATCTTCGCCGACAAGCTGCTGCAGTCGGGCTTCCGCCTGGCCACGCGCGCCGGTATCTCGATCGCGATCGACGACATGCTGGTGCCGCCGCAGAAGGAAAAGATCATCGCCGACGCCGCGGCCAAGGTGAAGGAATACGACAAGCAGTACATGTCGGGTCTGGTGACGGACCAGGAGCGCTACAACAACGTCGTGGACATCTGGGGCGCCGCCGGCGACCAGGTCGGCAAGGCGATGATGGAGCAGCTGCAGCACGAGGACGTGGTCGACCGCAACGGCAACACCGTCAAGCAGGAGTCGTTCAACTCCATCTACATGATGGCCGACTCGGGCGCACGGGGTTCCGCGGCGCAGATCCGTCAGCTGGCCGGCATGCGTGGCCTGATGGCCAAGCCGGACGGCTCGATCATCGAGACGCCGATTACCGCGAACTTCCGCGAAGGCCTGAACGTTCTGCAGTACTTCATCTCGACCCACGGCGCGCGTAAGGGCCTGGCCGATACCGCGCTGAAGACCGCGAACTCGGGTTACCTGACCCGTCGTCTGGTCGACGTGACGCAGGATCTGGTGGTGGTCGAGGAGGATTGCGGCACCACCAACGGCGTTGCGATGAAGGCGCTGGTGGAAGGCGGTGAAGTCATCGAAGCGCTGCGCGACCGTATCCTTGGCCGCGTGACGGTGTCGGACGTCGTCAACCCCGAGACGCAGGAAACCGCGATCGAGGCCGGCACGCTGCTGGACGAAGACCTGGTCGACCTGATCGACCAGATCGGCGTGGACGAGGTCAAGGTCCGCACCCCGCTGTCGTGCGACACGCGCTACGGCCTGTGCGCCAAGTGCTATGGCCGCGATCTGGGCCGCGGCACGCTGGTCAACACCGGCGAAGCGGTCGGCGTGATCGCCGCGCAGTCGATCGGCGAGCCGGGCACGCAGCTGACGATGCGGACGTTCCACATCGGCGGTGCGGCATCGCGTGCGGCGGTCGCCTCGAGCGTCGAAGCGAAGGCCACCGGTACGGTGCGCTTCACCGCGACGATGCGCTACGTGACCAACGCCAAGGGCGAACTGATCGTGATCTCGCGTTCGGGCGAGGCGCTGATCACCGACGACCACGGCCGCGAGCGCGAGCGCCACAAGATCCCGTACGGCGCCACGCTGCTGGTGCAGGACGGTCAGGCGATCAAGGCGGGCACGCAACTGGCCACCTGGGATGCGCTGACGCGCCCGATCGTGTCGGAGTACTCGGGCACGATCAAGTTCGAGAACGTCGAAGAAGGCGTGACCGTCGCCAAGCAGATGGACGAGGTCACCGGTCTGTCGACGCTGGTCGTGATCGACGCCAAGCGCCGTACGGCTGCCACCAAGGGCCTGCGCCCGCAGGTGAAGCTGCTCGACGCCAACGGCCAGGAAGTCAAGATTCCGGGCACGGACCACTCCGTGACCATCGGCTTCCAGGTCGGCGCGCTGATCACCGTCAAGGACGGCCAGCAGGTGCACGTCGGTGAAGTGCTGGCGCGTATCCCGACCGAGTCGCAGAAGACCCGCGACATTACCGGTGGTCTGCCGCGCGTGGCCGAGCTGTTCGAAGCGCGTTCGCCGAAGGACGCCGCCGTGCTGGCGGAAGTCACCGGTACCGTGTCGTTCGGCAAGGACACCAAGGGCAAGCAGCGTCTGGTCATCACCGACCTCGACGGCAATGCGCACGAGTTCCTGATCGCCAAGGAAAAGCAGGTGCTGGTCCACGACGGTCAGGTGGTGAACAAGGGCGAGATGATCGTCGAGGGTCCGGCGGATCCGCACGACATCCTGCGCCTGAAGGGCATCGAGGAGCTGGCGCACTACATCGTCGACGAGGTGCAGGACGTCTACCGTCTGCAGGGCGTGAAGATCAACGACAAGCACATCGAAGTGATCGTGCGTCAGATGCTGCGCCGCGTGCAGATCGTCGATGTCGGCGACACCAAGTTCATCCCGGGTGAACAGGTGGAGCGCTCGGAGCTGCTGGACGAAAACGACCGCGTGATCGCGGAAGGCAAGCGTCCGGCAACCTACGAGAACCTGCTGCTCGGTATCACCAAGGCGTCGCTGTCGACCGACAGCTTCATCTCGGCGGCATCGTTCCAGGAAACGACGCGCGTGCTGACCGAAGCCGCGATCATGGGCAAGACCGACGACCTGCGTGGTCTGAAGGAAAACGTGATCGTGGGTCGCCTGATCCCGGCCGGTACGGGCCTGGCCTACCACCGCGCCCGCAAGGCGCGCGAGGCAGCCGAGCGCGAACGCGCCCAGGCGATCTCCGAAGAAGAGCAGTCGCTCTTCATGGAGCCGTCGGAGGTGCATGCCACCACCGAGAACGGCGGCGATACGCCGGCGGTCTGAGACTGATGCGGTAACGCTGCGGCAAAGAGACTGCAGCGAGGCCGCTGTAGTACGGTCGCTGTAGTACGGCCGCTGTAGTACGGCCGCAGCAGCAAGCCAGTAGTGAAAAAGCCCGGTGCGAGAAATCGCACCGGGCTTTTTTGGCCGCCTGACGTTGGAGTCAACGCCAGGACCAAACACGCGATGCCGCTTACACGTAGGCGCGCGCCGCGACGCTGACCGCCGCCGACTGCGCGGGGGACCGCGTTGCCAGCGGCGAAGCCACCCTGCTTCTCCAGCGTCTTCATGATCAGGTCGGACAGCACGCCGAACTCGCGCGAGCCCAGCTTCTGGCCATATTGCTTCAGGAAGGCGTCGATCGGCACGCCGGCACTGCGCAGCGACTTGATCTCCGAATCGCTCAGCGTCGCGGTTTCGTAGTTGCCGCTCTGCTGCGACAGCTTGGCCAGTTCATTGGCCTTTTCGCGGTAGAGCTTGGCGGCGGCGAACAGGTCCAGGTCGCCGCCGGCGCTGACGGCAGCCGCCTCGGCGGCGCCGACGAGGTTCGACTCCTGCGCCGAGGTCGCGAGCGGCTGGACCGGGTGTTGGGGGGTGGGAAACGGGCGAGACAAGCATGGGAAAGCTCCAGGAAACTCCAAAAGACCGCGTCCAAAAGACTGCGATGGTTCTGATGGTCGTCATCGTTGCTTGCACAACGATTGGACGAGGCAGATCTTCCTCGCCACCACGGGGCGCTGTCTTACGGTTTCCGGAGCCGACTTGGGTTTCTCGCATCCATCGTCGTCCGCCGCGCAAGGACTGGACGAAATTCGAAAATCGGCGACGTTGGGGTGTGATACGGCCAAGACCTGATTCCGCCAGCCGCGTCCGCGTGGCAGTCGAGGTACGCGGCAGGGCGGGGGCGGCAGGCGGGCGTGGCAGGCGGAATGCGACGCCGCGATGGCGGGCGAGGGCGGACGAGGGCGGACGAGGGCGGACGAGGGCGGACGAGGGCGGGCGCCGTCACGATTCGAAGCGATCGGAAGCCGGTGCGGTGGTATGGTTACGCCTTTCCGACACCTTGCCCCGTTTCCGCAGTTGCTATGTCCCTTGCCCTGGCGATTCTGAAGGATGTTTTCGGCTATCACGCCTTCCGCGGCCGCCAGGCGGAAATCATCGAGCACGTGGCCGAGGGCGGCGATTGCCTGGTGCTGATGCCGACCGGCGGCGGCAAGTCGCTTTGCTACCAGATTCCGGCGCTGCTGCGCCAGCGTGCCGGCCACGGCGTCGGCATCGTCGTGTCGCCGTTGATCGCGCTGATGCAGGACCAGGTCGCCGCGCTGACCGAAGCCGGCGTGCGCGCCGCGGTGCTGAACTCCACGCTGACCGGCGCGGAGGCCTCGGCGGTCGAGCGCGACCTGCTGGCCGGGCGCCTCGAGATCCTGTACGTCGCGCCGGAACGGCTGATGACGCCGCGCTTCCAGGACCTGCTCGACCGCACCCGCGTGGGCCTGTTCGCGATCGACGAGGCGCACTGCGTGTCGCAGTGGGGCCACGACTTCCGGCCGGAATACATCCAGCTGTCGGTGCTGCACGAGCGCTTCCCGCAGGTGCCGCGCATCGCGCTGACCGCGACGGCGGATGACGTGACGCGGCAGGAGATCGTCGAGCGCCTGGCGCTGGACGATGCGCGCGTCTTCCTGTCGAGCTTCGATCGTCCCAATATCCGCTATCGCATCGTCGAGAAGGACAACGCCCGCCAGCAGCTGCTGGCCTTCATCAAGGCCGAGCACATGGCCGCGGACGGCACGCACGACAGCGGCATCGTCTACTGCCTGTCGCGCCGCAAGGTCGAGGAGACCGCCGACTGGCTGCGCGGCCACGGCATCAATGCGCTGCCGTACCACGCCGGCATGGAGGCCGCCGTGCGGCAGCAGCACCAGGCGCGCTTCCGCGACGAGGAAGGGCTGGTGATGGTGGCCACGATCGCCTTCGGCATGGGCATCGACAAGCCGGACGTCCGCTTCGTCGCCCACCTCGACCTGCCCAAGAGCATGGAGGGCTATTACCAGGAGACCGGCCGGGCCGGGCGCGACGGCCTGCCGGCCAATGCCTGGATGGCCTATGGCCTCGGCGACGTGGTGCAGCAGAAGCGGATGATCGACGAATCGGAGGCCGACGAAGCGCACAAGCGCGTGTCGTCGGCCAAGCTCGACGCCTTGCTGGGCCTGTGCGAGACCGCCGGCTGCCGGCGCGTGCGCATCCTCGCGTATTTCGGCGAGGCGAGCGAGCCCTGCGGCAACTGCGATACCTGCCTGGAGCCGCCGGCCACGTGGGACGGCACGCGCGAGGCGCAGATGGCGCTGTCCTGCGTCTACCGCACCGCCCAGGCCAGCCGCGTGCACTTCGGCGCCACCCATCTGATCGACGTGCTGCGCGGCAACGCCACCGAGAAGATCCGCCAGTGGGGGCACGACAAGGTGTCGACCTTCGGCATCGGTGCCGACCGGTCGGTGTCCGAATGGCATGCCATCTTCCGCCAGCTGATCGCGCATGGCCTGCTGGTGATCGACCATGGCGGCCACGGGGCCCTGCTGCTGGGCGAATCGGCGCGCGCGGTGCTCAAGGGCGAGACCAGCATCACGCTGCGCCGCCAGGTCAGCAAGCCAGCCCGGGGCGAGCGCGGCAGCGCCGGGCGCGGCAACCGCGTCGACCATACCGCGCAGATGGACGAACAGGCGCTGGCCAACTGGGAGGCGCTGCGGCGCTGGCGCGCCGAAACCGCGCGGGAGCACGGCGTGCCGGCCTATGTGATCTTCCACGATGCGACGCTGGCCCAGTTGGCGCGCAGCGCGCCCGACAGCATGGCGGAACTGGCGGAGGTGCCCGGTATCGGCGCGGCCAAGCTGGAGCGCTATGGCGACGAGCTGCTGGAAGTGCTGCAGAAGGCATGAGCGTCGCCCCCGCCACAGGCGGGTTGCCGGACCCCCGAGGGCCTGAGCGAAACTGGCGGGAGCTGCCGTCTCATAAAGCGATTTGCCCGAGGTAAAACAGCTTGACCGTTGATCGGTGCGCTGCTAGCATGCCGGATTCGAGTTTTTGGCTTCGGATTTCGCTCGCGCGTCGTTTGGTGGCACCCAGTGTCCGGCGATCGCCCCGGCAGGCAGGTCTTCCCTGGTCTGGCCGGCCCAGCGGGATCCCAGGCGAGCTCGCGCTCTTTGGCAAGTCTGGTTGTTCGCACAGTCCCGTCCCAGAGCGTTCTGCTCACCTGCTCCCGCCCAAAACCCGTCCTACCGTTTCGTCGATCGTCGTCGCGCTTGCGGGCGTGCCGCCGGTTCGTCGCCGAAGCGGTGTTTTTTTGTAAAACCAAGCTGGATTGAACAATGCCAACTATCAACCAACTGGTTCGCAAGCCGCGCGTCTCTGAAGTCATCAAGAGCAAGAGCCCGGCGCTTGAGAACTGCCCCCAACGCCGTGGCGTGTGCACCCGTGTGTACACCACCACGCCGAAGAAGCCGAACTCGGCACTGCGTAAGGTCGCCAAGGTGCGTCTGACCAACGGTTTCGAGGTCATCTCGTATATCGGCGGTGAAGGCCACAACCTGCAGGAACACTCGGTCGTGCTGATCCGCGGTGGTCGTGTCAAGGACTTGCCGGGTGTGCGTTACCACATCGTGCGCGGTTCGCTCGACCTGCAAGGCGTCAAGGACCGCAAGCAAGCGCGTTCGAAGTACGGCGCGAAGCGTCCGAAGGCTGCCTAAGCCTGCAACACAAGCGATGGTGGCTGGCGCCCAGCGTCATGTTGCTGTCAACAAGCGGCGGTACAACGGCCAGTTTGCTGCGCCGTGCCGTCGAGTAAGTGGTCCACCCGGCGAATTTGCCGCGCCCCTGGCGCAGGAAGGCAAGCTAGTTGGTGGCCGGAGCGCGGAAGAAACCGCACTCAACTGAATCCAAAGGAAAGAAGATGCCACGTCGTCGTGAAGTCCCCAAGCGGGAAATCCTGCCTGATCCGAAGTTCGGTAACGTCGAAGTTGCCAAGTTCATGAACGTCCTGATGCTGGACGGCAAGAAGTCGGTTGCCGAGCGCATCGTTTATGGCGCGTTCGACCAGATCGAAAAGAAGGCAGGCAAGGCCCCCATCGAAGTGTTCTCCGTTGCGATCAACAACGTGAAGCCGGTGGTGGAAGTGAAGAGCCGCCGCGTCGGTGGCGCCAACTATCAGGTTCCGGTCGAAGTCCGTCCGTCGCGTCGTTTGGCATTGGCGATGCGCTGGCTGCGTGAGGCCGCGAAGAAACGCAGCGAGAAGTCGATGGCGCTGCGCCTGGCAGGTGAGCTGCTCGAAGCCGCGGAAGGCCGTGGTGGCGCGATGAAGAAGCGCGACGAAGTGCACCGCATGGCCGAAGCCAACAAGGCGTTCTCGCACTTCCGCTTCTAAAGCGCGCGGGATTCGCAGTTGGTTGCCGGGCGGGCTGTGTTTTTACACATCTCGCCCGTTTGTGTTAGGGGCGTAGGCCAAGAGATGCCGGCGCCTCACTGACGAATTAGAGGATTAAAGTGGCTCGTAAGACTCCCATCGAGCGTTACCGCAACATCGGTATCTCGGCTCACATTGACGCGGGTAAAACCACCACCACCGAGCGCATCCTGTTCTACACCGGTGTGAACCACAAGATCGGTGAAGTGCACGACGGCGCCGCCACGATGGACTGGATGGAGCAGGAGCAGGAGCGTGGTATTACCATCACCTCCGCTGCCACCACCGCCTTCTGGAAGGGCATGGCCGGCAACTACCCCGAGCACCGCTTCAACATCATCGACACCCCGGGGCACGTGGACTTCACCATCGAGGTGGAGCGTTCCATGCGCGTGCTGGACGGCGCCTGCATGGTGTACTGCGCCGTGGGCGGCGTGCAGCCGCAGTCGGAAACCGTCTGGCGTCAGGCCAACAAGTACGGCGTGCCGCGTCTGGCGTTCGTCAACAAGATGGACCGTACCGGCGCCAACTTCTTCAAGGTCTACGAGCAGCTGAAGACCCGCCTGAAGGCCAACCCGGTGCCCGTGGTGGTGCCGATTGGCGCCGAAGACGGCTTCCAGGGCGTGATCGACCTGCTGGAAATGAAGGCGATCATCTGGGACGAAGCCAGCCAGGGCGTGAAGTTCGAATACAAGGACATCCCGGCCGAGCTGCAGGCGACCGCTGACGAATGGCGCGAGAAGATGGTCGAGTCCGCCGCCGAAGCCAGCGAAGAGCTGATGGAAAAGTACCTGGGCGGCGAAGAGCTGACCCGCGCCGAGATCGTCAAGGCGCTGCGTGACCGTACCATCGCCTGCGAAATCCAGCCGATGCTGTGCGGCACCGCGTTCAAGAACAAGGGCGTGCAGCGCATGCTCGACGCCGTGATCGACTTCCTGCCGTCGCCGGTCGACATTCCGCCGGTCAAGGGCGTGGACGAAAGCGACGACGAGAAGAAGCTCGAGCGCAAGGCCGACGACAACGAGAAGTTCTCGGCGCTGGCGTTCAAGATCATGACCGACCCGTTCGTCGGCCAGCTGATCTTCTTCCGCGTCTACTCGGGCAAGATCAATTCGGGCGACACCGTGTACAACCCGGTGAAGCAGAAGAAGGAGCGTCTGGGCCGTATTCTGCAGATGCACGCCAACCAGCGCGAAGAAATCAAGGAAGTGCTGGCCGGCGACATCGCCGCCGCGGTGGGCCTGAAGGATGCCACCACGGGCGACACGCTGTGCGATCCGTCGGCACCGATCGTGCTCGAGCGCATGGTGTTCCCGGAGCCGGTGATCTCGCAGGCGGTCGAGCCGAAGACCAAGGCCGACCAGGAAAAGATGGGCATCGCCCTGAACCGCCTGGCCGCCGAAGACCCGTCGTTCCGCGTGCGTACCGATGAAGAATCGGGCCAGACCATCATTTCGGGCATGGGCGAGCTCCACCTCGAAATTCTGGTTGACCGCATGAAGCGCGAATTCGGCGTGGAAGCCAACATCGGCGCGCCGCAGGTGGCCTACCGCGAAACCATCCGCAAGAAGGCCGAGGACGTCGAAGGCAAGTTCGTCAAGCAGTCGGGCGGCCGCGGCCAGTACGGCCACGCCGTGATCACGCTGGAACCGCAGGAGCAGGGCAAGGGCTTCGAGTTCGTCGACGCCATCAAGGGCGGTGTGATTCCTCGCGAATACATCCCGGCCGTCGAGAAGGGTATCAGCGACACGCTGCAGGCCGGTGTCCTGGCCGGCTTCCCGGTGGTGGACGTGAAGGTCACGCTGACGTTCGGTTCGTACCACGACGTGGACTCGAACGAAAACGCGTTCCGCATGGCCGGTTCGATGGCTTTCAAGGAAGCCATGCGCAAGGCCAGCCCGGTTCTGCTCGAGCCGATGATGGCCGTGGAAGTGGAAACGCCGGAAGACTACACCGGTACCGTGATGGGCGACCTGTCGTCCCGCCGCGGCATCGTGCAGGGCATGGACGACATGGTGGGCGGCGGCAAGATCATCAAGGCCGAAGTTCCGCTGTCGGAAATGTTCGGTTATTCGACCGCGCTGCGCTCGGCCACGCAAGGCCGCGCCACCTACACCATGGAATTCAAGCACTACGCCGAGGCACCGAAGAACATCGCCGAAGCAGTGATGGCGGCCAAGGGCAACAAATAAGGCTGTATGCCGCTGCGCCCACGAGGGCGCGGCGGCGTGATGAATCGACAAGACTGCATTCCATTAGGAGCTGAAGAAAATGGCAAAGGAAAAGTTCGAGCGGACCAAGCCGCACGTGAACGTTGGTACGATTGGTCACGTTGACCACGGCAAGACGACGCTGACGGCGGCGATTGCGACGGTGCTGGCTGCGAAGTTCGGCGGTGCCGCGAAGAAGTACGACGAAATCGATGCGGCGCCGGAAGAGAAGGCACGCGGTATTACCATCAACACCGCGCACGTCGAGTACGAGACGGCCAACCGCCACTACGCGCACGTTGACTGCCCGGGCCACGCCGACTACGTCAAGAACATGATCACCGGCGCTGCCCAGATGGACGGCGCGATCCTGGTGTGCTCGGCCGCTGACGGCCCGATGCCGCAGACGCGCGAGCACATCCTGCTGGCCCGCCAGGTCGGCGTGCCGTACATCATCGTGTTCCTGAACAAGTGCGACATGGTGGACGACGCCGAGCTGCTCGAGCTGGTGGAAATGGAAGTGCGCGAGCTGCTGTCGAAGTACGAGTTCCCCCGGCGACGACACCCCGATCATCAAGGGTTCGGCCAAGCTGGCGCTCGAAGGCGACAAGGGCGACCTGGGCGAAGAGGCGATCATGCGCCTGGCCGAGGCACTGGACACCTACATCCCGACGCCGGAGCGCGCCGTGGACGGCACGTTCCTGATGCCGGTCGAAGACGTGTTCTCGATCTCGGGCCGCGGTACCGTGGTGACCGGCCGTATCGAGCGTGGCGTGATCAAGGTCGGCGAGGAAATCGAAATCGTCGGTATCCGCCCGACGGTCAAGACCACCTGCACCGGCGTGGAAATGTTCCGCAAGCTGCTGGACCAGGGCCAGGCTGGCGACAACGTCGGTCTGCTGCTGCGCGGCACCAAGCGTGAAGACGTCGAGCGCGGCCAGGTGCTGTGCAAGCCGGGTTCGATCAAGCCGCATACGCACTTCACCGGCGAGGTCTACATCCTGTCGAAGGACGAAGGCGGCCGTCACACCCCGTTCTTCAACAACTACCGTCCGCAGTTCTATTTCCGTACGACCGACGTGACCGGCTCGATCGAGCTGCCGAAGGACAAGGAAATGGTCATGCCGGGCGACAACGTGTCGATCACCGTCAAGCTGATCGCCCCGATCGCGATGGAAGAAGGCCTGCGCTTCGCCATCCGTGAAGGCGGCCGCACCGTCGGCGCCGGCGTCGTCGCCAAGATCCTGGACTAAACCAGGCTGTCGGGACGGGTGGCCTCCGCCCGTCCCTGCTACCACCGGGCCGGTGACGGCCCATCGCTCTTTTAAGGAAAAATCATGCAGAACCAGAAGATCCGTATCCGCCTGAAGGCTTTCGACTATCGCCTGATCGACCAGTCGGCCGCCGAAATCGTGGATACCGCCAAGCGCACCGGCGCGATCGTCAAGGGCCCGGTTCCCCTGCCGACCCGCATCGAGCGCTTCGACATCCTGCGTTCGCCGCACGTGAACAAGACCAGCCGCGATCAGTTCGAGATCCGCACCCATCAGCGTCTGCTGGACATCGTCGACCCGTCGGAAAAGACCGTCGACGCGCTGATGAAGCTGGACCTGCCGGCTGGCGTGGACGTCGAGATCAAGGTGTAATCGATCCGACGAGACCGGCCGCCCCCGCGCGGCCGCTCTGCAGTGGAACGGCGAACGCGAGTTCGCCGTTTTCCTTTTTCGGTGCCGGAGCGCCGAAATAGCGACGTATCAACCACGTTGCAACAGCAAATCCCCCCATTTGCTGAATGCCTTGCCAGATTGCAGTTGCCCTTTCCAGGAGGCTGCGATATAGTGTAAGGCTACCCATCTATCTATGGGTATTGGGCTGGCCGCTTTGGCCGCGCGCCGTCTCTTTTGCGCAAGCCCCAGACACCAGAAACACTCAACACGTTTCGTGTATCAATCAGCCCCGGCCAATCGCAGCCGGGAATGGAGCAAACCATGAGCCTTGGCCTTGTAGGTCGCAAGGTTGGCATGACCCGTATTTTCACGGACGACGGTGAAGCAATTCCCGTGACCGTGATCGAGGTCGGCGACAACCGCGTGACGCAAATCAAGACGGACGAGACCGACGGTTATACCGCGGTGCAAGTCACCTTCGGCGCCCGGCGCGCAAGCCGCGTCACCAAGCCGCTGGCGGGTCATCTCGCCAAAGCCGGTGTGGAAGCGGGCGAAGTCATCAAAGAATTCCGCGTGGATGCAGCCAAGGCTGCCGAGCTGCAAGCCGGCGGCACGCTGTCGGTCGACCTGTTCGCGGTCGGCCAGAAGATCGACGTGCAGGGCGTGACGATCGGTAAGGGCTATGCCGGTACCATCAAGCGTTACCACTTCGCGTCGGGCCGTGCCACGCACGGTAACTCGCGTTCGCACAACGTGCCGGGTTCGATCGGTATGGCGCAGGATCCGGGCCGTGTGTTCCCGGGCAAGCGCATGACCGGCCACCTCGGTGACGTCACGCGTACCGTCCAAAACCTGGTCATCGCCAAGATCGACGCAGAGCGCAAGCTGCTGCTGGTCAAGGGCGCGATCCCGGGTTCGAAGGGCGGCAAAGTCATCGTTACCCCGGCCGTCAAGGCCAAAGCTGCGGCTTAAGGAGCGGACACATGGAACTTAAGCTCCTCCAGGACAACGGTCAGATCGGTGCAGGCGTCGCTGCCTCGCCCGAAGTCTTCGGCCGCGATTACAACGAAGCTCTGGTTCACCAGATCGTCGTCGCTTACCAGGCCAACGCGCGTAGCGGCAACCGGAAGCAGAAGGACCGCGAAGAGGTCAAGCACACCACGAAGAAGCCGTGGCGTCAGAAGGGTACGGGCCGTGCTCGTGCCGGTATGTCCTCGTCGCCGCTGTGGCGCGGGGGGCGGCCGTATCTTCCCGAACTCGCCGGAAGAGAACTTCAGCCAGAAGGTCAACAAGAAGATGTTCCGTGCCGGCATGCGCTCGATTTACTCGCAGCTGGCCCGGGAAGGTCGTATCAACGTGGTGGAGGGTTTCTCCGTCGACGCGCCCAAGACCAAGCTGCTGGCCGACAAGTTCAAGGCCATGGGTCTGGACTCGGTGCTGATCATCACCGACAGCCTCGACGAAAACCTCTACCTGGCTTCGCGCAACCTGCCGCACGTGGCGGTTGTCGAGCCGCGCCACGCCGATCCGCTGTCGCTCGTGCACTACAAGAAGGTGCTGGTGACCAAGGCGGCCGTCGCGCAGATCGAGGAGTTGCTCAAATGACGCAAGTAGCCAAGAACGATCATCGTTTGATGCAGGTGCTGCTCGCGCCGGTGGTTTCCGAAAAGGCAACCCTGGTCGCCGACAAGAACGAACAAGTGGTGTTCGAAGTCGCTCGCGACGCCAACAAGGCGGAAGTGAAGGCGGCGGTCGAGCTGCTGTTCAAGGTCGAGGTGCAGTCCGTTCAGATCCTGAACCAGAAGGGCAAGCAAAAGCGTTTCGGTCGCTTCATGGGTCGTCGCAACCATGTGAAGAAGGCCTACGTGTCGCTGAAGCCGGGTCAGGAAATCAATTTTGAAGCGGAGGCCAAGTAATCATGGCACTCGTCAAGACCAAGCCGACTTCCCCGGGTCGCCGCTCGATGGTGAAGGTTGTCAACCGCAACCTGCACAAGGGCGAACCGTACGCGCCGCTGCTGGAAAAGCAATTCCAGAAGTCGGGCCGTAACAACAATGGCCACATCACCACCCGTCACAAGGGCGGTGGCCACAAGCATCACTACCGTGTGGTCGACTTCAAGCGCAACGACAAGGACGGCATCCCCGCCAAGGTCGAGCGTCTGGAATACGATCCGAACCGCAGCGCCAACATCGCGCTGGTGCTGTTCGCCGACGGCGAGCGCCGCTACATCATCGCCACCAAGGGCATGGTTGCCGGCCAGCAGCTGATGAACGGCGCGGAAGCCCCGATCAAGGCCGGTAACAACCTGCCGATCCGCAACATCCCGGTCGGTACCACGATCAACAACGTGGAAATGCTGCCGGGCAAGGGCGCCCAGATCGCGCGTGCCGCCGGCGGTTCCGCCGTGCTGCTGGCTCGCGAAGGCGTCTACGCCCAGGTGCGTCTGCGCTCCGGTGAAGTGCGCCGCGTGCATATCGAATGCCGCGCCACCATCGGTGAAGTGGGCAACGAAGAGCACAGCCTGCGCGTGATCGGCAAGGCCGGCGCGACGCGCTGGCGCGGTATTCGCCCGACCGTCCGCGGCGTGGTGATGAACCCGATCGACCACCCGCACGGTGGTGGTGAAGGCCGTACCGCTGCTGGTCGCGATCCTGTGTCGCCGTGGGGCACCCCGACCAAGGGTTACCGCACCCGCAGCAACAAGCGCACTGCCAGCATGATCGTGCAGCGCCGCCACAAGCGTTAATCGGTAGGTAGGAGCTAAACACATGACTCGTTCTGCAAAAAAGGGTCCTTTCTGTGACGCCCACCTGCTGAAGAAGGTGGAAACGGCTGTCAGCGGCAAGGACAAGAAACCCATCAAGACGTGGTCGCGCCGCTCGACCATTCTGCCGGAGTTCATCGGCCTGACGATCGCCGTTCACAACGGCCGTCAACACGTGCCGGTGTACGTCACGGAAAACATGGTCGGCCACAAGCTCGGTGAATTTGCGCTGACGCGCACGTTCAAGGGCCACGCGGCTGACAAGAAAGCGAAGAGGTAAGGTGCCATCATGGAAGTGAAAGCGATTCATCGCGGTGCCCGCATCTCCGCCCAGAAGACGCGCCTGGTCGCCGACCAGATCCGTGGTCTGCCGATCGAGCGCGCGCTCAACATCCTGGCGTTCAGCCCGAAGAAGGCTGCCGGGATCGTGAAGAAGGTGGTCGAATCGGCCATCGCCAACGCCGAGCACAACGAAGGCGCCGACATCGACGAGCTGAAGGTCAAATCGATCTACGTCGACAAGGCAACCTCGCTCAAGCGCTTCACCGCACGGGCAAAGGGCCGCGGCAACCGCATCGAGAAACAAACCTGTCACATCACTGTGACGCTCGGCAACTAAGGAGTCACGATGGGACAGAAGATTCATCCGACTGGCTTCCGTCTGGCCGTCAGCCGTAACTGGGCTTCGCGTTGGTACGCCAACAACACGAAGTTCGCCGGCATGCTGAAGGAAGACATCGAAGTTCGCGACTTTCTGAAGAAGAAGCTCAAGAACGCTTCGGTGGGCCGCGTCGTCATCGAGCGCCCCGCCCGCAATGCCCGTCTCACCATCTACAGCTCGCGTCCGGGCGTGGTGATCGGCAAGAAGGGTGAGGACATCGAACTGCTGAAGGCCGAGCTGCAGCGTCGCATGGGCGTGCCCGTGCACGTGAACATCGAGGAAATCCGCAAGCCGGAAACCGATGCTCAGCTGATCGCCGACTCGATCACCCAGCAGCTCGAGCGCCGCATCATGTTCCGCCGCGCGATGAAGCGCGCGATGCAGAACGCGATGCGCCTGGGCGCCCAGGGCATCAAGATCATGAGCTCGGGCCGTCTGAACGGTATCGAAATCGCACGTACCGAGTGGTACCGCGAGGGCCGCGTGCCCCTGCACACCCTGCGTGCCGACATCGACTACGGCTTCTCCGAAGCGGAAACCACCTACGGCATCATCGGTGTCAAGGTGTGGGTCTACAAGGGTGATCACCTCGGCCGCAACGACGCGCCGGTGGTAGAAGAGCCGCAAGACGAACGTCGTCGTCGCCCGGGTCGTCCGGACGGTCGCCGTCGTGACGGTGAAGGCCGTCCGGGTGGCAACCGCCGCGGTGGCGCTGGTGCCGGTCGCCGCGCTGCGCCTGGCGCAGACGCGAAGAGTGGAGAATAACGATGCTGCAACCGAAGCGCAGAAAATATCGCAAGGAGCAGAAAGGCCGCAACACGGGTAAGGCTACCCGTGGCAACGCCGTGTCTTTCGGCGAATTCGGCCTGAAGGCTATGGGCCGTGGCCGTCTGACGGCTCGTCAGATCGAGTCGGCACGTCGTGCGATGACCCGTCACATCAAGCGTGGCGGCCGCATCTGGATCCGGATCTTCCCGGACAAGCCGATCTCGAAGAAGCCCGCCGAAGTCCGTATGGGTAACGGCAAGGGCAATCCGGAATACTACGTGGCTGAAATCCAGCCGGGCAAGATGCTGTACGAAATGGATGGCGTGAGCGAAGAGCTGGCGCGTGAGGCGTTCCGCCTCGCGGCGGCCAAGCTGCCGATCGCGACCAATTTCGTGGTGCGCCAGGTCGGGACGTAAGGAGAGCAGGGATGAAAGCATCCGAACTTCGCGGCAAGGACGCCGCAGGCCTGAACCAAGAGCTCTCCGAGCTCCTGAAGGCCCAATTTAGCCTGCGCATGCAAAAGGCCACCCAACAGCTGCAGAACACCAGCCAGCTGAAGAAGGTGCGCAAGGACATCGCGCGGGTGCATACCGTGCTGAACGAAAAGGCGAACTCGAAATGACTGAAACTGCACAAACGGAATCGTCGCTTCGCCGTACCCTGGTCGGCCGCGTGGTAAGCGACAAGATGGACAAGACCGTGACGGTCCTGGTCGAAAACCGTGTCAAGCATCCGCTGTATGGCAAGTACGTGCTGCGCTCGAAGAAGTACAAGGCGCATGACGAAGCCAACCAGTACAAGGAAGGCGACAAGGTCGAGATCCAGGAAGGCCGTCCGATCTCGCGGACCAAGTCCTGGGTCGTTTCCCGGCTGGTCGAAGCAGCGCGCGTCATCTAAGAACCAACAGGTTCTCGGTTGACTTGCAGGTCCAGGGTTATGTTGCTATAATCCTGGACTTCCGCTTTATTGCGGCCGTCTCTTGTAACACCACCCGGGCGGTCCGTTAAAGCGAACCCCAGGCCTAGCGGCTCCTGACTGTCACATCGTTCAGACCGCCTGGCACACCGACTTCAAGTTGATCAACCCAAACGGTGACTGGCGCAATGCCGGTGGCCGACGGGACCAAGACTGACCGGCGGGCGTACCTTTTTCGTGGGCCCGGTGGATTAAGTTGGGAAGACAAACACCATGATTCAGACAGAAAGCCGGCTCGAAGTGGCCGATAACACGGGTGCGCGCGAAGTGCTGTGCATCAAAGTGCTGGGTGGGTCCAAGCGCCGCTATGCGAGCGTAGGCGACATCATCAAGGTGACCGTCAAGGACGCAGCGCCGCGCGGTCGCGTGAAGAAGGGCGATATCTACAACGCCGTCGTGGTCCGCACCGCCAAGGGCGTGCGCCGCGCGGACGGTTCGCTCGTCAAGTTCGACGGCAATGCCGCTGTCCTGCTGAACAACAAGCTCGAGCCGATCGGCACCCGTATCTTCGGGCCGGTGACTCGTGAACTCCGTACCGAGCGCTTCATGAAGATCGTGTCGCTCGCGCCGGAAGTGCTGTAAGGAGCCGCCATGAACAAGATTCGCAAAGGCGACGAGGTCATCGTCCTGACCGGCAAGGACAAGGGCAAGCGCGGCAAGGTCCAGGCCGTGCTGGGCGACAAGGTCGCCGTCGAGGGCGTGAACGTCGCGAAGAAGCACGCGCGTCCGAACCCGATGCTGGGCACGACCGGTGGCGTGATCGACAAGGTCATGCCCCTGCATATTTCCAACGTTGCGCTCGTGGATGCCAATGGCAAGCCGTCGCGCGTCGGCATCAAGCTGGTGGAAGGCAAGCGCGTGCGCGTGCTCAAGACCACCGGCGCCGTCGTCGCCGCTTGATTCTGGGCACGGATAGGAGTTGAGCATGGCAGCACGTCTGCAAGAGCAGTACAAAGAACAGGTCGTTCCGGCCCTGATGAAGAAGTTCGGCTACAAGTCGGTCATGGAGGTGCCCCGCATCACCAAGATCACGCTGAACATGGGTCTGGGCGAAGCCATCAATGACAAGAAGGTCATCGAGCTGGCAGTGGGCGACCTGACCAAGATCGCTGGTCAGAAGCCGGTCGTGACGAAGGCCCGCAAGGCCATCGCCGGCTTCAAGATTCGCCAGGGCTATCCCATCGGTGCGATGGTGACCCTGCGTGGCGAACGGATGTGGGAATTCCTCGACCGTTTCGTCACCGTGGCCCTGCCGCGCGTGCGCGATTTCCGTGGTGTGTCCGGCAAGTCGTTCGACGGCCGTGGCAACTACAACATCGGTGTGAAAGAGCAGATCATCTTCCCCGAAATCGAGTACGACAAGATCGACGCGCTGCGCGGTCTGAACATCAGCATCACGACGACGGCGAAGAATGACGAGGAAGCCAAGGAGCTCCTCGCCGCATTCAAGTTCCCGTTCCGCAATTAAGGGGTAACCGTGGCTAAATTGGCTCTGATTGAACGTGAGAAGAAGCGCGCGAAGCTCGCGGCGAAGTACGCCGAGAAGCGCGCTGCCCTCAAGGCCATTATCGACGACCAAGCGAAGTCGGAAGAAGAGCGTTACGAAGCGCGCCTGGAGCTGCAACAGCTGCCGCGCAACGCCAATCCGACCCGCCAGCGCAATCGCTGCGCGATCACCGGTCGTCCCCGCGGTACCTTCCGCAAGTTTGGCCTGGCGCGTAACAAGATCCGTGAGATCGCCTTCAAGGGCGAAATTCCGGGTCTGACGAAAGCCAGCTGGTAATTACGCACAGGCTACAGGAGAAACAGTATGAGCATGAGCGATCCTATCGCCGATATGCTGACGCGCATCCGCAACGCCCAGGGCGTGCAGAAGGCGTCGGTTGTCATGCCGTCGTCGAAGCTGAAAGTGGCGATCGCCAAGGTCCTGAAGGACGAAGGCTATATCGACGACTACGCTGTCGCCGAGGAAGGCGGCAAGGCACAACTGACCATCGGTCTGAAGTACTACGCCGGCCGTCCGGTGATCGAGCGCATCGAACGCGTGTCGAAGCCCGGTCTGCGCGTGTACAAGGGCCGCAGCGAAATCCCGCAAGTGATGAACGGCCTGGGCGTCGCGATCATCTCGACCCCCCAAGGGTCTGATGACCGATCGCGCGGCACGTGCCACGGGCGTGGGCGGCGAAGTCATCTGCTACGTCGCGTAAGGAGTAACCATGTCCCGTGTAGGTAAGGCTCCCATCGCGCTGCCGAAAGGCGCGGAAGTGAATGTGGCGGCCGGCGTGCTCACCGTCAAGGGCCCGCTCGGTACGCTGTCCCAGCCGATTCACAGCCTGGTCAAGGTCAACGTCGAGAACGACACGCTGACCTTCGCCGCCGCTGACGAATCGCGCGAAGCAAACGCTCTGCAGGGCACCATGCGTGCTCTGGTGGCCAATATGGTCAAGGGCGTGACCACCGGTTTCGAGCGCAAGCTGACCCTGGTAGGCGTGGGCTATCGTGCCCAGCTGCAAGGCGCTGCGCTGAAGCTCCAGCTTGGTTTCTCGCACGACGTGATCCATGAGATGCCGGAAGGCGTGAAGGCGGAAACGCCGACGCAGACCGAGATCATCATCAAGGGTGCGGACAAGCAGAAAGTCGGTCAGGTTGCCGCGGAAGTCCGCGCGTACCGTCCGCCCGAGCCCTACAAGGGCAAGGGTGTTCGCTACGCAGACGAGCGCGTCATCCTGAAGGAAACCAAGAAGAAGTAAGGGGTGCAGTGATGAACAAGAAAGACGCTCGTTTGCGCCGTGCACGTCAGACCCGCGCCAAGATTGCCGAGCTGAAGGTCAATCGTCTGACTGTGTTCCGTACGAATACGCATATTTACGCTCAGGTCTACTCGCCGTGCGGCACCCAGGTGGTGGCGTCGGCTTCGACCGTCGAAGCAGAAGTGCGCAAGGAACTGACCGGCAGCGGTGCCACCACCGCTGCTGCCACCGTGGTCGGCAAGCGCATCGCCGAGAAGGCGAAGGCAGCCGGCGTGGAAACCGTCGCGTTCGACCGCGCCGGCTTCCGCTTCCACGGTCGCGTGAAGGCCCTGGCTGACGCTGCCCGCGAAGCCGGCCTCAAGTTCTAAGCGCAGAGAGAGATACGTCATGGCAAAGATGCAAGCAAAAGTCCAGCAGGACGAACGCGACGACGGCCTCCGCGAGAAGATGATCTCGGTCAACCGCGTCACCAAGGTGGTGAAGGGCGGCCGGATTCTCGGTTTCGCTGCGCTGACCGTGGTTGGTGACGGCGATGGCCGCATCGGCATGGGCAAGGGCAAGGCGAAGGAAGTGCCGGTGGCCGTGCAGAAGGCAATGGACGAAGCCCGTCGCAAGATGGTCAAGGTCCCGCTGAAGAACGGCACGCTGCAGCACGAAGTCGTGGGCAAGCACGGCGCCGCCAAGGTGCTGATGATGCCGGCGAAGGAAGGTACCGGCGTGATCGCCGGCGGCCCGATGCGCGCGATCTTCGAAGTGATGGGGGGTGACCAACGTGGTCACCAAGTCGCACGGCTCGACCAACCCGTACAACATGGTTCGCGCCACGCTGGACGGTCTGCAGAAGATGAGCACGCCGGGTGAAATCGCCGCCAAGCGTGGCAAGTCTGTCGAAGACATCCTCGGTTAAGGCAGGTGAACGAAATGTCGCAGAAAACCGTAAAAGTGCAACTCGTGCGCAGCCTGATCGGCACGCGCGAGGATCATCGCGCCACCGTTCGTGGTCTTGGCCTGCGCCGCCTCAACTCGGTGTCGGAACTGCAGGATACGCCGGCCGTGCGCGGCATGATCAACAAGGTCTCGTACCTGGTGAAGGTCATCGGCTGAGCCTGGGCCAAGATCGGGATATGGAGAGCAATATGCAACTGAACAACCTGAAACCGGCCGCCGGTTCGAAGCACGCCAAGCGTCGCGTCGGCCGCGGTATCGGCTCCGGCCTGGGCAAGACCGCCGGTCGCGGTCACAAGGGTCAGAAGTCGCGTTCGGGCGGCTTCCACAAGGTGGGCTTCGAAGGCGGTCAGATGCCGCTGTACCGTCGCCTGCCGAAGCGCGGCTTCACGTCGCTGACCAAGGCGTTCACCGCCGAAGTCACCCTGCGTGATCTGGAGCGCCTGGAAGCGGC
Source organism: Cupriavidus sp. H18C1 (assembly GCF_049311595.1). Taxonomy (NCBI): domain Bacteria; kingdom Pseudomonadati; phylum Pseudomonadota; class Betaproteobacteria; order Burkholderiales; family Burkholderiaceae; genus Cupriavidus; species Cupriavidus sp. H18C1. The sequence goes on from NZ_CP186008.1 coordinate 2,256,670, forward strand.
CGAAGTCGACCTGCTGGTTCTGAAGCAGGCCGGCCTGGTCAGCGACCTGGTCAAGAGCGCCAAGGTCATCAAGGCCGGCGAGCTGACCCGCAAGGTGACGATCAAGGGTCTGGGCGCCACCGCTGGCGCCAAGGCAGCGATCGAAGCCGCGGGTGGTCAGATCGCGGAGTAAGTAAGCAGATTTCGCAGCATAGGCGAGTCACAAGTCGGAGCATCGTTTGGCCACGGCGAAACCCAATGCAAGCGCACAGGCCAGGAACACGGCGAAGTACGGCGATCTCAAGCGCCGGCTGATGTTCCTGGTGCTGGCCCTGATCGTCTACCGCATCGGTGCGCATATTCCGGTGCCGGGAATCGATCCGGAGCAACTGGCGCAGCTGTTCCAGAGTCAGTCGGGTGGCATCCTCGGGATGTTCAACCTGTTCTCGGGAGGCGCGCTGTCGCGCTTCACCGTGTTCGCGCTCGGCATCATGCCGTATATCTCGGCGTCGATCATCATGCAGTTGCTGACGATCGTGCTGCCGCAGCTGGAATCGCTGAAGAAGGAAGGGCAGGCCGGACAGCGGAAGATCACCCAGTACACCCGTTACGGGACCGTGCTGCTGGCGACCTTCCAGGCGTTCTCGATCGCAGTCGCGCTCGAGTCGCAACCCGGCCTGGTGATCGACCCCGGCATGATGTTCCGCGCTACCGCGGTGATCACGCTGGTGACCGGCACGATGTTCCTGATGTGGCTGGGTGAGCAGATCACCGAGCGCGGACTGGGCAACGGCATCTCGATCATCATCTTCGGCGGTATCGCGGCGGGCTTGCCCAATGCGATCGGCGGGCTGTTCGAACTGGTTCGCACCGGCTCGATGAGCATCATCGCGGCGATCTTCATCGTGGCGATCGTGATCGCGGTGACGTTCGCGGTGGTGTTCGTCGAACGCGGCCAGCGCAAGATCCTGGTGAACTATGCCAAGCGTCAGGTCGGCAACAAGGTGTACGGCGGCCAGTCGTCGCACCTGCCGCTGAAGCTGAACATGGCAGGGGTGATTCCGCCGATCTTCGCATCGTCGATCATCCTGTTCCCGGCGACGATCGCGGGCTGGTTCACGTCGGATTCGACCGGCGCCGTGGGCAGGTTCATCAAGGACCTGGCCGCGACCCTGTCGCCCGGCCAACCGGTGTACATCCTGCTCTATGCTGCGGCAATCGTGTTCTTCTGCTTCTTCTATACGGCGTTGGTGTACAACAGCCGGGAAGTCGCGGACAACCTGAAGAAAAGCGGTGCCTTCATTCCGGGCATCCGTCCTGGCGAGCAGACGACGCGCTATATCGACAAGATTCTGGTGCGACTGACGCTGGCTGGTGCGATCTACATCACACTGGTCTGCCTGTTGCCGGAATTCCTGGTGCTGCGCTGGAACGTGCCGTTCTATTTCGGCGGAACTTCGCTGCTGATCATCGTGGTCGTCACGATGGACTTCATGGCCCAGGTCCAGTCCTATGTCATGTCGCAGCAGTACGAGTCGTTGCTGAAGAAGGCCAATTTCAAAGGTAACCTGACTTTGCGCTGAGCCGGGTCAGGACAGGCTAGGTATGGCTAAAGACGACGTCATCCAGATGCAGGGTGAGGTAATCGAAAACCTGCCCAATGCGACCTTCAGGGTGAAGCTGGAAAATGGCCATGTCGTACTGGGCCATATCTCCGGGAAGATGCGGATGCACTACATCCGCATCCTGCCGGGGGACAAAGTTACGGTCGAATTGACGCCATACGATCTGTCACGCGCGCGCATCGTCTTCCGGACGAAGTGAGCCGAAACAGGAATTGAAGGAAGAGGAAAATCATGAAAGTGCTGGCTTCTGTTAAGCGCATTTGCCGCAACTGCAAAGTTATCAAGCGCAACGGTGTCGTGCGCGTGATCTGCTCGTCGGATCCCCGCCACAAGCAACGCCAAGGCTAATCGTAAAGAGGATTGACGAATGGCACGTATCGCAGGGGTTAACATCCCGAATCACAAGCATACCGAGATCGGCCTGACGGCGATTTACGGTATCGGCCGCTCGCGCGCTCGCAAGATTTGCGAGGCCACTGGCGTTCCTTTTGACAAGAAGGTCAAGGATCTGACCGACGCCGACCTGGAAAAGCTTCGTGACGAAGTGGGCAAGGTCACGGTCGAGGGTGACCTGCGTCGTGAAACCACGATGAACATCAAGCGTCTGATGGACCTTGGTTGCTATCGTGGCCTGCGTCACCGCCGCGGCCTGCCGCTGCGTGGCCAGCGCACCCGCACCAACGCCCGTACCCGCAAGGGTCCGCGTAAGGCCGGCGTGGCTCTGAAGAAGTAACGCCCAAGGCAGAGGAAGATAACTAATGGCAAAAGGTCCGAACAACGCCGCCCAGCGCGCGCGTAAGAAGGTCAAGAAGAACGTCGCCGACGGCATCGCGCACGTCCACGCCTCGTTCAACAACACGATCATCACGATCACCGACCGTCAGGGCAATGCCCTGTCGTGGGCGACCTCGGGTGGCCAGGGCTTCAAGGGTTCGCGCAAGTCGACCCCGTTCGCAGCCCAGGTTGCTGCCGAGAACGCCGGCCGCGTGGCGCAAGACCAGGGCATCAAGAACCTGGAAGTGCGCATCAAGGGCCCGGGCCCGGGTCGTGAATCGGCTGTGCGCGCGCTGAACGCACTGGGCATCAAGATCGCCGTGATCGAAGATGTCACGCCGGTGCCGCACAACGGCTGCCGTCCGCCGAAGCGCCGCCGTATCTAAGCGCCAGGCATCGCCGGACCCGCGTCGGATTTTCCGGGCGCGGGTCCTGTCGTTCTTGTTGTGATAGAATGCCGCGTTTTGTCGGCGAGGTATCCGCGCCAGCGGCTGCTGCCGGACAGATCGTCGGAATTCCGCGCGAATTCATGTGTGGCGCGCAGCCGTCCGGCCGCGCGCGTTGGATAAGCCCACCGTTCGCCGTCACCGCCCCTCCGGGCGGATGCAGCAGGCGGACTCGCGGCGCGTCGATCCTGGCGCCGCGATCGAATCAGTAAGGAAGATAAAGTGGCACGTTATACCGGCCCGAAGGCCAAACTTTCCCGCCGTGAAGGCACCGACCTGTTCCTGAAGAGCGCGCGCCGCTCGCTCGCCGACAAGTGCAAGCTGGACAGCAAGCCGGGCCAGCACGGCCGTACCTCGGGCGCCCGTACCTCCGACTACGGCACCCAGCTGCGTGAAAAGCAGAAGGTCAAGCGCATCTACGGCGTGCTCGAGCGCCAGTTCCGCCGCTACTTTGCCGAGGCCGACCGCCGCAAGGGCAATACCGGCGAAAACCTGCTCCAGCTGCTGGAAACCCGCCTGGACAACGTCGTCTACCGGATGGGCTTCGGCTCGACCCGTGCCGAAGCGCGCCAGCTGGTGTCGCACAAGGCGATCCTGGTCAACGGCCAGACCCTGAACGTGCCCTCGGCGCAGATCAAGGTCGGCGACGTGGTGTCGATCCGCGAACAGGCCAAGAAGCAGGCTCGTATCGCCGAGTCGCTGTCGCTGGCCGAGCAGTCGGGCTTCCCGAGCTGGGTGGCCGTCGATGCCAAGAAGTTCGAAGGCACGTTCAAGCAAGTGCCGGATCGCGCCGATATCTCGGGCGACATCAACGAGAGCCTGATCGTCGAATTGTATTCGCGTTAATCGCCCGGACCCGTTCGCCTACAACGGCCGCGGCTTGCGATTTCTCGTCGAGCTCCCTCTCCAGCCCGGCGCGCTTCGGCGCGCCGGGCTTATTGCCCATCGTACGATGGGTTTTTTCGGGTTCCAAAACTCAGCCTTATCGGTGTAACGAGCCGAGGGTATTGAAAAGGACAACCTAATGCAAACAGCACTCCTCAAGCCAAAAATCATCGCCGTCGAGCCGCTGGGCGATCATCACGCCAAAGTCGTGATGGAGCCGTTCGAGCGCGGCTACGGCCATACGCTCGGTAACGCCCTGCGTCGCGTGCTGCTGTCGTCGATGGTCGGCTATGCCCCGACCGAAGTGACGATCGCTGGGGTGGTCCACGAATATTCCACCATCGACGGCGTGCAGGAAGACGTCGTCAACCTGCTGCTGAACCTGAAGGGCGTCGTCTTCAAGCTGCACAACCGCGACGAAGTCACGGTGTCGCTGCGCAAGGAAGGCGAAGGCGTGGTGACGGCCGCCGATATCGAGCTGCCGCACGATGTCGAGATCATCAATCCCGGCCACGTGATCGCCCATCTGTCGGCCGGCGGCAAGCTGGACATGCAGATCAAGGTCGAACAGGGCCGCGGCTATGTGCCGGGCAACGTTCGCAAGTTCGGCGACGAGTCGAACAAGGTGATCGGCCGCATCGTGCTGGACGCCTCGTTCTCGCCGGTGCGCCGCGTCTCGTACGCGGTCGAGTCGGCCCGTGTCGAGCAGCGTACCGACCTGGACAAGCTGGTGATGAACATCGAAACCGACGGCGTGATCTCGCCCGAGGAAGCGATCCGTCAATCGGCCCGCATCCTGGTCGACCAGCTGTCCGTGTTCGCCGCGCTGGAAGGCACCGAGTCGTCGGCGGAAGCCGCTTCGAGCCGCGCGCCGCAGATCGACCCGATCCTGCTGCGCCCGGTCGACGACCTGGAGCTGACGGTGCGCTCGGCCAACTGCCTGAAGGCCGAGAACATCTACTACATCGGCGACCTGATCCAGCGTACCGAGAACGAGCTGCTGAAGACCCCGAACCTGGGTCGCAAGTCGCTCAACGAGATCAAGGAAGTCCTCGCTTCGCGTGGCCTGACGCTCGGCATGAAGCTCGAGAACTGGCCGCCCGCTGGCCTGGAGAAGTAATCTGCGCGGCGGGCGCCAGCCGGCGTCCGCTGCCAGTCCCTGCCGCCCGGCCAGCGATGGCCAGGCGGCGCAAACCGACTACCGGCCCGCGCCGGCGCGCTCCCGACGGGAAAGTGCTGGCGATAGAAGAGCTGGTCAAACACTGATCTAGAAAGGAATCATCATGCGTCACCGTCATGGTTTGCGGAAACTGAACCGCACCTCGTCGCACCGTCTCGCGATGCTGCGCAACATGTCCAACTCGCTGTTCCAGCACGAGCTGATCAAGACCACGCTGCCGAAGGCCAAGGAACTGCGCAAGGTCGTCGAGCCGCTGATCACGCTGGCCAAGAAGGACACCGTCGCCAACCGCCGTCTGGCTTTCGCCCGCCTGCGCGACCGCGACATGGTCACCAAGCTGTTCAACGAACTGGGCCCGCGCTACGCCACCCGTCCGGGCGGCTACACCCGCATCCTGAAGTTCGGCTTCCGTCAGGGCGACAACGCGCCGATGGCGCTGGTCGAGCTGGTCGATCGTCCCGAAGTGACCGAGGCCCCGGCCGAGGAAGCTGCGGAGTAAGACCTTCGCCCCTTCACCGATCCGACGCGGCGGCCGCCACGGGCGCCGCGGATTGGCGAACCGCTTACAATCGAGCCAGGCAATTGCCTGGCTCTTTTGTTTTTGGGCCGGCGTCATGCAGGAGCGATATCGATGGACGCATCGCAGGTATTGGTGGTGATCACCACGCTGCCGGACGAGGATAGCGCCGCCGCGCTGACTCGCGCGCTGCTGGAGGCCCGGGTGGCCGCGTGCGTGAACCGTTTGCCGGCATGCGAGTCGCAGTACTGGTGGCAAGGAGCGGTGGAGACCGCGCGCGAAGTCCCGCTGCTGATCAAGACCACGCGGGCGCGCTACGACGCGCTCGAAGCCGTCATCCGCCAGCACCATCCCTACGATGTGCCCGAGATCGTCGCGCTGCCGGTCGCAGCGGGCCTGCCGGCCTATCTCGACTGGGTCCGCGAGCAGACGGCGGGGCCGGACGGCGGCGCGTAAGCCGCCCGCAGGACAGGACAGGAAAAGACGCGGCGGGACGCGGCCGAACGCAGCGAGTTAGGGCAACCGTATAGCGCAGGCGTATAGCGCAACCGCATGGCGCAACCGCATGGCGCAACCGCATGGCGCAACGACCTGGCGCTGCGGCATTGTGCAAACGCAAAGCGCAACGACACAGCGCAACGACATAACGAATAACAGCAGGAACCGACGATGGGCAGCAGCTTGGGGTCGATGGACATGGTCACGGGGCAGGGCGCTCAGCGCTCGCAGCATTCGCAGGGCCTGCGAAGCTGGCAAGCCTGGCAATGGCTGGCCGCGATCGCCCTCGCGATGCTCGCCGTTTGCCTGTGCCTCGGCGCCGGCCCGGCCCGCGCCGCCGACCAGGACGACTTCCTGCCGCCGGAGCAGGCCTTCCGCTTCGCCGCCCGCACCATCGACCCGCGTACCGTCGAGGTCCGCTTCGATGTCGCGCCGGGCTACTACCTCTACCGCGAACGCTTCGCCTTTGCCGCGCAACCGGCGCAGGTCAAGCTCGGCGCGCCCGAGCTGCCCGCCGGCAAGGTCAAGTTCGACGAGACCTTCGGCAAGGAGATGGAGACCTACCGCGACACGGTGACGATCCGCGTGCCGGTCGAATCCGCGCCGGCCGACGGCAAATGGACGCTGGTCGTGACTTCGCAGGGCTGCGCCGACAGGGGCCTGTGCTACCCGCCGATGGAGAGCGTCTACGAGGTCGGCGGCGCCGGCATCGGCGCGCTGCTCGGCGGCCGCTCCAATGCGACGCCCGCCAACGCGACACCAACCAACGCGACGCCGGCCAACGCGACATCAACCAACGCCACGTCCGCCATCGCCGCCGCCACGCCGCTGCCCGCCGGCACCGGAAGCCGTAGCGCCGCCGCGCAGGCCGACCCCGGCAGGGCCGTCGACGACAGCGGCCGCATCGCCGCGACGCTCGCCGGCGGCCACCTGCTGACCATCGTCGCGCTGTTCTTCGGCCTCGGCCTGCTGCTGACCTTCACCCCTTGCGTGCTGCCGATGGTGCCGATCCTGTCGTCGATCGTGGTCGGCGAACATCTGCACCGTGGCCGCGCCTTCGTCGTCTCGCTGGCCTATGTGCTCGGCATGGCGGTGGTCTACACCGCGGTCGGCGTGGCCGCCGGGCTGATCGGGGAAGGGCTGGCGGCGACGCTGCAAAAGCCGTGGGTGCTGGCGCTGTTCGCCGCGTTGATGGTCGCGCTGGCCCTGTCGATGTTCGGCCTCTACGAACTGCAACTGCCGCAGCGGTGGCAGACGCGCCTGACCGACTCGGCCAATCGCCGCCCCGGCGGGCAGATCGCCGGCGCCGCCGCAATGGGCGCGATCTCGGCGCTGATCGTCGGTCCCTGCGTGACCGCGCCGCTGGCGGGCGCGCTGGCCTATATCGCGCAGAGCGGCGACGCCTGGACCGGCGGCGCCGCGCTGTTCTCGATGGCGATCGGCATGGGCGTGCCGCTGCTGCTGGTCGGCGTCGGCGCCGGCAACCTGCTGCCGCGCGCGGGCCGCTGGATGGAGGCGACCAAGCGCGTGTTCGGCTTCCTGCTGCTCGGCGTCGCGCTGTGGATGGTCGGGCCGGTGCTGCCGGCCTGGCTGTCGATGCTGGGCTGGGCGACGCTGCTGCTGGTCGGCGCGGTGTTCCTGCGCGCCTTCGATGGCCTGGGCGCGGACCCGCATCCGGTGGCGCGGCTGGGCAAGGGGCTGGGCGTGCTGTCCGCGCTGGCGGGCGCGATCCTCCTGGTGGGCCTCGCCTCGGGCAGCCGCAATCCGCTGCAGCCGCTGTCGCATCTGGTGGCGGGCGTGCGCGACGGTGCGCCGGCGGCCGAGGCGGTGCGCTTCGAGCGGATCCGCTCGGTGGCCGAGCTCGATGCCCGTATCGCGCAGGCCAGCGCCGCCGGCAAGCCGGTGCTGCTGGACTTCTATGCGGACTGGTGTGTCTCCTGCAAGGAGATGGAGCGCTTCACCTTCAGCGATCCGCGCGTGCAGGCACGGCTGGCCGACGTGGTAATGCTGCAGGCCGACGTGACCGCCAACAACGCCGACGACAAGGCCCTGCTGAAGCGCTTCGGCCTGTTCGGCCCGCCCGGCATCATCCTGTTCGGCGACGACGGGCGCGAGCTGCCGGTGCGGGTGATCGGCTATCAGGCGGCGGGACGGTTCCTGGCCAGCCTGGAACGCGCGTTCGGGCCGGCGGGCGCCTGAGGCAATGGCGTAAAGCCGCGGCCGGCCCGCGGCCCCGAATCACTCCCGCCACAACCAGCGGCCGACCGCCCACATCGCCGCGATTCCCACCACCACCGCGCCCATCAGCGAGATCGACCACCAGAAGCCGCTGGGCTCCTGCAGCCACGGCATGCGCTCGAAGTTCATGCCGAACACGCCGGTGATCAGCGTCAGCGGCATGAACAGCGCGGTGATCATTGTCAGCATCCGCATGGTGCGGTTGGTCCGGTGCGCGACCGCCGAGAAGTGGATCTGCACCGCGGATTCGATCGAATCCTCGAGGCGCCGCGCATGCGCCAGCACGCGCAGGATGTGTTCCATCACGTCGTTGATGCGCACCAGCAGCACCTCGTCGCGGTCGTTGGCGGTGCCGGCGGCCGGGTCGCTGTAGGTGTTGTCGAGCAGGCTGTCGCGGAATTCCTGCAGCGCGTCGCGCTGTTCCTCGCACAGATGTTCCAGCCGGCGCAGCTGGATGCGCGCATCGAGCAGGCCCTCCCAGCTGGAAAAGCCGCTGCGCGCTATTGAGCAGCGCTCGCTGCCAGCGGTCGAGCTGGCGCGTCAGCGGCGCCCGCAGTTCGAGATAGCGGTCGACCATCGCGTTCAGCAGCCGCAGCATCAGGTCCTCGGGACGCGTCGGCGGACGGATGCCGTGCACCAGCGCCGTGCCGCCGTTGGCGCGGACCTCGGGGCGCGGCGCGCGCGTCAGCTCGAGCAGCCGCTGGCGGACCTGCTCGATCGTGCGCGACTGCCCGGGCCGCACCGTGGCCAGCACGTGGTCGAACACGAAGAACGTCACCGGCTGCGTGTCGATGCGGGCGAGCGCGGGCAAGAAACCCGGCGGATGGCGGCGCGGCCTGGCTGCCGTGGCCGATGCGCCGGAGGGGCTCGGGGCGCCCGACGTCCCTGACGTCCCTGCGGCTCCTGCAGCCCCTGCAGCCCCTGCGGCGGTGTCGGCCCCGCCGTTGCCCGACGTGCTGGCGGTGCCGGTACCGCCGCCGCTCGCACCGGCACCCACCGCCGCCGGCCCCTCGCTGCCCGCCTCGGCAATCAGCCGGCTGGTCTCAAACGTCAGCTTGCGGAAGATCACCATGTCGTAGGCATGCGTTGTATCGAAGAACGACGGATGCGCGGCATTGGTGGCGTCGGCCAGATGCAGGTCCAGCACCGGCGCGCCGGTCAGCGTCTGCAGGTTGTCGCGCCAGGCCGACGGCGCCGCGCTGACCTCGGCGAGCGTGCAGTCGACCCAGACGAAGCGCGGCGCGGCCTGTTCGGCGAGAAAGGCGCGCGCGGCCTCGAGCGAGTCGAGCGGATGGACCTGGCTGGCGGAAAAACCGAGCAGCTGCATGCGCGAGGGATCAGCGCGCCAGCAGGCGGGCGGCGTCGAGCGCGAAATAGGTCAGGATGCCGTCGGCACCGGCGCGGCGGAACGCCAGCAGCGATTCCATCATGACCTTGTCGTGGTCGAGCCAGCCGTTCTGCGCGGCCGCCTTCAGCATCGCGTATTCGCCGCTGACCTGGTAGACGTAGGTCGGAAAGCGGAACTCGTCCTTGACGCGGCGGACGATGTCCAGATACGGCATGCCAGGCTTGACCATCACCATGTCGGCGCCTTCCATGATGTCCTGCGCGACCTCGCGCAGCGCCTCGTCGGTGTTGGCCGGATCCATCTGGTAGGTCATCTTGTTGCCCTTGCCCAGATTGGCGGCCGAGCCCACCGCGTCGCGGAAGGGGGCCATAGAACGCCGACGCGTACTTGGCCGAGTACGCCATGATGCGGGTGTGGATGTGGCCGGCATCCTCGAGCGCATTGCGCACGGCGCCGATGCGGCCGTCCATCATGTCCGACGGCGCGACGATGTCGACCCCGGCCGCGGCCTGGGTCAGCGCCTGGCGCACCAGGATCTCCACGGTCTCTTCGTTCAGCACATAGCCGTCGGCATCGAGCACGCCGTCCTGCCCGTGGCTGGTGTACGGGTCGAGCGCGACATCGGTCAGCACGCCGAGCTCGGGGAAGCGGTCCTTCAGCGCGCGCACCGCGCGCGGGATCAGCCCCTCGTCGCGGGTCGCCTCGATGCCGTCGGGCGTCTTCAGCGAGGGATCGATGACCGGGAACAGCGCGATCACCGGGATGCCCAGCTGCACGCATTGCTCGGCCACCGGCAGCAGCAGGTCCACCGACACGCGCTCGACGCCGGGCATCGACGCGACGGTCTGGCGCTGGCCCTGTCCGTCGAGCACGAACACGGGGTAGATCAGGTTGTCCGGCGACAGCCGGTGCTCGCGCATCAGCCGGCGCGAGAAGTCGTCGCGGCGCATGCGGCGGGGGGCGGAATTCGGGGAAGGTCGACATGGTGGGATCGTCAGTCAGGGGGACGGCGGAGCGCAGCGGCCCACGATACCTGGGCGATCGCAGCGTCACGGCGGAGGGACCGGATGTGGCAGGGGCTTGGCCTGCCGGGCGGCGGCGTCCCGCGTCCAATAAAAAACTAAACTTTTGTGCGTGCCCGCTATCATACTCGCGGACCCTTTGCGTTGCGCCGCGTGCGTGGCGCGAGGTCCCCCCGCTACTCCTCCCTGAGCGGGTACCCGCCTCGCGGCGGGAATATTCCCCCCCGTTGCTTGCAGCGGGGTTTTTTTTGCGCGCTCGCTTACGACGAGGTGCCGTCGCCGCCCGGCTTGCCGTCGGACTTGCCGGGAGGCGTGCTGTCCGGCGCGTCGTCGCCGGCGGCCTCCGGCGCTGCATCGTCCGTCGGCGATGCAGCTGCCGCCGGTGCATCGTCGGTCGCCGGCGCCGCGGCAGGCTGCGCTTCGGGCAGCCCCAGCCATCCGGCGATATGGCGCTGCGCCTCCTCGATGCCGCGGCGCTTCAGGCTCGAGAACAGCTGCGCGGTCAGCAAGGGCGGGTTTTCCAGCTGGGCCGCATAGTCGGCCAACACGCGGCGCGTCTCGCGCAGCGCCAGCGCGTTCTCGCTGCTGGTCAGCTTGTCGGCCTTGGTCAGCAGCACGTGGATCGGCTTGCCGGTGGGCAAGAACCACTCGACCATCTGGCAATCGAGATCGGTGAAGGGCCGGCGCGCATCCATCATGATCACCAGCCCGGCCAGCTGCTGCCGGGCCTGCACGTAGTCGCTCAGCAGCGATTGCCAGTGGTACTTGGCCGAACCGGACACCTGCGCGTAGCCGTAGCCCGGCAGGTCGACCAGGAAGGCCAGCGGATCGGGTGCCTTGACCGGCGCCACCGCGAAGAAATTGATGTGCTGCGTGCGGCCAGGGGTCTTCGACGAGAACGCCAGCCGCTTCTGGTTGCACAGCACGTTGATGGCGGTCGACTTGCCCGCATTGGACCGTCCGGCAAACGCGACCTCGGGCACGGCGGTGGCCGGCAGGTCGCGCAGATGGTTGACGGTGGTGAAGAAGCGGGCCTGGTGTAGGAGAGACATGAGGGAGAGGCAGGGTCGGGGAGGCCCGCGCGGGAGTGCGCCAAGCGTCTATCCGAGAAGCGATTTATTGTACAATACCGCGGTTAACGGCCTCCCGGCCGGGTGGCGTTCGACGTTCTTTTGGCCTTGTTGGCGGCCGGCATGACCTGATATTGCCGGCCGGCAGTGGTCTGCCAACGGGTCTGTCCCGTCTTTTCGCCCCAATGCGCGTCCTCACCGCAGGCCGGAGGCTGACCGGCACGCGATAGCGAATTCAAAACAATTCAGACAAGGTGTGCGAATGAATGGCATTGCGAAACTTGTGGCTGTCGTAGCACTGGCCTTGCCGGCAACGGCCTTCACGGGTCTGGCCTCGGCCGCCGAGCAAGCCGCCGTCAAGGCGGACCCGGCCAAGGGCGAGACCCTCTACACGCAGGGCGCGCCGGATCGCAATGTTCCCGCCTGTCTGAGCTGCCACGGCGCCAACGGTAACAGCGGCGCCGCGGTCAATCCGAAGCTGGCCGCGCAGCATCCCGAATACAGCGACAAGCAGCTGGCCGACTTCAAGGCCAAGGTGCGCAACAACCCGATCATGACGCCGATCGCCTCGCAGCTGACCGCCCAGGAAATGCGCGACGTCGGCGCCTACCTGGCCCGCCAGACGCTCAAGCCCGCCAGCGCGAAGAACAAGGGACACGATCGAACTGGGCCAGAAGATCTACCGCGCCGGCATCGCCAACAAGGGCGTGCCCGCCTGCGCGGCCTGCCACGGCCCGGCCGGCGCCGGCATCCCGGCGCAGTATCCGCGCATCGGCGGCCAGTTCTCCGAGTACACCGAGGCCCAGCTGGTGGCCTTCCGCCAGGGCGGCCGCAAGAACAACGCGGTGATGACCGAGGTCGCGGCGCGGATGTCCGATGCCGAGATCAAGGCGGTGGCGGACTACGTCGCCGGCCTGCGCTAAGCTCACCGGTAGCCCCGGGCCGGCCGGCCCTCGCCGGCGCGGCGCGGGGGCGCAACCAACCGGACCGGCGATAATCGAAGAGGGTGGCCCGCGTCAGCGCGCCTCCCCTCTTTGTCTTTGCGCCCAGCGCCTCCTGCCTTTCCTGCCATGCCGACCGCTTCCACTTCGGGCCTGCGCCTGAAGACCCCCCACCGCCTGCTGCGCGACACCGTCGAGCTGGTCTCGTCGATGCGCTTTGCGATCGCGCTGCTGTCGGTGATCTCGATCGCCAGCGTGATCGGCACCGTGCTCAAGCAGAACGAGCCGTACGCCAACTACGTGAACCAGTTCGGGCCGTTCTGGGCCGAGCTGTTCCACGCGCTGTCGCTGCAGAAGGTCTACGGCTCGTGGTGGTTCCTGCTGATCCTGGCCTTCCTGGTGGTCTCCACCTCGCTGTGCCTGGTCCGCAATGCGCCGAAGATGGTGGCCGACATGCGCTCGTGGAAGGACCATGTGCGCGAGCGCAGCTTGCGCGCCTTCCATCACCGCGTCGAGTTCGATGCCGGGCCGCCGCGCGCCGGCGCGGTGCAGCGCCTGGGCGCGCTGCTGGCCAACCGTGGCTATCGCGTGCGCCAGGTCGAGCACGACGGCGCCACGCTGCTGGCGGCCAAGGCCGGCGCGGCCAACAAGCTCGGCTATATCCTCGCGCACGCGGCGATCGTGGTGATCTGCATCGGCGGCCTGCTCGATGGCGACATGCTGATCCGCGCGCAGATGTGGTTCGGCGGCAAGACGCCGATCCGCGGCAACGCGGTGATCAACGAGATTCCGCCGCAGCATCGGCTCTCCAGCAGCAACCCGGGCTTTCGCGGCAACGCCTTCGTGCCCGAGGGCGCCACCGTGTCGACCGCGATCCTGAACGTCGCCGACGGCGCGCTGGTGCAGGACCTGCCGTTCACGCTGACCCTGAAGAAATTCATCATCGAGCATTACTCGACCGGCATGCCCAAGCTGTTCGCCTCCGACGTGGTCGTCACGGACCGCGCCACCGGCGAGCAGACCGCCGCCACCATCAAGGTCAACGAGCCGCTGATCGTCGACGGCATCGCAATCTACCAGTCCAGCTTCGAGGACGGCGGCTCGCGGCTCAAGTTCGTCGGCTATCCGATGCAGGGCAGCTCGGCGAAGTCCTTCGCGTTCGCGGGCACGGTCGGCAACAGCGCGCCGCTGAAGGGCACCGGCAGCGCGGTGGATGCGCAGGGGCTGGCGGTCGAGTTCAGCGACTTCCGGCTGATGAACATCGAGAACGTCACCGATGCCTCGGGCAAGGCCGATGCGCGTGGCGTGGCGACGCGCCCGCTGAACGAACGCATCGAGGCGCGCCTGGGCGCGGCCGCCAATCCCGAGCGCGAGAAGCAGCTGCGCAATGTCGGCCCGTCGGTGCAGTACAAGCTGCGTGACCGCAACGGCCAGGCGCGCGAATTCCACAACTACATGGTGCCGGTCCAGCTCGACGGCCAGTCGGTGTTCCTCGCCGGCACGCGCGATGCGCCGAACGAGCCGTTCCGCTATCTGCGCATTCCGGCCGACGAGCAGGGCAGCGTGGCCGACTGGATGCGGCTGCGCGCGGCGCTGCAGGACAGCGCGCTGCGCGGCGAGGCCGCGCGCCGTTTCGCGCTGGCCTCGATGCCGGGCGACGACAAGGGCGAGGTGCGGGCGCAGTTGGCCGAGAGCGCGCGCCGTGCGCTGGACCTGTTCGCCGGCGCGGCGCGGCACGATGCCGATGCGCCGCCGGGCGGCTTCGCCGCGATCGCGGCCTTCCTCGAGCGCTCGGTGCCGCAGGCCGAGCAGCAGAAGGCGGCCGACGTGCTGCTCAAGATCCTGAACGGCTCGATGTGGGAGCTGTGGCAGCTCGCGCGCGAACGCGCCGACCTGCCGGTGGTCGCCAACAGCGCGCAGAGCGGCGCCTTCCTGCAGCAGGCGATCAACGCGCTGTCGGACAGTTTCTTCTACGTCGCGCCGGTATTCCTGCAGCTGGACGACTTCCAGGAGGTCAAGGCCAGCGTGTTCCAGATGACCCGTGCGCCTGGCAAGAACATCGTGTATCTTGGCTGCCTGCTGCTGGTGCTGGGCGTGTTCGCGATGCTCTATATCCGCGAGCGCCGCGTGTGGGTCTGGGTGAAGGACGCGCAGCCGAATGCGGCTCCGGATTCCGCTCCGGATTCCGCGCCGAATGATGGCGCCCCACGCGTCGCCGGCAGCCACGTGCTGATGGCAATGTCGACCCAGCGGCGCACCCTGGACTTCGAGAAGGAATTCGCCGCGCTGCGCGAGGACGTGCAGCGTGCCGCGGCGGCAGCGCAGGACGCGCCGCCCACGGCGCCGGCGACACGGTAGGGATTTCGTCATGTCTTCCAATTCTTCCAAGCTGCACGCCCCCGCCAACCCCACGGCGAACCAGGGCCACGCCCCGTCGGCAGCGGACACCTCGTATCTGGAGCCCTCGTTCCTGCGCCGGCTGTCGTGGCTGGACTGGCTCTACGCGCTGCTGCTGGTGGTCGGCGCCGGCGTCGGCCTGTCGCGCTACGGCCAGTGGATGGACGGCTACGACAAGGCGGTGCTGATCGGCGCGGTGCCGACCTTCGCGCTGCTGGGCTGGCACTGGAAGCCGGTGCGCGCGCTGATGGCGGGGCTGGCGGTGCTGGCGCTGCTCGCGGTGCAGCTCTACCACGGCGAACTGGCCCGCGCCGAGCAAGCCTTCCTGCTCAAGTACCTGCTGTCGAGCCAGTCGGCCATCCTGTGGATGTGCGCGCTGGTGTTTCTGTCGACGCTGTTCTACTGGGGCGGCCTGCTGGCGCGCTCGCAGACCGGCTACGGCATCGGCCACAAGCTGGCCTGGGCGGCGGTGGTGCTGGGCTTTACCGGCATGCTGGTGCGCTGGTACGAGTCCTACCTGATCGGCCCCGATATCGGCCATATCCCGGTGTCGAACCTGTACGAAGTGTTCGTGCTGTTCGTGCTGATCACCACGCTGTTCCACCTGTACTACGAGGGCCGCTACCGCACCGGCGCGCTGGGCCCGTTCGTGATGCTGGTGGTGTCGGCGGCCGTCGGCTTCCTGCTGTGGTACACGGTCAGCCGCGACGCGCACGAGATCCAGCCGCTGGTGCCGGCGCTGCAGAGCTGGTGGATGAAGATCCATGTGCCCGCCAATTTCATTGGCTACGGCACCTTCGCGCTGGCCGCCATGGTCGCGGTGGCCTACCTGCTGAAGCAACGCGGCATCCTGGCCGAGCGCCTGCCCGCGCTGGAGCTGCTCGACGACGTCATGTACAAGGCGATCGCGGTCGGCTTCGCCTTCTTCACCATCGCCACCATCCTCGGCGCGCTTTGGGCGGCCGAGGCCTGGGGCGGCTACTGGAGCTGGGACCCGAAGGAAACCTGGGCGCTGATCGTCTGGCTGAACTACGCCGCCTGGCTGCACATGCGGCTGATCAAGGGACTGCGCGGCGCGATGGCGGCCTGGTGGGCGCTGATCGGGCTGTTGATCACCACCTTCGCCTTCCTGGGCGTGAACATGTTCCTGTCGGGGCTGCACAGTTACGGCGAATTGTGATCTTTGTGATCTGAAGCGCGCTTTTGCGGCGTGGAAGCGAGGAAACCTGCCCTTTCGGGCAGGTTTTTTATTGGAAAGGGAATAAAGCGGCGCCTGAGGGTGTTTACTGGGAAACACGGCGCCGGTGGGCGGCGCCGACCTTTCCTGGAGACAGACATCATGGCCCTCTCGCGCCTTACCGCTTCCGGTCGTCCTGGCCTTCCCGTCGCCGCCGTTACCGCCGCCATCAGCGCCGCCATCCTGCTGACCGCCTGTTCCGGCATGGGCATGGGCTCGGGCAGCAGCAGTGCCAGCGCCAGCAGCTCGGCCAGCACCACCGGCAACATGCCGCCGACCGTCAAGGTCAGCAACGGCGTGCTGACCGATCCGCAAGGACTGACGCTGTACACCTTCGACCGCGATACCGCAGGCAGCGGCAAGAGCGTCTGCAACGGACAATGCGCGGTCAACTGGCCGCCGCTGCTGGCCCAGCCCGGCACCTCGGCCACCGGCCAGTACACGATCATCACGCGCGACGACGGCAGCCGCCAGTGGGCCTATCGCGGCAAGCCGCTGTACCGTTTCGCCAAGGACACCAAGCCAGGCGACCGCACCGGCGACAAGGTGATGAACGTCTGGCATATCGCCACGCCGTGAGGCGACGTAACGCGGCGACGTAACGCGCTGACGTAAGGCGGTGCCGTAACGCGGTGACGCAAGGCGGTGCCATCAGCCGTCGGCGAAGGGCGCCGCGGCCCGACGCACCAATAGCCGGCCGGCCGGTCCAAACTGTGCCGGCCCGGCGCGATCCGTGGGACCGTCCGGCGCGCCGGCGCTCCGCCAAGCAAGGAACGACGATGTGGATTCCCTCTCCGAAATGGCTGCGCGGCGACGACATTCCGTCCAGCGAGATCACGCCGCCCGAGGCCTTCGCCGCGCGCCGCCGCTGGCTGGCGATGGTCGCCGCCGGCGCGGCCGGCAGCACGCTGGCACCGTGGGCCGCGCGCCAGGCGCTGGCGCAGCAGCCGGGCCGCGGGCAGAAGCTGCCCGCCACGCCCAACCCCGCCTATGTGGTGACCGACAAGCGCACGCCCTACGAGGACGTCACCACCTACAACAATTTCTACGAGTTCGGCACCGACAAGTCCGACCCCGCGCGCAATGCGGGCACGCTGCGGCCGCGTCCGTGGCAGGTCAAGGTCGAAGGGCTGGTGCGGCAACCCAAAACGTATGACATCGACGGCCTGATGCGCATGGCCGCGATGGAGGAGCGCGTCTACCGGCTGCGCTGCGTCGAGGGCTGGTCGATGGTGATCCCGTGGGTCGGCTTTCCGCTGGCCGAACTGATCCGGCGCGCCGAGCCCTTGGGCAGCGCCAAGTACGTCGAGTTCGTGACGCTGGCAGACAAGAAGCAGATGCCGGGACTCGGCAGCCCGGTGCTCGACTGGCCGTATCGCGAGGGCCTGCGCCTGGACGAGGCCATGCATCCGCTGACGCTGCTGACCTTCGGCCTGTACGGCGAGGTGCTGCCGAACCAGAACGGCGCGCCGGTGCGCCTCGTGGTGCCGTGGAAGTACGGCTTCAAGAGCGCGAAGTCGATCGTCGCGATCCGCTTCGTCGACAAGCAGCCCGCCACCAGCTGGAACCTGGCCGCGCCGCAGGAGTACGGCTTCTATTCGAACGTCAATCCGGAAGTCGATCATCCGCGCTGGAGCCAGGCCACCGAGCGCCGCATCGGCGACGACAAGGGCGGCGGCTTCGCGGCGCTGTTCGCGCCCAAGCGCAAGACGCTGCCGTTCAACGGCTATGCGCAGCAGGTCGCCTCGCTGTACCAGGGCATGGATCTGCGCAAGTTCTTCTAGGACGCCAGCCCGCGTCTGCCCCACATCCGCCAACGTTCGCCTACGCCGCCGCATGCCTTCCACCGACACGACGCCTGCCGCGCCCCCGGGCGCGAGCCATACCGCCGCGCAGGCAGCGTCGCCGACAGGCGCCCGCCGTTCCGCCGCCACGCCCGGCACCTTGCCGCCGGCGCGGCTGCGCGCGCTGAAGGCGCTGATCTGGGTTCTGGCACTGCTGCCGTTCGCACGGCTCGTGTATATGGGCGCGACCGGCCAGTACGGCGCCAATCCGCTGGAGTTCGTCACGCGCTCCACCGGCACGTGGACGCTGGTGATGCTGTGCGCGACGCTGGCGGTGACGCCGCTGCGGCGCCTGAGCGGGTGGAACTGGCTGCTGCGGATCCGGCGGTTGCTCGGCCTGTTTGCCTTCTTCTACGGCACGCTGCACTTCATGCTGTGGCTCGGCGTGGACCGCGGCTTCGATCCGGCCTATATGGCCAAGGACGTGTTCAAGCGCCCGTTCATCACGATGGGGTTTGCGGCGTTCGTGCTGATGGTGCCGCTGGCCGCGACCTCGACGCATGCGATGGTGCGGCGGCTGGGCGGCCGGCGCTGGCAGGCCCTGCACCGCAGCATCTACGCGATCGCGGTGCTGGCGATCCTGCACTACTGGTGGCACAAGGCCGGCAAGAACGATTTCGGCGAGGTGTCGATCTACGCCGCCGTGGTGGCGGCGCTGCTCGGCGCGCGGCTGTGGTGGTGGTGGCGCGGGACGGCCCGCGCGGCTGGCACTGCTGCTGCTGCTGCTGCGCCGAGGGAGTCCTCGCCGCAGTAGCCGCGGCAGTCGTCGCGGCAGTCGTCGCGCGGCAGCCTTCGGCGCCTTAGCGCGGCAGCAGCTTCTCGTCGCGGAACAGATCCTCGACACGCTCGCGGGCGCGCACCAGATGCACCGCCTCGCCGTCGACCATCACCTCGGCCGCACGCGCACGGGTGTTGTAGTTCGAGCTCATCACGAAGCCATAGGCGCCGGCCGACATCACGGCCAGCAGATCGCCCGGCGCCACCGCCAGCGCGCGATCGCGGCCCAGCCAGTCGCCCGACTCGCACACCGGGCCGACCACGTCATAGGTCACGGCTTCGCCCGCATGCGGCACCACCGGCTCGATGCGGTGGAAGGCCTCGTACATTGCCGGGCGCGCCAGGTCGTTCATCGCCGCATCGACGATGCAGAAGTTCTTGGCCTCGCCGGGCTTGAGGAATTCGACGCGCGTCAGCAGCACGCCGGCATTGCCGACCAGCGAGCGTCCCGGCTCGAACAGGACCTCGCGATGGCCATGGCCGCGCTGCGCCACGCGTTCGAGCAGCGTGCGCGCGAAGCCGGTGATATCGGGCGGCGTCTCGTCGTCATAGGTGATGCCCAGCCCGCCGCCGACATCGATATGCGACAGCACGATGCCTTCGCGCTCAAGTGCCTCGACCACGTCGAGCACCTTGTCCAGCGCCTCCAGATAGGGCGAGACCTCGGTGATCTGCGAGCCGATATGGCAATCGATGCCGCTGATCTCCAGGTGCGGCAGCGCGGCGGCCGCGCGGTAGGTCGGCAGCACGTCGTCGAAGGCGATGCCGAACTTGTTGCCCTTGAGTCCGGTGGAGATATACGGATGGGTGCGGGCGTCGACGTCCGGATTGATCCGCAGCGACACGCGCGCGCGCTTGCCGACGCGGCCGGCGACCGCGTTCAGGCGGTCCAGCTCCGGAATCGATTCGACGTTGAAGCACAGCACGTCGTGCGCCAGCGCCAGTTCCATTTCGGCCTCGGACTTGCCGACGCCGGAGAACACGACCTTGCGCGGATCGGCACCCACCGCCAGCACGCGCTGCAGTTCGCCGCCGGAGACGATGTCGAAGCCCGCGCCGAGCTGCGCGAACACCTGCAGCACGGCCAGATTCGAATTGGCCTTCATCGCGTATTGCACGCGGGCGCGATGGCCGGCGCAGGCGGCGGCGTAGGCCTGGTAGGCGGCGGTCAGCGCCGCGCGCGAATAGACGTAGGTCGGCGTGCCGAACTGCTCCGCGATACGGGCGAGCGGCACCTGTTCGACGGCGAGGGCGCCGTCGCGGCGATGGAAAAATGCGGTCATGTTATCGAGCGGCAGGGGCGGCAGGGGCCGCAGGAGCGGACGCAGGCGCGAACGACGAAGGCGTGCGGGCCGGCGGCGTGCGCGCGGGCATCGGCGCGGCGTCCGGCTGCGACAGGCCGGGATCGGGGACGCTGGGCTGCACCGGCGCGGGCGGGCGTTGCGGCATCACCAGCGGGCCGCGAATGCCGCATCCGCCGAGCAGGGGCATCGCTAGGCCGGCGGCAAACGCCGCTACAATCGCAACACGACGCAACATCGGGTCGTCCTTGGAAACAGGGGTCGAACGGGAGGCGGACCGGAGCAGCCGGGGCCGGGCAACGGTGCCCGCGGGCACTCGGGTCGGCGCCCGGATCGGCCCGCAGAACAATGCATCAGCCCGGAACGGGTCCCGGCAGGGACCGGCCGCGGCTGGCGGTCTTGGAGTGTAGCATGTCCCTTTTGAGCGAAAGCGAGTTCCTGGCGCTGGCGACCGGCGAGCTGGATCGGCTGGAAAGCGCGATCGAGCAGGCCGCCGATGCGGCCGACGCCGATATCGAAATCAACCGCAGCGGCAATGTGATGGAGCTCGAGTTCGAGGACGGCTCGAAGATCATCATCAACAGCCAGGCGCCGATGCAGGAGCTGTGGGTCGCGGCGCGCGCCGGGGGCTTCCATTTCCGCCGCGACGGCGAGCGCTGGGTCGACACGCGCGAGGGCACCGAGCTGTACCAGGCGCTGTCGCGCTACCTGAGCCAGCAGGCGGGGACCACGCTGACGCTGGGCTGATTTTCGGCATAGCGGCGCATCGGCACAACCGCATAACCGCATACCCGCATACCTGCCCCCGTGGCAAGCAAAAAGGCCAGCCCATCACTGGCCTTTTCGTTGTGCGATCGCGCTTTTGCGAGGGCGTTGTGCGATCGCGTTGTGCCATCGGTCGGCCGCATCAGCCGCCGCCGAACATCTCCAGGATGCGGCGCTTCTCCTGCTCCAGATCGGCCGGCGATGGCGCGCCGGGATCGGGCGCCTTGCCCGGCCACGGATCGCCCAAGCCGACCGAGGCCACACCGGCGCCGCCGGCGTTCTCTTCCAGGGTCCAGTCGCCGGCCACCATCACCACGCCCTCCGGCGGCTGGCGATCCGGGCTCTCGGGCACGCCCTTGAGCATCTTCGACATGTAGCTGATCCAGATCGGCAGCGACAGGCCGCCGCCGGTCTCGCGCACGCCCAGGCTCTTGGGCTGGTCGTAGCCCATCCAGGCCACCGCCACCAGCTTCGGCGTATAGCCGGCGAACCAGGCATCGACCGCATCGTTGGTGGTACCGGTCTTGCCCGCCAGGTCGTTGCGACCCAGCCGCTGCTTGGCCGTGTAGGCCGTACCGGTGCGCACCACGTCGCGCAGCATGCTGTCGGCGATGAAGGCGGTGCGCGCATCGAGCACCCGTACCGCGTCCTCGCCGGCGCGCTGCGGCTTGGTCTCCGACAGCACGTTGCCGCGCGCGTCGACCACCCGCTGGATCAGGTACGGGTTGATGCGATAGCCGCCGTTGGCGAACACCGAATAGGCGCCCGCCATCTGCAGCGGCGTCACGCTGCCCGAGCCCAGCGCCATCGGCAGGTAGGCCGCATGCTTGTCGGCATCGAAGCCGAAGCGCGTGATGTACTCCTGCGCGTACTGCGTACCGATCGCGCGCAGGATCCGCACCGACACCAGGTTCTTCGACTTGGCCAGCGCGCGGCGCATCGTCATCGGACCTTCGAAGCGGCCGTCGTAGTTCTTCGGCTCCCACACCTGGCCGCCGGTATCGGGGCCGATCGTCAGCGGCGCGTCGTTGATCACGGTCGCCGGCGAAAAGCCCTTTTCCAGCGCGGCCGTATAGATGAAGGGCTTGAAGCTCGAACCCGGCTGGCGCCACGCCTGCGTGACGTGGTTGAACTTGTTGCGGTTGAAGTCGAAGCCGCCGACCATCGCGCGGATCTCGCCGTCCTCGGGGTTCAGCGAGATGAACGCCGCGGCCACCTCGGGCAGCTGCGCCACGGACCACGCGCCCTTGTCGTTCTGCACCACGCGGATGATCGCGCCGGGACGGATCTTGACCTTGGGCTGCGCATTGGCCGCCAGCGACGGCGCGATATAGCGCAGCGCCTGGCCTTCGATCACCACTTCCTCGCCGGACAGCAGCACCGCGCGCACCTGCTTGCTCGATGCCGCGGTGACCACCGCCGAGCGCATGTCGTCGCTGGCCGGATGCTCGACCAGCGCGTCGTCGATGGCCTGCTCGCGCTCGGCCGGGTCCGACGGCAGGTCGATGAAGGCCTCGGGCCCGCGATAGCCGTGCTTGCGCTCGTAGTTCATGATGCCGGCGCGCACCGCCTCGTAGGCCGCGTCCTGGTCGGCCTTGGTCAGCGTGGTGTACACCGTCAGGCCGCGCGTGTAGGTCTCCTCGCGGTATTGGGCGTACATCAGCTGGCGCACGATCTCGGCCACGTATTCGGCGTGGGTCGAGAACTCGTTGCCCTCGTTGCGGACCTTCAGCTCTTCGTGCACCGCCTCGTCGTACTGCTGCGGCGTGATATAGCCCAAGTCGCGCATGCGCTGCAGGATGTATTCCTGCCGCACCTTGGCGCGCTTGCGGTTGACCACCGGGTTGTAGGCCGACGGCGCCTTCGGCAGGCCGGCCAGCATCGCGGCCTCGGCGACGGTCACGTCCTTGATGGACTTGCCGAAGTAGACGCGCGCGGCGCTGGAGAAGCCGTAGGCGCGCTGGCCCAGATAGATCTGGTTCATGTACAGCTCGAGGATCTGATCCTTGCTCAGATTCGCCTCGATCTTGTACGCCAGCATCATCTCGTAGATCTTGCGGGTGTAGGTCTTCTCGCTGGACAGGAAGAAGTTGCGCGCCACCTGCATCGTGATCGTCGACGCGCCCTGCGACAGGCCGCCGCGCAGATTGGCCAGGCCCGCGCGCAGCACGCCGATGAAGTCGACGCCGCCATGCTCGTAGAAGCGGTCGTCCTCGATCGCCAGCACGGCTTTCTTCATCACGTCGGGGATCTCGGCGATCGGCACGAAGTTGCGCCGCTCCTCGCCGAATTCGCCGATCAGCACGTTGTCGGCGGTGTAGATGCGCAGCGGAATCTTCGGACGGTAGTCGGTCAGCGTATCGAGCGACGGCAGATTCGGCGCCGCCACCAGAAGCGCGTAGCCGAGCAGCAGGGCCACCGTGACGACACCCGCGGCCATCAGGCCCAGCGCCCAGTAGCTGGCGCGTATCCACAGCGGGCGGCGAGCCGGTTTAGCCGGCTTCTGTTGTGCAGTAGCCATTGGGTAATACCTAGTTGGAGGTGCCCGGATTATATCGCTCGCGTTCGCGGCTCCCGGGCGGGTAGTGCCGTGGCGGGCGCATCCATGCTGTTACAAGATGTAAGGCCGAAAAACCGTCGCCGCTCATCGTCGCCGCTCATATCAGTATGGGCGCCCGCGGCCCAAGCGCAATCGCGCCGTGACTTGCGAAAACCGGCCCGATGGGCATGGCGTCGCATTGCCGGTGCCGTGTCGGGCTGCCGAGAATCGGTCCATCGGCGCGCCATGCCGGCGGGCGCGCGGCATGCGAGCAGCATGCGTGCGCCATGTGTGGCGCGTGTGTGGCGCCTGTGTGTGGCATGTGTGCGGCATGTGTGTGACACGCGTGCGGCAGGCGCGGGGCCATGCAGGCAGCACGCATGGGGCATATGGGCAGCACGCGTGCGGCAGGCGCGCGTCGTCGATCGTGGCGCGGATCGGCGTGATGGGCGAGAGCGGGGGGCAGGCAAACGGGCAGGCAGGGCGGCGGGATGTCGGACAGGCGGTCAGCAGTGGAAGCGCCGGTTAGAGCCGCGATCGCGCCGCCGAGTTCAACGCCGTGCCGGATCGACGACGGGAGGGGCATCGTGCGGGGGGCGGGGAATCTGGCGTGGGGGGATGGCATCGCGCGGCGGATCTGGCACGGCGTCTGGCGCCGCGCTGGATTCGGCATCTGGCGCCGCAACTTGCGCGGCGTCCTGCGCGGCATCTTGTGCGGCATCTCGGGCGACGTCTGGCACGACGTCTGGCTCGACCTCTGGCGCGGCTGGCCGGCTCGCTTCGGCCGGGGTGGCGCACCGCCGCGGGCGTGGCGGGGGGCCGCCGTGCTGGTCGGTGGCTATGTGCTCGATCGCCGGATCGCGGCCGTCGAGGGGGGAGAACCGCGCACTGGCGGAGCGGGCGCGCCAGTGGGAAGTGCCGGCGCGCGAGGCGGCACGGCTGCGGCAGGAGATTGCCGCGGTCAGCCGGCGCGGCAGCGTGCTGGATGCGCTGCTGCACGACCGAGTCCGGCCCGCGCAATTGCTGGATGCCCTGTCCCGCCACGTGCCGCGCGGCGTCCATCTGCGCAGCGTCAGCCGGCAGGGCGACACGGTGACGATCGAGGGCGCGGCGCGCCATCACGAGCGCGTGGCGGCCTTGGTGCGCGCGTTCGAGCCGTTGCCGTGGCTCGCGCGTGCCGAACTGATCGAGTCGCGCTCGACATCTACGGGGGGTGGGCACGGGCGGCGATCCCGCGGCGGCATTCGCGTTCTCGGTGCGGCTGGTCTACCGGCCTGTCGACACGGCGGGCGCGGCGGCCACGGCGGCTACGGCAAGCACGGCAAGCCGAGCAAGCACAGCAAGCACAGAAAGCACGGAAAGCATGGAAAGCACGGCAAGCATGGCAAGCACGGCGGGCGCGGGGCGCGCGGTTGGCACGGCGGGCATGGGGCGCGCGGGCGGCACTGGGCGCACGGGCGGAGCACCAACCCCAACATCGCCACCGCCGGACGGGAGCCCACATGGCGCCGGATGACGAAGACGAGATCCCGGCCGCCTCGGCGTCGTGGCTCGGCCAATGGGCCGAACGCGATCCGGGAGCGCCGCGCGGGTTTGCCGTCTGGCCTCCGCTGTGGCCCATTCTCGTCGCCTGCGCGGTGCTGGTGGCCGGCTGGCAATGGCATTGGCGCGACAAGCTGGACCTGTTGAACAGCCGGCAGGCCGAGCAGGCGGCGCTGCGCGAGTCCGCCGGACGGCAGGCGGCCGACGCGGCCAGCGTCGAGCCGATGCGGCGGCGCCTGGCCGAACTGACGCAGGCGCTGGCGATGCGGGAGCGCCATCTGCCCGACCATGGCGGCATCGACGATCTGCTGGTCGCGCTCAGCGCGCTCGCGACCGCGCGCGAGCTGCGGATCGCGCTGTTCCAGCCGCAGGCGGCGGAGGTAGGCAACGAATTTGGCCGAATTCCGCTGCGGCTGCGCGTCGACGGGGACTATCGAGAGATCGCGGCCTGGCTGGCCGACATCGCGGCGTTGCCGCGGCTGGTGACGCTGCAGTCCATGCAGTTGGCCGCCGGCAAGGGAAGGCAGGGAGAGCAGGGAGGGGCAAAGACGGCAGGGGCGGCAAGGACGGCAAGGACGGCAAGGACGGCAAGGACGGCAAGGACGACGGCGCGCTGACGATGGAGGCCGTCGCGCTGGCCTACCGCGCGCTGGACGCTGGAGAACGCGCCGCGCAGCAGCGGGCGGCGCGTTCCTCGCGCGGCAAAGCCGGAAGCCAGCCTTCGCCGCCGACGGCATGGACGCCCGCACCGCTGGATCTTGCGCTTCGCCTGCCGTTGCTCGACGGCCGCCGTGCCGGCGACACCGACCCGCCGGCAGCCGACCCCTTTGCCTACGCCCGGCTGGTCGCACCGGTGTTCGCGCCGCCGGACGATGCGCTCGCGGCGCGGCTGCGGGAGCCGCTCGAGGCGTATGCCCTGGAGCAGATTCGCATGGTCGGCAGCCTGCACAGCGCGGGCCGCGCCTACGGTGTGGTGCGCGTGGATGGTGCCGATGGCATGGTGGCGGCGCTGCAGGTCGGCCAGCGTCTGGGCCGCCGCGATGGCGTCGTGGTGCGCATCGGCCGGGACGAAATCGTACTGCGCGAGCGCGTCTGGAACGGAGAGGATCGATGGATCGAGACGACGGCCCGCCTGGCGCTGGATGCGCCGGCATGACGGGGCGCATCCAGCGGCGCCGCGCGTCGTGGACGCTGGCGTTCGCGCTCGCCCTCGCTGTTCCGCTCGCCGTTCCGCTGCGCGTGCTCGGCGCGCCCGCGCCCGGGCGCGCCACGGCTGCGCCCACCTCCACGCCGACGCCGGCGTCCACGTCCACGTCCACGCCCACGTCCACGCCCACGCCCACGCCCACGCCAACCACGCCAACCACGCCAACCACGCCAACCACGCCAACCACGCCAACCACGCCAACCACGCCAACCACGCCAACCACGCCAACCGCGCCCACCACGCCCACCACGCATGCGCCCACCACGCATGCGCCCACCACGCCCGCGGTCCTCGCGTCGGCGCCCGGGGCCGCGGCGTCGCCGATGCGCGACCGCCTGTCCCTCAATTTCCAGCGCGTCGATATTCGCGCCCTGCTGCAGGTCTTCGCCGATTTCACCGACCTGAACGTGGTTGCCAGCGACAGCGTGCAGGGCAATCTGACACTGCGGCTCAAGGACGTGCCGTGGGAGCAGGCGCTGCGGATCGTGCTCGATGCCAAGGGGCTGGCGTCGCGGCGCGAAGGCAATGTGCTGTGGGTCGCGCCGCGCGCGGAGCTGGCCGCCCGGGACAGGCAGGAGCTCGAGGCGCGGCAGCAACTGGCGGATCTGGAGCCGGTCGGCAGCCAGGTGTTCCAGCTGAACTATCAGCGTGCCGACGATGTCCGCCGGCTGCTGCTCGGTAGCGGACCCGGCGCGCCCGTGGCGGGTCACGGCCCCTATGGCGGCTCGTACGGGCACGGCGCGCCCGCGGGCACATCGGCTGGCACATCGATCGGCACATCGAGCGGCGCATCGGCGGGGCGCCTGCTGTCCCGCCGCGGCAGCCTGACGGCGGATGCCCGTACCAACCAGCTGTTCGTCTCCGACCTGCCCGAGCGGCTGCAGCAGATCGCCGCCTTTCTGTCCCGCATCGACGTGCCGGTGCGGCAGGTCATCATCGAGGCCCGCATCGTCGAGGCCGACGACAAGTTCAGCCGCAATCTGGGCGTCAAGCTGGGCTTTGCCGCGCAATACGGCCGCGGCCGCGTCGCCGATACTCTGCCCGACGTGCTGCCGGGCGCGGCCGGCGAGCCCGGCCCCTTGCTGAGCCTGCCGGCCGGTGCGCTGCGTGGCGCCGATCCGGGCCATCTGGCGGTCAGCCTGTTCAACAGCGCGGCGAGCGGCTTCGTCGCGCTGGAGCTGTCCGCGCTGGAGGCCGACGGCAAGGGCAAGATCGTCTCGAGCCCGCGCGTGGTCACCACCAACAACATCAAGGCGCTGATCGAGCAGGGCACCGAGCTGCCCTATCAGGCGGCCACCTCCAGCGGCGCGACGTCGGTGCAGTTTCGCAAGGCCAATCTGAAGCTGGAGGTGACGCCGCAGATCACGCCCGAGGGCCAGGTGCTGCTCGACGTCGACGTCAGCAAGGACAGCGTCGGCGTGCAGACCACGCAGGGCTTCGCCATCGACACCAAGCACGTGCAGACCCAGGTGCTGCTCGAGAACGGCGGCACCGCGGTGATCGGCGGCATCTATACGCGCGCCGAGCGCGGCGATGCCGCCAGGGTGCCGCTGCTGGGCGATATCCCGCTGCTCGGCCGGCTGTTCGGCAGCCGCTCGGTCTGGCACGACCGTACCGAGTTGCTGGTCTTCCTGACCCCGCGCATCCTGCACGATGCCATCGCGCCGGCACGGGCCCATTCGCACGCCCCGCTCGGCGGGATGCAGTAGACTGAGGCCCGCAAATGCAGCGGCGGCGCCGGCATGCGGCAGGATCGGCCGATTTTCGCCGGGGGATTTGCCGTCGGAGCCTGCCACGCGCGTGCACGGGTCTTGCCCCGCCGGCCCCGACATAAGAAGATGATGCCGTTTCCAACCCGCGAGCCGCCTGCAGAGCGCCGATCGGCTCGCCGCGAATCCGTGACCGCTTCCCGTCCGAACCTTTTTTTCGTCGGCCTGATGGGCGCCGGCAAGACTACTGTCGGCCGCACCGTGGCCCGCCGCCTCGGCTATGCCTTCGTCGATTCCGACCATGAGATCGAGGCGCGCTGCGGCGTGCGCATCCCGGTGATCTTCGATCACGAAGGCGAGAGCGGCTTTCGCGACCGCGAGGCGCAGATGATCGACGAGCTGACGCAGCGCGAGCGCATCGTGCTGGCGACCGGCGGCGGCGCGGTGCTGCGGCCCGAAAACCGCAGCCGGCTGAAGGCGCGCGGCACGGTGGTCTATCTGCGCGCCAGCCCGCACGACCTGTGGCTGCGCACGCGCCACGACCGCAACCGTCCGCTGCTGCAGACGCAGGATCCGAAGGGGCGTCTCGAGGCGCTGTACGCCGAGCGCGACCCGCTCTATCGCGAGGTTGCCGATTTCGTCATCGAGACCGGCAAGCCCTCGGTAGCCCAGCTTGCTAATATGGTGCTGATGCAACTCGAGATGTCCGGCTGGATCGCCGCGGCCGGCGGCAACGATGTCCACGGCGATGCCCGGAGCGATGTCCGCGGCGACGCCGCCAGCGATCCCCACCACGATGCCGACATCGAGCCGGCGCAAGATACCAAGACCGATGATCACGCTTGAAGTCGACCTGGGAGAGCGCAGCTATCCCATCCATATCGGCGCCGGCCTGCTCGACCGCGCCGACCTGCTGGCCCCGCATATCCGCGGCCGCCACGCCGTCATTGTCACCAACGAGACCGTGGGCCCGCTGTACGCGGCGCGGGTCGAGGCCACGCTGACCAGCCTCGGCAAGATCGTGCGCACGGTGACGCTGCCCGACGGCGAGTCCTTCAAGCACTGGCAGACGCTGAACCTGATCTTCGATGCGCTGCTCGGCGCGGGCGCGGACCGCAAGACCACGCTGATCGCGCTCGGCGGCGGCGTGGTCGGTGACATGACCGGGTTTGCCGCAGCCTGCTATATGCGCGGCGTGCCCTTCGTGCAGATGCCCACCACGCTGCTGGCCCAGGTCGATTCGTCGGTGGGCGGCAAGACCGGCATCAACCATCCGCTCGGCAAGAACATGATCGGCGCCTTCCACCAGCCGCAGGCGGTGATCGCCGATATCGGCACGCTCAAGACGCTGCCGCCGCGCGAACTGGCCGCGGGCCTGGCCGAGGTGATCAAGCATGGCGCGATCGCCGACGCGGACTACTTCGCCTGGATCGAGCAGCATATCGGCGCGCTCAACGCCTGCGACGACGACATGATGGCGCTCGCGGTGCAGCGCTCCTGCGAGATCAAGGCCGCGGTGGTGGCCGCCGACGAGCGCGAGGGCGGCATCCGCGCCACGCTCAATTTCGGCCATACCTTCGGCCATGCGATCGAGGCCGGCATGGGCTACGGCGAGTGGCTGCACGGCGAGGCGGTGGGCTGCGGCATGGTGATGGCCGCGGACCTGTCGCTGCGGCTGGGCTTCATCGACATCGAGACGCGCTCGCGCATCGAGCGGCTGGTGGCGGCCGCGATGCTGCCGGTGGTGGCGCCCGACCTGGGCGTGGACCGTTATATCGAGCTGATGAAGGTCGACAAGAAGGCCGAGGCCGGCCAGATCAAGTTCATCCTGCTCAGGAAGCTCGGCGAGGCGCTGATCACCAGCGTGCCCGATGCCGACCTGCGCGCCACGCTGCAGCACGCCGTATTGAAACGTCCCGCCGAGGCACCGGTCGCGTAAGCGGTCGGCCATGCCTCGCAACCCTCAGACGATGCCCGCATCGCCCAACCGGATTGCCGCATGACCGATCTCGAAAGCCATCTCGCTCCCTATGCCGCGCACTCGGCGCAGTCGCGCGGGCGTGTCCATGTCGAACCGGCGTCGTCCTCGCGCAGCGAGTTCCAGCGCGACCGCGACCGCGTGATCCACAGCACCGCGTTCCGCCGGCTCGAATACAAGACGCAGGTGTTCGTCAACCACGAGGGCGACCTGTTTCGCACGCGGCTGACGCACAGCCTCGAGGTGGCGCAGATCGCGCGGTCCATCGCCCGTAACCTGCGGCTGAACGAGGACCTGGTCGAGGCCATCTCGCTGGCGCACGACCTCGGTCACACGCCGTTCGGCCACGCCGGCCAGGATGCGCTGAACGCCTGCATGAAGAACCACGGCGGCTTCGAGCACAACCTGCAGAGCCTGCTGGTGGTGGACGAGCTGGAGGAGCGTTATGGCGGCTTCAACGGCCTGAACCTGACCTTCGAGACGCGCGAGGGCATCCTGAAACACTGCTCGCGCGTCAACGCCGCCGCGCTGGGCGAGCTGGGGCGGCGCTTCCTCGAAGGCACGCAGCCGTCGCTGGAGGCGCAGCTGGCGAACCTGGCCGACGAAATCGCCTACAACAACCACGATATCGACGACGGGCTGCGCTCGGGACTGCTGACGCTGGAGCAGATGGACGAGGTGCCGATGTGGGGCCGCCATCGCGCCGAGGTCATGGCGGCCTATCCGGGCATCAATGGCCGCCGGCTGATCAACGAGACGGTCCGCCGGATGATCAACACGCTGATCGTCGACCTGATCGAGACGACCCAGCGCAATATCGCCGCCGCCCGGCCGGCCGATATCGACGCGGTGCGCGCGGCCGGTCCGCTGGTCGCCTTCAGCCCCGCGGTCAGGGGAGGAGGCCCAGGCGCTCAAGCGCTTCCTGTTCCGCCATCTGTACCGCCACTACCTGGTGATGCGGATGTCGGCCAAGGCCCAGCGCATCATCAGCGACCTGTTCGAGGCCTTCATGGGCGACCCGCGCCTGCTGCCGCCGCAATACCAGGGCTCCCATGGCGGCGATCAGCCGCGGCTGATCGCCCACTACATCGCCGGCATGACGGACCGCTACGCGATCCGCGAGCATCGGCGGATGTTCGCGGTCGGCGAGCAGAACTGACGACCGGCCACCAAACCCGCGCATCAAGCCCGCGCATCAAGCCCGCGCACCAAGCCCAGCAGCTCGCGCACACCAGGTCCGCGCATCAGAAAATAGGGACAGATCAGCTATCATGGCGCCATCGCTCTGACACGATGGCGCCATGGCACGACTTCCCCCGCTTCTCTCCGACCGGCCTGCCGGCACTGGGTGTTGCAACGTGGCAACAACCGCCAGCCGGTCTTCCTCGGTCCCGATGACTACCGCTTCTACCTCGACTGCCTGCGCATGGCGGCGCGCGAGCACGATCTGGCGGTGCATGCCTATGGGCTGCGGCCCAACCATATCCATCTGGTGGCGACGCCGCGCCGCGACGACGCGCTGAGCCTGACCATGCAGGCGGTGGGCCGCCGCTACGCGCGCTACTTCAATCGCGTCGCCAACCGCACCGGTACCTTGTGGGAAGGGCGCTTCCGGTCGGCGGTGCTGGAGCCGGACGCCTGGATGCTGCCAGCCATGCTCTATGTCGAGGGCAACGCCGTCCGGGCGGGCGAGGCCAACACGCCGGAGGAGGATCGATGGAGCAGCCATCGCCATCATGTCGGGCTGGAGGCGAGCCCCTTTGTAAGCGATCACTCCGCCTATTGGGCGCTCGGCAATACGCCCTTCGAGCGCCAGTCGCGCTACCAATCGCTGGCGGCGGAAGGGCTGTCGTCGTCCACGCTGGCCGTGCTGCGCAAGCACGCGCATAGCGGCTGGCCGCTGGGCGGCGAGGCCTTCCTGCGGGGCCTGGAGCGCCATGCGGAACGGCGTGTGCAGCCCCTGCCGAAGGGGCGGCCGAAGCGTCCATCGGCCGAACCCGATGCTGCGGAAGCGTCATGATCGGTGCCCGGCCTCGGTCGATGGCCGTCGGGACGGCCCTGGATAGCGGCGGCGATAGCAGCCACGTATGACCGCCACGGATAACCCGCCGAAACCGCCCCCAAATGGTGCATTAGTAATATGTCCCCAATTAATGACCATCACCAAAACAGGGCATCGGTTAATATGATCCGACCCCATTTTATTTTTTGCGGGCCTCGGACGATTCTTTTATATTTGCTCCACCCACATTCATTGTGCGGCGCGTCACGTCCTGTGTACGCCGCTGCGGTCCCCTTCGCTGCCCCCCAGTCCGCCCGGACTGCACGCGAACGCCGTTCCGGCCGATGCCACACGAGGCGCGCTGCCCTCACCGGAATCGAAGCCCGTGGACCAATCGCAAATCCCGCCGGCCGAGCAGGCCCAACAGCAGATGGCCGCACAACCGGCCCCGCAACTGGCCGAAGCGCCCGCCGGCCGCCCGCAGGCGCAGGGCATGTACGACCCCGCCAACGAGCATGACGCTTGCGGCGTCGGCATGGTCGCCCACATCAAGGGCAAGAAGAGCCACGAGATCGTCCTGCAGGGCCTGAAGATCCTGGAGAACCTGGATCACCGCGGCGCGGTGGGCGCGGACCACCTGATGGGCGACGGCGCGGGCATCCTGATCCAGATTCCCGACCAGTTCTACCGCGAGGAAATGGCAAAACAGGGCGTGACCCTGCCGCCGGCCGGCGAGTATGGCGTCGGCATGATCTTCCTGCCGAAGGAACACGCCTCGCGCCTGGCCTGCGAACAGGAGCTCGAGCGCACTGTCCGCCTGGAAGGCCAGGTCGTGCTGGGCTGGCGCGACGTGCCGGTCGACGCGGCGATGCCGATGTCGCCGACCGTGCGCAAGACCGAGCCGGTGATCCGCCAGATCTTCATCGGCCGCGGCCGCGACATCATGACGACGGACGCGCTGGAGCGGAAGCTGTACGTGATCCGCAAGACCGCGAGCCACGCGATCCAGGCGCTCAAGCTCAAGCACGGCAAGGAATACTTCGTGCCGTCGATGTCGGCGCGCACCGTGGTCTACAAGGGCCTGCTGCTGGCCAACCAGGTCGGCGAGTACTACCGCGACCTGCAGGACCCGCGCGCCGTGTCGGCGCTGGCGCTGGTCCACCAGCGCTTCTCGACCAACACGTTCCCGGCCTGGGAGCTGGCGCACCCGTACCGGATGGTGGCCCACAACGGCGAAATCAACACCGTCAAGGGCAACGTCAACTGGATCAACGCGCGTACCGGCGCGATCTCGTCGCCGGTGCTGGGCGACGACCTGCCCAAGCTGTGGCCGCTGATCTATCCGGGCCAGTCCGATACCGCGTCGTTCGACAACTGCCTCGAGCTGCTGACGATGGCCGGCTATCCGCTGGTCCACGCGATGATGATGATGATTCCGGAAGCGTGGGAGCAGCACACGCTGATGGACGACAACCGCCGCGCCTTCTACGAATACCACGCCGCGATGATGGAGCCGTGGGACGGCCCCGCGGCGATCTGCTTTACCGACGGCCGCCAGATCGGCGCGACGCTGGACCGCAACGGCCTGCGTCCGGCGCGTTTCTACGTGACCGAGGACGACGTCGTGGTGCTGGCCTCCGAGGCCGGCGTGCTGCCGTTCCCCGAGTCGCGCGTGGTGCAGAAGTGGCGCCTGCAGCCGGGCAAGATGTTCCTGATCGACATGGAGCAGGGCCGCATCATCGATGACAAGGAACTGAAGGACAACCTGGCCAACGCCAAGCCCTACAAGAGCTGGATCGACGCCGTGCGCATCAAGCTCGACGAGATCGACGCGAAGCCCGAGGACGTCGCCTCCGAGGCCAAGCCCGCCGCCAAGCTGCTGGACCGTCAGCAGGCGTTCGGCTTCACGCAGGAGGACGTCAAGTTCCTGATGGCCCCGATGGCGCTGTCCGGCGAAGAGGCGACCGGCTCGATGGGCAACGACTCGCCGCTGGCGGTGCTGTCGTCGAAGAACAAGACGCTGTACCACTACTTCAAGCAGCTGTTCGCCCAGGTCACCAACCCGCCGATCGATCCGATCCGCGAGAACATGGTGATGTCGCTGGTGTCCTTCATCGGACCGAAGCCGAACCTGCTCGAGCTGAACAACATCAACCCGCCGATGCGCCTCGAAGTGTCCCAGCCGGTGCTGGACTTCAAGGACATCGCCAAGATCCGCAACATCGAGCACTACACCGGCGGCAAGTTCCGCTCGTACGAGCTCGACATCTGCTATCCGGCGCAGTGGGGCAAGGAAGGCATCGAGGCGCGCCTGGCCTCGCTGTGCGCCGAGGCCGTCGATGCGGTGAAGTCGGGCTACAACATCCTGATCGTGTCGGACCGCCGCGTCGATCCGTCGCACGTCGCGATCCCGGCGCTGCTGGCCACCTCGGCCATCCACCACCACCTGGTGGAGAAGGGCCTGCGCACGTCCACCGGCCTGGTGGTCGAGACGGGTTCCGCGCGCGAGGTCCATCACTTCGCGCTGCTGGCCGGCTACGGCGCCGAGGCCGTGCACCCGTATCTGGCGATGGAAACGCTGGCCGAGATGGCCGGCGGCCTGTCGGGCGACCTGTCGGCCGAGAAGGCGATCAAGAACTTCATCAAGGCGATCGGCAAGGGCCTGCAGAAGGTGATGTCCAAGATGGGCATCTCCACCTACATGTCGTACACCGGCGCGCAGATCTTCGAGGCCATCGGCCTGTCGCGCGAACTGGTGCAGAAGTACTTCCACGGGACCGCGTCGAACGTCGAGGGCATCGGCATCTTCGAGGTCGCCGAGGAAGCGCTGCGCCTGCACCGCGACGCCTTCGGCGACAGCCCGGTGCTGGAAAACATGCTCGACGCCGGCGGCGAATATGCCTTCCGCATCCGCGGCGAAGAGCATATGTGGACCCCGGACTCGATCGCCAAGCTGCAGCACTCGGTGCGCGCCAACGAAGGGCAGGGCGCCTACCAGACCTACAAGGAATACGCGAACCTGATCAACGACCAGAGCCGCCGCCACATGACGCTACGCGGCCTGTTCGAATTCAAGGTCGATCCGGCCAAGGCGATTCCGCTGGAGGAAGTCGAGCCGGCCAAGGAAATCGTCAAGCGCTTCGCCACCGGCGCGATGTCGCTCGGCTCGATCTCGACCGAGGCGCACACCACGCTGGCGATCGCGATGAACCGCATCGGCGGCAAGTCGAACACCGGCGAGGGCGGCGAGGACGAGAAGCGCTATCGCAACGAACTGCGCGGCATTCCGATCAAGAACGGCGACACGCTCAAGAGCCTGCTCGGCGACGACGTGGTCGAGCGCGACATCGAGCTCAAGGACGGCGATTCGCTGCGCTCGAAGATCAAGCAGGTCGCCTCGGGCCGGTTCGGCGTGACCGCCGAATACCTGGCCTCGGCCGACCAGATCCAGATCAAGATGGCGCAGGGCGCCAAGCCCGGCGAGGGCGGCCAGCTGCCCGGCCACAAGGTGTCGGACTACATCGGCAAGCTGCGTTATTCGGTGCCGGGCGTCGGCCTGATCTCGCCGCCGCCGCACCACGACATCTATTCGATCGAGGATCTGGCGCAGCTGATCCACGACCTGAAGAACGTCAATCCGCAGGCCGACATCTCGGTCAAGCTGGTGTCCGAAGTGGGCGTCGGCACGGTCGCGGCCGGCGTGGCCAAGGCCAAGGCCGACCACGTGGTGATCGCCGGCCATGACGGCGGCACCGGCGCCTCGCCGTGGTCCTCGATCAAGCACGCCGGCACGCCGTGGGAGCTGGGCCTGGCCGAGACGCAGCAGACGCTGATGCTCAACGGCCTGCGCAACCGCATCCGCGTGCAGGCCGACGGCCAGATGAAGACCGGCCGCGACGTCGTGATCGGCGCGCTGCTGGGCGCGGACGAGTTCGGCTTCGCCACCGCGCCGCTGGTCGCCGAGGGCTGCATCATGATGCGCAAGTGCCATCTGAACACCTGCCCGGTCGGCGTCGCCACGCAGGATCCGGTGCTGCGCAAGAAATTCCAGGGCAAGCCCGAGCACGTCGTCAATTTCTTCTTCTTCGTCGCCGAGGAAGCGCGCGAGATCATGGCGCAGCTGGGCATCCGCAGCTTCGACGAGCTGATCGGCCGCGCCGACCTGCTCGACACCCGTGCCGGCATCGAGCACTGGAAGGCGCGCGGCCTGGACTTCTCGCGCATCTTCTACCAGCCGCCGTTCCCGGGCGACCAACCGCGTTTCCACACCGATACGCAGGATCACGGCCTGGCGCCGGAAGCGGGCAAGGCGCTGGACCACGTGCTGATCGCCAAGTCGCGTGCGGCGATCGACAAGGGTGAGCGCGTGTCGTTCATCCAGCCGATCAAGAACGTCAACCGTACCGTCGGCGCGATGCTGTCGGGTGTGGTGGCGCGCCAGTACGGCCATGAAGGCCTGCCGGACGACACCATCCACATCCAGCTGCAGGGCACCGCGGGCCAGTCGTTCGGCGCTTTCCTGGCGCACGGCATCACGCTGGACCTGGTGGGCGACGCCAACGACTACGTCGGCAAGGGCCTGTCGGGCGGCCGCGTGATCGTGCGCACGCCGCACGAGTTCCGCGGCGATCCCACCCGCAACATCATCGTCGGCAATACCGTGCTGTACGGCGCGATCGCGGGCGAGGCCTTCTTCAACGGCGTGGCCGGCGAGCGCTTCGCGGTGCGCAACTCGGGCGCCGTCGCGGTGGTCGAGGGCACCGGCGACCATGGCTGCGAGTACATGACCGGCGGTACCGTGGTGGTGCTGGGCGCCACCGGCCGCAACTTCGCGGCCGGCATGTCGGGCGGCGTGGCCTACGTCTACGACGAGGACGGCCTGTTCGACAAGCGCTGCAACACCTCGATGGTCGCGCTCGAAGCGGTGCTGGGCGCCGCCGACCAGGAGAAGGGCCAGAGCGCGGCGAGCTGGCACAAGTTCGGCGGCAAGCGCCAGCTGGACGAGGTGATCCTGCGCGGCCTGATCGAGCAGCACTTCCGCTTCACCGGCTCGGAGCGCGCCAAGGCGCTGCTGTCGGACTGGACCACGGCGCGCCGCAAGTTCGTCAAGGTCTTCCCGACCGAGTACAAGCGGGCGCTGGGCGAGATGTACGCCAAGGAACAGGCCGCGCGCGACAGCGACCGCGAGGCGATCGCCGCCTGAGGGCGGGCACCGCAGCCGCGACGGCGAGGGCGGCAACGGTGGCGAATCGCTGCCGCCCTCGCCGTCCACCACACCACAATGACCTCACAACGGGGCGCGCGCGTCGCGCTGCGCCCCGAGCACAACCCAAGGAAGCGACATGGGCAAGGCGACTGGCTTTCTCGAATTTCCGCGCCAGAGCGAGAGTTACGAACCGGCACCGAAGCGGGTCCGGCATTACAAGGAATTCGTATTCCGGCTGAGCGACAACGAAGCCAAGGTGCAGGGCGCGCGCTGCATGGACTGCGGCATCCCGTTCTGCAACAACGGCTGCCCGGTCAACAACATCATCCCGGACTTCAACGACCTGGTGTATCGCCAGGACTGGAAGTCGGCGATCGACGTGCTGCACCAGACCAACAACTTCCCCGAGTTCACGGGCCGCATCTGCCCGGCGCCGTGCGAGGCAGCCTGTACGCTCGGCATCAATGAAGATCCGGTCGGCATCAAGTCGATCGAGCGCGCGATCGGCGACAAGGCCTGGGAAGAGGATTGGGTCAAGCCGCAGCCGCCCGCGCACAAGACCGGCAAGACGGTGGCCGTGGTCGGCTCGGGCCCCGCGGGCCTGGCCGCCGCGCAGCAGCTGGCGCGCGCCGGCCATGACGTCACGGTGTTCGAGAAGAACGACCGCATCGGCGGCCTGCTGCGCTACGGCATCCCCGACTTCAAGCTGGAGAAGACGCTGATCGACCGCCGCATGGCGCAGATGCAGGCCGAGGGCGTGACCTTCCGCGCC
Organism: Cupriavidus sp. H18C1; assembly: GCF_049311595.1. Classification (NCBI taxonomy): domain Bacteria; kingdom Pseudomonadati; phylum Pseudomonadota; class Betaproteobacteria; order Burkholderiales; family Burkholderiaceae; genus Cupriavidus; species Cupriavidus sp. H18C1. The sequence continues at coordinate 2,294,469 of NZ_CP186008.1, forward strand.
GGCGTGATGGTGACCGACGGCAAGCTGCCGGCAGGCATCAAGAACTACGCGAGCGAAACGATCTCGGCGCAGGAGCTGATGGACCAGTTCGACGCCGTCGTGCTGGCCGGCGGCGCCGAAGTGCCGCGCGATCTGCCGGTGCCGGGGCGCGACCTGCAGGGCGTGCATTTCGCGCTGGAATTCCTGATTCCGCAGAACAAGGAAGTGGCCGGCGACGGCCCCAACGAGATCCGCGCCGACGGCAAGCATGTCGTGGTGATCGGCGGCGGCGATACCGGCTCGGACTGCGTCGGCACCTCCAACCGCCATGGCGCGGTGTCGGTGACCCAGTTCGAACTGCTGCCGCAGCCGCCGGAGGAAGAGAACAAGCCGCTGGTGTGGCCGTACTGGCCGATCAAGCTGCGCACCTCGTCGTCGCACGAGGAAGGCTGCGAGCGCGACTGGTCGGTGGCGACCAAGGAATTCATCGGCGAGAACGGCAAGGTCACCGCGCTGAAGGCCTGCCGCGTCGAATGGAAGGACGGCCGCATGCAGGAAGTGCCGGACAGCGAGTTCGTGCTGAAGGCCGACCTGGTGCTGCTGGCGATGGGCTTCACCAACCCGGTGGGCTCGATGCTGGAGGCGTTCGGCGTCGACACCGACGCGCGCAAGAACGCCAAGGCCTCGACGGAGGGCGAGCGCGCCTACTTCACCAACGTGCCGAAGGTGTTCGCCGCGGGCGACGTGCGCCGCGGCCAGTCGCTGGTGGTGTGGGCGATCCGCGAAGGCCGTCAGGCCGCGCGCTCGGTCGATGCCTTCCTGATGGGGCATTCGGAACTGCCGCGCTGACGTTGTTCTGTATCGTCCCTCTTCCGCAACGGGAGAGGGACGAACCGCCAAGCGGCATCGCCCCGCAGGGCTACGCCCCGAGCTCCCTGCCCATCACCACCGCCCCGTCCCCATAGCGCGACAGCTTCGTCGCCGCTTCTTCGGCCAGCGCCACCTGCGCATAGCCCAGCCCCTGCCACCAGCGCGCCGCGCTCTGTACCGCGATCAGGCGCGAGCAGCGCAGGCCGGCCTGCATCGCGCCATGCCGCGCCTTCTCGTACAGCCGTTTCGCCAGCCCTCGCCCCTGCCCGGCGGGCGCCACCGCCATGTCGTGGATGAACCAGGTCAGCGGTGTTTCGCCGGCCCCCGGATCGCCGTGCCGCAGCACGCCGTCGAGCGGTGGCAGCGTCTCGCGCGGCCATGGGTGGGTCAGCAGATAGGCGGCGAGCCGGCGCGGCGCTTCGGCGTGCGCGGCGACCCAGCACAGCGCCGGCGCCAGCGCCAGGCGGCTGGCCAGCGCGTCGGCCGATTCGATCAATTCGGGGCGGTAGCACTGCGCCTGCACTGCCAGCACGTCAGGCAGATCGGCCGCCGCCATCGGCCGCAACAGGAATTCGGACATGGCGCGGATTATAGGGCTCGCCAATCGGCGGCCGTTCCGCAACGGGCGCTCGCTCGGCAACGGGCGCTCGCTCGGCAACGGGCGCTCGCTCGGCAACAGGCGCTCGCTGGGCAACAGGCGCTCGCTCGGCAACAGGCGCTCGCTGGGCAACAGGCGCTCGCTCGGCAACAGGCGCTCGCTTAGCCACAGGGACGGCTCGGCAACGGGCGACGGCTTAGCAACAGGCGACTCGGCAACAGGCGACGGCTCTGGGACAGGCGACGGCTCCGCAACAGACTGTCGCCGGATGTGCGTCCGGGTTGACCCGGCTATGGTTAACGCGGTCTGTGCTCCCCGGAACCGACTCCGTACAATCGTCCACAGCAAGAACAACGCTGCCTCGCTCACCCCTGTCAGCCAATCCAGGCGCCCCTCCAGCGCGGCGCCCCGGAGGATCTTGATGCCCGAAGTACGCATGCTTGCGCGGCTTTGGCGAGGTAAGGCGACGTTGCACTTCCCCGCCGTGACGGCGACCGGCGCGCACCACGCGACCGGGCGCGGCTTCCGGCCCCGGGCGCGCGGTGGTCACGCGGTGGTCGCGATGTGCCTTCTGTCGGCTCTCCTCGGCCCGGCCAGCGACGCGCTGGCCGGACCCCCGGTCGCGCGATCCGCCGCGCCATCCAGCGCGCCCGCCGCCGGGCAATCTGCGGCGACATCCTCCGCCGGACGCTCCGCCCCGATGTCCTTCCCCGCCCGCCCATTGCGGCTGGTCGTGCCGTTTCCCGCCGGCGGCGTGCCGGACGCCATTGCGCGCACGCTCGCCGAGAAGCTGACCGCCAAGCTCGGCGTGCCCGTCGAGGTCGACAACCGCCCGAGCGCCAACGGCACCACCGCCGGCGACGTCGTGGCCAAGGCCAGTTCCGACGGTCATACGCTGCTGCTGCACCAATCCACCATGCTGATCCAGTCCGGCGTGGAGCCGCTGCCCTACGACGTGGTGCGCGACTTCACGCCGGTGGCGCGGGTCGCGGCGATGCCGCTGTTCCTGGTGATCGACGCGCGGCTGCCGATCCGCACGGCGCAGCAGTGGCTGGCGGCGGTGCGGGCCAACCCGGGTGCCTACAGCGTCGGCACCGCGCAGGCCGGCACCCCGGCCCATCTGTATGCGGAATACGCGGTGCGCGGCATCCCCAACGGCGTGCCGCTGGTGACCGCCAAGGGCGAGGCGGCGCTGGTGCAGGAGATGCTCGCGGGCCGGATCAGCGCCTGTTTCTGCAATTTCGCCGCGGTCCAGCAGCATGTGCGCGAGGGCACGCTGCGGCTGCTCGGCGTGGCCGGCTCGGCGCGTTCGCCGCTGGCGCCGGGCGTGCCGACACTGCACGAGAGTGGACTCGACGGCTACGGCGCCGGACCGTGGCTCGGCGTGCTGGCGCCCGCCAAGACCCCGCGCGCGATCGTGGCGAAGCTGGCCACGGTACTCGACGAGGTGGTGCGCGAGGGCGACGTCGGGCGCCGGCTGGAATCGGTCGGGCTGACGCCGCTGCGCGACTCGCCCGAGGCCTTCGCCACCTCGATCCGCTCGGAATCGATCCAGTGGCAGGTGATCCTGCGCCAGGCCGGCGGACCGGTCGAACCTTGAGGCTCCCCACGGCCGGCGTTGCTGGAAGGGCATCAGCGGAAGGGCGTCAGCGAGAAGGGCGTCAGCGAGAAGGGCGTCAGCGAGAAGGGCGTCAACTGGAAGGGCGCGGGGCTGCGGTGCACTGCCATGCCTTGGCCCGGAATGCAACCGATTCCGCTTCGTCGCTCGATAGCGCACGTCGCGCCGCGTTGCAGCATTTCATCGCGGGCGCATTGCCCGGCACGCGCACGGACGAGTATAGGTATTAGCACTTATAATGCCGACCGTCCCTAGCGATGCCAACGTGACTGAAACCACACCCAACCTCGTCGAGCTGCAAGCGGTCGACTTCGCCTATGCGGCGGGCGGCAAGCCCATCCTGTCGGGCCTGTCCATGCGGATCCCGCGTGGCAAGGTCGTCGCGGTCATGGGCGGCTCCGGCTGCGGCAAGACCACCGTGCTGCGGCTGATCGGCGGCCAGGTCCGGCCGCAGCGCGGCCATGTCCGCTTCGACGGCGCCGATATCCCGACGCTGGACCGCGCCGGCCTCTATGCGGCACGGCGGCAGATGGGGATGCTGTTCCAGTTCGGCGCGCTGTTTACCGACCTGTCGGTGTTCGACAACGTCGCCTTCCCGCTGCGCGAACACACCGACCTGCCCGAATCGATGATCCGCGACCTGGTGCTGATGAAGCTCAACGCGGTGGGCCTGCGCGGGGCGCGCGACCTGATGCCGGCGCAGATCTCGGGGGGGCATGGCGCGCCGCGTGGCGCTGGCCCGGGCCATTGCCCTGGACCCCTCTCTGCTGATGTACGACGAGCCCTTTGCCGGGCTCGATCCGATTTCGCTGGGCCTGACCGCGCGGCTGATCCGCACGCTGAACGACGCGCTCGGCGCCACCACGATCATCGTGTCGCACGACGTGCACGAGACCTTCCAGATCGCCGACTACGTGTATTTCATCGCCGAAGGCCGCATCGCGGCGGAAGGGGGAGCCCGAGGCGCTGCGAGCCTCCACCGATCCCTTCGTCCACCAGTTCGTGCATGCCGAGGCCGACGGCCCGGTGCCGTTCCACTACGGCGGGCCGTCGCTCGCCGAGGACTTCGTCGGCGGGGCGGGGCGGTGATGGGCGCGCTCTACAACGCCATCGCGATGATCGGCTCGGCGGTGCGCCAGAGCGTCGAGGGCCTGGGCATGGCCACGCGGATGTTCCTCGCGATGCTGGCGATGTCGCCGTCGATGCTGCGGCGCTTCAGGCTGGTATCGGACCAGATCTTCTTCGTCGGCAACCTGTCGCTGGTGATCATCGCCGTGTCGGGGCTGTTCGTCGGCTTCGTACTCGGCCTGCAGGGCTACTACACGCTGAACCGCTACGGCTCCGAGCAGGCGCTCGGCCTGCTGGTGGCGCTGTCGCTGGTGCGCGAACTCGGCCCGGTGGTGACCGCGCTGCTGTTCGCCGGCCGCGCCGGCACCTCGCTGACCGCCGAGATCGGCCTGATGAAGGCCGGCGAGCAGTTGACCGCGATGGAAATGATGGCGGTGAACCCGTTGCAGCGCGTGGTCGCGCCGCGCTTCTGGGCGGGCGTGATCGCGATGCCGGTGCTCGCGGCGATCTTCAGCGCGGTCGGCATCCTCGGCGGCTATATCGTCGGCGTGCAGCTGATCGGCGTCGACGCCGGCGCGTTCTGGTCGCAGATGCAGGGCGGCGTCGATGTGCGCGACGACGTGCTGAACGGCGTCATCAAGAGCTTTATCTTCGGCATTGCCGTGACGTTTATCGCCTTGTACCAGGGCTACGAGGCCAAGCCGACGCCCGAGGGCGTGTCGCGCGCCACCACCCGCACCGTGGTGATCGCGTCGCTCGCCGTGCTGGGGCTCGATTTCCTGCTGACGGCGCTGATGTTCAGTACCTGAGCCCGGCATGGGCACTGTCGCATCCCGCTGGTTGAACTAGAGAATTCCGATGAGAAAGAACGCACTCGATTTCTGGGTGGGGCTGTTCGTGGTGGCCGGCTTCGTGGCCGTGCTGTTCCTCGCGCTGAAGGCCGGCAACATGAGCGCCTTCACCTTCGAGGACACCTACACCGTGCAGGCCCGCTTCGACAATATCGGCGGGCTGAAGGCGCGTGCCCCGGTCAAGAGCGCCGGCGTGGTGGTGGGCCGCGTCGCGCAGATCAGCTTCGACGACAAGAATTACCAGGCCACGGTGACGATGCACCTGGAGCAGCGCTACCAGTTTCCCAAGGACACGTCGGCCAAGATCCTGACGTCGGGGCTGCTGGGCGAGCAATACATCGGCCTCGAAGCGGGCGGCGATACCGCAATGCTGGCCGACGGCGCACGGATCACGATGACCCAGTCGGCCGTGGTGCTGGAGAATTTGATCGGGCAATTCCTATACAACAAGGCGGCCGACGCGGGCGGCACGGGAGCGGAGAAATGAGGGGTTCGGGAGTTCACGGGCGCTGGCTGCTGGCCGGCGCGATGGCGGTCGCCCTGGCGGGCTGCGCGACGGGGCCGGACGCCAATCCGCGCGACCCGCTCGAGCCGTTCAACCGCGAAGTCAACAAGATCAATGAGGACTTCGACAAGGGCGTGATGCGCCCGATCGCCGAGGTCTATGCCGACTACGTGCCGTCGCCGGTCCGCACCGCGGTCAGCAACGTGTTCTCCAATGTCAGCGACGTCTACTCGGCGCTGAACAACCTGCTGCAAGGCAAGCCGACGCGCTTCGCCGAGGACACCATGCGGGTGGCGATCAACACGGTGCTGGGCATCGGCGGCCTGATCGACATCGCCACGCCGGCCGGCCTGCCGAAGTACAAGGAAGACTTCGGCCAGACGCTGGGCGTGTGGGGCGTGCCGCCCGGCCCGTACCTGGTGCTGCCGCTGTTCGGCCCGAGCACGGTGCGCGACACCGGCGGCATGCTGGTCGACCGGCAGGCCGATCCGTCAGCCTACCTGCATCCGGTCTGGATGCGCAATACGCTGATCGGCGTGCGCGTGGTCAGCGCCCGTGCCGAACTGCTGGGCGCGAGCAACCTGGTCGAGATGGCCGCGCTGGACCGCTACTCGTTCATGCGCGACGCCTATCTGCAGCGCCGCGAGTACCTGGTCTACGACGGCAATCCGCCGGACCGCGAGGACGATGGCGTCGACAGCGACGCCAAGCCGACGCCGCCGAGCTCGGGTTCGGGCGAAAGCCTGCCGGGCCAGACCATGCCGGTGCCGCCGGTCGCGCCGTCGCTGTCGCCCGGCCGGCTTGGCCTGTGAGGCATTGCTTAACGCCGGCGCTGACCCTGATGTTGAGAGGCGCCGGCGTCACCGCGGTCGACGGGCGGCCCACCGGCTTTGTGAGCGCCCGGTCACCGCTGCAACAAACTGTGATAACCGGTGCCAGCGCCCCGTGCGCCCGGCACCATGAACTTGCCCGGGGTGCGCGCTCTCCAACGTACGCATCCCCCGCCGCCCCCGGCGGAACAAGATAGACAAGGAAAAACCATGTTCAAGCGACTGTTGCTTCCCTTCATCGCCGCCTTCGCCATGGCCGGCGCGGCCATGGCCCAGAGCCCGGATACCTCGACCCCGGACGGGCTGATCAAGGCGCTGGTGGACGACGTGATGGCCACCGTCAAGGCCGACAAGGAAATGCAGGCCGGCAGCATTCCCAAGATCACCGCGCTGGTCGAGCAGAAGATCCTGCCGAACGCCAACTTCCAGAAGACCACGCAGATCGCGATGGGCCGCAACTGGGCGAAGGCGACGCCGGAGCAGCAGAAGCAGATCGTCGAGGAATTCAAGATGCTGCTGATCCGCACCTACGCGGGCGCCGTCTCGCAGATCCGCGACCAGACTGTGCAGTTCCGCCCGTTCCGCGCCGCGCCGGAAGACACCGAGGTCACCGTGCGCACCCAGGTCATCAACAAGGGCGAGCCGATCCAGATGGACTACCGCCTGGAGAAGACGGCGCAGGGCTGGAAGGTCTACGACATCAACGTGCTGGGCGCCTGGCTGACCGAAGCCTACAAGGGCAGCTTCAACACGATCGCCAGCCAGCAGGGCATCGAAGGCGTGATCAAGACCCTGCAGGACCGCAACCGCCAGCTGGCCAGCGCGAAGGGCTAAGCCGGCTGAGCAAGTTGAGCCCCGGCGCGGCCGCCATGCCGTGACGACGCGGTGCAGCACGTGGAGGCTGCGCCGCGTTACAATGCCGGCTCGTGCCCGGGCTTCACCGCACCGGCCGTTTTCCCCGACCAAGCCCCTTACCGATCGACCGCCTCGATGCTCTCACTCGGAACTTCGCTGACCAACCGCAACGCCGCCGCCGTGCTGCGCGATGCGGCCGCGCGCGTGGCGCAAGGGGGAAGCGCAGGTCGATTGCAGCGCGCTCGGGCAGGTCGATTCGTCGGCGGTGGCGGTGATGCTGGCGCTGCATCGCGACGCCAGCGCGCGCGGCCGGACCCTGGCGTTCGTCGGCGTGCCGCAGCAACTGGCGGCGCTCGCCAGCCTGTACGGGGTCGATACGCTGCTGGCGCTGTCGCCGCAGGACCCGGCATCGGCGGCGGTGCAAGACATCGCCGACACTGCGGCCGAGACTGCGGCCGAGACTGCGACCGAACCTGCCGCCGATCCCGCGGCCGAATCCGCCTCCGCAGCGGCCCCCGCCCCCCCTCGAGCAAGCCGCCTTGCATCGACATTGAACCGGCATCCGCGGTGAGCGCCGGGCGATGGCCCGCGCCGGTACCGTCGCGATGCCTCGGCGCCGGCCGCCAGCCGACGCCGCGTCCCAAGCGGGGACATCCCCGCATCCCCTATAATTCCGGGTTATTCGTTCGTCAGCACCGCCGCGCGCCTACGCGCGATGCGCCTGCCACGCCGGCAGCCGGCAAGCCAGGCGGGCGACCAGTCCGGCAGCTGTATCACCCTCAGGCGGTCCCCGCCATTTCCAGGAGCCCGGCGCGGCAGCGCGACGCTCGCACGCCCGCCAGACGATATCGGCCATGAAAGCCATCGAAATCCAGGATGTCCGCAAGCGCTACCGCAATCTGCAGGCGCTCAAGGGCGTCAGCTTCAGTGTCGAGCGCGGCGAATTCTTCGGCCTGCTCGGCCCCAACGGCGCGGGCAAGACCACGCTGATCTCGATCCTCGCCGGACTGAACCGCGCCGACTCCGGCCAGGTGCGCGTGCATGGCCACGACGTGGTCGGCGATTACCGGGTGGCGCGCCGCATGCTGGGCGTGGTGCCGCAGGAGCTGGTGTTCGATCCGTTCTTCACGGTGCGCGAGACGCTGCGGCTGCAGTCGGGCTATTTCGGCCTGACGCGCAACGACGACTGGATCGACGAGATCATGGCCAACCTGGACCTGACCGACAAGGCCGACGCCAACATGCGCCAGCTCTCGGGCGGCATGAAGCGCCGCGTGCTGGTCGCGCAGGCGCTGGTGCATCGTCCGCCGGTGATCGTGCTCGACGAACCGACCGCCGGCGTGGACGTGGAGCTGCGCCAGACGCTGTGGAAATTCATCTCCCGGCTGAACCGCGAAGGTCATACCATCATCCTGACCACCCACTATCTGGAAGAGGCCGAGGCCCTGTGCGATCGCATCGCGATGCTCAAGTTCGGCGAGGTGGTGGCGCTGGACCGCACCAGCAGCCTGCTGAGCCAGTTCGCCGGCCTGCAGCTGGTGCTGACGCTGTCGGCCGGACGCCTGCCGGCCTCGCTGGAGCCGCTGCGGATGCCGTCCAATCCGGGCGAGCGCGCGATCCGGCTGCGGCTGTCCGGCTACCAGGTGGTCGAACCGATCCTCGCGGCATGCCGCGAGGCGGGCTGCGAAATCGAAGACATGGAAATCAACAAGGCCGACCTCGAGGACGTATTCGTGCAGATCATGGGGAGGGAAGGGCGCAAGCCGGCCTCGCGTGACGCCGGAGCGGACCGCGACGCGGACAGCGACGGGAACGCAGACGGCGGCAAGCGCGCCGCAGACCGGGCCGAACCGGTCAATGCCACCCCTTCCTCGCTGGAGAGCCCGGTATGAAACATCCTGCCGGACTTGACCAGGCGCAACAGGACGCCCGCGACGGCGGCGGCGACGACAGCCGGCACCTTGCGCCGATGGCGGTGGGCGGCCTGGTGGGCTTTCGCACGCTGCTGTACAAGGAAGTGCTGCGCTTCTGGAAGGTCAGCTTCCAGACCGTGGCCGCGCCGGTGCTCACCGCGATCCTCTATCTGCTGATCTTCGGCCACGTGCTGGAGGACCGCGTCCGGGTCTACGACCAGATCAGCTACACCGCCTTCCTGGTGCCCGGGCTGGTGATGATGAGCATCCTGCAGAACGCGTTCGCCAACAGCTCTTCGTCGCTGATCCAGTCCAAGATCACCGGCAACCTGGTGTTCGTGCTGCTGCCGCCGCTGTCGCACTGGGAGATGTTCGGCGCCTACGTGACCGCCGCCATCGTGCGCGGACTGGCGGTCGGCCTGGGCGTGCTGCTGGTGACGGTGTGGTTCGCCGACCTGCATGTCGCCAATGTCGCCTGGATCGTCGTCTTCGCGCTGCTCGGCGCCGGCATGCTAGGCACGCTGGGCCTGATCGCCGGCATCTGGGCCGAGAAGTTCGACCAACTGGCGGCCTTCCAGAATTTCCTGATCATGCCGGCGACCTTCCTGTCCGGCGTGTTTTATTCGATCCACTCGCTGCCCGCGTTCTGGCAGACGGTGTCGCACGCCAATCCGTTCTTCTACATGATCGACGGGTTCCGCCACGGCTTCTTCGGCGTCTCCGACGTGTCGCCGTGGTTCAGCCTGGCCGTGGTGGCGAGCGCCTTCGCCGTGGTCGCGGCGATCGCGCTGCGGCTGCTGCAGAGCGGCTACAAGCTGCGGCACTGATCTTGCGAGACCAAGCCGGGCCGACACGCGCGAGAGCGGGACGCAACCAGACGAAACGAGATTCACCATGCTGCCTACACCGGAACAAGTCAGGGACTACATCGCCCAGGGGCTGCCCTGCGAACACCTCGAAGTGGAGGGCGACGGCCAGCACTTCTTCGCCACGATCGTCAGCGCCGAGTTCGAGGGCAAGCGGCTGATCCAGCGCCATCAGCGCGTCTATGCCGCGCTCGGCGACCGCATGCGGGCCGAAATCCACGCGCTGTCGATGAAGACGCTGACGCCCGCCGAATGGCAAGGCGGGCAGGGCGAACATGCCGGCCAGCCCGGCCAGCGCTGAGCGGCCGCGCATCCTCATGGATCAACTCGAAATCCACGGCAACGGACCGCTGCGCGGCGAAATCCGCGTCTCGGGGGGCGAAGAACGCCGCCCTGCCGATCCTGTGCGCGAGCCTGCTGACGGCCGACACGCTGACCCTGGACAACGTGCCTGATCTGCAGGACGTGCGCACCATGCTGGCGCTGCTGCGCCAGATGGGCGTGCGCATCGAGCAGGACGGCACGCACCTGACGCTGAACGCGGGCGCGATCCTCTCGCCCGAGGCGCCCTATGAAATGGTCAAGACCATGCGCGCGTCGATCCTGGTGCTCGGGCCGCTGGTCGCGCGCCTGGGCGAGGCGCGGGTATCGCTGCCCGGCGGCTGCGCCATCGGTGCGCGGCCGGTCGACCAGCACATCAAGGGCCTGCAGGCCATGGGCGCCGACATCGCGATCGAGCACGGCTTCATCCACGCGCGTGCGCGCCGGCTCAAGGGCGCGCGCATCGTCACGGACATGATCACGGTGACGGGCACCGAGAACCTGCTGATGGCGGCCACGCTGGCCGAGGGCGAGACCGTGCTGGAGAACGCGGCGCGCGAGCCCGAGGTCACCGACCTGGCCAACCTGCTGGTGAGCATGGGCGCCCGCATCGAGGGCATCGGCACCGACCGGCTGGTGATTCACGGCGTCGAGCGCCTGCACGGGACCGAGCATCGCGTGATTGCCGATCGCATCGAGGCCGGCACGTTCCTGTGCGCCGCCGCGGCGACGCTGGGCGAGGTGGTGGTGCGCGATGTCCCGCCGGTCATTCTGGACGCGGTGCTCGACAAGCTGGTTGAAGCCGGTGCATCGATCGAGCGCGGCGCCGACTGGGTGCGGCTGTCGATGCGCCAGCGCCCACGGGCGGTCAGCTTTCGCACCTCCGAATACCCGGCCTTTCCGACCGACATGCAGGCGCAGTTCATGGCGCTCGATTGCGTGGCCGAGGGCGCGGCGCGGGTCACCGAGACGATCTTCGAGAACCGCTTCATGCACGTGCAGGAGCTGAACCGGCTCGGCGCCAACATCGCGGTCGAAGGCAATACCGCGGTGGTGACCGGCGTGCCGCGCCTGTCGGGCGCGCGCGTGATGGCCACCGATCTGCGCGCCTCGGCCAGCCTGGTGATCGCCGGCCTGATCGCCGACGGCCAGACCGTGATCGACCGCATCTACCACCTGGACCGCGGCTACGACCGCATGGAAGACAAGCTGTCCGCAGTCGGTGCGCGCATCCGCCGCATCGCCGGCTGACCCACGAACAAGACGATGAGCCCTTCTCCGAACCAGCTGACCCTGGCCCTATCCAAGGGCCGGATCTTTACCGAAACCATGCCGCTGCTGGCGGCCGCGGGCATCGAGGTCACCGAAGACCCGGAAACCTCCCGCAAGCTGATCCTGCCGACCACCGACCCGGACGTGCGTGTCATCATCGTGCGCGCCTCGGACGTGCCGACCTACGTGCAGTACGGCGCCGCGGACTTTGGCGTGGCGGGCAAGGACGTGCTGATGGAGCACGGCATGGCCGGCCTGTATGCGCCGATCGACCTGAATATCGCCCGCTGCCGCATGTCGGTGGCGGTGCCGGCGGGCTTCGACTATGTCCGCGCGGTGCGGCAGGGAGCGCGGCTGGCGGTGGCGACCAAGTATGTGCAGACCGCGCGCGAGCATTTCGCCAAGAAGGGCGTCCACGTCGATCTGATCAAGCTGTACGGCTCGATGGAGCTCGGTCCGCTGGTCGGGCTGGCCGATGCGATCGTCGACCTGGTCAGCACCGGCGGCACGCTGCGCGCCAACAATCTGGTGGAAGTCGAGGAGATCGTGCAGATCTCGTCGCGCCTGGTGATCAACCAGGCCGCGCTCAAGCTCAAGCGCGAGCGGCTGGCGCCGATCCTCGAAGCGTTTGAACGGGCCTCGGCGGCCGTGGCGTGATGCCATGGCCGACGGCCCGGGGAATGGAGTCATGAACGAACAAAGCCTGAACATCCGCCGACTGGACTCGGCCAGCACGGACTTCCCCGTGCGGCTGCGCCAGCTGCTGGCCTTCGAGGCCGGCGAGGACGAGGCCATCGAGCGCGCCGTTGCGCAGATCCTGGCCGACGTCAAGGTGCGCGGCGATGCCGCGGTACTCGAATACACGATGCGCTTCGACCGTGTCGAAGCCGAATCGCTGGCCGCGCTGGAACTGTCGCCGGCCGAGATGGACGCCGCGCTCGAGGAGCTCGAGCCCAAACGCCGTGCCGCGCTCGAGGCGGCCGCGGCGCGCGTGCGCGGCTACCACGAGAAGCAGAAGATCGAATGCGGCAGCCATAGCTGGGAATACGCGGAGGCCGACGGCACCGTGCTGGGCCAGAAGGTGACGCCGCTCGATCGCGTCGGCCTCTATGTGCCGGGCGGCAAGGCGGCCTATCCGTCGTCGGTGCTGATGAACGCGATTCCGGCCCGCGTCGCGGGCGTCAAGGAAGTGATCATGGTGGTGCCGACCCCGGGCGGCGTGCGCAACCCGCTGGTGCTCGCGGCCGCGGCCATCGCCGGCGTCGACCGCGTGTTCACCATCGGCGGCGCCCAGGCGGTCGGCGCGCTGGCCTACGGCACCGAGACGCTGCCGCAGGTCGACAAGATCGTCGGGCCGGGCAACGCCTATGTCGCCGCCGCCAAGCGCCGCGTGTTCGGCACGGTGGGGATCGACATGATCGCCGGCCCGTCCGAGATCCTGGTGATCTGCGACGGCAGCACCGATCCCGATTGGGTCGCGATGGACCTGTTCTCGCAGGCCGAGCACGACGAGATGGCGCAGTCGATCCTGCTGTGCCCGGATTCCGGCTATCTGCTCAAGGTCGAGGACAGCATCCGCCGTCTGCTCGACGACATGCCGCGCCGCGACGTGATCGCGGCCTCGATCGGCGGCCGCGGCGCGCTGATCAAGGTACGCGACATGGACGAGGCCTGCGACATCGCCAACGCGATCGCGCCCGAGCACCTGGAGATCTCCGCGCTCAATCCGCGCCAGTGGGCCGAGAAGATCCGCCACGCCGGCGCGATCTTCCTGGGGCAGTTCACCAGCGAATCGCTGGGGGACTACTGCGCGGGCCCGAACCACGTGTTGCCGACCTCGCGCACCGCGCGCTTCTCGTCGCCGCTGGGCGTCTATGACTTCCAGAAGCGCTCGAGCCTGATCGAGGTCAGCGAGGCGGGCGCGCAGATGCTGGGCCAGATCGCCGCCGAACTTGCCTATGGCGAAGGGCTGCAGGCGCATGCCCGGAGCGCCGAATACCGCCTCAAGCGCAGTTGATTTGCCGGGCGGCCTGCGTGCCGTCCCTTTACTCCCAACCGAAGAGGAATCCATGTCAGCAGTCGAGCCTTCCCTGATCGAGCGAATCATCCGTGACGACGTCCGCGCCATGGGCGCCTATCACGTGGCCGATTCGCACGGTCTGATCAAGCTCGACGCGATGGAGAACCCGTACCAGCTGCCCGCGCCGCTGCGCGAGCAGCTCGGCAAGCGGCTCGCCGAGGTCGCGCTGAACCGCTATCCGGTGCCGACCAGCGAGGCGCTGCGCGCGCGGCTGAAGAGCGTGATGGATGTGCCCGCCGGCATGGAGATCCTGCTCGGCAACGGCTCGGACGAGATCATCAGCATGCTGGCGCTGGCGGTCGCACGGCCCGGCGCCAAGGTGATGGCGCCCGTGCCCGGCTTCGTGATGTACGCGATGTCGGCGCAGTTCACCGGCCTCGAATTCGTCGGCGTGCCGCTGCGCGCGGACTTCACGCTGGACCGCGCCGCGATGCTGGCCGCGATGGCCGAGCACAAGCCGGCGGTGATCTACCTCGCCTATCCGAACAATCCGACCGGCACGCTGTTCGACGAGCAGGACATGGAGGCGATCGTGCGCGCGGCGCAGGGGGAGGTCTGCCACAGCCTGGTGGTGGTCGACGAGGCCTACCAGCCGTTCGCGCAGCACAGCTGGATGCCGCGGCTGCCCGAGTTCGGCAACCTGCTGGTGATGCGCACCGTGTCGAAGCTGGGCCTTGCCGGGATCCGGCTCGGCTACCTGGCGGGCGATCCGGCCTGGCTCGCGCAGATCGACAAGGTGCGCCCGCCGTACAACGTCAACGTGCTGACCGAGGCCACCGCGCTGTTCGTGCTCGAGCATGTCGACGTGCTCGACGAACAGGCCGCGCAATTGCGTGCCGAACGCGCCAGCGTGGCCGCCGCGATGGCCGCGCACCCGGGCGTTACCGTGTTCCCGAGCGCCGGCAATTTCCTGCTGGTGCGCGTGCCCGATGCCGCGCGAATCTTCGATCGGCTGCTCGCGCGCAAGGTGCTGATCAAGAACGTGAGTAAAATGCACCCATTGCTGGCCAACTGTCTGCGCGTGACGGTCAGCACCCCCGAAGAAAATGCGCAGTTTCTCGAGGCGTTTGCCGCCTCGCTGCAGGATTAGCACCATGCGTGTTGCCGAGGTCACCCGCAATACCTCCGAGACCCAGATCCGCGTCGCGCTGAATCTGGACGGCACCGGGCGCCAGCTGCTGGCTTCCGGCGTTCCCTTCCTGGACCACATGCTGGACCAGATCGCCCGCCATGGCATGTTCGACCTCGAGGTCGAGGCCAAGGGCGACACCCATATCGACGACCACCATACGGTCGAGGATGTCGGCATCACGCTCGGACAGGCGGTGGCCAAGGCCATCGGCGACAAGAAGGGCATCACCCGCTATGGGCACAGCTACGTGCCGCTGGATGAATGCCTGTCGCGCGTGGTGATTGATTTCTCGGGCCGCCCGGGGCTGGAGTTCCACGTGCCGTTCACCCGGGCGCGCGTCGGCAGCTTCGATGTCGACCTGACCATCGAGTTCTTCCGCGGCTTCGTCAATCATGCCGGCGTCACGCTGCATATCGACAATCTGCGCGGCATCAATGCCCACCATCAATGCGAAACGGTATTCAAGGCCTTCGGCCGGGCGCTGCGCATGGCGGTGGAACTGGATCCGCGCGCGGCCAACACGATTCCGTCGACCAAGGGCACGCTCTGATTTCGATAACGGTCCGATGAAGGGCGGCGGGGGTTTTCCTGCTGCCGCCCACGCCGACCGGTTTCTACCGATCTCTACCGGACTCCACCACCCTCCACCGTTTCCGAGGGGACGGCCGCGCGATGCCACGGCCGTTTCCAACATCATGACTACGATTGCAATTGTGGATTACGGCATGGGCAACCTGCGCTCGGTGGCGCAGGCGCTGCGCCGTGCGGCGCCCGACGCCGATGTGCGTGTCGTCGATGCGCCCGAGGGCATCCGCGCCGCCGAGCGCGTGGTGCTGCCCGGCCAGGGCGCGATGCCGGACTGCATGGCGGCGCTCAATGCCTCGGGGCTGCGCGAGGCCGTGCTCGAGGCCGCGGCCAGCAAGCCGCTGCTGGGCGTGTGCGTTGGCGAACAGATGCTGTTCGAAGCGAGCAGGGAAAGTAGGGCCGGTGCGGACAGCACGCCATGCCTGGGCCTGATGCCCGGCGAGGTGGTCCGCTTCGAGCTCGACGGCATGACGCAGCCGGACGGCTCGCGTTACAAGGTGCCGCAGATGGGCTGGAACCGCGTTCGCCAGACCCGGCCGCATCCGCTGTGGCAGGGTATTCCCGATCAGAGCTGGTTCTATTTCGTCCACAGCTACTATGTGCAGCCGCGCGATTCCGCCCATACTGCCGGGGAAACCGAATATGGCGTCGTGTTTACCAGCGCGGTGGCCCGAGATAATATTTTTGCCACGCAGTTCCACCCGGAGAAGAGCGCCGCGCTCGGCTTGCAGCTCTACCGGAACTTCGTGGACTGGAAGCCCTGATTCACCAAGCCGTTCGACGCAGGCAAGGCCGGGCCGGCAGCGCCGGTCCCGCCAGGACAACCTTTTACTTCAACACGCTCGTCACGCTTATGTTGCTCATTCCGGCCATCGACCTGAAGGACGGTCAATGTGTACGCCTCAAACAAGGCGATATGGACCAGGCCACCGTCTTCTCCGAAGAGCCCGCCGCCATGGCACGACATTGGGTGGAACAGGGCGCGCGCCGTCTGCACCTGGTCGACCTGAACGGCGCCTTCGTCGGCAAGCCCCGCAATGAGGCCGCGATCAAGGCCATCATCGCGGAGGTCGGCGAAGAGATCCCGGTCCAGCTCGGCGGAGGCATCCGCGACCTGAATACGATCGAGCGGTGGCTGGACGACGGCCTGTCGTACATCATCATCGGCACCGCCGCGGTCAAGAACCCGGGCTTCCTGAAGGACGCGTGCTCGGCGTTCGGCGGCCACATCATCGTCGGCCTCGATGCCCGCGACGGCAAGGTCGCCACCGACGGCTGGAGCAAGCTGACCGGCCACGAGGTGATCGACCTGGCGCGCAAGTACGAGGACTACGGCGTCGAGGCGATCATCTATACCGACATCGGCCGCGACGGCATGCTGCAGGGCATCAACATCGATGCGACCGTCAAGCTGGCGCAGTCGGTGTCGATCCCGGTGATCGCCAGCGGCGGCCTGTCGAACATGAGCGATATCGACCGGCTGTGCGGGGTCGAGAGCGAGGGCGTCGAAGGGGTGATCTGCGGCCGCGCGATCTACTCCGGCGACCTGAATTTCGCGGACGCGCAGGCGCTCGCGGACAAACTCGGCGCCGGCCAGTAAGCCGTCGCCATTGCGCCCCCGGGGGGCGCTGCTGCCCGCGTCGCGCCGCGCCTGCGCGCGCCGCGTGGCAAGGATTCCGATGCTAGCCAAACGTATTATCCCCTGCCTGGACGTGACCAATGGGCGGGTGGTCAAGGGGTCAACTTCGTCGAATTGCGCGACGCGGGCGACCCGGTCGAGATCGCGCGCCGCTATGACGAGCAGGGCGCGGACGAAATCACATTCCTCGACATCACCGCGACCAGCGACGGCCGCGACCTGATGCTGAACATCATCGAGGCGGTCGCCTCGCAGGTGTTCATTCCGCTGACGGTCGGCGGCGGCGTGCGCACCGTCGAGGACGTGCGCCGCCTGCTCAATGCCGGCGCGGACAAGATCAGCGTCAACTCGTCGGCGATCAGCAATCCGCAACTGGTGTCGGATGCCACCGCGCGCTACGGCTCGCAATGCATCGTGGTCGCGATCGACGCCAAGCGCAGCTCGGCACCGGGCGAGCCGTCGCGCTGGGAGGTATTCACCCACGGCGGGCGCAAGGCGACCGGGCTCGACGCGGTCGAGTGGGCGCGCGAGATGGCGCGCCGCGGCGCGGGCGAACTGCTGCTGACCAGCATGGATCGCGACGGCACCAGGAGCGGCTTCGATCTCGAACTGACCCGCGCGGTCAGCGACGCGGTCGGCGTGCCGGTGATCGCCTCCGGCGGCGTCGGCGGGCTGCAGGATCTGGCCGACGGCATCCGCATCGGCCACGCCGACGCGGTGCTGGCGGCGAGCATCTTCCACTACGGCCAGCACACGGTGGCCGAGGCGAAGGCATTCATGGCCCGCGAGGGCATTCCGATGCGGGTTTGACGATGCAAAAGAAGTGGCTCAACAAGGTCAAATGGGACGATCACGGCCTGGTGCCGGTGATCGTGCAGGAAGTCGGCTCCAACGACGTGCTGATGTTCGCCTTCATGAATCGCGAGGCGCTGCAGCGCACCGTCGAGCTCGGCGAGGCGGTGTTCTGGTCGCGCTCGCGCAAGCGGCTGTGGCACAAGGGCGAGGAGTCGGGCCACGTGCAGAAGGTGCATGAGATCCGGCTCGATTGCGACGAGGACGTGGTGCTGCTGAAGGTCACGCAGGCCGGCGACATCGCCTGCCACACCGGCCGCCATTCCTGCTTCTTCCAGAAATTCGAGGGCGACGTCGAGGACGGCGACTGGCAGACCGTCGAACCGGTGCTGAAGGACCCTCGTCCATCTACGGCAGCAATCACTGATGAGCGACTCTTCTTCGAACCAGGCCGGCGCGCTGGCCGACGTGCTCGCGCGCGTGGCCGCGGTGCTCGAATCGCGCAAGCCCGAACACGGCGGCGATCCCGACCAATCCTATGTGGCGCGGCTGTTCCAAAGGGCGACGACGCGATCCTGAAGAAGATCGGCGAGGAAGCCACCGAAACGGTGATGGCGGCCAAGGACGCGCGCGCCGCCGGTTTGGCCCGGCCCGCGCTCGACAAGGTCGTCTACGAGGTCGCCGACCTGTGGTTCCACAGCATGGTGCTGCTGGCCCACGTCGGCCTGAGTCCGGCCGACGTGGTGGCCGAACTGGCGCGCCGCGAAGGGCTGTCGGGACTGGCCGAAAAGGCGGCGCGCACGCCCGAGTCGAAGTGAGCGCCGGCGCCCCGGCGCGGGCGGCGGTGTATCGTGTGGCACAGTATCGTCTGGACCGAACCGTGCGCACACGCAAGGAGGTGCAATGAGCAACGACTATCCCGGCCAGGATTATCCCGGCCAGGTGGTGCCCAGCAGCGGCGGCGCGCAGCTCGACAGCCTGCGCAAGCTGACCCATATCCTGTACGGGCTGTATGCGATTTTCTGGCTGACCGGCGGCATCACCGCGCTGATCGCGATCATCATCAACTACGTCAAGCGCGACGATGCGCGCGGCACGCTCTATGCATCGCACTTTGCGTGGCAGATCCGCTCGTTCTGGTGGTCGGTCGCGTGGACCGTGCTCGGCGGCGTGCTGTTTGCCACCGTGGTCGGGATTGCGCTGGCCTTCATCGTCTGGGGCCTGTTGTCGCTGTGGATTCTTTACCGTATTGTCAAAGGCTGGTTGTATTTGAACGACAGCAAGCCGATGTACCCGGAGCAGCGTTTCTAGACGGCGCGAACCGGGCGAGGCTGAATTCCGGCTTGCCGGTGTCCTTCACTTCGCAATGAAACTTTCATGAACGCACACGAGAATTGCATCTTCTGCAAGATCGTCGCCGGCCAGATACCGTCGCGCAAGGTGTACGAGGACGCCGACATGCTGGCGTTCCACGATATCCATCCGAAGGCGCCGGTGCACTTCCTGATCATTCCGAAGGTGCATGTGGACTCGCTCGCCGACTGTGGCCCGGGCGAAGGTGACGTGCTTGCTAAAATGCTGCTCAAGGCGCCGCAGCTGGCCCGTGAAGCGGGCTGCGGCAATGGCTTCCGCACCGTGATCAACACCGGTTCGGACGGCGGCCAGGAGGTCTATCACCTGCATCTGCACGTGATGGGCGGGCCGCGGACCGAATGGAAGGTCGCGCTGCCGTAGGGCGCCGCGGCAAGCCTGCAGCACAGAATGACGTCCCGCCGTTCGCGGCGGACGGAACAGCGCCGGCTACCGTCGCCCGGCGTGCGAGCTCGGACGGAACAACGGGTCCGCGTGGCAAGGTGCCGCGCGGGGCTTCATCAGGAGCAGGAAAATGGGTTCGTTTAGCATTTGGCATTGGCTGATCGTGCTGGTGATCGTCATGCTGGTCTTCGGTACAAAGAAGCTGCGCAACATCGGCCAGGATCTGGGCGGCGCGGTCAAGGGCTTCAAGGACGGCATGAAGGATCCCAACGCCCCCGCGGGCGAGGACACCGCCGCCGGCACGCCCAAGGAACTGCGCGACTCGACCACGATCGACGTGGACGCCAAGGAAAAGTCGCGCCAGCAGCAGTAATCCGGATCATGCAGTCAGTCGGCGTCCGGCCGGCGCGGCCCCGCATCGGCCGGGCCGTCCCCCGGTACACTGATTCCCTCCTTCCTCCGGGCGGCGGCGCGGGGCATTGCGCCCGGCCGCACCCGGCACTGGCATTGAATCCCGCATGATCGATCTGGGCATTTCCAAGCTGGCGCTGATCGGCGCGGTCGCGCTGATCGTGATCGGTCCCGAGCGGCTGCCCAAGGTCGCCCGCACCGTCGGCGCGCTGGTCGGGCGCGCGCAACGCTATATCAGCGATGTGAAGGCGGAGGTCAGCCGCGAGGTCGAGCTGGACGAACTGCGCCGCATGCGCACAGAATTCGAGGAAGCCGCGCGCGATGTCGAGCGGACCATCCACAAAGAGGTCAACGAGCAGGCGCAGTCGCTGAACGAGGCCTTGTCCGGCGACACGAGCGAGTTCGGCACCGCCACCGGGGCCGATGCACCCGCCTCATACGTGCCAAGCTGGGACAGCGCGCACAAGATGCACAACGGCCGCAAGAGCTGGCGCGTCAAGCAGGCCGCGGTGCCGAAGTGGTACAAGCGCCAGAACAACGTCCGCGGCTGGGCGCAATCCGGCGCTGCCCGCGTCAAGCGGCACCGTCCGACGACGCGTCCCGCCCGTTCCTTCTTCGAGTGACCATGCGGCAGTCCGCCCCGATGCCGGCGGCCGACCGGTCCGCACGTTCGTCGCGCGCCTTGCCGCGCGCGATGTCGCTTTTCTCTTCCCTGTTGTCCGCCCACCGCTGCTGAGCGGCTGCCGCCATGAGCGAATCGCGTTCCCCCGATCCCCAAGACGAATCCCCGCAGGAAACCTTTATCTCGCACCTGGTGGAGCTGCGCGAGCGCATCGTCAAGGCCGTCGCCGGCGTGCTGGTGGTATTCGTCAGCCTGGTGTACTGGGCGCCGGATATCTTCAACCTGTTTGCGCGGCCGCTGATGGAGTCGCTGCCCAAGGGCGGCAAGATGATCGTCACCGACGTGACCGGCTCGTTCTTCGTGCCGATGAAGGTCACGTTGCTGGTCGCTTTCCTGATCGCGTTGCCATGGGTGCTGTACCAGGTCTGGCAATTCGTCGCGCCCGGGCTCTATCAGCACGAGAAGCGGCTGATCATGCCGCTGGTCACGAGCAGCTATCTGCTGTTCCTGTTCGGCGTGGCGTTCGCCTACTTCCTGGTGTTTCCGACGGTTTTCCATTTCATGGCGCACTACAACGCGCCGCTGGGCGCCGAGATGTCGACCGACATCGACAAGTATCTCGGCTTCGCGATGACGACGTTCCTGGCCTTCGGCATCACCTTCGAGGTGCCGGTGGTCGTCATCGTACTGGTGCGCTTCGGCGTGGTGGAACTGGAGAAGCTCAAGCAGATCCGCCCGTATGTGATCGTTGGCGCCTTCATCATCGCGGCGATCGTCACGCCGCCCGATGTGCTGTCGCAGCTGTTGCTGGCGATCCCGCTGATCCTGCTCTACGAGCTTGGCCTGCTGATGGCCAAGGTCATCGGCCATCCGCTGCCCAATGACGGCGCCGCAAAAGAGTCGCAAGCCGACTGATGAGTGCAAGAGAGCGCAAACCTTGCGTCCTTTTTTGCACCAAAATGGGGAAAATCACCGTTTCTCCTGTTGCTGTTCAGCAACAAAAGCCGCCCTCAGGAACGGTTTACGACGAAAAAGCCTTCTGAGCGCGCGGGAGCCTGACACATAATACGCAGCAGACGTGATGGTGAATGCGTCGCCCATGCACTTGGGCAACCCAAGATTTCCCAATCAGTTGACAAGGAAAGTGTCGATATGAAGATGAAACTGTTTGCAGCTGCAGTCGCCGCCCTGGCCGCTGGTGGTGCCTACGCCCAGTCGAGCGTGACCCTGTACGGCGTGGTCGACGCTGGTATCGAGTACAACAACAACTCCGGCGCAACGGGCGAAAACCTGTTCAAGATGACGTCCGGCGGCCAGTCGGGCTCGCGTTGGGGCCTGCGTGGCGTGGAAGACCTGGGCGGTGGCCTGAAGGGTCTGTTCGTGCTGGAAAGCGGTTTCGATCTCGACACCGGCCGTTCGGGCCAAGGTGGCCGTCTGTTCGGTCGTGCCGCCTACGTCGGTCTGCAGAACCAGTTCGGCACCCTGACCCTGGGTCGTCAACAGACCCCGTTCTACGACTTCGGTCTGCAGTTCGACCCGATGGCGATCGCTCCGCGTTACTCGATCACCTCGCAAGCTGTCGAGTTCCAATCGCGTGCTGACAACGCCGTCAAGTACGTCGGCAAGTTCGGCGGCCTGACCGCGTCGGCTTTGTACTCGTTCCGCGCTGACGGCCAAGAAGTTGCTGGCCGCAACGTGTTCGGCCGCGAAATGGGCGCCATGCTGTCGTACGCAGCTGGCCCGTTCGCGATCGGTGCTGCTTACGACGACCTGCACGTCGGTACCGAAGCTAACCAAGCTCCGGTGATCCGCCGCGCTACCGTTGCTGGTACCTACGCTTTCGGTCCGGCCAAGGCCTTCGTGGGCTACCGTTGGGCGAAGGCTTCGGACGGCGCTGTTCTGCCGGGCGCTGTTGGTGCTGACACCACGACGTCGAACCTGTACTGGGCTGGCCTGGCGTACCAAATGACCCCGGCCTTCTCGGTCACGGGTGCTGCGTACTACCAGGACTTCCGCCGCAGCGGTGCTGATCCGTGGCAATTCGTCCTGACCGGCGACTACGCGCTGTCGAAGCGTACCGACATCTACACCTCGCTGTCGTACACCCTGAACAAGGATGGTTCGGCTCTGGGCGTGTCGGGCTTCAACACCGCCGCTACCGCCACCGCACCGGCCACGTTCAACGTGGAGCCGGGCAAGGACCAGTTCGGCGCCATCATCGGCGTGCGTCACAAGTTCTAATTTGACGCGGGCAACCGCATCAAGTTAGCTTGATCGAAACGCCGGCATCCTTCGGGATGCCGGCGTTTTGTTTTGTGGTGTCTCGATCGATATCTTGCGCGGCGCTCGGTGGGCTTCGGCGAAGAGAGGCCCCGCAAAGAGGGCCCCGGCAAAGAACGCGCCGGTAAAGAGTCGCGCTCAGCCCGGGCAGCGCACGGAAAGCCAACAGGCAATAGCGATAGGCAACAGACCGCGCGGAGGCATACCCAGTCCTCGCCCATGAATAGGCATGTTCGCCGTGACGCATTGGCGATGTTTACCCGCCAACCGGATACTCTCAATCACCGTCGAAGCGCGGCATGGCCGTGTCGGGCTGTGAACGCAAAAGAGAGGGGCCCGGAGCCAGGGCGTACCTCGAAATGCCGTGCCGAACCTTGGTATCGGCAGTCGCCATCGCAGCCCCAGCGCCAGTCGGGAGCGGCACCCATACTGCCCCGCATCCCTACGTCGCCAGCAGGCGCCAACAAAAAAAGCCCCTTGGCATCACCAAGGGGCTTTTCAGTTCATCGCACGTTCAGAACGTCCTCAATCTTCCTCGTCGTAAGGCAATACGCGCCGCGGCGGAGGCGGGCGCTTGCCGATCATCACGGTCACCTCGGTCGGCTTGCCGCGACGTACCACCTTCATTTTCACTTCCGTACCCGGCTTGAGTTGCGCGATCGCATTGAGCAGTGCTGTGGTATCCGTGATCGGTTGATCCTGCACGGCAACCAGTACATCGCCCGGCCGCACCCCGGCCTTGTCGGCGGGGCCGCCCTGGACGATGGCGGCGATCAGGGCGCCTTCCTTGGCTTCGAGCCCAAACGATTCGGCGATCTCCGGCGTCATGTCCTGCGGCTCGACGCCGATCCAGCCGCGCGTCACTGAGCCGGTCGAGATGATCGATTCCATCACCTGCTTCGCCGTCGACACCGGAATCGCGAAGCCGATGCCGAGCGAGCCGCCCGAACGCGAGTAGATCGCCGTGTTGATCCCCAGCAGATTGCCCTGCGCGTCGACCAGCGCGCCGCCCGAGTTGCCCGGGTTGATCGCGGCGTCGGTCTGGATGAAGTTCTCGAAGGTATTGATGCCCAGATGGCTGCGGCCCAGCGCGGACACGATACCCATCGTCACGGTCTGGCCGACGCCGAACGGGTTGCCGATCGCCAACACCACATCGCCGACCTTGACGTTCTCGAGGCGTCCCAGCGTGATCGCCGGCAGATCCTTCAGCGTGATCTTGAGCACCGCCAGGTCGGTTTCCGGATCGGAGCCCACGACCTTGGCGTTGGCCTTGCGGCCATCGGTCAGCGCGACCTCGATCTCGTCGGCGCCGTCCACCACATGATGGTTGGTTAGAATGTAGCCCTCGGCGCTGACGATCACGCCCGAACCCAGGCTCGACACCGGCTCCTGCCGCTCCGGCAGCCGGTCACCGAAGAAGAAGCGGAACCAGGGATCGTCGGCCTGCGGATTGCCTCGGCGCGCGCCGTTCTTGCTGGTGAAGATATTGACCACCGCCGGCATCGCCAGCTGCGCCGCCTCGCTATAGGAGCGTTCCGCGGATGGGCCTGTGACGTTCGGCACCACTTCCTTGAGCGCGACGATCGGCGAGCCGGATTGGACCGCGACGCGCCCGCGTTGCAGCCAATCCGGTTTCAATGTCGCCACGACAAACCAGATGGCCAGCACGACTGTGACGGCCTGGGCAAAGAACAGCCAGAAGCGGCGCAACATATTGGAGTTTGGGCTGAAAATGAAAACAAAAGAGCTTGAATTGTACTTGAACGACCTGTTGGAAGTCCCCCGCTACAAGGACTATTGCCCGAACGGTCTGCAAGTACAAGGTCGGCCGGAAGTCACCCACATCGTGACGGGAGTGACGGCCAGTGTCGCTCTGCTCGATGCCGCGATTGAAGCCGGCGCCGATGCGATCCTGGTCCATCACGGCTATTTCTGGCGCGGCGAAGATGCCCGCGTCATTGGCCAGAAGCATGGCCGGCTGCGCCGCCTGCTGGTGTCCGACACCAATCTGCTGGCCTATCACCTGCCGCTGGACGGTCATCCCGAGCTCGGCAACAACGCGCAGCTGGGACGAGAGCTCGGCTTGAATCCGACCGGCCGCTTCGGCGACGACCAGCTCGGCTGGACCGGCACGCTGCCGCAATCGATGACCCTGCGCATGCTGGCCGACCACATCGCCGGTGTGCTCGGCCGCGAGCCGCTGGCGATCGGCGATCCGGACCAGCCCGTTCGGACAGTGGGCTGGTGCACCGGCGGCGCGCAGGGCTATTTCGGCGCGGCGATCGCCGCGGGAGTCGATGTCTATCTGAGCGGCGAGGTTTCCGAGCAGACCACGCACCTGGCGCGCGAGAGCGGCGTCGGCTATATCGCCGCCGGCCATCACGCGACCGAGCGCTATGGCATTCGCGCGCTCGGCACCCATCTGGCGCAGCAGTTCGGCCTGCGCCATACCTTCATCGACATCCCGAATCCGGTCTGAACGACGTGTGAACGCGGTCTGACCTAAGGGCCCGACCGGGACGCCGCGGGCCCCCGGGGCCTCAGGCCCGCGTCGTCTTCAGGCTGTCGCGA
Source organism: Cupriavidus sp. H18C1 (assembly GCF_049311595.1). Classification (NCBI taxonomy): domain Bacteria; kingdom Pseudomonadati; phylum Pseudomonadota; class Betaproteobacteria; order Burkholderiales; family Burkholderiaceae; genus Cupriavidus; species Cupriavidus sp. H18C1. The sequence goes on from NZ_CP186008.1 coordinate 2,319,885, forward strand.
ATCTCGCGCAGCAGCTTGATGTCTTCCGGATCTTCGGGCGCGGGGGCCGGCGGTTCGGCGGCGCGCAGGCGATTGATCGCGCGCACCATCATGAAAATGATGAAGGCCAGGATCAGGAAGTTGACCAGGATGGTCAGGAAATTGCCGTAGGCGAATACCGGCACGCCGGCCTTTTTCAAGGCATCGAGCGTCATTGGCGTTCCGGCTGGCGGGTCGGACAGCACCAGAAACAGATTCGAAAAGTCGAGTTTGCCGATGATGCGGCCGACCAACGGCATGATCAGGTCATTGACCACGGAATCCACGATTTTTCCGAAAGCTGCGCCGATAATCACGCCGACCGCGAGGTCGACCACGTTCCCGCGCATCGCGAAGGTCTTGAATTCCGACATCATGCTCATGGCTTAACTCCTTGCTGTTGTTCATTTTTCACCACGGACCGCAGCGCAAGACTGCCGCAAGGATGCCGCAAACGCAAGCCTGTCGCGGCATTCGGGCCGATCGGCGCGGCCGCCTTACACGCTCGCGCGATGACCGAACACCCCCGGGTTACCGCGCTTTCACTGCCCAATGTGCCTAAGGTACAATTTACGGTTGACGCAAAATCTAAATTGACTTCCCCTGGGGTTTGGAATGAATGACCAGCAAAGCGTGAAGAGCGTGGATAAGGGGCGTCGCAACTGGTTGATCGCGACGTCTGTGGCTGGCGGCATCGGAGGAGTGGCGGTTGCGGTGCCGTTTGTCAGTACCTTTGCACCGTCGGAAAAGGCCAAGGCGGCAGGTGCGCCGGTCGAGGCCGACATCAGCGGGCTCAAGCCCGGCGAAATGATGACGGTCGAATGGCGCGGCAAGCCCGTCTGGATTCTGCGTCGCACGGACGAGATGCTCGCGTCGCTGAAAAAGACCGACGCCGAAGTGGCCGACCCGAACTCGGAAATTCCGTTCACGATGGAAACCCCCGAGTACTGCAGGAACGAAACCCGCTCCCGGCCCGAGCACAAGGATATCCTCGTCGTCGTCGGTATCTGCTCGCATCTCGGTTGCTCCCCGTCCGGCCCGTTCGCGGCTGGCGCCAATCCCACCCTCGGTTCCGACCCCGGTTTCCTCTGTCCGTGCCACGGCTCGACCTTCGACCTGGCAGGCCGCGTCTTCAAGAACAAGCCGGCACCGCAGAACCTTGACGTTCCCCCATACCAGTTCCTCACCGACACCACGATCGTGATCGGCAAAGACGAAAAAAGGAGAGGCTTGATCATGGCGGCGGAAAAGCAAGTCAAGACGACCGGCCTGCTGGGCTGGATCGACGCGCGCTTCCCGGCGACGCAGCTGTGGGAAGACCATCTGTCCAAGTACTACGCGCCGAAGAACTTCAACTTCTGGTACTTCTTCGGCTCGCTGGCGCTGCTGGTGCTGGTGATCCAGATCGTCACCGGCATCTTCCTGGTGATGAACTACAAGCCGGACGGCACGCTGAACGCCGCCGGCATCCCGGTGGCGTACGCCAGCGTCGAATTCATCATGCGCGAGGTGCCCTGGGGCTGGTTGATCCGCTACATGCACTCGACCGGCGCCTCGGCGTTCTTCGTGGTCGTCTACCTGCATATGTTCCGCGGGCTGCTGTACGGTTCGTACCGCAAGCCGCGCGAGCTGGTCTGGATCTTCGGCTGCCTGATCTTCCTGACGCTGATGGCCGAGGCCTTCATGGGCTATCTGCTGCCGTGGGGCCAGATGTCGTACTGGGGCGCCCAGGTGATCGTCAACCTGTTCTCGGCGATCCCGGTGATCGGCCAGGACCTGTCGCTGTTCATCCGCGGTGACTACGTGGTCAGCGACGCGACGCTGAACCGCTTCTTCTCGTTCCACGTGATTGCGGTGCCGCTGGTGCTGCTGGGCCTGGTCGTCGCCCACATCATCGCGCTGCACGAGGTGGGTTCGAACAACCCGGATGGCGTCGAGATCAAGGCCAACAAGGATGAAAACGGCGTGCCGATCGACGGCATCCCGTTCCACCCGTACTACTCGGTGCACGACCTGATGGGCGTGGGCGTGTTCCTGATCATCTTCTCGGCCGTGATCTTCTTCTTCCCGGAGATGGGCGGCTACTTCCTGGAACACAACAACTTCTTCCCGGCCGACCCGCTGAAGACGCCCCCGCATATTGCGCCGGTCTGGTACTTCACGCCGTTCTATTCGATGCTGCGTGCGACCACGGCCAACTTCCTGCCGATCCTGTGGATCTTCTTCGCGGTGCTGCTCGGCATCCTGTTCCTGCGCAGCAAGAGCCTGAAGGTCAAGGGCATCGCGGTCGCGATCGCGGTGCTGCTGGCGCTGGGCTTTTACTTCATCGATGCCAAGTTCTGGGGCGTGGTGATCATGGGCGGTTCGGTGATTATCCTGTTCTTCCTGCCTTGGCTCGACCATTCGCCGGTCAAGTCGATCCGCTACCGTCCGGCTTTCCACAAGACGATCCTGATGGTTTTCGTCGCGTTCTTCCTGATCCTGGGCTACCTCGGTGTGCAGCCGCCGTCGCCGGTGGGCGAGAAGGTGTCCCAGCTCGGTACGCTGCTGTACTTCGCCTTCTTCCTCGCCATGCCGCTGTGGAGCCGCGTCGGCACCTTCCAGCCGGTGCCCGACCGCGTGACGTTCAAGCACCACTAAGCCAGGCCCAAGGACAAGGAACAACGATGAAAAAGCTGCTTTCCATTCTCGCGCTGGCCGGCGCGTGCTTTGCCGGTGCGCCCGCCATCGCCGCCGAAGGGGGCTATCCGCTCGAGCCGGCGCCGGTCAACACCAGCGACCTGTTCTCGCTGCAGCGTGGCGCCAAGCTGTTCGTCAACTACTGCCTGAACTGCCACGGCGCGTCGATGATGCGCTACAACCGCCTGCGCGATATCGGCCTGACCGAAGACCAGATCCGCGAAAACCTGATGTTCACCGCGGACAAGGTCGGCGAAACGATGACCATCGCGATGCAGCCGAAGGACGCCAAGGCGTGGTTCGGCGCGGCGCCGCCGGACCTGTCGGTGATCGCCCGCGCCCGCGGCGACGCCTGGCTGTATACGTATCTGCGTACCTTCTACCGCGACGACACCCGCGCGACCGGCTGGAACAACCTGGTCTTCCCGAGCGTCGGCATGCCGCACGTGCTGTGGGAGCTGCAGGGCCAGCGCGCCGCCAAGTTCGCCGACGTGGAAGAGCATGGCGAGAAAGTGCACAAGTTCGTCGGTTTCGAACAGCTGACGCCCGGCAGCATGACGCCGCTGCAGTACGATACCGCCGTCGCCGACCTGGTCGCCTATCTGGACTGGATGGCCGAGCCGGCGCAGAACCATCGCCGCCGTCTGGGCGTGTGGGTGCTGCTGTTCCTGGGCATCTTCACCGTGTTCGCCTGGCGCCTGAACGCCGCCTACTGGAAAGACATCAAGTAATTCCGGTAGACCGCCCGAGGGCTAGTGCGGAGTTGCGTATGCGACACCGCCTGGCCCTTTTTCCTTTGTGACGGAATGAAAAATGGATACGGCGCGGACGGGCCGCATGCGTCTCCCGCGAAGCCACTGATCCGGCATTCCGTTACGCTATTTGTAACGAATTTGCTTTCCGATGGTGGGTTCTGACAGAATGTTTGACCCAACTTCGGCCTAGCGCCGCCTCCAAGGAATCCCAACCATGATGGTGTTGTATTCGGGCACCACCTGCCCGTTCTCTCAGCGTTGCCGCTTGGTCCTGTTCGAAAAGGGCATGGACTTCGAAATCCGCGACGTCGACCTGTTCAACAAGCCGGAAGACATCTCGGTGATGAATCCCTACGGCCAGGTGCCCATCCTGGTCGAGCGCGACCTGATCCTGTACGAATCCAACATCATTAACGAGTACATCGACGAGCGCTTCCCGCACCCCCAGCTGATGCCGGCCGACCCGGTCCAGCGCGCCCGCGCCCGCCTGTTCCTGTTCAACTTCGAGAAGGAACTGTTCACCCACGTCTACGTGCTGGAGAACGAAAAGGGCAAGACCGCGGAAAAGAGCCACGAGCGTGCCCGTGGCGCGATCCGCGACCGCCTGACGCAACTGGCGCCGATCTTCGTCAAAAACAAGTACATGCTCGGCGAAGAGTTCTCGATGCTGGACGTCGCCATCGCGCCGCTGCTGTGGCGCCTGGACCACTACGGCATCGAGCTGTCGAAGAATGCCGCGCCGCTGCTGAAGTACGCGGAACGGATCTTCAGCCGCCCCGCCTATATCGAAGCGCTGACCCCGTCGGAAAGGTGATGCGCCGCTAAGCCGGCCCGGCCCGAGTCCGCTCGGGCCACCGGCGCGACGCCACTGGAAGTCTTATGCCCGAAACCTCGACCAAGCCCTACCTGATCCGCGCCATTTACGAATGGTGCACGGACAACGGCTTCACTCCGTATATCGCCGTGTTCGTCGACGCGAACACCAACGTGCCGCGCGAATTCGTCAAGAACAACGAGATTGTGCTGAACGTCAGTTTCGACGCGACCAGCGGTCTGGAAATGGGCAACGAGTGGATCAGCTTCAGCGCCCGCTTCGGCGGCGTCTCGCGCAAGCTGGACGTGCCGGTCGATAACGTGCTGGCGATCTACGCGCGGGAAAATGGCCAAGGCATGGCCTTCCCGGTCGAGCGCAGCGTGCCGGAAACCCAGGCCGCGACCGAACGCGAACTGAATCCGCCGCCGAAACTGGCCCCGGTCGAAAGCGACGGCGCCGCGCAAGCCGACAGCGCCGACGCTTCGGACGACGACGATCCGAATCCCCCGCCGGTCCCGCGCATCGGTACGCGCAAGCCTTCGCTGAAGGTCGTCAAGTAAGCCCCTTCGACCGGTCAGCTCTGACGGGTCAACCATCGCCAACGCAGGCCGCATGCAGTAGAATCGCGGTCTGCATTTATGCCGGCTTAGCTCATCAGGTAGAGCAGTTGATTTGTAATCATCAGGTGGCGGGTTCGAGTCCTGCAGCCGGCACCACATTCCTTCCCAGCGTTTCCAGACGTTGCACAGAAAACCTCGCCAAGCCTAGCTTCGCGGGGTTTTTGTTTTCCAGTATCGCCGACCGCCAACGGTGGCTTTCTGGCGACCAACGTTGATCGGTCTTAAGGCGTTACGTAGGTTGGCGTGGCGACTCGTCATTATCAAAAGGAGACGCATCGACAACTCAAAATGGTACGATACATCAAAATCGTAAGTACCATGTATTTTTTGCAAATATCCCAAAAGCATGGGCGAACACACAGAGTCGGCCTGCATGGCGAACGAACAGCTTGCATATTTCGCCCACCCCCAACGCGACCGGCTCGCGTATGTTGAACTACGCGTGCGCTTCATCGGCGCAATACGCCGCCAGGACTTGGCGACGCGGTTTGGCATCCAGTCCGCCGCTGCATCCAGGGATCTGGCGCTATACAAGGAGCTGGCTCCCGGCAACATCGACTACGACTCCAAGGGCAAGTCCTACGTCCTGGGGCCGAGCTTTCAGCCGGTCTTCGACTTCCCCCCGGAGCGGGTGCTGTCGTGGCTGACCCAGGGCTTTGGCGACGGCGAGCCAATGCGGCTCAAAGCGTGGGTGGCCAGCGAGAGCCCGTCACGTCTCACGCACCCGGACCTGGATGTGCTGGCGAGCGTGACCCGTGCGATCCACCAGGAATGCCCGCTTGGCATCGAGTACCACTCCATCTCCAGTGGACGCACTGAGCGGGAGATCGTCCCGTTCGCGCTGATCGACAACGGCCTCCGTTGGCACGTCCGCGCCTTCGACCGCAAGTCCAAGGAGTTCCGAGATTTCGTCATCACCCGGATCAAATGCCCCGTCGTGCTCAAGGGGCAGCCGGTGGCGGCCCACGAGATGAGCGATCAAGACATTCAGTGGACCCGGATCGTCGAGCTGGAGCTAGTTCCCCATCCCGATCAGCCCCGACCAGAGATCACCGAAATGGACTACGGCATGCGCGACGGCGTGCTGCGGATGAAGCTGCGAGCCGCCACGGCCGGATACATCCTGCGCAAATGGAGTGTCGACTGCTCCCCGGACCACAGCCTGCGCGGCCATGAGTACCGGCTTTGGTTGAAAGACCACCTTGCCATCTACGGTGTGCGTAATGCTGTGCTGGCCCCAGGATATGCGGTGCCAGAAACCACTGGCGCAGGAGCAGCTTATGACTGAACAACGGATGCCTTTGCTTGCCCCGGTTGCGTCGGCAGAACCAACGAAAAATGAGAAATGAGATGAAGGAATCCTACCTACCGACATTGTTGCAAATGAGGTTGCTCGTCGGCTTCCTCGGAGAGCGTGCTCAGTGCGCCTGGTGGCCAACGGCGTTTTATGAGGCATCAAGCCGGCTCTTCTTGGAGCCAGTGTTTTCGAAAACGTCTCGCCTAGCTCAGTACCACGGTGTGCTGGAGGCAGCCAGACGTTTGCACGACGAGCACCTTAGTGTCGGCAGTTACCACTTGTTCCGGTTGCCCGAGGAAGTCGAGCAAGACCTGCACGCGACCGTGCAAAGCAGCGTGGGAGAAGAGCTCGCCAGCCAGGCGCCACAAAGTAAAGAGGCTGCGCTTGAAGCGTTGAAGCGATTGTCCGCCACAGGCGGTACGTTTAGCGTGGGGCCAACGGTGGTCGGAAGCATCAAGGATATCGATTCCACCGACACCCTGAAGGCCATCTCAGCGGCCTACCTATCGGCGTTCACGCAGAACGCGAAAACTTATCCGTATCTGGTGGGGTGATCGTGGCCGACAACACGCCCTACACGACTCAGCTGCAAGCAGGCCTTGGACTCGTCAACGAGACCAAAACGCTGCTCGACCTGTGGTCACCTGGCATGTCGGCGAATCAGTTGCATCAGGTCGCACTGGAATCGGGTCGATTCCCCACCGTCACTGCACGCAGGCTTCGCAACATCGTCGTTGAATGCTTCGCTCCACGCTACCTCGTGGCAGGCGGCGCACCGGCGGCACATCTCAAGCGGCTGTCCGCAACGATATCCACGGCTGACCTGACGCAGCTCATGCTCGTGTTTACGAGTCGAGCCAACCCGATCCTTGGCGACTTCGTGCGCCACGTTTTACTGGGCTCGGTTCGCGGGTGGATATACCCAGATCACCAATGACGACGCTCGTACCTTTGTTGAGCGTGGCATCGATGACGGTAAGACAGTCAAGCGCTGGTCGGAAACCACTGTGCGGCGTGTCTCCGCCTACCTGACCGGATGCTGTGCCGACTACGGAATGCTTGAACGCGGGTTGCGTTCGGGCCGCCGCATCCTGCCATTCCGTATCTCACCATTGGTAGCAGCTTACTTGGCCTACGAACTGCACTTTTCCGGCGTCGGCGACAACGCGCTGCTGACCCACGAAGACTGGCAGCTGTTTGGCCTGGCACGCGAAGACGTGCTGGAGGAAATCAAACGACTCTCGCTGAAGGGGTTGCTCATCGTCCAGGCTGCTGGCGACGTGATCCGCGTCAGCTGGAAACAACAAGACATGGAGGCGCTCTGCAATGTCCTCACTCAAAGCTGATTTCGACGAGTTGCGCGAGCGCATCCGCCATGGACGTGAGCTCGGTCATGCGAGCTTCGAGCCGATCTACTACCTGGTCTTCCCGCCAGAGCAAATCCTCGAGGTGAAGCGACAAACGCCCGCCTGGGTGGCGAAACTCCACCAAGAAGGCTGGGACGTGCACACGTTCTCCATCGCCGAACAGATCTGGGCCCTGCTCAAAGACGACCCGTTCTGGTCGCTCTGCGTGATGGAGGACAAGTCAGCACCATTGGATTGGCCGCGTACCAACAAGGCGCTGGCGGACATCCTGACGGCGGATAACGGGCTACTGAAGCGACTAGAGGATGCCCTACAGCCGCTCGAAGGCCAGCAGAACGCGCTGCTGTTGGTAACGGACCTTGAGGCACTGCATCCGTTTATGCGGATCGGCGCTATCGAAAGCCAGCTCCAGGGCAAGTTTCACGTGCCGACGATTTTTCTGTACCCCGGCGTGCGAACCGGCAAAACACGCTTGAAGTTTCTCGGCTTCTACCCGGAAGACGGCAATTACCGCTCCGTCCACGTCGGCGGCTGAACAAACAAAAGAACCCTGGGACACGACTATGACCATTCGCTCACTCTTCGATCCAAGCAAGGACATCTACCGGACCATCGAGAAAGTCATCACCTATGGCGCCTCGCAAGAGAGCCGCCTCAAGGCTGAGATCTCTGAATACGTGGTCACCGAGAGCATTGAGGAGCAGTTCCGCAAGCTCCTCGATCGCATGCAGCTCGCAATGGAGTCCGGTGGCGAAAATGAGGTGGGCGTCTGGGTTTCTGGCTTCTACGGCTCCGGTAAGAGTTCGTTCACCAAATACCTCGGCCTGGCGTTTGACGATCAGCGCACCATTGATGGCACGCCGTTCATCAACTACCTGCAGGACCGCCTTCACAAACCACAGACCAAGGCGCTCCTCAGCACGGTGGCGAAGCGCTTTCCGGCCGCTGTGGTCATGCTGGACCTTGCGAGTGAAATGCTCGCCGGCGCCACGATGGAAGACGTCTCCACCGTCCTCTACTTCAAGGTGCTGCAGTGGGCCGGTTATTCGCGCAACCTCAAAGTCGCTGCTTTCGAGCGCATGGTCGAGAAGGACGGGCGCACCCCTGAACTGCATGAGCGCATCGCCCAGGCATTGCCAGGTGCGACTTGGGCGCGTGTGCAAAACAACCCGCTGGCCATCGACGGGCTGATCCCAAAAATCGCCCATGAAATGTACCCGGCACTCTTCCCTGAGGCCAAGTCCTTCTCTTCCAGCACCGAGGGCTTCTTCCAGTTCGAAGACCAGCGTGTGCAGGAGATGATCGACATCGTCCGCGAAAAGAGCGGCAAGCAGAACATCATCTTCATCGTTGACGAAGTCGGTCAGTACGTTGCCTCGCGCGACAACCTGATTCTCAACCTGGATGGCCTGGCGAAGAACCTCAAGCGGCTGGGCGACGGCAAGGCATGGATCATCTCCACCGCGCAGCAGACCCTTACCGAGGACGACCCTCGCGCAGCGCTGAACTCGGACAAGCTCTACAAGCTGAAAGACCGCTTCCCGATCCAGATCGACCTCGAATCGAGTGACATCAAGGAGATTTGCTACCGCCGTCTGCTCGGCAAATCACCGGCTGGAGAGACCGAACTGGGCAAGCTGTTCGAAGCCCACGGCCAAGCGCTGCGGCACAACACCAAGCTGCAAGACGCCAAGTATTACGACGCGGATTTCAGCAAAGAGACTTTCACCAATCTCTACCCGTTCCTGCCGGCTCACTTCGACATTCTGCTGCACTTGCTTGGCGCCCTGGCCAAGTCCACCGGCGGTATTGGCCTGCGCTCTGCGATCAAGGTGATCCAGGACGTCCTGAAAGGTGAAGGCGGCTCCAAGGCGATGGCCGATCAGCCCGTGGGCTGGCTCGCCACCACCGTCACCCTGTACGACGAGCTGGAGAAGGACATTCGCCGCGCCTTCACGTCCATTCACCAGGCTGTTGGCAAGGTCCAGATTCGCTTTCCGGATTCGCAGCTCCATCAGGACATCGCGAAGTCCGTCGCAGTGCTGCAGATCCTGGGCAACCTGCCGGTGTCGGTGCAGAACGTCACCAGCCTGATGCACCCATCCGTCACCGCACCATCGCAACTCGACATGGTGAAGAAAGCCGTCGAAGAAATGCTCAACGACGTGCATGTGCCGTTGGGCGAGAAAGACGGCAACCTGGTCTTCCTCAGCGAAAAGCTGCGAGATATCGAGCAGGAGCGCGGCGCCATTGCACTGCGCACTGTCGATGTGAAGCGCATCTTCAACGATGCCCTGCGCGAGTCTTTCGATCCGCTGCCCCGCGTCAGCCTCCACGGCACGATGGCCGTCGCAACGGGTCTGAAGGTCCAGGCCGGTAGCGCCATCACCAGCTTGGCCGGTGATCAGAGCACCATTCAAACCGTCGTTGAGCTGGTGCCTGCCAGCGACTACGAGACCGCCAAGAACCGGATGCTGGATGACTCTCGCAGCCGCGCAGGGCGGAACGTCATTGGATTGTTGGCTCGCTCCAACGCCGACCTCGACGATCTCGCCAACGAGATTTATCGCTGCCAGCGCATCGCCGAGCTGCACCGTAACGAGCCCGACCAAGAGGTCAAGGATTATTGCACCGGTCAGCTCGACCGCGCTGCCAAGCTCGCTACCCAACTCCAGAGCAAGATCAAACAAACGCTGCAGGCAGGCTCGTTTGTATTCCGGGGGGCAGGCCACTGCCGTGTCGGCGTTGGATGCCGACCTGCTCGAAGCCGCCAAGAAGCTGCTTTCGGACGTGGCCGACCAGGTGTTCGACCGGTACGTAGAAGCTCCGGTACGCGCGGGCACCGACACCGCCGAGAAATTCCTGAAGGTCGCCAACCCCGCTGCCATCAGCAGTGCGCTGGACCCGCTCGGCCTGGTGCAAACCGTTGCAGGTCGCGCATCCTTCAAGACCGACCACAAAGCGATGATCAGCATCCGCGACTACATCGACAAGCGCGGCACAGTCGATGGCAAGCGGCTGCTCGACGATTTCAGCAACGATCCGTTTGGCTGGTCACCCGATACGACGCGCTACATCGTGGCTGCCATGCTGATGGCCGGCGAAATCAAGCTGAAGGTCTCGGGGCGTGAAGTCACGGCCGCTGGCCAACAAGCGATCGATGCCCTGAAGACCAACAACTCCTTCAAGCAGATCGGCGTCGCACTGCGCGACGAGCGTCCGTCTATCGAAACCCTCGGTCGGGCGGCGGAGCGACTCTCTGAACTGGTCGGTGACATGGTCATCCCGCTGGAGCAGGAAATCAGCAAAGCGGCGGCGAAGCACTTCCCACGCTTCCAGCACGATTATGGTTCCCTGGCCGAAAAGCTCAGCGGGCTGGGGCTGGCGGGCAGCGAGCGCATCCGCACCTTGAACCAGGATATTGCCGATGTCCTGTTTACCGATGCATCCGATGCGCCGCAGCGCTTGGGCGCTGAAACTTCCGCCATTTACGACAACCTCAAGTGGGCGCAGGAAGTGAAGCGCGTGCTCGACAACGGGCTCGACACCACCCTGCGAGACTTGCAGGCCCATCGCCGCGACATTGAGGCCTTGCCGGACACCGGCGTGCCGGGTGAGCTGCGCCGCGAGGTAGCCGAGGACCTGGCGACCCTGTCAGAGCGATTGGGCAAGGAGGACTTCTACAAGCACACCGCCGACTTCAACTCGCAACTCACGCATCTGAAGGGCCGGGTGCGCGACGCGGTCATCACCGTGTCGGAGCAGCAGAAGCTGCGCTTGAAAGAAGGCGTCGAGGACCTGCAACGCATCCCGGAGTGGGAAGAGCTCACCCAGGAGGAGCGCGGCAACGCCGTGAACCGGTTGGATGGCCTCGCCCTGGCAGCCACCCAGGACCTAGTAGGACTCAAGAAACTCCTGGCGCGCGATTACGACATCAACAGCACCCTCGAAGACCTCAAGCGCTCCATCCAACGCCAGGGCCAGGAACGCCTGCGTCAGCGCATGGAGGAAGAGCGCGCCAAAACCGGCGAGAAAGGTCCAGCCAAGCTCTCCAAGTCGATCGCGGTGCCGGCCAAGATGACTTCGGCAGCAGACATCGACTCGCTTATCCAGCAGCTCCACGAAATAAAAGCGCAGATCGGCCTCTACGCAGAAATCGAAGTGACGTTCTCGTTGGGTAATGGGGGGCGATAAATGACAGCCTCGACTCCTTGCCAGGCATGCCAGGAGCAGTTGAAGAAGGGGCGGCATGATTCACCCCATTCGGATCTACGCCATGTTGATACGAGGCCGTTCCGAGGTTCGATGTTCGGCGGCTCGGAGGAGTCAACCTATCAGTGCACCGTGTGCGGCTCGGTCATCGAGCACACCAATGACAAGAATGAGTTTGCCCCTTGGTGGTGGCTCGCGAGCACGGAGAAGAAATAAGCATGGCTTTCGACCAAACAACAAGAAACCGCCTGCAGCGCTTCGTCAACGACGCGCGCCGTGTGCTGGAGGAGGAATTCACCCGCCAGCTCCAGAACGACTACGGCATGGACCCCAACGCGGGCGCCGTGGCCGAGCTTGCCAGCCTGCGCCACATCAACGACGCGCAGCGCGAAACTGCCCGCATCCTGCGCGACACCCTGGCGCACTACACCGCCAGTGGCGACATGAACGCCACGCAAGGTTTGGATCGCATCGTGCGCGAGCAGGCCTTCACCGTGCTCAATCGCCTGGCGGCGCTGCGCATGGCGGAGGCTCGTGGTCTGCTGGTTGAATCAGTGGGCAATGGCTTCCAGGCCAAGGGCTTTCAGCTGTATGCGCGCCTGGCCGGCACCGGCCTGGGCGAAACCGGCGATGCCTACCGCGTGTACCTGTTCAGCGTGTTCGATGAACTCGCCCAAGACCTGCCGGGCCTGTTCGACCGCTACTCCCCGCAGGGCCGCCTGTTCCCGCGCGAAGCGGCGTTGTTGCAAGTGGTGAATCTGATCAACGATGCCGACATCGCTCCGCTGTGGAGCGAGGACGAGACCATCGGCTGGATCTACCAGTACTTCAACTCCAAAGAAGAGCGCAAGGCGATGCGAGAGGCCTCGCAGGTTCCACGCAATAGCCGCGAGCTGGCGGTGCGCAACCAGTTCTTTACGCCGCGCTACGTGGTCGAGTTCTTGGTGGACAACACCTTGGGCCGCCTGTGGTTCAACGCCACTGGCGGGGCAACGGACCTGCGCGAGCGCTGCCGGTACCTGTTGGTGAAACCCGACGAAACGCCCCCAACAGCCACCAAGCTGCGTGACCCACGCACCCCTGAAGCTGCTGGACCCGGCCTGCGGCTCCATGCACTTCGGCCTGTATGCATTCGATTTGTTTGCCGAGATCTACCGCGAAGCCTGGGTCTGGGAGCAACAGCACGGCCCTGGCTCGCTGGATGTTTCCACCCAGCCCCAGGCTGCACTCAAGCCACTGAGCCAGATCTATGAAGATGAGGCGGCATTTCTGCGCGACGTGCCGCGTCTGATCATCGAACACAATATCTATGGCGTGGATATCGACCCGCGCGCCGCGCAAATCGCCTCCCTGGCCCTGTGGTTGCGAGCGCAGCGTGCCTGGCACGACGCCGGTGTCAAAGCCAAAGACCGCCCGTTGATCGGGCGAGGCCATGTAGTCGCCGCCATTGCGCCGCCCGCAGAGCGTGAGCTGCGCCAGCAGTTTGCGGCCAGCCTCGATCAGCGCGATGCCGAGCTGTTCGAGAAGACTCTGCAATTGCTCAAGGGCCTGCCGGAAATGGGCGTGCTCCTCCAGGTCGAGCGTATGTTGCCGAACTTGATTCGCCAGATCTATGTGGGCAAAGGCACCGGCCTTTTTGCGGCGCAAGAGCAGGAGAGTTGGCAACACGCTGAGACACGGCTGAGCACGGCGCTCAATGATTTCGCCCGAGCAGCGAAAGCCACATATCAAGGCCGATTGTTTGCCCAGGATGCTCTACAGGGCCTGCGGCTCATCGATCTGTGTCGTGAAGTATTTGATGTGGTGGTGATGAATCCGCCGTTTGGAGCGTTGGCATCAGGCACAAAGGATCAGCTCGCTAAGGCATATCCTCGCAGCAAGAACGATCTGTTGGCCATTATGGTGGAAAGGGGTCTGGAACTGTTGCGTGCTGGTGGTCGCATTGGTGCCATCACGTCGCGCACTTGCTTTTTCCTCTCCAGTTTCCAGAAGTGGCGCGATGAGGTGGTGTTGGGCGTTGGACATCCTGAGGTGATGGCTGACCTGGGCCTTGGCGTAATGGACGATGCGTTAGTCGAAGCAGCGGCGTATGTATTGGAGAAACAAGTATGAGTCGCTTTATTCGATTGCTGGCTGACTATGACAAGGCGTCTGCTCTTGCCGCCGCCTGCAAAGCGTACCGAGCGGGTGAAGACAATGATCGCTTGTTTTGGGTAGAACCGAAAACGTTCAACTCAATTCCGGGAAAGCCATTCGCATACTGGATAACGGAATCTGTTCGTCGCGCACTGCAAACGTTTCCGTCCTTTGAGCAATCAGATTGCGTGGCGGAGCATGGCGCATCAACTAAAGATGACTTCCGATTTCTTCGAACTAGCTGGGAGGTATCGGAATCCTCCAACAAATGGACTCCTTTCGCAAAGGGGGTAGCTACGCTCCTTTTTACGCGGATATACCTCTTTGCGTAAATTGGAGCGGAGATGCTGAGGAGCTCGAGGCTGCACTTCTGCACAAATATCCCTACCTCGGTGAGTCTGCGAATTGGGTGCTGCACCGAGAGTGCCGCTACGGGCACCCCGGTCTTACTTGGTCGAAGAGAACCAAGAGTGCGCTATCAATGCGTGTTCTGCCAATGGGTTGTGTATTTAGCGACAAAGGGTCAGCCGCATTCGTTAAGAGCGATTCTTCCATCGCTCTGCTTGCATTGCTTGGGCTATGTTCGAGCAGAGCATTTCGCGTCTTTATTGAGTTGCAACTTGCAGCGGCCGACGCCCGTGCAGGCGGCGCAGCAAATTCTTACGAAGTGGGGGTAATTCAGAGAACGCCATTGCCACAGCTAGATGAAGCTTCGCAGAATCAACTGGCGATGCTTGCTCGGCGTGGTTGGTCTTTAAAGCGCACCCTGGATACGGTTCAAGAAACATCTCATGCGTTCATAGCGCCCGCTGCTGTGAGAGGCCGCCTTGGCGACTACGATCCATCTGCAATTGAGGCCGAGCTACAACAGATCCAGGCCGATATTGATGATCTCGCCTTTGGACTCTATGGGTTCTCTGAATCCGACCGAGAAATCGCGGCCCGGCCGTTGTCAATGATTTCCGAAGATGGCGCCAGTGAAGAGCCTGAGGAGGATGAAGAAGATGCCGTGGTGCCTGATGATATGCAGTCAGCAATGCTTTCCTGGGCAGCCGGTGTTGCCTTCGGTCGCTTTGACTGGACTCTAGTCACAGGACAGTGCAAAGCTCTCCCGGAGCCTGATCCCTTCGAACCATTGCCCGCCAAGAGCCCGGGCATGCTGTCAAATGGCGCTGGTCCCTTCCATGCGCATCCGGGCATCCTGGTGGACGACCAAGGGAATCCGCATGACCTCGCACGCTTGATCGAGGAAGTGCTGGTTCGCGTCGAGGTGCCCGAATCGGAAGACGTGCGTCGCTGGCTGCAACGAGAGTTTTTCGCTTTCCATCTGCAGCGTTACTCCAAGAGCCGCCGCAAAGCGCCCATCTACTGGCCGCTGGGCACCCCGTCCGGCAGCTACACGCTGTGGGTGTATTACCCCAGCCTCACCAGCCAGACGCTGTACACGGCGATCAACGACTTCGTCGAGCCGAAGCTAAAACAAGTCGGCGCTGACGTGACGGCGCTGCGCAATAAGGGTTCGGCCCGCACGCGCGACGATGAGAAACAGTTCGAGGCCATGCAAACTTTCGAACTAGAACTGATCGAGCTGCGCGACACCCTGCTCAAGCTTGCGCCCAACTACAAACCCAACCACGACGACGGCGTGCAGATCAGCGCCGCGCCACTGTGGCAGTTGTTCCGTCACAAACCTTGGCAGAAGGTGCTCAAGGACACCTGGGCAAAGCTGGAAAAAGGTGACTACGACTGGGCGCACCTGGCCATGAACTACTGGCCGGAGCGCGTGCGCGAGAAGTGCAAGACCGACAAATCGCTCGCCATCGCGCATGGTCTGGAGGATTTGTACGTCGAGCCAGAGGCCGCTCCGAAGAAGGCACGCAAGAAGAAGGCTGGGGGGCGACGAATGATCAGCAGTGTTCAGGATTACCCGGTCAGCCACTACTTCAATCCGGACGCTGCGCAGCGGTTCTTCATTCCGAAGTATCAGCGCGAATACGTGTGGAAGCCGAGGGACTGGGAGGCGCTGTTCAATGATCTGGAAGATTCCCCCAAGGGACATTTCCTGGGCTCGATCATCTGCGTGAACAACCAGAAGGATTCGATGGCGGGAGGACGTCTGGAACTGATCGATGGTCAGCAGCGTTTCACCACCATCAGCCTGCTGTTCTGCGCGCTCTACGACCGGCTGAAGGCCCATCCAGACCCGGATGACGACTTCAATGTCGAGATGGTGAACCTCAAGAACCGGCTCTTTATCAAGTCGACCAATCATTGGCGCTTTGAGCCCAGCGAGCAGGCGCAGAACAAGGCCGATTTCCAGAAGGTGCTGAGTGACCTCTTCCCGAAGTTGGTCACGGCGCCCAAGGGGCTAAGCTACTTTGGCAATCGCCGTATCGCTAAAGCGTATAGCTATTTCCGTGAGCGGCTGCAACCACTGAGTATCGAGCAAGCATTGTCGCTGTTGGATAAGCTCAAGGCGGCGGTCCTGGTCAAGATCGAGGTGCCCAGCCACTCAGATGCTTTCGTGCTGTTCGAGACGATCAACAACCGTGGCATTCCGCTCTCTGCCATCGACATCATCAAGAACAACCTGCTGGCCGAATTGGACAAGCGCCCCGACTACGGCATCGACCGTGCGTTTGACGAGTGGAAAGACTTGATCGACCTGTTACCCGACCCGGCGGTGCAGGAGCGCTTTCTGCGCCAGCTGTACAACATGTTCAAATACCTCAAGCGGATCGAGGTCAAAGGCTGCACGCGCGCCACGCGCTCGAACCTGATCACCATCTACGACACCCTGCTGCGAAAGCGCCCGGTTTGGCTGTTTGGCGCGCTGCAAGATAAGGGCAAGACCTATTCGGCGTTGCTCAACCCCGCCGTGGCACAAGGGGGAATGGGGGAGACGCTGCGGCAGTCGCCTTGCAGGACCTTCAGCGCTTGGGCGCTGCGCCGGCTTACGCGTTTTTGTTGTGGGCCAGCCAGGTTGCGCAGAGCCAGAAATGGAGTGAGGGCGATGCTGTGAGCCGCTTGGCCGCTTTGCTCACCAAGTGGTTCTTTTGGCGCAACCTCACCGATATGCCGCCCACCCGCGAACTCGACCCGATGTTCATGGATTTGGTCAGCCACTTGCTGAAGCAGATCCGTGGCGGCGACATCAAGATCCTGGATGACTTCGTACAGCAAGCCAGTAATTGGCTGCTGGCAAAGGCAGCTCCACAGGATGTTTGCGAGTCGCGCCTCAAGGGCGATGTCTACCTTGAGAACTACGAGGCCACCCGGTTCATGCTGTGCAAGCTTGAAGAAGCGCACCAAACCCGCGAAAACAAACGCGACCTGTGGGCGCATGACACCAATGATCGCCCCGTCTTCACCGTCGAACACATCCTGCCGAAGACCGAGAACTTGGGGCCAGGCTGGGTGATGATGCTTGAAGGTGATCAGAAAGGCACTGCTGCTGCCATTCGTGAGCGCTGCGCTCACCAGCTCGGCAACCTGACCCTGAGTGGCTACAACTCCAAGCTCGGCACGATGGAATTTTTGAAGAAGCGTGATCGCAAGAACGATCAGGGTGACTTCATCGGCTATCGCAATGGCTTGTACCTGAATGCTGATTTAGCCAGCCGAGATGATTGGAACGAGGCCGCCATTGCGGCGCGAACAGACAAGATGCTCAAGGAGGTGAAGTCCATCCTGAGCCTGCGGGAGGACAAATGACGATTGCGGAGTTCATTCGAGAAAGCGTGCTGCGGCCGCGCTTGAAGCAAGCTGGTTGCTTGGTGGTGTACGACGCTGACAAGCGCTACCGCGAGCAGTGCTTCGACCTAGCGGCCGACAAGGTGCGGGTGGTGGATGCGTCTGACAGCAGCATCGAAAGCCGTGAGGCGGCGTTGCTGGCGCTGCGCGACGTTGGTCAGCCCAAGGCACCGCTGGAAGGCGTGTTGATCTATGTGCCTGCCAAGCGGCCTGAGACCGACGAGCAGAAGCAGGCTGACCCGTTCGCTCTGTATGCAGAATGCGGCGCAGTTTTCCCGCAAGATGATGGCGACGAGTACCTGAGCATCTGTCTGCGTGCCAGGCCGGATCACGCGACCGAGATTCGGCAGGTATTCGCCGGGTCGCCTGCGGGGCCGACCTTTGCCGTGATCGATGCGATCGGCGGTGGCGTGAGTTGGCCCCAGTTGCGAGCCACGCTGAGGGTGGAGTCTGGCCGCGAAATTCTGGCGGCCCTGCTGGCGCCGAGCGTCAGTCAATCTGAAGCGTTGAAGGGCCAGGAAGGCTGGGTGCAAGAGGCACGCGACTTCCTGCGAGCCACCTTGGGCTTGAACGTGAAGACGCGCGGCAAGACGTGGTCCGCTTTGGCGGATGAGCTGTGGCGCTATGTGCTGTTCAGCGAGTTCGTCTTTGATTTGCCGGTGGCGCTGCCGGAGACCCTGAAGGGGGTACCACACGCACCTATGGAAGCCAGACCTATCGTCGAGGATGTGTGCGACCGCCTGCGCACCGATCCTAAGACGCGCGCGGCTTACATCGAGCGCGCGGAAGCCATTGAGGCGGAGCTCAACCTGACCGATCTGTGCGGGGCCATTGAAGACCTGGGCGAGCGCGACACTTTCCCGTTCGAGGAGCGAACCTTCCTGCGCACGGCGATCAAGGGCATTGTCACGGGCGATACCGATGCCACACGCCGGGTGCTGACTCGCCACAAGAGCTCTGTCTGGCTGGGTAAGGGCGAAAGCCAAGCTCAGTGGGAGCTGGTGCGCTCCGGTTTGAGTCTGGTCGAGGCCTGCGAGGACTTCGAACGCCAGTTGCCAGACCACGCCCGCTCCCAGGCCGACCTGATCGATTTCTACCTGGGCAGCCTACGCGAGGCTGACCGCCTGCAACGCGAGTTTGAGCAGGCGGCAGGCGACTTTCTCGACCAGCATGGGTTGATGCACGATGTCATCAGCCAGGCGCGCGCTCGCTATCGCCGTTTAGCTGAGAAGGTCCAGGGCGTGTTCGTGAAGCACGTCGAGAGTGCTGGATGGCCGCCGAACGGGCGCTTGGCGAACGCCGATGCCTTTGATCGCCTGGTGGCAGATCGCCTCAAGGAAAGCGGACGCAAGGTGGCTTACCTGATGGTGGACGCCCTGCGCTACGAATTGGGCGTGGCCCTCGAAAAGCTGCTGGCGGAAGACGGGCCCGTCGAGCTGCAAGCGGCCTATGCGCAGCTGCCAACTATTACCTTGGTTGGCATGGCCAGCTTGCTGCCTGGCGCCTGCACGGGTTTGGCCCTGTCGCTGGAGAACGAATCACTCGTTCCTAAGCTGGATGGGGTGGCGGTGAGCAATGTTGCGCAGCGCATGGGCGTCCTGAGCAAGCGGTACGGAGATCGCTTTGC
The DNA here is from genome assembly GCF_049311595.1 of Cupriavidus sp. H18C1. Lineage (NCBI taxonomy): Bacteria > Pseudomonadati > Pseudomonadota > Betaproteobacteria > Burkholderiales > Burkholderiaceae > Cupriavidus > Cupriavidus sp. H18C1. The sequence continues at coordinate 2,339,163 of NZ_CP186008.1, forward strand.
GGAGATGCCGCTCAACGATTTCGTGCGCGGCAAACCGAAGATTGCCGAGACCGTCGACCTGCTGGTACTGCGATCCACCGAGATCGATAGCCAACTGGAGAGCAACCCCGAAACGACGCTGGGGCTGATTCCGGGCACGCTCAAACTGATACGTGTGGCACTGCACAAGCTGCGGGGCATGGGCTTCAAGGAGGCAATCATCGTCACCGACCACGGCTTCTTCCTCAACGCACAAGCTGAGGCAGGCGATGTGTGCGTCAAGCCACAGGGCAAGTGGCCCGTGACAGCGCATGATCGGATGATGTTGGGTGACGGCACGGCAGATGGGCACAGCCTTGTGGTCAGTGCAGAGAAGGTCGGCATTCGGGGCGACTTCACTCAAGTGGCGCTACCGCGCAGCATGGCCCCCTATCGCTCGGGACATCTGTATTTCCACGGCGGAGCATCCCTGGCAGAGGCCGTCGTCCCTGTGTTGGTCGCGCGGCTGGATACCGCCGCCCATGCGGAATTGCGCAAGGTGGTGGTGGAGCTGAGCTACAAGAACGGCGCCAAACGAATAACTACGCGATTGCCGGTCATCGAAGTGATACTGGTGGCCGACGATATGTTTTCACAAGACATGAGCGTGGAGATATTGCTGGAAGCGCAGGACAGCAAGGGCAATGTGGTGGGAGAGCCGCGCCCAGGCGGCGATGTGAACCCCGCGACCAGAACCGTGACTCTGATGCCAGGACAGCGCAAGCAGATTGCGCTGCGAATGGATGATGAGTTCAGAGGCAAGTTCTCGGTCAAAGCGCTGAACCCCACAACCCTGGCGGCCTACAGCAATCTCGCGCTTGAAACCGACTATACGGAATGATCCCTATGGACGAACTCGACCAAAAACTAAACGCCACATTCGACGGCAAGGTGCTCCGCAAGGATCTGCTGCATCGAATCAAGAAAGGCACCAACGTCCCGACGTTCGTCCTGGAGTTTCTGCTCGCCAAGTATTGCGCCAGCAATGATCAGGCAGAGATGGATGCCGGCATGGAAGCCGTGCTGTCGTCGCTGCAGGAAAACTATGTGCGGCCGGATGAGGCCAACGCAGCGCAGTCCAGGGTGGCGACCAAGGGCAAGCACCGCTTCATCGATAAGGTTCACGTTCGCTACGTTGAGAAAGAGAAGCGCCACTGGGCCTCCCTGGAGAACTTCAATTCGCAGCGCATTGCGATTGGCGAGAAGTTTTACCGGGACAATGACCGGCTACTGGAAGGCGGCATTTGGGCGGAAGTCACCCTGGCGCACAACGATATTGATGAGGACGACTACGCGTTTTCCATTGAAGACCTGCGTCCTATCCAGTTGACGCGCTTTGACTTCGACCGCTACGCAGAGGGGCGCGCGGCGTTCACGCGTGATGAATGGCTTGCGGCGGTGTTGCGCTCCGTGGGGCTGGAACCCAGCAAGCTCTCGAAGCGCGTGCAGATGCATTTCATCGCCAGGTTGGCCGCGCTGGTGGAGCCTAACTACAACTACATCGAGCTGGGTCCACGTGGTACCGGCAAGTCCTATTTCTTCAGTGAGTTCTCTCCCTACGCCACCTTGATCTCGGGTGGCCAGGCAACCAAGGCCACGCTGTTCTACAACAACGCGCGGCGCAAGGTTGGCCTGGTTGGGTTTTGGGACACGGTGGCCTTTGACGAAGTGGGCGGCATCAAGGTCAAAGACCCGGACACCATTCAAATCATGAAGGACTTCATGGCCAACGGGCGCTTTTCGCGCGGTGCCGAAGTTATCGCCGATGCGAGCCTCAGCTTTGTCGGCAACATCGATGTGTCGGTGCAGCAGGTCGTGAACTCGAATGAGCACGATCTGTTTCAGCCCTTGCCGCCGGAGCTCGACTTGGCGGTGATGGACCGATTTGCAGCGTACATCCCAGGCTGGGAGATGCCCAAGAACAGCAGCGAGTTCCTGACCAGCAACTATGGCTTCATCACCGATTACCTGGCAGAGGCCTTCCACTACCAGTTCAAGCACACGAACCGGTACGAGGAAGTGAGCAAGCGCATCCGACTTGGCAAGGCCATCGAGGGACGCGACGAAAAAGGCATCAAGAAGACTGTCTGCGCATTCTTGAAGGTGCTGCACCCCAACGGTCCGCCGACCGACGACGAGTTCGAGGGAATACGTGGCCTACGCCACGGAGTGCCGCCGCCGCGTCAAGGAGCAGATGAACAAGCGCAAACCGGATGACGAGTTTGCGCGTATCAATCTGTCCTACTTCAAGGCCAGTGGCGAGGAGGTTGTGGTTTTCTGCCCAGAGTCGAAGGATGCGCCCGCGACGCAAGAGCCTGCTCGCCGTCGTTTGAATCAGGCAGATGGCCAGCCTGCTGACGTCGTCGAGGTGCAACCCGCCGCGCAGCCGACGCCTGCTGCGGAGTCATCTCCATCAGTGCCGACGCCGATATCACCGGCCCCGGTCGCTATTGCGCCGTCGTCAGTCGAACTCAAGGAACAGCACTTCACCATTCTCTATGGCGACACGGGCTACAGCTATGAGTCGATCATGGGTCCCTATCTGCGGGGTGCCAAATCCGTCGTGATCGAGGACCCCTACATTCGGCTGCAGCACCAGATTCAGAACTTTGTTCGCTTTTGCGAGACGGTTCTGAAAGCTGGAACCGTGAAGAAGATCAACCTGATCACCGGCTACGACGACAAGACCCAGTTGGCTGACATCGCAGAGAAGCTCGATGAGCTGAAGCAAAGCCTGCTGGAGTTGGATGTGGAGCTGGAAGTGAAACTCAACGCGAATATCCACGACCGTGAAATTCGTCTGGATAACGGATGGGTCATCAAGATCGGGCGTGGACTCGACTTCTACCAGAAGCCGGGGGGGCTGGTTTGAAGTGGGTGCGAACGATCTGAGTCTGCGGAAGTGCCTTGAAACCAAAGTTGATATCTTCCGCATATAGCTGCAGTCCGCCCTTCGGTAGCGGGCATGAAGAAGTGAGGGTATCCCGCTTCACCGTGCCTAGTTGAAGCACGGTGAAAGAAGGAAAACGGTCGACTACCGAGGACCGGGGCAGCTACCGCAGTTTCCATCCGTAGAAGTTAGTCGCATTACACTGCCTATGGCTATCGGCAGATTGAGTGACCACTGCGTAGCTTGGCCTCACGCATAGTCGCGTGACCCTTCTTCATTTCCTGGCCCCTCAAAAACGACAGTCCAACTACGGTCGTCGCTCTCACCCGCCATCCAAACTCGTCGGAAAATGCACCCCCGCCCGCTGTGCCGCCTGCACGATGTGGTCCGCCATCGCCCGCTGTGCCAGTGAAGGATCCCCCGCCGCCAGCGCATCAATAATCGCCGTGTGCTCGTTAAACGTCGCCCGCCGCGCACCGCGCTTGTAGAACGGCAGTCGCTGGCTCTCCTGAATGATCTCGGCGCTGTTGCGCAGAATCTCCGCGATCGCGCGATTGCCGGAGATCGCGATGATCTGCATGTGGAAATCGAAATCGAGCTGCGCGGCCTGGGTGAAGTCCGACGCTTCGATGCAGGCCTGCATCGCTTCCGCGTTGGCACGCAGCGCGTCGATGTCGGCCGGCTCCACCACCAGCGCAGCGAGCCGCGCGGTGAAATTTTCCAGCGCGAAGCGCAGTTGGTAGATATCGGTCAGCGAATGCGAGTCGGCGAAGCGCCAGGGATGGGCAGAGGGCGCAGGGCCTTCCGCGACGTACACGCCCTTGCCGGGGCGCGCCACGATCAGACCCAGTCCCTGCAAGGTGGAGAACGCCTCCCGCAGCGAAGTCCGGCTGATGCCGAGGCGCTCGGAGAGCTCGCGCTGGGACGGCAGCAGCGAGCCTGCGGGGTAGGTGCCGTCGGTGATCCATTGCTGGATCAGCCGGGCGGCATTGGCGGCGACTGCGGTCGAGTTGAACATGCCTGATGTCTGAACGAGGAAGAGCGCCGAGGCAGCAGCAAGCGAACTGCCGCGCATCGCAGCGGAGGGGCGCCGCTCAGGCAGACGATTGTACCCGAGCGTCGGCGCGCCCCTCGCGCCGCGGCGCCTACTTGTTGACCAGCTTGGCGGGCACCGTGTACGTCAGCAGGGCGCCCATCAGCAGCACGCCGGCCAGCACGAACATCGCCAGGTTGGTGCTTTGCGTCGCGTCCTTGATGAGCCCGATCATGTAGGGGCTCAGGAAGCCGGCGAGGTTGGCGAAGGAGTTGATCATCGCGATGCCCGCAGCCGCGCCGGCACCCGACAGGATCGCGGTCGGCAGGCTCCAGAACAGCGGCGAAGTCGCGAGGCTGCCGCCGGCCGCGAGCGCCAAGGCGGCGAGAGACCACGCCACGTTGTCGCTGAACACGGCGCTCAGCATCAGGCCCGTGGCGCCGCAGCAGAAGGGCACGATCAAGTGCCAGCGGCGCTCGCGCATCCGGTCGGAGCTGCGGCTGACGAGAATCATCGAGCAGACCGCGACCGAGAACGGCACGGCGGTCAGCAGGCCGATATGCAGCGCACCCGATACGCCGGACTGCTTGATCAGCGTCGGCAGCCAGAACGTCAGCCCGTACTGGCCCATCACCGTGCAGAAGCAGATGAAGGCCATCTTGACGATGCGCGTATCGGCGAACAGCGCGCGCAGCGTCGGGTGCGCGTCCTTGGTCTGGCGTTCGTTGGCGATATTGCGTTCGAGCAGGGCCTTCTCCGATTCGGTCAGCCACTTGGCGGCGCGGATGTTGTTGTCGAGGTAGAACATCACCGCCACGCCGACCAGCAGCGAGGGGATGGCCTCGATCAGGAACATCCATTGCCAGCCGCGCAGCCCCGATACGCCCTGCATCGATTCCATGATCCAGCCCGACAGCGGTCCGCCGAAGATGCCCGACACCGGGATCGCGCACATGAACAGCGCCACCATCCTGGCGCGGCGGTGCGACGGAAACCAGTAGGTCAAATACAGGATCATGCCGGGATAGAAGCCGGCCTCCGCGGCGCCGAGCAGCAGGCGCAGCACGTAAAACTGCGTCGGCGTGGTGACGAACATCATCGCCGCCGAGATCAGCGCCCAGGTAATCATGATGCGCGAGATGGTCGCCTTGGCGCCGATCCTGTGCATCAGCATGTTGCTGGGCACCTCGAAGAAGAAGTAGCCGATGAAGAAGAGACCCGCACCCAGGCCGTACATCGCTTCGCTGAACTGCAGGTCGGCGAGCATGTGGAGCTTGGCGAAGCCGACGTTCACGCGGTCGAGGTAGGCGACGACGTAGCACAGCATCAGGAAGGGCAGCAGTCGCCAGGCCACCTTGCGGTAGAGCGCGTTCTCTTGCGCGATGGCCGGGATGTCGGCCGCGGACGCCGGCGTAATCGCCGGGCCGGCTTGGTAGGGTGTCATGGCAGGTCTCTTCGTGTCTGTTGTGTCGCCGGGTGGGATTGCAACTGGTATGACCAGTATGATTTTTACATCAGGGCGCAACAATAACGCCTGCATGCGCCCCCACAAATCAGCGTTTACCCGCCGATTTCCGGCATTGACACGGAAACGTCATATCGTAATACTGGTAAGACCAGTCTGCGAACCTGATTCTGCCCAGCCATGCCTATTCCGACCGAACCGCTGTCCCTGATTGCACAACCGCTGACCGCCGATGCCTTCGCGCCGTTCGGCGACGTCATCGAAAGCGATGGCCACGCGCCCATCGCCATCAATCGCGGCATGTGTCATCGCTTTCACGACCTTGCCGAGGTCGACGTGTCCTCGAACGAGGGACGCCCGCTGATCAATCTGTTCGAATCGCAACCCTATGCGCTGCCGCTGGTACTGACCTCGTTTGAGCGGCACCCGCTCGGCAGCCAGGCGTTCATTCCGCTGGGGGATGCGCGGTTCCTCGTCGTGGTGGCGCCGCCTGGCGACACGGTCGAGCCGCATGCGGTGCGGGCCTTCGTCACCAACGGCCGGCAAGGCGTCAACTATCGGAAGGGCGTGTGGCACCACTCGCTGATCGTGACGGAAGGCGTGGCGCGGTTCATCGTCGTGGACCGCGGCGGGCCCGGGAACAACTGCGACGAACTGGATCTGTCCGGCGGCGCCACGCTGCGGCTGGACTTGCCGAGGACCGAGCGGGAAGGGGCGTCGGGAATGGAAGCCACGTTGTTTTGAGTTGCGGGCCGCCGTAAGCGATGTCCGTCGGTGGCGCCCGCGCGGAAGCATCAGAGGCGGGGCCAGCGTCCGCCTTCAAGTTTGCGACGACAGGTCGACGTTATGTCGCCGGAATAGCGGCGCCATGTCTCGCCGACGTATTGCGCTACTCATACTGCAGCAAGATATCCAGCTGCTCCGGAAACATCCGCCAGCTTGCGTTCCATCACGCGCTTCGCGTCGAGCACGCCCTCGTTGTAGGCATGCGACCGCACCAGCTTGTACAGCTTCTCGGCAAAGGGCACCACTTCCATATTGCCGACCGATACCTGAAGCTCGCTGTCCAATAGATCGCGGACCGCGGAGGAAAATTGGATCAGGTCGAATTTGTCGTTGTGCATGAGATTCCCGGATCGTTGAAATTGGACTGGTCCCATCCTCAGTCTTGCTCCCGGAAATGTAATTCATCTGACGGCGCCGAAGGCATTGACGAGCCAGGCGGGCCGCCGCCGCTTGACCGCCAGCTCGCTGGTCAGCATCGTCGGGCCCGAAGGGCATTGACCCGAATATCGTCAGGACCCTGCACGATGCCTTCAGAAATGCGACGCCGGATCCGACATACCTGAGGTCGATGGAGGCCGTCGACCTCGAGCCGGTCTACCTGAGCAGCGAGCAATATGCGAAGTTCCCCCGCCGAGCAGTTGGAGGTCGAAAGACGGACCGTGCAGCCGCTCGATATCAAGCTGAACTGACGAGGGTTAGGCGGAACAGCGGCACGACCGAAACCGGCCGCGCCGAGCGGCGATGGCCAGGTTTTCCAGGGCCGTCACGGTCGGTATGCGATCATTGGCCGCAACCGCAGAACCCGCTTTCCCCATTAATGCTGTTGAAGTCTCTTTCCAGATTCCGCCGTTCGCAAACCGATCCAGCGCCAGAAGTCGCCATCATCGTCCCCTGCTACAACCAGGCGGGCGTGATCGCCGACACGCTCAAATCGGTGCAGCGCCAGACCTACCGGCACTGGCGCTGCATCGTGGTCGACGACGGCTCCACCGACGATACCGCGCAGCGCGTGCAGGCCTTCGTGCAGAAGGATCGCCGCTTCACCTATATCCGCAAGCAGAACGGCGGCGTGGCGTCGGCGCGCAATCTCGGTATCCGGCTGACCGGCGGCGAATACATCGTGCCGCTGGATGGCGATGACAAAATCCATCCCGACTACCTGCGCCGCGCGCTTGCGCATTTCCGCAGGCATCCGGACACCGCGCTGGTCTACTGTCAGGTCAAGCGATTCGGCGCGAAAAAAGGCAAATGGCGGCTGCCCGAGTACAGCTATCAACGGCTGCTGTTCGAGAACATGATCCACAACTGCGCGGTGTATCCGCGCGCGTTGTACGACCGGACCTCCGGCTATTCCGAAGCGATGAAGCACGGCTTCGAGGACTGGGAGTTCTATATCCGTTTGCTGGAGCCCGAGGCCAAGGTGCATCGGATCGATGCGCCGCTGTTCTACTACCGCATCAGCAAGCGTTCGCGAACGACGCAACAGCTGGCGGGCGGCCACGAGCGCGAATCGTTGGCGACGATCTATCGCAACAACACCGAGGCCTATTCCGACGTCGTGGCCGATCCGATTTCCAGCTTCAAGACGGCGCGCCAACTGTTCCTGCCCGACGTGGTGCGGCGCTACAAGCGGCAGCGCACGCGCATGCATCTGGGCTATCTGGCGGTGATTTTGCTGCTCGCGGTGCAGGCGTTCGATTGAATCGGTAGAACGGCGGGGTGATGCCCTTCCAGGTCGTCGACCCATTCGTTCCCGAAATTACAGCACCGCACCAGGCCTGCGACCAGTGGTATTACCGAGCGGTAATTTTTTCCTTGACGATGCGTGGTTCCCATATAAAATTACCGAGCGGTAATATCAGGGGCGCAAGATGGCAGCGGAGAAGCAAAACTTCCCAAGCGGTAACTTGGCCGCCGGCGGCATCGTGGTTCACAGCTCGGCCGAACTCGGCGCCGCCATTCGCCAGCGCCGAGAGCAGCTCGAACTGAAGCAAACCGATCTCGCCGGTCTCGGCGGTACCGGCAACCGCTTTGTCATCGAACTGGAGCGGGGCAAGCCGACGGTCCAGCTGCAGAAGGTTCTCGACATCATGGACTTGCTCGGGCTGGAAGTGGTCGTGAAGCCGAAGACCAGCGGAGGCTTGTGATGGCCCGGCCCGAACGGCTCAGCGTCCTGTGGGGCGATGAAGTGGTCGGCACCATCCACGATACCGCGCCATTGGCCTTTGCCTATTCGCCAGCGTGGCTTGCCAGGGAGGACCGCTTCCCGGTCGCCGCCATTCCGCTGCTGCCGGGGCAGCAGGACGCCGAGGTCGTGCAGGCCTTCTTCGAGAACCTGCTGCCCGAGGGGGAATTGCGCGACTATCTCGCGCAGCAGAAGAAGGCGTCCACCTTGTTTTCGATGCTCCTGGAGGTGGCGGGGGGACACGGCCGGCGCCTTCGTCATCGTGCCCGAAGGCGAAACGCCGAAGCCTCCCACGTACCAGGCGACCTCATGGCAGGCGCTGGGCGCGGCGCTGAGCAAGCCGTCTGCGACTGCCGTCGATCTGAAGGGCGCCCGCGCGCGGATCTCGCTCGCGGGCGCACAGGACAAGACCAGCCTGGCGATCTTCGAGGATGGCATCCCGCGCCTTCCTCGCGGCGTCGCGCCGTCGACGCATATCCTGAAGCCGGACATCAAGCGCCTCGCCAAGGTATGGCAGTCGGCCGCGAACGAAACCATCGTGATGCGCGTTGCCGCGGAGTGTGGATTGCCTGCCGCCGAAGTGTTCTATGAACCGATGACGCGAGCATGCGTCGTGCGGCGCTTCGACAGATACCAGCGGCCGGATGGAACGTTGGGACGATTGGTCCAGTACGACCTGTGCCAGTTGGCCGGCACCGTGTCCGACCGCAAGTACGAAAAGGAGGGCGGTCCCGGCATCGCGGCCTGCGCCGCTCTGATCCGGCAACGCAGCGTCCAGCCCGCGATAGACCTGCGCCACTTCCTGAACTGGATCTTCTTCAACCTCTACGTCGGCAACAACGACAGCCACGCGAAGAACCTGTCGTTGTACGTGCTGCCTGGGCAGGGCGTGAGGCTGACCCCCTTCTACGATCTGATGTGCACCCGCTTGTATGCCGGGCTGTCAGGGGGAGTTCGCGTTTTCGATCGGGGGAGAAAACCGGCCGGGCGAGATTGCGCGCCGGCACGTGGTGGCGATGGCCGAAACCCTTGGCATGCAGCCGCGCTTCGTATTGGGCCAGGCGGCGGAACTGGCGCAACGGATCCCGGGCGCGGTAGCGCGGGCGGTGGAGCAGACCTTGCCGTCGTTGCCGCATGGCGCGCGCGATCTCGCCGATCGCCTCGGCCGATTCATTCAGTCCACGACGCGCAAGGTCTCCGCTCGCATCGCAGCCTGAACCAGCCATCGCTCAATGATGGTGATGATGGTGATGCGCCCAATGGATATCGTTCGACTCCACGAACGACGCCACCGCGTCCTTGTCTCCGGTGGCGTGGCGCATCATCTCGCCGCACTTGCAGAAGCCCTGGTATGGCGTGATATGCGAGCAGGCCGATACCTTCTGCAGGTACAGGGTCACGGGCTTGTTGCACTTCTTGCACTTGAAGGTCAGCGTGCGGGCGGGTTTGGGGCTCATGGTGGTACTCGGTCAGCAGGAATTTGCCCGAAGGCGAAGGGTCCGATGATACCGCGCCGGCGGGCGGCGCCTCGGCCCGCGCTTCGGCCGGCACATCGGCCGGTACATCGGCCGGCGCATGGGCTCGTGCAGGGCGCACCGCGTCCGCCGGCGGCCGGTGCATGGGCCCGTGCAGCGGTCACCGCGTCCGCCCGCGGCCAGTGCCTAGGCCACGGCATGGGGCCGTGCAACGGCCACCCCATCCGCCCGCCGCCCCCGGTTTGCTACACTGCGCCATCCCCCTCCAACACAGTCATTTCACTGGGTAAGCCGCATGGCACAGTACGTTTATACGATGAATCGCGTGGGCAAGATCGTTCCGCCCAAGCGTCAGATCCTGAAGGATATTTCGCTGTCCTTTTTCCCCGGCGCCAAGATCGGCGTGCTCGGCCTGAACGGTTCGGGCAAGTCGACGCTGCTCAAGATCATGGCTGGCGTCGACAAGGACATCGAGGGCGAAGCGATCCCGATGCCGAATCTGAACATCGGCTATCTGTCGCAGGAGCCGCAGCTCGATCCCGAGCAGACCGTGCGTGAAGCGGTCGAGGGCGGCCTGGGCGAGGTGTTCGAGGCGCGCAAGAAGCTCGAGGAAATCTACGCGGCCTACGCCGAGCCGGATGCCGACTTCGATCAGCTGGCCGCCGACCAGGCCAAGTACGAGGCGATCCTGGCCGCCAGCGACGGCAACAATGCCGAGCAGCAGCTGGAAGTCGCGGCCGACGCGCTGCGCCTGCCGCCGTGGGACGCCAAGGTCGGTCATCTGTCGGGCGGCGAGAAGCGCCGCGTGGCGCTGTGCCGGCTGCTGCTGTCGCGCCCCGACATGCTGCTGCTGGACGAGCCGACCAACCACCTGGACGCCGAATCGGTGGAATGGCTGGAGCAGTTCCTGACCCGCTTCCCGGGCACGGTGGTCGCGGTGACCCACGATCGCTACTTCCTCGACAACGCGGCCGAGTGGATCCTGGAACTGGACCGCGGCCACGGCATTCCCTGGAAGGGCAACTACAGCTCGTGGCTGGACCAGAAGGAAAACCGGCTGAAGCAGGAAGAGTCCAGCGAGTCGGCGCGGCAGAAGGCGCTGAAGAAGGAGCTGGAGTGGGTCCGCCAGAATCCGAAGGGCCGGCAGGCCAAGTCGAAGGCGCGTCTGGCGCGTTTCGACGAGCTGAACAGCCAGGAATACCAGAAGCGCAACGAAACCCAGGAGATCTTCATTCCGGTCGGCGAGCGGCTCGGCAATGAGGTGATCGAGTTCGAGAACGTCTCGAAGGCCTACGGCGATCGGCTGCTGATCGACAACCTGAGCTTCAAGGTGCCGCCGGGCGCGATCGTCGGCGTGATCGGTCCGAACGGTGCCGGTAAATCGACGCTGTTCCGCATGCTGACCGGCAAGGAGCAGCCGGACAGCGGCACGATCAAGATCGGGCCGACCGTCAAGCTGGCCTATGTCGACCAGAGCCGCGACGCGCTCGACGGCAGCAAGACGGTGTTCGAGGAAATCTCCGGCGGCGCGGATGTGCTGACCGTGGGCCGCTACGAGACGCCCTCGCGCGCCTATATCGGCCGCTTCAACTTCAAGGGCTCGGACCAGCAGAAGCACGTCGGCACGCTGTCCGGCGGCGAGCGCGGGCGCCTGCATCTGGCCAAGACGCTGATCGCCGGCGGCAACGTGCTGCTGCTGGACGAACCGTCGAACGACCTCGACGTTGAAACGCTGCGCGCGCTGGAAGACGCGCTGCTCGAGTTCGCCGGCTGCGTGATGGTGATCTCGCACGATCGCTGGTTCCTGGACCGGATCGCGACGCATATCCTGGCCTTCGAAGGCGACTCGCACGTCGAGTTCTTCGCCGGCAACTATCAGGAGTACGAGGCCGACAAGAAGCGCCGCCTGGGCGAAGAAGCGGCCAAGCCCAAGCGCATCCGCTACAAGCCGATCGCCCGCTGAAGGCAAAGCGCTTTCCCTGTCCCCCGGCCCCTCTCCCGCCTCGCGGGAGGGGGGAAACAGTCGGAGCGCCCTTCGTTGTCAGCGCTCGTACTCGGCTCCCCTCCCCACTTGTGGGAGAGGGGAGAGGGCGGACCGCCGAGAGGGCGCCTTCGTCAGCCCGGCCACTGAAACGGCGCCGGCCGCTTCTCCAGGAACGCCTCGACCGCCTCGCGATGGTGCGCGGTGCCCATCGCCAGCGCCTGCGCATTGGCTTCCAGCTCGAGCGCGGTCGCAAGATCCCCCGTCCGCGGCCACCGCACGCTTGATCAGGCTGACCGCCATCGGCGAGGCCCCGACAAAGCTGCGCGCGATCGCATGGACGCGCTGCGCCAGCGCTTCCGGCGGATGAATCTCCATTGCAATCCCCAGCCGCAGCGCCTCCTCGGCGCCGACCTCGCGCGCCGACAGCATCAGCTCCCTGGCGCGCTGCACGCCGACCACGCGCGGCAGCGTGTGGAAGATCCCGCAATCGGGCACCAGGCCGACCTTCAGGAAGGACACGCAGAAGCGCGCCCGCGGCGTGGCAAGCAGAAAGTCCGCCGTGAGCGCAAGGCCAAAGCCCGCGCCGAAGGCCGCGCCATCGACGGCCGCAATGACCGGCTTGTCGAGGCCGATCAGGTCGCGCAGCCATCGGTGCAGATCGCCGAGCCGCTCGCGCCAGCCCTGGTTGTCCAGACCGGCGGTCGCGATATTGCGCAGGTCGCCGCCCGAGCAGAAGTGCCCGTCGGCGCCGGTCAGCACCAGCGTGCGAATGCCGTGGTCGGTCGCCACCACGTGCACCGCCTCGGCGATTTCCTCGCGCATTGCGGACCCGAGCGCGTTGCGCGTCTTCGGATCCTTCAGCGTCAGCGTGGCGACGCCGTCCCGTACCTCGAAGTCGATTCGTTCCATCGGAATTCCTCTTGCTGATGGGTTCGCGGCGCCGACGATCAGCGCCCGCCGGCCGCCATCGCCCCGCGGTAGCGCTGCCGCAATTCGTTCTTCAGCACCTTGCCGGCCGCCGACAACGGCAGCCCATCGACATAGGCGAAGCTGCGCGGACACTTGTAGCCCGCCAGCCGTTCGCGGCACCACTGCGTCAGCTCCGCCGACACCGCGGCCTCGTCCCGAGGCGCGCTGCCCTCCACGACCACCACGGCATGCACGCGCTCGCCCCAGCGCGCGTCCGGCACGCCGATCACCGCGGCCTGCGCCACGCGCGGATGGCTGCGCAGCGCGGTCTCGACTTCGCCCGAGTACACGTTCTCGCCGCCGGAAATGATCATGTCCTTGAGCCGGTCGGCGATGAACAGATAGCCGTCCTCGTCCATCCAGCCGCCGTCGCCGGTATGCAGCCAGCCATCGCGCAGCGCCTGCACGGTGGCATCCGGCTGGTTCCAGTAGCCGCGCATCACCATCGGCCCGCGCACGACGATCTCGCCGACGGTGCCGCGCGGCACTTCTTCGCCGTGCGGATCGACCACGCGGATCTCGGTGCCGAGCCCGGCGCGGCCGACCGAATGCCGGTGGCGTTCGGCGCCAGGCCCCAGACGATGATTGGCCGGCGGATTGATGCAGACGGCGGCGGCGGTCTCCGTCATGCCATAGGCCTGAAAGAACTCCGCGTCGGGCCACGCGTCGAGCGCGCGCGCCAGCAGGTCCGGCGGCATCGGTGCGGCGCCGAAGGCGATGCGGTTCAGGCTCTGCAGCCGCGCCGCGTCGAAGGCGGGATGATCGAGCAGCGACTGCAGCATGGTCGGCACCACGATGATGTCGGAGATCCGATGTGTCTCGATGGCGGACAGCACGATGTCGGCGCGAAACTGCGGCAGCGTCACGCAGCTGCCCCCGGCGATCAGCTGCCCGATCAGCCGGCCCAAACCGGCGACATGGAACAGCGGGGCAACCAGCAGCGATACGCTGTCCGGCGCATTGTTCAGTTCCGCGGCGCGCGAGATCGACGCGGCCCAGAAGTTGGCGTGCGACAGCATCACCCCCTTGGCGCGACCGGTGGTGCCGCCGGTGTAGAGGATCGCGGCCAGCGCATCGCCGCCGGTGCGCGTATCGTCGAGCGATTCCGCGCCGGCCGTTGCCGCGGCGTCGGCATCGGCCAGGAAGGTGTCGATCGGCATCACCGTGGCGAGGTCGTCGAGTTCCTCCGCCATCGCGGTCAGTTGGCGATCGGGCAGCAGCAGCCGCGCGCCGCAGTCGCCGATCGCATGGCGCAGCTCGGGCACGCTCCAGCGCGTATTGAGCGGACACGCCACCGCGCCGCGCCACCAGCACGCCAGCAGCATAGCGATCAGGCCGTCGCCGTTCTGCGCGAGCAGCGCGACGCGGTCGCCGGGTTCCACGCCGTGACGCTTCAGCGCCGCGGCGGCACGCGCCACGCGCGTACCCAGTGCAGCGAAATCGGTGGTAAGCGTGTGGCCATCGGCTACGTGGCAAAGCGCGATCTTGGCGGGATGGCGCTGTATCGCGCGGTGCAGTCCCTGGGTCAGGTACATCGCGTGGGTCTCCGGAGCTGACAACGGATCAGGCTTGCTGAAGCGGCTTGTCGAGGCGGCCGGCGTTGGCTTCGCCCAGAGCCGGCGCATCCGCGGCCTCGGCGCCTGTCTCCACGGCACGGCACTGCTCCGCCTGAATCTCCCGCCAGAGCACCTTGCCCGTACCGGACTTCGGCAGCGCACTGCGGAACTCCACGGCCCGCGGCGCCTTGTATGCCGCCATCTGTTCCCGGCACCACGCGATCAGGTCGGCCGGATCCAGCCTCGTGCCGGGCTTGAGGACGACGACCGCCTTCACCGATTCGCCCTGCCGCCTGTCGGGCACCGCGACGATGCAGGCTTCGTGAATCGCGGGATGCTGGTACAGCAGGGTCTCGACCTCGGCGGGCCAGACCTTGTAGCCGCTGACGTTGATCATCCGTTTGAGCCGGTCGCGCATGAAGAAGTAGCCTTCCTCGTCGACGCTGGCCAGGTCGCCGGTGCGGAAGAAGCGCTTGCCGTCGCGCTCGAAGAAGGACTCGCGGTTCGCCGCCTCGTCGTTCCAGTAGCCGAGCATCAGCTGGTCGCCGCTGGTCACCAGCTCGCCGACCTCGCCGGGCGGCAACGGCGCGAGCGTGGCCGGGTCGACGATGCGCGAATCGACGCCGAAGGCCGGAATGCCGAGGCACTGTCGCTTGGGCCGGTGCAGCGGATTGCAATGCAGGAAGGAGGCGGTCTCCGTCATGCCATAACCCTCGATATAGCCCAGGTCGAAGCGCGACTTCAGCATCGCGGCCACCGCCTCCGGCATCGCGGCGCCGCCGCCGTTCAGCAGCGTCAGGCTGGACAGGTCGCGTGCGCTTGCTTCCGGGTGCGCGAAGAAGTCGATCAGCATCGCCGGCGGCGCACCCCAGGTCGTCACGCGATAGCGTTCGATCAGGCGGGCCGCGGTGGCGGCGTCCCAGCGCGGCAGCATCACCACCGTCGCGCCGATCGCGATCGGCATCAGCATCGCGTTCTGCATGCCGAGCAGATGGAACAGCGGGGCCACGCCCATCACCACCGCTTCGGCATGCAGGCCGCGCCAGAGCACCGCGGAAAAGGTCGACGCCAGCAGCGTGCGGTGCGTATGCATGCAGCCCTTCGGATGGCCGGTGGTGCCGGAGGTGTAAGGCAGCACGCAGAGATCGTCGGGGCTGGCCTGTACATCCGGCGCGGGCAGCGCGGCCGCCAGCGCATCGGCCCAATATGTCAGGCGCGCGTCGTCCAGGGCCGCGCGCGGGGCGCGCACCCAGTCCGGCACGTCGAGGTCGGTATCGGCGTCGATGGCGTCGGCATAGTTGTGCACCACCACATGTCGCAAGCGATCGCTCGCCAGCGCGGGCCGCAGCGCCGGCAGCAGTTCCTGCGCGACCAGCGCGACCTGCGCGCCGCTGTCGCGCAGATAGTGGTCCAGCTCGTTGGCGGTGCACATCGCATTGACCGGCACCACCACCGCGCCGCAGCGGACGATCGCATGGAAAGCCACGACGAACTGCGGGCAGTTCTGGCTCATCAGCAGCACGCGCTCGCCCGGCCGCACACCGCCATGGCGATGCAGATGCCCGGCCAGTGCCTCGGTCTGGCGCCGCAGTTCGGCATAGCTCATCTCACGGCCGTAGAAGACGATCGCGGGCTTGTCGGGATAGCGGTCCGCCTGCACCGACAGGTTGTGGCACAGCGTGACGCGCGGCACGCGGATGCGATGCGGCAGCCCGCGCGGCCAGCTGCCGAACCACGCCGCCTGTGCCGATGGGCTGGATGGCACTGCTTCGGATGTCATGCCTGCTGGTCTCCTGTCGTTGGTCCGGCGTCTGCTTTGCGACGACGCGCGCCATTCGCCCCGATACCCCGATACCCCGATACCCCGATACCCCGATACGCCGATACGCCGATACGCCGATACGCCGATACGCCGATACGCCGATACGCCGATGCACCGATGCACCGATGCACCGATACGCCGACGCCTCAGTCTTCCATCGCCCGCGCCACGATTTCCTTCATCACCTCGTTGGCGCCGCCGTAGATGCGGCCCACGCGCGCATCGGTGTACATCCGTGCGATCGGGTATTCGTTCATATAGCCGTAGCCGCCATGCAGCTGCAGGCATTCGTCGATGACCTGGCACAGCGTCTGCGTGCTCCACCACTTGGCCATTGCGGCGGTCGGCACGTCGAGTTCGCCGCGCAGCAGCCGGCCGATGCAATCGTCGACGAAGCTGCGCGCGATGGTGGCATGGGTCTGGCACTCGGCCAGCTTGAAGCGCGTGTTCTGCATCGCCATCAGCGGCTCGCCGAACACGTGGCGCTGCGTCACATAGGCGAGGGTGTCGTCGACCGCCCGCTGCATCGTGGCCGCGGCGCCGATCGCGATCAGCAGTCGCTCGCGCGGCAACTGTTGCATCAACTGCCGGAAGCCGCGGCCTTCCTCGTTGCCGAGCAGGTTCTCGGCCGGCACCATCACGCCGTCGAAGAACAGCTCGACGGTGTCCTGGCCGCGCTGGCCGATCTTGTCGAGCAGGCGCCCGCGCTGGAAGCCGGGCAGGTCGCGCGTTTCGATCATCAATAGCGACACGCCGCTGGCGCGCGCCTCGGGATCGGTCTTGACCGCCAGGCAGACCAGGTCCGCGTGCCAGCCGTTGGTGATGAAGGTCTTGGCGCCGTTGACCAGATAGTGCCGGCCATCGCTGCTGAGGATCGCGGTGGTCTTGATCCGCTGCAGGTCGGTGCCCGCACCCGGCTCGGTCATGCCGATCGCCGCGACCATCTCGCCGCGCGCCATTGCCGGCAGCCAGCGCTGCTTCTGCGCCTCGCTGCCGTAGGCGAGCAGATAGTGCGCGACGATGCCGCTGTGCACGTTGATGCTGAAGCTGGTGATCAGCGCGCGCTGCTGCTCCTCGCAGATCACCGCTTCGTGCAGGAAGCTGCCGCCGCCTCCGCCGTAGGCCTCGGGAATGCCCGAGCACAGCAGGCCGAGCTCGCCCGCGCGGTGCCAGATTTCCCGGTCGCAATGCTTCTGTTCGACCCACGCCTTGCTGGCGCGGCACGCATTCGGTCTCGAAGAAGCGCCGCGCGGTATCGCGCAGCAGCTCCAGTTCGCTGTTCATCCAAGGACGGGACGCATGCTGGATCGTCATGGCGCGGCTCCGGTGAGAATTACGGGCGCCCGCCGCCGCAGACCAGCACCTGGCCGCTGACGTAGTTGGACTCGGGAATGCAGAACAGGTAGACCGCGCCGGCCGCTTCCTCGGGCGTGCCGCCGCGTCCCAGCGGAATCAGCGCCTCGGCGTTCTTCAGGATCTGCGGATTGACGCCGACCTTGATCTTGCGCCCCGCGATGTCGATGCTGGCGTCGGCCTGCGCATCGGCCTCGGTCAGCCGCGTCTTGATCAGGCCGAACGCGATGCTGTTGACATTGACCTTGTAGCGGCCCCATTCCTTGGCCATCGCGCGCGTCAGGCCGTTGATGCCGGCCTTGGCGGCGGCGTAGTTGGCCTGTCCCGCGTTGCCGTAGACACCGGACGTCGACGAGATATTGACGACCTTGCGGAACACCGGCGTGCCGCGTTCGGCCTCCTGCCTGGCGGCCTCGCGAATGAAGCCGGACGCGGCGCGCAGGATGCGGAAGGGCGCGGTCAGGTGCACCGCCAGGATGTCCTCCCACTGCTCGTCGCTCATCTTTTGGATCACGTTGTCCCAGGTATAGCCCGCGTTGTTGACGATGATGTCGAGGCCACCGAACTGCTCGAGCGCGCTATTGACGAAGCGGTCCGCAAAGCCCGCCTCGGTCACGCTGCCGACGCAGGCCGCCGCCTTGCCGCCGCTTGCGCGGATCGTCTCCACCACGTCCAGCGCCGGTGCCTCGTCGAGATCGTTGACCACCACGCGCGCGCCTTCCGACGCGAGCTTCAGCGCAATCTCGCGGCCGATGCCGCGGCCCGATCCCGATACCAGTGCCACCTTGTCCTGCAGCTTGCTCATGCGTCTGCTCCTCCCTGTCTCTGTGCTATTGCCGTGATATTCCGATTTGGCCAACTGTCGTCAGGGCAGCGCCACCACCGCGTCGCCGGCCACCTTGACCTCGCCGTTCTGGTCCACGGTGCTCAGTTCGATCCGCACCCACTTCTCGCCGTGCGCCTCCATCTTCTCGACCACGGTGCCGCGGCAGGTCAGCCGGTCGCCCACATGCGTGATGGCGACGAAGCGCACGCCGAAGTCGCGCAGCGCCTGCTGCGGAACCCAGTTGGTCAGCAGCCTGCCGAGATAGGCCATCGACAGCATGCCGTGCGCGAACACATCGGGCTGGCCCGCGGCGTGCGCGAAGTCGGTGTCGACGTGGATCGGGTTGTGGTCGCCCGAGGCGCCGCAATAGAGCGCCAGGGTCAGCCGCGAGACCGGTTCGGTCTCGAAGGCGGGCAGGGCGTCGCCCACCTGCAGGGCGTCGTAGCGCAGCGTTGGCATCGATCGGGCTCCGTTATCCATGGCGCATCACCGTGACCGTGCGCAGGTCGGCGACATGCGCCCCGTGCTGGTTGCTGACGCGGGTGCGGCGGACGACGAATTCGAGCGCGCCGCCCTTCTTGTCGTAGATGTCCTCGATGCATTGCTCGAAGGTCAGCCGGTCGCCCGCATAGGTCATCGCGTGATAGGTGAAGCGCTGTTCGCCGTGCAGCAGGCGGCGATAGTCCAGGCCCAGCAGTTCGCGGATCGCGGCCGGGTTGGGCGCGTCCATCTCCAGGCAGAACAGGAAGGTGGGCGGCACCGGCAGCCCCGGGTGGCCGGCATCGTGGGCGGCGGACTCGTCGGTATAGACGGGGTCGTGCTGGCCGGTGGCCTTGGCGAACAGGCGCAGCCTGCCCGCCTCCACCGGCACGGTGAAGGGCGCCATCCGGTGTCCGATGTATTGGCGATCGATCATGGTTCAGGCCGCCTGATACAGCGTCACCACGCAGGCGCCGCCGAGTCCGAGGTTGTGCTGCAGCGCGAGCCGCGCGCCTTCGACCTGGCGCTGGTCGGCCTGGCCGCGCAGCTGCCAGGTCAGCTCCGCGCACTGCGCGAGGCCGGTGGCGCCCAGCGGATGGCCCTTCGACAGCAGGCCGCCGGAGGGGTTGGTCACCACGCGGCCGCCATAGGTGTTGTTGCCCTCGAGAATGAATTTCTCCGCGGTGCCCTCGGGCGTCAGCCCCAGCGCCTCGTAGGTGATCAGCTCGTTCGCGGTGAAGCAGTCGTGCAGTTCGACCACGTCGATGTCCTCCGGCCCGATGCCGGCCATCTCGTAGACCTGCGCGGCGGCGGCGCGGCTCATGTCGTAGCCGACCAGCTGGCGCATGTCGCGCTGGGCGAAGGTGCTCGGCGTATCGGTGGTCATCGCCTGCGCGGCGATGGTGACGCGCATGTCCAGACCATGGCGACGGGCGAAGTCTTCCGAGCACAGGATCGCCGCCGCGGCGCCGCAGGTCGGCGGACAGCATTGCAGCCGCGTCAGCGGCTCGAACACCATCGGCGCGGCCATCACCTCGTCGAGCGTCACGGTGTCGCGAAAGACCGCCAGCGGATTGCGCGCGGCGTGCTGGCGCGCCTTGACCGAGATGCGCGCAAAGGTGTCGGCGCGGATGCCGTGCTGCCTGACGTAGTCGCGTCCCGCGCCGCCGAAGAATTGCGCCGCGCGCGGGGCGTTGGGGTCGTAGCCCTGCAACTCGCCCATGGTCTCGGCGAAGCGCGCCATCGGCGAGGGGCGGTCGTCATAGGCGCCCTTGAGCGCGCCGGGCACCATCTGCTCGAAGCCGAGGGCGATCGCGCATTCGACCGCGCCGCTCTGCACCGCCTGGCGCGCCAGGAACAGCGCGCTCGATCCGCTCGAGCAGTTGTTGTTCAGGTTGAAGACCGGGATGCCGGTCAGGCCGACGCGATAGATCGCCGCCTGGCCCGCGGTCGAATCGCCGTAGACGTAGCTGACGTAGGCCTGCTGCACCGCGTCGTACGGCACGCCGGCATCGTCGAGCGCCAGGCGCGCGGCCTGCTCGCCCATGACCATATAGGGCTCGCTCTTGCCCGGCTTGCTGAAGGGAATCATGCCGACACCGGCGACATGGACGTTGCGTGTCATGGTCTGGCCCTCGTTGTTTGCCTGCTGCGTGGTCCCACTTTGCCGCTCGCGCCGCGATGCGCCAATGGCCCGCGCCACCAAAGCGCTTGGCCGAAACGATCAGCGCCGCCTGCGTTTGCCGGATGCCTGGCTGCGGCGGATTCCTTCTTGCTGCTTCTTGTTGCTTCTTGTTGCGCCTTATTGCAGCTTGACGCCGATCTGGCTCAAAAACACCTTCTCGCGCGCGAACTGGTCGATCGCGTACTGGCGATACTCGGCGCTGCTCATGTACATGTCGACCTGGTCGTAGTCGGCCAGCATGCGCTGGTAGTCCGGGTCGCGCATCGCCTTGCGCAGCGCGTCATGCAGGGTCTTGAGCACGGCCGGCTCCATGCCCTTGGGCGCGACGATGCCCACCGGCGAATTGACCGTGATGTCGTAGCCCAGCTCCTTCAGCGTCGGCACGTTGGGGCGCCGCGGCAGCCGCGTGTTGCCGAGCGTGGCCAGCAGGCGGGCCTTGCCGCCGTCGACCAGCGCGCCCCAGCCCGGGTCGGAGATCACGTCGAGGTGCCCGCCGAGCAGCGCGGTGGTTTCCTCGGCCATGCCCTTGAAGGGAATGAAGTTGAACTTGACCCCGGCCGCCAGCGCGAGCCGTTCCATCGCCACGTGGCCGCCGCTGCCGATGCCGGTGGAGCCGTAGCTGATCTGGCCGGGCCGCGCCTTGGCATCGGCGAACAGGTCCTGCAGCGTTTTCCATGGCGCATCGGCGCGTACCACCAGGCCATTGGTATAGCCGGTCAGGCAGATCACATAGGTGAAGTCGCTGAGCGGATCGAAATTGACCTTCTGCAGATGCGGCAGGCGGAACAGCGTCGCGGGGGGCCACCGAGAACGTATAGCCGTCGGGCGCCGCGCTGCGCGCCATCGCGGCCGGGCCCATGGTGCCGGCGACGCCGGGCTGGTTGACCACCACCACCTGCTGCCCCATCTCCTTCGACAGCGCGTTCGCCAGCGCACGCATCTGCACGTCGGTGGCGCCGCCCGGCGGGAACGGCATGATCATCGTCAGCGTGCGAGAGGGATAGCTGTCGGACTTCGCCAGCGCCGCGGCCGGCCACGGTGCCCAGGCGCCGAGCGCGCCGCCGGCCAGGGCCCACAGTGCGCGCCGGCGCGACTTCGATGTGTCTGCCATGTCTGTCTCCTGTTCTGTGTCCGCTGGTCGACGGTCCTGCCGCCACGGTGACCACAGTCTAGGAAGGCAACGCGCGCCGATACATGGCCGAAGCGCTGAATCGCATTGGCATGAACGATCAAGCCGGAGCGCGGGCGACCGCGTCGCGGCGCGCGGGTCCTGCGGCTACGGGGAAACCCGCAGAGCGGGCGCCGATGCGCGAAGGCGGCTCAGTGCTCGCGCAGATGCGATTGGCGATATTGACCGGGCGCGACCCCGGTCCAGTGCTTGAAGGCGCGATGGAAGGTGCTGGCCTCGGAGAAGCCCAGCAGGCTGGCGATCTCGGGCAGCGTCAGTTCGGGGCGGGCCAGGTATTCGATCGCGGCGTCGCGGCGCAGGTCGTCCTTGATGCCGCGAAAGCCCTGGCCTTCCTCGCGCAGCCGGCGGCGCAGCGTCTGCGGCGTCATCGCCAGCTGCTCGCCGACGTCCTCGAGCGTCGGCAGCTCGCCGGTCAGGTTGCGGCGCAGGATGCGGCGGATGCGTTCGGTAACGCTGGTCTGGTCGCGGTACTTGATCAGCAGGCTGGCGGGCGCGTGCCGCAGGAATTCGCGCAGGCTGGCCTCGTTCTGCACCACCGGCAGATCGAGCCAGCGCGCCTCGAAGCGCCAGCCGGTGTAGTCGTGGCCGTAGGACGCCGGCGCCTGGAACAGCAGCGCGGCGTCGGGGCTGGGGCCCAGCTCGGAATCGGGGTAGTCGACGCCGATCAGCGGCACGCGGCGCGCCGCCAGCCAGCAGGCCAGGCCGTAGCCGAGAAACGCGAAGGCACGGGCCGCATAGGCCAGGCGCGCATCGTAGGGGGACGCGCGGGGACAACGACAGCATCGCGATCTCGCCATGGCGGCGCAGCCGCGGCACGAAGTCGTCGATCAGCAGCCGGTAGTAGCGCAGCCCCGCCTGCATCGCCTCGCCCAGCGTGCGCGTGCGCACCAGCATCTGGCAGCACTGCGCGAAGCTGCCCAGCGGCAGCGGCCGGCTGCACAGGCCCCACATCTCGTCGCGCATCGCGCGCCGCATCGCGAACGCCAGCGCCGCGTACTGGCCCTGCGTGACGCGCGCCACCGGCGAATCGAGCAGCGCCGGCGCGATGCCGGCCCGGCGCAGCAGCGCGGCGATGTCGGCGCCGCGATGGCGCGCGCCCAGCAGGGTCTGCTGGACCTGCTGGATGGCGATCGTGTGGTGGGTGAAACTGGCAGTGTTCATGGGGCCGGACCGGAGACCATGGATGCTGCTGGCTCGCACGGGGACTGCGTCGAAGGAGGGCCGCGGCGACCGCATGCCGCGGCAAGGCTCTGCCGCCGCGCGCGGCACGCAGGACCGCAGGCGCGGCGGGGTGCGGCGATTATAGACCGGCGTCGGATGGGGTCGGCCGGCGCTCGGGGCTTGCTCTGGCCATGCTCTGGCCGCGCTGCGACCGCGAGCTCAGCGCTTGCCCTGGCCCTGCCCAGACATGGGTCATGCCGCTTCACGCGGCGCTCGAGCCGTGCCCACGCCGCGCTCGTTTCCCCCGCTACGTCGGCGCGCGCCGCAGCCGTATCCGCGTGATCTCCGACGGCGCGCCGAAGCGCTTGGGCGGCCCCCAGTAGCCGGTGCCGCGGCTGACATAGACCCACATGCTGCGGTGGCGGTGCAGCCCGGCGACGTAGGGCTGCTGCATCGGCACGAACAGGTTCCACGGCAGGAATTGCCCGCCGTGCGTATGCCCCGACAACTGCAGATCGAAGCCGGCCTCGGCCGCCGCGATCGCGCTGCGCGGCTGATGGGCCAGCAGCACGCGCACCGCCGCATCGGCCGGCGCGCCCGCCAGCGCCGCCTTGGGATCGCTGCGATGCGCGGGATCGAAATGCCCGGCGCTGAAGTCGGTGACGCCGGCCAGCACCAGCCGGGCGCCGTCGCGTCCGATCGCCACGTGCTCGTTCAGCAGGACCCGCAGCCCGAGCCGCCGCAGCTCGTCGATCCACGCATGCGCGCCGGCGTAGTACTCGTGGTTGCCGGTGACCACGTAGACCCCATGCGGGGCGCGCAGCGAGCCCAGCGGCGCCGTGTGTTCCCTCAACTCCGGCACCTTGCCGTCGACCAGGTCGCCGGTGATCGCGATCGCATCGGCGCCGAGCGTATTGACGCGTTCGACGATGCGCTGCAGATACGGCCGCTTGATGGTCGGGCCGACGTGGATGTCGCTGAGCTGCGCGATGGTGAAGCCGTCGAGCGCGGCGGGCAGGCCGGCGATCGGCACCTCGACGTCGACCACGCGCGCGACCCGCCGCGCGTTCCAATAGCCGAGCAGCGAGACCAGCAGCGCCAGCGCGACGGTGGCGACGGCGCTCCAGACCGGCAGCGCGGGCGGATACCAGCCGGCCAGCGCGCAGGCCAGCAGCACCAGTTCGCGCAGCACGGTCAGGATCAGCAGCGTCGAGAACAGCCCCATCGCCAGCATGCCCAGCCAGGAGAGGCGATCGCCCCAGGGCGGCTCGAAGCGGCGCGCCAGCAGCGCGGTCGGCATCGACACGGTGGAGACGGCGAGCCACAGCGCGGCCAGCGCTTTTGCCGCCAGCGGCCACGGCAGCGCGGGCAGCAGGCGCGCGCCGATATAGACATGCAGCAGGGCGACGATCAGCGCGGCCGTCACGATCGATCGGCGAGGGGTCATGGTGCTCCGGGCAGGCGTGCCGCGTCGGCACGATAAGCCGCACGATACCGGGGGATACGGCGTGCGCGCATGCGTGGGGCGCCGAGCCGCGATGGCGGCCGCGTTCCAGCCTCGCCGCTTTGGCGGTGCCAAGCGCCGCCTTGCCCCCGCATTAGCGCCGCCTCACAGCCGCCTCAGCGCCGCCTTAGCGCCGCCTTCGCGCCGCACTACCGCCCTGGCTCTACCTCAGCGCCGCCCCGTCTCAACCCCATGCCGGCCCACCGCCTCGCTACCGTCCCGACCACACCTCGCGCCGCACGCCCATCGCCGTCACCGCGCCATAGGCGGTGATGCCGAGCGCCACGCCGAGGAAATGGCCGTCCAGCCCCATGCCGCCGACATGCGCCAGCAGCCAGCCGCCGCCGGCGGCGAGGCCAATCCGGGCGATGCCGGCCGCGATCGGCCAGCGCATCCGGCCGGCGCCCATCGAGGCGAAATACAGGGCCATGCCGAGGCCGAAGCCGCCGAAGGCCGGCGCGATCCACGACAGCGCGCGCGCGGCGATCGCCGCCACTTCCGCGTCGCTGGTGAACCAGCTGGCGAAACGCGCCGGCGCGAGCCCGACCGCGATGCCGATGGTGCCGGCCAGCGCCAGCGCCAGCAGCGCGCCGATCCAGGCGGTGCGCCGCGCCCCGGCCCAGTCGCCGGCGCCGACCGCCCGGCCGACCAGCGCGGTCAGCGCCGAGCCCACGCCGAAGGCCAGCGGGATCATCAGGAATTCGAGCCGCGCCGAGATGCCGTAGGCGGCGACGGCCGCGGTGCCGTAGGGACGCAGCTGCGCGGTCACCAGGATGGTCGCCAGGTTGGCCAGCGCGGCCAGCCCGCAGGCGACCAGCCCGACCGACAGGATGCGCTGGAACAGCGCCGCGTTCGGCCGCACGCGCAACACCGGCACGAAGCCGGCGCCGCCGCGCAGCACCACCACCGCCATGCCCAGCGCCGCGGCCCACGACACCAGCGCGAAGGCGGCGCCGATGCCGGCCAGGCCCATGCCGGCCGGCTCGGCGAGCGCCCACGCAAGCAGCGGGAAGGCGACCCACATCAGGGACAGCACGCGCGCCGCCAGCGCATGGCGGCCGCCGCCGCGCAGCACCGACGCCATCGTGTTGGACAACCAGGCCGGTACCGCGCCGGCGCCGAACAGCCAGATCGCATAGCCGGCGGCGGCCTCGGCGGCCGTCGCACCGGCCACCGCGCCGAGCACCGCATGCGGAAAGCCCGCCAGCGCGATGGCGAACGCCAGCCCGGCCAAGGCCGCGATGATCAGCGCGTGCAGCACCAGCGCGGAGGCGTCCTCCCGCTTGCCGGCGCCGAGCGCGCGGGCGATCGCCGACACCACGCCGCCGCCCATCGCGCCGGTCGACATCTGCTGCAGCAGCAGCGCGAACGGCAGCACCACGGCCCAGCCGGCCAGCGCCGCGGTGCCCTGGCGGGCCGCCAGCCAGGTCTCGATCAATTGCGCGACGGCTTGCAGCAGCGCGATCAGGCTGGTCGGCGCGGCCAGCTTGACGATGGCCCGCAGCACCGCGCGGGGCGGCGCCACGCCGGGCGCGCCCGCCATCGCGGCGCCGGCCGCAGCGGGTGCGGGGGTGAGAGCAGAAGCGGGAGCGGCAGCGGGTTCGGAAGCGGGTTCGGAAGCGCGTTCGGAGGCGGGTTCGGAAGCGCGTTCGGAAACGCGTTCGGAAACGCGTTCGGAAGCGGGACCGGGAGTCCGAGTCGGAGCGCGGGTCGGAAACGCCCCGGCAGGCGCGCCCACCCGTACGGCGTCATGCAGTTCGGTCATCGCCTGCCTCCGTGGCTTCGACGGTATCGGTTTCGGGCGCGAAGCGGCGGCGCAGGTGGTTGCCGGCGGCCGGACCGGCGGTGACGCGCAGGTCGTCCAGCGTGACCGTGCTGCCGTCGGCGCGGGTCAGCGCCGGTGCGGCGATCTCGTCGCCGGTGCGGCGGTCCAGCAGCACCGTCATCGGGCCGCGGTCGGTCATCCAGCGATCGGCCCAGGCCTTCAGCGCGACGAAGGCCGGGAAGAAATCGCGGCCCTTGTCGGTCAACAGGTAATGGTGGCGCGCGCCGCCCTCGGCCGGCACGCGCTCGAACATGCCGTGCTCGACCAGCGTCTTCAGCCGCGCGCTCAGGATATTGGGCGCGATGCCCAGGTTGCGCTGGAATTCGTCGAAGCGCGTGCTGCCATAGAAGGCCTCGCGCATCAGCAGGATCGCCCAGCGCTCGCCCAGCACCGCCATCGAGCGGGCGATCGGGCAGGGCATGCTGGCAAAGTCGGTATGGCCCACGTCTCCTCCGTCTGTTTCCGATTGGTCTTGCCAATGACTCTACTTTCAATTTGCAAGCATTCTAGCTTGCAAATTGAAAGTGCGTGAGGATCGGATGGGCGGACTGGCTCGCCGCCGTCCGGCGCAGGTCCGGACGCGGTTCAGACTGAACCGTCGGGCGCGTCCCGGAACACCGGCAGCGCGGGAATCTGCTCGCGCAGGAAGTCGATCAGCGCGCGCGTCGCCATCGGCGGATGCGGGTTCGGCGTGGTGATCAGATACAGGCGGTCGCCCAGTCCTTCCGGCCGCCAGTCGGGCAGCACCTGTACCAGCCGGCCGGCGTGCGCGTCCTGCCAGCCGGCGTAGACCGGCAGCAGGCAGACGCCGTGGCCGGCCTGCACCGCGCGGATCAGGAAGGGGAAGTGCTCGGACTGCAGGCGCGGCAGCAGCTGCACCGCATCGCGTTCGCCGCCGCGCATCAGATGCAGCTCGAAGGGGCGGGCGAAGTAGGGCGGGCACAGGAAGTCGGTCGCGGCGAGGTCCGCCGGCACCCGGATCGGTCCGATCCGTTCCAGATAGGACGGCGCCGCATAGAGGCCCCATTCGATCGCGCAGACGTCGCGCGCCACGTGATCCAGCGGCGGCTGCGAGGTGACCTTCAGCGCCACGTCGATCTCGGCGGCGATCAGGTCGTTGACGCGATTGTTGAAGAAGACGCGCAGCGTGATGCCCGGATGCCGCTCGGCGAAGGCCAGCAGCAGCGGCGCGACGAAGGTGTCGCCCAGACCGGTGGGCACGCTGAGCCGAACATGGCCGCGCAGCGCCTTGCCCAGGCTGTCGATCTCCGCCTGCGCCGAGGCGACCTCGCGCAGGATCGCCAGCCCGTGGCGGTACAGGGCGTGGCCGGGCTCGGTCAGCTCCAGCCGGCGCGTGGTCCGGCGCATTAATTGTGCGCCCGCCTGGACCTCCAGCTCACGCAGCTGCCGGCTGACCTGCGAGCGCGTGACGCCGCGCCGGCGGCCGGCTTCGGCCAGATTGCCCGCGTCGACGATATCGACGAAGGCCTGGATCAGGTTCAGGTCCATGGTGCGTCCATCGGGGGATTGCTCGGGGGGATTGTCGCGCTGGGCTCAACATTGTGCTGCGCGGCCAGGCAATTGTCGACGGCGGTGCCCGCCGTTACAGTGACCCCTCAATATGACGGCGCCCGTGCCCGCACGCGCGCCCAGCGCAAAGGAGCACTCGAATGGCGGCGGACCTCTGGTTCCAGGATCTACATCGCAGCGGCGACGAACTGCTGTCGCGCGGCAGCCGGCTGGCGGGCGGGCTGCGCGCGCTCGGCGTGGCGGAAGGCGACGTGATCGCGGTGCTGCTGCGCAACGACGCGCCGTTCGCCGACATCGTCCACGCCTGCCGTACCGCCGGCTGCTACTACTGCCCGATCAACTGGCACTTCACCGCCGACGAGGTGCGCTACCTGCTCGAGGACAGCGGCGCCAAGGTGCTGATCGCCCATGCCGACCTGCTGCCGGCGGTGCAGGCCGCGGTGCCGGCGGGCATGCCGGTGCTGGCGGTCGGCGAAGCGGCCGCCCAACCCGCGCGCGATGCCCAGGCGCTCGACGCCGTGGCGTACGAGCCTTGGCTCGCGGCCCAGCCGCCCTATGACGGCCCGCGCGTGGCCCCGCGCGGCCATATGGCCTACACCTCCGGCACCACCGGCCGGCCCAAGGGCGTGCTGCGCCAGGCCGTGCCGCTGGACCGCCTCGACGCGCAGCAGGCCGCGATGCGCTCGGTCGTCGCGCAGTCGATCGGCATCGTGCCGGGCTGCCGCGCGCTGATGTCGGCGCCGCTGTATCACAGCGCGCCCGGGGTCTTCATCCAGAACGCGCTGCAGATCGCCGAGCGCCTGGTGCTGACGCCGCGCTTCGATGCCGAGGAGGTGCTGGCACTGATCGAGCGGCATCGCATCGATGTCGTCTACCTGGTGCCGATCATGTATGTGCGGCTGCTGAAGCTGCCCGACGAGGTACGCCGGCGCTACGACCTGTCGTCGCTGCGCTTCGTCGCCTCGACCGGCTCGCCGTGCGCGCCCGAGGTCAAGCGCGCGATGCTGGAGTGGCTCGGCCCGGTGATCCACGAAACCTATGCGTCGAGCGAGGCCGGCATGATCACCGTCGCCACGCCCGCCGATGCGCTGGCCAAGCCCGGCACCGCGGGCCGGCCGGTCGACCAGGCCAGCGTGCGCATCCTGCGCGAGGACGGCACGCCGTGCGAGACCGGCGAAGTGGGCCTGATCTACGTACGCCAGCCCGCCTACCCCGACTTCACCTATCGCAACAACGACGCGGCGCGGCGCGCGATCGACGTCGACGGCCTGGTGACGCTGGGCGACATGGGCTACGTCGACGCCGACGGCTATCTGTTCCTGTGCGACCGCGCGTCCGACATGGTGATCTCGGGTGGCGTCAACATCTATCCGGCCGAGATCGAGCATCAGCTGGTGCGCTATCCGGGCGTGGCCGACTGCGTAGTGTTCGGCGTGCCCGACGACGAATACGGCGAGCGGCTGCTGGCGATGGTGCAGCCGATGCCGGGCGAGCGCCTGGACGAGGCGCAGATGATCGGCTGGCTGCGCGAGCGGCTGTCGGGCTTCAAGGTGCCGCGCACCATCGTGATCGCCGAACAACTTCCGCGCGACGAGACCGGCAAGCTCGCCAAACGCCGCCTGCGCGACCAATACTGGCAGGGGCGGACGCGGCGCGTCTGAACGCGGCGGGCATCGCCCCACCGGAACGCAGCACACCACGAAGCAGCACATAACGAAGGAGACACCATGGAAGGCTGGAATGCGGGAAGGCGGGCCCGGCGGGGCATCGCGGCGGTGGGGGCGAGGTCTGCGCTGACGTTGGCGCCGAGGGTTGCGCTGAGGTCTGCGCTGAGGGTTGCGATGAGGTCTGCGCTCGTGTTGGCGGCGACATTCGGTGCGGTGACTGCGGCAGGCGCGGCCTATCCGGACCGCCCGATCAAGCTGATCGTGCCGTACACACCGGGCGGATCGACCGACCAGTTCGGCCGCGCGCTGGCCGAGGGCATGAGCAAGGTACTGAAGCAGCCGGTGGTCGTCGACAACAAGCCCGGCGCGGCCACCATGATCGGCACCAACCTGGTCGCCCGCGCGCCGGCCGACGGCTATACGGTCGGCTTCGCGACCAACGGCAGCATGGTGCTGAACCCGATGCTGTACAAGAAGATCACCTACGACCCGCCGAAGGACTTCAAGATCTTCAGCATCGGCGCCGAGGTGCCGCTGGTGGTGGTCACCAATACGCAGGTGCCGGCGAACAACATCCGCGAGTTCGCCGCCTATGCGAAGAGCCAGGGCGGCAAGCTGAACTACAGCTCGGTGGGCCTGGGCAATGCGCTGCAGCTGGCCACCGAGATGCTCAAGACCGAGCTCGGCATCGAGCTGACCCATGTGCCGTACAACGGCAGCGCGCCGGCGCTGGCGGCGCTGCTGGCCAACGACGTGCAGCTGATGGTCGATGTGGTCAGCACCTCGCTGCCGCATATCAAGGCCGGCAAGCTGAAGGCGCTGGCGGTGACCAGCCGCAACCGGCTCGACGTGCTGCCCAATGTGCCGACGGTCGCCGAGAGCCATCCGAACTTCCAGGCGGCGACCTGGTTCGGGCTGGCGGTGCCGGCGCAGACGCCGCCCGAGGCGATCGAGAAGCTGCGCGCCGCGGCCGACCAGACGCTGCGCGATCCGCAGTTCCGCGCGACCTTCAACGGCCTGGGCCTGCAGGTGCTGCAGCCGATGAGCCAGGCGGAGATCGACCGCTACGTCGCCGCCGACCGCGAGCATTGGGGCAAGGTGATCCGGGCGAAGAATATTTCGCTGGATTGAGGGGGGAGGGCGGGCGCCGCGGGAGCGATGCTCGGAAGCCGGTATAGTTGTGCGCCGTTGTCGCCCACGGCCGCCTGCGTCAGCCGGGCGGACCCGCATGGGCCCCCGCGAGCCAATTTGCCGCAGCGCCGCCGCCACGCGCGCTTAATGTGAGCCGCCGGCAACGCCCGCGCGCCTCCGGGCGGGTCGATCGCTCGCGGCGGCGTCACATTCGGAACATCGGGCGGCCCGGCCGCTCCAACGCCCGACCCCAAAATCAGGAGTTTGAATGCGATTCCATCTTGCCGGCCTCGCTATGGCCGGTTTTACCGCGGCCGGTGTGCTGGCCGCGGCGCCTGCAGTCCATGCTGCCAGCGCGGCCGGCGCTCAGCCGGCGAACGCCGCGAAGTCGGCCTCCAACCCCACCGCCACCTCCGCCTCTGCAACGCCTGCGGCCCAGTCCCCCGCGACCCAGTCCGCGTCGTCCGATGCCGACATGCTGGCCCCGATGCTCGGCGCGCTGAAGATCGGCAATCCGATGCCCGACCTGCCCGACTGCGCCGACAAGCGCACCCCCGACGGCACCGATGTGACCGCCTTCTGCGTGGAAGTGCGTGGCGATGGCGCGATGCGCCAGGTCGGCGTGCCCCGCAAGCAGCGGCCCGCCTTCATGGACGGCCCCCATGCGCTGGCGGTGGTCGATCGCAATGCGCTGGTCGGCCTGATCGTGCCGACCGACGGCGTGCGCTCGGAACGGTCGACGCTGCGCACGCTGACCGCGCGCTATGGCAAGCCGTTCCGCGAGGAGCAGGTGGCGCTGCTGGACAAGGACGGCAAGACCGTCAACAGCGTGCATGCCGGATGGATGCAGGCGCCGCTGACCGTCGAGGTCTATTCGATTCCCGACGATCCCGATACCGGCAGCATCGAGCTGTTGCTGCCGCGCGCCCGCACCGTGATGGCGCAGAAGGATGCGGCCATCACGCAGCAACTGAACCCGGGCGCTGCCTCGGCACCGAGCGCGCCGAAGGCCGTGGTGCAGAAGCCGAAGAAGGGCGAGAGCGGCGGCAAGCCGGGCAGCTGGTAAGCCCGGCCTGCGTCGTCCGTATTTGCTGTCGTTCCCGCGCAGGCGGGAATCCGGCCGGTTGATCGAGCGATATGCCGGTTGCCGAGCAGAGCGAAAGTCGCCGGGCCTCCGCCTTTTGCCGGGCCCGGCGTACTTTGAGTCCCAGTCGGCGTACTGGGAGTCCGTGCCAGCCTATTCGGAGTCCCTGCGGGCCTACAGCCCTTCCATCACCTTGTCCAGGCCCCGCACGACGCCGCGCAGCGTGTGCACCTTGCGGATTGCCAGCAGCGCGCCAGACACATAGGGCTTGGAGCCGTCGCCGGCCTCGTGCTTCAGATGCAGACGCTGGCCGTCGGCGCCGAAGATCACCTCGACGCCCAGCTGATAGCCGGGCAGCCGCACCGCATGCACCTGCGTGCCGGACATCGTGGCGCCGCGGGTCTCCACCGGTCCCTTGACCTGGTCCAGCGGCACCGTCTGCGTGGCGGCCTTGACCTGCCCGAGCCGGTAGGCCAGTTCCCGCACGGTGGCCGACGGCACATCGACCTTGCCGGCCTTGGCGTAGTCGATGATTTCCCACTGGTCCAGATGGCGTGCGGCCATCTCGGCGAACTTCTGCAGCAGCACCACCGTGATCGCGAAATTGCCGCAGGCGAGCACGCCGCGGTCGGCCGCGCGCGCGGCGGCGTCGATCTCCGCATAGTCCTCGTCGGACAGCCCCGAGGTGCCGACCACCACGTGCGCGCCCTGCGCCAGCGCCTGCAGGATGTTGTGCTTGGCGATGTCCGGCTTGGTGTATTCGACGTAGACGTCGTACGGCGTGCCGGCCAGCTCGGCGATGCTGGCAACGGCCTTGCCCGGCGTGTCGGCGTGGCCGGTCAGCTGCGCCAGCGTCTGGCCCACCGCGCCGCGCGACAGCCCGGCCACGAGCGTCATATCCGGCGCGTGCGCGACGCCGCGCGCCAGTTCGCCGCCGGCCCAGCCGGTCACGCCGCCCACGGCGACACGGATTGCTGTGTTCATCGGGATTCCTCCTGAAGCGATGTTGCGATGCTGCGTTCTTGCGAACGGGCCGCCAGTTTGCCGCGTTTGGGCGATGTGCGCTGGCGGGCGCCGGAAGTGCGGGGCGGGGGCGCCGGGGCGCGAGGGCATCGGGACGTGGGAGCGCGGGTGCGCGGGTGCGCGGGTGCGCGGGGACGCGGGGACGCGGGGACGCGGGGACGCGGGGATGCGGGGACGCGGGGATGCGGGGGGCGCGGGGGCGCGGGCAAGGGGGCAGGAGCAGGGGCAGGGGGGCGGGGACGCCAAGGAGCCCCAATGCCGAAGCCGAGGCTGCCCGTCACCCCACCGGCCGCCGCCGGTCGATCTTGCGGGCCAGCACGATCGACGTGCTGGTGTGATTGACGCCGTCGAGCGCGCCGATCTCGTCGAGTAGCCGGTCCAGCCGCGCATGCGTATCGCAGCGGATCACCGCCATGTAGTCGACCGGCCCGCTGACCGAATCGAGCTCCACCACCTCGGGGAAGCGCTGCAGCGCGCGCAGTACCGTCGGCGCGGTCTTCGGCTGCACGGAGAGCCCGCAGAAGGCGAGGATCGCGTTGTCCTCCATCTGCTGGCCCAGCCGCACGCCATAGCCGGCGATCACGCCGAGCCGTTCCAGCCGGGCGATGCGGGCGACCACCGTGGTGCGGGCGATGCCTAGCTTGCGGGCCAGGTTGGCGGCGCTGTCGCGGGCATTGGCCTGCAGCAACGACAGCAGGTGACGGTCGGTCTGGTCGAGGTCGGTCATGCGGTCTCCGTCTATGGTCTCCGGCTCCGGCTCCGGCTCCGCCTTCGGCTCCGGCCGGTGCGGTCCGGTCCGGTCCAGTGCGGTGCGGTGCGGTGCGGTGCGGTGCGGTGCGGTGCGGTGCGGTGCGGTGCGGCGCCGGGGTCTCGTCGTTTCGTCGAGATACGGCGCCGATTCGACCGATTATGGCCTGTTTTTGTCGATGTTGTCTGTTCAATCCGACGGCGCTCCACACCATACTTGGGGTACGGGATGGCAACGGCGCTCCCGCCCGTGGCCACCCCTCGCGACACTTGCGCGCTTCCATTCCCCGCGTCGGAGGACCGTCATGAACAACAATTTCTCCTTCCCTTCGGCTCGTTCCGGTGCGGCGCTGCCCGTCACCGTGCTCGGTGCCGGCAAGATCGGCCGCACCATCGCCGCCATGCTGCAGGACAGCGGCGACTACGCGGTGACCGTGGTCGACCGCTACCGCGACGCGCTCGACGCGCTGCCGGCTGGCGTCTCCACGCGCCTGGCCGATCCCCTCCGAGCGGCAGGCCTGCCTGGCGGCGCTGGACGGCGCCGCCGCGGTGATCAACGCCTTGCCCTTCCATGCCGCGGTGCCGGTGGCGACCGTTGCCGCCGAACTGGGCGTGCACTACTTCGACCTGACCGAGGACGTCGCGGCCACGCGGGCGATCCGCGCGCTGGCCGCCGATGCGCGCGCCGTGCTGATGCCGCAGTGCGGGCTGGCGCCGGGCTTTATCGGCGTGGTCGGCCACGACCTCGCGCAGCGCTTCCTGCGCGGCGGCGGCCAGCTGCTGGACCTGCGCATGCGCGTCGGCGCGCTGCCGCGCTATCCGAACAATGCGCTGAAGTACAACCTGACCTGGAGCACCGAGGGCCTGATCAACGAGTACTGCAACCCCTGCGAGGCGATCGTCGATGGCCGCCGCGTCGAGGTGCCTGCGCTCGAGGGGCTGGAGAGCTTCGCGCCGGACGGCATCGAGTACGAGGCCTTCCATACCTCGGGCGGGCTCGGTACGCTGCCCGAAACGCTGGCCGGGCGCGCCCGCCACGTCGACTACAAGTCGATCCGCTATCCTGGCCATTGCGCGGTGATCAAGCTGCTGCTCGACGACCTGCGGCTGCGCGAACGGCGCGACTGGCTGCGCGAGATCTTCGACAGCGCGATTCCGCTGACCGAGCAGGACGTGGTGGTGGTGTTCGCCAGCGCCACGGGCCGCGCGGCCGGCGAGGACGGACGCCTCGGCCCGCTGACGCAGGCCTCGTTCTCCGCCCGCATCGGCGGCGCCGAGAGCGAGCATGGCCATCTGAACGCGATCCAGCTGACCACCGCCGCGGGCGTCTGCGCCGCGCTCGACATGGTGATCGCCGGCCAGCTGCCGCAACGGGGCTTCGTCCGCCAGGAGGACATGCGGCTCGAGGCCTTCCTCGCCAACCGTTTCGGCAGGCACTACACCTGCCATCCGCTACAGGAGGCCCTCGCATGAAAGCCGACGCATTCGAGCGCTGCTGGCGCGCCATCGGCCAGCCCATTCCCTGGCGCGACGGCGCCGGCGGCCACGGCGCGCTGCCGGCGCGCTCGCCGATCGACGGCGAGGTGTTCGGGCATATCGCCGCCTGCAGCCCGGACGAGGCGGACGCGCGCATCGCGCAGGCGCACGCCGCGCAGAGCGGCTGGGCGCTGGTGCCCGCGCCCGTGCGCGGCGAGGTGGTGCGGCGCTTCGGCGAGGTGCTGCGCGAACATCGCAGCGCGCTCGGCGAACTGGTCTCGCTCGAAACCGGCAAGATCCTGCAGGAAGGGCTGGGCGAAGTGCAGGAGATGATCGACATCTGCGACTTCGCGGTCGGCCTGTCGCGCCAGCTGCATGGACTGACGATCGCCAGCGAGCGGCCGCAGCATGCGATGCGCGAGACCTGGCATCCGTTCGGTGTCTGCGGCGTGATTTCGGCGTTCAACTTCCCGGTGGCGGTGTGGGCGTGGAATGCCGCGCTGGCGCTGGTGTGCGGCAATGCGGTGGTGTGGAAGCCGTCGGAGAAGACGCCGCAGTGCGCGCTGGCGGTGCAGGCGCTGCTCGATCGCGTGATCGAGGCCGCGGCGCCCGAGCATGTGGGCATCGCCACCGTGCTGTGCGGTGGGCGGCAACTGGGCGAACGGCTGGTCGCGCATCCCCATGTGCGGCTGGTCAGCGCCACCGGGTCGACGCGGATGGGACGGGAGGTGGGCATCGCCTGCGCCGGCCAGTTCAAGCGCAGCATCCTCGAGCTCGGCGGCAACAACGCCGCCATCGTCGCGCCGTCGGCCGACCTGTCGCTGACGCTGCGCGCGATGACGTTCGCCGCGGCGGGCACCGCCGGACAGCGCTGCACCACGCTGCGCCGCGCCTTCGTCCATGTCGACCTGTTCGGCACGGTGCGCGAGCAGCTGACGCAGATCTTCGCGCGGCTGCCGGTCGGCGATCCGCTGGAAGCGGGCACGCTGGTCGGCCCGCTGATCGACCGCGCCGCCGGCGACAACATGGCCAACGCGCTCGCCAGCTGCCGCGCTCAGGGCAATGCGGTGCATGGCGGCGAACGGCTGCTGGCCGACCGCTATCCGCATGCCTGCTATATGCGGCCGGCGCTGGTGGTCACCGACACGCAGCACGACACCATGCTGACCGAGACCTTTGCGCCGATCCTGTACCTGATGCCGTACACCTCGCTGGAGGAGGCCATCGCGCTGAACAATGCGGCGGCGCACGGCCTGTCGTCGTGCATCTTTACCGAGTCGCTGCGCGAGGCCGAGCGCTTCCTGTCGTCGGCCGGTAGCGACTGCGGCATCGCCAACGTCAATATCGGCACCAGCGGCGCGGAGATCGGCGGTGCCTTCGGCGGCGAAAAGGCGACGGGCGGCGGGCGCGAATCGGGCTCGGATGCGTGGAAGGGCTATATGCGGCGGGCCACCAATACGATCAACTACGGCGACGCGCTGCCGCTGGCGCAGGGCATCCGCTTCGATCTGTGAGGCGGGCGAAGGCGGGCGAAGGCGGGCCGCTGCAAGGGTTAACGAGGGTTACCGCGGCGGCGCGTCCCTCTAGGTGCGTCTTCCCTCTCCGGTCCCTGTCCGGTCCCTCTCCGGTCCCTGTCCGGTCCTATGCCGAACGGCGGTCGGGCCCGCCCCCCGGCTTGTAGGGAACGGTAACGTGGGTTACAGGGCCCTGACCCCGTATTACCAAGCCGCCCCGTATAACGGCGTCATCGATTCCGTATAACAGGGGCAAAAAATGAAAGCGTGGTTGGCAGGTCTGGGGGGCAGTGGCGGCGGCAGGCTTGTCCGGCTGCGCCGTCTACCCGGCGCCGGTCGATGCCGGCGTCACGGTCGGCGTGGGGGCACCCGTCTATGTCGCGCCGCCGCCGGTGGTGGTCGCGCCGCGGCCTTACTACTACGGCTATCCGTACCGCGGCTATTACCGCGGCGGACACGGCCACTGGCATGGGCATGGCCACGGCCATGGACGGGGGGCACTGGCGCTGAGCGCTGAGCGCTGAGCGCTGAGCGCGGAAGCGCTAAAGCGTTAATACGTGAGGTGGCCACCGTGGCCGGCGAGGCGCCGCGATGCGCGCGGCTCAGATCTGTCCGTTCAGGCCGGCCCAGCTCGGCGCCAGCGTCTGCGGCACATCGATCAGGTCGAGCACGCGGCCGATCGTATGGTCGACCAGCTGCGCGATGGTATCGGGCTTCTGATAGAAGCCGGGCACCGGCGGAAAGACGATGCCGCCCATTTCGGTGACGGCAGTCATATTGCGCAGATGCGCCAGGTTCAGCGGCGTCTCGCGCACCATCAGCACCAGCTTGCGGCGCTCCTTCAGCGTGACGTCGGCCGCGCGGGTGATCAGGTTGTCGGACAGGCCATGCGCGATCGCGGCGAGCGTGCGCATCGAGCACGGCGCGATCACCATCGCCTGCGCGCGGAACGAGCCGCTGGCGATGGTCGCGCCGATATCGCGCACGTTGTGCACCACGTCGGCCAGCGCCTCGGTCTCGGCCTTGCCGATGTCCAGTTCGTGCTGCAGGTTCATCACGCCCGCCGGCGAGATCAGCAGATGCGTCTCGACGTCGGCGACCGCGCCCAGCACCTGCAGCAGGCGCACGCCATAGACCGCGCCGGTGGCACCGGTGATCGCGACGATCACGCGCCGCGGCGCGGCGGCGGGCCCGGCGCTCATCGCGGGCTCCAGAACCTCAGCCCTTCAGCAGGGTTTGCAGCTCGCCGCTCTGGTACATCTCCATCATGATGTCCGAGCCGCCGACGAATTCGCCGTTGACGTAGAGCTGGGGAATGGTCGGCCAGTTGGCGTATTCCTTGATGCCCTGGCGGATGCCGTCGTCTTCCAGCACGTTGACCGTCATCGGCGCGTCGACGCCGCAGGCCTTCAGGATCTGGATCGCGCGGCCCGAGAAACCGCACATCGGGAACTGCGCCGTGCCCTTCATGAACAGCACGACGGGATGGCCCTTGACGATCTGGTCGATCTTTTGTTGCACGTCACTCATGATTTTCGCTTCGGAAGGTTGGCGCTGAGGCGAACCGCGCGCCATGGAATCGGAGACGCGCGCCGGCCGATGGGATGAAAAGCCTAAGGGTGGCGCGCGGGATCGGGAAGATTCTACCGGATTCGGACTGCGGCTTCAGGCGCTGGACCCGCGCCGGATCCGCGCCGGGGCCTCGTTGAACCGGGCCTCGGGCGCGTGGAAGCCGGCCCTGTACCCGGCCCTGTACCTGGCCCTCTAGCCAGTCCTCTACCCCGCGTTCCCGCCCGGCCACCGCCCGCCGCTGCAGCGTTCGTTGCCGCCCAGGTCGCGCTCGGTGAAGACCTCGGCAAAGCCCGCATCGCGCAGCAGTTGCCGGGCCGCCTCGCCCTGGTCGAAGCCGTGCTCCATCAGCAGCCATGCTCCCGCTTCCAGATGCGCGCCGGCGCCGGCCACGATGGTCGCGAGGTCGGACAGCCCGTCGCGATGGTCGGTCAGCGCATCGACCGGCTCGAAGCGCAGGTCGCCGCTGGACAGGTGCGGATCGCCGGCCGCGATATAGGGGGGGTTGCTGACGATCAGCGTGAAGCGGGCATCGTCGGGCAGCGCCGAATACCAATCCGATTCGAGAAAGCGGACGTGGTCGGCGCGCAGCGCCGCCGCGTTGTCCCGCGCGACATCGAGCGCGGCCGGCGAGATGTCGGTGGCCCAAACCTGCGCATCGGGCCGTTCGCAAGCGAGCGTGACGGCGAGGATGCCCGAGCCGGTGCCGAGGTCGAGTACCCGCGGCGCCTGCACGCCCGCCAATCTGGCCAGCGCTGCCTGCACCGCGATCTCGGTGTCCGGGCGCGGAATCAGCACCGCGGGACTGACGCGGAACGGACGGCCGTAGAACTCGCGCTCGCCAAGCAGATAGGCCATCGGCTCGCCCGCCAGCCGCCGCGCGAACAGCGCGGCGAGCGCGGCATGCTGGGCGGCGTCGAGCGGCTGCGTATCGCGCGTGATCAGCTGCGTGCGGGTCAGGCCCGTCACGTGGGTCAGCAGCATGCGCGCTTCCAGCGCCGGCAGCCCGGCCTGCGTCATGGCGGCGAGGGCCTCGCGCAGCGTCGCCTGCGCCGGCAGGGTGCCGGCGGGCAGCGGTGCGGAGGACGGGGAATCGGTCATTCGAGGAATCGGAGGTTCGGCGCGCGGGCGCGAAAGGCATTGGCCGCGGCGCGATGCGCCATGCGCCTTCAAAGAGAAGAGCCCCGCCGGCGCACTGCCGTGGCGGGGCTCGGTACGGCGCGGGCGACGGCTTAGTTCTTGGTCGCTTCCTTGGCCTTGTCGGCGGTCTCGTTGACCGCGTTGCTGGCGGCGTCCTTGGCGTTCGCCATGGCGGCGGCCGCCTCGTCCTTGGCGCGCTCGGCGGCGGCGGACACGTCCGAAGCTGCGTTGCTGGCCGCGGCCTTGGCGGCGTCGGCGGCGGATTCCGCAGCCGCGGCGGCGTCGCTGGCGGCGGACTTCGCCGATTCGGCGGCGCTGGCCATCGCGCTGTCGACGTTCGACGAGGCGGGGGCTTCATCCTTCTTGCCGCAAGCAGCCACTGCAGCGGTGACCATCAACAACGCAAGCAGTTTCTTCATGATTTCGTCCTTTTGTCCGTTATCGAGAAAAGACTCGCCCGGTATTTGTGCCGGGTTAGCCGTTTCCGATTATAGCGACCAACCATGTCGTTACCATGGCTGTTTCAGGCATTTACAAGAAATACAAGTATTTTGCCGGCGGAAAACAACCGTAGCGATTATCAGCGCCCGTAATCCCACGTCTCGCACGCCTCGCACGCCTCGCACGCCTCGCACGCCTCGCACGTCGCGCACGTCGCGCACGTCGCGCACGTCGCGCGCGTCCCGCTAGCCTTATGCGTCTTCGCCCAGCGCCGCCAACTGATCGGCCTGGTGTTCCGCCGCGAGCGCACCGACCAGTTCGTCGAGATCGCCGTCCATGATCATGTCGATCTTGTACAGCGTCAGGTTGATGCGATGGTCGGTCACCCGGCCCTGCGGAAAGTTGTACGTGCGGATGCGGTCGCTGCGATCGCCCGAGCCGATCAGATTGCGCCGCGTGGTGGCTTCCTTCGCCTGCGCCGCGCGCAGCTGCATGTCCTTGAGCCGGGCCGCCAGTACCTTCATCGCCTTGTCCTTGTTGCGGTGCTGGCTGCGGTCGTCCTGGCATTCGACCACGATGCCGGTCGGCAGGTGGGTCAGCCGCACCGCCGAATCGGTCTTGTTGATGTGCTGGCCGCCGGCGCCCGAGGCGCGGAAGGTGTCGACGCGCAGATCGCCCGGATTGATCTCGATCTCGCCGAGCTCGTCCGCCTCGGGCATCACCGCGACCGTGCAGGCCGAGGTATGGATGCGCCCCTGCGCCTCGGTGGCCGGCACGCGCTGCACGCGGTGGCCGCCCGATTCAAACTTCAATCTGGAGAACGCCGCCTCGCCCGCGATGCGGACGATCACTTCCTTGTAGCCGCCCAGGTCCGACGGCGATTCGCTCATGATCTCGACCTGCCAGCGCTGCCGCTCGGCATAGCGCGTGTACATCCGCAGCAGGTCGCCGGCGAACAGCGCGCTCTCCTCGCCGCCGGTGCCGGCGCGGGATTTCCAGGATCAGGTTGCGGTCGTCGTTGGGGTCCTTGGGCAGCAGCAGCGTCTGCAGGCTGGCCTCCAGTTGTTCGAGCTTGGCGCGCGCGGCATCGATCTCGTCGCTGGCGAAGGCCTTCATCTCCGGATCGTCGAGCAGCGCCTGCGCGGTGGCCAGGTCGTCCTGCGCCTGCCGGTAGTGCGCATATTGCTCGGCCACCGGCGACAGCTCGGCATGCTCGCGCGTCAGCTTGCGGTACTGCTCCATGTTCGCGGTCGCGTCCTCGCGCGCGAGCAGGGCGTTGACTTCGTCGAGGCGCTCGGCCAGTTGGTCGAGCTTGGCTTGCATGCTGGCTTTCATCGGAATCCGGATTTGGCGTCTGGCTGCGGGGCGCCGCCTGATGCGGGCGGATGCCGCAGGGGCGGGGCGCGGCGGTGCGGGCGAGGCCGTCGGCGCAAAGGCGCAGAGGCGGCGCGGACGCTCGCGGCGAGCGCGGCTAGCGCTCGGAGTGGCTGCTGTGGCGGAACAGGCCGGGCACCAGGCGCAGCAGCGCCTCGCGGTCCTCGCCCTGGGTGTGGTTCAGCGCGTGGGTCGGGCCGTGCAGGAACTTGCGGGTCAGCGCGCCCGACAGCGCCTCGAGCACGGCCTCGGGATCGTCGCCGCGCGCCAGCATCTTGCGCGCGCGTTCCAGTTCCGCCTGGCGCATCGCCTCGCCGTTGGCCTGCAGTTCGCGGATCACCGGCACCACGCTGCGCGTCTCCAGCCAGTGCATGAAATGCTGGACGCGCGTTTCGATGATCGCCTCGGCCTGCGCGACCGCGGCTTGGCGCATCGCGTTGCCTTCGCGCACGATCGCGCCGAGGTCGTCGACGGTATAGAGGAACACGTCATCGAGCCGCGCCACTTCGGGCTCGACGTCGCGCGGCACGGCCAGGTCGACCATCATGATCGGCCGGTGCTTGCGCTGCTTGACCGCGCGTTCGACCGCGCCCAGCCCGATGATCGGCAGCGAGCTGGCGGTGCTGGAGACGACGATGTCGAACTCGTGCAGCCGCGAGCCGAGCTCGGACAGGCGGATCGCTTCGGTATTGAGTCCTTGCGCCGCCAGCTGCTCGGCCAGCTTCTCGCCGCGTTCCACCGTGCGGTTGGCGACGACGATCTGGCGCGGACTCTGCGCGGCGAAATGCGTGGCGCACAGCTCGATCATCTCGCCCGCGCCGATGAACAGCACGCGCTGGCCCGAGATGCTCTCGAAGATCCGCTGCCCCAGCCGTACCGCGGCCGCCGCCATCGACACCGAATGCGCGCCGATCTCGGTCTGGCCGCGCACTTCCTTGGCCACGGCGAAGGTGCGCTGGAACAGCTGGTTCAGATAGGTGCCGAGCGTGCCGGCCTCGCCGGCGGTACGCACCGCGTCCTTCATCTGGCCCAGGATCTGGGTCTCGCCCAGCACCATCGAATCGAGGCCACTGGCCACGCGGAAGGCATGGCGCACCGCCTCGGATTGCGGCAGTGCGTACA
Source organism: Cupriavidus sp. H18C1 (assembly GCF_049311595.1). Classification (NCBI taxonomy): domain Bacteria; kingdom Pseudomonadati; phylum Pseudomonadota; class Betaproteobacteria; order Burkholderiales; family Burkholderiaceae; genus Cupriavidus; species Cupriavidus sp. H18C1. The sequence continues at coordinate 2,381,186 of NZ_CP186008.1, forward strand.
GATGCGGGGCCAGTTCGCCGGCAGGGATGTTGTGGTGCTGCGCCAGCCAGCGCAGCGTGTGCTCGAAGCCTTCGGAGCCGGACAGCACGAGGTCGGTGGCGCAGTAGATCTCGGTCCGGTTGCAGGTCGACAGGATCGCGGCCTCGGTGCCGCGCTTGCCGGCCAGCTGGGTGCGCAGCGCCCCCAGCGCCGGCTTGATCTGCTCGAGCGGAAACGCCACCCGTTCGCGTAGCGAGACGGGCGCCGTGTTGTGATTGATTCCGATTGCGAGCAGTTGCATGGTTTGGGGACTTGTCGCTGTCCGGCTGCCGGGCCATTCCGGCCTCGCGGCAGCGTTGCCTGCGCTGGGCATGGCGGCGCACATATTGCTCTTGCATCGCCTGCGTACTGCCTGCGCAGGTTGCGGAGCGTCTTGAATCTATTCGGGCCCTGGTCGAGCGCCGCCGGGACGGCTTGCATTATACCGCCCGGGCGCGATCCTTGCGTTCGCGGGCCGGCCGGGACTGTCTGATATCGGTCCGCACGCCGAGTTGAGTTATCGTTACGCCGCTGCGGCCCCGGGGCGGCGGCGGATCGAGCGGATAGTCGAACAACGGAAGCGGGCGATGCTGGGGACGTTCTTGGTGGGCATGGTGGTCGGACTGGTGGCGCGGGCGATGCATCCGCGCGGACCGGTGCTGACCGTCGCGATGGCGCTGCTGCTCGGCGGCGTCGGCGCGCTCGCCAGCTTCTACCTGGGCCGCGCGCTGCGCTGGTTCATCGACGGGCAACTCAGCGGCTGGACCGCCGCGATCCTCGGCGCGGCACTGCTGGTCGGGCTGGCCGGCCTGTTCGCCCGGCGCGGCCGCTGAGCGCCGGCCTTCTGCGCGCCCCAGCCTCACGGCTGCGTGCGGCCTCACCGCCGCGCCCAGCCTCACGACTGCGCGTGCGGCCTCACCGCCGCGCCGCCAGGAAGCGCCGGATCACGCCCTCGGAGTAATGACTGGCCACTTCGGCCAGGAACGCCGGGAAATCGACATGGGCGCTGTCGTCGGCCCGGTCCGATACGGTCCGCATGACCGCGTGCGGCACGCCGTATTCGTGGCAAACCTGGCCGACCGCGGCGCCTTCCATTTCGACCGCCAGCAGTCCGGGCAGCCGTGCGCGCAGTTCCGCCACCGTGGTCGGCGCGCCGATGAACTGGTCGCCGCTGGCGATCATGCCCAGATGCAGGTTGGGCGCGGTGACGCCCGCAGTGACGCCCGCAGTGACGCCAAATCGGGCACGCACCGCGGCCGGCACGGCGCTGGCCAGATCCTCCGCCAGGAAGGCCTGCGCCGCCTCGCGCAGCGCGGCCGTCAGCGCCGGATCGGTGGGGAATTCGTCCCGGCCCAGCAGCGGCACCTGATGGCGCGGAAACAGCGGACGCGCGTCCATGTCGTGCTGCACGGTGCGATCGGCCACCACCAGATCGCCGACCTGCACGCCCGCGCCGATGCCGCCCGCCAGGCCGGTGAAGACGATGCCGTCCACTCCGAACTCGCGGATCAGCGTCACCGTGGTCGCCGCGGCCGCCACCTTGCCGACCCGCGCCAGCACCACCACGCAGCGCTGCCCGTACAGCTCGCCGACGTAGTAGTCCCGCATGCCGATCCGATGCACGGTGGCGCGGGCGTGGTCATGGCGCATCGCGGCGATCAGGCCGTCGATTTCGTCGTGGAGGGCGGCGAGGATGCCGAGGGTCATGGTGTCTGGGGATCGAAACGGAAAACGGGATGGATCACGGTGCGGCTGCGCGCGCAGCGGGAGCCGGGGGCCCGAACCGCAAGCCCGGGACCTAAGCCTTAAGCCCTGAGCCCTGAGCTCTGAGCCTTGCGCCCAGAGTCCAGAGACCAGAGTCCAGAGTCCAGATCCAGAGTCCAAAGTCCAAAGTCCGGAGCCCGGAGCCCGGAGCCCGGAGCCCGGAGCCCGGAGCCCGGAGCCCGGAGCCCGGTGCCCGGTGCCCGGTGCCCGGTGCCCGGTGCCCGGTGCCCGGTGCCCGGTGCCCGGTGCCCGGTGCCGCGGCCCGGTCCCGCGAACCGCAAGCCGTGAGCCGGGAAAAGCCGACAGCATACCGGCACCGCCCGGTGCTTCGCTGGTTTGCGCCCCACCGCCTTTGACCGTGCGCCCGCCACGGCGCTTTGCTAGAGTGCAGCCAACGCCTTTCCGGAGCGCTGCTCATCCCATGCCGACCGATCGCCAAGCCCATCGTCTGAACATCCGGCATGCCCAGCGGCGCGCGCTGGTGGACTGGTGCGCACAGGGGCGGCTGGCGATGGAGCCGGCGCGCCAGGCCTGGGCCGATACCGAGCCCCGGCCTGCAGACTGGCATCGCTGGCTGCAACGGGCGCTGCTGGCGCTCGGCGTGGCGCTGCTCTGCGCCGGCGTGATCGTCTTCTTCGCCTTCAACTGGCAGGCCCTGCACAAGTTCACGCGTTTCGGCGTGCTGGCCGTGCTGATCAGCGCGCTGGCGGCCTTCGCCTGGCGGCGGCCGGACGGCGACGCCGCCGGCCGCGCCGCGCTGTTCGCCGCGCAAATGATCACCGGGGCGTTGCTGGCGGTGATCGGACAGGTCTACCAGACCGGCGCCGACGCGTGGCAACTGTTCGCCTGGTGGGCGCTGCTCGCCGTGCCCTGGGCGCTGGCCGCGCACGCCCCGCCGCATTGGTGGCTGGTGGTGGTGCTGGCCAATGTCGCGCTGCTGCGCTTCTTCAGCGTCGAGCTCGGCGCCGGCCTGCCGTTCACGCTGCTGTTCGGCGTCGACGACGGCAAGCTCGTTGGCCTGTGGCTGCTTGCCGCCGCCTTGCTGCAGCTGGTGCTATGGCTGGTGCTGTCCGCCCACGCGCCGCGTGCCGGCGTGCGCGGCCAGGGCGGCGTGCGACTGCTGGCGTTTCTCGCCTGCGCGCATGCGGTCTGGCTCGGTCTCGCCGCCTTGTTCGGCGACCGCTTCGACGGCGCGATGCTGATCGTCGCGCTGGCCGCGTTGCTGGGACTTGGCGCCTGGTTCCGGCGGCGCAACGTCGATCTGCTGGTGCTGAGCGGGATTGCGCTGTCCCTGATCGCGCTGATCGTCGCGGGGCTTGGGCGCTTGCTGTTCGAGGCCGGCGCGGAATTCGGCGGCTTCCTGCTGCTGGGCCTGCTGACGCTCGGCCTGTCGGCCGTGTCGGCGACGTGGTTGATGCGCTTGCATCGCGGTCATGCGCAGACGTCGCTGGCTAACGGGGAGCCGCGGTCCCGTGAACAGGACGAGACTGCGCGACCGGCGGCGGCCGTGCAGGCGCTGTGGCGCAAGCTGGCCGCCGAGGGCGCGGTCGAAGGGCAACCGCCGGCGGACACCGAGGCACCGTGGTCGGTGCGTCTGTTGACGGGGCTGGCGGGCTGGCTCGGCGCGGTGTTCTTCCAGTTGTTCCTCCTCGGCACCGTATTCGTCGCCGCGCGCGAGAACCGCGGCGCCATTCTCGTCTGCGGGCTGGCGCTGATCGCACTGGCCGCGCTGCTGTACCGGCGCCGCGCCGGCCATACCGGCTTCGAACAATTCGCGCTCGCCAGCAGCCTGACCGGGCAGGGGCTGGCCTTCTATGCCGCCGCCGACCTGCTCGGCCGCGCCCGCGCCGTGGAGACCGCTGCGTTCTGGTGTGGGATCGCGGCCTGCGAGATGCTGCTCTATGCGGCGATCGGCAATCGGCTGCATCGCCTGTTGTGCGCGCTTGCGGCAATGGTTTCGATTGCAATCGCGTTGACCATCGCCATCGCGATGGGGCCGTCCACGCCCTGGCAGGGGATCGGCTGGGCGCTGGTCTGGCTGGCGCCGATCGCCGCGCTGAAGGCGACGCTGTTCGCGGGCGTCGAGGGACGGCCCGCCGCGCTCGGGCGACATCACTGGCTCGCCCCGGCCGCGGACGCCTTGCTGTTCTGCAGCCTGCTCGGCGCGCTGATCGTGACCGGCATCGGCCATCCGCTTGGCCTCTTCACCGAACCCGCGGCACGCGGCGTGCCGCATTGGCTGGCGGGCGCGCTGTTTGCGGTGCTGCTGGTCGGCTTTGGCATCGTCGAAACGGCCCGGCTGCAACGGTCGCCCCGCCGGCGCGCCGCGGTCGGCGGGGTGCTGGCGCTCTGTGCCGCGCTGATGATCGGCGCACCCGCCGTGGTGGCAGGCGTGCTCGTTGCAGGACTCGCCTTGCGGCGCGCTTCCGTGGCCTGGCTCGGGCTCGGCCTTGCGACGATCGGCCTCGGTTTCATCTGGTACTACAGCGCGCTGCACTGGACGCTGGCGATCAAGTCGGCAACGCTGGTTGCGGCCGGTATCGTCGTGCTGGCGGCACGCGCGTGGCTGTCGCGGCCCCGGTCCGCACTCGGTGCGGCCGACATCGCAGAGGAGGTCGGCCGATGAAACGCTGGATCCTGATTGCCTGGGTGCTGACGCTCGCGGTCGCCGGCGCCGGCGTGATCGGCAAGGAACGACTGCTCGCGCGCGGCGATGTGGTGCTGTTGCGGCTGGCGCCGGTCGACCCGCGCTCGCTGATGCAGGGCGACTATATGGCGCTGAACTTCGCCATCGGCGCGCCCATCCTGCGCGCGCTGGAGACCACCGACGACCGTATCCGCACCGCGGTGGTCCGACTCGATGCGCGCGGCGAGGCCAGCTTCGTACGGCTGCATCGCGGTGAGCCACTGGTCGCCGGCGAGCATCTGCTGCGCTTTCAGCTGAGGCCGTCGCGCTGGGGGACGGACCAGGTCCAGATCTCGACCGACGCCTTCTTCTTCCAGGAAGGCCAGGGGCGCCGCTACGAGGGCGCGCAGTTTGGCGCGTTTCGTGTCGATGCACAGGGACAGGCGCTGCTGGTGGAGCTGCGCGACGCCGAAGGACATCCCCTGTGAAGACGTCGAGCACCGCGCCCTCGGTCCCGCTGGTGCTCGGCTGTACCGCGCTGTCGATGCTCGCCTTCGCCGGCAATTCGCTGCTGTGCCGGCTTGCGCTGCGGGACACCACCATCGACGCGGCCAGCTTCACCACCGTGCGGCTGTTGTCTGGCGCGATCACGCTGTGGGCGCTGGTCCGCCTGCGTCATGGCGTTTCGCGCGCGCCTGAGCCAACGCCCGCGGCATCGAGCGGCAACTGGTGCTCGGCGCTGGCACTGTTCGCCTACGCCGTCTTTTTCTCGTACGCCTACGCCCAACTGTCGGCCGCCACCGGCGCGCTGCTGCTGTTCGGCGCGGTGCAGGTCACCATGATCGGCCGAGGCTTGTGGCTCGGCGAACGGCCTCATCTCGTGCAGACGGCCGGCTATCTGATCGCCGTCGCGGGGCTGATCGGCATGCTGCTGCCCGGCCTGTCCGCGCCGCCGTTGCTTGGCGCGCTGCTGATGCTGGCTTCCGGCGCGGCATGGGGCGTCTATTCGATCCGCGCCAAGGGCGTACGCGATCCGGTGCGCGCCAATGCCGGCAACTTCCTGCGCGCCGCGCTCTGCTGCGTGCCGCTCTATCTGGCAGCACTGCCGTGGGCCAGCCACGATGCCGAAGGGATGCTGTACGCGGTGCTGTCCGGCGCGATCGCCTCGGCGCTGGGCTATGCCATCTGGTACGTCGCGCTGCGGGGCTTGACGGTGACCACGGCGGCACTGGTGCAGCTAAGCGTGCCGGTGATCGCCGCGGCGGGTGGGGTGGTGGTGCTGGGGGGAGGCGGTGACGTGGCGGCTGGTGGTGGCGTCGGTGGCGGTGTTGGGTGGCGTAGGGATGGCAATGGCCTATCGCGGATCCGAGCGACCTCAATGAGCTGCCTGGTATCGGATCATCGTGCTTACACCGGTCGCAACGCCTCCAGCATGATCTCCGCCAATCGCTGCGAAACCTCGGAGGCCGGACCCGGCGCGCGCAGCAGCATCAGCGGCATCTTGCCCAGCGGAGGCAGACCGTCGGCGGGCCCGAGTTGCCGCAGCGATGCCGGCAAGCCGTAGGGCGTGCGCACGACCAGGCCGAGGCCGGCCGCGGCGGCGGCCCACAGGCCACCGAGGTTCGGACTGGTGAACGAGACGCGCCACGGAATGCCGGCGCGATCCAGCGCGGCAGTGGCGGCGTCGTGGAAATGGCAGGGTCGGTCGAACACCGCCAGCGGTACGGGTTCCCCAGGCACCAAGCGCCAGGGCAGCGCGGCCGGTCCGACCCAGCACATGCGCGGTTCGGCGACCAGCGTGATATCCGCGCCCCGTGCTCTCGCGGCGGCAGCCCCATCCGTACCGCCCCAGACCAGCGCCAGCTCCAGCGTCCGCGCCTGGATGCGCGAGAACAGATCGTGATTGCGCGCCACCATCGCTTCGACCCGGACCTTCGGATGCGCGCGTGCAAACCGGCCCAACACCTCGGGCAGCATCGCCTCACCGAACTCTTCCTGCAGGCCCAGCCGCACTCCCCCTGACAGATCGACACCACGCACCGCGGCGGCGGCCTCGTCGTTCAGCGCGACGATGCGCCGTGCATAGCCCAGCAGCAGGCTTCCCGCCTCGGTCAGCTCCAGCGTCCTGCCGGCCTTCCGAAACAGCGGCGTGCCGGCCATGTCCTCCAGCTTGTGGATCTGCGCGCTGACGGCGGAGGTGGAACGGCCAACCTGATCGGCCGCGCGAGCAAAGCTGCCGAGGTCGATGCCCGCGACGAGGCTGCGCAGCGCGGCGATGTCGAGATTCAGTGCCATGGGGATCGTCCGGAAATTCAAAACAATCGGTTCAAAACTTTCCGATTTTCATGACGAATGGTCGTTGCAATACTGGCGCTCCGTCAACTGCCTGATCGGAGAGCCGTCGTGGCCGAATCCCTCTGTTTGTCCCGTTCTTGCCGCGCCGACGGCGAACCCGTGGCCACCGCCGCTGCCTCGCATCGCTGGAAAGTCCTGGGCGTGGGCGTGGCCGCCAATGTGAGCTTCATCGCGGCTGCCAACGGGCTGCCGGCCACCGCGGTATGGCTGCGCGGCGCTTACCACCTCGATAACGCGGGACTCGGCTTGCTGCTCGGCGCGCTGGGCGTCGGCGCCGCGCTGTCGGAATTGCCATGGGGCGCGGCGGCCGATCGCTGGGGCGACCGCCGCGTGCTGCTGTACGGGCTCGGTGCCACCGCGTTGACGCTGGCGGTCATGGCGTTGGTCCTGGCCCCGGCGGCGGATCGCGTGCCGCCGCTGTGGATGGCGATGGCCTGCATGGCGCTGCTGGGACTGGCGGGCGGCAGTGTCAACGGCGCCAGCGGGCGCGCGGTGATGCGATGGTTCGCCGAAGGCGAGCGCGGCCTGGCGATGAGCATCCGCCAGACGGCGGTGCCGCTCGGTGGCGGACTGGGGGGCCCTGGTGCTGCCGTGGTTGGCCGTCGCTGCGGGCTTTCGCTGGGTGTACGCGGTGCTCGCCGCCTTCTGCGCGGTATCGGTCTGGCTGACCTGGCGGTGGCTGCACGAGCCGCCACATGCCGATGTGGCCGCGGCGGGACGGCGCCATGCCCACAGCGACGCCGGGCCGTTGCGCAGTGTCGGGGTCTGGCGCATCGCGGCGGCCATCGGCCTCCTGTGCGCGCCGCAATTCGCGATCCTGAGCTTTGCCTCGGTATTCCTGCACGACGTCGCGCACGTCGGCGTGGCGGGCATCGCCGCGACGCTCTGCGCGGTGCAGGTCGGCGCGATGGCGATGCGGATCTGGAGCGGCCGCCATACCGATCGGCGTGGCAACCGTCGCGCGTGGCTGCGCCAGTGCACGATGGTCGCGGCGCTGATGTTCGTGCCGCTGGCGCTGTGCGCGGCAATCGGAACCAGCGTGCCGGCGCCGCTGACGATGGTCGCGGTCGTACTGGCGGGTATCGCCGTGTCCGCCTGGCATGGGGTCGCCTATACGGAGCTGGCAACGCAAGCCGGTGCCGAGCGTGCCGGCACTGCGCTGGGGCTGGCCAATACGCTGGTCTTTGTCGCGTACTTCGTTGCGCCTTCGGCGATCCCGCAGCTGCTCGACCGCAGCGGCTGGACCGGTGTCTGGCTGGTTGCGGGGGCCTGTGCGGCGATGGCGTGGCCGCTGTTTCCGCGGGCGGGCAAGGACACAGGGAGCCTGAGCCCCTGAACGCTGGAACGACGGAACGACGGAACGACGGAACGTCGGAACCCGGAACGACGGAACCCGGACGCCGGAACCCGGACGCCGGAACGCCTGAACCCGGAATCCTGAACCCGGAACCCGGAACGCTATTCCATCTGCTTCGGCAGCTCGGCCGCGAGCGCATCGACGGCCAGCCGCACCTTGCGGGCGAGATGCGGCGTACGCAGCCAAAGCGCATAGGCGTCGTACAGGAATGCCGGTTCATTCGGCAGCAGCTGTACCAATGCACCGGCGTCGATCCGTTCGCGAACGAGCCAATAAGGCAGCCATGCGATGCCCATGCCTTCCGTCGCCGCGTCGGCAATCGCATCGAGGTCGTCGAGCAGCAGGCGGCCGGTGGGCTGCAATTCCACCGGCCGCCCGTCCTCGCTAGGGAACAGCCACGGCGCGACGGGTCCGGAGCGGCGATAGACGATCGCATGGTGCTGGCGCAGGTCGTCGATCGATTGCGGCTCGCGGTGCTGGGCAAGATAGGAAGGAGAGGCGCAGACGACCATGCGCTGTCGGCCTACCCGGCGCGCGATGGTGTCGGCCCGGTCCTGCAGGCTTCCGGTGCGGATCGCGAGGTCGTAGCCGTCTTCGGCCAGATCGATCAGCCGGTCGCTGAACGACAGCTCCAGTTCCAGCGCCGGATATTGCCGTGCGAGCGCCAACAGGATCGGCATCGCGCAATGCCGGCCGAAATGCACGGGCATCGTGACGCGAAGCCTGCCCCGCGGCTCGGCCAGTTGATCGGCCGCCAGAGCGTCGGCGGCCTCGGCCTCGGCCAATATCAGGCGGCAGCGTTCGTAATAGGCGCGTCCGAAGTCGGTCAGGCTTTGGCGGCGCGTGGTCCGGTTCAGCAGCCGCGTGCCGAGGCGCTCTTCGAGGAAGCGGACATGCTTGCCGACCATCGGGCCCGTGATGCCGAGCGCGTCCGCCGCGGCCGCAAACGAGCCCAGGTCGACGGCTTTGACGAACACGGACATGCTGGTCAGACGGTCCATATTGAAAACCAATGGTTTCTACCGTTGTGCCGGAGCGGCTATTTATCGGCGTCAGACGCCAAATCATACTGGATTCGTCCTGATCGATTTGGAGTCAAGCCAATCATGCAAACCGCTCGTGTCGTTCGTTTCCACCAATATGGCGGGCCCGAAGTCCTGCGCATCGAAACGGTCCAGGTGCCGGATCCCGCGGCCGGCGAGGTGCGGATCCGCGTCAGGGCGCTGGGACTGAACCGCGCGGAGGCGCTGCTGCGTACCGGCCGCTATATCGAGACGCCGGCCTTGCCGTCGGGGCTCGGCCTCGAGGCGGCGGGCGTGATCGAATCGGTCGGTCCGGACGTGGAAGGCCTTGCGCCCGGCGACGCCGTCAGCATCGTGCCGCCGCGGTCGATGGTGCGCTGGCCCGCGTATGGCGAACTGGTCCGCTGCCCCGCCGAGCTCGTGGTCAAGCATCCGCCCTCGCTGAGCTGGGAAGCCGCCGCGGCGCTATGGATGCCGTATCTGACCGCTTATGGCGCGCTGGTCGATATCGCTGGGCTCGGCAAGGGCGACGTCGTGGCCATCACGGCGGCATCGAGCAGCGTCGGCCTCGCCGCGATCCAGATCGCCAATCGAGTCGGCGCCATGCCGATCGCGATCACGCGATCGTCGGCGAAGCGGGCCGCCTTGCTCGACGCCGGGGCCCGGGATGTGGTGGCCTCGGACGAGGAAGACCTCGAAGCGCGCCTAAAGGAAATCGCGGGAGAGCAGGGCGTGCGCGTCGTGCTCGACGCGGTCGGCGGCCCGATCTTCGAGCCCCTGACGGCAGCGATGTCGCGCGGCGGCATGCTCATCGAATACGGCGGTCTCAGCCCGGCGCCGACGCCGTTTCCGCTGTTCACCGTCCTGAGCAAGTCGCTGACGCTGCGGGGGGTATCTGGTTCACGAGATCGCTGGCGACCCGGTGCGGCTTGCGGCCGCCAAGGCGTTCATCCTGCGTGGCCTGGAGGAGGGCGAACTGCGGCCGGTCATCGCCAGGACGTTCGATTTCGACCAGATCGTCGAGGCGCATCGGTATCTGGAGTCGAATGAACAGTTCGGGAAGGTGGTGGTGAGGGTTTGAAGGAGATAACGCGGCAGGGTCTAGAGCATGACCTGCTCGAACCGGCCCTTGCCGGAAAAGTTGTACGGCACCTTGAACGCCGCGCCACCCCGAAGGCCGTCCGACTGTTCGATGACGCGTGGCCACCATCGGACCAGGTTGCAGGCAATGTCCCAGAATCGATGGTTGGACCAGCTCCGGTCCAGAAAGAACACAATCAGGCCCGCCCGACGCAGGGCTTCCCGTTCGATACCCTTGTTCAGCTTGTCATGCGTCACCACGGACCATCCGCCTTCCCTGGATAGACGTTCGATCCAGTCGGCGTCGGCGGTGTTCTCTGCAAACACATCTCTTAGATGGGCGACGGAATGCCCATGCACGTCGGACAGCGCATGCAACGCCCGCGCCAACGCAGGGGGCAGGTTGTTGTCGACGAAGAATTTCACGCGGCAAGTCGTTCTTCGAAGGCGATGGCGGCGTCTACCGCGGCGAGGGGAACCTCATGCAGTCTGGCGACAAACTGCCTGTCGTTCTCGGCGAGGAATGAGGCGTAAAGGATGGACGTCCTGACCTGACCTTCGGCCACGATTGGCTTGCCGAACGCAATTTGCGGATCGATTACGACTGCCTTGCTGCAAGGCGACGGATACCAGCGCAGCGCGGTATCGTCTGATCCAAACTCGATGCCTTGATACAGAGACGGTTCGATGATCTTCTGGAACGCGTACTGTCCTTTGAGCAGGTCCAGCAAATCGACCTCGCCGGTTTCGCGAATCGCCGAGGCAAAGATGGTACGGCCATCGGTCTGAAAGCGGCGCGACGTGAAGGGGTAGGTCAAGTCGAACAACTGACGAGCCTTTTCACTGGCCACGCGGATGGTTTGCAGGCTGACCCCATGCTGACGGAAGGCGCGAACGAAGCGGACCTCGAGAAGATCGTGGAAGCTCATTCCATCGATTTCCGCCGGCAGCAGTTCAGGCTCCCACAGCGGACTGACCGGGACAGTGCTCCGGTCCGCCTTGCGCCGATAGGCGTAGCCGTCCAGCCAACGACGCAGATCGCGGGCCGGAATGCCTGTGAGTTTCGATGCTTCCTGGAAGGTGTAGAGGCCGATGCCGGTAAGGTCCATGGGACCTCCTTGATGCAAGCGTTTCGCTGGCCGCCACGTTACCCATGCGGAGCGGAAAATTCTACCGAAAAACGTCGCTATCGAAGTGCCACTGTATCGGTGATGGCGGCCGGTCGAAGCCCTTACCTGTAAAAGCAAAACAGCCCGGCAAGCCGGGCTGTCGAACATGGCCGCTGACGCGGATGTGGGAACCGTTCGCCGTCCTCAGACGTTGAACAGGAAGTTCATCACATCCCCATCCTTGACCACATACTCCTTCCCTTCCGCCCGCATCTTGCCCGCTTCCTTGGCGCCCTGTTCGCCCTTGAAGGCGATGAAGTCCTCGAAGGCGATGGTCTGCGCGCGGATGAAGCCGCGTTCGAAGTCGGTGTGGATCACGCCGGCCGCCTTGGGGGCGGTGTCGCCGACGTGGATGGTCCAGGCGCGCACTTCCTTGACGCCGGCGGTGAAGTAGGTCTGCAGGCCAAGCAGGCTGAAGCCGGCGCGGATCACGCGGTCCAGGCCCGGCTCTTCCATGCCGAGGTCGGCCAGGAACACGGCCTTGTCCTCGTCCTCGAGATCCGCGATCTCGGCCTCGATCGCGGCGCAGACGGCGACGACCGGCGACCTGGTGGTCTCGGCGTACTTGCGCACCGCGTCCAGGTGCGGATTGTTCTCGAAGCCGTCCTCGCGCACGTTGGCGACGTACATGGTCGGCTTGGCGGTGATCAGGCAGAACGGGCGCAGCGCGTCCCATTCCTCGGGCGCCAGGTCCAGCGTGCGCACGGCCTTGGCCTGGTCGAGCACGGCCTGGGCCTTCTCCAGCACGGCGACCAGCCGTTGCGCTTCCTTGTCGCCGGCGCGGGCCGGCTTGACGTAGCGGGCCAGCGCCTTGTCGACGGTGGCCAGGTCGGCCAGTGCCAGTTCGGTATTGATGACCTCGATGTCCGACAGCGGATCGACCTTGCCGGCCACGTGGATCACGTTGGGATCCTCGAAGCAGCGCACCACGTGCGTGATGGCGTCGGTCTCGCGGATATTGGCCAGGAACTGGTTGCCCAGGCCTTCGCCCTTGGACGCGCCGGCCACCAGGCCGGCGATGTCGACGAACTCGACCGTCGCGGGCACGACGCGCTCGGGTTTGACGATGTCGGCGAGGGCCTTAAGCCTCGGATCCGGCACTTCCACCACGCCGACATTGGGCTCGATGGTGCAGAACGGATAGTTTTCGGCGGCGATGCCGGCCTTGGTCAGGGCGTTGAACAGCGTGGACTTGCCGACGTTGGGCAGGCCGACGATGCCGCATTTGAGGCTCATGGAAAACCTTTAGAAATCATTGGGTTGCAGTGCTGCTCACCTTGCTGGAGGGGCCGTCGTGGGAGCGATGGACGCTACCAAGGCCGAGGGAGTCAGCGCGGGAAAAGACCAGCAAATCGGGGCTTTTTCTCAACGATTTTGTACTGGATTTGTCACGAAAAAGATGGCTATTGTAACCTTCTCAGAAGCCGCGCTGGAGCGCCACAGGACCAAGCATGGAGCCATCCTGCGGGATAGTGTGCTTTGCGGCTTGTGCGCTCGCGTTGGGCGGCGACACCTGACGTTTTTCGTAGCTACCAGTGCCCGAAGCAGGCAGGTAAGGGTTAGCTTGGGGCGATGGCCGCTGGTCAGCATCAACGAGGCACGAGAGTTGGCCTTGCCGATTCTCCGCATGTGCCGTGCAGGGGAAATCCCTGTTCGGCCTTCTGTTGCCAGCTTGCCCAATCTCAGTGAAGCATTGACGGCCTACGCAACCGCCAAGAAGATCAGGCCGTCTAGCCATGCTCGGTATCAATCGGTACTGAAGACTCATTTCCAGGATTGGCTTGAGCAACCCGTTTCCGCACTCAAGGGCGCAGCCTTTGCCGAACACTGTCACGCCTTCGTTCAGAAGAATGGCGCGGCAATTGTGGAGCTTGGAAGAGGGCTTATCGGGTCCCTGCTGCGATATCTGCACGCAGTACATGGACTTGAGGTGCCGAACCCCTTTCTGAAGCTCGGGGCAGCTGGATTACTCCCTTCACGAGCCCAGCCAAGAACCAGGAAACTGAGGGAAGCGGACCTACCCGCATGGTCTGCCGCTGTGGACAAGCTCCCAGAGCTCCAACGAGATTACCTTCGCTTGGTCTTCCTGACAGGCCTTCGCAAGAACGAATGTGGGGCCATTCTGCGAGACCATGTAGACCTGGAGGGCGGTGTCTTGCTGATCCCCAATACAAAGGGCGGGAAGCCCCATACGCTACCGATAACAATGCCTATGCGGGAGGTGTTGGAGAGGCGCTGTGCAGCTAGGGGATCGGCCGCGAGGTTGTTCGCTGGGCTGTCAGTGGACCACGTTACAGAGAGGGCGCAAAGGGCGGGAGCCCAAGAATTCACGCTGCATGACCTGCGGAAACTGCTGGCGACGGTGGGAGCCCGTTTGGAGATTGGTGACGCGATTCTGCGAAGAATCCTTGGGCACGCTCCAAAGAGGTCGGATGCATTGCATAGGCATTACGTTGGATTGGATGAGCGGGACGTGGCGGATGCCCTTGTGCGCATTCAGCAGGCGCTTAGCCTGTCGTGCATGTCATTGGAGGATAGGGAGAGCCGTGGTCCACAATCGCCGGAGGACACCCGGCGGCTTGCTACGGTTGTCGCCGATGTAGCAAAGACTTCTGTTGACGCGGACCTCTGAGTCAGATGCCAAGAGACGAAAGACGATGCTCTACAGAAACGGAAACAAGCGTTGGAAAGACCAAACAGCAGAAGCTACGAAATACCCACAGGGATACTTCAATCCGAAGCCTTGTCGGCGTTGCACTTCTATTTTCACCCCTAAGGCCCCTAGTAACCTCTATTGCTCTCAGGAGTGCGCAGACTATGGGGTAGTTAGTGCGTACCTCATGAGGAGTTATGGGATCGACTACGATCGTTATATATCGTTGTTGAATGAGCAGGGGCATGTTTGCGCCCTGTGCGGTGGTGAGGGTTTCTTGATGAAGGGTTGTCACAGGGTCAAGCTTGTTGTCGACCATTGCCATCAGACCGGACGAGTTCGCGGTCTTCTCTGCCATAACTGCAACCGGGCGTTAGGCCTTCTCCAGGACGACCCGGCGATTCTCCGGGCGGCTATCGACTATCTGAAGGGGGGTATAAGGCCGATGTGGAATCGGGGGGCTTCGGCAGGATTAAGCTCCCCCGCCACTGCGCAATCGTGGCCGGTTGAGAGCCAAGTACAGAAGGGACTTAAGCAGCGATAGATTTCTCGTCGTTCGCTGCTAGGTCTTGTGGTCTCCCAGCGAACCGCCTCAGGGCGCTGAGCATCTCTGGATTGTCTGGCAACTCAAGCATCAGATCAGAAAATGAGGGTTGGCCTCCCTTTTCGATTGTTATGGTGTGGTGCCATGTCCGCATCAATTCTGCCAGTTCGCTGCTGGTGTATTCGTTGGGCTTGGCGGAACGTCTCTGTGTCCTCTCCACGACCTTTGCGAGGTGGGACAGGCTGCGGGGACACTCTCGCTCCTTATCTAGTTCTTGTCTACGTACCGTTTGTTGCGTTTCGGCAAACCGCTTGGCTGCATCGTCCAACTGCTGGAACTCTCCGATGCTGATGTTTCTCAGCTTGAGTACGGTGACCAGAGGGACCTCAGCGCTCCCGATGCGAATGCAGAGATCGTTCCAAGGCGTCCCCGTAGGAGTTGTTCTACGCTCTCGGTATCGATAGATTGTCCCGTCGATGGAGACCGCATCTGGGAAGAAGATCGTTGGCGAGGGCGGCGATGACTTCCCGTCGACTATGCGTTTGATATCGGTGCCTTTGACTAACCCAGTTACCTCATATCCGTGACTCCTAAGGATTTCAGCAACGTAGGAGACCTGTGGGGCGCTGAGTTTCTTTGACATGATCTTCGGAGCCAATCCAGTCTTGCCTTCGTACTGTTCGATAAGAGAAGCCAGCTTGTGGTTGGGTTCCTTCGCAAGTTCGGGGTTCTTGCAGAGTATCTTGGCTAGGGTGGTTGCCCAGTTTGGGAACTCACTGACCGGGAACACTGCGACCTTGGCGACTGCTTCGACCCCCTGCGATGCAGCGATAGCTACTTGCTCTTGGGCAACTCGTTCGGTTTCTGTGCGAACTGACTCCAGCACGGCTAGTTTTTCGTTGTACATGTGTGAAAAGTTTGTTTGTTGACCGACGCTTGATGATGATTGCTTGGCTTTGGTGAAAGGATGGAAAGCGACACGCCCCTAATTCACTGTGGAATTCACAGTAGTTTGGTGGCCCCCTAACAGACCTAAGAAGACCTCGGGTGGGTGTCTTTGAATAAGAGGGAGGGTTCCACTATGGACATAATCCATAATGTGAGACATAAATCACTATCGATATCTCCCCTGCTTGTACCTTGCTACGGCGTTTCCTCATCCTTATCCAGTCCTCCCAGAGCTTTACTGGAATAGTGTCGATGTATAGGTCCCATGACTCATCAGAGCTGGGCCATCGACCATAACTCCAATAAAAATTGACATCACACTTTGCTGTGGCTTTGGCAAAGGCTGCTTCAATATCCCTGTCTTGACGGTTCCATCCATTTGCTACGCCTGGAGGTCTCCCTATGCGCTTCCCACGTTGCTGTGCAATGCGATGAGGTTCGTTCCCGCTTGGCAGCGTCCTTTCGGGATGGTCGGTACGTACTCTCTGGCCTTTCTTGTGGTCGATGGGTTTGGCTAACCCTGCTGCCGCTAGCCATACCTGTTGTTCGGCTTCCGACAAGGTCATTCAATCTCCACGGGGTCTGCTTAGGCTCCCATACAGGACTGCTGTAGGAGACTTCGTCAGTAACGCATACGGGAAAGGTATTGGGCCATCGAAGCAGCCATTGCGTTTGTCGTTACACGCTTGGCACACACCACGACCGCCAGCCACAAGATGTGTCGTCCAATCGTCATGCGTCTTGCAGTACCAACCTATGGTCTTGAGTCCGGCCCAGGGCGCTTCGGCCCCTTTTTTGGGGCTGGTCTGTTCGTATTCATGTGTTCCTTTCTGTCATTTTTTGCGTATGGTTCTCTCGTGGTGACGGGGCATTGGTAAGTGGTTGATTCATAAGGGGCCTACGTATTAACTTCGGACCCTGCTGGCACATCTAGGATGAGGTTGCTGGTCAGAACGTCGAGGGTTCCCTCAAGATGAGGCGACGCCTATTGGCTGCGCGGCGAAGACCGCTCAAGAGGATGCACCCCTGAGCGCTGACCGAACCTAATCAGGAGGTGTCACAGTGGGAGGCAAAGTGGGGCAGACGCAGGCTTAGGCTTCCGAGCGCCCCTCCCGACAGACTGTCGGACCGAATGGGGCCCGCACTTCCTCGTAGTGGGCGGGTATTTCTAAGCCCCTGATTTCATTTGTGTTTCACTAGATAAAATCTAAGGGCTTGTGGTGCGGGCTGAGCAGCCTGAGACGATGCCTGGCAAAGAGACGTCTCAGAGGTCGTGAGAGCCAGATTGGACCTTGTCTCGCAGACGCATGATGGTCTGACGGCTGGTGCTGAACTCCCTAGCGAGCTGGGCCACAGAGACGCCTTGAGCGAGCTGCGAGCGCACGGCCTCCTGTTGCGTTAGCGACAACGCTGACGGCCTACCAAAAGCCTTCCCTTCAGACTTCGCCCTACTGATGCCTGCGGTCGTGCGTTCGATGAGCAGGTCCCGCTCAAACTCAGCCACGGCGGCAAGAACTTGCATGGTCATCCGCCCCGCTGCGCTAGTCAGGTCCACGCCCCCCAAGGGCCAAGCAATGGACCCTGATGCCATCAGCAGCCAGCCTATCAATCGTGCTTCGGACGTCCATGGCATTGCGGCCCAGCCGGTCCAGCTTGGTCACAACCAGCACATCCCCGCTCTCCATCCGATCTACCAAGCGGGAGAAGCGAGGGCGCTCAAACGCTGCAACGGACCCGCTTACCACCTCAATCTCAATGCGCTTTTCCTGTATGGCGAAACCCGCTGCTTCGATTTCCCTGACCTGGTTGTCGGTTGTCTGGTCGGATGTGGAAACGCGGCAGTAAGCGAAGACTCTGGACATTGGGTGCGATGATGTACGAAAAGGACGTACGAATTATACATGCTGTACGAAAGAAGCCCAGGGTTACTTTCGTACATGCCCCGCAAGGGTAGTCCGAATGGGGTCGGTTTCGTACTGAGGTGGGTGTTTTCCCTAGGATTTAAGGCCTAGCCTTAAAAACGACCGTATTCGAAGTGTGAGCTGTTGGCGTCGCTATGACGCGAGGAATAGAATCAATCGACTACAACGGGAGGCATACGTGAGCAAGGGAAATCGAATTGCAACGCTTCCTTGAACTGATGGCACGCGCTGCAAAAACTGGTGAGAACCTCGGCGCCGAACTGAGGGAACAACGAGAGCGTCTGGAAGCGCTCGGCCTCAGCGCAGGAGAGATAAACGAAGCGATCCATGACCGCCGTTTGCGGGGACAATACAAGCTCCGCCATGCATTGCAAGACACTGTTTTGAACGTCCCGTATTCGGACAAGGACCGGGCGAAAGCGCTCGGCGCTCGGTGGAACCCCACGCGAAAGGTATGGATAGCCCCCGCGGGTGTAGACCTTAATAAATTCCGGCGCTGGCTGCCTTGATTGCCTCAAGTTGATCCACGCGACCAACGGATAGAAAGAGCCAAATGCAACGACCGAACCCGAACCGTTGAGGTATTCACTGCGGAACTTGATGTCGAGCACGCCATCTATTCGGAGTCGTTTCTGGTATTCCCGCGAGACTAATCGCGAAGTACCCCCATTCCCCTGCATCTCCCCCGAGTTTCAAAAAAGCAGCTAAAGGTCAATTTGGCGTTGTTGTTTGATTACTCGCAATGGAGACAACGGCGTCTGCGGGGGAGTCGGCAGTTGTCTGGCGGGAGATATGTCGCTTCACCCGTATCGCGAATCTAATACAAGAGAGCGCAGTGCGCCCGCTTAATGCCTGCCCAGTGTGTCCCCACAATTAGGTAGGTTTTCGAAGTCCCAAGAGACCTACTTGGGCGCAACCTCAGGTTGGACTCATAATCGCCAGATGGCTTGCGATTCAGCAGGTGCACGTACGCCCATTCATTATGTCGGATAACTCTTGTATCTTGCGATTTATCTCGATATTATAGATGCCGAGAAAAGTAATTCCGCGTGATATTCGGCCCTCTGTCTATAGTCGACTACTAAGATGCCGATGTAATGCGTCAGAGAACCCGTGGGATAGCGCTTGCCTCATCGCCCTATATTCTCCTAATCGCTCATTTTGTCTGTCGAGTAGCGAAACGATTTCACTCGATTCAGGGATGGAGTCGCGCTCCAGTTCATCGAAAAACGCCTGCAGTTCATTTTGGATTCCACGAGCATTGATTTCACTGTCTTCGAAAAACCATCCTGCTTCAAAGTTCTCGAAGCAAGCACGATCGGTTAGATTACATGATCCGATATATGCCCCCCATCCCTTCCACCAAATTACTTTGGCATGCAAGTATTCCTCTATAAAGAAAAATTTGCATCCTTCTGATGAAAAATCTCTTATAATTCTGGTGTCGAAGGGGACGCTCCAGTCTAAGCGACAATAGGTTGTACAGGGTATTCTCGTTGCGGTTATCGTCTTATAGAAATCGTCGCTTGCTACACCCTTCATCGCGTACGGGATGGAGGCAAGAATATTCGTGCAGCGCAAGCAGCCGGTTTCGTTGAGGCGCAAAAAATCTTCAATCTTGCCGCTGCTGTGAATTAGCATTTTTGCCTTCCGATTGTACGGATTTGCTCTAGTTCTTCCTCCAGTGAGGTCTCGAACGCGGCTTCATCAAATACGGTTCTGCTTGAGTCGGCCTCGATCCGTAGCTTGATCGCTATATCCGTCAGGATTCTGGCAACTGTCTCCACGGAGTCTGGTTCGCATCCTGCTGCCACGTTGCTGGTCCGCCAAAGTGAAATACCATCTCGTGATAGCCCCATTAATTTGGGTCCTTTCCATCCGCTATTCAGTAGTCGCAGTACTTCGCGTTCCAATTTTACTCTAGCGCGGAACCGTTCAGATCTTGATGCCATACTTATTCCTCAATTTATCGGTCCACAAACGGACGTTTGAAAGAATACCCTGAATTGTGGAAGCGGAAGGCGGCGGTATGCTGTAATCTCCGCGATTTGAGAGGCGCCGGCAAGCGATAAGCAGATCGTACTGTGCGGGGCCGATCGGGGGGGCGTAACTCCGCAGGCAGACGAATTGCGGCGTAGCGCGAAAAATCCGGTCTTCCTTTTTCGATATGGCTGAGAATCATTCCGATATTTCTCAAGGCTAGATGGCAAATGCCGGCCTCAAATATATAGTTATGGCCCCTATCGAGGGAATCAAGAGATTCTTCGAGTATGGAGACAAATTGCTCAAGATCCAAGCTCGCCTCTTTATATTCCGACGGGCGACCAAGAGACTTGAACCAGTCATCATGGACGAGCGAACCGTATGGCACGGATTCCAGATACAAATGCCAAGCAAATAGGTGGCCTTCGGCAAACATCGAAGCAATTCTCTCCGCGGAGTAGAGAGAAACATCCGTGTTGTTTGGCAGTGCCAAGTTGGAGGGTGAATTTGATGCGTCGTGGACCACAACCAGTATGTCCACGTCGCTACCTTCGTCTGCCTCTCCCCGCGCATGCGAGCCGAATAGCCGAACGGTCAAAATGTTGTCTGTGCTATCGTGCATAGCGACGATATATCACTGTTATGAATAGACCCAAAATTATGACCCGAACTGCAACCAAGAAGCCGAATATAACGCGATGTGCGTCCAGGACTTCTGAGTCGATGAGGGCGAGATCTAACACAGCAAAGGCGGCAAGAAGCATTTGACTGCCTATCCGGCTTAATAATGCGGCATTTACAACAACGTCGCCGGGCCCTGATATCGCCATGGCGACACCGCAGAAAAACAGTATAAGGAGAAGCCAAAGCACAAGGCGAATAGGCGATAGCCCATAGCCCCAAGCGATCTCCTCCAGTCGAAGGCCCCAGTATTTGAAGAACGCTTCGATTTTTTGGGCCCTAGAATATTTTGAGTAATACGAATGATTATCTCGATGCATGCGGCGATAGTGCTCTGTGTTCGCCCTTAGTTCTAAGGAAAGAAGGCTATTACTGGCCTCTTGGTTGCCCATTGACGCCGCATTTGCACGGAGGGTTCTTACTAGGTCGCGTCGCTTATTGGGCTGATCTGGCAGGTTCTTCGCTATTTCTTCCTCGGATACGATTGTTGTGAAAAACGTCGCGTATGAGAAATCGCAATTGGCGAACGTTGCAGAGCGGAAATTGCAAGAGATGAAGCGCGTTCCGGTGAACGTGCAGTTCTCGAACTTGGCATCATGAAAGTACCCGCGTTCGATAATGCAGTAGCTGAAATTGCAGTCTTTAAAGTGGACCTTTTTTCCGCCAGCATCAAGAATGTGTGTCCCCGAATAACTCTTTTTCTCAAATCCGTTGATTTTGAAATAGTCTTTTTGATTATTCATGGGCGTCGGAGGCGCTACTAGTCGCAGGAGGAAGCCGGCCGCATCCTATCGGATAACTACGGTGGAGCGCCAAATCTACCTCGGTGCCGAGGCGTTGCGCAAGATTCCCCGAAAAGCGGGGTTGCTGGACTTACTCAGATTTGGTTGGGACAGCACAGTGAGGGTTCCTGCTGATCGGACCGAGACCAAGCAGCACAGGAACGCTCAAGGGACATGGGGTATCAGGCCGCGGGAGTGGCCGTCGTGAAGACAGGTCCCGGTGTGTCGGCTATCATCTGTAAGCCGCATTTGGTGCATGCAAGCGGCCCCGCGATTTTTGTTATGGCTTTGTCCGCAAGTCTGACGAGACTTGCTAACTAATTGATCTATAAAGATTATCTGCCGGGAGCGTCAGAACGGATAGTTTTCGGCGGCGATGCCGGCCTTGGTCAGGGCGTTGAACAGCGTGGACTTGCCGACGTTGGGCAGGCCGACGATGCCGCATTTGAGGCTCATGGTGTTCCGGGCGGTAAGCGATGGCAAAGCCGGTATTCTAGCGGATGGCCGTCCGGACGCCCGCCCGTCCGAGCCGTCCATGCCAGGGGGCTTGCCTGCCCGTTCGAGCCGCCATGCCACGAGGCTTGCCCGCCCGTCCGAGCTGCCCGTACCAAGCGGCTCGCCCGTCCGCCGGCTGAGTACCGGGTGACCCCTCAAAGCCGCTGGCTATAATCGCCCCATGACCAGAGCCAGCGCGTCCACGCGGACCTCGTTTTCCCATTTCCAGATTGCCGTGGTTGGCGGCGGCATCGTCGGCAAGACTTGCGCGTTGCTGCTGGCGCAGCAGGGCATGCAGGTCGCGCTGATCGCGCCGCGGCCCGGCAATGCCTCGGCCGCCGCTGCCGTGCCCGGTGAAGGCGAGTGGGACAGCCGCGTCTACGCGTTCTCGGCCAGCTCGCAGGCACTGCTGAGCCGGCTGCGCATCTGGGAAGCGCTGGACCCGTCGCGGATGCAGCCGGTGCGCGACATGCGGGTGTTCGGCGACGATACCGCCGCGCGCGACGATGCCGGGCTGACCGGCGATCTGCATTTCTCCGCCTACGCCGCCGCGGTGCCGGAGCTGGCGTGGATCATCGAATCGGGCCATGTCGAGCGGGTGCTCGACACCGCGCTGCGCTTCCAGCATCAGGTCCATTGGTATCAGCAGGCCGCCACCGGCTTCGAGCGCGACGAATTGGGTGTCACGCTGACGCTGGCCGACGGCGCGCGAGTGCGCGCCAATTGCGTGGTGGGTGCCGACGGCGCCCGTTCCTGGGTACGGACCCAGTGCCATATCGGCGTCAGCACGCGGCGCTACCGGCAGTCGGGCGTGGTCGCCAACTTCGCCTGCGAGCTGCCGCATCATGCGACCGCGTGGCAGTGGTTCCTCGGCGCGCCGCCGAAGCTGCTGGCCGACGAGGAGTCGTGCAACTGCGAGATCCTGGCGATGCTGCCGCTGCCGGGCAATCACCTGTCGATGGTGTGGTCGGCTGACGAGGCCCATGCGCGCGAGCTGACGGCGCTGGCGCCGGAGCAGCTGGCGCAGGCGGCGATGGACGCGGCCAGCGGTGCGGTCGGCCGCCAGTTCGGCGCGCTGCGTTGCGTGACGCCCGCGCAGGCCTTCCCGCTGGTGCTGCAGCATGCCGACTGCGTGGTGCAGCCGCATGTGGTGCTGGTCGGCGACGCGGCCCACGTGGTGCACCCGCTGGCCGGGCAGGGCATGAACCTCGGTTTGCGCGATGTCGCGGAACTTGGCCGCGTGATGGCCGCCAAAGAGTCGTTCCGCGACGAAGGCGACCTGCGCCTGCTGCGCCGCTACGAGCGCGCGCGCGCCACCGACCTGCTGTCGCTGACGGCCGCCACCGATGGCCTGCATCGGCTGTTCTCGCTGCAGGGCGGGGTGGCGCGGATGGTCCGCAATACCGGCATGCGTGCCGTGGGCGCTCAGGCGCTGCTGAAGCGGTTCCTGATCGGACGGGCGCTCGGCTGAGCGCCCGCGCCTTGAACCGGTCTCGTCCACGCAACCGCCGTGCCCGACCGATCCCGCCGATCCGATCGATCCAGAAAAACCCGCGGCCGATTCGCCCGCTCCACCCACATCCGAGCCAACCAGAACCCGGAGTCAACATGTCGTATTCCCTCGGGCGCTCCGCCCGCCCGAACCCGCAGCGTTCCATCACGCGGTCCAACGTGCTGACCGAGCGCGCCGCGCGAGCGATGGCCGTGCTGACGCTCGCCGTGGCCACCGCCGCCTTCGCGCATCCGGCGCTGGCGGCGGCCGATCCGACCGCGGAGCGCATCAAGACCAATGTGCAGAAGATGCTGGGCGGCCGCGCGGAGATCAAGAGCGTGGAGAAGACGCCGATCGCCGGCCTCTACGAAGTCAATATCGGCGGCCAGCTCGTCTACGCCGATGCGAGCGGCCGCTACATCCTCAATGGCGAGCTGCTCGACACGCGCAGCGGCACCAACCTGACCGAGCAGCGCCTGGCCGAGATCAATCGCATCAAGTGGTCCGACCTGCCGCTGTCGCGCGCGATCAAATGGAGCAAGGGCGACGGCAGCCGCCAGGTCGCGGTGTTCTCCGATCCGAACTGCGGTTACTGCAAGCAGATCGAGCAGACCTTCCAGCAGATGGACAACATCACGGTCTACACCTTCCTCTATCCGGTGCTGTCGCCGGATTCGACCGCGAAGGCCAAGCAGGTCTGGTGCGCGGCCGATCGCACCAAGGCGTGGCGCGACTGGATGCTGTCGAAGGTCGCGCCGAGCGGTGCCGGCAATTGCAAGACGCCGCTGGAAGAGAACCTGGCGCTGGGCCACAGCCTCAATGTCACCGGCACGCCCGCGGTGTTCTTCACCGACGGCACGCGCATTCCGGGCGCGGCCGATGTCGCCACGCTGGAGCGCAAGCTGTCGAGCCTGAAGAAGTAAGGCATCACGGAGGTCCGGCGCGGCGGGCCGGCGTGGGCCGGCACGGCCTTCCGGCGCGCACGGTCGCATCACCGATCGCATAGCGGATCGCAGGCCGGGATCGCAAAACGGATCGCAGACCGGATCGCAGAACAGAACGCACAACGGACCGCACAACGGATCGCATCCACAGGAGACACCACCATGACCTTCCGCGCCCTGCTGCTGACCCAGACCGACGGCGACAAGCCGTCGACGCGCGCCGAGATCGCGACGCTGCAGGACGACCAGCTGCCCGCCGACGGCGACGTGCTGGTCGAGATCGACTATTCGACGATCAACTTCAAGGACGGGCTGGCGATCACGGGCCGCAGCCCGGTCGTACGCAAATGGCCGATGGTGGCCGGCATCGATGGCGCCGGCACCGTGCTGGAGTCGTCGAACTCGCGCTGGCAAGCGGGCGACAAGGTGGTGCTGAACGGCTACGGCGTCGGCGAGACACACTGGGGCTGCCTGGCGCAGCGTGCGCGCCTGAAGGGCGATTGGCTGGTGCGCCTGCCCGAGTCGCTGACCACGCGGCAGGCGATGGCGATCGGCACCGCGGGCTATACCGCGATGCTGTCGGTGCTGGCGCTGGAAGCGTCGGGCGTGCGGCCCGAGCAGGGCGAGGTGCTGGTGACCGGCGCCTCGGGCGGCGTCGGCACCGTGGCGATCGCGCTGCTGGGCAAGCTCGGCTATCGCGTCGTGGCCTCGACCGGCAAGACCGGCGAGGCGGACTTCCTGAAGGCGCTCGGCGCGGCCGACGTCATCGATCGCGCCGAACTGTCGGCGCCGGGCAAGCCGCTGCAGAAGGAGCGCTGGGCCGCGGTGGTCGACGCGGTCGGTTCGCACACGCTGGTCAATGCCATCGCGCAGGTCCGCTACGGCGGCGTGGTGACGGCCTGCGGGCTGGCGCAGGGCATGGACTTCCCGGGCTCGGTGGCGCCGTTCATCCTGCGCGGCGTGACGCTGCACGGCATCGACAGCGTGATGGCGCCGATGGCGCGGCGCGAGCAAGGCGTGGGCGCGGCTGGCGCAGGACCTCAAGCCGGACCGCCTGGCGGCGATCACCCAGGAGATCGGCCTGGCTGAGGCGATCGAGGCGGGCCAGCGCATCATCGCGGGCGGCATGCGCGGACGGGTGGTGGTGGACGTCAATCGTTGATGTCGGAGGCGGTGCCGCGCGCGGCGGGCGTACGGCGGCGGCACCAACACGGCGCCACCGCGCCACCAACGTGGCACCAACGCGGCACTAACGGGGCATTAACGCGGCACCGACGCAGGGCCAACGCAGAGCCAACGCAGCGCCAACGCAGCGCCAACGCAGCGCCAACGCAGCGCCAACGCAGCACCGACGCAGGGCCAACGCAGCGCCAACGCAGCGCCAACGCATTAGCGCACCGCTGCATCAGCGCATCCACGCACCACGGCATCAGTTCGTCACCGCATCGGCGCCGCAGCCCCGCAGCCGCGCAGCGCCGGGTGCCCGTGACGCTACAATCGTGGCCATGAAGCCGATCCACTACGCCATTGCCCCGCTTCAGCCCGAAGCGCATCTGTTCGCGGTCACCGTCACGGTGGACGATCCCGATCCCGCCGGCCAACGTTTCTCGCTGCCGGCGTGGATTCCCGGCAGCTACATGATTCGCGAGTTCGCGCGGAACATCGTGCGCATTCGTGCCGATGTCGGTGCCGATGCGGGCGGCGATAGCGGCGATGACGCCAAGCGCCAGCCGGTCGCGCTGACCAAGCTCGACAAGCACACCTGGCAGGCCGAGCCGATCGACCCGGCGCGCGGACCGCTGACGCTGTCGTACGAGGTCTATGCCTGGGACCTGTCGGTGCGCGCCGCGCATCTGGACCAGACCCACGGCTTCTTCAACGGGACCTCGGTGTTCCTCTGCGTCGAAGGCAAGGCCGACCGGCCCTGCACCGTCGACATCCATCCGCCGCAGGGCGAGGCCTATCGCAACTGGCGCGTCGCCACGGCGCTGCCCGAAGCCCCGGGCCGCGGCGGTGCGAAGCGCTACGGCTTCGGCCGCTATCGCGCCGCCGACTACGACGAGCTGATCGACCATCCGGTCGAGATGGGCGAGTTCACGATGTGCACGTTCAAGGCCTGTGGCACGCAGCACGACGTGGTGTTCACCGGCCGCGTGCCGCAGCTCGACATCGAGCGCGTCTGCCGCGACCTGAAGCGGATCTGCGAGGCGCAGATCCGGCTGTTCGAGCCGCGCAGCGAACGTGCGCCGTTCCTCGACAGCAATCGCCGCTACGTCTTCATGACGATGGTCACCGGCGACGGCTATGGCGGGCTCGAGCATCGCGCCAGCACCGCGCTGATGTGCGCGCGCGGCGATCTGCCGGTGCGCGGCAATCCGGAAAGCAGCGAGGGCTATCGCGGCTTCCTCGGCCTGTGCAGCCACGAGTATTTCCATACCTGGAACGTCAAGCGAATCAAGCCGGCGGCCTTCGTGCCGTACCGGCTCCAGGCCGAAACCCATACGCCGCTGCTGTGGCTGTTCGAGGGCTTCACCAGCTATTACGACGACCTGATGCTGGTGCGCAGCGGCTGCATTACCGAGCAGCAATACATCGAGCTGCTGGCCAAGACCTGGAACGGCGTGCTGCGCGGCAGCGGCCGCACCAAGCAGAGCGTGGCCGACAGCTCCTTCGACGCCTGGACCAAGTACTACCGCCAGGACGAGAACGCGCCCAATGCGATCGTCAGCTACTACACCAAGGGCTCGCTGATCGGGCTGGCGCTGGACCTGACCATCCGCAGCCGCACCAACGGACGCCGCTCGCTCGACGACGTGATGCGGATGCTGTGGCGGCGCTATGGCCGCGATTTCTACGCCCCCGGCGCGGTGCAGCGCGGTGTCACCGAGGACGAGGTCCATGCGCTGATCGACGAGGTGGCCGGCGTGCGCGTGTCCACGCAGCTGCGGGCCTGGACCGAGGGCACCGGCGAATTGCCGCTGCCCGCGCTGTTCAAGCCCTTCGGCATCCGCGCCGAACCGCGCAAGCCCACCCGCGCCGCGGCGCTGGGCATCAAGACCAGGAGCGAGGACGGCTGGGTGCGCGTGACGCAGGTGCTCGACGGCGGCGCGGCGCAGGCGGCCGGCTGGTCGGCCGGCGATCTGCTGGCCGCGGTGGACGGGCTGCGCGTCACGCCAAACGGCGCGGGGCAGCTGGACAAGCTGCTGGCGCGCTATCGCGCCGGCGACGCCGTGCCTTGCCACCTGTTCCGCCGCGACGAGCTGCACGTGCTGCCAGTGACCTTCGCGCCGGAGCCGGCGACGGAATATCGCCTGCAGCTCGAGGAAGGCGACGATCGGCGCCAGCGCGGCCGCCATCCATTGCGCGCGCGCTGGCTGGGCCAGTAAGCTACCGGCCCCGCCGTCCGCCGTAGTCAGTCCGCCGTAGCCGCCCGCCGCGCCCGCATGCAATACGCCCACGATCCCCGCACCTTCGTTTTTTCGCACTACGTCTATCGCGGGCTGCGATCGGCGACGGGCGTCATCGGCGCGACGCTGATCGCGCTGCAATTGGCCGACCTGCCGACCGCGATGGTGGTGTCGATGGGCGCGCTGTGTACCAGCCTGATGGACCTGCCCAGCCCGGTGAATCACAAGTTCAACGAGATGCTGGCCAGCGTGCTGCTGTGTACGGCGGTGACGCTGATCGTCGCGCTGGTGACGCCGTTCCCGCGCGTGCTGCCGGTCGTGCTGGTGCTGGTCACGTTCCTGGCCGGCATGATGACGGTCTACGGCAACAAGACCATGCCGTTGCAGTTCTCGACGCTGTTCGTGATGACGCTGACGTTGAGCGAGGACTTCGTCGTGCGGCGGGCGATCGAGCACGCGCTGCTGTTCGGCGCCGGCGCGGCGGCGTACATGGCGTACGCGATGGCGGTCAGCTGGCTGATGGAGCGGCGCACCAAGCAGCAGATCCTGGCCGAGTCGCTGTACGAGCTGGCCGGCTACCTCGAGATCAAGGCCGGCTTCTACGATGCCGGCAACGACTACGACGAGCAGTTCAACGCGCTGGTGCGCCAGCAGATCGTGGTCGCCGAGCGGCAGCAGGCGGCGCGCGACCTGGTGCTGCGCGGCAACCGCACGCCGCACGACGGGCTGCTGGTACAGGTCCATCTGCGGATGCTGGACCTGTACGAATACATCCTGTCGACCAATACCGACTACCCGCTGCTGCGCCAGACCTTCGCCGGCACGCCGGTGCTCGACGCGCTGCGGCGGCTGATCCGGCTGATGTGCGAGGACGTCGAGGCGATCGCCTACGACGTGACGCGCGGCCGGCCCTCGTACGCCGAGGTCGACTATCGCGAGGCGCTGCGCGCGGTCGCCGACGAGATCGCGATGCTGCGGCACCACCATATCGATCCGGCCGCGATGACGGCGCTCGGCGAGACGCTCGACATGATCAAGGGCGCGATCGCGCTGGTCGAGCAGCTGCACGTGGCCTCGCGCACGCCGGTCGAGCCGCGCCAGGTGCTGCCCGGCCCCGACATGACGCCGTTCCTGACGCGCCAGCGCTACGAATGGCGCGTGCTGCGCGACAACCTGCACTGGCGCGCGCCGGTGTTCCGCTTCGCGCTGCGCGTCACGATGGCGGTGGCGGCGGGGCTGGTGGTGGCGGGCTATCTGCCCTACGCCTCGCACAGCTACTGGATCCTGCTGACCATCATCGTCATCCTGAAGCCGAACTTCAGCATGACCAAGCAGCGCTACAACGACCGCCTGATCGGCACGCTGATCGGCTGCATCATCGCGCTGGCGATCCTGCGCGTGGTGCACGAACCGCTGGTGCTGCTGGCCGTGCTGTTCGTCTCGCTGGTGGCCAGCGCGACCTTCGTCACGATCAAGTACCGCTACACCGCGATCGCGGCCTGCGTGCAGGTGCTGGTACAGATCAACCTGCTGATGCCCGGCTCGACGGTGGTCGGCGAGCGGCTGGTGGATACCGTGATCGGCGGCGTGATCGCGTCGATCTTCAGCTTCGTGCTGCCGAGCTGGGAATATCGCGCGATTCCGGCGCTGGTCGAGAACGTGCTGAACGCCAACCGGCGCTATATCGCCGCCACGCGCGACCTGCTGCTTGGACTGACGCGCGACGATTTTGCCTATCGGGTCGAGCGCAAGCAGTTCATGGACAGCCTGTCGGCGCTGATCGGCTCGTTCCAGCGCATGCTGGACGAGCCCAAGAGCCGGCACCGCGCGGTCGACAACCTGAACCGCTTCATCGTGCAGAACTACCTGGTCGCGGCCCATGTCGCGGCGGCGCGCATCCAGGTGCGCCAGCATGCCGACGAGCTGGACCTGCCGGCCGCGCGCGCCGCGATCGAGGAAGCGACCGAGGCGGCGAGCCGCAGCCTGCGGCTGGCCAGCGAGCGGCTGCTCGAAGGCGACCGGGGCGAGGGCAGGGGCGCGGGGTTCATCCGCCGGCGGGCGGCGCCGCCTGAGGAGCCGGCCGCGGCCGCTGAGGGCGCAGCTGCGAAGGGGCGCGGCGGCGGGCGAGCATGCCGAACCAGCGGCGGCGACAGCGGCGACGATGGACGCAGGGGCGGCAGCGCACTCGCCTGCAGAGGCGGCGGAGGCAAAGCCAGCGACGGAGGTGGCGGAGGCAAGGGAGGCGGCCGCGATGGCCGTAGTAAAGGAAGCGACGGAATCTGCGGAAGCCGCGGTGGCCGCCGAAGCCGCCGTGGCCGCCGTGGCCGCCGTGGCCGCTGATACCCGGGCCGCCGACACCGAGGCGGCCGAGGCTGCCGATGCCGCGCTCGCCGAAGCCAGCGAACGCCGTGCCCGGCTGGCGGATTCGGCCGACCGCTGGCATACCGAAACGCTGGTGCAGACCGCCGGCGCGCCGGAACCGGGCGGCACCGCCAGCTCGACCGGCCGCGCCGCCAACGCGGTGCTGGAGCGCCGGCTGCGCGCGCTGCGCGCCGACGCCGCCAAGATCGCGCTGCGCACCGGCGCGATCGGCCGCGCGATCCGCCAGCGCGCCTGAGAGCCCGAGGGGCGCAGGACGCAGCGCGCAAGGGCGCAACGGCCCAAGGGCGCAGGACGCAAGGCGCCGGGGTCCACGGGCGCAGGCTGAAGACCGCCCGCCTCGCGCGGGGGTGGTCATGCCCGCGTCATCGCACTAGTCTAGGGTTGTACGGATGCACGGGTGTACGGACTCGCAAGGAGGAACGGCGATGGAAACCTGGCACATGGTGGCGCACGGCAAGGTGCAGGGCGTTGGCTATCGCGCGGCCTGCGAGGATCTGGCGATCGAGCTCGGCCTGGGCGGCTGGGTACGCAACCGCAACGACGGCACGGTCGAGGTGATGGCGTACGGCCCGCCGGAGCGGCTGGCGAAGCTGCGCGAATGGATGGAGCATGGCCCGCCCGCGGCGAAGGTTGAGCGGTTGGAGGTCGAGCCGGGCGAGGGCGAGTTCGAACTGTTCGAGTGGCGCTCCAGCGAGTGACCGGCGCCCGCCAGTGGTCGACACCCGAGAATGACCCGCGCCCGCGAGTGATCGACGCCCGCTAGTGATCGACGCCCGAGAGTGACTGGCACCCGCGAGTGATCGAGGCCCGCGCCTGCGAGCGACGGATCGGCGCCCGGGTCTAGGAGCGACCGATCGGCGCCCGCGCCTGGTGCGCGCTCCAGTCGATCGGCTCGCGCTGGTGCTCCACCAGCCAGTCGTTGGCCAGCCTGAAATGCCCGCAACCCAGGAAGCCGCGATGCGCCGATAGCGGCGACGGGTGCGGCGCCTCCAGGATGCAGTGCTCGCCGGCCAGCAGGTCCTTCTTGGCCTGCGCGTGGCTGCCCCACAGCAGAAAGACCAGATGCGGGCGGCTCGCCGCCAGCGCCGCGATCAGGCAGTCGGTGACCGCTTCCCAGCCGCGTTTGGCGTGGCTGGCGGCCCGTCCCTGCTCGACCGTCAGCACGGTATTGAGCAGCAGCACCCCCTGGCGCGCCCAGCCTTCCAGATTGCCGGAGGCCGTGGGCCGCGCCACCGCCGGGTCGCCGTACTCGGCGGCGATCTCCTTGAAGATGTTGCGAAGGCTCGGCGGCACCCGCACGCCGTCCGGCACCGAGAAGGCCAGCCCATGCGCCTGCGGCACCTCGACGCCATCGACCATGCCGACACCGTGATACGGGTCCTGGCCCAGGATCACGACCTTGACCGCCTCGGGCGGTGTCAGGTGCAGCGCGTGAAAGACGTCGCGCGGAAACACCGGCTTGCCGGCGGCGCGCTCGCCGTCGACGAAATCGGCGAGCCGCTGCCATGCGGGCGTGGCCAGGCACGGGGCCAGCAGCGCGCGCCAGGCCGGCGGCAGGGCGTCGGCCTGGGCCGCCAGCGGGGTCCATTGGTGCGGCGGCGCGCCGGCGGCGGCATTGGCCGATGCATCGGCCCGCGTATCGGCCCGCGCGTCGGCCTGTGCATCAGCCCGTGCATCGGCTCGCGCATCGGCCCGCGCATCGGCGCGTGCATCGGCGCGTGCGTCGGTCCGTGCATCGGGGCGCGCGTCGACACCGGCATCGCTCGCCGCGCCGGCAAACAACTCGCCCTGACCGGTTTCGGCGGCGGATCGGCTCGGACGGCGGCCCATCATGCGGCTCCCGCCGGCGAGCCGGCTTGATCCGCCTGACCGGCCTGCCTTGCCAGCGCATAACCGCGCGCGGCCTTGCTGCGGTCCGACGGCGTCAGCGCGGCCACCGCGCCGAGCCGCTCCCCCAGCGCGCGCAGCGTCGCGGCAGCCTGCGACGGATCGCCCGACAGCCATTCCAGCTCGAGCTCGTGGATGATCTCGCGCGCCGATGCCGATGCCGATGCCGATGCCGATGCCGACGACGCCGACGCCGACGTCCGCGTGGCGCCATCCGGCGCCACCGCGGCGATCTCGCCGGCGTCCAGCGCCGCTTCGATTTCGCCTTCGATCCCGGTTCGGGCCTGCGTTCCGTCGGCGCTCGTCAGCGGAAAGCGCAGCCGCCAGGTCCGCCGCACGAAATCGGTGCGGAACACCGGCTGCAAGCGGCCCAGCAGCGGCTCGAGCAGCGTGCGGGCCTCGGTCTCCAGCCGCGCCGGCTCCAGCGCTTCGCCGGCGACTTCGGTTTCCCATTCGTTGCGCGTCGCCAGTCCGGCCTCGCTGCGTCCCGCGGTCTTCAGCGTCTGCAGCCAGCGCGTGCCGTCGCGGCGCAGCCGCAGCGCGGCGCGCGCCTGCGCCAGCTCATGGGCGGGCGTGTCGAAGTAGACGTTGAGCAGACGCGATTCGCCGACGGCGCGCGCGTTGGCGTCGAGCCAGGCGACCAGCGCGGCCGCGGCGGCGGCATCGGGCACTGCCAGTTTCAGTTCGATTTCCTGGGCCATCGGATCGGTCGGTGCGCCGGGGTAAGCAGCGGTGGGAGTCAGGCGAACAGCCGGGCCAGCTCGGCGCCGGGGTCCTTGGCGCGCATGAACGCCTCGCCGACCAGGAAGGCGTGCACATTGGCCTCGCGCATCCGGGCCACGTCGTCCGGTCCGAGAATGCCGGACTCGGTGACCACCAGCCGGTCCGCCGGCATCGCCGGCAGCAGGTCCAGCGTGTTCTGCAGCGAGACCTCGAAGGTGCGCAGATTGCGGTTGTTGACGCCGACCAGCGGCGTCTTCAGCCGCAGCGCCGCTTCCAACTCGGCGCCGTCGTGGACCTCGACCAGCACGTCCATGCCCAGTTCGTGCGCGCAGGCCTCGAGCTCGGCCATCAGGCCCGGATCGAGCGCGGCGACGATCAGCAGGATCGCATCGGCGCCCCAGGTGCGCGCCTCGTAGACCTGGTACAGGTCCACCATGAAGTCCTTGCGCAGCGCCGGCAGCGGACAGGCACCGCGCGCGCGCTTCAGGTAGTCGGCATGGCCCTGGAAGAAATGCTCGTCGGTCAGCACCGACAGGCAGGCCGCGCCGTGGCCGGCATAGCTCTCGGCGATCGCCTCGGGCACGAAGTTCTCGCGCAGCACGCCCTTGGACGGCGACGCCTTCTTGATCTCGGCGATCACGCCGGCGTGGCCGGCATCGATCTTCGCGCGCAGCGCCGCGCCGAATCCGCGCGGCGCGAGGCCCGCCTCGTCGCGCAGGCTTTCCGCTTCGGCGCGCAGGCTGGGCAGATCGCGGCGCTTGCGCGCGGCGCTGACTTCGTCGGCCTTGACGGCCAGGATCTTCTGCAGGATGTCGGACATGCTTGCTTGCCTCTGATTACTGGAACTGGCGCGTCGCCTGCACGAACTCGTCGAGCTTGGCACGCGCCGCGCCGCTGGCGATCGCCTCGCGCGCGCGGGCGATGCCATCCTCGATCGACGAGGCGACGTTGGCCGCGTACAGCGCGGTGCCGGCGTTCAGCGACACGATCTCGCGCGGGGTGCCCGGCACGTTGGACAGCGCCTCGAGCAGCATCTCCTTCGATTCGGCCGCGTCGGCCACCTTCAGGCCGCGGTTGGAGATCATCGACAGGCCGAAGTCCTCCGGATGGATCTCGTACTCGCGCACCTCGCCGTCCTTGAGCTCGCCCACCAGCGTGGCGGCGCCCAGCGACACCTCGTCCATGCCGTCCTTGCCGTAGACCACCAGCGCATGGCGCGCGCCCAGGCGCTGCATCACGCGCACCTGGATGCCGACCAGGTCCGGGTGGAACACACCCATCAGGATATTTGGCGCGTCGGCCGGATTGGTCAGCGGGCCCAGGATGTTGAAGATCGTGCGGACACCCATCTCCTTGCGGATCGGCGCGACGTTCTTCATCGCGGGATGGTGGGTCGGCGCGAACATGAAGCCGATGCCGGTCTGTGCGATGCACTGGCCCACCTGCTCGGGCGTCAGCATGATGTTGACGCCGAGCGCCTCGAGCACGTCGGCGCTGCCGGACTTGGAGCTGACGCCGCGGTTACCGTGCTTGGCGATGCGCGCGCCCGCCGCGGCGGCGACGAACATCGACGCGGTCGAGATATTGAAGGTATGCGAGCCGTCGCCGCCGGTGCCGACGATGTCGACGAAATGCTCGCGCTCGGACACGGTGACCTTGTTGGCGAACTCGCGCATCACCTGCGCGGCGGCGGTGATCTCGCCGATGGTCTCCTTCTTGACGCGCAGGCCGGTCAGGATCGCGGCGGCCATCACCGGCGAGATCTGCGCCTGCATGATCTGCCGCATCAGATGCAGCATCTCGTCGTGAAAGATCTCGCGGTGTTCGATGCAGCGCGTCAGCGCTTCCTGGGGCGTGATGGGCATGGCGGTCTCGCAGGCGTGGGGTTCGTTCGATCGGTCGCGTGAAGGCGCAGGAGCAAGGGCAGGCGCGAGCGGGGCATCGAGCCGTTTCATCGCGCCACCTTCAGGAAGTTATCCAGCAGCGTGTGTCCGTGTTCGGACAGGATCGATTCGGGATGGAACTGCACGCCCTCGATCGCAAACTGCTTGTGCCGCACGCCCATGATCTCGCCGTCGGGCGTCCATGCGGTGACCTCCAGACAGTCGGGCAGCGTCTCGCGCTCGATCGCCAGCGAATGATAGCGCGTCACGTCGAACGCCTTCGGCAGGCCGGCGAACACGCCCTGCTGCGTGGTCTCGATGCGGCTGACCTTGCCGTGCATCACCTGCTTGGCGCGGATCACCTTGCCGCCGAACGCCTCGCCGATCGCCTGATGGCCCAGGCACACGCCCAGGATCGGCAGCTTGCCGGCGAAGTGCTTGAGCACGGCCACCGAGATGCCGGCCTCGGCCGGGCTGCACGGGCCGGGCGAGATGCAGATGCGCTCGGGCGCCAGCGCCTCGATTTCCTCGATCGTGATCTCGTCGTTGCGGTGGGTCCGCACGTCGGCGCCGAGCTCGCCGAAGTACTGCACCAGGTTGTAGGTGAACGAGTCGTAGTTGTCGATCATCAGCAGCATGATTCACCCGGCTTGATGTTGGTGGAAACGGAAGGCGCGTACGGCGTGCGTGGACGGACCGCGCAAGGACGCATGAATGCACGAAGCGGCAAGCGTTCGCGGCGCGGGCTTGCGCGCGGCGGGATTCGAAACGATTGAAGCGGGGGGAGGGATTCGACGGCATCGGCAGATCTCCTGGGTATCTAGGAGCCGCCGCACCGGTGAGCTGTCGGACCGCACGTTTGCCAACCGGAACGGCGGCAAGGTGCGAACAAGAACGCAACGACGTGCCGCTTCCTAGTGGAAGCGCCACCAACGGGACGAATGCGACGAAACGGTCCGGAGCCCGGAAGGTCATCGTGGTTCTGCGTCAGGCGATTGGGTGATCGGGGATCGGGTGATTCGGGATGCGTGTAGGAGGTTACACGGAAAGCGACGCTCTGTGGGACACCGCGCATCCGGAACGAAGTCGCTACTTTAACTTGCCTCGCATGCCGGTGTCGAGCGCGAGCGCCGCCCGGCGGCGGGCCCGTCCCGCAATCCCCGACCAAGGTAGGGGCCTGCGGCAGCGGAATTTGGCGCGTTTTCTATCGTTCACAATCGATTTTCAGCTTCTTCACTACACTTTGCGAAGTTTTGCGGCTCCGCACCTTGCGCTTCATCTGCGCTTGCGGTTGCACGACGCCATCCCTGCTGCGGATGGCCATCCGGCGCGGTTCTTCGGTGCCCGCCGGATCCCGTAGGTCCTCCCCCGTCGATCTCCGCAGGCGGGACAGACCCGATCGGGTTCCGTGCCCTCGTGCCGCCTCTTCCTAGCCGATAACGGACTCGCGTGCGCGCTTCGATGGCACGCCGCGGGCGCTTGACCATCACAGCGAGACAGGCTGCGGAGTCCCCATGGAGTCATTGATGACGCGTCATTCGCGCTCTCCTGCCCGCGTTCCGGCCGATACCCGCCGTTTGCAGACGTTGCGGCGGCGTACCCCGGTGCAGCTGGCCGTCGGGCTGGCGGCGGCGATGTCCTGCCTGGCGGTGCCGGCGCATGCCGCACCGGCGCAGGCCGACCAGCAATACGATGCGCTGATCCAGCGCGCCCGCGCCGGCGATCACGAGCCGGCCCTGACCGCGCTGCGCGAACGGCTGGCGCAGGCGCCGACCGATCGCCGCGCGGCCTACGACCGCATGATCATCGCCGGCTGGGCAGGCCGCCCGGCGGAGGTTCTGGAGACGTACGGCCAGCTTGGCGACGCCGTGCAACTGCCTGCCGACGCGCTGGCCGCACTGGCCCGCGCCCATCGGGACGAGCGCCAGTGGGACGCATCGCTGGCGCGCTACCGCGAAGGCCAGCAGCGCTTCCCGGCGCGCCAGGACTTCGTGCTGGGCGAGATCCTGACGCTGGCCGACAGCGGCCGCAGCGCCGATGCGGTCGCCGCGGGCCAGGCGCTGGTGCGCCGCCAGCCGTCGAACGCGGATGCGCGCATCGCGCTGGCGTACGCCTATATCCGCGCCCGCGAACCCTACGAGGCGCTGTACGAGGCCGACAAGGCAAATACGCTGGCGCCGCAGCGCAACGACATCGTGCGCGAGTACGTCCGCGCGCTGCAGCATGCCGGCCTGCCCGAGGCCGCGCTGCGCATCGCCGGCGAGCGTCCCGGCCTGCTGAGCCGGATGGACTCGCTGTCTCTGCAGCTGGACGCGGTCGCCGAGCAGGTGCGTCTTGCCGACAAGCCGACCCGCACCGAAGCCGAGCGCTTCGCCATCGCCGACCGCGCGCTGGCGCGCTATGACGAACTGATGCCGCAACTGCGCGCGCTCGGACCGCAGGGCGAGGGCGAATTGCGCCGTGCGCGCGTCGACCGGCTCGCCGCGCTGCATGCCCGCGTGCGCATGCGGGAGGTGGTCGACGAATACGAGTCGCTGCGCGCCGAGGGCGTGCAGGTGCCCGCCTACGCGCTGACCGATGTCGCCGCCGCCTATCTGTATCTGCGCCAGCCCGAACAGTCCGAGCGGCTGTACCAGCAGGCGCTGAGCGAGGCCTACCCGCCGGAGGGCGACACCGAGGCGCGGCTGGCGGCGCAGACCGGGCTGTACTACTCGCACGCCGAGGCCGAGAAATTCCCGCCGGCGGGCGACGTGGTGCAGCAGGCGAGCGCCGAGCAGCCGCTGTGGCGCTGGGTGCAGGGCCAGCCGGCCGCGCAGCCCAACGACCTGTGGCTCGATGCCGCGCAGGTCGCCGCGCAGTCGCGCCTGCAGGCCGACGACACCGTCAACGCGCAGCAGCGGCTCGAGGAGATGGTGCAGCGCGCGCCGGCCAATTCCCGCCTGCGCGTCGCGCTGGCCGACGTCTACCGGGCACGCGCCTGGCCGCGCCGCGCCGAGAGCGAACTGAAGCTGGCCGAGGCGCTGGAGCCGCGCAGCATGCCGCTCGAGGTCCAGCAGGGCCATGCCGCCCTCGACCTGCAGGAATGGCGCCAGGCCGAGATGCTGCGCAACGACACGCTGGCGCGCTATCCCGAGGACCTGGCGGTCAGGCGCCTCGATCGCGAATGGAACGTCCACAACAAGGCCGAACTGCGCATCGAGGGCTATCGCGGCCTCGCCAATGACAGCGCCGTGGTCGGCAATGGCAACTTCGGCATCGAGTCCGTGCTGTACAGCCCGCCCATCAACTACGACTGGCGCGCCTTTGGCGGCATCGGCTATGCGACCGGCCGTTTCGAGGAAGGCAACGTCGACTACCGCTGGGCCCGTACCGGCGTGCAGTACCGCGTGCGCGACCTGACCCTCGAGGGCGAGGTCTCGACGCATTCGTACGGCGGCGGTGGCCGCGCGGGCGGCCGGCTGTCGGCGCAGTACGACATCGACGACCGCTGGCAGGTGGGCGCATCGGGCGCGCTGCGCTCGACCGGCACGCCGCTGCGCGCGTTGAAGCAGGGCATCTATGCCGACACGCTGTCGGTGTTCACTCGCTACCGCGCCAGCGAGCGCAGCGAATGGCTGTTCACGGTGGCGCCGTCGCGCTTCAGCGACGGCAACGACCGCCTCGAGGCCGGCGTGACCGGCGTGCAGCGCTTCTACACCGCGCCGCATCTGAAGGCCGATCTGCTGGTGGACCTGTGGGCCTCGCGCAATACGCGCGACGACACGCCGTACTACAACCCGCGCTCGGACCTGACGATGCTGCCGTCGGTGCGGCTGACCCACACGCTGTACCGGCGCTACGAGACCGCCTGGGAGCAGCAGTTCCTGGCCGGCGCGGGCGCCTACGCGCAACGCGGCTTCGGCACCGGCGCCATGATGCTGATCGGCTATGGCCAGCGCTTCCGCACCAACGACGTGTTCGACGTCGGCGCCACGATCACCGGCACCAGCCGCCCCTACGACGGCCGGCGCGAGCGCGAACTGCGCATCGTGTTCGACCTGACCTATCGATTCTGAACGGGATGCATGCCATGGACGCAACGCTGATGCGCCCCTATCGAGCCCTGCTGCTGATCTTTCTGGCAGTGGCGACCTTCCTGCTGGCGGCCTGCGCCAAGGATATTCCGGTGTTCACGCCGCCGGCCGAGCGCCCGGTGTCCAAGGCCGAGCAGCCCTGGCCGCGCAATCATGTCGCGGTGCTGGCGTACCACGACGTCGAGGACAAGGACGCCGACCAGGCCTACCTGAGCGTGCGCACGGACCACCTGATCGAGCAGCTGGCGTGGCTGCGCGAGAACGGCTACCGCCCGGTCACGGTCGACCAGATCCTGGCCGCGCGTGGCGGCGGTCCGGCGCTGCCCGAGCGCGCCGTGCTGCTGACCTTCGACGACGGCTATCGCAGCTTCTACACGCGCGTGCTGCCGATCCTGAAGGCCTACCGCTGGCCCGCCGTGCTGGCGCCGGTCGGCGTGTGGCTGGACACGCCGGAGGGCAAGCCGGTCGACTTCGGCGGCAAGGCCACCGAGCGCGACCGCATGCTGACCTGGCAGCAGGTCCGCGAGATCGCCGCCTCCGGCCTCGTCGAGATCGGCGCGCACACCGACGCCCATCACTATGGCGTGCTGGCCAACCCGCAGGGCAACACGCAGCCGGTCGCGGCGGTGCGCGCCTTCGACAAGGAGACCGGCAAGTACGAGACCGATGCCGCCTACGAGGCGCGCGTGCGCAACGACGTCAAGCGGATCACCGACAAGGTCCATCGCATCACCGGCAAGCCGGTGCGCGTCTGGATCTGGCCGTATGGCGCCGAGGGCGGCACGGCGCTGCGCATCATCGGCGAAAACGGCTACCAGATGGCGCTGACGCTCGAGGACGGGCTGGCGACCGTCGACAAGCTGATGTCGGGCGCGCGCCTGCTGATCGGCGACGATCCGGTGCTGCGCAGCTTCGCGCAGTCGGTGGTGTCGATGGAGCAGCAGCAGAACATGCGGGTCGCCCACATCGACCTCGACTATGTCTACGATGCCGACCCCGAGCAGATGAACCGCAATCTGGACAAGCTGGTCCAGCGCATCTTCGACCTGAAGATCGACACGGTATTCCTGCAGGCCTTCGCCGACCCGGATGCCAGCGGGCTGGTCAAGTCGGTGTACTTCCCCAACCGCGTGCTGCCGATGCGGGCCGACCTGTTCAACCGCGTGGCATGGCAGCTGGGCAACCGGACCGACGTCAAGGTCTATGCCTGGATGCCGGTGCTGAGCCTGGACCTGGACCCGTCGATCGCGCGCGTATCGCGCTGGGATCCGCAGAGCGGCCGCACCGACATCGATCCGAAGCAGTACCGCCGCCTGTCGCCGTTCGATCCGGTGGCCCGCCAGCGCATCGGCGAGCTGTACGAGGACCTGGCGCGCCATGCGATGTTCGACGGCATCCTGTTCCACGACGACGCGCTGCTGAGCGACTTCGAGGATGCCAGCGCGCCGGCCCTGGCGGCATATCGCAAGGCCGGGCTGCCCGACTCGATCGAGGCCCTGCGCGCGAACCCGGAAACGATGCAGCGCTGGACCCGTTTCAAGAGCCGTGCGCTGGTGGACTTCACGCACGAGCTGACCGCCAGGGTGCGCGCCATTCGCGGTCCGGCCATCAAGACCGCGCGCAACATCTTCGCCGCGCCGATCCTGCAGCCCGAGAGCGAGGCCTGGTTCGCGCAGAACCTCGACGACTTCCTCGGCGCCTACGACTGGACCGCGCCGATGGCCATGCCCTACATGGAGCAGGTTCCGGCCGGCAAGGAAAACGCGTGGCTGGACTCGCTGGTCGACACCGTGGCCAAGCGCCCGGGCGCGCTGCGCCGCACGGTGTTCGAGCTGCAGGGCCGCGACTGGCGCAAGGCCGATGCGCCGCCGGTGGACAGCGCCGTGCTGGCGGGCTGGATGCAGCGCCTGCAGCGCCGCGGCGCCCGCAACTTCGGCTACTACCCGGACGACTTCCATAACAACCAGCCTCGGCTCGACGTGATCCGGCCGGCGCTGTCCAACGCCTGGTATCCCGCGCCATGATCGAACGTCTATTTGCCCTGATCGTCCTGTGCATCGCGCTCGGCCTGCCGATCGGCCTGGCCGTGCTGGCGACCGGCGACCTGCTGCTTGCCTTCGTCTTCTTCTACCCGCTGTTCATGTCGGGACTGTGGATGGCCGGCGGCGTCTATTACTGGTGGCACTGGGAACGCAAGTGGTCCTGGGACGAGGATCGCCAGCCGCCCAAGGTGGCAGGCGAGCCCTTCATCTCGATCCTGGTGCCGTGCTTCAACGAGGAGAAGAACGGTGAGGAAACGCTGCGCGCCGCGCTGGCGCAGCGCTATCCGAACTTCGAGGTGATCGCGATCAACGACGGTTCGCGCGACGGCACCGGTGCGCTGCTCGATGCGATGGCGGCGAAGCACGAGCGGCTGCGCGTGGTCCACCTGGCCCAGAACCAGGGCAAGGCGATGGCGCTGCGCATGGGCGCGCTGGCCGCGCGCGGCGAGTATCTGGTCTGCATCGACGGCGACGCGGTGCTCGATCCGGATGCCGCCGCCTATCTGGTCGCGCCGATGGTCGACAACCCGCGCGTCGGCGCGGTGACCGGCAACCCGCGCATCCGCACCCGCTCGACGCTGATCGGCCGCATCCAGGTGGGCGAGTTCTCGTCGATCATCGGGCTGATCAAGCGCACTCAGCGCGTCTACGGCCAGGTGTTCACGGTGTCCGGCGTGGTGGCGGCCTTCCGGCGCCGCGCGCTCGATCGCGCCGGCTACTGGAGCCTCGACATGATCACCGAGGACATCGACATCAGCTGGAAGCTGCAGCGCGACCACTGGTCGATCTTCTACGAGCCGCGCGCGCTGTGCTGGATCCTGATGCCCGAGACGCTGCGCGGGCTGTGGAAGCAGCGCCTGCGCTGGGCCCAGGGCGGCGCCGAGGTGTTCCTGAAGAACGTGCGCTCGATCTGGATCTGGCGCCATCGCCGGCTGTGGCCGCTGATGGCCGAGTACTGCCTGTCGGCGGGCTGGGCATTCATCTTCGCGATGTCGATCATCCTGTGGGCGCTGGGCCATTTCGTCGACCTGCCCGACAACCTGCACATCGAGCGGCTGGTGCCGCCCGGCTTCACCGGCATGGTGCTGGCGGTGGTGTGCGTGCTGCAGTTCGCCATCAGCGTCGCGATCGACCGCCGCTACGAGCCCAAGCTGGGCCGTTCTATGTACTGGACCATCTGGTATCCGCTGGCCTTCTGGATGATCGGCATGCTGACCACGCTGATGGCCTTCCCCAAAGTCATGCTCAAGACCCGGCGCCGTGCCCGTTGGACCAGCCCGGATCGCGGCATCAAGTCGATGAGGTCGTGATGAATCCCGATGACATGATCGTTCGCACCAGGCGCACCCGCCTGGGCTGGTTGATCGATGCGCTGCTGACCGCGCTGGCGTGGATCGGCTTCGGCTACCTGTGCGTGACCGGTCTGCAGGCGGTGCTGCGGCACGCCAATGCCGGACCCGACGTGCCGTTCTGGTCGGCGCTGCTGCCGACCGCGGGCACGCTGTCGATCTACGTGGTGGTGGGGCTGTTCAACGGCGTGGTGCTGCTGAGCTGGGCGCTGTACAACCAGTACCGCTTCTCCGGGCTCGATCGCCGCAAGCCGATCCCGGCCCTGCGCGACGACGAGCTGGCGCGCAGCTTCAACGTGTCGGGCCAGCAGCTGAGCGCGCTGCAGCGGGCCAAGGTGGCCGTGGTCGACCATGAGGGCGACGGCACCATCGCCGACGTGCATCTGCCGCCGACGGCGGCCTGGGAGCGGGTGGCGGTGAAGTAAGGGCCGTTGTTCCCGCGCCGGCGGGAACGACGGCGTCGCGCGGTCTCGGGCGGCCCTTCACGCGAAGTCCGAGTCAGCCTCGGCCGGCGCTTTACGCGAAGTCCGAGTCCAGCCCGTCCTGGACCTGCTCGGCGGCGCGGATCACCGCGCGCGCCTTGGCCTCGGTCTCGCGCCATTCGGCGTCGGGATCGGAGTCGGCGACGATGCCGGCGGCCGCCTGCACATAGAGATTGCCGTCCTTGACGATGCCGGTGCGGATCGCGATCGCCAGGTCCATCTCGCCGCCGAACGACAGATAGCCGACCGCGCCGCCGTAGATGCCGCGCTTGCGCGGTTCCAGCTCGTCGATGATCTCCATCGCCCGCACCTTCGGCGCGCCGCTCAGCGTGCCGGCGGGGGAAGGTGGCGCGCAGCACGTCGAGATTGCTGATGCCGTCCTTCAGCGTGCCCTCGACCGAGCTGACGATGTGCTGCACGTGCGAGTATTTCTCGATCACCATCTGGTCGGTGACCTTGACCGAGCCGGTCTCCGCGATGCGGCCGATGTCGTTGCGCGCCAGGTCGATCAGCATCACGTGCTCGGCGATCTCCTTCGGATCGTTGAGCAGCTCGGTGGCCAGCTGCGCGTCGCGCTCGGGCGTGTTGCCGCGCGGCCGCGTGCCGGCCAGCGGGCGGATCGTCACCACGCGGCGCGAGCGCGTCTCGCCCTGTTCGCTGGTGCGGCGCGTTTCCTGACGCACCAGGATCTCCGGCGAGGCGCCGACGATCTGGAAGTCGCCGAAGTTGTAGAAGTACATGTACGGCGACGGGTTCAGCGAACGCAGCGCGCGGTACAGCGACAGCGGCGCGTCGCGATAGGGCTTGGTCAGCCGCTGGCCGATCTGCACCTGCATCATGTCGCCGGCGACGATGTATTCCTTGGCCTTGGCCACCGCGGCCAGGTAGTCGGCCTTGTCGAACTCGCGGTAGACCTCGGTCTGCACCGAGGGGCTGGTGACCGGCACGTCGACCGGCTGGCGCAGCTTCATGCGCAGGTCGCGCAGCCGCTGGCGTGCGCGCGAATAGGCTTCCGGCATGCCGGGGTCGGCGTAGACGATCAGATAGAGCTTGCCCGACAGGTTGTCGATCACGGCCAGCTCCTCGCACAGCAGCAGCTGGATGTCGGGCAGGCCCAGGTCGTCCGGCTTCTGTGTGTCGGCCAGCTTCTTCTCGATGTAGCGCACCGTGTCGTAGCCGAAGTAGCCGGCCAGGCCGCCGCAGAAGCGCGGCAGGCCGGGGCGCAGCGCGACCTTGAAGCGCCGCTCGAAGGCGGCGATGAAGTCCAGCGGATTGCCCTCGTGGGTCTCGACCACCTTGCCGTCGGTCACCACCTCGGTGCGCTGCCCGTAGGCGCGCAGCAGCGTGCGCGCATGCAGGCCGATGAAGGAATAGCGGCCGAAGCGTTCGCCGCCGACCACCGATTCGAGCAGGAAGGTGTTGACGCCGCGGGTTTGCGACTGCGCCAGCTTCAGGTACAGCGACAGCGGCGTCTCGAGGTCGGCGAAGGCCTCGGCGATCAGCGGAATGCGGTTGTAGCCCTGGTCGGCCAGCGATTTGAATTCGAGTTCGGTCATGACGGTCCTCTGGGACGGCGCACGGGGCTGCGGCAACGCGATCCCCGGCGGGCGATTCTGGGAGGGGCAGGATGGCCGAAGCACCGGCCCCGTCGGGCGGCTCGACGGTGGCAGGCGGACGGTCCGAGGGGTCGGCCGTTCCGCTGTCGCTCCGTGTCGAGCCAGGGGGCGTAATGCGTGTTCGGGTAACGCTAGCAGGGATTGCCGGGAAGGAAAACCGGGCCGGCAGGGCCGCCGGTCTGATCGAAACGCCTTGCCGATCGAATCGGCCGGGCGCGATCAGCGCCGTCGCGAACGCACTTTACGCCTGTTGGGAGGCGCGCCAGCGACGCCAGGGCCAAGCCTGCCGATCACTGTCAGTAAAGATGCGTTTGCGGTTCAGGAACATGAAATCGTGTTCGGGGGTGTCTGCGCGGGATGCGGAGAGGGCGGTCTCGCGGATTGCCGGAGGCCCGGCGCCATTTCGATTGGAACGGCTGGGGCTGGCATCGGAAACTGCCCGGAGACTACCGGTGTGCCGTCAAGACCTCAGCAGCCTTGACAAGCGAGCCGACTATACCATCGGCGTCGACGCCTTGTACAGGGTTGCCATGGTTGTAGCCATAGGGCACCAGCAGCACGCCGATACCGGCCGCGCGGGCCGCCATCGCGTCGTTTTCCGAGTCGCCGATCGCCACCATCTGCGCCGGTTCGAGGCGGAACGCCTCGCATACCTTCAGCAGCGGCAGCGGGTCCGGCTTGCGGAACGGAAAGGCATCGCCGCCGTAGACCAGCTCGAAATAGGGCGCGAGGCCGGACTTGTCCAGCAGCGGCGCGGTGAAGTCGTGCGGCTTGTTGGTGACGCAGGCCAGCCGCAGGCCGGCCGCCTTCAGCGCGGCCAGAC
The DNA here is from genome assembly GCF_049311595.1 of Cupriavidus sp. H18C1. Classification (NCBI taxonomy): domain Bacteria; kingdom Pseudomonadati; phylum Pseudomonadota; class Betaproteobacteria; order Burkholderiales; family Burkholderiaceae; genus Cupriavidus; species Cupriavidus sp. H18C1. The sequence goes on from NZ_CP186008.1 coordinate 2,425,688, forward strand.
CCGCCTCGACGCCGGGATAGAGCGCCGAGAACTGGCCGTTGATGCGCAGGTACTCGCGGTTGTACAGCGCCAGCGCGTCGGCGAACAGGCCGTTGGCCGCGGCGGGCGGCAGGCGCGTGTCGAGCACGCGCCGGATCAGGTTCTCCGAGCCCTTGCCGACGAAGCTGACGATCTCGGGCAGGGGCAGCGGGGCGATGTCCCCAAGCGCCGGATGCAGATGCGACAGGGCCTGCAGCGTCGCGTTGACCGCCGCATGGAAGTCGCCCGCGGTATCGACCATGGTGCCGTCCAGGTCGACGATGGCGCCACGGATGCCGCGCCAGTCGGTGCGCTTTAGCGTCGCCCCTTCCATTTACTGGCCCACCTTGGCCAGTTCCGCGCGCAAGGCCGACAGCACGCCGCGATAGCCGCCGTCGGCGTCGGGCTTGCCGAACACGGCCGAGCCGGCGACGAAGGTGTCGGCCCCGGCCGCGGCGATCTGCGCGATGTTCTCGACCTTGACCCCGCCATCGACCTCCAGCAGGATCGTGCGCCCGGTGCGGGCGGCGTAGGCGTCGATGCGCTCGCGCACCGCGCGCAGCTTGTTCAGCGTCTCGGGGATGAAGGCCTGGCCGCCGAAGCCGGGGTTGACCGACATCAGCAGGATCACGTCGAGCCGGTCCATCACGTGGTCCAGGTGGTGCAGCGGCGTGGCCGGATTGAACACCAGTCCGGCCTGGCAGCCGTGGTCGCGGATCAGCGCCAGCGAGCGGTCGACATGGTCGCTCGCCTCGGGATGGAAGGTGATGATGTTGGCGCCGGCCTTGGCAAAGTCCGGGATGATGCGGTCGACCGGGCGGACCATCAGGTGCACGTCGATCGGCGCGGTCACGTGCGGGCGGATCGCCTCGCAGACCAGCGGGCCGACCGTCAGGTTCGGCACGTAGTGGTTGTCCATCACGTCGAAGTGGATCCAGTCGGCGCCGGCCTCGGTGACGCGGCGCACTTCCTCGCCCAGGCGGGCGAAGTCGGCGGACAGGATGGACGGGGCGATGCGATAGGTGGGCGTGCTCATGATGGCGTGGGTGACGGCTTGGGTTGCGGCGCTGGTGGCGACGTGGCAAGGAGGCAATGGCGCGTCCCGCCAGTGCGGCCGGCGCGCAAGGGCGCCATTTTACGCCGCCTTGGCGGCGGGCGAGGGCGGCACGGCGGACGCCGGCCCGCGCTGGCTGCGGCGCCGGGCCGACTTGCCCCACCCCTCCCCTTGCCGCACAATGCCGCTACCTTGTCCCGCCACAGGCCTTCCCGACAATGAGCGAGTACGCTTTTTCCGTTTCCGTGCGCACGCAGTATCTGCCCGATCAGTCCGACCCGGAACACGGACGCCATGCCTTTGCCTACACCATCACGATCCAGAACACCGGCGAGGTCGCGGCCCAACTGATCTCGCGGCACTGGCAGATCACCGACAGCGACAACGCCACGCAGGAGGTGGCGGGGCTCGGTGTGGTCGGGCACCAGCCGCTGCTCAAGCCGGGCGAGCACTTCGAATACACCAGCTGGGCGACGATCTCCACGCCGGTCGGCTCGATGAAGGGCAAATATTTCTGCGTGGCCGAGGACGGCCATCGCTTCGAGGTACCGATTCCCGAGTTCGCGCTGGTGCTGCCGCGCATGCTGCATTGAGGCGCGGCGGGGAACGGGTGCGGGCCGCGGTGGGAACCGCCGCCGGAACCTAGGCGCCCGGCGCGTTGTCCTTGCTGTGCGCCTGCCCCGCGGCCTGGCCCGCGTGGCCGGATTGACCGGATTGGCCCGGCGCTGCCGCCGAAGGGGCGCGCGACGGATGATCGGCCGGGGCGCGGGTGGGACGCGGATGCTTCTTCGCCGTGCCCATCGTCCAGACCACGATGAAGATCAGCAGAAACAGCGCCACGCCGGCCTCGAGGGCGAACAGCAGCATGGGATGGTCTTGAAAGAATTCGCTCATGGATGATTCCCGCGTTCGAGGCAACGCCGATCCGGTACGGCGGAATCCACCCGCAGAATTCTGTCCGAACCAGCCCGAGCATTGTATGGCATCGGCCCCGTGCCGGTCCCCCGTCAGCACCGCTGAGAGCCACCAACCTTGCCACTGTCCTTGCCGCCGCGGCCGCGCCCGGCGACAACCACAACGCAAACGATGACTGACCACGACTCCGCTTTCGCCATCTGCCGTCTTCCCCTGCTTTCCACCCGCTCTGCCCGCGCTGCCGGCGTCCCGAGCCGCCTGCCCGGTGCCCGCGCGCTGTGGGCCATCGTCGGCGCGGCCGCCGTGCTGGCCGGTTGCGTCAGCGGTCCGCCGCCGCGCATCGAGACCGGGCAGCCGACGCCCCCGGTGACCGGGGTGGGCGGCAAGGGCCGGCTGCAGCCGGCGAGCTGGAGCGAGATCGGCGGCTGGACGCGCGACGACGTGCGGGCCGCGTGGCCGGCGCTGCAGGCCAGTTGCCAGGCGCTGAAGAAGCGCCCCGAATGGCGCGCCCCCTGCACGGCCGGGCTGATGGTCGATGCCAGCGATCCGCAGGCGCTGCGCGGCTACTTCGAGCAGCATTTCCAGCCGTACCGCGTCATCAACGGCGACGGCACCGACAGCGGACTGGTGACCGGCTACTACGAGCCGATCCTGCACGGCTCGCGCACGCGCCAGGGCGCCTACCAGATCCCGCTGCACCGCAAGCCGCCGCAATGGGGCAACCGGCCGCTGCCGCCGCGCCGCGCAGCTGCTGCAAGATCCGGCGCTGCGCGGCAACGAGGTGGTCTGGGTCGACGACGCGGTCGAGGCCGCCTTCCTGCAGATCCAGGGCTCGGGCCGCATTCGCCTGGCCGACGGCACCATGATGCGGGTCGGCTTCGGCGGCACCAACGACCAGCCGTTCCGCTCCTTCGGCAAATGGCTGCTGGACCGGGGCGAGATCACGCCGGCGCAGGCCACCATGCAGGGCATCAAGGCCTGGGCGCGCGCCAATCCAGCGCGGGTCGAGGAGATGCTGAACGTCAATCCGCGCTATGTGTTCTTCCGCGAGCTGCCGCCGAACAACGACGGCCCGATCGGCGCGCTGGGCGTGCCGTTGACGCCGGAGCGCTCGATCGCGGTCGATCCGGCCACCATCCCGCTCGGCGTGCCGGTGTTCCTGTCGACCACGCGGCCGCTGTCGAGCGAGCCGATCGAGCGGCTGGTGTTCGCGCAGGACACCGGCAGCGCGATCAAGGGCGGCGTGCGGGCCGACTTCTTCTGGGGCGCGGGCGATGCCGCGGGCGAGACGGCCGGCCGCATGAAGCAGGCCGGCCGGATGTGGGTGCTGATGCCTCGCAGTTGAGCGGGTGGTATCGGCGGGGCGCAGCGCGGTTCGGTGCGGGTCGGCGGGCGCAGCGCCGTCCAACCCTGGGCAGTGCGGGTCAGCGTGGGTTTGCGCCGGTTAGCGGGCCACCGCCCCGTTCAGTGTGAGTCAGCGTGGTTCAACGCGGAGCGCAGCGCCGTTCAACGTGGCTCAACGCGGCCGCTGGTCGACGATCCGCCGCGCCTTGCCCACCGAGCGCTCGACCCCACCCGACGGCAGGATCTCCAGCGCCACCGTCACGCCGATATAGGCCTTGATCTCGTGCGTCAGCGTGTCGCGCGCTTGGCGCACGGTGTCGGGCTCGACGCCATGCGCGCATTCGACGCGCACGGTCAGCGTATCGAGATGGCCTTCCTTGCCGAGCACGCACTGGTAGTGCGGCGCCAGTTCGGCGTGCTTCAGGATCAGTTCCTCGATCTGCGACGGAAACACGTTGACCCCGCGGATGATCATCATGTCGTCGGAGCGGCCGGTGATCTTCTCCATCCGGCGGAACGCGGGCCGCGCGGTACCGGGCAGCAGCCGGGTCAGGTCGCGCGTGCGATAGCGGACGATCGGCAGCGCCTCCTTGCTCAGCGAGGTGAACACCAGCTCGCCGAAGCTGCCGTCGGGCAGCACCTCGCCGGTGTTCGGGTCGATGATCTCGGGATAGAAGTGGTCCTCCCAGATGGTCGGGCCGTCCTTGGTTTCCGCGCACTCGTTCGCCACGCCCGGGCCCATCACCTCGGATAAACCGTAGATATCGACCGCGGAAATGCCCATGCGCCGCTCGATCGCCACGCGCATCTCGGGGGTCCACGGCTCCGCGCCGAAGATGCCGACCTGCAGCGAACTGGCGGCCGGGTCCAGCCCCTGGCGCTCGAACTCGTCGGCGATCGCCAGCATGTAGCTGGGCGTCACCATGATGATCTCGGGGCGGAAGTCCTGGATCAGCTGCACCTGCCGCTCGGTCTGGCCGCCGCCGAACGGGATCGCCGTCAGGCCCGCCTTCTCGACGCCGTAGTGCGCGCCCAGGCCGCCGGTGAACAGGCCGTAGCCGTAGCTGATATGAACCTTGTCGCCGCGCCGCGCACCGGAGGCGCGGATCGAGCGCGCCATCACCGTGGCCCAGGTGTCGATGTCGCGCAGCGTATAGCCGACCACGGTGGGTTTGCCGGTCGTGCCCGAGGAGGCGTGGATGCGCGCGACCTGGTCCTGCGGCACCGCGAACATGCCGAACGGGTAGTTGTCGCGCAGGTCTTGCTTGGTGGTGAACGGAAAGCGCGCCAGGTCGGCCAGCGATTTCAGGTCTTCCGGGTGCACCCCCGCCTCGTCGAACTTGCGCCGATAGACCGGCGAATGCCGATAGGCATGGTCGAGCGACCACTTCAGGCGCTGCAGTTGCAAGGCCTGCAATTCGTCGCGGCTGGCGGTCTCGATCGGCTCCAGCGGCAGATCGGTCAGGCGCGTGCTCATCGTTCTCTCCTGCTATGGGTGGCGCTTTGGGGTGTCGCTACGGGTGTCGTTGCGGGTGTCGCTACGGGCGTTGCTATGGGCGTCGCTATCGGTGTGGCTATGGGTGCGGCTACGGGCTGCGGGTATCGCTACGAGTGGACTGCAACGATTGGGCGATGGAAGGCGGGCTGCCGTCAGCCCGCTTCGGGCGGCGGCACCACATGGCCCTTGATCTGCGCCGACTTGCCGCGGAACATCGCCACCACCTCGCCGTCGCGGTTGGTCACACGGATGTCGTAGATGCCGTGCCGGCCCGACAGGACCTGCTCGGTCGCCTCGGCGGTCAGCACGTCGCCGCCGCGCACCGGCTTCAGGAACTCGATGCTGCAGCCGGCCGCAACCGTGTTGATGTTGTGGCTGTTGCAGGCGAAGGCGAAGCACGAATCGGCCAGCGTGAACATCAGGCCGCCGTGGCAGATGCCGTGGCCGTTCAGGAATTCATTGCGCACCGGCATCGACAGCCGGGCATAGCCGGGGGCGATCGCGTCGATGGTGATGCCGAGCCAGCGGCTGCAGCTGTCGGCCTCGTACATGCTGGCCGCGGCGGCTTCGGCCAGGGCTTGCGGATCGGGAGTCAAGCGGATCTCCTGAAGGGAAGAAGGGGTAAGGGGCGGCGCGTTACTGTCCGGTGAAACGCGGGGCGCGCTTCTCGAGGAAGGCGTTGACGCCCTCCGCGTAGTCGTGCGATCCGCCGAGGGCGCGCTGCAGGTCGCGCTCCATGTCGAGCTGGGCGTCGAGGGTCTGCGTCGCGCTGGCATACATCGCGCGCTTGATCGCCGCTAGCGCGCGGGTCGGCTGCGCGGCCAGGTGCGTGGCCAGCGCCAGTGCCTGTTCCATCAGCAGCGGATCGTCCATCGCCTCCCAGATCAGGCCCCACTTCTCGGCCTCGTCGGCGGACAGCTTGTCGCCGGTCATCGCCAGTCCCAGCGCGCGTGCCATGCCGAGCCGCTTGGGCAGGAACCAGGTACCGCCCGAATCCGGCACCAGTCCGATCTTGACGAAGGCCTGGATGAAGCTGGCCGAGCGGGCCGCCAGCACGATGTCGCAGGCCAGAGCCAGATTGGCGCCGGCACCCGCGGCCGTACCGTTGACCGCCGCGATCACCGGCAGCGGCATCGATTGCAGCCGGCGCACCAGCGGGTTGAAGGCGCTGTCGATCAGGTCGCCCAGATCGGTCATGCGGCCCGGCGTGAAATCCAGGTCGGCCAGATCCTGGCCGGCGCAGAAGCCACGCCCGGCGCCGGTCAGCAGCAGCGCGCGCGCGTGGCCGGCCTCGGCGTGGTCGAGCGCCTGCACCAGCGCCGCGTGCATCTCGCGGGTGAAGCTGTTGAGCTTGTCGGGGCGGTTCAGCGTGACGAGGGCGACGTCGCCGTGCCAGGCGAGCAGTACCGGGCCGGCGTCGACGGCGGTACGGGGCGACGGCGTGGGCGTGGCGTGCATGGGCTTGTCTCCTGCCATGTCCCGGTTGCGGCGGTGCTGCGCTGACCGCTCCGGAAGGTTGTTCTGGATCGAAACCGGTTGGCGGCTTCGTCTGGCATTGTAGGGAAGCGTGACGGCCGTTTTAATTAACCGACCAGTCGGTCGGCAAATGTTAGCATTAATCTTTTGCGGTTTGCTATGGCCAGCTGCCGGTTTGCGACCGCGTAGTGCCCGCAGTAGCCGGGCGGCGGCGAAGCCGGGTATCGTTGCGGGTCGCAGCGATGCTTCCGGGCTCGCGATCAAGGCCCGCAGCCAAGGCCCGCAGCCAAGGCCCGCATCCAAGGCCCGCATCCAAGGCCCGCATCCAAGGACCGCATCCCCTTTTTCATTGGAGACAGAGGAAACCCATGGCGTACGAGAACATCCTGGTGGAAAACCGTGGCCGCGTCGGGCTGGTCACGCTGAATCGTCCGAAAGCGCTGAATGCGCTCAACGACGCGCTGATGGACGAACTGGGCGCCGCGCTGACGGCCTTCGACCAGGACGA